>NZ_CP107960.1:0-2979682 GCF_036077095.1 Streptomyces sp. NBC_00376 | reverse complement strand
TCCTGGCAGGTCGACTTCGCCACCCGGCTCCAGGAGGCGGCCGTCTGGAAGATGGTCGCGTTCATCCTGGAGTCGGCGGTCTTCGCGCTGATCGGGCTCCAGCTGCCCTTCGTGCTGAAGGGGCTCGGCGAGTACGCGGTCGGTGAGGCCGTCCGGTACGCGGTGATCGTCTTCCTCGCCGTCGTCGTGGTCCGCTTCATCTGGGTCTACCCGGCGACGTACCTGCCCCGGTGGCTGTCGAGACGGATCAGGGAACGCGAGCCCGACACCGACTGGACGGGGCCGCTGATCGTCGGCTGGGCCGGGATGCGCGGTGTCGTCTCGCTCGCCATCGCCTTCTCCATCCCGTTCGTCATGTCCGACGGGAGCCCCTTCCCGGCCCGGAACCTGGTGCTCTTCCTGACGTTCACCACGGTCATCGGCACCCTGGTCGTCCAGGGGCTCACCCTGCCGCTGCTGGTGCGGGTCCTGAAGCTCCCCGGGCGCGACGCGAAGGCGGAGACGCTGGCCGAGGCGCAGGCCCAGAGCGAGGCCTCCGCGGCCGCCGAGGCGCGGCTGGACGAACTGCTCGCCGACCGCCGCAACCAGCTGCCGGGCCCCCTCGTCGACCGGCTGCGCACCGTCATGGAACGCCGCCGCAACGCCGTGTGGGAGCGGCTGGGCGCGGCCAATCCCGTGACCGGGGAGTCGGCGGACGACACCTACCGGCGGCTGACCCGGGAGATGATCGGCGCCGAGCGCGAGGTCTTCGTGACGCTGCGGGACGAGCGGCGGATCGACGACGAGATGCTGCGGACGCTGCTCAGGCGGCTCGACCTGGAGGAGGCGGCGGCCTACCGGGAGGAGTCCGACGCCGCCTGAGGGCCGCCCGTGACGACCGCCGCGAGCGCGGTTCCCGGAGGGAACACGCCCTCCCCGGCCAGTTCGGTGAGCGCGTACAGCAGCTTGGCCACGTAGAGCCGCTCGACGGGCAGGCCGTGCCGCTGCTCGAAGTCGTCGGCGAAGGCGTGCAGTGCCGGGGTCGTACGGGCGTAGCCGCCGAAGTGGAAGCGCTCGTCCAGCGACCAGGCCCCGGCCGGGCCGCCGAACGCCTCCTCCTGGAGTCCGCGCACCGCGTCCCCCAGGAAGCCGCCGCGCAGCACCGGAACGCCGAGGGCGCGCTGCCCCGGCGCGAGCCCGGCGGCGAGCCCGGCGAGGGTACCCCCGGTGCCGCAGGCCACCGCGACGACGTCGGCCGCTCCACGCAGCTCGCGCCCCAGCTCCGCGCACCCCTGTGCGGCCAGGGCGTTGCTGCCGCCCTCCGGGACGACACAGCACTCCCCGAAGAGGCTCAGCAGCCCCGCCAGAACCTCCGGATCACCCTTCGCGCGGTACGTCGCACGGTCCACGAAGTGCAGGGTCATCCCGTCGGCGGCGCACCGGGCGAGCGAGGGGTTCAGCGGCCGGCCGGCCAGTTCGTCGCCGCGTACCACCCCGACGGTGGGAAAGCCGAGCAGCCGCCCGGCGGCGGCGGTGGCCCGCAGATGGTTGGAGTAGGCGCCGCCGAAGGTCAGCACGGTGCGCCCGGCGGCGGCCCGCAGATTGAGGGAGAGCTTGCGCCATTTGTTGCCGGGCAGATCGGGGTGGATCAGATCGTCCCGCTTGAGCAGCAGCCGGACGCCGTGGCGGGCGAAGCGCTCGTCCTCGACCGGCTGCAGGGGCGAGGGGAGCACCGGCCGCAGCCGGGAGAGGTCGAGGGCTTCGGAGGGCATGCCGCAATTGTCGCCGTACCGGGCGGGCACCGGTCATTTGAGCCGGTCGTGGATGCGGGCCCGCATGGAGTCCATCGTGAAGCCGCGCGGGTCGACCTTGCCCGGCTGCCACTCCTTGTGCCCGATCACCGAGCGGGAGTTCCAGCCGTGGTGGCGGCAGATCGCGGCGGCGGCCTTCTCGACGGCTTCGAGCTGGGCCTCGGGCCAGGGGTCCTCGCCGTCGCCGAGGTTCTCGCACTCGAAGCCGTAGAAGTGCCTGTTCCCGTCGGTGTCGGCCGCGTTGTCGCCGGGGAGGCGCTTCTCGGCGACAACGGCGCGCAGTACGTCGCTGTCGCCGAGTCCGGCGTGGTTGGCGCGGCCGTAGCCGACCAGGTGGACCCGGCCGTCCTTGGCGATCACGCCGTGGCACAGCGGGCCGGGCAGATCCGGGTGGCCGTCGCGGCAGACGCGCACGGTGGCCTCGGTGCCCCTGGTGACGGTGTGGTGGATCATCACGCCGTTGACCGGGCCCCAGGGGCCCTTGTGGTTGCGGTTGTGGGTGCGCCAGTCGCCGACCTGGACGACGGTGAGCCCCTCGTTCATCAGGACTTCCAGGAACCTGCTCGCGGACATGGGCGAGGACATGGCCGTCTCCTTCGTGCGTGGGGGGAACCAGCCTTGAACAGCCTTGATCCGCTTTTACCGGAATGCCGCTCTCCGGGCCGTGCCTTCGGTGGCTGTTCGGACCGTGTGCGATCCGAACCGGTCAGATCCGCGAGCAGTGGGCCGGATTCAGCCCTGTGCCAGCCACATGTCGGGGCCGAACACCTCGTAGTGGATGTCGGCCGCCGGGATGCCCTTGGCCAGCAGCTGGGTGCGTACGGCACGCATGAAGGGCAGCGGGCCGCAGAGGTAGGCGTGGGTGCCGGGGGCGACGGCGAGGCCGCTCAGGTCGACCAGGCCGGTGCGGTCGGCCGGGTGGCCGGGCTCGGGGTCCTCGTACCAGAAGTGGGCGGCGGATTCGGGGAGTTTGCCGGTGAGCAGGGCGTGGTCGGTGCGCATCGCGTGGGTGGCGGGGGAGCGGTCGCCGTGCACGACGGTGACCGGGGCGCGGTGACCGGTCGCCGCGAGGTGCTCCAGCATCGAGAGCATCGGGGTGCAGCCGATGCCCGCGGAGGCGAGCAGGAGCGGTGCGTCGGCGGAGTCGAGCACGAGATCGCCGTACGGGGCGGAGACGCGCAGCACGTCACCGGCCTCCACCTCGGTGTGCAGGTGGCGGGAGACCTCGCCGTCCGGCGAGCCGCCGCCCCGCACCCGCTTGACGGTGATCGAGCGGAGCCGGGAGCCGGGGGCGCAGGAGAGGCTGTACTGGCGTATCTGGCGGGCCCCGTCCGGGAGTTCCACCTGTACGGAGACGTACTGGCCGGGCCGGAAGGCGGGCGCGGGCGCTCCGTCGGCGGGGCGGAGCTGGAAGGTGGCGACATCGGCGGTCTCCTCGATCCGGGTGACCACCTCCCACTCGCGCCACACGTCGCCGGCGACGACGCCCTGCTGCGCGTACAGCCGCTCCTCGATCGAGATCAGGGCGCCGGCCATCAGCCAGTAGACCTCGTCCCAGGCGGCGGCCACCTCCGGGGTGACCGCGTCGCCGAGCACTTCGGCGATGGCGGCGAAGAGGTGGGTGTGCACGATGTCGTACTGGGCGGGGGTGACGCCGAGCGAGGCGTGCTTGTGGGCGATCCGGCCGAGCATCACGTCGGGGCGGGTGCCCGGGTGCTCGATCAGCTGCGTCGCGAAGGCGGCGATGGAGCCCGCGAGGGCCTGCCGCTGGGCGCCGGACGCCTGGTTGCCGCGGTTGAAGAGATCGCGCAGCAGCTCGGGGTGGGCGTCGAAGAGCTTGCGGTAGAAGAGATCGGCGATGTCTCCGACGGCCGCGCCCACGGCGGGCAGGGTGGCGCGGACGGTGGCGGTCGACGTCTCGGAGAGCATCGGGACTCCTCATTGTGAATTGGTATATGAGATGCGTATTTTTGGGCAGCGCGAGGCCGGCGGAGGACCCTGGCGCGGTGTGTGCGGTGTGTGGCGTGCGGCGGCTCAGTCGGGGGCCGGGCGGCCGCTGCTGATGCCGATCAGCAGTGGTCCGGTGGGGGATGCGACGAGTTCGGTGATGGTGAGCGGATCGAGCGAGGCGTAGAAGGCCTCCTCCGCCTGACGCAGGGCGCCGCGCAGCCGGCAGGCCGAGCGCAGGGGGCACGGGGTGGTGCCCTCGCAGTCGACGACGTCGCCGGGCCCCTCCAGCTCCCGGACGAGTCCGCCGATCGAGGCGGAGCGGCCCGCTCCGGTGAGGCTGAGCCCGCCGCCGCGGCCCCGCCGCGCCTCGATCAGGCCGAGGTGCTGGAGCTTGGCGACGACCTTCGCGGTGTGGGTGTACGGCACCTGCATGGTGGCCGCCACCTCCCGGGTGGTCGGCGGATCCTCGTTCTCCACGACGGCGAGGCGCATCAGTACGCGCAGTGCCACGTCGGTGAATCTCGTCAGCCGCATGACGACCACCGTAGATAAGTTGCATCGGGGATGCAACTTAAGTCGACTCGCGGACATCGCTGTGCGTTGTGCCCAGCCCAAAGCCGATTAGTCACACTCTTTTGTGTAATGGCGCGACCGCTCTCCGTGCTGAAAGGCTTCTTCGCGCAGGTCAGCCGAAGAATCGAGAGGACGACAGATGTCCGTTGGTGAAGAGGTTCAGAACGCGTCGTTGCCGCCGCAGCAGAGCCTGGGGACGGCAGCGGCGCGGAACCTCGCGACGACCACCAAGTCCGCCCCGCAGATGCAGGAGATCACCTCGCGGTGGCTGCTGAAGATGCTGCCGTGGGTGCAGGTGCAAGGTGGTACCTACCGGGTGAACCGCCGGCTGAGCTACTCGGTCGGGGACGGCAGGGTGACCTTCGTTCAGACCGGTGACCGGGTCGCGGTCATCCCCGCCGAGCTCGGTGAGCTCCCCGCCCTGCGGGACTTCGGCGACGAGGAGGTGCTGGGCGAGCTCGCCCGGCGTTGCGAGCAGCGCGAGATCGCGGCGGGGCAGGTGCTGGCCGCGTCGGGGGACGTGGCGGACAGCGTCTATCTGCTGGCGCACGGCAAGGTCGAGAAGATCGGCACCGGCCCGTACGGGGACGAGACGGTGCTCGGGGTCCATGCCGACGGGGCCTACTTCGGGGACCAGGCCCTGGTCGACGGCGACGCCGTCTGGGAGTACACCGCCCGCGCCGTCACCGCCTGTACGGTGCTGACGCTGAACCGGGCCGATGTGCTGAACCTTGCCGAGCGGGCGCAGCCGCTCCGCGACCATCTCGCCGGACTGCTCAACATCCCGCAGCAGCGCACCAACAAGTACGGCGAGGCGGCGATCGACCTCTCCGCCGGCCACGTCGGCGAAGCCGTCGTCCCGCACACGTACGTCGACTACGACGCGGCGCCCCGCGAGTACGAACTGAGCGTCGCCCAGACCGTGCTGAAGGTCCACAGCCGGGTCGCCGACCTCTACAACCAGCCGATGAACCAGACCGAGCAGCAGTTGCGGCTCACGGTCGAGGCGCTGCGCGAGCGCCAGGAGCACGAACTGATCAACAACCGCGAGTTCGGGCTGCTCAACAACTGCGACTACGGGCAGCGCCTCCAGCCGCACGACGGCGTGCCCAGCCCCGACGACATGGACGAACTGCTCTCGCGCCGCCGCGGGTCGAAGCTCTTCCTCGCCCACCCGAGGGCCATCGCCGCGTTCGGCCGCGAGTGCAACAAGCGCGGTCTGGTACCGCAGAGCGTCGACCTCGGCGGACAGCATGTGCCGGCCTGGCGAGGGGTGCCGATCCTCCCGTGCAACAAGATCCCGGTCACCGACGCCCGGACCACGTCGATCATCTGCATGAGGACGGGTGAGGACGAGCAGGGCGTCATCGGACTCCAGCAGACCGGCATCCCCGACGAGATCGAGCCCAGCCTCTCGGTCCGCTTCATGGGGATCGACGAGCAGGCGATCATCTCCTATCTGGTGACGGCCTACTACTCCGCGGCCATCCTCGTACCGGACGCCCTGGGCGTACTGGAGAACGTCGAGGTCAGCCGCTGGCGGTAGCCCCGCGGGGGCCCGGACGACGATGTCCGGGCCCCGTCAACCTCCGCCACCGGGCAGCGGTGCCCGGGGCGGCCTCGGGAGGACGCCCCAGTGAAGACCCACCATGTACCCCAACCACCCACACCCCGGGCCCCGGGCGACGACGCCCCGGCCACCCCGGTGGCGCAGGGCCCCGGTGACCCGGCCACCCTCGTGGCGCAGGGCCAGGAGGCCGGGGCTCTCCTGAAGGAGACCCGGGCCCTGGTCGATCCCCGACTGCGCGCCGCCGTCGAATCCTTACCCGGATCGATCCGCCGCGTCGCGATGTACCACTTCGGCTGGCAGGAGGCCGACGGCACCCCGTCCTCGGGGCCGGCCGGTAAGGCGATCCGGCCCGCCCTGGTCCTCGCCGCCGCCCGCGCGCTGGGCGGCGATCCGGAACGGGCGGTACGGGCGGCCGTCGCCGTGGAGCTGGCGCACAACTTCACGCTGCTGCACGACGACGTCATCGACGAGGACCGGACCCGCCGCCACCGGCCCACGGCCTGGGCGGTCTTCGGCATCCCCGACGCCGTGATCGCGGGCGACGCCATGCTCGCCCTCGCCCAGCGGCTGCTGGCCGAGGACCCGGACCCGGCCTCGGCCCGTGCCTCGGCGCGGCTCTCGACCTGTGTCATCGAGCTGTGCGCGGGCCAGCAGGCCGACTGCGCCTTCGAGGACCGGGGCCCCGACGAGGTCACGCTGGACGAGTGCCTGACCATGGCCACCGCCAAGACCGGGGCCCTGCTCGGCTGTGCGTGCGCACTGGGGGCGCTGTACGCGGGCGCTGAGGAGCGGGCGGTCCGCGGGATGGACGGCTTCGGCCGGGAGGCGGGCCTCGCCTTCCAGCTCATCGACGACCTGATCGGCATCTGGGGGGACCCGGCGCGGACCGGGAAGCCGGTCGGGGCGGATCTCGTCGCCCACAAGAAGTCGCTGCCCGTCGTTGCCGCGCTGACCTCCGGCACCCCGGCCGCGGCCGAACTCGCCACGCTCTACCGGGGATCGATGAACACCCCGGGCGAGGTGAGCCGGGCCGCCGACGCGGTCGACCGGGCCGGCGGCCGGGACTGGGCGCAGATCGCCGCGGCGGACCGGATGGCCCGTGCCCTCCACCACCTGTCCCGGGCGGTCCCCGACCTGGCCCGGGCCGGCGACCTCCTGGCCCTGGCGGAGTTCGTCACCCGCCGGACGAACTGACCGCGAACCACCGCGACCGGGGGCGATGAACGCGCGAACGAAGGAGACCGGACCCGAGGAGAACGGAATCGAAGAGGCCGGACCCGAGGAGCCCGGGCGCTGGGGCCCGGAACACAGGAGCCCGGAACGGAGGAGAGCGGAACCGGGGAGAACGGAACAAGGCGCCGAGGTCACAAGGCCCGTGACGTGAAACGGAGGGCGATCGGGCGACTGTCATGGGCACGGGCTACAGTCCGTGCCCATGACAGATGAGTCATGGGCGGGGTGGTACCGGGACCGACAGGGTTCCGACGCCGTCGTCCTCACCACCGACGGACAGCAACTACGCCTCCGGACAAGGGGCATCGACTTCGAGGGCGCGAGCTTCGACGGCCTCACCCCGGCCGCCGGCGCGCCACCGGCCGACGACCGGTTCGTCCTGGTGGACGGTGCGCTGAGCGACTGTGTCCTGGAGTGGGACCTGCCGCTCCCGGTCATCTGGGACGGAGCGGTCCACCAGGCAACGCTCAGCTGCCTGTTGTCGCTGCGCCGACCCGATTCGCACCTGAGCCTCGAATTGCAGTTCGGTGGTGCGGCCTACGCGTCCCATCGTGCCGAGAGCGACTTCGCGTCCGCGCTCGCCACCATCCAGCGCGCGCTGCCGCCCGGGGTGCGACTCCAGACCTGCATCGCCTGCGCCTTCTCGGACTACTTCCCGGCCCCGGCCGCGGTGCGCGGACTGTCCGGCGGCCTCGCCTGCTTCCGGGGCGCCAAGGACGCCTACCGCGAGGCGGCCGGTGAGGGCGATCTCCGGGACCTGTGGGACCGGCGCACCGGATTCGTCCAGGAGATCTGGAGCTGCCGCGAGTACGAGCCCCGCCCGGACACCGGCGCGGGCACCGGACACCGGGGCGCGTTCCCGCTGGAACACGCCTGAGGCGAGGGGGCGCAGACCGGCCCGAAGCGGCCACCCCGTCCTACGAGGTGGCCGCTTCGGGCCGGTGTGGCGCGGTGCTGTGCGGTGAGGTGGGGCGTGGTGCTGTGCGGTGCGTCCGGACCGTACGGGGTCAGGAGGCGCTGCGCGCGAGTCCGGCCGCGAAGCCGTACTGCCACAGGTAGTTGACCCGGCTGCGCTCGTTCGCGTCGGGGTACGGGTTGGTACAGGACGGTCCGGGGCCGCCGCCCGACATCAGTTCGCTGCACGGACCGGAGTAGTGGTCCGGAAGGCCGAGCACGTGCCCGGTCTCGTGCGTGGTGACGCGGGTCGAGTTGTACTGCTGGTTCTGCGCGTAGTCCAGGAAGATGTACCCGTTGCCGTGACCGTCGGTGCTCGCGTACGAGCCCCTGGAGTCGTTGCCCTCGTAGTAGGCGAAGTCGGCGTTCGAGCCTTCCTGCAGCCGGACGGTGGAGACGGAGCTGTTCCAGATCTGCGCGCTGTTGGCTATCGAGCTGCGGAAGCTCGGCGCGTTGGCCGCGCTGTAGACGACGGTGACCGACTGGGCGCCGGGGTTCGCCGCCCGCTTCTTCGCCACGGACTTGGCGACCGCCTCGAAGAACGCCTTGTTCGCGGCGGCGTTCTCGTGCGACCCGGCGTAGGCGGTGTAGCCCGCGCGGGCCTGCGAAGCGGTGTCGACGGGTGCGGCGGCGGGGGCCGAGGAGGCGGCGATGGCGGGGGCGGTGCCGAGCACGGCCGCGAGGCCGAAGCCGAGGCCGACCACGGCCGACATGACGGTCCTGGGGTGTCTCATGGGGGGTCTCCTACCGGTTACCGGTCCGATGAACCCGTCCGATGATCGGACCCGGACGGGTGCGGTACGCAGAGAGTGTCGGGGAGCGGGAGCCCGTGCGGATGATGTCAACCGGCGATAACACCGCCCTATCGCCGTCCTGTCGCCGCTCTGTCACCGGACTCCTGCCACCCCGGGTACTGCCGTCGAAGCGTCCCCCAACTAAAGGTGAATTAAAGGACTTTGATGCGATTGGGGAGTCTGGTGCGACCGTCGCCCGCCGCCCTACGCTCGACCGTATGGAGCTTGAGGTGAGACACCTCAGGGCGCTGTGCGCCATCGCGGACACGGGCAGCCTGCACCAAGCCGCCCGCAGACTGGGCGTGAGCCAGCCCTCCCTGACCACCCAGCTGCGCCGGATCGAGAACACCCTGGGCGCCGAACTGTTCAGCCGCGAACGGACCGGCTGCCGCCCGACGTTGCTGGGCCGCGCCGTCCTCAGCCGAGCCCGCCCCCTGGTCGACGGGATGACCGCCCTGGTCAGCGACGCGAAGGCGGAGGCCGACGCGGTCCGGGCCTCCGGGCCGCGGCTGCGCATCGGCTGCACCGCGAGCCGCGTCATCGGCGGCTGGCTGCGCAGGCTGCGGCTCCGGCTGCCCGACACGGACATCTCGCTGCGGGTCGACGTATCGGCCCGCGCACTGCTGCGCGACATCGCGACGGGCGGGCTCGACGTCGCCTTCGTCCACGAGGTCGAGGGCTGCCCGCTGGCCGTCCCCGACGGCCTGGAACAGCGCGTACTCCTGGACCGCGAACCGCAGTTCATCTCCATGGCCAGGGACCATCCCGCCGCCGCCCGGCCCGTGGTCGACCTCGTCGATCTGGCCGGCGACCGGTGGATGGTCGACCCCACGGTGGACGGTGAATGGGACGGGCTGCGCCGGGTGTTCGGCGAGGCCGGGCTCGCGCCGACCGTCCTGCACGGCGACTACCTCACCGCCGCCTCCCTCGTCGTGCTCGGCGAGGCGGTCGCCCCCTGCCAGCCCACCTCCGGACCGCGCGACGACATGGCCATCCGCCCACTGCGCGACGACCCCCTCGCCGTACGGCTGCTGCTGGTGTCCCGGCCGGGCGCCGACATGGGTGCGGTGTACGGGGAACTGGAGGCGGCCTACCGTGAGGCGGCCCGGCGCGCTGCCGGCTACCACCAGTGGCTGCTGCGCAACCGAAGCCCACTCGCCCGCACGCCGTGACGAACGCGGCCCGCCCGCCCGCACGCCGTGACGAACCGCTTCCCGATTCCGCCGAGAGCGAGGACCGGTTCCCAGTGGGCCGTCCGGCGGGCAGAGTCGGGCACATGAGGCTTCTGATGCTGGGCGGTACGGAATTCGTGGGGCGCGCCGTCACCGAGGCGGCGCTGGCGCGGGGCTGGGAGGTCACGGTGTTCCACCGCGGCCGGCACGCGCCCCCGCCCGGAGTGGCGGAGCTCCTCGGCGACCGCACCACCGAGGACGGCCTGGCCGCCCTGGCGGGCGACGGCGAGGGTTCCGGCGCCGGGTACACCTGGGACCTGGTGGTGGACACCTGGAGCGGCGCCCCCTCGGCCGTACGGGACGCGGCCCGTCTGCTGGCGGACCGGGCCACCCGGTACGCGTACGTCTCCAGCCGCTCCGTGTACGACTACCCGACCCCGGCCGGCCTGTCGGAGGACGGTCCGCTGGTGGCCGGTGCCTCGCCCGACGCGGGCGGGGACGTCTCGTACCCGCTGGCCAAGCGCGGCGGTGAACTGGCCGCGCTCGACGCCTTCGGGGACCGGGCCCTGCTCGCCCGCGCGGGACTGATCCTGGGGCCCTGGGAGAACATCGGCCGACTGCCCTGGTGGCTGGGGCGGATGGCCCGCGGCGGACCCGTACTGGCCCCGGGCACACCGGATCTGGGGCTTCAGTACATCGACGCCCGCGACCTCGCGAACTGGTTGCTGGACGCGGCCGGCAGCGGTCTGCACGGGCCGTACAACCTGGTCAGCCGGCCGGGGCACGCCACCATGGGGCAACTGCTGGAGGCCTGTGCACGGGTCACCGGCTCCGACGCGGAACTGCGCTGGACGCCCACCGAGAGGATCCTCGCGGCCGGTGTGGAGCCATGGACCGATCTGCCGGTATGGCTGCCGCCGGGCGAGCTGTACGACACCCTGCACTGCGGGGACGTCAGCAAGGCGTACGCGACCGGCCTGCGTTGCCGCCCGGTCGAGGAGACGGTCGCCGACACCTGGAAGTGGCTGGAGGAGCTGGGCGGGGTGGCGCCGCAGCGACCGGACCGGCCCGCGGTCGGCCTGGACCCGGACGTGGAGGCCGGACTGCTGGCGGAAGGAGCCTGACGCACCGCCAGGACTGTGACGCGCCGCCCTCCCGGGACCGTGACCGCGCCGTGCGGGTGCAACCCCGGGCGCGGTCCCGGGTATCGGGGGCCATCGGGGTTGGTCCTGGCGTGGCACTCCTGTCATTTGTAGTAAAAGCTCCATATTGCCCTGTATGGCAACACATGCGCGTGCGCGCGGCAACGGTATCCGGGCGGCGGTGGCCATGGCGGCGGCCGCGGCAATGGTTGGCACGATGGCGTCCATCGCTCTCGCCGACCCGCTGCCCGGCGGGCTCGGTCCGTGTCTGGGCCGCGACTGCCCGACGACCTGGCTCGATCCGAACAACGGGCCCGTCACCCACCACGACCGCAACATCAACATCTTCGTCGGCGGCGACTTCCTGGTCCGGGAGGCCGCCGCCGAGGCCGAAGGGAAGATCGTCACCCTCGGGCAGTTCGACATGAACAAGCGCGAGGGTGCCTCGCAGGTCTACAACGTCGGCGTGGCCGGCGTGGGCTCCCGGGTGCCGCCCCCCAACGACTCCGACAACCTGACCGTGGGCGGGCCTCTGTCCGTCGCGACCGGGCAGCGGCTGCTCGCCGAGGAGGGAACGAACCACGGTGTGGTCAGGTACGCCCGGACCGTCAGCGGAACGGTGATCCCGGCCCCGGTCCACGAAGCGGACGCCACGGCCCCGTACGTGGACCTGCGCGACGAACTGACCGCGGCCAGCCACTGCTATGCGTACGACGACAACCAGGATCGCCGCCGCCCCGCCACCGGCACCGTGGTCAACTCCGGTTTCGAGACGGTCTTCACCGGCGACGGCACCTCGCCCCTCCAGGTGTTCGCCGTGGACGCCGATCTGGTCTCGGCCCAGGGCGGCCAGCAGGGCACCACGTTCGCCGCGATTCCGGACGGCGCGACGGTGCTCGTCAACGTCTACGGGAGCAGCCGCAACATCAGCACGCTGATGGGCTCGCTGCCGCAGGCCGGGCTCCGCGAGCGCCTGCTGTGGAACTTCCCGGACGCCACCGAGGTCGGTCTGCACGGCACCGGGCAGTTCCAGGGCAGCGTGCTGATCGGCCAGCAGTCCAGTACCGCCATCCTGGACATGAGCGGCACCAACGGCCGTTTCTACACCGCCGGTTCGCTGACCCACACCTCGGCAGGCGAGTCGGGCGGCCAGGAGCTGCACGCCTACCCCTTCGACGGCGATCTGCCGGGATGCGGCGAGGAGCCGACTCCCACCCCGACGCCGACGCCGACGCCGACGCCGACGCCGACCCCGACGGACACGCCCACCCCGACGCCGACGGACACGCCCACGCCGACCCCGACGGACACCCCCACGCCGACGCCCACCCACACCCCGGGCCCGAAGCCGACCCCGTCCCACACCTGGCCGCACAAGCCCGACGGGCCCGGCTGGCCGCACAAGCCCGACGGGCCGGACCGGCCGCACAAGCCCGACGGGCCGGACCGGCCGCACGAGCCCCACCCCGGGGGCGAGCTCCCGCACACGGGCGTGCGCGGCGGTGAATGGATTCTCGGCGGAATCGCCGCCGCTCTGCTCGCGGCCGGATCGGCGGCCACGCTGATGGCCCGGAGGGCGCGTCGACGCGGCTAGTTTTGGCCCATGGCCGAACTGCTGCTGCACCTCACCGAAGGGCCCCTGTGGGAGGCGGCCCGCGGGATCGGGACGTACGAGATGTCCACCCGCGGCCGCACCCTGCACGAAGAGGGCTTCATCCACTGCTCGCTGCCGCACCAGCTCCCCGGCGTGGCCGAGATGCTGTACGGCGCCGGGAGCGGGGCCGGGACCGGAGACCAGGAGCTCGTGGTCCTGGTCATCGATCCCGACCGGCTCCCGGTGCCCGTACGGTACGAGTCCGTCGCGCCCGGTGGCGAGGAGTTCCCGCACATCTACGGCCCCGTCCCGGTGGACGCGGTCGTGGAGGTGCGCCCCTGGCCGCGAAAGGAGGGCGACCCCGCATGAACAACCCACCCCCCACCGGCCCGGAGAGCCCGGACGCCCCCATCGTCGCCGTCACCGGCGCGGGCGGAGCCGTCGGCGGCCGGGTCGCACGGCGCCTGGCGCGGGCCGGCGTGCCCGTGCGGCTCCTCGGGCGCGACCCCTCCCGGCTGCCCGAACTCCCCGGCGCCGTGGCCGCGCCGCCCGCCCGGTACGGCGACGGCGAGGCGATGCGCCGTGCCCTGGCCGGGGCGCACACACTGTTCCTCGTCTCGGCGCACGAGAGCCCGTACCGGGTGCGCGAGCACACGACGGCCGTGGACGCGGCGGTCGCCGTGGGCGTCGAGCGCATCGTGTACGTCTCCTTCCTGGGCGCGGCGCCGGACGCCACGTTCACCTTCGCCCGCGACCACTGGCACACCGAGGCGCACATCCGGGCCGCCGACATCCGCCACACCTTCCTGCGCGACAGCCTGTACCTCGCCGGGATCCCGGCCATGACCGGCGCCGACGGGGTGCTGCGCGGACCGGCCGGGGACGGCCGGGTCGCGGCGGTGGCGCACGACGACATCGCCGACGCCGCGGTCGCGGTCCTGCTGGCCGACGCCGAGAGCGACGACACCCGCCACGACGGGATCACCTACGACCTCACGGGCCCGGCGGCGTTCACCCTCGCAGAGGCGGCCGAGGAGCTCACCAGGGTCACCGGCCGGACCGTCACCTACCTGCCGGAGACCCGGGAGGAGGCCTACGCCTCCCGGGCGCAGTACGGCGCCGAGGACTGGGAGGTGGCCGGCTGGGTGACCTCGTACGAGGCCATCGCCGCCGGTGAGATGGCCACGGTCTCGGAGGCGGTGCCGGACCTCACCGGGCATCCGGCGACGAGCCTGGCCACGTTCCTGCGGGAGCATCCGGACAGCTACCGGCACCTGCTGAAGACGGACTGACCCGGCGTCGGACGAAGCCGGACCGGCCGACCCCGCGTCGGGCGGCGCCGGAGAGGGGAAGAGGCCTGCGGCCATGCGTACGGAGACCCCGTGGGGCCCTTGGGATCCGCCCCCGCCGGACGAGGCCGCACGCCTCTTCGCACCGTTGCGTGTCCCCTGGTGGATCGCCGGGGGATACGCGGTCGAATTCGCCGTGGGCCATGCCTTCCGGGACCACGCCGACATCGACGTACTGCTGCTCCGCCGCGACCAGGTCGCCGCCCAGCGGCTCCTGGCGGGCTGGGAGTGGTGGGCCGCGGACCCGCCCGGCACCCTGCGCCCCTGGCTGCCCGGCGAGATCCTGCCGCCGCACGTGCATGACATCTGGTGCCGCCCGGGGCCCGACGAGCCCTGGCGCATCCAGCTCATGCTCGACGACACGGAGGGCGCCGACTGGCTGTTCCGCCGCGACCCCCGCATCCGGCTGCCGGTCGGCCGGCTCGGCCGGGTCTCCGAGGGCGGCGTCCCGTATCTCCGCCCCGAGGTGCAGCTCCTGTACAAGGCAGGGTCCCCGCGCCCCAAGGACGAGCAGGACTTCGCGATGGCGCTGCCGGTCCTCGACGCGGACCAGCGCGTCTGGCTGACCGGGGCCATCTCCCTGGCCCAGGACGCGGGGCACCCGTGGGCGGTGCGGCTGCGCGCCAGTCCGGCGGGCTGACGGGCGCGAATCGCCGCCACGGGGACGGGTGGCACCGGTCCTCAGCTCACGTACGCGCCCGCCCGGGCCGCCGCCTCGGCCGCCCCGGCGGCCCGGTCCGCCGCCGCCTCGTCGAGCGGGTCGCCGCTGGCCAGCAGCCGGTAGTAGAGCGGCGCCGACACGGCGCGGATCACCTCGTCCGCGTCCGTGCCCGCGGGCAGCTCCCCGCGCTCCACGGCCTCGGTGACACAGCCGGACCACTCCTTGATCCGGATCGCGTAGAACCGGTGCAGCGCCTCGGCGGTGCGCGGGTCGCAGGTGGCGGCGGCGATCACGGACCTGAAGAGCGCCCCCTGCCGCGGGTCGGCGAGGGTCGTGGCCACCAGCCGGGCGTTGGCCCTGAGGTCCTCGGCCAGCGAACCCGTGGCCGTGCGGGGCGAGGACTGCTCGGCCATGTCGTCGAGCAGGTCCGCGATCAGGCCGGTGGGAGTGGACCAGCGCCGGTAGACGGTCGTCTTTCCGACCTCCGCGCGGCGCGCGACATCGGCGAGATCCAGCCGGTCGAAGCCGTGCTCGGCCAGGGCGTCGCCCGCCGCCCGCAGGACCGATTCCCGGACCCGGGCGGTACGGCCACCGGGCCGGACGCTGCCGGGCTCCACACCCTCAGAAGCCATAACGGGTCTCCAGTTCCATTAATAACTCTTCCTCTGCTACGGTGACTTCCATCTTAACGGAACTCTGGTCCCGTTAAAACCTCCGTCCCCGTCTCCGCTCCGTCGAGGAGTCCCATCATGTCCGCACCCAGCCAGGTCCCGTCCGGCGCGACCGCCGCCGTGCCTCCCCTCACCCCTTCCGCCGCCTCGTCGAGAACCCGTATGACCGGACGACAGAAGCTCGTCCTCGTACTCCTCCTCGGCGCCCAGTTCATGATCGCCGTGGACTTCTCGATCCTGAACGTGGCACTGCCGGTCGTCGGCGAGGGGCTCGGCTTCCCCCTCTCCCGTCTCCAGTGGATCGCCACCGCGTTCGCGCTCGCCGCCGCAGGCTTCACACTGCTGTTCGGCCGTGTCGCCGACCTCGTCGGCCGCAAGCGGCTGTTCCTCGCCGGCATGGTCGTCCTCGGTCTCTCCTCCGCCCTCGGCGGACTCGCCACCTCGCCCGAAGTGCTGCTCGTGGCAAGGGTGTTGCAGGGGCTCGCCACGGCGGCCGTCACCCCGGCCGGGCTCGCGCTGCTGACCACCGCCTTCAAGGAGGGCCCGCTGCGCGAACGTGCCCTGGGGCTCAACGGGGCGCTGATGTCCGCCGGATTCACCGCCGGGGCCGTCCTCGGCGGCCTGCTCACCGATCTGCTCTCCTGGCGCTGGGCGTTCTTCATCAACGTGCCGGTGGCCGCCCTGGTGGTCGCCCTCGCCCCGGCCGTCATCACCGACTCCCGGCCCGCCGCGCGCCCCCGGCTCGACGTCCCCGGCGCCGTGACCGTCACCGGCGGTCTGCTCCTGCTCGTCTACGGGCTGACGCAGGCCGGCGAGTCCGGCTGGACCCGGCCCACCACCCTGGCCGCACTCCTCGCCGGGCTCGCGCTCCTCGTCGCCTTCCGTGCCGTCGAGAAGAAGGCCGCGGCACCGCTGGTCCCCGTACACATCCTGAAGCGGCGCAGCGTCATCTGGGGCAACACCGCCGGTCTCATCGCCTTCGTCACCGAGACCTCGCTGGTCTTCCTGCTCACCCTCTACCTCCAGGAGGTCCTCGGGTACTCACCGCTCGCCACCGGTCTCGCCTTCGGCGTCCTGGGCATCGGCACCGTGATCGGCGGCACCCTCGGCGGCCGCGCCGTCGGCCGGTTCGGGAACCGCAGGACCATCGTCACCGGCGGAGCCGTCCAGGCCGTCGCCACCCTCGCCCTGGTGGCGCTCGGGACGTCGGGGGGCTGGATCACGCTTCTGCTGGTGGCCACCTTCGTCGGCGGCATCGGCAACATGCTGGTGATCGTCGGCTTCATGGTCACCGCGACCTCCGGTCTCCCCGACGAGGAACAGGGCCTGGCCACCGGCCTCGCCACCATGACCCAGCAGGTCGGCATCACCATGGGCATCCCGGTCATGAGCGCGGTCGCCACCGCCCGGATGTCCGCACTCGGCGACACCGGCCCCGAGGGCGTTCTCTCGGGGGTCTCGGTCGCGATCCTGGTCAACTCGGCGCTGGTGCTTGCCGGGGCGCTGCTCGCGGGCGCCTTCCTCGGGCCGCGGCGGACGGGGAGCGACGTGCGGCGGTGAGAGCGGGGAAGCGGCGATGCCGGGCAGGCGATCCGACGGATCCCCTGCCCGGCATCGCCGCTTCCCGGTCCTCGGCGCGTCTCAGCCCTCGTCGTGGGCCTTCCGCAGCGCGGCGATGTCCAGCTTCTTCATGGTCATCATCGCCCTGGTGGTCCTGGCGGCCTTCGCCCCGTCCGGATCGGTGACCATCCCCGGCAGCACCTCCGGCACGACCTGCCAGGAGAGTCCGTACCTGTCCTTCAGCCAGCCGCAGGGCCCCTCCTCGCCCCCGTCCGTGAGAGTGCCCCAGTAGTAGTCCACCTCGGCCTGGTCCGCGCAGCGGATCTGGAACGAGATGGCCTCGCCGAACGTGAACTCCGGGCCGCCGTTCACCCCCACGAACTTCTGGCCGTTGAGCTCGAACTCGACCGTCATCACCGATCCGGCGGGCCCCGGCCCCGCCTCGTTGTAGCGGCCGATCGCCCCGAGGCGGGAGTTCTTGAAGACCGAGACGTAGTACTCCGCCGCCTCCTCGGCCTGTCCGTCGAACCACAGACATGTGGTGAAGCCCTCGGTGGTCATCGCTGTCTCCCCTCATTACGCAGCCCCGTCGCCTGCGCAGGTACGCCCATACCGACCGATCCCGTCCCGAAAACTCACCGTTGTACTGGGGGTAACTCAAGGGGGACAGGTATCGGCCGACTTCATATGGTCCCTGTGGATGGCTCGAAATCGCCTCGGCGACACGGCTGCATCCCACATCTAACAACCGGCCCGGAGGGTTCTGTGACCGCGCGGCGGACGCGGGTCATACCCAGGTCCGACCCCGAGGTCCCGGCCGTGGTCCGATGCCCCGGCCGGGGGAGGGGCGGCATCGTCGGGGCATGACGAACCGAACTGCCCCCACGGGCACACCGGCGACCGCCATCGGTGCCCGGCTGCGCGTCGCGCTGCCGGTGGAGCGGATGGGCACAGCCGGATTCACCGGACGCTGGGCAGGCGGCACCGCCATGGTGCTGGGCCCGGTCCTGATGCTGGCCGGGGCGCTGCTGCGCGTCCGCTTCCACTTCTTCTACCCGGACCAACTCGCCGCGTACGAACGGAACTCCACGCTGATGGCCACGGCGTACGGCCTGTTCGCCGCCGGGGGCGTGCTGCTCTGGCCCGCCGTGGCCGTGCTCGCCGCCCGGATCGGCGCCCGCAGCCCGGGATGGGGGCTGTGGGGCGGAGTCCTGGTCGTCTTCGGGCTGTTCGCCCGCGCCTTCCACGCGGGAGTGGACCACCTGGCCCTCCAACTGGTGCGATCGCGCGGCGCCGCGGCCGCCACCGAGGCCGTGACCGCCGGCTACGGCGCCTTCCACGTCTTCGCCGCGCTCAATCTCGCCGTGCTCGCGGGCTGGATCGTCCTCGCGCTCGGGGCCTGGCGCACCCGGGTGCTCGGGCCGGTGAGGGCCGTCGCCCTCGGCCTGACGGCGGCGCTGCCCTTGGGCGTTCTCAAGGGCACCACACCGATGTCACTGGTGGCCCTGGCCGGGCTGTGCATCGCACTGGTGCCGTCCGGCGTCGGCCTGCTGCGCGAGGAGCCGCGACCCGGCCGGGCGGCGGCGCTGCGGTGGGCCGCGCTGACCGCGGTGGCGATCGCGTTCATGGTGCTGATCGGACAGGCCGGCTGAATGCGCCGCCCGTACGGATACCGTCGGACCATGATCCCCACGGTCGACCGCCGCCGTCCGAGGCTCCAACTCCTCGACCTCGTCGCGGCGTTGTCCCTGACCGCCGTCTACATCGGATTCGTCCGGATGGGTTCCGGCGACGGCCAGGCGCACTACACCGGGCCGCTCTGGACCGGGTACCTGGTCGCCGCCGCGGTGGGTCTGCCCATCGCCGTGCGCAGGCGCCGACCGCTCCTGGTGCTGGCGGTCGTCCTCGCCGCGCTGGCTGCCGCCTCGCTCCTGGACATCGTGCGCGAGCCGTACGCGGCGGCCGGCTTCGGGGCCTACCTGGTCGGCCTCGCCGAACCGGCCCGCCGCTCCGTACCCGCGCTGGCCGTTGCACTGACGGTGGCGGGCGGCGCCGTCTACCTCGGCGAGGCCGTGGTCACCCCGGCCGAGGACCCGTTGGGGGCCGTGGGAGTGGCCGGGCTGGTGGTGCTGGTGATCGGTGGTTCCTGGGGTGCGGGCCGCACGGTGCGCGGGCGCCGGGCCGACGCCGTACGGGAGGAGCGGCGTCGCGCGGAGCGTGCGGTGGCGGAGGAACGCCTCAGGATCGCCCGGGAGTTGCACGACATCGTCTCGCACAACCTCAGCCTCATCGCCGTCAAGGCGGGCGTCGCCGGACATGTCGCGGACGCCGATCCGCAGGAGGCGAGGGCCGCGCTGAAGATCATCGAGGAGACGAGCCGGTCCGCCCTGGGCGAGATGCGGCGCACCCTCGGCGTACTGCGCGGCCAGGGCACGCCCCCCGGCGCGGGCACGCAGCTCGCCCCGGACGCTCCCCTCGGCCCGGACGCCCCGCTCGGCCCGGTCCCGGACCTCGGCCGCCTGGACGCGCTGGGTGTCGAGGCCGGGCGGGCGGGCACGGACATCCGGTTCGCGGTCCACGGCACGGAGGGACTGGCCGAGGGGATGCGGGTGACCGCCCACCGGATCGTCCAGGAGGCCGTCACCAATGTCGTACGGCACGCGTCCCCGACCCGGTGCCGGGTCACGGTCGCGGCGGACCCGCGCGAGATCCGTATCGACGTCGTGGACGACGGCCCACCGGCGGGCCGCCGGCGGACCGGACATGAACTTCCCGGCGGGCACGGACTGCTGGGGATGCGGGAGCGGGCCATGATGTACCAAGGCAGCTTCGCTGCGGGTCCGCGCCCGGAGGGCGGTTTCGCGGTGTCCGTCCGGCTGCCGGTCGGCGGGGAGCGGAACACATGACCGACGGAGCACCGGTCCGGGTGCTGGTCGCGGACGACCAGGCCATGGTGCGCGGCAGTTTCCGCGTACTGGTCGATCACACGCCCGGCATGACCGCGGTGGGCGAGGCGGCGACCGGCACGGAGGCCGTCGAGCTGGCCCGGCGCGCACGGCCGGACGTGGTGCTGATGGACATACGCATGCCGGAACTCGACGGCATCGAGGCCACCCGGCGCATCTGCTCGGACCCCGCCACGTCCCGGGTCCGCGTCCTGGTCCTGACCACCTTCGACCTGGACGAGTACGTCTATGCCGCACTGCGCGCCGGAGCCACCGGCTTCCTCCTGAAGGACACCCCGCCGGCGGAGGTCCTCACCGCCATCGGAGTCGTCGCCGCGGGGGAGTCGCTGCTCGCGCCCTCGGTCACGAGCCGTCTGATCGCGGAATTCGCCCGCCGCCCGGAGCCGGGACGGCCACCGTCCCGTTCGCTGGACGGGGTCACGGACCGGGAGCTGGAGGTGCTCGGCCTGATCGCGCGCGGCCTGTCCAACACGGAGATCGCGCAGCACCTCCGGCTGAGCCCGGCCACGGTCAAGACGCACATCGGCCGGCTGCTCGCCAAGCTCCGGGCGCGCGACCGCGCCCAACTCGTCATCGTCGCCTACGAGACCGGTCTGGTCGACGCCCGAAGGCACGACGGTCTCAGACGGTGACCTTGGGGTCCGCCGGCCCGAGGTACTGCACGGCGGTCTGTTCGCAGTGCGGTGCGAGCAGGTTCCTCAGCTCCTCCGCCGCGACCCCGACGAGGTCGCCGTCGTGGGTGGCGCGGAGGGTTTCGAGTACGAGGACGACGCGGTCGGAGTCCTCGGTGACACGGGTGCGGTGGGCGTCGCGGTGGTTCCAGTGCCGGGTCAGGACGCCGCCGGCGTCCGCGTAGACGATCTCGCCGGGCTTGGGGTTCTCGACGGCGTCGGGCTCGCCGAGCGGGGTGAACTCCTCGCTGCCGTCCGCGTACCGGATGTCGACGTCGCCGGTGACGTGGTCCAGGTCGAATGCGCCGGCGGGCAGACCGTGACGGACGGAGACGGCGTTGTACGAGTCGACGGCGGGGTTGATACGCGGCAGAGTCCCGCGCTTCGTGAAGCGGCGGCCGAGCGCGTCGACGCTGGGCCGGACGCGGCGCGGGTTGGTGCCGAAGGAGCGGTAGGCGGTGTGCCACGCCTCGATGCGCGGGTCGGTCTCGTCGGCGGGCTGCCAGACACCGTCGGCGAGCCCCCGCTCCAGGCCCTCCAGGGCGGCGGCGGTGTCGGGCCAGGGTTCGCGGCCGCGCAGGCCGGTGGCGGTGACCAGGGCGATGAGGGTGTCGGGGAAGGCGTCCGTGACGTCGGGGGCGATGCGGAAGGTGGTCATGAGCGGGTGTTTCCGTTTCCTGGGCGAGGCGGGTGCGCGAGTGCGTGAGTGGGTTCAGGTCAGGGCGAGGAGGCCGACGGCGACGGCGGCGGTGCCCAGGCCGACGAGCTGGCCGCGGTGGATGCGTTCGGCGAGCACGCCGCGGGCGAGCAGGACCGTGCCGGCCGGGTAGAGGGCGGTGATCACGGCGACGACGGTCAGGTCCCCGCTGCGGGCGGCGAGCAGGAACATCAGGTTCGCCATCGAGTCCAGGACGCCCGCGGCGGCCGACATCGCGTAGGCGGGCCGCTCGGGGCCGAGCTTGCGGTACATCAGCCCGGCGACGGCCAGGGTGACGGCGGAGGAGACCGCCCGGCCGATGATCAGCGGTGCCACACCGCTGTCGGACGGTGCCTGGTGCAGGAAGATCAGCTGGAGGGCTATGGCGGCGCCCGCGCCGAGGGCCAGCAGCAGCGCGGTACGGGACGGGCGCACGACCCCGGCGCCGTGCCCGGCGCTGACCAGCACCACCGCGAACAGTGCGAGCGGCAGGCCCACCAGCCCGGCGGCCCCCAGGTGCTCGCCCTGGAACAGCCCCACGCAGACGGGCAGCGCGGCGGAGACCAGCGCGGTCACCGGCGAGAGCACGTTCATCGGGCCGATCGCCAGGGTGCGGTAGAGAAGGGCGAACGCGGCGGCGGAGACGACCCCCGACGCGGCACCCCAGCCCAGGGCACCGAGGCTGAACGAGGCCCCGAGCACCGGCCACAGCAGCAGCTCGACCGCGAGCGAGGCCGGGGCGGCGATCATCACCGTACGCAGGACATGGGCCTTGCGGGCACCGAGACCGCCGAGGAAGTCGGCGCACCCGTATGCGAGTGAGCTGCCCAGAGCCAGGAGCAGAGCGATCACGGCACATCCCTTACCATCATTGAAACGACCGAACCGTACAACGGATCGACCGGTCGGTGTCAACCAAATGACCGCACGGTTCAATCCAGTAATCCGTGACGGGGATGGAGATCAGATGGCCGAGACGGCCGCAGCCCTGCGGACGGTCGCGTACAACGTCAGGGCGGCCCGGACCCGCGCGGGCCTGTCCCTGGACGAGCTGAGCCGGCGCGCCCAGGTCAGCAAGGGGGCCCTGGTGGCACTGGAGAAGGCCCAGGGCAACCCCAACCTGGCCACCCTGGTCCGGCTGGCAGACACCCTCGGCATCTCGGTCTCCGCCCTGATGCAGGGACCGTCCGAGGGTCGCGTACGCGTCGTGACCGCCGAAACCGTCGCACCCCTGTGGACCGGGCCGCAGGGCGGCGAGGCCCGGCTCATGCTCACGACCTCGGGCCCGGCCCCGGTCGAGATCTGGCGCTGGCGACTGGAGCCCGGCGAGGAGTACCCCAGCCACCCCCACCAGGCCGGAGTCACCGAGACCATCAGCGTCACCGCCGGCCGGATGACCCTGCTCGTCGACGGCGAGGAGCACCCCGTCGAAGCCGGCCAGACCGCCACCTTCGAGGGCGACGCCCCCCACGCGTACCGCGGCTCCGGCACCGGGACCTGCCACCTGATCATGACGGTCCACCTGCCGCCGGGTCCCACGGCCACGACCACGATCTGACCGGCAGGAATTCGCCCGGGCCCCCCGGTTGCCGGCGAGTACCCTGCGCCGACTCAGCGTTCTCGGGCGGGAATTGGGAGGGGCGCAGCAGTGGGGTGGTGCTGCCCGGGCAGTGCATCTGCGTGAACGAATCCGGTGCGTGGAACGGCAACCGCAGTCTTCCCCCGGCAAGGAGTTCGGCCGTGCGGGGGTCGTTGAACTGCCCCGGCGCGGGGCCTTCGAGATCGCCTGCCTGGGCGTCATCTTCGTCCACCGCAGGTGATCTCCCGTTCCTCTCCAGGAACGGCCGAAGGGGTGCGACCGGCAAGCGGTCGCACCCCTTCGGAGCAGGGACTGGAAGGTCAGGCCTTCTTCGTCTCCCAGAAGATCTTGTCGATCTGGGCGATGTAGTCCAGCGCCTTCTGGCCCGTCGCCGGGTCCGTGGAGGCCTTGGCGGCCGACAGGGCCTTCAGGGCGTCGTTGACCAGCTGGTGCAGCTCCGGGTACTTCTCGAAGTGCGGGGGCTTGAAGTAGTCGCTCCACAGCACCGAGACGTGGTGCTTGGCGAGCTCGGCGCGCTGCTCCTTGATGACCACCGCGCGGGCCCGGAAGTGCGGGTCCTCGTTGGCCTGGTACTTCTCCTGGACGGCCTTGACGGACTCCGCCTCGATGCGGGCCTGGGCCGGGTCGTACACGCCGCAGGGCAGGTCGCAGTGGGCGCTGACCTTCACCTTGGGGGCAAACAGGCGGGAAAGCATTGAGCTGTCCTTCCTCGTGATCGTCTTCTCAGGTGGGACATTACTCGGTGAGAGACGTGATTTCGTGGGTGCCCCCATGGGCTTAGGCCAAAAGTCCAGGGCGAGGATGGGACCAGTGGCCGAATGTACGTAACGCTGTACGGGACGGTGTACTGGACGGACCGGGGAGGTGTCGGAGAGATGCGGGACGTGCCGGAGGTGCCGGAGGTGCCTGAGCTGACGCGGGGACAGGGCGGGCGCGGGATGTCCCCGCGGATGCCGTTCCAGGTGGTGGAGGTGACCGGGCCGTCGATGGTGCCGACGCTCCATCACGGGGACTGGCTGCTGGTGCATTACGGGGCGGAGGTGCGCCCCGGGGACGTGGTGATTCTGCGGCATCCGTTCCAGCAGGACCTGCTGGTCGTCAAGCGGGCCGCCGAGCGTCGTCGGGGCGGCTGGTGGGTGCTGGCCGACAACAGCTTCGCGGGCGGTGACAGCACGGACTACGGGACGGTGCCCGAGGAGTTCGTACTGGCCAGGGTCCGGGCGCGCTACCGGCCGCTGAAGAAGGATCAGCGGTCGGTGCTGGGTGTGGTGACCTGGGCGGTCTCCGCGCTGCGGCCGGTGTCGGCCGCCCGTTCCGTCTCCAGGCGCTTGCGGGCCCGGTAGGCGGCCACATTGGCCCGGGTCGCGCAGCGGTCGGAGCAGTAGCGGCGCGAACGGTTGGTGGAGGTGTCGAGGTAGGCGTTGCGGCACGGCGACGCCTCGCACAGGCCGAGCCGGTCGACCCCGTACGAGGTGAGGTGGAAGGCGAGGCCCATCGCCGCGATGGCGGCGTACCCGGCCGTCGCGTTCGACGGATGGTCGGCCAGGTGCATGTGCCAGTCCGGCTTTCCGTCCTCGTCCCGGGTCTCGTGGCCGGAGATCTGCGGGCTGACCGGGAACTCCAGCAGCAGTGAGTTGAGCAGGTCGACGGCGAGTGTCTCGTCCCCGCCGTCGGCCGCCTCGAAGACCGAGCGCAGCCGGGCCCGTACCGACCTGAAGCGCGTCACGTCCGCGTCGGTCGCCCGCCGGGCCGCCTGGCCGTTGGCGCCGAACAGCTCGCGGACCGCCTCCACGGAGGTGAGGGAGTCCTTGTTGCGGGCCGGCTCCTCGGTGTTGACCAGACGCACGGCGTAGTCCGAGTAATAGGCCAGTTCCACTTGTAGTCCTTACGGCGTGGGTCTATGGTCGGTGCAGCGAACGATGTAATGGGCCTTTGCAGGTCCAGGGTATTACATGGAGGTTCCTGGTGACTGAGACATCGACAGGTACGGACTGGCGGGCCTGGCAGGAGAGCTGGGACCGGCAGCAGGAGTGGTACATGCCCGACCGCGAGGAGCGGTTCCGGGTGATGCTGGACATGGTCGAGGCCCTCGTCGGGCCGCGGCCGAGGGTGCTCGATCTCGCATGCGGTACGGGAAGTATTACGGACCGGCTGCTCAAGCGGTTCCCGGAAGCCACCAGTACCGGCGTGGATCTCGACCCGGCGCTGCTCGCCATCGCACGCGGCTACTTCGACGGCGACGAGCGCGTCACCTTCGTCACCGCCGACCTCAAGGACCCCGAGTGGGCCGGGCGGTTGCCGTACGACTCGTACGACGCCGTCCTCACCGCCACCGCCCTGCACTGGCTGCACACCGAACCGCTCACCGCGCTCTACGGGCACATCGGCGGGCTCGTCCGGGACGGCGGGGTGTTCATGAACGCGGACCACATGATCGACACCGCGACGCCCCGGATCAACGCGGCCGAACGCGCCCACCGGCACGCCGTCATGGACCAGGCCAAGGCCGCGGGCGCTCTCGACTGGGCCGACTGGTGGGCGCTGGCCGCCAAGGACCCGGTCCTCGCCGGACCGACCGCCGAGCGGTACGAGATCTACGGCGAGCACGCGGACGGCGACATGCCCCCCGTGCGGTGGCACACCGACACCCTGCGCGAGGCGGGATTCGGGGAGGCGCGGACCGTCTGGGCCTCGCCCTCGGACGCCCTGGTGCTCGCCGTGAAGTAGCGGGACGAGGGGGAGGGGCGGGCGGTACGGCCGAAGGCCGTGCCGCCCGTGATCTGTTTCCGGGCGCACCGCCCGTGATCTGTTTCTGACGTCGCTGCAACCCGCTGCGCACCCCACCGCACTGGAAGGGTGAGACGGTCCGCACCCGCGGACCCGGAGAGGGGCGCCGACGATGCGGATCGATGACGATGCCGCGCTGCACGCCTTCGTCGAAGGCAGACGTACCGCGCTGTTCCGCAGCGCGTACCTGCTCTGCGGCGACCGGCACGAAGCCGATGACCTGGTCCAGGCGACGCTGGTCAAGGTGGTGCTCGGGGGGCGGCGGTACGGACGGCTCGACAACATCGAGGCGTACGCGCGCAAGACGCTGATCAACACCTTCATCGCATCCCGCCGCCGGTTCTGGCGGCGCGAACAGTCCTACGGCGAACTGCCCGACCGCGCCGGCCGGGCGCCGGACACGGACACCGGGCTGGCGGTGCGGGCGGCGCTCGCCCGGCTCACGGACAAGCAACGGGCCGTACTGGTCCTGCGCTACTGGGAGGACCTGAGCGTCGAGGCCACGGCCGGGCTGCTCGGGATGCGGGAGAACACGGTCAAGAGCCACGCGGCTCGGGGGTTGGCGGCGCTGCGCGCCGAGATGGCGGAGGAATTGGTATGAGCAACGACGTGCACGAGCTGCTGGGGCGGGCCGCGGACGACGCGGGAGCGCCGGCCACCACCACCCGGACGGTGTACGCCGGGGCCGCCCGGGTGCGGCTGCGGCGGCGGGTCACCGTCTCGGTCGCGGCGGCCGCCGTGGTCGCGGGCGGGGCCGTCGTGGTGCCGAACCTGGCCGCGAAGGGCGGCGACACGCAGGAGACCACGGTGGCGGCGCCGGTCGAGCTCGCGGGGAACAGCGGTCGGGCGAAGGACCTGGCGAAGGTGCTGCCCAAGGGCGTCGGGGACATCGATCAGGTCTCGCTGTCGGTCGTCATCAAGGGCGACACCTCCGAGCGGGAGATGCCGCACCTGGAGGGGCCGTTGGACGGGCACTTCTCGGTACGCAGGGACGGCGGTGTCGGCTACCTCGTCATCGGCTACATGAAGACCGGAAGCAGCATTGCGGGGGAAAACCCGTGCGAGGCCGCCCCCGGGGTGCCGGCCATGCCGGACTGCGTGAACGAGAAGCTGCCGGACGGGCGCGTGCTGACGACCTGGAGCGACCCGATGAACTACGACGGCGTGCCGCAGTGGGGCAGGGAGCTGTCCGGCCGGCTCACCTTCAAGGACGGCGGGGTGCTGTCCGTCCGCGACAGCACCGGCTTCAAGGGCGAGCGGGCGCAGGGCCCGCTCCTGAAGACGCCGCCGCTGACCCGTGCCCAGCTGCGGGAGCTGCTGCTCAGCCCGCAGCTGCTGCCGAAGAAGTAGGAGAAGCAGGGAACGGACGGAGAAGGGCGGTACGGAGCTCTCGGCTCCGTACCGCCCTTCTCCCGCTGCTGCTAAAGCACCTTCGACAGGAACGACTTCGTGCGGTCGTGCTGCGGGTTGGTCAGCACGTCGCGCGGGTGGCCGGACTCGACCACCACGCCGTCGTCCATGAAGACCAGCGCGTCGCCGACCTCACGGGCGAAGCCCATCTCGTGGGTCACGACGACCATCGTCATGCCGTCCTCAGCGAGACCGCGCATGACGTCCAGGACGTCGCCCACCAGCTCCGGGTCGAGCGCCGACGTCGGCTCGTCGAAGAGCATCAGCTTCGGCTCCATGGCCAGGGCACGGGCGATGGCCACCCGCTGCTGCTGTCCGCCGGAGAGCTGGGAGGGGTAGTTCTTCGCCTTGTCGCCGAGGCCGACCCGGTCCAGCAGCCGCTCGGCCCGGGCCCTCGCGACGGCCTTGGACTCGCGCCTGACCTGGACGGGTGCCTCCATGACGTTCTCGATCGCCGTCATGTGCGGGAAGAGGTTGAAGCGCTGGAAGACCATGCCGATGTCCCGGCGCTTCAGCGCGACCTCACTGTCCTTGAGCTCGTAGAGCTTGTCGCCCTTCTGGCGGTAGCCCACCAGCTCGCCGTCGACGTACAGCCGGCCGGCGTTGATCTGCTCCAGGTGGTTGATGCACCGCAGGAACGTCGACTTGCCGGAACCGGACGGGCCGATCAGGCAGAAGACCTCCCGGGGCGCGACCTCCAGGTCGATGCCCTTGAGGATGTGCGCGGCGCCGAAGGACTTGTGGACGCCCTCGGCCTTCACCATGGCGGTGGCGGTCATGCGATGCCTCCCTTCGGGCGGCCGATGGACAGGAGGTTGGCCCTGACCTTCTGGAACGGGGTGGGCGGCAGGTTGCGGCTCGAACCGCGCGCGTAGTACCGCTCCAGGTAGTACTGGCCGACGCTCAGCACCGAGGTCATGATCAGATACCAGGCCGCGGCCAGGAAGTACATCTCGACCGGGGCTCCGGACGCCTGCCCGATGTCCTGGGCGTACTTGAACAGCTCGTAGAACTGCACCGCCGCCACCAGCGACGTCGTCTTGAGCATGTTGATCACTTCGTTGCCCGTCGGCGGCACGATCACCCGCATCGCCTGCGGGATCACGACGCGGCGCAGGGTCTTGCCGTGGCTCATGCCCAGCGCGTGCGACGCCTCCGTCTGGCCCTCGTCGACCGAGAGCAGACCCGCACGGCAGATCTCGGCCATGTAGGCGGCCTCGTTGAGACCCAGGCCGAGCAGCGCCGTCAGCAGCGGCGTCATGAAGCTCGACCAGTAGTCCTTGTAGATCGGCATCAGGTTGATGTACTCGAAGACCAGGCCCAGGTTGAACCAGACGAAGAGCTGGACCAGGACCGGGGTGCCGCGGAAGAACCAGATGTAGAACCAGGCGATCGACGAGGTCACCGGGTTCCGCGACAGCCGCATCACGGCCAGCAGAACGCCGCCGACGATGCCGATGACCATGGACAGCGCGGTCAGCAGCAGGGTCTGGGTGACGCCCTTGAGGATGCGGTCGTCGAAGAAGTAGTCCGGGACCGCACCCCAGTTGATCTTGCCCTGGCTGAAGGCGTAGACGATCGCGACGAGCGCGGCGATGGCGATGACGGCCGAGACGTACCGGCCGTAGTGCCGGACCGGAATGGCCCTGATCGCCTCGGGACCGGAGGACGTGGCGAGGGGTATGGGCGGCTGGTCGGCCGGGCCCGCTTTCTTGATGTCAGTCACAGGAAGAACCTTTCTGCGCCGGTCCCTGATCAGGATCCGCCGTTCACCTTGGCCTCGGTGACCGCACCGGCCTCGACACCCCACTTGGAGATGATCTTGCCGTACTCGCCGTTCTTGATGATCGCGTCCAGTGCCGCCTGCACGGCCTTGGTCAGCTGGTCGTTGCCCTTGGCGACGGCGATGCCGTAGGGGGCGGCCTCGACCTGCTCGCCGACGATCTGGAAGTCCTTGCCACCGCCCGAGGTCTTCACCGCGTACGCGGCCACCGGGAAGTCGGAGGAGCCGGCGTCGGCGCCACCGCTGCGCAGCCGGGTCTGGGCCTCCAGGTCGTTGTCGAAGGTCTCGATCGCGATCTTCTTGCCGCCCGTGCACTTCTTCGACTCGTCCTTGGCGAGGTTGTGCGAGACGGTGCCGCGCTGGACGGCGATCTTCTTGCCGCAGAGGTCCGCCCAGGTCTTGATTCCCTGGTCGTCGCCCTTCCGGGTGTAGATCGAGACTCCGGCGGTGAAGTAGTCGACGAAGTCGACGCCCTCGCCGACCTTCTTCTTCGTCTCGGAGTCGATGCCCTGCTGGCGGTCCTTGGTGTCGGTCATCGACGACATCGCAAGGTCGTAGCGCTTGGAGCGCAGACCGGTGATCAGCGTGTCGAACGTGCCGTTCTGGAACTCGAAGGTCACGCCGAGCTGCTTGCCGAGCGCGGCGCCGATGTCGGGGTCGATGCCGACCGTGTTGCCGGACTTGTCCTTGAACTCGACCGGCGGGTACGCGATGTCCGAACCGACCCTGATGACGCCCTTGTCCTGGATCTCCTTGGGCAGGAGGTCAGCGAGCGGCGCCCGGGCCGATGCCGAGTCGTTCCGCGGGTTGTTCTTGGTCTGGTCGCCACAGGCGGCCAGCAGCATGGTGCCGGCGACCGCGATGGCGCAAACCGCTGCGATCCTGGATTTCGCGGCCGTGCGACGAGTGGTGCTTGCGGTCATGATCGGGTTGCCTCCGGCAGGTGAGGGTGGTGTTACCAGGCGGTATGGACACACGACTTCGGATGTCGCCCCCCTGTGGGATTAGGGCATCTTGCCATTCGGACTGGCTCGAACTGGTCGCTGCTCGTGTCAAAATCGGATAACGGGCGATCCCCGAACCTCACGAGGCCGGTACACGAGGCCGGACCATCTCTGGGGTTTCCACCATCACGCCGGAAGATCTGCGGCGCGTCTCGACTGGTGGACGCTTTTGTCGCTTGGCGGACTTGTCCAGATATTCGACTATGAGTCACGTCACCGAACCGATATGGACTCGTCGATGACGCGGTTCGTCCGGTAAGAAAGACCTTTACACCCCTCATCCGGGGCTCAGGGCGCGTGTGCGGCGCGCCCGCGCGTATGTATTTCCCCCTGCCGGGGCGGGCCAACCGCCGACGTGGGGCACGTACGCGGTGCCCGCCCACCCCTCCTCAACCAGGAGTGGCCACCCTCAAACGATGAAGACTTAAGGGGTCAACACCATGGCAGCGGAGATCGTCAATCCTCGCAGCGACAGCACCACTGACAGCACCACCGATGAGCCGTTCGATCCGGCCTTCGCTCTCCACCGCGGAGGGAAGATGGCCGTGCAGGCCACCGTTCCCATCCGTGACAAGGACGACCTGTCCCTCGCGTACACGCCCGGCGTCGCCAAGGTGTGCAGCGCCATCGCGGAGAATCCCGACCTGGTCCACGACTACACCTGGAAATCGCAGGTCGTCGCCGTCGTGACGGACGGCACCGCGGTTCTCGGCCTCGGTGACATCGGACCCGAGGCGTCCCTCCCCGTGATGGAGGGCAAGGCGATCCTGTTCAAGCAGTTCGGCGGCGTCGACGCGGTGCCGATCGCACTCGCGACCACCGACGCGGACGAGATCGTCGAGACCGTCGTCCGGCTCGCGCCGTCCTTCGGGGGCGTGAACCTGGAGGACATCTCGGCGCCGCGCTGCTTCGAGATCGAGCGCAAGCTCCAGGAGCGGCTCGACATCCCGGTCTTCCACGACGACCAGCACGGCACCGCCGTCGTGACGCTCGCGGCCCTGCGGAACGCCGCGAAGCTGTCCGGCCGGAGCCTCGGCGACCTGCGCGCCGTCATCTCCGGCGCCGGCGCCGCGGGCGTCGCCATCGCGAAGTTCCTGCTGGAGGCGGGGCTCGGCGACGTCGCCGTGGCCGACCGCAAGGGCATTGTGAGCCGGGACCGCGAGGACCTCACCGAGGTCAAGCGCGAGCTGGCCGAGCTCACCAACCGGGCCGGGATCTCGGGTCCGCTGGAGAGCGCGCTGGCGGGCGCCGACGTCTTCATCGGCGTCTCCGGCGGTACGGTCCCCGAGGCGGCCGTCGCCTCGATGGCGCCCGGCGCGTTCGTCTTCGCCATGGCGAACCCGAACCCCGAGGTCCACCCCGACATCGCGCACAAGTACGCGTCCGTCGTGGCGACCGGGCGGTCCGACTACCCGAACCAGATCAACAACGTGCTGGCCTTCCCCGGCATCTTCGCGGGCGCCCTCCAGGTCCGGGCCTCCCGGATCACCGAGGGCATGAAGATCGCCGCGGCGAACGCGCTGGCCGACGTCGTGGGCGACGAGCTCGCGGCGGACTACGTGATCCCGTCGCCGTTCGACGAGCGGGTGGCGCCTGCGGTCACGGCCGCGGTGGCGGCCGCCGCGCGGGCGGAGGGTGTGGCCCGGCGCTGAGCCGGTGGGGCGGGGCGGGGTACGAGTTCCCGGGTGCGGGGTGCGCCTGCGGCGGGCTTGTTCCCCACCCCGCCCCTTCCCGTAACCGGGGGCTCCGCCCCCGGACCCCCCGCTCCTCAATCGCCGGAGGGGCTGGATTCCGGGCTCTGCCCCCGGACCCCCGCTCCTCGACCGCCGAGGGGCTGGGATGCGCGGCGCGTCCGCCCACCCCGCGCGGTGCGCGTCACACCCGTGGCCGGTTACGCCCGGCCCGTGCCCGGCCTATCGTCGGGGCCATGTTCGCCGCCTACGCATCCCGCATCGACCGCGACCAGCCCCTCAACGGCCTTGAGCTGGGCGAACGCCCCGCCCCCGAGGCTCGACCCGGCTGGACCACCGTCAATGTCCGGGCAGCCTCCCTCAACCACCACGACCTCTGGTCCCTGCGCGGCGTGGGCCTCGCCGAGGACAAGCTGCCGATGATCCTCGGCTGCGACGCGGCCGGGACCGACCAGGACGGCAACGAGGTCGTCCTGCACTCCGTCATCGGCCAGACCGGTCACGGCGTCGGCCCGGATGAACCCCGCTCCATCCTCACCGAGCGCTACCAGGGCACCTTCGCCGAGCAGGTCACCGTCCCCAGCTGGAACGTGCTGCCCAAGCCGAAGGAACTCACCTTCGAGCAGGCCGCCTGCCTGCCGACCGCCTGGCTCACCGCGTACCGGATGCTCTTCACCAACGCCGGGGTGCGCCCCGGCGACTCGGTCCTCGTCCAGGGGGCGGGCGGCGGCGTCGCCACCGCCGCGATCGTGCTCGGCCGGGCGGCCGGGCTGCGGATCTACGCCACCAGCCGCGACGAGGCCAAGCGCAAGCGGGCCGTCGAGCTCGGCGCGATCGAGGCGTTCGAGCCGGGGGCGCGGCTGCCGCAGCGCGTCGACGCGGTCATCGAGACGGTCGGTGCGGCCACCTGGTCCCACTCCGTGAAGTCGCTGCGCCCCGGCGGCACGCTCGTCATCTCCGGCGCGACCAGCGGCGACCGTCCCTCGCACGCCGAGCTGACCCGGATCTTCTTCCTGGAGCTGAAGGTCGTCGGCTCGACCATGGGCTCCAAGGACGAGCTGGAGGACCTGCTGGCGTTCTGCGCGACCACCGGCGTACGGCCCGTCATCGACGAGGTGCTGCCGCTGGACCGGGCCCGCGAAGGGTTCGAACGGCTCGCGGCGGGCGACCAGTTCGGAAAGATTGTGCTCACCTGCCCTTGAGGAGTAAGGGGTGAGCTGCTCTGATCTGCGCCATGCGAATACGGATGCGGATACGGACAGGCAGCGTACTCACCTCGATCGTCACTTCGTTCGTGCTCGCGGCGGGGGCCCTCGCCCCCGCCGCCGACGCACACCCGGCGCGCCCAGCACACCCGGCACCATCGGAACGGGCCGGCATACCCAGCCTCACCGACGACCAGGGCCGCACGCTCACCCTGCGCGGATGGAGCGTCGCGGACAAGGCGAACAGCGGTGACCAGGCGCTGAACGCCATCACCGAGAAGCACTTCCGCGATCTGCGGGCCAAGGGCTTCAACTTCGCCCGGCTGCTCTTCTTCTGGGACGACCTGGAGCCGAGCCGGGGCCACTACAGCGCCGAGTATCTGCGCCGGATCGACCGGGTCCTGGACTGGGCGCAGAAGTACGACATCCAGGTGCTGCTCGACGCCCACCAGGACGTGTTCGGCCCGGCGTTCAACGCCCGAGGCATCCCGGCCTGGGCGACCCGCACCGACGGTCTGCCCTTCACCCCGCACCCCGACGACTGGTTCTCGGAGTACTTCGAGCCCGCCGTGCAGCGCGCCTTCACCCACCTCTACGAGGACGCCGACCTCCAGCGCGCCCAGGCACGGATGTGGAGGTCGTGGCCAAGCGCTTCGGGCACCACCCCGCCGTCCTCGGCTACGACCTGATCAACGAGCCGATGGGGGAGCTCGGCGCGGGCGAGGACCTGCCGACGGCCGCCCGCCGCATCGAGGCCCAGCAGATCACCCCGATGTACAACCGGCTCGCCCGCGCGGTCCGTTCGGTCGACCGCGACAACTGGCTGTTCATCGAGCCCACCCCCATCGTCGGCGAGGGCGTGCCCACCGGACTGGGCGCGATCAAGGACCACCGCACCGTCTACGCCCCGCACTTCTACAACACCGCGATGGAGGCCGGTGCCGACTACGACCCGGCGGCCGGCTGGATCGAGTCGTACGAGGCCGCCATCACCGCGTACCCGAAGCAGCAGAAGATCCCGGTCGTCGTCGGCGAATGGGGCCCGCTGAACAACAAGCTCCCGCAGATGGGCCGCTTCTACCGGGACGCGATGGCCTCCCTGAGCCGCTACAGCTCGGGCTGGGCGGGCTGGGTGTGGTGCTACGGCGGTGGCTACTGCGCCCTGGACGAGAACGGCGCCTTCGCCGCCAACAAGGAGCGGACCGCCACACCGTACGCACCCGCCGTCGCCGGAACCGTCCACTCCGACACGTACGACGACAGCGCGCGCGTCTACCGGCTCACCTATACGGCGGGCCGTCATGGCACCACGGAGATCTCGCTGCCGCCGACCGCAGGGCGGTGGCGGGTCTCGGTCGAAGGCCGCGCCGAGGTCCGTCGCCACGGCGGAGAGGTGCGCGTCCAGGCCCGCAAGGGGGCGCGCATCACAGTGACGGTGACCGGGGCCGGGGCCGGGGCCGGGGCCGGGACGGAGCGCGACTGAGCGGCCCGTACACCGCGCCACGCGCCCCGTACGCCACGCCTGCCACATCGCGCGCCGCACACCGCGCCCGCACACCCCTGCCTGTCAATCACGGTTGACAGGCAGAGGTGTGTCAACCTACGTTGACATCATGACTGAAGCGACGGATCTCGCCGCGCGTGCCGGTGACCGTGACCCCCGGGTGGGGCTGCGGGCGGTCGCCGCGCTGCGCCGGCTGCTGGAGCAGCTCGAAGCCGTACAGGTCAGGAGCGCCCGCGTGCAGGGCTGGTCGTGGCAGGAGATCGCGGCCGAACTGGGCGTCAGCAGGCAGGCCGTGCACAAGAAGTACGGGAGGCAGTGATGTTCGAACGATTCACCAAGGACGCCCGGAGGGCCGTGACCGGCGCCGTGGCCCATGCCGAACGGACCGACGCGGCATCGGTCACCGAGGAGCATCTGCTGCTGGCCCTGCTGGACCGTCAGGAGGGGCGGGCCGCCTTCGCCGCCGCCTCGCTCGGTCTCGTGGACCGCCGCGCGGCCGTCGAGGCCGAGCTGGCCACGGCCCGCCGCCACGGCGGACTGACCCGGGCGGACACGGACGCGCTCGCCGGTCTCGGCATCGACGTGACCGAGATCGTCGCCCGCGTCGAGGAGGCCCATGGGGAGGGTGCGCTGGACCGGGCCCGGCGGCGTGGTGCAAAGCGTCGCCCGTTCACCCGCGGGGCGAAAGGCATCCTGACGCGGTCGCTGCGGATCGCGGCGGGGCGCGGGGACCGCTTCATCGGCGACGAGCACCTCCTGCTGGCCCTCACCGCCTGCCCCGGAGTGGCCGCCGACGTGCTCGCCGCACATGGCGCGACGTACGTGACGGTGACCCGCGCGCTGTACGGGGACGGGGAGGGCGAGGCGGGGCGGTTCAAGGAGGCGGGCTGAACCCGGGTCCTCGAACCGCCCCCCACCCCGTCAGTTCTGCCCGTCGTCGCCCTTCCTCAGCAGCGCCCCGATGTGGGCCGCCGCCGTCGACAGGTGGCGGCGGGCCTCCGTGAGCTGCTCCTGAGTGACGCCCCTGTCCCGGGCCGTGTCGCGGATGTCGTCGCGGAAGCGGTCGAGCAGCCGGTCCAGGTCGCGGGCCGGGTCGCCGGTGCGGGGGGTGTCCTTGCCCCAGTCGTCGTCGGCCCCGGCCGGTTCCGGCTTGACGTAGGGGGGCCAGGTGCCCGTCCTGGCGAAGCCGCCGAGCTGGCCGGTGATCTCGGCCAGTCCCTCCCGTACGCCCGAGGGCCAGTCGCCCCGTGCGAAGTGCTCCTGGACCTGCCGGGCGGCGTTCTGCATCTGCTCGCGCGCCCGGTCCTGGGCCTCCTTGGCCTGACGGCGGGCCTGCTGGGCGTCCTCACGGGCGCGGCGGGACTCGTCCTTCGCCCGGCGGGCCTGCTCCTTCCACTCCTGCTTGGCCTTGCGCAGCTCCTCCTTGGCGGCGCGCCAGGCCTCCTTGTCGCCGAAGTCCCCGAGGTCGCCGAAGGCGGACTCCCAGTCGCCCTTGCGGCCGGAGCCGGAGCCGGAGCCCGAGCCGGAACCGGCGCCCGAGCCGGTGTGCCTGGTCTCGTGTGCGGCGGCCCGCATCTCGCTGCGCAGCTTACCGGCGGCGCCGCGCACGTCGTCCCGTATCTCGGCGGCCAGCTCGGAGACCGAATCCCGGATCTCCAGCTCCAGATCGGCCAGTTCGCCCGTGCGGCCGGCCAGCTCGGCCCGGCCCGCGTCGGTGATCGAGTAGACCTTGCGGCCGCCCTCGGTGGCATGGGTGACGAGGCCCTCGGCCTCCAGTTTGGCGAGGCGCGGATAGACCGTGCCCGCCGAGGGGGCGTACAGACCCTGGAAGCGCTCCTCCAGGAGCCGGATCACCTCGTATCCGTGGCGAGGGGCCTCGTCGAGGAGCTTCAGCAGGTAGAGGCGGAGGCGGCCGTGGGCGAATACGGGGGGCATGTCAGAGCACCTTTCCGGTCGGCTCGGCATCGTACGGACCGTCCTCGGCCGGCGGGCGGCGCAGCAGGGCGATCGATCCCGAGACGGTCGTCGCGCGCAGCTTCCCGGTCCCGGCGCCGAGCGTGCCGGTGATCTTCTTCGCTCCCCACTGGCCGCTGACCCGCAGGTCCTCGAACCCGTTGGAGACGGAGCCGCTCGCGGTGTTGGCCTCGACCGTGGCGTCCGCCGGGTGCGGCAGCCGGATGGCGACCTCGCCGGAGACCGTGGTCAGCCGGATGTCGGTGGGCTTCCCGGTCGGGTCCAGGTCGAGCACCATGTTGCCGCTGACCGATTCGGCCCGTACCGAGGCCCCGGCGCCCTCGACGACCGTCAGATCGCCCGAGACGGAATGGAAGCGGAGCTCGCCGGTCACCGACTGGGCCTCCACGCTGCCGGAGACCGTGTCGGCGAGCACCGGCCCGGCGAGCCCGACGAGCGTGGTGTCGCCGGTGACGCCCCTCACGTCCGTACGCCCGCGGATCCCGGAGACGACGGCGCCCGCGCCGACGACGCCGACCTCCACCGCCGACCCGGCCGGCACGGCGAGCGAGACGACCGCGCTGCGGTGCCAGCCCTTGCGGTCGAACCACTTGAGGAAGTTCTGCCAGGGCAGGTCCTCGTAGGCGACCGTGAGCGCGCCGTCCTCCAGCGTCACGACCAGTGGCGGTCCCTCGATCCCGGAGACCTCCAGCCGGGCGGCCGGCTCCTCGGTGCCGACGACGTTGACGGTGCCTCCGACGATGCGCACGTTGAGCGACGTCACGGGGTCGTCGAAGGTCAGCTTCTGGGGCTCGGCGATGGCCCATGTCGACACAGGCATGGATCTGACCTCCTGGGAAGCGCGGCTGACGCAATATATCGCATCTCTTGGTGAACACGATATATCGCGGATCGGGGAAGTCAAGGCGCGTCGCGATGCCGTCGGCGGATCACCGAGAGGGTCAAAGAACGTCAAATATGGGCAAATTGCCCTAGCGTGTGAGGCATGAATGCGACATCTCCCGCGGGGGCGCTGCTGCTGTGCCGAGCCGAACCGGAGACCGTAGGGCCGGTGGCCCGTCTGCTGCGCGAGCGGATGCTGCTCGCTCCCGCCGGGGACGGATGGTCCGTCCTCGTGCCCGAGGGGAAGCCCTGGCAGGGCGCGGTCGCGGAGGCCGGTGCCGCGGACGTGGTGGAGCCGGTCGACCGCGTCGTGGCCGGCTGGGCCGCCGCGCTCGCGGTCGGCTCGGCGTGGCCCGTGCTCGCCCTGTGGTGGGACGGCGACCGGGCCGGCTGCACGCTCGCCTCCGGATTCCGCCGCCCGGTCGGCTACGTCTGGCTCGCGGACGGCACCCCGGCCGGTGAGGACGAGGCGATGCGTACGCTCGCCGAACGGCTCGGCCTCGATCCCGTGCTGGACGTCCAGGCGCTCGAAGAGCTGATCCGCCCGGACCCGGACGCCGACGCGCGCATCCGGCTGCGCGGGCTGCTCGCCGTACTGACCCGGATCGGGCTGATCCTGCCGCCCGGACTGGACCCGGACACGCCCGGCGACCGGCTGTACGCGGCGGCCGACGACCGGACCGAAGCGGAACCGGTCGCCCGGACCGGACGGCGCGAGGCGGTGAAAGCCGAACTCGACGTGGTGGAGAGCAGTCGCCTCGGCCCCTGGATGCGCGGCCCCAGGGCCCGTGCGCTGGCAGGTGCCCAGTTCGCGGCCGGGCTGCCGCTGGTCCTCTGGGGGATCGGGCGCCGCCGCGGCGGATGGGTGCTCGCGGGGGCGCTGCTGCTGGCGCACGGGGCGCTCGGGCTCGCCTACGGCCGGATGAGGGGCGCCGAGGAGCCCGCGGACGGGCGCGGGTGACCGTTCGTCCTGGCCCCTAGTCCTCGTCCTCGTCGTCGTCGAGCCGGGCCAGCCAGGTCGCGAGGCGCTCGACCGGCACCTCGAAGTCGGGATTGAGGTCGACGAACGTACGGAGCTGCTCGGCGAGCCACTCGAAGGTGACCTCTTCCTCGCCTCGCCGCTTCTCCAGCTCCTCGATACCGCGGTCGGTGAAGTACATGCGGCAACCCTAATGCCTGGTGGCAGCCCCACGAAGGCCGGGAGCGGGTCCCCGGGCCGCGCGCTCCGGCACCTCCACGACCCGTCGCGACCGGCCCCACTCACCCCCGCCGACCCGCCGGGAACCGCCCCGCACCACTGCCGCGTCCCGGTCCGCGCACCCGCCCGCGTACCCGTCCATCTGCCTCGCATCGGACGCGTACTGCCGTTAGCCTGCGGGTAGTTGGGGAACGGGGGGTTTCATGGGTGACAGTGACGCCCGTATTACGCGCATTGAGATGCCCGACGGTACGGAGGTCTGGGCGCGGATCTCCGGCGCCGAGGAGCTGGCGCAGTCCGGCTCGGGCCCGTCGTTCGCGGACATCGGCGCCGGGAACATCGCGGACCGGGTGCAGGCCCGGGTCGAGAGCCTGCAAGGGGTCGTGACCAGCGTGGCGCGTTCGCTCGCCGAGCCGCTGCGGGCCGTGCGGCCCGACGAGGTCAGCGTCGAGTTCGGGATCGAGCTCACCGCGAAGTCCGGCAAGGTCGTCGGGCTGCTCGCGGACGGCGAGGCCAAGGGATCGATCAAGGTCACGCTGACGTGGAACGGCGGCGGGCCGCCCCTCGACCCGCAGGTGTCCGCGCAGTCGCCGGGGCAGCAGCCGGCCACGCCCTCCACCTCTCCCTCCGCCCCGTCCTCTCCCACCGGCCCGTCCGCTCCGTCCGATCCGTCCGCCGGGGCACCCACCGGCGCACCGGCGCACGCGGGCGGCACCGGGCCGGACGACGGAAGCGGATCGTGACGCAGCCGCCGGGCGGGGGCGCGTGGCAGGGGCCGGGCGGCGCCGAATCCGCGCTGATTCGCCTCGTGAAGGACGCCACGGTGCGCATCCATCGTCCGGAGCCCGGGTATGCCCCTGAAGGATCCGACGGCGACTTCCTGGGGAGCGGATTCTTCATCGCTCCGAGCTGGGTCCTCACGTGCGCGCACGTGGCGATGGAGGGGAGGGGGCGTCAGGTGAACGTGGTCTACAAGACCGCTCGTGGCGGCGACGCCGTCAGGGTCGGGGGCACGGTCGTGGCGGCCCTGCCCGAGGAGTGGCCCGGCACGGGCGGCTGGCCGGCCCCCGACCTCGCGCTCATCCAGCTGCTGCGGCCCGTCGAACACCCCTGTGTGTACCTCAGCGAGCGCTCCACGGGCATGAACCGCGGCGCGTACTACTTCGCGGGCTGGGCGGACGGCGGAGCCGGAGCGCTCAAGCGGCTCGGCCGGGAGTGCCGGGTGGTGGGCACCGTCGACGACTGGGCCGACGGCGACGAACAGGTGCTGATCGAGGCGAGCCAGCTGTACGCGGGCATGTCCGGCGGACCCGTCGTCGATCTGGCCAGGGGCGAGGTCGTCGGCGTACTCAAATCACGCTCCATGGATACGAACGGCGGTACGGCGATCGGCGTGGAGCGGCTGCGCACGCTGCCCGTGCCCGACCAGGCCGCCACGGCCGAGTCCGACGACCCGTACCAGGCCGTGTTCCACGCCCACGACCGCTACCACGCCGACCGGCACAACAACCCGGTGGACGACGAGGAGTCCTGGGCGGACGTCCAGCGGGACCTGGGCGCCGTGGCGGGCCCGGCGCTCACCCCGCAGCAGCGCGTCGACCTGCTGGGCCGGCTCGCCAAGCTCCCGCCGCCGGTCAGCACCCGCAGCCTGCTCGACACCCTCGGCGGCCTCGGGTACGGCTACCGGACCGTCGGCGTCCCGGCCCCCCGGGGCTGGCGCGACGGGCTGGGCGTCCTGTACGACGCCCGCGAGGGCGACGAGGCGCTGGAGCGGATCCTGCGCTACTGCATGGGCGCCATCACCGCCGAACGCCCCTATGTGGTGCCCTCCACCCAGCGCGCCGAGGACGCCCTGTGGGACTGGGTGCGCGAGACCGCGAAAGAGCGGCTCAAACCGCCGTTCCGCCGAGAGATGGCCAGGCTCCGGTACCAGGGCCGGTACGACCGGGGCGCCGAGCACGTGCGGACGGCCGAACCGGCCGACGAGCCGGTCCGTCCGGTGCGGGCCCCCACGTTCGTCGTGCTGTATCTGGAGCCCCGCGCCTGGGAGCCGGACCAGTACGACTGGCGGGTCGTCGCCCGGATGACCGCCGACGACCTGCCCGTCACCGAGAACTACCAGGGCACCAGGGCCGACGAACTGCCGGCCAGGCTCGCCGCCTCCCTCGGGAAGGCGTTCCGGATGTGCGACGAGCCCGACAGCCCCGCGATCCTCCAGGTCGTGGTGCCGCCGGCACTGCTCGACCTGGAGGTCGAGAACTGGCAGCTGCCCGCGGACAGCCGGCCCCTCGGGGTCCAGCGGCCGGTGGTCGTCCGGTGCTCGGACGAGGGCACCGCCCCGTCCGACGACGCCGTCCGGGAGCGCGAGGCGCGCTGGAACCGCATCCACACCGGTCCGACCCGGGCCGCCGTCCTGGACTGCGACGACGGAATGCGGGTACCCGTGCCCGTGGCGGCGAAGCTGCGCGGACTGCCGCACGAGACCGTCCCGGTGTTCTGCCGCTACGGCGGCCGGACCGACGCCCAGAGCGTAGCGGGGTTCGCGCGGGTGCTCGACGACGGGTTCGGCGTGGTCCTGTGGCGGCGCCCGAGGACCGAACGGGCCGCGTCCTGCACCGAGTTCCACCTACGGGTCGTCGACACGGTCGACGGGGCGGGTGTGGCCGACCGGCTTCCGCAGAAGATCCATGAACTGAGAAAAGGGGTGCGTGAGGGCAGGCCCGACATGTTCTGGTCGGACGGCATCGCCCTGGTCTACGGAAACCCGCAACCACCCACGCCCGGCCCGTTGTTGCAGGCTCCGTGAACCCTCTTTCGGGGGGTGTCCCGGATGACTACGGTGAACCACGTTCGACTGCTGCCCCTGGCGGACGAGTGATGACGAGGAACACGTTATGAGTGAACCCAGCGAGTGGCTCATCTACCGAGGGGCCGGCGAACCGCACGAAGGCATCGAGCAGTTGCCTCCGCCGCCGCCCTGGCGCGACTTCGCGAGCCGTGGCGCCCCGGACCCCGACGAGCCGGACGGGGACGGCTCCGCCGACCGGCGCCTCGGCGGCCACCGGCACGTCGCCGAACTCCACCGGCCGGGCGCCGAGGAGCTCGAAATGATCAACGCGGCGCTCTATCTGCGGCGTCCGCTGCTGGTCACCGGCACCCCCGGCGCGGGCAAGAGCACGCTGGCTCACTCGGTCGCCCATGAACTGGGGCTCGGCCGGGTGCTGCGCTGGCCGATCGTGAGCCGGACGACACTGCTGGACGGCCTCTACCACTACGATGCGATCGCCCGGCTCCAGGACGTACAGATCGCCGCGCACAGCGCCGCAGCCGGCACGGGCGCCGGCCCGGCCACGGACGATGTGGGCAGTTACATCCGGCTCGGACCGCTCGGCACCGCGCTGCTTCCCTCGGACCGGCCCCGCGTGCTGCTCATCGACGAGCTCGACAAGAGCGACATCGACCTGCCGAACGACCTGCTCAACGTGTTGGAAGAGGGCGAGTTCGGCATTCCGGAGCTGGAGCGGATCGCCGACCGGCTGCCCGACGGCGAGGCGCGGGTACTCGACGACGACGGCAACAAGGTGACGGTGCGGGGCGGCCGGGTGCAGTGCACCGCCTTCCCGTTCGTGGTGCTCACCAGCAACGGGGAGCGGGACTTCCCGGCGCCGCTGATGCGCCGCTGCATCCATCTGGAGCTGGGGCGCCCCGACCACCAGCGCCTCGCCACCTTCGTGCGCGCCCACCTCGGCGACGAGGCGGCGCGCTCCGGGGACGACCTGATCGCCCACTTCCTGGAGCGGTCCCGCAGCGAACTCCTCGCCACGGACCAGCTGTTGAACGCCATCTACCTCACCGACGCCGCCGCCCCGGCCGGCCGCGACCGCCTCGCCGACCTGCTCATCCAGCGACTCGACCGGCCGAGGTGATGGGCTGATGGCGGGCGCCGGCGCGAGACACGGACCGGACGGCGAACACCACCCCGGCGACGGCGACGGCGTGGCGGGGGAGAGGGCTGTGGTGCCGCGTGAGGCGGGTTCCGACGACGACGGTGTTGCGGTGCTGGGCGGGACGGGGCCCGACGACGGTGTTGCTGTGCCGCGTGAGGCGGGTTCCGGCGACGACGGTGTTGTGGTGCCGCATGGGACGGGACTCGACGACGCGGGGCTCTTCCCAGCCTTCGTGGCGCGGCTGCGCGAGGCCGGGCTCGACCCCGACGTCGAGCAGCTGCGCGACGCGCTCTGGCTGGCCCGCTGGGCCCGTCACCCGGACGCGCCGTCTGCCGACCCCGACGCCGACACCGTGACCGGGGGGCAGGGGCACATTCCGGGTGTCCGCCTGCCCCCGGAGCCGCCGTCGAGCGGGCGGCCCGAGGCCCCAGGGCCCGACGCCGCGAAGCCCGCGCACGACGCCCCGGGCGACGAACCCCTGCCACGGGCGGACCCCGGCGACCCTGACCGGCGGATCACGCTCTACCCCGTACCGCGTACCGGACCCTCGGACCGCGCCCGCCCCGGCGGCCCGTCGGGCACGGGCACGGGCGCTGCCCGGAAGGGGCGTACGGCCGCCCTCGCCTTCGGTGTGCCAGCCGCCCCGGCGCTGCCCGCACCCCTCGAACTCCAGCGCGCACTCAGGCCGTTGCAGCGCTACCACCCCGCGTCGCCGCCGCTGCGCAGCACCCTCGACGAGACGGCGACCGCCGAACTCAGCGCCCGCGCAGGCGGGTTGATCATTCCGGTGTTCCGTGGCGTGTCCCGGGGCGAGGCGGTCCTGCAGTGCGTCATGGACGCCTCGTCCTCGATGCTGGTCTGGGACCGGATGTTCGGCGAACTCCAGCAGATATTCGCTCAGTTGGGTGCCTTCCGGGACGTGCAGGTCCGCTATCTGCACCAGGGCCCCGACGGCGCGGCCGCGGTGAGCCGCAGCCCCGACCCGGCCGCGGCGCCGCTGAACTCCGCGGACCGGCTGAGCGATCCGACCGGCCGCCGGGTCACCGTCCTGGTCAGCGACTGCGCCGGTCCGCTCTGGCACAGCGGCCGGGCCCACCGGCTGCTGCACCAGCTGGCCGCGCAGGCCCCGGCCGCCGTGCTCCAGCCGCTGCCGCAGCGGATGTGGAACCGCACCAGACTGCCGGTCACCTACGGTTCGCTGTCCCGGGGCGACGGACCCGGCGGAGCCGCCGTGCTCAAGGTCGTGGAGCAGCCGGGTACGGGCCCCGCCGTGCACCCGGGGGCCCTCGCCGTACCCGTTCTCCCGCCGGTGGAAGGGGCGCTGGCGGCCTGGGCCCGGCTGCTCTCCGGCACCGGATCGGGACAGATCTCCGGCGCGGTCGGCTGGGTGCGGGCCGATCACCCGGCGGCGGCCGCGCAGCGTGCGGGCGATGGACTCTCCTCGCTCCAGCTGGTCAGCCGCTTCCGCTCGGCGGCCTCACCCGCCGCCGGGCAACTGGCCGTCTACCTCGCGGCGGCCCCGCTGCACCTCCCGGTGATGCAGCTGGTGCAGCGCACGATGCTGCCCCACTCGGGCCCGTCCGAACTCGCCGAGGTGCTGCTCAGCGGGTTGCTGACGCGGAGCAGGAACGAGGACGGCGGTGAGCACGACGGCCAGTGGTACGAATTCGTGCCCGGCGTCCGGGAGGCGCTGCTCGGCCCGCTGGGCCGCGACGAGGCGCTGCTCGTGCTCAAACACTGTTCGCAGTACATCGAGCAGCGGTTCGGCAGGGGCGGGCCGAACTTCCCGGCCCTGGCCTTCGCCCAGCTCGGCGAACGCCGGCACGAACGCAGATACCCGTCCACACCGGCCACCGCCGGTACGGACCCCCTGGAGGACGGCACGCCCGACGGGGGGATCGAGGAGGGTGGCGAGAACGAGGAGAGCGGCGCAAGCGGCGGGTCGCGCGTCCCCCACCCCTTCGCCGAGGTCGCGGTCCGCGTACTGGAGCGTTTCATGCCCCTGCCCGAGCAGTTCGTGATGCGGACCGGACGCGGGGGCCACCCGAGCCCCGTACGGACCCCGAACACCGCGGTGGAGAGCGCCCGCGCCCTCCTGCGGCAGTTCGAATCGGACAGCATGGTGCAGTACCTCATCGACGCCGTGCAGCTTCTGCGCGGCGCCGCCGTGCGCGAGGAGCAACCGGACACCGACCCCGCACTGTGGGCGGAATACGCCCGCTGCGTGCTGCGGCTGTGGGAGGTCCAGGGCGACGCCGAACTGCTCCGCGAGGCCGAGTACGCCGCCGAACGGGCCGCCGCGCAACCCGCAGCGGTACGCGAACGGGCCGTACTGGCCAAGGTGTTGCACGCCGCAGCCGACGACCGGCGGCGGCGCGGCGACCGGCGCGGCGCGCTGGAGCTGCTGCGCCGTGCCGACCGCGAGTACACGGCCGCCTGCTCGGCCCCCGGCCTGGACCCCGCCGAGGCCCTCCGGCTGACCCTGGAACGGGTGAGGGCCCTGGAGGCGCAGTGGCGGCTCGACGGCGACACCGCCCTGCTCCAGGCCGCGTGCGGAATGCTGGAGGCGTTCGCCGATGTCTGGCCCGACCAGGAGAACCGCCCCACAACCCTGCCCCTGGCGCACGGAAGGACCATGCTGAAGCTGGCCGGGGCCACCGCCGACACCGAACAGTCCCGGGTGTACGCGGGCCAGGCCGCACGTTCCCTGCGCACCGCCTTCGAACAGGGCGGCGGCCGGCACACCCTGGGCACCGAGGTGCGCGTCCTGCTCGATCTGGTGGACGCCCTGCTCGGCTCCGGCGAGGAACCGGACGAGGCCGCGACACTCGTCGAACAGGCCCTGGCGACCGTACGCGATCAGCGGCAGCGCGCCGCGCTGCGGATCAGGGCCGGCCGGGTCCGCGCCGCCCGGTACGAGCACACCGGCGAGCCCGACGAACTCGTGGCCGCCGCCGACTGGTTCGCCCGCGCCGCCCGGGACGTCCCCCGCGACTCGCGCGCCCACACCGACCTGCTCGCCGAATGGGGCGGCACCCTGCTGCGCCGGGCCCGGCTGCCGGACGGCCGCCCGCACATCGGCGCCGCGATCCGGGTGCTGCGCGACTGCCGTACGGAGACGCCGGCGGGCAGCACCCGCCAGGCCGAGCGGCTGCTGATGCTGGGCCGCGCACTGATGCTCCGGCACCGTGCCACCGAGGACCGGGTCGACCTCCGCGAGGCCGAGCACCTCTTCGGCCTCGCGGCCCAGGAGGCGGCCGACCCGCTGACCGAGGCAAGCTGCTGGCTGGAGCTGGGCCGCTCCCACCTGGACGCCGCCCGGGTGCTCCAGCGCCCGGCCCGGCTCGACGACGCGGCCGAGGCGTTCCGGGGGGCGGCGGAGGCGGCCGGCCGGGCGGAGGCGGAGCTGGACAGTCCGCAGCAGGTCTGGCAAGCGGTGGAACTGGGGGCCACGGCCAACCACTGGCGGGGCATGACGTACGAGCGAGCGGGACGCCCCCGGGCCGCACGCGACGCGTACCGCTCGGCCCGCCAGGAATGGCGCAAGCTGCCGGACGGCGGCGGATCGGCGGGCGGCGCGACCGCCGAGCGGCTGGCGGAGCTGGAGCGCTGACGGGGCGCCGGACGGCGCGGGGCGGGCGACGTGGGGCTTCGCGTGGCGGGCCGCCGCGGTGCGACCGGCGCACGACCGACGCCGCTCGACGGCATCTTCGCCAAGGCGTAGCCCCGGTCCTGCGGGGCATCCGTACATTGGCGGCCGGTACGCGGGACGCGTGCCGGCGCACAGGACATCAGGTACACGGGCCCGGCCGGGCGCTCAAGGGCGAGCGCACCGGTGCGGGCGCGAGGGGTGTTACGGGGAGGCGTGATGAACGAGACGGTGCGCACGGTGCACACGGACATCCCGGACGGCGGTCCGCCGGACGGCCCGTCCGGCGGACCGGACGCGCTGCCGGACCTGCTGGCGCTCGATCTGGAGGCACTGCGGACACTGGACCATCCGGTGCTCGCCGAGGTGGTCGCGGATCTGCGCGGACGGGTCGAGCAGCCGCGGGAGATGTTGTGGGGGTTCGACAACTCCTTCTGACCCGCCGCCGTCTCCTTCCGGCCGCGGCCCGGCCCGGTGGGACGGCGCCGGGGCCGCACGATTTCGGTCCGGTGGCCCGGATGAACAGGACATCGTGACAGGGCACGGGTTTGTCCCCGCGGCGAGCCAGGGATACTCCCCTCGGGGCGGCGACGGGGGCCGTGCCGGCGGATGCGAACGGCACGGGGGTGCGGGAGTGTCTCGACAGGCGACGCCGAAAACGCCCCCATGTGCCGGGCCGAACCGACCCGGGCCCTCCTTCGGGCAGTTCATCGTCAAGGTGCACGGCCGCTGCAATCTCGCCTGCCGCTACTGCTACCTCTACGCGGGCCCCGACCGCACCTGGCGCGACCGCCCGGCCGCCGCCGCACCCGCCGTCCTGGACCGCACCGCGCACCGCATCGCCGAACACGCGGCCACCCACGGACTGCGACACGTCGCGCTCGTCCTGCACGGCGGCGAACCCCTGCTCGCGGGCGCCCACCGGCTGGCCGCCTTCGCCGACCGGGTACGCGGCCTGGCACCCGCGGGCTGCACCGTCCACACCACCGTCCAGACCAACGCGACCCTGCTCACCGAGGCCCGCACCGCCACGCTCGCCCGGCACGGCATACGCATCGGCATCAGTCTCGACGGCGGCCTGGCCGCCCACAACACCCAGCGCACCGACCACGCGGGACGCCCCTCCTGGCCCGCCGCCTCGCGAGGCGCCCGGCTCCTCGCCGACCGGCACCCCGACGCGTACGCCGGCATCCTCACCGTCGTCGACCCCCGCACCGACCCCATCGAGATGTACGAGTCGCTGCTCGACCTGCACCCCCCGGCCATCGACCTGCTGCTGCCGCACGGCAACTGGACGAACCCCCCACCGGGCCTGCCGCGCACGGGCTCCGCGTCCGGCCGCCCGACCCCGTACGGCGACTGGCTCACCACCGTCTTCGACCGCTGGTGGCGCACCGGACGGCGGGAGACCAGGGTCCGGCTCTTCGAGGAGTGCATAGCCCTGCTGCTGGGCCTGCCCGGCGCCACCGAAGCCCTCGGCCTCGATCCCGTCGACGCGATCGTGGTCGAGACCGACGGGGCGATCGAGCAGGTCGACTCCCTCAAGTCCGCCTACGACACGGCCGCCGCCACCGGGCTCGACGTCTTCCGCCACACCTTCGACGACGCCCTGCGCCACCCCGGCGTGGCCGCCCGCCGGGCGGGCGCCGACGCGCTGGCCGCCACCTGCCGCGCCTGCCCGCTGCTGACCGTCTGCGGCGGCGGCCACTACGCACACCGCTACCGCGCAGAGAACGGCTTCGCCAACCCGTCCGTCTACTGCGCCGACCTCGAACGGCTGGTACGCCATGTCGCCGCCCGGCTGTCCGACGCAACCGCAGGAGAACGCCGATGATCCCCCCACTCCCGGACCACATGCTGCGTCAACTCGGCCGCACCGAGGGCGATGCCGACACCCTCGGCGTGCTCGTACGCGATCAGGACACCCGACGGCTCCTCCTGCTGCGGGCCCTGCTCGACGCGGCCGGGGCGGCACCCGCCGACGTCCTCCCGCCCCAGGCGCTCGACCGCCTCCGTCAGGACTGGGCGCTGCTGGAGAGGGCCGAACGCGCCGACCGGACCGCCCTACGCACCGTCCTGCTGCACCCCCTCGTGGGCCCCTGGGCGCAGCGCTGCCTGCGCGGTCTCTCCAGCCCCGGACCCGCCACTGGCCCCGGTCCCGGCCCCGAACTCCGGGCCGACCTGGACCACTTGAGCGCCCTGGCCGCCGCGGCCGCGATCCGCGCCGGAATCCCGTTCACGACCCGGCTCACCGCGCACGGCGGGCTCCTGTCCCTGCCCACCCTGGGTGCCCTGCGCACGGAAACCGAAGCATCCGCGCCGGTCGACATCGCCTTCTCCGGCGACGAATTGACGATGCGTGAGACCGGGCAGGAATCCATATCGGCACACACCCACCCGGACGGCACGACCGGCTCGGGCGACCCGCGCTGGCTGCCGGTGCTCGCCCTGCCCGCCGTGCAGTCGGGCATCGGCCCCGTACCCCTGGACGACGTCGACCCGTACCGCACCGACGGCCGCGGACTCCAGCGGCACGGCCTGAGCGCCGCCACCCATATCGACGACCACGAACGCAAGGCCTGGGCCGAGTCCTGGGCCGGTGTGGCACCCCTGCTCGCCATCGGCGGCGAGCACCGCCTCACCGAGGCGGCGGTCCTGCTCCGCTGCCTCGTCCCGCTCGGCCCGCCACCCGGTTCCGGGCCCGCCGGCGAGGGCACGGCACACTGCAGCGGCACCAGGCGGGAAGCGTTCGGTGCCGTCCTCAGCAGCAGGCCGGCCACCCCCGCCTACTTCGCCTCCACCCTCGTCCACGAACTCCAGCACACCAAGCTGTCCGCGCTCTGCGCCCTCCTGCCGCTGCACCACGAGGACGCGACCCCACGCCACTTCGCCCCCTGGCGCTCCGACCCCCGCCCCTTCGACGGCCTCCTCCAAGGCGCCTACTCGCACATCGCGCTCGCCGATTACTGGCAGCGGTTCGCGCTCTCCGCGCGCCGCGTCACCCACCGCGACCTGGCCTGGGCCGAGCACGCCCGCTGCCGCGAACAGGTCGGAGCCGTACTCCCCGTGCTGGCCGGATCGGCGGAGCTGACCCGCGAGGGCCGGGTGCTGGTCAACGAGATGATCGCGCTCTACCACCGTCTGGACGATTGTCCGCCTCCTGCGGGGCACCTCGCGCGTGCGGAGGCATACGTGGCCACCGCGAAGGTGATATGGCAGCAGAGGAACGGCCCGCACAGGCCGTGAGAACCCCCGGGATTGTCCGCCGGAGCGACCAGGCTCCGGTGTATGTTGACAAGGCTCGAATCGAGGCAGGGAGACGGTTGAATGCCCGGAACGCGTAGGCAAGTTGGAGCAACCGGGGCGCAATCCGTCACCATCAGTTTCGCCGGTTTCAATCGCGCCTGGGCGACCTGGATCGGGGACCGCCTGGAGCGGCGCGGGGTGACGGTCGTCCAGCAGCGCTGGGACCCACCGGTGGAGGTGCCGCTCGAGGAGTCGCTGCGCGACCTGACGCTCTCCAGGGGCCGCGTCCTGCTGGTCCTCAGCGACTGGTACTTCCAGCTCGGCCCGCGCACGCACGACGAGTGGAACAGGGCGCTGCGCGAGGTCGTCGCCCCCGACCCCGACCGCTTCGCCGCCGTCAGCCTCACCACTTCGGCACTGCCCGGCGCCACCTCGGTCCTCGGCACCGCCGACCTCACCAACGTCGGTGCCGACGAGGCCGAGCGACGGCTCCTCGTCCGCCTCGGCCTGCCCACCGAACCGCTTCCCGAGCCGGTCGAGCACCGGCCGGGCCCCCGCTACCCGGCCGACACCCCCGAGGTGTGGGGCGGGGTACCGCGGCGCAACACCCGGTTCACCGGTCGTGAGGAACTGCTCAACAAGGCGTACCAGGCTCTCCAGGACGCCGGGTCGGGCGCCGGGGTCGTGGCGCTGTACGGCATGTCCGGTGTCGGCAAGACCCAGCTGGCCGCGGAGTACGTCTACCGCTTCGGTTCCGAGTACGACGTGGTCTGGTGGGTGCCCGCCGACCGGCGTGCGCTCTATCGCCAGCGGCTCGCCGAACTCGCCCCCGAACTGGGCCTGTCCACCGGTGTCGAGTACGGCGAGCGGCTGCGCGCGGTGCGGGACGCGCTGCGCCGCGGTGAACCGCACTCCCACTGGCTCCTCGTGCTCGACGGCGCCGACGAGCCCGAGAACATCTGGGACCTGGTGCCGACCGGCCCCGGACACGTCCTCATCACCTCGCGCAACCCGGAGTGGGGCGAGCACAACAGCAACCTCGTCGAGGTGCCCGTCTACAACCGGGACGAGTCGGTCGCCTTCGTCCGGCGCCGCGCACCGCGCCTGAGCCCCGCCGAAGCGGACCGGCTCGCCGAGGCGCTCGAAGACCTTCCGCTCCTCCTCGACCAGACCGCAGGCTGGCTGAACGACTCCGACCTGTCGGTCGAGGAGTACATCGAACTTCTCGAAGGCGGCATCGACCAGGACGTCGTCAAGGTCTCCGCCGACTTCCCGCTCGCCTTCCAGACCGCATGGTCGATACTGCTGAACAAGCTCAAGGACACGGTCCCCGAGTCCGTCGATCTGCTCCGCCTGTGCAGCTTCTTCGCGCCCGGCTCCATTCCGGTGCGGCTGCTGAAGGAAATGCCCGCGGGCGAGCTGCCGGAACAGGTGTCCGGCCTGATGAACGACCCGCTGCTGTGGAACAAGGCGATCGCACAGCTGCGCCAGTACTCCGTGGTCCGGCTGGAGTCCCACGAGTCGGTCCTCGACGAGGCGTCCCCCGGAGAATCGCTCTACATGCACCGGATGGTCCACCAGATCGTCGGCCACGACATGACCGAGCGGGACCGCCGGGAGTTCATCGACGTGGTTCGCCGGGCCCTCGCCGCCGCGGACCCCGGCAGGCCCAGCGACACCCGCCTGTGGCCCGCCTACGCCGAGATCACCCCGCACCTGAAATGGGCCGACGTGCTCAGGAGCACCGACCCGGCGGTGCAGTCCCTGGTGCTCAACTGCCTGCGCTACATGTACCTCTCCGGCGAGTACCGGGCCGGCATCAAGCTGGGCGAACGCGCCATGAAGGCCTGGCGGGAACTCCTCGGCGAGGACCACCCCAGGATCTGGGACCTCAGCTACCACTACGCCAACCTGCTGCGGGCCGTCGGCGACTACGCCGGTACGGAAGTGATCGAACGTGCCGCGGTGGACCATCTGCGCGCCGAGCGCGGCGTGCAGGATCTGGAGCATCTGCGCGCCGCCGGAGGCCTCGCCGCCGATCTGCGCGGGCTCGGCCGGTACGAAGAGGCGCTGGAGATGTCCGGCTGGGTCCTCGCCGCCTACCGCGAACTGCTGGGCGACCAGGACTCGCGCACGCTCAACGCGCAGAACAACCTGGCCGTCTCGCTGCGGCTCCTCGGCCGGTACCAGGAGTCCCTGGAGCTCAACCGGCGGACCCTGGAAGCCCGTCGGCAGTTCCTGGGCCAGCGGCACAACTGGACCCTGGCCTCCCAGACCAACTACGCCACCGACCTGCGCCTGCTCGGTCGCTACAGCGACGGGATGTCGCTCCAGAACCAGAGCGTCGGGGTGCACCGGCGGGTCCTCGGCAACGACAACCCGCAGACGCTGCGGGCCGAGTACAACCTCGCGCTGTGCCACTACCGCTCGGGAGATCGCGCCAAGGCCTCGACCCTGTTCACCCGGGTCCTGGAGCGGTGCGAGCGCGTGCTGGGCGAGGGCGACCCGCTGACCATGATGTTCGCGGCCGGGCAGAGCTGCTTCGCCCGCGAGCACGCGGACATCGACCAGGCCAGGGGCATAAGCGAGAAGGTCATCGACGGCTATCTGAGCATGCTCGGCGAGGAGCACCCCTTCGTGGCGGGAACGCGGGGCAACCACGCACTGATCCTGCGCAACGTGGGCGAGCGCGACCAGGCCCATACGCTCCTGGAAGGGGCCCTCGCCGCGTTGACACAGGCCGTCGGCGAGTACCACCCCTGGACCCTGGGGTGCGCCATCAACGCCTCGGCGCTGCGCAACCTGGTGGGAGACCCGGAATCCGCGGCCTCGCTGACGGCCGCGGTCATCGCCAGGGCCACCGAGACCCTCGGGCGGACCCACCCGCTGACCCTCTCCGCCCGGATCGCCCATGCCGCGGACCTGCGTGGCGTACGGGAGCGGCAGCGGGCCGAGAAGGTCGAGAACGAGGCGCTGGGCGACCTGGTGGCCACCCTCGGTGCCCAGCACGTCCATACGGTCTCGGCCCGCTCGCGCAACCGCCCGTACTGGGACTTCGAACCCCCGGTCGTCTAGCCGGCGCCCCGCACCACCGGCCACGAAAACCGAGGGGCCCGGCCCCGCGAGCAAGTCGCGGGGCCGGGCCCCTCGGTTCGTACGGCAGCGGGTCAGGCCTCGAAGACCTCGGCGACCAGCTGGGCCTGCTCGGCCTGGTGGCGCTTGGCCGAGCCGACCGCCGGGGACGAGCTGTGCGGACGCGAGATGCGGCGCAGGCGCTCACCGTGCGGGACGTCGGCGCCGACGGCCAGGTCCAGGTGGTCGATCAGGTTCAGGGCGATGAACGGCCAGGCGCCCTGGTTGGCCGGCTCCTCCTGGGTCCAGAGGTACTTCTCGGCGTTCGGGTACTTGGCGATCTCGGCCTGGATCTCGGCACCCGGCAGCGGGTACAGGCGCTCCAGACGGATAATCGCCGTGTTGGCAGCCTCAGCGTCCGTGGCGCCGCGCTTCGTACGCTCGGCCTCCAGGTCGTAGTAGACCTTGCCGGCGCAGAAGACGACCTTGCGGACCTCGGCCGGGTTCACCGAGTCGTCGCCGATCACCGGGCGGAAGCCGCCGGTGGTGAACTCCTCCACCTTCGACGCGGCCGCCTTGAGGCGGAGCATCGACTTCGGGGTGAAGACGATCAGCGGCTTGTGGTGCGGGTTGTGCACCTGCCACCGCAGGAGGTGGAAGTAGTTCGACGGCAGGGTCGGCATGGCGACCGTCATGTTGTTCTGCGCGCACAGCGTGAGGAAACGCTCCGGGCGGGCGGACGAGTGGTCCGGGCCCTGGCCCTCGTAGCCGTGCGGCAGCAGCAGCGTGACGCCGGAGGTCTGGCCCCACTTCTGCTCGGCCGAGGAGATGAACTCGTCGACGACGGTCTGCGCGCCGTTGACGAAGTCACCGAACTGGGCCTCCCAGACGACCAGCGACTCCGGGCGGGCCAGCGAGTAGCCGTACTCGAAGCCCATCGCCGCGTACTCGCTGAGCAGCGAGTCGTAGACGTTGTAACGGGCCTGGTCGTCGGAGAGGTAGAGCAGCGGGGTGTAGTCCTCGCCGGTCACCTGGTCGACGAGGACCGCGTGGCGCTGGCCGAAGGTGCCGCGGCGGGTGTCCTGGCCGGCGAGCCGGACCGGGGTGCCCTCCATCAGCAGCGAACCGATGGCCAGGGTCTCGCCCATGCCCCAGTCGATCGTGCCGTTCTCCACCGAGGCCGCGCGGCGCTGCATCTGCGGCATCAGGCGGGGGTGGACGGTGATCCGGTCGGGGATGTTGACCTGGGACTCCGCGATGACCTTGACGAACTCCGGGGAGATCGCGGTGGTCACGGCGACCGGGAACTCCGGCTGGACCTCGGGGGTGTGCGCCGGGGCCGGCAGCGAGGTGGCCTCGCGGACCTCGGCGAAGACCTTCTCCAGCTGGCCCTGGAAGTCCTGGAGCGCCTGCTCGGCCTCTTCCAGCGTGATGTCGCCGCGACCGATGAGGGACTCGGTGTAGAGCTTGCGCACCGAGCGCTTCTTGTCGATCAGGGTGTACATCTGCGGGTTGGTGAACTCCGGGTTGTCGCCCTCGTTGTGACCGCGGCGGCGGTAGCAGATGAGGTCGATCACGACGTCCTTGTTGAACGCCTGGCGGAACTCGAAGGCGAGCCGCGCGACCCGGACGACGGCCTCGGGGTCGTCGCCGTTGACGTGGATGATCGGCGCCTCGATCATGCGCGCCACGTCGGTGGCGTACATCGAGGAGCGCGAGGACTCCGGGGCGGCGGTGAAGCCGACCTGGTTGTTGATCACCACGTGCACGGTGCCGCCGGTGCGGTAGCCGCGCAGCTGCGACATGTTGAGCGTCTCGGCGACGACGCCCTGGCCCGCGAAGGCCGCGTCGCCGTGGAGCGCGATGGGCAGGACGGTGAAGTCCGTGCCGCCCTTGTTGATGATGTCCTGCTTGGCGCGGGCGATGCCCTCCAGGACCGGGTCGACCGCCTCCAGGTGCGAGGGGTTGGCGGCCAGCGAGACCTTGATCTGCTCGCCGTCCAGACCGGTGAAGGTGCCCTCGGCGCCCAGGTGGTACTTGACGTCGCCGGAGCCGTGCATCGACCGGGGGTCGAGGTTGCCCTCGAACTCGCGGAAGATCTGGGCGTACGACTTGCCCACGATGTTGGCGAGGACGTTGAGCCGGCCGCGGTGGGCCATGCCGATGACGACCTCGTCGAGGCGGGCCTCGGCGGCGGAGTCGATGACCGCGTCGAGCAGCGGGATGACGGACTCGCCGCCCTCCAGCGAGAACCGCTTCTGGCCGACGTACTTGGTCTGCAGGAACGTCTCGAACGCCTCGGCGGCGTTCAGCCGGCGCAGGATCCGCAGCTGCTCCTCGCGCTCGGGCTGCTGGGCGCGCGGGCGCTCCACCCGGTCCTGGAGCCACTTGCGCTGCTTCGGGTCCTGGATGTGCATGAACTCGATGCCGGTGGTGCGGCAGTACGACTCGCGCAGCACACCGAGGATGTCGCGGAGCTTCATCATCGACTTGCCGGCGAAACCGCCGACCGCGAAGTCCCGCTCCAGGTCCCACAGGGTGAGGCCGTGCTCGGTGATGTCCAGGTCGGGGTGCTTGCGCTGGCGGTACTCCAGCGGGTCGGTGTCGGCCATGACGTGGCCGCGGACCCGGTAGGAGTGGATCAGCTCGAAGACCCGCGCGGCCTTGGTGACGTCGCTGTCGTGCGAGGCGTCGATGTCCGTCAGCCAGCGGACCGGCTCGTACGGGATGCGCAGCGACTTGAAGATCTCGTCGTAGAACTCGTTCTCGCCGAGCAGCAGCTGGGCGACGATCCGCAGGAACTCGCCGGAGGCGGCGCCCTGGATGACCCGGTGGTCGTACGTCGAGGTCAGCGTCATGACCTTGGAGATGCCCAGCTTGTTCAGGGTGTCCTGGGAGGTGCCCTGGAACTCTGCCGGGTAGTCCATCGCGCCGACGCCCATGATGAGACCCTGACCGGGCATCAGGCGGGGCACGGAGTGGACGGTGCCGATGCCGCCGGGGTTGGTCAGCGAGGCGGTGACGCCGGTGAAGTCGTCCATGCCGAGCTTGCCGTTGCGGGCGCGGCGGACGATGTCCTCGTAGGCCTGCCAGAACTCGAAGAAGTTGAGCGTCTCGGCCTTCTTGATGGCCGCGACGACCAGCTGGCGGTCGCCGTTCGGCTTCACCAGGTCGATGGCCAGACCGAGGTTGACGTGGTCCGGCTTGACCAGGGTCGGCTTGCCGTCCTTCACCGCGAAGGAGTGGTTCATCGCCGGCATGGCCTTGAGGGCCTGCACCATCGCGTACCCGATGAGGTGCGTGAAGGAGATCTTCCCGCCCCGGGCGCGCTTGAGGTGGTTGTTGATGACGATGCGGTTGTCGAAGAGCAGCTTCACCGGGACGGCGCGGACGGACGTGGCCGTCGGCAGCTCCAGCGAGGCGTTCATGTTCTTCGCGACGGCGGCCGAGGGGCCACGCAGAGTGACGTACTCGGGTCCGGCCGGGGCCTCGGTGGCCGGCGCGGCCTTGGCCGGGGCGGGCTCGGCGGCCTTCGCGGCCGGAGCCGGGGCGGCCTTCGCCGGGGCTGCCGGAGCAGCGGCGGGGGCGGCCTGTGCGGGGGCCGGGGCCGCGGGGGCCGGAGCGGGTGCGGCCGGGGTGGCCGGCGCGGGCGCGGGCGGCGCGGCCGGGGTCACCGCGGCCGCTGCGGCCGGGACGCCGGGAACGGGCTTGTCCGCCGTGCCGGACGTACCCGGCTTGTAGTCGGCGAAGAAGTCCCACCAGGCGCGATCGACCGAATTGGGATCCTGGAGGTACTGCTGGTAGATCTCGTCGACGAGCCACTCATTGGGCCCGAAAGCAGCGGCCGGGTTCGAACCCGGGCTGGCTTGGTCGGTCGAGATGCTCGAGTTACTGGGGGACTGAGACGACACGGCGGCAACCGCCCTCTTCCGCTTCACAAGGTGATGGACAGCGGAAATCAAGGCTACGCCTCCCCGGCCGTTCCACGCAGGCCGGGCCGGTCTTCGTCGCGCAAGTCACATCGGAAGGCGGGTTTCGGTACGGGAATTGGCGGGAAACAAGCACGGTTCCGCTGCTTTTTGGGTACGTGGGACCGCGGCTACGGCCCCCTGGACCGCACCCCTTGAACGGAACACGCAGAACGCGCCCTTCCGGTTCGAACCCTATGTCAACCTCGCTGCTGAGGGATCCCCGGAAGAGTGACCTGAATGCGGCAGCCGCGAACGGATTCGGCCACGCCGATGCGTCCGCCGTGCAGATCCACCGCCCAGCGGGCGATCGCCAGCCCGAGGCCCGTGCCGCCGTCGCTGCCCGGACCGTGCGGGGAGGGCACCTCGCCGCGGTTGAAGCGCTCGAAGACCCGGTGCCGCTCGGACTCCGGAATGCCGGGACCCTCGTCCATGACTTCGAGGGTCAGGGACTCCGGGGCGGCCCCGCGCCGGGCCAGCACGGTGACCCGGCCGTGCGGCGGGCTGTGCTTGACGGCGTTGTCGATCAGATTGGCCACCACCTGGTGCAGTCGCTCCGCGTCCGCGTGCGCGGTCAGCTCCGGCGGCGACACGTCCAGGTGCAGATGGACGTCCTTGCGGGTGTGGTTCCCGGAACCGGACGGCAGCCGGCGGTGCCCCGCGGCGAGGTTCGCCTCCTTCAGCACGCCCGACAGATACGGCCACACCTCGAAACGGCGGGCCTTGAGCGTGACCACCCCGTTGTCCAGCCGGGACAGGTCCAGCAGCGTCTCCACCAGCCTGCCGAGCCGCTCGGTCTGCTTCAGCGCCGTGCGCATCGTCTCGGGATCGGCGGTGGACACCCCGTCCACGACGTTCTCCAGCACGGCTCTCAGCGCCGCGATGGGTGTTCGCAGTTCGTGCGAGACATTGGCGACCAGCTCCTTGCGGTGCCGGTCCACGGCCTCCAGATCGTCCGCCATGCGGTTGATCGTCTGGGCCAGGTCGCCGAGTTCGTCGCGCCGGTCGGCGCCGCTCACCCGTCTGGTGTAGTCGCCGTGCGATATCGACCGGGCCACCGTGGTCATCTCGTCCAGCGGCGAGGTCAGACCGTGCGCCACGAACTGGGTTATGAGCAGGGTCGCGATCACCGAGAACACCGTGATGAACCGCAACTCGGTCCTGGTGCGCACGGCCACCATCAGCAGCCCGGTGGTGATGAACACCGAGACCACGACGAGCGTGCTCATCTTGGCCTTGACCGAGAAGGGACGCAGTCCGGAACCGGGCCGGGTCATGGAGCCGGCGTCTCCAGGGCGTAACCGACACCGTGCACGGTACGGATCCGCTCCGCGCCGATCTTCCGGCGCAGCGCCTTGATGTGGCTGTCGACCGTACGGGTGCCGGAGGCGTCCGCCCAGTCCCAGACCTCCGCCAGCAGCTGCTCCCGGGAGAGCACCGCGCGCGGAGTATTGGCCAGACAGACCAGCAGGTCGAACTCGGTCGGCGTGAGGTGGACGTCGTCGGCGCGGACCCGGACCCGGCGCTGCGCGTGATCGATCTCCAGCTCGCCGAGGCGCAGTATCCCGCTGCGCGGCGTCACCGCGGCCAGCGCCGCGCGCTCGACCCGGCGCAGCAGGACATGGACCCGCGCCGCCAGCTCGCGCATCGAGAACGGCTTGGTCATGTAGTCGTCGGCGCCGACCCCGAGGCCGACCAGCATGTCCGTCTCGTCGTCCCTGGCGGTCAGCATCAGCACCGGCACCGGCCGCTGGGCCTGCACACGGCGGCAGACCTCCAGGCCGTCGAAGCCGGGAAGCATGATGTCGAGCACCATCAGATCGGGCTGCCACGCCTCGGCCGCGTCCACCGCCGCGGGACCGTCGAGTGCCGTCTGCACCAGAAAGCCCTCGGCCCGCAGCCGGGCGGAAATGGCATCGACGATCGTGGCGTCGTCCTCGACCACCAGCACCCGGCGCTGCGCGCCCGGGGTGGCCGCGACACCGTTGTGGGTGGTGTGTGTCTGTTCCATCGCCCCGCCCCTGCCCGTTCTCGCGGGGGCCATTCCCCCGGACGCACGGTCTTCGCTTGTGGATTTCGTCGGTGATCCCGTTACCGGTCAGCAGCGTAAAGGCAGCGGACTCCTCTCGGCTACGCAGGGTGTAACGCCTCGGACGCGAAGAGGTGGCGGAGTGTCGGTCTTGTGGCACTTGGCCCCCGGACTTCCGGGGGCCGGGGATACCCGGTGGGGGGTCTCAGCCTGTCCGAAGTGCGAGATGCACCACGTCGGGCACACCTCGGGCAACGCTTACCTCTTCGGTTCTTACCCCATCGAATCCGGCATTCCGCAGGGCCTGTTCGAAGTCGGCGGACGGCTGTGCGGACCACACTGCGAGAACGCCGCCCGGCGTCAGCCGCTCCCGGCAGTCCGCCAGACCGGCGGGGGAGTACAGGCTCGTGTTGTCCTCGGTGACGGTCCAGTCCGGCCCGTTGTCGATGTCCAGACACAGGGCGTCGTAACGGTCCGTAGTCGTACGCAGGTACTCGACGAGATCCGTCGTCAGGATCCCGGTCCGCGGATCGGCGAGCGCCGCACCGGAGATCGCGGCCAGCGGCCCCTGAAGATGCCAGTCCACGATCGCCTGCTCCCGCTCGGCCACGACGATCCGCCCCCACCTCGGCTCGGCGGCGGCCCGGACGAGCGAGAAACCGACGCCGAGACCGCCGATGAGCACCGACGGAGCGGTCCGGCCGGTCGGCAGCGCGGCCAGCGCCGCGTCGATCAGCAGCCGCTCGGAGCGCCCGTCCGAGGTGTCCATCAGGAAGCACCCGTTGGCGATGATCTCGAAGTCGTCACCCCGCCTCCGCAGCACGACCTCGCCGTACGGGCCTTCGCGGCGGTCGAGCGTGACGGGGGCGAGGGTGTCGGAGTGGTACGTGTCGGGCATGGCGCGGGTCTCCGGTGGATGGCGGGCGGGTTCCCCGCCATCCTGTCCGGTCGGCGCGGCCCGGGGCCAGTGGATTGCCGGATCCGCCCCGCGTGCCGGGAGGGCGACGGCGATTACCCGCGCTCCGGGCGTGCGCCGCGCACCGCGAGGAGCGCCGCCCCGGCCACGTACGCCGTCACGGCCACCGCCCACGCCGCACCCTGCGGACCCGGCTGCATGGGCCAGGCCCACACCGCCGCCGCGCCGCCCGGGGTGCGGGGCGCCGCCAGGTAGACGGCGCCGCCGTAGACCGTCATCGGCAGCCAGCTCAGCCGGGCACCGAGCAGCGCGACGGAGGCCGCGGCCACCCCCGTCGCACCGAGCACGTTGCGCACCATGGCCGGTACGCCGAACTCCTCAGGGTGACCCGGGACGGCTGCCGCGAGCGCCCCCGCCGTCACGGCGGTCAGCACCAGCAGATGCAGCAGCCGGCGCGGCCACCACCGGCCCACGGCGGTCCGGTCCAGCTCGTCGCTGTGCGAGTGCAGGCTGGTGCCGATCGCGGCGGAGGCGAGCAGCGGGGCCAGCACGACGACCGGGACGCGGGCGGTGTGGTCGAAGTACGGCCGGCTCTGCAGCCAGTGGGCGGCCCATGCCGCGACGAGCGTGATGCACGTCAGGGTGGTGGCGGTGAGGGGGAGGGCGCGGGAGCGGATGTAGAGGAGGGGGAGAGCGGCACGGGCCGGCTGAGAGCTCACAGGGCAGGCACCTCCGCGGCCGTGCAGCTCTCCAGCGTGGCCAGGAAGCGGCCGAGCCAGGCCCTGCGGTCGGCTTCGGGCATGGCATCGAGGCGGGCGACGAGGGGGCGGGCCTCCGGGTCCCAGGTGGAGTCGTCGCCGGCCAGCCAGGCGCGTACGGCGTCGTCCGTGAACTGCACCCGGTCGGCCGGCTTGCGGTCGCTCGTCCTCATGCCGTCCGGACAGTCGCGGTCCACCAGGCTCAGGGCGGTGTTCGAGGCATACGCCTGAGGGTCGGTCAGCTCGTTCCGGGTGAGGTTCCAGCCGCGCGTCGCCGAGCCGAGAGCGGCTTCGCCGTCCTTCGGGTCGAACCCGGAATCCACGTACCTGACCGGTGCGCCCGGTACGCCCTCCAGGCGCGAGAACATGCCGGCCAGGGCAGCGGACACGCTGGGCAGCGCCGGGGCGTCGGGCGCCTTCACGCAGAGCTGAGGCACGCCGGGTTCCGGTGCCGAGCAGACCTTGCGCGTCGCGTTCGGGTCGTCCCGGAACAGGCCGGCGCCCGTGTGCACGATCACCGCTCCGGCCGCTACCGCCAGCGCGAGCGGTACGACGGCCGGCAGGCGCCGCCGTGCCGCGTACGCCAGCAGCACGGTGGCGGCGATGCCGCCCGTCCAGGCCAGCAGGACCGGCGCGAACCACCACACCGGGACCCACGACGACAGCGCGTACTCCTCGCCGGGGCTCAGGAACCGGGCATCCGCCTCCATGTAGCCCGGGGCCCCCAGGAGCAGGTACAGCACGACCGCGAGCACCGGGGCGGTCAGCCGCCACCGCACCAGCCGCCCGGCCACGAAGCCGACGAAGCCGATGGACAGCAGGATCCCGAGGTCCGTGACGACGACCGAGAGGGACGGGGCGCCCGCCCCGGTGTACGGAGCCGTCGCCGCGAACACCACGGCCAGCGCTAGCAGGTACCCGGCCGCCGCCCACAGCGCGATCGGCGTCGCGGCCGTCGTCACCTGCGCCAACCGGCTGCGCGGCACCGAGAGCAGCAGTTCGGCGGTGCGCCGGCGGTGCTCCCGGCCGCCTTGCCAGCAGGCGGCCGCGGCGACGAGCGGGCCGCCGAGCAGCGCCGCCGCCGCGTGCAGCTGGGACTGTGTCTCGCCCCAGCTGCCCTGCCACTGTGCCGCCTTGCTCCAGAGCGGAACGAGGAGGGTGACGGCGACGGCGAGCCCCGTCCAGGGGGCGATCCCGCGCCGGAGTTCGATGCGCAGGGCGGTGTGGGCCGGGGGCTTCCCGGCCGTGGTCTTCCCGGATGCTGCGGATGCGGTCATCGGCTCGCCACCGCCGCCCGGTGCGCCCGCAGCGCGGCGGTGTAGCCGCGCTCGATCGGGTTTCCGTCCGGCCGCTCCGCTCCGCCGTCCCCGGCGTCGCCGAGCTCCGTCAGCTCCCGTGTCGTGCCCCGGTACGCGATCCGGCCCGACTCGATCAGCGTGACATCGGTGCAGGCGGCGGCGACGTCCTCGACCAGGTGGGTCGAGACGATCACGGTGGTGGTGCGGCCCAGCTCCCGTATCAGCGCCCGGAATTCGACCCGCTGCTCCGGGTCCAGGCCGGCGGTCGGCTCGTCGAGCAGCAGCAGGTCCGGATCGTTGACGATCGCCTGGGCGATGCCGACGCGCCGCACCATGCCGCCCGACAGGGTCTTCACCCGGGCGTCGATCCGGTCCGTCAGCCCCACCCGGTCCACCGCGCGTTCCACCGCCTCCGGGACCGCCGCCGCGTCCATCTCCTTGAGCCAGGCCACGTACGAGACGAACTCGCGGACCGTGAAGCCCGGGTAGTAGCCGAACTCCTGCGGCAGATAGCCGAGCCTGCGCCGGACCGCCGCCCGGCTGCGGTGGTCCGACCCGGCGCCGACCTCGCTGCCGAGCAGCTCCACCCGGCCGCCGGAGGGCGCGGCGACGGTGGCGAGCACCCGGATCAGCGAGGTCTTGCCCGCCCCGTTCGGCCCGAGCAGCCCGTGCACACCGGGCGCGAAGTCCAGGTCGACGGCGTCGAGCGCGGTCGTCCTGCGGTGCCGGACGGTCAGTGCCCTGACCTCGACCGTGTTCACGGCCTCGGTGCCGCTCATGCGTTCACGCTCACAACGTCTCCAGATGGTCGAAGGATCTACGGCGTACGGCGAGCAGCGCGGCGCACACCAGCGCGCCCGCCGCCCAGCCGGCCTGTGCGGCGGGGCCCGCGAAGTACCGGGCGGCCGAGGCCGCCGCGGCGACGGAGGCCGGGGGCGACGCGGCGAAGGCGGGCAGGACGACGGCGGCCGCCCAGGCCACGGCGACGGACGTGGCACCGGTGCGGCAGCCGACGTACGAACCGAGGGCGAGCGCCGCCAGCGTCATCGCGAGTCCGGGCAGCAGCCAGGCCGCCGCGCCGGGCCGTCCGGCGGAGGCCGGCAGCGCCGCCCCGGCGAGGGTGAGCGCCGGGATGCTCACGGCGAGCACCGCGGCGGTCCTGGTCAGCAGCAGCCGCACCCCGCCGGACGGGGTGGCGGCGGTGATCTCGTGCATCGGGTCCGCGTGCCGGCCGTAGGAGAGGGCCACCCCGGCGAGCGGCAGCACCGGCGCGACGACGAGGAGCAGCGGGCGGACGGCCTCACCGGCCCCGGCCCCCGCCCCGTACGCCAGCGCGACGGCCCCGACGGCCACCAGCACCAGCGCCAGCAGCCATGGCCCGCGCAGCGCGGGCCCGGCGGCCCACAGCAGCCGCCCGGCGCGGGTGGCGGCCCCGGGGGAGCGCCGCCGGACTCCGCGGGCAGGCTCCCTCGGGGACGCCCCTTCAGCCGAGACCTCTTCCTCCGAGACCCCTTCCGCCACCACCGCGGCCAGCACCCCCGCGCGTACCGCGTCCAGTGCCGCCCCCGCCTCCGGCCGTGCCCGTACCGCCGCCGAGAGCCGGGCAGCGCACCCCCCGCAAGCCTCCACGTGCTTCTCCACGGACCAGGCGTCCGTCTCCGGCACCGAACCGGCGGCGTACCGCCCGGCCAGCTCCTCGCTCACGTGCCAGTGGGGCATGCCGTCACCTCCCATCGTGGTCATGCCGTTCCTCCCAGCGGCCGGGCCGCCGGGGCCGGCAGCTCCAGCGCGGCCCGCAGTTCGCGTCTGGCACGCATCGCCCGGGTCTTGACCGTGCCCTCGGGTATGCCGAGGAGCCGGGCCGTCTCGCGGGTCGTCAGCCCGTCGATGACGGTGGCGCGCAGGACCTCGCGCAGCTCGGGCGAGATCCGGTCGAGCGCGGCGCCCACATCCCCGTACTCCAGCCCGGCGAGCACCCGCTCCTCGGCGGACGGCGCGGTGGCCGCCCACTCGTTGTTCCCGGTCCGCTCCGCCCGGTCGGCGAGATCGGTACGGGCACGGGCCCGCTGGGCGTCCACCAGCCGGCGCGAGGCGATCACCCACAGCCAGCCGCCGACCCTGGCCCCGCGGTGCGACGCGGCGGAGCGCCAGACCGTCACGAAGGTGTCCTGGAGGACCTCCCGTACGGTCTCGGCATCCGTGCACCGTCTGCTCAGCCGGGCCAGCAGCCAGCCGGCGTGCCGGTCGTAGAGCGTCGCCAGGGCCTGCGTATCGCCCTTCGCGACGGCACGCAGCAGGGCGTCGTCGTCGTCCGGGTCCTCCCCCGAGGGGCGCAACAGCTTCACACCTCTTCTATCGGGCGACGCGCCCCGACCGGTTCACGGGCGGCGTGTGTGGCTCACGCCATGGACGGCGCGGGGGATGATCACAGAGGGTAGGGCGTTGCTTCGGGGGGCTTGTCAGGGAAAGGGGCCTCGCGCGGTGCATCAGCGTACGGACCGGGCGGTCCGCGAAGAACCCTTCGCGGCTCCGCTGCTCGACGCCGTCCCGCGCCAGCCCGGCCCGGCCGCCCCGCCGCCGTCCCCGCCTCCGCACAGCGGGGCCCGCCGATGGCTGCGGCTGCTGCCGACACCCACCGGTACCCCGTTCACCTCCGGGTATCTGCTGGTGCTGGTCGGCACGTCCCTCTTCATGGAGTTCGCCGATCCCGCCACCGTCGCCGCCGTGCTGCGCGAATCGAGCACGGACGTCGCGCACCTCCGGGAGACCCCGCTGCTCGTCCTGACCGCCAGCGCCCTGTGGGCCGTCGGCGGGCTCGGCTCCCCGGTGGTCTTCGTCCTCGCGCTCGTACTGACCGCGCTGGAACGCCGCATCGGAGGGTGGCGGACCGCCGCGGTGTTCGTGCTCGGCCATGTCGTGGCGACGCTCGCCACGGAGATCCCGGTCGCGATCTCCGTGGTCGTCGGGCATCTGCCGGAGTCGTCGCTGCACCGTCTCGACTACGGCATCAGCTTCGGGCTGATGGCGAGCGTGGGCGCGCTCACCGGGCTGTTCACCCCGCTGCTCCGGACGCTGGTGCTCGGCGGACTGGGCGTGATGCTGGCGAGCGATCTGGTCGAGCTGAGCAACCCGCTCACCGACTGGGGCCATCCACTGGCGCTGCTGCTCGGCGTGGCCTGCTGGCCGCTGCTGCGCCGGGCCGGTGCGGTCAGGGACGCGGTGAGCAGGGGGGTGGCGGAGCGGGGCGAGGTGATCAGGGGCGCGGTGCCTTCTCGCCGTGCACCGCGAGATACTCGGCCGCCAGCCAGGGCGCGAGGTCCTCGATGAGCGTGGTGAGGACGGCAGGGTCGGCGGAGGGGCTGCGGCCGACGCGGGCGGCCAGCCGCATCTGCTCGATCCGCTCCGGACGGCCCGGGTAGTAGCGGGCGAACACCTCGGCGGACTCGGCCAGGTCGCTGGTCCAGCCGCGCCACCGCGGCATCACCAGGGTGAAGCCGGACCGGACGATCCGGCGGGCGGCCCCGCGGCAGAGGCTGCGGCGTTCGGCGTCCGTGGCCGCCTCGGCGGCCCTGCGCCGCCAGCGGGGCAGAGCCAGCACCAGGTCCCCGTTGGTCTCGCGGGCGAGCAGCGGGGTCGGGCGGTAGCGCGGCAGCCGCCCGGCGAGGTCCTCACCCAGCAGCGGGGTGCAGAGACAGGCGAGGAAGAAGCCGAGATCGTGCCGTTCGAGCTCGCTGGTGACGCTGTCGGTACTGGTCAGGAGGGCACCCACGCCGTCGATCTGCCCGAAGTCGGCGTCCAGACCGGCTTCGACGGCACGGGCCGCGGCCTCGTCGGCCCCGGTCGGCCGGGTACGCAGAACCAGCAGCAGATCCAGATCGGAGACACCGGGAACGGCCGTGCCGCGCGGAATGCTGCCGTAGACGTACGCGCTGTGCAGCCGCGTGCCGTCGAACGCCCCGGTGATCCGGGACCGGGCCGCCGCCACCACGGGGGCGAACGCCGCGGGCACCCGGCTCAGCGAGCCCTCCCGCCGGATCGTCCCGGCCCGGTTCAGCCCCCGGCCACCGCTGTCGTCGTCCATGGGGGCACTGTGCCCGCACTCGTGCGACGGGCCGAACGATTTTCGCGCCCGCCGAGGGCCACGGAGCACCCCCTCAGCTCTCCTGCTGCTGTCGGCGGCGCACCAGCTCGGCGATCCAGACCGGCGCGAACGGGGACGTGCAGTTAGGGGGAGTCGGGTAGTCCTTGAGCACTTCCAGGCGCTCGCCGATGCCGATCGCGCGGGCGCGGTACTCGGCGTGCTCGATCCCGATCTGCGCCAGACAGTGGTTCATCGCCCACTGCAGACGGTCCGGGGCGTCCTTCATCTCCGCCTCGATGACATCGAGCAGCCCCGCGATGTCGAGACCCTCGGGCTTCTTCGCCACCCGCTCGGTGGTCAGCGCCCAGCCGGCACTCGCGACCACCGGATCCGGGTCGGCGGCCCAGGCCAGGCGCAGCTCCTCGGCGTGCGGGCTCTTCTTCACCGCGTAGTTGACGAGCCAGTCGTGCACCTTGGGGGCGCGCGCCTCGCGCACCATGGCGTCCAGCTCCTCGCGCCCGAACGCCTTCGGGCGGCAGACCAGGATCGCCAGGAGCCTCGCCGCGGTGTCGCCCGTCGCCCAGAGCCCGCCCGCGAGCTCCTGCTGAGTCCCGAGCCGCTTCGCGAGCGCGCGCAGCTTGCCGAGGTTCACCCCGTGATCGTCGCCGCGCTTCTCGTTCACCTTGCGCGCCTTCGGGTCATCGAGCTCGGCGAGCTCGTCCATGACCTGCGCCACCGTCGTCGTCCCGGCCACCTCGGTCTCCTGCCCTTCGCGCGTGAGAATCCAGCGTACGGGCGACGGCCGCCGGCCCACGTGATCCGAAGTTGGCCGAATATCAAGGCGATGTGCAGGTATTGCCGCTTAGATCAGCGATCCCCGATCAAATGGAATGCCTGTCCGGCCATGGGCTGAAGGGGGGAGGGGTTTGCATATCGCACGGGAGGGCGGGGCGACAGCGTCTGACATGGGGAAGTCGTCCGTGCGTGGCCGGTTGGGCGCCGCGGGGTTCGGTGAGGCACAGCCTGTACGTAACCGCCGCCGCACAGCGCTGCCGACACCGGTTGCTGCAGCACCGCCCCCGTACGGATCGAGCCAGACCCACTGCACGCAGCAGCCATCGCCGCCGAACGCCGCACCACACAACGAGAACTGGTCGAATGGGAGCGCATGATGGCCTGGAACGAGTGGGAACAGGTCAAGGGCCGAAGCCGCTCAGCGGCAATCAGCTCAGATGCAGCTGAATCGAGCTGATGAAGGTCCTGGAGCTTCAGGCGGTGCGGCTGACCTGGTGGTGAACCAGGACGACCTCGGGGCGGTCGGACACGAGGCCTACCTGCTGCGCGGTCGGCTCTCCCGGGACGGTGACCACGCCCGTCCTGCCACCTTCGATGCGGCGATCGCCCTGACGAACAGCAACTTCACCAGCGGGCCGGTCGCGGCCGCCCCCGGGTGCGAGCGCTGCTTTGTATGATCGGCCGGTGAACGCCTCCTTCGTGCTCCGGGCTGCCGCGACGCCGACTGCTCCGGCTCTTGTCCTTCGCCCCTGGTCCGTGGAAGACATTGCTGCACTGGTCGAGGCCCACAAGGATCCCGATCTGCGTCGTTGGGCGAGCTCTCCGATGGACAGTGAGGCCGACGGCCTGCGATGGGTGCAGACGCATGAGCGGGGATGGGCAGCGGGTGACCGGTTCGGCTTTGCCGTCCTTGAAGCGGCCTCGGACGCGGCGCCGCCGCGGTTGGTGGGCAACGTGGTGCTCAAGGAAGTGGCTTCCGGCAAGCCCTCCGCCGAGGTCGGCTACTGGACGGCGGCATGGGCTCGCGGGCAGGGCGTGGCTCCCCGCGCCCTGGAGGTTCTCACCGCCTGGTCTCTCGACACTTTCCGGGCCGATGGCCTGGAAAGCCTCGAACTTCTCCATCAGGTGGACAACCTGGCGTCCTGCCGCGTTGCCGAGAAAAGCGGCTACGCGTTCGACAGGATCCTGCCGTCCGCGCCGCCTTCTTACCCTCTCGATGGTCATCTGCACATAAGGCGCACGGCTGTGTGACCCGGTCCCGTTCCGTCGTGGCCACGGCGAACGCGGCCTCGGTCACCGTCTCGTACAACCGCTCGGCCTCCCGGTCCCCGCCGTCCGGCTTTCGGCGGAGCTGCAACAGGGCCGTTGACCGGATGGTCCCGCCTCATGTGCTGCAGAACGGGAAGAGCCGCACATGTCCATGTGACGAGCTCCGGGTGAGGAAGCGGGTCAGGTGAGATCGGAGACGATCTGCGATGTGGCTTCGGCGATCAGGGAGTTCTTGGGCGGGGTGCGGTATCCGGGTCGGTCGGTCATGACGGCCACCACGAGCGGGGCGGTGCGGGGCGGCCAGATGACGGCGATGTCGTTGGCCCTGCCGTAGTTGCCGGTTCCGGTCTTGTCAGCCACCGGCCACCCGTGGGGAAGCCCGGCCCGGACGTTCGGCGCCGACGGCGGCGGCGTTGCGTCGGAGCCAGTCCTTGAGCAGCGCGCGTTTGTCGGCCGTCAGTGCGTCGCCAAGCACGAGCTTGTGGTAATCGTCGGCGATCGCCCGGGGAGTGGTGGTGTCGCGTGGGTCCTGCGGGCGGTCCTCGTTCAGCTCGGGCTCGTACTGGTCCATGCGGCTGACGGCGTCTCCGAGTCCGCGCAGATAGGCCGTCAGCTGGGCCACTTGACGCGGCTGCCCGCGACCTGGGCACGGTCCTCGGCTTCCGGGCTGCGGGCCCTGCCGCGCGCGTAGAGCTGCTCAACCCCCGCGAGGTACGCCTCGCGCTGGTCGCCGTCCCCCCGCACGGGGCCACCTGGGCCGTCCCCCTCGGAGTGGCCACCGCCCTCGGCACCGATACCCGGCCACTGCACATCGAGACGCTGCGTCCCCGTCAACCACAGCGCCCGTTCCAGCGGATCTGGATCCAACCGGAGGACGACCTGCCCCACATCCGGGACCGTCTGGAACAGCTCGGCCACCGCGCCGCCCTCCTGCCCGCGCAGATAACGGTCGCGGCCTCGCTGACCGCGGCTGTGTCCGAAACCCTGTGTACCGGGGCCCTGTTGCTCTGCTCGGCCACGCAGGCGGACGAACTGGACCTGTACTGGCGTGCGCTGGCAGGTACGCCCGTCGCCCGCGGGTACCACCTGCGCGCCGGCAGCGGCGACGACGCACGACGCGTGGGCGAAGGGCTCCGGGAGCCGATCGCGCGCTGCCTGGGTGTGCCGGCCGATGGGCAGGAGCGGCCATGAACGTCCAACGGGTCATCCGGGAGCTGCGGGCCATGCTCAAGGACGCGGGACTGTCCGGCTCGTTCCTGGTCCGGGACCTGGCCACCGGTGATGAACTCGGCATCAGCCCGGATGTCGAGTTACCGATCGCATCGCTGGTCAAAGTACCGCTCGCGGTAGCCGTGCTGGAGCGTATCCAGGACGGGCGGATCGACGGAGCCGACGTGATCGACCTGCCGCCCGGGCTCATCGCATCGGCAGGTCAGGTGGGACTGAGCAGGTTCCACCACCCGGCCCGGATCGCCGTCGAGGACCTGCTCTACCTCAGCACGGCGCTCAGCGACAATGCCGCGGCGGACGCCCTCTTCGGCCTCGTCCCACCCGCCGAGGTCAACCACGTGCTGGTGGACGCCGGTTGCACCGGTATCACCGTCCGCCACACGATGCGCGAGCTCACCCGGACCCCTGCGCGGCGTTTCGAGCCCCGCGAGGCCCATCTCGCCCACTCACTGGCGATCGGCTCCCGCACCGCGGGGCATGGGCACCCGATTCCTCAACTGGACGTCAGCCGCGCGAACTCCGGGACCGCCCGGGCCTGTGTCGACCTCCTCCAGGCCCTATGGCTTCCCGCGCGTATCCCGGTCGCCGTCGCCGCGCAGGTGCGCTCGCTCATGGGCGAGAACGTCATCCGGCACCGGCTCACCCCCTACTTCAGCTCGGATGCCTCACGGTGGTCGTCCAAGACCGGCACACTGCTCAATCTGCGCCACGAGATCGGGGTGGTCGAACACGAGGACGGCTCGAAGTACGCCATCGCGGCCCTGACGGAATCCACCGTGCCGGCAGCCGTCCAGCCGACGGCGGAGGCCGCGATGGCGCATGTGGCCCGAGCTCTGCACGATCAGCTGCGGGCGCGGTGAGCGAGGAGGACGGCGGGCCTCGGTCGACCGATCGCCCCTGCGTGGATCACGCATGAGCGCCTGGCCGATCCGGTCGGCCACCGGAAGGGGGCGCGGCATCGGAGCGTTCCATGGGCGACCTGTCACTCGCAGGGCAGATCTGCACGGGCACGGGTGAACGCGTCCGACGCGAGCCCGCACCCTGCATCCGCCGGGTCGCCGGAGGACGGACCGACAGGGCGCACGTCCAGGATCTCGCAGGCTTCAGCCGCATGCCCCGAGATCATTCGCACAGCAGCCCCGCACCTCGCAGGGCTCACCTGCACAGGGCAACAGTGTCCTTCCCGGGCCGAGCCCGCGCGCGGGGTGCCTGATGACCTGCGGCTCGCAGATTTCGTGCGGCCGGGCCGGAACCCGCACGGTTCACCGCTACGGGACAGCATCCGCGCGATCGCTCACAGCGAACACGCCCCGGGGAACAATGAACGGCTCAGGAGCATTGAGTCTGCATAGCTCAACTTGACTGCCGAAGGGGAGATCATGGCTACCGATTCCGATGCGGTCACTCCGCTCGCCCTGCCCGTGCTGCCGCTCGACGACGAGGTCGTGCTGCCCGGGATGGTGGTGCCTCTGGACCTGTCCGACACCGATGTACGTGCTGCCGTGGAGGCCGCGCAGGCCGCGGCCCGTGACGGTGGCGGCAAGCCCGAGGTGCTCCTGGTGCCGCGGATCGACGGTACGTACACCGGTACCGGTGTCATCGGCACCGTCGAGCAGGTCGGACGGCTTTCGGACGGGGATCCGGGCGCGCTCATCCGCGGCCGGGGCCGGGTGCGGATCGGGGCCGGGACCAGTGGGCCGGGCGGGGCGCTCTGGGTGGAGGGGACCCGGGTCGACGCGATCGTCCCCGATCCGCTCCCCGGAGCCGCCGCCGAGCTGGTCAAGGAGTACAAGGCGCTCGCCACCAGCTGGCTGAAGAAGCGCGGCGCCTGGCAGGTCGTGGACCGGGTCCAGCAGATCGAGGACATCTCCGCGCTCGCCGACAATTCCGGATACTCGCCCTTCCTCACCACCGCCCAGAAGGTGCAGCTCCTGGAGACCACGGACCCGGTCGCCCGGCTGAAGCTCGCCATCCAGTGGCTCGGCGAACACCTCGCCGAGCAGGACATCGCCGAGTCCATCGCCAAGGACGTCCAGGAGGGCGTCGACAAGCAGCAGCGTGAATTCCTGCTGCGGCGCCAGCTCGAAGCCGTCCGCAAGGAGCTCTCCGAACTCAACGGTGATCCGGAGGACGAGTCCGACGACTACCGGGCCCGCGTCGAGGCCGCCGACCTTCCCGAGCATGTCCGCGAGGCCGCGCTCAAGGAGGTCGACAAGCTGGAGCGCTCCTCCGACCAGAGCCCGGAGGGCTCCTGGATCAGGACCTGGCTCGACACCGTCCTCGAACTGCCGTGGAACGAACGGACCGAGGACGCGTACGACATCCGGGGCGCGCAGCAGGTGCTCGACGCCGAGCATGCGGGGCTCCAGGACGTGAAGGAGCGCATCACCGAGTACCTGGCCGTCCGCAAGCGGCGCTCCGACCGGGGGCTCGGCGTGGTCGGCGGGCGGCGCGGCGGTGCCGTGCTGGCGCTGGTGGGGCCTCCGGGCGTGGGCAAGACCTCGCTCGGCGAGTCCGTCGCGCACGCCATGGGCCGCAAGTTCGTCCGTGTCGCCCTCGGCGGTGTGCGGGACGAGGCGGAGATCCGGGGCCACCGGCGTACGTACGTGGGCGCCCTGCCGGGACGCATCGTGCGGGCCATCAAGGAGGCCGGCTCGATGAACCCGGTCGTCCTGCTCGACGAGATCGACAAGGTGGGATCCGACTTCCGGGGCGACCCGGCCGCCGCCCTCCTCGAAGTCCTCGACCCGGCGCAGAACCACACCTTCCGCGACCATTACCTGGAGGTCGAGCTCGACCTCAGCGACGTCGTCTTCCTGGCCACGGCCAATGTGCTCGAAGCCATCCCGGAGGCCCTGCTCGACCGCATGGAGCTGGTCAGGCTCGACGGCTACACCGAGGACGAGAAGGTCGTCATCGCCCGGGACTACCTGCTCCCGCGCCAGCTGGAGCGGGCCGGCCTGGAGAAGGACGAGGTGACGCTCGACGAGTCCGCGCTGCGCAAACTGGCCGGCGAGTACACCCGCGAGGCGGGCGTACGGAACCTGGAACGGGCCGTCGCCCGGCTGCTCCGCAAGGTCGCGGCCCAGCACGAACTGGGCGACCGGGAGCTGCCGTTCACGGTCACCGAGGCGGATCTGCGTGCTCTGATCGGGCGGCCGCACCATGTGCCCGAGTCCGCCCAGGACCCGGCCGAGCGCCGTACCTCGGTGCCCGGCGTGGCCACCGGACTCGCGGTGACCGGCGCGGGCGGCGACGTGCTGTTCGTGGAGGCGTCGCTGGCCGACCCGGAGACCGGGGCGTCCGGACTGACCCTCACCGGCCAGCTCGGCGACGTCATGAAGGAGTCCGCGCAGATCGCGCTGAGCTTCCTGCGGTCGTACGGCGCGGAGCTGGAGCTGCCGGTCGCGGACCTGAAGGACCGCGGCGTGCACATCCACTTCCCGGCGGGCGCGGTCCCGAAGGACGGCCCGAGCGCCGGCATCACCATGACGACGGCGCTGGCCTCGCTGCTCTCCGGGCGGCTGGTCCGTACGGACGTGGCGATGACCGGTGAGGTCTCGCTGACCGGCCGGGTGCTGCCGATCGGCGGCCTGAAGCAGAAGCTGCTGGCCGCGCACCGCGCCGGGATCACCACCGTGGTGATCCCGAAGCGGAACGAGGCCGACCTGGACGATGTCCCCGCCGAGGTCCTGGACACGCTGGAGGTCCACCCGGTGACCGATGTCCGCCAGGTCCTGGAGATCGCCCTCGCCCCGGCCGCCGCGGCCAGGCCCGAGGAGAGGATCCCGGCCGCGGCGTGATCGCCACGGCGTGACGGACGTGGCACCGCGTACGCGACCGGTACGGACGGCCCGCCTCCCCGGCAACGGGTGGGCGGGCCGTTCCGCGTCCGCGACACCGCGCGCCGGGGTCCCGCTGCGGCTCAGGGGCGGTAGATGGTCCCCGGGACCGGCTCGGCGGGCGCCATCAGCTGCGGGACGGTGACGAAGGTGTAGCCCTGCTTCTTCAGCTCGTCGATGATGCCCGGCACCGCGGGCACCGTGCCCTTGTAGATGTCGTGCAGCAGGATGACGCCGTCCTTGCTCGCCTGGTCCAGGATGCGCTTCTTGATCAGCGCCGAGTCGGTCGTGGAGTAGTCCTTCGCCGTGGCGCTCCACAGGATCTGGGAGAGCCCCAGGTCCTTGCTGATGTCCGAGACGGTGTCGTCGGTGCGGCCCTGCGGCGGGCGCATCAGGCGCGGCTTCTTGCCGGTTATCTCCGCTATCGCGTCCTGAGTCTTCTTCAGCTCGGCGCGTATGTCGGCCGGCTTGCGGTCCGTCAGGATCTGGTGCGTCCAGGTGTGGTTGGCCACCTCGTGTCCCTCGGCGGCGATCCTGCGCACGGTGTCGGGGTGCTTCTTGACGTGGTTCTTGCCCAGCAGGAAGAAGGTCGCGTGCACCTTCTTCTCCTTGAGTATGTCCAGCAGGTGCGGGGTGTCCTCGCCCGGTCCCGCGTCGAAGGTCAGCGCTATGCACTTCGCCTTGCGGCAGTCCACCGGGCCGAAGGAGCCCTTGGCGTCGGAGCCGGCGTCGCCGCGCGCCGAGGCGGGAGCCGTGGTCTGCATGGAGCACCCGCTCAGCGTGAGGGTGAGCGCCGTCACAAGGGCGGCGGCCAACCCCGTACCGATCGACTTCGTCTTCATGGACAAGGCGGGTCACTCCTCCGTTGCTGAACAGCTCGACACGGCGCACGGTGTGCGGCAGAGAAGGACTATACATAGCGTGTATACAGCGCGTTTATAGGGGGTCGTTCCGGGGGTGGAGGGCGGAAATCCCTGGTCGCGAGGGGTGAAGTCGCGGGGGCGGGGGACAGGCGAGAGCCCCGGCGGGTGACCAGCCGGGGCTCTGCGGTGTGAAGCGGTGGGCCGCGAGGACGCGGCGGGCGGACTCAGCCGTTGGCGAGGGCCTGTACGCGGTCGAGGGCGCCGTTGAAGCGGTCGTGGTCGCCGACCGTGGGGCCGGACGAGGTGTACTGCCACATCGTGTAGAAGCCCCAGCCGGCCGGGAGTTCGCCGACCGTGGAGGCGTAGCGGGCCACCCACAGCGGGTTGGTCGTGCCGAAGCTCGCGTTGTTGCCGGTGCAGGTCTTCCACCAGCTGGTCGCGGTGTAGATGACCGCGTCGCGTCCGGTGCGCGCCTTGTACGTGTTCACGAAGTCGCGGATCCACGAGACCATGCCGGCCGCGGTCTTGCCGAAGCACTGGTCGCCGTACGGGTTCCACTCGATGTCGAGCACGCCGGGCAGCGTCTTGCCGTCCCGCGACCAGCCGCCCCCGTTGTCCACGAAGTAGTTGGCCTGAGTGGCGCCGCTCGTGGTGTTCGGGGTGGCGAAGTGGTACGCGCCCCGGATCATGCCCACGTTGTAGGAGCCGTTGTACTGCTGGGCGAAGTACTCGTTCTTGTAGTACGTGCCCTCGGTGGCCTTGGTGTAGGCCCACTTCACCCCGCTGTTCCAGAGCGTCGACCAGGCGACGTTGCCCTGGTGGCCGGAGACGTCGACGCCTTCGGTCTGGACGGCGAGGGTTTCCCGCGGCATGCCGTCCTGGCCGTCATGGGCGATGACACCCATGCCCATCGTGGCCGTGCCGCGGGCGGGCTTCTTGGCGGCCGTCGCGTCCTGGCCGGCGGCGGCGCTCGCCGCGCCGGGCAGGGTGAGGAGCAGCGAGAGGGCTGCGAGCAGGGTCCCGGCCGCCGCGAAGCGGGAGCGGCGGGATGTCTTGGAAGTGGATCTGAGCACCGGCATGGGAGTGCCTCCGAGGACGTGGTGGGGGGACGTGCTGATCCCAGGGGGACGCGGAGCGCGCCCCTGTCGGCATGTAATGGTGTGAACATGCCAGGACTGACGCTACGCACGTAGACCCGTGCTGCGGAAGGGGGCCTGGTAGCTGCCGTTGGTCTACGCCTGCGAAATACTGGCGGAGCTGCGGCGATGACCAGCGGCGAAAGAAATTTTCAGCGACAGGAAAGCTCACGAGGGGTGTTGACGTGCACGGGAGCGAAAGCGGTAGTGAACCCGGCGCGACCGGCGGAAGTGGTGTGGACCACGCATTCCTCGCTCTGGAGCGGGAGTTGGCCGTCTTTCTGCGCCGGGCACGGTCCAATTCCGGCGAGATGGCTCGCGAGGTCCATCCGGATCTGGAGGCCGCCGCGTACGGACTGCTCGTCCGGCTGGAGTCGGCCGGGCAGCAGCGGGCCACCGATCTGGCAGCCTACTTCGGGGTGGGCAAGGCGACCATGAGCCGTCAACTGCGCGCCCTGGAAGACCTCGGACTGGTGGCCCGTGAACCCGATCCGGCCGACGGCCGCGCCTTCCTGGTCCGCCTCACCGCCGAGGGGCTGGCCCGCTACCGCAGCGTGCGCGACGCCCGCCGTGAGCGCTATGTCCGCAAGCTCGACGACTGGGACCGGGCCGAGGTGGCCGAACTGGCCCGGCTGTTGCACCACTTGAACGAGCGCGCCGAGGGCTGAGCGGGCTGGGGGGATGACGCGCGCCGAGGGCTGACTCGCGCCGGAGTGCGGCCTTTTGGTGCGCCGCCACAGCGCCGCGCAGGCCGCCGCCGGGGCGCCGCGCGGGCGCCCGTCACAGCACCGCGTAGACCGCCGTCGCGTCGTCGTGGGTCTTGCTGCGGCGCAGGTGCCTGCGCCCGGTGTCCGCGTCCTCCAGAGCCCTGACCCGGTCGATCAGCCCCTGCGTCCCGTCCTTGTGGAGAACCCCGAGGCAGTCCGCCCAGTCGCCCTCGTGGAACATCTCGGTCCAGCGGGACGCCCCGTCGGTCAGCGCGGCGATCGCCCGCACCCGATCGCGCGGGGTGCGCCCGGTGATCGCGCGGGCCGCCACGGAAGGGTCGGCGGCGGCGGTGAAGAAGCCGCCCTCCTTGTTCCGGAAGGAGTCGGCGAGCGCCTCGGTACGCAGCGAACCGGGCGGCAGGCGGTCGAGCCGGTCGTCGAGCAGGGGGCGCACGCTCCCGTCGTGCGACTCGAACAGGAGTACGGAGTCGGAGAGCACCAGATGCTCGACCCCGTGGTCGTCCCAGCGCGCCATGACGACCGTCGCCTGAGGTGTACGCACGTGAGAAAGGTCACACAGGGAACGGTGCGTGTCGGCGGTGCGTCGGATGGACGTCTCCAGGATCTCCTGAAGGGTCAGATCCCGCCGCGAACCGGACAGTTCGATCAGCGAGCCGCCCAGCCGGGCGGTGAACCAGGCGACCGAGTGCGCACAACCGTCGTCGCCCCGGGGTGGCGTCACCCCGTCGAGCACGACCAGTGCCCCACCCTGGCCGGAAGCGGGAAGCGAGGTGGCGGCCCAGTCCTCGTTCGGGCGTTCCGGGCTGCCGGCGGCGGTGGCCAGTTCGATGCGCATGCGACCAGTCTGCACGGCGCCTTCACGAGCCCTGCACCCGGCCGGAATTGGTTTGTACCAGCAGGTCAGGCGAGCGCCTTGAGCGGAAGGAGTGGCTCCGTTGGGCATGCGGGCGGGCATCCTGCCAAAGCCTGCGCGGAAGTTCCAGCCCAAGCGCCAGGTGTGGCCGAGGTGCCACCGGGGCAAACTTGTTCGCCAACTCTGGAGTGATGTTCACTCGTTCAGGTGGCGGAGTGGTTGATGCACGCCCCCCTCTCAAAAGCACTGGAATGGTCAGAAGCCGTACCAGGGGTCGGGGCGCTCGTTACATGTGACCGTGCGTCACCTCTGCTTCAAGGGCGGACGAGTCAAGATTGCGAGCACCGGTGCAGAAGAAGCGGCCTCGGAGCAAGGGCGGCAAGCAGAGCGGTTCCGGGGTGACGCCACCGGCACCTGCCGAGAGCGGGAGCACCCGGCGCCCCGTGCGGGTGCGTAGCCGGCTGGTCGCCGGTGTCGCGGTGGTCGGCATCACGGTCATCGCCGCGGGCACCCCCGCGATCCTCGCCGCCTCCTCCGAACTGAACGAATCGCAGCGGCTGGTCACCCTCGCCGAGCTGAACCAGCAGGCCATCGCCCTCGCCCACGCACTCGCGGACGAGCGCGACGAGGTCACCGCCCGGATCGCGTCCGGAAGTGACGAGGCGTCCGGCGGCAAGGGCGACTCCCGCAGCCGGAGCGCCCGCGTCGACCAGCAGGTCGACGAGATCCGGCCCACGGCCCCGGCCGCACTGCGCCGGGACCTCTCCACCATCCCGTCCCTGCGCCGCGACGCGCTCAGCGGCAAGGGCACGGCACTGGAGGCCCACCAGGCCTACTCCGAGGTCATCGCCAAGCTCCACGCGCTCGCGGACGAACTCGCCGAGAAGACCCCGCCGCGCGCGGCCGAGGCCACCCGCGCCCCGCTCGCCCTCGGCCAGGCCACCGAGCAGGCCTCCGCCACCCGCGGGCTGCTGATCGCCGCGCTCTCGGTACCCCGCAAGGTCACCGTCCCGCAGCTCGACCCGGTGACCGGACTGCCGGTGCCGCCCCAGGACGGCGGCAGCGACAAGGACGACCGCACCCGTGACGAGCTGAGCGCCGCCGCCCAGCAGACCCGGGTCCGCGAGCTCGCCGCCCTCGCCGACTTCGACCAGGCCGCCGGCTCCACCGCCCGCGACAAGCTGTCGTCCACCGTCACCGGGCCCGAGGTCAACAGCGCGGAGAAGTACCTCAACACCCTCACCGACCGCCCCGAGCTGTCCGACTCCGACCAGCGGACCAGCAGCAAGAAGGCCGACGCGGCGCTCTCCGCGCGGATCGACCGGATGCGGAGCGTCGAATCCGCCCTCGGCACCGAACAGATCCAGCGCCTGGAGCAGCTGCGCGACGACGACGTCACCGCGCTCGAACTGCGCATCGCGCTGCTCGGCGGCTGCCTGCTGATCGCCGTCGGCGTCTCCACCGCGGTGGCCCGCACCCTCACGCAGCCGCTCGCCGTGCTGCGGATCGGCGCCGCCCGCCTCGCCACCGAGCCCGACACCGCCGAGCCGATCCGCTACACCGGCCGCAACGACGAGTTCGCCCAGGTCGTACGGTCCCTCAACAGCCTGCACGGCAGGCTCCAGGGGCTCCTGACCGAGTTCAACGGCCGTTACGAGACCCTCCGGGCCGAGCACGGCGAGCTGCTCGCCGGGCGCGAGGCCCTCACCCTCCAGCGCGCCGAGCTCCAGGTCCTGGCCTCCGACCTCACCGCCCAGCTGGAGCGGCTGAAGAACACGGTCCACCACACCTTCGTCAACCTCTCGCTGCGCACCCTCGGCCTCGTCGAGCGCCAGCTCGGGGTCATCGAGAGCCTGGAGGAGCGCGAGCACGACCCGGAGCGGCTCGCCACCCTCTTCAAGCTCGACCACATGGCCACCGTCATGCGCAGGCACAGCGAGAACATGCTGGTCCTCGCGGGCGCCGAGCACGGCCACGGGCACGCGGGGCCGATCCCGCTGGTCGACGTGTTGCGCGCGGCCGTGTCGGAGATCGAGCGGTACGAGCGGGTCACCATCCAGTCCCTGCCGCCGCACGCCCAGATCGCCGGCTTCGCCGCCGACGACCTCAGCCACCTGGTCGCCGAACTCCTGGAGAACGCCACCTCCTTCTCACCGCCCGACTCCCACGTCCAGCTCTCGGGCTGGCTGCTGGAGAGCGGCGAGGTGATGCTCTCCGTCCAGGACGAGGGCATCGGGATGTCGACCGTACGGATGGGCGAGCTCAACACCCGCCTCGCCGACCCCAAGCTCTTCGAGGTGGGGGACCAGGGCGCGGACGGAGCGGGCCTGGGCCTCCAGGTCACCTCCCTGCTGGCCGCGCGCCACGGCGTCCGGGTCCAGCTGCGCGAGCACAAGGGCAGCGGGGTCACGGCGGTCGTCGTGCTGCCGCAGGCCCTGCTGCCGAAGGCGCCCCCGGTCGCCACCCCGCCGCCGGTGAAGGTCCCCGGGGACGCCCCCGCGCTGAACCTGCCGGGGTCGGTCGCCGAGGCCAACTCCAACGCGCTGCCGAGCCGTACCCTCGCGCTGCCCGACGACCCGCTGATCGCCGCCGCCGAGCAGACGATCCGCGAGGCGGAGGCCGAACCGGCCCCCGCCGCTCCCGAGCCCGCCGTCGCCCCCGAGCCCGCCCCGGCCCGGGCGCAGGCCCCGGCCGAGACGGAGGCCGAGGTCACGATGCAGGTCCGGCTCCCGGTGGTGCCGGAGTCCGCGGACGCCCCCCGGGCCCAGGCCCCCGACCCGTACGCCATCGGCCCCGACCACCACGAGCGCACCGCGGACGGCGCCCCGGAGCCGCCCCCCGCCGCCCCGGTGCACGCCCCCGTGGCCGACGCCCTGCCCGGCCCCCGGCAGCCGGAGCAGCAGTTCCAGCCCCAGCAGCCCGCCGAACGCATCACCGACAAGGGGCTGCCCAAGCGCACCCCCAAGGTCGTCAAGCCCACCACGGCACCCACCGCCGAGCGCAAGGGCAGCCTGGACAAGGAGGCGCTGCGCCGTCGACTCGGCGGCTTCCACCAGGGCGCGAAGGACGGCCGCCGGGACGTCGAGGTGGAGATCGCCGAGAGCACGGCCACCGGCACGTTCCCGGGAGCCGCGGTACCCCGTGCACGCCCCGCACAGACCGAACACAGTGAGGCGGCCGGCCTCCATGGCGGCCGGACCGATCGGACGGACGAGACGGGGGACACAGTCGAGGAGGCACGCAGTTGACTGCGCCCAGCACATTCGGGCTGAGTACCGAGGCCCGTAACCTTCACTGGTTGCTGAGCAATCTCGTGGAGGAGGTGCCAGGGGTCCACTCGGTCACCGTCGTCTCGTCCGACGGACTGATGCTGCTCTCCTCCGACCCCGGCCATCTGATCGCCCGGACCGGCAGCCAGGGCGGCCCCAGGGGCTCCAGCGCCGACCTGGCGACGATCGTCTCCGGCATCGGCAGCCTCACCATCGGCGCCGCCAAGCTGATGGACGGCGGCGGCGTCAAGCAGACGATGGTCGCCATGGACGAAGGCAGCGTCTTCGTCATGTCGATCAGCGACGGCTCGCTCCTCGGCGTGCACGCCACCCCGGACTGCGACATGAGCGTCATCGCCTACCACATGGCGCTCTTCGTCGGCCGGGCCGGACACGTACTCACCCCCGAACTCCGCAGTGAACTGCGCAAATCGATGGAGAGCACCCAGTGAAGCCCGCTGCTGAAACCGCCCGCAGGCTCCCCGTCCGCGGGGCCGACCGAAGGCCCGCACGGGTCCGTCCGTACTCGCTCACCGGCGGACGCACCCGGTTCGGCCACGTCCTGCTCGTCGAGACGTTCGTCGCCGCGCTCGAAGCGCCCGAGGAACGCCGCGAGCTGACCAACGGCAACCTGGGCCGCATCATGCCGGAGCTCCAGGCCATCGTCGAAATCTGCCGCCGGATGCGTACCGTCGCGGAGATCTCGGCCCTGTTGAAGATGCCGCTCGGCGTGGTCCGGGTACTGCTCAGCGACTTGGCCGATCAAGGAAAGATCCGCGTGTACGGGACCGGTCACGGCACCGGCCAGCCCGACCGCGCACTGCTCGAAAGGGTGCTCAATGGACTCCGCCGTCTCTGAGTCGCCGCTCTTCGCCCCGCGTCAGCCGGGCGCCAAGGACCAGGCCGAGGAATCGCTCCAGGCCTGGCAGCTGGATCACACCAGGGCTCCCATCGCCACGAAGATCGTGGTCGCGGGAGGCTTCGGCGTGGGCAAGACGACCTTCGTCGGGTCGGTCTCCGAGATCACCCCGCTGAAGACCGAAGCGATGATGACCCAGGCCAGCGAGGAGACCGACGATCTCTCCGCGACGCCCGACAAGGTCACCACGACCGTCGCGATGGACTTCGGCCGGCTCACGCTCGACGACGACCTCGTGCTGTACGTGTTCGGCACACCGGGCCAGCAGCGCTTCTGGTTCATGTGGGACGACCTGGTGCGCGGCGCGATCGGCGCCGTGGTGATGGCCGACACCCGCCGGCTCGCCGACTGCTTCCCCGCACTCGACTACTTCGAGAGCTGCGGGCTGCCGTACATCGTGGCCGTCAACCACTTCGAGGGAACGCCCGGATTCGAGGCCGAAGATGTCCGGGAGGCCCTGACCGTCCCCTCGCACGTACCTGTTGTGATCATGGACGCGCGCAACAGGATCACCGTCGTCGAGTCGTTGCTGGCCCTGGTCGGCCACGCCCTGGACGCCACCCCCGCCTAGGCCGGGTCGTCAGACTGCCGTCTGCCGCGCGGCGCCCGGCACGCACGCTGGCGACGTTGCCGAAATGCCCCAGTAGCTCCTTCCCCGAGTTCTCAACTGCGTTCGAGCAGGGGAGACCCGTCCGAGGACCTTCCGGCGCCTTGCGATCGCAGGCACCGCATGCCGCGCGGCTGCCCTTCGGGCGACGACGGCAGTCCGACGACCCGACCTAGCCACATACAACGGAGAACCGCGATGCGGAAGATACTCATAGTCGGAGCCGGCCAGTCCGGGCTCCAGCTGGCCCTCGGACTGCAGTCCAAGGGGTACGAAGTCACCCTGATGTCCAACCGCACCGCCGACGAGGTCCGCTCCGGCCGGGTCATGTCGACGCAGTGCATGTTCCACACCGCGCTCCAGCACGAGCGTGACTACCAGCTCAACTTCTGGGAGTCCCAGGCCCCGCGCATCGAGGGCCTCGGCGTCTCCGTCGCGGCGCCGGACTCCTCGCGCGCCGTCGACTGGGTCGGCAAGCTGGACGGCTTCGCCCAGTCCGTCGACCAGCGCGTGAAGATGGCCGGCTGGATGGAGACGTTCGCCCAGCGCGGCGGACAGCTCGTCATCCACGGCGCGGCGGTCTCGGACCTGGACTACTTCTCCCGCACCTACGACCTGGTGATGGTCTCCGCGGGCAAGGGCGAGCTGGTCTCCATGTTCGGCCGGGACGCCTCCCGTTCGCCGTTCGACGCCCCGCAGCGCGCCCTGGCCGTCGCGTACGTCCACGGCATGGGCCCGCGCCCGGAGCACCCCGACTTCGACGCGGTCCGCTGCAACCTGGTCCCCGGCGTCGGCGAGCTCTTCGTGATGCCGACCCTGACCACGTCCGGCCGTGCCGACATCCTGTTCTGGGAGGGCGTCCCGGGCGGCCCGCTCGACGTCTTCCAGGGCATCAAGGACCCCTCCGAGCACCTGGCGAAGTCGCTGGAGCTCATGGAGCGGTTCACGCCGTGGGAGTACGCCCGTGCCACCAAGGTCGAACTGACCGACGCCAATGGCACCCTGGCGGGCCGCTACGCGCCGACCGTCCGCAAGCCGATCGGCCGGCTGCCCAGCGGCGGTCTGGTCCTCGGCGTCGCGGACGTCGTCGTCGCCAACGACCCGATCACCGGCCAGGGCTCCAACTCGGCCTCCAAGTGCGCCAACGCGTACCTGGACTCGATCATCGAGCACGGTGACCGGGAGTTCGACGCGGACTGGATGCAGGCCACCTTCGACCGCTACTGGGAGACCGCCCAGCACGTCACGAAGTGGACCAACGCCATGCTCGGCGTTCCGCCGGAGCACGTGCTGAACCTGATCGGCGCCGCCGGCCAGCTCCAGCCGGTCGCCGACCGCTTCGCCAACGGCTTCAACAACCCGGCGGACTTCGAGAACTTCTTCTTCGACCCGGAGAAGACGAACGCGTACCTCGCCGAGGTCTCCGGCGCGGCGTAAGCGCCCGACCTGCCGGGCAGCGGTCGACGTTGGTCGACGCCGCCGTCCGTGGGCCGTCCTCGGACGGTCCTCGGACGGCCCGGCCGTCGATGCGGCCGACCGGCTGTCACGGAATCGCCCGGCGCTGTGCGGCCATCCCGGTAATATCACCGCTCCGACATGGCCAGGACGATCACAGCCGAGGTGGGCGGCATGCAGGAGGTCAGCGTTCCCGACGACAGTACGGCGGAGACGATGCGTTCGGTCGCCCGCGCCCGCGACTGGGGCTCGCCCCGGCACGCGGCCGGCGCCCGGGAACACCCCGGCTCCTGGGGACGGGCGCTGGTCACCGGGCTCTTCGCCATCCTGCTCGGCGGCCTCACCACCTGGGGGCTGGTCGCCGCCCGGGACGACCTCATAGCGCCCCTCGTCTTCGCCTTCTCCTTCGGCTACGTCCTCACCCTGATGCTGGTGTGGACCGCCGTGAGGCAGAAGCCGGGCCCGCCCCGTCCGGCACAGTGGATCGCCGTGTACGACGCCGGACTGGTGTACTGCGTGGCGGGCGCCGGACAGGCGCTGGCACTGCCGTGGGACGAGATCGAACGGGCCGAGCACAAGGTCGTCGAGGTGAAGGACCAGCTCGGCACGACATTCCGTACCGTGCACTCCCTGACGGTGCAGCCGCTGCCGAACCCCGTGCGGCGCGGGCCGATCGTTCTGCCGCCAGGTTTTCCGCGAGCGGAGACGATCGCCACCTCGTGACCGACCGGGCACGGGAGCGCCGAGGCCACTCCTGACCGCGGCTTGCCGCCTACTTCCCGGAGGCCGAGGGGGCCGACGAGGAGCTGTATCCCGCGTCCGAGCCCGCCGAGGCTCCCTGCGGGAGCTGCGGCGGCTTGTACGAGGACAGCGCCGCGTTCCGCGGATCGGGCCGTACGGCGCCGAGCAGCGGATTCGACGCGACTGGCGAGACCTTCACCTTCGAGCCCGGCCGGGGCGCCTGCACCACCAGGCCGTTGCCGATGTACAGCGCCACATGGGTGGCCTTCGGGAAGTAGATCACCAGGTCACCGGGGCGCAGCGCGTTCACCGGCACCTTCCGCAGCTGCCGCCACTGCTCCTGCGAGGTCCGCGGAATGACCTGGCCGGCCTTCGCCCAGGCCCGCGAGGTGAGCCCCGAGCAGTCGAACGAGTCGGGCCCCTCCCCGCCCCACACGTACGGCTTGCCGACCTGCGCGATCGCGTACTTGACCGCCTCCCCGCCCGCTTCGGACGGCGGCCGGGTCGAGGACAGGGCCCCCGAGGCGGCCAGGGCGCCCTGCGCCTTCTCCACGTTCCGCTGTTCGAGCCGGGACACCTCGGTGAGCTGCGAGCCGGAGAGCTTGGCCAGCATCGATTCGACGGCCTTCAGTCGCGCCCGGACCGTGTCCCGCTGCTTCTTCTGCTTCGCGGCCAGGACCTGCTGCCGGTCGAGCACCTTGCGGGACTCGGTGGCCAGTTCGTCGGCACGCTTCTCGGCCCCGGTGAGCCGCTTCACCGTCGCCGCCCGTGCGGTCGCCGCACGCCGGATCACATGTTCCTGGTCCAGCAGGTGTTCGGGATCCCGGGACAGCAGGAGCCGCATGTACGCGGAGAGGTCGGACCGCCCCTGATACTGCTCCCGGGCCAGCTGCCCGGCCTCGTCCTGGCTGTCGGCCAGCGCGGTCCGGGCGGCGACGAGCTCGGCGTCGAGCTTCTTGGCCTGCGCCGCGCGCTTCTTCAGCTCCGCGTTGGTCCCGTTGTACGTCTCGGTGGCCTCCTCGGCCTGCTGGTACAGCTTCCGCAGCTCGGACAGGAGCTGCGCGACGCTCCTGTTCGCACCCGCGGCCGGGCCCGGCGCCGGGGCCGCGGCGGCCGCCGGCGAGGCCGCGACGACTGCGGCCACGGCCGCGGTACAGACCGTACGCAGGACTCCGCCCGACACGACATCACCTCCGATGACGGGGCGACCATGGGACTACCCCATAAGTGAGCGCAACGGGACAATATGTTCACTCGGCGCCGGGAGATGCAAGAACTGCGTGGCGTGGCGGTGGCCGGGTTCGCCCGGACGCCCCACAGGGCGGCCCAGGGTCTTTCGTTTGGATCATGCCGGGCTCGCGTGCCCCGGTGCCGCGCCTCGCCGCGTTGTCGTCGGTCGTCGACGCCCCTTCCCCAAGCTCTCGGCTCCGCTCGAGCAGGGGAGACCCCATCCGACTCCCTCCTCCGCCTTGCGACGCACGGCATCGGACCCCGCTCCCTGATCCGGCCTGATCCAAACGAAAGACCCTAGGCGACCGGGAACGCGTAGAAGATCCGGTCGCGTTGTACGACGACGGTCCGGCCGGAGGCCAGTACCCGGTACGGGGCGGTGACCGTGGGGCCCTTCGGGTCCTGGGTGCCGATGTCCTGGAACTTCCACAGCCGCCGGCCGTCCTCGGCCGCGAACGCGGTGACCTGGGAGCCGTCCGAGGCCAGCAGCGTGCGGCCGGTCGTGCTGAGGGTGACGGCGGGCGCGGCGGTGCCGATCGCGGCCTCCGTCGAGCGGCGCCAGCGCAGCCGCCCGGTCTCCCGCTCGACCGCGCCGACTTCCTGGTTGCGGTTGGTGGTGTGCAGCACGGCGCCGGTGGCTACGGGGGTGCCGTACGGGGTCCCGCTGGTGCCGTTCAGCGTCCACTTCGGCTTGCCGGCCGGGGTCTCGAACGCCTGGAGATCGTCGCCCACCGCCGCGTACAGGAGGCCCTGGTCGTCGCCCATGGCCGCCGCGTCGGGGGCGACGGTGCCGAACTGCTTGGTCCACAGCGCCTTGCCGGTCTTGCGGTCGAAGCTCCGGAAGACGGCCTTGCCCTTCGCGGCCCGGACGTCGCCGGGGGTGAGGGTGGCCGGGCTCTGGCGTACCACCAGGTCGTTCCGGCCGACCGCGATCAGCCGGTGGACGGGGGTGCCGGGGGCGCGTCCGGCCGGCACCGGGGCCCGCCACAACTGCTCACGCCGCACGATGTCGTACGCGAAGAGATAGGCCCTGATCACCTGCTTGTCCTTGCCGCGCTTCTTGCCCTTCTTCGGCGGCGGGGCCTTGACGGTGACCGTCTCGGAGCCGGTGAACCAGATCACCGGCCCGGACGCGCCGACGAATGCCGGGGCCGACAGCTTCGGCATCTCGGGGGACAGTGCGGCGTGCTCCACCCGGTGCACGGTCTTCCCGTCCTTCGGCGACAGCCAGAGGAAGCCGGACGGAGCTGCGACGAAGCAGAGGTCCTTGCCGGCGGGGAGGGCGGCTTGTCCGTCGGCGGCGTCCGCGTTCTGCCAGGCACGGCGTCCGGTGCGCAGGTCCACGGCAGTCGCGCCGTTCTTGCCGGTCAGCACGAGCAGCCGGTCGTTCCAGACGGCGGCGGTGAGCGGTGCCGGTTCCGCCGTCGGGTGCGTGTAAACCCAGCGGGGCTGCGGCGGCAGTCCCGCGACGGTGGGACCGCTGTGGCTCGGCGAGGGCTTGGGGTCGTCGGCCGTCCCGTCGCCGCCGCCCAGGGCGAGGACACCGCCTCCGCCGACGACCAGTCCGGCGGCCCCGGCGGCGAGCCCGATGAGCAGGGTGCGCCGGCCGGCGGCGGGGGAGGCGGGTCGTGCGGCGGAGAGCGCGGAGCGCCCTGCGGGGATCGGCAGAGGGGCCGGAGCGACCATCGGCGGGGGCACGGCGGGCACCCCGCCGGGGAGAGCCGAGGTGGGTCCGGCGGGTCCGGAGGGGAGGGGCGCCGGGGCCGGGTCGGCCGGGCGGCCGGTGAGCTCGGGCGGGACGGAGAGCTGGGTCGTCGGCCGGTCGGTCCTGGGGGCCTGGCGCGCGAGGTTCCCGAACTGGGCGGTCCGCGTGTCCGGGAGCGGGAGCGGGAGCGGTTCGACGGCCTCGGCCCCGTCGGCCGGTGCGCCCGGCGGGGTGTCCACCGGCTCGCGGGGCGGGGCGTCCACCGGGGCGTCCACCGGGGTGTCCACGAGGCCTTCGGCCGGTCCTTCCACCGGTCCGCCGGCCGCGACCGTCTCCCGGGCCCGCGCCCCCTGCTCCGCCACCGCGGCCGCCAGCGCTTCCGGCAGCCAGCCGCCCTTCGCCAGGCCCGCCGCCCCCTCCAGGGCGAGTTCGGCCGCCACCGTCCCGGCGCTCGGCCGGTCGGCCGGGTCCTTCTCCAGGCAGCGGGCGATCAGGTCGCGCAACTCCTCCGGAACCGCGCCGAGTTCGGGTTCGGTGCGGGCGATCCGCTCGGCGCCCTCGGCGGCCGGGCCGTCGGCGAGCGGGGTCGTGCCGGTCGCCGCGTACGCCAGCAGCAGGCCCAGCACGAAGAGGTCGGAAGCCGGTCCGGGCTCCTCGCCCGTGACCTGTTCCGGGGTCAGATAGCCGAGCCGTACGGACAACTGGCCGCCGGACCGGGCCTCGGCGGCCGCCGCCGCGCCCAGCGGGCCGAACGCGGTGAGGCGCGGCCCGTCCCCGGCCAGCAGCACCGTCCGGGGGGCCAGGCCCTGGAGCACGGCTCCGGTGGCGTGGACCCGGGAGAGGGTCTCGGCGATGCCCGCGCCCAGTATCCGCACGGCACGTTCGGGAAGCGGTCCGGTGGCCTCGATCGCCTCGGCGAGCGTCAGCGCGGGCACGTACGGTCCCGCCGTCCACAGCAGGTCCTCGTCCGTGGCGTCGTCCGCGGCATCTTCCGGGCCGCCCAGCTGCGGCTGGACCCAGCCGCCGGTCAGCCGGTCCGCGGTGCGGGCCTCCGCCTGGAAACGGCGCCGGAAGGCGGGCAGCGCGGCGAGTTCGGGGCGGGCGGCGGTGATCACCACCGCGTCCTGCGAGGCCGCGACGTGCGCTAGGTACTGCACGGCGCTCGCGGTCTCGCGTACCCGTGCAAGCACGGTGTACGGGCCGAAGCGGCGTGGATCGTCCTGACGCAGCGCCTCCATGGCGCACCCCCTCGCTGACCGTGCCTGAGCACCAGAGCGTCGATCTTAGACCGAGCGACCGGTGCCCCGACGGACCGCATACCCTCAGTCCGGCTTCGACCAGGGCCACTTGGGGCTGTGCCGCTCACGGCCGCCGGGGGCGTACTCGTACACCCAGCCGCGCGGCAGCCCCAGCCGCTTGCTGTGGCCGGCCGGCACCCTGCGGTACGCGTACACGGTGGCGGGACCGCCGTCGGCGGCCGGTACCGGGACCTCGTACCACTTGGGCGGATGGCCGGTCGGGCCGACGAGTACGGGCAGTACCCGGCCGTCCAGGGGGCCGCCGGTGAAGGCGGTGTTCTCGCTTCGCACCGCCCCAGTCTGACCGATCAGCCGTCCTCGGGCAGCAGATGGGCCGCCTCGCCGAGGACCGGCACCAGCCGCTGTGCCAGCCGTCCGGCCGGACCCGCGGCGGTCTCCAGCGGCAGCAGCGCCGCCACCGCCGACGCGGTCTCCGGGTCCGTCGCCGCAGTGGCCGCCAGCAGCACCATCAACTGGTCGACCAGCCAGTCGCGCAGCTCGGCCGCGGCCGGCTGCTTCCCCTCGTCCAGCCAGATCAGCGATGCCGCCTCGACGGCCGCGATCCAGGTGCGCACCATCATCCGCAGCCTCGGGCCGGCCGCCGCGCCGCTGCCCAGGTGCTGCAGTATCTGCTCGGCCGCCGCCCGCCGTACCTCGTCGACGATCGCCGACGTACGGGAGGTCTCGACGACGCAGCCACCGCGCAGCAGCGCGCTGAAACCGGTGTCGTGCTCGTCGACGAAGGCGAGGTAGCGGTCGAGCACCCGGGTCACCCGCTCGGTGGGCGGACCCACCGGCGGCTCGGTGAAGCACAGGATCAGCTGCTCGGCGGCGGACCTCAGCGCCGCCTCGTACAACTGCTGCCGCCCGCCCGGGAAGTAGCGGTACACGAGCGGGCGGGACACCCCGGCGACCGTCGCGACCTCGTCGAGCGAGACCTCGTCGGGGGCCCGGTGGGCGAAGAGGGTGAGGGCCGCGCCGAGGAGCTGGGCGCGGCGCTCCTCGACGCCGAGCCTTCGGTACGCGCGGGCCGGCGGCGCGGTGGCGGCAGCAGGGGTCATATGCCGAAGCCTAGGCCCTTTCCCTCGTACCGGACCGGATCAGGCCAGCAGACCGGAGCTCTTCCACAGCCTGCGTCCCACCCCGTTCAGCACCCCGATGTCGTCGAAGAAGTCCGTCAGCCGCTTCGCGCCCGACTGCATGACCTCCGCCCGGTGGCCGCTCGCCTTCACCTGGGCGACCGCCTCGTGGCGGTCCAGGCCGACGTTCTCGTACACCCGGGGGTTGATGAAGCAGACGGAGAAGACACGGGCCGCCTCGCCGCAGCTCACCCGGGTCAGCTCGCGCTCCCAGCGCGGGGCGGTCACCATCTGGCGGCGCAGCTCCTCGCGGGCGTAGCGGACGTGCCGCGCCTCCTCGACCACATGGATGCGGGTCACGCCGCGTACCAGCGTCTGGACGCGCTCGTCCGGGAAGGTCAGCCGCTGCATCCAGTCCAGGATCTCCTCGCCGAGCAGGGTCGCGGCGAACGAACCAGGAGTGGTGGAGATGGTCTTCAGCACCCGCGCGAGGTTGTGATAGACGCGCGGCACCGGGTAGTCGGGCGACCCGCCCCACTCGATCATGCGGCCGAACATCATCGAGTGCCGGCACTCGTCGGCGATCTCGGTGAGCGCGTAGCGGACGTGATTGCTGGTCACCGGCCGGTCGTAGATGTGCCGGACCAGCAGCTGCATGAGGATGATCTCGAACCAGATGCCCAGCGAGGCGAGCGAGGCCGCCTCGTGCCTGGACAGCTCCATCCGCTGCTCCTCGGACATCTTCCGCCACAGCGGGGTGTCGTAGAGCGATACCAGCTCGGGCGGCCAGAACCACTTGCCGTCCTCGACCGGCGCGTCCCAGTCGAGTTCCTTGTCCGGGTCGAAGGAGTGCTTGGCCGAGGAGTCGAGCAGCCGCTCGGCGATCTGTTCGCGGTTCCGGAGCGGGCCGAGTGCGTCGCGAAGCAGCTGGACGTCGCGTTCGCTCACTGTGGTCATGCTGGGGGCACCTCGCACATGGGTTACCGGCGGTCACTCCTTATGAGACTCCTCGTCAGCAGGGCCGTCAATCCCTTGCGCGCGACTTGTTGACCCGGTGTCTACCAACGTGTGAACCTGCCAACTGAAGCAACTACCAAGGGAATTGCCGGAACACGCCAGGCGAAGGAGCCGTCCGTGTCGACACACGACCTCTACACCACCGCCCCCGCAGCACCGTCGTGGCAGGTGCCCGCCTCCGGCGCCGCCCGCTTCAGCTGGGACTACGACGACGGCCGCGAACGCCTGCTCGCCCTCTACCAGAAGGGCAAGGACAAGCAGTGGGACGGCAACAAGCGCATCGACTGGTCCCTGGAGGTCGACCCCACCGACCCGCTCGGCACCCCCGACGAGGTCCTCACCCTGTACGGCACCCCGCACTGGGCGAAGATGACCGAGAAGGACCGGGGCGAGCTGCGCAAGCACTACACCTCCTGGCAGTTCAGCCAGTTCCTCCACGGCGAGCAGGGCGCCATGATCTGCGCGGCCCGGATCGTGGAGTCCGTCCCCGACATGGACGCGAAGTTCTACTCCGCGACCCAGACCATGGACGAGGCGCGGCACGCGGAGATATACGGCCGGTTCCTGCACGAGAAGGTCGGGATGCTCTACCCGATCAACGACAACCTCCAGGGCCTGCTCGGCGACACCCTGCGCGACTCCCGCTGGGACATGCCCTACCTCGGCATGCAGGTCCTCATCGAGGGCCTCGCGCTGGCCGCGTTCGGCATGATCCGCGACACCACGACCAAGCCGCTGCCCAAGCAGATCCTCGCGTACGTCATGCAGGACGAGGCCCGGCACGTCGCGTTCGGGCGGATGGCGCTGCGCGACTACTACAAGCAGCTGAGCGACGCCGAACTGCGCGAGCGCGAGGAGTTCGTCATCGAGGGCTGCTACCTGATGCGGGACCGGCTCAGCGGCGTCGAGGTGCTGGAGAACTTCGGCATCGCCAAGCAGGAGGCCAAGGACCTCTCCGAGCACTCGGAGTTCCTCCAGCTCTTCCGGAAGCTGCTGTTCAGCCGGATAGTGCCGTGCGTCAAGGACATCGGCCTGTGGGGCGAACGGCTCCAGAAGGCCTACGTCGACATGGGCGTCTTCGACCTCGGCGACTCCAACCTGGACCTGCTGATGACCCAGGACGAGGAGATAGCCGAACAGCTGGACCGGGACCGCTTCGCGGCGGAGGAACAGGCCAGGGTCGCCGAGGTCGAGGAGGCGATAGCCCAGGGCGCCCCCGTCGAGTGACCGGAAGCGGCGCCTTCGCGGGGGCCGATCGTATGTACGCCATCGGCCCGTGCGGGGGAGTATGTCGGGCATGACGACCTCGACCCCGCACCCCGCCGCAGGCCCCGCGGCCGCCCGCCGGAGCCTCGAAGGACTGTCCCTGGGCGACGCGTTCGGAGAGCGGTGGTTCCCGCTCTTCCGCGAGCCCCGCCGGGCGTTCAACGAGATCAAGGCACGCCGCACCCCCGAGGAGCCGGTCTGGCACTGGACCGACGACACCGCGCTGGCTCGGGCCCTGATGCGCGTCGTCGAGGAGCACGGCCGGGTCGAGCAGGACCGCCTCGCGCTCTGCTTCGCCCTCGCCTTCGAGGCGGACCCGGCCCGTGGCTACGGCCACGGCATGCACATCCTGCTGCCCGAACTGCTGACCTCGCCGGCCGACTGGCGCACCCTGGCGCCCGAGCTCTTCGAGGGCGGCAGCCTCGGCAACGGCGCGGCGATGCGGGTCGCACCGCTCGGCGCCCACTTCCACCAGGACGTCGAACTCGCCGCCGCGCAGGCCGCACTCCAGGCGGCCGTCACCCACGCGCACCCGGAGGGGATCGCGGGCGCGGTGGCGGTCGCCGTCGCGGCGGCGCTCTCGGTCCGCGGCGAGTTCACCCTGGCCGCCGTCGCCGACCGGACCCCGGAAGGGCTCGTACGGGACGGGCTGCGCCGGGCCGTGGACGTACCCTTCGCCACCGAGCCGTGGAAGGCGGCCGATCTGCTGGGCAACGGACAGCGGATCCGCGCCGACGACACCGTCCCGTTCGCCCTGTGGACGGCGGCCCGGCACCCGGACGACCTGGAGGCGGCGCTCTGGGCGACGGCCGAGGGCCTCGGCGACGTCGACACCACCTGCGCCATCACCGGCGGCGTCGTAGGCGCGGCCACCGGGGTCGACGGGGTGCCCGAGCCCTGGCTGAAGCGCCGCGAACCACTGGACTGAGGCCGGGCGGTCCCCGCCGCCCGCGCACGACCCGGTCAGCCCTTCGTGGTCAGCACGTCCTCCACCGCACCGGCCACCCCGAGCAGCGGGACGTCGGCCCCGCGCTCCGCGACCAGCTGGAGCCCGACCGGGCAGCCGTCCGCCGTGAACCCGGCGGGCACACTGGCCGCCGGATGGCCGCTCAGGTTGAACGCCCAGGTCAGCGCGGTCGAGTAGAGCTCGCCCGGACCGTCGTGACCGTGCGGGCGGTTGGGCGTGACCGGCGTGAGCAGCAGCGGCGTACGGGCGAACAGGGCGTCCAGCACCGCGTCGTTCGCGTGCCTGATCTCCTCGGCGTGCGGCGACGGCGACCCGCCCCGGACCGACAACCACGCCTCGCACGGGTCGAGCAGCTCGCACGTACGGTCCACCAGACGCACCACCCCGGCCGCCACCAGCCGCCCCACCGCACCCCGGACGACCGCCGCGACCTCCGGGTCGACATCCGCGTACCCCGGACCGGGGCTGAAGACGGCCGGTACGGGGAGGACGGGCGGCACCGGCTCGTACACGTCCAGGACGGTGCGCAGATAGGTCCGGGCCCCGGCCACCGACCGGGTCAGCACCCCGGCGGAGGCCAGCCCGGTGCGGTCGGGGGAGGGCAGCAGACCGTTCGTCGTCTTCAGGCCGAACACCCCGCACCACGCCGCCGGGATCCGCACCGAACCCGCCCCGTCGCTGCCGGTCGCCAGCCCCACGAGGCCCGCCGCGACCGCGACCGCAGAACCCGCCGACGAGCCGCCGGGGGTGCGGTCGGGGCGCCAGGGGTTGACCGTACGGCCGTGGGCGCCAAGGCCCCAGGTCTGCCAGGGCGTGCCGGGTCCGGGCACCGACGTCGCGCCGACCGGCACCGCACCGGCCGCGATCAGCCGCCGGGCCGCGTACGACCGGATGCCGGTACGACCCTTGACCGCGAACGGCATCCCGGCCAGCGGCAGTCCACCGGCCCGCCCGGCGTCGGCGAGCGCCCGCTCGGGCCACACCTCGATGAAGGCGCACAGGCGGGGATCCTCCCGCGCGATGCGCGCCAACGCCCGGCCCGCCGCACTCGCTTCAGCCATCCGGTCAGTCTCGCAGGGCCGCCTCCATGACGGAACGGGCGATCGGGGCCGCGCTGCCGCCGCCGCTGATGTCCGCCCGGTTCGCCGCCGCGTCCTCGACGACCACCGCGACCGCGACCGCGGGCTGCGCGGAATCCGGTGCCTGCGCCCAGGAGATGAACCAGGCGTACGGCAGGCCCGAGTTGTCGACGCCGTGCTGTGCGGTGCCGGTCTTGCCGCCGACCGTCACCCCGTCGATCGCGGCGTTGGACCCGGTGCCGTTGTCCACGACGTCCACCATCATCTCCCGCAACTGCATCGCCGTGCGCGGGTTCATCGCCCGGTGGTAGGTGCGCGAACCGTTCTGGTGGACGGTCGAGCCGCTGCGGGTGGTCGTACGGTCGACCAGGTGCGGGTACCTGAGGTCACCGCCGTTGGCCACGGCGGACGCCACCATCGCCATCTGGAGCGGGGTCGCCGTCGTGTCGAACTGCCCGATCGACGAAAGCGCCAGCTGGTCCTTGGTCATGTCGGTGTCGAAGTTGCTCTTCGCCACCCCCGAGGGGATCCTCAGCCCGGTGTCGTTGAAGCCGAACTTCCGCACCGCGTCCACCATGCCGTCGAGCCCGACCCGGACCCCCAGGTCCGCCATCACGGTGTTGCAGGAGACCCGGATCGCCTCGGCGAGCGAGGCGTTCTCGCAGCCCCGCGCCTCGTTGGGCAGCGTGGTCGACGTACCCGGCAGCACATACGGGGACGGGGTGCCGGTCTCCGCGTCCGGATCGGTGACGACCCTCGCGTCGAGCGCCGCCGCCGCGGTCACGATCTTGAAGGTGGAGCCCGGCGGATAGGTCTGCCGGATCGCCCGGTTGAGCATCGGCAGGCTCTTCGCCGAGTTCAGCCGCGCCCAGGCGTCGGTGACGGACGAACCGGTGCCCGAGATCTGCCCGGGATCGTACGAGGGGGTCGAGACCAGCGCCAGGATCTTCCCGGTGGACGGTTCGACGGCGGCGACCGCGCCCCGCCGGCCGCCGAGCCCCTCGTACGCGGCGCGCTGCATCGAGTCCTTGATGGTCGTGACGACGTCACCGCCGGGCTGCTGGCTCCGGGTGATCTCGTTCCACAGCGGGAACGGGGCGAGCATCGAGTCGGTGCCGGAGAGGATGGAGTCCTCGGCGTTCTCGATCAGGGTCGTGCCGTACGTCTGCGAGGCGTAACCCGTCACCGGCGCGTACAGCGGGCCGTTGACGTAGGTGCGCTCGTACTTGAGCTGTTCGCCGGTGTTCTTCGACCCGGTCACGGACCTGCCGCCGATCAGGATGTTGCCGCGCGGCTGGTTGTAACGGGCGATGGTGAGGCGGCGGTTGGCGGGGTTGTTGTCCAGGCTGTCGGCGTCGAGGACCTGGATGCGGGCGGCGTTCAGCAGCAGCGCCACGAGCAGCAGCAGAAGGAGTCCGGCGGCCCGCCGGATGTAGCGGATCACCGCTCGTCCCGCGCGACCGGTGCGATGACCCCGGTCTCCGCCTGGCCGGGCTGAGGTCTGCGGGCCTGATCGCTGACCCGGATCAGCAGCGCCACGATGATCCAGTTGGTGACGACGGACGAACCGCCCTGGGCGAGGAAGGGCATCGCCATGCCGGTCAGCGGGATCAGCCCCATCACCCCGCCCGCGATCACGAACACCTGGAGCGCCAGGATCGAGGCGAGACCGATCGCGAGCAACCGCCCGAAGGGGTCGCGCAGGGCGAGCCCGGCCCGGTAGCCGCGCGCCACCAGCAGCGCGTACAGCAGGAAGATCGCGGTCAGCCCGGTCAGTCCGAGCTCCTCGCCCGCGGTCGCCAGGATGAAGTCGGACTTGGCGGCGAAGCCGATGAGGATGGAGTGGCCGAGGCCGAGTCCGGTGCCCAGCATCCCGCCCGCGGCGAACGCGAACAACGACTGGGCCAGCTGGCCGGGGCCCTGGCCGGCGTCGATGGAGGCGAACGGGTCGAGCCAGTCCTGGACCCGGCTGTGCACATGCGGTTCGAAGGAGCCGACGACGAACGCGCCGACCGCGGCGAGCAGCAGACCCACCGCGATCCACCCGGTCCGTCCGGTGGCCACGTACAGCATGATCACGAAGAGGCCGAAGAAGAGCAGAGAGGTGCCCAGGTCGCGTTCCAGGACCAGCACGCCGACGCTCAGCAGCCAGATCGCCACGATCGGGCCGAGCACCCGGCCGGTGGGGAGCTGGAGCTTCCAGATCTGGCGGCCGGTGTAGGCGAGCGCGTTGCGGTTCGCGGCGAGGTACGCGGCGAAGAACACCGCGAGCAGGATCTTGGCGAACTCGCCCGGCTGGAAGGAGAATCCGCCGACCCGGATCCAGATCTTGGCGCCGTTCACCGCGGGGAAGAAGATCGGCACGATCATCAGGACCAGCGCGGTGGCGACCGAGAGGTACGCGTACCGCTGGAGCACCCGGTGGTCGCGCAGCAGGACGACCACCGCGATGAACAGCGCCACCCCGAGCGTGGACCAGATCAGCTGGGTGGGGGCCGCCTGGTCCTTCGGCGTCTCCAGGTCGAGCCGGTAGATCAGCACCAGACCGAGCCCGTTGAGCAGTACGGCGATGGGCAGCAGCAGCGGATCGGCGTACGGGGCACGGAAGCGGACCGCGAGATGGGCGAGGAGGGCGAGCAGCCCCAGCCCCGCGCCGTAAGCGGCCACATCGGGCGGGACCGCGTTGCTCTTGGCCAGGCCGACGGCGGCGTAGCCGTAGACGGAGATGAGGACGGCCCCGATGAGGAGCAGCAGCTCGACTCCGCGCCGCTTGGGCAGACGTAGATCGGGCGGGGGTGCGTCCGCCGTCGTTGCGGTCATGCCAGGCAACGTAGCAAGAGCTGGTGAGTATTTCCCTTATGTCGTAGTAGGTATGTCCGAAGGTGCAGTGGTGGACGGCCGCCCGGTGGCGGCGGCGGTCGCAGTGCGCTCCTGCCGGCCGTCATTCCTCGTGACGGGGTGTGGACTTCGTGCTGGTCCCGTCGTCCGGCGTTTTGTCGTCCGGTCCGGTGTACTCGGGCAGTGTCACCCGGGCCACCGCCCCGCCGTCCGGGGCGTTGCGGAACTCCAGGCCGGCGCCGATCACCGCGGCCTGCCCGGCGGCGATGGTCAGCCCGAGGCCGTGGCCCTTGCCGCCGGCCTCGGTGCGGAACCGCTGCGGGCCGTCGGCGGGCAGGTAGTCCGGGAAACCCGGGCCGTGATCGCGTACGGTCACCACCGGTCCGTCGACCGTCAGCACCACCGGGGGCCGGCCGTGCCTGTGCGCGTTGGCGATCAGGTTGCCCAGCACCCGTTCCAGGCGCCGCCGGTCGGTCACGGTGCGCAGGTGCGCGGAGCCCTCCGGGTGTTCGATACGGATCGCGGTGGCCGTCCCGGACGCGTGCACCACTCGCTCCACGAGCGGCACCAGTTCGTACACATCGAGATCGACGGCTTCCGTGCGGGCGTCGAGCCGGGAGATCTCCAGCAGATCCTCCGTCAGCGCCCGCATCGCCCGGACCCGGTCCCGCACCAGCTCGGACGGCCGCCCCGGCGGCAGCAGCTCGGCGGCGGCCGAGAGACCGGTCAGCGGGGTGCGGAGCTCGTGCGCCACATCGGCGGTGAAGCGCTGCTCGGTCTGGAGCTTGCGCTGGAGCGTGGACGCCATCGTGTCCAGTGCCCCGGCGACGATCGCGACCTCGTCCTGCGGGCGCGAGGGGTCCGCCGTACGCGGGTCGCCGACGCGGGCGTCCAGGTCCCCGGCGCTGATCCGGCGCGCCACCCGGGCCGTCTGGTGCAGCCGCCGGGTGACCCGGGTGACCGAGAAGGCACCGACCAGCACGGTGGCGCCGATGGCCAGCAGGGAGGAGCCGAGGATCGCCCCGTCGAGGCTGTCGATGGTGCGGGCGCTCTGGGTGTAGTCCACCTGCGTGGCCAGCGCGCGGCCGTCCGCCGGGCCCGCCGCCCACATGGCCGGACGCCCGTCGTACTCACCGACGAGCGTGCCGCGATCGCCGTCGGCGGCCAGGGTGCGCAGTGCGGCGGGCAGTCCCGGGGGATCGATCCCGGCACCCGGCGGCAGCGCCTCGCCGGTCTCGTACGCGACGGTGACGTCCGCCAGCCGGGACAGGGCCTTCTCGCGGGCCCGGCCGACGGTCTGCCGGGTCACCTCGGTGTGGACCAGCGCGCCCAGCAGCGCGGCGAGCGCACAGCACATCACGGTGAGGAAGACGGTCGATTTCCAGGTGAGCGTCGCCGCCCAGGAAGGCACCCGGAGCCGACGCCGACGCCGCCGCGTGCGCGGCCCGCCCGCGCCGGGCCGGCTCACCGGCGCTCCGCGGAGACACCGTCGGAAGGCGTCGCGGTGGGGCTGACAGGGCTGACGGGGCCGGTGGGGGCGACGGGGGCGGCGCTCGGCGGGGCGGTCGTGAGCTGCGGGCGCGGCGCCCGGGACGACGGGATGCGCTGGATCTCGTCCTGCGTCGGCAGCATCGCCCGCTGCCGGGCGTCCCAGGACCAGACGGTGCGGTACTCGTACCCGGTGATCGCGGACGGCGCCCGCATGATCAGGTCCCGTCCGGCCAGCTCGACGCTGATCACGGCGTCCGAGGTCGACAGGATCCGGGTCAGCCCGCCCGCCTCCGGCATGTAGACCCGCACCGAGAGCTGGTGGTCGGGCAGCCGGATGCCGAGCACCAGATCGTCCCTGCCGTCGCCCGTCAGATCGCGGTAGTAGGGCCGGAGCACGGGACAGGCGGCCGGTTCGGTCCGGCAGGCGTTGATCTTCCGTACGGTGTCGGCGGGCAGGTCGGCCGTGCCGCTGGACCGGTTGGGCCGGGCCCGCAGGCCGGCCTGCACCACCGCCACCGGATCCAGCCGGTGCACATCGCCGTCCGGCAACTCGATCCCGGGGATGCGCGCGGTCTCGCCCTCGCCGTAGTCGTACGGCGCGGCGGAGGCGGGCGGCAGCTCGGGCCAGAGGTGGGCGGGACCGACGGCGGTCGGGGTCGATCCGGCGCTCCGCAGCCCGCCGCCGTTGCCGCAGCCGGCCAGCAGCGCCATACCGGCGACGGCCCCGAGGGCCGCCGCCGTGCGGCACCGCACCCCATGACGCGGACGCATGACTCCCTCCCTTCCCGAGGCCCAGGTCTCAAGACCTTATTCGGAAGGAAGTCCGTAATGCCTATTTAATACGGGCAAGAGCGTACGTTTTTCGTACCGGCAAGAGGCCTGCCGGCTCCGGTCAGCTCTGGTACGGGTTCTGTCCCTGCCCGTTCGGCGCGTACCCCGGCTGCCCCTGCGACTGCCCGTACGGATTGCCCTGCTGCGAGGCCGCGTGCTGGGCCAGCAGCTGTTCGGCCTGCTCCTTGGGGATCTGCTGCTCACCGCCGCAGAACGTGCACTGGGTCGCGAACTTCGTCGAGAACGGGAAGAGCGGCACGAAGAACAGCGTGAACTTCGTGACCCTCTTGCGCAGCGTGTGCGCGGCCGGGTTGCCGCACCACCCGCAGACCAGAGTCAGTATCGCCAATTGGTACAGATAGCCTCGCGTACCGAAAATGATCATGTTGCGGGTCCCTTCCCCGTATTTCCCGGAAGCGCTCGCCGGCAGAGCGCCAGCAGCTTCTCGTCCTCGTATGTGTCGTGGCTGCCGTACCCGCCGTCCATCGCGTTGTGACGGCGTACGGAGGTGAGTTCGGCGAGCAGCACATGTGCCGCTTCCGACCCTGCACCAGCGGCACCCATCCGCGCCAGGCCTTCCGCCACCCGGACGCGCACATGACGGTTCTGCTCCCAGGCCGCCAGGAGCACCGGCACGGACTCGTCGGCCCGCCCGGACACCTCCCACAGCGCGATCGCCGCGTCCACCCGCAGCCACAGCTCGTCGTGGGCCAGCAGCGCGCGCAGCCTCGGCGCGACCACCGAGGCCCGAGCCCCGAGCCGGCCCAGCGCGTCGACCGCGGACCGCAGCTCGTGCGCGCGCTCCGCCCGCAGGCCCTCGATGAGCACCGGCAGCACGGCCTCGGCGTCCCCCTCGACCGCCCACAGGGCCTTCGCGGCCTCGGTCGCCGAAGTGGCCCCCGGGCTCCGCAGCAGCGCACGCAGCTCCGGCAGGACGCCGCGCGCCGCCGGCCCGAACGAGCCGAGCGCCCGCAGCGCCTCCGTACGCACCCACTCGCCCCGGTACTCCGGCGCACCGTGCAGCACCCGCAGCACCTCGGGCAGCGCCTCGTCCGCCCGCAGCGCGGCCAGGCCGGTGAGCAGCGGGCCCGCCCGGTCGTGCACCCGCTCGTCGAGCGGGACCTCGCCTAGCCGGCGGCGCAGCGCCCCGGCCAGCGGGGCCGCCGCCGCCCCCAGGCAGTCGATCGCGAACCCCACGTCGTGCGGCACCTCGGGCCGCTCCAGCGCGGCGGCCAGCGCGGGCACGGCACGGGCGTCGCCCAGCCTGGCCAGCGCCTTCACCGCACTGCCCAGCGCCGGCGGCCCGCTCGGCCAGTCCCGCACCCAGGCCCCGGGATCCGCCGCCACCCGGGCCGCCAGCGCGTCCGCGGCGGGCGCGGCGAGCCCGAAGAGCTCCTCCAGCACGTGCGCGGCGGCCTCGGCCAGCCGTGGGTCGGGGGTGGCGAGCTGCTCACCGACCAGCCGGACGAGCTCCTCGTACGAGCCCCGCCAGGTCCGGATCAGCCCGCCGCACATCCGCAGCGCTTCGATCCGCTGGCAGCGGTCCGGGCTGCGCAGCTGATCCGTCAGCAGCGCCGTGCGCTCGGCGACCCGGTCGTCGAGCCCCACGTGCAGCGTGCGCAGCAGGTCCGCCGTCCAGGGCCCGGTGCGCACCGGCGCCTCCTCGTCGGACAGCGCCCGCAACTGGCTCACCCGGGCCGCCGGCTGGACCCGCTCCTCGGCGGGCGGCTCCCCGGCGGTGTCCGGGTAGGCGTCGACGGCCGCGACCGTCTCGCCCGCGGCAGCCGCACCGGCCGGCGCGTCGAGGGCGGGGGCCGTCCCGGACCGGCGTCCGGGTATCGAGCGCAGCTGCCGCAGCAGCCCCGTCACCACCCGTACGACATCGCCGGGCAGTGCGTCCGGTGCGCACCGGGCCAGCTGGGCCAGCGCGGCCAGCCGCAGCCCGGGCGGGAACCCTTCGCCCGTCAGCCGGCTCAGCCAGGCCGCCGCCTCCGCGGCCAGCAGCCGGTGGCGCAGGGCGACCCGTCCCGCGGCCTCGACCAGGGCGAGCCGCACCTCCTCGTCCGGCTCGATCGGCAGACGTTCCCGCAGTAACGCGAGGACCCTGTCCGGATGGCCGTGGAGCGCGGCGAGCGCCAGCGGCGCGCTGAGCCGTACCCCCGGGTCCTCGTCGGCCATCAGCTCGAAGAAGACCCCGGCGCCCGCCGTGACGGCGGTCGCCGCCATCGCGTAGTTGGCCGCGCCCTCGATCTCGTCCTCGTCGATCTCGGCCTCGTCGTCCTCGTCCAGATCGATACCGCCGATGCTGGTGAGCAGTTCGACGATGCTGCCCCGGTCCTGGATGCCCGGATCCACGACCAGCTCGAAGAGGAACGGAATACTGGCCAGCGTGCAGGCGTAGACGTCCCCCTGGTGGTGAACCGCCCCGTACATCCCGTCCAGCGCCGCCTCGCGCTCCGCCGGATCGGTGGACGCGAGACCCCGCAGCATCGCAGGCACATCACCGGCCGGCCCGTAGGCGTGCTCCATCGAGGCCCAGTCGACCTCGTCGATCCCTGCGAACACCCCATCGCCTCCCCACGCATTTCAACGAAGCAGTGTCTGCGAGGAGTGTGCACCACGGGTCGGACGATCCGCCCTCCACATGCGGTCTTTTCCTGGCGGGCATGACAAATGTCTGTGCCATGCGCTATCGGCGGACCGGCGAGAATCGGCCGCTTCGGGTATCGGCCGCTTCGGGTGACGGAGCGACACAAACGCTTCCGGCGGGGGAGCGGAAGGATCACGGCGGGGCGACGGGCCGGGGGAAGACCACGGGGCGACAGACCGGGGGCTACGGGGCGACAGGCAGGCGGCCGGCCCGGTCCGGGTCGGCCAGGGGGCCGAGCAGATCCCCGTACCGCTCCAGCCGCGCCCTCATCCCGTCCGGCAGGAAGACCAGCTCCCCGGGGGTCCGGCACCGCTCGATCTCCGCCCAGGTGACGGGCGCGGACACGGTCGGTTCGGGCCGGGCGCGCAGCGTGTAGGGGGTGGCGGTGGTCTTCGCCGCCGCGTTCTGGCTGAAGTCGACGAAGACCTTCCCCGGCCGCAGCGCCCGCTTCATCCGGTGCACGACCAGGTCCCCGAGCTCCTGCTCCGCCCGGAGGGCCAGCCCCTTCGCGTACGCCGACACCCGGGCGGAGGGCGTCGGCTCCAGCGGTACGAGCAGATGCAGCCCCTTCGAACCGGACGTCTTCCCGTACGCGCACAGCCCGTCCGCCGCCAGCCGCTCGCGCAGCCACAGCGCCACCGCACAGCACTCCACGACCGTCGCGGGCGGGCCGGGGTCCAGGTCGAGAACCATCCGGTCGGCGATCCCCGGAGCACCGGCCCGCCACTGCGGGGTGTGGAACTCCACCACCAGATTGGCCGCCCACATCAACGAGGCCAGATCCTCCACGACCACCTGTCTGGCCTTCTTGTCCTCGCGGTGCGGCACCGGAGTGGTCCGTACCCAGGACGGCGTACCGGGTGGCGGATTCTTGGTGAAGAAGCGCTGCCCGTCCGGCCCGTCCGGGTAGCGAAGGAAGGAGACGGGCCGGTCACGCAGATGGGTGAGCAGGGCCCCCGCGACGGTGGCCGCGTAGTAGTGCAGCACCTCGCCCTTGGTGGTCCCGGTGGCCGGATACAGCACCTTGTCGAGATTGCTGAGCGCCAGCCGTCGCCCCTCCACCTCTGTGATCGGCGTCATACGATAAGAATCACATGATTTGCGAACGTACTGGTATCCATGCGGACACAAGGGGTGAACGGTGAGGTCCATCTGGAACGGCGCCATCTCCTTCGGGCTGGTCAGCATCCCCATCAAGCTGGTCAACGCCACGGAGAACCACTCGATCTCCTTCCGCCAGATCCACCTCGCCGACGGTGGCCGGATCCGCTACCGGAAGGTCTGCGAGATCGACGAGGAGGAGGTCACCGCCGCCGAGATCGGGAAGGCGTACGAGGAGCCGGACGGTTCGATGATCCCGATCACCGACGAGGACCTCGGCTCGCTGCCGCTGCCCACGGCCAAGACGATCGAGATCGTGGCCTTCGTGCCGGCCGCCTCGATCGACCCGCTCCAGATGGACGCGGCGTACTACCTCTCCGCCAACGGGGTTCCGGCGGCCAAGCCGTACACCCTGCTCCGCGAGGCCCTGAAGCGGAGCCAGAAGGTCGCCCTGGCGAAGTACGCGCTGCGCGGCCGCGAGCGGCTGGGCATGCTGCGCGTGGTCGACGACGTGATCGCCATGCACGGCCTGCTCTGGCCGGACGAGATCCGCAGCCCGGAAGGCGTCGCCCCGGAGACCGACGTCAAGGTCCGGGAAGCCGAACTCGACCTGGCCGACGCGCTGATGGACACCCTCGGCGAGGTCGACATGGACTCGCTCCACGACGACTACCGCGAGGCGGTCGAGGAGCTCATCGCCGCGAAGGCGGAGGGCCGGACGCTGGAGCCGGCGGAGGCGGAGGACTCGGGCGGCAAGGTCATCGACCTGATCGCGGCCCTGGAGAGCAGCGTCCGGGCGGCGAAGGAGGCCCGGGGCGAGAAGCCGGAAGCCAGGGAGGAGAAGGAGGAGAAGGCGGACGCTCCCGTCGCCGAGGTCACCTCCCTCAGCGGCCGCAGGAAGTCCGGCGGCACCGGGGCGAAGAAGAAGGCCACGGCCGCCGCCAAGAAGACGGCCGCGACCACGAAGAAGAAGTCCGCACCGGGCAGGGCACCCGCCAAGAAGACCGCGGCGCGGTCGACGGCGAAGAAGACCACCAAGTCGACGGCGAAGAAGGCCACCGCGAAGTCGGACCCGAAGCCGGCGGCGAAGAAGGCGGCTCCCCGCAGACGGGCCTCGGCCTGAGCCCCCGGCACGCCCCCTCCGCACCCCCCTGCAAACGTGGCCGACGGCCGCCCCGGAGGCAGAGCCCCGGGACGGCCGTCGGTACCGGACCGATGCCGTCGGCACCGGACCGGTGGTGGCTCAGTGCCTGCGGAACGGGAAGCGGTACGAGTTCACGTAACCGGCCGCCGGAGTCCCGACCCCCGTCACGTCGTCGTATCCCTTGACCGCCTTCAGCGAGGCGTCCTTGCCGAGGCTGCGCAGCGAGGTCAGCAGACCGTCCGCCGCGTCCACGCCGTTGGCGTAGTCGACCCGGACCACCGCGAGATCGCGGTTCGCGCCCAGCGGGTGGTCGGTGACGTCGTGGTACGCCTTCGAGTCGTACCGGGCGTAGATCGCCGGGTTGGCGAAGCCGATCGGCAGCCCGTGCCGGGCCTGCTGCGCCAGCGCCTGGACACCGGCGATGACCGGCGCGGCCAGTGACGTACCGCCGATGCGGTACTCGTCGTAGCCGAGCGATCCGTCGGGCATCGTCTGGGTCTGGCCGACCAGGAAGCCGGTGTTCGGGTCGGCGACGGCCGCGATGTCCGGGGCCGTGCGCATCCGCTGCTTGCCGTTGGCCTGCGAGAGCGAGTCGGGCACGACACCGCGCTGGTAGAACGGCTGCTTCACGGACGAGCTGGTGCCGCCGCCCGCGCCGGAGGTGTACGCGCCGGGGAAGCCGGCCCAGCTCTTCCCGTCGTCGGCGAGGTTCGACTTGAGCGTGCCCCAGCCGGTCTCCCACTGGTACTTGTCGTTCTTGCCGACCGCCAGCGCGGTTCCGCCGACGGAGGTCACCCAGGCGGAGTTGGACGGCACGTCGATCTGCTTCGTGCCCGTCGACGCGACGTTGTCGCCGTCGTCGCCGGAGGAGAAGTAGAAGCCGATGCCCTCGACCGCGCCCATCTTGAAGACCTGGTCGTACGCGGCCGCGACGTCCGGGGTCTCGTTGGCCTCGATGTCGCCCCAGGAGTTGGAGACGATGTCGGCGAGCCGGTTGTCGACGATCTTGTTCAGCGAGTCCAGCAGATCGGCGTCGTAGCAGGAGGCGCCGCCCACGTAGACGATGTCGGCGGCGGGTGCGACCGCGTGCACGGCCTCAACGTCGAGGGTCTCCTCGCCGTACCAGCCGGAGGCACCGCACTCCTCGGTCCTCGTGTAGTCGTCCGGCAGCACCTGGGTCAGCTGGCCGCGACGGTAGGGCGCGTCGCCGTTGCGCTTGGCGTACTCGGCGGCGTCCTTCGCGATGGTCGGCGAGGCGTACGCGTCGGTGATCGCGACGGTGACACCCTTCCCGGTCCAGCTTCCGGCGCCGTAGGCGGCGCGCAGCTGCTTGCCGGTGTACCCCTTCACGGCGTACGGCGCCTTGGACCCGTAGGCGCTGGGCAGCGACGACGCGGTCTTCGAGCCGTAGTACGTGGAGAAGGGGCCGGAGTTGCGGAACACCCCGTCCGGCGGCGGCAGGGCCTCGTCGTGGCTCGACTTGTGCGGCGCGTTGTCCAGGCCGGAGACGGCGAGCACGACGTCGCTCAGGGCGGCGGGCACGGAGGCGGTGGAGGCCGGGGCGCGGTAGGTGCGTTTGCCCTTGCGGTAGTTGCGCAGCTGGGTGCCGAACGCCTTCTCGGCGGCGGCGACCTCACCGGTGGCCGAGACGTAGTGCTGGTTGGCGCCGGTGACGGTCAGCCCGTTCGACTTCAGCCACGTGCTGACCTGGTCGATCTGCTGCTGCGTCGCCCCGAACCGGGCCTGCGCCTGACCGGCGCTCAGATACTTCCCGTACGAGGCGGACTGCGGGTCGGAGACGGCGGCGGCGTAGGCGGCCAGCCCCTTCGCGTCCCGTCCGGCCAGATGGACCCGGACGCTGACCTTGCCACTGTCGGACGTGGCTCCCAGATCCGCCCCGGCGGTGGCCCAGGCGGGCTTGGTGCCCTGCAGCGCGTCCCGCCCGCCCGGCGCGGAGTCGGCGCTGGCGTTCGGTATCCCGAGGGCGAGCGCGCCGGCCAGCAGCGGCAGCGTCGCTGCCATGCTCAGCGCGGCGCGACTTCTCGCGCGGCTGGTTCTCATACAACCCCCTGCGATGTGGGTCTACGCGTGTGGATTACATGTGCCGGATGATGTGCACATGTAATGCGCCACTCTGGCGAGGAACGCCTCATGTAAGGGGCATGTACTGACCAAGAATCGACCAAGTGACCCAATGCGCAGGGCGGTTCGCCGAGAAATCCACGAAATGTGCTGTTGCTGAGCTTTCATCGGGGCGACCTCGTGCCCGACAAAGGGGGCGGTGCCGCGACCGGCGCGTACCCGGCTGCGGTCGCGCAGCGGATCGACCGGGCCGTCGAGGCCGCCCGCGCCGGGGGCGAGTCCGTGATCGCGGAGGTGTGCGCGGAGGTGAAGGAGTTGACGGACGGGTATCCGGCGCCGGGGCTGCCGGTGGGGTGACGGTCCCGCCGGGGCGGCCTTCGCTAGCACGTGCTGAACGCCCGCACAAATGTATTGGTGCGTCCTGTCATGATCGCGGTAACGTCTCGAACCGCATCCCGGCCAAAACGGTCGGGAAGGCTTCAACTCATGTACCCAACAAGGACGTTACCGCAATGAAGCAGAACCGGTTCCGTGCCCTCGCGGTGTCTGTCGCCGCCGTTGCCGCCGTCGCCTTCGGCCTCACCCATGCGCAGGGCGATGCGATGTCCGGTCTCCGGTCCGTGGCCGAACAGCCGAGGACCGGAGACACGTTCGTCGTGATCGCGCGTGCCGAGCCGGAGCAGTGGATGTGGACGAAGCAGTGGATGTGGTAGACGCCTGATGGTGGCCGGCCCCTGAGCCGGGGCTCAGGGGCCGGCCACCTCGGGGTGTTCCAGGAGGAGGCGGCGCAGGTCGTCCGCCTCCTCCCAGGCCTCCAGCCTCCGGTACAGCGCCACCGCCCGGGTGCCGTAGCGCCGGACCGGTCCCCAGCGGTGTGTGACCAGCGCCGTGCGGGCCAGTCCCGCGAGGGCCTGTGCCGCACCGAGCAGTGACCCTGTTCGTCTGGCCTGCGCCAGGCCCAGCTCGTAACTCTCCCAGGCCGCGGCGAACTGCCCCGAAACGCGAAGGGCGTCGGCCGCACCGAGCAGGGCCCGCATGTGCTCGTAACCGCTGTCGATCCGGCGGGCCACCTCCCCTGCCGTCCGGAAGTGCGTGAGCGCCTCGCCGGTGCGTCCCGTCTCCGCGTACATCGTCCCCATGCTGATCAAGGCGTTGGCCTCGCCCAGGGAATCCCCGTGGGCGCGATGGGACTCCAAGGCCCGCCGGAAGCAGACCAGGGCCCGTGCGGTCTGCCCGGTCGCCTGGTACACCGCCCCCATGTTCGTGTCCAGGATGTCCAGTTCCTGCCGGCCGCCGTGCCGTTCCGCCAGTGCCCGGGAGCGTTCGTAGTGGGCGAGGGCCTCCTCGTACTGCCCCTGGCTCTGATGGAACTCGCCCAGATTGTTCTGGGCGTGGATCTGCCCGAGCAGGTTTCCGGTCTCCTCGTAGATGCCGAGAATCGCCCGTGCCCTGGCCAGCGCCTCCCCGTAACGGCCCGCCTGGAAGAACGCCGCGCCCTGGACGTTCAGTGCGCCCGCCTCGCCCTCTCGGTCCCCGACCTGCCGGTACCCGGTCAGGGCCTCGTCGAGGACGCGCAGGGACGCCTCTCCGCGCCCCGCCGCCAGATGTGCCCTGCCCGCCTGGAAGAGGGCGTCCGCGCAGCCGTGCGGATGGCCGAGACCGCGGAAGAGTTCCAGCGCCTCGCCCGCGCAGTTCAACGCCTCGTCCGGAGCGGTCTGCGCCAGTACATCGGCGGCCTCGATCAGCGTCTGCGCGAGGGCGTACGGGGTACCGAGGGCGCGCAGGGCGTGAACGGCCGCTCCGTAGAGCTCGTTCGTGACGGCCCAGGTGCCCCAGTGCTTCAACACCGGCGCCAGCACGTGCGGGAAGAGGGCCGCGTACGCGGGAGCCTCGTCGGCGGCCGTACGGGCGACCGCGAGGAGGTTGGCGCGCTCCTGGGCCAGCCACGCCGAAGCGCTGTCGGCGTCGCCGAATCCGGTGGCGTAGGCCGAGGTGCACTCCGGCCCCGTGGGCAGTCTCCGGCGGTGCGGCCGGGTGTGCAGGTCGGCGTGGTGGGCCGTGGTGAGGTAGTGGCCGAACAGCCTGCCGACCGCCTGGGCCCGGGACTCCTCCGGCTCCGCCCGGCCGAACATGCGCAGCGCGAACGCCCTGGTGAGATCGTGCAGCCGGTACCGGCCCGGGGTGGGCTCCTCAAGGAGGTGGAAGTCGTGGAGTTCGTCCAGACCGCGGCGGATCCGGGCGCCGTCCTGGTCCGCGCCGACCAGTGCCGTGGCGGCGGCGACCGTGATGTCCGGGCCGGGATGAAGCGCCAGGTGACGGAGCAGCTTCTGTGTCGGGTCTGCCAGTTCGGTGTACGAGAAGCGGAACGCGGAGACGAGCTCGCCGTCGTCGAACTCGTCCAGCGGATCGGCCGCCTCGGCCAGCCGGTCCAGCAGATGGCGCAGGGTCCAGGACTCCCGGTGCCGGAAGCGGCTGGCGAACCAGTGGAGGAGGAGGGGGTGGCAGCCGGCGGCCCGGATCACGAGCGCGAGCGCCTCGGGGTCGGCCAAGACCCGGGCGGCGCCCGCGATCCGGGTGAAGAGGGCGGCGGCCTCCTCGTCGGACAGCCCCTCCACCAGGAGCGAGGAGGCACCGTCGAGCCCGGCGAGCCGGCTCCGGCTGGTCACGATCGCCCGGCAGGTCGCGGCGCCGGGCAACAGCGGACGCACCTGGGCGGCGTCCCGCGCGTTGTCGAGCACCACGAGCACCCGGTGGCGGGCCGTCCACTCGCGCCACCTCGCCGCCCGCGCGTCCAGCGAGTCCGGCAGGTCACCGCCGGCCCCGGCCGCGTGCAGCAGCACCGCGAGGGCCTCGGCGGGGGTCGTACGGCGCCTGCCCGCCGAACCCGTGCAGATCGACGTAGAGCCGGCCTCCCGGATAGGCGTCGTGGAGCCGGTGGGCGGCGTGCACCGCGAGCGTGGTCTTGCCGATGCCGGGCATGCCGTGGATGACGGTGAGCGGCATGGCGTACGTGGCGGAACCGTCCGGCTGCCCGGAACCGCGCGTGACGGAGCCCGTCGGCTGCCCGCGATCGCGTGCGGCGGAGCCGTCCGGCTGTGCCGATTCGCCCAGCAGCAGACGGAGTTCGGCGGCGCGGCCGGTGAAGTCGCGGCTGTCGCGCGGAAGGTTGCTGCGCGGCCCGGGGCCCGTCGGCCGGTCGACGCGTACCGCCGTCTCCAGGAGCGTACGGTCCTGCCCGAGGATGCGCCGGTGGAGCTCCTGCAGGTCCGAACCCGGTTCGATGCCGAGCTCCGTGCGCAGCCGGGTCCGCGTGGTGCGGAAGACGGCGAGCGCCTCGTCGTGCCGCCCGGACCGGTACAGCGCCAGCATCAGATCGGCGATCACCCGCTGGGCCAGCGGATTCTCCGAGGCCAGTCCCTGCAGTTCACCGACGAGATCGGCGTGCCGCCCCAACTCCAGCTCCAACCCGATGCGTTCCTCCCGCACCCGGCGCAGGTCCTCGGCCAGCCGGCCCCGTACCGAGGCGGCCCAGTCGCTCCTGGACTCGGGCAACGGCTCCCCGCGCCATCTGTCCTCGGCCGTGCGCAGCAGACCGATAGCCAGCTCCCGCTTGCCCTGCCCGGCCGCCGCGCGGGCCTCGTTGCGCAGCCGCTGGAAGTGCGAGACATCGACCTCGGTACGGGCGTCGATGCGGAGCTGGTACTGACGGGGCGACGGGCGCTCCACCTGGACGAGGTCGCCGACCGAGTCGTGCAGCAGCCTGCGCAGCTTCGATACATAGCTCTGCATGGTGTCCACCGGCGACTTGGGCTGCTCATCGCCCCAGACCCGGTCGATCAACGCGTTCATGGAGACCGGCTCACCGAGCGAATGCACCAGAACGGCCAGTACGCAGCGCGTTTTCACCGATCCGAGCCCGCACTGCTGTCCTTGATGCCATAGTTCAAGAGGTCCCAGAGCAAGAAGTTCCACATCGCCCCCGCTGGGTGCGCTGCTTCCTGCCGTCGACGGCAGAGCCCGCACCTGTGTGCAGGACCTTCCACTGTCACCCCGGGCGCGGGGAGCAGGCAGGGGCGCACGGGCGCGTACAGGGCGCACCTCCCCACCGCAGTTCCGAGCGCCCGAGAGCCGCTCGGGAGCCGTCAGCAACCGGCCCGGAGCCGATGGCAACCGGCCCCGAACCGGCTCGGAACCGCCCGCACCCGGAGTGCAGGATTCCTGCAAGCAACCCGTCAAACACGTCGGGCATGTCTTCGGCGTGCGCCGCGAAACGACGCGGCCGCCCCGGACGGGGTGCACCGGTCCGAGGACGAGGAATCGGGGGATCGATTCAATGACTCTGACAATGGCCGAAACGCATCGGCCGCACGTGCCGATGCGTCTGGACGTGGACCGCTGGGCCACCCGGCAGACCCGCCGGAGGGTGCTGGCAGTCGTGCATACGGTGACCGCCGGGCAGCGGCTGCTGGACGCGGTACGGCTGCTGGAGGGCGACGCCCGGGTGCAGCTGTTCTTCACAGCGGCCCCCGACGTGTTCAGCCACGGGGTGGACTCCTTCCTGGCGGAGCTCGGCGGCCTGGTCCTGCCCTGGCACCAGGCGGTCCAGATGCCCTTCGACCTGGCCCTGTCCGCGGCCCACGGCGGGCTGAACGACCTGCACGCCCCGGTGATCGTGCTGCCGCACGGAGCCGGACACAACAAGCTGGTCCCGGGCGGGCAGCGCGGACGCCAGGTCGCGGAACGCGGGGTGTACGGGCTGAACCGGCAGTGGCTCGTCCAGGACGGCAGGCTGGTGCCCGAGTCGATCGTGCTGGCGCACCACGAGGAGCTGACCCGGCTCGGCCGCGAGTGCCCCGAGGCGCTGCCCGCGGCGGAGGTGGTGGGCGACCCCTGCTACGACCGCATCGCCGCGAGCCTGCCGCTGCGGGCGCTCTACCGCGAGGCACTGCACACCAGGGCCCGGCAGCGGCTGGTGCTCGCCTGCTCCACCTGGGGACCGCGCTCCCTGTTCGGGCAGAGCCCGGAACTCCTGGAACGGCTGGTCACCGAACTGCCCCGGGACGACCACCGGGTCGCCGTCCTGCTCCACCCCAACATCTGGAACGCCCACGGGGAATGGCAGATCCGCAGCTGGCTGGCGACCCTGGGCAGGATGGGCCTGACCGTGATCAGCCAGCACGCGGACTGGGTCGGCGCCCTCGTCGCCGCCGACTACATCGTCGGTGACCACGGATCCGTCTCGCTCTACGGATCGATGACCGGCGTCCCCGTGCTGATGGCGGGCGCACCGGAGGCGGACGTGGACCCCGGTTCACCGGTGGCCGAACTGGCCTCGCTCGTCCCCAGGCTGCACGGCGACCGCCCGCTCGGCCGTCAGCTCGCCCGTTCCTCCGCGCTCTACCGACGGCAGCGGTACGAGCGGATCGCGGACCGCATCACCTCCGAACCAGGCCGGTTCGCCACCAGGATGCGCGCGCTGATCTACCGCAAGCTCCGGCTGCGCGCCCCCGCGGTGCGACTCGCGCCGGAACACGCACCGCTGCCGTTCGACGTGCGGTACGACGAGCGGGGCGGGGGAGTGCGATGACCGCGCTCACCATGGCGCTGTACGAGGACCCCTGGGCCCGGGGCCCGGTCCGCCGCACCGAGGTCACCCTGCTGCACCCGGACACCGGCGCCCCGGTCCTGGACGAGCACGTACGCGTCCGGCTGCCCGCCCCGTCCCCGCTGCCACTGCTCGCCGACGTGCTCGTGGCCCGAGGAGACGGGCCCCGGTCCGCGACGGCGCTGGCCGCCCGCCACCCCGGGGCCCTGGTGGTGGCCGTGCACCGAGGCCCCCGGTGCTGGCTGCTCCTCGGCAGGGAAGGCGCCCCGGCTGTACTGGACGGGCGCCGGCCGGGTACGCCGTGGGCGGTCTGGGCCTCGGCCGCCCACGCCTGGGTGGTGGCCGGGCTGCCCGTGGCGGAGTTCGGCACGACGGCGGTACGGGTCATCGGGAACGCGCGCACTCAGCCGGCGCCGGTCCCCGTGGTGCCGTTCCCCCCGGCCTCCGGTTCCAGTGCGCCCAGCCTGCCCCGCACCTCTCGCGCGTCGGCCGAGTCCGGCCCGCCGACGGCCGAGTACAGGATCAGCGCCTCCCGGTAGCACTGCCGGGCGAGTTCGGGCTGCCCGCGCCGTTCGGAGACCAGGGCCAGGCCTCCCAGCGCGCGGGCCGTCTCGTAGCCGGCGGACATGGGCCGAAGCGTGTCCAGCGCCGCCCGCAGACCGGCCTCGGCCCGGTCGAGCCGGCCAAGGCCGAGGTACGCCCGCCCGGCCAGCGCGTCGGCGCGGGCGGTGTTGTACGTGTCACCGGCCTCCCGCAACACGGCGCGGGCGGCCCCGGTTTCACGGGCGGCGTCCTCGTACAGCCCGCGCGACAGCGCGACATCCGCGAGGTTGAACCGCGCCAGCGCACCGGCCCTGCGGTCCCCGCAGTCCGGCAGCTCGGCGGCCGCCCGGCCGAAGAACTCGGCGGCCCGGTCCGGCTCACCGAGCCGCTGGTGGGCCAGGCCCCGGTAGTTGAGCGTCCGGGCGTGACCGAGCGTGTCCCCGGTGCGCAGGAAGGAATCGGCGGCCCGCTCGAACATCCCCAGCGCCTGCTCCGGGCAGTCCATGTCGAGTTCGCCCAGGCCGCCCGAGGTGAGCATCCGGCACACCGCCGCCGCGTCGCCGCACTCCTCGGCCGCGAGCAGCCCTTCCCGGTGCGCCTCGCGCCACTCCGGGTAGAACTTGCGCCGCAGGAACAGCGGCCACATGGCGTCGGCCAACTGCCAGCCCAGCGCCGGGATTCCGGCCGTACGGGCGAGCCGGAGCACCGCCATGAGGTTGGGCAGTTCGTGTTCGAGCCAGTCCAGCGCGGCGTCCGCCGCCCCCGCTCCGTCGCCGGTGCAGCCGTCACCGAAGCCCGCGTCCACGACCGGGCCGGGGCCGAAGTCCCGGGCCATGGTGCGGTGCTGCGGGTCGATGACCTCCTCCGCACGGGTGGCGTTAGCCAGGTAGTGGTAGCAGATGCGGCGCAGCGCCTCGGCCCGCTCCTCGGGGGACTCGTCCCGGTCCGTCTGCGCCAGCGCGTGCAGCCGTACCAGGTCGTGGAAGCGGTAGCGCTCGGCCCCGGCCGCCTGGCCGGCGTCGATGAGCAGGCTCGCGTCGTACAGCACATCGAGCGCGTCGGCGGCGTCCGATCCCAGCACCGCATCGGCCACCGGCCCGCCGAACTCCCGCCCGGGATGCAGCCCCAGCAGCCGGTAGAGGCGGGCGGCCCCGGCCGGAAGCCCCTGGTAGGAGAGGTCCAGCGCCGCCCGCACATCGTGGTCGCCGTCGATGGCCAACGCCTCCAGCCGGTCGCGTTCCTCGGCCAGTGCCCGGACCATCGTGGTGATGCCGTGGCGGGGGCGGGCCGCCAGCCGGGCACCGGCGATGCGCACCGCGAGCGGCAGCCCCGCACACAGATCCACCAGGGCCCGCGCCTCCTCGGGCTGCGCGGCCACCCGGCCGTCGGCCAGGGTGGAATCCAGCAGCTCCACCGCCGCCTCCGGCCCGAGCGGCTCCAGATGGATCACATGGCCCCCGTCGACGCTCAGCCCCGGCAGCCGCCGCCGGCTGGTCACCGCGGTCACACACTGACCCGCCGGTAACAGTGGCCGGACCTGCGCTGCGGTCGCCGCGTCGTCCAGCATGACCACGAGCCGCCGGTCCGCGGTCAACGACCGGTACAGCGCGATCCGTTCGGCGAGGACCGGGGGCACCTGCGGGGTCGGCACGCCCAGGGCCCGCAGGAACCGCCCGACCACTTCGCCCGGGTCCACCGGGCCGCCCGGCGACTGGGCCCCCAGATCCGCGTACAGCTGACCGCCGGGAAAGTGCGGGCGGATGGTGTGCAGCCAGGCCAGCGCGACCGCGGTCTTGCCGACACCTCCCAGCCCGCTGACCGCAGCCAGCGTCGGATGCCCCTCCCGGGTGGCACGGGCACGGTGCCCCTCCAGCGTGCGCACCTCCGCCGAACGGCCGGTGATCCGGATCGAGGGCGGGAGCTGCCAGGGCGGCTTCGGCCCGCGGGCCTCCGGGGCGGCCTCCGTATGGAAGTGGATGCCGCCGTACACCTTCCCCGACTGGATCGCGGGACCGTGCACCGTACCGCTCAAGTCGTTGTCACTGCGCTCGTGCCCCAGCACCGGTCCCCCTCCGGACGGCCATCCGGCAATCTCCTGGAGAACATCCTTTCCGCACAGGCGAGCGAAATATCCGGCTCGCCGGGGGTCGGACCCTCCCGCATGTCCTGATATTGCCCAGGGTCCCGCTACACGGAAGTGTCCGAGGCATATTCAAGACAGCCTGTGGCGGCCCCGAACCCGTGGCGAACTCCCCCGTCCGGCCCGGACCGCCGACGGGAAGGGCCGATTGATCACCGCCCGCACCGCTGCGCGCCTATGCTCGCCGGATGGAGCAGAGCGAAGTGGTGAAGCGGGTGGTGGGCATCCTCACGGAGGCGGGCGAGATCCGTCGGCTGCTCGAAGAGAACGTCGACCGCGACGACCTGGAGACCGATCCCAGCGTGGTGACCGTGCTCCTCAACGAGACGATGCCCCGGATCACCGTCCCCGAGGACGCCTCGATCGAGGAGGTCGCGACGCTGGTAGGCCGGGAGGTCGGCGGTGCGGTGGAGCAGCTGGTCGGCGCGTTCACCCTGGCCTTCGCGATGCTGGCCCAGGTGCACGACTCCGGGCAGACGGACGTGACCTCAGCCGACGTGCTCCAGGACCTGGCACTGCGGGCCGAACAGATCGGCTCCTCCGGCCCGGACGACACGGGACCGGAGGAAGCGGGCGCGTAAGGCCGCGGGGACCGCCCGGCGGCACCGGCCCTCGGGACACCGGCCCTCGGGGCGCCGGTCCTAGGGACACCGTCTACGACTCACCCGTCTACGACTCACCGGCACCCACCCGGGAACGAGCCACGTACGGCGCTCGTGCACGACGAAGGTGAGCATGGTCACGGCCGCCACGACGGCGGCGAGCCCCGGACCCGCCCCCCGAACCGTGCTCGCCGGACAGGAGCGCCCCGACGACCAGGGCGGCGATGCCCGCACTCAGCAGGACCGACCCCGTCATGTCCATCCGCCCGGCCCCGCGCTCCGGGTCACGGGGCAGGAACACGACGGCGAGCACCAGCCCGGCCACCCCCACCGGCACCGCGAGCAGAAAGATCCACCGCCAGCCCAGGGCCTCGGCGAGCAGCCCGCCGCAGACATTGCCGACCGCCGCGGCCAGCCCGGCCACGGCACCCCAGACGGCGAAGGCCCGGTGCTGTTCCCGCCCCTGGTACGACGACCTGATCAGCGGCAGCGTGGTCGCGAACATGGCCGCCCCGCCGACCCCCTGCGCACCCCGGAACGCGATGAGTTCCCGCACCCCGGGTGCCAGCCCGCAGGCCAGGGAGGCCAGCGTGAAGAACGCGAACCCGGCCAGGAAGACCCTGCGCCGGCCGATTGCGTCGCCCACCGCCCCGCAGACGATCAGGAGCGCCGCGAGCGCGAGCGTGTAGAGGTCCACGACCCACTGCAACGCCGCGAAATCGGTGTGCAGATCGGCGGCGATCGCCGGAATGGCCACTGTCACGACCGTGGCGTAGGCGAGCAGCAGAAACGTGGCCGTGCAGGCGACGATCAGGGGAGCGAAGTGGCGCAGCTTCACGGTTCAGTTCCTCCGGGCCGGTCGGTCGTACGTGTCCAGGCAGCGGTTGTGTTCATCGAGGTAGGCGATGGCGAGGCGGCCCGTCACCGGGTTGCGGTAGGTCTCGCACTCGACCTCGTACACCTCGTGGATGAGCTCTCGCGTGAGCACCTCGTCCGGCGGCCCGTGGGTCACCACGGCACCTTCCTTGAGGACGTACAACTCGTCGCAGTAGCTCGCCGCCATCGGCAGATCGTGCAGCGCGGCGAGCACTCCGATGCCGAGCTCCCTGACGATCGAGAAGATCTCCAACTGGTGCTTGATGTCGAGGTGGTTGGTGGGCTCTTCGAGGATGAGGAAGGCCGGCTCCTGGGCGAGCGCCCGCGCGAGCACCACGCGCTGGCGCTCGCCGCCGGACAGGGTCCGGAAGCTCCGTTGCGCGTACTCGTCCATGTGCACCCGGCGCAGCGCCCGCCGGGTGATCTCCCGGTCCCGTTCGCCGGTCGTCTCCAGCAGCCGCTTGTGCGGGGTGCGCCCCATCGCGACCATCTCCGCCACCGTGAAGTCGAAGCTCAGGTCGTTGAACTGGGCGACCACCGCGAGCCGGGTGAAGACCGCACCGGGACGGCTCGCGAGCAGGTCCAGTCCGTCGAGCACCGCGGTCCCGGAATCGGGAGTGACGACCTTGTAGATGCTCTTGAGGAAGGTGGATTTACCGCACCCGTTCGGCCCGACCACACCGACGAACCGGCCGTCGGCCACCTTCAGGCTCAGGTCGCGTACGACCCGGGCGCCGCCGAGCGTGACCGAGATGCGCTCCGCACTCAGCCCGCGGTTGCCCGATGCACCGTCATGTGCCCTCGTGGCACGGTCAGTTGTCACCGAACCCGTACTCCTTACGGATCAGCATGTGCAGGAAGAGAGGGGCGCCGAGCACGGACGTCACGATGCCGATCGGCAGCTCGGCGTTCGGGACCGCGACGCGTGCGGCCACATCCGCCCAGATCAGGAAGAGCGCTCCGGACAGCACCGCGACGGGGAGCAGCCCGCGATGGTCCGGCCCGATCACACTGCGCACCACATGCGGGACGATCAGGCCGACGAAGCCGATGATTCCGCAGGTGGCGACCAGCATTCCGGTGACCACGGCGGCCAGTACCAGGTGGATCCGCCGGTGCAGCCCGGGATCGATGCCCAGGGTGACCGCCGCCTCGTCGCCCATGAGCAACGCGTTCAGGACCCTGCTCCGGAAGAGGAAGAAGACCGTGGCGATCAGCACCACGACGCTCACGGCGGGCAGCGTGGCATTCCGCGGAGGCGAGGCTGCCCATGGTCCAGAACGTGACCGAGCGGACCCCCTCGGCGCTGCCGGCGAAGTAGACCAGCGCACTGGAGGCCGCACCGCACAGGGCGTTGACCGCGGTACCGGCGAGGATCAGCTTGACCGGCGACGTGCGTGACCCCGCGCTGCCCACTCCCAGGACCAGGACGGCGGCGGCCAGGGCCCCGGCGAACGCCCAGAACGGCACACCGAGTCCGGCGGCGGCCCCCACGGTCCCGGCCGCCCCGAACCCGGTCAGGATCGCGAACGCGGCGCTGAGGGACGCCCCGGAGGAGATGCCGAGCACGAAGGGGTCGGCGAGCGGGTTCTGCAGGGTCGACTGCATCACGGTGCCGCACAGCGCGAGTCCGGCACCGACGACCGCGGCCAGCAGGACCCGTGGGAGACGGATGCTCCGGATCACGTCCACGAACACGGGGTCACCGGGACCGCCGGTCCCGGTCAGCTCATGGAGCAGGATGCGCGAGGACTCACGCACCGGGACGTCGACCTGACCGATCGAGACCGACACGACGACCGAGCCGGCCAGCAGAAGCAGGAGGACGGCCACCAGGACGGGCGGCGCCACCCGCCGTGCCCTTCCGCCACGGCCCGCCCGCGTCGCCCGCCGCGCTTCCCGTTCCGACGCGAGCATGTCCCGGCTGCTCATGAGGCCGGGAAGAGGTCGGGATGGACGAACTCCGCGACGTCCTCGCACAGGTCGGCGAGCGCGAGCGAGCCCCGGATCGAGGTCGTGTAGTCGGCGATCATCACAGCGCCGTTCCGTATCGCGGTGACGTTCTTCAGACGCGGGTCGCGCAGCAGACGGTCACGCGACTTCACGCCGTCCGACTTCTGGAACTCGGTCACGATGATCTTGTCCGGATCGGCCGCCACGATCGATTCGAGGGAGAGCTGCGCGTAACTGTCGTCGGTCAGCTCCAGGTACGTCCCGCCGGCGCCGTTCACCATCTCGTCCACCAGGCCCAGGGAGGGCGCGTAGTAGTCGTACGTGTCGCGCCCGCCGCTGGCGACTAGGAGCACCTCGGGGGAGTCGGTGGCCTTCCTCGCCCTCCGCCCGATCGCCGCGATCCGGCTCTTCTGGTCCCGTGTGTAGGCCTCGGTCCGCTCCGTCCGGCCGAAGACCTCGCCCACGTGCCGGACGTCCTCGTAGTAGCTGTCCAGATCGCGGCCCGCGGTGTAGTTCACGGCCGGAAGCACATCCACTCCCCGCTCGTTCCAGAACGGGATCTCACCGATCTTGTCCGGCTTCAGCGCGAACGACATGGTGAGGACGAGGTCGGGTCGCAGGGCGAGGACCGCCTCCCTGGAGGGGAGCTGGTCGGAGATCTTCGGCAGCTTCGCGATCCGCTCCGCGTACTTCGAGTACGAGTTGTCGAGGGAGCCGACCCCCACGATCCGGTCGTCGAGCCCGAACTCGACCATCAGCTCGGCCAGGGCCTGCCCGATCACGACGACACGCTTCGGCTCTGCCCCGACGGTCTGCCTCAGCTTCTTGCCGGCGTCGTCCATGACGTCGACGGTGACCGGGTAGCGGCCCTGCCCGGACGCCTCGTCGCCACCGCGCACGGCGACGGGGTGCGCGGCGTTCGCACAGCCGGCGAGCAGGAGGGCCGAACCGGCGGCGAGAGCCGCGCGGACGCGTATCGGGATCCGGAGCGGGGAGGCGTTCACGATGTCCTTTCGGGGAAGGCGTGGCGTCGGCCACCCGGCCATCCTCGGAAGGAACACGGCGGGACATGTACGGAGAGCGGGACCGGGAAATGTGGAGCGGGCGCCCCCGAAGAGGACGCCCGCTCCACACTCCGCGACCCCGCGGGATCAGGAAACGGCCTCCCGGACACCGGCCACTGCCCGCCCCGCCCGGTACTGCCGGGGTGTCCGCCCGTAGTGCTTCTTGAACGCGTGGCAGAAGTTGCTGGGACTGGAGTAGCCGCACCTGAGCGCGACGGCGGCGACGCTGAGATCGGTCTCCACGAGCAGCAGCGAGGCCCGGCGCAGGCAGGCGTTGCGATGGTGGTTGAAGACGGTGTATGCAGTTAAGCCGTCAAGCCGAGGGCGGCGACGGCGCCCGTTCCGTACCCGGAATCGAGGTCGGATCGGGGCTTACGTAAGCTCTCGATCACAGAGACAGTGGGGGTGCCAGATGCGGTGGAAGCGACGCCACGACGAGAGCCCAGCAATGGAGCGGGAGCCGGAGTCATTGAATGAGCCCGGCCTGCTGACGCCGAAGCAGCGGGTCCGGGCCGTAGTCGATGCAATCACCGACGGCACCACAGCCCACCCCGATCAGCTTCAAGGCCTGCCAGCCGAGGTCGTCCTGGCTGTCGAGCGTGATCAACAAGCGCCGATGGCAGATGCCTACCGAGAGTTCCTTTCCCTGATCGGCGGTGGCGCCGGGCGCTTCATGCAGGGGGAGGACGTCTACCACCCCCGCGTCCTTGGCCTGGGGACGGCTGCCCGCGAGCTGCTTGAAGAGAACGAATCACCCTTCCTCTTCGAGCCCACCGACCGCGTCTTCTCCATGCACCAGGGCTATCAGTTCGACTTCATGCGAGGCACCGGACCTGATCCCGAGGTCTGGTCATACTCCGAAGGCGAGCACGCAGACGTTCCCGTCCGCAGTTACGCGTCCTTCACCGACTGGCTCCGTGCGACCGCCGAAGCAGAGATACCGGCCTGGAAGCATCACGTCGAGACAGTGCGCGAGGAGATCAACGCCGACGGCAGTATCACGTTGCACTGGTAGGCGGTCCCAGGGTCAGCTGATCACTTCCTTGCCTGGAGTGACAGGAAAGGCAACGGATTCGTCGAAGAAGACCCGGTTCCGGAGGCAGTGGTGGAGCTGGCCCAGCATCCGGTTGAACAGGTGCCGCAGGGCCTGCATGTGCCAGTCCCCTCCTGCTCGGCGGCGCCGGTAGTGGGCGTCCGCGCCGGCGGAGCCGCTGAGGGAGGCGAAGGCCCACAGGTGGCCGACGTGGTTGAGCCGGTTGTTCTTGACGAACCGGCGTCCGACGTAGCGGCGTTTGCCGGAGGCCCGCGTGATCGGGGCCGAGCCGGCGTACGCCTTCAGCCCTCCAGCCGTGGCGAACCGGGTCCTGTCGTCGCCGATCTCGCCCAGGATGCGGGCACCGACCTGGGGGCCGATCCCGGGGAAGCTCAGCATGATCGCTGCGTCCGGGTGTGAGCGAAAGGCCTCTTCGGTGGCCCGTGCCAGGTCATCGACCGCTTCGCAGGCCGCGTCCAGCTGCAGCAGCAGGGCAAGGGCCTGCTTGCCCATGGCGTCCTCGACCAGGGGCAGCTGCCGTGGGGCTTCCTGGCGGAAGAGCTGCTGGATTCGTTCAGCGTCCGCTTCGATGCCCCGGCGGCGGCCGGCCCGCCGAAGCATGGCGGTCAGCTTCCACATCGGCAGCTTGGCAGCCAAGGCAGGTGTGGGCGCGACGGCGAGGATGCGGCGGGCATCAGGGCGGGTCAGGGTTCCTGGCTTGTCCCTGAACGCCTCGATCATCGCCGGGAAGTACTCCCTCAGCAGGGACCGCAGCTGGTTGGCGACCTGCTGCCGGTTCCAGACCGCGTCCTGCTGTGCGCGGGCCAGGACGGCGACGGCTTGGGCCAGGTCGGTGTCGGCGGGCAGCGACCGATGCATCGGCGCGTCGGTGCGGATGATGTTGGCGAGGACCAGGGCGTCGCCCGGGTCGGACTTCTTGCGGCTGACTCCGTGGCGGTCGCGGTAGCGGGAGGCGGCCATTGGGTTGACCGCGTAGATCTTCCGAGGGCCCTGCCGCAGGGTGGCGACCAGCAGGCCGCGGCTGGTCTCGATGGCCACCGGGATCGGCGTCTCCGCGGTGTCGCCGTGTTCCCCCAGAAGGTCCAGCAGAAGCCGGTAGCCGTCCAGGTCGTCGTTGATCCGGCACTTGGCCAGCAGCTTGCCGCTGTCGTCGACGAGTGCGACGTCGTGGTGTCCCTCCGCCCAGTCGATCCCGCAGAACACGTCCATGGATCCCGCCCCTTCTCCGGTGCTGTTCTCGAAGGCGAGCACGCGGGGCCGCACGGCGCACTAATTCCAGGACTCTGTGGTCCGCCACCTCATCAGCCGTGCGCGGCGCCGCAAGGCCGCACGGGCGCGCGCCGTGTCCAGAGCTCGAAGCTCGTGAGGAAAAACGCGTCACCGTGCGGCAGCTCATCCATCGAGGATCCCGAACCCGACGGGCCCGTGGGGGCAGAACGTGCGAGGACCGGCCGGCGCCCAGCGCCACCAGTCTTTACCAAGACCTCGCACGGTCGGAGGTGTCGTAGGGGTCACCACGGCACCGACCGGACCACACACGTCCTGCCCCGGGCTGGACAACGCCGCCCCGGGCCCATCAGAGATCCAGAACCTCTAATTACTAACGAATTAGACGGTGTCGCCGTAGAGCTGTTTGAACCCCTCGTTCAGCCGCTTGGGAGTCATCCCCAGGGCTCGCGCCAGCGACTGCCCGGTGTGCTGCTCGTGCAGGTTCTCCATCAGCAGCTCCGGAACCCGCCGGATCCGCTCGATCTCGTACTCCGCCATGGGCGGCCGGACCGGGCCGCGCGGAGGCTCGGTGCCCGCGACGATCCGGGCGAGGATCTCCATGACCTTGGATTCCAGATACAGCGCCCGGAACCGGGCCGGCAGCGCACACGTGAACAAGTCGGCGAACGCGGCCGCGAGTTCGGGCGGAGCCTGCCGTCCGAGATAGTGCGCGTCGCGCAGCTCGGCCGGCATTCCCTCGACGCTCTCCTCCCAGGCCGCCGCTCCCAGACTTCCGAAGAAGACGGTGACCGCCTCCCGGCGGGCCGCGATCGACACACCCCGATAACGCTGCCCGGCAGGACGGACGAGACGCCCCGCCGAGGCCCGCGAATGCGATATCGACAGCTCGTTCGCCCCGAAGACCGTCGCCCCGGTCGCCCGCTCCTCCAGGTGCATCAGCCCGTCGACGCAGTACTCCAGCTCGAAGTAGTCGCCCGCGAGACCGAAGTCGAGGATCAACTCGTCGTGGAAACGTCAGGTCGTACAAGGTGAGCGTGACCCCGTGAAGCAGCTCATGGACGGTGACACTCCCGACCCCGGTCCCCGGCCGCAGGTCGTACACCCGGACCCCCTCCACGCCACCGCCGCGGCAGGTCCCGATCGCCGCGTAGAAGTCCCGGTACTGCCGTCCGAGATCCGCGTACCCATGCGCGGACGTGAGAGAGAAGCGCCTGGTCACACCGCCTCCAGAGAAGTGGGCATCGACACCCTTAGTGCCACTAAGGGTAACCTAAGTTCTCTTGTCGGGGCCGGGTCCCGGAGAGAGGCGGACGAAGCCGCCCGCGGCGGAGGGGAGGCGATGCCCGCGCTCCGGTTTCCGGCAAGTGAGTACGTCATCGGCTGTGTCGATGGAGGCCGGATCGACTTGCCTTCCGAGCACCGGATCTCGCAGACGCCTTCGCGCGTGCTCACCCAGCGATGCGGCGGCTCCTTCCGGATCCGCCATCCGGGCCGCGAGCATGGCCTGCGGATGCAGTGCTACGCGGCCTTCGACGTGTGCCTGTCCAGCGCGGCCTTGATCAGCCCGGGAGCCTCGTCGGAGTTCGGCTGTCGGGCCATTTCCGTCTCGCTTCTCCTGGATCTTGTGCGTCTGCGGCTGGGCGGCACGGCGCCACCGCAGTCCCCGGGGCCCGGAACCGCGTTCCACATGCCCCCGCAGGCTACGAAGCCTTGCTCGCCGGAGGGGGTGTCACGGACGGTTCGATGGTCGACCGGACGTAGATCCGCGTGGTGCCGGGCTCGAACTCGTGGGTGAAGAGGTCGACGCAGCGCTGGAGATACTTGCCTTCCGGGGTCGTGAGTTCATCGGGGCACAGGCTGATCCTCCGCAGCCCTTCGACGAACGTCTCCGGCTCGGGCAGCCCGAGGTGGCCGAAGGCAGCCGCAGGCCGGTAGTCCTTCTTCTCGGGATGGAAGTTCCCGATCATCTTGGTGTCGTTCCGGATTAGCCGGCCGGTGTACGTCTCCGCTTCGTCGCCGGGGAGGACGAAGGACAGCAGGCCGGTGTCGTAGCGCTGCCCGACTTTGTAACCCGCACGACGGTCCGATGCCGCCTCCGGAATGCGGATGCCCATCTGGCCGCTCATCCAGGCAGGCGTGGCTCCGTCCTCCCAGCAGCAGGTCAGCTCCTGGTCCGACAGGTCCGACGACACGTCGTCGGCGACGCAGGAGACCACGCCGATCGTGGTGGCGACGCAGGCGAGGAGCACCAGAACGACGACGACTGCGACCGGCACACGACGGCGACGCACGGGCTGCCCGCCGGCAGTGATCCTGCTGGAGCTCTCCATCGGTGAACCTCTACCGCCCTTCCTGCTGCTCGCGGCTCGGATCCGTGCGATCGCCCTCACGCCCGGGCTCGTCCGGCTGCGGCAGAGGATCGTGGTTCGGGGCGGATGCGCCCAGATCGTAGTGCTTGACGGAACTGCTGCCCGCCATGTCGAATTCCTGGGCGATGCCCGTGGTGTGGAGGCGGGCCATCTGACCGTCCGGAATGCTCATGTCGCTTCCCCCGGGAAGGCCGATGGTCACCCCTTTGTCCTGGTCCCAGTTGTAGCGGTCCCACGCGTTGGCCTGATAGTCGAGACCGACCTCGGGCTGGCCGCTGGAATCCGGCACGACGGTGACTACTCCGGTCACATTCGACCTGGTGGAACCGACCGCGTAGAACCAGTTCTCGTCGACGTCCTTGGTGAAGCTGAAGTCCCGGTTACCAGTTTCCACCGGTATCGAGACCGGCTGTCCGCCGTTCCTCTTGAACTCCGCGAGTGCCTGGTCGCGCCATGCGTCCTGGTGTTCCCTGATGCCGTCCTCGATGTGCGTACGGAAGCCGGGTACGTCCGACATCATCTTGTCGATGGGCAGCTCCATGTCCGTCCCGCTGTTCCCCAGGTAGTGCGCCATGTGCCGAGCCGCGTCGTTGTCGCCAGTCCAGTCGGCCGCCTCAGCGATCAGATTCATCTTCTCCCGGGTCCTGCGTTCCTCCGCTCCTGGTTCCTCGGCGCCGTGTGGCCCGGAACCCCGGTCGGGCGCGGCTTGTTTGATGGACGGAGCGAGCAGCCCGGCCGCGAGAAGGTCGTCCTTGTGTCCGGTCCACAACTCCGCACGGGCCTGTGGGCTCAGCGACGACCAGAGCCGCCGCAGCTCGGCCCGCTGCGTCGTGTTCGCGCCGTCACCGAGCGAGGCCAACTTCGTGGCACGGGGCAGTTGGTCCTCGTCCAGCGAGGTGTACGTCGCGTGCCCCGCGTTGTGCGGGTCGCCGCCATGGCTTCTCTTCAGGGCGCGGGTGATGGCCGCATCGATCTCTGCCGCGTGGGACACGAGTCCCGTGAGTGTGTCGGCATACCACTGCATCAGGTCCTTGGTCCGCTGGGAAGTCCCGTCCACGCCACAGAAAGCCTCTGTGACCTTCACCGTGCCGCTGGGGCCGTCCGTCACCAGCAGCCCCGGGTCCGGGCCTGCCTGCCGGGTGGGGTCACCCTTGCGGGCTTCCGCGGAGAGTTCCCTGGCCCGCTTCTGGACGTGCGTCAGTTCACCGTGGGCATCCTGGAGGACAGCCACGATGCTCTGAGCCTCCAGGTGGAGATCCGCGACCTCCTTGGCCGTCCTGCGGACGAAGTCCTTGGTGACAGCGGCGTTCAGGCCGGCCCAGTCGGCCCCGTCGGACAGCTGGAGGAGACCGCTGTAGACCTCGGTCCTCAGCTTCTCCAGCCCGGCCGCCGTCGCCGCCCAGTCATCGGCCGCCGCACCCAGCTTGCCCAGGTCCACTTCGATGAGATCCGTGTACGAGAACGCCCCCATGTTTCTTCGCCCCCGCTCACTTCACATACTTCAGCAGCTCCGACACCGGTACGGGAGAGCCGTCTCTTCGTGAGAGAGACGCGGCGATCTCCACCTCGTCGTTGGCGTGCAACTTCTTCGAGAAGTCCAGGTGGTTGGAGATGTGTGCGCACATCTGCAGGACCGTCTTCACCTGCGAACTCCAGACCTCCAGGGTGGTGTACAACTCACCGCCCGCGCTGAAGTTCCGGCCGTGCAACTCCGCTGCGGCCCGGGCAGTCGTCCCCGCGCCGTCCTTGTCGGCCCCGGCACCTGCGAGGTCGGCCCGCTTCCGCAGCTCGCCGTGGATCCGAAAGGCTTCATTGCCGACCGCACCGAGATCATCCTGGTGAACCACCAGGTCGGCATTGCCCCCGGACGCTGCGCCGTCAGCCTGAGGCCCAGCCGTGTTGAGCCTCATCTGCGCGGAATGCCGATCCTGCGCATCCGCCTTGAGTTGGGCCCACTCGTCGTCGAACGTCATGAGTCCCCCGGCCCTGTCCGATGTCAACGCGTCACCATAGCAACGAGGTTGCGACGTGATCACCCGGGTATCACCGTTATTTCGTATGAGCAGGTGCTGATACGAGTGGTCCTGGAGCGTCCGGAACCATCCGCGCATGATTGCCCGAGGTCGGACCAGCTCACTGACGAACGCGTGCCAGGCGCCGGGACCGAAGGCGATGACAGGGCCGGTGTGCTGCGGTGTGCGCTGTTCACTCGCATGGGCGCCACGAGAGAACGGCAGTACCTGGATAGTCACATGAGGATGCTCGGAACTGGCCAACACGTGTTCCAACTGTGCGTTCATGATGTGCGGGGCCGCCGACCCGCTGAAGAAGTACGGCCTCCGACACCTCGGCCCACAGCTGCAACGGGTTGTCGGAAAGTAGGAGCTCTTGCCGAGCCCTGGAGAGGCGGGCGTCGCGGCGGTCGCTGTTCGGTCGGGCCGGAGCATCCGGGTCCGCGGTACGTGGCGGACGGTCCGCAGCGTGCGGAGTGAGCGGTATGCCTCTGGAGGAGTGAGTCCCTGCGGTCGGGTTTCGTCGGCGCGGGTCCGGTATTGCTGCCTGGCGCGGAGCACCGGGCCGGCGTCCTACGAGGACGTGCCCGGCTGGTGCAGATCGTGTATGCGGAGAGCGAGATCCTCAGCAGGCTGCACGACAGGCTCCTGGGCAGCTTCCTCGACGGAGCACCCAACGTCGAAAGTGCTCGCTGACAGCTCTGAGATCAAGCCTGGCCCGAGTGCTTTGCAAGACATGAAAAAGACCCCCCGCTCAGCGTTTCCGCTGGCCAGAAGGTCTTTTTTGGCACTTCTTCCGAAGTGCCCTCGGCAGGATTCGAACCTGCGCACACGGCTCCGGAGGCCGATGCTCTATCCCCTGAGCTACGAGGGCGTATCGCTGTTTTGCTCGGCGACGGGTGAAACACTACCAGCTTCCGCGGGGTGTCCGTGAACAGGTATTTCCCGGCCCGCCGGAGGCGCGGTTCGGGGCCGGACGGAGGGGCGTGCGGTGTGTTCCGGATGCATCCGGCCACCCCTCGCGCCACCCGTCCGGGGGCGGAAGTGGGTAAAACCCGGACGCAGCCACGGAGCCGCCCCTACTCTCGGAGTGTGTCAGGGGCGTGTGGCCGCGTGCTTGTTGTCGACGACAACAAGGTCATCCGGCAGTTGATCAGGGTCAACCTCGAGCTTGAGGGCTTCGAGGTCGTGACCGCGGCCGACGGTGTCGAGTGTCTTGATCTGGTGCATCGGGTCCGCCCCGATGTGATCACGCTCGATGTCGTCATGCCCAGGCTGGACGGTCTGCAGACCGCCACCAGACTGCGCTCCGATCCCCGGACCAGACATCTGCCCGTGGCGATCATCAGCGCCTGCACGCCGTACGAGGTGGACAGCGGAGTGGCCGCGGGGGTCGACGCGTTCCTCGCGAAGCCCTTCGAGCCGACCGAGCTGGTGCGGCTCGTGCGGCAGTTGATGGAGCGGAAGGACCAGCCGTCGCTCGACGGCAGACGGAGCGCCGGGGCGGCGGAGCGCGCCGCGGGGTGACCGCATGGCGAAACAGGGGCGCGGGGTGCCCCCCTTCCTCCCATACGCTTGTCCTGTGACCCCCGCCGATCTCTCCAGGACCGTGCTGCACGCCGTGCGCCGCGCGGTCGACGAGGACGCCCTGCGCGCCCCCGTCCCCGCGCGTGTGCGGGTGGAGCGGACGCGACCCGGCGGGCGTGGGGACTACGCCTGTGCCGTCGCCCTCCAGCTGGCCGGGCCCGCCGCGCTGCCGGCCAGGGACGTGGCCGAGATCCTCCGGGAGCGAGTGCTGGGCGCGCCGGGGATCGGGGACGTCGAGGTCACCGGGCCGGGGTTCTTGAACTTCACGCTGGGAGCCGGGGCGCGCGGCCTCGGCGCGGTGGTGCGGAGCGTCGCCGAGCGCGGTACGGCGTACGGGCACGGGGACGCCCTCGCCGGTACGAAGGTCTCGTTCGCGCCCGTCGAGGAGGTCCGGGCCCGGGTCGTCACCGGGACCGTCGAGCGGCTGCTCCGGGCCCAGGGCGCCGAGGTCGGGGAGCGGACTGCGGGCGGGGAGGCCCTGCACGTGCTGCCGGTGCCGGCCGCCGACCGCGATCTCTTCGAGCGCCTCGGGAGCGACGCCGCGCGGTGGTCGCTGCTGCGGGCCGCTCCGCACGACCGGCCCCGGGGCACCGGGAGCGGTGAGCTGCTCGTACAGCGGGAGAGCAATCCGCTGTTCCGGGTGCGGTACGCGCACGCCCGGATCCGTGCGCTGGGCCGGAACGCCCGGCAGCTCGGGTTCGGTGCGGCGTACGAGGAGAGCGTGGACGCGCCCGTGCTCGGTGAGCTGCTCGCCGACCACCCCGGGGTGCTCGCCGCCGCCGCCCGGCACCGCGAGCCGGACCGGGTCGCCCGGCAGCTGGAAGCCCTCGCGCAGGCATTCTTCGACCTCCACGACAGCGCCTCGCCGCTGCCCGTCGGTGACGAGAAACCCTCGGCCGCCCACCGTTCCCGGCTCGCTCTTGCCGAAGCCGCCGGGACGGTGCTGGCCGGCGGCCTGTCCCTGCTCGGCGTCAGCGCACCCGAAGTCCTCTGAGAGATCCGAGAGAGCAGAGCAACACCATGAGCCGATCCGCACACCCCGCCGGGCCCCGTCACGCCGATGTCATGACGGAGGGGCACTACACCGCCCCGCCCGCCGATCTCAACGCCCTGGACGAGAAGGTCTGGGCCCGCACCGTCACCCGCGACGAGGACGGCGCGGTCACCGTCGGGGGCATCGAAGTGACGCGGCTGGCCGAGGAGTTCGGCACCCCCGCCTACTTCCTCGACGAGAGCGACTTCCGGGCCCGCTGCCGCGCCTGGGCCGACGCCTTCGGGCCGGACGCCGACGTGTTCTACGCCGGGAAGGCCTTCCTGTCGCGCGCCGTCGTGCGCTGGCTCCAGGAGGAGGGGCTCAACCTCGACGTCTGCTCCGGCGGTGAGCTGACCTGTGCGCTGGACGCCGGGATGCCGGCCGAGCGCATCGCCTTCCACGGCAACAACAAGAACGTCGCGGAGATCGAGCGGGCCGTCGAGGCCGGCGTCGGGCGGATCGTGCTCGACTCCTTCCAGGAGATCGCCCGGGTCGCGCACGTCGCGCAGCGGCTCGGCAGGCGGCAGCGCGTACAGATCCGGGTGACCGTCGGCGTCGAGGCGCACACCCACGAGTTCATCGCCACCGCGCACGAGGACCAGAAGTTCGGGATCGCGCTGGCCGGGGGACAGGCCGCCGAGGCGGTGCGCCGGGCGCTCACCCTCGACGGCCTGGAGCTCATCGGCATCCACTCGCACATCGGCTCGCAGATCTTCGACATGGCCGGCTTCGAGGTCTCCGCCCGCCGCGTGGTCCAGCTGCTCGCCGAGGTGCGTGACGAGCACGGGGTGCAGCTGCCCGAGATCGACCTCGGCGGCGGGCTCGGCATCGCGTACACCTCCGAGGACGACCCGCGCGAGCCGCACGAGATCGCCAAGGCGCTCGGCGACATCGTGACCCGCGAGTGCGAGGCCGCCGGGCTCGCCACCCCGCGGATCTCCGTCGAGCCGGGGCGCGCCATCGTCGGCCCGACCGCCTTCACGCTGTACGAGGTCGGCACCATCAAGCCCCTGGAGGGTCTGCGTACGTACGTCAGCGTCGACGGCGGCATGTCGGACAACATCCGCACCGCGCTGTACGACGCCGAGTACACCGTCGCGCTCGCCTCGCGCACCTCCGACGCCGAGCCGATGCTCGTCCGCGTCGTCGGAAAGCACTGCGAGAGCGGCGACATCGTGGTCAAGGACGCGTTCCTGCCGTCCGACCTCGCCCCCGGCGATCTGATCGCCGTGCCCGCCACCGGTGCGTACTGCCGTTCCATGGCGAGCAACTACAACCACGCCCTGCGTCCGCCGGTCGTCGCCGTGCGCGACGGACAGGCTCGTGTCATCGTCAGGCGCGAGACGGAGGAAGATCTCCTGCGTCTCGATGTCGGCTGATGAAATAGATGTCTCAGGATCCGGACGAGTGGCAGAAACTCCCGTCCGGTGAGTGAGACTGGTCCACACATCAGATGTAAAGGAAACGAGGTCGGATGATGCGTACGCGTCCGCTGAAGGTGGCGCTGCTGGGCTGTGGAGTGGTCGGCTCAGAGGTGGCGCGCATCATGACGACGCACGCCGACGACCTCGCCGCGCGCATCGGCGCGCCGGTCGAGCTCGCCGGTGTCGCCGTGCGCCGGCCCTCCAGGGTGCGCGAGGGCATCGACCCCGCACTGATCACCACCGATGCGACGGCCCTGGTCAAACGGGGCGACATCGACGTCGTCATCGAGGTCATCGGGGGCATCGAGCCCGCCCGTACGCTCATCACCACCGCCTTCGAGCACGGCGCGAGCGTCGTCTCCGCCAACAAGGCGCTGCTGGCCGAGGACGGCGCCGCGCTGCACGCCGCCGCCGAGCAGCACGGCCGGGACCTCTACTACGAGGCCGCCGTGGCCGGTGCCATCCCGCTCGTACGGCCGCTGCGCGAGTCGCTCGCCGGTGACAAGGTCAACCGGGTCCTCGGCATCGTGAACGGCACGACCAACTTCATCCTCGACAAGATGGACACGAGCGGAGCCGGGTACTCCGAGGCGCTCGACGAGGCCACCGCCCTCGGATACGCCGAGGCCGACCCGACCGCCGACGTGGAGGGCTTCGACGCCGCCGCCAAGGCCGCGATCCTCGCCGGCATCGCCTTCCACACCCGGGTGCGGATCGGCGACGTGCACCGCGAGGGCATCACCGAAGTCACCGCCGCCGACATCGCCTCCGCCCGCCGCATGGGCTGCACCGTCAAGCTCCTCGCCATCTGCGAGCGTGCCGCCGACGGGCAGTCGGTCACCGCCCGGGTCCACCCCGCAATGATCCCGCTGAGCCACCCGCTGGCCTCCGTCCGCGAGGCGTACAACGCGGTCTTCGTCGAGGCCGAGGCGGCCGGGCAGCTCATGTTCTACGGCCCCGGCGCCGGTGGCTCGCCGACCGCCTCCGCGGTCCTCGGCGACCTGGTCGCGGTCTGCCGCAACAAGCTCAACGAGGCCACCGGCCCCGGTGAGTCCGCGTACACGCGCCTGCCGGTCAGCCCCATGGGCGACGTGGTCACGCGGTACCACATCAGTCTCGACGTGGCCGACAAGCCTGGCGTGCTCGCCCAGGTCGCGACGGTCTTCGCCGAAAAGGGCGTATCGATCGATACCGTCCGCCAGCAGGGCAAGGATGGCGAGGCGTCCCTCGTCGTCGTCACCCACCGCGCGTCCGACGCCGCCCTCTCGGCGACCGTCGAGGCGCTGCGCAAGCTCGACACCGTGCGCGGTGTCGCCAGCATCATGCGTGTTGAAGGGGAGTAAGGACCCATGACCAGCAAGGGCACCCACCAGTGGCGCGGCATCATCGAGGAGTACCGGGACCGCCTTCCGGTCACGAGCACGACGCCGGTCGTCACGCTTCGTGAGGGCGGTACGCCGCTCGTACCCGCCCAGGTCCTCTCCGAGCGCACGGGCTGCGAGGTCCACCTCAAGGTCGAGGGCGCCAACCCCACCGGTTCCTTCAAGGACCGCGGCATGACGATGGCCATCACCCGGGCCAAGGAGGAGGGTGCGAAGGCGGTCATCTGCGCCTCCACCGGCAACACCTCCGCCTCCGCCGCCGCGTACGCGGTGCGGGCCGGCATGGTCTGCGCCGTCCTCGTGCCGCAGGGCAAGATCGCGCTCGGCAAGATGGGCCAGGCGCTGGTGCACGGCGCCAGGATCCTCCAGGTCGACGGCAACTTCGACGACTGCCTGACGCTGGCCCGTTCGCTCTCGGACAACTACCCGGTGGCGCTGGTCAATTCGGTCAACCCGGTCCGTATCGAGGGCCAGAAGACCGCCGCGTTCGAGATCGTCGACGCGCTCGGCGACGCCCCGGACATCCACGTCCTCCCCGTCGGCAACGCGGGCAACATCACCGCGTACTGGAAGGGTTACAAGGAGTACGCGGGCGACGGCCTCGCCACGCACACTCCGCGCATGTGGGGCTTCCAGGCCTCCGGCTCCGCGCCCATCGTGCGCGGCGAGATCGTCAAGGACCCGTCGACCGTCGCCACCGCGATCCGGATCGGCAATCCGGCCTCCTGGCAGTACGCGCTGGACGCCCGGGACGAATCGGGCGGTTTCATCGATGAGGTGACGGACCGACAGATTCTGTCCGCCTACCGGCTGTTGGCCTCCCAGGAGGGCGTCTTCGTCGAGCCCGCCTCGGCCGCCTCCGTCGCCGGCCTGCTGAAGGCCGCCGAGGAGGGCAAGGTCGACCGCGGCCAGAAGATCGTCTGCACGGTCACCGGCAACGGCCTCAAGGACCCCGACTGGGCCGTCGCGGGCGCACCGCAGCCGGTCACGGTCCCGGTCGACGCGGCCACCGCCGCCGAGAAGCTGGGCCTGGTCTAGGGCCCGCTCAGGGCCTGCCCCGGCCCGTCGGCCGTGCCCGACGGGCCGGGCAAGAACCCAGCTCAACCGCCCCTTTTCGGGGCGGAGAGCGCATAGGAGGCGTGCGACACGCATCGTGCGCCTCCTGTGCGCCCTATGTCGCCACAGAACCTTCCTTCGATAAGCTGTACCCAACCCGCCCCGCCGCATCTGCCGCGGTGCATGGGCCGTTGTGGCCGTCGGGTTCCCCGGAATTCCACTCCCCGCCGCGCCACGACCTCCCGCCACCACGAAACCGCTTCACCACCCCCGCTGCCTCACAAGGAGAGTCCTCCAACCGATGGCCGGTCCCGCTTTCCGAGCCGCCGCCGTCCGGGTGCGCGTCCCCGCGACCAGCGCCAACCTGGGCCCGGGTTTCGACGCCTTCGGCCTGTCGCTGGGGCTGTACGACGACGTCGTCGTCCGCGTCGCCGATTCCGGACTGCACATCGACATCGCGGGTGAGGGTGCGGACACGCTGCCCCGCGACGAGCGCCACCTCCTTGTACGTTCCCTGCGCACGGCCTTCGACCTGCTCGGCGGACAGCCCCGGGGCCTGGAGATCGTCTGCGCCAACCGGATCCCGCACGGACGCGGCCTCGGTTCCTCCTCGGCCGCCATCTGCGCCGGAATCGTCGCCGCCCGCGCCGTGACGACCGGCGGCGACGCCCGGCTCGACGAAGCGGCGCTGCTGGAGCTCGCCACCGAGATCGAGGGCCACCCCGACAACGTCGCGGCATGCCTGCTCGGCGGGTTCACCCTCGCCTGGATGGACGGCGGAACGGCACGCGCGATCAGGATGGATCCCGCAGAATCCATCGTTCCGGTGGTTTTCGTACCGGGCAAGCCGGTCCTCACCGAGACCGCCCGCGGACTGCTCCCGCGCACGGTCCCGCACGTCGACGCCGCCTTCAACGCCGGCCGTGCCGCGCTCCTCGTCGAGGCCATGACCAGGCGCCCCGAGCTGCTGCTCACCGCCACCGAGGACCGGATCCACCAGGAGTACCGCGCCCCGGCGATGCCCGAGAGCGTGGAACTCGTCAACCGACTGCGCGCGGACGGCGTCCCCGCGGTCATCTCCGGTGCCGGGCCGACCGTGCTCGCACTGGCCGAGGACGGTGCGGCCGACAAGGTCGCACAGCTGGCGGGCGAGGGGTGGGCGGCCAATCGCCTCGCTCTCGACGCCCCGGGCGCGAGTGTGCTGCCGCTCGCCCCGTAGCCGAGAAGTGATTGCCGGTGAGTGAGAGGGGGAATGTTTGTTGGAGCCGGTAGTGTTAACCTCAAGTCTGCAACCGACGTCTATGTGGCGCGTTGCTTCGTGTCCCTTTCCGGGACCACCAATTCTTCCGGGAGCCTCCCCAACTGCCTGAGCAGCCTGCCTGAGCAGTTTCGTGCACGCTCCGGAACCGGCACGACACCCCTCGCTTGTCCAGGAGTGGGCCGAGCAGGGGGATGCTCGCGCCGGGCCCATGCACACCTCCATCTCTCCGCCGTACCCGGCGGACCACCGCCCCGGCACGGTCCGCAAGAAATAGACCGCAGTCGGACAGCACAACCGGTCGCCGAGCCAGAAGGCCGACGTCCGCTCCAGGGAAGGACCCTTCGTGAGCGACACCACCGATCTGATGGGCGTGACTGCCGACAAGAGCGTCGACAGCGCCGCGCCCGCCGAAGGTGCTGCCACTGGCACCACCGCACGGCGCCGCCGCTCCGGCACCGGCCTTGACGGCATGGTCCTGGCCGAGCTGCAGCAGGTCGCGTCCGGCCTCGGCATCAAGGGCACTGCGCGGATGCGCAAGGGCCAGCTGATCGAGGTCATCAAGGAGGCGCAGGCCGGTAGCTCCGCCGCGCCCAAGGCCGCCGCGCCCGCCGCGACGTCCGAGACCAAGCCGAAGCGCCGTGCCACCTCCAAGGCGCGCACCGGGGACGAGCCCGCCGCCGAGGCACCCGCCGAGAAGGCCGCGGCCCAGCAGCAGATCGACATCCCCGGCCAGCCGGCCAGCGACGACCAGCCCGCGGGCGAGCGCCGTCGGCGCCGTGCGACCGCGCAGGCGGGCAGCCCGGAGACCAAGGCGGACAGCAAGCCCGCCGAGGCCAAGGTGGACACGCAGGCCGAGCCCAAGGGCGACGACCGCGCCGACGCCAAGGCCGAAGCCGCCGCCGACACGGCCGAGGGCCGCCGTGGCGACCGCCAGGACCGCGGTCAGCGCGGCGACCGGGGCGACCGCCAGGAGCGTGGCGAGCGCGGGGAGCGCCGTGACCGTCAGCGCGACCGCCGGGGCAAGGGCGACGAGCAGGGCGGTGGCCAGGGCCAGCAGCAGGGCGGCCAGCGCCAGCAGCGCCAGGGCCAGCAGCAGGGCGGCGGCCCGCAGGACGACGGTTACGACGACGAGGCCGGTGGCCGCCGTGGCCGTCGCGGCCGCTACCGCGACCGCCGTGGCCGCCGTGGCCGCGAGGACTTCGCCAGCGAGGTCCCCGTCTCCGACGACGACGTCCTGATCCCCGTCGCGGGCATCCTGGACATCCTGGACAACTACGCGTTCATCCGGACCTCCGGCTACCTGCCGGGCCCGAACGACGTGTACGTCTCGCTCGCCCAGGTCCGCAAGAACGGCCTGCGCAAGGGTGACCACGTCACCGGTGCGGTGCGCCAGCCCAAGGACGGCGAGCGCCGGGAGAAGTTCAACGCCCTGGTCCGCCTCGACTCGGTGAACGGCATGGCGCCCGAAACCGGCCGCGGCCGCCCGGAGTTCCAGAAGCTGACCCCGCTCTACCCGCAGGACCGGCTCCGTCTGGAGACCGACTCCAACGTCCTGACGACGCGGATCATCGACCTGGTCGCCCCGATCGGCAAGGGCCAGCGAGGGCTGATCGTGGCCCCGCCGAAGACCGGCAAGACCATGATCCTGCAGGCGATCGCCAACGCGATCACCGTCAACAGCCCCGAGTGCCACCTGATGGTCGTCCTGGTCGACGAGCGTCCGGAAGAGGTCACCGACATGCAGCGGTCGGTGAAGGGCGAGGTCATCTCCTCGACCTTCGACCGCCCCGCCGAGGACCACACCACGGTCGCCGAGCTGGCCATCGAGCGCGCCAAGCGTCTCGTCGAGCTGGGTCACGACGTGGTCGTCCTGCTGGACTCCATCACCCGTCTGGGACGCGCGTACAACCTCGCGGCCCCCGCCTCCGGCCGCATCCTGTCCGGTGGTGTCGACTCGACCGCGCTGTACCCGCCGAAGCGCTTCTTCGGTGCCGCGCGCAACATCGAGGACGGCGGTTCGCTGACCATCCTGGCCACCGCGCTCGTCGAGACCGGCTCGCGCATGGACGAGGTGATCTTCGAGGAGTTCAAGGGCACCGGCAACATGGAGCTCAAGCTCGACCGGAAGCTCTCGGACAAGCGCATCTTCCCGGCGGTGGACGTCGACGCGTCCAGCACCCGTAAGGAAGAAATCCTGCTCGGCAGCGACGAGTTGGCCATCGTCTGGAAGCTGCGCCGGGTGCTGCACGCGCTCGACCAGCAGCAGGCGATCGAGCTGCTCCTGGACCGGATGAAGAAGACCCAGTCCAACGCGGAGTTCCTGCTCCAGATCCAGAAGACGACGCCGGCCCCGGGCAACGGCAACGACTGACGTCGCCCCGGACCGGCCGAACCACAGGGCCGCCCCCGTCACTTCGGTGACGGGGGCGGCCCTGTGTCATGGGCGGCGCGGGTGTGACGCAGCCGACCCGGCACCCGTGGCCGTTTCGAGACCTTTGCCACATGCCGGGCCCCCGCGGGCAGCGAGGCGATGGCTGTACCGGGCAAGAAACCGCAGGTGAGCGCGGGGTCACCGGCTGTTGGGCCCGGGTGTTGTCCGTTTCGTCCCTCACGCGGAAACGACAGGTGGCTGTGCAACCCTTCTTCGTGCCACGGCGTCGTACGCGGTACCGACATGTCGACGTTGCAATGCCCGAACACCGCTGCTTGGGGGCCGGACAGGGCCGAGCCGGGAAAAGCTGACGACCGAAGGAGACCCATGACCGAGCAGAACGGGAGCGGGGGCCGAATACGCCCCACCGGCAAGCGCCGGAAGAAGCCCTCCCGTCGCCGCAGGGCGACCGTGATCGCCGCCTGGACCCTGGCCGGCGCGGTCGTCGTCGGTGGTGCCGGACTGGGATACGCCTACTTCAAGCTCAACGGCAATCTCAAGGCCGTCGACATCAACGCGGCGCTCGGCAAGGACCGCCCCGACAACATCGACAACGGCTCCCAGGACATTCTCGTGCTCGGCTCGGACTCCCGGTCCGGCGCGAACTCCGAGTACGGCGCCGACGAGGGCACGGCCCGCTCCGACACCGCGATGGTCGTGCACATCAACAAGGGCCACAAGACGGCCTCCGTCGTCTCCATCCCGCGCGACACCCTCGTCACCCGCCCCGACTGCACCAGCGACACGAACGGGCAGACCGTCGCGGGCCAGCAGCGCGCGATGTTCAACACGGCGTACGAGGTCGGCGGGCCGGCCTGTGCGGTCAAGACCGTCGAGGCCATGTCCGGCATCCGCATGGACCACTATCTCGAAGTCGACTTCACCGGGTTCAAGAAGCTCATCGACGAGCTGGGCGGCGTCGAGATCACCACCACCGCGGCGATCGACGACCCCAAGAGCCATCTGAAGCTCGAACCCGGCACCCACACCCTGGACGGCGAGCAGTCGCTGGGCCTGGTCCGTACCCGCAAGAGCGTCGGCGACGGCAGCGACCTCGGCCGCATCCAGCTCCAGCAGGCGTTCATCAAGGCGCTGATGGAGCAGGTCAAGACCGTCGGGGTGTTCTCGAACCCGAAGACCCTGTACGACCTCGCGGACACGGCCACCAAGACCGTCACCACCGACTCCGACCTGGGCTCGGTCTCGGAGCTCACCTCCTTCGCCAACGGCCTCAAGGGGCTCGGCTCGAAGAACGTCCACATGGTCACCCTGCCCGTGGAGTACGACCCGGCCGACCCGAACCGCGTCGTACCGCTGGAGGAGTCCGCGCGGCAGGTCTGGTCCGCGCTCGCACACGACAAGGCCATCCCCGCCTCCGCCACCGAGAAGTCGGCGGGCGACAAGGGCGAAGCCGGCAGCGTCGTGCGGTGACGTGGCGGGCCGGGAATAGTTGCGGCCCGCCCCCGGTTTTGGGAGATACGGCCGGTCCTGGCAGACTGGTACGTCGGCCCCGGTTCACGGACGCGCAATCCGCGCGTACGACCCGGCGCCCTCCCGAACCTAGGAGAAACCCTTGAAGCGCGACATCCACCCCGAGTACGTCGAGACGCAGGTCAGCTGCACCTGTGGCGCGTCGTTCACGACCCGGAGCACCATCGACAACGGCACCATCCGTGCCGACGTCTGCTCCGAGTGCCACCCGTTCTACACGGGCAAGCAGAAGATCCTCGACACCGGTGGCCGCGTGGCCCGCTTCGAGGCCCGCTTCGGCAAGGCTGCCGGCTCCGCCAGCAAGTAGCGAGCCACTGCGCCGGTTCTCGGCGCCCTCTTGCGGGGGCGTCGGGACCGGCGTTTTTTCCGGCCGGGGGTACGCGGCCCCGTTCCGTACCCCCGTCCGGCCGGCATCACGCCGTCCAGCAGGCACGCACGAGTGAAGAAACCAGGAGCCCGAAGATGTTCGAGGCGGTCGAGGAACTGATCGGCGAGCAGACCGATCTGGAGAAGAAGCTCGCGGACCCGGCGGTCCACGCCGACCAGGCCAACGCGCGCAAGCTCAACAAGCGCTACGCCGAGCTGGCCCCGATCGTCGCGACGTACCGCTCCTGGAAGCAGACCGGCGACGACATCGAGACGGCCCGCGAGCTCGCCGCCGACGACCCCGACTTCGCCGCCGAGGTCAAGGACCTGGACAAGCAGCGCGAAGAGCTCACCGAGAAGCTCCGCCTCCTCCTGGTCCCGCGCGACCCCAGCGACGACAAGGACGTGCTCCTGGAGATCAAGGCCGGCGCGGGCGGCGACGAGTCCGCGCTGTTCGCCGGCGATCTGCTGCGCATGTACCTGCGCTACGCCGAGCGCGTCGGCTGGAAGACCGAGATCATCGACTCCACCGAGTCCGAGCTCGGCGGCTACAAGGACGTCCAGGTCGCCGTGAAGACCAAGGGCGGCAACGGCGCCACCGAGCCCGGCCAGGGCGTGTGGGCCCGGCTGAAGTACGAGGGCGGCGTGCACCGCGTGCAGCGCGTCCCGTCCACCGAGTCGCAGGGCCGCATCCACACCTCCGCCGCCGGTGTGCTCGTCACGCCCGAGGCCGAGGAGGTCGACGTCGAGATCCACGCCAACGACCTCCGCATCGACGTCTACCGCTCCTCGGGCCCCGGCGGCCAGTCCGTCAACACCACGGACTCCGCCGTCCGCATCACCCATCTGCCGACCGGCGTCGTCGCCTCCTGCCAGAACGAGAAGAGCCAGCTCCAGAACAAGGAGCAGGCCATGCGCATCCTGCGTTCGCGACTGCTCGCCGCCGCCCAGGAAGCCGCCGAGCAGGAGGCTTCGGACGTACGGCGCAGCCAGGTGCGTACGGTCGACCGTTCCGAGAAGATCCGTACGTACAACTTCCCGGAAAACCGGATCTCGGACCACCGAGTCGGCTTCAAGGCGTACAACTTGGACCAGGTGCTCGACGGCGACCTGGATTCCGTGATCCAGGCGTGTGTCGACGCCGACTCCGCCGCGAAGCTCGCCGCCGCTTAAGCAAAGCCCGCCCAGCCCGTAAACCGTACGGAGAACCGCGATGAACCTGCTGCTCGCCGAGGTGGCCCAGGCCACCCAGCGGCTGGCCGACGCCGGTGTGCCCTCGCCGCGATTCGACGCGGAGGAACTCGCCGCGTTCGTCCACGGCGTCAAGCGGGGCGAGCTGCACCGGGTGCCGGACGCGGACTTCGACGCCCGCTACTGGGAGACCATCGCCCGCCGCGAGGCCCGCGAACCGCTCCAGCACATCACCGGCCGCGCCTTCTTCCGCTACCTGGAGCTCCAGGTCGGACCCGGTGTCTTCGTCCCCCGCCCGGAGACCGAATCGGTCGTCGGCTGGGCGATAGACGCGGTGCGCGCGATGGACGTCGTCGAGCCGACCGTCGTCGACCTGTGCAGCGGATCGGGCGCCATCGCCCTGGCCATGGCCCAGGAGGTGCCGCGCTCGCGGGTGCACGCGGTCGAGCTCTCCGACGACGCCATCGAGTGGACGAGGAAGAACGCCGACGGCTCCCGGGTCACCGTCCACCAGGGAGACGCGCTGACCGCCCTCCCCGAGCTGGACGGCCAGGTCGACCTGGTCATCTCCAACCCGCCGTACATCCCGCTCACCGAGTGGGAGTACGTGGCGCCCGAGGCCCGCGACCACGACCCGGAGATGGCCCTCTTCTCCGGCGAGGACGGCCTCGACACCATCCGCGGCATCGAACGCACCGCGCACCGCCTGCTGCGCCCCGGCGGCCTCGTCGTCATCGAGCACGCCGACACCCAGGGCGGCCAGGTGCCGTGGATCTTCACCGAGGAGCGCGGCTGGGCGGACGCGGCCGACCACCCCGACCTGAACAACCGGCCCCGGTTCGCCACGGCCCGCAAGGCCATGCCGTGACCGGCGGCCACCACCCGCACGACCCGTACCCGCGACACCCGTACACGCTTGAGGAGGCCGGCTGATGGCACGGCGATACGACTGCAACGACGCGACCGACCGTACGACGGGTCTGCGTGAGGCCGCGTCGGCCGTCCGCCGCGGCGAACTGGTCGTGCTGCCCACCGACACCGTGTACGGCATCGGTGCGGACGCCTTCAGCTCCGAGGGCGTCGCCGACCTGCTGGACGCCAAGGGCCGCGGCCGCAACATGCCGACGCCCGTCCTGATCGGCTCCCCGAACACCCTGCACGGCCTGGTCACCGACTTCTCCGAGCAGGCCTGGGAGCTCGTCGACGCCTTCTGGCCCGGCGCCCTCACGCTCGTCGCCAAGCACCAGCCGTCGCTCCAGTGGGACCTCGGGGACACCCGTGGCACCGTCGCCATCCGGATGCCGCTGCACCCGGTCGCCATCGAGCTGCTCACGGAGGTCGGCCCGATGGCCGTCTCCAGCGCCAACCTCACCGGCCACCCGTCCCCGGAGGACTGCGACGCGGCCCAGGAGATGCTCGGCGACTCCGTCTCCGTCTACCTGGACGGCGGCCCGACGCCCGGCATCGTGCCCTCGTCGATCGTCGACGTGACCGGCAAGGTCCCCGTGCTGCTGCGGGCCGGCGCGCTCTCCGTCGAGGAGCTCCGCAAGGTGGTACCCGACCTCGAGGTGGCCAATTGACCGCCCCTGAGGGGCGTGGCATAGCGGGGCGGGCCGACACTTTCCGCATCCTCCACGTCAGCACCGGCAACGTCTGCCGCTCGCCCATCACCGAGCGGCTGACCCGCCATGCCCTGGTGGACCGCCTCGGCGATCCGCTCAGCGGCGGACTGATCGTGGAGAGCGCGGGCACCTGGGGCCACGAAGGCGCCCCCATGGAGGCCAACGCCGAGACCGTCCTCGCCGACTTCGGCGCCGACACCACCGGCTTCGTCGGCCGGGAACTGCTCGACGAGCACGTGATCCGCGCCGACCTGGTGCTCACCGCCACCCGCGACCACCGCGCGCAGGTGATCTCGATGGGTCACTCGGCCGGCCTGCGCACGTTCACCCTCAAGGAATTCACCCGGCTGGTCCGGGCGATAGACCCGGCCACGCTCCCCGATCCGCGGGACGAGGGCGTCGTCGAGCGCGCCCGCGCGCTGGTCCGCGCCGCCGCCGCGCTGCGCGGCTGGCTGCTGGCCCCCACCGCCGAGGCGGACGAGGTGTACGACCCGTACGGCGCCCCGATCACGTTCTTCCGCTCCGTCGGCGACGAGATCAACCAGGCCCTCGACCCGGTCGTCACCGCGCTGACGGGCGTCGCGACCCACCGCTGAGGCCGCGGCCCTGCCGCCCGCCCGACGGCCGGAGGCCGGCGCAGCGCCCCGAAGCCCGGGAGGCCCGCTGGGGCCGAGCGGTGCGAGGGACGCGTCGGAAATGGTGCTCAACCAGGCCCTCGACCCGGTCGTCACCGCGCTCACCGGCGTATCCGTGGAGCACGGACGGGCGGGCCGTCCACGCCACCCTGACGGGCGTACGCACCGTCCGGGTACGGGGGGGGCCGGGCGGGTGCACGACGGCGCCGCACAGCGGGCAGGAGGCCCGTCGCGGGCCTACATTGGATCTGACGCCAGCGCACCCCATCTCCAGGCCCGGAGCCCATCGATGCCGGTCACCACTCCAGCCGCACCGCCCTCCGTCCCCCAGGCCGCCCTGCCGCAGGACTTCGATGCCCTGCTCCGGGAGGATCCGGAGGTCGCCGCCGTGCTGCTGGGAGAACTGCACCGCCAGTCCAGCACCCTGCAGCTGACCGCCGCCGAGAACTTCACCTCGCCCGCGGTTCTCGCCGCCCTCGGCTCACCCCTCGCCAACAAGTACGCCGAGGGCTATCCCGGCGCCCGCCACCACGGCGGCTGCGAACAGGCCGACGCCGCCGAACGCATCGCCTGCCGCCGCGCCACCTCGCTCTTCGGCGCCGAGCACGCCAACGTCCAGGCGCACTCCGGCTCCTCCGCGGTCCTCGCCGCCTACGCCGCCCTGCTCCGTCCCGGCGACACGGTGCTCGCGATGGGACTCCCGTACGGCGGACACCTCACCCACGGTTCGCCCGCCAACTTCTCCGGCCGCTGGTTCGAGTTCATCGGCTACGGGGTGGACCCGGAGAGCGGCCTGATCGACTACGAGCAGGTCCGCGCGCTGGCCCGCGCCCACCGCCCCAAGGCGATCGTGAGCGGCTCCATCTCGTACCCCCGCCATCCCGACTACGAGCTGTTCCGGGAGATCGCCGACGAGGCGGGCGCGTATCTCATCGCCGACTCCGCGCACCCGATGGGGCTGATCGCCGGGGGAGCGGCGCCCAGCCCGGTGCCGTACGCCGATGTGGTCTGCGCGACCACGCACAAGGTGCTGCGCGGGCCGCGCGGCGGGATGATCCTGTGCGGCGCGGAGCTGGCGGAGCGGATCGACCGGGCGGTCTTCCCGTTCACCCAGGGCGGTGCCCAGATGCACACCGTCGCCGCGAAGGCCGTCGCGTTCGGTGAGGCGGCCACCCCGGCGTTCACGACGTACGCGCACCGGGTGGTGGCCCATGCCCGGGTACTGGCGGCCGGTCTGGAGGCGGAGGGCTTCGAGGTCACCACCGGCGGCACGGACACCCACCTGATCGTCGCGGACCCGGCCCCGCTGGGCGTCGACGGGCGGACCGCCCGCGCCCGGCTGGCGGCGGCGGGCCTGGTGCTGGACACCTGCGCGCTGCCGTACGGGGACGCCCGGGGTATCCGGCTGGGCACCGCGGCCGTCACCACCCAGGGCATGGACGACGCCGACATGGCCCGGCTGGCGGCGCTTTTCGGAACGGCGGTGCGTGAGGAGGACGACGTACGCGCGGAGGTGCGCGAACTGGCGGAGAGCCATCCGCCTTACCCGGGGTAGCCGTCCGATGCGGAACCGATGGACCCGATCGCTGTGTCCTCGGTCATGAGGCCCGTGCAGCGCGGCCGTCCCTGATGCCCGGACGGTTTAGGGTGTGGGCTGAGATGGCCGGCGAAATCTATGGGGCAGCCCGTGCGTGATTACCTGCTGACGCTCTGTGTCACGGCCGCGGTGACCTATCTGCTGACCGGTCCGGTGCGTAAGTTCGCCATCGCGATCGGGGCGATGCCCGCGATCCGTGCGCGTGACGTCCACCGAGAACCGACACCGAGGCTCGGTGGCATCGCCATGTTCGGCGGGCTGTGCGCCGGACTGATCGTCGCGGCCCATCTCCACAACCTCGACTGGGTCTTCCAGCTCTCCACCGAGCCGCGGGCGCTGCTCTCCGGCGCCGCGCTGATCTGGCTGATCGGTGTCCTGGACGACAAGTTCGAGATCGACGCGCTGATCAAGCTCGGCGGGCAGATGATCGCCGCCGCGGTCATGGTCATCCAGGGTCTGACGATCCTGTGGCTGCCGATCCCCGGTGTGGGCACCGTCGCGCTCACCCAGTGGCAGGGCACGCTGCTCACGGTCGCCCTGGTCGTCATCACCATCAACGCGGTCAACTTCGTCGACGGCCTGGACGGTCTCGCGGCGGGCATGGTGTGCATCGCCGCCGCCGCGTTCTTCCTGTACACCTACCGGCTCTGGTACGGGCACATGATCGAGGCGGCGGCCCCGGCGGCGCTCTTCACGGTGATCCTTATGGGCATGTGCCTGGGCTTCCTGCCGCACAACATGCATCCCGCGCGGATCTTCATGGGCGACTCGGGTTCGATGCTGATCGGCCTGGTGCTCGCGGCCGGTGCGATTTCGGTGACGGGCCGGGTCGACCCGGACACGATGAGGCTCTTCGCCGGCAGTGAGCGCGAGGCCACCCACGCGATGCTGCCGGTCTTCATCCCGCTGCTGCTGCCGCTGACGATCATCGCGATCCCGGCCGCCGACCTGGTGCTGGCGATCGTGCGGCGGACGTGGAACGGGCAGTCGCCGTTCGCGGCGGACCGCGGCCATCTGCACCACCGGCTGCTGGAGATCGGCCACTCGCACAGCAGGGCAGTGCTGATCATGTACTTCTGGTCGGCCCTGATCGCCTTCGGCGCGGTCGGCTACTCCGTGCACTCGACGTCCCTGTGGATCGTGCTGGTGATCATGGGGATGAGCGCGCTGGGTCTCGTGCTCCTGCTGCTGCCCCGCTTCACGCCGAGGGCCCCGTACTGGGCGGAACGCTTCGTACCGCCCCGCTACCGCCGGATCCGGGACAAGGGCGAGGCGGCGGAAGGGACGGCCCCCTCGTCCGGGGCCGGGGCCCAACAGGGGCCCCTGGAGGCGCCGATGGGGCAGAAGGAGCCCGAGTCACAGGAGCGCACTCCGGTGGTAGTGGGGGTGTCCGGCGTCAACGGGGCGACCGCCATCGGCCCTCGTTCGCGTTTTTCGGACAGAGACAGGGCTGAATCCACGCGCTGAGAATTCGGGCACCGCGGGGCAATACCAGACAAGTAATTGAGTTGCCTTGCTCACATGCGCGAATTCACTCTCACGTGTGACTGTAAGCACACTTTCTTGGTAAAGACCTCATCAAATAGTTTGTGATACCGTTCACGAAGCCCGGTGACGGAGCCGAAGGACTTGAGTAGCACGGTCCATTGGCGCGAGGCATCGACTCGGACCGGGCCTACGCTCGTCCATGACGACACACTGCCCACCCCCTGCAAGCGGAGCTGCCGCCATGCCGTCCAACGACGCCCGGACTCTCCTTCAAGCCGCTGTACCCACCGCTGTCGCCGGTGCTGTCGCCGTCGCCGTCAGTGGTGGCGTGGCCGGCGGCAAGGGAGCCCTGGGTGCGGCCGTTGCGACGATCGTGGTGATCGTCTTCATGGGGATCGGACTCGTGGTCCTGCAGCGGACCGCGCGGTCCCTGCCCCATCTGTTCCAGGCGATGGGGCTGATGCTCTATGCGGCTCAGCTTCTCCTGATGTTCATCTTCGTCGCCGCGTTCAAGAACACGACGATGTTCAACCCGAGGGCTTTCGCGATCACTCTGGTCGCCACGACTCTCGTGTGGATCGGCGCACAGACGCGTGCACACATGAAGGCCAAGATCCTTTACGTCGAACCCGAGTCCGACAAGGCGGAAAAGCCCAAGAACACGGGCTCGAAGTCGTGAAGGGTAGGGGCGGGATAAGTGCAGGTTCAAGACCCTGCTATCGTCCGGTTCCAACTGCGGCACTGCGGGCGCGGGCATGTGAGCTGACGCCTGCTCGATCGCGAGGCTCAATGCCTGACTGCCGCTCACACATCCGTAACACCAGTCCAGTGCCGAACCGCGGCTGCGCGCCGCGCCGACACAACGAGGTTGCCGTACCTATGCGCCACGCTGAAGGAGCCCGCGGTGAGTGCTGACCCGACACAGGTGCTCGCCTTCGAGACCGATTGCCACATCTTCTCCGGTTGTGGTTTCCCGGGTCCTGGCTTGCACTCTTTCCTGTTCGAGCCGATCTTCGGTGACGCGGACAGCAACATCTACTTCAACAAGACGATGCTGCTGGCGCTCCTCGGTACGGTCATCATCGTCGGCTTCTTCTGGGCCGCCTTCCGCAAGCCGAAGGTCGTTCCGGGCAAGCTGCAGATGGTCGCCGAGGCCGGCTACGACTTCGTACGCCGCGGAATCGTCTACGAGACGCTCGGCAAGCGCGAGGGCGAGAAGTACGTCCCGCTGATGGTGTCGATCTTCTTCTTCGTGTGGATGATGAACCTCTGGTCGATCATCCCGCTCGCCCAGTTCCCGGTGACGTCGATCATCGCGTACCCGGCCGCTCTGGCCCTGATCGTCTACGTCCTCTGGATGAGCGTCACCTTCAAGAGGCACGGCTTCGTCGGCGGCCTCAAGAACCTGACGGGCTACGACAAGTCGCTCGGCGGGGTTCTGCCGCTGATCATGGTCATCGAGTTCTTCTCGAACGTCCTGGTCCGGCCCTTCACGCACGCGGTCCGACTCTTCGCGAACATGTTCGCCGGTCACACGCTGCTGCTGCTCTTCACCATCGCCAGCTGGTACCTGCTCAACGGCATCGGTATCGCCTATGCGGGCGTCTCGTTCGTGATGGTCATCGTGATGACGGCCTTCGAGCTCTTCATCCAGGCTGTTCAGGCGTACGTCTTCGTGCTCCTGGCGTGCACCTTCATCCAGGGCGCTGTCGCCGAGCACCACTGATCGCGCCTCCCATACCCCCAGTCGTCCGGTGGCCAACCCCCGCCGGTCCGTGAAAGAGAAGGAAGAACTGGCATGTCCCAGACCCTTGCCGCCGTCACCGGTTCCCTCAGCTCCGTCGGTTATGGCCTGTCCGCCATCGGCCCCGGCGTCGGCGTCGGCATCATCTTCGGTAACGGCACCCAGGCTCTCGCCCGTCAGCCCGAGGCTGCCGGCCTGATCCGCGCCAACCAGATCCTCGGCTTCGCCTTCTGTGAGGCGCTTGCCCTGATCGGTCTGGTCATGCCGTTCGTGTACCCGACCTCCTGACGGGTCGCGAACAGACCATTCGACGGAAGGCACTGACTTGAACCCCCTGGTTCAGCTCGCGGCGGAGAAGCCGGAAAACCCGCTCATCCCGCCGATTCCTGAGCTCGTCATTGGCTTCATCGCCTTCGTCATCGTCTTCGGCTTCCTCGCCAAGAAGCTCCTCCCGAACATCAACAAGGTTCTGGAAGAGCGTCGCGAGGCCATCGAAGGCGGTATCGAGAAGGCCGATGCGGCCCAGACCGAGGCCCAGAGCGTCCTTGAGCAGTACAAGGCCCAGCTCGCCGAGGCCCGCCACGAAGCCGCGCGTCTGCGCCAGGAGGCGCAGGAGCAGGGCGCTGTGATCCTGCAGGAGATGCGGGCGGAAGGCCAGCGGCAGCGCGAGGAGATCATCGCTGCCGGTCACGCCCAGATCGAGGCCGACCGCAAGGCCGCGGCCTCCGCGCTGCGTCAGGACGTGGGCAAACTCGCCACCGACCTGGCCGGCAAGCTCGTCGGCGAGTCCCTCGAGGACCACGCCCGGCAGAGCGGCACCGTCGACCGTTTCCTCGACGAGCTCGAGGCGAAGGCCGAGGCTGTCCGATGAACGGCGCGAGCCGCGAGGCACTGGCTGCCGCACGTGAGTCGCTCGACGCGCTGACCGACAACACGTCGGTCGACGCGGCGAAGCTCGCCGAGGAGCTGGCCGCCGTGACGGCGCTGCTCCAGCGCGAGGTCTCACTGCGGCGGGTCCTGACCGACCCGTCGCAGGCCGGCGAGGCCCGGGCGGAGCTGGCCGGACGACTGCTGCGCGGTCAGGTGGGCGGCGAGACCGTCGACCTGGTCTCCGGCATGGTCCGCTCCCGCTGGTCGCAGTCGCGCGACCTGGTCGACTCGGTCGAGGAACTGGCGAACATCGCAGACCTCACCGCCGCCCAGCGCAGCGGAGACCTCGACGACGTCGAGGACGAGCTGTTCAGGTTCGGCCGGATCGTCGCCTCCGACAAGGGGCTGCGCGCCGCGCTCACCGAACGGTCCGCGTCCGCGTCCGCCAAGAGGCAGCTGCTGCACAGCCTGCTCGGCGGCAAGGCACGGCCCGCCACCGAGCGCCTCATCACGCGTCTTGTCACCCAGCCGCGTGGACGTAGCCTGGAAGAGGGACTCGAGTCCCTCTCCAAGCTGGCCGCGGAGCGCCGGGAGCGCATGGTCGCCGTGGTCACCTCGGCAGTGCCGCTCAGTGATCGGCAGAAGCAGCGCCTCGGCGCCGCGCTGGCGAAGATCTACGGCCGCCCGATGCACCTGAACCTCGATGTGGACCCCACGGTCCTCGGCGGGATCGCGGTGCGGGTCGGCGACGAGGTCATCAACGGCACCATCTCGGAGCGCCTCGAAGAGGCGACCCGACGCATGGCCGGCTGACCGACGCAGCGCAGCAACAGAACAGAGCAAGACCAGCGGCCCGGTTGGGCCGTGCAGAAATTGCAGAAGATTCCTGGGGGTCGGCCCCCAGACCCCCTTAAGAAACTTCGGGCCCAACAAGGAGAGCAGGGAACCCAGATGGCGGAGCTCACGATCCGGCCGGAGGAGATCCGGGACGCGCTGGAGAACTTTGTCCAGTCGTACAAGCCGGACGCGGCCTCGCGCGAGGAGGTCGGTACGGTCAGCGTTGCCGGCGACGGCATCGCGAAGGTCGAGGGTCTTCCCTCGGCCATGGCGAACGAGCTGCTGAAGTTCGAGGACGGCACCCTCGGTCTCGCCCTCAACCTCGAGGAGCGCGAGATCGGTGCGATCGTCCTCGGCGAGTTCAGCGGCATCGAAGAGGGCCAGCCGGTGCAGCGCACCGGTGAGGTGCTCTCCGTCGGCGTCGGCGAGGGTTACCTCGGCCGCGTCGTCGACCCGCTCGGCAACCCGATCGACGGTCTCGGCGAGATCGCGACCGACAGCCGCCGCGCCCTCGAGCTGCAGGCCCCTGGCGTCATGGTCCGTAAGTCGGTGCACGAGCCGATGCAGACCGGCTACAAGGCCGTCGACGCCATGGTGCCGATCGGCCGCGGCCAGCGTCAGCTGATCATTGGTGACCGTCAGACGGGTAAGACCGCTCTGGCCGTCGACACGATCATCAACCAGCGCGACAACTGGCGCTCGGGCGACGTGAACAAGCAGGTGCGCTGCATCTACGTCGCCATCGGTCAGAAGGGCTCCACCATCGCCTCCGTGCGCGGTGCCCTCGAAGAGGCCGGCGCGCTCGAGTACACGACCATCGTCGCCGCCCCGGCGTCCGACCCGGCCGGCTTCAAGTACCTTGCGCCGTACACCGGTTCGGCCATCGGTCAGCACTGGATGTACCAGGGCAAGCACGTCCTGATCATCTTCGACGACCTCTCGAAGCAGGCCGACGCCTACCGCGCCGTGTCGCTTCTGCTGCGCCGTCCGCCGGGCCGTGAGGCCTACCCGGGCGACGTCTTCTACCTCCACTCGCGTCTGCTGGAGCGCTGCGCGAAGCTCTCCGACGACATGGGTGCCGGTTCGATGACGGGCCTCCCGATCGTCGAGACCAAGGCGAACGACGTGTCGGCGTTCATCCCGACCAACGTCATCTCCATCACCGACGGCCAGTGCTTCCTGGAGTCCGACCTGTTCAACGCCGGCCAGCGTCCGGCCCTGAACGTCGGTATCTCGGTCTCCCGCGTCGGTGGCTCCGCCCAGCACAAGGCGATGCGCCAGGTCTCCGGCCGTCTCCGCGTGGACCTCGCCCAGTACCGCGAGCTGGAGGCGTTCGCCGCCTTCGGTTCCGACCTGGACGCGGCCTCGAAGGCGTCGCTGGAGCGCGGTAAGCGCATGGTCGAGCTGCTGAAGCAGCCGCAGTACTCCCCGTACCCGGTCGAGGAGCAGGTCGTCTCCATCTGGGCCGGCACCACCGGCAAGATGGACGACGTCCCGGTCGAGGACATCCGTCGCTTCGAGAGCGAGCTGCTGGAGTACCTGCGCCGTGAGCGCAAGGACCTCCTGACCAGCATCGCCGAGGGCGCCAAGATGTCGGACGACACGCTGCAGTCGGTCGCCGACGCCGTCGCCGCCTTCAAGCAGCAGTTCGAGACCTCGGACGGCAAGCTCCTGGGCGAGGGCTGATCGATGGGCGCTCAGCTTCGCGTTTACAAGCGCCGCATCCGCTCCGTCACCGCCACGAAGAAGATCACCAAGGCGATGGAGATGATCGCCGCCTCGCGCATCGTCAAGGCGCAGCGCCAGGTGGCGGCGTCGACGCCGTACGCGACCGAGCTCACCCGTGCGGTGACCGCGGTGGCGACCGGCTCCACCACCAAGCACCCGCTGACCACCGAGGCCGAGACCCCGGCACGGGCCGCGATCCTGCTCATCACGAGCGACCGCGGTCTGGCCGGCGGTTACTCCTCCAACGCCATCAAGGCCGCGGAGCGACTGACCGAGCGGCTCCGGGGCGAGGGCAAGGAGGTCGTCACCTATGTGATCGGCCGCAAGGGTGTCGCCTACTACGGCTTCCGTGAGCGCAAGCTCGCGGACTCGTGGACCGGCTTCACCGACAGCCCGACGTACGCGGATGCGAAGCGGGCTGCGGCCCCGCTGATCGAGGCGGTCACCCAGGAGACCGCCGAGGGCGGCGTGGACGAGCTGCACATCGTCTTCACGGAGTTCGTGTCGATGATGACGCAGAACCCGGTCGACGACCGGATGCTGCCGCTCAGCCTCGATGCCACGAAGGACGACGCCGGCAAGGGAGAGATCCTGCCGCTGTTCGACTTCGAGCCGTCGGCGGAGGACGTCCTCGACGCCCTGCTTCCGCGGTACGTCGAGAGCCGGATCTACAACGCGCTGCTGCAGGCCGCTGCTTCCGAGCACGCCGCCCGCCGCCGCGCGATGAAGTCGGCCACCGACAACGCCGGTGAGCTCATCAAGACGCTCTCCAGGCTTGCCAACGCGGCCCGCCAGGCCGAAATCACCCAGGAAATCAGCGAGATCGTCGGTGGTGCCAGTGCGCTGGCCGACGCGACCGCGGGGAGTGACAAGTAATGACGACCACAGTTGAGACGGCCGTTGCCACGGGCCGCGTCGCCCGGGTCATCGGCCCGGTCGTCGACGTGGAGTTCCCCGTCGACGCGATGCCGGAGATCTACAACGCGCTGACCGTCGAGGTGGCCGACCCGGCCGAGGACGGCAAGCTCAAGACGCTGACCCTCGAGGTCGCCCAGCACCTGGGCGACGGCGTGGTCCGCGCGATCTCGATGCAGCCCACCGACGGTCTGGTCCGCCAGGCCGCGGTGACCGACACGGGCACCGGCATCACGGTCCCCGTCGGCGACATCACCAAGGGCAAGGTGTTCAACACCCTCGGTGAGATCCTGAACAAGCCCGAGGCGAACGCCGAGGTCACCGAGCGCTGGCCGATCCACCGCAAGGCGCCCAACTTCGACCAGCTCGAGTCCAAGACCGAGATGTTCGAGACCGGCGTCAAGGTCATCGACCTGCTCACCCCGTACGTCAAGGGTGGAAAGATCGGTCTGTTCGGTGGTGCCGGTGTCGGCAAGACCGTTCTGATCCAGGAAATGATCTACCGCGTGGCCAACAACCACGACGGTGTGTCGGTGTTCGCCGGTGTCGGTGAGCGCACCCGTGAGGGCAACGACCTCATCGAGGAAATGGCCGACTCGGGCGTCATCGACAAGACGGCGCTTGTCTTCGGTCAGATGGACGAGCCGCCGGGCACGCGTCTCCGCGTCGCGCTGGCCGGTCTGACCATGGCGGAGTACTTCCGCGATGTGCAGAAGCAGGACGTGCTCTTCTTCATCGACAACATCTTCCGGTACACCCAGGCCGGCTCCGAGGTGTCCACCCTGCTCGGCCGTATGCCGTCCGCGGTGGGTTACCAGCCGAACCTGGCCGACGAGATGGGTCTGCTGCAGGAGCGCATCACGTCGACCCGTGGTCACTCGATCACCTCGATGCAGGCGATCTACGTCCCCGCGGACGACCTGACCGACCCGGCCCCGGCCACCACGTTCGCCCACCTCGACGCGACGACGGTTCTCTCCCGTCCGATCTCCGAGAAGGGCATCTACCCGGCCGTGGACCCGCTGGACTCCACGTCCCGCATCCTGGACCCCCGCTACATCGCGGAGGACCACTACGCGGCGGCCATGCGTGTCAAGGGGATCCTCCAGAAGTACAAGGACCTCCAGGACATCATCGCGATCCTCGGTATCGACGAGCTGGGCGAGGAGGACAAGCTCGTTGTCCACCGTGCCCGTCGTGTCGAGCGCTTCCTGTCGCAGAACACCCACGTCGCCAAGCAGTTCACCGGCGTGGAAGGTTCGGACGTGCCGCTCGACGAGTCGATCGCCGCGTTCAACGCGATCTGCGACGGCGAGTACGACCACTTCCCCGAGCAGGCGTTCTTCATGTGCGGTGGCATCGAGGATCTGAAGGCCAACGCCAAGGAGCTCGGCGTCTCCTGAGCCCCTGGCTCACCGAGGGGGGCGGGTGTGTCCCGTCCCCCTCACCACGCCCCGTAGAATTGACCCAACACCCGGCTCGAACGGCCGGGTGGTGACCCGAGGAGCCACCCTTGGCTGCTGAGCTGCACGTCGAGCTGGTCGCCGCGGACCGCAGTGTCTGGTCCGGCGAGGCCACCCTGGTCGTCGCGCGCACCACGTCCGGCGACATCGGCGTCATGCCCGGTCACCAGCCGCTTCTGGGTGTGCTGGAATCGGGCCCGGTGACGATCCGTACGAGCGACGGCCGGACCGTGGTCGCCGCTGTGCACGGCGGTTTCATCTCGTTCGCGGACGACAAGCTCTCGCTGCTCGCCGAGATCGCGGAGCTGGCGGACGAGATCGATGTCCAGCGCGCCGAGCGTGCGCTGGAGCGCGCGAAGTCGGACACGGACGCTGCCTCCGAGCGGCGCGCCGAAGTCCGACTGCGTGCGGTGGCGGTGCGCTAGCGCACCGCTACCACGTAGCTTTACCCTCAGCCGCGGCCCGAGCTGGAGACCACTCCAGACCGTGTCGCGGCTGAGGCGATGCAGGTGCGGTTGTAGTTCTGGTGGTATCCGTTACTCGACGACGCGAGGAGGTCGGTGGAGATGTTCCTCGCGCTGTGGGTGGGCGGGCTGCTCGTCGCACTGGTCCTGATCGGACTCTTCTTCTTCGGTCTGCGCCGGCGGCTGATTCAGCGCTCCGGCGGGACCTTCGACTGCAGCCTGCGATGGAACGTGTCCGAGGAGCCCGATCTCTCGGGCAAGGGCTGGGTCTACGGGGTCGCCCGGTACAGCGAGGACCGGATCAACTGGTTCCGCGTCTTCTCCTACGCTCCTCGACCCCGCCGGGTCCTGGAGCGTTCCGCGATCGAGGTGGTTGCCCGGCGGCTGCCCGAGGGCGAGGAGGAGCTGGCGCTGCTCTCCGACGCCGTGGTGCTCGGCTGTCTCCACGGGGAGACCCGCCTGGAGCTGGCCATGAGCGACGACGCGCTGACCGGATTCCTCGCCTGGCTGGAGGCGGCTCCGCCCGGCCAGCGGGTCAACGTGGCTTAGGACGAGCGCTCAGCGCGGCCCAGAACACGGAAAACCGGGGAGACGGGGGGCGGACCCGTCTCCCCGGCTGCTTTCCGGGGTGGTGCGTGGTGCTGGTGGGGGGTTGCCTCAGACCGTGAGGGCTACTTCAGACCGCTGTTGATGGCGCCGACGAGTTCACCGTTGGCGGTGTCGCCGCTGAACTCCCAGAAGAACGCGCCTCCCAGGCCCTGGCTCTTCGCCCAGCTCATCTTGGACGTGATGGTGGCCGGGGTGTCGTAGCTCCACCAGTTGGTGCCGCAGTGGGCGTACGCGGTGCCGGCGACGGTGCCGGTGGCCGGGCAGCTGTTCTTGAGGACCTTGTAGTCCTCGATGCCCGCCTCGTAGGTGCCGGGTGCGGCGCCGGTGGCGGTGGAGCCGGGTGCGTCCTGGGTGACGCCGGTCCAGCCGCGGCCGTAGAAGCCGATGCCGAGGAGCAGCTTGGACGCGGGGACGCCCTGGGCCTTCAGCTTGGCGATGGCGTCGGCGGAGTTGAAGCCGGCCTGCGGGATGCCGTTGTACGAGGTGAGCGGGGAGTGCGGGGCGGTCGGGCCCTTGGCCGCCCAGGCGCCGAAGAAGTCGTACGTCATCACGTTGTACCAGTCCAGGGACTGGGCGGCGCCGGCGTAGTCGGCGGCGTCGATCTTGCCGCCCTCGGATCCGTCGGCGGTGATGGCGGCCGTCACCAGGTTGTTGCTGCCGAACTTCGAGCGCAGCGCGGTGGTGAGGCCCTTCAGCGCGGCCGGGCCGCTGGTGTCACAGGTCAGACCGCAGGCGTTGGGGTACTCCCAGTCGATGTCGATGCCGTCGAAGACATCGGCCCAGCGGGGGTCCTCCACCAGCTTGTAGCAGGAGTCGGCGAACGCGGCCGGGTTCTTCGCGGCCTCGCCGAAGCCACCGGACCAGGTCCAGCCGCCGAAGGACCACAGCACCTTGATGTGCGGGTACTTCGCCTTGAGCTTGCGCAGCTGGTTGAAGCTGCCGCGCAGCGGCTGGTCCCAGGTGTCGGCGACGCCGTCGACGGACTTGTCGGCGGTGTACGCCATGTCGTAGTCGGCGTAGGAGTCACCGATCGTGCACTTGCCGCCCTGGACGTTGCCGAAGGCGTAGTTGATGTGCGTGATCTTCGCGGCGGAACCCGAGGTGTCCAGGTTCTTGACGTGGTAGTTCCGGCCGTAGACGCCCCAGTCGGTGAAGTAACCGAGGTTGACCTTGCCGCCGGTGCCGGGGTCGGGGTTGCCGCCGCCACCGGTGGTGTGGACCTTCACCGCACCGCTGACCGGACCGGTCTGGTCGGCGGTGTCACGGGCCCGCACGGTGTACGAGTAGTCGGTGCCGGCCTTGAGGCCGGAGTCCGTGTACGTCGTGCCGGTGACGGTCGAGACGACCGTGCCGTCCCGCAGCACGTCGTAGTTCTTGATGCCGTTGTCGTCGGTCGCGGCGGACCAGCTCAGCTTGGCCGAGGTGTCGGTGACGGCGCTCGCGGTGGGGGTGCCCGGTGCCGAGGGGGCGTTGTCGCCGGGGACGCTGCCGCCGTCGCAGGAGGCGCCGTTCAGCTTGCAGCCGGTGGGGGCGCCGGGGCCGGTGCCGTTGAAGCCGAAGCTGACGGAGGCGCCGGGGGCTACCGAACCGTTCCAGCCGAGGTTCTTCGCGGTCCAGTGGGTTCCGGAGCTGGTGACGGTGGCGTCCCAGGCGGAGCCGACCGCGGTGCCGGAGGGGAAGTCCCACTCGATGGTCCAGGAGGACAGGGCGGTGGTGCCGGTGTTCTTCACTGTCCACTGGCCCTCGAAGCCGCTGCCCCAGTCGGACTTCTTGACGAAGGAGGCGGTCGCCGAGGTGGCGGCCTCGGCGGGGGAGGCCAGGCCGACCATCGCGGCGAGTGGAAGCAGCAGCGCGGTGACACCGGCGACTGCTCTGGATCTGGTGGCTCTTCCGGTCCCGAGTCTGAATCGGGTCCGGCGTAGGGGGGTTTCAGTGCTCAACGGTGCTCCTCGGGTGAGGTCCGGACAATCGGGGGTGGTCCGTGGACTGCAAACCCTGCGCCGCCCTGAGCCCGCCTTGTCATGGCGTGCTCACCGCAGTGTGTTCGGTGAGATTAGGAAGGTCTGGACCAATCGTCAAGAGGTCTGGACCAAAGTTCGCGACTAAACCTTCAGACTCCCAATTCCTGTGCGAGCACCGCCGCCTGGACCCGGCTGCGCAGTTCCAGCTTGCCCAGCAGCCTGCTCACATGGGTCTTCACCGTCGCCTCCGCCACGGAGAGCCGGACCGCGATCTCGGCGTTCGACAGGCCCTCGCCGAGGCAGCCCAGAACCTCCCGCTCCCGCCGGGTGAGCGCGTCCAGCACCGCGGGGTCGGGCGCGTTCGCCGGCCGTACGGGAGAAGCCCCGGCGAACTCGGCGATCAGCCTGCGCGTCACGGCCGGGGCGATCAGCCCCTCGCCGCGTGCCACCGTCCGTACGGCGTCGAGCAGATCGCGCGCGTCGGTGTTCTTCAGCAGGAAGCCCGCGGCCCCCGCCCGCAGCGCCCCGAAGACGTACTCGTCCAGATCGAACGTGGTCAGCACCAGCACGTCCGCGAGCCGTTCGGCCACCACCTGCCCGGTCGCCGACACCCCGTCCAGCCGCGGCATCTGAATATCCATCAGCACCAGGTCCGGCCGCAGCTCGCGGGCCAGGCGCACCGCCTCCTCGCCGTCCCCGGCCTCGCCCACGACCTCGATGTCGGGGGCGCTGCGCAGAATCAGCACCAGCCCCGCCCGGACGGCCGACTGGTCCTCGGCGACCACAACCCGGATCGTCATGTCCTCGACGCCCCTTCCTCCACGGGCAGTTCGGCCCGTACCCGCCAGATCTTCGTACCGTCGCCGGTGGTTGACGGACCGGCCTCGATCGCGCCGCCCAGCAGCGCCACCCGCTCCCGCATCCCCACCAGACCGGCCCCCGAGCCGGGTGCGCGCGGCCCGGGACGGTCCCCGAACACACTGCTGACCTCCACCGTGAGCAGCTGCCCGGACTGCCCGAGCCGCACCGTGACCGGGCCGGGCGCGGCATGCTTGAGCGCGTTCGTCAGGGACTCCTGGACGATCCGGTACGCGGCCAGCTCGACCGGCGTGGGCAGAGCGCCGCCCTCGCCCCGCTCGTCCTCGAACGTACAGGTCAGGCCGCTCGACGCGGCGTTCGTACGGGTCTGCTCCAGCAGGGCGTCCAGCGAGGCGAGGGTGGGCGAGGCGGACGGTTCCAGGGTGCCGCCGCCGGTACGCAGCAGCCCGATCAGCCTCCGCATCTCGGCGAGCCCGTCGACGCTGTTCTCCCGGATCACCCCCAGCGCGTCGCGGGAGGTGGCCGGGTCGTCGATGGAGAGCGCGGCGGTGGAGTGGATGGCGATCGCGGACAGGTGGTTGGCCACCATGTCGTGGAGTTCGCGGGCCATTCGGGTGCGCTCGGCGGTCACCGCCTGGGCCCGGTCCATCTCGGCCAGCAGCGCGGTCTGTTCGGCGTGCAGCCGGGCCGTCTCGGCGGCGTCGCGGTGGTTGCGGACGCTGACCCCGGTGATGGCGGGCAGGAACGAGACCATGGCGGTGACGACGCCGATGAGCAGTGCCTGGGCGTCGCGGAACCAGGCCAGGAACCCGATGGTGACCGCGATCGTGATCAGGAACGTGGTCACCGGGATGCGGCGGGCGGCGGACGGCTTCCCGTACAGCACGGCCGCGTACATCAGGTCCGTGAACATCAGCACCGTCGCCAGGTTCCCGACCGTGAACTGATCCGCGACCAGTGCGAGCGTGCCGATGACCAGGGCGGTCTGCGGGGCGGTCCGGCGGACCAGTTCGAGCGCCGACACGACGGCGAGCGGCAGCAGGGACACCCACGGGGCGACGAAGGTCCGGTCGCCCTGGATGTTCAGGCCGAGCGTCCACAGGACGAGGCCGCCGAAGAGGCCGATGACCGCCAGGAGCACGTCGTGGCGGTGCGGCCGGGGAAGCGAGAGCACCCTCCCATCCAACACGGCGGCCCGCGCCCGGACCTCCGTACCAGGGGCGAGGTGCCAGTACATCGAAGGATGCAGTCGTGGTTCGTCATCGCAGACGACGAATCCGGGCCGGGCGGCCGGGAGGCTGGGGGAGACGGAAAGGAGAGGGCCGTGATCGTCACACTGATCGTGCTCTGCGAAGTCGCCTTCTGGGTGCTGCTGGCCGCGGGGCTCGCGCTGCGGTACCTGGCGAAGAAACCGAGGCTGGGTGCGGCCGTGCTGCTGTGCGAGCCGCTGCTGGAGGTCGTACTGCTGGTGGTGACCGCCATCGACCTGAAGAACGGGGCTCAGCCCGACTGGAAGCACGGGCTCGCCGCGGTCTACATCGGCTTCACGGTGGGGCTCGGCCACTCCACGATCCGCTGGGTCGACGCCCGGGTCGCGCACCGCTTCGCGGGCGGCCCGCCGCCGGTGAAGCCGCCGAAGTACGGCATGGCGCGCGCGGTGCACGAGTGGAAGGTCGCGGCGCGCTGGACGGTCGCGGCGGTGACCGCGCTGGCGCTGCTCCAGGCGGCCGTCTGGTACGTGGGCGGGGACGGCGACGTGTCGTCGTTGCAGGCGTGGCAGCAGAAGATGCTGTTCGTGATCGGGCTCAACGTGGTCATCGCGGGGAGCTACACGCTGTTCCCGAAGACGGCGCCGAAGACGGCGCCGGGGCCGTCGAGGTGACCCCGGCCCGTCCCGGTCCGCGGACCGGGACGGCTACCGCTCGCCGCCCGGCACCCACAGCACGTCGCCGACCTCCTTGTTCGCCGTCCTGGCGAGGATGAACAGCAGGTCGGAGAGCCGGTTGAGATACGTCGCGGTCAGCGCGTTCATCACCTCGCCGTGCACCTCCAGCGCCGCCCAGGTGGACCGCTCCGCGCGCCGGACCACCGTGCACGCCTGGTGCAGCAGCGCCGCCCCGGGGGTGCCGCCCGGCAGGATGAAGCTGCGCAGCTTCTCCAGCTGCTCTAGGAAGTGGTCGCAGTCCGCCTCCAGCTTGTCGACGTAACTCTGCTCCACCCGCAGCGGCGGGACCATTTTCTTTAGAAGCGCCGGGTCCTCGACGACCGGGGTCGACAGGTCCGCGCCCACGTCGAACAGGTCGTTCTGCACACGGACGAGGACCTTCACGACGTCCTCGGGGAGCTGCCCGAGCGCGATCGCGGTACCGATGACGGCATTGGCCTCATTGGCGTCGGCGTACGCGGAGATCCGCAGATCGGTCTTGGCGGTCCGGCTCATGTCGCCGAGGGCGGTGGTGCCCTGGTCGCCGGTGCGCGTGTAGATACGTGTCAGATTGACCATGCGGTCAGCCTAAGGGCTGTCCCGTGATCCCTGGTGGGTCAGCGTGCGGCGTCAGACGCGGTGCATCGCAAGGCGGAGGGACGCCCGAATACTGGGTGTATTCGGGCGTTCCGACAACGCGGCGAGGTGCCGAGGCTGTCGTCGCACGCCCGCCAGGGATCACGGGACAGCCCTCAGTCAGGCACCCGCCCGCCGGAAGACGCGTGTGCGCGCCCTCGGACACCCGATCCGGCGTCGGACGCCACCGCCCCCACACGACCGGAGTGATCGTGCGGGGCATCGGACCGCCCAGGCCGGACCAGGCACCCGGGGACGTGACGGAACCCGCCCACCCGCCACGGACCACGCCCCAAGAGGCGTGCCGCCGAACGGGACGAGAAAGCGGCGACCCAGCGCATCCAACACCGTTCGGGATACGCCCAGCACACATCGGTGGGTCCAGGACCCACTCATGTGCACTGGCTAGAAACGGTTACGAGCGCTTCATGCGGGTCATCGAGGGCGCGGACGGCCTCAAGGCCCGCCTCTGGCACGTGCAGCAGGAGGCCCTTCAGCATCTGGAGACGACGCTCCAGGAGGAGTGCGGGACGGAGCCCGGGGACCCGGCACCGGTCCTGGCGGCGGGTCAGCTCTCCTGGGTGCACAGCACGCTCATGGCGTACATCGGCCGCGAGATGGTGGCCGGCCGCAAGGCGGGCGAGGTGTCCCGGGACGCGCTCGTCCTGCTCGACGACATCGAGGACCTGCTCGGCGAAAAGGTCCTCAACTACGCCCGGCGCGCCGCTGAATGAGGGGTCCCGGTGTGATGTCCGTCATGTGAGACGTGACGCGCATCTCTTCACGGCCCCAGGGCCCCCCAACGGTACTAATCTCCGCCGGAGAGCATGTGAAGAACCGTCGAGACCCGGCCGTGCAGGGACCAACTGCAGAGGCGGGCAGAAACCAAGGGGTGCAGACGTGGCCAGGAAGCTTGCCGTCATCGGAGCCGGACTCATGGGGTCCGGCATCGCGCAGGTCTCCGCCCAGGCGGGCTGGGACGTGGTGCTGCGCGATGTCACCGACGAGGCCCTGGCCCGTGGACGTGACGGCATCAAGGCGTCGTACGACAAGTTCGTCTCCAAGGGCAAGCTGGACGCCGCCGACGCCGAGGCCGCGCTCGCCCGCATCACGACCACCACCGACCTCGACGCGGTCGCCGACGCGGATGTCGTCGTCGAGGCCGTCTTCGAGAAGCTGGAGGTCAAGCACGAGATCTTCCGGGCGCTCGACAAGATCGTCCGGGACGACACGGTGCTCGCCTCCAACACCTCCGCCATCCCGATCACCAAGATCGCGGCCGTGACGGAGCGCCCCGAGCGCGTCGTCGGTGTGCACTTCTTCTCGCCGGTCCCGATGATGCAGCTCTGCGAACTCGTACGGGGCTACAAGACCAGCGACGAAACCCTCGCCACCGCGCGGGAGTTCGCCGAGTCCGTCGGCAAGACCTGCATCGTCGTCAACCGCGACGTCGCCGGCTTCGTCACGACCCGGCTGATCTCGGCGCTCGTCGTCGAGGCCGCCAAGCTGTACGAGTCGGGCGTCGCCTCGGCCGAGGACATCGACATCGCCTGCAAGCTGGGCTTCGGCCACGCCATGGGCCCGCTCGCCACGGCGGACCTGACCGGCGTCGACATCCTGCTGCACGCCACGAGCAACATCTACACCGAGTCGCAGGACGAGAAGTTCGCCGCGCCGGAGCTGATGCGCCGGATGGTGGATGCAGGTGACATCGGCCGCAAGAGCGGGCAGGGCTTCTACACGTACTGATCGTTTTCGGTCTCCGGTTGCCTGATCTGCCGTCGGTCAGGCCCGGAGATCCGGGGGAGTCTCCCGGAATCAGCGGGTCCGAGCGGGCCCCCGCCGTGCCTCGGTCACTCCACGGGGTGAATTCGGTATCGGTTCGCTTACAGACGGCAACTTCCCTGTCGCTGCCGCAGTCAGTTGTGGGAGAGACAGAACAGACAGACGAACTTTGCCACGGAGCATTCCAGGGGAGCGCATATGCACATCAGGGGCGACCACGCCGAGCTGGTCGTCGGGGGCCGCCTCGACGTCCGAAGCGCGGCGGACGCCCGTACGGCCCTGCACTCGGCCCTCGACGACGGCGTCGGCGACCTGGTGCTCGACCTGACCGAGCTGGATTCCTGGGACGCCACCGGACTCGGCGTCATCATGGGCGCACACCGCCGGGCCGGACGGGCCGGGCGGCGGCTGGTGCTCCGCGGCGTGCCGCCGCAGATGCAGCGCCTGCTGGTGGCGACCCGGCTGCACCGCATCCTGGCCATCGAAGGCGGAATCGCCGCGGACTCGCTGCCGCGCGTGTAGCGGCGTACGCCGGGGTGCGCGCCCTGGTCGTCCGGCGGGGCCAAAAGCGCACAATCCGCGCGAGAATGTGCGCTTCGGGCGGCGTGACCCCCCGACTGTGCGGGGACCCGGCGCGACGGTCTAGGGTTCGCCCGTCCGCCGATTGACGAACCCACCGGGCGGACACCGGACCGGAAGCGACAGCGGGGCGTGCGAGGCCGGAGGGGCAATCGTGCGCGACGCGTCTGGGGGCTTTGGCGATGGACCCGACACACCGGGGACCGGAAGAGTACGGCCGGGACAACGGCGGCTTCGGCGAGGGGCCCGGCCGCAGACGGCCGGCCCGTGACCAGCTGACCCCGGAGCCCGGCCAGCCGACGCCGCAGGCACGCGTCGTCCGGCTCATAGCGGGCGACTACCTCCTCACCGTCAACCCGATCGACGGCAGCGAGGTCGAGCTGTGCCCGCCGGGGGAGCAACCCGGCCCGCCCGCCCGGCGCACCGCGACCGGCCGCGCCGACCGCGAACGCGCCACCGCGCCGCCCGTACCACCCGGCCCGCCCGCCCCCCAACTGCCGCTCCTGGAGCGCGCGCAGGAGCGCGAACGGCTGGTGCGCCTGCTGGCCCAGGGCCGCTCGGTGCGGCTCACCGGACCCGCCGGATCGGGCCGTACGGCACTGCTCGACGCCGTCGCGGCCGACTGCGCGGACCTCGCACCGGACGGAGTCGTACGGCTCAGCGGCTACAAGCGGAGCGCCACCGACCTGCTGTACGGGCTCTTCGAGGCCGTCCACGACGCGCCGCTGCACCGCCCCGACCGTGACCGGCTGCTCGAACGGGTCCGGGGCATCGGCGCCGTCGTGCTGCTCGACGACCTGGAGTTCGGCGGGGCCGCGCTGGAGGAACTGCTCGACGCGACACCGGAGTGCGCCTTCCTGTTCGCGACGGTTCCGGACGTCGCCGCGCCCACCACGGACTCGCACCTCGAAGAGGTCTTCCTCGCGGGCCTCGGCCGCAGCGCCGCGGTCGACCTGCTGGAGCGGGCCGTCGAGCGCCCGCTCACCGACGAGGAGGCGAACTGGGCGGGAGACCTCTGGTTCGAGTCCGAGGGGCTGCCGCTGCGCTTCGTCCAGGCGGCCGCCCTGCTGCGCCAGCGCGATCTGCTGCGCACCGACCCCGAGGCGTACGGCGAGTACGGCGGCCGCGACGGCCTGCCCGCGGACGCCCCCTTCGGGCACGACCAGGCCGTCGACGGGGTCCACATACCGCTGCCCAGCCTCGGGGAGGGGGCGGCGCCCGCCGCGCTGCTCGCCTCGCGGCTGAGCGGGCCCGCCCGCGACACCCTGCGCTTCGCGGTGGCCCTGGGCGGCGAGGTGCCGCACCAGGCGCATCTGCCGGCGCTCATCGGGGACACCCACGCGGACGCCGCACTCGGCGAACTGGCCGGCTGCGGGCTGCTCTCCCCGGCCGGTTCGCGCTACCGGCTCGCCGCCGGTGTCGTCACCCAGCTGGAGGCCGCCGGATACGGCGAGGACGCCACCGAGCGGGCCCGTACCGCGGCCCAGCACTACGCCTGGTGGGCCGGTCACCCCTCGGTCACCCCCGAGCGGGTGACGGCCGAGGGCGACGCCGTCATCGCGGCGATGGCGCAGCTGGTGCCCGGCGACGGGGCGGGGCAGACCAGCGTGGCCGTGCTGCTGGCCCGCAGTGCCACCCCGGCCTTCGCGGCGGGCCTGCACTGGGGAGCCTGGGAGAAGGCGTTGCGGATCGGCCAGGAGGCGGCCCGGATCGCCGGGGAGATCGCCGAAGAGGCCTACTTCCACCACGAGTTGGGCGTACTCGCGCTCCTGGCCGGAAATCCGGACCGGGCCAGGGCCGAGCTGGAGACCTCGATCGGCATGCGCGGGGCGCTCGCCGACAAGTCCGGGGCGGTGGCCGGGCGGCGCGCGCTCGCCCTGGTCGCGGACCGTTCCGGCGGCCCGCTGCCCATCGTCCTCACCCCGCCCGGGGACGAGCTGCCGGTTTCGCGGGCCGAGGAGCCTGCGACGCCGCCCGCCGGTACGAGGCCGTCCATGACGCAGACGCCGCCGAGGCCGTACGAGGGTGCCACCGCGGTGATCTCGCGGCAGAGCGCGCCCAAGGCTGCCGGGGGCGCGCGGGGAGGCCGCTTCGGGCTGCTCGCCGGGGCCCGGCGCAATCTGGTCGCGACGGCCGCGGGCGTCCTCCTGACCGGTGTGCTCGGCACGGTGGTCGGGCTGGGGCTGACCTCCGGCGACGACGACGTCCAGGGGAACCAGGACGTCACGACCGAACAGTCGCAGAGCCAGGACGGCGGCGAGGACGAACTGCCGGCCGACGGCCCGGCGGACGGTTCGACGTCCACCGACCCGGCTTCCAGCGGCAGTCCGGCGACGCCCGGTCCGTCGGGCAGCGAGATCACGCCGAGCGGCAGCGGCACACCGTCCACGGGCCCGACGGAACCGAGCGGCAGCCCGTCCTCGGACACGTCGTCCAGCAGCAGGCCGCCGTCGCACAAGCCGACCACGCCGCCCACCACGACGAAGTCGCCCAAGCCGACGAAGACCTCCAGCCCGACCGCCAGCCCGACGGAGACCGAGTCCCCGAGCCCGACGGACACGGCCACCGAACCCGAGCCGTCCTCGCCCGACACCTCCGACTCGGCGAGCGGCCCCTCCTCGTCGTCGGCGGCGAGCGCGGACAGCGGTCCGGCCATCGCCTGAACCGCCCCGGAACCGACGAACGCCGGACGTGACGGGCACGTCCGGCGTCGGGGACCGGAAAGGAAGCAGGAGCAGGGGCAGCGGGGCGGGTCAGAACAGCCGGAGCTTGTCGTCCTCGATGCCGCGCATCGCGTCGTAGTCGAGCACGACACAGCCGATCCCGCGGTCCGTCGCCAGCACCCGGGCCTGGGGCTTGATCTCCTGGGCCGCGAAGACGCCCTTCACCGGGGCGAGGTGCGGATCGCGGTTGAGCAGCTCCAGATAGCGGGTCAGCTGCTCCACGCCGTCGATGTCGCCGCGCCGCTTCAGCTCCACGGCGACGGTCTGGCCGTCGGCGTCCCGGCACAGGATGTCGACCGGCCCGATGGCGGTGAAGTACTCGCGGCGGATCAGGGTGTAGCCCTCGCCGAGGATCTCGATCCGGTCGGCGAGCAGTTCCTGCAGGTGCGCTTCGACGCCGTCCTTGATCAGACCCGGGTCGACGCCCAGCTCGTGGGACGAGTCGTGGAGGATTTCCTCCATCGTGATGATGAGTTTCTCGCCCGCTTTGTTCACCACGGTCCAGACGTCCGCGGTGTCGCCGGTGCCCTCCTTCAGAGTGCAGGGCGGTGACATCCAGTTGAGAGGTTTGTACGCCCTGTCGTCGGCGTGGATCGACACGCTCCCGTCCGCCTTCACCAGGATCAGACGGGGAGCGGAGGGCAGGTGGGCCGTGAGCCGGCCGGCGTAGTCCACGGAGCAGCGGGCGATGACGAGACGCATGGTCGGCAACGCTACTCGACGAGGGGTGTTCCACGCGATTCTCCCCCTGCCACTCCCGTCACCCCGCTTTCGTCCAAGGGGCGCAGTCGGGGCTTGCCCCTCTTTGCGCCCCTTCGTTATTGGCCGGTTGTGTTCCCAATCTCCTGGTGCGGCCCGGACCGCACCCTTACGGTGTAAGCAGGAGGTCGCCGTCTGTGTACGCTGCGTCGCCGTCCTCCTTCCCTGCCCGTAAGGCCCCGGCCCGGCGTCGGGGTCGCGAGAGGAGAACCCATGTCGCTCGACGTCTCACCGGCGCTGTTGGAACAGGCCGAGCGAGGCGAGGTCGACGAAGCCGACTTCGTCGACTGCGTCCGGACCTCCCTGCCCTACGCATGGGAGATGATCAGCTCTCTGGTGGCTCAGCTGAAGGTGGACGGTGGAGAGTTCGCCGACAACCAGACGCCCCCGCCGGACGAGCAGGCACGTGGTCAGCTGCTGCGCGCGCTCGCGAGTGATGCGATCCGCGGCGCGCTCCAGCGGCACTTCGGGGTGCGCCTGGCATTCCAGAACTGCCACCGCGTCGCGGTGTTCCCGCTGGACCCGTCGGTCGACGAGCGTCTGGCCCGCTTCACCTCGGTGAGGGGCCAGTTGCTCAACCAGTCGCCCGAACTGCGGGACTGCTAAACGCTTGCTGCCGTTCCGGGCCGAGACCGTGCGACTCGCTCCGGAGCGGCAGCCCCCGTACCTCCGACGACCTGTCAGGTGAGCAGCGGGAGCACTTCGGTGCCCAGCCGCGCTACGTTCTCCTCCGTGGCCGCCAGATCTCCCGACCCCTCCACCAGGAGCGCGAAGCGGGTGATGCCCGTCCGCTCGGCGGTGGCGGCGAGCCGGTCGGCGGCGAGCCGGGGCGGGCCCACCGGATGAAGACCGCACAGCAGCTCCGTGTACGCGACCGGATCGCGCATCACCCGGTGCCGGCCGTCGACCGTGACATGGGCCTCCAGGCCCTGCCGCAGCCAGCCCGGCATCGCCTTCACCAGCGTCTCCACCGCCTCCTGGGGACGGTCGGCGATCTGGGCCACCCCCGCGGACACGTGTCCGGCCTCGCGGACGCTCTCGGGCGAGCGGCCCGCGGCGAGCGCGGTGGAGCACCACAGGGCGACCATGTCGGCCTTCTCCTGGTCCCCGCAGTGCATCCCGAGCAGCATCGGCAGGCCCTTCTCCGCGGCGAGCCTCACCGTCTTCGGAGAGGTGCACGCGACGACCACCTCGGGGCCGCCGGGGCTCTCGCCGCCGTCCTCGGTGAGCAGCTCGTCGGCCCGGGGGACCACGGTGACCTCGCGGAAGCCGTACCGCTCGCCGCGCCCGGCCACCTTCGGCCTGCCCAGCCAGTCGAGCAGCAGCTCCAGGGATTCCGGGAAGCCCTTCTCGTACGCCTCCAGGCCCCCGCCGAACACCTCCAGATCCACCCAGGGGCCTCCCCGGCCGACGCCGAGTGTGAACCGGCCGCCGCTGGTGAGATGGAGCAGCGCGGCCTGTTCGCCGAGCGCCACCGGATGCTGGGTCGACAGCACGCTCACCGCCGTGCCCACCCGGATCCTGCGGGTGCGGCCGAGCAGCAGCGCGGCCAGCGTGACGGCGGACGGGCAGACCCCGTACGGCACGAAATGATGCTCTGCCAGCCAGACCGAGTCGAGGCCGGATTCCTCCGCGACCTCGGTGGACCGGACAGCGCGATGCAGCGCTTCACCCGGCCCCTGCCCCGGAAACTGGGCTGCCAGTACGAACGTTCCCACACGCATCGCCAATTGCCTCCTTGCGGCCGACGCGGCTCTCCCCTATTGAGCAACAACGTCTGACACGTGCCAAAGGCACGGTCCACCGGCAGGTTGTTGCGATTTTCCGGTAACTCACCCCTCCCTGGAGCTCCCGTGACACCGCCCCAGGAGGCTCTGGACGACCGGTTCGGCCGAATGGCCCTACGCTGGACGGGAACTGCCCAGCCTGCCCCGTGAGGTGTCACGTGTCCCCGCGCCGCAACCGCCCCCGAGGCGGCGAGAGTCCCCACGACAGCACAGCGGAGCCGCTGGGCCGGTACGGCGGCGGCGGACGTGCCGAGGAGTGGCAGGGCGAGCAGTGGTCGGTCCGCCCGGTCAGCGGCGCGAGCGCGGCGGGCAAACGGTACCGCTGCCCCGGCTGCGACCAGGAGATCCCGTCCGGCGTCCCGCACCTGGTGGCCTGGTCCGAGTACGGCGGGATCGACGACCGCAGGCACTGGCACAAGGCGTGCTGGAACGCGAAGGACCGCCGCACCACACAGGTGCAGCGGTCCAGGAACGCGCCTCGCTACTGAGCCCTTCGGGGCGGGCCCTACACGTCCCGGCGGTCCAGAGCGGCGAACGCCCCGAGCAGCGCCACGGCCGTGACCCCGAGCATGATCCACAGCGGGTCCCAGCCGGACGGCCCCGATTCGGCGACCGAGGTGGAGTAGAACGCGCTGAGCTGGTTGGGGATCGAGTACTCGAAGAGCTTCATCCGCAGGCCGGAGAGGGACTCCGCGAACATGAACATGGCCATCACGAGCGGCAGCAGCACCACGCCGATCATGATCGTGATCGCACCGGCGGAGTGCCGGATGAGAGCGCCGACCGCGAGCGAGAGCAGCCCCAGCGTCGCGATGTAGAGGCCGACGCCGACCGTCGCGCGCAGCCAGTCGCCGCCGGAGGGCGGTGCGCTGTCGATGATCGCCGTCTGCAACACCGCGACCAGCGCGGTCGTCACGGTCGTGATCACGAAGGTGAGCAGGAAGAAGACGATGGCCTTCGCGCTCAGCACCCGGGCCCGGCTGGGGCAGGCGGTGAGCGTCGTGCGGATCATGCCCGTGCCGTACTCCGACGCGATGGTCATCACGCCGAGCGTGATGACGCAGATCGAGCCCAGCAGCACCCCGAAGAAGCCGAAGCTGAGCACCGGCGTCGAGTCGAGACCGGCCCCGGAGGCGTTGACCGCGACCGCGGCGAGCAGCCCGATCCCGACCAGCAGCACGATCATGACGCCGAGCGTCCACATCGTGGAGCGCACCGAGCGGATCTTGGTCCACTCGGAGGCGATCGCATCGCCGAGCGTGGCCCGGCGCACCGGGATCGGTGAGGTGTACATACCGGCCGGTGCGGCCGACGGGCTGTGCGGCGGGGCCGGGACCTGCTGCTGGTACGGCGCCTGCGGGGTCGGCGGCGTTGTCATCGGGCGTCCTCGCTGGTCTCGCGCTTGGTCAGGTCCGGGGTGGCCGGTGCCGGGGCGGCCGGGGCCGCCGCGTACGGGTTCTGTCCGGGCGGCGGCGGGGCGTACCAGTTCTGCTGCGGCATCTCCGGTGGCTGTGGCGCGTACCCCTGCTGCGCGTACCCGTCGGGGACCGGCTGCTGCAGACCCGCCTTCTGGTCCGCCGTCGAGCGGTAGTCCACGGCGCCCTGGGTCATCCGCATGTACGCCTCCTCCAGCGAGGCCTGGTGCGGCGAGAGCTCCCACAGCCGGACGTCCGCCTCGTGCGCCGCATCGCTGATCCGCGGCAGCGGCAGCCCGGTGACGCGCAGCGCCCCGTCCGGCTCGGACATGACCTGTCCGCCCGCCTCGGTGAGCGAGGCCGTCAGCTTCTCGCGCCGCTCCGCGAGGCCGTCCGCGACCCGCACCCGGGCGAAGTCGGCCGAGTTGGCCGAGATGAAGTCCTTGATGCTCATGTCGGAGAGCAGCTGGCCCCGGCCGATCACGATCAGATGGTCGGCGGTGAGCGCCATCTCGCTCATCAGGTGGCTGGAGACGAAGACCGTACGCCCCTCGGACGCCAGCATCTTCATCAGATTGCGGACCCAGAGGATGCCCTCGGGGTCCAGGCCGTTGACCGGTTCGTCGAAGAGCAGCACCTGCGGGTCGCCGAGCAGCGCCGCCGCGATGCCGAGCCGCTGGCCCATGCCGAGCGAGAACCCCTTGGACCGCTTCCGGGCGACGTCCTGGAGGCCGACGACGCCGAGCACCTCGTCGACCCGGGCGGCCGGGATCCCGGCGAGCTGGGCGAGCGAGAGGAGGTGGTTACGGGCGCTGCGCCCGCCGTGCACCGCCTTCGCGTCCAGCAGCGCACCCACCTGGCGCGGCGCGTTCGGCAGGCTGCGGAAGGGGTGGCCGCCGATCGTCACATGGCCGGAGGTCGGCTGATCCAGGCCCAGGATCATGCGCATGGTGGTGGACTTGCCCGACCCGTTGGGACCGAGGAATCCGGTGACGGCGCCCGGCCGCACCTGGAAGGAAAGGTTGTGCACGGCCGTCTTCGCGCCGTAGCGCTTGGTCAGGCCGACTGCCTCGATCATGCTCCAGCCCCATCGACTCACATCTGTCGTCGGGGCCCAGGCCGTCCGGCCGCACGCCCCCGTAAGAGTTAGGAGGATATCCAGGCATTGACGGTTCCGGCCAAGCCGTTGCGGTTGAGCATCGGTCCGGTCGGAGCGGACGGAAGGCTTCCGGGCAGTCCGCGGGCACCGGCCGCCGACGCCGTCGAGGCGGCCGTTACGCGTCCCGCCTCTTCAGTACGACATAGCCGCCGATCAGCGCGGCAGCCACCCAGGCGACCAGAATCCCGAGCCCGCCCCACGGCCCGTACGGGGCCGGGTTGCTGTTCATCGCGTCGGGGACCACCTGCATGATCTTGGAGCCGGCCTGGTCGGGGAAGTAGCGGGCGACCTTCTTCGCCCCCGGCACCGCCGACAGGATCTGGGAGATCAGGAAGAAGAACGGCATCAGGATGCCGAGCGACAGCATGGAGCTGCGCAGCATCGTCGCGACGCCCATCGAGAAGATCCCGATCAGCCCCATGTAGATGCCGCCGCCGACGACCGCGCGCAGCACGTTTTCCGCGCCGATGTCCGTGTGGTGGTCGCCGAGCAGGGCCTGCCCGAGGAAGAACGAGACGAAGCTGGTCGCGATGCCGACCACCAGGGCCAGCGCCCCGGCCACCGCGATCTTGCTGAACAGGAACGAACCGCGCTGGGGCACCGCCGCCAGCGAGGTGCGGATCATGCCGGAGCTGTACTCCGTACCGACCACCAGCACCCCGAAGACGACCATGGCCAGCTGACCGAGGACCATGCCGGAGAAGCTGATCAGGGTCGGGTCGAAGGTGACTCTCTCCGCCACCGGGAGCTCGTCGAACTGGGAGTTCATCAGGGCGCAGAGCGCCGCGCTCATCGCGACGGTGACGACGAACGCGGAGATCAGCGTCCAGACGGTCGAGGAGACCGTACGGATCTTGGTCCATTCGGAGGTCAGGACCGCGGGTACCGATGCCATCGTCGTCACACCTCCTTGCCGCTGCCGGCGGCGGGGCCACCGGTCTGCTGGTTCCACTGTTCGCCCCACTGCGGGCCCGTCGGCGGTGGCGCCGCGGCATGGTCCGAGTGCGCGTGGTACTCCACGGAGTCCGCGGTCATCTGCATGAACGCCTCCTCCAGGGAGGCCCGCTGGGCACTCAGCTCGTGCAGCACGATCTGGTGCTGCGCGGCGAGCTCGCCCAGCGCCTCGGTCGTGGCACCGTCGATCTCCAGCGTGCCGCTGCCGGTCTCGACCACAATCAGCCCCGCCTCGTGCAGTACGTCGCGCAGCCGCTCCTGCTGCGGCGAGCGCAGCCGTACGTAACTGCGGGAGTTCTGATGGATGAAGTCGGCCATCGAGGTGTCGGCGAGCAGCCTGCCCTGGCCGATCACGATCAAGTGGTCCGCGGTGAGGGCCATTTCGCTCATCAGGTGCGAGGAGACGAAGATCGTCCGGCCTTCCGCGGCGAGCGCCTTCATCAGATTGCGGATCCAGTGGATGCCCTCGGGGTCCAGGCCGTTGACCGGTTCGTCGAAGAGCAGCACCTGCGGGTCGCCGAGCAGCGCCGCCGCGATGCCGAGCCGCTGGCCCATGCCGAGCGAGAACCCCTTCGACTTCTTCTTCGCCACCGCGGTCAGACCCACGGTGTCCAGCACCTCCGCGACCCGGCTCTCCGGGATGCGGTTGCTCTGCGCAAGACAGAGCAGATTGTTGTAGGCGCTGCGTCCGCCGTGCATCGACTTGGCGTCCAGCAGCGCCCCGATGTACTTCAGGGGTTCTTCCAGGTCGCGGTAGTGCTTGCCGTCGATGCGCACCGAACCGCTGGTCGGGTTGTCGAGATCGAGCATCATCCGCATCGTCGTGGACTTGCCCGCCCCGTTGGGCCCCAGAAAACCCGTCACCATTCCGGGCCTGACCCGGCAGGACAGCCGGTCGACGGCAACCTTGTTGCCAAAGCGCTTGGTGAGGCCATCGAGCTCGATCATGCGTTCACGCTAGAACGGCCGCGCGCCCGGCGCCACCACAAGGGCGGAACCGGGCGCGTCAGTGTCACTCCAGGGGTACAGCTGCAGTACCCGGGGGTCAGCGACCCTGCTGAGCCGGGACACCACGGGTGACCGGCTCGTCGTCGGCGGGGGCGCCGGCCGCGGCGACCGCGGCACCGGTCAGCGTGGCCAGCATCTCGCGGACGTTGGTCAGCTGGGCGTTGATCGAGTCGCGGCGGTTGGTGAGCGCCGCCAGCTCGCGCTCCGATTCGCTGCGGATCCGGTCGGCCTTGGCGTTCGCGTCGGCCACGATGTCCTCGGACTGGCGCTGCGCGGTCTCCACCGTCTGACGGGCCCGGCGCTCGGCGTCCGTACGGAGCTTCTCGGCCTCCAGGCGGAGCTGCTCGGCGCGGTGCTCGATCTCGGCGAGGCGCTTCTCGGCCTTGGCCTGACGGGACGCGAGGTCGCGCTCCGACTGGTCGCGGCGCTTGGCCAGGTTGGTCTCGAAGTCCGCGGCGGCCTGGGCGGCCTTGGCGCGGGTCTCCTCGAAGAGGGCATCCGCCTCCTCGCGCTTCTGCGCGGCGTCCTTCTGGGCCTCCGTACGCAGCGAGCCGGCCTCGCCCTTGGCCTTCTCGACGATACGGACGCCCTCGTCCTCGGCCTTCGCCTTGCGCTCGGCGGCGAACGTCTCGGCGTCGTTGCGCACCTGCTGGGCGGCCGACTCGGCGAGCTCACGGTGCTGCTCGGCGGCGCGACGGGCCTCCTCGCGCAGGTCCTTCGCCTCCTCCTCGGCCAGGCGGAGGATCTTCTCGACGCGGGCGCCGAGTCCGGCGTACGACGGCTCCGCGTCGTTCACCTGGGCCTGGGCGTTCTGCGTTTCGAGGTGGAGCTCCTCGATGCGCTTCTCCAGAGAGGTGATGCGGGTCAGGGCACTATCACGGTCGGCGACGAGCTTGGTAATGCGGTCATCCACCTGACCGCGGTCGTATCCACGTCGCACGAGCTCGAAGCCGAAGGGGGAGGAAGGGTCGCTCATGAGGTTCCTGTCGAATGAGACCGGTGAGGTGTTAGGGGGAATCCTAGGGGCCGGAACGGCGTGTCACCGAGCGGATGTGCTTTTGATCTGGAGAATGACACCTCTTTTGGGTGGCTGGGCCCCGTAGCCCTTGCCACTCGGAGGGTTGAACGTTCTTGACGGAGCATGGGAAAAGGCAAGGCGACTACCCCTCGGACGACTTGCCACTCGATCGAGTGCCCGCCGAGGCACCGGCCTTGACGCCGCCGGTGGAACCGCCCGCGCCCTTGCCGCCGCCCGTCGGCGTCTCGAAGGACTCCAACGCCTCCAGCACGTCCTGGACTCGGGAGATCTCGGTGTTGATGTCCTCGCGCCGGCGCACCAGCAGATCCAGCTCACGCTTGCCCTCGTCCACCGTACGCTTCGCCTCGGCCTCGGCGTCGGCCCGCAGCTTCTCGGCCTCGCGGACCAGCGTGGCCTTCTTCTGCTCGGCCTCCTTCAGCAGCGACTCGGCCCGCTTCACCGCGGCGATCCGGACCTTGCTCGCCTCCGAATTGGCGTCCGCCAGCAGCTCCTTGGCCTTGGCCGCCGCCTCGTCGCGCTGCTCCGTCGCCGCCTTCATCAGGTTGTCGACGCGCTCGCCCGCCGTCTTCATCTGCTCGGACGTCTCCCGCCGGGCGCGGTCGTGCAGCTCCTCGATCTCGCCCTCGATCCGGGCCCGCAGCTCCTCGGCCCGCTCCCGGATCGCGGTGGAGTCCCGGCGCGCGCCGACCAGCAGCTCGTCCGCGTCCGTACGGGCCCGCTCCACCAGGGAGTTGCCCTCGACCGTCGCCTCCGAGGTGATCCGCACGGCTTCCTTGCGGGCCGCGCCGACCATCGTGTCGGCCTGCTTCTCCGCCTCGGTGGCGGCGCGCAGCGCCTCCTCCTGGGCCTTGTTGATGAGCTGATCGGCCTGCTCCGCGGCATCGGCCCGGCGCTTCGCCGCGGCCTCCCGGGCCTCGTCGAGCAGCCGGTCCGCCTCCTGGCGGGCCTCCGCGCGCATCTGCTCGGCCGCCGACTCCGCCTCCGCGTGCAGCCGCTCCGCCTCCTCGCGGGTGCGGGCCGCGTGCTCCTGCGCCGAGCCGACGGTGGCCGCCGCCTCCGCGCGCAGCCGCTCCGCCTCGTCCGCGGCCTCGTCCGACAGCCGGGCCGCCTGCTGCTTCGCCTCGTCGACCAGCGTGGTGGCCCGTTGGGTCGCCTCTTCCACGAGGCCGGTGGCCTGCTGCGTCGCCTCTTCCACGAGCGTGGTGGCCCGCTGTGTCGACTCCGTGCCGATCCGCTCGGCCTCGCTCGTGGCCTCGCCCACCAGCCGGTCGGCCTGGGCCGCCGCGTCGGAACGCATCCGGTTGGCGTCCTCGCGGGCCTCGGCGCGGCTGCGCGAGGCGTCCTGCTCGGCCGAGGCCAGCGCGTCGGAGGCCTCGGTGCGCATCCGCTGGCTGTACTCGGCGGTGTCCGCCCGCAGCCGCTCCGACTCGGTGATCGCGTCCGCGACGGTCCGCTCGGCCATCGCCTTCGCGGCCTCGGACTCCTCCTGAGCCTCCCGGCGGATCCGGGACGCGTCCTCGCCGGCCCGCTCCCGCTCCGCGTGCGCGTCGGTACGGACCCGGTCCGCCTCCTCCTGCGCCTCGGACTTCGTCCGCTCCGCCACGTGCTCGGCGGTCGAGCGCAGCCCGGCGATCTCCGCCTCGGCCTGCTCCTGCAGCCCGCTGACCGAATCCCGCACCTGCTGGGCGGTCTGCTCGGCCGCGGAGACCAGCTCGGTCGCCCGGCTGTCCGCCTCCTCGACCAGGCGCTGCGCCTCGGCCTGCGCCTGCTCGACCCGCTTGCGGGCGGAGGCGAGCAGCTCCTCGCTCTGCTCGCGGGCCCGCTCGCGCTCCTGGTTCGCCTCGGTGCGCGCCGCGTCGAGGGTCTCCTCGGCCTCCCGGCGGCGCCGGTTGGCCTCCTCCTGGGCGGCGGCCAGCGCCTCGGCGGCCTCCGTGCCCACCCGCTCCGCGGCAGCGGCGGCCTCGGACCGAACCCGGTCGGCGCTCTCCTGCGCCTCGGACTTGAGCCGCTCCGCCTCGGCGGCCGCCTCGGAACGCAGCCGTACGGCGACGGCCTCGCCCTCCGCACGCGACTGCGACGCGTCCGCCACGGCCTCGTCGCGCAGCCGCTCCGCCTCGGTCTCCGCCTGCTCCCGCAGCGTCCGGATCCGCTCGGCGGCCTCCGTGCGCAGCCGCTCGGACTCCTCGTTCGTCTCGCGCCGGATGCGCTCCGCCTCGGCGCGCGCGTCGCCCAGCGCCTGCTCGGCGCCGGCGACCCGGGTCTCGGCCTCGGTGTGCAGCCGGGTCAGCTCCTCGGCCGCCTCCGCCTGCCGGGCCGCGACCGCGCGCTCGGTCTCCTCGCGCAGCTCCGCCGCCGCCTGCTCGGCCGCGGTGGTGGTCGAAGCGGCCTGCTCCTCGGACTCGGTACGCAGCTGCTCGGCCTCGGCGCGGGCCCGCTCCAGGGCCTCCTCGGCCTGCTTGCGCAGTGCGCCGGCCCGCTCGGCCGCCTCGCCGCGGACCCGCTCGCTCTCGGTGCCGGCGGTGGACCGCAGCTCCTCCGCGTCCGCCTTCGCCTTGGCCAGCAGCTCCTCGGCGGTCTTCGCGCCCTCCTCGATCTGCTGGACCGCCTCGCGGCGGGCCTCGCCGCGGATCCGCTCGCCCTCGGCGACCGCCTCGGAGCGCAGCTGTTCGGCCTCGCCGCGCAGCCGGCGCGCCTCCTCCTGGAGCTCGACCGTCTTGGCCCGGTACTCCTTGGTGTCGTCCTTGGCCGCGCCCTTGAGCTGGTCGGCCTGCTCGGCGGCCTCGCCGCGCAGCCGGTCCGCCTCGGCCTCCGCCTCGCGGCGGATCCGGTCGGCCTCCTCGCTCGCCGCCCTGGTGGTGGACTTCGCGTCCTCGGACGCCTTGGTCAGCACCTCCTCGGCGCTCCTGGCGGCCTTGGCGAGCTGCGCCGCGGTGTCCTCGGCGGCGGCCGTGCGGGCCTTCTCGGACGCCTCGGACTTCAGCCGGTCCGCTTCGGCGCGGGCGTCGGCGAGCGCCTGCTCGGCCTCCGCCTTGAGCGTCTCGGCGTCCTTGGTGGCCTCGCCGACCAGCCGGGCGATCTCCGACTTGGCCGTACGGGTGCGCTGCTCGTTCTGCGACTCGGCGGCGGCCAGCCGCTTGACGGCGGCCTCCTTCGCCTCGGCGGTGACCTTCTCGGCCTCCAGCCGGGCCTCGCGCAACCGGGTCTCGGCCTCCTGCATGCGCTGCTCGGCGGTCCGGTTCAGCTCGGCGGTACGCTGCCGGGTCTGCTCGGTCTCGGCCGTCGTCGACGTACGCAGCTGCTCGGCGTGGCTGGTGGCCTCCTGCGCCTGGCTGGAGGCGGCGTCCAGCAGCCGTTCGGCGTCCTTGCGGGCGCGCAGCAGGATCGCCTCGGCCTCGCTCCGGGCCGTCTCCGCCTCGGAACCGAGCCGCTGCCGGGTCTCCTCCGCCAGCCGGCTCGCCTCGGCGCGCGCGGCCGACAGGGACTGCTCGGCCTCGGCCCGGGACTCCTCCAGCAGCCGGCGGGCCTGGGACTCCGTCCTGGCCCGGAGCTGCTCGGCCCAGGCGACGTTCTCGTTGACGTGGGACTCGACGGTCTGGCGGCGCTCCGCCAGCTCCTGGTCGAGCCGCTGGCGCCGCTGCACCGCCTCGTTGTGCAGCTCGGCCTGGAGCCGGGCCTGGTGCTCGGCGTGCTCCTGGAGGATCCGCTGCGTCTGCGCGCGGGCGTCGCGGAGCTCCCGCTCGGCGTCGGTGCGCAGCTGTTCCGCCTGGATCTGGGCGTTACGGAGCAACTGCTCGGCCTGATAGCCGATGTCCGCGCTGTCGTACGCGGGACGGGTCGCGAGATTGCGCCGAGCCTCGTGCAGCTTGGCGCGCAAGACCTCGACCTGGTAACCGAGGTCCTCGGCGTGCTGGACGGCCTTCTCCCGGTCGGTCTTCAGCCGGTCCATCTCGGCTTCGAACCGCGAGAGATGGTCGTCTTCAGCTCGGTGGCTCTCCTGGCGTTCGTAGCCCCGCACTGCGCGGTCCCATCCGTCCCCTGGTCGCAACTCTCCAACGAGTACCGTTCACCGGTGAACGGTCCCCCGGGGAATGGTGACAGATCAACGGCTGGGGACGCGGCGCGGCCCCGACCCGGCCCCGGCCCGGAACAGCCCACTCTACCGGGCCAGGTATCCGGAGGTCAGTGCTCCGCTGCGGACGTGACCAGTTCGGTGAGGACTCCGTGGCAGTCCTTGGGGTGCAGGAAGGTGATCCGGGACCCCATCGAACCCGTCCTGGGCTCCTCGTACAGCACCCTGACACCCTTCTCCCGGATGTCCGCGGAATCCGCGTCGACGTCCGCGGTGCCGAAGGCGATGTGGTGGACGCCCTCCCCGTTCTTCGCCAGCCACTTGCCCACGGCCGAGTCCTCCCGGGTCGGCTCCAGGAGCTGGAGGTAGGAAGCACCGCCGTCGGACGTATCGTTGATCTTGAGCATGGCCTCCCGTACGCCCTGCTCCTCGTTGATCTCGGAATGGAACACCTCGAACCCGTAGGTCGAGCGGTAGAACTCGACGGTCCTGTCGAGGTCGAAACAGGCGATCCCGATGTGATCGATTCGCGTCAGCATGGAACCAGTGCAGCGCCACACGGATGGTTACGCAACGTGCGCGCCGTCACACCCGCTGCCGGATGACGGGCGAGGTACCGCTCAGTACATTCAAGTAAACCCTCGTTCACTCCTCATCCCAAGGGGCGCCCCTCATGTCTGGAACGACCGGTACCACCTCAGTGATCGTCGCGGGCGCGCGTACGCCCATGGGCCGCCTCCTCGGCTCGCTGAAGAGCTTCTCCGGCGCCGACCTCGGCGGTTTCGCCATCAAGGCCGCGCTGGACCGGGCCGGCATCGGCGGCGACCAGGTCGAGTACGTGATCATGGGCCAGGTGCTCCAGGCCGGTGCGGGCCAGATGCCGGCCCGCCAGGCCGCCGTCAAGGCGGGCATCCCGATGAACGTTCCCGCGCTCACCGTGAACAAGGTGTGCCTGTCCGGGCTCGACGCGATCGCACTGGCCGACCAGCTGATCCGCGCGGGTGAGTTCGACGTCGTCGTGGCCGGCGGCCAGGAGTCCATGACCAACGCCCCGCACCTGCTCCCCAAGTCCCGCGAGGGCCACAAGTACGGTGCGATCGAGATGCTCGACTCCATGGCGTACGACGGTCTGACCGACGCCTACGAGAACATCCCGATGGGTGAGTCCACCGAGAAGCACAACAACCGCCTCGGCCTGAGCCGCGCCGACCAGGACGAGATCGGCGCCCTCTCGCACCAGCGCGCCGCCGCGGCCCAGAAGAACGGCCTCTTCGAGGCCGAGATCACCCCGGTCGAGATCCCGCAGCGCAAGGGCGACCCGGTCCTCTTCGCCAAGGACGAGGGCATCCGCCCGGAGACCACCGTGGAGTCGCTCGGCAAGCTGCGCCCCGCGTTCTCCAAGGACGGCACGATCACCGCGGGCACCTCCTCGCAGATCTCCGACGGCGCCGCCGCGGTCGTCGTCATGAGCAAGGCCAAGGCCGAGGAGCTGGGCCTGGACTGGATCGCCGAGATCGGCGCCCACGGCAATGTGGCGGGCCCGGACAACTCGCTCCAGTCGCAGCCGTCCAACGCCATCAAGCACGCCCTCAAGAAGGAGGGCCTGGAAGCCGGCGACCTCGACCTGATCGAGATCAACGAGGCGTTCGCCGCCGTCGCCGTCCAGTCGATGAAGGACCTCGGCGTCACCCCGGACAAGGTCAACGTCAACGGCGGTGCCATCGCGCTCGGCCACCCCATCGGCATGTCCGGCGCCCGTGTGGTGCTGCACCTGGCGCTGGAGCTGAAGCGGCGCGGCGGCGGCACCGGTGCGGCGGCGCTGTGCGGCGGCGGCGGTCAGGGCGACGCACTGATCATCCGTGTTCCGGGCAAGTAACAGGCAGTACGCGGCAGCAGTACGCGGTACACGTAGAGCAAGCGAGTGAGCGAGCGAACGGAGCGGTGATGGTGGACGTCCCCACCCTGGTCGAGCAGGCACGTGCGGGCCGGCCGCGGGCCGTGGCCCGGCTCATCTCCCTGGTGGAGGGGGCGTCGCCGCAGCTGCGCGAGGTGATGGCGGCCCTGGCGCCGCTGACCGGCAACGCGTACGTCGTCGGCCTCACCGGCTCGCCCGGTGTCGGCAAGTCGACATCGACGTCTGCGCTGGTCTCGGCGTACCGGAAGGCCGGCAAGCGGGTCGGCGTGCTCGCCGTCGACCCGTCCTCGCCGTTCTCCGGCGGGGCGCTCCTCGGCGACCGGGTCCGGATGTCGGAGCACGCCTCCGACCCGGGCGTCTACATCCGCTCCATGGCCACCCGCGGCCATCTGGGCGGCCTCGCCTGGTCGGCACCGCAGGCGATCCGGGTGCTGGACGCGGCGGGCTGCGAGGTGATCCTCGTGGAGACGGTCGGCGTCGGCCAGTCGGAGGTGGAGATCGCCTCCCAGGCCGACACCTCCGTCGTCCTGCTGGCACCCGGCATGGGCGACGGCATCCAGGCGGCGAAGGCCGGAATCCTGGAGATCGGCGACGTGTACGTCGTCAACAAGGCCGACCGGGACGGCGCGGACGCCACCGCGCGCGAGCTCAACCACATGCTGGGCCTCGGCGAATCGCGGGGCCCGGGCGACTGGCGGCCGCCGATCGTGAAGACGGTCGCCGCCCGGGGCGAGGGCATCGACGAGGTCGTCGAGGCGCTGGAGAAGCACCGGGCGTGGATGGAGGAGCACGGAGTGCTCGCCGAGCGGCGTACGGCACGGGCGTCCCGCGAGGTCGAGACCATCGCCGTGACCCGGCTGCGCGAGCGCATCGGCGACCTGCACGGCGACCGTCACCTCGGCGCGCTCGCCGAACGCATCGTGGCGGGCAGCCTCGATCCGTACGCGGCGGCCGACGAACTGGTGGCGGGGCTCACCGGCGAGGTGTGATCCGGAGCGACGGAGTACGGCCGGACGGGTGGGTCCGGGGCGGCGTGCGGGCCGCTTCCGGACCCGCCCGTCCGTGTCTCCCGGACATCCCGCCCGGCGCTGCGGCGGATGACGTGTCCGTGGCAGGATTACCGCCGGATACGGGCGCGGGACGCCCGTGGGTCCATGCGTGGCGACGGGGGGAGTGGCGCATGTTGGGTCCGCTGCGGGAGGACTCGCCGAGACGGATCGGTCCGTACGGGATACGGGCCAGGCTCGGCGCGGGCGGCATGGGAGAGGTCTTCCTCGGCGTCCGCGACGACGGCGGTGACCCGGTTGCCGTCAAGACCGTCCGCCGCGACGTGGCCAAGGACCCCGGCTTCCGCAGCCGCTTCCGCCGCGAGATCACCGTCGCCCGGTCCGTCGCCGGACCCCATCTCGCCCTGCTGCTCGACGGGGACGCCGACGCCGAAGTGCCCTGGCTCGCCACCGGATACGTGGCGGGGCCGACCCTGTCCGCCGCGGTACGCCGGGCGGGCGCGATGGACGAGGCCGAGGTACGGATGCTCGGCGCCGGACTCGCCCGCGCCCTGGCGGCCGTCCACGCGGCCGGGATCGTCCACCGAGATGTGAAGCCCGGCAACGTGATGCTCGCGGCGGACGGCCCGAGCCTGATCGACTTCGGGATCGCCCGCGACTTTGGCGCGACCCCGCTCACCACCACCAGCCGCATGGTCGGCAGCCCGGCCTTCATGTCCCCGGAGCACGTGGCGGGCAGCGGACGCGTCGTGCCCGCCTCGGACGTCTTCTGCCTGGCCTCCGTGCTCTGTTACGCCGCCACCGGACGCGACCCCTTCGGCGACGGCCCGGTCGCCGCCGTGCTCTACCGGGTCAAGTACGTCGAGGCCGATCTCGACGACGTGCCGGACGCGTTGCGGGCCGTACTGGAGCGCTGCCTGGTGGCGGACCCGGCCGCCCGCCCGGCCGCCGCCGAACTCGCGGAGCTGCTCGACCCCGGCGCGGCGGCCCGGTGGCCGGACCCGGTGGCGCAGCACATCGCCGAGCACGGGCGCGAACTGGCCCGGGTCGTGGCGCTGGGCGGCCCGCTGCTGCCGGGGTACACGCCCACCGAGGCGGCCGCCGTGAGCGGCCCGGACCTCCATCAACTGCCCACCCAGGGCCCCGGCCCGACCCCGCCCGTCGCCCCCGACCCGCACAGCGCCCCCACCCAGGGCCCCGGCCTCGCCCCGCCCACCCCTGTGGGCACCACCCAGGCCCCGCCCCCGCGCGGCTCCCGTCGCGCCCTGGCCGTCGCGCTCGCCGCGCTGATCGTGCTGGGTGCGGCGACGGGCGGGATCCTGGCCTGGCGCGACAAGGGCGGCACGCCCGGCGGGACGGCCCGGGGCGGCGGTCCGGCCGAGGGCGTCAAGATCGTGGCGGGCGTGGACGAGAACGGCGGCCCGGACGCCTCGGGCACGGTCCCGTACGGCCGCGATGTCCGTCCGGCGGGGTGGAAGAAGCCCTGGAAGGGGAAGTTCGCCGGGTCACCGATCGGCTGCGCGGCGGGCCGGGACGTGGTGGTCTGCCGGAAGGCGGACGGCACGTACGAGGCCTTGTCGGCGGCGGACGGGCACCGGATGTGGTCGCTGGACACGGGTGAGACCTCGCGGTCGGCGGGCTGGGGGCCGACCGGCCAGTTCTTCATGCCGGCCGGCGCCACCCGCCCCACGGTGTACGACGACACCGTGCTTCTTGCCGCGGGTGACCGGCTCCAGGCGCTGGACGCCCGTACCGGCAAGGTCCGCTGGGCGGTCCGGGGCGGCGGGGCGCACGACCTGGAGAGTGCCCCGATGGTCGTCGGCGGCCTGGTCCTCGCCGCCACCACCTGGTCGTCCGAGGGGGCGGAGCTCGCCGCGTACGACCTGCGCAGCGGCGCCCGGAAGTGGCACCAGCCGCTGGCCCCGGAGGTGGTCGCCAAGGGCGCGAGGCGCAATTTCTGGCCGGTCGCCACCGACGGCGAGACGGTGTACGCGATCAGCATGGAAGGGCCGAAGGCGTTCCGGGCGAAGGACGGCACGCTGCTCGGCGCGGTGCGCGGTGAGGGCTCGTCCTGCGGGGAGCTGCGGTTGTGGGGCGCGTCCGCCTACTGCTCCGTCTACACCGACAACGAGGACCCCTCCGGCTTCGGTACCGACACCAGCGTGCTGCGGCTCGACGCGGCCACGCTCGCCGAGCAGGGAAGGGTCCCGCTGGACTCGGGGCTCGTCGCTCAGGCGACCGTCACCGCGCTCGACGAACGGGCGGTGGTCCTTCGCCGGGGCTACGAGTACGTGCCGGACGTGCCCGACGAGCTCGTCGTCATCGGCCGGGACAAGGGCAGGACCCTCGGCAGGTTCCCGCTCGCCGTGAAGGCGGGCGAGGGCATGAGCAACCCGGTGTCCGACGCCCTCATCGTCGCCGACACGGTCGTCTGGGCGGACAGCACGACGCTGTACACCGTCCCGATCCGCCCCGACGGCACGCTGGGCGCGCTGGGCAGGACCCGGCTGGAGGGTGCCCCGGGCCCGAGCCCCACACCGGAGTACGACATGGGCAACGGCGTCGACCTGGACCAGGAACTGAACGACCCGCAGGTGCTGCCGGTCGGTGGCGTCGTGCACGTCGTGTACGACGACGGCACCACGGTCTCCGTACCGCTGCCCGGATGAACCACGAACCGCTTGAGGGGACCGCGCAGTGATCGAGCCGCTTCCACCCGGCAAGGCCCGGCTGATCGGCCCGTACCAGCTTCTCGGACTGCTGGGCGCCGGCGGCATGGGCGAGGTGTATCTCGCCCGGCCCGCCGGTGCGCCGGACCCCCTCTCCGGGCTGGTCGCGCTGAAGACCGTACGCGCCGATCTCGACCTCGACGACGGCTTCCGGATCCGCTTCCGGCGTGAGATCGACGCGGCGGGTGCCGTGCGCAGCCCGCACACCGCGTCCCTCGTCGGCGGTGACGCGGGCGGCCGGCTGCCCTGGCTGGCGACCGAGTACGTCCCCGGCCCCTCGCTCGCCGAGGCGGTGATCCGGGGCGGGCCGATGCCCGAGCCGGTGGTGCGCGAGATGGGCGCCGGTCTGGCCCGCGCGCTCGCCGACATGCACGCGGTGCGCGTGCTCCACCGCGACCTCAAGCCGGGCAACGTGCTGCTCGGCGCCGACGGGCCGAAGGTGATCGACTTCGGGATCGCCCAGGCCTTCGACGCCACCCAGCTGACCCGGACCGGTGTGGTCGTCGGCAGCCCCGGCTACATCTCGCCGGAACACGTCAACGGCTCACGGGCGCTCGTACCCGCGTCGGACGTCTTCTGCCTCGGTGCGGTGCTCGCCTTCGCGGCGACCGGCCGGGGCCCGTTCGACGACTCCGACATGGCTGCCGTGATCTTCCGGATCGCCCAGGGCGAGGCCGAACTCTCCGGCGTACCGGCGCAGTTGCGCGCGGTGATCGAGGAGTGCCTGCGCGGCGAGGCCGGGGCCCGGCCGACGCCGCAGCAGCTGGCCGAGATGCTGGTGCCGGGCCGGACCACCCCAGGAGCCTTCCCCTGGACGGAAGCGGTACGGGGGCAGCTGGCCGCGCACGCGGCGGCGGCCCGCGCCGCCGCCGAGGCGGCCGCCCCGGCCCGCGTCGCACCGCCGGCCCCGTCCGCCGCCCCGCACCCCGGCGGCCCCGCCTTCGCCCCGACGCCGGTCGTGCCGGTGGCCGTACCGGGAGACCGGAAGGGCAACAAGGGGCTGTGGATCGCGTTGGCGGCGGCGGCCACGGTGGTGTGCGTGGTGCTGGGCGCGGTGCTGCTGCCGGGACTTTTCGAGGGGGACGGCGGGAGCGACGACAACGCGGGCGGAAGCGGTGGCGGCGCGGGGCCTACCGCTTCCGCCTCGGACGCTGCGCGGACGAAGGCGGGGCCTGCGGTCGTGCCGGGCGCGGACGCGGGCCACACCGGGGACTTCGGGGCGGCCGCCACCGACGTCTCCAGGAAGCCGGCGGACTGGAAGGCGTGGAAGGCCAAGATCGATAACGGGCCGGTGGAGTGTGTACTGGCCGACACGTCCCTGGTCTGCGGCGGCCCGCAGCGCATCACCGTGCTGGACGCCGCGAACGGTGAACAGCGCTGGCGGACCGAGCCGGGCGGGGCGGGCAGCGGACCGGCCTCGGTGGCCGCCGTCATCGGCACCACCGTCTACGCCTTCCAGGACGGCGCCCTGGTGGCGCTCGGCCTGGACGACGGAGCGCGGAAGTGGCGGGAGCCGCTGCCCGAGGGCACCCGGGTGACCGACTCCGTCCAGTCGGACGGAGTCCTGTACTACGCGACCCGGGCCACCGGCACGGGCGCGTCCCGGCTCCTCGCCCACCGGCTCACCGGCAGCCACACCGCTGTCTGGGACAAGCCGTGGAGCGACCGGGCCACCACGGCGCAACTCGCCCTCGCCGACGGCCGGCTCGTCGCGGTCGGAGCGGGCATCACCGTCCTGAAGAGTGCGGACGGTACCCCGCTGGCCGACGTCGCCGCCGATGACGTCACCTGCCGCACCCCCGTCCTGAAGGGCAAGAACCTTCTCTGCTCGGGACCGGACGGACTGACCGTCGTCGATGTGACGGACCCCGAAGGCCGCCGGTCGTACGCCCCCGGCGTGGACGTCGCCTACCGGCCCACCGTGTCACGGGACGGCACGATCGTGATCAGCGACAAGAAGCAGGTGTACGCGCTCCGGCTCTCCGACGGCCAGCTGGTCTGGTCGACGACCGAGGCGTCCGAGGGGCTGGAGACCGAGGGCGCCCCGGCCCTGGCCGGGGACCAGGTCGTCCTCGTCGCGGGATACGGCACGGAGGCCCTCGACCTGACGCCGCCCGACACGGGGAACGTGGAGAGCACGGGCTCCAAGCTGTACACGGGCTGGCCCGCGCCCCCGGGCGATCCGCTCGATCCGGCGACGGTCTCGCTGATCGCCCAGGGCGACGTCCTGTTCATGGGCTTCGCCGATGGCACGGTCCTCTCGGGCAACGCCCCCTGAGGCCCTGGGCCGCGTCCGGCCTAGTCGTCGTCCCCGTCACGGTCGTCGTCGTGACCGTCGCTGTCGTGACCGTCGTCGTCCACGTGGCCGGACGTCACCTTGCCCGTGTTCGCGTCGACGTTCAGCTCGTGCTGCTTGCCGTCCTTGCCCTGGACGTCGACCTCCCAGTGCAGAGCCTGGTCGCTCCGGCCGTCGTGGTCGTCCAGGTCGACCGACGTCACGGTCCCGGGGTTCGCCTTCAGCGCGGCGTCGACCGCCGAGTCCAGCGACACGGCGGCGGACCGGGGCGCGTGCAGGTCGCGGTCGTCGCCCTGGTCGTCGTCATCGTCGGAGGTGTGCTTGGCGAGCACCTTGCCGTTGCCCGCGTCCACCGTCACGTCGTGCCAGACCTTGTCAGAGCCGTACACGTCGAGCTCCCAGACGAGCCCGCCGTCCTCGTCGTCCAGCTCGGCCTCGGTGACCGTGCCGGGGACGGCCTCGACGGCGGCCGCGACCGCTTCCTTCACGTCCACCCGGGCGGTGCCGTCGCTCGCCACGCTGCTCTTGACCTCGCGGTCGTGGCTGTCGTCGTCCGCGACGGCGACCGCGGTGGCGGCTCCGCCGCCGGCGAGCACGGCCGCGGTGACGGCGGCGATGACGATCTTGCGCTTCATGAGGGTTCCTCCCCGATCGGGTGGCCGGTTTCGACGAGGACCACATTGCCGGGGTGATGCTGAACGCAGCCTGAAGCCACCTGAAGCCGTCTTCAGGTTCGGTTTGCGACCCTGTGCGTATGCGCCTGTTGATCGTGGAGGACGAGAAGCGGCTCGCGACGGCCCTGGCCGCGGGGCTCACCGCCGAGGGCTTCGCCGTGGACGTCGTGCACGACGGCCTCGAAGGGCTGCACCGGGCCGCCGAAGGGGCGTACGACCTCATCGTCCTCGACATCATGCTGCCCGGGATGAACGGCTACCGGGTCTGCGCCGCCCTGCGCGCCGCCGGGCACGAGACGCCCATCCTGATGCTGACGGCGAAGGACGGGGAGTACGACGAGGCGGAGGGCCTCGACACCGGGGCCGACGACTATCTGACCAAGCCCTTCTCGTACGTGGTGCTGGTGGCGCGGATCCGGGCGCTGCTGCGGCGCCGGGGCGGCGGCTCCGGCTCGCCGGTGGTCACCGTCGGAGCCCTGCGCATGGACACCGCCGCCCGCCGCGTCCACCTCGGCGAGGCCGAGATCACCCTCACCACCAAGGAGTTCGCGGTGCTGGAACAGCTCGCGCTGCGGTCCGGGGAGGTGGTGAGCAAGGCGGACATCCTCGAACACGTCTGGGACTTCGCCTACGACGGCGACCCGAACATCGTCGAGGTGTACGTGAGCACGCTGCGGCGCAAGCTCGGCCCGGCCGCCATCCGCACGGTGCGCGGCGCCGGGTACCGGCTGGAGGCGCTGTGAGGTCGGTCCGGGCCAGGGCCGCGCTCGGCGCCACCGTGGTGGTCGCCCTCGCGCTGATCGGCGCCGGGCTCTCCGTACTCCTCGTCCTTCGTGCCAACCTCACCGACCAGGCGGGGCTCCAGGCCGAGGTGGTGGCCCGGGAAGTGGCCGGGCAGCTCGCCCTCGACGTGCCGTACGACCGGCTGGAGATGCGCGACGAGGAGGACCATCCGGTCCAGGTGACCGACGAGGACGGGCGGGTGGTCGCCGTCTCCAAGGACCTCCGGGCGATCTCCGGCACCGGCACGGACCGGGTCACGCCCGTCCCGGCCCCGCCCCCGGCCGCCGGGGCGTCCGGCAGCGCGAGCGACGACGACAACGGGGGCGACGACGGAAGCGATGACGACGACGGTCACGCCACCCCCGCCCCCGGCCGCGGTGAAGTCGACTCCGACGAACCGGACTTCATCAACGGCACCGCGAACGTGGACGGCGAGACGGCCGACTACCGTTTCGCGTCCGTGCGGGCGACGACCCCCGCCGGGGTGACGCTGACCGTGCACGCGGGTGCCCCGCTGGCCGCCGAGCAGGAGGCCGTGGGCACGGTGCGCGGCGCGATGCTGATCGGGCTGCCGTTGCTGCTGCTCGTGGTCTCCGGGGTGACCTGGCTGGTGACCCGGCGGGCGCTGCGCCCGGTCGAGGGCATCCGGCGCGAGATGGCCGCGATCACCGCGTCCGAGGACCTGAGCCGACGGGTGCCGGAGCCCGGCTCGCGCGACGAGGTCGCCCGGCTGGCCCGTACGACCAATGAGACGCTCACCGCTCTGGAGGCCTCCGTCGACCGGCAGCGGCGGTTCGTCGCGGACGCCTCGCACGAACTGCGCAGCCCGATCGCCTCGCTGCGCACCCAACTGGAGGTGGGCGCGGCCCATCCGGAGCTGCTGGACCTGCCGGGCGCGGTCGCCGACACCGTACGGCTCCAGGCGCTGGCTGCCGATCTCCTGCTGCTGGCCAGGCTGGACGCGGGGGAGCGGCCGGGCCGTACGGTGCTGGACCTGGGCGCGCTGGTCCGCGAGGAGGTCTCGCAGCGCACCGGGGACCGGATCGCGGTGACGGTGTCGGTGCCGGACTCCGGGCCCTTCGAAGTGGCCGGATCACGCGGGCAGTTGGCGCGGGTGATCGGCAATCTGCTGGACAACGCGGAGCGGCATGCGCGGAGCACGGTGACCGTCTCGGTGCGGGCGGCGGAGCGGGGCGGCGTGGTCGTCGCCGTCACCGACGACGGGGCGGGCGTGCCGCCGGACGAGCGCGAGCGGATCTTCGAACGTTTCGTACGGCTCGACGACGCCCGCACCCGGGACGACGGCGGCGCGGGTCTCGGCCTGGCCATCGCCCGGGACGTCGCCGTCCGGCACGGGGGTCGGCTGACGGTCGACAGTGCGCGGGAGGGCGGCGCCCGGTTCGAGCTCAGGCTGCCCGGCGCCGGCTGAACGCCGCGCCGGGCGAGCGCCGCCCCGGCTGAGCACTGCCTCGGCCGAACGCCGCGCCGGCGGGGTCACGCGCGGTGCGCGTCACCGGTGCCGGACGCGGCCCCGCCGCTGGTCACGCCTTGCCGCGTCGTCCCCGCAGATGCTCCGCGATCGGGGTCAGCGCCGCGTGCAGGTCCGCCAGCGCCTCCGGCGTCAGCAGGTCCATGAAGTGCTTGCGGACCGACGCCACGTGGTGCGGCGCCACCTTGCGCATCGTCTCCGCGCCGTCCTCGGTCAGGACCGCGTACAGACCGCGCCGGTCGGACTCGCAGTTCTCCCTGCGGACCAGGCCGGCGTTCTCCATGCGGGTGATCTGGTGCGAGAGCCTGCTCTTGGACTGCAGCGTCGCCGCGGCTAGGTCACTCATCCGCATGCGCTGGTCGTCCGACTCCGAGAGATTGACCAGGATCTCGTAGTCGTTGTTGGTCAGGCCGAACGGCTGGAGATCCTTCTCCAGTTGGTGCATCAGCAGCCTGCTGACGTCCAGGTGGGTGCGCCAGGCGCACTGCTCCGCGTCGTTCAGCCAGCGGGTGGCCGTCTCGGTCTCCATATATGGATTCTACCTAAGAAGTTGAAAGCCGGACGAAGTAGGGGGGTGTGACGGTCTGTACCGGTCCGGAGACGGGTCCGGCCGCGGGGTGCAGACGTTCGACGTCACGCTCCGCAGCCTACCGTTCACAAACCGAAGCGACGCTGGAGGTCCCCGAGCTGACCGGGCATACGGGGTGAGGCGCCAGGTTGACCGCCGCCGCCCGGAACCCCGGCCTGCCCCGGCACCGGACCCGTCGGCTGTTCGGCCATCAGGATCTCGGTCGACTGGAGCAGCACCGTGCCTGCGCCGACGAACTCGAACTGGTGCTCCTCGCCCGAGGTGCCCCCGATCCCCGTCAACGACCGCAGCCCGCCCAGTACGCCCGTCATGTAGCCGTGGTCGTAGTGGTGGCACGGCGAGGGGCAGTCCGCCCAGCCCACCAGGGCCTGCGGGTCGACCCGCAGCGGCGGCTCCATGAAGACCACCGGGCCGTTGGAGGCGGCCACGAACTTGCCCGTGCCGATCAGGGTCAGAAATCCCGGAACGATCGACTGCTTGAGTGCCAGCGACGGCTGGTAGGCGAGGAGATTGCCCGACCTGATGGTCAGGTTCCCCTCGTCCAGGTCGTAGGAGTTCACGTCGAAGGCCCGGTCCGCGAGCAGCATCTTGCCGCTGCCCTCGGCGACCACCCAGTCGCTCGCGTGCAGCGGTGAGTGGAAGCTCGTACGGATCAGCCGCTCGAAGCGGCCGTGACCGATGCCGTTGAAATCGATCTGCCCGTAATAGGCGATCATCTTGCCCTTCTGCAGGAACCACTGGCTCCCCTTGAGCTCCACGCAGAAGGTGTACGAGTTGACGTTGTCGTCCGACGGCAGCGTCATCGGGTCGAAGACCACGGGCGTGCTCACAGCTTCTCCTCCGAGGCCTGTACGTACACCGCGCCACTGCCGCTCAGCTCCAGCTGGAACGCCTCGCCGGAGCCGCGCCCCACCATGTCGCGCCAGCCGAGTGCGGTCGAGAGTTTGTTCCGTACGTCGCCGTGGTGCGCGACGTACGCCTGCGGGTCCACATGGACGTCGCGGCCGGGAGTGATCGGCAGCTCGATCACCCCGCCGTGGGCCATCACCGCGACCGCACCGTGGCCCTGGAGCGTGGTGGTGAACAGCCCCTGTCCGGTCACCTGGCCGCGCACCATGCCCATCACGCCACCCTGCGAGCCCATGAACATCGTGCCCTGCTGGAGCGTCCCGTCGAAGGCGAGCAGCCGGTCGGCCTCCACGTAGAGGGTGTCCCCGGCCAGATCGATCACCTGGATGTGATGGCCGCCGTGGCCGAACATCACCGTTCCGCTGCCCTCGACCGTCATCAGCGGGGTCGCCTCGCCCGCCACCCGCCGGCCGATCATCGACATCACGCCGCCCTGGCCGCCCTGGATGTTCGGCGTGAACGACACCTCGCCGCGGTAGGCGAGCATCGCGCCCCGCTGGCTGTACATCTTCTGGCCGGGAACCACCGTCGCCTCGACCATCTTCGAGTTGATCTCGCGGAACGGCATCAGACATCGCCCCCGATGGTGTTCCGCTCGCTCGGCTGGACGTAGACCACGCCCTCGCCCTCGAACCGGATCTGGAAGGACTCCCCGGAGCCCTCGCCGATCAGCGTCCGGAAGTTCACCCCGGACTGGAAGTGCTGCTGGAGCTTGCCCTGGTGGGCGATGTAGGCGCCAGGGTCGACGAACAGCGGGTACTGGGCCGAGACCCGCAGCGCCACCGCCGCGCCGTCCGACATGATCGCCACCTGGCCGGTGCCCTCGACGGTGGTGGTGAACAGGCCGTTGCCGCTCGCCCCGCCGCGCAGGCCGGTGAAGGTGGTGCCGGTGCGCAGTCCGGCGTCGGCGCACAGCAGATTGCTCGCCTCGACGTAGAGCTTGTCGCTGTGCAGCGAGACGAGGTTGATCTCGCTCGCGCGGTCCGCGAAATAACAGGTGCCCTGGCCGGTCACCTCCATCACGGACATCTGCTCGCCGGTCAGCCGCCGGGTCACCATGCCGCGCAGCCCGTCACCGCCGCCGGTCATCTTCTTGAACGTCATCCGGCCGTCGTAGGCGACCATCGAGCCGTTCTTCGCCTTGACGGCGTCACCGGCCAGGTCGACGGCGAGCGTTCTGCTGCCTTGGAGTCGGAACATTGCCACGGAGCGACGTTAGCGCCAGGCCGCCCGGCCCGGACAGGGCCCGGGGGAGGATCTCCGGCCCCGAACCGCCCCTGATACGCATCCGGTACCGGACCCGTACGCAACCGGGACGTATGACCCGGCGCCTGCGACACCCGGTATCGGGCCCCGGCGCCGGGCACCGACCGCGTCGATGTCACAATGGGTCCGCTTGTGCCTGTATTCACAAGCTGTCACCGTCCTCCCACCGAAGGTGCCCCCGTGGACATCAAGACCGCTACCGCCCTGCACCGGCTGCGCCTCATCTCGATTCCCGAGGCGCTCTCCTTCCCGGCGCTGATCATCTTCGGCTCGGTCCTCAGCCGGGTCTCCGACATCGACTTCCTGATGATGCCGCTGGGCATCCTGCACGGCGTGCTCTTCGTGATCTACGCCGTCCTGCTGCTCGATGTCTGGGCCAAGACCAAGTGGCCGCTGAAGCGCGTCGCGCTCTTCTTCCTGCTCGCACTGCTGCCGTTCGGCGGGCTGTACGGCGACAAGCTGCTCAAGCGCTACGAGGCCGACGGCGTCATCGCCGCCCGCGCCCGCCGCGAAGGCGTGGTCAGCGCATGATCGTCGCGTTCTCGGTCAGCCCGCTGGGTGTCGGTGAGGACGTCGGCGAGTACGTCGCCGACGCCGTCCGGGTCGTCCGCGAGTCCGGCCTGCCCAACCGCACGGACGCCATGTTCACCTCCGTGGAAGGTGAATGGGACGAAGTCATGGACGTCGTCAAGCGTGCCGTCGCCGCCGTCGAGGCCCGCGCCGGACGCGTCTCCCTCGTACTGAAGGCCGACATCCGCCCCGGCGTCACCGACGGCCTGACCTCCAAGGTCGAGACGGTCGAGCGCTACCTCGCGGACTGACGCCCCGCCCGCGACGCCCCCGTGACGAGCCCCCGGCCCCCGGTCCGGGGGCTCGCCTCATTCCGCCCGGCCGCGCTCCGGCACGGCCAGGGCGATCCCGAGCGGAGTCCGCTCGTACAGCACCTGATGCCCGTACCGGCGCGACGTCAGCAGCCCCGCCGCACGCAGCACCGACAGATGCTCCGACACGGAGGACACCGCGAGGCCCAGACGGTGCGCGAGCGCGCTCGGGCCGGCTGGTTCGTCGAGCGCGCACAGGACATCGGCCCGGCCACGCCCCAGCAGCCGGGCGAGCACCTGCGGGGTGCGGTCGGCGGGTTCCGTCCACAGCCCGCCGATGCCGCGTGCCGGGTAGACGATCGCGGGCTGCCACGGCGGTTCGAAGCCGCTGACCGCGTCCGGCCAGCAGAAGACGCTGGGAATCAGGACCAGCCCCTGCCCGCCCAGCACCCGGGTGTGCCTGCCGCGCGTCCCGATGATGGTGAGCGTCGAATCCGACCAGCTCAGCTGGGGGCTCAACTCACCCAGCAGCCGCTCGAAGCCGACCGCGGCGAGCCGCCGCGAGTGGTAGGCGATGTCCGCCTCCAGCAGCGCGCGCAGCCGTGGCCAGTGCGGCTCGATCAGCACCCGCCAGGCCTGCTCCAGCAGGTCGGCCAGATACCGGGCGGTCCCGACCGGATCGGCGAGCATCGCCTGTCCGGTGGGGGAGCGCAGCAGTTCGGGCCGGTTGGCCAGTGACAGTGCGATGTCCCGGCGGGCGACCTCCGGATCGACGGACCGCACCCCGGCGATCTCCTCCTCGAAGGTGGTGACCGGACCGGGCGGCGGCGGGCTGAAGAAGTCGGGGTTGTGCCCGCGCCGTGCCATCAGCTGCCAAAGCGGCCCGAGTTCGAGGCCGTCGGCCGCGTCGCGGATCAGCCGGAGCCACGGCAGGTGGTACCCGTGCCGCTCGGGCTGGGCCAGGACGCGCACGGCCGCCTGGGTCTCGCCGAGCGGTGACAGTGCGAACCGGCAGCGCAGCAGATCGCCCCCGTCGAGGTGCAGCTGGAACGACATGCGCGGCCTCGTAACTTTCGGTGTGGGCCGAAAGTCTACGGAGAGCCGCCGCAGGCCCCCAGGCTGCGACCATGCCGTCAGACACCGAAAACCCAGCGGTCCCTCCCGCCCCCGGGGCGACCGCCCCCGACACGGCCGACGCCGGTACCTCCGGCGGCTACCGCGCCGTCTTCGCCGTCCGGGAGTTCCGGGCGGTCTTCGCCGCGCATCTGCTCTCCCTCCTCGGCGTCGTCGTCAGCGAGCTCGCTCTCACCGTCCTGGTGTACGGGCTCACCGGTTCGCCCCTGCTCAGCGCGCTCACCTTCGCGCTCGGCCTTCTCCCGTACCTGGTGGGAGGCACCCTCTTCGCCGGGGTCGCCGACCGCTACCCCGCCCGCCGGGTCCTCGTCACCTGCGATCTGATCTGTGCCGGCTGCGTCACCGTGATGGTGCTGCCGGGCACCCCGGTCGGCGGACTGCTCGCGCTGCGCTGCCTGATCGCCGCCGTCTCACCGGTCTTCACCGGGACGCGGATGGCCGCGCTCACGGACATCCTGGGCGAGGGCGAGCACTATGTCCTCGGCCGCTCGCTGCTGCGGATCGTCTCGCAGAGCGCGCTGCTCGCCGGCTTCGGGGCGGGTGGGGTGCTGCTCGCCGTGTTCTCGCCCCGGGGTGCGATCACGGTCACCGTGGTGACCTTCCTCTGCTCGGCTGCCCTGCTCCGCTTCGGCACCCGCGACCGGCCCGCCAGGTCCGACGGGGACCGTCGTGACGCCCTGCTCAAGGAATCGCTCGCCGGAGCCCGCGACCTGCTCGGGAACCGCAGGATCCGCGCGCTGATGCTGCTCTTCTGGGTGCCCCCGCTGTTCGTCGTCGCACCGGAGGCGCTGGCCGTCCCGTACGCGGACGAGATCGGGGCCGGCCCCGTCGTGCTGGGACTGCTGATGTGTGCGATGCCCATCGGTCAGATCGTTGCCGAACTCTACGTCGGCACGGCGCTCGGCTCCCGGCTGCGCGCCCTGGTCGTGCTGCCGGCCGCCGTCGCGGGACCGCTGCCCCTGGTGGTGTACGGACTGCGCCCAGGCACGGTCGCGATCGCGCTCGCGCTGGTGCTCGCCGGGGCGGGCGGGGCGTACGTCATCGGCCTCGACCAGTGGTTCGTCGAGGCCGTCCCGGAGGCGCTGCGCGGCAGGGCCATGACCCTGCTCACCGCCGGACTGATGACGCTCCAGGGGGTCGGTATGGCCCTTGCCGGGCTCGCCGCCGAGTTCCTCCCTGTGCACCAGGTGGTCGCCGGAGCCGGTGCGGTCGGCGCCCTCTGTCTGCTGCCGCTCGTCCTGGAGGTCAGGAGGACCGCCCCCGCCCACCGTATTCGGACCGAAGTTCGAGACGGGGCTGACCAGCATATGACCAGTGGGTAAGGTCGGTGCCGTGCCGAAGCCGCTCAGTCTCCCCTTCGATCCCATCGCCCGCGCCGACGAACTCTGGCAGCAGCGCTGGGGCCCGGTGCCCTCGATGGGGGCGATCACCTCGATCATGCGCGCCCAGCAGATCCTGCTCGCCGAGGTCGACGCGGTGGTCAAGCCGTACGGACTGACCTTCGCCCGCTACGAGGCGCTGGTGCTGCTCACCTTCTCCAAGGCCGGCGAGCTGCCGATGTCCAAGATCGGCGAGCGGCTCATGGTCCACCCCACCTCCGTCACCAACACCGTGGACCGACTGGTGCGCTCCGGCCTGGTCGCCAAGCGCCCCAACCCCAACGACGGCCGCGGCACCCTCGCCTCCATCACCGACAAGGGCCGCGAGGTCGTCGAGGCGGCGACCAGGGACCTGGTCGACATGCAGTTCGGGCTCGGGGCGTACGACGCCGAGGAGTGCGCGGAGATCTTCGCGATGCTGCGCCCGCTGCGGGTCGCCGCCCACGACTTCGAAGAGGCGTAGCGGAGGAAACACAGGGCGTAGAACGGCGTTTCGAGAGTCCGGCCCGCTGCAAGATCGCCCCGGCCGTCCGGTTAGTCTCGATGCCATGAAACGCAGTGTGCTGACCCGGTACCGGGTGATGGCCTACGTCACCGCCGTCATGTTGCTGGTGCTCTGCACCTGCATGGTCTTCAAGTACGGATTCGAGACGGGCGAGGGCCTGACGCTCGTCGTCTCCCAGATCCACGGTGTGCTCTACATCATCTACCTGATCTTCGCCTTCGATCTCGGCTCCAAGGCGAAGTGGCCGATGGGCAAGCTCCTCTGGGTGCTGATCTCCGGCACCATCCCGACGGCCGCGTTCTTCGTCGAGCGCAAGGTCGTCCGCGAGGTCGAGCCGCTGATCGTCGACGGCGCCCCCGCGACCGCCAAGGCCTGACCCCGGTCCGCGCCGCCCGAACCGCCCCGTGCGAAGCACCGGGCGGTTTGCCATCGACATTTACTAGGACGTCCTAGTAAATTCGATGGTATGGACGCTGACGCGATCGAGGAAGGCCGCCGCCGCTGGCAGGCCCGTTACGACAAGGCCCGCAAGCGTGACGCGGACTTCACCACACTCTCCGGGGATCCGGTGGAGCCCGTGTACGGCCCCCGCCCCGGGGACACGTACGAGGGGTTCGAGCGGATCGGCTGGCCCGGTGAGTACCCCTTCACCCGGGGGCTCTACCCGACCGGCTACCGCGGCCGGACCTGGACCATCCGCCAGTTCGCCGGCTTCGGCAACGCCGAGCAGACCAACGAGCGCTACAAGATGATCCTGGCCGCGGGCGGCGGCGGGCTCAGCGTCGCCTTCGACATGCCGACGCTGATGGGCCGCGACTCCGACGACCCCCGCTCGCTCGGCGAGGTCGGGCACTGCGGTGTGGCCATCGACTCCGCCGCCGACATGGAGGTCCTCTTCAAGGGCATCCCGCTCGGCGACGTCACGACGTCCATGACGATCAGCGGCCCCGCCGTCCCGGTCTTCTGCATGTACCTGGTCGCCGCCGAGCGCCAGGGGGTCGACCCGGGCGTGCTCAACGGCACGCTCCAGACCGACATCTTCAAGGAGTACATCGCGCAGAAGGAGTGGCTCTTCCAGCCCGAGCCCCATCTGCGCCTCATCGGCGACCTGATGGAGCACTGCGCCCGCGACATCCCCGCCTACAAGCCGCTCTCCGTCTCCGGCTACCACATCCGCGAGGCCGGGGCGACGGCCGCGCAGGAGCTCGCGTACACCCTCGCCGACGGCTTCGGCTACGTGGAGCTCGGCCTCTCCCGCGGCCTGGACGTCGACACCTTCGCGCCCGGCCTCTCCTTCTTCTTCGACGCGCACCTCGACTTCTTCGAGGAGATCGCCAAGTTCCGCGCGGCCCGCCGGATCTGGGCCCGCTGGATGAAGGAGACGTACGGGGCGAAGACCGACAAGGCGCAGTGGCTCCGCTTCCACACCCAGACCGCCGGTGTCTCGCTCACCGCCCAGCAGCCGTACAACAACGTCGTACGGACGGCCGTCGAGGCGCTCTCGGCGGTGCTCGGCGGCACCAACTCGCTGCACACCAACGCCCTCGACGAGACCCTCGCGCTCCCCTCCGAGCAGGCCGCCGAGATCGCCCTGCGCACCCAGCAGGTGCTGATGGAGGAGACCGGCGTCGCCAACGTGGCCGACCCGCTGGGCGGTTCCTGGTACGTCGAGCAGCTCACCGACCGGATCGAGGCCGACGCCGAGAAGATCTTCGAGCAGATCAAGGAGCGCGGCACCCGGGCCCACCCGGACGGGCAGCACCCCATCGGGCCGATCACCTCCGGCATCCTGCGCGGCATCGAGGACGGCTGGTTCACCGGCGAGATCGCCGAGTCCGCCTTCCGCTACCAGCAGTCGCTGGAGAAGGGCGACAAGCGGGTCGTCGGCGTCAACGTCCACCACGGCTCGGTCACCGGCGACCTGGAGATCCTGCGGGTCAGCCATGAGGTCGAGCGCGAGCAGGTCCGGGTGCTCGGCGGCCGCAAGGACGCCCGCGACGACGCCCGGGTCAAGTCGGCGCTGGACGCGATGCTGGCCGCCGCCCGCGACGGCTCCAACATGATCGCGCCGATGCTGGACGCGGTACGGGCCGAGGCGACGCTCGGCGAGATCTGCGGCGTCCTGCGCGACGAGTGGGGCAGCTACACGGAGCCGCCCGGCTTCTGACGAAGGGGTGCTACGCGGAGGCCGCGGCCTTCAGCCCCGCGAGCAGCAGCACGGTGAAGCGCCGGGCCCAGTCCGTGTCGACGGGCTCGGCGCTCACCAGGGCCCGGTGTACGACCGCACCGGCGATCACATCGAAGATCAGATCCGCGGTCGCGGCCGCCGCGGCCTCGTCCTGCTCGACGGGCAACTCCCCGCGCTCCTGTGCCCGTCGGCGGCCCTGGAGCACCAGCCGCTTCTGCCGGTCCACGATCGAGTCGCGGATCCGGGTCCGCAGCGCCTCGTCGCGCGTCGACTCCGCGACCACCGCCATCAGCGCGGTCTGGGTCTCCGGCCGCTCCAGCAGCGCGGCGAACTGCAGCACCACCGCCTGCACATCGGCCGACAGGCTGCCCAGATCGGGCAGTTCCAGCTCGTCGAAGAGGACCGCGACGGCGTCCACGACCAGCTCGTTCTTGCCCGCCCACCGCCGGTACAGGGTCGTCTTGGCCACCCCGGCCCGCGTCGCCACATCGCTCATGGTCAGCTTCGACCAGCCGAGGTCGACCAGCGAGGCCCTGGTCGCCTCCAGGATCGCTTCATCTGCCGCGGCACTGCGCGGACGTCCCGTTCGAAGGGGTTTGGGGTGGCTGCGGCTCAGCATGCCGTGACCATACCGGTCAGTAAGTAGAAGCGGCCGGTCCCGGTCGCCGTGAGGCAGATCACCGATAGCACCTGTGCGCGAGGGGTGGCCGGCAGTTACGCTACGGGTCGTAGCGTAAGGACGACGATCATGCCGTCGTGACGCCGCAACCGAATGACAGCCACAGGCGCCGGGTGGGGACCCGGCGCCGAACCGGGTCTTTCAGGGGCCCTCGGCCGTGTCCGTGAAATCACGGCCTCGAACCGTGTCCGCCCGTACGCCCCGCACACCGGCCGGGGCTGCGGACGGGCGCGGTTCCCGTATCGCTTTCCGGATCGGCGCACCGAGGGGGGAGGATGTACGTATGCAGCCTAGGAACATGTCCATGAGCGGCGTCGTCGACCTCGCCGCGGTGAAGGCGGCCGGCGAGGCCAAGGTGAAGGCGGAGCAGGCCCGTGCGGAGGCCTCCCGGCAGGGTGGTGGTGGCGCGGTACCGCCGTCCGCCCTGGTGATCGATGTCGATGAGGCAGGCTTCGAGAACGATGTCCTGCAGCGTTCCGCCGAGGTCCCGGTCGTCATCGACTTCTGGGCCGAGTGGTGCGAGCCGTGCAAGCAGCTGGGCCCGCTCCTGGAGCGCCTGGCCCGTGAGTACAACGGCCGCTTCGTGCTGGCCAAGGTCGATGTCGACGCCAACCAGATGCTGATGCAGCAGTTCGGTATCCAGGGCATCCCGGCGGTCTTCGCCGTCGTCGCCGGGCAGGCCCTCCCGCTCTTCCAGGGCGCGGCCCCCGAGGCCCAGATCCGGCAGACGCTGGACCAGTTGATCCAGGTCGGCGAGGAGCGGTTCGGGCTCACCGGGATCGTGGTCGACCAGGACGCCGCCGACGGGACGGCCGACCAGGCTCCGGCCGAGGCGCCCGCAGGGCCGTACGACGCCCTGCTCGAAGCGGCCGTACAGGCCCTGGACGCCGACGACTTCGCCGGTGCCGTCCAGGCGTACAAGAACGTCCTGTCCGACGACCCGGCCAACACCGAGGCCAAGCTCGGCCTCGCCCAGGCCGAACTCCTCTCCCGGGTCAAGGACATGGACGCCCAGCGGGTCCGCGAGGAGGCCGCCGCGAAGCCGGCCGATGTCGCGGCGCAGCTCGCCGCCGCCGATCTGGATCTGGTCGGCGGTCATGTCGAGGATGCCTTCGGCCGGCTCGTCGAGACGGTGCGGCGCAACTTCGGCGACGACCGGGACACCGCGCGGCTGCGGCTGCTGGAGCTGTTCGAGGTGATCGGCCCCGACGATCCGCGGGTCGTCGCCGCGCGTACGGCGCTGGCGCGGGTCTTGTTCTGATGTGACAAGCGGCCGCGGTACCCCGTCGGGGACCGCGGCCGTTTTCGCGGTCGGGCGATAAGAGACGGCCCTGCTTTACCAAATCTTGATAAAGCAAGGGCCTGTTACTCGCAGTAAATCAAGCATTGGGATCTGTCCGTATTGGCGCAGCGATCCCCCTTTCGTCCCTCACCCCGAAGCCACCCTGTGTGGCCGGGCGGTACCAGCCGGTCGCGCATCGGTTATCGGGCCGTTACTAGCGAGTAACGAACCCCCTTGTGTCACGGGCGGGAATGCACCACGATCGGCCACGCTCGGTCCAATAACGCCAGCCCGGCTGCCAGTCGGTGCGGCGGCCCTGTTGGGTCCCCACCGAGTGGGCCGGCGGCAGTGACGCGGGCTCCGGACAGGGGGGTTCCTGTCGTCCGGCAGGGCCTGTCCGATACAGGTTGCGCGAATGCGTGGCCAGTGGTTGTCGCTCGGGGGTGATCGCCGGTGATTCGGACGCGGTTCATGCCTCCGTCCGCGGGCGCTCTCCTTGCCGAGGACGTAGCACTTCTCCCATCCCAGGACGGGCCCAGGCCCGGACCGGAGATGTACGTCCGAGAAGGAGGAAAATTATGAGTTCCCAGGTTCGTGGCGGCACCAGATGGAAGCGTTTCGCTCTGGTCATGGTGCCGAGCGTCGTCGCGACCGCGGCGGTGGGTGTCGGTCTCGCGCAGGGTGCCCTCGCGGCGTCCTTCAGCGTGTCCGGCCAGAGCTTCAAGGTGAGCACCGACAAGCTCGTCGGCCATGACTTCGTCCAGTACGGCTCCGTCGCCACCGGTATGAACCCCGAGGGCAAGAACGGGGCTCACGCCGTTGCCGTGTCCGGCTTCAGCGATGCCACGATCACCAACATGTGCCAGTCGGTGGTCACTCCGAACCTGCCGTTCGGTCTGGGCACTGTCACGCTGCAGCTGAAGGCGGGCACCGACCCGAAGAAGCCGGTCGAGGCGACCAACCTGTACCTCGATGTCGCCGAGCTCGACGCCGACGCGTACTTCGAGAACATCGACATCGGTGTCGCCGCCGGTGACATGGGCAAGCCCGGCATCCAGGCCGGTACCGAGAAGGCCGTCAACCCGAACGGCTTCGCGCAGCGCGCCAAGACGGTGACGCTGACCGACGTCAAGCAGACGGCATGGGCGACCACCGCCGGCACCTTCAAGCTCAGCAACCTGAGCCTGCGGCTGAAGTCCGGCGACAAGCCTTGCTACTAGGGCACTTGCCCAGGGTGGCCGGGGTTCCGCCACGGATCTCCGGCCACCCGCCCCTTCTCTTCTCACAGCAGTACCGGTTCCAGGGAGCTGTTTTCCATGAGCCCCGAGTCCACAGGGCAGAACGAGCACTACCTCCGCGTCTTCTGGCGGAGATTCCGCACCTGGCGGGGTAACCGGCCGTTCTGGGCGGGCCTGTTCACCATCGTGGGTGGTCTACCCATCGCGTATTTTCCGTACGCCAACATGCACCTCGGCAACGTCACACTGGCGATGTCCACCACTGCGGGTGCCGGTTCCCTGATCATCGGGATCCTGCTCATCACGCTGGGCCTCACCATGTGGTTCCACCACATCGTGAGGGTGTTCGCCGGAGTCGCCGCGATCCTGCTGGCGCTGATCTCGATACCCGTCGCCAACATCGGTGGCTTCCTGGTCGGCTTCCTGTTCGCCCTGCTGGGTGGAGCGCTCTCCATCTCCTGGGCCCCGGGCGAGCCGACGCCGGACTCCGGGCCGGCCGGCATGGCGGGGGAGAAGTCCGGGGCCGTCCCCGGCACGCAGGAGTCCGGACCCGAGTTCCACAGCACGGCAGCGGTGCCCCAGCAGCAGCCGGAGCAGTACGACACGACAGTTGAGGTCGACGGCGGGAGGCACCGTGCGGGGTGACGAGAGGCAGCTGAACTCGACCGGGGAGGATTCCGGCACGAGAGGCGGACCGCGCCACGCGGCCCCCAGGAAGTCCTTGCTGACGAAGCTGCACATACCCGCGGGCAAGGCGTTCGCGCTCGCCGCGATGCCGACGGCCGTCTTCGTGGGCATGGGGCTCACCCCCAAGCTCGCGCTGGCCGACGACAGCTCCGACATCCCGTTCGCGCCCGGTCCCTGCGTGACCCGCTCCGACGAACCGAGCGAGGAGCCCTCGCCGTCCGCGTCGAAGTCGCCGACCCCGTCCCCCTCCGCCACCGACTCCGGTGACAAGGGCGGTTCGGCGACCCCGAAGCCCTCGACGACCCCGTCCGCGAGCGACGAGGCCCAGCCGAAGGCGAAGGCCGCCGAAGCCGGAACCCGGGCCGACGCACCGGCCGCCACGCCGAGCGCCTCGCCCACCCCCACGAAGTCGACGAACCCGCTCGACCCGCTGGGCGTCGGCGACGCGCTCAGGGACCTCTTCGACGGACCGGACAAGGAGACGGCGAGCCCGTCCCCGAGCGCGAGCACCGCTTCCCCGAAGCCCTCGGCGACCGACACCGCCGAGAAGCCCGCGGAGAAGTCCGCGGACAAGCCCGTCGAGAAGGCCGCCGACGCCGCGAAGGAGACGGCCGACAAGACCGCCGCCGCCATCCGCGAGGCCGCCGACAAGGCAGGCAAGTCGGTCGAGGAGCTCGACGAGGACGTCAAGGGACTCGACGCCAAGAAGGACGAGGACATCCCGGACGGCGCCAAGGAGCGCTTCCCGTGTCCCACCGCCGACCCCGAGGCACTGGCCGCGGCCGATCTGGAGACCGGCGTCCCGCTGCTCCCGGACGACCCGTGGATCCTGGAGAGCTCGATGCTCACCCTCAGCGGGCTCGACTACAAGGGCATCGTCGAGGTGAAGACGTACGGCGGCAAGGTCAAGAAGGTGCTGAAGTTCACCGCCAGCTCCATCGACATCGACAACCTTCACCAGAAGACCGTCGGTCCGGCCGGAACGACGGCCCATGTCGAGGCGCGGAAGGGCTCCAAGTCCACCATCCGCCACGGCACGGTGACGATGTACACGGAGGAGCTGAAGGGCAACCTCTTCGGCCTCATCCCGGTGACGTTCAGCCCGGAGACACCGCCTCCGCTGAACGTGCCCTTCGCCTTCTTCACCAAGGTCAAGGTGACCCAGGCCGGCCAGTTCGGCGGCTCGCTCAGGATTCCCGGGCTGCACAACTACTTCACCGGCGGCAACAGCTAGCCGGCACCGTCCCGTCCGGGAGCCGCAAAGGGCCGTGGGCCGCACTCGTCAGGAGTGCGGCCCACGGTCGTTCGTCCAGGCGTGACGGGCACGTCAGTCGCGGCTGCCGCCGCCGACGTGGTGCACCCGGACCATGTTGGTCGTGCCCGGGATGCCGGGGGGCGAACCGGCCGTGATGACCATGGTGTCGCCCTCGTTGTAGCGGCCCAGCTTCAGCAGCTCGCCGTCGACCAGGTCGACCATCGCGTCCGTGTTGTCCACGTGCGGCACGACGTGGGCCTCGACGCCCCAGCTCAGCGCGAGCTGGTTGCGGGTGGACTCGTCCGTGGTGAAGGCCAGGATCGGCTGCGCCGCGCGGTAGCGGGAGAGCCGGCGGGCCGTGTCACCGGACTTGGTGAAGGCGACCAGTGCCCGGCCGTTCAGGAAGTCCGCGATCTCGCAGGCCGCACGGGCCACCGAACCACCCTGGGTACGGGGCTTCTTGCCCGGGACCAGCGGCTGCAGGCCCTTGGAGAGCAGCTCCTCCTCGGCGGCCACGACGATCTTCGACATCGTCTTGACCGTCTCGATCGGGTACGCGCCCACGCTGGACTCGGCCGACAGCATGACCGCGTCCGCGCCGTCCAGGATCGCGTTGGCGACGTCGGACGCCTCGGCGCGGGTCGGCCGCGAGTTGGTGATCATCGACTCCATCATCTGGGTCGCGACGATCACCGGCTTGGCGTTCCGCCGGCAGAGCTCCACCAGGCGCTTCTGCACCATCGGGACCTTCTCCAGGGGGTACTCGACGGCCAGGTCACCGCGGGCGACCATCACGCCGTCGAACGCCATGACGACGCCCTCCATGTGCTCGACGGCCTGCGGCTTCTCGACCTTGGCGATGACGGGGACCCGGCGGCCCTCCTCGTCCATCACCCGGTGGACGTCCTTGACGTCGTCGGCGTCCCGCACGAAGGACAGCGCCACCAGGTCGCAGCCCATCCGCAGGGCGAACCGCAGGTCGTCGACATCCTTCTCGGACAGGGCCGGGACGTTGACCGCCGCACCGGGCAGGTTGATGCCCTTGTGGTCGGAGATGACACCGCCCTCGATGACGATGGTCTTCACCCGGGGGCCCTCGACCGCAACGACCTTCAGCTCGACGTTGCCGTCGTTGATCAGGATCGGGTCGCCCTTGGCGACGTCGCCCGGCAGGCCCTTGTAGGTCGTGCCGCAGATCGACTTGTCGCCGGGGACGTCCTCGGCGGTGATGGTGAACTCGTCCCCGCGGACCAGCTCGACGGGGCCCTCGGCGAACTTCGCCAGGCGGATCTTCGGGCCCTGGAGGTCGGCGAGCACACCGATCGCCCGCCCGGTCTCGGCGGCGGCCTTGCGGACCCGGTCGTAACGACCCTGGTGCTCCTCGTGGCTGCCGTGACTGAAGTTGAAGCGGGCCACGCTCATGCCGGCCTCGATCAGAGCGACGAGCTGCTCGTGCGAGTCGACGGCGGGACCGAGTGTGCAGACGATTTTGGAACGGCGCATGAGGCGGATCCTATCGGTTTGTTTCGCTACGGAATATTCCGTCTGGTGGAAGGTACAAAGGGGCGCGGGGGTGCTCAGTTGTGGGCTTGTCCGACCGCGTCTCGGGCCTGGCCGACGGCGTCGGGGACGGCCCGGCCGGCCATGCCGTGGGCCTGTCCGATGAGCGCGAAGGTCTGTACGGCTATCTCCAGTTCCTCGTCCGTCGGCACCACGGCGACCGCGACCCGCGCGTAGTCCGGCGAGATCAGCCGGGGCTCGTCGGACCGTACGGCGTTCAGATCCGCGTCCACCGCCAGGCCGAGCTCCTCGAGACCGGCGACGGCAGCCTCCCGCACCGGTGCCGAGTTCTCCCCTACCCCCGCCGTGAACGCCACGGCATCCACCCGGCCGAGGACCGCCGAATAGGCGCCGATGTACTTCTTCAGCCGGTGCACGTAGATGTCGAAGGCCAGCGCCGCACGCTCGTCGCCCTCGTCGATCCGGCGCCGGATCTCCCGCATGTCGTTGTCGCCGCAGAGGCCGACCAGACCGCTCTTCTTGTTGAGCAGTGCGTCGACCTCGTCCGCCGACATCCCCGCGACGCGCATCAGATGGAAGGTGACGGCCGGATCGATGTCCCCGGAGCGGGTGCCCATCACCAGCCCTTCCAGAGGCGTCAGCCCCATCGAGGTCTCCACGCACCGGCCACCGGCCACCGCCGACGCCGAGGCGCCGTTGCCCAGGTGCAGCACGATGACATTGACCTCCTCGGGGGTGCGTCCCAGCAGTTCGGCGGTCCTGCGGGAGACGTACGCGTGCGAGGTGCCGTGGAATCCGTAGCGCCGGATGCGGTGGGCGTCGGCGGTCTCCGTGTCGATCGCGTACCGCGCCGCGTACTCCGGCATCGTCGTGTGGAAGGCCGTGTCGAAGACCGCCACCTGCGGAAGGTCCGGCCGAAGCGCCCGAGCGGTACGGATGCCGGTGATGTTCGCCGGATTGTGCAGCGGGGCCACCGGGACCAGGCGCTCGATCTCCTCCAGTACCTCGTCGTCGATCACCACGGGCTCGGTGAACCGCAGTCCGCCGTGCACCACCCGGTGGCCGATCGCCGCCAGCTGCGGGGAGTCCAGGCCGAGCCCGTCGGCCGCCAGTTCCTCCGCCGCCGCCTTCAGCGCCGCCTCGTGGTCGGCGATCGGGCCGGTGCGCTCACGCCGCTCGGCCCCGCCTCCGGTCAGCGGGGTGTGCACCAGCCGGGAGGTCTCCTCGCCGATCCGCTCGACCAGCCCCACCGCGAGCCGGGTGCGGTCGCTCATGTCCAGCAGCTGGTACTTCACCGACGAGGAGCCGGAGTTGAGGACCAGCACGCGGTACGCGCCCGCCGTGGTGGAACCCGCTGTGGTCGGGGTGGTCATCCGTTCACTCCTTGCCCTGAGCCTGGATCGCCGTGATGGCCACGGTATTGACGATGTCCTGGACGAGCGCGCCCCGGGACAGGTCGTTGACGGGCTTCCGCAGCCCCTGCAGCACCGGTCCGACGGCCACCGCGCCCGCCGAGCGCTGCACGGCCTTGTAGGTGTTGTTCCCGGTGTTCAGGTCCGGGAAGATCAGCACCGTCGCCTGGCCCGCCACCTCGGAGCCCGGCAGCTTCGTCGCGGCGACGCTCGGCTCCACCGCGGCGTCGTACTGGATCGGGCCCTCGATCCTCAGGTCCGGCCTGCTCGCGCGGACCCGGTCCGTCGCCGCGCGCACCTTGTCGACATCGGCGCCCGATCCCGAGGTCCCCGTCGAGTACGACAGCATCGCGATCCGCGGGTCCACGCCGAACCGGGCGGCGGTGGCCGCCGACTGCACCGCGATGTCGGCGAGCTGCTCCGCGTCCGGGTCCGGATTGACCGCGCAGTCGCCGTACACCAGCACCTTGTCGGCGAGGCACATGAAGAAGACGGAGGAGACGATCGAGGCGTCCGGCTTCGCCCTCCCGTCGCCCGCCACCGCCCTGCCTGACGAGCTTCGCTCGGCTGCCTTCGTCTTGATGATCTCGAAGGCGGGACGGATGGTCGCCGCGGTGGAGTGCACCGCCCCGGAGACCATGCCGTCCGCGAGCCCCTCCTGGACCATCAAGGTGCCGAAGTAGTTGACGTCCGCGACGACGTCGTACGCCAGCTCCACCGTGACCCCGCGGTGGGCCCGCAGCTGGGCGTACCGCTCGGCGAAGGTCTGGCGCAGTTCGGCGGTCTGCGGGTCGATGAGCTGCGTGCCGGCGAGGTCGATGCCGAGGTCGGCGGCCTTCTTGCGGATGACGTCGGGGTCGCCGAGCAGGGTGAGGTCGCAGACGTCGCGGCGCATCAGTACGTCGGCGGCGCGCAGCACCCGCTCCTCGGTGCCCTCCGGCAGCACGACCCGGCGCCGGTCGGCGCGGGCCTGCTCCAGCAGTTCGTGCTCGAACATCATCGGGGTGACGCGGCCGCTGCGGGCCACCGAGATCCGCTCCAGCAGGGCGCCGGTGTCCACATGGCGCTCGAAGAGGCCCAGCGCGGTCTCCGCCTTGCGGGGCGTCGCGGCGTTCAGCTTGCCCTCCAGGGCGAAGAGCCGGGCCGCGGTGGGGAAGGATCCGCCGGCCACCGACACGACCGGGGTGCCCGGTGCGAGTCGCGCGGCCAGCCTGAGTATCTCCTCGCCGGGGCGCTCGTCCAGGGTCAGCAGCACCCCCGCGATGGGCGGCGTCCCGGCGCTGTGCGCGGCCAGCGAGCCGACCACCAGGTCCGCCCGGTCCCCGGGCGTGACCACCAGGCAGCCCGGCGTCAGCGCGTTCAGCATGTTCGGCAGCATCGCACCGCCGAAGACGAAGTCCAGCGCGTCCCTCGCCAGCCCGGAGTCGTCGCCGAGCAGGACCGTGCCGCCGAGCGCCGCGGTGATCTGGGCGACGGTCGGCGCGGAGAGCGCCGCGTCGTCGGGCAGGACCGAACAGGGGACGGGCAGCGTGGCCGTCAGCCGCTCCGCGATGGCGTCGCGGTCCTCGGCCGCCACCCGGTTCACGATCATCGCGACCACGTCGCAGCCCAGTCCGGCGTACGCGCGGTGGGCGTTGCGGGTCTCGGCCCGCACCGATTCCGCGGTCTGTCCCTTGCCGCCGACCACCGCGATCAGCGAGGCGCCGAACTCATTGGCCAGGCGGGCGTTGAGGGCCAGCTCGTCGGGGAGCTGGGTGGCGGCGAAGTCGGTGCCGAGCACCAGCACCACCTCGTACTTCTGGGCCACCTGATGGAACCGGTCGACCAGCCGGGAGACCAGCTCGTCCGTGCCCTGTTCCGCCTGGAGCGCGGACGCCTCGTGGTAGTCAAGCCCGTAGGCCGATGCGGGGTCCTGAGAGAGCCGGTAGCGGGCCCGCAGCAGCTCGAACAGACGATCGGGTCCGTCGTGGACGAGCGGCCGGAACACCCCGACCCGGTCCACCTGACGCGTCAGGAGCTCCATGACTCCCAGATCGACGACCTGCCGGCCGTCTCCCCGGTCGATCCCGGTCACGTACACGCTGCGCGTCACGCGTGTTCTCCCGTCCAATTGCGGTTTGGGATGGTATTGCCATGTTGACGATACCCGCGGGCACCGAGGCGTCGCCCGCCGGGCGAAGCGGCCCGCGCGGGGGCCGCGGAACCGTCCCGGAGGACGGCGAACGCGAGGTCCAGACCAGGCGTGGGACAATCGTCGTGGCTCACGGTACGGGGGATTCAGTGGACGTCCGCCGAAATGCACGGCACTAGCGAGCAGGAGACAAGGCACGATGCGCATCGGAATTCTCACCGCAGGCGGCGACTGCCCAGGTCTGAACGCAGTGATCCGGTCGGTCGTGCACCGAGCCGTGGTGGGCCACGGCGATGAAGTCATCGGCTTCGAGGACGGTTTCAAGGGCCTCCTCGACGGACACTTCCGCCCCCTTGACCTCAACGCGGTCAGCGGCATCCTCGCCCGCGGCGGCACCATCCTCGGCTCGGCCCGGCTGGAGCGCGACCGGCTGCGCGAGGCCGCCGAGAACTGCGCCGAGCTGAGCCGCCGTTACGGCATGGACGCGCTCATCCCGATCGGCGGCGAGGGCACCCTCACCGCGGCCCGGATGCTGTCGGACGCGGGCATGCCCGTCGTCGGCGTCCCCAAGACCATCGACAACGACATCTCCGCCACGGACCGGACCTTCGGCTTCGACACGGCGGTGGGCGTCGCCACCGACGCCATAGACCGCCTCAAGACCACGGCCGAATCGCACCAGCGGGTCATGGTCGTCGAGGTGATGGGCCGGCACGCGGGCTGGATCGCGCTGGAGTCCGGAATGGCGGGCGGCGCGCACGGCATCTGCCTCCCCGAGCGCCGCTTCCAGGTCGAGGACCTGGTGAAGATGGTCGAAGAACGCTTCGCGCGCGGCAAGAAGTTCGCGGTCATCTGCGTGGCCGAGGGCGCGCACCCGGCGGAGGGCTCCATGCCGTACGCCAAGGGCGAGATCGACCAGTACGGCCACGAGCGCTTCCAGGGCATCGGCAACCGGCTGGCCATCGAGCTGGAGACCCGGCTCGGCAAGGAGGCCCGGCCGGTCATTCTCGGCCATGTGCAGCGGGGCGGCACGCCGACCGCGTACGACCGGGTGCTCGCCACCCGCTTCGGCTGGCACGCGGTGGAGGCGGCGCACCGGGGCGACTTCGGCCGGATGACGGCACTGCGCGGCACCGACATCGAGATGGTTCCGCTTGCCGACGCGATCACACAGCTCAAGACGGTGCCCAAGGACCGGATGGACGAGGCCGAGTCGGTCTTCTGACCCGCTCCGGCCCCGGCCGCACGGCAGCGGCCCCGCTCGAACGACCCTGCGGCCCTGACTGTCCCCCCGTGGACGGTCAGGGCCGCTCGCCGTTCCCCCGGCGTCCGGGCGCCGTTCCGGATGGTCGGATCCGGACGGGCCGCGGTGCCGGAAACAACTCTTGAGCCGACGGACCGGATCAACAAGGCTTATCCCTGTCCGGGACATGTCCCAACCTTGTCCGGGCGTGGAATCCAGGGGAGAGGCACAGCAGATGGTCGTCGAGGGCAGAGCTCCGGATCCTCGTGGGGCGCGCAACGCGCCCGAGTTCGTAGCCCTGTTGGGGGTGCTCAAGGAAGCGTCGGGTCTGACGTACCGCGAACTGGCCCAGCGGGCCGACGCGGTCGGGGACGTGCTGCCGCGCTCCACGATCGCCAACATGTTGGGGCGCACGTCGGTCCCGCGCGAGGAGCTCCTCGCCGCCTTCGTACGGGCCTGCGGCTGCGGGCCCGAGGAGGTGGCGGATTGGCTCGCCGTACGCAAGGAACTCGCCGTGCACGGGGAGCGGGCCGGGACGGGGGAGGAGTCCGGGGCGGCACCGGAAGCCACCGCCGGGCACTCGTCCGAGCCGCCCACCGTCCCGTTCCCCGAACCGGCACCGGCCCGGCGCCCCCGGTTCAGGAAGGTTCTGGCGGCCGCCTTCGGGCTCGTCGTGCTCGCCGCCGCCGCGGTGACCGTCACCCTGCTCGTACGGGACGACGGGAAGGAAGCCACCCCCGTGAGCGGGCCCGTGGCCGGGCGGACGGTGCAGATACGGTCCGTGCACTCCGGGTTCTGCCTCTCCGAGAAGCGGGGCAGCGACAGCGGGCGGCTGTACCAGGTGCCGTGCGAGCAGGAGACGATCCCGAGTTTCTCCCTCAAGCCGCTGGACGGCGACGCCTGGCGGATCGTGACCGATCACCCGGACTACGACCTGGGCTGCACCGGGATCTGGGACGGGATGCGGGATGCCGGAGCCGGGTTGCAGGACCAGGAGTGCGGCAAGCGTGGCGATGCGGAGGAGTTCCTGATCGAGCCCGTCGGCCGTCCCGTCGAGGGGTACCGCATCCGGCCCGCCCACACCCGCCTGTGCGTCGGTGCCGAGGGGAACAGCAAGGACCGCGGCGCCAAGCTGGTGCAGACGGGCTGCGACGGAGCGGGCCGGGGGAGCCTGTTCTCCTTCGACCCGGTGGTCACGGAGACGGCCGGCGGCTGAGCGCGTACGAGGGAAGGCGCCGGGCGGCTCAGTGGCCGTCCGGCCCCGGCACCCCCGCCGCCCGCCAGAACCGTTCCAGGATCTCCGCCAGGAACACCCGCCCCGAGTCGCCCGTGGCCCCGGCCCGCTCCGCACCCGTGCTGCTCCAGCTCAGCGTCGACACCATCAGCGCCTGGTAGTCGGTGTGCAGTTGCTCCAGCACGTCCTGGAGGAACCCGCGCTCCAGCGGCACCAGCCTGGACACCGGCCGCAGATGGGCCTGCCAGCGCGTGGTCACCGCACCGCGCAGCAGCTCCGCGAGCTCCTCGTCCCGTCCGGACACCGTCACGAACCCGGCGGGCGTCAGCCCCAGCACCTCGGCGAGCACCGCGGACTGGCGTTCGTTGCCGCGCCAGCGCCCCGAATCCTCCATCCGCAGATACGCGGAGGTGGACAGCCCCAGCAGCCGCGCCAGCTCCTCCACTGCCAGCTCCTTGGCCACCCGGTGCTCCCGCAGGGTGCGCGCGGCGGTGAGCAGTTCGCCCGGCGAGCACCACAACACCCCGGCCAGCGCAGTGAGTTCGTACTCGTTCGGCGAGGCGAGCCCGCGCTCCCAGGCGACCACCGTCTCGGTGCTGACCCGGAGCCCGTACTGGGCCCCGAGCCCGTAGGCGACATGGCCGGGAAGCATCCCCAGGGCCTCGCGCAGTCGGCGGGCGGCGGGGGCGTTGAACGGCGGGGACGGGTGCACGGCCCCACGGTAGGAGTCAAGGCATCGAATGACTACGGTGTGTTCCACCGATATCCACGGATCGTAGGAACGTCCTAGACCCGCGACCGGCTTCCCGTGCCGTCCCGCGCCGGGGCGGGCGGAACCATCCCGCGGGCCGTCGGCGGAGCGGCCCGCGGGATGGCGGTCGAGGCCGGTCAGAGCGGTCGGGCCGTGGCGACCAGGCGTCCCTCGTGGTCCATCACGGAGATGGACCGGATGTCGGGAAGGCGCACGGCACTCGCCCCCGTCACGGCGGCGCTGCCGTTGGGAGTGATCGCCCAGGTGGCCGCCTGCTCCTTTCGGCCGTCCACCGAGGAGACCTGGAGGACGAAGGGTCCTGGTGCTCCTGCGGGCAGATCGGCCAGGGTGACGCTCACCGCGGTGCCCCAGGGCTTGTCCGTGAGCGTGGCACGGCCGGACACGGAGTACCCGGCGGCCGAGGTGAAGGCGGTGGCCGGGCCGTCCGGGCCGGCCGGGTGCCGGAACCGCAGCATCGAGCCCACTCCGAGCCCGGCGACCACGATCAGGGCCGCGGCCAGTGCCAGCCACTGCCGACGGGCCCGGCGCCTGCGTACGGCATCGGCGGTGCGGACCTGCTCCAGCAGGCGGCCGAGCCCGGCCGACGAAGCCGGCGGCGCCGCGTCGGTGCCGGTCTCGCGTGCGTCCGGGGGGCGGGGCGCGGGCATGGCCGGGGCGCGGCGGAGCAGTCCGGCCAGCGGGGCCGAGCTCGCGAGCTCGTCACGGCATTCCCGGCACATGGGCAGGTGGGACTCCAGGACGCGGCGGTCGGTCTCGCCGAGACCGCCCAGCACATATGCGCCGATCAGCATGCGCACGTCATCGTGGTCGGTGCTCACCGCAGAACTCCCATTTCTTCAAAGGCTGCGCGCAGGTTGCGTACGGCGTAGTAGGCGCGGGACTTGACCGTTCCCTCCGGGATCGTGAGTCGTGACGCGGACTCGGCAACGGTCAGCCCCTCGAAGTACAGAGCCTGGATCACATCACGGTGCTCGCCGGACAGGCGTTCCAGCGCCGCGGTGATCACGTGGCCCTCCAGCGCCGCCTCCACGTCATCGGCAGAAGGTACGGCCGCGAGCGCCTCGTCGTCGTAGAGCGGTTCCGGACGCCGCTGCTCGGCACGCCAGCTGTCGGTGAGCACGTTGCGGGCGATCGTGAAGAGATAGGAGCGGATGGTGACCTGGCTCGGTTCGATCCTGTCGATGCTGCGCCATGCCCGCAACAGAGTCTCCTGCACCATGTCCTCCGCCTGCTCAGGGCTGCGCACGTACCTGCGCACGAAGGAGAGCAGCACATCGTGGTGCTCGGTGTACAACGCAGTCATCAACTGCTCGTCCGGCGTCACGCTCGATGTCCTCGTCTCGCGGGCTGGGGTCGCTCGGAGCACCGCCGGGCCCGAACCGCGGGCGGCTGACAGTCCGCGCCCCGGGGCGGCGCGGAACCGGATCCGGTCCATCCGACTCACTTCCATACCTGACCGCATCGGCTGAGCCGTCTTGGAGGACGGCTGCGACCTGCGGCTTCTGGTGTCCTGAGGCACTGATCGTGCGCCTCGCAGCTACGTGTACGACGAGCGGGGGGTCCGAGTTCACCCGCGGATTGAACCGGGTGCGACAGGCGGTCGTACACCTGGCCGCAAGCCCCCGACACTCAGGAGAACAAGTCATGAGGAACAACAAGCTCGGCTGGACCCTCGGTGCGAGTGCGGCCGTGATCCTCGGCCTCGGCGCCACGGCCTTCGGACTGTCCAGCGCGAACGCGTCGAGCCTGGACAGGCCCTCCGCCGCGAAGCACCCGGTCAAGGTGAAGGTCGTCGCGCCCGAGCGCGGGGACAACGCGGGCGTGGAGGGCAAGGGCTGGATCGTGGACCTGAAGCTCTCCTTCCGGGGCAAGACCCTGGCCCAGACCGGCTACAACGGGCTCCAGCTCACCGGCCCTGCCGCGCACAACGACACCGCCCCCTTCCCCGGTACGTTCTCCACCGGCCGGGACGAAAAGGTCCCTGGACTGGTCGTGCTGGACTCCACCACCAACAGCACCCTCCCCGGCTTCTCCGGGCCGGGTACCAACCTGGCCAATCTGTTCAACCTCTCCGGCGTCACCGACCGCACCCCGCACACGACCGAGCTGTGGGACACCTGGATCGTCGGCGCCCCCATCGTGGGGCAGAACGTCGACACCACTCTGACCGTGGCGGTCGTCGACGACCTCGACCACGACGGCATCTACAACGACGCACCCGCCGTCGTGAAGGATCTCGACGGCGACGGGAAGATCGGCGCCAAGGACCTGGAACGGATGGGCGTCGCCTCCAACATCGTCACCGTCCCCTTCCACATCGCCGCCGACCCCGCCTGAACACCACCGGGTCAGGAGGAACGCCGCTGCCGGCATCCGGCCCCACCCCACCATCAGGAGCTGCTCCCGTGAAAATTTCGAAGACCCGTGCGGCCCTGGCGGCCTCCACGGCACTGCTGGTCGCCTCCGGCGCGGCGCCGGGCGTCGCCGCCCCTGCGTCCGGGCACGACCGCACCTCCGTGGCGCTCGCCTGGTACGACACCACGGCCGACACGATCGCGACGGCCGGATCGGCGCTGCCTCCGGTGACCAACAACCGCACCTGGGCGATCAGCTGGATCGCGGCGGCGCGGGCCCTGCAGCATGTGCCGTCCGGGGTCGACCGCGGGGACTACCAGGACGCGGCGCTGGCCGCCGCGGTGCACCGTGCCCTGGTCGAGCTGGCGCCCACCCGTGCCCCGGAGCTGGATGCCGCCCTGCGGGAGACCCTGGACCGGACCCCCGACGGCCCGGCCGAGACCCTGGGCGTCGCGGCGGGCGAACGCCAGGCGCTGGAGGTCCTGCACGACCGCGAGGGCGACGGCCTCGACGCGGCCTCCGTGAACGCCCCCTTCACCGTGCCGCCGGCCGCGCCGGGCGTCTGGCAGCCCACCCCGCCCGCGTTCGCGCCCGCCATCCAGAACGGCAGCCGGTTCGCCCGGCCCTTCCTGCTGAAGAGCGCCGACCAGTTCCGGCTGCCCGCGCCGCCCGCTCCGACGTCCGAGCGGTACCGGACCGACCTGAAGGAGGTCCGGGACTTCGGCGAGCTGAACAGCACCGCGCGCACCGCGCGGCAGACCGACACGGCCAACTTCTGGTTCGACTCGTCGCTCGCCCTGTGGACCAAGCCGATTCGCGTCGCGCTCGCCGCCGCGTCCCACCAGTCGCCGGCCAAGCAGGCCGAACTCGTCGCCCTGGCCCACGCCACATTGGTGGACACCCAGATCGCCACCTCCGACAGCAAGTACACCTACCCGCTGTGGCGCCCCGTCACCGCGATCCGGGCCGGCGTCGGCGACATGGCTGCCGACCCGTCATGGACTCCGTTGCACACCACCCCGGCGCACCCGGACTACCCCAGCGGCCACAACACCTACGCGGGCGCGACGGAAACCGTTCTCACCGCCCTCGTGGGACCGCGCACGGCCCCGTTCACCCTGACCAGCGGCACAGCACCGGGCGTCGTCCGTAAGTACACCGCATGGCACCAGCTCACGCTGGAGAACATGGACGCGCGGGTCTGGCTGGGCATCCACACCCGACTCGCGGACGAGGCCGGGGTCGAAGTGGGCACCGATGTCGCCAGGTACGGCCTGAGCCACGCCCGGTCGTTGTTCCAGGAGCACTGAGGCGGCCGGGCGAACACCGCCGTCCGCGCCCGCGTCCACGTCGAGTCGGCGAGGACGCGGGCCCGGGTGCCGTCGCTCCGTCAGCCGTTGCGGGTCACCCACCGGTAGTGCAGCTCCGGGCGCCCGATCTGGCCGTACTGCGGACTGCGCACCGCGCGCCCCACCGTCACCAGATGCTCCAGATAACGGCGCGCGGTGATCCGCGAGATGCCCAGCTCCTCCCCGGCCGCCGCCGCCGTCACCCCGTCCGGGGCGGCCCGCAGGGCGCGGGTGACGGCCTCCAGCGTCGGGCTGCTCAGCCCCTTCGGCAGCCGGGCCGGCTGCGGGGCGCGCAGTACGCCGATCGCCCGGTCCACCTCGTCCTGGCCGCTCGCCTCACCGGCCGCCGCCCTGAACTCCGCGTAGCGCACCAGCCGGTCGCGCAGGGTGGCGAAGGTGAACGGCTTCAGCACGTACTGGACGACCCCGAGCGACACCCCCTCCCGGACCACCGCCAGATCGCGCGCCGACGTCACCGCGATGACATCCGCCGAGTGCCCGGCCGCGCGCAGCGAGCGCAGCAGTTGCAGACCGTGTCCGTCGGGCAGGTACAGATCCAGGAGCAGCAGATCGACCGGGGTACGCTCCAGCGCCCGCACCGCCTCCGCCCGCGAATGCGCGACGGCCGCCACCGTGAATCCGGGGACACGGCCCACGTACAGCCGGTGGGCGTCGGCGGCGACGGGATCGTCCTCGACGATCAGTACCCGGATCACGCCGTGGCCTCCTTCGTGGTGTGCGTCGTGGGCCCGGCGAAGGCCAGCGGCAGCCGCACGGTGAAGCGCGCCCCGCCGTCCGCCCCGCCGTCCAGGGCGACCGTGCCGCCGTTGCGGTGCACCGCCTGCTGTACGAGGGCGAGCCCGATGCCCCGGCCCGCTCCATGCGTCGACCAGCCCCGCTCGAACACCTCGGCGGCGTCCGCCGGATCGATCCCGGCCCCGGTGTCGGCGACCCGCAGCAGCAGTTCGCCCTCCCCGGCCAGCGCGGTGACGGTGACCCGGGCACGGGTGGCCCGCCCGTTCCCCGCTCCCCGCTGGCCGGGCACGGACCCGGTGCCCGGCACACCGGTCACCGCCTCCGACGCCGCGTCCACCGCGTTGTCGATCAGATTGCCGAGGATCGTCACCAGATCCCGGTGCGACAGTGTCGCCGGCAGGTCGCCGTCGTCGATCAGGCTGTCGTCCGCGAGCACCAGCTCCACCCCCCTTTCGTTCGCCTGCGCCGCCTTGCCGAGCAGCAGCGCGGCCAGCACCGGTTCGGCGACCGCTCCCACCACCCGGTCGGTGAGGGCCTGGGCCAGTTCCAGCTCGGCGGTGGCGAAGCCCACCGCCTCCTCGGCCCGGCCCAGTTCGATCAGCGAGACGACGGTGTGCAGCCGGTTCGCCGCCTCGTGCGCCTGCGAGCGCAACGCCTGGGTGAACCCCCGCTCGGAGTCCAACTCACCTGAAAGCGCCTGGAGTTCCGTGTGATCGCGCAGCGTCACGACGGTGCCGCGCTGCTCCCCGCCCACCACCGGACGGGTGTTGACCACGATCACCCGGTCCGCCGTCAGATGCAGTTCGTCGACCCGCTCCTCGGAGGCGAGCAGCGCACCGGTCAGCGGCGCCGGCAGCTCAAGCTCGGCGACCCTGCGCCCCACCGCACCCGGCCCCAGACCGAGCAGCTCCCGGCCCGCGTCGTTGATCAGCGCGATCCGGCGCCGTCCGTCGAGCATCAGCAGCCCCTCGCGCACCGCGTGCAGCGTGGCCTGGTGGTAGTCGTGCATTCGGCTCAGCTCGGCGGCGTTCATGCCGTGCGTGTGCCGACGCAGCCGGGCGTTGATCACATACGTGCCGATGCCGCCGAGCGCGAGCGCCCCGCCCGCCGCCAGACCCAGCGCCCCGAGCTGCGCCCGCACCTGCGAGGAGACCCGCTCGACCGTGATGCCCGCACTGACCAGCCCGATGATCCGGGAGCCGTCCCGGACCGGGGTGACGACCCGGATCGAGGGGCCGAGTGTGCCGGTGTACGTCTCCGTGAACGTCTCGCCGCGCAGCGCCCGCGCGGTGTGCCCGAGGAACGTCTCACCGATCCGGTCGGCGTCCGGGTGCGTCCAGCGGACCCGCTCCGGGGACATGATCGTGACGAAGGTGATCCCGGTGTCCCTGCGGACCTGCTCCGCGTACGGCTGAAGCACGGCGGACGGGTCCGGGGTGCCGATCGCCGCCCGTACCGACGGCGAGTCGGCGATCGCCAGCGCGGCCGACCTGACCTGCCGGGTCGCGGTCTCCTTCGCCTGCGCGCGGCCGGAGACGTACGCGAAGAACGCGCACCCCGCCACCACGGCCGCCACCAGCACCACCTGCATGGCGAAGAGCTGACCGGCCAGGCTGCGCGGGCGGGTCCGGGGACGGGGGAGACGCATGGCACCAGTCTGCCTGGCCGAAAACACATGAACGAAATGCACGCAACGGTGACCGGCGTCACAGGGAGCGAGATATTCACCAGGGGTTTTTCCGGCCCGGATCCGCCGGACAGCCCTTGCACCCCCCAGGGACGGGGGAGTGATCCGGACGAGCCGAGGAGAACCCCCGTGGGAGTGGCAGCCGCCAAGCGGGACCGCACGCACTATCTGTATCTGGCCGTGATCGCGGCGGTGGCGCTCGGCATCCTGGTGGGCTTCGTGGCCCCGGGATTCGCCGTCGAGCTCAAGCCGATCGGCACCGGCTTCGTGAACCTGATCAAGATGATGATCTCGCCCATCATCTTCTGCACGATCGTGCTGGGCGTCGGCTCGGTGCGCAAGGCCGCCAAGGTCGGCGCGGTCGGCGGCCTCGCCCTCGGCTACTTCCTGGTGATGTCGACCGTCGCACTGGCCATCGGCCTGCTCGTCGGCAACCTCCTGGAGCCCGGCCAGGGCCTCCACCTCACCGAAGCCGTACGCGCCGCAGGTGAGAAGCAGGCGACCGGGGCGAGCGAGTCCACCACCGACTTCCTGCTCGGCATCATCCCGACCACGATCGTCTCCGCCTTCACCGAGGGCGAAGTGCTCCAGACCCTGCTCGTCGCCCTGCTCGCGGGCTTCGCGCTCCAGGCCATGGGCTCGGCCGGCGAACCGGTGCTGCGCGGCATCGGCCACATCCAGCGCCTCGTCTTCCGCATCCTCGCCATGATCATGTGGGCGGCCCCGGTCGGCGCGTTCGGCGCGATGGCGGCGGTGGTCGGCGAGACCGGTGTGGACGCGCTGAAGTCCCTCGCGATCATCATGATCGGCTTCTATCTCACCTGCGCGATCTTCGTCTTCGTGGTGCTCGGCGCCATCCTGCGGCTGGTCGCCGGGGTCAACCTGATCGCCCTGCTGAAGTACCTGGGCCGCGAGTTCCTGCTCATCCTCTCCACCTCCTCCTCCGAGTCGGCCCTGCCCCGGCTCATCGCGAAGATGGAGCACCTCGGGGTCAGCCGCCCGGTCGTCGGCATCACCGTGCCGACCGGCTACTCCTTCAACCTCGACGGCACCGCGATCTACCTCACGATGTCCTCGCTCTTCATCGCCAACGCGATGGGCGACCCGCTGAGCGCCGGTGAGCAGGTCTCGCTGCTGCTCTTCATGATCGTCGCCTCGAAGGGCGCGGCCGGAGTCACCGGCGCGGGCCTGGCCACCCTCGCGGGCGGCCTCCAGTCGCACCGCCCCGGCCTGGTGGACGGCGTCGGCCTGATCGTCGGCATCGACCGCTTCATGAGCGAGGCCCGCGCCATGACGAACTTCGCGGGCAACGCGGTCGCCACCGTCCTGGTCGGCACCTGGACCAAGGAGATCGACAAGGAGCGGGTGGACAAGGTGCTCTCCGGCGCGCTCCCGTGGAACGAGCAGATGCTCAACCAGGACGCCGACGTGCACGGCGTCCCGGAGCCGCGCGACGGCGAACAGCAGCACGCGGTGGCGAAGGCGTAACCACCGGGCACCGGAAAGGGGCCGTCGCGGGAACTCCCGCGGCGGCCCCTTCGCGCTTGCCTTGACGTCGGCGTCAAGGTCTACCGTCGAGGACATGCGAATCGGGGAGCTGGCCGAACGGGCCGGGACGACCACGCGGACTCTGCGCTACTACGAGTCCCGCGGACTGCTGCCGGCCCGGCGGGCCGACAACGGCTATCGCGCGTACGACGAGGACGACCTGCGGCTGGTCCAGCAGATCCGGACCCTGCAGGACTTCGGGTTCGAGCTGGAGGAGACCCGGCCGTTCGTCGAGTGCCTGCGCGCCGGCCACCCGGCCGGTGACGCCTGCCCCGCCTCGCTCGCCGTCTACCGGCGCAAGCTCGGCGAGCTCGACGCGCTCATCGAACAGCTCCGGACGGTCCGCGCCGAGGTGGGCGCCCAGCTCGCCAGGGCCGAGCTGGAGGCCGGGGCGGCGCTCCCCGGCGGTCCGGAACCACGTTGTGAACTGGGAGGATGACAGATGATTCATGCAGAGGGCGTGGCCGAGGTCACCGACTCCACCTTCGACACCGAGGTACTCGCGGCAGACGGCCCGGTGCTGGTCGAGTTCACCGCCGACTGGTGCGGCCCGTGCCGCCAGCTCGCCCCCGTGCTCAGCGCCGTCGCCACCGAACTGGCCGGCCGCATGGAGGTCGTCCAGCTGGACATCGACACCAGCCCCGGCATCGCGAGCCGGTACGCGGTGCTCGCGGCGCCGACCCTGATGGTGTTCCGGGACGGCGAACCCGTGAAGTCGATGGTGGGCGCCCGCCCCAGGCGCAAGCTCCTCCAGGAACTGGAGGAGGTCTTCGAGACGGCGTGAGGCGGGCGCGACCGGGACTGCGGAACGTCCCTGAGGAAATCCCTACAGGATTTCGATGGCATCGACCTTCGGCACGTTCGAATATTTGATGTTCGACCACCGGGGGATTTTCACCACGTCGCCATTGGCGTCGTAGTACTTCACGTCGTTGTTCCCCGTGGAGATCTGGTCGACCCACCACCCGCCGAAGTTGGTTTTCCCGCGATTCGCATAGCAGTCCACGCTGTCGTGCCCGCTGCCGTCGTGCGACCAGATCTTCAGGAAACCTGCGTCCGGGTCGCAGGTCACGTGGTCGATGGCGGAAGCGGTTCCGGCGGGCCCGGCCAGGGTGAACGCGGCGGCTGCGGCAAGCGCCGCAGCCATCGTGCGCACAACATTCCTCTTTTTCGAGGTCATGGTTTCCCCTTGAATTGAATATGGAACCAAGAGCCCACTTCGACGACGTGGACATCGGTGCTGAGTAAGCATCGTACGAAGTGGATCACCAATTCAGGAGGGCCTGGAGGGGAAATCACCTGAACGTGAATGCCTGCCGTCAGACCGGCCGGAACCAGACCGTCGCCAGCGGCGGCAGCGTCAGCAGGATGCTGCCGGGACGGCCGTGCGCCGCCACCGGTTCGGGCTTCAGCGGTCCGCGGTGGAGTACGTCGCTGCCGCCGTACCGCGCGGCGTCGGTGTTGAGGACCTCCGTCCACGCGACCCGGTCCCCGGGCACGTCCGGGACGCCCACGCGGTAGTCGTGCCGCACCACCGGGGAGAAGTTGCTGACCGCGAGGAGCGGTGAGCCGTGCGCGTCGTAGCGCAGGAAGGCGAAGACGTTGTCCTCGGCGGCGCCCCCGTCCACCCAGTCGAAGCCCTCCGGGACGGTGTCGCGCTGCCAGAGCGCGGGGGTCTCGGCGTACACCGCGTTCAGGTCGCCCACCAGGGTGCGTACGCCCCGGTGGTCGCTCTCCGCCGCGTACGAGGGGTCGAGCAGCCACCAGTCCGGGCCGTGGCCCTCCGACCACTCCGCTCCCTGCGCGAACTCCTGTCCCATGAACAGGAGTTGCTTGCCCGGGTGGGCCCACATGAAGCCGAGGTAGGCCCGGTGGTTGGCGCGCTGCTGCCACCAGTCGCCGGGCATCTTGGAGACCAGCGAACGCTTGCCGTGCACCACCTCGTCGTGCGAGATCGGCAGGACGTAGTTCTCGCTGTACGCGTACACCATCGAGAAGGTCATCTCGTTGTGGTGGTACTTGCGGTGCACCGGCTCCTTCGACACGTACACCAGCGAGTCGTGCATCCAGCCCATGTTCCACTTCAGCCCGAAGCCGAGACCACCGAATCCGCCGTGCCCGACATGGTGGGTGGCGCGGGTGACGCCGTCCCAGGCGGTGGACTCCTCGGCGATGGTCACGACACCCGGATTGCGCCGGTAGACGGTGGCGTTCATCTCCTGGAGGAAGGCGACGGCGTCCAGGTTCTCCCGGCCGCCGTGCTCGTTCGGGGACCAGTCGCCGTCCTTGCGCGAGTAGTCGAGGTAGAGCATCGAGGCGACGGCGTCCACCCGCAGCCCGTCGATGTGGAACTCCTCGCACCAGTAAGTGGCGTTGGCCACCAGGAAGTTGCGCACCTCGGTGCGCCCGAAGTCGAACTCCAGCGTGCCCCAGTCGGGATGCGCCGCCCGCGACGGGTCCGAGTGCTCGTACAGCGGACGGCCGTCGAACTCCGCCAGCGCCCAGTCGTCGCGCGGGAAGTGCGCGGGCACCCAGTCGACGATCACCCCGATCCCGGCCCGGTGCAGGGAGTCGACGAGGAACCGGAAGTCGTCGGGCGTGCCCATGCGCGAGGTCGGGGCGTAGAACCCGGTGACCTGATACCCCCAGGAACCGCCGAAGGGATGCTCGGAGACCGGCATCAGCTCCACATGCGTGAACCCGAGATCCCTTACGTAGGAAGGGAGTTGGTCGGCGAGTTGGCGGTAGGTCAGGCCCGGCCGCCAGGACGGCAGGTGCACCTCGTACACCGAGACCGGTGCCTCGTGCACCGGGACGTCCCCGCGGTGCGCCATCCACTCCTGGTCCCGCCACTGATGGTGCGAGGCGGTCACGATCGAGGCGTTGGCGGGCGGCACCTCGGCGTACCGGGCCATCGGGTCGGCCCGCAGCGTGTGCGAGCCGTCCGGGCGGCAGATGTCGAACTTGTAGAGCGCGCCCTCCCCGATCCCGGGCAGGAACAGCTCCCACACCCCGGTGGAGCCGAGCGAGCGCATCGGGAAGCCGGTGCCGTCCCAGTAGTTGAAGTCCCCGACGACCCGCACACCGCGGGCGTTGGGCGCCCACACGGTGAACCGGGTGCCCGCCACCCCCTGGTGCTCCATGGGCTGCGCGCCGAGGGCGGTCCACAGCTCCTCGTGCCGCCCCTCGCCGATCAGATGCAGATCGAGATCGCCGAGCGCGGGCAGGAAGCGGTACGGGTCCTGGATCTCGATCTCGTTGTCGTCGTAGGCGACCAGGAGCCGGTAGTCGGGCAGCGAGGGCATCGGCAGCAGCCCGGAGAAGAAGCCGTCGCCGTCGTCGTGCAGCTGCGCCCGCAGCCCCTTGGCGAGCACGGTCACCGACCGGGCGTACGGGCGCAGCACCCGGAAGGTCACCCCGCCGCGGACCGGGTGGGCGCCGAGCAGGTCGTGCGGGGCGTGGTGCTCACCGGCGAGCAGCCGGCCCCGGTCGGCGTCGTCGAGTGGGTGGGCCTGGCGTACTCCCCGGGCGGCGGTGGTGGTCCGGCGGGGGCGGGGCGATGCGGCGCCGGCCCGCTCGGACGCCGGCTTCTTCTTCCGTCCGGCCGGGGCGGCCGGTTCCGGCGAGGGCGGTGCCGCGGGGGCCGCCACCGCCTCGGGCGCCGGTGGTTCGGCTCGGGGGGCCTCGGTGGGGGCGGGCGTTCTGCGGGACGGCTTGCGGGCGGTCACGGGGGACAGCCTCCTCGGAAGGGGTTGGGGGAGGAAGGGGGAGCGCGTGCCCGGCCGTCAGGCGTCGGCGGCGGCCAGGCGGTGGATCGCGGCCATCGGGACCGGCAGCCAGTCGGGCCGGTGCCGTGCCTCGTACAGCACCTCGTACACCGCCTTGTCGGTCTCGTGGGCGCGCAGCAGCTCCGGTTCGCCGCGCGGGTCGGCGCCCGAGGCGCGGGCGTACCCCTCGCAGTAGGCGGTCCGGCAGCGGGCCGCCCAGTCGGCGTTCCACGGGCGGTGCGAGCGGGCGGCGTAGTCGAAGGAGCGGAGCATCCCGGCGACGTCGCGCACCGGGAGCTGCGGCCGGCGGCGTTCGGGCAGTGGTTTGGCCGGTTCGCCCTCGAAGTCGATCAGTGACCAGAAACCGTCGGCCGCGCGGAGCGTCTGGCCGAGGTGGAGATCGCCGTGCACCCGCTGGGCCGCCCAGTCGCGCCCCCGGTGCCCGAGTGCGGCCACCGCGTCGAAGGCGGTGCGCAGCCCGGGGACGTACGGCACGAGTTCCGGCACCGCCTGGGCGGCGGCCTCCAGCCGGCGCACCATCGCGGCGGCCAGGTGCTCGGTCTGGGCGCGGTGCAGGGCGGGCGTCGGCAGGGCGGCGGCCAGCGCGGTGTGCACCTCGGCGGTGGCCCGGCCCAGCGCGTGGGCCTCGGCGGTGAAGTCCCGGCCCGCGGCCAGGGCGCGCAGCGCCAGCTGCCAGCCGTCCTGCGCACCGCTCAGGAACGGCTGGAGGACCCCGAGGGTGAGCGGCTTCGCGGCGGTGGCGGCCTCGAACCAGGCGACGGGGGCGGGCACCCGCCCGCAGCCCTCCCGCGCCAGCGCGAGCGGCAGCTCCAGATCGGGGTTGGTGCCCGGGAAGATCCGGCGGAAGATCTTGAGGATGTAGGCGTCGCCGTAGACCAGCGAGGTGTTCGACTGGTCGGTTTCGAGCAGCCGCGGTGCGAGCCCCGCCGCGATGGCAGGGCCGCTCCGGTCGAAGCGGAGCGCGCCCAGGGTGCCGGGCGTACGGAATCGTTCCAGCAGAAGTTCGGCCAGGCGCGGATCGTGCAGCGCCTCGTAGACGGTGCGGCCCGCGAGCGGCCCCTCGGTCACCCGGCCGATGAGCGCGGGTGCCAGCCGGGGCGGCAGCACCGCCCTTACGCCGAGCAGCAGTTGGTAGCAGTCGTCCGGCGACTGCGCGGGTGTGGCCGGCTGATGGGCCCGGACCAGCAGATGGAGCAGCCCGGTTCCGGTTCCGGAACCGGTGCCCACCGGCAGTATCTCGGTCGCCGACACCAGCGAGAACGCGGTGACCGGCCGCCCCTTGCCCGCGAACCACCGCTGCCGGGGCAGCCAGTCGTGCAGCAGGGGGGCGAGAGACGGGAGCAGGGCTGGGCTGTCGGCCAGGGCGACCCGAAGGGATGCAGCCTCCGACATGGCATCGCGTCCTTTCCCCGGGCACACCACAGGATGCGAAGAGTGTCCCGGATTGCGGCAATAGCTGTCCGGCTGTGCGGGACGTGTCGGGTCAGGATGGTCCGTACGGACTCGACTCGATGGGATCAAAACGCCAGATGGGGCCCGGAAGGGGCCGTATGTGTGCGGCGTCGGGAGGGTGTTCCGTGCGGGGCGGCGGAAACCGCCCCGCGGTTGGTGGTGGGAGGTGCTTTAGGGTCAGCTCGGCGGAGCGTCCTTGCGCAGCCGGAACCAGTAGAAACCGTGCCCGGCCAGGGTCAGCAGGTAGGGCCACTTGCCGACGGCGGGGAAGCGCACCCCGCCGATCAGCTCCACCGGATGACGCCCCTCGAAGGACCGCAGATCGAGCTCCGTCGGCTGCGCGAACCGCGAGAAGTTGTGCACGCACAGCACGAGATCGTCCCCGTGCTCACGGGTGAAGGCGAGCACGGCCGGGTTCGACGAGGGCAGTTCGTTGTACGTGCCGAGACCGAAGGCGGGATTCTGCTTGCGGATCTCGATCATCCGCCGCGTCCAGTGCAGCAGCGACGACGGGGAGGCCATCGACGCCTCGACGTTGGTGACCTGGTAGCCGTAGACCGGATCCATGATCGTGGGGAGGTAGAGCCGCCCGGGGTCGCTGGAGGAGAACCCGGCGTTGCGGTCGGGCGTCCACTGCATCGGGGTGCGCACGGCGTCCCGGTCGCCGAGCCAGATGTTGTCGCCCATCCCGATCTCGTCCCCGTAGTAGAGGATCGGGGAGCCTGGCAGTGACAGCAGCAGCGCGGTGAACAGCTCGATCTGGTTGCGGTCGTTGTCCAGCAGCGGTGCCAGCCGCCGCCGGATGCCGATGTTGGCCCGCATCCGCGGGTCCTTGGCGTACTCCGCGTACATGTAGTCGCGTTCTTCGTCCGTGACCATTTCGAGGGTGAGCTCGTCGTGGTTGCGCAGGAAGATGCCCCACTGGCAGTTCTTCGGGATCGCCGGTGTCTTCGCCAGGATCTCGGAGACCGGGTAGCGGCTCTCGCGCCGTACCGCCATGAAGATCCGGGGCATCACGGGGAAGTGGAACGCCATGTGGCACTCGTCGCCGCCCGCCTGGTACTCGCCGAAGTAGTCGACGACGTCCTCCGGCCACTGGTTGGCCTCGGCGAGCAGCACGGTGTCCGGGTAGTGCGCGTCGATCTCCTTGCGGACCCGCTTGAGGAAGTCGTGGGTCTCCGGGAGGTTCTCGCAGTTGGTGCCTTCCCGTTGGTAGAGGTACGGCACGGCGTCCACCCGGAAGCCGTCGATGCCGAGGTCCAGCCAGAAGCGGAGCGCGGAGATGATCTCCTCCTGAACCGCCGGGTTCTCGTAGTTGAGATCGGGCTGGTGGGAGAAGAACCGGTGCCAGTAGTACTGCTTGCGCACCGGGTCGAAGGTCCAGTTGGACGTCTCGGTGTCGACGAAGATGATCCGGGCGTCCGGGAACTGCTTGTCGTCGTCGGCCCAGACGTAGTAGTCGCCGTACGGCCCGTCGGGGTCGGTGCGGGACTGCTGGAACCAGTCGTGCTGATCGCTCGTGTGGTTCATGACGAAGTCGATGATCACGCGCATACCGCGCTGGTGCGCGGCGTCGACGAACTCCACGAAGTCGGCCAGGTCGCCGAACTCCGGGAGCACGGCGGTGTAGTCGGAGACGTCGTAGCCGCCGTCGCGCAGCGGCGACTTGAAGAACGGCGGCAGCCAGAGGCAGTCGACGCCCAGCCACTGGAGATAGTCCAGTTTGGCGGTGATGCCCTTCAGGTCGCCGATGCCGTCGCCGTTGGAGTCCTGGAAGGACCTGACGAGGACTTCGTAGAAGACGGCGCGCTTGAACCAGTCGGGATCGCGGTCCTTGGCCGGGGTGTCCTCGAACGTGTCGTGGACAGGCTCATTGACGATCATGGTGTGGGTGACCCTCCGGTCGGCGGGGACGGTCGCAGGACGACGACGTGCGCGGGCGTGACGCCCGGCTCTAGGCGCACGTAGAAGGTCCTGCCCCAGTGATAGGTATCGCCGGTGAGCTCGTCGCGCACCGGCACGCGATCGTGCCGGTCGAGGCCGAGTCGCGGCATGTCCAACGAGACCGTGGCCTCGTGGGTGTGGTGCGGGTCGAGGTTGACGACCACCAGAACGATGTTCGACCCCGAACGCTTGCTGTACGCGATCAACGCGTCGTTGTCGGTGGAGTGGAAGTGCACGTCGCGCAGCTGCTGCAGAGCCGGGTTGCGGCGTCTGACGCGGTTGAGCGTGGTGATGAGCGGGGCCAGCGAACGGCCCTCGCGCTCCGCCGCCTCCCAGTCCCTGGGGCGGATCTCGTACTTCTCCGAGTCGCGGTACTCCTCACTGCCGGGCCCGGCCGGGGTGTTCTCGCAGAGCTCGTAGCCCGCGTACACACCCCAGGAGGGGGAGAGCGTCGCGGCGAGTACGGCCCGCGTCTCGAAGGCCGGGCGGCCTCCGTCCTGGAGATAGCCGGACAGGATGTCCGGGGTGTTCACGAAGAAGTTGGGCCGCATGTACGAAGCGGTCTCGCCCGACAACTCCATGACGTATTCGGTGATTTCCTGCCGGGTGTTGCGCCAGGTGAAATACGTGTAGGACTGCTGGAATCCGATGGTCGCGAGCGTCTTCATCATCGCGGGCCGGGTGAATGCCTCGGCCAGGAAGATCACATCGGGATCGGTCCGGTTGATGTCCGCGATCACCTTCTCCCAGAAGATCACCGGCTTGGTGTGCGGATTGTCGACGCGGAAGATCCGTACGCCGTGATCCATCCAGAACCGCAGAATGCGCACTGTCTCCGCGACCAGTCCGTCCAGATCCTTGTCGAAGGCGATCGGATAGATGTCCTGGTATTTCTTCGGCGGATTCTCGGCATGGGCGATCGTGCCGTCCGTGCGGTGGTGGAACCACTCCGGGTGCTTCTCCACCCAGGGATGGTCGGGAGAACACTGGAGCGCGAAATCGAGGGCGATCTCCATGCGCAGATCACGGGCGGTCGCCACGAAATGATCGAAATCCTGGAGCGTGCCGAGATCGGGATGGACGGCGTCGTGACCGCCCTCGGCCGAGCCGATCGCCCACGGCACCCCCACGTCGTGCGGGGCGGCGGAGAGCGCGTTGTCGGGGCCCTTGCGGTGGGTGGTCCCGATCGGGTGGACGGGCGGCAGATAGACCACGTCGAAGCCCATCGCGGCGACCGCGGGCAGCCGTTCGGCGGCGGTGCGGAAGGTGCCGCTGACGATCCTCGTCGGGACCTCGGCCGCCTTCGCCGCCCTGCCCTTCCGCTTCGTGGGCGGGCCGGCCGATTCGACCCTGGCGCCCTCGGAGCGGGGGAAAAGCTCGTACCAGGAGCCGAACAGGGCCCGCCGGCGCTCCACCACCAGCGGCAGCGGCGGGGACGCGCTGACCAGTTCGCGCAGCGGATGACGGGCGAGCGCGGCCCGCGCCTCGGGGGCGAGCGCCGCGGCCAGCCGGGCGGCGGCCGGACGGGATTCGTCGCGCAGCGCGTCCACGGCGGCCAGCACCGCCTCGCGCCCGTCCCGCTTCGGTACGCCCTCGGCGGCCCGCTCGTGCAGCTCGGCACCCTCCGCCAGGACGAGCGCGGTGTCGATCCCGGCCGGAATCTTGATCCCGGCCTGCTGCCGCCAGGTGGCGACCGGATCGCTCCAGGCCTCGACCGTATACGTCCAGCGGCCCTCCGAATCCGGGGTGGCATCGGCGCCCCAGCGGTCGGTGCCGGGGGCCAGCTCGCGCATCGGCGTCCAGGGACCGGGACGCCCGCCCGGGTCCACCAGGACCACATTGGCGGCGACGGCCTCATGGCCCTCGCGGAAGACGGTCGCGGTGACCTGGAAGGTCTCACCGGCAACGGCCTTGGCGGGCCTTCTGCCACAGTCGACGAGGGGACGGACGTCGAGGACGGGAATGCGACCGATCATGGAATCACCTGGGGACTGGTACTGGGACTGGGAATGGGGCTGGGAGCGGGACCGGGGTCGAGCGGGGCGCGGCACAGCGGCGGAGGGCGAAATTCGCGCACCGCGACCGATGGGTTCCGTCCTTTCTAGCTGCTCCGTTGACGGCTGACGGGGTGTGGGCATGGCCGCTCCTGTCCGCATTCACTCGAATGGCAGTCGAATGGCCGGGGCACGGGTATGTTTCGTGGATGTGAACCGGATGGAAACCGGCTCGTGGATGCCTCGCATTCGTGCTGCGTCCGGGCATCGTTCATATGGCACCCGGTGCGCATCCGGGCGACCTACCGGAGAAGCCTTCCCACGATTCCAGGTGGGCCAATCCGGTGGTTTGTCAAATACTCGGGCGTATCTCTGACGACCTTTTCGCACCGGGCACCGACCCGCGTTCACGAGCCCGCAGATGCCCCTTTGGACGCCACTGGGCAGCTTTCCTTCTGGTGCGGAGTGCCACAAGACCGAACGGGGGAACGGAATCGGCCATTACCTGTGTGGCCGATGTGCCGGAACGGGCGTGGGGGACGCACCGGAGTACGTCCCCTCGGATCCGTACGTCCCCTGCGAAGGTGGAACACGTGAAGGCCATTCGTCGATTCACCGTGCGTCCAGTCCTCCCCGACCCCCTTCAACCGCTCAGCGACCTCGCCCGCAATCTGCGCTGGTCCTGGCACACCGAGACCCGTGAGCTGTTCCAGGCCGTCGACCCGGAGATCCGGGAGGCGGCGGAGCGCGACCCCGTGCGGCTGCTCGGCGCAGTGTCCGCGGGCCGGCTCGCCGAGCTGGCCCGGGACGAGCAGTTCCTGCACCGGCTGACCGAGGCGTCCCAGGACCTCCGGGACTACCTGGAAGGACCCAGGTGGTACCAGGAACAACTGGAGCTGGGCGCGGAACTCCCGGCCGCCGTCGCCTACTTCTCACCCGAGTTCGGGGTGACCGCGGCGCTGCCCCAGTACTCCGGCGGGCTCGGCATCCTCGCCGGCGACCACCTCAAGGCCGCCAGCGACCTCGGCGTCCCTCTCGTCGGGGTCGGCCTGCTCTACCGGCACGGCTACTTCCGCCAGAGCCTGTCGCGCGACGGCTGGCAGCAGGAGCACTATCCGGTACTCGACCCCAACGAGCTCCCGGTCACCCTGCTGCGCGAGGCCGACGGCACTCCGAGCCGGGTGGTGCTGGCCCTGCCCGGCGGCCGTTCGCTGCACGCCCACATCTGGCAGGCCCGGGTCGGCCGCGTACCGCTGCTGATGCTCGACTCCGACGTGGAGGAGAACGCGCCGGGCGAACGCGAGGTGACCGACCGGCTGTACGGCGGCGGCAGCGAGCACCGGCTGCTCCAGGAGATGCTCCTCGGCATCGGCGGCGTACGGGCCGTGCGCACCTACTGCCGCCTCACCGGACACCCGGAACCCGAGGTGTTCCACACCAACGAGGGGCACGCCGGCTTCCTCGGACTCGAACGCATCCGGGAACTCTCAGTCACCGGCCTGGACTTCGACTCCGCGATGGAGGCCGTCCGGGCCGGCACCGTCTTCACCACCCACACACCCGTGCCCGCCGGGATCGACCGGTTCGACCGCGAACTCGTCGCCCGGCACTTCGGCGACGACGGCGAACTCCCGGGCGTGTCCGCCGAACGCATCCTGCAACTGGGCACGGAGACCTACCTCGGCGGTGAGCCGGGCCTGTTCAACATGGCGGTGATGGGACTCCGGCTCGCCCAGCGGGCCAACGGTGTCTCCACCCTCCACGGCTCGGTCAGCCGGGAGATGTTCGCCGGGCTGTGGCCGGGCTTCGACCCGGCCGAGGTGCCGATCACCTCGGTGACCAACGGGGTCCACGCACCCACCTGGGTCGCGCCCGAGGTCTTCCGGCTGCGCAACCGCTACGGCGGCACACCGGGCCGCTGGGACTCCGCCACCGAGGTCCCCGACCGCGAACTGTGGGAGCTGCGGCGGTCCCTGCGCGGACAGCTGGTCACCGAGGTCCGCGAACGGCTGCACGCCTCCTGGCGGGCCCGGGGCGCGGAGCCGGCCGAGCTCGGCTGGATCGACTCCGTGCTGGACCCGGACGTGCTGACCATCGGCTTCGCCCGGCGCGTCCCCTCGTACAAGCGGCTCACGCTGATGCTGCGCGACCGCGACCGGCTGCGGGAGCTGCTGCTCCACCCGGACCGCCCGATCCAGATCGTCGTCGCCGGCAAGGCCCATCCAGCCGACGACGGCGGGAAGCGGCTGGTGCAGGAGCTGGTGCGCTTCTCCGACGACCCCCGGGTGCGCCACCGCATCGTGTTCCTGCCGGACTACGGGATGGCCATGGCGCAGAAGCTCTACCCGGGCTGCGACGTATGGCTGAACAACCCGCTGCGCCCGCTGGAGGCCTGCGGTACGAGCGGGATGAAGGCGGCGCTCAACGGCTGCCTCAACCTCTCGGTGCTCGACGGCTGGTGGGACGAGTGGTTCGAGCCGGACTTCGGCTGGGCGATCCCGACCGCCGACGGTCTGGCCCTGGACGAGGACCGCCGGGACGATCTGGAGGCGGCCGCCCTCTACGAGCTGATCGAGGACCGGGTCGCGCCGCGCTTCTACGACCGGGGCGGCGATCAGGCCCTTCCGGGGCGCTGGATCGAGATGGTCCGCCGCACGCTGGGCACCCTCGGTCCCAAGGTGCTGGCCGACCGGATGGTCTGCGAGTATGTGGAGCGGCTGTACGCGCCCGCCGCGCACGCCCGGCGTGCGCTTGACCCGCCGGCGGCGCGCCGGCTCGCCGACTGGAAGGCCCGGGTCCGCGCCGCCTGGCCGCGAGTGGCCGTCGACCACGTGGAGGCCGTGGCGCCCACCTCGGCGGACGGCTCGGCCGAGCTGGGCTCGACGCTGCTGCTCCGGGTCAGGGTCGCCCTCGGGGTGCTGGAGCCGGACGACGTGGAGGTGCAGGCGGTGGCCGGCCGGGTGGACGCCGCCGACGGCATCTCGGACGGCCGCCTCTTCCCGCTGAAACCGGCCGGCGGCCAGGACCTGGAGGGCCGCTGGCTCTACGAGGGGCCGCTCGCCCTCGACCGCACGGGCCCGTACGGCTACACGGTGCGGGTGCTGCCGGCCCATCCGCTGCTGGCGACCGGGGCGGAACTCGGCCTGGTGGCGCTGCCCGCGGAGGCGGCGGTGGACGGTGCGGGCGTGCTGATGCGCTGAGGGCCTGCCGGACGTGGAACCGCCCGGCAGGGGCGTGAGCTCCTGCCGGGCGGTGATCACCGGGTCATGACCGGTGAGTGGTTCAGAAGGTGAGCTTGAAGCTGTTGATCTTGCCCGTGTCACCCGAGTAGACGTCCTGGACCTTGAGCTTCCAGGTGCCGTTGGCGACCTCGGACGACGCGTTGACCGTGTACGTGGTCTGAACGTTGTCCGCGGAGTCGGAGGCCGAGGAGTTCTTCAGCCGGTAGGCCGTGCCGTCCGGGGCGACGAGGTCGATGACCAGGTCACCGCGGTAGGTGTGGGTGATGTCCACGCCGACCTTGAGGGTGCTGGGGGCGTTGCCGGTGACACCGGTGACGTTGACCGAGCTGGTGACGGCCGCACCGCGGTCCGGGATGTTGACCGTGGCCTTGTTCTCGAAGACCTTGCCGCCCGGGTCCGGGTTGCCGCCGTCACGGGTGCCGACGTTGATGGCCGCCCAGGCGTCGCCGACCGCCTTGTACTCGGCGCTGGTCGTGCCGTACAGCTCACCGGCCACGGCGAGGGTGCCGGTGCGGGCCGCCGCGTAGTTGGTGGTGGAGGTGAACTTGGTGGAGAGCGCCTTGAACCAGATCTGCTCGGCCTTGGCGCGGCCGATACCGGTCACCGGCAGGCCGTCGGAGGTCGGGGAGTCGTAGGAGACCCCGTTGACGACCTTGGCGCCGCTGCCCTCGGAGAGCAGGTAGAAGAAGTGGTTCGCCGGGCCCGAGGAGTAGTGGACGTCGATGTTGCCGATGCCCGAGTACCACGCGTCCTTGGACGCGCCGTCCTTGCTCGGCTTGTCCATGTAGCGCAGCGGAGTGCCGTCGCCGTTGATGTCGATCTTCTCGCCGACGAGGTAGTCGCCCGGGTCCGCGGAGGTGTTGGAGTAGAACTCCACGCCCGCGGCGAAGATGTCGCTGGTCGCCTCGTTGAGGCCACCGGACTCGCCGCTGTAGACCAGGTTGGCGGTGGCGGCGGTGACACCGTGCGACATCTCGTGCGCGGCCACGTCGAGCGAGGTCAGCGGCTTGAGGTTGCCCTCGCCGTCGCCGTACGTCATGCAGAAGCAGCTGTCCTGCCAGAAGGCGTTGACGTAGGCGTTGCCGTAGTGGACGCGGGAGTACGCGCCGACACCGTCACCGCGGATACCGGTGCGGCCGTGCACGTTCTTGTAGTAGTCCCAGGTCTCGGCCGCGCCGTAGTGGGCGTCCGCGGCGGCCGTCTCGGCGTTCGACGGGTTGCCGTTGCCCCACACGTCGGTGGTGTTGGTGAACAGCGTCCCGGTGCCGGACGACCCGTGGTTCAGGTTGTAGGTCTTGTGGTTGCCGCGGCCCGTGTCGGTCAGCGTGTACGACGGGGCGGTGCCGAGGGTGACCTGGCCGTTGTACTGGGTGTTGCCGGTGCCGTTCTCGACACCCTGCCACTCGTACAGCTTCGCCCCGGTGGCCGCGTCCGTGATGACGTGCAGCTCGTTGGGGGTGCCGTCCTGCTGGAGGCCGCCGACGACGGTCTCGTAGGCGAGCTGCGGCTTGCCCTGCGCCATCCAGACGACCTTGCGCGGTGCCTTGTCGGCCTCGGCCTTCTTGGCGCCGTCGGCCTTGGCGAGGCCGAGCGCCTGCTTCTCCGCCTTGGCGGGCGCGACGTCCGCCTTCAGGTCCACGGCCTTCAGCTGACCACTGGTCACCTTGGAGGCCTTGGTGACGGCCTGGGTCGCCCCGGCCTTGGACTCCTTGACGACCAGGTCGCCGCCGAGCACGGGGAGCCCGGCGAAGGTGCGATCGTAACGCGTGTGCGTGGTGCCGTCGTTGTCCTGGACGATGTCCTTGACGACGAGCTTCTCCTGCGAGCCGAGACCGAGGTCCTTGGCCGTGTCCGCCTTGTTCGCGTCCGCCTTGCGGATCAGCTCGGCGCGCTGGGACGGGGAGAGCTGCTTGGCGAGGGAACCCTGGTTGGCGCCGGCGGACGCCGGTACCGCCGAGGTCGTGCTGCCGGGGGTGGCAGTGGCCGTACCGGTCTGGACTCCGACTGCGATGAGGGCTGCTGCGGCTATCAGAGCGCCGGTCGCGGTGGCACGACGGCTGGGCGTGGATCTCACGCGGACTCCTTCTGCGAGGGGGGTACCGGCGGCACGGTGAGCCGTCCGGGGTGAGCGAGAAGTGCGCAGAACGGGGTGAAGAGTGTCAGCCGGAGGATGTTCCTGTCAGGACCGCGTCAACAAGTTGGCCGGAATTCGTTCGTTGCCAGAAAGGTCATGTTCGTTAAGCGGACGTTTCGCCGATCATCACCGCGATGCCGTCCAGCGTCCTCCGGAGCCCGAATTCGAAGAGAACGCCGAGGTCGAGCTCGAACTCCTCCTGTTCGAACAACGAGTTGAGGAACGGGTAGTCGCCACTGGCCGAGATGGCGTTGAAATGTGGCTCATTCCTTTCCATCCACTCCTCCATGGAGAGCCCGGTGTCCTGCAGAGCCTGCGATTCCAGCTCGCCGGCCATCGCCAGCCCCTGCACATGGGCGAAGAGCGTGAGGTGGATGTGCAGCTTCGTGTACGGCGGCAGTCCGGTGCCGGCGAGGGCGCGCAGCACCCACTCCGTGTACCGCATCGTGTGCGGGGAGGCCGTCGGCCGGGTGAAGGAGGCCACGGCCTGGGCCAGCCACGGATGGCGCCCGTACACCGACCGCAGCCACCGGGCGGCAAGTTCCAGCCCGGGGCGCCAGCCGTGGGGCACGGCGCCCAGCGAGCGCTCCCCGAACGCCTCGTCCGACATCAGCCGGACCAGCTCCGCCTTGCCCGGTACATGCCGGTACAGCGCCATGGTGGAGGTGGACAGGATGGTCGCGACCCGGCGCATCGACACCGCGGGCAGCCCCTCGGTGTCGGCCAGTTCGATGGCGGTACGCACGATGCGTCCACGGCTCAGGGCGGGCCCGTCGCCCGCGCCGCCGGGACCCGGCACGGGCCGCTCGGCGACGACCGTGCCGACCCCCGGCACCGCACGCACCAGACCCTCGCCGCGCAGCACCGACAGCGCCTTGGTGGCGGTCGCCATGGCGACCCCCCACTCCCGCACGATCATGCGCGTGGAGGGCAGTCGGTCGCCCGGGGCGAGCTCACCGGAGACGATCCGGTGGCGCAGTCCACCGGCGATCCTGAGGTAGGGCGGTTCGGTCGGCACGGGTGCACTGTACTAGTGCACCCGGAACGGCGTACGCCCCTTCAATCCAGGGAATCGGGAAGGGCTTTCGGGGCCGCTCGCCAGGTGCACTACGACAGTGATTGCGGTGTACGCGGAGCAACTGCTCTGCTCCCGGCATGACTTCAGGACCGAACACCCCGACCCCGGCTCCGGCCGCCCCGGCCTCCGCCGCGCCGGAGCCCGCCGCCCCGCGTGCCGGACGCCGCGAATGGACCGCGCTCGGCGTGCTGATGCTGCCGCTGCTCTTCGTCTCGATGGACGTCTCCATCCTGTTCTACGCCCTGCCGGCCATCGGCGCGGACCTCGAACCCGGCTCCACCCAGCAGCTGTGGATCCTGGACATGTACGGCTTCGTCCTCGCCGGACTCCTCATCACCATGGGCGCGCTCGGCGACCGCGTCGGCCGCCGCAAGGTGCTCATCGCCGGCACGGTCCTCTTCGCGGCAGCCTCGCTCGCCGCCGCCTACGCGCAGACCCCCGGGGCACTGATCGCGGCCCGTGCCCTCCTCGGCGTGGGCGGCGCCTGCCTGATGCCGTCCACCCTCGCCCTCGTACGCAACCTCTTCCACGACCCGGGGCAGCGGGCACGGGCGGTCGCCGTCTGGACGACCGTGCTGGCCACCGGCATCTCCGTCGGCCCGGTCCTCAGCGGGGCCCTCCTCGAACACTTCTGGTGGGGCTCCGTGTTCCTCGTCAACCTGCCCGCGATGGCGCTGCTGCTCGTCCTCGCGCCGCTGTTGCTGCCGGAGTCCAAGTCACCAGCCCGGGGCCGGTTCGACACCCTGAGCGCGGTGCTCTCGCTCGCCGCGCTGCTGCCGCTGATCCACGGCATCAAGGAGCTCGCCAAGCACGGCTACCAGCCGCTGCCGGCCCTGGGTATCGGCGCGGGCCTCGCCCTGGGCTTCGTCTTCCTGCGCCGGCAGGCCCGGCTCGCCCACCCGATGGTCGACCTGGCGCTCCTGCGCCGCCGCGCGTTCGGCGGGTCGGCCGCCGTCAACCTGCTGGCCATGGCGGCCACGGTCGGATTCGCCCCGTTCTTCTCCCAGTACATGCAGTCCGTCCTGGGCAAGAGCCCTTTCGAGGCGGCGATGTGGAGCCTGGTGCCCTCGCTCGGCGTCCTGGTCGCCGCTCCGGTGGGCGGGGCGCTCGCCCGCCGGTTCGACCGGGGACACGTGATGGCCGGCGGGTTCCTCGTGTCCGCCGCGGGCTTCCTCTGGCTGACCGGGACCGGGGTGGACTCGCCGCTCTGGACGACGCTCGCCGGGTCCGCCGTGTACGCGGGCGGGCTGGTCTCCGCGATGACCCTCGCCAATGAGCTCGCCCTGGGCGCCGCACCGCCCGAGCGCGCGGGCTCGGCCGCCGCCGTCGTCGAATCGGGGCAGGAGCTCGGCGGCGCCCTGGGAATGGCCCTGCTCGGCTCGGTCGGCGCCGCCGTCTACGGCCGGGACATGAGCGGTACGGTGCCGGCCGCCGTCCCCGATGCCGCGCGGGAGACGCTGGGCGGCGCGGTCGCGGTGGCCCGGCAACTGCCGGGCGAACTGGGGGACACGGTGCTCGCCGCGGCCTCCAGGGCCTTCACCCACAGCCTGGACATGGCCGCGGCCGGTGCCGCCGCCACGATGCTCGGCGCCACCGTGCTCTCCTTCGTCCTGCTCCGAGGCGTCCGTACGCCGCGGTGAGGCCCCCGGCCACCGGGCCTCAGCCGGTGGTGAGCACCATCCGGAAGCGGGCCGCGCCGGACATCATCTTCTGGTACGCGGCCTCCGCGCCGTCCAGCGGCACGGTCTCGGTCATCGGGCGGATCCCGTGCAGGGTGCTGAACGCCAGGGTGTCCTGCACGTCCTGCGCGGTGCCGGCCGGGTGTCCCCGGACGACCCTGCCCGACATCAGCAACTGGTTCGGGCTGATCCCCAGCGGCTCCGGGTCCGCCCCGATGACCACCAGCTCGCCGCGCGGCGCGAGTCCTTCCACGGTCGCCGTGATGGCGGCGGAGTTGGCGGCGGTGGCCAGCACGACCCGGGCGCCGCCCAGGGCCTGCAGCGCGTCCGCCACGCCGGTGCCCGCGGTGCTGTCGATGTAGTGATGGGCGCCGAGCTCCTTCGCGAAGTCGGCCTTGGCGGCGCCCCGGGCGATCGCCACCGTCTCGAACCCCATGGCCGCCGCGTACTGCACCCCCAGGTGCCCGAGGCCGCCGATGCCGAGCACGGCGACCAGGTCCCCGGGCCGGGCGGCGCTGCGCCGAAGCCCGTTGAACGTGGTCACCCCCGCACAGCCCATCGGCGCCGCGTCGACGGCGGACAGTGCGTCGGGGATCCGGGCCAGGGCGTTTGCCGGCACGGTCGCGCTCTCGGCGTAGCCACCGTCGTACGCCCAACCGGGCACCTTCAGGTGCTCGCAGACCATGAAGTCGCCCCGCCGGCAAGGTGTGCAGTGGCCGCAATTCCCGCCGAACCAGCCCACCGCCACCCGGTCGCCCACCTGCCAGGCACCCTGCGTACCCTCGCCGAGCTCCGCGATCCGGCCCGCGATCTCGTGCCCGGGTACGACCGGGAACCGTACGCCCGGCAGCGCGCCGCTCACGAACAGCGCGTCGCTGTGGCAGACCCCGCAGGCGTCCACGGCCACTCGGACCTGCCCCGGGCCGGGCTGCGGCACCGTGCGCTCGACGATCTCGAAGGGGCCGCCCGCGGCGGCGGCCTGCGCGGCTCGGTAGGTGCTGGAGACACTCATCTGGATCTCTCCGGGTTACGGACGGACGGCCCCCGGAACCAGCAGACCAGCTCCGGCCGGGTCGCGCGCGCCGGGTGGGGCGGACGGGGGCGGTCCCCTCCCCGGCCGCGCCCGCCGGCTCAGGAGGACGGCGGCCGTTCGCCGTGCCAGGAGTGCCAGAGCGCGGCGTACGCGCCGTCGGCCGCCACGAGCTCGTCGTGGGTGCCCAGTTCGGTGATCCGGCCGTCCTCCATCACCGCCACCCGGTCGGCGTCGTGAGCCGTCTGCAGGCGGTGTGCGACGGCCACGACGGTCCGGCCGTCCAGCACGGCAGCCAGCGCCCGCTCCGTGTGCCGGGCCGTCCTCGGGTCCAGGAGCGCGGTGGCCTCGTCGAGGATCAGCGTGTGCGGATCGGCCAGCACCACGCGCGCCAGGGCGAGCTGCTGCGCCCGTGCGCCGTCCGGCCGGTGCGCCCCGTGGCCCAGATCGGTGTCCAGGCCGTCGGGCAGCTCGTCGGCCCAGTCGGCGCCGACTGCGGAGAGCGCCGCGCGAAGTTCGTCGTCGGTGGCGTCGGCCGAGGCGATCCTCAGGTTGTCCCGGACCGTGCCGAGGAAGACGTGGTGCTCCTGGGTGACCAGCACGACGTGCCTGCGCAGCCGCTCGGGGTCCAGCCCATGGACCGGGACCCGCCCGACCGTCACCGAGCCGGTGCGCGGTGCCTCCATGCCCGCCAGCAGCCTGCCCAGGGTGGTCTTGCCCGCGCCGGAGGGGCCGACGACCGCGAGCCGCTCGCCGGGGCGGACCGTCAGGTCGACACCGTGCAGGACGTCGTCCCCGCCGTCGTACGCGTATCGCACCCCTGTCACCTCGATCCGGTCGTCGGCCGGTGCGGGGGAGGCGGCCAGCGGTACGTGCGCCGCCAGGGCGAGACCCTCGACCCTGGCGAAGGAGGCGCTGCTGCTCTGGAGCTGCTCCAGCCGCTGGAGGATGGTGTCCAGGGGCTGGGAGAGCTGCCGCAGATACAGGGCCGAGGCGATCACCGCGCCGAGGCTCACCGCGCCGTGGTCGTGCAGTACGCCGCCGACCAGCAGGACACCGGCCACCGGAACGACGTACGAGACGTCCACGGCCGGGAAGAGCACACTGCGCAGGAACAGCGTCCTGGTCCGGGTCTTCCAGCACTCCTCGACGGCCTCCTCGCAGGCGGTGACACGGTGCTGCTGAAGCCCGAGAGCCTCGACGGTGCGGGCCCCGGCGGCGGTGGCCGCGAGCTGCTCCGCGAGCGCCGAGTTGGCGCCTCCCTCGGCCAGGTACGCGGTGAGCGCCCGGCGCAGGTACCAGCGGGCGGCGAACCAGATCCCGAGCAGGCCCAGCACCCCGCACACACCGAGCAGCGGGTCCAGTACGAAGACCGCACCGAGGATGAACAGCGCCTGGACAGCGGCGATGAGGACCTCGGGCCCGGTGTCCCGGAGGGTGGCGCCGACCATGGCGACATCGGTGGTTCCGCGGGTCAACAGATCGCCCGTCCCGGCCCGTTCGACCACCCGGGCAGGCAGCGCGAGCGTCCGGTCGGCGAACTTCTCGCGGATGCGCGCCAGTGTCCGCTCGCCGAAGCGGTGTCCTACGTAACCGGCCCAGCGGACCAGGAGGAGCTGCGCCACGGCGAAGACGAGGATGGTGAGTGCCAGACGGTCCACCGCGGCCACCCCGGCGCCCGCCCCGACCTCGTCGACGATGCGGCCGAGCAGCCACGGGCCGACGAGTCCGGCACCGGCGGCCAGCGCGTTGAGGCCGATCACGGCGGCGAAGACACGGCCGTCCAGCCGGATCAGCCGGAGCGCCGCCCGGCGTGTCCGGGACGGTTCGGCGATGGGCAGGGCCGGTTCGGCGATGGGCAGGGCCGGGGACATCGGTTCGGATCCGGTGGTCATCGCACGGTCTCCCTGGTCGGCGGGACGGTTCCTCGGTCCCCTTCGTCGGCGGGGGCGTCGTCCGTTCCGCGGGACACCAGGAGGCGGTAGCCGGGCTCCAGGTCCAGGAGTTCCCGGTGGCTGCCGACGGCCGCGACGCGACCGTCGACCAGGTAGTACACGGTGTCCGCCCGGTCCAGTACGAGCGGTGAGGTGCTGGTGACGACCGTGGTGCGGCCGGCGCGTGCGGCGCGCAGCCGGGTCGCCATGGCCGCCTCGGTGTGCGCGTCGACCGCCGAGGTGGGCTCCACCGCCAGCAGCACCTCGGGATCGGCCAGCAGGGCCCGGACCAGCCGGACGCGCTGTCGCTGGCCTCCGGAGAGGTTGCGGCCCTGCGCGTCGACCGGCGAGTCGAGTCCGTCCGGCAGCCCTCGCACGATGTCCTGCGCCACTGCCGCGTACAGGGCCCGGTCGATGGACTCCTCGTCCCGGTCCCGGGCGCCGCCGATCACCTCGCGCAGCGGGCCGGCGAACAGATCGGCCTCGTTGTCCGCGACCAGGATCCGTCGGCGCACCTGCGTCAGGTCGATCTCGTCGAGGCGTATCGCGCCCCAGGTCGCGGCCGAACCGGTGAACCGGCCGAGCCGCTCGACCACCGCCGCGGATTCCGACGGCCGGGCACCGGCCAGCACGGTCAGCCTCCCGGGTGCCACCTTCACGCCGGACGCCGGATCACGGAGCGTGGCCGGCGAGCCCGGCCCGTCCGCCGCCGCTTCACCTGCCGTCCCGCTGCCCGTGGAATCGGGCTCCAGGTCCAGGAAACGGATGACCCGGCGGGCGGCGACCAGTCCGCGGCTGAGGTCGTAGCCGCCCTCGATGAAGAACTCGACCGGCACCGCGAGCACCGCGGCGTACCCGTAGACCGCGACCAACTCGCCGACAGTGATGGTCCCTTCGGCGGCCATCCGGGCCGCGAGCCAGGTCACGGCCCCGAGGAACAGGGTGGGCAGACCGACGCCGAGGGCCTGGATCCAGCTGGTCACCGCGCCGACGCGGTACCCCTCCGCCCGAAGCTCCTGCGAGCCGCGCCGGTAGCGCTCGGCGTACACCTCCTTGCCGCCGATGCCGTTGAGGACGCGCAGGCCCCCGACCATGTCCGCGAAACGGCCGGCGAGCCCGCCCTGCCGCTCCCGGTACGTCGCCTCGACACCCTGCAACCGCCCCAGCAGCGGGCCGACCAGCACCGCGAGCAGCGGCACCCCGAGCAGCACCACCGCGGCGAGCAGCGGTGACACGGCAAGCAGTAGCGCGGCCACGACGAGAAAGGCGAGGACCGCGCCGACACCGGGGCCGGTGATGGTCAGCGTGGCGGCGATCACCCCGACATCGCCGAACCCGATCGTGACGACCTCCCCGGCCGTGGCCCGGCGCGGCAGCGCCCCGCCCAGCCGGGTCGCCTGCGAGACCACGGCCCGCACGGAACGGAAGGCGGCGTCCAGCCGCACCCTGGTCATCGTGCGGTGCCGCATGATGGCCAGCCAGGCGTTCAGCACCCCCACGCCCAGCAGGGCCGCGACCCAGCCTGCCAGCGCGGGCCACCGCCCCGGTTGCAGCCCGTCGTCGATGGCGCGGGACAGCAGGTACGGCGGCAGCGTCAGACACACCATCCAGGCGCTGCCGAGCAGCGCGCCGGCGGCGATCCGGCGGCGCTGGCAGACGATCAGCCACCACAGGTAGCGCAGGGCGCTGCGGCGGTCGGGGGGTCGTACGGGGTGCGGCGAGCGATTTCTGATGGTGATCCCTCCCCGGGGCGGCAGCAGAGCGTGGTTCCATGTGCCTGTTCCGCGGATCGTACGGACACCGTGTATGTGCAGTCCTCGTCCGGGACGACGACGAGCAGCGGGGCTCCGCCCTTGATGTGTGCGCGGGCGGTGCGTTGGGTCTCGCGGTCCTCGTACCAGGCGCGGAGTTCGGCGAGGTGGTCGACGAGATCGAGCCGGCCCACGATCCACAGGGCCTGCCCGCCGAGCCAGCGCAGTGCGAGGACGGGGGAGATCGTCCAGAAGGTGCCCAGAACGTACCGCGCCGTTTCGTCCGTCCCGCCCACGAACCCTTCGGCGACTGCCTCGCACCGGTAACTCGCCTGTCCGGGGGCGGTGTTCACCTCGCCGGTCACAGGATCCGCCCCTCGCTCCGGGCGTTGCACCGCGCGATCTCGGCCCGTAACCGCTCCATGGGGCTCGGTGCCCGCACGTTCGCGGGTTCCGCCTCCCACTCCGTACCGCCGCAGACCGGCCGCAACGACCAGTAGGGGCCGGCCACTCCTCGGAACTCCCCGACCTGGTCACGACGGCCGGTGTCGACCAACAACGAGCCAGTGGACGGGACTTGCTGGGGCTTCTGCTCCCCAGAGGGGTCATCTTCCACACACACGAGCCACTCCTCTCCGTAACGTTTCCGCTACCAAGGGGGATCAGCGTGACCTAGGGTCGAGAGGTCTTCAACTTGCGCAAATTGTTCAGGGAATCAGGTGGTGGCTGATGAATCGGAAAGAGCTAGACCCCGAGGAATCGCCGAGTGCGCAGTTCGGGCAACACTTGCGCATGCTGAGAGATCAGCGAGGATGGACGCAGGACGAGCTGGCCGCACGCATCGGATGCTCCGGAACGCACATTTCTGCCGTCGAAACTGGGCGTCGCCCTCCAACTCGCCATTTTGCTGCAAGTGTTGACAGGGTGTTCGGAACTGGAGACAGGTTCGAACGTCAGAGCCTCGCTGTGCGTCAAACAGCGCTCATCGAAGGGTTCCCGGAGTACGTCGCCCACGAGGCGCGGGCCTCGGAGATCAGGCTGTACGAAGTGGGCGTCGTCCCTGGCCTGCTTCAGACGCTGGAGTACGCGGCGGCGCTCGAAGCGGACGCGGTGCGGCGGGAATCGATCACCTCTGAGCAGGCCGACGAACGTGTCGGGCTGGTGGCAAGGCGCCAAGCTTCTCTTGTCCGGTCGCCATCGCCCTTGATTTTTGCGGTACTTGACGAAGGGTGCATTCGTCGGCCTATGGGGTCTCCCGCTGTCACCGATGCCCAGTTCGCGCGCTTGCTCAAGTTCGCGGAGCTGCCGAACACCGTGCTGCAGATCGCACCGTTCTCCATGGGAGAGCGCAGGCCGTTCAGCCTGCCCATCACCGTGCTCACCATGCCGGACCGCTCGCTGATGTCCTACGCCGAGTCCACTCATCGGGGCCATCTCGAACGGGAAAGTGCGGTCGTGCTGCCGATGCTGACGGCCTACCATCAGCTACAGGCCGAGGCGCTCTCTCAGGCGGCATCCGTGGCCTTGATCGAACAGGTACGAAAGGGCACCCCGTGACTACCGAATCCCCCCGTTGGTTCACGTCCTCCTACAGCGGCAACGGCGGCCAGTGCATCGAGGTCGCTGCCAACCTCGTCGGCTCGCTCGGCGTGGTCCCCGTCCGCGACTCCAAGAACCCGAGCGGCCCGGTGCTGAACGCCTCCGCCGCCTCGTTCGCCTCGTTCGTGGCGGGCGTCAAGGCCGGAGAGTTCGGCGCCGTCTGACCATCCGGCCCATGTCCTGTGACCGCGCGACCGCAGGGCATGGGCGGAGTCCGTCCCGACGAACTATCACGTGAACAGGTCCAGTTCGGTGAGCTCGCTGGAGAGTTGCCAGAGTCGGGATGCCGCGTCCGGGTCGACGGCCCAGGGCTTGACCCCACCGATGAGCATGTCGTCGGTGTGGGCGGGTTCGGCGATGCCGCAGTCCTGACAGTAGGCGCCACCGTGGCCTTCGAGCAGTGGTGATGTCGCAGCCCATATGGCCGTCGCCGCGCCCTGTGCCGGCGTCTTGAATCCGGTTGCCGGTCTGCCGTCCGGGGTGATCCAGCCCTGGGCCATCTGTTCGTCACGGGGGATGTGCCGCTGCAACGGGGTCAGGATGCTGCCCGGGTGGACCGCGAAGGCGTGCAGCCCACTGTCGGCGCCGAGCGTATCCAGATGCACGGCGAAGAGGGCGTTCGCGGTCTTGGACTGCGCGTACGCCAGCCACCGGTCGTAGCCGCCACGGAAGTGGGGGTCGTTCCAGCGGATGTCGGAAAGAAAGTGACCGGACGAGGCCACCGAAACCACGCGTGCCCCATGTGCCAGTGCGGGGCGGAGGCGGTTGATGAGCGCGAAGTGGCCGAGGTGGTTGACCGCGAAGTGCGCCTCCCAGCCCGGACCGACGCGTGTCTCCGGACAGGCCATGATGCCCGCGCCGTTGATGACGAGATCGAGGGTGCGCCCGGTCTCCAGGAAACCGGTCGAGAACGCACGGACGCTCTCCAGGTCTGCCAGGTCGAGAACGTGAACCTCCGCCCGGGGGACACCTCGCAGGGCCTCTTCCGCTGCGGCGGACCTGCGCGCGGGGACGATGACATGTGCTCCCGCCCGCGTCAGAGCAAGCGTGGTCTCCAGTCCGAGGCCGGAGTAGCCGCCGGTGACCAGGGCGGTCTTGCGCGACAGGTCGATCCCGGCGAGGACGTCGTCCGCCGTGCTGTGGGCGCCGAATCCGGTGGCGGAGTTCTGTTGCTGCGTCGTCATGGCCGCGACGTTAGGATCTAGACCGTGCTCTAGGTCAAGGTACTGTCTGCGGCATGGGTAGAAGTGCGGGTGATCTGTCGATCGGAGAGGTTGCCGACGCGACCGGATCGAGCGTGCACGCGCTGAGGTTCTTCGAACGCGAGGGCCTCTTCCTCCGGCCGATTCCCCGTTCCGGCGGCGGGCAACGGGTCTACGAGCCCGCGGACGTGGAGTGGCTCCTGCTGTGCAACCGGCTCCGGGCGTCGGGCATGCCCATCGCCATGCTGAAGGAGTTCGCCCGGCTCGTCCGGTCGGGTCCGGGCAATGAGTCGGAGCGGCTGGAACTGCTGCGGGAGCACGAGCAGGCAGTACGGGCCAAAGTCGCCGGCCTGAACGCGGACCTGGAGGTCATCCACAGCAAGGTCGTCGCCTACGAGAAGCACGTCCGCGACGGGACCGCGGCCGGGGTCTGGGCGCCGACACCGTCCCACTGAGTCCCGGGGCCCGAGGGGGCGGCTCGGCGCAGTGAAGGCGGTGCACCGGCATCTCGCGGTCGTCAAGGCGTCCCGCACGTCTCCGTTACCTTCGTTTTCGGACTCCTTTCGCGGAACCGTGTGTTCCTCCCGTGCCCACGGAACACCTGTGGTTCCGGAGTGAACGCGTGAATGCGGGACGTTGTGGAAGATCTGGCAGCTGTGGCGATCGGTGTTCTGGCCGCGACCGTGACGGGCACCGCCACGCACTTCGGGCAGGAGAGTGCCGCCGCGGTCGTTCAGGTGGTCCGCGAGCGGCTGGGCAATACGGGACGCGGGCAGACCGCGCTCGCGGAATTGGGGGCGGCGCCGGGCGATCAGAGGGTCCGGCGGGAGGCCGTGACGGTGCTGCGCGGGGAGGTCCGCGAGGACCCGGATCTCCAGCGCACTTTGGCGATGCACTTGGACAGCCCGATGTCGCAGACGACCGGCAGCGTGACCTTCCACGGGAGCAAGGTTCGCGGCAACCAGATCGCATTCGGGTCGATCACCGTCAACAAGCCCGATTCGACCATCGCCACGGTGGGGCTCGTTGCCGTGGTTCTGGCCCTGGTCGCGTTGATCGTCTATGGAGCTGTCAACCTCTTCTCCGACACAACGGCGGACAGCGGGGACGAGAAGAAGGGCAAGCTCGGCACCGCCGTACGGGCGTTGAGCGCGGCCTAGGCCGAGCGGATGCTTCCCGGGCTGTCGGACCTGCCGGGAAAATGGAACGCAGATGGGCAGCCGTACGTCGAGGACGGCGGCAAGTGCCACACGGGCCAGGTCGACTACCGTGGCGTTGACGGGAACGGCTGGAGTACGGGAACGGCCGCCGGGAGGATGACCGGTTGATCTGCGAAGACAGCATCGCGCCCGTCCACCGGGCCGGGCAGACCGTCCTGTGGGACGGCACCCACCGCATCGATGAACACCTCACCCTGGAGTCCGCGCCGGGCCGCACGCCCGGCTCATCCGTACTGCGGCTCGCATCCGGGAGCGACCGGGCGGTCTTTCGTGGGGGATCTTCTGCACAGCCCGGTACAGATCCTCGCACCCTCCTGCAACCGCTGCTTCTGTCTGGATGCAGAACAAGCAGTGGCCAGCCGCCACTGGATTCTCGAACGAGCCGTAGTCGAAAAGGAGTTGGTCGTCCCTGCGTACTTCGGCGGGGCGGGTGCCGTGGAAGTCTGGCAGGAGGGCGCCGGGTTCACCCTCGGGCGGTGGGCGGCCTACGGCACGGAGTAGGCCGCTCAGGCTCGGGGGAGCCGGTGGCCACGCTGCGGCGCCCCGGCAAGCACGATCGAGTAGCTGAAGAACCACCACGTGAGACAGCCTCTTACTCTAGTTACGTAGAGGTCATCTCATTTGGCGCGTCTGTGGCGGCAGATGAGGGTGCGGGCGATGCCGGTGAAGGGCGCGGCTTTGCGCTCGTTGCTGCGGTTGAGGCGGCGGCAGTCGGCGAGCCCGGCCATGGTGCGTTCGATGGGTTAGCGGTGGCGGCTCGCGCTCGGAGGCCGCGCCTACGTCGACGCGGCCTCCTTCCTGCGGTCCGATGGACCGTCTCACGGCTGGACTGTCGGTCAGATGCCGGGAGCCGCGAGGTAGGTGAATCCGTCTGCTGCCAGGACGATCCCGGCGGCGTTGGTGACCCGGACGTCAGACGGGCCAGCCCCGCCATCGGGAGTGGGCGGGACGACCACGGACAGGGTGGTGTCGTTGATGACGGTGAACGGGGCATGAACGGCACCGAAGGTGACCGATTCGGTCGTTGCGAAGCCGGTACCGGTGATGGTCACCGCCGTTCCGCCGGACGCCGGGCCGGAGTTGGGGGCGATGGTGGTGATGGTCGGCACGTCGACGTAGGTGTACGACAGGCCGTTGTTGGTGCCGCCCGCGGTTGTCACGCTCACCGACACGGTTCCGGCTGCGGTGCCCGCGGGCACTGTGACGCTGATCTGGCTGTCGGAGACGACCGTCGGGGTGGCGGTGACGGCACCGAAGGACACACTGGTCGCGGTGGAAAGCCCGGTGCCGTTGATGGTGATGCTGTTGCCGCCGCCCAGCGGGCCGGAGGTGGCACTCAGTGAGGACTCGAACGGGGCGCCGACATAGAAGAACGACACCGGGTTACTGGCCCCGCCCGGGGTGGTCACGGTGACCCCGACCGTGCCGGCTCCCGAGGGAGACACGGCAGTGACCTGGGTCGGCGAGACCTGGGTGACGCTCGTCGCGGAATTGGAACCGAACGTCACCGCGCTGGCGTTGGACAGGTTCGTGCCCGTGATGGTCACGAGGGTTCCGCCACCGGTGGAACCCTCGTTCGGAGAGATAGGCATGGTTGGTCTCCCTTGCTGGATGAGAGGGACGGAGAAGCCGCAAACCGGTCGAACGACCACTGCTGCCTGCCGGTCGGTAGCCCAGGCGAGCGAGCAGTTCCAGAGGGACACGTGGTGCCGCACGGCGGCCACCCTGCGCACGCAGACGCAAAAAAGACCAGCGGACGTCGCCCCTACCACGCTTCCCCGGTATTGGGATGGGCGACCCACCGGTTCGATACTGACAGTGGCCCATACGGGCGCATGACCGGCAAGGGCATAAGCAGATGAATCAGCCATATGGAGTAACAGAGAGAGAGGATCCACCCTCCCCACGGCTGCACAGCCCCTTCAGAGGTCATCTCATTTAGCGAGTCTGTGGTAGCAGATGAGGGTGCAGGCGATGCTGGTGAAGGCGAGGAAGTGCTCGGCTTTGCGCTCGTAGCGGCGGTGGAGGCGGGGGCAGTCGGCGAGCCAGGCCATGGTGCGTTCGATGGTCCAGCGGTGGCGGCCGAGTCGCTGTGTGGACTCGGTTCCCTTGCGCGCGATGCGGTGGGTGATGCCGCGTCCGCGTAGCCATCGCCGCAGGTGGGAGTAGTCGTAGCCCTTGTCGGCGTGGAGCTTTCCGGGCTTGCGCCGTCGGGGCCCGCGGCGGGAGCGGATCGGCGATATCCCTTGCACGAGGGGGATCAGGGCCTGGCTGTCGTGCAGGTCAGCCCCTGAAATTCCGACGGAGAGGGGCAGACCGGTCCGCTCGGTGATCAAGTGGATCTTCGAGCCGTACCTGCCCCGGTCGACAGGATTCGGACCTGTCAGGTCCCCCCTTTTCAGGGCCCGCATGTTGACCGAGTCGATCGCGCAGCGGGACCAGTCCAGCTCGCCGCAGGCACCGAGTTCGTCGAGGACCAGGCGGTGGAGCTTGGCCCGCACCCTGGCCCTTGTTCATTCGGAGAACCTTCGGTGGGCCGTGGCCCCCGACGGCCCGAACGACGCCGACGACAACTGCTGTCACGTGCAGCCCGACGTGGCCACGAACACGATCGCGGCCAGCACCTCACGGTCGCCATGCCGGCGCCGTCCACCGCCCTGAGGCCGCGACGGCGCCTCCGGCACCACCCGCTGAAACAGTTCCCACAGTTCATCCGGCACCGGCCGCTCGACAATCCCCACGAGTCACGGCCTACTCAACTAGCCAAATGAGATGACGTCTTGGTTACTGAACGCAGCCAGAATGCGGAACCTGCATTCGGCCGGAACTACGACAGGCTCTCCCGCCACGCCCGGTGCAGCCCCGCGAAGCGGCCCGTGCCCGCGATGAGTTCGGCCGGGGCGCCGTCCTCCACGATGCGGCCGTGCTCCATCACCAGGACCCGGTCCGCGATCTCCACCGTGGACAGGCGGTGGGCGATCACCACCGCGGTGCGGCCGTGCAGCACCGTGTCCATGGCCCGTTGCACCGCCCGTTCGCCGGGGATGTCGAGGGAACTGGTCGCCTCGTCGAGGATCAGCACCGCCGGGTCGGCGAGCAGGGCGCGGGCGAAGCCGACCAGCTGGCGCTGACCGGCCGAGATCCGGCCGCCCCGCTTGCGTACGTCCGTGTCGTACCCGTCGGGCAGACCGGTGATGAAATCGTGCGCGCCGATCGCCTTCGCGGCCTGCTCGATCTCCGCGCGGGTCGCGTCCGGGCTGCCGATCGCGATGTTCTCGGCGACCGTCCCGGAGAACAGGAACGCCTCCTGGGTCACCATCACCACGCCGCGCCGCAGCTCCGGCACGGCCAGGTCGCGCAGATCCGTGCCGTCGAGCAGCACCCGGCCGTCCGTCGGGTCGTAGAACCGCGCCAGCAGCTTGGCCAGCGTCGACTTGCCCGCGCCCGTCGACCCGACCACGGCGACGGTCTGCCCGGCCGGGACCGTCAGATCGAAGCGGGGCAGCACCTCGCCACCCGTGCGGTAGGCGAAGCGCACCTGCTCGAAGACGACCTCGCGGCCCGGGTGTTCGCCGGTGAGGGCCGGCAGCTCGCGCGGATCCGACGGCTCGGGAACGGATGGGGCCTGGGCCAGCAGGCCCGCGATCTTCTCCAGGGAGGCCGCGGCCGACTGGTAGGAGTTGAGGAACATGCCGAGACGGTCGATCGGGTCGTACAGCCGGCGCAGATAGAGCACGGCCGCGGCCAGCACCCCGAGCGCCAGGGCGCCCGAGGCCACCCGGTACGCCCCCCACAGCACGATTCCGGCGATCGCCGTGTTGGCGACCAGCCGGGAGCCGACGACATAGCGGGCCATCTCCAGCATCGCGCTGCCGTTGGTCCACCGGTGCGTGTTGTTGAGGCCCTCGAAGTGACCGTCGTTGACCGGTTCGCGGCGGAAGGCCTGGACGGGACGGATGCCGTTCATCGTCTCCGCGAACTTCACGATGACCGCGGCGATCGCCGAGGACCGCTCGGCGTACAGCAGTCCGGCCCGCCGCTGGAAGCGCCGCACCAGCAGATACAGCGGGACGAAGGAGAGTACGGCCAGCGATCCCAGGCCGAAGTCCAGCCAGAGCAGCATCAGCGAGATGGAGACGAAGGACAGTACGACGGCGATCAGCTCCTGGAGCCCCTCGCTGAGCAGCTCCCGCAGCGACTCCACGTCCGTGGTGGAACGGGAGATGAGCCGGCCCGAGGTGTAGCGCTCGTGGAAGTCCACGCTCAGTGCCTGCGCATGACGGAAGATCCGCCCGCGCAGATCGAGCAGCGCGTCCTGGTTGACCAGGGAGGAGACCCGCACGAACGCGTACTGCGTGGCCCCGCCCGCCGCCGAGCACAGCGCGTAGGCGACGGCCACCGCGATCAGCGGCCCGTAGTCCGCGTCCCGGAACGCGGGCACCCCGCTGTCGATGGCGTAGGCGACGAGCAGCGGACCGGCCTGGAGCGCGGCCTGCTGGACCAGCAGCAGCAGCGCGATCAGCGCCACCCGGGCCTTCATCGGCCGCAGCAGCGACCGCAGCAGTGTCCCGGTCGCGCCGGGCGGGGTGGGCAGGTCGTCGCGGTCGAAGCGGTCACGGGACCCGGCTCGGGGGCCGGTGGCGTCCGTCGTGGCCGTCTCGGCCGCTGTGTCCGATGTGTTGTTGGCGGGGGCTGTGTCCGGCGTCGTACTGGTCATCGGGTGCCCTTCTCGGCGAGGACGTCCTCGGCGGACTGGTCGGGGAAGGCGCCCTCGGCATCACCGGCGCCCTCGGCGCCCGACATCAGCCAGGCGTACTCGGCGCTGCTGCGCAGCAGTTCCTGGTGGGTTCCGACGGCGGCGATCCGGCCCTCGGAGAGCAGTGCCACCCGGTCCGCGAGCATCACCGTGGACGGCCGGTGCGCGACCACGATCGCCGTCGTCTCCGCCAGGACCTCTCGCAGCGCGGCCTCCACCAGCGCCTCCGTGTGCACGTCCAGTGCGGAGAGCGGATCGTCCAGGACCAGGAAGCGCGGCCGGCCGACCACGGCGCGGGCCAGCGCGAGCCGTTGCCGCTGACCGCCGGAGAGGCTGAGGCCCTGCTCGCCGACCTGGGTGTCGACGCCCTCGGGCAGCTCGTGCGCGAAGCCGGCCTGGGCGATGGCCAGTGCCCTGCGCAACTCGTCGTCCCCGGCGCCCTCGGCACCCATCAGCACGTTCTCGCCGACACTCGCCGAGAAGAGCGTCGGCTCCTCGAACGCCACCGACACCAGCTCGCGCAGCCGCTCCCGGGACATGGTGGCGATGTCCGTGCCGTCCAGTGTGATCCGCCCCGCGGTGGCCTCGTGCAGCCGCGGCACAAGGGCGGTGAGCGTCGTCTTGCCGGAGCCCGTGGCCCCGACCAGGGCCATTGTCTCGCCGGGCCTGATCCGCAGATCGATCCGGGACAGCACGGGCACGGAGCCGGGCTCCGCGTCGGGGTAGCGGAACTCCACGCCCTCGAAGACCATTTCGCCCCGGGACGATTCGCGGCCCTGAGTCTGCCCGTCCACGCCGGCCCGCTCGTCCGCGCCGGCCCGCTCGTCCGCGCCGGCCTGCCCGGCCACGTCCGGCGCGTCCGCCTCCTCGGCCACGTCCATCGCCTCGAAGAACCGCTCGGTCGCCGTCGCCGACTCCTGGCTCATCGCCAGCAGGAAGCCGATCGACTCCACCGGCCAGCGCAGCGCGAGCGCCGTGGAGAGGAAGGCGACCAGGGTGCCCGCCGAGAGGTTCCCGTCCGCGACCTGGACCGTGCCGAGCACCAGCGCCGCACCGATGGACAGCTCCGGGAGCAGGGTGTTGGCGGACCAGATGCCCGCCAGCAGACGAGCCTTGCCCAGCTCCGTGGTGCGCAGCCGCTCCGAGAGGGAACGGAAGGCGAGGGCCTGGCTGCGGTGCCGGCCGAAGCCCTTGATGATGCGGATGCCGAGCACGCTCTCCTCGACCACCGTCGTCAGATCGCCGACCTGGTCCTGGGCCCGGCGCGCCACCAGTGAGAACTTCGTCTCGAAGAGCAGGCAGATGACCATCAGGGGCACCGCCGGACCGAGCAGCACCAGCCCCAGCGTCCAGTGCTGCATCAGCAGAATGACGATGCCGATCAGGATCGTCGCACCGTTGACCAGCAGGAAGGTCAGCGGGAAGGCCAGGAACTGACGCAGCAGCATCAGATCCGTGGTCGCGCGCGAGAGCAACTGCCCCGAAGGCCAGCGGTCGTGGAACGCCACCGGCAGCCGTTGCAGATGCCGGTACAGGTCGGCCCGCATCGCCGCCTCGACCCCGGCCAGCGGTCGCGCCACCATCCATCGCCGCACCCCGAACAGCGCGGCCTCGGCGATGCCCAGCAGCAGCAGGTACAGCGCGCCGAGCCAGACCCCGCCGGGGTCGCGGTCCGCCACCGGGCCGTCGACCATCCACTTCAGGACGAGGGGGATCACCAGGCCGGCGCTGGACGCGACGATCGCGACCAGGGCGGCGCCGAACAGCCGCTTGCGTACCGGCTTCACATAGGGCCACAACCGCAACAGGGACTGAACGGTGGACCGGTCCTTGGGCTCTGCATGTTCTTCGGGCATCACAGTCGAGACTACGTTTCACCCCTGACATCGCTCATGTGGTTTTCCGGCCGACGTACGGCCCATGGGCTGCGGGAGCGCAGGTCGTAGTCCGTATCAACCGATCGGCTGATGCCCCTTTGAGCGCGATGGACGATGGTGCGCCGGGCCCCCGCGCCCGATGCTCGTGGGCATGGCAATCATCGAAGTGAACGGGGTGCGGAAGGCGTACGCCGGGCGCACTGTGGTCGACGGAGTGAGCTTCGCCGTCGACGAGGGGGAGATCTTCGGGATCCTCGGCCCCAACGGCGCGGGCAAGACCACCACCGTCGAGTGCGTCGAGGGGCTGCGGGTCCCCGACGCCGGCACGGTCCGCGTCGCCGGACTCGACCCCGTCGCCGACCACGACCGGCTCACGCGGCTGCTCGGCGCCCAGCTCCAGGAGAGCGAGCTCCAGCCCAAACTCACCGTGGCCGAGGCGCTGGAGCTGTACAGCGCCTTCTACCCGGACCCCGCCGACTGGCGGGAGCTCGCCGAACGGCTGGGCCTGCACACCGTGTACGGCACCCGCTTCGCCAAGCTGTCCGGCGGTCAGAAGCAGCGGCTGTCCATCGCGCTCGCCCTGGTCGGCAACCCGCGCGTGGTGGTGCTCGACGAGCTGACCACCGGCCTGGACCCACGGGCCCGCCGGGACACCTGGAAGCTCATCGAGGACGTACGCGACAGCGGTGTCACCGTCCTGCTGGTCACCCACTTCATGGAGGAGGCCAGGCAGCTCTGCGACCGGATCGCCGTCATCGACAAGGGGAAGGTCGTCGCCCTCGACACCCCCTCCGGCCTGATCGGCAGCTCCGCCAGCTCCACGGTCATCTCCTTCACCCCGTCTCGGCCGCTCACCGACACCGAGCTGGAGCAACTGCCCGGCGCGGTCTCCGTGGAGCGCGAGGACGACCGGATCGTCATCAGCGGCACCGACGAGACGGTCAACGCCGTGATCTCCCTGCTGGCCCGGCACAGCATCACCGCACACCGGCTCCGCGTCTCGGAGGCGACGCTCGACGACGCCTTCCTCGACCTCACAGAACAGGCGGCCTGAGATGACCACGCCGAACTCAGCCACGGCGAACCCGGCCCCGGCCACGGCCACCACGAAATCCGCCCCCGCCTCCGCATCCGCGCGCAAGGCGGTGCTCAGGTCCGAGACCCGGCTCTTCCTCCGCGAACCCGCCGCCCTGTTCTGGATCCTCGTCTTCCCGACCGCGCTCATGACGATCCTCGGTCTGATCCCCTCCTTCCGGGACCACGACGACGCGCTCGGAGGACGGCGCGTCATCGATCTGTACGTACCGGTGGCGGTACTGCTCGCCATGATCATGTCCGGGCTGCAGGCCATGCCGCCCGTCCTCACCGGCTATCGCGAACGCGGCATCCTGCGCCGGATGTCCACCACTCCGGTACGCCCCTCCGCGCTGCTCACCGCGCAGATCGCCCTGCACGGCGCCGCCGCCCTCGGCTCCGCCGCACTGGCGATGGCCGTCGGCCGGGTCGCCTTCGGCGTCGCGCTGCCCGGACAGCCCGTCGGCTACGTCCTGGCGCTGCTGCTGTCGACGGCGACCGTGCTGACCCTCGGCGCACTGCTCTGCGCCCTCTCCCGTACGACCAAGGCGTCCGCCGGCATCGGTTCGGCGGTGAACGTCCTGATGATGTTCACCGCAGGCGTCTGGATCCCGGTGCAGAGCATGCCCGACACCCTCCGGAACATCGTCCGGTTCACCCCGTTCGGAGCGGCGTCCGAGGCTCTGGACCGGGCGGTGTCCGGCAGTTGGCCCGGTCTGACCCAGCTCGGTGTGATGGTGCTGTGGACCGCACTGGTGACCTTCCTCGCGACCCGTCTGTTCCGGTGGGAGTGACCGGCGCGCCGGATACGGGGAGACTGCACCCATGAAGGCGCGGGACACGGCGACGGCGCACCGGAACGATGTGACGAGCGCCGAGCTGGGGTGGGAGCGGTTCTTCAGGTACGGGCCCTACGGGTTCCTCGGCCTGAGCACCTTCGTCGCGGTCGTGAGCGCCCCGCTCATCATGGACCGCGCGGACGTGTACGCCACCGCGGTGCTGGTGCCGGTGGCCTTCGTCCTCCAGCTCTGGTGGGGGCGGGTCGGGCCGACCGTTGCTCCCAGGTCGCGGGCGGCGCAGTGCTACTTCGTCGCCCGCACCGCGCTCGCCTTCGCGCTGACCTGGTGCAACTCCTTCTACTCGGTGTTCGCGGTCCTCGGGTACTTCGACACCGGCCGGCTGCTCCCGCGCCGGGCCGTCCGCCCCGGGCTGCTGCTCACCGCCGCCATCATGGCGGGCGCGCAGTGCGGCAGTGGTCTGCCGCCGGTCTCCGCGATGAACTGGGTCGCCTTCGCCGCCCTGTTCGGCCTGCACGGAACCCTCACCATGGTCTTCGCCAGGATCGGCGACCGCGAGGCCGACCACGCCCGTACCCAGGTCGACACCATCACCGAACTGGAGTCGGCCAACGCCCGGCTCGAACAGGCCATGGCGGAGAACGCCGGGCTGCACGCCCAGCTCCTGGTCCAGGCCCGCGAGGCGGGCGTCGCCGACGAGCGCCGCCGGCTCGCCGCCGAGATCCACGACACCCTGGCCCAGGGCCTGGCCGGCATCATCGCCCAGCTCCAGGTGGTGACCTCGATCGGCGACGCCGACCCGGCGCAGGCCCGGGTGCACCTGGACCGCGCCGCCGCCCTCGCCCGGCACAGCCTCGGCGAGGCCCGCCGCTCGGTCCACGACCTGGTTCCCGCCGCACTGGAACACGACGACCTGCCGGGCGCGCTGAAGCGCACGGTCACCGAGTGGTCCGAACGCCACGGGGTCCGGGCCGACTTCACCGTCACCGGCACCGTCGAGCCGGTCCACGACGAGATAGCCGCCACCCTCCTGCGGATCGCCGGGGAGGCCCTCGCCAATGTCGGCCGCCACGCCGGGGCCTCCCGGGCCGGGGTCACGCTGTCGTTCATGGGGGAGGAACTCACCCTGGACGTACGGGACGACGGCTGCGGCTTCGAGCCGGCCGCCCTGCCACCGGCCGGCGGTTCGGGCGGCTTCGGGCTCGGCGGCATGCGGGCCCGAGCCGAACGCATCGCGGGCACCGTCGAGGTGGAGACGGAGCCGGGCCGGGGCACGGCGGTCAGCGCCCGGGTGCCCCTGGTCCGGCACAGCCGATGACCAGTACGGTTGTCCTGCCATGGCTCAGGAATCCGCACGTGTCATCACCCTCGTCGTCGTCGACGACCACCCCGTCGTACGGGACGGTCTGCGCGGCATGTTCGACTCGGCCCCGGACTTCGACGTCCTCGGGGAGGCGTCCAACGGGGTCGAGGGGGTCGAGCTGGCGGTCCGGCTGGACCCCGATGTCGTCCTGATGGACCTGCGGATGCCGGGCGGCGGCGGAGTCGCCGCCATCGCCGAACTGGCCAGGCGCGGCGCCCGGTCCAAGGTGCTGGTCCTCACCACGTACGACACCGACTCCGACACCCTGCCCGCGATCGAGGCCGGCGCGACCGGCTATCTGCTCAAGGACGCGCCCCGCGACGAGCTGTTCACCGCCGTCCGCGCCGCCGCCGACGGCCGCACCGTGCTCTCGCCCGCCGTCGCCTCCCGGCTCATCTCACGGGTGCGCACCCCGGCGGCGGGCAGCGAGGCGCTGTCGGGCCGCGAGCGCGAGGTGCTCGAACTCGTCGCGAAGGGCACGTCGAACCGGGAGATCGCCGCCGAGCTGTTCATCAGCGAGGCCACCGTGAAGACACATCTCACCCATGTCTTCGCCAAGCTGGGCGCCAAGGACCGGGCCGCCGCCGTCGCGATCGGCTACGACCGGGGCATCCTCGGCTGACCCAGGCCCCGGCGCCCGCTCACTCCGCTCATTCCGTGACGCGCAGCAGCTGCACCGACCTGGCCGGCACGGTCAGCGTCCCGTCGCCCGGGTGGACGGTGCCGGGAGCCGTGGCCTGGTCCTCCCGCGAGGTGTCCAGGACCAGCTCGTAGCTCCGCGCCCACGGCGGCCCGGGGAGCCGGAAGCCGCACGGGCGGTGGCCGGAGTGCAGGACCGCCAGGAAGCTGTCGTCCGTGATCTGCTCGCCCCGCGCGTCCCGGCCGGGGATGTCGCGCCCGGAGAGGTAGAGGCCGACCGTGGCGGCCGGCGCGTACCAGTCCGCCTCCGTCATCTCCGTACCCCCGGCCGTGAACCACGCCAGGTCCCGCAGCCCGTCCGCCGCCTGCGGCAGCCCGGAGAAGAAGGCCCGGCGGCGCAGCACCGGATGGGTGCGGCGCAGCCGCAGCACCCGGGTCGTCAGCTCGGTCAGCGCCCGCCAGCCGGGCTGTTCGAGCAGCGACCAGTCCAGCCAGCCGATCTCGTTGTCCTGGCAGTACGCGTTGTTGTTGCCGCCCTGTGTACGGCCCATCTCGTCGCCCGCGACCAGCATCGGCACGCCCGTCGACAGCAGCAGCGTGGTCAGCAGATTGCGCAGCTGGCGGCGGCGCAGCGCGTTGATCCCGGCATCCTCGCTCTCGCCCTCGGCACCGCAGTTCCAGGCCCGGTTGTCGTCGGTGCCGTCCCGGTTGCCCTCGCCGTTGGCCTCGTTGTGCTTCTGCTCGTAGCTCACCAGGTCGCGCAGGGTGAAGCCGTCGTGCGCGGTGACGAAGTTGACCGAGGCGTACGGGCGCCGGCCGCCCCACGCGTAGAGGTCGCTGGATCCGGTCAGCCGGTAGCCGAGGTCGCGCACGTCGGGCAGGGCGCCGCGCCAGAAGTCCCGCACGGCGTCCCGGTAGCGATCGTTCCACTCGGTCCACAGCGGCGGGAAGGCGCCCACCTGGTAGCCGCCGTTGCCGACGTCCCACGGCTCGGCGATCAGCTTCACCCGGCGCAGCACCGGGTCCTGGGCGATCACCGCGAGGAACGGCGAGAGCATGTCGACGTCGTGCATGGAGCGGGCCAGCGCGGCCGCGAGGTCGAAGCGGAAGCCGTCGACGCCCATCTCCGTCACCCAGTAGCGCAGCGAGTCCGTGATCAGCCGCAGCACCTGCGGCTGGACCACGTGCAGGGTGTTGCCGCAGCCGGTGTAGTCCGCGTACCTGCGGGCGTCGGGCTGGAGACGGTAGTAGCCCCGGTTGTCGATGCCGCGCAGCGACAGCATCGGACCGAGCTCGCCCGCCTCCGCCGTGTGGTTGTAGACCACGTCGAGGATCACCTCGATCCCCGCGTCGTGCAGCGCCCGCACCATCCGCTTGAACTCGCCGACCTGCTGGCCCGCGGTGCCGCTCGCCGAGTAGCCGGCGTGCGGGGCGAAGTAGCCGATGGAGTTGTAGCCCCAGTAGTTGTGCAGCCCGCGCCTCAGCAGATGGTCCTCGTGGGCGAACTGATGCACCGGCAGCAGCTCCACCGCCGTCACCCCGAGCCGCCGGAGGTGCCCGACGGCCGCCGGATGGGCGAGACCGGCGTACGTGCCCCGCAGCTCCTCGGGGATCTGGGGGTGCAGCTTGGTGAAGCCGCGTACGTGCAGTTCGTAGATGACCGAGTCCGCCCACGGGGTCTTGGGCCTGCGGTCCTCGGCCCAGTCGTCGTCGTCATGGACCACGACGCCCTTGGGGACGTGCGGGGCGGAGTCCCGTTCGTCGCGGACGGTGTCGGCGACCTGCTGCTGCGGCCAGTCCCTCACATGGCCGTACACCTCGGCCGGAAGGGTGAACGCGCCGTCCACCGCCCGTGCGTACGGATCGAGGAGGAGCTTGGCCGGGTTCCAGCGGGCCCCGGTCCAGGGGTCCCAGCGGCCGTGCACCCGGTAGCCGTAGCGCTGTCCCGGCCGCACGCCCGGCACGAAGCCGTGCCGGATCTCATGGGTCAGCTCGGTCAGCGCGAGCCGCTGCTCGGCGCCGCCCTCGTCGAAGAGGCAGAGCTCGACCGCCTCCGAACCACCCGCCCAGAGCGCGAAGTTGGTGCCCGCGACCCCGTCGGGGCCCACCCGGAACCGGGCCCCGAGCGGCGTCGGGGCGCCGGGCCACACGGTGGGCGGCCGCCCCCGGCCGACTGCCGTACCCGGCTCCGGTACTGCCTCCTGCTCGGCTGCGCTCGACACCTGCTCGCCTCCCGCGGCTCGTGGGGACCGGCACCGAAAAGGAGCGCACGGCGTCCCGGCCGCGGCTCCCCGAGTGTGGTCCTCCCCTTGTTTCTGCCCACCCGGACGCCCGCACTCACGTTTCCCCCGACCGGCCCCCGTCGTTGGGCGGGCGTGAACCACGTAGCGAAGAGGGCGGTGGCGAACCCGGCCACCGCGGCGACATGGGCAGGGCTGCTCGTCGTGCTGGCCGTACTGACCGGCTGCACCGGCGTCGGATCGATCTTCAGCGGGAAGGCGGGCCCGCCACCGGACGCGATCCAGGTCACCCCGCAGGACGGGGCGAAGAACATCGGCCCGGAGGACCGGATCGGGGTGAAGGTCCCCGACGGCCGGCTGGAGAGCGTGGCGGTGACCCGGATCGAGGACGCGCAGCGCCAGAAGGTGCCGGGCCGGATCGCGGACGACGGCCGGTCCTGGGAGCCCGCGAGCGGGGCGGGCCGGCTCAGGCTCGCCGCCAAGTACAGCGTGGACGCGGTGGCCGTGGACGGCTCGGGGCACCGCTCGGCCCGCCACACCACCTTCACCACGACGGTGCCCGAGCACCGCTTCATCGGCTACTTCAAGCCGGAGAACCGCTCCACGGTCGGCACCGGGATGATCGTCTCCTTCGACTTCAACCGGCCGGTCACCAATCGCGCGGCCGTCCAGAGGGCCATCAAGGTGACGGCCGTACCGCCGGTCGAGGTGGCGGGACACTGGTTCGGCGGGAGCCGGCTCGACTTCCGCCCCGCCGCCTACTGGAAGCCGGGCACCGAGGTGACCGTCGAGATGGCGCTGCGCGACGTGGCGGGCGCGCCGCACGTGTACGGGACCCAGGACAAGAAGGTCGTCTTCGAGATCGGCCGCTCCCAGACGTCCGTGGTCGACGCGGCCGCGCACACCATGGAGGTGCACCGCGAGGGCGAGGCCGTCACCACCATTCCGATCACGGCGGGCGCCGCGGGGAAGACGACCACGTACAACGGGAAGATGGTGGTCAGCGAGATGCGCGAAGTGACCCGGATGAACGGCCGCACGGTCGGCTTCGGCGGCGAGTACGACATCAAGGACGTCCCGCACGCCATCCGGCTCACCGATTCCGGCACCTTCCTGCACGGCAACTACTGGTCGGACGAGGACGTCTTCGGCTCTCAGAACGTCAGCCACGGCTGTGTCGGGCTGCTCGACGTACAGGGCGGCGGCAGCGACACCCCGGCCGGCTGGTTCTACGACCGGACGCTCGTCGGCGACGTGGTCGAGGTCGTCAACTCCAAGGACAAACAGGTCGCGCCGGACAACGGGCTCAGCGGCTGGAACCTGGACTGGACCGGATGGAAGGCCGGCTCCGCCCTCCGCTGACCCCCGTCGGCCCGCCCCGCCCGGCCGCCTCCCGTGCCACCCGGCAGAGCCCCGGGACAACTTGGGACTGAACGGTGACATCCGGGGGGTCATTTCCCCATGCTCGGTGTGATTATCTTTCGCTGAGCGTGCATGTGCAGCGCGCGGGGGAGGGAGCCTTCGGGCTCCCGGGGGCCTTGGCGGGGCCAGGCCGTGTGAGGGGAGACAACCACATTGAACGGGCAGCCGATATCGGGGACATCGGCCGGGGCGAACGGCGTACGGGGCGGGCGAGGATCCACCGGACCGCTTGCTCTGGTTCTGGGTGCGCTGTTGTTGCTGGTGACGGCGTGCGGCGGGGGAGACGACGCCGGCGGCAAGGGCGGCGGCGCGGGGAAGGCCGAGGACACCTCGGCCTCGCAGGCCGTGGTGACCGTCGCGCCGAAGGACGGCGCGGACTCCGTCGCGACGAGCGGCGTGCTGAAGGTCTCGGCCGACCAGGGGAAGCTGACCACGGTCAAGGTCTCCGACCCCAAGGGCACCGAGGTCGAGGGGAAGATCGCGGCCGACGGCGCCAGCTGGGCCCCGGACCAGCACCTGGCCGCCGCGACGAAGTACAAGGTCCACGCGGTCGCCAAGGACTCCAAGGGCCGTGAGTCGGCGAAGGACACCAGCTTCACCACGCTGGTCCCGCAGAACACCTTCATCGGGCAGTACACCCCGGAGGACGGTTCCACCGTCGGCGTAGGGATGCCCGTCTCGATCCACTTCACCCGCGGCATCACCGACCCGGAGGCGGTCGAGAAGGCGATCAAGGTGACGGCCGAGCCGTCCGTCCCGGTCGAGGGCCACTGGTTCGGCAACGACCGGCTCGACTTCCGCCCCGAGGACTACTGGGCCGCGGGCACCAAGGTGACCGTGAAGCTCAACCTCGACGGCGTCGAGGGCCGTCCCGGTGTCTACGGCAAGCAGGCCAAGACGATCTCCTTCACCATCGGCCGCAAGCAGGTCAGCACGGTCGACGCGAGCACCCACCGGATGAAGGTCGTCCGCGACGACCAGCAGATCAAGGACATCCCGATCTCGGCGGGCGCCCCGGCGACCACCACGTACAACGGTCAGATGGTCATCAGCGAGAAGCTCAAGGTGACCCGGATGAACGGTGACACCGTCGGCTTCGGCGGCGAGTACGACATCAAGGACGTGCCGCACGCGATGCGTCTGTCCACCTCGGGCACCTTCATCCACGGCAACTACTGGGGCAACTCCGGCATCTTCGGCTCGACCAACACCAGCCACGGCTGCGTCGGTCTGCAGGACGTGCGCGGAGCCTGGTCCAAGACGACCTCGGCGGCCTGGTTCTTCGACAACTCGCTCATCGGGGACGTCGTGGTCGTGAAGAACTCGCACGACGAGACGATCCAGCCGGACAACGGCCTCAACGGCTGGAACATGTCCTGGTCGGAGTGGACCAAGTAGTCCTCCGCGCAAGCGACACGTAGTTCTCCGCGCGAGCCGTACGGAGCGGGCCCGGTGCTGTGACCAACAGCACCGGGCCCGCCGTCGTTAGCGACGGTTAACCTGCCCCCATGACCGCAAACCTCGAAGTACGCGACGGCGTCGGCACGATCCTGCTGGACCGCCCGCCCATGAACGCCCTGGACGTCGCCACCCAGGACCGGCTGCGTGAACTCGCCGAGGAGGCGACCCGCCGCGACGACGTGCGCGCCGTGGTCCTCTACGGCGGCGAGAAGGTGTTCGCGGCGGGCGCGGACATCAAGGAGATGCAGGCGATGGACCACACGGCGATGGTCGTACGGTCCAAGGCGCTGCAGGACTCGTTCACCGCGGTGGCCCGGATCCCCAAGCCCGTCGTCGCCGCCGTCACCGGCTACGCACTGGGCGGCGGCTGCGAGCTGGCGCTCTGCGCCGACTTCCGCATCGCCGGCGACAACGCCAAGCTCGGCCAGCCCGAGATCCTGCTCGGGCTGATCCCGGGCGCGGGCGGCACCCAGCGCCTGGCCCGGCTGATCGGCCCCTCCCGGGCCAAGGACCTGATCTTCACCGGCCGCCACGTGCGGGCCGAAGAGGCCCTGGCGATCGGTCTGGTGGACCGGGTGGTGCCCGCCGCCGAGGTGTACGAGCAGGCGCACGCCTGGGCCGCCGCGCTGGCCAAGGGGCCGGCTCTGGCGCTGCGCGCCGCCAAGGAATCCATCGACGCCGGCCTGGAGACGGACATCGACACCGGGCTCACGATCGAGCGGAACTGGTTCGCCGGACTGTTCGCCACCGAGGACCGGGAGCGCGGAATGCGCAGCTTCGTCGAAGAGGGGCCGGGCAAGGCCAAATTCCTCTGACCGAACGCAAGTTGGGCACAGACCGACGCGCGTTCATCCGTGCGGGCGGATTAGCTGGGCCTTAAGACAACCTTAAGGCCCAGCACCCCGATGAGCCCTCGGATCGCGCTCGGAGGGCATGTTCGTGCAGGTCAGAGGGGTTGTAGCAGCTCGCATTCTGCCACTGGCATATGCCTACCCGTCTCCATGGAGCGGCGAGTTCCGGGGCGCTGATTCCTTTGGAACGGCCCCGGCCCGTCCGTCGTGCGGCCATGATGGTGTCCATGGCGGGCCTGGAGGGTGTGGAACAGCCGCGACCGCACAGCGGTGCGACGGCGGCGCGGTGGATGCCGACCGCGGAGGACGAACAGGCGTTCAAGGCACTGGAGTTGTTCGGGAATCCGGCGGAGGGCGAAGTCCGGTTGCCCTCCCGTCCGGAGTCCGCGGCGACTGCCCGGCGGCTCACCTCGTGCGTGGTGCTGCGTCAGTGGGCGCTCTCCCCGCAGACCGCCGAGTACGCCGTGCTGCTCGTCTCGGAGCTCGTCGGCAACGCGGTGCGGCACACCGGCGCCCGGGTCTTCGGGCTGCGGATGATGCGCCGCCGTGGCTGGATCAGGATCGAGGTGCGCGACCCCTCGCGCGGACTGCCCTGCCTGATGCCCGTTCAGCCGATGGATGTCAGCGGGCGGGGCCTCTTCCTCGTCGACAAGCTCTCCGACCGCTGGGGTGTGGATCTGCTGCCGCGCGGCAAGACCACCTGGTTCGAGATGCGGATCTCCGACCGCTGATCCCGGCCGGCGGGTCCGTACCCGTGCTGCCCGTGCCCGGAAACCACAGCAGCCCCCGTCCGCCGTGGTGAGGCGCTTCGGGGGCTGCTGTGTGGGGGCCGCGAAATGGGGGGTGTGTTCGCGGCCGCTTGTGACGACCTGGCTCGGGTCATGCGGTCGTGTGACCGACTATGGCAGACGGGCGACCTCCCCGCCAAAGGTGCAATCTATGCATCTACGGTCATAGCGGGACATTCTCCAGGTGAATCGCAGGTGTGATGGGTCACTTGCCTGTAAAAGTGTGAATATTTATGGGATTGAGTGAGTGATTCATTCGGTTCACCCATATGCCTAAATTGTTATTTCCATCTCATTTCGCCCCTACTGTGTCTGCACATGAACGTCTCCGACACTCCGGTGCACCGCCGCGGCGCCCTGCGCGCGGGAGCAGGGGCCGCCCTCGCCGGTGTCCTCGCCGCCGGATGCGCGGACCGCGATGCCGTCGGCACACCGGCCGGGACCGTCACGGACACGGTGAGCCCGAAGAACCTGGCCGACGCGACCACCCGGCCCCCGTCCCCGAATCCCGCCCCCGGACCGCACCGCTTCCCCGGACAGCCGGTCCAGATCGACCACGGCCCCCGCGACCGCGCCCGCGTCGCCCTCACCTTCCACGGCCAGGGCGACCCCGCCATCGCCCGCACCGTGCTCGCCGAGGCCGAACGGGCCCACGCCCGGGTCACCGTCCTCGCCGTCGGCAGCTGGCTCGACGAACACCCCGACGTGGCCCGGCGCATCCTCGACGGCGGCCACGAACTCGGCAACCACACCCAGCACCACACCGACATCTCCTCGATGGGCGAGGCCGAGGCGTACGCGGAGATCAACGACTGCGCCCAGCGGCTGCGCAGGCTCACCGGCTCCATCGGCACCTGGTTCCGCCCCTCGCGCGCCCGGAACGCCACCCCGCTCGTCCAGCGGCTGGCCGCCAGGGCGGGCTACCCGCACATCCTCTCGTACGACGTGGACTCCCTCGACTTCACCTCTCCCGGCGCCGCGGCCGTCACCCGCAAGGTGGCCGGGGAGATCCGCAACGGATCGGTGGTGAGCCTGCACTTCGGCTACGCGGACACGGTCGCCGCGCTGCCCCTCCTCCTCACCGAAATCGACCGCCGCCGACTGCGCGCGGTGACGACCACGGAGCTGCTGACCTGATGTCTCCCTCCACCAAGCACACCGCGGCCCTGCTCGGGGGCGTCCTGCTGGCCGTACTCACCGGCTGCGGCACCTCCGCCGAGAAGGCGAACGTCCAGGCCGTCGGCAGCGAGGCCGCCCGGCCCGCCGAGGCCGACCGCGTCGCGCCGCCCGCACCACCGGGGCTCCCCGGGATGCCCCCGGTGCTCGACGCCAAGGACGTCTACTCGGCCGACCGGGGAAAGCTGTCCCCGGTCGTCAAGGACTTCCCGTCCCGGGTGTACGTCCCCAACACCAACTCCGACACCGTGTCCGTGATCGACCCCGCCACGTACAAGGTCATCAAAACCATCAAGGTCGGCCGCCAGCCGCAGCACGTCGTCCCCTCCTGGGACCTGAAGACCCTCTGGGTCAACAACGACATCGGCGACAGCCTCACCGTCATCGACCCGGCCACCGGGAAGACCGGCCCCACGGTGCCGGTCTCCGACCCGTACAACCTCTACTTCACCCCGGACGGCAAGTACGCCGTGGTGATGGCCTCGATGGACCGTCAGCTGGTCTTCCGCGACGCCCACACCATGAAGACGGCCAAGACCGTCCCGGTCGACTGCGCGGGCGTCAACCACGCCGACTTCTCCGCCGACGGCCGGTACTTCATCGTCTCCTGCGAGTTCTCCGGCGAACTCCTCAAGGTCGACACCGCGAAGATGAAGGTCGTCGGGCAGCAGAAGCTGCCGCTCGGCGGCGCGATGCCGCAGGACGTGAAGCTGTCGCCGGACGGTGGGACGTTCTACATCGCGGACATGGTCGCCGACGGGATCTGGGTGCTGGACGGGAAGAAGTTCACCACCCCGAAGCTGCTGCACACCGGCAAGGGCACCCACGGCCTCTACGTCAGCCGCGACTCCAAGCAGATGTACATCTCCAACCGCGGCGAGGGCACCATCTCCGTCTTCGACTTCGCCAAGCGCAAGCTGGCGACGAAGTGGCGGCTGCCAGGCGGCGGCAGCCCCGACATGGGCGGGGTCTCGGCGGACGGCAAGGTCCTCTGGCTGAGCGGACGTTACGACGCCGAGGTGTACGCGATCGACACCGCCACCGGCAAGCAGCTGGCCCGTATCCCGGTGGGCAGCGGCCCGCACGGACTCGCCGTCTACCCGCAGCCGGGCCGCTACTCGCTCGGCCACACCGGCGTCTTCCGCTGACGGCCCGACGTCAACACCGCGCCTGACACGCTCGCCTTCGGGTGACACTCCATGGCCCGGCGCCGCGCCGCCGCGACAGTGACCATCATGATGATCACTTCTCGTCTGCGGCGCCGGGCCGCACTCGCCGTTCTCTCCCTCTCCGCCGTGCTCGTCCCGGCCGCCGCCACGGAGGCCGCCCCCGCCGCCGCCCCTGCCGCCGCGTTCAAGCCCGGCGGCTGCCCGGCCGTCGCCGACCACCTCTTCGCCGCCGCCGACCCGGTGGACGTCGACCGGATCACCCCGCAGCCCTCGTGGCGGGTCGACTGCCGCCAGCTCTACCGGGCGGACGGCCGGGGCCCGTCGGCCATCTTCGACGAGGGCTTCCACGCCAGGGACATCGACTACGGCCAGTACGACCTGGAGAAGTACGTCCTGGTCAACCAGCCGTCGCCGTTCGTCTCCACCACGTACGACCACGACCTGTACAAGAAGTGGAAGAGCGAGTTCAACTACTACATCGACGCTCCCGGCGGCATCGACGTGAACAGGACGATCGGTGACACCCACAAGTACGCCGACCAGGTGGAGGTCGCCTTCCCCGGCGGCGTCGACCGGGAGTTCATCGTCGGGGCGTGCCCGATCGACCGGGCGAGCAAGACCGAGATCATGAACGAGTGCGTCGACAACCCGCACTACAAGCCGTGGCGCAGCTGATCCGGCGAACACTCACCCCATGACGAAGAGGGCCTCCGAGCCCACCGGCCGGTAGCCCGCCGCCTGGAACGTCCGCACGCTGCGGGCGTTCCCCGGCGACTGCTGGGCCCAGACCACCGCGTCCGGCACCAGCTGCCTGGCCGCCCGCGCGAGCCGCTCGCCCAGCCGCCGGCCGCGCGCCTCCTCGGCCACCTCGATCGCGGTCTCCCAGCGGCCCGCGACGCCCCGGCCGAGGATCACCACGCCGCCGTCGGCGGACCAGACCCGCACCTCGTCGCGGTACTGCATCGCCCGCGCCACCCGTGGATGCTCCGGGTCCTCGATCTCCCGCAGCTCGATCTCCGGTTCGCCGGGCAGCGCGGGGGCGACCGTCAGCAGGTCGACGGTGTTCATGTGCCGGCCGGTCCGGGCCAGCAGCGCGTTCAGGAAGTGCGGGTTCATCGTCGCGGCGAGCTCGTCGCCGGGCGTTCTGGCCAGCACGGCCCGCACCCAGTCGGGGTCCTCGTCGGTGAAGACCACCGAGTGCGCGGTGAACGCCAGCACCCCGGCGTCCCGGGCCGAGGGCTGCCGCACCACGGTCGTCGAACCGTCCGGCGGGGGAAACCGCCCGTGCGCCGAGGCCGTCATGATCCGTGCCAGCGCGTCATCCATCGGTGTCCCGCTTCCCCGTCCGGTCCGTGGTCCGCCGGGCGGCGGACTCCCCCCACTCATGATCGACTACCGGCCGCCGCGAAGGCCACCGGTCGCGACCGTTAATCTGACCCCCGTCGGTCAGGCATTGGCCAGGCATTGATCAGGGATTACGAAGGGGCGAAACCGTGGCGGACATAGAGTCGGCGCGCAAGGCATTCGAACGGTTCGATCTGAACGGCGACGGGCTGATCTCGGCCGTCGAGTACAAGAGCGTGATGGCGCAGCTCGGCGACCCCTACGTCACCGAGACGGTGGCCCAGGCAGTCATCAACTCGCACGACGCCAACGGCGACGGGCTGCTCACGTTCGAGGAGTTCTGGGCGGCCCAGAACAAGGACTGAGTCCTGAAGGACCCCCGGCCTCCCGGGCCGGGGGCCGCCGTTCAGGCGCTCCCGCGGTACGGAGCCCAGCCGCGCAGCTCCTCGTCGCGCGGGGCCCGCACCACTGCGGGCCTGCCGGGGCCGAAGCCCATCACCGGGCGCGAGGCGTCCCAGGCCGGCCAGCCGGGGTCGCCGGACGCGGCGAACGCCACCCACGCCGCGTGCATCGCGTCGGCCAGCTCCTGCGGGGCGCCCGCACCGGCCAGCGCCACCGCGTCGGGCTTGTCCAGCGTGTCGAAGACGAAGCCGATCTCCAGCGCGTGACAGGCGCCCAGCCGCAGCACCGGGGACGGCCAGCCGAACTCGTAGACATGGGTGCTTCCCGGCCCGTCCGCACGGGCGTCGGCCACCCGGTTCAGCGGGACCCGCAGCAGCAGATCGGTGGCGAGCGCCCCGAGCAGCTCACCCGGCGTGGCCCCCGGCCGGTTCGCCCGGTACGTACGCGTCGTGGCGCCCGGCACCTTGAACTTCAGCAGGGCCAGCCTGAGCTTGAACGCGGACAGCCGCTCCGTCAGACCGCTCGGTACGAACCAGAGCCGGTACTCCTCGCTGTTCGAGCCCAGCAGCAGATCGACACCGGACGCGGCGCCGTCCAGCAGCGCTTCGAGCGGATCGCGGGGCAGCAGATCGCCGTCCACCACGATCTGGAAGGAATTCCCGCCGGTCAGCGGCGAGCCGCCGGCCGTCACCTCGGTCTGCGCGGCCAGCAGCGCGGCCGGATCCACCGCGGCCAGCGCCCCGGCCGTCGCCGCCACCCCGAGCCGCTTGGCGATCAGCTCCGTGGTGCGCCGGGCGCCCGCGCCGAGCGGCAGCGCGGTCGGCGCGCCGCTCTGCAGCACGGCCCGCCGGAACAGGCCCCTGGTCCGAGGGGCGGCCAGCAGGGCGCCGATGCTGATCGCCCCCGCCGACTCGCCGCACACCGTGACCAGGTCCGGATCGCCGCCGAACGCCACGATGTTCTCCCGCACCCAGGTCAGGGCCGCGATCTGGTCGAGCAGCCCCCGGTTGGCGGGCGCGTCCGGGAACACCCCGAACCCCTCCACGCCGAGCCGGTAGTTGACCGACACCAGGACCACACCGTCCCGGGCGAACGCGGTCCCGTCGTACAGCGGCACCGCCGACGAGCCGTGCAGCAGCGAACCGCCGTGGATCCAGACGATCACGGGCAGCCCGGTGGCGGCCGGGGACGGCGTCCACACATTGAGGTTGAGGCAGTTGTCGCCCGGTACGTCGGGGTCGGGCAGCAGCCGGTCCAGCGGCGGGTCGTACGGCCGCTTGGGCGCGGTCGGCCCGAACGCCACCGCGTCCCGCACCCCTTCCCAGGGCTCGGGCGGCACGGGTGCCCCGAAGCGCAGGGCGCCGACCGGCGCGGCGGCGTACGGGATGCCGCGGAAGACGGCGACACCCTGCTCCAGCGTGCCGCGCACCGCCCCGTGGACCGTGCTGACCCGGGGCGACGTCCCGGGTATCGGTGTGGGTACGGCAGACATGTGGTTCAGCCCTTCTGCGGTGCGATCGCGGACCGGTGACCGATGTGTACCCGGACCGGGGCCGCGTCGACCCGGACCGGCTCCGCCGCCGTGGCGGGCGGGGTCAGGAGGAGGGAGGAGCCGCCGTCAGTGCCCGCTTGAGCACCTTGCCGGTCGGGCCCAGCGGCAGCGCCCCGGTGAACCGCACGACGCGCGGGTACTTGTGCCGCCCGAGCCGCTCCCTGGACCAGGCGATCAGCTCCTGCTCCGTCACCGCCTCCGCCCCGGCCCGCAGTACGACGACCGCGCAGATCTCCTCGCCGCGCGCCTCGTCGGGCACACCGATCACCGCGACCTCGGAGACCGCCGGATGGCGGACCAGCACCTCCTCGACCTCACGCGGATAGATGTTGAAGCCGCCCCGGATGACCAGGTCCTTCTTCCGGTCGACGATGCTCAGGAAGCCGTCCTCGTCCCGGACCCCGAGATCCCCGGTGCGGAACCAGCCGTCGACCACCGCCCTGGCCGTCGCCACCGGATCGTCGAGATACCCGGCGAACACGTTGTGGCCGCGCACCACGACCTCGCCGACCTCGCCGTCCGCGAGCAGCACCACGGCCTCCTCCACCGCCGCGTCCGCCACCCCGATCTCCACGCCCCACACCGGGTGGCCGACCGTGCCGGGGCGGCGGCCGATCTCCGGCTGGTTGAAGGTGGCGACCGGGGAGGTCTCGGTCAGCCCGTAGCCCTCCAGGACCTGCGTCGCGAAGGTCTCCTCGAAGCGTTCGAGCACGGCGACGGGGAGGGCCGCGCCGCCCGAGACGGCCGCGCGCAGGGTGGGACGGTGCGTCGCGTCGTCCTGCGCCGCCGCCTCCACGAGGGCGTGGTACATCGTCGGCACGCCCATGAAGACGCTCACGCCTTCGGCGGCCAGCAGCTCCAGCGCGCCCGCGCCGCTGAAGCGCGGCATGAGCACGAGCGTCGCCCCGGCCCGCAGCGTGGCGTTCATCGCACAGGTCTGCCCGTAGGTGTGGAACAGCGGCAGACAGCCGAGGACCACGTCGTCGACGTCCAGCCGCAGCAGGTCGTGGGCGACCACGGAGGCGTTCAGCACGATGTTGAGGTGGGTGAGCAGCGCCCCCTTGGGCCGCCCGGTCGTGCCGCTGGTGTAGAGGATCACCGCGGTGTCCTCCGGCGCCGCCGGCTCCGCCGCGGTCAGCGGGTCGCCGCCCTCCGGCACGCCCTGCACGGCCCTGACCCCCGCGGCGCGTGCCCCCTCCTCGGCGACCGGCCACATCGGACCGCCGCCGATCAGCACGACGGAGCCGCTGTGCCGCAGCACGTACGCCACCTCCTCGGCCACCAGCAGCCCGTGCACCGGCACCACCGTCGCCCCGGCGGCCAGCGCGCCGAAGTACGCGTACAGGAAGTCCGCCGAGTTGGGCAGCAGCACCGCGACCCGGTCGCCCGGCCGGACCCCCGAGGCCCGCAGCGCGCCCGCGCAGCGCAGCGTCCCGTCCCACAGCTCGCGGTAGGTGATCCGGGTGCCCGAATCGACCACGGCCACGCGGTCGGGATGCTTGCGGGCCGACTCGCGCAGGACGATGGCGACGCTGAGAAACATGACACGCTCCAGGAAACATGGCGTTCACACGGCTCTTCCCGCTCAGAATCGGCCGTGGCCCCGGTTCCGCACAATGTGCAGTTGCCCACCATGCGCACCGCCCACCTGGGCAGCAGCCACGCGGAGAGGCACATGGCGAGGCATCCGCATAACGAGGGCGTTAATCTTCGGGGCATGGCGCAGAACCCGCGTGCCCCATCCCCTCGTACCGGCGACGACGGTGAGCTGCGCCGCGCCCTGGCCACCGCCCTCCTGCCGGGCATCGACGAACTGACCCGGCGGGTCGTCGACGACATCCACGCGCACAGCGGTACGTACGCCTCCGGCTCGCCCGTAAGCCGGGACGACCTGTGGGGGATCTGCCGCGACAACCTGCTGCGCGCGCTGGAGGACTTCGGCGGGCTGCCGTCCAGCGGGGGCGACGGCGAGCACGCGGCGCGCGAGACGGGGCGGCGGCGCGCGGAGCAGGGCGTACCGCTGGACACGGTGCTCCAGGCCTACCGGCGCGGTGGCCGGGTGATGTGGCAGGTGATGGCCGAGCATCTGCGGGCGACGCGCGGGACACCGGACGCCGCGGGGCCGGTCGCGGGCGACCGGGACACCGAACTGGACATGGCGGGCGCCGTGTGGGAGACCATCGACCGCTACTCGCTGGTCATGGCCGACTCGTACCGGCTCACCCAGCTGGAGATGCAGGGCAGGCAGGACACCCGCCGCGTCGCCCTCTTCGAGGCCCTGCTCGACGGGCGCGGCGAGGATCCGGCGGTCGCGGCGGCGGCCGCCGCCGCGCTGGGCGTGCCGGTCCACGACCGGTACGTCATCGTCGTCGCCGCCCAGGACCCGGCCGCGCCGCCCAACCCGGCACCCGTCCTCGACGAGCACGGCATCTGGTCCTTCTGGCGGCCCCGGTCGGGCCGGTACGCGGGAATCGTGCGGCTGGCGGCCTCGGGGGATTGCGGTGTCCTGCTCGACCTGCTGCGCCACCGCACCGGTGCCACCGCGGGGGTGTCACCGGAGTTCGACCGGCTGGCCAGGGCGGGGCGGGCACTGCGGCTGGCCGAGCAGGCGCTGCGCACGCTGCCCGCCGGAAGCGGCGAGGCGGCGGCCTTCGACGACCGGCTCGCGGAGGTGCTCCTGGTCGGCCGGCCGGAGATCGCCGAGCGCATCGTGACCACGCGGCTGGGCGGCGTACTGGACATGGCGGCCGAACGCGACGTGCTGCTCGGCACGCTCCGGGTCTGGCTCGACCACGGCTGCTCGGCGGCGCGGGCGGCCGAGCTGCTCTACTGCCACCGCAACACGGTCCTCAACCGGATCGGCCGGATCGCCGAACTCACCGGCGCCTCGGCGGAGTCGGGCGAGGTACGGCTGGGATGGGCGCTGGCCCTGCGGGCGCTTCCGCTGCCGACAGGCGACTACGAACAGGCGCCGGGGGAGAGCGGCTTGGGGCGGGCCGGGGCGTGAGCGGCGCCGCGCGGGACCGGAGGCCGTTGCCGGCCCCCGGTCGGCGGCTGCCGCATGTGCTGACGGTGGGTCAGGCCGCGAAGTGCTCGGACAGGGACTCCCGTTCGTCGACCTCGACGAGATCGGGACGGGTGTAGCGCTCCGCGCGGGCGTGGTAGTCGAAGTCGCCCCGGACCAGCCCCCGGTAGTCCCGTACGCACCGCTCCAGTGCGAGCCGGGTGGGGCCCTGGATGCCGGCCGCCTCGATCTCCTCGATCAGCTCCTTCTCGGCCCGCTGCACCCGCTGCGCGATCTGTGCGAGCTGCGCCCCGGCCTCGTCGACGGCCTCCTGGAGCGTGCAGTCGCGATCACGCTGGATGAGGCGCACCGCGTTGTGTTCGTACCCGAGCAGCGCCTCCTTCTCGAAGGAGCAGATGTCGTTGCAGAGCCCCGAGTGATCGGTGACCGCGTTGCGCAGCGCGATGTACGCGGGAAGGCTCCGGGCCGATTCCGGAAGGTCGATCCCGGCGGTGATCTCATGGAGGTCCAGGAAGGGCTGCATGGCCACCGAATCCCGGCGGTGCTTGACGAATTCGGTCCGGGACGGCGCCTGCCCGGCGGCCCGCTCCACGGCCTCGGCGTAGTAGGTCCACAGCCAGGCGACCGTGTCCCGCCGGAACTGCCGGATCCAGCGCGCCGACCGGTCCCGGTACGTCCGGGTCCGCAGCCCCACGAGCGCGCGCTCCATGGCGCCGCGCGGCGGGCCGCCGTCGAGCACGGTGACCAGCCGGTCGATCGCCGCCTCGCACATCCGCGGGTCACGTCCGGCGGGCCCGTCGTCGAACTCGTCGTCGACGAGGAAGGCCCAGAAGAGCCACTGGCAGAAGAGATCGAGATGCCGCTGCGACGCGGCCGGGAAGATGAGGGAGATCCAGAGCTCGGGCCTGGTCCGGATCATCTTCTTCCGGGCCACCGGGGAGAGCGCGAGGTCATTGGATTCGGCCCATTCCCACGCTGCCTCCCTGGTCTCCTCGATGCCTGGATTGCATCCGGTGCTCTGGAACGGCATATGAAACGCTGGCAGCGCAATCTGGCTCATTGGTGCCCCTCGTCGAAGCGGTTCGGATGAGCGATAAGAACGGGTAACCGGCCGGACTCACGCGTCGGCGCCGGGTACGCATCGGGGTACAGGCCGCCCGCGCCCACCGACTCTGGCCAGAGGCTCACCGTGCGAGACGAGGCAGTCATTCCTGCTCACTCTCCTCCGCCGGGGGTCGGGGCATCGGGGCCGGGCCCGTGGGCCCGCGGTGGCAATCGCCCGTGGTGCAGGACGGTGGCATCACCATGTGTAACCCCCAGTCAACCGCCTGTGGGCGAAAGAGGGAAGCCATTTGTGACCGAAACTGCTTGATCGTCAGAAACGATTGAACGTCTCTGAGCAGCCGGTGACCTGTTGTGGTGATCTCCGTTCGGCGGCACGGACGTCCGAGCAGGCATCCGCGCAGGCGATTTCACGCCGCGCCTCCTGCCGGGCCGCCGCGCCGCCCCGCTGAGCAGTTCTGCCCGCTGTCCCGACCCGCTCAGGCGCCCTTCAGATGCCGCATCAGCCGCTCGAAGTCCTGCCAGCCGGACAGGTCCGACGGGTCGCCCGGCAGCGGGTAGTACAGCGCCGGACGGGACCTCGGGCCGAGCTGGACGGGCGGCTCGGAGAGCGGGGTGCGCCGGGCGCGGTCGCCGGGCATCTCGCGCACCTCCTCCGCGCCGAGCACGAAGGCCAGCGGGACCCCCGGCCCCTCGAAGCGCGGCGGCACGGCCAGGTCGCGCCGCGCCCTGCGGAGCTGGACCAGCATCGACTGGAGGTGATGACGGGTGGCGAGCACCTCCGCCACCCGGGGCAGCGCGCCCAGCGGGGGTTCCTCGCCGGGGCCGTAGCCGAACGCCAGCGTGACGTCCTCCTCCACCCCCGCCTTCGTACGGCTGATGCGGACCGTGGCCAGGGCCGGCCGGTCCGGGCTGCCGACCACCACGAGCCAGGTCGGCTCGGGCGCCCGCTCGAAGGCGACATCGGTCAGCCGGCGCAGCGACCACGGCAGGTTGGCGGGCTCGGCGGTGCCCCACCCGGCCGGCGGCCGCCCCGTCAGCTCCTGCCACACCGACTCCAGCGCCCCGCCCAGCACCAGCCGGTCGTCCGCCGGGTGGACCGTGCGGAACGAGATCGCCAGCTGGCGGTCACCGGTGTCGGTGACCTCCTGGTAGGCGGCGGCCACCGGGGTGCGCGGGTCCTCGGGCGCGGCGTCGGGCGACTCGACCGTCGCGAACATGCCGTGCTGCCAGCGCAGTACGGCACCGGACAGACCGTCGTAGTAGCCGTCCTTCTCGTCCTGCACCACCCAGCGCGAGGGCCAGCCGCTGAGGCTGTTGCGCACCGCGGGGGAGAGCGTGGCGCCCGGCGAGGTGACGATCTGGAGCCCCAGCTCGGCGTTGGCCGCGGCCCGGAACGCGTCCGAGAGCCAGGCCGTCATGGCGATCACCGGACGGTCCTGGATGATGACGGCCACCTTGTCGGTGAGCGCGTCCACGGCGGGCTGCGCGGCGGCGGGCGTCGGCGCGACGCTCACCCCGTCGGTCTTCACCACCGCGAGGGAGCGCGCGGCCTGAGGCGGCCAGGCGGAGCCCCCGGCCAGGGTGGCGATCCGGGCCGCGAAGGTGCCCGCGATCAGCTCGGCCTCCTCGACCCCGGTGGTGGCGCGGGCCTCCGTCCACCAGAACGGAACCGGCGGCGCGGTGGCCCCGAGCAGCCGCTCGGCCTCGCCCGCGACCTGCACCAGCAGCGGCGCCTCGATGGAGACGAGCGGCCGGCCCTGCTCGTCGCAGAGCTGCACGACGGCATCCTCGCCCGCCGTCCCCACCAGCTTGTCCGGGCCGCCCGCGAGCAGCCCCGCGAGCACGGTCAACGGGTCGGGCATGCGCGGGGTGAGGGCGATGACGTCCTTGGTCATGTGGTCGGCCGTTCCTTCTTCGTCCGGGTGCGGATGTGCGGTGGGGGCGCGGCCCGCGGAAACGGGACCGCCCCCGGCGGGTCACTCCGCGGTGTACACGGTCTGGATCAGACGGTTCTGCCGGCCCCTGCGGATGAACACCCCGCGCCCCGGCGGCTGCTGGGTCGCGTACACACCGGGGAACAGCTGTCCCTCGCTGCGGTCGCCCGCCATCAGGAGCGCCGAGGCCCCCGACTCGCGCAGCCCCAGCATCAGCGGGTCGTACATTCCGCGCGAGGCGCCCGCGACCCGTCGGGTCAGCACGAAGTGGAGACCGATGTCGACGGCGGACGGGATGTACGGCAGGAACGGGTCGAGCGGCGCCTGACCGGCGGTGGTCAGCACGTCGTAGTCGTCGACCAGGATCACGATCCGCGGACCGCTGCCCCAGCTGCCGGGCTCCAGGTCCTCGGTGTCCGCCCGGTCGTCCGGCAACCGCTTCTCCAGCTCGGTGGCGATACCCGCGGCCAGACCCGCGCACATCTTTGCGTTGTACGCGTACCCGCCGCGGAACTCCTCGGGGATCGCGCCGCGCAGACCGCGCCGCGGGTCCATGACGGCGAAGACCAGCTCCTCCTCGCCGTAGCGCTCGATCAGCCCGGCGGCGACCGTCTTCAGCAGGTTGGTCTTGCCGCACTCGCTGTCGCCCAGGACCAGCAGGTGCTGGTCGTGGTGGAACAGGTCGAGCACGGCGGGCGCCAGCGCCGTCTGGTCCAGGCCGATCGGCACCCGCTTGGGCTCGGCGACCGGGCCCGGCAGCAGATGCGGCTCCAGGACGTGCGGCAGGATCCGGACCGGCTGGGCGACCTCGCCGCTCCAGGTGGCGCGGACCGTACGGGCGGTGTGCTCCAGGACCGCGCCCAGGTCCGACACGTCCGCGACACCGTCCGTGCGGGGCAGCGCGACCTGCGCGAAGAGCTTGCCGTCGGTGAGGACGCGGCCCGGCTCGTCGGGCGACAGGGTCTGCGCCAGCTTCCGGTCGATGCTGGACTCACTGGGGTCGTTGAGCCGCAGCTCGACCCGGGTGCCGAAGTTCGACTGGGTGGCGATGCGTACGTCGTTCCAGCGGAGCATGCCCGCGACGACGTGGATGCCGTAGCCGCCACCGCGCTTGAGGATGTCCACGACGGCGTCGTCCAGCTCGTCGAAGTCGTCGCGCAGCGCGCCGAATCCATCGATGATCAGCACGATCTCGGCCGAGGCCAGCTGCGGCAGCCGGCCCGCCGCGTGCAGCGAACGCAGCTGCTCCACGGAGTCGATGCCGTGCTCGCGGAACAGCTCCTCGCGGACCGCGAGCATGCCCCGGACCTCCTCGACGGTGCGCCCCGCGCGCTCCCGGTCCGCACGGCCGGCGACCCCGCCGACGTGCGGCAGCCCCGACACGGCCTGGAGGCCGCCGCCGACCAGGTCGAGGCCGTAGACGCCGACCTCCTGCGGGGTGTGGGTCAGCGAGATCGCCAGCGCGAGGGTGCGCAGCAGCGTCGTCTTGCCGGCCTGCGGACCGCCGATGACCGCGACGTGACCGCCCGCCACCGTGAGGTCCAGGTACCACTGGCCCTGCCACTGCTTGGTCGGGTCGTCGCGCAGCCCGAGCGGCACCTGGAGCGGGCCGCGCCGCTTGGCGAGCTGCATCCCGCGCGGGCCCACGTCCAGCGGCCCCGCGACCTTGTCCAGGGCGATCGCACCGGGCAGCGGCGGCAGCCAGATCCGGCGCACCGTACCGGCCGCCTCCCGCAGCTGGTCGACGATCACGCCCATCTCGGTCGGGCCGGTCTCCCGGCGCCGCACCTTCGGCTCCTCGCCCGGACTCTCCGGCTCGGCCAGGGTGTTGAACGCCTCGTACTCCAGGGCCAGCGGACCACTGTCCTGCTCCTCGTCACGCTGCACCGGCCCCCGGTACGCGCCCGAGACATAGCTCGCCTTGAAGCGCTCGTAATGGCTGGTGTCGACCTTGAGATAGCCGAAACCGGGCAGCGGCGGCAGATGGAAGGCGTCGGTGGTGTCCAGGACCGTGCGCGACTCGTCGGCGGAGAACGTACGCAGACCGAGCCGGTACGAGAGATAGGTGTCCAGGCCCTTGAGCTTGCCGCCCTCGATGCGCTGGCTGGACAGCAGCAGATGCACACCGATGGAACGGCCGATCCGGCCGATGGACAGGAACAGGTCGATGAAGTCCGGCTTCGCGGTGAGGAGTTCACCGAACTCGTCGATCACGACGAACAGATGCGGCAGCGGGTCCAGATCGGGCCGCCGGTCCGCGCGCAGCGCCGCGTAGTCACCGATGTCGGCGACATTGCCCGCGTCCTTGAGCACCTGCTGACGGCGCTTGACCTCACCGGCGAGCGAGGCGTGCACCCGCTCGACGAGGCCCGCCTGGTTCTCCAGGTTGGTGATGACCCCGGCCACGTGCGGCAGCTCCGCGAACGGGGCGAAGGTCGCACCGCCCTTGTAGTCGACCAGGACCAGCGCGAGGTCCTCCGGCGGATGCGTGGCCACCAGGGCGAGGACCAGGGTGCGCAGCAGCTCCGACTTGCCGGAACCGGTCGCCCCGACACACAGCCCGTGCGGCCCCATGCCCAGCTCGGAGGACTCCTTGAGGTCCAGGAGCACCGGCTGGTGGGAGTCGCTGATACCGATCGGCACCCGCAGGAAGGCGCGTTCGCCGCGCGGCGCCCACATCCGCGACAGGTCGAGGCGCGCCACGTCGTCGATGCCGAGCAGGTCGGCGAAGTCCACCGGACCGGAGAGCGGGGCGTCCACCATCGACTCGGCGGACAGCCGCATCGGCGCCAGCATCCGGGCCAGGCCCTCGGCGAACGGGATGCCGACCTCGTCCACGGTGCCGTGGGCGCTGACCGGTTCCTGCTCGCGCAGGTCCTCGATGACCACCGAGTCGCCGTCGACGGTGATCCGAACGCTGACGTGTCCCGGCTCCTGGACCCGGTGCTCCAGCAGGTGCAGCACGCTGACGCCCATCTCGCGCAGGCCGACCGCGTCGTCCGGTCGCGGCAGGTCGACGGCGTCCTCGCCGTGCCCGTCGGTGACGACCAGCAGCCGGGACGTCATGGACAGCGCGTCCTTACCGGACAGACCGCGCCGTACCTCGGCCGCGTACGAGGCGCGGCGGCGCAGTTCCGGACCGATCTGGCGGGCCAGCTGGGGCGCGGACGGGGCGATCCGGCGGGCGGCGACCGGGCCGTCGAACTGCTCGGTGTCGAGCAGGTGCGGCATCCACTTGGCCCACTCCCAGTCGGCCAGCCGCTCACCGGGCACGGCGAGCGCCATCGCGACGTCGTCGGGGGCATGTGTGGCGGCGGTCTGGACGAGCAGGGCGCGCGCGACGCGCAGACAGTCCTCGCGGGGACCGATGACGCTGATGTTGCCGACCCGGTCGAGCGGGACGGTGAGCGGGAGTTCGGTGCCGGTACGGAAGCGGTCCATCAGCGCGGACGCCTCGTTGAGCATGAAGGTGTCGGGCGGCGAGAGGACGGACGAACCCTGCTGGGCGACCGTCAGATCGCGTACCGGCATCTCACCCGTGCCGACGCGCACCCGCAGGAAGTCGCCGTCGAGCCGGCGCCGCTCCCAGACCCGGGCCGGGTCGCGCACTATGTCGTACAGGGCGTGCGGCGGCGGATTGAGGACATCGGCCCGCTCGGCCCGCCGGCGCTCCTCGATCGAGAGCTCCTCGCGCAAGTCCTCCAGATAGGCGAGGTAGGCCTCGCGCTGGGTACGGCGGGTGCGCTGGGCCTTGCCGCGCTGCGAGAAGACCAGCGCCACGGAGCCGATGACGGTGACGACGAGGATGATCGCCCCGAGCCCGGCGAACTGACTGTTGCGTACGACCGTCATCATCACGACGGAGGACATCACGCCGGCGACGGGCAACAGCGACATCGCGATGTTGCCCGACTTGCCCTCGGGCAGGTTCGGCGGGGCCTCGATGGTGCGCGCCTCGGAGGCGGCCGGCGGCCGGGTGGTCCTGGCCGGGCGGTGGATCAGTCGGGTACTCATCGTCGTCCGTCACTCGGGGTCGGGTCAGGTCGGCATCGGGACCGGTGGTGCTGCCGGTCGGTGATCAGTGGTGCTGCTGGGACAGCCGGAACACGTCCGCGGCGAGCCGGGTGACGGCCTCCCGGGTCGCGTGCGCCAGGAGTTCGGTACGGATCGCGCCGCCGGCCGCCAGATGACGGTCGTACGGCAGTACCTGGACACTCGCGCCGGTGGCCTTCAGCTTCTGTGCCGCCTCGTCGAGATCGAGCCCGGGGTGCGGCACCAGTTCGCTGAGCACGACGACGGTGCCGGCGATCACCTGCCGGGGCAGCGACTGCATCCACTGCAGGACCGCGTACGTGCTGGTGACGCCCTCCAGCGTGGCGGGGGCGGCCAGCACCCGGGCCTGGGCGGCGGAGAGCGCGACCCGGGCGACCTCGGCGGGCAGCGTCTCGCAGTCGACGACGGTGACGCCGAAGTAGCGGCGCAGCGACACCATGACCCGCTCGTACGCCCTGGTGTCCAGCATCGCGCCGATCTGGCCCTGACTGCCGGGCAGCAGCCAGGCGTTGCCGGGGAGCTGGACGAGATATCCGGTGATGTCCAGCAGCGACATCTGCGGCTCGATGATGCCCGCCAGGTCACCGGTGGTCCAGCGCAGCGAATCGGCGCCGAGCCGCAGCGGCAGCGAGCCGAGCGCCGGGTCGGCCTCGACGAGGAGGACCGGGTCCTGGCGGTAGTGCGCGTACGTGGTGCCGAGCAGCGCGGCGACGGTCGACTTGCCCGCGCCGCCCCGGATGGAGGTGACGGCGATCTGCCGACCGGTCGTCACGGGCTGCTGGAGCGTCTCGGCGGTGGCGGTGGTACGGGCGACCTCGCGCGCCGCCGACGAGGACACGCTCACCCGCAGGGCGCGCGCGGCCCGCGCGGCGAACGGCTCGCCGCGCCGCGCCTTGCGCCCGACGGAGGCCAGCTCCCGGTCCACCACGGGCCGGGAGTCGGGGGTGTGCTGGGGCCGGGTGCCCGGGGTGTACGCGGCGTGCTGCGCCTGGGGCTGAGCCTGCTGCGGCTGCTGTTGCTGTTGAGGCTGTACGGCGGGGTGGGCGGCCACCGCCTGGTGTCCCTGGTGACCGGGGTGCTGCTGGAGCTGCTGAGGCTGATGGGCCGACTGCTGGGCCGGTGCCTGCTGTCCTTGCTGGTGGCCGGCGTACTGCTGCTGGGGCGTCCCGTAGGCATGGGCGTTCTGCGCGGGAACGCCGGGACCCGGCGCGGCGGCACCGTACGGCCGACCGCCCTGACCCTGCGCGGGCGCACCGTGCCCCTGACCGCCGGGGCCCTGCGGGCCCCCCTGGGCGGCGCCGCCCCTCATGGCGCGCAGCACATCGCCCTGCCAGTTCTCTTCGTTCGGCATGTCTGCCCTTCCATTTCGCCCTGCTGCCCCGCCCGGAGCACCTGCGCGTCGACTCAGAACTTGTTGAGCAGCTGTCCGTACACGCCGAACACACCGACGGCCAGCGGGAAGAGCCCCACCACACCGATGGATTCGACCAGATCGGCCATGCGCCGCAGCCGGACCTGCACGTGCTCGGGCGGGTGCACCGCCAGGACGAGCAGCGGCAGCACCGCGGCCACGACCAGCAGGGCGAGCGGTCCGGCGCCCCCGGCGTGCTGCATCCACAGCATGACCAGGCGCACGACCAGGACCGCGGCGGCGGCGAAGAGCGCGACGACCTCGGCGACCAGCGGGAAGGCCCGCGCCCGGGAGAGCAGCACGAGGGCCACCAGCGAGGGCAGCGCCACGGTCCACACGGACGGCTTGCCGGCCGTGGTGAGCAGCCAGCCACCGGCGGCCGCGGAGACCGCGGTGACCACCGTCGCCAGGGCGAGGCCGCGGTGGGTGGCCGCCAGCGCGTTGCCCACCTGGTGGCGGCTGACGGAGGTGCCGCCGGAGCGGCGGTCGTCGAGCGCGGTGAGGCCGGAGGCCGCCAGCGCGAGCCGGGGGAGCAGTCCGAGCAGTACGACGGAGAAGACGGCCATCACCGCGCCGAGCCGGGCCGGGTCGTCCTGGACGGCGGCGACGGCCTCCCACGCCGCGGCGATCACGGTGGTGGCGACGGCGCCGATGAGCCCGCCGCGGCCGAGCGGGGAGAAGTAGCCGAGGAGCACCAGCGTCAGGACCAGCGCCGCGGCGACGGCGGCGAGCCGCGCGGTCCCCGGCCAGTGGTAGGCGTCCGCGGCGGTCCAGGCGGTGAGGATGCCGAGGCTGCCGGAGGCGAGCAGGAGCGCGGTCGCCAGGCCCCGGTTGCCCTGCCCGATCTTCGCGACGAGCGCACCGGCCGCGACCAGGACGAGCGTGGCGGCCGCGAGGGCGGCGGTCAGCGCGTCCAGGGCGAACTCACGCCGGGCCAACAGCGCGGCGACCACCGCGAAGGCCACCGAGGCCACGCCCGCACTCGCACGACGGGCCGCGGGACGCCAGCGCCAGGTCTGCAGATCGAGGTCGTCGGCCACCAGATCGGTGACGTCGTGCACGACCGGGGCAGGGGGCGCGGAATGGGCCCGGACCAGCCGGAGCACCGCACCGTCCGCGATCCCCGCCGAGGCCAGCGTGCTGTCGTGCGGGAGCGCGGAGCCGTCCGACGTGATCAACTGCCGTGTCATCGGGCGTGCCGCCGCCCGGTCGTCCAGCAACTGCAGAATGTCCGGCAGCAGCTGCCCGATCGGTGTGTCGGACGGCAGGACGATGTCGGCCCGGCGTCGCTCACCGACCAGAGTCACCCGGCTGAGCTGCGCTCGGGAAGTCGTTGCTGTGCTCACCACTTTACGGGAACCTATCATCGCGACGTTTTGAGGAATCGGGCAGCTTGGCGTGCCCATGCTACTGGCGCCTTCTCGGTCCCCTTTGCGGGGAACTCTTTCTGAATTCGCCGGAGTTGCCGAGTTATTGGGGATTCTTCGCCGAATCCCCGGATTTCTCCGGTTGCGCCGTCTTCGCCGGCTGCTGGTACTGCTGTTCCTGGCGCTGCTGCTTCTGCTGCTCGGCCTTCTGTTTCTCCAGCATGTTCTGGACAAAGGACCACCCCACGCATCCCGCGCACAGCACGGCGGCAATGGCGATCCCCGCGAACACCTTCCCGAGCCGCTCGTCCGCGGTACGCCGCGCCCGCTGCGCGCCGAACAGCAGCGCGTCACGCATCCTGCGCCGGCGTACCGCCACCGACTCCAGAAGCTGGCTGTCGTAATCCCGTGCCATTCGTCTTGTCGTCCGTTGCCTCAGTCGTACGTTGCGTAGATCATGGTCGCCGCGTCATCGCCCGCCATGGCGCGCACGGGAATTCCCTAATTCACCCGTGCAACATAGGGCATGGGCGAGCGGGCAGTACAGCACAGGCCGCACCAGGTGCGGGCACGGGCGAACCGGTATTCCGCAGACCGGTCGGTCCTATTCGTCAGGGAACGCCGTGCGGGCCGCCGACTTCGGTCTCGTACCAGACACACAACGACCGGGCCACGGCGTCGAGAAGCCCGTTCCGCGCCGCCTCGGCGATCGTCCCGTCGCAGAACCGTTCGCCGCGCACCACGGCCGTGGCCGCGCGCACCGCGTCGGCCGGGGCCATCCGTCCGTCGGCGGGCACGGCCGGCGGCGGGTTGTCCCGCCACAGGTACGCGGGCGTCACCGCGCCGACGGCGGGCAGCGCGCGCACCAGGCGGTCGAGCCGCTCGCCGTGGATCGGATAGCTCATCCGCCAGGTGCCGTCGGGCTGCCGTCCGCCCTCGGTCCACCGCACATCGCGGTCCTCGTCCGTGAGCGCGGCGAGCGCCTGGCTCAACTCACGCCACGCGTCGGTGTTCCCGCGGTCGAGCTGGGCCAGCAGCCGCCGGTCGTCGGCCTCGGTGACGGCCTGGGCCAGCTCCTTCAGGGCGTCCAGGGACGGGGCCGTGGCCAGGGAGCCCGGCACGACATGGCTGACGCACCTGGGGTCCGAACCGCGGGCCAGCTCGGCGAGCGCCGCCGTGGGCGCGAGCCCGCGCGCCTTGGCGGCGCCGAGCTTCGCGGACCAATCGAGCCCTTCGCTGAACCCGTGCCGGTCGCCGGCGGGCCGCAGGCACCATCCGGCCGAGTCGTCCTCGTCGTCGGCCCACAGGTAGCCCATCGCCTCGCCGCGGGAGTTGGCGACGGTGAGGTGGTGGACCGGCCTGTCGGTCGTGTCGCGGTAACGCGGTGCGTCAACCCGGTTCACCATCACTCATTCCTGCCCAGGACCGCCCGGCCGTCGGCTCATCGGGAACCGGTGAGCTTCTTCGTCGTCGATTCGATGAAAGCGGCGGCTTCCCGCTCGGAGATCTGCACGTGGTCGATGTCGTTGTGCCCGAGTTCGTAGAGCCTGAGGTACTCCGTCGGCTCCCAGCGAAGATTACGGGTGAAGGCCTCGTCGTGCGTCTGTGCCTCCCGGCCGACGAGACGCCGCCGCAGGATGCCACGTGGGCTGCTGCGCGGATATCCCTCACTGATCTTCGCGAAGTACGAGATCCTGCCGGCCGCTCCGGCATCGAGGGTGTCGAGGGTGCTCGGGGCCAGCGCGAGGAACGGCTCGGCGTTGAGATTGGAGTCGAAGTTCCCGTACGGGATCATCACTCCGTACAGGTCGATGAACTCCTCGATCGAGTAGCCGCCGCCTCGCCCGTACATGAGCAGCAACGGCTCGTACGGGTCCGGGAGGTCCGGAAGATCGATCCCGCCCCGCTCCCGCAGCGCGGCCCAGCGCACGGCACCTCGGCACGTCCTTGCCGTGGACGGCGTGCCGACGTTGTGCGCCACGTAGTCCTCCAGCTCGGACTCGATCTCCGGGTCCAGCCGGAACGCCGGGTCGACGAACTCGGTGACGTCGAAGAAGGGCCACTGTTCCTCGGCGCCGTACGCCTGAGCCCACAGCGCCGCGCGACGCATGTACTCCCGCATCAACAGGGCGCGGGAACGCGAGTGACTGCTGGCCATGTCCCAGTCGCCGTACCAGTCGACTGCGCGCAACCGCTCCAGGACCGCGCGTGGCAGCTCAGTACTCACTTCAGATCAAATCCCTTCAGGTGCAGCTCCTGATGAATAGCCTTCACCACGTCGTCGACATTGGACAAATCATCGGCGAGCTGGACCTTCGGCGGTTCCATCCCCAGGGACCGCCAGTGCCGGAACCCGCCGATCTTGTCGTTCGGCGCGAGGTCATGGGCGCCCGCGTCCGCGATGTCCTGGGGGAATTTCGGGCGGTAGTACTTCCCGTCGGAGGGATCGAGCTCCCACAGGTGGTCGTATTCGCGGATGTAGGGCAGGCCGGACTTCATGAGACGGCTCTCGACGTACTCGTGGGCCATGAGGTGCTTGAACTGCTGCACGCCCTCTTCGCCGAGCTTCCCCTCACGCGCGGCGAACCACATCTCGCCGATGTCGATGCGCGGGGTGAAGAGGCCCTTCTTGAACGTGTCGGGAGCGATGGCCACTTCGTGCTGCGACCGGAAGAGATGGCTCTTGACCTGGCGGAGCACGGACTCGTCCACACCGGTGTGCCGGGAGATCGCCGGAAGCTCGACCTTGTTGTCCGTCGCCCTGATGTTCTCGTACATCTCCGCCGCGACCACGGAGTCCGGGTCGTGGATCGGATCGGGCTTCTCGACCCAGCCGGCGCCGCTCCAGCCGCCGCGCGGGCCGTCGGTGTACGGGCCGCCGTCACCTTCGTCGGCCCGCGTGCCGTCCGAGGCGTCGTCGGCGCCGTCGGCCGCGTCGTCCCCGAGGTGCGTGGCGTCGTCGCCGAGGTGTGCCGCGTCGTCCCCGAGGTGCGTGGCGTCGTCGCCCAGGCGTCCGACATCGTCCGCCGCCGATCCGGCACCGTGGACGGCCGAGTCCATGTCCTTGCCGGCGGTGGACACGACGTCGTCCACGCCGCGCCCGCCGATGGTGATGTCACCCGCCCCGTGCGGCACCGGCACCTTGCCGAAGAGCTCCGCCTGCTCGGCCTTGATCGCGGCCAGTTCGTCCGGGGAGACGCCGGGCAGGCGCTCCTTCTCGTACAGGACGTGGCCGTCCATCTTGGCCGTGAAGCTGTCCGCGGTGTGGAACTGCAGCTCGAAGGTCTGACCGCTGAGCGGATCGCGCCAGGTCGAGTTGATGCCCTTGTAGCCGGCGGAGTCCCAGGTGTTCTTGAACGTGACGTTCTCGAAGCCCTTGGCCTGGAGGTCGTCGATCGCCTGCTGCACACCGTGGGTGTAGCCGTTGCTGGGGACCTCCATCGTGTAGCGGATGGAGTCCTTGATGTCGCCGAGGGCCCGCGCGGGGTCCACACCGACGTCTTCGAGCATGTCCGTGGCGAGCTTGCGCTTGAGGGAGTCCTCGCCCTTGAGGCGGTACTCCAGGCCGATCAGCTTGCCGTTGTCGACCTTGCCCGCGATGCCCTGCATCGACTCGGTGATGCGCGGCTCCGCCTCGGTGGACCTGCGCATGAAGTCGTCGGCCGCCGCGTTCGCCTCCCGGTCCAGGCGCAGGCCGTTCTCGCCCGCCCAGGAACCGTCGGGCAGGTTGCCGCGGGGACCGTCGGGGGCGATCCCGCCGGGCACTCCGCCGTCGCCGCCATGAGGGGGACCCGGAACATCCGGTCCCGAACCGTCCGGCACGTGGTCGCCACCGGTGGACGGCCCGTCGTGGCCAGGGCCTCCGGAACCGTCGTGCCCGCCGCCGACCGGGTCCTCGTGCCCGCCGCCGTGACCGTCGTTGCCGTGACCGTCGCCGTGGTGTCCGCCCGTGGGCGGTTCGTGGCCGGCGGAAGGGCCGTGGCCGAGGTCGTTCGCGTGACCGCCGGGCAGGTGGTCGCCCGCGTGGCCGCCGGGGAGACTGCCGCCGGTGTGGGTGGCGGGAAGGTCGTCGGCGAGGCGGCCGGTGTCCCCGAGGTCGCTGCCGAGGTGGATGGCGTTGTCGCCGACATGGGCCGAGACATCGGCGGTGTGGGCGCCCACACCGGCCAGGACCGGTTCCCTGACCGGGGTGTCGGCGTGCGGGGCGCCGGTGTCGGTGTGGGGAGTGGTGGGGGAGCCCTCCTTGGGGGCGTCGTCGGCGTGCTGGACGATGCCGCCGTTCTCGTCGAGGAGGTTCCCGTCGTGGTCGAAGTACTGGACGGGTACGTCGGTGTGGGTGGGGAGCTTGGTGGCGTTCTCGGGCAGGAGGGGGACGTCGTCGGGGAACTTGACGTTGCCGTCCGGCAGTTTGACGCCGCCCTCGGGGATCGCCGCCCCCTCGGGGAGGTGGAAGGTGCCGTCGGGGAGTTTGAGGGAGCCCTCGGGCAGGGTGATCGCGCCGTCGGGCAACTTGGGGATCTCGATGTTGCCGATGCCCTTGAGGCCCTTGGTGATGTCGCCGATCTTGGAGAGGCCCGCACCGGCGCCCTTGGCGATGTAGGTCATCGGGTCGATGACCTTGCCGGCCTTGCCCGCGACGGACAGCACCTTCGCGACGGCCCCGGCCTTGCCCGCTCCCGCGGCGGCGCCGCCGGCGCCTCCGGTGAACACGGTCGTCAGGACGTTGAACGTGACCGCGCCGGCCGCCCGGCCCGGGTTCTTGCCCCACTCGTCCCACGCCACGAGGGCCTTGCCGGTCTCCTTCATCGCGGTCCGCGAGTCACGCAGCCAGGAGGGGAGCTTGTCGTCGGGCAGGGTCCAGAACAGCGCTCCGGCGCCGGGGACGGCGCTGATGACGAGACCGGTCGCGAGCTGGGCCAGGCCCTTCCAGGCCTGCCCCATCGCGTCCCAGCCACCGAACCCGACGAGGGTGCCAAGGCCCTTGATGGTGCCCCAGATCCCGTCGACGATCAGCCCGTCCCACACGAACGACTTGACCCAGTGGCCGACCTCGTACCAGTGGTGCTTCTCCTCGACCGGGTCGCCCCAGGGAAGCTTCGCGTTCTTCAGGTCGTCCGCGTTGAACCCGTACTGGTCCTTGCGCTCGGACCCGTCCCCCGCGACCATCTGCGTCCCGCCGAACAGGGCGGTGATCTTGTTGTGGCAGGTCCGCTCGGCGGCCCAGAACGCGGCGACCGTCGCGGTGATGTCATCGCGGAGCTTGTTGTGCTCCTCGACCTTGTCCCCGTCGTACTCCCACTCGTCGTCGTCCTTGTTCTCGTTCACGAACGTCGTCGCGTCCGTCTTGAGCTGCGCGAGCTTCGTGACCAGCGGACGGATCTCCGTCGCATAGTCCGACAACGACGAAGCGACCTTCTCCAGATCGTCCGCGAAACCGTCCGCCCGGTCCTGCACCGGCTTCGTCGACGCGAACAGCTGCTCCGCCTCGGGCGCCTTGTAATAGGCGGACAGCGCCTGGAAATGGGTGTGGACGGAGGAACCCGTGTCCCGGATATGACCCGCGTCCTTCGTCAGACTCGCGTGGTCCTTCTCCAGCTGACCCAGATCACCTGTGTACTGCGGAATGGCCTCGGGCTCGATCACCGCGACTGCACCCCCGGCTTCTTCGGATCCAGGTCCACCGCACCGAGCGCCTTGCGCTGCGCCTCGGCGGCCATGTCCAGGTCACCGTTCAGATACGCGGTCGTGGCATCCACCGCACCGGTCAGGGACTTTCCAGCCCGCGCCGCGATGAACTTCAGATCAGGGGTGGTGTGCTCGGCGAACTGCGACAACGCCAGCGCGACCAGACCGCCTACGGCCTGCTCCCCGTCCTTGCCGCCACCGCCACCGTCACCGCCTCCCTCGGCGGTGATCGTCCCCGCACTCGACGCCGCCGACGACAGGTGATCCCCGTACGACGTCGCGTGCGTCTGGATCTTCGACGCGACCTCGCCCGTCGTCTTCAGCACACCCTGAATGCCCTGCGGCTTCAGATCCCAGCCGGTCATGCCCTACCTCATGCTCCCCGTTACCGAACCGACCCGAACCCGCCCCCAGGCAGGCATTCGGCCGAGTCAGCCGATGTTGTCGACCGCTGCCTTCGCGCGCGTGATCGTGTGCTGCGCGGTGCCGTCGTTCTGCTCCAGCGTCGTCTTCAGCAGCTGGATGATGTTCTTGACCTCCTGCGAAGAACGGTTCCACCGCAGTTCCTTGCCGTGGTACTCGTCCGCCACACCGTCGGCCGCGAAGTCCGCCATCGCCGCCTTGACCTGGCCGTCCCGCGCCGCGATCACTTCCTCCAGCCGCGCGATCACCACCTGGATGTTGCCCTGCGCGTCCGAGGACGCACCCGTGTCGTATGCACGACGGTCACTGTCACCAGCCATCAGAAACCCAACCCCCGTATGTCACCGGCCGCCGAAGCGCGCCGCATCGAAATTCGCCGCGGACATCTGCTGCCGCGCGTTGTCACCCTGCTCCTGGTCACCCGAACCGAACGCCTGCTCCATCCCCGACTGACCGCCGAGGAGAGCCGAAAGCGAACCGTTCAGCGCCGCCGTGATCTCGTCCGAACGATTCTTGAACGAATCGAACGCCACACGCCCCGCACCGTGGAACTTCCCCTCCAACGGTGCCGCCGCCTGAACCAGCTGGCGAATCAGCGTGCCCAGATCATCACTCGACCCACGCGACTTCGACGACAGGTTCGTCAGAACCTGCGCCCCCATGTCGAACTTCATTGAGTACCCCTGTCGAGCCTGAGCAAACAAATGTGCTGAACATCCCTATCAACTCAGGGAAGCTGAAGCAATCGAGGGCCTCGGTCCTGTGGACAAGCTGTGACATGGCCATCGAATAACCGGCACAGGCAATGAGGTGCGGGAAAGGAGCACTTGACCGGAGCGCGGACGGCGGGAACCCTCCCGGTGCGACGGGACTCCCGAGGATCTCCGGCCGATCTTCACTCCGCGCGCACGACTTCGGGTGGCGGCCTCGATCCCGGCGTTTCAGTCCTCCTGGTCCTCGGCGTCCAGGGCGTCCAGAATCGCGGGGGCGAGCGTGCGGAAGGGGCGGGCGGAGAGGTTGCTCTCCACCGTTCCGAGCCGCAGCATCGCGCCGTTGAGGTCGAGGAACTCCTCGACGAAGTAACCCCCGGCCGCGCTCGTACATGAGCAGGAGCGGCTCGTAGGGATCATCCGGAAGGCCTTGGGGCGACCGGTCCCCGGCGCTCCCCAGCACGGCCCACCGGACGGCGCCCCGGCACGTCTTCCTGAGCGAGGCCGGAGCCAGGCCGGTGAGCACCTCCTCCAGTTCGGCGGCGACATCGGGCGGCGTCCGGACCTCGGGTGCGACATGTTCCGCGATGTCGAAGAAGGGCCACAACTCCTCGGCGCCGTACGCCCGAGCCCACCGAGCCGCGCGGTGCAGGTATTCACGCATCAGCAGAGCACGCGAATTCGCGTGCTCGTACGCCGCGGAGTCGTCGCTCCAGTCGACGGCACGCAGCCGCTCGATCACCGCACGGGCACGGTCGTCGGTCACTTCAGGTCCAGTCCTTTCGCTGCGTGCGCACGATCACAGTCGCCGCTCCTCGGGCCCCGCAGGGCGGATCCGATGCCGTGGGGGCGCCGCTTGCTCACGCTCTGAGACAGAATGCCGTTTGGCACAAGCCGTGTCGCCGCCGGCCACGATCCACATCCGCGCCTGCTGCACAGCTGTTTCACGTCCGCACCGTGTGTGTGCGGACCGCGCGACGACTCATGGAGTGCAGATTGACTACGACGTTCCGCTCTCGTATCACCGCCCGGATCGGGCGCAGTTACCTGTCCAGGATCCAGAAGTACGGGATCGGGTCATCCACGGTCCGGCTGCTGCCCGACGACCTGCTGATGATGCTGCGCAGGGACGGCCTCGACCCGGTGGACAAGCTGGCCAGGACCCGGGCGAAGCGGCCGGTGCACAAGGTCTCGTTGCCGTTCGGCATGGACGCCTGGGTGGTCAGCGGTTACGAGGAGTCGAAGGCCGTCCTCGGCTCGGCCGACGGATTCAGCACCGACTTCGCCCACCTCGCGACGAACGCCGGAGTGGCCGCCGAACAGAGCCCCGGCGGGCTCGGTTTCAACGATCCGCCGGTCCACACCCGCCTGCGCCGCATCCTGACCCCGGAGTTCACGATGCGCCGGCTGCGGCGGCTGGGTCCCAGGATCGACGCCATCGTCGAGGAGCGCCTCGACGCGATGGAGGCCGCCACGGGCCCGGTCGACATGGTGCAGGAGTTCGCGCTGCCGATCCCCTCCCTCACCATCTGCGAACTGCTCGGCGTGCCGTACGAGGACCGCGACGACTTCCAGCAGCTCGCCATGGACCGCTTCGACCTCTTCGCCGGAACGACCGCGCCCTTCGGTGCGATGTCGGAGTCGCTGGCGTACTTCAGGGACGTCGTCAAGGCACAGCGCGAGAAGCCGGGCGACGGCCTGCTCGGCATGATCGTGCGGGAGCACGGCGACAACGTCGACGACGAGGAACTCGCGGGTCTGGCCGACGGCGTGCTCACCGGCGGGTTCGAGACGACCGCCAGCACCATCGCCCTGGGCTCCCTGGTGCTGCTGCAGAACCCGGACGTCCTGGAACGAATACGTCATGACGACGCCATGACCGCCCCCTTCGTCGAGGAAGTGCTGCGTTATCTCTCGGCGGTGCAGATCGCCTTTCCCCGGTTCGCCCGCCGGGACATAGAGATAGGCGGAGTGGTCATTCCGCAGGGCGACATGGTGCTCTGCTCGCTCAGTGCCGCCAACCGCGACGCCGGGTACGTCAGCGACGACGGGCGCTTCGACCCGCACCGTACTCCCGCGGGCGGCGGTCACCTCGCCTTCGGCCACGGCATCCACCGCTGCATCGGCGCCGAACTGGCCCGCATGGAACTGCGCACGGCCTACCCGGCCCTGGCCCGGCGGTTTCCCCGGATGCGGCTCGCCGTCCCGCCCCAGGACCTCGCCTTCCGCAAGCTCTCCATCGTGTACGGCATCGAATCGCTGCCGGTGCACCTGCGCTGAGGCGCTCGTACGGGGTTGTGCCGCGGGGCCGGTCCGGCGCCGTGGCACCCGGGGTCAGTGGCTGCCGGTGAGTTCGCCGCTGAGGGCCCTGTGCATCTCGGCACTCGGCTCGTTCAGGCCGATGATCTCGACGGTCTTGCCGCGCTGCTCGTACTTCGCTGTGATGGCGTCCAGAGCGGCGACCGAGGAGGCGTCCCAGATGTGGGCGGCGGACAGGTCGATGACGACCCGGCCGGGGTCGGCGACGTAATCGAACCGGGTGACCAGGTCGTTGGCGGAGGCGAAGAAGAGTTCGCCGGTCACGGAGTAGACGATCCGGTCGCCCCCGGGGTCGACGGCCGTCGTGACGTCGGCCAGGCGGGCGACCCGCCTGGCGAAGATCACCATGGCGACGACCGTGCCGGCCACGACGCCGACGGCCAGGTTGTGGGTGACGACCACGCAGGCCACGGTCACGACCATGACGAGCGTCTCCCCGGCCGGCATCCGCCTCAGCGTCTTCGGCGCGACGGAGTGCCAGTCGAAGGCCGCCACGGACACCATCACCATGACGGCGACGAGCGCGGCCATGGGAATGCGGGAGACAACGGGCCCGAGGGCGATGCACAGGACCATCAGGAAGGTGCCCGCGAGGAAGGTCGACAGCCGGGTGCGGGCGCCGGACACCTTCACGTTGATCATCGTCTGGCCGATCACGGCGCAGCCGCCCATGCCGCCGAAGAAGCCGGTGACGATGTTGGCGATGCCCTGGCCGATGGACTCGCGGGTCTTGCTGGAGCGGGTGTCGGTGATGTCGTCGACCAGCTTGGCGGTCATCAGGGACTCCATCAGCCCCACCAGCGCCATGGCGAGCGCGTAGGGCGCCACGGTCGTCAGCGTGTCCACCGTGAACGGCACATCGGGCAGGCCGGGCACCGGCAGCGCGGAGGGCAACTCACCCCGGTCGCCCACGGTCGGGACGGCGATCCCGGCGGCGACCGTGATGACCGTGAGGACGACGACGGTGACCAGCGGTGCCGGGACCGCCCTGGTCACCCTGGGGAAGAACACCAGCAGCAGGAGGCCGCCGGCGATCAGCGGGTAGACCGCCCGGGGCACGTCGTGCAGCTCGGGGATCTGGGCCATGAAGACCAGGATGGCGAGGGAGTTGACGAAGCCGACCATCACACTGCGCGGAACGAACCGCAGCAGCTTCGCGACGCCCAGCGCACCCAGGGCCGTCTGGAAGACACCACCCAGGATGACCGCGGCGACCAGGTAACCGAACCCGTGCTGACGGTTGAGGGGCGCGAGCACCAGGGCGACCGCGCCGGTGGCGGCGGAGATCATCGCGGGGCGTCCGCCGACGACGGAGATGACCACCGCCATGGTGAACGAGGTGAACAGCCCGATCGCCGGATCCACCCCGACGATCACCGAGAAGGAGATCGCCTCGGGGATCAGCGCCAGCCCGACCACGAGGCCGGCCAGCAGCTCGGTGCGGAACACCTTCGGGGACAGCCAGGAAGGGCGGAAGCCACGCAGCCGCGCGGCCGGGGACGGTACGGAGGAGGACAAGAGCGGGAAACCTGTCGTGCGGGGCGTGCGACGAGGCACAGGAGGCCGGGGCGTCACCTGCGACGCCCGCGAGCGAGCAGCGGGCCACTCTACCCGCACGCCCGAAGCCGTCCGCGGGGTGAAGCCGCCCGGCTCCACCCCGGACGGCTCAGGTCCACTCCGGACGGCCCGGCTCCACGTCGGACCGCTCGGCTCCGCCCCGGACGAGCAGGGGGCGTCCGCTCAGCACTCGATGATGTTCACCGCGAGCCCGCCCCGCGCCGTCTCCTTGTACTTCACGCTCATGTCCGCGCCCGTCTCCTTCATGGTCTTGATGACCTTGTCGAGGGAGACCTTGTGGCTGCCGTCGCCGCGCAGCGCCATCTTCGCCGCCGTGACCGCCTTGACCGCCGCCATGCCGTTGCGCTCGATGCACGGGATCTGGACGAGACCGCCGACCGGGTCGCAGGTCAGGCCCAGGTTGTGTTCCATGCCGATCTCGGCTGCGTTCTCGACCTGTTCGGGGGTGCCGCCCAGGACCTCGGCGAGGGCGCCCGCGGCCATGGAGCAGGCGGAGCCGACCTCGCCCTGGCAGCCGACCTCGGCGCCGGAGATGGAGGCGTTCTCCTTGAAGAGCATGCCGATGGCACCGGCCGCGAGGAGGAAGCGGACGACGCTGTCCTCCTTCTCGGCCTCGGTGGCGCCGCCGGCCGCGAAGTTCATGTAGTAGTGCAGGACGGCCGGGATGATGCCCGCGGCGCCGTTGGTGGGAGCGGTGACGACCCGGCCGCCCGCCGCGTTCTCCTCGTTGACCGCCATCGCGTAGAGGGTGATCCACTCCATCGCGTGGGCCTGCGGGTCGCCCTCGGCCCGCAACTGGCGGGCGGTGTTCGCGGCGCGGCGGCGGACCTTGAGGCCGCCGGGCAGGATGCCCTCGCGGGACATGCCGCGCGAGACACAGGCCTGCATGACGCGCCAGATGTCCAGCAGGCCCGAGCGGATCTCGTCCTCGGTGCGCCAGGCCCGCTCGTTCTCCAGCATCAGCGAGGAGATGGACAGCCCGGTGTCGTGGGCGAGGCGCAGCAGCTCGTCGCCGGTGCGGAAGGGGTGCTTGAGGACGGTGTCGTCGAGCACGATCCGGTCCTCGCCGACCGCGTCCTCGTCCACGACGAAGCCGCCGCCGACCGAGTAGTACGTCTTCTCCAGCAGCAGCTCGCCCTCGCGGTCGAAGGCGAAGACCGTCATGCCGTTCGCGTGGTACGGGAGGGCCTTGCGGCGGTGCAGGATCAGCTGCTCGTCGAAGTCGAAGTCGATCTCGTGCATGCCGAGGAGGTTGATCCGGCCGGTGGCACGGATCTGCTCGACCCGGTCGTCGGCGGACTCCACGTCGACGGTGCGCGGCGACTCGCCCTCCAGGCCGAGCAGGACGGCCTTGGGAGTGCCGTGGCCGTGACCCGTCGCGCCGAGCGATCCGTACAGCTCGGCGCGTATCGAGGCGGTGTGGGCGATCAGGCCCTCGTTCTTCAGCCGGCGCGCGAACATCCGGGCGGCGCGCATCGGGCCGACCGTATGGGAGCTGGACGGGCCGATGCCGATCGAGAACAGGTCGAAGACCGAGATGGCCACGGTGACTCCTCAGGGGTTGGTAGACATCGTCGTCTGCCGGGTGGTGCGGTGCGGGCCGGGCGGCCCAGGGGGCGGGGCATGGGACGGGGCACCGCGCTCACAGTTCAGTGTGCGCGGTGCCCCGCCCCAACGTGTTACGAGAACCTGTCCGGACTACTTCAGGCCGGGGTACAGCGGGAACTTCTCGGCCAGCGCGATGACGCGGGCCTTCAGGGCGTCCGCGTCGTAGGACGGCTTGAGGGCGGCGGCGATGATCTCCGCGACCTCGGTGAAGTCCTCGGCCTGGAAGCCACGGGTCGCCAGGGCCGGCGTACCGATCCGCAGACCCGAGGTGACCATCGGCGGCCGCGGGTCGTTCGGGATGGCGTTCCGGTTGACCGTGATGCCCAGCTCGTGGAGCCGGTCCTCGGCCTGCTGACCGTCCAGCTCGGAGTTGCGCAGGTCGACGAGGACCAGGTGGACGTCCGTACCGCCGGACAGCACGGAGACACCCACCTCGGTGACGTCCGGCTGGACCAGGCGCTCGGCGAGGATGCGGGCGCCGTCCAGGGTGCGCTGCTGGCGCTCCTTGAACTCCTCGGTCGCCGCGACCTTGAACGAGACCGCCTTGGCAGCGATCACGTGCTCGAGCGGGCCGCCCTGCTGGCCGGGGAAGACCGCGGAGTTGATCTTCTTGGCGAGCTCCTGCGTCGACAGGATGACGCCACCGCGCGGACCGCCGAGGGTCTTGTGCGTGGTGGTCGTGACGACGTGGGCGTGCGGCACCGGGTTGGGGTGCAGCCCCGCGGCCACCAGGCCGGCGAAGTGCGCCATGTCGACCATCAGGTACGCGCCGACCTCGTCCGCGATGCGGCGGAAGGCGGCGAAGTCCAGCTGGCGCGGGTACGCGGACCAGCCGGCGACGATCAGCTTCGGCTTGGACTCCTTGGCCAGGCGCTCGACCTCGGCCATGTCCACGACGCCGGTCTCGTCGACGTGGTACGGGACCACGTTGTAGAGCTTGCCGGAGAAGTTGATCTTCATGCCGTGGGTCAGGTGACCGCCGTGGGCCAGGCTCAGGCCCATGATCGTGTCGCCCGGCTTGAGCAGCGCGAACATCGCGGCGGCGTTGGCCTGCGCACCGGAGTGTGGCTGGACGTTCGCGGCCTCGGCGCCGAACAGCGCCTTGATGCGGTCGATGGCGATCTGCTCGACGACGTCGACGTGCTCGCAGCCGCCGTAGTAGCGGCGGCCGGGGTAGCCCTCGGCGTACTTGTTGGTGAGGACGGAGCCCTGGGCCTCCATGACCGCGACCGGAGCAAAGTTCTCCGAGGCGATCATTTCGAGGGTGGACTGCTGACGGTGGAGCTCGGCGTCGACAGCGGCGGCGACGTCCGGGTCCAGCTCGTGGAGGGAGGAGTTGAGAAGCGACATCAGGTGGTCCCTTTGGGTCTTTAGTTGCCGGAGAACTCGGTGTACTCGTCGGCGGAGAGCAGGTCCTCCGGCTCCTCCGCGACGCGCACCTTGAACAGCCAGCCGCCTTCGAAGGGAGCGGAATTCACCAGCGACGGGTCGTCCACGACGTCCTGGTTCGCCTCGGTGACCTCGCCGGTCACCGGGGAGTACAGATCGCTGACCGACTTGGTCGACTCCAGCTCACCGCAGGTCTCGCCCGCGGTCACCGTGTCACCGACCGCGGGGAGCTGGGCGTAGACGACATCGCCGAGCGCGTTGGCCGCGTACTCGGTGATACCGATCGTGGCCACACCGTCCTCGACGGCCGACAGCCACTCGTGCTCCTTGCTGTAACGCAGCTGCTGGGGGTTGCTCATGACCTGAATTCTCCTGTACGCGGGGGAGTGCTGATGAACGGTGGTCTTACGGTGTGAGACGCGACTGCGTCACTTCTGCGGGAGCGACGACGTCACTTCTGGCGCTTGTAGAACGGCAGCGCCACGACCTCGTACGGCTCGTGGCTGCCCCGGATGTCCACTGCGACGCCCTCGGCGCCGGGCGTGGCGTGCGCGGCGTCGACGTACGCCATGGCGATCGGCCTGCCCAGGGTGGGCGAGGGGGCGCCCGAGGTGACCTCGCCGATGACCTGGCCGCCGGCGACCACGGAAAAACCGGCGCGCGGCACCCGGCGGCCCTCGGCGACGAGCCCGACGAGCTTGCGCGGCGGGGCGGTCTCGGCGCGCTCGGCGGCGGCTTCGAGGGCCTTGCGGCCGACGAAGTCGCCCTCCTTCTCGAACTTCACGACCCGGCCGAGACCGGCGTCGAACGGGGTGAGCTCCGTGGTCAGCTCGTGCCCGTACAGCGGCATGCCCGCCTCCAGGCGCAGCGTGTCGCGGCAGGAGAGCCCGCACGGGATCAGGCCGCGGGAGGCGCCCGCCTCGGTCAGCGCCTTCCACAGCTGCTCGGCGTGGGCGGGGGCGACGAACAGCTCGAAGCCGTCCTCGCCGGTGTAGCCGGTGCGGGCGATCAGCGCGGGGACACCGGCGACCGTGCCGGGCAGACCGGCGTAGTACTTCAGGCCGTCCAGGTCGGCGTCGGTGACGGAGGCCAGGATGGCGGGGGACTCCGGGCCCTGGACGGCGAGCAGCGCGTACGCGTCGCGGTCGTCGCGCACCTCGGCGTCGAAGCCCTCGGCGCGGGCCGTCAGCGCGTCCAGCACGATCTGGGCGTTGCCCGCGTTGGCGACGACCATGTACTCGGTCTCGCCCAGCCGGTAGACGATCAGGTCGTCCAGGATGCCGCCGTCCTCGGCGCAGATCATCGTGTAGCGGGCCCGGCCCACGGCGACGGTGCCGATGTTGCCGACCAGCGCGAAGTTCAGGAAGGCCGCGGCCTCGGGGCCGGTGACGGTGATCTCACCCATGTGCGACAGGTCGAAGAGACCGGCCTTCGTACGCACCGCGTTGTGCTCGTCGCGCTCGCTGGCGTACCGCAGCGGCATGTCCCAGCCCGCGAAGTCGGTCATGGTCGCGCCCAGCGAACGGTGCAGGGCATCGAGGGCGGTGAGGCGGGGGGCGGTGCTCATGGATATGACTCCCAGGGCATGACGACGAGGACGATCCCTCCCCATCTGTCATCGGAACCTGAGAGGTTCGCCGAGAGCCCCTGGAGGGGTTCGGCTTGCACCTTGGGTGGAGCCGCGAAGCGGCCCGCTTTTCAGATCTGCCTCATCCACGCGGTACGGGGCCTGAGAGATTCAAGGGAGGAACTTGCTCCTTCGGCGCCCGGCACGGGAAGTGACCGGAGCTCTCCCGCGCGGATTCAAGCGGCCTTTATGCAGTTGGCCGGGTCATCATCGCACGCATCGGGCCGGAGTGGGGCCCCGGTCCCCTGTGGGAAATCAGCGGCGTGGGCGGTTGTGTCGCATTACCTTTTCTTTACACTTCAGGGGCATACGTGGGGTGAGCCGACAGGGGGAGCGCGATGACGTTGCAGCGGTACGCGACGACCGCGGGGGTCGCGCACGGCGCGATGCCCGCACAGGCGGGGGCCCCGGCGAGGGCCGCGTCGGGCGCGCACGCGCCCGTGGTGCGGGATCTGCGGGAGCGGTCCGGGCGCAGTCCGCGCGGCCTGCGTTTCGCGGCGGGTGACGTGGTGGTGGTCTCCGGGCTGCCCGGCAGCGGCAAGTCGACGCTCATCCGGCGGGCGGTGACATCGGCGCACGCCATCGACTCCCAGGACACCCGTGACCGCTGGGCCCGGGTCATGCCGCGCTTACTCCCCTACGCCCTCTACCGTCCGCTCGTCCGCGCCGCCCACTACTGGGGGCTGTGGCGGGTGCTGCGTTCCGGGGAGTCCGCCGTCGTCCACGACTGCGGGACCCAGTCGTGGGTGCGCGGCTGGCTGGCCCGTGACGCCCGGCGCCGGGGCCGGGGCCTGCACCTCGTCCTGCTCGACGTGACGCCGCAGACCGCCAGGGAGGGCCAGCGCGAGCGCGGACGCGGCGTATCGGGATACGCCTTCGCCCGGCACCGCAGGGCGGTGGCCAGGCTGCTGCGGGCGACCGAGGCGGGCCTGCTGCCGCCCGGGTGCGCCTCGGCGGTGCTGCTGGACCGGGAGGCGGCGGGAAGGCTCGGCCGGATCGCGTTCGCGGACGGGCGGCCCGACAGCCTCTGAGGCCGGTGGCCGGTGGCCGGCGCCTCGGGGCCGGGGCGGCGACGGGGCCGGGCGTTAACCTTCTGCCGGAAAGCTTGGGCGAGAAGGGGAAGCAGTGGACGTTCCGGCACAGGTCCAGTCCCATCCGCAGGGCGGATGGCCGGCCAATGAGCTCGAAGAAGTGCTGATGGCCTCGGTGGGCAGCCCGGAGGCGGGCGGGCGGCTCGTCGAGGTGCTCGGCCGCAGCCAGGTCTGGGTGCCGCTGCCCAACGGCGGGGGACCCGACTCGGCGGCCCTGGACCTGCCGACGGTGGAGATCGAGGGCGCCGCGTACGTCCCCGTCTTCAGCTCCGAGCAGCAGTTCCTCGCCTGCGTCGGTACCCACATGTCCTTCACCGTCGCGCCCGCCCGCGACTTCGCCCGCGGACTGCCGCCGCAGCTCGGCATAGCCGTGAACCCGGGCGGCGCGGTCGGGATGCCGCTGCCGCCGCCCGCGGTGGCCGAGCTCTGCCGGGCCGGGCGCACCCCGCTGGACGGTCCGGCCAGCGGCGGCCGGGTCCGGCTGTACGAGCCGGACTGGAAGGAGGAGCCGGTCGACTTCCTCGCCGCGGCGGCCGGTGAGTTCGAGGAGAGCGGCGTCGTGCTCTCCGCCCGCCGGGCGCTGGCCAGCATCGAGGGCGGCGACCCGGTCCTCTTCATCGGCGTCGAGTTCTCCACCTGGGAGGGCGCCGGGCGCAATGCCCCGATGGACGCCCTCGGCCGCGCTCTGGGCCGGGTCGAGGTTCCCTGGCCGGTCAATCTCGTACTGCTCGATGTGGCACAGGACCCGGTCGGCGACTGGATGCGGGAGCGGATCCGCCCGTTCTATCAGCGAGCGGCCGTATAGGAGCGTCCCGGACAAGAGCGTCCCGGGCCGGTCCGGGGAACACCGTTTCGACCCATGACGTCAAGTCGGTGTCAGGACCGGCGCATAAGCTGGTTTCATGGCTGGTGTCTCGGCATCATGCCGCACCCGTGTGCCCGGGGCGGCGGGCCGACACAGTGGATCGAAGAGGGGCGGGACCAGGTGAGTGCGTCAGGCACCGCGGCGGCCGGGCAGGTCGAGCACATGCTGCGCCAAGTGACGCCCGGGCGCTACGACGCGTACGAGGCGCTGCTGCAGGCCCTCGCGAACGGCCGGATCTGGATGCTCCTCTGGCAGGGCCAGGCGGGTTCGCCCGACGCCCAGTACGGAAACATGGAGGTCGACGGCCTCGGCTACGCCCCCTGTGTGACCTCCGCCCAGGAGCTCTCGGTGAGCGGCTGGAACCGCGCCCACGAGCTGGTCGGCGGCCGGGACATCGCCCGCACACTCTTCCCCGACCGCTGGGGCATCTGGCTCAACCCGCACGCCCCGGGCGGCGGCGTGGGCATCCCCTGGCTGGACCTGCGCCGGATCGCCACCGGCCTCGACCGGATGCCCGCGGGCCCGCTCCGGCTCACCGAGCCGGCCATCGAGATCCCGCAGTTCTACGCCCTGCTCACGCAGAACGCCCACCACACCCCGGCGATCCGTTCGCTGCGCCGTGCCTGGGTGCAGCCCGCGCTCGGCGTCCCGTACCTCACCATCGGCCTCGATCTCTACGACACGAGCCCGCCCTCGGTGGACGCGGCGCGCGCGATGATGCAGCAGTCGGTCTCCGCCGTCCCGGAGGGGCTGCCCGTCTCCACCGTCGCGATGTCCGACGAGTACGACCCGGTGGCGATGTGGCTGCGCGCCAACGCCCGCCCGTTCTACGACCGTGAGGCGCACGCCCCGGCGGCCCCCGTCGCGGGCTACGGCTACCCGCCGCAGGGCGCGTACTGACCCGTCCGGGGCCACTCTGTCCCCGTCGTCCGGAATGCCCGCGTACGGTCCGGATTTCCGTAACGCGAAGGTAAGGCGCCAACTCCCCGAATGTGCACGTGCGTTCACCCGCCCGATGCCTCATCCGGCCGCCCATGTCCGAGATTTCCGTGCTCGGCATGTCTGGTGGTGAATGCGACGCTAATCCGCTCGCATGCCCTCTTCCTTATCAACTGACCTGTGTTCGGCGGGCGTTCACATCCGTCCGGATAACGGAACACCCCAGAGCGCATCACGGTTAGGCATCCATTCGTCTGTCGGTATGGCTACCAGTCGTAACGGCAATGAAGACTCCCGCAGCAAGGGCGTCTTGCCGCCTCTGCGTACGACTGACTGATCGCGCCGCCACAGCGGCCAGTTCGGCCCGGCCACCGCCGGTTGAGAGGGGTCCTTGCCACGATGACGGCACCACTGCACGAGCCGACCACGGAAGCGGATCCGGTCGCGACCGGCGGTCCCGCAGTCGACTCCGGGGTGAAGAAGGTCGAGGGACGGTCTCTCAAGCAGATCGCCTGGAACCGCCTGAAGCAGGACAAGGTCGCTCTGACGGGTGGCATCGTTGTCCTCGTCCTGGTCGTGGTGGCGGTCTTCGCGCCGCTGATCGTGAGCCTGCTCGGGCACCCGCCGAACGAGTTCCACCAGGACAAGCTCGACCCGCTGACCAATCTCCCCACGGGCAGCCTCGGCGGCATGAGTGGCGACTACCTGTTCGGCGTCGAGCCGAACAAGGGACGCGACGTCTTCAGCCGGATCGTCTACGGCGCCCGGATCTCGCTGCTCGTGGCCTTCCTGGCGGCCCTGGTCGCCGTCGCCCTCGGCACCCTCTTCGGGATCATCGCCGGATACTTCGGCGGCTGGGTGGACGCGGTGATCAGCCGCGTCATGGACGTGCTGCTCTCCTTCCCGCAGCTCCTCTTCATCATCTCCCTGGTCTCGGTCCTCCCCGACGATCTTCTCGGCCTCACCGGCAGCGGCGTCCGCATCGCCGTACTGGTCGCCGTCATCGGCTTCTTCGGCTGGCCGTACGTCGGACGCATCGTCCGCGGGCAGACTCTCTCGCTGCGCGAGCGCGAGTACGTGGAGGCGGCGCGCAGCCTCGGCGGCGGGCGGACACACATCCTCTTCCGCGAGCTGCTGCCCAACCTGGTGGCGCCGATCACCGTCTACGCGACGCTGATGATCCCCACCAACATCCTCACCGAGGCGGCCCTCAGCTTCCTCGGCGCCGGTGTCCGGCCGCCGACGGCCTCCTGGGGCGGAATGCTGCGGGACGCCCTGGAGACGTACGAGCACGACCCGATGTTCATGGTCTTCCCCGGCGTGACGATCTTCATCACCGTGCTGGCCTTCAACCTCTTCGGGGACGGGCTGCGCGACGCCCTGGACCCCAAGGGGACCCGATAGCCCACGACTTGCCCCTGCCGCATCGTCAGGTGGCTCTTCCCATGGTTCTCCGGCAAGCAACGGCCTGGGACCGCGATCTCGGAGGTTACGAGAAAATGTCCACAGTTACCTCGAAACGACGGCTCACCGCTGGTGCGGCCCTCGTGGTCGCGGCGCTGATGACCACCACGGCGTGCGGCGGCGGCGACAGCGACAGCGAAGGCGGCGGCAGCTCGAAGGGCGCCGGCTTCAACGCGGCGTTCAACAAGGTCGCCAACCCGTCCACCAAAAAGGGTGGAACGCTGAAGATGGTCGGCAAGCAGGACCTCGACTCCGCCGACCCCCAGCGTGCCTACTACGGCATGGCCTGGGACTTCATGCGCTTCTACACCCGCCAGCTGGTCTCGTACGACACCAAGCCGGGCGCGGCCTCCACCAAGCTGGTCGGCGACCTGGCCACCGGCCCCGGTGAGATCACCGACGGCGGCAAGACCTACACGTACAAGCTGCGTTCCGGCCTGACCTGGGAGGACGGCTCCAAGCTGACCTCCAAGGACGTCAAGTACGGCATCGAGCGCATCTGGGCGACGGACACCATCACCGGTGGCCCGCAGTACCTGATGCAGACGCTGGACCCCAAGGGCGAGTACAAGGGCCCCTACAAGGACAAGTCCGCGGACAAGCTCGGCCTCAAGTCGATCGAGACGCCCGACGACAACACCATCATCTTCAAGCTGCCCAAGCCCAACGGTGACTTCGAGCAGTTCCTCGCCATGCCGTCCGGCTCGCCCGTGAAGGCGGACAAGGACACCGGCGCGAAGTACACCCAGCGCCCGTTCTCCTCCGGCCCGTACAAGTTCGAGGAGTACAAGCCGGGCAAGAGCATCGTGCTCGTCCGCAACGACAAGTGGCAGAAGGCGTCCGACCCGCTGCGCGCCGCGCTCCCGGACAAGGTCACCGTGACGATCTCCGCCAACCTGGAGGAGAACGACAAGAAGCTGATGGAGGGCGACTACGACGTCGACCTCAACGGCACCGGCATGACCCAGTCCGGCCGCGTCACCGCCGTCCAGAAGCACAAGGACAGCGTCGACAACATGCAGACGTCCTTCGTCCGCTACGTCGCGCTCGTCCACACCGCGAAGCCGCTGGACGACGTCCACTGCCGCAAGGCCGTCTTCTACGCCACCGACTTCGCCGGTCTCCAGCAGACCCGCGGTGGCGAGATCGCCGGTGGTGCGATCGCCAACAGCACCCTGCCGGTCTCCATCAAGGGCCACAGCGACTACGACCCGTACGGCGTCCTCGCCCGCAAGGGCAAGCCGGACCTCGCCAAGGCCAAGGACGAGCTGAAGCAGTGCGGTCACCCGACCGGCTTCGCCACCAAGCTCACCGCCCGCAACAACAACCCGGGCGAGGTCGACGCCGCCGAGGCGCTCCAGGAGCAGCTCGGCAAGGTCGGCATCAAGATCGAGGTCGACCCGCTCGACGGCGCCGAGGCGTCCAGCATCACCGGCTCGCCGTCCGTCGTGAAGAAGCGCGGCTACGGCATGACGATGAGCGGCTGGGGCCCGGACTTCCCGTCCGGCCAGGGCTTCGGCCAGCCGCTGTGGGACAGCCGGTTCCTCGCGGACACCGGTAACTACAACGAGTCGCAGCTGAAGGACCCGGAGATCGACAAGATCTTCGACCGGGCGATCGCGGAGACCGACCCGGTCAAGGCCGGCGAGATCTACAAGGAGCTCGACAAGCGGATCCTCGACCAGGCCGACTGGATGCCCTTCATCTACGAGAAGAACATCACCTGGCGCGGCAATCGTCTGACGAACGCCTACATGTCCGACGCCTACAACGGCCGTTACGACTACGTCTCGCTCGGCGTCGTCAAGTAGTCGCTGTAGTCAACAGCATTCACAGTCAACCCTGTTGACTGTTCCACCGCCGCCGAAACCCGCCAGTCCGAAGGGCAGGTGAGGGCCGGGGCGGTGGCCGGGAGCCCCCACAAGGGGTTCCCGGCCACCGCCGGGCCGCACACAGTGCTTGCTTATCTCATCCGGCGCCTGTTCGCCGTAGTCATCATGGTGCTCGTCGTACTGCTCGCGACGTTCACCATCTTCTTCATGCTGCCCAAGTGGGCGGGTCAGGACGTCGCAGTCCTCTTCGCCGGCAAGGCAACGGGTGTCGAGCAGCTCCAGGGCATCCGGATCAAACTGGGTCTCGACGACCCCCTTCTCGTCCAGTTCTGGGACTTCGTCAAGGGCATCCCGATGGGGCGCGACTACGCGAACGGTGCCGATGTCACCCACTGCGCGGCGCCCTGCTTCGGCTACTCCTTCCGCACGGAGGTCCCCGTCTGGACCACCCTCAAGGACGCGCTGCCCGTGACCGGCGCGCTCGCCGCCGGTGCCTGCGTGCTGTGGCTCCTCGGCGGTGTCGCCACCGGTGTGGTGTCCGCGCTCCGGCGCGGCAGCATCTGGGACCGCGCCGCGATGACCACCGCGCTCGCCGGTGTCTCGCTGCCGATCTTCTTCACCGGCATGGTCGCCATGGGCCTGTTCGTGCACAACTTCGGCTGGGTGAAGATCGCCGACAACCTCTCCACGGACGACGGCATCGGCACCTGGTTCCAGACGCTGATCCTGCCGTGGATCGTGCTCGCCTTCCTGAACGCCGCGATGTACGCCCGCCTCACCAGAGCCACCATGCTCGAAGTGCTCGGCGAGGACTACATCCGCACCGCCCGCGCCAAGGGCCTGGGCGAGGGCACCGTCATCACCCGGCACGCCCTGCGGTCCGCGATGACGCCGATCCTCACCGTCTTCGGCCTCGACATCGGCGTGCTCCTCGGTGGCGCCGTCCTCACCGAGTCCACGTTCAACCTGCCCGGTCTCGGGCTCGCGGCGGTCCAGGCGATCAGCAACAAGGACCTGCCGGTGATTCTCGGCGTCACCCTGTTCGCGGCTCTCGCGATCGCCGTCGCCAACCTCGTCGTCGACATCATGTACGCCGTCATCGACCCGCGAGTGAGGCTGGGATGACCGAACTGCACAAGAGCGGTGCCGCGCTGGGCGAACCTTCCCCGGCCGGCTCGCCCGCTCCCACCGCCTTCCTCGAAGTGCGCGACCTCAAGGTGCACTTCCCGACCGACGACGGCCTGGTCAAGTCCGTCGACGGGCTCAACTTCCAGCTGGAGAAGGGCAAGACCCTCGGCATCGTCGGCGAGTCCGGCTCCGGCAAGTCGGTCACCTCGCTCGGCATCATGGGCCTGCACACCACCGGTCAGTACGGCAAACGCAAGGCCCAGGTCTCCGGCGAGATCTGGCTGGACGGCAAGGAACTGCTGTCCGCCGACCCCGTCGAGGTCCGCAAGCTGCGCGGCCGCGACATGGCCATGATCTTCCAGGACCCGCTGTCCGCGCTGCACCCGTACTACACGATCGGCAAGCAGATCGTGGAGGCCTACCGGGTCCACCACAGCGTCGACAAGAAGACCGCGCGCAAGCGGGCCGTCGAGATGCTCGACCGGGTCGGCATCCCGCAGCCCGACAAGCGCGTCGACAGCTACCCGCACGAGTTCTCCGGCGGCATGCGCCAGCGCGCGATGATCGCCATGTCGCTGGTCAACAACCCCGAGCTGCTGATCGCCGACGAGCCGACGACCGCGCTGGACGTCACCGTCCAGGCGCAGATCCTCGACCTGATCCGGGACCTGCAGAAGGAGTTCGGCTCCGCGGTCATCATCATCACCCACGACCTGGGCGTGGTGGCCGAGCTCGCCGACGACATCCTCGTGATGTACGGCGGGCGCTGCGTGGAGCGCGGACCGGCCGAGAAGGTGTTCTACGAGCCCCGGCACCCCTACACCTGGGGCCTGCTGGGTTCGATGCCGCGCCTCGACCGTGACCAGACGGACCGGCTCATCCCGGTCAAGGGTTCCCCGCCCTCGCTCATCAACATCCCGTCGGGCTGTGCCTTCAACCCGCGCTGCCCGTACGCGGACGTGCCGAAGGACGACGTCACCCGTACCGTACGGCCCGAGCTCCAGGAGGTCGGCAGCCGGCACTGGGCGGCCTGCCACATGTCGCCGGAGCAGCGGGAGCGTATCTGGACCGAAGAGATTGCGCCCAAGCTGTGAGCGAGGACAAGGCCGTGACGAGCGAGGACAAGGGCGTGGACGTTCCGGCGCAGAGGTCGGCCGGGAGCGGCGCGGCGGCCGGTGACACGGCCTCCCGCGAGGTGCTGCTCAAGGTGACCGGGCTGCAGAAGCACTTCCCCATCAAGAAGGGGCTGCTGCAGCGCAACGCCGGAGCCGTGAAGGCCGTCGACGGGATCGACTTCGAGGTGCGCTCGGGCGAGACCCTGGGCGTCGTCGGCGAGTCCGGCTGCGGCAAGTCGACGATGGGCCGGCTGATCACCCGGCTGCTCGAACCCACCGCGGGGAAGATCGAGTTCGAGGGGAGGGACATCACGCACCTCGGCGTGGGCGGCATGCGCCCGATGCGCCGGGACATGCAGATGATCTTCCAGGACCCGTACTCCTCGCTGAACCCGCGGCACACGATCGGCACGATCGTGGGCGCCCCCTTCAAGCTGCAGGGCGTCACGCCCGACGGCGGCGTCAAGAAGGAGGTGCAGCGGCTGCTGGAGGTCGTGGGCCTGAACCCCGAGCACTACAACCGCTATCCGCACGAGTTCTCCGGCGGCCAGCGCCAGCGCATCGGGATCGCCCGCGCCCTGGCGCTCAACCCCAAGCTGGTCGTGGCGGACGAGCCGGTGTCGGCGCTGGACGTGTCGATCCAGGCGCAGGTGGTGAACCTGCTCGACGACCTCCAGAGCGAGCTGGGCCTCACGTACGTGATCATCGCCCATGACCTCTCGGTGGTCCGGCACGTCTCGGACCGGATCGCGGTGATGTACCTCGGCAAGATCGTGGAGCTGGCCGACCGCGAGTCGCTCTACAAGGCGCCGATGCACCCGTACACCAAGGCGCTGCTCTCGGCGGTCCCGATCCCGGACCCGAAGCGCCGTTCGGTCAAGAGCGAGCGGATCCTGCTCAAGGGCGACGTGCCCTCGCCGATCTCACCGCCCAGCGGCTGCCGCTTCCACACCCGGTGCTGGAAGGCGACGGAGGTCTGCAAGACGCAGGAACCGCCGCTGGCCGCGCTGAAGACCGGGCACCAGGTGGCCTGCCACCACCCGGAGAACGCGCCCGACCAGGTGCCCGGCGAGACGGTGACGGCGGCGGCGCGCGAGGCGATCGAGATCGTCGACGTGAGCAAGCCGGCGACGGACGAGCCCGAGGGGGACGGCGACGCCGCCTCGCCCGATACGCCGGAGGACAGCACGAAGGAGTAGTACCGGGAGCAGTACCGGCACAATTGCCCGGTGCTCAACGAACTGTTCACGCCCTCCGTCCAGCATGCGCTAGACATCGTCGGAATCTTCGTCTTCGCGATCTCCGGCGCTCTGCTCGCCGTACGCAAGAACTTCGATGTCTTCGGCATCGCGGTGCTCGCCGAGGTGACCGCGCTGGGCGGAGGGCTGTTCCGTGACATCGTCATCGGGGCGGTCCCGCCCGCGGCGTTCACGGATCTCGGCTACTTCACCACCCCGCTCCTCGCCGCCGTGCTGGTGTTCTTCCTGCACCCGCACGTCGAGCGGATCCAGGTGGGCGTCAATGTCTTCGACGCGGCGGGGCTCGGGCTGTTCTGCGTCACGGGCACGGTCAAGGCGTACGACTACGGCCTCGGCCTCACCGCGTCGGCGGCCCTGGGGCTGGCCACCGCGGTCGGCGGCGGTGTGCTGCGTGACGTACTGGCCAACGAGGTGCCCTCGCTGCTGCGCTGGGACCGAGACCTGTACGCGGTGCCCGCCATCGTCGGCGCCGCGATGACCGTCCTGTGCATCCGCTTCGGGGCGCTCGACGCGTTCACCAGCGGCACCGCCGTGATCGTCGCCTTCGTGCTGCGGCTGCTGTCGATGCGCTACCACTGGCGGGCCCCGCGCGCCTACAACCGGAAGTCCGCGACGGCCGAGGAGAGCTGAGCGACCACCCGGGGCGGCGCTGCGGGCCAGCAAAAAAAGCTACCGCTCAGTAATACAATCGGTGTACGGTGCATCGCATGGCACAGGCAGCAGAGCAGTCGGCGGCGCAGTCGGCACAGACCGGACCGGCGACCATCGGGAACAGCGAGTTCGACCGTGACACCGCCGTCACCCTTCGCGAAGAGGGCGTCTACGACGCCGAACTCTCAGCCGGATGGACGATCATCCATGCCGTCAACGGCGGATACCTGCTGGCCATGCTGGGCCGCGCGCTAGGCCAGGCCCTGCCGCACCCGGACCCCTTCTCCGTCTCGGCGCACTACCTCACCGCGTCCGTGCCCGGCCCGGCGGTGATCCGTACCCAGACCGTCCGCACCGGCCGCACCCTCTCCACCGGCCAGGCATCCCTCTTCCAGTTCGCGGAGGACGGCACCGAGGTCGAGCGCATCCGGGTCATCGCCACCTACGGCGACCTGGACGGCCTGTCCGACGAGGTCCGTACGTCGGCGAAGCCGCCGGCCATCCCGCCGATGGAGCACTGCTTCGGCCCGAGCGACGGCCCGGCCCCGATCCCCGGCAGCTCCGCCATCACCGAGCGGCTCGACATCAAGCTCGACCCGGCGACGGTCGGCTGGGCCGTCGGCGCACCCTCCGGCAAGGGCGAGATGCGCGGCTGGTTCGGCCTCGCGGACGGCCGCGACGCCGACCCGCTCTCGCTGCTGCTCACCGTCGACGCGCTGCCGCCCACCTCGTTCGAGCTGGGCCTCAAGGGCTGGACGCCGACCATCGAGCTCACCACCCACATCCGCTGCCGCCCCGCCCCCGGCCCGCTGCGCGTCTCCATCACCACCCGCAACCTCGCGGGCGGCTTCCTGGAGGAGGACGCGGACGTCTGGGACAGCGAGGACCGCCTGGTGGCCCAGTCCCGCCAGCTGGCACGCGCACCGCGCTCCTGACGGCCGGCGGCGGGGAAGGGGCAGTGGCCGGGAGAAGCTGGTGAGGTGAAATCCGACCGGCTGCTCTCGATCCTCCTGCTGCTCCAGACCCGCGGCCTGGTGCCCGCCACCGAGCTCGCCGAGCGCCTCGAAGTCTCCGTACGCACCATCTACCGGGACATCGAGGCGCTCTCCGCCTCCGGCGTCCCGGTCTACGCCGAACGCGGGCGGCACGGCGGCATCGCGCTGCTGCCCGGGTTCCGTACCGATGTCACCGGGCTCACCGCCGACGAGGCACGCGCCCTCTTCGTCCTCGCCGCCGAGGGTGCCCATGCCGCGCTCGGCCTCGACGAGGCGCTCGGCTCCGCGCTGCGCAAGGTGATGGCCGCCCTGCCCGCACCGCACCGGCCCGCTGCCGAACTGACCAGCAGGCGGATCCTGGTCGACCCGGTGCGCTGGATGAGCGGCCCGCAGCCGGCCGTCGACGTGGCCGAACTGCACGAGGCCGTCTTCACCGACCGGCGGCTGCGGCTGGACTACCGCCACAGCGGTACGAGCACCCCGCGCACCTACACCGTCGATCCGTACGGCCTCGTCGTGAAGGCGGGCGTCTGGTACCTGGTGGCGGACCGGGACGGGGTGCCCCGGCTCTTCCGGGCCGACCGGGTGCGGCGGGCCGACCTCGCGGACGAACCGGTCGTGCGCCGGCCCGGGGTGGAGCTGGCGGACCTGTGGGACGAGCTGCGCAGGCAGGTCGAGGAGCGACCGGGGCGGGTACGGCTGCGGGTGCGCGTGCACCGCTCCCGGCTCGACCTGTTCGTACGCCTGCACGCCGGGGCGCTGACGGGGGAGCCGCGCCCGGAGGAGAGCGGGGAGTGGCTGCGGGCCGGGCTGGCCGTCGACTCGGTCGAGTGGGCCCGCTCCCTGCTCTCCTTCGGCCCGAACGTGGAAGTGCTCTCGCCGCCCGAGGCGCGGGACGTCCTCGCCCGCCACGCGGCGGCGGTCGTGGCGCTGTACGGACAGGCGGGCACGCCCTGACCCGTACGAGGGGCCCTAAGGGGTATCGGCTCCGCCCGAGTCGTCCAGCCAGTGCCGCCTGCCGAGGGTGACCAGTCTCAGCCGGCGGCGGGCCACCCCGGCCACCTCCCGCTCGCCCTCCGGCCCCGCGTCCAGCAGCGCCGAGGCGGTGATCACCATGTGGTCGACGTAGAGGCCGCCGAGCATCAACAGGTCCTTCTCGCTCCAGCCCCGGGACTCCGGCTCCTCGGCGAGCGCCGCCGCCACCTCCTCGGCGAACCGCCGCAGTTGGGCCGCTATGGCCTCGCGGACCGGGCCGACGCCGCCATGCTGTTCACGGGCGATGAAACGGAAGTGGGCGGGCTGTTCGCCGACATGGCGCATGATCAGCTCGATGCTGCGGTCCAGGCGCTCCTCGCTGTCACCGGTCTCGGCGAGCGTCGCCCCGATCATCCCGTGCAGGCTGCCCAGCGCCTCCTCGACGAGCGCCACACCGAGCGCCGCGGTGTCGTCGAAGTGCCGGTAGAAGGCGGTGGGCGTGACGCCCGCGGCCCGCGTCACCTCGCGCAGCCCGAGGCTGCTGAGGCTCTGGTGCTCCAGGAGTCCGAGTGCGGCATCCAGCAGTGCCTGACGGGTTCTCAGCTTCTGGGTCTGGCGGACGCCGGCGGTGTGACTCATGCCATTCAGTAAACAACTGTTCTCCGGGGCGGGGAAGTGGCGAACGGGTCTAGACTGACAAGTCAGTGAACAGTCGTACTCTCAAATGCTCGTGGAGAGCCTGCGGAAAGGCTGAACATGATCGTCCTCGTCGTCGCCCTGCTCCTGCTCGGGGTCGTGCTGGGCGCGGTGGCCCAGATCCCGCCCGCGCTCTCCCTCGTGCTCGGTGCCCTGATCGGCTGCTGGCTGCTGGTCTTCGCCGTACGCGAGCGGGCGGGCGCGCGTCGCCGCTCCTCGTGACCGGCCGCACCGCCGCCGCGGCGCCCTCCGCACCGCACCCCGACCCGAAGGAGCCCGCCCCCATGACCCTCACCGCGATCGCCCGCCGCTCCGAAACCGCCGCACGCCCCCTCGCCTCCTGCGACCCGGCCGGCACCCCCGGCCCGGCCGCCCCCGCCCGGCGCCCCACCCGGGACGCCGACGGGCTGGCCGTCGCCTCGTTCGTGCTCGGGCTCGTCGGTCTGCTGGTGATGAACATCCTGCTCGGCCCGGCCGCGATCGTCATGGCGGTCATCGCCCTCGTCCGCTCCACTTCCCGCCGCGGCCGCGCCCTGCTCGGGCTCGCGCTCGGCGTCGCCGACCTCGTGGTCCTCGCCTTCCTCGTCACCGGAAGCGGCGTCGTCGCCTGGAACTTCGGCGGCTGAACCGGGCGGAGCGGACCCCGCCGCCGCGCCGCGGGCCCCGGGACACCACGCGCCCGCCGTACGCCCCGCCCCGGGCTCGCGGAAACCGTGTTGCCATCCGATCGCCCGGCAGGGCCGCCCGCATCCTGTTCGATTTTGATCATGGATGGCACAGTGGGCGTCCGTTCGGGGTGGGCTGCGGGGAGGGAGAGGGCGCGTGCTGGAGATAGCAGGGATCGGGGCGGCGGAGGAGCGGGTCTACCGCCACCTGGTGGAGGTACGAGGTGCGGGCGCGGACGAGATCGTCCAACGGCTCCACATCCGGGAACGCGAGGCGGCGTCGCTTCTGTCCTCCCTGCATGACAAAGGCCTGGTCGGGCGGCTGCCGGGCGACGGCGGCATGCGGTACGTACCCATCCCGCCGGACGTGGCGCTGCAGCCCCTGCTGGCGCGCGGCCAAGAGGCGCTGGAGTGGGCACGGCGTGGAGTGGAACAGCTGGCCGAGGAGTACCGGGCGGGCGCCCGGCGCCATGACGCCGGGCAACTGGTCGAGGTGATCAGCGGGGCCGGCGCCATCCGTCAGCAGCTGCGCCAACTCGCCTACGGGGCCCGCAGCGACCTGCGGTGGTTCTGCAAGGCCGATCCCGTGGCGCTGCGCGCCCAGGACAACGACGAGGAGTTCGAACTGCTCGCCCAGGGCATCCGCTACGAGGCGATCTACGAACGGGCCTGCCTGGAACAGCCCGGCATGGTCGACAACGTCGCCCAGGGCATCCGCGCCGGTGAAACGGCCCGCGCCACCAGCACACTCCCCGTGCGCATGGTCATCGTCGACAGCTCTGTCGCCGTCTGCCCCCTGATGTCGAGCAGCACGACCGGCGCCCGCGGCGAGCCGACCGCCGCGATCATCCGCAGCAGCACTCTCCTGGACGCCCTCGTCGCCCTGTTCGACATCCAGTGGGCTGCGGGGACCCCGCTGCACGTCACGGAGGCGGGCGAGCTGGCCGACTTCGCCGGCGGCATGGGATCGGGCGGCAGTCTCGCCGGTGACGAGCGCTACCTGCTCTCCCTGGTCGTCGCGGGCGTGGCGGACAAGGCGATCGCCACCCAACTGCGTGTCAGCCACCGCACGGTGCAGCGCCGGATCACCGCGCTGATGCAGCGGGCGGGCGCGAAGACGCGCACGCAGCTGGTGTGGCAGGCGGCGCGGCGCGACTGGCTGTCGTAGGACGCACGGAAGCCGCGACCGGGGCCGGTCGCGGCTTCCGGATCCCGCGTACTACCTCAGCGCGTACGCCCGCTCGATCTCCTGCGTCACCGCGTTGCCCGCGTCGTCCCAGGCGCGGACCCGCAGTGTGACGTACCCGCTGGTGCGGGCAGCCGAGGGGTGGGTGACCCGGACACGGTAGGCGCCGTCGCCCCGGGCGGAAGTCGTCGCCGCCCGCCAGTGCCCGCCGTCGTCGTACGAGACGGACACCTCCATGCCCTTCACGGAACGGCCTGTCAGACCGTCCTGGTGGCGGGCGCTCACTCCGAAGGCGAAGGACCCGGAGTCAGGGGCGGAGCCCCGGAGGTCGGTGGCTACGTCGTAGTCGAGCTGGAGGAGGGGAATCAGGGACTCCTTGCCCTCGGCCGGGCGAGGGGCCGTGAACGACCAGCGGGTGCTGGTGGCCCGCGAGAGGGTGCCCTCGGGGCTGGTGCGCTTCACGTCCAGGTCCAACTGGTAACGGCCGTCGTCCCCGCCCGCGGGGAAGGCGCCCCACGCCCGGGGGCCTTCGGCGAGGATCTCGCCGTCGCGACGCAGTACGGCGCGGGTCTCGTCGGGGTAGGGGGTGTCGGCGCCCTTGCGGGGCAGGGCGTAGCCGTAGTGGCCGGAGTCGGTGTCGGTGAACTCGGGGATCCCTATGGTCAGCTGGTCGCCCTTGCGGTGGGCGAGCCCTTCGACACCTCGGGGGATCGCCGGGCGCACCACGGGGGCGTACCAGCTCTCCGTGGCGTGCTCACCGGGCCGGTAGGTGCGCAGGGGGCCGAACATGCCGGTCCCTACCGCGTGGATCGCCCAGGTGTTGCGGGGGTTGACCCAGTGCAGCCACCGGGTGTCGGCGGGACCGCTCAGGTACTCCGTCCGCGCCTGCCCGGTGCGGACGTACCGGGATCGCAGGGAGAGGGCCGCTTCCTCCCACGGACGCCAGGACTCGCGGTTCTCCGTGACGTAGCGTGCCCCGCCCGTGTCCGGGTAGCGCGAGACCACGGTGGCCGTGTTCCCCGGCCCGACCTTGTGGACCACGTGCTCGGGAACGCGCTTTTCGGAGAGCTGTACGACCTCGTAGAGGTAGGGGCTTTCCGGGGTCCCCTTCAACTCCAGCGTGGTGCGCGGCGCGCGCAGCCGCTGCGCGGTGGCGTGGGAGGCGTACAGCCCGATCGCCGGAAGCCGCTCGCTCACCGGCTGCCAGGGCGTGGCCGCGTACCTGTTGCCGCCGGCGGTGGTGACGGCGGCCGCGGCTCCGGCGCGGGCGGCCGAGGTCACCGCCTCGTCGTACTCCACCCCCTCCAGTTCCACGAGCACCGCCGCTCCTCGGACGTCCACGCCCCGTGCGCGCAGCGCCTCGTAGTCCTCGGGGCGTCCGTGACCGGCGTCCACCACCCGCAGGCGTCGCACGCCTTCCACGGCGGGAGAGTTGTGGAGCAGGCGGACGGGGACACCGGTCGCGGCGGCAGCGGAGAGGGCACGTGCACCGAGCATCGGTGCGGCCAGCTGCCAGCGGGAGGAGAACTCGAAGGTTCCCTCGGTGAACTCCTTGGTGGGCGTGACGTAGAGGAGCTGTCCGCCGCTGTGCGCGCTCGTGAAGTAGCTGACGAACTCCCGGTCGCCCTTCGTCCAGCGGGTGGAAAAGACCAGCGGACCCCGCTGCTCGGCCCGCTGGGGGGTCCGGATCTCCACGGGGACCGCCTTGCGTGCGTCGAGCACCAGGTCCGTGGCGCCGCCCACCCGCAGGTGGGGGTCGACCACCAGGCTGTTGGTGACGTTGTCCTCCGAGTGCTGCGTGATGACGCCGTGCAGGTAGTACATGCCCTCGGGCAGGTTCAGTGTCAGGCTCTGCCCCGCCGGTACCTCCTGAATGACGTCGAAGCGGCCTGTGGGACCCAGCATGATCAGCGGGGAGACAGTCGCAGGCTGCCCGGCGCGGTCGATGCCGCGCACGGTGACCTTGTGTGTGACCGGGTCCTTCGTCGCGGAGAGAACGGTGTGCGCGATGGCCTGCCCGTCGGCCGAGGTCGCGGTGAGGCGTCCGCCGAAGACGCCCTCCGGCAGCGCGGGCGTGTCGAGGGTCACGGCCACGTCGGCAGTGTCGTGGGCGGGCACGGTGACCTGCTGGGGGGCGCCTATGGCGTCTGCCGGGGCCGGGGATCCGTAGAGCTTGTCGAAGGTGGTGTCCAGGGTGAGCGTTACGGGCGCGTCGCCGTCGTTGGTGTAGGTGACGCTCACCTTCTGCGGGCCCGCGTCCGGTCCCAGGATGCCGAAGGTGGTGGTGCCGGTGGCGCGTACCTGCTGGCGCACCGAGCGGGCCACGTCCACCCGGCCGGTGCCCTGCTCGTAGGCGGTCTGGTCGGGGGCGGTACGCGTCGTGCTCATCAACGCGTCCTTGAGCTGCTGGGCGCTCCAGTCGGGGTGGCGCCCGGCCAGGATCGCCGCCGCGCCCGCCACGTGCGGCGTCGCCATGGACGTACCCGAAGCGGCGGTGTAGGCCGCGTCCACCGGGCTGCCCATGGACGTACCGGCGGCGCGGGCGGCGGCGATGCCGACGCCGGGGGCGGTGAGGTCGGGCTTGGCGCCGTTGTCGCCGACGCGCGGGCCTCGGCTGGAGAAGGGGGCCAGCTTGTCGTTGCGGTCGACGGCGCCCACGGTCAGTGCCTTCTCCGCGGCGCCCGGGGAGCCCACTGTGTAGTCGGCGCCCGTGTTGCCCGCCGCGACGACGAAGAGCGTGCCGGTCTCCTCGCTGAGGCCGTTGAGGACCTGGCTGAGTACGTCCGTGCCGTCGGTGGGACTGCCGCCCAGGCTCATGTTGACGATGTCGGCGCCCGAGCGGGCTGCCCAGTCCATGCCGCCGATCATGGCGGAGTACGAGCCGGTGCCCTTGTCGTCGAGCACCTTGCCGATCAGCAGCTTCGCCCCCGGTGCCACGCCCTTGCGCGAGCCGCCCGAGGCGGCGCCGCTGCCGGCGATGGTGGAGGCGACGTGGGTGCCGTGGCCGTGGCCGTCGTTCGCGGTGGGCTCGTCGGTGAAGTTGCGTACTTCGCCGAGCTTCCCGGCCAGGTCGGGGTGGGTGGCGTCGACGCCGGTGTCCAGGACGGCGACGGTCGCGCCCTTGCCGTCGTAGCCGGCCTGCCACGCCTCGGGCGCACCGATCTGAGCGGTGCTGCGATCGAGGGACGCCTGGACCTTCCCGTCCAGCCACAGCTTCTCGACGCCGCCCTCGAAGGCCGCGTTCTTGGAAGCGGAGTTCTTGGAAGCGTTCTTCGTGTCGCCCTCGGCGCCGCTCCTGGCGAGTGAGTCGTCGTCGATGGCCTTCCAGAAGCGCCCTGCCTGCTTCTTGTCCGCCTTCAGTGCCGCGCCGCGCAGGCTCTTGATGACCAGACCCTTGCGTGAACCGGTGGGCGCTGGCTTGGACTTGGGGTCCGTACCGCCGGTGTAGCGGGCGATCAGCGGGATGGCGGAGGTGTGGGCGTCGTCGTACCCCTGCTTGACCAGCGCGGTGATGTTGAACAGTTGCCGGTCCAGTTTGCCGGAGGCGATGTACGGGAGCGCGGCGCGGGGCAGCACGTACAGCTGCTTGTCGATCTCCAGCTGGCTGAAGTCGGCCTGCGAAGCGCCCGGGGCCGGCTCGACGGAGATGGCCTTCCGGCCGCCGGGGAAGGTCTCCAGCCGCACCCGGTCACCGGTCACGAGCGTGACGGAGCTGACCTGGGGGCGGCCGGCGGAGTTCGCGCCGACGGAGGCGGGCGCCGGGGCGGCGCTCGCGCCGGAGGAGGTGGAAGACAGGGTGGCGATGAGGACGCCTGCTGCCAGAACGGCGGCAGAGCGATGCCGTATGTGCATCGGAACCTTTCCAGGAGGCAAGGAAACGGACACGCGGTGCGGCTCAAGACTGGGGCCCCCATTGATCGCCGCACCAGACCTTTCCGGTGCCGTGCTTGCGACATGTCGCCAAAACGACACGGTGCGCTCCACCGCGCGTACCGGCGGAATCACCGGGGCCGAGCGGCCCCTCCTCGTCACGGGCAACGGCCTCGTCGCCCGGAACTTCGCCGGCTGAACCGGGCGCGGAGCCCGACGCCCTCCCCGCCCGGACGGGCCCGGGAACGGGCCGAGGAAGACCGCACCCGGCCGTGCGCGGGTGCCGGGGCACCATGCGCCCGCCGTACGCCCCGCCCCGGGCTCGTAGAATCGAGCCCACCATGGCTTACCTCGACCACGCCGCGACCACGCCGATGCTTCCGGAAGCGATCGAGGCGATGACCGCCCAGCTCGCCGTCACCGGCAACGCGTCCTCACTGCACGCCGCCGGGCGCCGGGCCCGCCGTACCGTCGAGGAGTCGAGAGAGACCCTCGCCGATGCCCTCGGCGCACGCCCCAGCGAGGTGGTCTTCACCTCCGGCGGCACCGAGGCCGACAACCTCGCCGTGAAGGGCCTGTACTGGGCCCGCCGCGACGCCGACCCCCGCCGCATCCGGGTGCTGGCCAGCCCCGTCGAGCACCACGCGGTGCTGGACGCCGTCGACTGGCTCGCCGAACACGAGGGCGCGAACGTCGAATACCTCCCCGTCGACCGGCACGGACGCGTCCACCCGGACGCGCTGCGCGAGGCGATCCTCCGCGATCCCGACGATGTCGCGCTGGTCACCGTGATGTGGGCCAACAACGAGATCGGCACCATCATGCCGGTACGTGAACTGTCCGCCGTGGCACGTGAGTTCGACGTGCCGATGCACGCGGACGCGGTGCAGGCGTTCGGGCAGCTGGAAGTCGACTTCGCCCGGTCCGGGCTGGCCGCGATGACGGTGAGCGGGCACAAGATCGGCGGCCCGTTCGGCATCGGCGCGCTGCTGCTCGGCCGCGAATACACCCCCGTACCCGTGCTCCACGGCGGCGGTCAGGAGCGGCACGTCCGCTCGGGCACCCTCGATGTGCCGGCCATCGCCTCCTTCGCCCTCGCGGGGCGGCTGGCCGCCGACGGGCGGGAGGAGTTCGCCCGCGAGATCGGCGGGCTCCGCGACGAACTGGTCGCGGCCGTGCTGGCGGCCGTGCCCGACGCCGTCCTCGGCGGCGACCCGGCCCCGGGCGGCCGGCTCCCCGCCAACGCCCACTTCACCTTCCCCGGCTGCGAGGGCGACTCCCTGCTCCTGCTGCTGGACGCCCAGGGCATCGAATGCTCCACCGGCTCCGCGTGCACCGCCGGGATCGCGCAGCCCAGCCACGTACTGCTGGCCACCGGCACCGATCCGGACCTGGCCCGCGGCACCCTGCGCTTCTCGCTCGGCCACACGTCCACCAAGCAGGACATCGACGAGGTGGCCCGCGCGATCGGCCCGGCGGTGGAGCGGGCACGCACCGCGGGCCTCAGCTGAGCCCTGCGGGATCTGGCTCGCCGAGCCCTGCGGGACCCGGCGTGTCCGGCGGCGACCGGACGGGCCCCGCGGTCACTTCTTGCCCGCCGCCCGGACCAGCTTCAGATACCGGTCCCAGTCCCAGTGCTTGCCCGGATCGGTGTGGTCCGTGCCCGGCACCTCCACGTGCCCGATGATGTGCTCCCGGTCCACCGGTATCCCGTACCGCCCGCAGATCACCGCCGTGAGCCGCGCCGAGGCCCCGTACATCGCCGCCGTGAAGTCCTGCGGCCGCTCCACGAAGCCCTCGTGCTCTATGCCGACGCTGCGCTCGTTGTACGACCTGTTCCCCGCGTGGAACGCCACATCCAGCTCACGGATCATCTGCGTCACATGGCCGTCCTTGCGCACCACGTAGTGCGCCGCCGCTCCGTGTCCAGGGTCCTGGAAGACCTTCACCGCGCTCTGGTAGCTGCCCTGGGTGACATGGATGACGACCCGGTCGATCGTGTAGTCGTCGGGGCGGTCGGCCCGCCGCCAGTTCGCCGAGGAGGCCGCTATCCACTGGGCCCGCGCGAAATCCACCTCGCCGGGCTTCCTGGGCTTCTCCACGCCCGGCAGCCGCCACCAGGCGTGCTGCAACTGCTCCCGCGCCAGCGCGGCGGTGCCCACGGCCGTGACCGCGGCGCCGATCAGCAGCCCGCGCCGGCTGATGCCGCGCCCGGACTTGGCGCCCCCGGAGCTCTCGCCGCCCGCCGTCCCACTGGTTCCCATGTGATCCACAACGCTTATCCGCGAGCGTTCGGTTCCCGGAGCCCCGTACCCTGGTGGAGCTATGACTGAGACTTCCCAGCGCCCCCTCCGAGTCCTCGCCGCCATGTCCGGCGGTGTCGACTCCGCCGTCGCCGCGGCCCGCGCCGCCGAGGCGGGCCACGACGTGACCGGTGTGCACCTCGCCCTCTCCGCGAACCCGCAGTCCTTCCGTACCGGGGCGCGCGGCTGTTGCACGATCGAGGACTCCCGCGACGCCCGCCGGGCGGCGGACGTGATCGGCATCCCGTTCTACGTCTGGGACCTGGCGGAACGGTTCCGCGAGGACGTCGTGGACGACTTCGTCGCCGAGTACGAGGCGGGGCGCACGCCCAACCCCTGCCTGCGCTGCAACGAGAAGATCAAGTTCGCCGCGCTCCTCGACAAGGCCCTCGCGCTCGGCTTCGACGCGGTCTGCACGGGCCACTACGCCACCGTCGTCCTCAACGAGGACGGCAGCCGGGAGCTGCACCGCGCCTCCGACATGGCCAAGGACCAGTCGTACGTCCTCGGCGTCCTGGACGAGAAGCAGCTCGCCCACGCGATGTTCCCGCTCGGCGACACCCTCACCACCAAGGACGAGATCCGCGCCGAGGCCGAGCGCCGGGGCCTGGCCGTCGCCAAGAAGCCCGACAGCCACGACATCTGCTTCATCGCCGACGGCGACACCCAGGGCTTCCTGGCGAGCCGGCTCGGCGGCAAGGCGGAGGGCGACATCCTCGACGAGTCGGGCACGAAGGTCGGCACCCACGAGGGCGCCTTCGGCTTCACCATCGGCCAGCGCAAGGGCCTGCGCATCGGCCACCCCGCCCCCGACGGCAAGCCGCGCTACGTCCTGGACATCTCCCCGGTCGACAACACGGTGACGGTCGGCCCGGCGGAGTCCCTCGACGTCACCGCCCTCACCGCCATCAAGCCCCGCTGGTGCGGCACCGCCCCGTCCGCCCCCGGCACCTACACCGCCCAGCTCCGCGCCCACGGCGGCGAGACAGAGGTCACCGCCGAACTCGTCGACGGCACCCTGAACGTCACCTTCACCGAGCCGGTACGCGGCGTGGCCCCCGGCCAGGCGGTCGTCCTCTACGACGGCGCCCGCGTCGTCGGCTCGGCGACTATCGCTACTACGGTGCGGCGGGAGACGGCGACGACGTCCGGCTGACGGACCGAGGCGCGATCAGCCAGGGCGTCGTCGCGGGCCGAGGGACGGGGCCGGCAAGCCAGGGAGCGGCGTCATAGGCCGCACCTGCGGATCGTCCGCAGGTGAGACCAGCCTCTGCGCGGTGGACCTCACTCTCGGCAGCAGCCGGACCCGGTTCACGAACGGGTTCGAGCTTTCGGACGAGCGCGTCGAGGCGGAATGGTGCTCGACAAGGGCGCCGTACTCCTCGTGGACGAACTGGACTCCAGCCTGCACCCGACCCTGGCGGCGGAGGTCGTACGGATCTTCCGGGGAGCGAAGGCCAACCCGCGCAACGCACAGCTGATCTTCGCGACGCACGATGCGACCCTGCTGGGCAGCGAGGTGCTGGACCGACCGCTCGGCCGTGACCAGGTGTGGATCACGATCAAGAGCAGGTCGGGCGCGACCGAGCTCTACCCCGTGACCGCCACCCATCCGAAGGACGGCGAGAACCTGGAGCGTGGCTATCTGCATAACCGTTACGGCGGAGTGCCCCGAGTCAGCGCGGGAGAGATTGCCCGCGAACTGTCCTGGCAGGAGGAGAAGGCAACAGCGCCAGATCATCGAGGCGTGCCAAGCTGTCAGCCGCTCAGCCGCGAGTGCGCAGCGGCAAATCAGCAAGATCCGGGTGCCGCAGGCCGCTGCGGTCGAGGACCTGCTGGCCGGGTGACAGTCATGTGGTGACGCGTCGGGTGTCTCGGTGTTTAATTCCGAGCACCAGAGCGCGCAGCGCAGACTGGCTTGTTATCAGGACGACGCCAGGGCTGTCGCTCTCGCGAATTGCAACGCTAGTGCCTTCCACTGCGGCAACCTCGACACAGGCGTTGCCTGAAGCCTCCGAGAACGAGGACTTGCTCCAGTTCAACTCGGGTGAATCGGGCAAGTGGAACTCCTCCTACAGTTCGCCAGCGATCTCCAGGATGAGATCCCTCGACTCGCTCGGATTCAACGCCACCTGTTCGACCAAGTCCAGCCGACGGCGGAAGTTGGCCAGCTGCGTTGGTGAGTCTATGAAGACGGCGCCGATGGGAGAGTCAACCTCCACGGTGTCCAAGTAGTGGCTGGTAGCGGACACGTACATCAGAGTATCCCCGGCCATGGGGAAGCCTTCGGCGGTGAAGGGGATCACCAGCAGGCTGACGTTCGAGCGCTCGCTCTCCTCCATGAGATGCGCCAACTGGGCCGTGGCTACTCGGCGGCCCCCGATCCGGAGCCGCAGAGCCGCTTCGTGCACCAGGCCCACGTAGGGAACTCCGTGCTCCTTCGTGATCACGTCGTGTCGCGCCAGCCGATGGGCCACCCGCAGCTCGATCTCAAGACGGGGCAGTGGTGGCACGAAGAGATCGAAGAGGGCGCGCGCGTGCTCCTCCGTCTGGAACAGTCCTGGGATATGGGCTGTCTGCAGGGTCCGCAGACCTGTGGCGTGATGTTCGAGTTCAGCCACGTCTAGAAAGTCCGGCGGAATTTTGCCTCGGTATTCGTCCCACCAGCCCCGTGGCCTTCCTCCGGTCATGGCCGCGAGGGCATCGATGAGCTCAAGGTCGTCACACTCGTAGATGCTGGCCAGGCGACGCAGGCGTTCGTCGCTGATACCGAATCGTCCTGACTCGATGTTGGAAATCATCGTTCGGTCCGCGCCGAGCCGCTCGGCTGCGGCAGGTGCCGACATGCCGACTGCATCGCGCAGTCGGCGCAGCTCGGCCCCGAAACGACGCTGGCGAATGGTGGGGGACTGGCGTGGTGCCATGGATCAACTCCTTGCTCGCGCCCACATCTTGCCGATCTCGGAGGGGGAGGGGCCAGCGGAATCTTAGTTGTTACCCGTTTTGGTGAATCTGGTAGCACGGGTAGTACTCGTGGCTTTAGGTTGTGACCTGTGCCACTCGGGTGGTGTCGTCGTCGACGGAAGCGCACCGATCCACCCTGCCCACCCGGGAGGCAGGCCCCGGACCGGCATTGCCACCGTCGCTCGCGGCACAACAGCCACAACCACCCATGGCGCAAGCCCACTTCCACCTGCTCGCACGCACCCCAGGAGGTGCCCGTGAGGACCGACCATCCCATCCCGCACGTTCCCGACAGCTCGCACGACCTCCATCCCGCCCCCATTCCGTTCGCCGACCCCTGGAGTTACGAACTCGTCTTTCCCCGCGACCCGCGCGGTCCCCGTATCGCCCGAACCACCCTCCGGGTCATCCTCGGTGCGCACGAGCTGGACGAACTCGCTTATCGGGCCGAGTTGTTGACGTCCGAGCTGACCACCAACTCCGTCCGGTACGCCCTGGGGCCGGCCGGGGTGCGACTCCAGTGGCGGCACCCCGTGCTCAGGGTGAGCGTCTGGGATCTCAGTCCGGATCTGCCCAAGCCGTACACGTCGGCCGTCGGGCCGAACGCCGAGGCCGGGCGGGGGATGGCCATTCTCGAACTCGTCGCCGACCGGTGGGGCGGGTGCGCCATAGGGGAAGGTGAGCTGGGTACGGGCGGCAAGACCGTCTGGTTCGAGCTGGCGCTCGCCACCTGACCGCTACCCCGTTCTGCCCCAGGCCCTGGCTCGTTCCCGCACTGGTCGGCTCCACGCTCGCCGGTAGAGTTCCGCCTACACCCACACGGGCGCGGGTGGGGCGTACGGGGCCTGGCCGTCGCCAAGAAGCCCGACAGCCACGACATCTGCTTCATCGCGGACGGCGACACCCAGGGCTTCCTGGCGAGCCGGCTCGGCACTGCCGAGGGCGACATCGTCGACGAGTCGGGCACGAAGGGCGGCACCCACGAGGGCGCCTTCGGCTCCCCACCAGGAGGCGGGCTTTCGGTCTACCAGGGGTGATTGCGAGGCTTGCGCAGCCAGAATCCATGCGGCTCTTCGCCCGAGGACGGCTTCAGCCACGGGCGGAGCTCCCCCCACCTCGTCCGGCACCGGCTCGTGCACGAAGCGCGCATCCAATGCTGCCAGCAGAGTGGACAGCTCCGCTTGGGCCTCGTCGGTCAATGTGCCCATGGCAATCTGCAACTGATCACGCGCATCCAGATCATTGATGTAAGCGCTGATCGGGTACTGCCCCGGTAGTGGCCGGGGTGGTCCAGCGGACAGGTTGCCTGGGTTTGGTTGTTCGCCTCGTCGTGGGCGTAGGTCTCGGTCCAGTTGGCCGCGTGGACCGCCGTCACCCGGCCGACCAGGTCGAGGTCGAAGCGGCGGGAACCGGAGAGGTGGTCGAGGATGCTGAGGCGGTGACCATCGGCGTGGTAGGTGTACGCGCGCTGCTGGACCAGACCGCCGCCCACCACCGCCACCGCCTGGGTGGTAAGGCGGCCCAGGGCGTCGAAGGTGTGCTCCAGAGTCAGCGTCTCACCGATACGGCGGGTCAGTTCGCGGCCGGCTTCGTCTTAGGTGAAGTCGATGGCCCGGCCGGAGGCCAACATGCCGGTGCGGCGTCCGGCTGCGTCGTACGACCAGCTCGTCGCTGCGCCGGACGGTGTCCTGCGGCCCGTGCGACGCCCCAACTCGTCGTAGCCGCAGGTCATCAGGCGGCCGTCGACCGTCTCCTCGCGCACCCGGCCGAATCGGTCTCGTAGTACCGTCAGCGTGCTACCGCTCGGTCCGGTGGCCTGTGCCACTTGGTCGGTCAGGTCGTAGGCATAGGTGGTGACTTCACCAGCCGCGTCCTTGCGGACCAGCTGTCCCAGTTCGTTGCATTCGAGTCGCACAGTCTGGCCCAGGGCGTTGGTACGGGAGACCAGTCTGCCCGTGGCATCACGGGTGTAGGTCAGAGTGCGGCCGTCGAAGTCGGTCTCGGAGGCCAGGCGTCCGGACGCGTCGCACTTGCAACTCCACGTCAAACCTCGAGTGTTGACAGCCTTTGTCCGCCGCAGCTCGGTGTCGTGCTCGAACTCGTGGCGCACCCCGTCCGCGCCGGTGCGGGCGGCGAGCAGATCGAAGTGGGTGTACTCGAACCGGAAGACGTCACCCATGGGATCGGTGTGGCTGGTGCAGTTGCCCTCGCCGTCCGGGGCTGTACGGCGGGACAGCCGGCCTTCCACCGTCCATTCAGCTCACTCCGGGCAGAGCAGAACACAGGCGGGTGGGCCGACCACGCTCGACAGGTGCCGGCGGCCCGCACACTGCTGGGGACACAAGCGGTAGACGGGCGGAAGCACTGGTCGGCGGTCGCCTCCGAGCGGCAACCGCCGTCGAAGCGTGCCGCACTGCGAGGCCGACCGCGGGGCCGTCGACCAGTCTGCGCGGGTAGCAGGGGCCGATGTGTACAGGCGTGTCCTTGTTGCGCAGCAGCTCGCGGGAGGTACGAGCCTGGGGTTGTCAGAATCACGAGCTACCTCTACCAGGTGGCGAATGGACTCCGCGTCACCAGATCAGGGAGAGTCTTCTGCACAGCGATTTTGAAGTCTCGCGCCAATCCCGTAAGGAGTTCCATAATTTCACTGCGGGACGCAATCTCCATTTCTGGATCCGGGCTCCATTTGGTGCCTGATGCGCATCGAATCTCTACCAGGTCACCGGATGGGATGAAGCTCAGTCGACGCTCAACCCCCTGTCCGTAAAGATCGATTTCAGCCTGGAATCCTCGCTGTAGATTCGCAATTGCTGCTGGCAACTGTTCGATCACAGAAGAAAGATCATAGGAGATATCTACCGGCCAATCATCCTGCCCGAATCCGCTCATCGAGAAATGACAGTTGGTCTCGGACAAGATTTTGCAAACATCCATGACCAAGGATTCATAGTCGTCTGCAATTTCGAGATCGTGAGTGGGGTGCAATCTCCCTGTAGGGGCAGTGACAGACATGCGAAGCTTCACTTATCCTTCTTTCACGATGGGGAATGCTGACCTATATGATCCATCGGGCATTGGAACCAAGCGGACGTGAGTTGGCTCCACGATCTTTCCGTCTGGCTTGATAACTTGCCCCAAGCCCTTGGGTATGGGGACCTCCCGGACACCCCCGTTAGGGTCATGGTGGGCTTTCAGGAACTCTACAACATCGGGGTTATCCAACCACTGCCCCTGCTCGTTGCCAGTGCTGCGAGCACGGTCGATCAGGCTCTGAGTGTTCTTGGTACCCGCTCCGTGTTCACTGAAAGTGTGACCAAATGTCGGACGACTCTTCTCGTTCCAATTGAGATCCTCGGTTGCCTTCTTCTTCTTGCAGCGCTTGAGCCCGAGCGGGTCCGTCCAGGCGTGAGGGTTGGATACGTATGATTGGGGGGTGGGGGCGGGCGCAAGCCCCAACGGGTCCGGCGTCAAATACCGGGCAATCTCGGGATCATAATAGCGAAAATAGTTGTAGTTAAGGGCGGTTTCGGGGTCGAAATATTGGCCGGGGAAACGAAGCGGCGTGTATGCACTACTTGCGGTCGCCCAGCTAGTCGTGCCCCATAGAGTGGCCCTCGTTCTCCAAGCAACGTTGCCCGACTCGTCGATGAGCTCGCTTGGAGTTCCGACCAGGTCGGTGACTATGGAAAAGAATCGTTCCTTGATTTCTTCTTGCGACGTCTCAGCTACGTGAATTCGTTCCGTCTGCGAGATCGGATGCAGGCCATCGTGATCCCAAGTGATCGTGACAGGAAAAGGCAAGTTCCCGCCACTGGTCGTCTGTTCGCAGAGAGTGGTGTCGTCCCAGGAAAAATCGACCCGTTCCAGGACGGTTTGACCGTCGGGAGCCAAACGTTTTTTCGCTATCCGGCGACCCAGCGCGTCATATTGGTAACGCCATATCGCACCGTTCGGCGTGATGACGGAGGCGAGCCGGTCCTCAGCATCCCACTCGTACCGCCAAGTATCCGGCCTGCGGGACAAGTACGTCTTCTGGCGGAACACCACCCGTCCTTGCCCGTCATGCCGGTATCGCACGTTGCCGGCCCTGGTGATGTGTGTACCGGAATAGGTACGCGCGCCTGTTGCTTCCTGCCAAGGGTGCGCAGCAGACCATGACGCCGAGGTCTGGTTGCCCGCCGCATCGTACGTGTACCGCTCGGCCCAGTTCACGGCATTAACGGCCGTGACTCGGCCCAGCGGGTCAAGCTCAAAGTTTCTACTGCCAGCGAGTTGGTCGTCGATTTTTACCACGTTGCCGTCGGGCCGGTACGTGAAAGCGCGGTGCTGAAGAGCGCGCCCCTGCCCCGTGACCCGCTGATCGGTCATCCTCCCCATCACGTCGAATGCGTGCCTGAGCGTGACCGTCCCACCGATGTGCCGCGCCGTTTCTTGCCCAGCAATGTCGCGTTCGAACGTAAGCGATCGACCGGAGGTCGTGAGCTCGCTGCGACGACCTGCCGCGTCATAGGCCCATGAACTAATGGCCCCGCTTGGCGTTCGTCTCCCGACCTGGCGACCAAGGGCGTCATGCTCGAAGGAAAGGGTGCCCTCGTTCACAGTCTCAGACCTGAGGTGACCGAACCGGTCACGGAGGCGAGTCAAGACCGCCCCGGGACCAGATGCGATGGCCAGCTCGTCGAAGATGTCGTACTCGTACGTGGAGCCGACGCCATCCACATCCTTGTGAATCAGCTGCCCCAGGGCATTGTAGTTGAATCGGATCATCTGCCCGATGCCATTCGCTCGAGAAGAGAGGCGACCGGCCAGGTCATAGGTGTACCTGATTACTCGATTATCGAAATCTCTCTCCGCGACCACCCGCCCTGCCGGGTCATACTCGTAGTTCCAGGTCAAGCCTTGAGGGTTGGTGACCTGAGTGAGCTCGAGGTTGGTGTTGTGGCTGAACTCGTAGCGCACACCGTCCGGACCGGTGCGCGCCACCAACAGATCGAAATCCGAGTACTCGAATGTGGAGACACCACCCATGGCATCGGTATGGGCAAGACAATTGCCCTCCCCGTCGTAGACCCAGGATCGCTCACTTCCGTCCGGTTCGACACGACGGGCAATTTTACCCTCGACAGTCCATTCGGAACGGGTGACTGTTCCGAATGGACTGATGACCGACACGAGGCGGCCGAACATATCTCGCTCGCACCGCATGGTCGCCCCAAGAGGATCAGTGATCTCGGCAGTGAGCCCTGCCCGGTCAGACCTCACGACGGAGATGTACCCAAGGGCGTCCGTCGTGGAGCAGAGGTTCCCTGCCTGATCGTAGGAGAACGTCGTCTTTGCACCCGCCTCGTCAACGACGGATGTGCGGTTGCCTCGCTCGTCGAAGGTCTGGCGGATGACGGTTCCATCAGTGCCAGTGATCCGCACCGGCAGCCCGAGCTCGTTGTACTCCGCTCTCGACTGGCGTCCGTCCGGTCGCTCCACCACGGTCGGCTGACCGCTCCCGTCATACGTCAAGCGGCTGATGCGACCGAGCGGATCTGTGTGGGACAACAGGCGAGCATAAGGGTCGTATTCGAAATGGGTCGCTGCGCCCAACGCGTCGATCTCGGCAACGACTTGGGAGCGGTCGTTGATCACGTATCGCTTGGTGTGGCCGAGGCCGTCGGTCATGGACGTCATGCGCAGACCGGTGTCGGGGTCGGTGTCGTCCCAGGTGAAGTGGGCTTCGAGGTGTCCGTTGGTGCCGGTCTGGTACACGCAGCGGTCGTGCTCGTCGTAGACGTACACGTAGCGGCTGCCGTTGGTGTCCGTCCATGAGGTGATACGGCCCTGCTCGTCACAGCCGAAGCGCAGGGGCTTGCCTGATGAGTTGGTGACTTCGGTGAGGTGGCCGTCGGTGTAGCCGTAGCGGAGGATCTCCTGGTCGGTGCCGTCCGGTGCGGCGCCCGCCAGGTGCAGGGCGGTGATCCTGCCGTCGTTGGTGGTGAGTTTCAGGTGGTAGCCGCCGTGGTGCACGATCGACGTCGGGGCGCCTGTCTCGTCGTACTCGAAGGTGATCCAGCGGTTGTTGCGGTCGTCGATCTGGACCAGGAGTGCCAGCTCACCGTTGGGCTGGTCGACGAAGTGCCGGACGTGGCCGGTTTCCGGGTCGGTGATGGTGTAGCCGTCGTCCACCCGGTCCAAGGGCCAGCGTCGACCGTGCGTGGGCATGACGGGAACGCCGGGCGCTGGATGTGGGTAGGCAAGCAGGCTGCCCTCGTTGCAGCTGAACACCACGCCTTCCGCGTCGATCTCCAGGCGCTGATCGACTGTGCTCGACCAGCCGGATCCGAACCAGCGGCCGGCCCGGTACGAGGAGTCGAAGACGCGCTCGAAGACCAGGGGCAGAGATCCCGGGAGCACGATGTCCGTCTGCGGGAGCAGCATGCGTCCGGTTGCGACGTCGATGGGGTCTCCGGCGCATTTGACCTTGCTGCACTGGTTGGAGTTGGAGTCGGGGTTCTGTTCGTGTCCGTGCCGGTTCCTGCCCTTCCGGCGTTCGAGGAGGTCCTTCATCCCGGCGCGCAGGCCGCCCTTGGTCAGGCCGCCGCCCTTGGTGCCGATCATTTCGGGTACGAGGCGGCCGATGAATTCAGAGGGGTCGCCCTTGGCGGATTCCCAGGCGCTCTTGAGGGCCCGGTCGGGGTTGGCTCCGGTGGAGACGAGGCCGGCGAGCGTCATGTTGACGCCCTTGTAGTAGTCGGCCGGGTGGGTCAGGTTGTAAGGGTCCGTCGGGCTGACCGAGCGGACGAAGTTGACCAGCCCCGCGCCGCCCTTGATGATCCCGCCGCTGAAGTGGGCGAGCTCGATGCCCCCTCCCAGGGCGCGGTCGTAGACCTCCCCTTTGAGCCGGTCCAGGCCGGTGGGTTCCTTCGGCGCGTGCGCCATCGCAGCGGTGACCGCGCCCTTGGCCGTCTCGGCCGCCTCGTCACGTGTCTGCCGCGCAAGTTGCAGCACCTCCTGCGCAAGCTGCCGCTTGGCCAGCCCCGGATCGGAGAACTTCCCCGGATGCGGCAGCGGATGCTCGGTGTCGCGGACAGCGTTGTACGCCACCGCCTTCTCCCGGAACTCAGCAGCAGCCCTCTCGTAGTCCTGCTTGCCCTCCTTGTACAGGGCGATGGCCTCCCGGGCCTTGCCCTGAGCACCGGTCACCGTCCGCGCATACGTCTCCAGCGCCCTGGCCGCGTCCTCGAACGCGTCCGCCGCACGCAGCCAGTCCGTCGGCAGGGTCTCGAACGCCCGCCGGAACGCGTCGGCGGCCTCCCCCTTCCAGTGGCCGGAGTCGAGCTTCTTCATCCCGCCGCCGACGAGATCGAAAGCCCGCTGGAAGTCACGGAGGTTCTTCACCGTGGCAGCGATCTTCTCCGGCCTGCCATGGATCAGCTCGTCCGCTTCCTCACTCTGCCCGAGCTGCTTCTCACCGACCTCCGCCCCCAGCGAGGACGCGGTCTCATCCCCCCAGTCCTCGACCCCGTCGGCCCAGCCGTGCGCCCCGACCTTGTCCAGGCCCGCACCCAGCATGTCGGTACCGGTGTCAATGGCCTCGCCGGCCACCTCCTTGCCCTTGTCGAGCAGATGACCGGCCCCGTCGACCAGCCCGTCCCCGAGCCTCCCCCAGTCCACCATCAGTCCCCCTGCCCCCGCTCCGACCGCTCGGCCTCAGCAACCGCCTCACGCAACGCCGGATCAACCGTCCAGGCATTCCCCGTGGGATCCGGCCCCCCGATCCCCACCTCGGCACCGGTCTCCCGCCACAGCTGATCCACCTCCTCCTTCGCCCTCAGCGCCGACCCCACACTGAAGTCCGGGTTGTCGTACATCGACTGGCTCCGGACCGTGTCCCAGCTCATCTCCTTGACCTCGTCCTCGGACAAGTGCGGATTACCGTTCAGCGAATTCACACCGATCTTGAACGAATCCTTGACGTACTGCTCATGCTCCGCGAACGAACCCGCCGACAACCCGACCCCCACAGCGAAGTTGTTGCCCCTTTGCGTCAGAGCCCGCACACCCCACTCCCAACGCCCACAGAACGTCTCGAACTCCGCCGCCAGCCCGCCATGCCCCAACTCCAGCCCCGACAAGCCAAGATCCGAGAAACCACGGCCCGCCGAAGCCTCACCGACCATCCCGAGATCCTTCAGCTCGGCATGCGCCAGATCGATCCCCTTCGCAATCGCGGCCAACGCCTCAGGCGGCACACGAAGATCAGACCCGTCCCCGCTCACCCCACACCCCCGAGATCCACCGCCACCGAATCCGGAACGATCCCCACCATCGGCGGGAACAACACCCCGTCCTCACCGCCCGCATCCAGCGCCACCCCCGCAGGCCCCGGCAACAACGGCACCATCACATCCAGCAACCGCGCACCCAACACCGTCCGATACACCCACTCCCGCGTCGCATCCCCCCGAGCCCGCGCAAACCGGGCCAACGCCTCCTCGTCCGAGAACGCACAGATCCAGCGGACCCCGCCCTGTTCCGCCGACCACAGATCCCCCGCCTCATCCAGCGGCACCAGCACCGCCGTGCGACGGAACTCGCCGAGCAGTACCGCGAACTCCCGGCGAGCAGCAGCCAGCTGATCGCTTACGGCGCCAGGCAGCAATGCGGAAGGCTCTGACGCTTCCGGTGTCAGTGGTGTCCCGGGGCCGGTCAAGTCGGCCAGTCGTGAGGGTCGCTGTTGGTTCGACGTCTTGTCCCCACCCGTGGTCATAGGTGAGATCATCACACGCTCGAATTTTCGATTGCAACGTTGCACTGTTCATTGACCGAAAAGCGACGGATACGGTCGAGCAGCAGATGTGGCCGTCTCTCGTTCAGCTGAGGCCGGCGTTGTCGGCCTTCACTGCCAGCACAAGCGCATGGAGTGCGGCTGGGTTCGTTATGACGATGTGCTCCTGGCTTTCGCTCTCGCGGGTCGCGATGCCTGTGCCCTCTGCTGCGGCGACCTCGACACAGTTGTTGCCTCCTGCATCGGAGAACGATGACTTCAACTAGTGCAGGCCGGACACGTGAGACACCTCTACAGCTCTCTGACGACTGAGCGGATGAATACCTGGACTTGACGAGAGGCAACGCCACCTTCTCGATCATGTCCAGCCTGGTACGAAAGTTCGCCAACTGCGTGGGGGAGTCGAGGGGCCGGCTGCCGCGCGGCTCCAGTGGCGGCACCCGGTGCTCCGGGTCAGTGTCTGGGACATGAGCCCGGACCCGCCCAGGCCGTACGCGCCGCCCGTCGCCCCCACGCCCAAGCCGGGCGGGGCGTGGTCATCCTCGAACTCGTCGCGGACCGATGGGGCGGGTGCGCCATGGGGGAAGGGGTGCTCGTGCCGGGCGGCAAGAGCGTCCGGTTCGAGCTCGCGCTCGGCGCCCGAGCCGCGGATGCCGTGGGACGCCCCGCGCGGTCGCGTCCGACCCCCGTACGGGCGGGACCGCGCGGAGCGGGTCGTGGGCTCAGGACGCCTGGCGCAGGAGGGCGTTCCTGGCGAAGTACTCCGCCAGCACCGGGGCCACCGCCTGAGGTGCCAGGTCGCGGGTCTGGCCCGTCAAGGTGCGGTGGCGGGCGCGGGGGAGCGCGTCCGCCAGGGCGCGGGTCGACAGACGTGCGCCGGTGGGGCTGGAGCCGCCGCAGATCACCAGGGTGCGGGCCGTGACGGAGGCGAAACGGGCGGCCGGGATCGCGCCGGTGCCGAGGATCGCGTCGTCGTACGCGAGGGTGTGGGCCATCGCCAGCAGGTCGCTCCACAGCGGGGCGCGGCGCATGCGGGCGATCATGTCGGCCGGTACGCCCGTCACGGACAGGAACAGCTCGACCGCTCCCGCGCGGTCCCCGGTGGACAGCAGCCGGTGCAGGCGCGAGGTGCAGCACGCCTTGTACTGGAGGCCCGCGGCGCCCGGCGTGTAGGGCGGTTCGTACACCGCCAGCAGGTCGACGGGGAGGCCGGCGGCCTGTGCCTCCAGGGCCAGGGCCCCGCCGGCGCCCATGCCGAAGACGGAGGCCCGGCCGCCCGTCGCGGAGACGAGCGCGGCCAGGTCCTCGATCTCGCGCTCCACCGCGTACGGGCCGCTGTCGCCGCTGGAGCCGCGGCCGCGCCTGTCGTACGTGACGACATGAAAGTGCGGCGCGAGCAGCCGCGCCAGCGGCGCCTCGGTCGCCGCCGTGCCCAGCGAGCCGCCCACCAGGATCACCGGCGGCCCTTCACCCCGGTGCCGGTACGCGATCATGGTGCCGTCGCGGGAGAGAATCTTGTCCATGCGAGGGTGGACCGCCGGGCCCGGAGAAACTCATCGCTCTGGCCGAAGTTTTTTTGAAGCTCTTCGAAGCCCCAGGTCAGGGGCGTAATTGACGATCAGTCGGTGACTGTCTCTGCTTCGTAGAAGCAGAAGTGGTCCTTGATCGCGGCGACTTCGGGCTTCGGGTCCGGGTAGGCCCAGACGAGGTCCGCGACGTCCGGCAGCGACCAGTAGGAGGCATCTCCCTTGAACGGGCAGTGGGTTCGGGTGTCCGAGGGCGTCAGGAGGTCCGTACGGACGTCCTCGGGAGGCAGGTAGTAGCGGACCGGGCAGCCGGTCTCGCGCAGGACGATCGGGCGGCGGCTCTCGGCCAGCACCTGTCCGTCGCGGACCACACGTACGTGCTCGGTGCCGGGCTCGACCGTGATGCGGTGTCCTGGTGACGTAGTCATACATAGGTCAGCTGTTTCGTGGGCGGGATTCTTCCCCCGGCTGGATTTTCGGCCGGGTGCCGGGGTCTGTCGGTGGGGGCCTTTACGGTTGGTCCATGAAGATCTGCGTATTCCTCTCCGCCGCCGACCTCGACGAGCGCTACACCCGGCCCGCCCGCGACTTCGCCGAGCTGCTCGGCAAGGGCGGACACACCCTGGTCTGGGGAGGCTCGGAGAGCGGGCTGATGAAGGTCGTCGCCGACGGGGTCCAGGAGTCGGGCGGGCGGCTGGTGGGGGTGTCGGTGGACTTCCTGGCGGCCAAGGCGCGGGCCAATGCGGACGAGATGGTGATCGCGCGCGATCTCGCCGAGCGCAAGGCGCTGCTCCTGGAGAAGGCCGACGCGGTCGTGATCATGGTGGGCGGGACCGGGACGCTCGACGAGGCGACCGAGATCCTGGAGCTGAAGAAGCACGGCAAGCACGACAAGCCGGTCGTCCTGCTCAACACGGCGGGCTTCTACGACGGGCTGCGCCAGCAGTTCCAGCGCATGGAGGACGAGGGCTTCCTGCCCCTCCCGCTGGCCGACCTGGTGTTCTTCGCCAAGGACGGCGTGGGCGCGCTGGCCTACCTGGAGGAGTGGTCCGGCCTGCAGTGACGGGGCGGCGGGGTGCGATCATGGGGCGCATGCCCACTCATGTCATCACCGGTGCCGGCTCCGGCATCGGAGCCGCCGTCACCCGCCGTCTGCTGGAGCGCGGTGACGAGGCCGTTTTGCTGGCCCGCGACGCGGGCCGTGCCAAGGAGCTGGCCGGGATGCATCCCGGCGCCCGTACGCTCGTCGGCGATCTCTCCAATCCGGACCGGCTCTCCTGGGCGCTCGCCCAGCAGTCGATGCCGGAGCGGGTCGACTCGCTGCTGCACATCGCGGGCGTGGTCGAGCTCGGCAGCGTCGGGGACCTCACGCCCAAGGCGTGGCACTTCCAGCTCAACGCCAATCTGGTCGCGCCCGCCGAGCTGACCCGGCTCTTCCTGCCGCTGCTGCGCGTCGTCCAGGGTCACGTCCTCTTCGTGAACTCGGGCGCCGGCCTCGCCGCGCACGCCGAGTGGAGCGCGTACGCCGCGAGCAAGCACGGCCTGAAGGCCCTCGCCGACTCGCTGCGCCACGAGGAGCACGCCAACGGCGTCAGGGTCACCTCCGTCTACCCGGGGCGCACCGCCAGCCCCATGCAGGCCAAGGTCCACCAGCAGGAGGGCAAGGAGTACGACCCCTCCCGGTGGATCGACCCGGAGTCGGTGGCCACCACGATCCTGATGGCCATCGACCTGCCGCGCGACGCCGAGGTCAATGACCTCACGGTGCGCCCCGGACGCTGACCCCGCAGGCCGGGCGGCGTCGCTCCCGCAGCAACGCCCTAGGCTTCCCGTGTGAGCGAGAAGAGCGAGTTCAGGGGTTGCCCGGCCACCGGGATCGGGTCCATGCCCGGGGGAGACGCACGGGAGGCGGCGAAGACCGTCACCGGTTCCTTCGCGGGCGGCGAGGGCCTGCCGTATCTGGCGGAACTGCCCGCCCGCGGGCCCGGCGCGGACATGATCGGGCGGACCATCGGCCTGCTCGTCGACCTGTACGGGCACGTCGAGCCCAGCGGCTGGCGGATCAGCGACCGGCCCGGACGGGACACCCGCCGGGCCAGGTCCTGGCTCGGTGAGGACCTGGACGCCCTGGAGGAGTTCACCCAGGGGTACGAGGGGCCGCTCAAGGTCCAGGCCGTCGGGCCCTGGACGCTGGCCGCCGCGCTGGAACGCCGGGGCGGCGAGGCCGCGCTCGGCGACCCGGGGGCCTGCCGCGACCTGGCGGGCTCACTGGCGGAGGGGCTGCGCGCCCACCTCGCCGAGGTGCGGCGCAGGGTGCCCGGCGCCGAAGTGATCCTCCAGCTCGACGAGCCGTCGCTGACCGCCGTGCTGCGCGGGCGGGTCCGGACGGCCAGCGGCTACCGCACCTACCGGGCCGTGGACCGCCAGGTCGTCGAGGGCACCCTGCGCGATGTCCTGGCGACGGCCGGGGAATCGGCGACGGTCGTGCACACCTGCGCGCCCGAGGTGCCGTTCGCGCTGCTGCGCCGGGCCGGGGCCGACGCCATCTCGTTCGATTTCTCACTGCTCACCGAGCGTGAGGAGGAGGCGATCGGGGAAGCCGTGGAGGGCGGTACCCGGCTCTTCCTCGGAGTGGTGCCGGGCACCGACCCGGCCTCGGGCGGATTGTCGGACCCGGGCGGTAGCGTCATGGGTGTCAGGACGTTGTGGCGCAGGCTGGGGCTGAATCCGGGGACTCTGGCGGAGTCCGTGGTGGTCACCCCGTCGTGCGGGCTCGCGGGTGCCTCGCCCGCGTACGCGCGCGCCGCGCTCGCCCACTGCGTCCGGGCCGCGAGATCGCTCGCAGACAACCCTGAGTAACGGGGCAACGGGTAACGGGAGGACGAGACGATGGCCGGCGAACAGCAGACGACGGTGCCCGCACAGGCGCAGGAGCAGCACATGCTCCTCGCCGAGCAGGTCGAGGAGCATCGCTTCCGGTACTACGTGAGCGACCAGCCGGTCGTCAGCGACGCCGAGTTCGACCGGCTGATGCGCGAGCTGGAGGCGCTGGAGGAGACGTACCCCCAGCTGCGTACGCCGGATTCGCCGACGCAGAAGGTCGCAGGCCCGTACCGGACGGAATTCACCTCGGTCGAGCACCGCGAGCGGATGCTCTCGCTGGACAACGCCTTCGACGACCTGGAGCTGGCCGCCTGGGGCGAGCGGATCGCCAAGGAGGTCGGCACCACCGACTATCACTTCCTGTGCGAGCCGAAGGTCGACGGCCTGGCGGTCAACCTCACCTACGAGCACGGGCGGCTGACCCGGGCCGCCACCCGCGGCGACGGCCGCACCGGCGAGGACATCACCCCCAATGTCCGTACGATCGCCGAGATCCCGCACCGGCTGAAGGGCGACCGCATCCCGGCGCTGGTCGAGATCCGCGGTGAGGTCTTCTTCCCGATGGAGGCCTTCGAGGAGCTCAACGCCCGGCTCGTCGAGGCGGAGGACAAGCCGTTCGCCAATCCGCGCAACGCGGCGGCGGGTTCGCTGCGCCAGAAGGACCCGAAGGTCACCGCCACCCGCCCGCTGCACATGGTGGTGCACGGCATCGGCGCCCGCGAGGGCTTCGACATCGACTGCCTCTCGCACGCCTACGAGCTGCTGCGCGAATGGGGCCTGCCCACCGCCAAGTACAACAAGGTGGTGGATTCCCTCGACGGGGTAAGGGAGTTCATCAGGTACTTCGGTGAGAACCGGCACTCCGTGGAGCACGAGATCGACGGGGTCGTCGTCAAGCTCGACGAGATCCCGCTCCAGGGCCGGCTCGGCTCCACCTCGCGCGCCCCGCGCTGGGCGATCGCCTGGAAGTACGCCCCGGAGGAGGTCAACACCAAGCTGGTCAACATCCGGGTCGGCGTCGGCCGGACCGGCCGGGTCACGCCGTACGCGCAGGTCGAGCCGGTGGAAGTGGCGGGCTCCGAGGTCGAGTTCGCCACTCTGCACAACCAGAACGTGGTGAAGGCGAAGGGCGTCCTCATCGGGGACACGGTGGTGCTCCGCAAGGCGGGTGACGTGATCCCGGAGATCCTCGGCCCGGTCGTCGACCTCCGTGACGGCACCGAGCAGGCGTTCGTCATGCCCACCGAGTGCCCGGAGTGCGGTACGGAGCTGCGGCCCATGAAGGAGGCCGACATCGACGTCCGCTGTCCCAACGCCCTTTCCTGCCCCGCTCAGTTGCGGGAGCGGCTCGCCTATCTCGCGGGCCGCAAGTGCCTGGACATCGACCACTTCGGCTATGTCGCCGCCGCGGCCCTGACCAATCCGCTGGAGCCCGCCGAGCCGCCGCTGCGCGACGAGGGCGATCTCTTCGGGCTGACCGTCGAGCAGCTGCTGCCGATCCGGGCCTATGTCCGGGACCAGGACAGCGGGCTGCCCAAGCGCGACCCGAAGACCGGCGAGGAGAAGACTGCCTGGGTCTTCGCCAACCAGCAGGGCGAGCCGAAGAAGAACGCCCTCGCCATGCTCGACGCCATCGCCGCGGCCAAGGAAGCGCCGCTGGCCCGGATCCTCACCGGGCTCTCCATCCGGCATGTGGGACCGGTCGCCGCCGCGGAGCTGGCCCGTCAGTTCCGTTCCATCGACCGGATCGACGAGGCCACCGAGAAGGAGCTGTCCGACGCCGACGGGGTCGGGGCCATCATCGCCGCATCGGTGAAGCAGTGGTTCGCCGAGGACTGGCACCGGGAGATCCTGCGCAAGTGGCGGGAGGCCGGGGTCCGGATGGCCGACGAGGAAGCGGGGGAGGACACGGGGCCGCGTCCGCTCGAAGGGCTCACCGTCGTCGTCACCGGCACGCTGGCCGGGCACACCAGGGATGGCGCGAAAGAGGCGCTCCAGAGCCGCGGGGCGAAGGTGACGGGTTCCGTTTCGAAGAAGACCTCCTTCGTGGTCGTCGGTGACAACCCCGGTTCGAAGTACGAAAAGGCCATGCAGCTGAAGGTGCCGGTGCTGGACGAGGACGGCTTCGCCGTGCTCCTCGAACAGGGTCCGGATGCGGCGCGCGAGGCGGCGGTGCCGGCCGAGGTACCGGCGGAGTAGGGGGATTCCTGCCTGGTTCCCTGCCCGGATCCCTGTCCGGGCAGGGATCGGGCGAGGACCGGGCGGGGCCGGGCGCGGGCCGGGGTGGGCATCGGGGCGGAGCGACGGGAGTACGAAAAAGGGGGCGGGCGAACGGTGAGCAAGAGGGTGATAAAGGGTGTAGCGGGGCAGGTCGGGGCAAGGGTTTCGTCGCGTCGGCCGGTTCACCCGATCGGCGCATAGCAGATGCTGACGGACGGTCGGTTCGCATTCGGGCAAGAGCGTCAGAGCGCTGCCCGTAGAAGCCTTCCGCGGCCTACTGTTGAGACGTGCACCTGCCGTGTCCGGCCGCGGGGTGGGAAACGGGTCGTGGCGGCGTGGAGCGGAACCATCAGGTGACATCGGCACCGCCGGCTGTGAGAGGGACGGAATGAAACCGACCGAGAGCGCCGCACCGGTGTCGCGGCTGCAAGGTTTCGTCGGCCTCACGCCAAAAGTGGGTGCCGTTGCCATCGTGATCGCCGTTGTTCAGATCGCGACCGGTTTCTACCGGACCGTGAGCGAAGGACACGCGCTCTTCCCCGACGGCGAGGCCGGCTGGTCCCTCGCCGTCCTGACCGGAGTCATCGTCGGCCATCTCGTCGCGCTCGGCCGCGACCGCTGGTGGGGAGGGACCGGTTCCGGAGCCTCCCTCACCCTGGCCGTGCTGCTGCTCTACGGCTGGGTGCCCGCCGGGCTGGTCTCCCTGGTCGTCGTCGTCCTCGTCGGCGTCGCCCGCCGGCACCGCTGGTGGCAGGGGCTGCTGCACGGTGCGGTGGACATCCTGGGGATCGGCGCGGCCGCCCTGGTGCTCGCCGCCTTCGGCAACGTGCAGACCGTCGAATCCCCCTGGCAGCCACTCGACTGGGGCATCGACGCCGTCCCGGAGGTCCTCCTCGCCGCCTCCACCTACCTTCTGGTCACCCGGGTCCTGCTGTGGTACGCCCGGACACCCCAGGGCGGCGGGCTGCCGACCATCGCCCGCACCGCCCTGCTGCGCCAGGGCCTCGTCGCCCTCGCCCTGCTCGCCATCGCGCCGCTGATCTGCGTCGTCGCGATGGTCACCCCCCTGCTCCTGCCGCTCTTCGCCGTCCCGCTGATCGCCCTCGACTCCGCCCTCTGGATCGCCCGCGCGCGGGCCGAGGAGCAGCTGCGCGACCCGCTGACCGGACTGCCCAACCGGCAGTGGCTGCTGGAGCGCACCTGGACGGCCCTGGAGGACGCCGAATCCGTCGGCGCGAGATCGGCTCTGGTCCTGATAGACCTCGACCGCTTCCGCGCGGTCAACGACACGCTCGGTCATCTGGCGGGGGACCGGCTGCTGTTGCAGATAGCGGAACGTCTCAGGCTCGCGCTGCCCCGGGGTGCGGAGGCCGCGCGGCTGGGCGGTGACGAGTTCGCGGTGCTCCTGCCGACCGCCGACTCCACCACCAGTGCCCAGCGGGTCGCCCGTCACCTGGTCGCCGAGCTGTCCTCCCCGCTGGATCTCGACGGGCTGACCCTGGTGCTGGAGGCCAGCGCCGGAGTCGCCGTCTACCCGGACCACGCGCTGGACGCCGAAGGGCTGCTCAGGCGCGCGGACGTGGCGATGTACCAGGCCAAGCGGGACCGTACGGGCGTCGAGGTCTACGAGTCGAAGCGGGACAGCAACACCCCGGACCGGCTCGGACTCCTGGGCGATCTGCGCCGCGCACTGGACGCGGGCGAGGTCGAGCTCCACTACCAGCCGAAGGTCCGTTTCGACGGCCAGGTGGCCGGCCTCGAAGCCCTGGTGCGCTGGGTGCACCCGGAACGGGGCAGGGTCCCCCCGGACGAGTTCATCGCCATCGCCGAGTCGTCCGGCCTCATGCCGCACCTCACGGAGTACGTACTGGAGACGGCGCTGGCCCAGGTCGCCCGGTGGCGGGCGCAGGGCCTGTTCGTCCCCGTCGCGGTCAACGTCTCCCCGCGCGACGTCCACACCCCCGGGTTCGCGGGCGGCGTCGCGGCCCGGCTCGCCCGGCACGGCGTCCCGGCCGGGGCGCTGCAGCTGGAGATAACGGAACACGTGCTGCTGGAGGACCCGCAGCGCGCCGCCGACACGCTCGCCGGGCTGACCGGGCACGGCGTGAAGATGTCCCTCGACGACTTCGGTACGGGGTACTCCTCGCTCGTCCATCTGCGCCGGCTGCCGGTCAGCGAGCTGAAGATCGACCGCTCGTTCGTCGCCCGGCTGGCCGTGGACAACGAGGACGCGGAGATCGTCCGCTGCACGATCGACCTGGCCCACTCGCTGGGCCTGCTGGTCGTCGCGGAAGGGGTCGAGGACGACGAGACCTGGGAGCGGCTGCGGGATCTGCGCTGCGACGCGGTGCAGGGCTGGCTGGTCGCCGCGGCGATGCCGCCGCAGGAGACCACGGCCTGGCTGCGGGCGCGCGGCGAGCACGGCTGGCGGCGGCCCGCCGAGCTGGCGGCAGCGGCGGCCGCGGCCGCAGCCGCCGCCGGTGCACCCCCGGAGCTGGAGCAGCGGCCGCCGGGCCGGGCGGTCAATTCCCGGCCCGCGACGACCTGAGCCCGGGGTGGCCCGAGCCCTCGACGGTCTGGGCTCGCGATGGCCGAGCCAACGGCGACCTGAGCCCGCCCCGGCCACCGGCGGCGCGGTCGGCGGCCCCTCCGTCCTCGGGCACCAAGCAGGGCCGGAGGCGGTGCGCGGGCCGGAAATCCTCGTCCGACCAAGATGTTCGCCCGGGTGGCGGCAGTGGTGGCGGGCGACCCCATAGGATTGGGGGTCGGCGGCACATTTCCACCTGCCGCGCGACGCCTGGCACGCACGCTCGCCGCGTTGCCGAATCGCCCACGTGGCTCCGCCACGAGGGCGCTCCGGCGCCTTGCGATCGCACGCACCAGACGCCGCGCGGCCCGTCCTCCGGACGGACGATGGAAATGTGCCGCCGGCCCCCGGCCAAAACCACACACCAACCCCTGAGGATCGCTGCATGCCTGGCATCACGCGCGAGGAGGTCGCCCACCTCGCCCGGCTGGCGCGTCTGGAGCTGAAGGGCGAAGAGCTCGATCACTTCGCCGGTCAGCTCGACGACATCATCGGCGCGGTCGCCCGCGTCTCCGAGGTCGCCGACCAAGACGTACCGCCGACCTCCCACCCGCTGCCGCTGACCAACGTCATGCGCGCGGACGAGGTCCGTCCGTCGCTCACCCCCGAGCAGGCGCTCTCCGGCGCCCCGGCCCAGGAGCAGCAGCGTTTCAAGGTGCCGCAGATCCTGGGGGAGGACTAACAGCCATGACGGACCACAGCACCATCATCAAGCTCACCGCCGCCGAGATCGCCGCGAAGATCGCCTCCGGCGAGCTCACGGCCGTCGAGGTCACCGAGGCCCACCTGGCCCGGATCGACGCGGTCGACGAGAAGGTCCACGCCTTCCTGCACATCGACCGCGAGGGCGCGCTCGCACAGGCCCGCGCCGTCGACGCCAAGAAGGCGGCCGGCGAGAAGCTCGGCCCGCTGGCCGGTGTCCCGCTCGCGCTGAAGGACATCTTCACCACGCAGGACATGCCGACCACCGTCGGCTCCAAGATCCTCGAAGGCTGGATCCCGCCGTACGACGCGACCCTCACGCGGAAGCTGAAGGCCGCCGACGTCGTCATCCTCGGCAAGACCAACATGGACGAGTTCGCCATGGGGTCCTCCACCGAGAACAGCGCCTACGGCCCGACCGGCAACCCGTGGGACCTCACCCGCATCCCGGGCGGCTCCGGCGGCGGCTCGTCCGCCGCGCTCGCCTCGTACGAGGCCCCGCTCGCCATCGGCACGGACACCGGCGGCTCCATCCGCCAGCCCGCCGCCGTCACCGGCACCGTCGGCGTCAAGCCCACCTACGGCGGCGTCTCCCGCTACGGCATGGTGGCCTTCTCCAGCTCCCTGGACCAGGGCGGGCCCTGCGCCCGTACCGTCCTGGACGCGGCCCTGCTGCACGAGGTCATCGGCGGGCACGACCCGATGGACTCCACGTCCATCGACGCCCCGGTCCCGCCGGTCGTCGAGGCCGCGCGCAACGGCTCCGTGCAGGGCATGCGCGTCGGTGTCGTGAAGCAGTTCGCCGGTGAGGGCTACCAGACCGGTGTCGTCCAGCGCTTCAACGAGTCCGTCGAGCTGCTCAAGTCGCTCGGCGCCACGATCGTCGAGCTGGACTGCCCGTCCTTCGACCTGGCCCTGTCGGCGTACTACCTGATCGCGCCGTCCGAGTGCTCCTCCAACCTGGCCCGCTTCGACGCCATGCGCTACGGGCTGCGCGTCGGCGACGACGGCACGAGGTCCGCCGAGGACGTCACCGCGCTGACCCGCGAGGCCGGCTTCGGCGACGAGGTCAAGCGCCGCGTCATCCTCGGCACGTACGCACTCAGCTCCGGCTACTACGACGCGTACTACGGCTCGGCGCAGAAGGTCCGCACCCTCATCACGCAGGACTTCGAGAAGGCCTTCGAGCAGGTCGACGTCATCGTCTCCCCGACGACGCCCACCACCGCCTTCCCGATCGGCGAGCGCGCCGACGACCCGATGGCGATGTACCTCGCGGACCTGTGCACCATCCCGACCAACCTCGCGGGCAACTCCGCCATGTCGCTGCCCTGCGGCCTGGCGCCCGAGGACGGCCTGCCGGTCGGGCTGCAGATCATCGCCCCCGCCATGAAGGACGACCGGCTCTACAAGGTCGGCGCCGCCGTCGAGGCCGCCTTCGTGGAAAAGTGGGGACACCCGCTGCTGGAGGAGGCTCCGTCGTTGTGAGCGCACTGACCAAGGCCAAGGGCTTCAAGAAGTCCAAGACCGGCACGTACCTGTCCATCGGCACCACCGCCTTCGGGGCCGTCAGCGTGTTCAAGCAGGCCAAGAAGGCACGCCACGAGCACGACACGCTCCGACTGATCGACGCCGTAGTCTCCGCCGCCGCCATCGCCACGGGTGTCGCCCTGCTGCTGCGCGAGCTCAAGCGCCTCGGCGATGACGACGTACTGCTGGGCTGAGAGGGAAGTTTCACCGTGACTGTCACCGACCTGGTGTCGTACGAGGACGCGCTCGCGTCCTACGACCCCGTCATGGGCCTGGAGGTCCATGTCGAGCTCGGCACCAAGACCAAGATGTTCTGCGGCTGCTCCACCGAGCTCAAGCAGGACGCCAACTCCCAGACCTGCCCGGTCTGCCTCGGCCTGCCCGGCGCCCTGCCGGTCGTCAACGAGATCGGCGTCGAGTCCGCCATCAAGATCGGCCTCGCGCTGAACTGCGAGATCGCCGAGTGGTGCCGCTTCGCCCGGAAGAACTACTTCTATCCGGACATGCCGAAGAACTTCCAGACCTCCCAGTACGACGAGCCGATCGCCTACAACGGCTATCTGGACGTCCAGCTGGAGGACGGGGAGATCTTCCGGGTGCAGATCGAGCGCGCCCACATGGAGGAGGACACCGGCAAGTCGACCCACGTCGGCGGTGCCACCGGCCGTATCCACGGCGCGTCCCACTCCCTGCTCGACTACAACCGGGCCGGCATCCCGCTCATCGAGATCGTCACCAAGCCGATCGAGGGCGCGGGCGCCCGCGCCCCCGAGGTCGCCAAGGCGTACGTCGCCGAGCTCCGCGAGCTCATCAAGGCGCTCGGCGTCTCCGAGGCCCGCATGGAGATGGGCCAGATGCGCTGCGACGTCAACCTGTCGCTGCGTCCCAACGGCACCGAGACCTTCGGCACGCGCTCCGAGACGAAGAACGTGAACTCGCTGCGTTCCGTCGAGCGTGCCGCCCGTTTCGAGATCCAGCGCCACGCGGCCGTGCTGTCCTCCGGCGGCACGATCGTGCAGGAGACCCGGCACTTCCACGAGGAGGACGGCTCCACCACGGCCGGCCGCATCAAGGACAACGCCGAGGACTACCGCTACTTCCCCGAGCCGGACCTGGTGCCGGTCGCCCCGGCCCGCGAGTGGGTCGAGGAGCTGCGCAAGGGCCTCCCCGAGCTGCCCCGGCTGCGCCGGGCGCGGCTCAAGGAGGAGTGGGGTGCCTCCGAGCACGACATGCAGTCCATCCTCAACGCGGGCGCGGTCGACCTGATCGTCGCCACGACCGACGCGGGCGCCCCCTCGGACCAGGCCCGCAAGTGGTGGATGGGCGAGCTGGCCCGTAACGCCAACGAGACCGGCCGCGGCCTCGACGAGCTGCCGATCACCCCGGCGCAGGTCGCCAGGGTGGCCGAGCTCGTCACCTCGGGCGACCTCAACGACAAGCTGGCCCGCCAGGCCATCGAGGGCGTCCTCGCGGGCGAGGGCGACCCGGACGCCGTCGTCGAGAAGCGCGGCCTGAAGGTCGTCTCCGACGAGGGCGCGCTGTCCACGGCCGTCGACGAGGCCATCGCGGCCAACGCGGCGATCGCGGACAAGATCCGCGGCGGCAAGGTCGCGGCGGCGGGCGCGCTCGTCGGCGCGGTCATGAAGGCCACCCGTGGCCAGGCGGACGCCGCCCGGGTCCGCGAGCTGATCCTGGAGAAGCTCGGCGTCGAGGGCTGAGCCCTCTCCGCAGGCTCGTCCCCGAAGGGGCGGCGCATCCGCGACCACGGGTGCGCCGCCCCTTGGACTTTCCGGCAGGACCTGTTGGACGTTCACCATGGAGCCGTACGAAATCCTTCCGCAGGTCACCCGGCTTGATTAGCTTCCCGGCTGTACGACCTGACTCGGGAGGCTCAACTTGACCACGGACATTTCACGGCGACGGCTCTTCGCGCTGGGCGGCGGCGCGCTCGGCGCCGCGGCGGCGGGGTCGCTGCTGCCGCCTTCGCTGCAGGCCGCGATCGCCGCGCAGCCGGCACACTCGGCGGGGTCCGGTGGCCGGGACGGGCTCGGAGCCATCAAGCACGTGGTGATCCTGATGCAGGAGAACCGTTCCTTCGACCACTACTTCGGGACGCTCCGGGGCGTACGCGGCTTCGGTGACCGCAACGCCGTCGAGCTCCCCTCGGGCAAGCCGGTCTTCGAGCAGCCCGCGGCGCTCGGCACCTCCGTGCTGCCGTTCCCGGTGCGCGACGCCGCCGAGACGCAGAAGAAGGACCTCCAGTACATCGGCGCGCTCGACCACTCCTGGAGCGGTGGCGGCAAGGCATGGGCCGGCGGCTGGATGAACGGCTGGGTGAGCGCGAAGACGGCCGCCACCATGGCGTACTACGACCGCCGCGACATCCCGCTGCACTACGAACTGGCCGACACCTTCACGGTCTGCGACGCCTACCACTCCTCCATCCACACCTCGACCAGCCCCAACCGCAACCACCTGTGGAGCGGGAAGACGGGCAACGAGCCGAACGGCAAGCGGGCCGTCGGCAACGACGCGTACAACGAGGGCACCCACCCCGGCTACGACTGGGGCACGTACGCGGAGCGGCTGGAGAAGGCCGGGCGCAGCTGGCGCACGTACACCGAGTGGGAGAACTTCACCGACAACCAGATCGAGTTCTTCGCCACCTTCAAGGCGGTGGCCCGCAAGGCGCTGGCGAAGACCGGCGGACACACCTTCATGGAGTCGTTCTACGCCGCGGTGCGGGACGCCGACGCCACGGAGCGCGAGCGGCTGTTCGGCCTGCTGGAGGAGGGCGTCGCCACCCTCGACAAGACCGAACGCAGCCTCTTCGAGCGGGCGCTGCGCCGGGTGGAGACCGGAACGCTGGCCGACGAGTTCGCCAAGGACGTGGCGGCGGGCACCCTGCCCGAGGTCTCCTACCTGGTGCCCTCGGCCGTCGACTCCGAGCACCCGAGCGTCTCCTCGCCGGTCCACAGCGCGACGATCGTCTACAAGGTCCTGGACGCGCTGGGCAAGCACCCCGACGTGTGGCGGCACACCGCGGTCTTCATCAACTACGACGAGAACGACGGCTTCTTCGACCACGTGCCGCCGCCGGTCGCCCCGCCTGAGGTGACCGAGGAGCAGTGGGAGGGCAAGCCCACCGGTCTCGGCGTGCGCGTGCCGATGCTCGTCGTCTCGCCGTGGACCATCGGCGGCTACGTCTGCTCCGAGGTCTTCGACCACACCTCCGTGGTCCGCTTCCTGGAGCGCTGGACCGGGGTGGCGGAGCCGAACATCAGCGACTGGCGACGCACCGTCACCGGTGACCTGACCTCGGCCTTCGACTTCTCCCACGCCCGCCGCCGGCCCGAGGTGGAGCAGCCGGGCGCCATCCCGCCGTTCAGCGGCCGCTGGTCGCCGAAGCCGCCGGCCGTGCAGCACATGCCCGTGCAGGAGCCCGGCGCCCGCCCGGCCCGCGCGCTGCCGTACCAGCCGGACGCGCAGGCGACGGTGGTGGACGGCGCGGTGCGGGTGGCCCTCAGCAATACGGGGCGCTCCTCGGCGCACTTCGCGCTGTATCCGTACGCCGGTGAGTTCCCCGTGCCGCAGCACCGGGACGTGAAGGGCACGGCGCAGTGGACGGTGCCGGTCACCGGTGCGGCCTACCGGTTCACGGTGACGGGGCCGAACGGCTTCCGCCGGGAGTTCGCCGGGCCGGCGAAGGACGGTGCCGCGGCCGGGGCCGAGGTGGCGTCGCGGGTCGACGCCCATGAGCGCGACCTGCATCTCACCCTGCGCAACACGGGCCGGACGACGCTCACCTTCACGGTGCGGCCGCTGGGCTATGTCGACGAGGCGGACCTGCGGGACTGGACCCGGACCGTCAAGGTCAAGCCGGGACGCAGCCGTACGGTGGTGCACTCGGCGGCCGACGCGCACGGCTGGTACGACCTGGACGTCACCGTGGACGGGGACGACGCGTTCCGGCGCCGGCTGATGGGGCACATCGAGAACGGCCGGGCGAGCGTCTCGGGCTGACGGGCCGCCCGGCAGGCTCTTCGCACGGGAGTTCGGCGCCCACCGGAACCACCGCGGCGCGGCCCGCGTGTCCTTGATCATGACCGAACTGATCGAGAAATGGGCCGGAGTCACGGCGGGCGCCGCCCCGGAGGAGGCGGACCCCGTCGTCCTGGAGTGCGCCCGCCTGCTCGCCGCCGAACCGGACGGCGAGCAGGCGGTCCTGCTGACCTTCGGGCTGGTGAACATGGCGCCGTACGTCCTCGGGCGACGCGGCGCCGACGTCGAGCGGGCCGTGGTGGACGCGCTCGGCGCCGCCGCCGAGGCCATGGAAGAGCAGTGTCTTCAGGCCGGCGGGTGCGGGCACGCGGCCCATCCGTACACCGACAGCCTGGAGGAGTGGGACACGGACGCGGACGGGCTGCTCGACGCACCGGACGTCGAGATTCCGCTCGAAGACTGGGACGGCGCCGAGGCCTGCCCCCGCAACGCCGCCGGGTGGGCGCGGACGGCCGCCGATGTGATCCTGCCGGGCAGCACGGACGGCATCCCCGAGATCGTCCCCGAAGGCCACCAGAGATACATCCGCAGCCTGGGCAGTGTGCTCAACGACTATCCGAACGGTGATCCGTTCTGGGACCTGGACATCCACGCCGGACCGCCCAGCGACCTCTCCCGGGCCGCTCTCGCCGGCTATGTCGTCGTCGCCCACGCGAACTGCTGGTACGCGGGCTCGGGCCGGATCAGACAGCGGTCGCTGCTCGACGACATGATCGAGGGCCTGGAGTCCGTACTGCCGCTGCTGCCGGACGAGGCCTGCGCGCACGAGGACGGCGAGCACCCGGCACTGCGCTCCGGCAGCGAGGAGCAGGCCTCCGAGGGCATCCACCTGCAGAGCCCCGGCGGCCGGACCGTCCTGCGCGAGGAACACGAGGACGGATACGGGGCCTCGCTGGAGGCATGGACGTGCACCACCTTCCTGCGCGCCCTCGCCGTGGAGGCCCGCGACCATCTGCGTGAAGCGGTCGACAGACTCTTCGGCACCCGGGAGACAGCACATCTGGACCAGGTGTATCTGCGCCCGGACGGCCGGCTCGACATCACCCCGCTGAGCGAGCGGCATGTCCCGTTCAAGGACGAGACGGCCTCCGAGGAGGCGGCGCTCTGGGCGGCCCGGCGGTACGAGCAGCTCGGCCCGGAAGGACCCGCGCTCGACCGGACCGTCCTGCTGCTCCTGATGGGCACGGCGGCCGATTCCCTGGAGCTGTCGTACGGAATCGCCCGCGAGATCCTCGGCATCCTCCGTACCGCTGCCGCCACCCTGCCCGGCGGCGCATGCGACCACGCGGACGGTCATGAGCCCGGCCATGAGCGCACGTCCGACCTCCGCCTGGCACGCATCGCGCACCTCTACGCCTCTGACGCAGGCCCGGACTCCGGCCAGGGCTTCAGGAGCGAGGTGCTGACCTGCCCCGTCCATCTGGCGGAGGTCGTGACCAGGGGCATCGCTGAGATCGAGGAGCAGTTCGAGGAAGAACTGGAGGCGGAGGAGGAACGACTGGCCGAGTGAGGTGGCCGGAGGCCGTCGCGACTCGGGGATACGGCAACCTCTGCGGCCATTGTGAGTAAGGCCACGAAAGGGACAAAGGATCACTTTCGGCTGCCAGAGTGACGGTTCTCAGGTCATGCGTTCTTTGCGGCTGATCCATGTTTTGTGCTGCCGAAGAACCACGAACCAGCAGGGAGCACGTCCGTTGGCTGCCATCGCCCGCTGGTGCATCAGGCACCGTCTCGTCGCCGTCCTCATCTGGCTGCTCGCCCTCGGCGGCGCCGCCACCGCGGCGGGCTTCGCGGGCTCCGCGTACTCCAACGACTACGAGGTGCCCGGCACGGAGTCCGGCCGGGCCACCGAGCTCCTCAGGAGCGGCTTCACGGACCTCGGCGGTGACACCGACACCATCGTCTGGCACACCTCCGACTCCACCGTGCGGGCCGACGACGTCCGGCAGACGATGACCCGGACCCTGCACGCGGTCGAGGAACTGCCCGGGGTCGGCGCGGTCACCGGCCCGTACGGAGCCTCCGACACCGCGCAGATCAGCGCCGACGGACACACCGCCTACGCCACGATCACCTTCGACCAGCAGGTCGAGGACATCCCGGTGCAGCAGGCCAGGGCCGTCGTCGACACCGCGAAGGCGGCCGCCACCGCCCACCTCCAGGTGGAGCTGGGCGGCCCCGCCGTCGCCCTCACCGAAGCGCCCTCCGTCCACCTCAGCGAGGCCATCGGGGTCGTCGTCGCGGCGGTCGTCCTCTTCCTCGCCTTCGGCTCGCTCGCCGCCAGCATGCTGCCCATCGCCACCGCACTGGTCTCCGTCGGCACCGCCTACGCGGGCACCGTACTGCTGGGCCATCTGATGACCGTCGCCGACTTCGCGCCCATGCTGGGCATGCTGATCGGCCTCGGCGTGGGCATCGACTACGCGCTGTTCATCGTCACCAGACACCGCAGAGGACTGCGCAGGGGCCTGTCGGTCACCGAGGCCGCGCAGACCGCCGTCGCGACGACCGGCCGCGCCGTCGTCTTCGCCGGGGCGACCGTCTGCATCGCACTGCTCGGCATGCTGATCCTGCGGCTCGGCTTCCTCAACGGTGTGGCGATCGCCGCCTCGCTCACCGTCGTGCTGACGGTGGCCGCCTCCGTCACCCTGCTCCCCGCCCTGCTGTCCTTCATCGGGATGCGGGCCCTGAGCCGGCGCGAGCGCGGACGGCTCGCCGAGCACGGCCCGCAACCCGAACTGCCCACGGGTTTCGCCGCCCGCTGGTCCGCCTTCGTCGAACGCCACCCCAAGCTGCTCGGGGCGTGCGCCGCCGTGGTGATGCTGGTCCTCGCGCTGCCCACCTTCTCCCTGCATCTGGGCACCTCCGACCAGGGCAACAACCCCGCCTCGTCGACCACCCGTCAGGCATACGACCTGCTGGCCGACGGATTCGGCCCCGGCGTCAACGGGCCGCTGACCATCGCCGCGCAGCTGGACGGCGCGGACGACCGGCTCGCGATGGACGGGCTGCCCGCCACGCTGCGGTCCACCGAGGGCGTGGCCTCGGTCGGCCCGGTCACGTACAACAACAGCGGCGACACGGCCTTCGTCACCGTCGTACCGAAGTCGTCGCCGCAGTCCGAGGAGACCAGCGCGCTCGTCGACCGGCTGCGTACGGACGTCCTGCCGAAGGCCGAGTCGAACACCTCGCTCCAGGCCCATGTCGGGGGAGTGACCGCCAGCTACGACGACTTCGCCCGGATCATCATCGGCAAACTCCCGCTCTTCGTCGGCGTGGTCATCGGGTTCGGCTGCCTGCTCCTGCTGCTGGCCTTCCGGTCGATCGGCATTCCGCTGAAGGCCGCCGTGATGAACGTGGCCGCCGTCGCCTCCTCGTTCGGGGTCGTCGTCGCGATCTTCCAGTGGGGCTGGGGGAGCGAGCTGCTGGGGCTCGGCAGCTCGGGGCCCATCGAACCGTTCCTGCCGGTGATCATGGTGTCCGTGCTCTTCGGGCTGTCCATGGACTACCAGGTGTTCCTGGTGGGGCGGATGTACGAGGAGTGGCTGGAGACGCGAGACAACCGGCGGGCCGTCCGGGTGGGCCTCGCCGAGACCGGCCGGGTGATCAACTCCGCGGCCGTGATCATGATTTCGGTCTTCCTGGCGTTCGTCCTCAGCGGGGACCGGGTCATCGCCATGTTCGGCATCGCGCTCGCCGCCGCCGTCCTGCTGGACGCCTTCGTCCTGCGCACGCTGCTGGTCCCCGCGCTGATGCACATGCTGGGCGGGGCGAACTGGTGGCTGCCGCGCCGGCTGGACCGGCTGCTGCCCCGGATCAGCATCGAGCCTCCCGAGCACGGCCTCCCGCATGCGAAGATCCCGCAGGCGGCGCAACTGTCCGAGGTGGCGCAGCCCGCGCAAGCGGTGGAAGCGGTTCGAGAAGGAGCATGATGTTCGCGATATCCCTGGGTGACGACGGAGCGGAACTGCGTCCGCTGGAGATCTGGCAGGCCCAGGAATTCCTGGACCACATGGACCGGGCCCGCGAGCTCATCGATCCGTGGATCCCCTTCGCCTCCTTCGCCACCGACCTGGACTCGGCGCGGGAGCTGCTGCGGCGGTACGCGGAGAAGTTGGCGGCGGACACGGGGCGGATCTACGGCATCTGGCTGGAGGGCACGCTCGTCGGCGGCGTCCTGTTCCGGATCTTCGACGCGGAGTCGGGGAACTGCGAGATCGGCTGCTGGCTGGAGCCGGCGGGCCAGGGGCGCGGCCTGATCACCCGGGCGTGCCGGAAACTGATCGACTGGGCGGTGTACGAGCGCGGCATGCACCGCGTGGAGTGGGACGCCTCCGCCGCGAACACCGCCAGCATCGCCGTGGCGAAGCGGCTCGGCATGACGCGCGACGGGGTGCTGCGCGAGAACTACCTGTACCGCGGGGTGCGGCACGACTCGGAGGTCTGGTCGGTACTGGCAGCGGAGTGGCGGGCGCGGAAGGACTGAGCGCCGGCCGTGCCGGCACTCATGACCCGGGACCGAACCGGGCCGGTGCGTACTTGCTCTGGTGCTCGCGGTACGAGCGGGCGAGGTGGTGCTGGAGCCGGATGTGGCGGAACTGGTACACCGCGCCGGTCTGGCGCAGGACGCCCCGGCGGTAGGCGTCGTCCAGGAAGGCCACCGTGTCCCAGGGCAGCTTGCCGGTCAGGGGCAGCCAGACCCGCGACAGGACCAGCCACCGTCCCCAGGCGGTGAACGAGAGCGCGTACGAGCACGTGCCGCCGATCCCGCCGATGGCACCGATGACGAGCCCGTCCGCCACGTTCCAGAGCAGCGGTCCGAGGATTCCGTCGAGCAGGCCGGTGATCAGGTGCCCGCCGACCGCGATGGCCAGGGTGAGCATCGGTACCAGTACGAGAACCTGCCGGAGCACCGTCGCACGGTTCGAGGCCAGCAGGCCGGCCGGGGTGGCCGCGGAGGCGACGTCCAGCGGCGCTTCGAGCATGGCCACGATCCCGAAGACGAGCCCGGCGCCCGCGCCGAAGATCAGGCCGAGGACCAGCATGTTGATGAGGGTGCCCTTGATCACCAGCTCGTTCGCGAGCGGGATCCCGTAGTACAGCCAGCGCTGGAGGGCGAGGGCGGAGGCGCATCCGACGCCCATCACGAATCCGCCCGGCAGCACGGCGCCGAACCGGGCGACGAACGTGCGCACCGGTCTGCGGCCGACGCCGGTGCCCCCGCCGGGCAGCCGCAGCCGCACATGGGCGGGTTCGAAGGCAGTGGTGCCGAACCGGACCAGGATCGCGTGGACACACCCGTAGGCGAGACCGGCGGCCGCCCCCATCGAACAGCTCGACATGAGGGCCTCGCCGACCGGGAACGGCACGTTGATCAGGTTGACGAACCACACGGCGAGCGTGACGCAGAGCGCCGAGGACACCACCACCGACAGCAGTCGCGTGGACAGCCGCACCGAATCACCGATCCGCCACCACGCGAGGTCCTGCTGGTCGCCGTCGAGCCGGGCCAGATGGTGGGCGAGAAAGCCGAGCCAGCGTTCGGCGCGCTTTGGATCGCGGTGCCGCTCCCGGTGGCGGGTGGCGCTGCGCTCGACGACGCGGCGCTCGACGACGCGGCGCCGGTAGACCGTCGGCACGAAGCCCGCCAGCAGATGTTCTTCGAGGGAGTTCTCGTCGGGGAAACGCCCGTCGTCCAGCAGCTCCGCCGGATTCCTGTCGGGCGCCTCGCTGTACATCGTCCGCGCCAGGATGATCATGAGCGGGGTGCTCAGGACCCTGGCCAGGGGGCTGGTCGCCCCGCTCTCCCGGGCGCGCAGCCGGTCCAGTACGGGGGTCCAGACCGGCGTGGTCCCGCCGTCGTCGCGGGGGACCGGCCGGGCCGTCCGGGGCAGGTAGTCGGAGAGGTCTTCGAGGGTGAGATCGGTCAGTTCGAGACCGGCGGCCCAGACCAGCGGGGCACCGGCCTCCTGGACCGCCTCGGCGAACTCGCCGCGCCGACTGGTCAGGACGAGCGGGAGCGAGGTGGCGTTGAGCACCTCCAGGGCCGTGCTCCGCAGACCCTCCGCGATCTCGTCGAACCCGTCCAGGACCGGCAGTACGAGATCCGCGTCGACCAGGGCGGCCGCCAGCGTCGACCCGTCGGGGGCCCGGCGGGTGAGATGCGGGTGGTCGCGCACCAGCCGGTCGATCAGCCAGTCCCGCAGCGCGACGGCCGTGGGGTCCCAGGAGCCGATGCTGAAGACCACCGGCACCCGGTCGTGCGGCTCCCGGGCCTCCAGCTGGTCCAGGACGAACCTGATCGTCAGGACCGACTTGCCGGATCCGGCCCGGCCGAGGACCACGAGCCGCCCGGAACCGATCCGCCGGTAGACCTCGGCCACGCTGCCCAGATCGCCGCTCAGGTCCATTCGGTCCGGCGTCGCTCCCGGCGGCAGACGCTGGACGTTCTCCGAATGGTCGGTCAGCGATTCGGGGGCGTCCTGCCAGCGCACCGGTAGCGGAAAGGGGTCGTGCACCCGGCGGTGTTCCTCCTCGCGCTGCCAGCGGCGCCGGATTTCCCGGGCCAATTCGGCGGCGGCGGTGACGAGTTTGCTGTGAACGAGTGAAGTGGTGGGGGTGGGGCGGACTTCTGGCCCGGAGTTGTGTCCGGGATTCTGCCCGGGAATCTGTACGGAATTCTGCGCAGGCAGGGGCACGGGTGCGGAATCCGGTGCGGGTGCGGGCGAGGGTTCGCCGGCCGGTCCGGCCTTCGATTTCGCGAGCGTGGCGGCGAGCTGCTGACGGTCCTCGGGCCCGGCCTCCAGCGCGTCCGCGAGCAGGTTCACCGTACCCAGCCGGTGATCGCTGGATCTGCCGTTCTCCAGTCTGCGGATCGTGCGCACGCTCACTCCGGACCGTGCCTCCAGCTGCTCCTGCGTCAGCCCCGACCGGTTGCGCAGCCGACGCAGCAAAGTGCCGAGCTGATCCGCCACTTCGACATCCCTCCACCACCGGGCGCGGTCGCGACGACCCTACCGGTGACGACCGGTCATATATGGCCGGTCGCCTGTCCTGTTCGCGGAATGGCGTGAACAGCACGATCAGTGGTGTCCGGCCGGTGCGCCGACACGGGGCGGCGCACCCCGCCGGGCATCCGGGAAGCAGATGGCGTCGATGGGGCCGGACCGGCACCGGCATCGGACCTGATCGCCTCTCATGACTTTCTCCTGCCACGAATCATGAGGAGTTGACATGGTGTACCGATTCTGGTGCGGCGAATGCGGATTCAAGACGCCGTGGCTCGCCGAGTCCGAGGGCGCACAACGCCAACTGGAGCACTACACCAAGCAGCACCCGGGAATTCTCGCCGGTGGCCATGTGGAGACCAATCGGAGAAATCCGCAGGGCAACCGCCTCGGCGCCCTCGCCTGCCTTCAAGTGGCGGGAATTCTCGTCCTTCTGCTGATCATCGCGGCCGCGTGCCGGCGCTGAGGCGCGGCCGAAATCCACCAGACAGCCGGAATGACCGACCGACCGAAAGGGACAGGAAAGAAAATGAGCATGCGCGACGATTCCGGAGCAGGCATCGAGACCGGCCCGGCGAACCGGTCCACCGACGGCGGGGCCCGACGCTCCTCGCGGGTGCGCGGGCACCGGCGCTGGCTGCTGCCGGTGGCCACCGCGGCCTGCCTGCTGATGACCGGTGCCGGCACGGCGACCGCCGCCGCCCCGGCCACCGGCTCATCGGCTGCCGAGTCCTCGACCGCCGCCCAGACCCCGGCCGACATCCTGCAGGCCGGTGCCCAGCAGGGGATCGCCGACGGATACCCGGGCGTGATCGGCATGGTGCGGAAGGGCGACACCACCCAGTACGTGCACGCGGGTGTCGGTGACCGCGCGACCAAGGTGCCCGCCGACCCGAAGGCGAAGTTCCGGATCGGCAGCAACACCAAGGCGTTCACCTCCACCGTGCTGCTCCAGCTGGAGGGCGAGAAGAAGCTCTCGCTGGACGACACCGTCGCCAAGTGGCTGCCGGGGGCGGTCGCCGCCAACGGCTACGACGGCTCGAAGATCACGATCCGTCAGCTGCTCAACCACACCTCGGGCCTGCCCGACTACTTCAAAACCATACAGATCAACGGGCCGTACTTCCTCAATACCAACCCGAGGGAGGTCTTCCCGCCGCAGAACCTGGTCGACGTCGCCCTCTCCATGCGCGCGCCGACGACCGAGCCGGGCGAGAAGTTCGACTACTCCAACACCAACTACGTGCTCGCGGGCATGGTGATCAAGGCCGTCACCGGTGAGGACGCGGCCACGCAGATCCAGCGGCGCATCATCGAACCGCTCGGCCTGCGCGACACCAGCTTCCCCACATCCGACCCCGCGCTCTACGGCAACCACCTCCACGGCTACGCGATCCGGACGATCTTCATCAACGACGCGACGGCCTCCAACGTGCAGGTCTTCGGGAGCGCCGGGGCCATGGTGTCGACCATGGACGACCTGGCCACGTTCTCCCGGGCGCTGATGACCGGAAAGCTCCTTGAGCCCGCGCAGATGGCCGAGCTCAAGACCACCGTTCCCGTGACCGCCGACGTCGGCTACGGGCTGGGCATCGAGCGCATACAGCTGTCCTGCGGGAAGTCGGCCTGGGGACACAACGGCGCGGTGCTCGGCTACTTCAGCGAGTGGCTGAGCAGCGAGGACGGCACCGAGCAGGTGGCGCACGCGAACAACGAGTTCCATCTTCTCGGCGGTACGCCGGGACAGGCCCATACGGGCAAGGCCATGACCGACGCGTTCTGCGCGCTCTGAGAACCGCGACCGGAAGGCTTCTCCCGGCCGCCGGGCCGGGACCTTCCCCCACGGCGAGAGCCGCGCGCTCTCGGAGAGGACACCCGATGAGAACACCACGGACCACCTGGCGGACCCGGGCGCGAACGGCCGTGGCCGCCGCCGCGCTGACCATGACCGCGACCCTCACCGCCCCGCTCGCCCACGCCGACGGCGCCGCCCCGCCGGTGCTGACCGACGGATTCGGCCTGACCCAGGTCGCCGGGGGCACCGAGGTGCACTCGGCCACCGACTTCACCATCACCGTGACCACCCCGCAGGTGGCCGGGAAGCACAAGATCCGCATCTTCCTGCCCAGCGGCTATCAGGCCGCCCCGGACAAGCGGTGGCCGGTGGCGTACTTCCTGCACGGTGGGCCCGGAAGCCCGGACGACGCCGCGGCCGTCCCGGCGCTGCGCTCGGACTCGATGATCACCGTCGTGCCGGACGGCGGCCGCAAGGGCTGGTACGCCGACTGGCTCATGCAGAACACCGCCGAGGGCGCGGCGAACTGGGAGACCTTCCACCTGAAGCAGGTCGTCCCCTTCATCGACGCCAACCTGCGCACCATCGCCGACAGGGGACATCGGGCCGTCGTCGGCCTCTCGATGGGCGGGTTCGGCGCCATGCACTACGGCGAGGCCCGGCCCGACCTCTTCGGTCATGTCGCCTCCCTGTCCGGCGGCATCGACTTCGGCCTGCCGGCGGTCCGCGCGGCGGTCCTGGCAACCGAACTCAACCTGACCGGCGCCTGGTGCGCGGTGAGCACCTCCACCCCGTCCGGGACCGGCCAGTGCACCGGCTACGGGCCCATGGTCGACAGCGACGCCATCTTCGGCTCCCCGTACCCGGTCCTGAACGCGGACCGGATCTGGAAGGCGGTCGACCCCGCCGCCCCGGTCAACCTGGCCAGGCTCGCGGACACCGACGTCACGCTCTACACCGGTGACAACGACGTGATCGACCACTTCACCGCGATCGCCGCCAGGAACGTCAAGTCCCGCATGGACATGCTCGGTCTGACCAGCCGCCTGGTCGACTACGGCAACGGGTCGGCGCTCGCTCCCACCTGCGACGGCGGCCACAACTACGGCTGCTGGGCGGCCGCGTTCGCCGACTACGTACCCCGCCTCCAGGACTCCTTCGACGCGGCGGGCTGACCCGGACGGCCGCGGCCCGGCAACGGCCCCGGCGGGCGGACGCCCGCCGGGGTCCTCCCGTGGCGGCGGCGCTTCGGGCGGACGTTAAGGGGGTTCTCATACGGGCGGCCTAGCGTGCGCAACATGAACCCCAGGACCACCACGAGCCCCACCGTTCCCGCCGATCCTGAAGCAACCGCAGCAGCAGAAGCATCCGACGCCGAGGAGATCCCGACCGAGAAGGTCGCAGCCGAGGACACCTCGGACGACCTGGACCCGGACGACCTGGATCTCGACGACCTCGACGACGACTCCGGCAAGGAGCCCTCCGGCCTCGGCGCGGCCGCCGCCTCCGTGGTCGCGGCCGGTCTCGGTGTCGTCGCGCTCACCGGGTCCTGGACCGGCAAGGTCGCCGCCGAGCGCGAGACCCTGATCGGCCAGATCAAGACCTCCAACGGTGGCACCGCCGCCCAGCAGATCTCCGAGATCTACGGCGACGCCTGGCACTCCACCGCCCTGGTCAACGGGCTCTTCGCCCTGCTCGCCCTGCTGGTCGGAGTCTTCGCCCTGGTCCGCCCGGCCTTCGGCGCACCCTCCGCGCACCCGCAGCCCGGCTGGGTCCGCGCCGTGGCGACCGCCGGCATCGTGCTCGGTGCCCTGGGCCTGCTGCTCTCCGCCGCCATGTACTTCGACCTCATCGTCGCGTTGCCGACCGCGACCGCCGCCCAGTGACCACGACGGCCGGTGGACACGGGCGCGTACGGAGCGGGTGAGCTCCACGGACCCGGCCCGACGGCCACCTCGTAGGGCATCCGCCCGAGGGACCCCGGCCCGTATACGGCGGCGCCCGCACCCCGATAGGGCACCGCGCCCCGCGAAGATGCGGATCCTGCCCGATGCGGCGACACCCCCTGGGAGACGACAGTCGGGGGACGGCAGAGAACCACTGCCGCCCCCGGCCCCGACGGGCCGTCGTTCTCAGGGAGAAGCACATGGAAACGTACCGGCTCCACGAGCTGCGCGCCGCCGAACTGCGCCACCGGGCCGAGCAGGACGGGCTCGTCCGGGAGGCCGTTCGCGCCCGCCGGGACGCCCGCAGGGCCGCCCGGCACTCCGGGCGCGGGGAGGCCGGGAGGCCGGTGAGTACGGACCGGAAACGATTCGTCCACGCCACGTGAGGCCGGACCCGTGTGCGATGCTCGGCGGCGTGGAGAACAGGTCCGTCAGTCCCGTGTTCGTCGGCCGTGAGGGCGAGTTCGCCTCACTCGTCGACGCGCTCGCCCGCGCCCGCGCCCGCGCGCAGGGTGCCGGGGGCCCGGACGGGGCCGACGGTCCGGGCGGACCGCAGGCGCTGCTCATCGGCGGCGAGGCGGGGGTCGGCAAGACCCGGCTGGTCGAGGAGTTCCTCGCGGCGGCGGTGCGCCGCGACGCGGTCGTCGCCGTCGGCGGCTGCGTCGAGATCGGTGCCGACGGCCTGCCCTACGCCCCGTTCTCCACCGCGCTGAGGGCCCTGCGCCGCACCCTGCCCGCCGAGGTCGCCGCCGCCTGCGCCGGGCAGGAGGGCGAACTGGCCCGGCTGCTGCCCGAACTCGGCGAGGCCGACCGGGACGCCACCGACGAACACAGCACCGCCCGCCTCTTCGAGCTCACCGCCGGACTCCTGGAACGCATCTCCGCCGAACGCGCCGTCGTCCTCGTACTCGAAGACCTGCACTGGGCCGACGCCTCCACCCGCCACCTCCTCGCCTACCTCTTCCGCACCGTGCGCAACGGCCGCCTCGTCGTGATCGGCACCTACCGCTCCGACGACATCCACCGGCGCCACCCGCTGCGCCCCCTCCTCGCCGAACTGGACCGGCTGCGCACCGTCCGCCGGATCGAACTCGCCCGCTTCAACCGCGCCGAGGTCCGCCGCCAGCTCACCGGCATCCTCGCCGCCACCCCCGAGGACGCCCTCGTCGACGAGATCTTCGAGCGCTCCGACGGCAATGCCTTCTTCGTCGAGGAACTCGCCCGCAGCCTGGATAGCGGTGACCACTCCCGGCTCTCCGACTCACTGCGCGACCTCCTGCTCGTACGCGTCGAAGCGCTCCCGGAGAACGCCCAGAACATCGCCCGGATCGTCGCCGAGGGCGGCTCCGCCGTCGAGTACGAGCTGCTGGCCGCGGTCGCCCGGCTCACCGAGGACGACCTCATCGAGGCACTGCGGGCGGCCGTCGGCGCCAACCTGCTGCTCACCACCCCGGAGGGCAACGGCTACCGCTTCCGGCACTCCCTGGTCCGCGAGGCGGTCAGCGACGACCTGCTCCCCGGCGAGCGCTCCCGGTTCAACCGGCGCTACGCCGAGGCCCTGGAGGCCGACCCGGCCCTCGTCCGCGCCGGGGAGCGCGCCACCCGGCTCGCCAGCTACTGGTACGGCGCACACGAAACCGCCAAGGCCCTGCCCGCCGTGCTGAAGGCCTCGGTCGAAGCCCGACGCCGCTACGCGTTCGCCGAACAACTCCGGCTGCTGGAAAGGGCGATGGAGCTGTGGGACGACGCCCCCGAAGAGGTACGCGACACCCTGCGCCCCATCGACTACGCCGAGAGCTACCCCATCTGCAGTTGCGACCCCGACGCCACCCCGCTGTGCTATCTCGACCTCATGGCCGAGGCCACCGTCGCCGCCCGGTTCGGCGGGGAGCGCGAACGGGCCCTGGCCATCGCCAAGAAGGCCATGCGCGTCCTGGAGGGCGAGCACGACCCGCTGCGCGCCGCCTGGTTCTGGGTCCAGCGCTCCCGGCTCATGCAGGACCTCACCCGGGGCGACGGATGGCAGGAACTGGCCAACGCCCAGGAACTCGTCCGCGGACTGCCCCCGTCCGTCGTCCACGCCGACGTCCTGACGAGCGTGGCGGGATGGGGAGCCCTGCACCGCCCCGGCGCCGAGACACTGCTCGCCGTCGACCGGGCCGTGGAGTACGCCCGGCTCGTCGACGACGAGTACACCGAACTGCACGCCCGGCTCACCCGCGGCGGGCTGACCGCCGAGGCGGGCGGCGTCGACGAGGGCATCGCAGAGATGTACGCCGTCCGCGACCGCGCCGACGAACTCCACCTGGTCGGCATCATGAGCCGGGCCGGCATCAACCTCCCCTCCACCCTCGAATCCATGGGCCGCTCCCTGGAGGCCGTGACCGCCGCGGACCACGGCATCGCGATCAGCCGCAGCCACGGCATCGCCGACATGGAGGCGTGGGTCCGCTGCAACCGGGCGGCCTCGCTGTTCTCCCTGGGGCACTGGGACGAGAGCCGGACCACCACCGACGCCGCGGCCCGCGCCGCCCGGTCCAGCAAGGCGCAGGGGCTGGTGGCCTCGTGCCGCACCGAACTCGCCCTGGCCCGGGGCGACCTGGCCGAGGCCGAGGCGCAACTCACCCTGACGCGGCGCTGTTTCGGCTCCCGCGACCCGCAGCCGCAGCACCTCATCAACCCGGCGCGCCACGCCATGGCCCTCGCCGCGCAACAGGGCCGACTGGCCGACGCGCGGGCCGAGTTCGAGGCCCGGTCGGAGCAGGGATTCCCGCCCGGCACCCAGCGGTACGCCCTGCCACTGCTCCACGTCGCCGCCGCGGCCGAGGCCGACGCCAGGGGCCTGCCCGCCGCCGACGCCGGCCGGCCGGCGATCCTGGCCGCCATCCGCACCCACCTGAAGCAGCTGCCGATGCTCGTCCCCGTCTGGGCCGCCCACGGCCTCCTCGTCGACGCCGAGCTGGCCAGGGCCGAGGGGACCGACACCCCCGGCCACTGGTCCCGTGCGGCCGCCGCCTTCGCGCCGCTGCACCGCCCGTACGAGCTGGCCCGGATCCAGCACCACTGGGCCGAGGCCCTCCTCATCGCGGCCGGCGACCGGTCCACCGTCACCGCCCTGCTGCGCGAGGCCCACCGCACCGCCGTACGGCTCGGCGCCCGCCCGCTCACCGCGACCATCGAGCTGCTGGCCGGCCGCGCCCGCATCGCCCTCACCGCCCCGGACCACGGCACCGTTCCCGGGATCCCGGCCGCCGTCACCGTCCCGGACGGCACCGGCGACGACGCGGTGGATCCGGAGCGCGCCGAGGACCGCCTGCGCGAGGCGGCCGCCGCCGCGGTGGAGTCCTTCGGACTGACGAGACGCGAACAGGACGTGCACCGGCTGGTCGCCGAGGGCCACACCAACCGCAGGATCGCCGAGCAGCTCTACATATCGCCCAAGACCGCGAGCGTGCACGTCTCCAGCATTCTCGCCAAGCTCGGCGTCTCCAGCCGAGGCGAGGCGGCCGCCCTCGCCCACCGGCTCCGTCTGTACCCGGCCCGGAGCGACAGCTGACGGGGCCCGCTCAGGACTGCGCGCCCGAGCCGCCCGCGCCCGAGCCGCCCGCGTCCGGGCCGTCCGCGTCCGCTACCGCTTCCGTGCTCCGGCCGTGCTTTCGGCCCGCGTCCGCGCCTGCATCCGCTTCCGCTTCCGCGCCCGTACTCGTCCCCGTGCCTGAATCCGCACCGGGCGCCCTGACGACGACCTTCCCGGAGGCCAGGTCTATCGGACCGCGCCCCGGGTCGCCGACGCCGAGATCCACCCGGGTCAGCTCCAGCCGCTTCTGCTCGTCGGAGGTGTGCTTGCGGCCGGGCGCGAAAAGTTCCTCGAAGAAGTTGAACACCGGCCGCACGCCCTTTCACCTGCTGTAGCCGCTCACCGCACCGCCAGCACCAGGATCCTGTCGTCTCCCGGCTTCGGGGTGCCACGGGTGTCCGTATTGCTCGTGACGAGCCAGAGCTTGTCGCCGCCCGCGGCGAGCACGGTACGCAGACGGCCGTACTTACCCTCCAGGAACGACTGCGGGGCCGCCAGAGGTTCCTTCCCGCCGCTGCCGGACAGCGGGATCCGCCAGAGCCGTTTGCCGCGCAGGCCGGCCATCCAGATCGAACCCTTGACGAAGGCGATACCGCTCGGGGACGCCTGGGACGTCTTCCACTGTGCCACGGGATCGATGAAACCCCTCTTTCCCGCCTTGCCCTCGGCCTCCGGCCAGCCGTAGTTCCCGCCCGGCTCGATCCGGTTCAGCTCGTCCCAGGTGTCCTGGCCGAATTCGGAGGCCCACAGCTGTCCCTGCCCGTCCCAGGCCAGCCCCTGCACATTGCGGTGCCCGTACGAATACACCACGGAGTCGGCCTCCGGGTTGCCGTGCAGCGGCTGCCCGTCCGGGGTCATCCGCAGGATCTTGCCGGCCAGCGACTTCTTGTCCTGCGCGAGGCCGCCGTCGCCCGTCTCCCCGGTGCCCGCGTACAGCATGTGGTCCGGGCCGAAGGCGATCCGCCCGCCGTTGTGGATCGCCCCCTTGGGGATGCCGCGCAGGATCGTGTCCGGCGCACCCAGCAGCCGGCCGGGCGTCGTGCCCTTCTCGTCGTACTGCATGCGGGCGATGCGGTTGTCGGACTCGGTCGTGAAATACGCGTACACCATGTGGTCCGAGCCGTACGTGGGGGAGACCGCGATCCCCAGCAGCCCGCCCTCACCGCCGGGCGACACCCCGGGCACCTCGCCCAGCAGGGTCTTCTCGCCGGTCTTCGCGTCGATCCGGGTGATCGTGCCCTTGTCGCGGGAGGAGACCAGCAGATCGCCGCCGGGCAGCTCGGCCAGTCCCCAGGGCGAATCCAGGCCCCCGGTGAGCGTCGACACCACCTTCACCGAGCCCTTGACGGGCGGCAGGGACGGCGAGGCGGACGGCTTCGGGGCCGACGGCTTCGGGGCGGCGGAGGAGGAGCGGGCGACCGGTGGCGTCCCGTCGACGCCCGCCATGCTGCCGGAGCCGCCGCCCGAGGAGCACCCCGCGCTCAGCGCCAGCGAGCCGGCCGCCAGCACGGCCACCGTCCCGCGGCGCAGGCCCCGCCCCCGCGGCCCGGCGGGCCCTCGTACAGATCCGAACAGAACACCGCGCACAGCACCGATCCCTTCGACGGCCACCTGACTACAGTTCTTACACCGCGGCCCCGCCCCTGGGTCCCCGAAGCCCCCAAGTGCCGGTCGTTCTCAGTCCCACGACCCCTGAGCACCGGGCAGGGCGGCGATCTCCGCCAGGTCCCGCGCGGTCAGGGTCAGCCCGGCGGCCCCCGCGTTCTCCACCGCCCACCGCTCCCGCTTGGTCCCCGGCACCGGCACCACATGCGGCCCCTGCCGCAGCACCCAGGCCAGCGCCACCTGCGCGACACTCGCCCCGTGCCGCTCGGCGATCCGCCGCAGCCCGACGACCACCGGCTGGTTCGCCGCCATCATCTCCGCCGTGAACCGGGGATGCCGGGCGCGCAGATCGTCCGGCTCGAAACCCTGCCCGGGTGTCAGTGTGCCGGTCAGATAGCCGTTCCCCAGTGGCATCGCCGCCAGCAGCCCCACGCCCCGCGCCGAACACCACGGGAGCAGCGACTCCAGCGCCTGAGGCGACCAGACCGAGAGCTCCGCCTGCACCGCGCTCACCGGGAAGACCTGCTGCACCCGGTCCAGCTGACGGATCGTTTCGTCGTACATCCGCGACCCCGACCGGCGTGAGGCCCGGGCCCCGACCGCGCAGAGGCCGAGCGCCCGCACCTTCCCGGCGGTCACCAGCTCCGCCATCGCACCCCAGGTCTCCTCGACGGGCACCTCGGGGTCGGCCCGGTGCAGCTGGTACAGATCGATCACATCGGTCTGGAGCCGGCGCAGCGAGGCATCGCAGGCCCGCCGCACATAGCCGGGGCGGCCGTTGGCCACGATGTGCTGGTCGCCCACCAGCAGCCCGCACTTGGTGGAGACGAACGCGTCCGACCTGCGGCCCTTCAGCGCCCGCCCCACCAGCAGCTCATTGGTGAACGGGCCGTACATGTCGGCCGTGTCGAGCAGTTGAACACCCGCGTCGAGCGCGGCGTGCACCGTGCGCAACGCACGGTCACCGCGCTGCTGCGAGGCGCTGTACGCCCAGCTCATCGGCATGCAGCCGAGACCGACCGCCCCCACGGCGAGCGCCGCCGCACCGAGACTCCTGCGCTCCAACTCCCCGATCCTCCCCAGGCCCCGCCGTCGAACCGGGCCCACGCCCCGCCGTCCACGGGACTGCACCGCACCCCAAAGTAACCTCTGCCGCCCGCCGCCCCTCGCACGGCCTCCGCCAATTAGCCTCCTGACCATGACGAAGACTCCCGACGACGCGAAGACCCCCGTCGTGACGAAGACGCCCGACGTATGGATGCCGTTCCCGGCCGACGAGATCGAAGGCCTCCCCGAGGGGCTCAACTACCGGTTCTGGGACGGCGGACCGGACTACCCCGCCGACCCCGCCGACTGTGCCTTCTACGTGGTGCCGTACATGAAGGGCTCCGCGGTCGCGGTCCGGCCGCTCGGCGGCATGGCGGGCGTCCGGGTCGTGCAGACGCTCTCCGCGGGCATCGACCACGTCGAGCCGGGGCTCGGCCTGCTGCCGGCCGGGGTGCTGCTGTGCAACGCCAAGGGGGTCCACGAGGCGTCCACCGCGGAGCTCGCCCTCACCCTGATCCTCTCCTCGCTGCGCGGTGTTCCCGGATTCGTCCACGGGCAGGACAAGGAGGAGTGGCGGTCCGGCTTCTACCCCGCGCTCGCCGACAAGTCCGTGCTGATCGTGGGGTACGGATCGATCGGCGCCGCCATCGAGGACCGGCTCACACCCTTCGAGTGTGCGCGGGTGACGCGCGTCGCGCGCTCCGCGCGGACCACCGCACGCGGCCCCGTACACGCGCTCGACGACCTGCCAGCGCTGCTGCCCGAGGCCGATGTCGTCGTGCTGTCCACCCCGCTGAACCCTTCCACACAGGGGTTGGTCGGCGCGGAGTTCCTCGCCGCGATGCGGGACGGGGCGCTGCTCGTGAACGTCGCCCGGGGCGGCGTCGTCGACACCGATTCGCTGCTGCTCGAACTCCAGTCCGGCCGACTGCGTGCCGCCCTCGACGTGACCGACCCGGAACCGCTGCCCGTCGGCCATCCTCTCTGGCATGCTCCGAACGTTCTGATCACCCCTCACGTGGGCGGCAGCACATCGGCTTTCCTGCCGCGTGCCAAGCGCCTGCTGGCCGGGCAGCTGAATCGGTTCGCCGCGGGCGAGCCGGTGGAGAACGTGGTACGCACCATCGACTGACCACGCTGCGGAGGCTCTTCGTCGCACACCGTTCCGTACAACTCCTGGATCGTCACGGAGAGTAGATGGGCTATGTCCCTGCGTGACGAGTCTGGTGTATCGTCCCGAAAGGGGCGCTGCGCCGTGGAAGGGACGGCGCCGGGGAGGACGCGACACGCGAGGGGGCGACGGGCGATGTACGGCCGATGGGTGCACGATCCGACACCGCCGGGCAGCCGACGGGGACCGGCGGGACGCCGGGTGCGCGCGCACCCGACGACACCGGGGGCGCCCCGGTGAGCGCGCCGGCCGGCGCCCTCGGGGCGCTCCTGACCCGGAGGCCGGCCGTGGGCGGCGCCTCCGCGCTGCTCTGGCAGATCCTCCTCGGCGCCGTCTGGGCCGGATACACCGTGGGAGCGGCCCTCGGCTGGGGCTCGCGGCAACTGGCGCTCATCATGGGGGATTTCGGGCTCAGTGCGGCGGCGCTGATCGCCGCGGTCTCCTGCTTCCGCTACGCGCGGGCCGGTGCCAGCCGGTTCCGGCCCGCCTGGCTGCTGTTCGCGCTCTCCTCGTTCATGGCCTCCGCGGGCAACGCGGTCTGGGGCTGGTACGAGGTGGTGCTCGGGCTCCGGGTGCCCACGCCCTCCCTGGCCGACGTCTTCTTCCTCTGCTTCGCGCCGCCCGCCATCGTCGGGCTGCTGGTCCTCGCCAAGCGCCCCGTCACCAGGGCCGGCTGGGTCTGCCTCGCACTGGACTCCTGGCTGATCGGCGGATCGCTGCTCACGCTCTCCTGGAGCCTCGCCCTCGCCCACACCGCGCATCTGGTGGACGCCGAGGGCGCGAGCGTGGCACGGGCGGCGCTGGCGCTGGCCTATCCGCTGCTCGACATCGTGCTGGTCTCCATGGTGCTGGCGCTGCACTTCCGGCGCTCCAACGTCAACCGCTCCGCGGTGAACACCGCCGTCGCCGCACTCGCCCTGACGGTCCTGTCCGACGCCCTGTTCACCTCACCGCTGCTGCGCCAGACCTACCACTCCGGCCAGATGCTGGACGCGGGCTGGTTCGCCGGCTCCCTGCTCCTCGCGTACGCGCCCTGGGGCGCCGACAAGGCCGCGGACAACGCCCTCCCGCCCTGGAGCGCGCAGCCCACCAGCCGCCCCATCGCGGGGTCACTGGCCGCGCTGACGCCCTATCTCGCCGCCGCCGTCTGCACCCTCGGCATCCTGTACAGCGCCGTCGAGGGCCGCCGGGTGGACCGCGTGGTGATCCTCACCGGCTGCACGGTGGTCCTCGCCCTGGTCGTACGGCAGGGCATCATGCTCGTCGACAACATCGCCCTCACCCAGGAGCTGGCGCAGAAGGAGAACCACTTCCGCTCCCTGGTGCAGGGCTCCAGCGACGTCATCATGATCGTCGCGCCGAACGGAGTGCTGCGCTACGTCAGCCCCGCCGCCGCCGGGGTGTACGGGCGCGAGGCCGACGAGCTGGTCGGCGCCGAGCTGTCCTCGATCATCCACCCCGACGACCTGGGGCGGGTGGTCCACGAGGTGCGCCGGTTCCTCGCCGCCCCGCCGCCCGAGGAACCCACCACCCGGATCGAGTGCCGCTTCAGATCCGGCACGGGGGACTGGCTCAACGTCGAATCCACGGCCAACCGCCACCAGGGCGGGCTGATCCTCAACAGCCGCGACGTGACCGAACGGGTCCGGCTCCAGGCCCAGTTGCAGCACAACGCCGAGCACGACCCGCTCACCGACCTGCCCAACCGGGCCCTGTTCACCAAACGGGTCCGCCAGGCCCTCGGCGGCCGCCGCTCCGGCGACCCCGGCACCGCCGTACTCTTCATCGACCTCGACGGCTTCAAGGCGGTCAACGACCGCCTCGGCCACCAGGCGGGAGACGAGCTCCTCGTCCAGGCCGCCCGCCGCCTCCACGAGTCCGTCCGGGCCGGCGACACCGCCGCCCGCCTCGGCGGCGACGAATTCGCGACGATCATCCTCGGCGACGGCACCCGCGACCAGCCCGCCCGGGAGTGCCAGGTCCACGAGATCGCCGACCGGCTGCGCCTCACCCTTTCCCAGCCGTACCGGATCGGCGCCGGCGAGGTCCGGGTCGCCGCGTCCATCGGGGTCGCCTTCGCCGAGCCCGGCATCACCCCCAGCGACCTCATGCGCAACGCGGACCTCGCCATGTACCGCGCCAAGGCGGGCGGCAAGGACCGGGTCGAGCTGTACGCCCCGCAGATGCAGGCCGACGTGGTGCGCCGCTCCGAGCTGACGGCCCGGCTGCGCACCGCCCTGCGCGACGGCGAGTTCGCCCTGCTCCACCAGCCCGTCGTGCACCTCGCCACCGGCCGGGTCGCCGCCGTCGCCGCCCAGGCCCGCTGGCGCTCCGCCCAGGGCATCCTTTTCACCCCGGCCGAGTTCCTCCGCGTCACCGAGGACGGCGAGCGCACCGCCGAGCTCGGCCGCTGGCTCCTCGAAGAGGCCGTCGAGCAGGCCGCCGACCGGGCCAGGGCCGGACACCCGGTCTCCGTCGCCGTGCGGCTCTCCGCCCGACGCCTCCTCGACAAGGACACGCCGTTCGGCTCCGTCGAGGCGCTGCTGACCCGGCACGGCCTGCCCTCCGGCGCCCTGATGATCGAGGTCGCCGACAGCGACCCCCGGATCTCCTTCGACGACCTGGAGCAGCGTCTCGTGGCCCTGCGCCGCAGCGGTGTCCGCATCGCGCTCGACGGCTTCGGCAGCGGCTACGCCGCGATCAACGCCCTGCGCCGCCTCCCCGTCGACGTACTGAAACTGGACCGCGGCCTCGTCGAGGGAGTGGTGGAGTCCGCCCGGCTCCACAAGATCACCAGTGGCCTGCTGCGCATCGCCTGCGACCTCGGCGTGCAGTCCGTGGCCGACGGGGTCGACGTGCCGGAACAGGTCCTCGCGCTGCGCGCCATGGGCTGTACGCACGGCCAGGGAATGGCCTTCTCCGGGCCGCTCGACGAGTACCGGCTGCGCCGCGCCCTGGCCCGCGGCGAGTTCCCGGTGCCCGGCGGCACCATGGCCCAGCCGGTCCTGACCGGCGGCTCGATCCCGCTCCTCAGCGGCTCACATGCTGAGACGCCCGTCCCACCCACTTGACACGTCGAGTGCGTCGGAGAGAGGGTCATTGCCATGCGCACCCGAATTCTCGTACTTGGAAAGCGCGTCGGCTGAAGCAGAGCCCCTCATGGCACTCTGCAGACCGCACCGACGCGCTCCCCTCGCTTGCCTCACGGCACGAGGGGTTTTTTGTTGCACCGGCACCACGCAAACTGTTGCAAAACACCCGCAGAAACCCTCAGCTTCGAGAAGAGAATGCCGATGACCGAGCAGGCCACCGGGGCCCACCATCCCCAGCCGCGGGCCCGTAACGGCGGATCGTCCTCCGCCACCGTTGAGCACGTCACGGGCGCGCAGTCCCTCATCCGCTCCCTCGAGGAGGTGGGGGCCGACACGGTATTCGGCATTCCCGGCGGCGCCATCCTTCCGGCGTACGACCCGATGATGGACTCCACCCGGGTCCGTCACGTCCTGGTCCGCCACGAGCAGGGCGCCGGACACGCGGCCACCGGTTACGCGCAGGCCACCGGCAAGGTCGGCGTCTGCATGGCGACCTCGGGCCCCGGCGCCACCAACCTGGTCACCCCGATCGCCGATGCCCACATGGACTCCGTCCCGCTGGTCGCGATCACCGGCCAGGTGGCCTCCAAGGCGATCGGGACCGACGCCTTCCAGGAAGCCGACATCTGCGGCATCACCATGCCGGTCACCAAGCACAACTTCCTGGTCACCAGGGCCGAGGACATCCCGCACACGATCGCCGAGGCCTTCCACATCGCCTCCACCGGCCGTCCGGGCCCCGTCCTCGTCGACATCGCCAAGGACGCGCTGCAGGCGCAGACCACGTTCAGCTGGCCGCCGACCCAGGACCTGCCCGGCTACCGTCCGGTCACCAAGCCGCACGCCAAGCAGATCCGCGAAGCCGCCAAGCTGATCACCCAGGCCAGCCGGCCGGTGCTGTACGTCGGCGGCGGTGTCATCAAGGCGGGGGCCACCGCCGAACTGAAGGTCCTCGCAGAGCTCACCGGAGCGCCCGTCACCACCACACTGATGGCGCTCGGCGCATTCCCCGACAGCCACCCGCTGCACGTCGGAATGCCGGGCATGCACGGTGCGGTCACCGCCGTCACCGCGCTGCAGAAGGCCGACCTGATCGTCGCCCTCGGAGCCCGCTTCGACGACCGCGTCACCGGCAAGCTGGACAGCTTCGCCCCGTACGCCAAGATCGTCCACGCCGACATCGACCCCGCGGAGATCGGCAAGAACCGGGTCGCCGACGTGCCGATCGTCGGGGACGCCCGCGAGGTCCTGGCCGACCTGGTCCAGGCCGTCCAGGCCGAGCACACCGAGGGCCACGTGGGTGACTACGAGGCGTGGTGGAAGGACCTCAACCGCTGGCGCGACACCTACCCGCTCGGCTACGACCTGCCCGAGGACGGCAGCCTCTCGCCGCAGCAGGTCATCCAGCGCATCGGACAGCTCGCCCCCGAGGGCACGATCTTCGCGGCGGGCGTCGGCCAGCACCAGATGTGGGCCTCGCACTTCATCCAGTACGAGCAGCCCGCCACCTGGCTGAACTCCGGCGGCGCCGGAACGATGGGGTACGCGGTCCCGGCCGCGATGGGGGCCAAGGCCGGCATGCCCGACCGCACCGTCTGGGCGATCGACGGCGACGGCTGCTTCCAGATGACCAACCAGGAACTCACCACCTGCGCGCTCAACAACATCCCGATCAAGGTCGCGATCATCAACAACGGCGCGCTCGGGATGGTCCGCCAGTGGCAGACCCTGTTCTACAACCAGCGGTACTCCAACACCGTGCTGCACTCCGGCGCGGACACCGAGGGAGTCCCGGCGAAGGGCACCCGCGTCCCGGACTTCGTCAAGCTGTCCGAGGCCATGGGCTGCTACGCGATCCGCTGCGAGGACCCGGCCGACCTGGACAAGGTCATCGAAGAGGCCAACTCCATCAACGACCGCCCCGTCGTGATCGACTTCATCGTCCACGAGGACGCCATGGTGTGGCCGATGGTCGCCGCCGGCACCTCCAACGACGAGGTCATGGCCGCCCGCGGGGTCCGTCCCGACTTCGGCGACAACGAAGACGACTGAGAGACAGAGAGAGACCGACTCCATGTCCACCAAGCACACGCTCTCCGTCCTGGTCGAGAACAAGCCCGGTGTCCTCGCCCGGATCACCGCCCTGTTCTCCCGCCGCGGCTTCAACATCGACTCGCTCGCGGTCGGCACCACCGAACACCCCGACATCTCCCGCATCACCATCGTCGTGAGTGTCGAGGACCTGCCCCTGGAGCAGGTGACCAAGCAGCTCAACAAGCTGGTCAACGTCCTGAAGATCGTCGAACTCGAGCCGGCCGCTGCGATCCAGCGCGAGCTCGTCCTGGTGAAGGTCCGCGCCGACAACGAGACCCGCTCCCAGATCGTCGAGATCGTCAAGCTGTTCCGCGCCAAGACCGTTGACGTCTCCCCGGAGGCCGTCACGATCGAGGCGACCGGCGGCGCCGACAAGCTGGAGGCCATGCTCAAGATGCTGGAGCAGTACGGCATCAAGGAGCTGGTCCAGTCCGGCACCATCGCCATAGGGCGCGGCGCGCGCTCGATCACCGACCGTTCGCTGCGCGCCCTCGACCGTACGGCGTAGCGCCTGTCCGCCGGACAGGCCCTGAACCCGCCGCCTCGCCGCTCGTATGGCGAGACCCGAAAACGTATTAGACGCACCCCGCCGTACGGTGGGACGCAACACCTGCACACCAAGGAGAAACCCAGTGGCCGAGCTGTTCTACGACGACGATGCCGACCTGTCCATCATCCAGGGCCGTAAGGTCGCGGTCATCGGCTACGGCAGCCAGGGTCACGCCCACGCGCTGTCGCTGCGTGACTCGGGTGTCGACGTCCGGGTCGGTCTGCACGAGGGCTCGAAGTCCAGGGCGAAGGCCGAGGAGCAGGGCCTGCGCGTGGTGACGCCGTCCGAGGCCGCGGCCGAGGCCGACGTCATCATGATCCTGGTCCCGGACCCGATCCAGGCCCAGGTCTACGAGGAGTCCATCAAGGACAACCTCAAGGACGGCGACGCGCTGTTCTTCGGCCACGGTCTGAACATCCGTTTCGACTTCATCAAGCCGCCGGCCAACGTCGACGTCTGCATGGTCGCGCCGAAGGGCCCGGGTCACCTGGTCCGCCGTCAGTACGAGGAGGGCCGCGGCGTTCCGTGCATCGTGGCCGTCGAGCAGGACGCCTCGGGCAACGGCCTGGCGCTGGCCCTGTCGTACGCGAAGGGCATCGGCGGCACCCGTGCCGGCGTCATCAAGACGACGTTCACCGAGGAGACCGAGACCGACCTGTTCGGTGAGCAGGCCGTGCTCTGCGGTGGTACCGCGGCGCTGGTGAAGGCCGGTTTCGAGACGCTGACCGAGGCCGGTTACCAGCCGGAGATCGCGTACTTCGAGTGCCTGCACGAGCTGAAGCTCATCGTGGACCTGATGTACGAGGGCGGCCTGGAGAAGATGCGCTGGTCGATCTCGGAGACCGCCGAGTGGGGCGACTACGTCACCGGCCCGCGGATCATCACCGACGCCACCAAGGCCGAGATGAAGAAGGTCCTCGCGGAGATCCAGGACGGCACCTTCGCCAAGAACTGGATGGCCGAGTACCACGCCGGTCTGCCCAAGTACAACGAGTACAAGAAGGCCGACAGCGACCACCTCCTGGAGACCACCGGCCGCGAGCTGCGCAAGCTCATGAGCTGGGTCAACGACGAGGACGCGTAACACCGACGCCCCGGGGGCGGGTCCACGGACCCGCCCCCGGGGCGTTTCCTTATCACCGCCGGAAGAAGCGGCGTCGTACGTGTGTACAAGTCGTCCACCCCCGTGTGGGTGATCCTTCCAACCGGGCGCAGTATGCGTCCTGGCGCATGACTACACTTCTCCACACATACACGCGTCAGGCCCACAGTGTCGTGCGTCTTCCACGCGGCAAGCCCCTCCACCGCCTGCGGCCGTCGGGACGGCCGTCCGCACTGGACCTGTGAGGACTCACGTGAGCTCGAAACCTGTCGTACTCATCGCTGAAGAGCTGTCGCCCGCCACGGTGGACGCGCTGGGACCGGACTTCGACATCCGGCACTGCAACGGCGCGGACCGCGCCGAGCTCCTCCCCGCGATCGCCGATGTCGACGCCATCCTGGTGCGCTCCGCCACCAAGGTCGACGCCGAGGCCATCGCCGCCGCGAAGAAGCTGAAGGTCGTCGCCCGTGCCGGCGTCGGTCTGGACAACGTCGACGTCTCCGCCGCCACCAAGGCCGGCGTGATGGTCGTCAACGCGCCGACCTCCAACATCGTCACCGCCGCCGAGCTGGCCTGCGGTCTGCTGGTCGCCACCGCGCGCAACATCCCGCAGGCCAACACCGCCCTCAAGAACGGCGAGTGGAAGCGCTCCAAGTACACCGGTGTCGAGCTCAGCGAGAAGACCCTCGGCGTCGTCGGCCTCGGCCGCATCGGCGTCCTGGTCGCGCAGCGCATGTCGGCCTTCGGCATGAAGATCGTCGCGTACGACCCCTATGTGCAGCCGGCGCGCGCCGCGCAGATGGGCGTCAAGCTCCTCACGCTCGACGAGCTGCTCGAGGTCGCCGACTTCATCACGGTGCACCTGCCCAAGACCCCCGAGACGCTCGGCCTGATCGGCGACGAGGCGCTGCACAAGGTGAAGCCCTCGGTCCGCATCGTCAACGCCGCCCGCGGCGGCATCGTCGACGAGGTGGCGCTCGCCTCCGCCCTCAAGGAGGGCCGGGTCGCCGGCGCCGGCCTCGACGTGTACGCGAAGGAGCCCTGCACGGACTCCCCGCTGTTCGAGTTCGACCAGGTCGTCTGCACCCCGCACCTCGGCGCCTCCACCGACGAGGCCCAGGAGAAGGCGGGCATCGCGGTCGCCAAGTCCGTGCGCCTGGCCCTCGCCGGCGAGCTCGTGCCGGACGCGGTCAACGTCCAGGGCGGTGTGATCGCCGAGGACGTGCGCCCGGGTCTGCCGCTCGCCGAGAAGCTCGGCCGGATCTTCACCGCGCTCGCGGGCGAGGTCGCGGTCCGCCTCGATGTCGAGGTGTACGGCGAGATCACCCAGCACGACGTCAAGGTGCTCGAACTCTCCGCGCTCAAGGGCGTGTTCGAGGACGTCGTCGACGAGACCGTGTCGTACGTGAACGCCCCGCTCTTCGCGCAGGAGCGCGGTGTCGAGGTCCGCCTCACCACCAGCTCCGAGTCGCCCGACCACCGTAACGTGGTCACCGTCCGCGGCACGCTCTCGGGCGGCGAGGAGGTCTCGGTCTCCGGCACGCTGGCCGGACCCAAGCACCTCCAGAAGATCGTCGCCGTCGGCGAGTACGACGTGGACCTGGCGCTGGCCGACCACATGGTGGTGCTGCGTTACGAGGACCGTCCCGGTGTCGTCGGCACGGTCGGCCGGATCCTCGGCGAGGCCGGTCTGAACATCGCGGGCATGCAGGTCTCGCGGACGGGCGCGGGCGGCGAGGCGCTGGTCGTGCTCACCGTCGACGATGACGTCCCGGCGTCGGTGCTCGGTGAGATCTCCACCGAGATCGGTGCCAACTCGGCCCGTACGGTGAACCTGACCGACTGACGGTTCCGGAGCCTCCCCGCGTAACCTCCGCGTACCCGGCATCTAGACGTGCGTCTTACACAAACGTCTGCATGCCGGGTACGCTGCTGTTATGGGACATCGTGAGGATCTGCTCGAAGGCGCCAAGCGCTGCCTGCTGGAGAAGGGGTACGCCCGGACGACGGCGCGCGACATCGTGGCCGCCTCCGGCACGAACCTCGCCTCCATCGGCTACCACTACGGCTCCAAGGAGGCCCTGCTCAACCTCGCCTTCGTCAAGGTGACGGAGGAGTGGGGGGATCTGCTCACCGAGGACGGGGAGGAGCGCGCGGAGGGCGGCGAGGCGCCCGGGGCGCCGCTCGACCAGTTCCGCGACACCTGGGAGCGGGTGATCGACAGCTTCGAGGAGACCCGGTCCGTCTGGCAGCTCCAGATGGAGGTCGTCTCCCGGATCGACCAGGACCCGGAGTTGCGGAAGGCCCTGCTGGACCCGCAGCGCGAGGGGCGCGACGGGCTCGCCGAGGGCATGCTCGGCATCGACCCGGAGAAGGACCCGGAGAAGGCGCGGGTGGCCGGGCTGTTCTGCCAGGCGCTGCTCGCGGGCGTGATGGTGCAGTGGCTGATGGACAGTGAATCCGCCCCGTCCGCACAGGACTTGACGGACGGTCTGAAGGCCGTGCTGGAGGGCCGGGAAGGCTGTGACTCCTGAGCCGCTCTGACTCCTGAGCCGCTCTGACTCCTGAGCCGCGCTAACTCCTGAGCCGCGCGCCCTTGAGCGCCATGTGCAGCAACAGCCGGTCCTCGCCGTCGTTGAGATCGAGGCCGGTGAGCTGCTGGATCCGGGAGAGCCGGTAGTAGAGCGTCTGACGGTGGACGCCGAGAGCGGCGGCCGTCCGGGACGCCTGGCCCGCGCAGTCGAGGAACACCTCGGCGGTGCGGGCCAGATCCCTGTGCGGCGGCGTGAGCAGGGTGCGGACCGCCGGATCCGCGACGGCTTCCGGGGGGAGTGCGGTCAGCAGCCGGTATGGCCCGATCGCCGACCATCGCGCGACCGGGCCGAACCGGGACTCGGCCGTCGCCGCGCGGGCGGCGGCCACCGCCTCGTGCCAGGCCGCGGCCAGTTCCGTAAGGCCCCGGCGGGGCACGGCGACCCCGGCGGTGGCGTCCCGGCCCGCGGCGGAACGCAGCCGGTCGGCGGCGGTGAGCGCCGGGTCGAGGACATCGGTGGAACGCAGCCGGACCAGCGCGGCCAGCGAGGGGAACCCCCCGGCCCCGGGGATCGCGGACAGCGCCGCCGCCGACGGGACCGTACGGACCGACGGCGGATCGTCCGGCCACGGCGTCACGCACACCACCGTGTGCAGCCCCAGCGCGTCCGGCCCCAGCGCCTCGTGCAGCGCGGCCACCGCCATGTCGCGCTGCCAGCCCCGCCCGGCGGTCAGGACCGCGCCGAACTCCCGGGACGGATCGGTGCCCGCCCGCGCCTCCTCGGCGAGCAGCGCCCCGATACGGGCCGCCACCTCCATCGCCGCCCTCAGCTGTTCGTCGGTCGGTCCGGGGTCGGCGTCGAGCAGCCATACGTAACCGAGCACGGCACCCCGATGGCGTACCGGAAGACAGATCCGGTCCCGGAAGACCCCGGCCTCCGGGGCCGCCGGGATGCGGACCGGGCCGGTGGCGCGGGTGATGCCGAAGCCCTCGAACCAGGCGCGGACGGCGGGCGTGGAGCGGCGGGTCAGGATCGAGCGGGTGCGGACCGGGTCCATCGCGGTGTCGTCGTCGCTGTCGTGGGCGCCGAAGGCGACCAGGCCGAAGTCCCGGTTCTCCAGCGTCGCGGGGGCGCCGAGCAGCCCGGAGATCTCGTCGACCAGCTCCTGGTAATCGCCCTTCACCCGGCCATTCTCGCACCCCTTCAGACATATGTCTGAGAACCGGGGAACGGATGCGTGACAGCTGTCGATGGCACACGATCGGAGAGATCCTTAGATTTCACGGTGGTTCTCCGTGCTGTACCGGTCTGTTCCCGAACTTCCGGTATGGCCTTCGTTCGTACTTTCCGTGGAGGTGCCCCGTGCTGGGTCCCGTGATTCTCGCCGCGTCCCGCAGCGACAAGATGCGCCGTTTCGTCTCGGCCGCACCTGGCACCAAGCAGGTCGTCGACCGGTTCATCGCCGGTGAGACCGTCGACCAGGTCGTCCCGATCATCGAGGACGCGGCCGGCAAGGGGCTCGAAGTCACCCTCGACGTGGTGGGCGAGGACATCACCACCCCCGAGCAGGCCTCCGCCGCCCGCGACGCCTACCTCGAACTGATCGAGCGCCTCAAGGACCTGGGCCTGGGCACCAAGGCCGAGATGTCCGTCAAGCTCTCCATGTTCGGCCAAGCGCTGGACGGCGGCCACGAGCTGGCGCTCGCCAACGTCCGCCCGGTCGTCGAGGCCGCCGCCGCGATCGGCACCACGGTCACGCTGGACGCCGAGGACCACACCACCCTCGACTCGATGTTCGCCATCCACGAGGAGCTGCGGAAGGACTTCCCGCAGACCGGCTGTGTGATCCAGGCCTACCTGTTCCGCACCGAGGACGACGCCCGCCGCCTGGCCGCCGCCGGCAGCCGCGTCCGCATCGTGAAGGGCGCCTACAAGGAGCCCGCCTCCGTCGCGTACCAGGACAAGGCCGAGATCGACAAGGCGTACGTCCGCATCCTGCGGATCCTCATGGAGGGCGACGGCTACCCGATGATCGGGTCCCACGACCCGCGTCTGATCGCCATCGCCCAGGAGCTGGGCCGCAAGGCCGGGCGCAAGCTGGACGAGTACGAATTCCAGATGCTGTACGGCATCCGCAGCGAGGAGCACCTCCGGCTCGCGGCCGAGGGCCACCGGATGCGCGTCTACACGGCGTACGGCACCGACTGGTACGGCTACTTCATGCGCCGCCTCGCCGAGAAGCCGGCGAACCTGCTGTTCTTCGGCCGCTCGATCCTCACCAAGGGCTGAGCCCTCCTCCACCTCTCTACTCAAGGAGCAACGGAACTCATGGACGCTGTGACCCAGGTCCCCGCGCCGGTCAACGAGCCGGTCCACTCCTACGCCCCGGGCTCCCCGGAGCGCGCCCGCCTGGAGGTGAAGCTCAAGGAGCTCAGCCAGAACCCGATCGACCTTCCGATGACCATCGGTGGCGAGAAGCGGATGGGCGGCGGCGAGCGGTTCGACGTCGTGCAGCCGCACAACCACAAGGCCGTCATCGGCACGTTCGCGGCTGCCACGCAGCAGGACGCGCAGGACGCGATCGACGCCGCGCTCGCCGCCGCCCCGGCCTGGCGCGCGATGTCCTTCGACGACCGTGCCGCGATCATCCTGCGCGCCGCCGAGCTGCTGTCCGGCCCGTGGCGCGAGACGCTGGCCGCGTCCACGATGCTCGGCCAGTCGAAGACCGCCCAGCAGGCCGAGATCGACACCCCCTGCGAGCTCGTCGACTTCTGGCGCTTCAACGTGCACTACGCGCGCCAGATCCTCGCCGAGCAGCCCCCGGCCAACTCGCCGGGCGTGTGGAACCGCATGGACCACCGCCCGCTGGAGGGCTTCGTCTACGCGATCACGCCGTTCAACTTCACGGCCATCGCGGGCAATCTGCCCACCGCCCCCGCCCTCATGGGCAACGTCGTGGTGTGGAAGCCGTCCCCGACGCAGACCCACGCCGCCGTGCTGCTGATGCAGCTGCTGGAAGAGGCCGGTCTGCCCAAGGGCGTCATCAACCTGGTGACCGGTGACGGCATCGCCGTCTCCGAGGTGGCCCTGAACCACCGCGACCTGGCCGGTATCCACTTCACCGGTTCGACCCCCACCTTCCAGCACCTGTGGAAGACGGTCGGCACCAACATCGCCAACTACCGCACCTACCCGCGGCTCGTCGGCGAGACCGGTGGCAAGGACTTCGTGGTCGCCCACCCGTCGGCCGACCACGCCGTCCTGAAGACCGCACTGACCCGTGGCTCCTTCGAGTTCCAGGGCCAGAAGTGCTCGGCCTCCTCCCGGGCGTACGTCCCGGCCTCCATCTGGAACTCCGGTTTCAAGGAGGAGTTCGCCGCCGAGGTCGACTCCATCACCATGGGTGACGTCACCGACCTGTCGAACTTCATCGGCGCCGTCATCGACGACCGTTCGTTCGCCAAGAACAAGGCCGCGATCGACCGCGCGAAGGCCGACCCGTCCTGCACGATCATCGCGGGCGGCACGTACGACGACTCGGTGGGCTACTTCGTCCGCCCGACCGTCATCGAGTGCACCGACCCGGAGAACGAGGTCTTCACGACCGAGTACTTCGGCCCGATTCTCGCCGTGCACGTCTACGAGGACGACGCGTACGACGCGATGCTGGAGCAGATGGAGTCGGTCTCCGACTACGCGCTGACCGGTTCCGTCATCGCGAACGACCGCGCCGCGGCCGCGTACACGATGGAGAAGCTGCGGTACGCCGCGGGCAACTTCTACATCAACGACAAGTCGACCGGCGCCGTCGTCGGCCAGCAGCCCTTCGGTGGCGGCCGTGCCTCGGGTACGAACGACAAGGCGGGCGCCCCGCAGAACCTCCAGCGCTGGACCCTGACCCGGGCCATCAAGGAGACGCTGGTCCCGCCGACCGACTACACCTACCCCCACCAGGGCTGATCCCCTCGGGGCGCCCCATCCCCGGCGCCCCGCCATGAATTCCGCCTCCCGCCCGGTTCCCCTGCCGGCCGGGAGGCGGTTTCCATTCCGGGGCCGCTCCTCAGTACAGGAACCGCTTCACCACCGCGTCGCCCCCGCCCGCCGCGCGCTCGTAGAAGTCCGCCAATCGCCGGAAGTGGGCGGCGAACACGGCGCGGACCTCGGGCTCCTGCCACCCCCAGTGCGCGGCGACACCACCACCGGACGCGTCCCACAGTCCGTCGAACGGATGGGTGCGGAGGAACTCCACCGCCTCCCGCACCTGCGCCGCGGTCAGCGTGAGCGACGGCGCCTCGATGCCTGCCGGGTCCTCGTGGATGTCCCCGCCGAATACGGGAAGCTCCCCGCTGCCGTGGCCGGGCGGTGCGGTGAGACACAGCTCGTGCACGTCGGAGAAGTCCTTGGAGATGTGCAGATCCGTCTCCAGGCGGTCGAACTCGTCGTCCGTGTCGGCGAAGACCGCCGACACCCCCGCGAAGTCCTGCGGCAGCCGGGCGGCCGGAACGGCCCGTGCCTGCATGCTGAAGCTCATCGCTGTCCCCTCCCGCCGGGCCGCCGTCCGGCGCGCCCCCCTGCTTCCGAACAGTAGGGGCACCCACTGACAATCCCCGCCCCCGCGATGGCGCGGTCAGGCCCAGCCGTTCACGATCAGTGACAGCCCCGCCGCGAACCCGCCGCCCAGCAGGACCAGACAGCGGCCGTACTGGCGGCGGTGGCGGCGCATCAGCAGCCCGAAGGCGGCGAAGCCGAGCCCCACGGTGAGCGTCCGGGAACCCCGGGCCGTCGCCGAAGCGGTGAGCCAGTCGAGCGCGGGCACACCGGCGCGGCCCGCCTCGGCCCCGTACACCTTGAACGGAATGCCGTTCCACGGCTGGTGCCGCACCGCCGACGCCCCCTCCAGCGCGAGTTCGGCCCGGACGTGTGCCCGCATCCGGTCCGTGGTCAGCGGGGCGGGCAGGTGCACACCGGCCGAGGCCAGCTGAAGGGCGAGCAGGCCCCCGGCCAGGCTGCCGGCGAGCGCGCCCAGCGACATCCGCAGCGCCGCCCGCGGCACCGCCACACAGACCGCGCCCAGCAGCAGTTCCGGCATCAGCGGCCAGCTCAGCGCCTCCGCCAGCGCCCACCCGGACGCCAGCGGGATGCCCCAGCGCGAGGTCACGACCGACGCCACCCGGCGCCGCGTCGCGGAGTCCCGCAGCGGCTCGGCGACCGTACGCGCGTGCAGCGCCACCACCGCGTCGCGGGCCTCCCGAGGACCGGTCGTCGACGGCAGCGGGTCACCGATCGAGACCCGCACCAGCGCCGAGCGCAGTCGGCCGTGCTTGGGCAGCAGCCGGTCAGTGCCCGCGATCCCCACCGGCACCACCGGGACCCCGGCCCGCTCGGCCAGCACGAGCGCGCCGCGATGGAAGGAGCCCAGCTCACCGTCCTTGCCCCGGGTTCCCTCCGGGAACAGGACGACCGCCCGGCCGGAGCGCAGCTCGTCCGCCATGGACAGCAGGTCGTCCATGCCGCCGCCACTGCGCCGCACCGGGAACCCGGCCGCGAGCCGGCGGCAGATCCGGCGCCGCCACGGCGAGGCGAACCAGTAGTCGGCCGCCGCGCCGATCGCCGGGGTGTGCCGGGCGTCGAGCGCGGCGAGGAGCGCCGCCGTGTCCGCGTGCGAGGAGTGGTTGGCGACGACGACGCAGCCGCCGCGCGGCAGCCGGCCACGCCGCTCCACCCCGCCGGTGAGGCTGAGGACGCCCCACCACAGGCCGCGCCGGAGCGCGGCGGCGAACCGGGAGCGGGCGGGCAGCGCGACCCGTGCAGGTACGTGCGCAAGGGTGCGGGTCATGTCATCACCATCGCCAGGAGAAGGGCCACCAACAGGGAGTCGATCCGGTCGAGGAGGCCGCCGAAGCCGGGCAGCCAGCTGCCCGCGTCCTTCACCCCCGACTCGCGCTTGACCATCGATTCGAGCAGGTCACCGAGGACACAGCCGCCGATCACCGCGAACCACAGCGGGAAGGTGAACTCGCCGAGCACGAGCAGCAACAGGGCCGTCGCCACCCCAGCGCCGAGCACCCCCGCCCAGGTCTTGTTGGGGGAGAGCGGCGACAGCGGCCGGGCCGGCGGGCCCCGGCGGCCCAGCGCCGTACCGCCGCACCAGGCGCCGACATCGCCGAGCGCCACCGCGAGCCCCACCGCGACCGCCGTGTCCCCGAGCGTCACCAGACCGGTCAGCGCGACCGGGATCCACAGCAGCCCGAAGGCGGTGCGCGCGGTGCGGGTGAAGCCGGCCCGGTCGTCCCCGCCGAGTACCGACGGAAGCGCCGCCACGACCAGCAGCAGCGCCGCCGCCCGGACGTCGAGGAGCCGCGGCGCCAGCCAGGCCAGCGCGGGGAGCGCCACCGAGGCCGTCACGAGCACCGCGAGATCGCCCCGGCGCAGCGCCGCCATCCGCGCGAACTCGCCCGCCGCGACCACCCCGAGCCCGGCGGCCAGCGCGAACGTCCCGCCGCCGCCCAGGAAGTACGCCCCCAGGAAGACCGGCGCCACCAGAGCCCAGGTACGCCACCGCTTGCGCAGCTCGGCCCGCATCCGGACCTTCGACGGCAGCACGGCGACGGCGACACCGCCCGCCCCCAGCACCCCCGCGACCAGCGGTACGGCCCGCGCCGCGGCCTCCTCGGCGATCAGTACGGCGCTCATGCCAGCTCCCGCCACAGGCCCGCCAGCCGGAGCGCCGCGGTGAGCAGCGAACCGGCGGCGATCACGGCCAGGACGGGTACGGCCCACCCGCTCGCCGCCGCGACCACGACCAGCAGACAGCGCTCGGTCTTGCCGACCGGGCCGCCGTTGCGCCGGGGCGCGCCCGCCGCCGCCCCGGCCAGCGACACCCAGGACGGCAGGGTCGCCGCGAGCCCGGCCACCGCCACCAGCCACAGCGGGGCGAGCGCCAGGAAGCCGGCCAGCACGACCAGATCGGCCACCCGGTCACCGAGCTCGTTGAGCACCGAGCCGCGCCGGGTCGTCCGGCCCGTCTCGCGGGCCAGCGCGCCGTCCAGGTTGGCGAAGGCGAGCCGGGCCGCGAGCAGCAGGGCGACCGGCAGGGCGGCGAGCGGAGCGGGCAGCCAGGCCAGCGCGGCGGCGGCACCGGCCGCCGAGACCACACCGGCCGCGGTGAGGGTGTCGGGCGACACCTCACGGCGGACCAGCGAGACGCGAACGCCGGAGAGGCGGTCCGCGTACCAGGGCTTGAGAGCGTAGAGGCCGTTCATGTGCCCAACTGTCGTGCGACGCACGGTTCTTCGACACGTGGCAGGTACTCAAATGGAGACTGAGTACCTGGTGGACGGCCCGCGCGTGGCGGCCCCTACAGCGCGCCCGCGTCCCGTGCCGTCCACACCGACGGGTACAGCGGCCGGTGGCCCAGTTCGTCGCGGGCCCGCAGGTTCGACATCAGTCCGTACCAGGGGTCGGGGTCGACCCGGTCCGCCATCCCGGCCTGCACCGGCACCCCGTTGAGCCGGTGCAGGTCCACCGCCGTGACGGGGGCGTCGTCCGAGAAGTTGTAGCGGCGGCCCGCCGGGCCGGGAGCGAACAGCAGCCGCAACAGGCCCTGGGCGACGTCCGCGTGGTGCACCATCGCCAGACGCTGCGTCGCGGCCCATTCCCCCACCCACCGCATCACCTGCGTGAGGTGCGGGTCGCCCTCCCCGTACACGAAGGCCAGGGTGCCGATGCGGACGTCGAGCCCGTGCGTGCGGTGCAGGGCGAGGAGCCCCTCGTCGGCCGCCGCCTTGGACTGCGCGTACGCGCCCCACATGGGCCCGCCGGGCACTGTGACGTCGTCCTCCGTGAGCGGCCTGCCGCGCCCCGCGCCGTAGGCGAGGTTGGTGCCGACCTGGACGAACCTGCCGGTCCCCGAGTCCACCGCCGTCCGGCCGAGTAGCAGGGCGGCGTCGCGGTTGACCGCCCACATCTCGTCGTCGGGCACGCCGCGGAACGCCGCCGCGATGTTCACCACCGCGTCCGTCCCGGCCACCGCCTTCGTCACGTCGTCCGGCTCGCGCAGGTCACCCACGACGACCTCCGCCCCCAGCGCGGCGAACCGCTCACCGCGCTCCGCGTCGCGCACGATCACCCGGACCGTGTCACCGGGAGCGGTTCGTTGCAGCAGCCGGGGGACGAAGCGCCGTCCGACCTCACCCGTCGCACCTGTCACCAGAGTCAGCATCATCGATTCCTCACGTCCGCTCCGCCGCGTGCCGGCGGCTTTCCGGTACTCACTCTGCGGCGGGGTGGCGGGCGGCGGGAGAGACGTGGTCGTCCAGGGACCGGCGCTCCCTGGATACCCGGTCCGGGGCGAGGCGATGATGAGCGCGTGGACCTCGACAGAGCCGAACTGGCCGACTTCCTGCGCCGCTGCCGCGCCCGCCTCGAACCGGCCGATGTCGGTCTGACCGGTGGCTCCCGCAGACGTACCCCCGGACTGCGGCGGGAGGAGGTCGCCCAGCTCGCCGGTGCGTCCGTGGACCACTACACGCGCCTGGAGCAGAGCCGGGGCTCACGCCCCTCGCGTCAGATGCTGTCCGCGCTGGCCAGGGCGTTGCGGCTGAGCGGGGACGAGCGCGATCACCTGTTCCATCTGGCGGGGGAGGAACCGCCGCGCGACCGGCACGGCCCCACCCAGCATGTGCGCCCCGGGCTGCTGATGGTCCTCGACCGGCTGCACGACGCGCCCGCCCAGGTCTTCAGCGACCGGGGCGAAGTGCTGGCGCAGAACGCCATGGCCGTCGCGCTGACCGGTGAGGCGCGGCCGGGCCGGAACATCATCCGGGACTGGTTCACCGACCCGGCCGGGCGCGTGCTCTTCCCGCCCGAGGACCACGAGACGCACTCCCGCACGCATGTGGCCCAGCTCCGGGCGGTGCTCGCGGCACGTCCCGGGGACGTCCCGCTGGGTGCCCTGGTACGGGAGCTGCGCGAGGGGAGCGAGGAGTTCGAGACCCTGTGGACCGAGCACCGGGTTGCACTGCGCCGCGCCGAGCACAAGCGGTTCCTGCACCCGGTCGTCGGGCTGCTGGACCTGGAGTGCGAGGTACTGCTCAGCGCGGCCTGCGGGCAGAGTCTGGTCATCCATACGGCCCGGCCGGGCAGCGAGGCGTACGAACGGCTGCAACTGCTGCGGGTGGTGGGAGTGCAGGAGTTCGGGCAGCGCGCCTGATCGTCTCCCACTCGTTTCCCACGACCGGCGCACTTCGCCGACGGCAGCCGGGCCGATGCGTCCCGTCGCCGTGTCACCACCTCTGACCAGGCGTGATCGCCGGAAATCCGGGCCTTCGCCGGGGTGTCGCGGGAGGCCGGTCGTAAACCTCCGTCTCAGATAGTAGGAAGTCCGAGTAATTGTGGAGACAGACCGGCCGAGCTGCCCTAGCTTTGTAGGAGCCGAACGTCTCGCTAGATCCAGCGACTGGCGGTCGTGAGTGCGCGCCCTGTGCAGGCAACCCCTGCGGCGCCCGCTCCCCGCCCCTTCCGGCGCCTCGAAATCCCGATCTCGAAATCAGCTTCACGATTTTTCGATCTCGAAATCCTCGCGATCTCAAGGAGTCGATCCATCATGGTCCAGACGACTGCCCGCCGCGTCCGTCACACCCCCCGCCCGACCGAGTCGGAGCGCCGCAATGCCGCCGCCGCCCTCCAGCGCGCCCTCGACCGCAGGGACAACGGCGGCTCCACGGGCCACTGAGACCGGCTGAACGGGCCGGTCCCAGGACCGGCCCGACGGTCAGCCCCGGCCGATCTCGAAGTGGTCGATGCGCTCGCCCGACACGGCGAGTGCGGTGACCTTCATCCGGGCGTGCGGTCCGGGCTCCACCCCCACCGCCAGGAAAGAGAAGCCGGTGTACCGCACCCGGGACCACTCCACGGTCTCGGCCGCTCTCCCGCATGGAGCAGAACGTCCACCCATTGCCCGACGCCGTACCGCCGAGTAGGTGAGCGGTACACGTACAGCTCCCCGTGCGTCCGTATGGTGGACATGACGTGTCATGGGGTGGGACGCGCAGTAGGGTGCGGACATGTCTCGCAGCATCAATCTCGCAGTGATCCCCGGTGACGGTATCGGCCAGGAGGTCGTGGCCCAGGGCCTCAAGGTCCTCAACGCTGTTCTCCCGCAGGATGTGAAGCTGGAGACCAAGGAGTACGACCTTGGCGCCCAGCGGTGGCACCGCACCGGTGAAACCCTCCCGGACGCGGAGCTCGAAGCCCTCAAGGCCCACGACGCCATCCTGCTCGGCGCGATCGGAGACCCCTCCGTGCCGTCGGGCGTCCTGGAGCGCGGGCTCCTGCTGAAGCTGCGGTTCGCCTTCGACCACTTCATCAACCTGAGGCCGTCGAAGCTGTTCCCGAACACTGCGACCCCGCTGGCCGGCCGCCCCGACATCGACTTCGTCGTCGTCCGCGAGGGCACCGAGGGCCCGTACACCGGAAACGGCGGCTCGCTGCGCACCGGTACGCCGGCCGAGGTCGCCACCGAGGTCAGCGTCAACACCGCGTACGGCGTCGAGCGCGTCGTCCGGGACGCGTTCGAGCGGGCGAACGCCCGCCCGCGCAAGAAGCTGACGCTGGTGCACAAGAACAACGTCCTCGTGTACGCCGGCCACATGTGGAAGAACATCTTCGACAAGGTCGCGACCGAGTACCCCGAGGTCACCACCGACTACCTGCACGTCGACGCCGCGACGATCTTCTTCGTCACCCAGCCGGAGCGCTTCGACGTCATCGTCACCGACAACCTCTTCGGCGACATCCTCACCGACCTCGCCGCTGCCGTGACCGGCGGCATCGGCCTGGCCGCGTCCGGCAACATCAACCCGACGGGCACCTTCCCGTCGATGTTCGAGCCGGTCCACGGCTCCGCCCCCGACATCGCGGGCCAGGGCAAGGCCGACCCGACGGCCACGGTCCTCTCCGTCGCCCTCCTGCTGCGCCACCTCGGCTACGAGGCCGAGGCCGTGCGCATCGAGGACGCCGTCTCCGCCGACCTCGCGGAGCGCGACAGTTCGACGAGCCGTACGACCGACCAGATCGGCGACGCGCTCGCGGTACGCGTAGCGAACTGACCCGACGACTCCGTTTCGAAGCCGCCGGGCAACCACCGCACCCGGCGGCTTCACCTTGCGCGGCCCCGGGTGCCACCATCGACCACTGGACCGCGATCGCGTCGTTTCGTGCACGGCCACCCGGGAGCGATAATCGAACGGGGCCGTGGCTCGCAACAAAACTCGGACGTCCTAGCACCTGTCTGGCAGGAGCGGCGTGAGCGCGGTCCAACACACACAACGGTGAAGGACACGCACTCATGACGACGCCCACGATCGAGCTCAAGCCCTCCTCGAACCCACTGTCCGACGCGGAGCGCGAGGCGAGCATGGTCAATCCCGGATTCGGCCGCCGCTTCACCGATCACATGGTGACGATCAGGTGGACCGAGGGCCGCGGCTGGCACGACGCCCAGCTCGTGCCGTACGCGCCGCTGTCGATCGACCCCGCCAACATGACCCTGCACTACGGGCAGGAGATCTTCGAGGGCCTCAAGGCCTACCGCCAGCCCGACGGCTCGGTCGCCACCTTCCGTCCCGAGGCCAACGCCAAGCGCTTCCAGGCCTCCGCCCGCCGGCTGGCCATGCCCGAGCTGCCGGTCGAGACGTTCATCGCGGCCTGCGACGCGCTGGTCAAGCAGGACCAGGCCTGGGTTCCGGCGCACGGCGGCGAGGAGTCCCTCTACCTGCGCCCGTTCATGATCGCGACCGAGATCGGCCTCGGTGTGCGGCCCGCCAACGAGTACCTGTTCCTGGTGATCGCCTCGCCGGCCGGCGCGTACTTCCCCGGCGGTGTGAAGCCGGTCTCGATCTGGCTCTCCGAGAACCGGGTCCGCGCCGTCCCCGGCGGCATGGGCGACGCCAAGACCGGCGGCAACTACGCCGCGTCCCTCCTCGCCCAGGCCGAGGCCGCCGAGAAGGGCTGCGACCAGGTCGCCTACCTCGACGCGGTCGAGCACAAGTGGGTCGAGGAGCTCGGCGGCATGAACCTGTACTTCGTGTACGGGAACAAGATCGTCACCCCGGCCCTGACCGGCTCGCTGCTCGCCGGTGTCACCCGTGACTCGCTGCTCAAGGTCGCCCGCGACCTCGGCTACGAGTCGGAGGAGGGCCGCGTCTCCATCGACCAGTGGCGCGACGACACCGCCGACGGCACCCTCACCGAGGTCTTCGCCTGCGGCACCGCCGCCGTCATCACCCCCGTCGGCACAGTGAAGTCCGAGGGCGGCGAGTGGACCCAGAGCAACGGCACGCCCGGCGAGGTCACGATGAAGCTGCGCGAGCGCCTGCTCGACATCCAGCGCGGTGTCGCCGAGGACACCCACGGCTGGATGCACCCCCTCGGCTAGGGCCTCTCGTTCGGATCGGGCCCCGTAGTAACGAAAAGCCGCGCCCCGCTTACCGGCGGGCGCGGCTTTCGTCTGCCCGGACGCGTCCTCCCGCACCCCGGGGTGTGCCCTCTCACATATTAGAGCGCCACTCTAACCATGAGTTAGAGTGGCGCTCTAAACCGAGAGGTGTGGAGACGTGCGACTGACTCCGACGGAACGTGACCGGCTGCTGCTCTTCAGTGCGGCCGAACTGGCCCGTGCCCGCCGCGCCCGGGGCCTCAAGCTCAATGTGCCCGAGGCGACGGCGCTGATCGCGGACACGGTCTGCGAGGCCGCCCGGGACGGGCTCCGGCTGGCCGAGGCCATCGAGGCGGCGCGGTCCGTGCTGGGCCCCGACGACGTGCTGCCGGGCGTCGCCGACGTCGTCACCGAGGTCCATGTGGAGGCCGTCTTCGACGACGGTTCCCGGCTCGCCGTGATCTCCCGGCCGCTGGGCGAAGGGCTGGGCGACGAGGGTCCCGGGGCCGTCGTTCCCGGGCCCGCCACGCCCGAGCCGGAGCCCGCGGTGCGGCTGAGCGTCCTCAACACCGCGACCGTGCCGGTCTCCGTGACCTCGCACTTCCACTTCTTCGAGGCCAACCCGCGGCTCGACTTCGCCCGCGAGGCCGCCTACGGCATGCGGCTCGCCGTCCCCGCCGGGTCGTCCGTGCGGTTCGGGCCGGGGGAGAGCGTCGAGGTGGGCCTGGTGCCCATAGGCGGCGCGCGCGTGGCGATCGGCTTCGCCGGTCTCGTCGACGGTCCGCTGGACGCGCCGGGCGCGCGCGAAGAGGCCCTGCGGCGCGCCGCGGCCTGCGGATATCTGGGAGTGAAGGGAACAGGCGCATGAGCAGGCCGACCAAGCACAACGACCACTGCGCGCCGGGCAGCCGGCACATAGACCCCCACGCGTACGCCGCCACGCACGGCCCGCGCGCCGGTGACCGCGTCCGCCTCGGCGACTCGGGCCTGACCGTCCGCGTCGAGTCCGACGCGCAGGAGTACGGCGAGGAGTTCCTCGCCGGATTCGGCAAGACCGCCCGCGACGGGCTGCACCTCAAGGCCGCCGCGGTCCGCGACACCTGTGACGTCGTCATCAGCAATGTGCTGGTCATCGACGCCGTGCAGGGCATCCGCAAGGTGTCGATCGGCATCCGCGAGGGCCGGATCGCGTCGATCGGCCGGGCCGGCAACCCGGACACCCTGGACGGCGTGGACGTCGTCGTCGGCACGGGCACGACCATCGTCTCCGGCGAGGGGATGATCGCGACGGCGGGCGCCGTCGACACCCATGTCCACCTGCTCTCGCCGCGGATCATGGAGGCCTCGCTCGCCTCCGGCGTCACCACGATCATCGGCCAGGAGTTCGGCCCGGTCTGGGGCGTCGGCGTCAACTCGCCCTGGGCGCTGCGCCACGCCTTCAACGCCTTCGACGCCTGGCCGGTCAACATCGGCTTCCTGGGCCGCGGTTCGTCCTCGCACCAGGCCCCGCTGGTCGAGGCGCTCGCGGAGGGCGGGGCCTGCGGCTTCAAGGTGCACGAGGACATGGGCGCCCACACCCGCGCCCTGGACACCGCGCTGCGGGTCGCCGAGGAGCACGACGTCCAGGTCGCCCTGCACAGCGACGGGCTGAACGAGTGCCTGTCGGTCGAGGACACCCTGAAGGTCCTGGAAGGCCGCACGATCCACGCGTTCCACATCGAGGGCTGCGGCGGCGGACACGTCCCCAACGTCCTGAAGATGGCGGGCGTCGAGAACGTCATCGGCTCGTCCACCAACCCCACGCTGCCCTTCGGCCGGGACGCCGTCGCCGAGCACTACGGGATGATCGTCTCCGTACACGACCTCAAGACGGACCTGCCGGGCGACGCCGCCATGGCCCGCGACCGGATCCGCGCCGGGACGATGGGCGCCGAGGACGTCCTGCACGACCTGGGGGCCATCGGCATCACCTCGTCCGACGCGCAGGGCATGGGACGGGCCGGCGAGACGGTGCGCCGCACCTTCGCGATGGCCGGGAAGATGAAGGCCGAGCTCGGCCCGATGGAGGGCGACGGCCCGGCGGACGACAACGCCCGGGTGCTGCGCTACATCGCCAAGCTCACCATCAACCCCGCCATCGCCCACGGTCTCTCGCACGAGATCGGCTCCATCGAGACCGGCAAGATGGCCGACATCGTGCTGTGGCGTCCCGAGTTCTTCGGCGCCAAGCCGCAGCTCGTGCTGAAGTCCGGCTTCCCCGCGTACGGCGTCACGGGCGACCCGAACGCCGCCACCGACACCTGCGAACCCCTCGTCCTGGGACCGCAGTTCGGGGCGTACGGAGCCACCGCCGCCGACCTCTCGGTGGCCTTCGTCTCGCAGGCGGCGACCCAGCTCGGCGCCGACTCGATGCCCACCCGCCGCCGCCGCGTCGGCGTGCGCGGCACCCGCGGCATCGGCCCCGGCGACCTGATCCACAACTCCCGCACCGGAGAGGTCGCCGTGGACGCCCGCAGCGGTCTGGTCACCCTGGACGGCGACCCGCTGCGCTCCGAGCCCGCCGACTCCGTCTCTCTCAACCGCCTCTACTTCCTCTAAGGACACCGCAGTGACCTTCCGCATGCCGCCCGAGTGGGCCCCGCACGAACGCACCTGGATGGCCTGGCCGGGCCCCAACCCGACCTTCGAAACCGACGCCGAACTGGACGAGGCCCGCGCCGCCTGGGCCACCGTCGCCCGCGCCGTGCGCCGCTTCGAGCCCGTCACGATGGTGGTGGGCCCCGGCCAGGAGGACAGCGCCCGCGCGCTCCTCGGCCCGGACGTCGAGCTGGCCGTCCGCCCCCTCGACGACGCCTGGATGCGGGACATCGGCCCCACCTTCGTCACCGACGGGAACCGACTGGCCGCCGTCGACTGGATGTTCAACGGCTGGGGCGCCCAGGACTGGGCCCGCTGGGAGCACGACCAGCACATCGCCCGCTCCGTCGCCGAGCTCGCCGACGTACCCGTGCAGAGCTCCCGGCTGGTCAACGAGGGCGGCGCCATCCATGTGGACGGCGAGGGCACCGTACTGCTCACCGAGACCGTCCAGCTCGGCAAGGAGCGCAACCCCGACTGGACCCGCGAGCAGGTCGAGTCCGAGATCCACGCCCGGCTCGGCACCGAGAAGGCCATCTGGCTGCCGCGCGGACTCTCCGGTGACTACGGCATGTACGGCACCCTCGGCCATGTCGACATCGTCGCCGCGTTCGCCCGCCCCGGCACCGTCGTAGCCCACGTCCAGCCGGACCCGGCCCACCCCGACCACGAGGTCACCCGCGAGACGGTGCGCATCCTGCGCGAGGCCACCGACGCCAGGGGCCGCTCGCTGAACGTCGTCGAGGTCCCGGCGCCCACCGTGCTGCAGGCGGACGGGGAGTGGGTCGACTACTCCTACATCAACCACTACCTCTGCAACGGGGGTGTGGTCCTCTGCGCCTTCGACGACCCGCGCGACAAGGAGGCGGCGGCCATCTTCGGCGAGCTGTTCCCCGACCGTACGGTGACCCTCGTCGACGCCCGTACGATCTTTGCCGGCGGTGGAGGCATCCACTGCATCACGCAACAGCAGCCGAAGGTCTGAACCGTGCCCCCCGCGCCACGTCGTCGCAACACCGCCCCGCCCCGTGAGGAACTGCTGGCCGCCGCCATGGCCACCATCGCCGAACGGGGGCTCGACGGCCTCACCATGGCCGGACTCGGCCGCGAGGTCCAGATGAGCAGCGGACACCTCCTCTACTACTTCCGCACCAAGGACGAGCTGCTGCTCCAGACCCTGGAGTGGAGCGAGGGACGGCTCGGCGCGGAGCGCGGCGCACTGATGGCCGGGTCCGCGACGGCCCGCGAACGGCTCGACGGGTACATCGACCTGTACCTGCCCGACGGCCCCCGCGATCCGCACTGGACGCTCTGGCTGGAGGTGTGGAACCGCTCGCAGAACGCGGACGACGACGCGCGCGCCCGGCAGGCCGCCATCGAGGCCGCCTGGCACCGCGACCTGGTGGACCTGCTGGAGCGGGGCGCGTCGGCCGGGGAGTTCCGCCCGGTCGACGCCGGGCGGTTCGCGACCCGGCTGCGCGCCCTGCTCGACGGCTTCAGCGTCCATGTCGCGGTCGGCCTCCCCGGCACCGGCCGTCCCCAAGTCCTGGCACAGGTACGAGAGTTCATCGAGGAGTCGCTCGCCGTCCGGTAGCGGCCGCCGCGCCGTGAACGAAACGCACGTAAGTACGCGCGATCGTTGCGCATTGCGCCCTTGTTCCGGTCCCCGCTGTTCGGGCACGGTGACGGACCATGGGACGAGAGCAGTGGAAGAAAATCTGGGTCGGTTCGGCCGGCAACATGGTCGAGTGGTTCGACTGGTTCGTGTACGCGACCTTCGCGGTCTACTTCGCGGATTCGTTCTTCCCCGAAGGCAATGAGACCGCCAATCTCATGAACACCATGGGCATCTTCGCCGTCGGCTTCTTCATGCGGCCGGTCGGCGGCTGGCTGCTCGGCCGGATCGGCGACCGCAGGGGCCGCAAGGCGGCGCTCACCCTCACCGTCACGCTCATGTCGGCCTCCGCGATCCTCATCGCAGCCGCACCGACGTACGACGTCGCGGGGTACGGCGGGGTCGCCGTCCTGCTGGTTGCCCGGCTGCTCCAGGGCCTGTCCGTCGGGGGCGAGTACGCCGCCAGCGCCACGTACCTCACCGAGGCGTCCGCCCCCCACCGGCGCGGCTTCGCCTCCAGCTTCCAGTACGTTTCCATGACCGCGGGACAGCTCGTCGGCCTCGGCCTGCAGATCGTCCTCCAGCGCAACATGTCCGAGGCGGCCCTGCACAGCTGGGGCTGGCGCATCCCGTTCATCGTCGGTGCGCTCGCCGCCGCGATCGTCTTCTACCTGCGCCGCTCGATGCTGGAGACCGAGGTGTACGCGGAGTCCGGCGCCGCCGAGGAGGCCGACCGCGGCACGCTGAAGGCGCTGTGGCGGCACAAGCGCGAGGCGTTCCTGGTGATGGCGCTGACCATGGGCGGGACCGTCGCGTACTACACGTACACGACCTACCTCTCCAAGTTCCTGTCCAAGAGCGCGGGGATGGACAAGCCCACCGCCTCGCTCGTCAGCTTCTGCGCCCTGTTCGTCTTCATGTGCATCCAGCCGCTGGCCGGCATGCTCTCCGACCGGATCGGCCGCCGCCCGCTGCTGATCACCTTCGCCGTCGGCTCCACCTTCCTGACCGTGCCGATCATGACGATGCTCAAGCACGCGGGCACGTTCTGGCCCGCGTTCGGCCTGGCGCTGCTCGCCCTGGTCGTCGTCACCGGCTACACCTCGATCAACGCCTGTGTGAAGGCGGAGCTCTTCCCGACCGGTATCCGCGCCCTGGGCGTCGCCCTCCCGTACGCCATCGCCAACGCGCTCTTCGGCGGCACCGCCGAATACGTCGCGCTCTGGTTCAAGAAGGCGGGCATCGAGTCCGGCTTCTACTGGTACGTGGCAGGCTGCGCGGCGGTCTCCCTGGTCGTCTACCTGACCATGCGCGAGACCCGCGACATCGACCTGGGCCGGGTCGGTGCCGAGGACGCGGACCGGGCGGACGCGGAGCCGTCCGGCGCGACGAGCGTCACGCCCGCATCCTGAGACGGGTCGGGGCACGGAGGCGGCCCTGTGCAAGACTGCTTCCGTGCCCTCGAACGCCATGATTATCGGCAGCAGGCGCGCCGGTCCGCAGTGACCGTCCCGTACCACCTCGTGCGGCACGGCCACCGTGCCCCAGACCCGCGCGCAGACCTCTCGCACCCGCGAGGGGTTTTTTCGTTTTCCGGCCCTCACCTCGGCCGGCGCGAGACGCACGCGGGATGATGGGGGCAAGTGGAGCCAGATCGTCCGGATCCGCTCATCCGACAGGAGTCAGACCAGCATGACCACCAAGGCCAAGCCCACCGACGACAGTTTCCATGTCTTCGACACCACACTGCGCGACGGGGCCCAGCGTGAAGGCATCAACCTGACGGTCGCGGACAAGCTGACCATCGCCCGGCACCTGGACAACTTCGGCGTGGGCTTCATCGAGGGCGGCTGGCCCGGCGCCAACCCCCGCGACACCGAGTTCTTCGCCCGCGCGCAGCAGGAGATCGAATTCAAGAACGCCGAGCTGGTCGCCTTCGGCGCGACCCGCCGGGCCGGTGGCAGGGCCGCCGAGGACCCTCAGGTCAAGGCGTTGCTGGAGTCCGGCGCCCCGGTCATCACGCTGGTCGCCAAGTCCCACGACCGCCATGTGGAACTGGCGCTGCGCACCACCCTCGAAGAGAACCTGGAGATGGTCGTCGACACCGTCTCCTACCTCCGTGAGCAGGGCCGCCGGGTCTTCGTGGACTGCGAGCACTTCTTCGACGGCTACCGCGCCAACCCCGAGTACGCCAAGGCCGTCGTGCGCGCCGCCTCCGAGGCCGGCGCCGATGTGGTCATCCTCTGCGACACCAACGGCGGCATGCTCCCCGCCCAGGTCCAGGCCGTCGTCGCCACCGTGCTCGCCGACACCGGCGCCCGGCTCGGCATCCACGCCCAGGACGACACCGGCTGCGCCGTCGCCAACACCCTCGCCGCCGTCGACGCGGGCGCCACCCATGTCCAGTGCACCGCCAACGGCTACGGCGAGCGGGTGGGCAACGCCAACCTCTTCCCCGTCGTCGCGGCCCTGGAACTCAAGTACGGCAAGGCGGTCCTGCCCGAGGGCGCGCTCGCCGACATGACCCGCGTCTCGCACGCCATCGCCGAGGTCGTCAACCTCACTCCCTCCACTCACCAGCCCTATGTGGGTGTTTCTGCCTTCGCCCACAAGGCCGGACTGCACGCCTCCGCGATCAAGGTCGACCCCGACCTCTACCAGCACATCGACCCCGCCCTGGTCGGTAACACCATGCGGATGCTGGTCTCCGACATGGCGGGCCGCGCCTCCATCGAGCTCAAGGGCAAGGAGCTCGGTATCGACCTCGGCGGCGACCGGGCGCTCGTCGGCCGGGTCGTCGAGCGGGTCAAGGAGCGCGAGCTCAAGGGCTACACGTACGAGGCCGCCGACGCCTCCTTCGAACTGCTGCTGCGCGCCGAGGCCGAGGGCCGGGTACGCCGCTACTTCCGCACCGAGTCCTGGCGCGCCATCGTCGAGGACCGCCCCGACGGCACCCACGCCAACGAGGCCACCGTGAAGCTCTGGGCCAAGGGCGAACGCATCGTCGCCACCGCCGAGGGCAACGGCCCCGTCAACGCCCTCGACCGGGCGCTCCGCGTCGCCCTGGAACGCATCTACCCCCAGCTCGCCAAGCTGGAGCTCATCGACTACAAGGTCCGCATCCTCGAAGGCCGCACCGGCACCGAGTCCACCACCCGAGTCCTCATCACCACCGGCGACGGCGCCGGCGACTGGGCGACGGTCGGCGTCGCCGAGAACGTCATCGCCGCGTCCTGGCAGGCCCTGGAGGACGCGTACACCTACGGGCTGCTGCGCGCGGGCGTCGAGCCGACGGAGTAGGCCTCGCGAGGGACGGGCCCACGGCGCGGTTGCCGTGGGCCCGGAATTCCTCCGCCCGTGAATCCGGTCGTCCGCGTCACGGCGCCGGGTCGTCGCCCTCCGGCGGCGTGGAGGGATCGGACCCGGTGTTCCCGTACGTGCCGGGGTCCTCCGCCCCCGGCACGTACCGCCATGTGTCGTCGGTCTCCGTGCTCACCGGTGTGGGGGTCGACGGGTACGCGAACGGTCCCGCGCGAAGTTGCATGAGCAGGAGCATCCCGCCGACGAGCAGCACGCTGATGACGATCAGGGCGAGGCCGATCGGGTTTGCGGGGGTTGTACTCTTGACATGCTCCTCGCCCTGAAGGGCGAGGATTCTGGCCGTCCCTACCTGTTGCTGTGCCGCTGCGCGGCACGGTGTGGGTAGGTGATTCCGTGGCTTCCTGTTTCTTCGCGCTGTGCCAGAACGGGTTCTGGTCCTACCTTCGCTCCGCAGGCTGTTACCGCCAGTCCGGCGGCCGTTTTCACGTTCTTCGAGGCGTTGTGGTCGCGGTCGTGGACTGCCCCGCAGGCCGGGCAGGTCCATTCCCGGATGTGGAGGGGTTTGGGGCCGTCGCGGTGGCCGCAGGCGGAGCAGATCTGGCTGGTCGGTTCGAACCTGCCGATCTTCACGAACACCCGCCCGTACCGTTTCGCCCTGTATTCGAGCATGTTCACGAACTGGGACCAGCCCGCGTCATGGATGCTCTTGGCCAGCCGGGTGCGCGCGAGTGCGGATACCGCCAGGTCCTCCACCGCGATCGCTTGGTTCTCGCGAATCAGCTTCGTGGAGAGCTGGTGGTGGAACTCCTTGCGCGCGTCGGCGACCTGCGCGTGGGCGCGGGCGACCTTCAGCCGGGCCTTCTCCCGGTTCTTCGACCCCTTCTTCTTACGGGACAGGTTCTGCTGGGCCTTCTTCAGTTTCTTCTCCGCCCGGCGCAGAAACCTCGGGGAGGCGATCCTCGTGCCGTCCGAGAGGACCGCGAAGGTCGTCAGCCCGAGGTCGATGCCGATCGCGCGGTCCGGGTCGGGAGCCTCCCACCGGGCCCGGTCGGTGTCGGGATCGGTGTCGATGACGAAGGAGGCGAAGTACCGGCCCGCCGCGTCCTTGATGAGGGTGACGCTGGAGGGGGTCACGGGCAGCACCCTCGACCAGGTCACCCGAAGTTCGCCGATCTTCGGCAGCGCCAGCCGTCCCCGGCCGGTGATCTTCCAGCGGGCGTTCGCGGTGAACCGGATCGCCTGCCGGGCATCCTTGCGCGACTTGAAACGCGGCGCCCCGACCTTCGGGCCCTTGCGCTTCCCCTTGAGGGAGGCGAAGAAGTTCCTGTAGGCAACTTCCACGTCCCGCAGCGCCTGTTGCAGTACGACCGAGGACGCCTCGCCCAGCCAGGCCCGTTGCGGAGTGTGCCTCGCCTCGGTGATCAGCCGCTTCGAGAGTGCGGCCCCGCTCGGATACGGCTCGTTCGCCGCGTACGCGTCCTGGCGGGCTCGGAGTGCGTCGTTGAACACCACCCTTGCGCACCCGAACGCCCGCTCCAACGCGGCGCGTTGACCGGGCTCCGGGTGCACACGGAAGGTGTACCGAAGCTGCATGGGCCGAGCATAGAGAGACCGCACACCTGCCGTCACCGGGAACATCCGTTCCCCGCACCACCGGAACCGTGCCCTCCACCATTCCCGCGAACAGCCCCCGCGCGCGCGGCTGCGGCCTGCTCCGCAGACAAGAATCTGCGACGCTCCGCGTCGCCACCACCTGATTCGCTTCACCCCCGGCCTGGGGGCCGGAGCACTGCGAATGAATCCCGGTAGCGGTTCGTCCCCAAGCGGCTTTTCCTGAACACCGGTTCGCCGTCTTCGAAGTGCATGACGCGACCGTATGCGGGCGCACCACCACCTGGTATGCCGCACATCGGCAGTTGCGGAGCGGGCTTCATTGCCTGCTCCGCCCTTCTCCCTGATCACCGCCATCGCGTTCGCCGCGGCGCGGACCTGGGCGTGGGCCGGGGCGTGGGCCGGGTCAGAGCTCGCGTTCAGAAGCTGAACACTCAACACGCCCTGCCTGTGTGGGAGATGGGTACGGACCGATGTCGGCGTGAAGTATTGACGGCACTGTTCCGGCGGAGACCGCCTCGGCCCGGGGCAACGGACTCGAACTCGGCATGAGGACGGGCAGATCCACGACGCCGACCGCACCGCCTACCTCGCCGACCACATCGCCGCCGTCGCCGCGGCCCGCGCCGCCGGGGCCGACGCACGGGGCTACTTCGCCTGGTCGCTGATGGACAACTTCGAGTGGTCCTACGGCTACGACAAGCGGTTCGGCATCGTCCGCCTCACCCGGGGCGGATGAGCGCGGCGGGCCGGGCCGGCGCACCCGCCCCGCGGCGGACCGGGGCCGGCGCACCCGCCGCGCGGCGGGCCGGGCTGTCGCACCCACCACTCATCCGGGTTAACTTCGAACTATGCGGAACAGGCTGTTCCCGGCGATGCTGGCCGGCCTGCTGCTGATCCTGGCGGCGGCCGTCCTGGGCATGGCGCCCGGTGCGCCGTCGTCGATCCGGGCGGCCACCGTCGACGACGTCGCGCAGGCGCTGCGAAAAAGCCCGGTGTACGTCGACCCGGCGGCGTCCGGCCAGCTCTCACCGGGGCAGGCCGCCGCCCTGACGAAGAAGATCAAGGACGCCGACAAGCCGGTGTTCGTGGCGGTACTGCCACAGACCTCCGCGTTCCCCGCGAAGACCCTGCTGGCCACCCTGCGCACCGACACCGGAATCACCGGCGTCTACGCGGTCCGCCTCGGCAACGGCTTCGACGCCGGCGCCGACCCCCAGGTCATGTCCACCCGGGCGGTCCACAACCTCACCGCCGCTGTGAAGGCGCCCGGCACGGGCACCGACGCCGCGACCCAGCTGAACGCCTTCGTCGACCGGGCCGTGGAACAGGCCCGGGGCAGCGCCCCCGCCTCCTGGGGCGGCTCGTCCGGCGGCGGATCGTCGTCCGCCGTCGGGCTGATCACGGTCGGCGCGGTCCTGGTGCTGGGCGGCGGCACGGCCTACGCGCTCGTCCGCCGCAACCGCAGGCGCAAGGAGGCCGAGGAGCGGGCCGCGCTCGACAGGCTCCGGGTCGTCGTGGACGAGGACATCACCGCGTACGGCGAAACCCTGGACCGGCTGGACTTCCACCCCGCCGAGGCGGGCGCCGACGACGTCATGCGGGCGGACTACGAGCGGGCGCTCGACTCGTACGAGACCGCGAAGTCTCGCATGTCGAAGGCCCGCCGCCCGTCCGACGTGCGCGGGGTCACCCGGGCGCTGGAGGACGGCCGCTTCTCCCTCGCCGTCCTGGAGGCCCGCCGGACCGGCGGCGAGCTGCCGGACCGGCGTCCGCCGTGCTTCTTCGACCCGCGCCACGGCCCCTCGGTCACCGACGTCCGGTGGTCCCCGTCCGGCGGAACGGCACGCGAGGTCCCGGTCTGCGCGGCGGACGAGGTCCGGCTGCGCGCGGGCGAGGAGCCGCTGAGCCGAACCGTCGAGACCGGCGACGGCCGCCGCCCGTACTGGGAGGCGGGCCCGGCGTACGGTCCGTGGGCGGGCGGTTACTTCGGCGGCGGGCTGCTCCCCGGTCTGCTCGTCGGCACCGCGCTCGGCTCCATGCTGTCGAGCCCCGCGTACGCGGCGGAGTACGGCGGCGGCGACTTCGGCTCCGGCGGGGACTGGAGCGGCGGAGACTTCTCCGGGGCCGACTTCGACCCCTCCGGCTTCGATTCGGGCTTCGACGGCGGAGGCTTCGGAGGAGGAGGTGACTTCGGGGGCGGCGGAGGATTCGACGGGGGCGGGTTCTGAGCCGCTGACCGGCTACCGGCAACGCTCGGGCAGGTGCGATTCATGCTAGACCTGAAGTTATGTCTGGTATCGGCCGATTCCGGGCGCGGCTGCGACGCTCCGCCCGGCGATCACATCGGCACGATGGCGGAGGCCTGGGCCAACAGGCGCCCGCGCAGTCCGGCCGGGACCACACCCGCTGGTCCCCGGGCCGTGAGCTGCGCTACCTGTTCAGCCTGCACACCGTGGCCGGCCAGGTCTTCGTCTTCGTCGTCGGGCTCGTGCTGCTGCTCATCGCGGCGGGGGCCGTCGCGCTGGTGGTGCAGGGCCGCCGCGACACCATGGACGAGGCCCGCGCCCACACCCTGAGCGTCGCCGAGACCTTCGCCTACGCGCCCGGGACCGCCGCCGCGCTGGACAGCAAGAACCCCACCGCGATCCTGCAGCCGCGCGCCGAGGAGGTGCGCAAGCGGACCCACGTCGACTCCGTCGTCGTGGCGAACCCCCAGGGCATCCGCTACACCCATCCCGATCCCGATCTGATCGGCAAGCACATAATCGGCCCCTACAAGGAAGCGCTGACCGGGCAGGGCTTCACCCGGACCTTCAACGGAAGCCGCGGACCCGCGGTCAACTCGGTCGTGCCCGTGCCCCGGGCCGACGGCTCGGTCGCCGGAGTGGTGTCGGTGGGGATCACCGTCGAGTCCGTGAACAGCGCGGCGGACCAGTCCATCCCGCTCGCCGCGATCGCCGCCGCGGTCGCTCTCGCGCTCACCGCGAGCGGCGCGGCGCTCCTGAGCAGACGGCTGCGCCGCCAGACCCACGGCCTCGGCGCCGCCGAGATGACCCGGATGTACGAGCACCACGACGCGGTGCTGCACGCGGTCCGCGAGGGCGTCCTGATCATCGGGGCCGACCGGCGGCTGACCCTCGCCAACGACGAGGCCCGCCGGCTCCTCGACCTGCCCCCGGACGCCGAGGGCCGGGTCGTGTCGGAGCTCGGGCTGACCCCGGACACGGCAGATCTGCTGGTCTCCGGCCGGACCGTCTCGGACGAGGTGCTGCGGGCCGGCAGCCGGATGCTGGCCGTCAACCTCCGCCCGACCGACGCGCACGGCGGCCCGCCCGGCACCGTGGTGACGCTGCGCGACACCACCGAACTCCGCGCGGTCACGGGACAGGCGGAATTCGCGACCGAACGGCTGCTGCTCCTGTACGAGGCCGGTGCCCGGATCGGTACCACCCTTGATGTGACCCGGACGGCCCACGAGCTGACGGACGTGGCGGTCCCCGGCTTCGCCGACGCCGCGACGGTCGACCTCGCCGACCCCGTACGGCGCGGGGACGAGCCGGTCACCCCGGACGGCGGCACGCTGGCGATGCGCCGCACCTCCGTCGCGGCGGTCCGCGCGGACCATCCGCTGTACCCGGTCGGCCATGTGGTGGGCTTCGTCCCCAACCGGACCAGGGCCATGCGGGTGCACAGCGACGATTCCGATCTGAAGAGCGACTTCACGAAGCTGGGCTGGCGGAACTGGGACCCCGACGTGGCCGAGCGGCTCAAGGAACAGGGATTCCACTCGCTCATCTCGGTGCCGCTGCACGCGCGCGGCACGGTCATGGGCATGGCCAACTTCTGGCGCTCGGGAGAATCCGAACCCTTCGACGACGACGACATGTCCTTCGCGGAGGAACTGGTGGCGCGGGCCGCGGTCGGCGTGGACAACGCCCGCCGCTACACGCGGGAGCACGCACTGGCCGTGACGCTGCAGCGCAGCCTGCTGCCACGCGGCCTGCCCGAGCAGAGCGCCCTCGACGTCGCCTACCGCTATCTGCCCGCGCACGAGGGGGTGGGCGGCGACTGGTTCGACGTGATCCCGCTGTCCGGCGCCAGGGTGGCGCTGGTCGTCGGCGACGTGGTCGGGCACGGGCTGCACGCCGCGGCCACCATGGGGCGGCTGCGCACCAGCGTCCACAACTTCTCCTCGCTGGATCCCGCCCCCGACGAACTCCTGGGCCACCTCGACGAAATGGTCATGCGGATCGACCGGGACGAGGCCGACGACGACGGTGCCGAGATCGCCGGGGCCACCTGCCTGTACGCGATCTACGACGCTGTCTCCGGGAACTGCACGGTGGCCCGCGCCGGCCACCCCGGGCCCGTGCTGGTCCTCCCCGACGGCGCGGTCGAGTTCCCCGAGGCCCCGATCGGGCTTCCGCTCGGCATCGGCGGCATGCCCTTCGAGGCGGCCGAGTTCCACGTACCCGAGGGGAGCCGTCTGGTCCTCTACACGGACGGCCTCGTCGAGCGGCGCGGCCGGGACATCGACACCGGTCTCGCCCTGCTGCGCGACAGCCTCGCCGGCCGCGACCGGACGCCGGAGGAGACCTGCGACGACGTGCTCGACGAGCTGCTGAGCGAACGGCCGGACGACGACATCGTGCTGCTCGTGGCACGCACCCGCACGCTCGATCCGGACCAGGTCGCGCAGTGGGCCGTGGCCACCGATCCGGCGGCCGTCGCCGGGGTCCGCAAGAACGTCTCCCAGTGGCTCGCGGACCGGGGTCTGGAGGAGGAGGCGTTCGCCACCGAACTGATCCTGAGCGAACTGGTCACCAATGCGGTGCGCTACGGCACGGCGCCCATCGAGGTCCGCCTGCTGTACGACCGCAACCTCATCTGCGAGGTCTCCGACAGCAGCAGCACCTCCCCGCACCTGCGCTACGCGGCGACGACGGACGAGGGCGGCCGGGGCCTGTTCCTCGTCGCCCAGTTCGCCGAACGCTGGGGGACCCGCTACACCGAGACGGGCAAGGTCATCTGGTCGGAGCAGACGGTCGGCGAACCGGAGGAGGACACCTTCTAGTAGTGCTTGGTCATGTTGGTGCGGGGTCTGGCATGTTGCGGTGACAGGTGGGGCAGGCGCCGGTCCAGATCGCGAGGAGTATCTGCAGCTCGTGGACGACTCGGTAGAGGCTCAGGCCGACGCCGTCTCTTTTGGGGATCGGCTCAGTCGCTGCAGGGTGCAGAAGGCGTGGGCGACCGAGACGAGGGTGACGTGGTGGTGCCAGCCTGGCCAGGTTCGGCCTTCGAAGTGGGCCAGGCCCAGGGCCTGTTTCATCTCGCGGTAGTCGTTCTCGATGCGCCAGCGGAGCTTCGCGGTGCGCACGAGGACTGGCAACGGGGTGGTTGCGGGCAGGTTGGAGAGCCAGAACTGCACGGGCTCGTCCTGGTCGGCGGGCCATTCGGCCAGCAACCAGCGGACCGGAAGCTCGGTGGTGGCCGTGGCCTTGCGGATCTCGCGTCCGGCGGGCCGGATCCGCAGGGCCACGAAGCGCGAGTACATGCGTTTGTGCCCGCTGCGGCCACTGCCCGGCCGTGATCCCTCCCTCCACTGCACCGGCCGCGCGGAAGACTTTCCGGCCGCGATGACCAGGCTCTTCACCCTCCGGGCCGGCTCGGGGTAGGCAGGAACCGGCCGTCTGCCCCGGCCTGTGCAGGCCGGGGCAGACGGCTGTGCGTCCTCGGGCTGTGCGGTGGTCGGGGTCGAGATGCCCACCACGTAATCGAGACCGCGTTCTTCCAGGCCGAGCCGGAAGGCGGCGGTGTCACCATAGCCGCCGTCGGCGATGACCTGGGGCACCTCGATGCCCCAGGACCGCGTCTCGTCGATCATGTCGAGGGCCAGCTGCCACTTCTCGACATGGCCCACCTGGGCAGGGATGGCGCACTTGCCACGGCGGGCCACTTTGGCCTGATCGGCCTTCGGCGAGGCGGGATCCCAGCTCCCGGGCAGGAACAGACGCCAGTTCACCGCCGCCGAGGCGCCGTTGGAAGCCAGGTGCAGCGACACCCCGGCCTGGCAGTTGGTGACCTTGCCCGCAGTGCCGGTGTACTGCCGGGTCACACACGCCGACGCATCCCCGTCCTTGAGGAACCCGGTGTCATCGATGATCAACGCGGTGGGCTTGACGACCGGCTGCATACGCCAGGCCAGACGGGCCCGCACATGCGCCGCATCCCACGGGCTGGAGGTGATGAAGTGGGCCAGCGCCTGCCGGTTCCCGTCTTCGCCAAGGCGGGCGGCCATCGGTTCCACCGACTTGCGCCCGCCGTCCAGCAGCAGGCCCCGCAGATAGACCCCACCCCACCGACGCTGATCCGCTCGCGCGAACGGCTCGAACATCTCCGCCGCGAAGTCCTCCAGATCACACCGGACCGCAGCCAACTCCCCACTCAGCACGTCCTGTCAACGACACAACCCATCAAGAAGACACGCCATCGCAGACCGCACATGACCAAGCACTACTAGGGGCCCGGCTACCCGCGCAGTGATTTGCTGCTACGGCAACGGAACTTGCCGATATGGCGCCGTGTCGCGCACGCTCCGGGGGAAAGGGAGGTGCTCCTCATGAACGACATGACCAGCAATAACGACATGACCAGCAATGCGACCGGTGACGCGACCGGCGGCCGGGGCGCGGACGGTGACCCGGACCGCCCCTACGACGTGGTGGTGATCGGCGGTGGCGCCGCCGGACTGAGCGGAGCCGTGACCCTGGCCAGGGCGCGCCGGTCGGTGCTGGTGATCGACGCCGGACAGCCGCGCAACGCCCCCGCCGCGCACATGCACGGGTACCTGGGACACGACGGCGTTCCGCCCTCGGAGCTGCTGGCCATCGGCCGGGACGAGGTGACCCGTTACGGGGGAGAGCTCGCCCAGGACGCCGTGGTGGCCGCCGAGCGGCTGCCCGGTGACGCGGGATTCCGCGTCGTACGGAAGGACGGGCCCCCGGTGGTGGCGCGCCGGCTCCTGGTGACCACCGGCCTGGTCGACGAGCTGCCCCCGGTGCCCGGCGTGGCCGAGCGGTGGGGGCGCGACGTCCTGCACTGCCCGTACTGCCACGGCCGGGAGGTCGCCTCCCGCCCGATCGGCATCCTGTCCACCGGCCCGCTGGCCGTGCACCAGGCGCTGATGTGGCGCCAGTGGAGCGAGGACGTCACCCTCTTCCGCCACACCGGGCCCGAGCCCACGGACGAGGAGTACGAGCAGCTGGCCGCCCGCGGCATCGCCGTGGTCGACGGCGAGGTGGTCGGCCTCGAAGCGACGGACGACCGGCTCACCGGGGTGCGGCTGGCGGGTGGCCGGGTGATCCCGCGCGAGGCCGTCGTGGTGCACCCCGGCTTCACCGCCCGCGCGGACTTCCTCGCGGGCCTGGGGCTGGAGGCGGCCGGGATGGAGGCGGAGGGCCAGGTGCTCGGGACGTACGTCGCCGCCGACCCGGCCGGGGCGACGGAGGTGCCCGGCATCTGGGTGGCCGGCAACGTCGCCGACCCGAGGGGGAAGGTCGTCGCCGCCGCCGCTGCCGGGGTACAGGCCGCCGCGGCCATCAACGCGGACCTGATCACCGACGACGTGAACCGCGCGGTCGCCGCCCGCCGGGCGTGACGGGGCCGCGCCGCGCCGCCGGGGCAACGCCGAGCGCCCGCCTCCCTCCCCGGCGGGGGAGGAGAGAGCGGGCGCGCTCGGGTTCAGGCGTGGTGCGGTGCCGAAGGTGTCGGTCGGCGGTACGCGTCGGACGGCGGCAGGCGCCGGGGGACGGTACGCGTCGGACGGCGGTACGTGTCAGGCCTGGGTCGCGGCGGACTTGATCGCGGAGATGTCGAAGCTGAGCTTGACCTTGTCGCTGACCATCACGCCACCGGTCTCCAGCGCCGCGTTCCAGGTCAGGCCCCAGTCGGAACGCAGGATGTTCGTGCTGCCCTCGAAGCCGACCCGCTCGTTGCCGTAGACGTCGGTGGCGGAGCCGTTGAACTCCAGGTCGATGGAGAGCGGACGCGTGACGTCCTTGATGGTGAGGTCGCCGGTGACGCGGTACGTGTCGCCGCCGAGCTGCTCGGCCTGCGTGGAGCGGAACGTCATGAGCGGGAACTTCTCGGCGTCGAAGAAGTCGCCGCTGACCAGGTGGCCGTCGCGGTCGGCGATGCCGGTGTCGACGCTGGCGATCCTGACGTCGATCGAAGCGGTGGAGTTCGCCGGGTTCGAGCCGTCCAGCTTCAGCGTGCCCTCGTGCTCACCGAAGGAGCCGCGCACATTGGTGACCATCGCGTGGCGCACGGTGAAACCGATGCTGCTGTGCGCCGGGTCGATCGTGTACTCGCCGGTGAGGGCGGCCAGGGCCGGGTCGACGGTGGTGGTGGCGGGGGCGTTGTTGTTCCTGCGGCCGAACAGAGCCATGGCTCCTCCTTGGGGACGTGATCGAGCGGGGTCGAAGTAGTTGTTTAACCTTCAACGAGATTGACTCTAGCGCAATCTAGTTCAACCTTCAACATCTAAGTCGGAGTGTGCTCCGGAGCGGCTCGTGAACGCCGGCCGAACACCCGCTCAATTACTGCCCGCCGATGCCGCCACCCTCTGGCGGACGCGCGTAGAACTCGGGCAGTATCTCCCTGTACTTACTTGTCATGAGCAGGAGGAGATCCCCCCATGGTGTCCCGTATGAGACTGCGCCCCGTCCTGACCGCACTCGCCCTCGTCCTCGGCGTCCTCTTCGCCCCGGGCGTCGGCGTCCTCGGCGGTGGTGCCACCCAGGCCCACGCCGTCACCAAGCTCACGCACGCCCAGGCCACCGCCCGGTTCAGCTCCTCCGGGATCACCTGGTCGTCCTCCGGCGGCTGCTCCGACCGCAACGTCGCCACCTGCACCTCGTTCGACCAGCTCAACCTGGCCACCGCCCAGGGCGCCCAGACCCTCAAGAGCGCCACCGGCTGCGCGCTGAACATCACCGGCGGCACCGAGACCGGGCACGCCGGCGGCACGTACTCGCACTGGAACGGCTACAAGCTCGACTTCGCCAAGTCGACCTGCCTCACCAACTACGTCCACAACGTCTTCACCTACATCGGTGTGCGTGGCGACGGTGCCCCCCAGTACCAGTCGGGCTCCGGCAACGTCTACGCCGACGAGGGCAACCACTGGGACGTGACGTACTACAACTGCGGCGGCTGCTGACCTCCGCACGCATCGCCTCGCACGGGGTGCTCCTGTCCGCCGGACAGGAGCACCCCGTGCTGCTCTCCGTGACCGGATTAGCATGGTCAACTGCGAACCAGGAAGGGTGAGGTACCGGTGACAGACGCCGCAGGCCCGCCAACGCCCGGCCGCCGCCGTCCGAACCTGTGGCACTGGCTGAGCCCCCGGGGATCACGGGCGTTCGTACTCGGCGTCAGCATGGCCGTCGGCGGGCTCGCCGGTGGGGTGCGTGCCGCAGTGGCCGGGAAGGGGATCTGGACGGTCGTCGGCGTCTTCGGTGTGGGGGTTGCCGGTGTCGTACTCGCCGTCGCGTGGATCGTGACGTACGCGCGGGAGCGCTGAGTTACACGCGAACGGTCACGGTCACGGTCACCTCGTCGCCCGTCGAGAGCCCCTGCGGCTTGCGGACCGCGCTCTTGAGCGGCAGCAGGTAGCTGCCGTCCTTGGGGAAGAGCGAAGTGGTGAACGCGGTCTCGCCGATGCGTGCGTCCACGGGGACCGCGCCCCAGCCGTACGTGGCGAGCGCGGCCACCTCGCGGATGTCGGCGGCCTGTTCGGCCGGCACGGCGGCGAAGTAGAACGGTGAGGGCCCCCGCCACTCGATGACGCGGCCGGTGAATTCAACGTGCACGTGGTCGATCCTTTCATCGAGGGGCCCGAATGCCGGGCAGCGTACCCTGAGGCCCGTCCGTGCTATCGGGGAGAGTCATGACAAGTAGGTTCACCGAGCTGGCAGTTGACTGCCGTGATCCGGAGAGGCTCGCGGCCTTCTGGTGCGAGGTCCTGGACTTCAAGGTGATCGACCGGAGCGAGGGAAAGGTCGAGATCGGCTCCTGGGTGCCGACCGTCGAGGACGTCCGGGCCCGCCAGATGCCGCCCACCCTGCTGTTCATCCAGGTACCCGAGTGCAGGACCGTGAAGAACCGGCTCCACCTCGACGTCAGCCCGATCGACGGCAGCACCGAGGACGAGGTGACCAGACTGCTCGGCCTCGGCGCCACCAGGACGGATGTTGGCCAGGGCCCGGACCGGAACTGGGTGGTCATGGCAGACCCGGAGGGCAACGAGTTCTGCGTCCTGCGCACCCTCGCACCGCAGAACTAGGTCCTCCCGTCCGGCCATGAGCGGGCACCCGCGGATCAATGCGGGCCGTTGCCATGTCCACGGTTTTGAGCAATCCATCAGGATCCGCGAATGGCAGGTGCCGTTTGATGTACGCAACAGAGCTGACAGAAGCCCGCATCGAGAATGCGAGCAATATCTTGGTCGCACCTTCGATGTTGCAGGGCAATGACTTGATCAAGGACTTCTTCGGGTCCACGATCACGCCGGAGGACCTTGCTTCCGGTTCGCCCGACCTCGCACAGAAGAACGTCTACCTGTGTGGCGACATATCCGGGATCAGTGGCCGTCAACTGCATACGGCTGCCCGGGTATTCGTCATCCGCGAGCTGTCGCACGGCTACCGCGAGGACGCCGACAGACCCTGGACCCTCGTCGACCTCGGCCGAGTCCCCATCCGCGTACACGGCGTCGGCGTGTACTACCGCCGCTTTTTCGGACCCGACGCCGGTCACTTCGGACGGATCAGTGCGGAGCACGAGTTCCAGTCCCTGACGGAGTCCACCAAGCCCGGAACAGCCCATCGCAGCGGAATCTATCTGACGCCCGTCACACGGAACGGTGACGAACTGCATTTCCGCCTGCTCCGCTGCTCCACGAATCTCTCGGGGCCGACCGAGAGCTTCGGCCCGACCGACACGCACATCGTCGATGTTCTGAACCGCGAGGCCGCCGCCGTCTTCCGGAACCAGGCACCGCTGAATCACGTCCTCGCTCAGATCTACCACAACACCCTTGCCACGGCCGAGCGCAAGCAGTCCAAGGCCAAGATCTCGGCCCATGCCGACAAGACCAAGGACATGCCCGTCAACGGCATCATGGCCTTCTGTACCTTCTATGACCGGCTCGAAAAGCTGCAGCCCCTGGCCGAAGACGCCTTCGACTACGGCGTGAAAGGCGCCAGCGGGCTGACCAGACTCCACTTCCGCCTCAAGGGACCGACCGAAGAACACGACGGGGGCGCGCTCCCCCCGCAGTTCACCGTGACGCTCTATCCCGGCTCCGTGTTCTTCATGCCGCTGTCCACCAACCGCCTGTACACGCACGAAATCCGGCCCTCGGCGTTGGACGCCGAATTGCTCCCGACCCGTTTGGGATATGTGGTGCGCTGTTCGAACGCCGAAGCCGTTCACAAGAACGGCCACACGTTCCTCAAATTGGCCGGAGATCTGGTGCAGCTGGAGCCACCCACACCGGCCGGCATGGACGATCTGCGCAGGCGGTACGCCGAGGAGAACAGGACCTCGGCCTTCATCGACTACGGCGATGAATTTCTCTTCAGCATGAACACGGGAGACTACGTTGCCCCCCGAGCCTAGGGTCTCGGACGAGATCATCTCGTGCGCCTTGCCAACGGAGGGAAATCTCTTTGCGGAGCTGTTCGCGTCAGCTCGTTGGGAAGACGTAGGAAAGGGCCGGCGAGGCGCCGTGCTTGCCAAGGTCGACGATGCGGGTGGTGTGCCTCTCGTACGCACGACCACTCGATACGGCAGCCCGACGCAGCGTTTCCGGGCTGTGCACGAACGGCTGGCGCAACAGATTCAAGAACGTGCGGCGATTCCGGTCGGCTTCAACAACGCTCTCATCGAGAGCTACACGAACGCTTACAGAACCATGGGCAGCCATTCCGACCAAGCCCTCGATCTGGCGGACGAGTCGTTCATCGCTGTCTTCTCCTGCTACCAGCATCCTGAAGCGGACCCGCCGAGGAAGCTGATCTTCGAATCAAAGGAGTCCGGTGGCGAGAAATTCGAGATCCCCCTCGCCCACAACAGTGTCGTCGCGTTCTCTGTCGCCTCGAATCGGCGACTCAAGCACAAAATCGTATTGGACGCGCCCGCCCAGGCGGCGGACAACCAATGGCTGGGCGTGACGTTTCGAACGTCAAAGACCCTTGTTCGGTTCCGCGACGGACATGCGTACCTCCCACAGGGCGCGCGCCTCATGCCGGCCGACGATGAGCAGCAGCGCGAGTTCTACCGACTGCGGCGCCGTGAGAACAATGAAACGGACTTCATCTACCCCCTGCTGACGTACACCATCAGCGAGAGCGATCTGATGCCGCCCGTCCGACCTTGAGGGCCCGCACCGGCGCGTCCCGGTGCGGGCCGAAGTCGCCGGGTCAGGCTCCCGCGGTCACTGTGAAGCGGTGCAGGTCGCCTTGATCGCCTGGGCGGGGACTCCCGCGACCAGAGTGCGGGCAGGAACATGACGAGTGACCACCGCGCCGGCAGCGACCACCGCGCCGGCACCGATGGTCACTCCTTGCGTGATCGTTGCTCCCGCACCGATCCAAACGTCGTCTTCGATGATGATCGGGGCGAGGGAGAGGTACTCGCGGCGCTCGGCGAGGGGTAGAGGGTGCCCCCCGGTGATGAGATTGACCTTCGGAGCGATCATGACACCGTTGCCGATCCGAATCCCTCCCCGGTCCATGAACGTGCATCCCTGATTGACGAAGACGTTCTCCCCGAACGTCGTGTTCAGCCCGCACTCGGTGAAGAACGGCGGGTAGATCGTCACCGACTCCGGGAGCGGGCCACCGAACACAAAAGACAGTAGTTCCGCGCGCCCTTCGCCGTCGCTAAACGGCAGCACGTTCAGCCGGGACGTCGCATCGGTCACCTCCACGACTCGCTCCATATGACGCGCGAACTCGGGCTTCTGGACGTACATGATCTGATCTGTGCGAGTAGACATGCGTTGATCCCACCACCCTGAAGAACTCACAATCAAACAACCTCGCGTCCAACCAGCAACAACTTTTCGTTGTGACATTAGGGTGGGAGTGTGGATGTTGAAGCGATGCGGACGTTCGTGACCGTCGCCGAGACCGGCCAGTTCCAGGCGGCGGCGGACGAGCTCGGGATCAGCCAGCAGGCGGTCTCCAAACGGATCGCGACCCTGGAGAAGCACCTCGAGGTCAAGCTCCTGGTGCGCACCTCCCGCGGCTCCCGCATGAGCCTGGACGGACAGGTCTTCTTGCCGCATGCCAAGAAGGTCCTGACTACCGTCGAGCAGGCAGAGCAGGCCGTGCGCCCCGGCAGTCGACCCTTGCGCGTCGACGTTCTCAACCGGCGCATCGCACCTGCCCAGGCCGTCTACCGGTTCTACCGCTCCCACCCGGAGATGGACCTCGACGCCGTCACGCTGAGTGAAGAGAACGCCGCCCAGGCCACCCGCGCGGTGCTCGATGGGACTGTCGACGCGTCCTTCCGTGCTCTGCCGGCAGGCCAGGTCCCGGCCGGGATCAGCGCCGAAAGACTCCTGGACGCACCCCTTCAGCTCCTGGTCGGACCCGGCCACCCGTTGGCGGACGCGCCCTGGGTCAAGCCTGCGGACCTGGCCGGCCACCGCATCTGGATCCCCGGGATCATGCCTGGCACGGAGTGGGCGGCGTTTTACCAGGCACTGTCCGAGGTCTTCGGTCTGAGCGTCGACGCGCTCGGCCCCAACTTCGGTGACGAGGCCCTGATGGACGCGCTAGCCGACTCGGCCTCGCTGGCCACCCTCGTCACTAGCGGGGACCGGTACCTGTGGCCCCAGACCCACGACCTGCGGCGCATCCCGTTGCACGAACCGACCCCGGTCTACCCACACGTGCTGCTGTGCCGCACCGGAGACCAGCACCCCGTGCTGGCCGCGCTACGCGACCATCTGCGTACCTCAGGGCCGCGAACCCCGGACGACGTGTGGGCACCGGACTGGATAAACCGCTGACCAGACAACCGATTTAACGGACACGCCAGTGAAGAGACGGCGCGAACAGCGTTGAGGGATTTTCGGCGGGAAAATACATCTCATTTGGAATCGGTTATGTTCATCGTCGGCAACTCCAACTTCACCCTCCCCGGCGGCGGCTGAGTCTATCGACCGGATCGAGTTTGCCGAGGATCGGGGCGGAGTTGCGTGGCGTGAAAGTCGAGAGTGCTAGTAAATGTGTACCTACATGTTGCATGTTGGCTTCAGTGGTGAGCTGCGTGAACGCTGGCAGCAGGCCGGGATGGCTCCCAGGTTCCTGTTTGAGCGTCTCGTTGGAGTGATTTCGCCCGCGCTTGCTGCGGAACCCAAGATGCATGGCGATGGTCTGCACTTCCTCGGTGCAAACTTCGACTCAGAAGATTTCTTTGTGCAAGTCCTCGTGGACGAAGGAGTAAATTCCGGGTGGCCATACCGGATGGTTCCAGCGCACGTGAGGATCCTTCCCCGAGGCGAACATGACGAGGATTATTTCGCGAAGCGTATCTGTGATGAATTCATCGCGAACGGGGAATACTTCGTGCTCCTCGGAGAAGAGGACGCGGGGGTTTTCATTTCCTCGAACTTTGCGGACGGCTTGTAGAGCTCAGGGCCCGCACCGGCGCGTCCCGGTGCGGGCCGAAGTCGCCGGGTCAGGCCCCCACGGTCACCGTGAAGCGGCGCGGGTTGCCGTCGTTGGCGGCGCCCGAGACGTCGGGTTCGCCGTCGGGGCGGACGTCGTCGTAGGGGAAGGCGTAGCCGATCGGGGTGTTGGCGTGGACGACGCGGGACCAGTGGTTGGTGGCCGGGCCCCGGTAGTAGTCGGCGGCCGAGGTGCCGTTCGGCTGGTCGGGGTGGGTGAGCATCAGGGAGCGGTTGAAGCCGGAGGCCAGGCGGGCCAGCAGGGCCTTCTTGTCGTCCGGGTCGCCCGGGTTGTTGGCGAACGGGCCGTGGTTGCAGGTGAAGACGTCCTTGGAGACGGGCTTGGTGAAGGTGTGCCCGCCCTCGAAGGTCAGGAGGTCCCCGTTCACCCGGCCGGTGCGGACGCCCCGGCCGCCCTGGAGGTCGATCCGCAGGTCGGTGGAGCGGTACTTCTCCCAGACCCGGTCGATGTAGGAAGTGAACACGTCCCGGAACGGCATCTCGTCCGGGCGGTCGAAGAACGGTGCCATCAGGTTCTGCGGCGAGATCACCCGCAGTACGTTGCCGTCCGCCCCGCGGATCACCAGCTTGTCCCACGGCCGGCCGTCGGCGGCGGCCTGGGCGGTGAGGCCGTCCGCGATCCGCTGCACCGCGCCGTCCGGGAGTGGCGCCACGGTGTGCGTCGCGTCGCCGGCCAGGGTCAGGCCGATCGGCAGCGCGGTGACCAGGTCGACGTAGCTGATGTTCGCGTACAGCTGCTGAGGGTTGAAGGTGAACTCGCAGAACGACCAGGTGCGGCCGTAGTTGGCGTCGGTGGACGTCGCGAACGCCGGCTCGACCAGGGCGGGACCGGGATTGAGGTAGAACGTGAGCGTGTCGTCGCGTACGAAGTAGACGCGGGCGCCGTACATCTGGGGGAGCGTGAGCACCACCGGTCCGCCACCCACCGGGTTCAGGGGGATGGCGCAGTCGACGGGCAGTGGGGTCTGCGGGGCGGCGGGGGAGTCGGGCCGGTAGACGCTGCCGTCGGCCCGCAGCAGCACCCAACGGTCGGTGCCCTGCTCGTGACCGGTGACATAGGCGTTGATCCTGCCCGGCAACGAACGGTTCTCCAGGGCGAGTTCACAGGTTGCGGGGGCGGCGGACGCGCTCGGGCTGAGGGCGCTGCCCCAGAGGGGGTAGGTAAGGGCGGTCGCGGTGGTGGCGGCGCCGCCCGTCAGGAACATTCTGCGCGAGATCACGAGAGACTCCCGAGGTTTGTGGGGGGTCAACCACTCTCGTGAGGGCCGCATCAGGCGTCAAGACTTATGACTGAGAGCGCTCTCAAGAACGGGAAGTCTTCACAACTCGACGCAGTGCGGAGGAGGTTGCGGCCCGGCGTACCGGGCCGTAACGCGATCAGACCGTGGCGTTCAGGAACGCGGTCCAGGCGGCGGGGGGAACGGTGAGAACGGGGCCGTCGGTCACCTTGGAGTCACGGATGTGGACGGCGGTGGGGTGGGCGGCCACCTCTACGCAGTCGCCGCCCTGGCTGCCGCTGTAGCTCGACTTGTGCCAGTCGTAAGCGACTTCGATGCAGTCGCCTCCCTGGGGTCCGCTGTAGCTGGACTTGAACCAGGCGAGGGTGGCAGTGCGATGGGCCGGATGGGCTGCGCGGGTCATGTCTCTCCAAGCAGTTCGTCCAGTAGGCGCGCGCTCTTCTCGACGGAAAGCGCCTGCGAACGAAGCATCCCATAAATCTGCTGGAGCACACTGACGTCGTCGGGGTCGTCGTGCAAGTAGCTGGTCAGCTGTCCCTCGACATAGGCGAGATGGTCGTGGTCGGGGGTCTCCAGCAGCACCATGGGCCCCTCAAGCCCGGCGTGCTTCGGTAGTTTCCTCGGCATGATCTGGAGGCCCAGGAAAGGGAGCTCCATGCAACGGCGCAGGTGGGCGATCTGCTCCCGCATCCTGGAGGGATCGCCGATCTCGCTGCGCAGGATGCTCTCCTCCAGGATGAAGTGGAGCATCGGGCGGGGCTTGCGTTCCAGGAGACTCTGCCGGTCGAGCCGGGCAGCCAGCCGCTCCTCCAACTGGTCCTCTTCGAGGGGTGGGTACTGGCAGGAGAACAGGAAGCGGGCGTACTCCTCGGTCTGGAGCAGCCCCGGCACCACCTGGTTCTGGTACGAGAGCAGGGTCAGCGCCCCCTGCTCGTAATCGATGAAGTCTTGGACGAAGACCGGAAAGCGCTCCTTCTTCGGAACCCTCTCCACCGCAACCTGCAACGCCCCCTTTGTGTCCAACAGTTCGTCCAGCTGGACCGCGAAGTCCCATTGCAGCGCTCTGCGTCCCTGCTCGATCGACGCGATCGTGTTGTCGCCCACCGAGCACTGCTCGGCCAACGCCGCCTGTGTCATTCGGGCCGCCTTGCGGAACGTCGCCAGCTGGGCGCCGATCAGGTGCCAGGACGTGATCCGCTTGCTCTTCTTCTTTGCCGGTTGTATGAACTGCCTCTCCCCGTCGCGAACCTCGAATGACCCGTCAGGAGTCGTACAACGGAGATGTACGACCCCACACGCTGCTCAACCGTAGTGACCATGTGTGACGTTGGCTGCGTGAACGAGACAACCCAACTCCCCCACATCCGCGAGGTGTTCCACCGCCGGGAACGCCGATCCGTGCCACTCGTACGACAGTTCGTGCGCGAGGCTCTCGTCGACTGGGCGTGCGACGACCGGGTCGACGACGTGTTGCTCTGCGTGAGCGAACTCGTCACCAATGCCCTGCTGCACGGCGTCCCGCCCGGTCGCGGGTTTCGGCTCCGGCTCCAGCTGGAACCGGTCGGCCGGACCCTGCGCGTCGAGGTCCACGACAGTGGTGACGGGGAGGTCCGGGTCGCCGATTCCTGGACGGATTCCGAGGAGGAAGGGGGCCGTGGGCTGCGGCTGGTGGCGGCGCTCGCGGACAAGTGGGGGGTGGGGGAGCGGAACCCCGGCAAGGTGGTGTGGTGCGAGTTCGCGGCGTCGGTGGGGTCTACCGGCGTGGGCGGTACGTGGGCTATTCCTGGAGCGGCGGCCCTCGACGGGGTCGCTTCCGGTGATGTGGAAGGAGCCCTGCCGTGGACGGCTGGTACGTGGACGATCGCTGCACCAACTGCGACGTCGCCCGACAGTTCGCGCCCGAGCTGATCATCGAGGAGGAAGGGGCGTCGCGGATTCTGCGGCAGCCGGACGACGACGCGGAGAACCGGCGCTTACACGCTGCCGTCTTTGCTTGTCACACCCGGTCCATCCGGCCCGCGTCCGGACAGCCGGACCCCTCGCTCGACCCGTTCCCGATGGCCCTGGACGACGGCGTGCTGGTCTGCGGGCACAACTCCACGCACACCGCCGGTGCCAACTCCTATCTGCTGCGGAGGCCCTCCGGCACGGTCATGATGATCGACACCCCGCGCTGGAGCCCGGGACTCGCCGAGCGGTACGTGGCGGCCACGGGGCCCGTCACCGACGTACTGCTCACCCACCGGGACCACGTCGCGCACGGGCGTCGCTACGCCGACCACTTCGGGGCCAGGCTGTGGATCCACGAGGGCGACCTCGACGCGGTTCCGGACGCGGACCAGGTGATCCGGGGGCTCGACCCGGTGGAGATCGGCGAGGGTGTCACCGCCCATCCGCTGCCCGGTCACACCCGGGGCAGCGTGCTCTACCTCGCGGACGACCGGTACTGCTTCAGCGGTGACAGTTTCTACTGGTCGCGGACGACCGAGGACCTCGAAGTCGTGGAGAGCGTGACCTGGTACTCGATCGAGGAGCTGGCCGCCTCGCTGGCGCGGACGGCGGGGAAGCTGCGGTTCGAGTGGGTGCTGCCGGGCCATGGTGACCGGCGCCGGCTGGACGCCGACGAGATGTCCCGGCGACTGGTCGCACTCGCGGACCGCGCGGCCCAGCTGCGCCCCCAGCCGATCGACTTCACGGCCCTGCGCTGGTGAAATCCCGTCCCCCGTCGGGCTCGCCCGGTGTCCACAGGCGTAGCTTCTCCGGGTTGCGGACCACCCAGATCTGGGTGGCGCGGCCACCGGAGGCGTCGAACGCCGCCACGGTCGCGGTGACGCCCGCGTGCTGGGCGATCAGGCCCGGCGCGCCGGCCACCGAACGCTCCAGGAGCCGCAGCCCGGGAGCCTTGTCGGCGATCGCGATCATGTACTGGGCGATGCTCGCGCCGCCCTCGACCGGGCGCAGCACGGTGCCGACCAGGCCGCCGCCGTCGGCGGTCATCACGGCGCCGGGATCCAGGAGGCCGACGAGAGCCGTGATGTCCTTGGCCTCCCACGCCTCCTTCACCTGCCGCACCACCTCGGCCTGCCCCGCCGTCGCGCCCGCCGGAGCGCGCTCGGCGTGCACTCGCCGCCGGGCCGAACTCGCCAGCTCCCGGCAGGCCCCCGGGGTGCGGCCGACGATCCCGGCGATCTCGGGAAAGGAGTAGCGGAACACGTCGTGCAGCACGAAGGCGACCCGCTCGGCGGGCGTCATCGACTCCAGGACGACGAGGAAGGCCATGGTGACCGACTCGTCCAGGGTGATCAGGTCGGCGGGGTCGGCGGTGTCGGGGCCGCGCCCGTCGGCCCACTCCCGGCGGTCGGGCAGCGGCTCGGGCAGCCACGCGCCGACGTAGCGCTCGCGCCGGGCCCGCGCCGAGCCGAGCACGTCCAGACAGATGCGCCCGGTCACCGTCGTCAGCCAGGCACCGGGCGACACGACGGCCTCCCGTTCGCTCCGTGACCGCGCGTACCAGCGGGCGTACGCCTCCTGCACGGCGTCCTCGGCCTCGGCCAGCGAACCGAGCAACCGGTAGGCGATGTTGATGAGTTGGCGTCGCTCACCGGCGACGTCCGCCGCGCTCCACGCGGGTGCACCCCTGGCCATGACCACTTCCCCCCGGGCCCGCCGTTCTCGTTCCCGCCTTGCATTTCGCGGAGCTGTGTCGTCGGGCTGGTGAGACCTTATCGATCCACTGCTTCCGGGCGGACAAGGGGACGGCATCATGACCACGACGACAGGGACGACCACAACGACAGGCACGGACGCGGCGCGGCGGGCTGCCGCGTTCCTGCGGATATCGGTCGCCCTGCAGACCCTGACCATCTTCCTCCAGGCGGTGAGCGCCGGTGTGCTGCTGTCCTCGTCGCACGGTGAGCTGCTGCACGGCATCGGGGCGCGCGTGATGTACGGGGCGTCGATGCTGTACGTGCTCGCCGCGGTGCTGGCGTGGCGGCCGGGCGGTGGTCCGGCCCGTCCCATCGGGTACGCGTCCGGCTTCCTCGTCCTCGCCTCGGTGCAGGTCGTGCTCGGTATCGCGCGTGTCCCGTCGGTCCATGTCCCGCTGGGCGTCCTGATGTTCGGCCTGAGCGTGCTGGCGCTGTCCCACCACACCATGGGAGCGCCGCGCGAGGTCCGCCGCTGAGATCGCGTACCGGACCGGACACCTACCGTCCACTTGGACTTACGCAACGCGGTTGTTGGACTGGAGGGCTCCGAGTCGTCGCAGGTCGTTGACGGTGTCCGGTCACGGGGACTACTCAGGGCACATGTCGCGAAGATTCACTTCGGCGGGCGCTGTCGCCGCCGCCTCAGCCGCCGTCCTGGCGCTGGTGGGGACCGCGCTCCCCGCCACCGCCGCCTCCGCCCCCGCACCCGCCGCAGTCGGGCCGGCCGTCCCCGCGGGCGCCACCGTCATCGGGTCCGAGCAGCTCTCGGTCGCCGTCGCCGACGACTTCCCGCGCGTCCTTGCGTACACCGACAAGGCCACCGGCAGTCAGCTGTTCGGCAGCACCCAGCCGGTCACCGCCGTGACCCTGAACGGCACCGCGCACCCGGTGAAGCTCAAGGGCGCCCCCGTGGTCACCGCCTCGGCCGCCCGCTACACGCTGGTCTTCACCGACCTGCCCGGCATCGAGATCGACGCCTCGCTCTCCGTCTCCGGACGCGCCACCACCTTCAAGGTGACGGCCGTCCGCGACACCGAGACGTTCCGCGTCGGCACCATCGACATCCCCGGCCACGACCTGGTCTCCGTCGGCTCCACGGACAACGGCGGGGCCACCGCCTTCACCCGGCTGGACAACGACTCGACGAAGACCGCCGACGTCTTCTCGAAGGTCACCGCGGACACCGCCGCCGACAAGGCGCCGGTCGGTGCCTCGTACGCGTTTCTCAACACCGGTTCGCTCGCCGCGGCCGTGGAGTCCAACTCCTCGTACGACAAGCCGTCCGGCGCCACCGGCGGCGACGACGCCCGGTTCTGGCACCAGGCCCGCAAGGCCGACGACGGCAGCGTCCGGGTCGGCGTCTGGTCCGGTCAGTGGACCTACCGCGGGGACGGGGCACCGAAGCCGGAGAGCGGGAACAACCTGCCCTGGGCGAAGGTCGTCGTCACCCCCGACGCCAACGGTGACAAGGCGGTCGACTGGCAGGACGGAGCCGTCGCGTTCCGCTCCATCGGCGTCGTGGCGCCCGGCAGCAAGGACACCGCGGAGCGGGTCGTCACCCACATTCCGTTCAACTTCGCCAGCCAGGCCACCCACCCCTTCCTGCGCACCCTCGACGACGTCAAGCGGGTCTCGCTCGCCACCGACGGCCTCGGGCAGCTCGCGCTCCTCAAGGGATACGCCTCCGAGGGCCACGACTCCGCCCACCCCGACTACGGCGGCGACTACAACAAGCGCGCCGGCGGGCTGAAGGACCTCAACGCGCTCCTGAAGGACGGCAAGAAGTGGGGCGCCACCTTCGGCGTCCACGTCAACGCCACCGAGGCGTACCCGGAGGCCAAGGCCTTCGACGAGAAGCTCGTCGACAAGACCAAGCCGGGCTGGAACTGGCTGGGCCAGAGCTACTACATCGACCAGCGCCGCGACATCAACAGCGGCGACCTGGCCAAGCGCTTCCAGCAGCTGCGCGACGAGACGGACCCCAATCTCAGCCTGCTCTACATCGACGTCTACTACTCGCACGGCTGGATCGCGGACAAGACCCTGCAGTCCGTGCAGAAGCAGGGCTGGAACGTCGCCACCGAGTGGGCCGACAAGTTCGAGCGCGGCTCGCTCTGGTCGCACTGGGCCAATGACCTCGACTACGGCGGCGCCACCAACAAGGGCCTCAACTCGAAGATCATCCGGTTCATCCGCAACGGCGAGAAGGACGTCTGGAACAACGACCCGGTCCTCGGCCAGACGGCCATCGAGGAGTTCGAGGGCTGGACCAACGAGACCGACTGGAACGCCTTCTCCAGCAACATCTGGCAGCGCAACCTGCCAGCCAAGTACCTCCAGCACCAGAAGATCACCCGCTGGGACGGCAACGACATCACCTTCACCGGCGGTGTCCGGGGCACGGTCGAGGACGGCAAGAGGACGTTCTACGACCACGGCCGCAAGGTCCTCAGCGGCACCGACTACCTGCTGCCGTGGGACGGCGGGAAGAAGCTGTACCACTACAGCAAGTCCGGCGGTACGAGCAGCTGGGCGGTGCCGTCGAACGGCACGTACACCGTCTACGAGCTCACCGACAACGGCCGGGTCAAGACCGGCACGGTCAAGCCCGTCGACGGGAAGATCACGCTGACCGCCAAGGCGGGTCAGCCGTACGTCCTCTACCCGCAGCAGGCCCCGAAGGCCGCCGACCCCCGGTGGGGCGAGGGCACCCCGGTCGACGACCCGGGCTTCAACGACAAGGGGCTGACCGCCTGGTCGAAGACCGGCACCGTCGCCCGTGAGACCGACGCCAAGGGCCTCACCAGCGCCCAGCTCTCCGGCAGCTCCACCGCCGCGCTCTCGCAGCGCGTCGACGGCCTCGCCCCCGGCAAGCGCTACACCGCGTCCGCGCTCATCGAGGTCCAGCCCGGGAAGAGCCGGCACACCACGCTCTCGATCGGCGGGAAGTCCGTCTCGGTGGACCGCTCCACCGCGAAGGACTACGTCGCCGCGTCCGAGCGGCACGGCACGTACTTCCAGCGGGCCAAGGTGAACTTCACCGCCCCCGCGAACGGCAGCACCACCCTGCGCATCGAGGCGGCCGACGGCAGCTCCGCGAGCGTCCGGGCCGATGACGTACGCATCGTCGCCAACGCCCCGGAGACGAAGGCGAACACCCTCTCCTACGAGGACTTCGAGGCCGTCGACCAGGGCTGGGGCCCCTTCCTCAAGGGCGACGCGGGCGGCTCCACCGACCCCCGCACCGTCATCTCCCAGCTGCACGCCCCGTACACCCAGGCCGGCTGGAACGGAAAGCTGATCGACGACGTGATCGGCGGCAAGGAGTCCCTCAAGTCCCACGAGGAGAACTCCGGACTCGTCTACCGCACCGCCCCGTGGACCGTGCCGATGACCGACGGGCACCGCTACAAGGTCGAGTACGACTACCAGTCCAGCCACGCGGGCGCCTACGAGTGGGTCGACGGCTACGACCGGATCACCGCCGAAGGAAAGCCCGGCTCGGTCGAGACCCGGACCACCGCCATCGGACAGCAGCGCACCACCGGCCACTTCGCCGAGACCGTCACCGCGGGCTGCGGCGACGCCTGGACCGGGCTGCGCAAGCGCGACGACGCCCCCGACGGCGCCGACTTCGTACTCGACTCCTTCACCGTGACCGACCTCGGCCCGGCCCCCGACTCCGAGCAGGCCGCCTGCGGCACCCTCACCGTCGCACCGGCCGCCGAGACCCTGGAGCCGGGCACGGCCAACACCGTCAAGGTCTCGTTCACCAACTACGAGGCGACGGCGGCGACCGGCGTCGCACTCAGCCTGACCGTGCCCGAGGGCTGGACGGCGGAGCCCACCGGCGCCGTCACCTTCGACTCCGTCGCGGCGGGCGCCCAGGTCACCGGCAGCTGGCAGGTCACCCCGCCGGTGGACGCCAAGTACCAGACGTACGGCCTGAGTTCCGAGGCGCAGTACACCGTCGGCGGGGCACGGCGCACGCTCGGCGCGCAGACCTCCGTACGGACCCTGCCGCCGCCGCCCACCACCGACAGCTGGGCCAGCGACCTGGACTGGACGGCCTCCCAGAACGGCTGGGGCCCGGTGGAGAAGGACCTCTCCAACGGTGAGACCGGCACCGGCGACGGCTCCCCGCTGACCATCGGCGGCACCGTCTACACCAAGGGGCTCGGCAGCCACGCGCCGGCGAGGATCCGCTACTACCTGGGCGGGAAGTGCACCTCGTTCACCGCCCAGGTCGGCGTGGACGACGTGCAGAAGAGCGCCGGCAGCGTGCAGTTCTCCGTCACGGCCGACGGCACCGAGAAGGTGAAGTCGCCCGTGCTGAAGGCGGCCGACAGCGCCTGGTCGCTGACGGCGGACGTCACCGGGGCCAAGTACGTCGAACTGGTCGTCGGCGACGGCGGCGACGGCAACGGCAACGACCACGCGGACTGGGGCGACGCCCGCTTCCACTGCGGCGGCTGACTCGATCCGATGCGGGGCGGGGCAGTCCTCGGCGGACTGCCCCGCCCCGCATCGCGCGTACGGTGGCGGCTCCCGCTCCGTGACACCGGATGGGCATGGAGTGACCGGAGTGTGTCCGAGGTCTGGGAGCGGCCCCCGCTGCGCGCGTATTCTCGTGCGGCATGGGGGAGCTGAGGGCGGACTGGCGGATCCGATTACGGCGGGACGACGCGAACGGGCCGGTCTGCGGCGCCGGTGTGCTGCTGACCCAGGACCGGGCACTCACCTGCGCGCACGTGGTGGGGGAGCCGGACGCCCGGATCTGGGTGGAATTCGCCGAGAACCCCGCCATCGCCCCGGTCGGGGCCCGCGTCGCCGAGGGCGGCTGGCTGCCCGGTCTCGGCGCGACCCGCGAGGACATCGCCGTACTCGCCCTGGACAGCCCGCGCCCGCACGCCACCCCCGCGACGCTCGAACGGCACCTGGAGCGCGGCGGCGAGGTGTGGATCGGCGGCTACGCGCGCTCCTTCGCCGACGGGATGTGGCTGACCGGGCGGATCAGCGGAGCACACGGCGCCTGGATCCAGCTCGACGCCGCACGCAACGAACAAGTGGTGAAACCCGGGTTCAGCGGCGCCGCCGTGCAGGTGCGCGGCGGACCGGCCGGAACGTCCGAGCGGGTCGTCGGGATGGTCGTCAGCTGGCGCGGCGACCTCGATCTGGCGCTGCCCGCCGACAACGACCTGGCGTTCTCGTACATGATCCCGATCGACCGGATCGCCGAACTCGTCCCACTGGTCGCCGAGTTGAGTGGCCCGGACGGCTGGGACCACGGCCTGGACCGGCGGCTGCGCAGATGGTTCGCCGGGGGTGAGGAACCCGCGGTGCGCTTCAGCGTCGTACCGCACGGCGGCGGCCGCGACCGCACGCTCAGGCACCATCTGCACCGCGCCCATCTCGTCTACCGGGGCGGCCGCACCGCCCCCGAGGACTTCGTCGGCGAACTGGTGACCAGGCTGCGCCCGCCCCGCCACCAGGCCCAGGCCTACCGCGAGTGGCTGCTCACGGGCGGCACCCCGCCCGAGCGGGCGGCGGACGGCGGGCGGGGGAGCTCCGGGCCCACCCTCGCCGTGGTCGGGCTCGACGAGGACCGGCGGCCGCACCGGCTGGTGCCCCTGCTCGCCCGGGTGCGGACACTCGGCTTCCGGCTGCTCGTCATCGTGCGGGACAGCGGCGGCGACGAAGTGGACGAGGTGGTACGGCAGTTGCTGGTACCGGCCCTCGACGAACGGGCCGTCGAACTGGTCCGCCGCGTCGAGGAGATCGAGAAGCAATGGGCCGGGCTGAACGGCCTGGTGGAATCCGCCTCCCTGGGCCCCCGGCCGCGCACCGAGGCGGCCCGCCACCGACAGCAGCTGGCCCGGCTGCGCACCGTCGGCGACCCGCGCGAACGGCTCTCCGCCCTGCGCGCCCTGCTGCGTGAAGTCCGGGCGGAGCTGGAGCGGCACGGCCGGGCGGACGTACCCGGACCGCGCGGCGAGCACGGCCGGGCCGGCCGCCGATGAGGATCCCCTGCCCGCACCGCCGGTTCACCGGAGCCCCCTGCGACGGCGCGGTGCGGTCCACCGGCTACTGCGACACCTGCGGCCGCTCCGAGGACGGCCCGGGACTCCCGCCGCTGCCCACCGCCCCCGACCGGTGCGGCCCCCGGCAGCTGCTGGAACTGCCACGGCTCGACCCGAGCACCCCCGACCAGCGGCTGAGCGCCGCCGTGACCCGGGCCCACGTCCGGATGAGCTGCTCGTCCAAGTCCTGCGCCACCTACTTCGTCGCCCCGTACACAGCCGCCCCGCCGCCCGACGAGGGCCACTGCCCCAGGTGCGGCGCCCCCTACTCCTACCGCCCCGAACTCGACCGGGACGGTCCGCTGCTCCAGGGCCAGTACCGCATCCTCGGACCCATCGCCCACGGCGGCCAGGGCTGGGTCTACCTCGCCCGCGACACCCACCTCGAAGACCTCGTCGCCGTGAAGGGGATGCTGAACCGGTACGCGGAACGCGGCGCCGCCCAGGCCGCCGAGGAGCGCCGCAGCCTCGTCGCCATCCGGCACGAACGCATCGTCCAGATCCGGGACTTCGTCAGCACCGTCAGCGCGGACGGCACGGTCTCCGGCGGCTACATCGTGATGCAGGACGTCGGCGACCGCACCCTGTCCGCCGTCGTCGAGGCGACCCGGCAGGGCAACTTCGTCCTCGACATCGAACACGTCATCACCTACGGCTGCCAGATCCTCGAAGCCCTCGCCCATCTGCACGGCATGGGCTTCCTGTACGGGGACATGAAGCCGTCCAACGTCGTCCACCAGCACGAGGGCGTGAAGGTCATCGACCTCGGCGGGGTCCGCAAACAGGGATCCACCGAACCGCCGCCCGTCATCACCCCCAGATACGCCGCGCCCGAGATGGTCAGCGGCAGCCCGCTGACCGTCGCCCACGACATCCACACGGTCGGCGCGACCCTGGCCGAACTGGCGGGCTGGGCGGTCGGCGACGACGTACCCGGCCTCGGCACCAGCTCCTTCCGGCTGGTGGTGGAACGGGCGACCGACCAGGACCCGGAACGCCGGTTCGCCGACGCGGAGGAGATGGCGGGCCAGCTGCGCGGGGTGCTGCGAGAGATCCGGGCGCTGCGCGGCAAGCAGGACCGGACCGAGCCCTCCGCCTACTTCACCCCGTCCACCCGGCTGCTCGGCGGGCGGCTGGGCACCGTACCCGACTACGCGCACTGGCTGGAGCGCACCCCGCACCGCCGCGACCTGACGCCCCGGGCGCCCGCGCTGGACACCGGGCTCCCCACCCCCACCGAGATCGCCCGGCGGCTGCCGGTGCCCAGGCCCTACCCGGGGGACCCGGAGGCCGCCCGGTTCCTGGTGAGCAGCTACGACCCCGGACGGCTGCTGGCCCAGCCCGCCGAGGGCGAACAGTCGGTGGAGATCTGTCTGCACAACGCCCGGCTGCTGCTCGGCCGGGAGGGCGCCGAAGCCCTGAGCCTGGCGCGCGAACAGGTGGCGGCGGCTGACGCCATACCCGGACCGGGGCCGGTGCGGCAGTGGCGGCTCAGCTGGCACTGGGGGCTCGTCGCGCTGCGCAGCGCGGAGGTACTGGACGACCGGCGGCAGCTGCTGGAGGCCGCCCTGGAACACTTCGCCGCCGTCCACCGCGCGCTGCCCGGCGAGTACGCCGCGAAGCTGGCCCTGGCCTACGCCGCGGAACAGCTCGGCCCGGACCGCCCGGCCGGTCCGATCCCGTCGGCGTACGAACTCTTCCGGGCCGTGCACGCCCGCAACCCCTCCCACGTCGGAGCCGCGCTGGGCCTGGCCAGGCTGGCGCTGGAGCGCGGCGACCGGGACGCCGCGGCCGAGGTCCTGGACCTGGTGCCGGACGAGTCGCGGGACCACACCGTCGCCCGGATCGCCGCGCTGCGCATCCGGGCGGCCCGGCTCGCTGCGGGCGGGCGGCCGCTGCCCGGGACGCGGCGGATCGACGCCGTGCTCGCCGCGGTCCCGCTGCGCGAGGGCGGCCACGGGCCGCATCCGGCGTCCGTGGTGACGGGCGACGAGTCGGCCCGGCTGCTGCGCACCGAACTGTACGAGTGGAAGCTCGACGCGGTCCGGGCCGAGGCCGGCGACCCGCGCCACGACGGGCACTGGTGGCGGCGGGGACTGCCACCGCCACCGGTGCCCGGGGAGCGGGCCGTGCGGGAGGACCTGGCCCGGTGCTACCGCTGGATGGCCCGGCAGTGCAGGGACACCGCCGACCACGAGAAGCTCATCGACCTCTCGCACGCCGTCCGCCCGCAGACCCGCTACTGGTTCCCGCCCCGGCGCCGCACCCCTGGAGGCAGTTGAATGGGCCGCACCGCCGCGTCGCCCGGACTCGGAATCGGCCTCACCGTCCAGGTCGCGAAGAAACAGCGGCCGGACCGGGACGCCCGGATCGACGCCCATGTGCGGGTCCGGGCGGTCGCCGCCGGGCCGCGCGACCGGGTGCCCGCCGTCGACATCGCGCTGGTCATCGCGGTGGACGTGGCCGCCGGGCGGCGTGACGCGGCCGTCGCCGCGCTGACCGGGGCGGTGGGCGCCCTGCCCGACGGAATCTCGTACACCGTGCTGGGCGGCGGCGGAGAGCAGTGCTACCCGCTGCGCGGCCGGTGGGCGCTGGCCGGGCCCGACGACCGGCACCGGGCCGTGTTCAGCGTCGGACGGATCTCCGCGTCCGCCGAGGGGCAGGAGCCGGCCGGCTACACCACCTGGCTGGCCATGGCGCGCGAACTCTTCGCCGAACGCCCCCTTCCCGTACGGCACCTGGTGCTCGTCACCGACGGCGGCAGCCGGGGCGAGGGGGACGACGCCAACCACCCGGACAGTGAGCTGAGCATCGAACTGGCCGCATGTGAGGGCGAGTTCACCGCCGATGTCGTCGCACCGGGGGTTGGCTGGGACCCGGCCCCGCTGCTCGCCGTCGCGGAACGGCTGCACGGCACCGCCGTGTCCTCGCCCGACGCCTTCGCCCCCGCCGTCGCCACCGCCCTGGTCAGGCTGCGCCGGGTCCGCAGCCCCGAACTCCCCATCGTGGTGACGGTGCGCCCGGCGGTGCGGGAAGTGACCCTGACCGAGACCGCACCGCACCAGCAGCGGCTGGAGCCGGACCGGGTCCGGGACGATCCGCACCGGCTGGAGTTCCGCACCCACCAGTGGCAGCCGGAGTCCCGCGACTACCTCCTCACCCTCCGGGCCGACGCGGGCAACGACCCGCTGGGCGTGCCCCTCCAGCTCGCCGCGGTCTCCGTCGGCGGCGCCACCGAGCCGGTCGTGGTCCGCTGGCTGCCGTCGGGCACCGCCGCGGACACCGCCCGCATCTCCGGCGCCGTGGGCCGCAACATCCACACCATGAACGTCTCCACACAGATGCGGACCGCCCTCAACCACGGGTACGCCGCCCTCGACCTGGAGAGCCGCGAGCGGGCCGAGGCACAGCTCGGGCTCGCCGTCCGGCTCGCCACCGAGATCGCCGCCGACTGGGTCCTGGACGAGGTCCGCAAGGTCGCCCGCATCGTGGACGGCCCCCAGGGACGGGTCCGGATCGGATCCGCCGTCGACCCGGGCGCCGTCCGCCAGGGGATGCTGAGCATCACCTCCGGACACCCCGTGGAACTGCCCGCCTTCCCGGCACCCGGGCCGGGGACCCGCTGCCCGCACTGCGACCACCCGGCCGGACCCGCCGCCGTGTTCTGCATCGACTGCGGGAGGCAGCTGTGAGCCCCGGACCGGTCCGCCCGCGCAGGAACGCCTACCGCTCCCGGACCCGGCGGCTGCTGGAATGGCACCTGGCCGCGCTGCTGGTGACCGCCCTGGTCTCGATGACCGCCCTGCTCGTCTCGTACCGCGAGGTCCAGATCTCGGCCGGCGAGATGCGCACCCGCGGCGCCCCGGCCGTGCAGGGCGTGGCCGCCACCCAGCTCGCCCTGCTGCGCGCCCACGAGGAGGCCCGGACATCCGTGCGCGAGCGCATCGCCGATGTGGTCGGCGCCGGCGCGCGGTACGAGAACCAGCTCGCCGCCGCCGACCAGGGCCTGTCCCGGCTCTCCGACGTACAGATCGACGGGGACCGCGGCCGCGGGGTGCTCGAAACCGTGAACGGGCTGCTCACCTCTTACAGCAGCTCCATCACCCCCGGCGCGGTGAAGTACGTGCGGGACGAGCCGATGCAGCAGGAGAAGTTCGAGGAGGCCGAGACCCTCCTCACCCGCAAGGGCACCGGTGTGGTGCCGCGTCTGGACGTCCTCCAGGGACACCAGATGGCCAGGATCGACACGCTCACCTCGATGAGCCCCCTGCGGTGGACCGGCTGGGCGGTCGCCGAACTCGGCCTGCTTGCCATGGCCCTGATCACCCTCTCCGCGCTGTGGACGCTGCGCACCCGCTGCGGGCACAGCCGCGATCTCTGTCTGCTGGTCTCGCTGCTGGCCGTCGTCTTCCTGGCGACGGTCCCGCTGATCGCGACGAGCAACACCCAGGACCGGCTGGGCGAGGCCCGCGACGGGCTGGTCCTGATCGAACAACAGGCCCGGAACCACGCCGACCTGGCCGAATCCCAGCAGGACGTCACCAAAACGGCGACCGAGGTGCGCGCCGGGCTGGCCGCCCAGGGCTGGCAGAGCGGCATCTACTACGGGGCGCTCGCGGCCGGCGCCCTGGTCGTACTGCTGCCCGCCGTCGGCATCGGCCGGCACCTGAACGCCGACTACTGGAGGGCCGGATGACGGTGCGTGCCCGGGCACTCCTGCTCCTGCTGTGCCTGGCGCTGACCGCGGCGGGCTGCGGGCTCGCCGCACCCGGCGGCAGCGACGAACAGCCGAGGGTGACGATCCTCGGGCCGTGGACCGACATACAGGAGACGCACTTCAAGGCGGTCCTGGACACCCTGGGCACCCCGTACACCTACCAGGGCACCGCCGCCACCCGGGAGGTCCTGCTCGCCGCCGTGCAGGCCGGCAATCCGCCCGACATCGCGATCCTGCCCGGCGTCGGGGACCTCGTCGAGTACGCCGCGGAGGGGCGGCTGCGCCCGCTGGGCGGCAAGGGCGCGGCCGCGAAGTACGGCAGACCCTGGCAGCCGGAGGCGAAGGGCATAGAGGCCAATCTCTGGGTGCCGCTCAAGGCCGACCTCAAGTCCCTCGTCTGGTACCGCAAGGGCAGCCCGCCGCCGGCCCGCCCCGCGTCGCTCGCCTCCTGGTGCATCGGCATGGGCGACGACGGCGCGTCCGGCTGGCCGGGCAGCGACTGGATCGAGGACCTGATCCTGCAGAATGCGGGCCCGGTGCTGTACGAGCGCTGGGCGACCGGGGGCCTGGAGTGGACGGACGACCGGCTCGTCGGCGCCTGGAGCCTGTGGGCCGGACTGCTGGCCCAGGACGCGGAAGCCGCCGGCCGGGCCATGCGCGAAGACCACCGGGGAGAGCCCGGCGGGCACGGGCTGCTCTTCGACGAAACCAAGAAATGTGAGCTGGAGCACCAGGGCTCCTTCGCCCGGTTCTTCTACCGGGACCGCAGCGGGCAGGCCGCCGTCACGGACTCCGCGCCGCTGCTGCCCTCGGGCCCCGGGCTCAAAGGCCGCGGGCTCAAGGGCCGCGAGGTGTCCGCCGACTTCGCCGTGCTCTTCGGCGACTCCGCACAGGCCCGTGATCTGCTCACCCGGCTCACCTCGCGCGGGGCCCAGCAGGAGTGGGGCCGCCGGGCCGGGGTATTCTCGCCGAACTTCCGCGTGCCTGCCCCGAAGGGGACCGTCGAGAAGCAGATCAGCGACCGCCTCACCGACCAGCGGGTGCCGCTCTGCCTGGACGCCTCCGATGTGATGCCCGCCGCCGTGCGGGACGCCTTCTACGAGGCGGTGCTGCTGACCATGGCCCACCCCGACGCCCCGGTGCGACCCCGGCTCGCCGACGTCCAACGGGTCCAGGAGGCCCAACCGGACGACACCCGGAGGCTGACAGGGGTGTGCAGCAGACCACAGTGAGTCTTTGTCGGACTCGCACAAAGACTGCCCCGTACTGGCTGGTACTTCGCCTGCACGCCGTCCGGGTTCTGTTGGGCTCCACCAGGAAACGGGTCACGAGACTGTACGGAGTCGACGGCAGGATTTGCTTGCCCGGCTTCGTAGGGTCGGTACATGACCGTTGTGGACGAAACCCCGGGCGAGCCGAGCGACACCCGTGGCCGGGTGGCCGAACTGCTGGCGCTGCGTGAGCAGGCCCGTCGCGGACCGAGTGACCGGGCGACCGAGGCGCAGCACGCCAAGGGCAAGCTGACGGCGCGTGAGCGCATCGCGCTGCTCCTGGACGAGGGTTCGTTCAAGGAGGTCGAGCAGCTGCGCCGGCACCGGGCCACGGGGTTCGGCCTGGAGGAGAAGAAGCCGTACACCGACGGTGTCATCACCGGCTGGGGCACGGTCGAGGGCCGCACGGTCTTCGTGTACGCGCACGACTTCCGGATCTTCGGCGGTGCGCTGGGCGAGGCCCACGCCACGAAGATCCACAAGATCATGGACATGGCCATCTCGGCCGGTGCCCCGCTGGTCTCGCTGAACGACGGCGCCGGCGCCCGTATCCAGGAGGGCGTCTCCGCGCTCGCCGGGTACGGCGGCATTTTCCAGCGCAACACCCGGGCCTCGGGCGTGATCCCGCAGATCAGCGTGATGCTCGGCCCGTGCGCGGGCGGCGCGGCGTACAGCCCGGCGCTGACCGACTTCGTGTTCATGGTCCGCGAGACCTCCCAGATGTTCATCACCGGACCGGACGTCGTGAAGGCGGTCACCGGTGAGGAGATCACCCAGAACGGGCTCGGCGGCGCGGACGTGCACGCCGAGACCTCGGGCGTCGCGCACTTCGCGTACGACGACGAGGAGACCTGCATCGCCGAGGTCCGCTACCTGATCGGGATGCTGCCCTCCAACAACCGCGAGAACCCGCCGACCGCCGCGAGCGACGACCCCGCCGACCGGCGCGGCGACGTCCTGCTCGACCTGGTCCCGGCCGACGGCAACCGCCCGTACGACATGCACAAGGTCATCGAGGAGCTCGTCGACGACGGCGACTACCTGGAGATCCACGAGCGCTGGGCCCGCAACATCGTCTGCGCCCTGGCCCGGATGGACGGCCAGGTCGTCGGCATCGTCGCCAACCAGCCGCAGACCCTGGCCGGCGTCCTGGACATCGAGGCTTCCGAGAAGGCGGCCCGCTTCGTCCAGATGTGTGATGCATTCAACATTCCCATCATCACTCTTTTGGACGTACCCGGCTTTCTGCCCGGGGTCGATCAGGAGCACGGTGGAATCATTCGGCACGGTGCGAAGCTGCTCTACGCGTACTGCAACGCCACGGTGCCGAGGATCTCGCTGATCCTGCGCAAGGCCTACGGCGGTGCGTACATCGTGATGGACAGCCAGTCCATCGGTGCGGACCTGACGTACGCCTGGCCGACCAACGAGATCGCGGTGATGGGCGCCGAGGGCGCCGCCAACGTCATCTTCCGTCGGCAGATCGCCGACGCCGAGGACCCGGAAGCCATGCGCAAGCGCATGGTCAAGGAGTACAAGGCGGAACTGATGCATCCGTACTACGCAGCCGAGCGAGGCCTGGTCGACGACGTCATCGACCCCGCCGAGACCCGCGAGGTGCTGATCGCCTCGCTCGCCATGCTCCGTTCCAAGCACGCAGACCTGCCGTCCCGCAAGCACGGCAACCCCCCGCAGTAGTCCGCACACCGCGCAGCACCCCTGCCGAGCCCGCGAAGACCTGCCGAGAAGACGGAGAAACAACCCATGAGCACTGCTGCCGAGTCCGTGCTGCGCGTCGAGAAGGGCCTTGCCGACCCCGAGGAACTGGCCGCGATAACCGCGGTCCTGCTCGCCCGCGCCGCGGCCCAGCCCGCCACGCCCCCCGCCCACCGGGGCCGCAACACCGCCGGCTGGCGCCGCCTGGAACGCACGCCGGGCTTCCGCGCCCCGCACTCCTGGCAGGGCTGACACACCACGCGCGAAAGGGCCCCGCACTCCTTCGGGAGTGCGGGGCCCTTCCGTGTGTCCGGACCGTGGGGCCCTACCGCAGGCGCGCCATGAGGGCGTGCTCCACGAGCGTGATCAGCGCACTCTTGGCGTCCGCGCGGTGCCGCGCGTCCGTCGTCAGGATCGGCGTGTCCGGGCCGATCTGGAGGGCTTCGCGGACCTCGTCGGGGGTGTAGGGCTGGTGTCCGTCGAAGCCGTTGAGGGCGATGACGAACGGGAGGCCGCTGTTCTCGAAGTAGTCGACGGCGGGGAAGCAGTCGGCGAGGCGGCGGGTGTCGACGAGGACGACGGCGCCGATGGCGCCGCGGACCAGGTCGTCCCACATGAACCAGAAACGGTCCTGACCGGGCGTACCGAAGAGGTACAGGATCAGGTCCTGGTCCAGGGTGATACGACCGAAGTCCATCGCCACCGTCGTGGTGGTCTTGTCCCCGGTGTGCGTCAGGTCGTCGATGCCCGCGGAGGCGGACGTCATCACGGCTTCGGTGCGCAGCGGATTGATCTCCGAGACGGCACCGACGAACGTGGTCTTACCCACGCCGAAGCCCCCTGCCACCACGATCTTCGCCGAGGTAGTGGAGCGGGCTGCTCCGCCGCTAGAGCTTGCGAAGTCCACTGAGCACCCTTTCGAGCAGTGTCACATCTGGCTGGCCGCCGGCGGACTCGTCGCCGCCGGGCTGATGGATAGCGACGAGTCCGGCCTCTGCCAGGTCGGCTACGAGGATCCGGGCAACGCCGAGCGGGATCGAGAGCAGTGCCGAAATCTCGGCGACCGACTTGATCTCGAAGCACAGCCGGCAGATCCGCTGGTGCTCGGGCAACTGCCCTTGCAGCCGGGACGGATCGGCCGTGGTACTGACCAACGCCTCAATGGCGAGTTGGTAGCGCGGTCGGGTCCGGCCGCCGGTCATGGCGTACGGACGAACCAGCGGATTGTGCGCGGCGGGCGCGGCAGGCTCGGGGGTCTGCCGCGGCTGGACCGGCTGGATACGGGGCGCCTGGGGCGAGTTGTAGCGGTACGGACGCTGCGTGGGCCACCCGGAACCCTGCTGGGCGTCGTGCGGCGGCCGCGGGGGCTGCTGCGGCTGCTGCTGATAGGGCCGGTAAGGCTGCTGGGCGCCGTGTCCGCTGGGTGCGGAGGGGAAGTTGAACCGGTTGTCCCCGTGCTCACCCGGTACCTGCCGGCCACCGTTGTACGGGTGTCCGCCCTGGGGTGTGTCCACGATTCCTCCTCCGACTACCGGTCCCGATCCCAGTGGGTCCGCGCCAACGCACCTTATGGCCCGGTGGCGCGAAACGCACTGTCTGTCTATTAGTTAAGAAGACTTCCCTGCAGTTCAGCACGGAGGTCCGGGGTGAGGACACTGCCCGCACGGTCGACGAGAAGTGCCATTTCGTACCCAACCAGACCGATATCGGCGTCCGGATGTGCGAGAACGGCAAGTGAAGATCCGTCGGAAATGGACATGATGAAGAGGAATCCGCGTTCCATCTCCACAACTGTCTGATTCACCGCGCCGCCCTCGAAGATCCGCGAAGCACCCGCGGTCAGCGAGGTCAGCCCGGAGGCGACGGCCGCCAGCTGGTCGGCGCGGTCACGGGGGAATCCCTCGGACATGGCCAGCAGGAGTCCGTCGGCGGAGACCACCACCGTGTGCGACACCCCGGGGGTGTTGTCCACGAAGTTGGTGATCAACCAGTTCAGATTCTGCGCCGCCTGGCTCATCGGGCTCACACTAACGCTCCTGGTTGTAGGTATTACTGTCGTCCGAACCCGCGCTGCGTCCCCGCAGCACGCCCCGCCGCAGGTTGCTCAACCTGCCGCGGACGTCCTCGGGGGCACGGGAAACCTGGGGGCCGCCCTGCAAGGTCTGCTCGGCCGTGCCCTCGACCAGATTGGCCTTGGGCACCCGCCGGGGGAGTCCGGACGGGGTGATCCCGCCCGCCTTGGGCTCCCGGAGCTTCTCGGCCCGCTCCCAGCGCTCGTCGTTGGCCGAGCGCCAGTCGTCGGAGCCGTCCGCGCCCGCCTGAGCGGGCTCCTGCTGCGGTTCCTCCCGCTGCCGCTGTTGCTGCGCGGCGACGGGCCGGCTGTTGCCCCGGCCGGTGGGCTGCCAGTGCTGCTGACCGCCCCGGCGCGGCAGACCGGCTTCGGTCAGCTCGGGACCGGAGTCGGGCGTGGGCCCCGGACGGTCGAAGCCTACGCGCTCCTGCGGCTCTGCGGGAGCGCTCGCGAAGGATTCCGCTTCCGCCGGCGCCGAAGGCTCGTACGTGTCCTGGTAAGCGCCCTGATCCGGCCAGTCGTCCTGGTGGGGTTGGGGAGCGAACTGCTCCTCGTAGGACGGCTGCGGGGCCTCAGCGGCCGCGTACGCGCCTTCCGTATAACCACCGGGCAGACCCTGGCCGGGCTGCTGGGCGAGGCCCGCATCGGCCTGGTAGGGCTCGTAGCCGCCCTGGTACGGAGCCTGCTCGTACTGCCCTTGCTGCGGGACCTGCTGGGGAGCCTGCTCGTACTGCTCCTGCTGCGAACCCTGCTGCGGCTCCTGGGCGTAGCCGTTCCCGGCGTACCCGCCGTCCCCGTACTGGTTGTCGGCGTACTGCTCCTGCGGGAACTGCTGGTGCCCGCTCGCCGTCTGCGCCTCCAGCGCCGCCCGGCGCTCCTCACGCATCAGCGAACGGCCCACCGGGTCCAGCTGCGCCGCGTCCGCCGAGGGCTGCTCGTAGCGCGAGTCGTCGAAGCCGAGCTCCGCCGCCGTGCGCATGTGCGGGGACGGCTGCTGTTCGAAGCTCTGCTGCTCCGGAATGATCGAGGAGACGGTGAAGTCGTCCGTCGCGGCGGACGGTTCGCCGCCGCCGCCGTGGGTGATCGCGTCCGGCAGCATGACCAGCGAGGTGGTTCCGGCCTGCTCGCCCGAGGGGCGCAGCTGGACCCGGATGCCGTGCCGGTCGGAGAGCCGGCCGACCACGAACAGACCCATCCGCTGCGACACCGCGGCGTCCACGGTCGGCGGGTTGGCCAGCTTGTGGTTGATGTCGGCGAAGTCCTCGGCGGTGAGCCCGATGCCCTTGTCGTGGATCTCGATCATCACGCGGCTGTCGGGCAGCCGGGTCGCGGTGACCCGCACCTTGGTCTGCGGCGAGGAGAACGTGGTGGCGTTCTCCAGCAGCTCGGCCAGCAGGTGCACGAGGTCGGTGACCGACTGGCCGTGGATCTCGGTCTCGGGCACCCCGGCGAGCTCGATGCGCTCGTACGACTCCACCTCGGAGGCGGCGGCCCGGAGCACGTCGACCAGCGGGACGGGCTGGTTCCAGCGGCGGCCGGGCTCCTCGCCGGCGAGGACCAGGAGGTTCTCGCCGTTGCGGCGCATGCGGGTGGCCAGGTGGTCCAGCCGGAAGAGGTTCTCCAGCTGGTCCGGGTCGGCCTCGTTGTTCTCCAGGTCGGTGATGAGGGTCAGCTGGCCCTCGATCAGCGACTGGTTGCGGCGCGAGAGATTGGTGAAGATCGCGTTGACGTTGCCCCGGAGCATGGCCTGCTCGGCCGCCAGCCGGACCGCCTCGCGGTGCACCTGGTCGAAGGCGCGGGCGACCTCGCCGATCTCGTCGTGGCTGTGGATCGGGATCGGCTGGACGCGGGTGTCGACCCGGCCCGGTTCGGCCCGGGAGAGCTGGTCGACCAGCATCGGCAGCCGCTGCTCGGCTATCCCGAAGGCGGCGGTGCGCAGTTGGCGCATCGAGCGGCTCATCTGCCGGGCCATGAGTCCGGCCAGGACGAAGGCGGCCAGCAGGGCGACGACCACGACGGCGGCGTTGATGACGGCGTCGTTCTTGGCGCTGGACGAGATGTCCGCGGCCTCGGTCACCGCCTTGTCGACGAGCTCGTCCTCGACCGTGGTGTAGCCGTCGAACTTGGCGGTGGCGGCCGCCATCCAGGTCTCCGGCGTGATGCCCTTCGCGGCCAGCTTCTCGGGCGACTTGCCCTGGCCGATCTGCTGGGCCATGCCGTCGAAGACCGAGCCGTCGATGCTGGGCGGGGCGACGAACGGGGTCCCCGCGGCGTCGGCCTCCTCCTTGGCCTGCTTCAGGTCCTTCGCGCCCTCTTCGGCCTTGGCGACCATGACCTGCTTCAGCCGGGCCGCGTCGGCCTCGGTGCCGCCGGAGTTGAACTCGCCGAGCGCGATCTGCTCCAGGTAGTTGTACGAGCCGAAGGCCTTGACCTGGGCGTCGAACTTGGCGCTCTCCTGGCTCGGACGCACCAGGAGGTGCATGCCGATGGAGCGCTGAAGCGATTCTGCAGCCTTGGCGAGCTCGATCGCGTAGACCGTACGACCGTAGGCGGTGATGTTGCCGGTGCCCAGACCCAGCTCGTTGCTGAACTCCATCAGCGAGTGCTGGACCTTGACGTAGCCCTCCTCCGTCTTCACCGGGTCCATGCCCTCGGCGAAGGCGGCCTTGCGCAGCTCGGGAAGGGTGGGCTCCTCCAGCTGGAACAGCTGAAGGCGCCGCTCCAGGCCCTGCTTCTTCGGCATGTCCTTCACGGCCGCGTCGAACTTGTCCGCGGCGGCGTCGGTGGTGGCCCGGACCTCCGCGATGATGTCGGCGTTCCGCTTGTTGGACAGCAGGGGCTGGGCGGAGAGGTCACGCTCGTTGAGCAGCGCCTGGCCGTACTCGGCGGCCGCGCGCACGATGAGCGCGGTCTTCTCGGCGTCCTGCGCCTCGCGCCAGGTGTCGATCGACCCCTTCACCTGGAATCCGCCCATGACCAGGCCGACCAGGACGGGGATCAGGAGAATCGCGTTGAGCCGGGTGGGTACCCGCCAGTTGCGCGGCGACAGCCGACTCGTGCTGCCACCGGGCACCGTCGCGTCGGACGCCTCCGCGGAGGACGCCGCAGCGCGCGGTGGCGGCGTGAAGTTGCCCCGCTCCTGCGCCGTGGAGCCCGCGTTGCTTCGCCTCACTCGACCAACAACCTCTCGGCGTCGGCACCTACGTTGTGCCGTATTTCGTTCAGGGCCGTACTACTCGGGAGTTCGACGAATTCCAGCACGGCGACCGGTCGCGTTCCAAACAGTCGGAATCTGCCATTCCGAGTGGCGCAGACCTCGGATAAAACGGGCATAAAGAACGAGCCCCGCCAAAAGGCGGGGCTCATGTGAGCGCAGCGGCACCGTTCGGATGCGTCGGGTGTCGAACGCAGGGTAATTCTCTTTCGAAACGTTATGAACACGGGGGTGGATCGTGTCAAAGGACACAGTCCACCCCCGTCCGACTACGGTAACTACCGTATGGCAATACCGACTTGTGACTACTTGAGCCGGGCCATGAGGGCGTGCTCCACGAGCGTGATCAGACCGCTCTTGGCGTCCGCGCGGTGCCGCGCGTCCGTCGTGATGATCGGCGTGTCGGGGCCGATCTGGAGGGCTTCGCGGACCTCGTCGGGGGTGTAGGGCTGGTGTCCGTCGAAGCCGTTGAGGGCGATGACGAACGGGAGGCCGCTGTTCTCGAAGTAGTCGACGGCGGGGAAGCAGTCGGCGAGGCGGCGGGTGTCGACGAGGACGACGGCGCCGATGGCGCCGCGGACCAGGTCGTCCCACATGAACCAGAAACGGTCCTGACCGGGCGTACCGAAGAGGTACAGGATCAGGTCCTGGTCCAGGGTGATGCGACCGAAGTCCATGGCGACGGTCGTCGTCGTCTTGCCCCCGGTGTGCGTCAGGTCGTCGATGCCCGCGGACGCGGACGTCATCACGGCCTCCGTACGCAACGGGTTGATCTCCGAGACGGCACCTACGAACGTGGTCTTGCCCACGCCGAAGCCCCCGGCCACCACGATCTTCGCCGAGGTGGTGGCGCGGGCCGCACCGCCGCTAGAGCTTGCGAAGTCCACTGAGCACCCTTTCGAGCAGTGTCACATCCGGCGCGCCGCCGGCCTCTCCATTGCCCGGCTGGTGGATGGCCACCATGCCGGCTTCCGCCAGGTCCGCGACGAGAATCCGGGCCACACCGAGCGGCATCGACAGCAGCGCCGACACCTCGGCCACCGACTTCACCTCACGGCAGAGGTGGCAGATCCGCTGGTGCTCGGGGAGCAGGGTCCCCAGATGCGCGGGGTCGGCCGTGGTGGAGACCAGTGCCTCTATGGCGAGCTGATAGCGGGGCCGGGTCCGGCCACCGGTCATGGCGTACGGGCGGACCAGTGGCTGGTCGCCTTCACCTTCGTACGACGCGTGGTGCAATGCGCCGTACGGATCGGGTGAGGCGGGTGGCGGGGTCATGAATCCTCCGGGCGTGACAGCAGTACGTCGGCTTGCCGTCTGAAGGGGCCGGTGGGGGGCTCTAAGCGGCCTGACGGGTGAGGGATACGGGCATTACCTGGGGCAATCGAGTCTGTCATCGATCCGTGGCCGCCTAGTGGAGCAGGCTGCCCTGGAGTTCGGCACGGAGGTCGGGGGTGAGGACGCTGCCCGCACGGTCGACCAGCAGGGCCATCTCGTACCCGACCAGACCGATGTCGGCGTCCGGGTGGGCGAGAACGGCCAGTGAGGAGCCGTCCGAGATGGACATCAGGAAGAGGAACCCGCGTTCCATCTCCACCACGGTCTGGCTGACGGCGCCGCCTTCGAAGATCCGGGAGGCACCCGCGGTCAGCGAGGTGAGCCCGGAGGCGACGGCCGCCAGCTGGTCGGCGCGGTCACGGGGGAATCCTTCGGACATGGCCAGCAGGAGTCCGTCGGCGGAGACCACCACCGTGTGCGACACCCCGGGGGTGTTGTCCACGAAGTTGGTGATCAACCAGTTCAGATTCTGCGCGGCCTGACTCATCGGGCTCAACTAACGCTCCTGCTGGTGAGTGGGGCCGAGTGGGAAACTGCCGGTCGACTGGCTGTTGTTGGCCTGCCGCCCTTGCTGGATGCCCCGGCGGAGATTGGTCAACCGCCCGCGTACATCGTCGGGGGCACGTGACACCTGAGGACCGGACTGATGGTTCTGCTGCTGTGCGGTGCCCGGCACCAGGTTGGCGCGAGGCACTCGGCGCGGCAGTCCGGAGGTGGTGACTCCGCCTGCCGCGGGCTTCTTGACCCGCTCCGCCTGCCGCACGAGTTCGTCGTTCGGCGAGGGGCGCCAGGAACTTGTGGTGCCGTCGGCGTCGCCTCCGTCGCGGCGCGGCGCCGCGGGAGCCCCCGGGGCGGTCGGCCGCTGGGGGAGGGACGTGGGCGACTGCGGCTCGGCGGGCGGCTGCTGGCCGCCCTGCTGCGGGCCGTGGAACCAGTTCGTCTCCAGGGTGTCGTACAGCGGGGTACGACCGTCCCCGGGGCCGGCCGCCGGAGGCAGCGCCTCGGGCTGCGGCTGCGCCGGCAGGACCGGACGGTACTGCGCGTCACCGGCGGGCGTCCGCGGGGCACCGAAGTCCTCGTCCTCCCGGCCGCCCCGGCGCGGTGCCGGTAGGCCCTGGTCCTGCGCCCGTGCGGGCTGCGGCTGGCCGAAGTCGGGGCGGGCGAACTGCGCGGTGCTCGCCGGGTCCTGCGCGGACGGGTTCTGCGAGCCGTAGGACTGCGGGGCCGGGGCCGAGAAGTCCGGGCGGGCGAACTCGGCGGTGGAGCCGGGGCCCTGCCGGTCGTCCATGGGCGCCCGCGGCGTGAGCGGCGGGTTCATCGGCCGCTGGAACTGGCCGGTGGACTCGGGGTCCTCGTGACCGCGCGGGGCGTCCAGCGGAGTGTGCCGCGGCGCGGACGGCTCCTCGGTGCCCCAGCTGGTGGTCTGCGGACGCTGCGGCTGCGGGTTGCCGCCGGGCAGCTCGGCACGGGGGCCGCCGACCGGGGGCAGCTGACGGCCGGGGCCGTCCTGGCCGGCCGGGTTCTGCCGGGCCTGCTGCGGCTGGGACGGCTGCCACGGGGAGGGGCCGTTCGGGCGGCCCTGCGGACCGTTCTGGTCCTGGCCCTGGCGGTGCTGGTCCTGGCGGTGCTGGTCCTGACGGTCCGAACCCAGGCGGTTCTGGCCGAACAGGTCGGGACGGCCCGAATCCGTACGGCCCGGTCCGTCGCCCTGGCCGCGGGCGCCGAGGCGGGCACCGTTGCCGAAGGCACCGGCGAGGCCGCCGCCCTGACGCTGCGGCTCCGGGCGGGAGGCGTCCTGCGGCCCGGTGCCGGACAGCCCGGCGGACTGGAAGCCGGCGTTCTGCTGGCCCTGCTGGTTCGGCTGGCCAGCCTGGTGGCGGGGGCCGCCGTCGCGCGAGGGCAGCGCGGCACGCGGCGCGGAGCCCGCACCGACCTGACCGCGCGAGGCGCCGGGACCCGAGGCGAGACGGCCCGCCGGGCCCGAGGCGGGGCCGCCGAGGCCGGGACGGGAGTCGTTGCCCGGGCCCCCCGGGCCACCGCCGAGCAGACCGCCCGGGGCGCCGGACTGCTGTCCGGGAGCCTGCTTGGGAGCCGGCTGCTTGCCGCCGTGCGCGACATCGACGGGCAGCATGACCAGCGCGGTCGTGCCGCCGGAGTCGGAGGGCCGCAGCTGGATCCGGATGCCGTGACGCAGGGACAGCCGGCCGACCACGAACAGACCCATGCGGCGGGAGACCGAGACGTCCACGGTGGGCGGCGAGGCGAGCCGCTCGTTGATCGCGGCGAGGTCCTCGGGGGAGAGGCCGATGCCGGTGTCGTGGATCTCGACCAGCACCCGCCCGTCGGGCAGCGCGTGACCGGTGACCCGGACCTTGGTCTGGGGCGAGGAGAACGACGTGGCGTTCTCCAGCAGCTCGGCGAGCAGGTGCACGAGGTCGTTGACCACGCGGCCGGCCACCTCGGTGGCGGGCACCGCGGCCAGTTCGATGCGCTCGTACTGCTCCACCTCGGAGGCGGCGGCACGGAGCACGTCGACCAGGGGGACGGGGCGGGTCCACCGGCGGCCCGGCTCCTCGCCCGCGAGGACGAGGAGGTTCTCGCCGTTACGGCGCATACGGGTCGCGAGGTGGTCGAGCTTGAAGAGCGAGGAGAGCTGGTCCGGGTCGGCCTCGCGCGACTCCAGTTCGGAGATGAGCGAGAGCTGACGCTGGATGAGGCCCTGGCTGCGGCGCGAGAGGTTGGTGAACATCGCGTTGACGTTGCCCCGGAGCAGGGCCTGCTCGGCGGCGAGACGGACGGCCTCGCGGTGCACGTCGTCGAAGGCCGCGGCCACCTGGCCGATCTCGTCCCGGGAGTGCACACCGACGGACTCGACCGAGGTGTCCACGTCCTGCGGGTCGGCCTCGGAGAGCTGCTTGACGAGCTCGGGCAGCCGGTCCTGGGCGACGCGGGTGGCCGTGTCCTGCAGCCGCCGCAGCGAACGGATCATCGACCGGGCGACGACGAAGGCACCGACCAGCGAGACACCGAGCACCAGCAGGATGAGCGCACCGCTGATGATCGCTTCGCGCTTCGACTCGTCGCGGAGCTCGCGGGCCTTGCCCTCCATGTCGCTGAGGAGGGTCTCCTCGATGGTCTTCATCGCCTGGATCTTGGTCGAGCTCTGGTCGTACCAGTCCAGGTAGGAACGCCGCGCGGTGCCGGACATGCCCCCGGGGCTCTCCAGCACCTTCCTGGCGTAGGCGTCGGCGGCCTTGATCTCGGGGTTGCCCTCGTCGAGCGTGGCGGTCAGCTCGTCGGCGTTGTTGCCGGTCGCCTTGTACACGGCCTTGAAGGAGGTGAGCGCCGACCGCTCCTTGCGCAGCGCGGCGCGGCCGAACTGCTTGTCGTTCTCGTCGAGGTGCGGCTGCTTGTTGTTCCCGCCGGGCAGGGCCGCGGCGATGATCGCGCGCTGGACCGAGGCGTACTCCTTGGCGGAGGAGAAGGCCGCCAGCGCCCGGGTCCGCTTGATCATCTCCGAGTTGCTGGTCGCCTGCGCCATGTCCTGCGAGAGGCTCAGCAGCGAGGTGATCAGCTGGCTGTACTGGTCGACGGTCTGAAGACTCGGGCTGCCCTTGACGTACGCCGCCTTGCGGATGTCACGGATCTCGGCGAGCTGGCTCGCGATCTGGGTGACGCTGGCGAAGATGCCTTCGAGGGCCTCGTCGCCGGAGGGGTCGCCGATCGAGGTCGTCGCGTCGAGGAAGGCGGTCTTCGCCCGGTCGGTCTTCTTGCGGGGCTCGGTGACCTTGAAGTCGTCGGCCTTCACCCCGTTGGCCAGCGGACCGGCCGACTGGTCTCGCTCCTGCTGGAGCGCCTGGGCGAGCGACGTCGCCTGCTTCGTCATGTTCGTCAGCAACTGCATGTGATCCAGCTGCTGGATGTCGCTCATGGACTCGTTGATCCGCAGACCACCCAGCGTGGTCGCGGCGACCACGGGAAGGGCGAGCAGGGAGACCAGACGGGTGCTGATGCGCCAGTTGCGAAGCGCGACTCGCGAGCCGGTGCTGACGGGCCCCCGGGACTTGAGCGACGAGATCGGATCGACGTCACCGTTCGCCGCGGCACCGGGTCGCTGAGCACGGTCGCCGCTGTCGCCGGCCGCGGCAGGCCCGGGGTTCTGGGCGTGCTGGGCCGAGGAGCCGCGGTCGGTCCCGCCGTGCGGCTCCCGCTCCGCCGCAGCGCTGCCATCCCTCTTGAAACGTCCCTGCACTAGCGTCGCAACCTCTGGACCAGGCGTCCCCCCGCGCTGGGCGGTCGGACGGTGTCGGCGTCGTGGGGCGTTGTACCCGCCCCATGGTGGTCGTGAGTGACCGGCGTCCTTCCCCTTCCCGCCGCCACTCGGCGCTCCGTTGCGCCCCTGCGCGCCGGCTTGAAACCCGCGGCGGTGCGTGGAATTCCAGCACAGTGCCGGATCTCCAACAAGGGCCCCGTGCCGGGCTGTGACCTGGGTGACGCGTTGTGATGACTGAGTAACAAGCAGTGGAGCGTGATCACGGATAAAACGGATGATTACCGGCGAACCGACGAAGCGTAAGAGGTGTCCCAGTCGACATGATCAGGAGCGGAATGGCTGATTCAGTTACGTAATGTCCGTTTCTGTCGACGTGATCGGCCGCCTGGAATGGGGGAATTGTCTGTCGGTTCGTGAGCAAACTCACATGATGATCGTCGTCTCTTCCGGGCTTCCGGAGGGAATCGGATGTTTAGCCTGACCCTTTACAGGGATGGCAAATCCGACAACCGGCGCCCCTCCGGGCGGCGCCCGTACCGACAGGGTCCGAACGGCAGATGAAGACGACGATGATGTTCCGCAACATTGCCAACCCCCGGCGCACCACGCTGGCGCACCTCGACGGCGCCGTCGGGCCGCGGACGCCGGAGCAGCCGGAGCACGCCGTGGACCTGCCCACCCAGACGGCCAACCCCCGGCGCACCGTCCTCATGGTCGCCCCGGTCACCGCCGCCGCTGAGTAGCACGGACGCCGTCCCCCTCGGAGCCTGTCGGGTGACCCGCGCCGCCCGGTAATCGGAGCGGTTCCCGACGGGCGACGCGTTAGCCTGGAGCGTCAGTCTTCAGCCAGCAAGTGAGGGGCGACAGCATCCCGTGCGCATCGCCAGGTTCTCCATCGACGGCAATGTCGCCTTCGGCGCCGTCGAGGGCGAGGGGCCCGATGGTCTCGTCCTCGACATCATCAAGGGCATCCCGTACGCCGAGTTCGAGCTCTCCGGCACCAAGGTCCCGCTGAGCAAGGTCCGCCTCCTGCCGCCCGTGCTCCCCAACAAGGTCGTGGCCATCGGCCGCAACTACGCGGAGCACGCCAAGGAGCTGGGCAACGAGGTACCGGACGTACCCGTCGCCTTCTTCAAGCCCACCACCTCGGTGATCGGCTCCGGCGACGCCATCGAGTACCCCTCCTTCTCCAACGAACTCCACCACGAGGCCGAACTGGCCGTGGTCATCGGCCGCATGTGCCGGGAAGTTCCGCGCGAGCGGGTCAAGGACGTCATCTTCGGCTACACCTGTGCCAATGACGTCACCGCCCGCGACGCCCAGAAGCGCGAGAAGCAGTGGGCCCGTGCCAAGGGCTTCGACACGTCCTGCCCGCTCGGCCCCTGGGTGGAGACCGACCTCGACCCCCACGACCTCACCATTCAGGCGACGGTCAACGGAGAGCAACGGCAACTCGGCCGTACGAGCGACATGATCCGCTCGATCGAGGATCTGGTCGTCCACATCACGGAAGCCATGACGCTGCTCCCGGGCGATGTGATCCTCACCGGCACTCCCGCAGGGGTCGGACCCCTCCATGTCGGCGACGAGGTCGCCGTCACCATCGAAGGCATCGGCACTCTCACCAACAAGGTGATCAAGCGTGGTTAACGCACCCGTCCGTGTACGTTTCTGTCCCTCCCCGACCGGCAACCCCCACGTGGGCCTGGTCCGCACCGCCCTGTTCAACTGGGCCTTCGCCCGGCACCACGGCGGCACCCTGGTCTTCCGCATCGAGGACACGGACGCGGCCCGCGACTCCGAGGACTCCTACAACCAGCTCCTGGAGTCCATGCGCTGGCTCGGCTTCGACTGGGACGAGGGCCCCGAGGTCGGCGGCCCGCACGCCCCGTACCGCCAGTCGCAGCGGATGGACATCTACAAGGACGTCGCCGACAGGCTCCTCGCGGGCGGGTACGCGTACCACTGCTACTGCACCACCGAGGAGCTCGACGCCCGCCGCGACGCCGCCCGCGCCGCCGGCAAGCCGTCCGGCTACGACGGCCACTGCCGCGAGCTGAGCGCCGAGCAGATCGCCGCCTACGAGGCCGAGGGCCGCACCTCCATCGTCCGCTTCCGGATGCCCGACGAGGCGCTCACCTTCAACGACCTGGTCCGCGGCGAGCTGACCTTCCAGCCGGAGAACGTGCCGGACTACGGCATCGTCCGGGCCAACGGCGCCCCGCTCTACACGCTGGTCAACCCGGTCGACGACGCGCTGATGGAGATCACCCACGTCCTGCGCGGCGAGGACCTGCTCTCCTCCACCCCGCGTCAGCTCGCCCTGTACAAGGCGCTCATCGAGCTGGGCATCGCCAAGGACACCCCGGCCTTCGGCCACCTGCCGTACGTCATGGGCGAGGGCAACAAGAAGCTCTCCAAGCGCGACCCGCAGGCCTCGCTCAACCTCTACCGCGAGCGCGGCTTCCTGCCCGAGGGGCTGCTCAACTACCTCTCCCTGCTGGGCTGGTCCATCGCCGAGGACCGCGACATCTTCTCCATCGACGAGATGGTGGCCGCGTTCGACATCGGGGACGTCAACGCCAACCCGGCGCGCTTCGACCTGAAGAAGTGCGAGCACATCAACGCCGAGCACATCCGCAAGATGGACGTGAAGGCGTTCACCGAGGCCTGCGGCCCCTGGCTGAAGGCCCCGTTCGCCCCGTGGGCCCCGGAGTCCTTCGACGCGGAGCAGTTCGCGGAGATCGCCCCGCACGCCCAGACCCGCGTCACGGTCCTCTCGGACATCACGGCCAACGTCGACTTCCTCTTCCTCGACGAGCCGGCGACGGACGAGGCGTCCTGGAACAAGGCGATGAAGGAGGGCTCCGACGCCCTCCTGACCACGGCCCGCGCCAAGCTGGCCGACGCCGAGTGGAACGCCGACGCGCTGAAGAACGCCATCCTCACCGCGGGCGAGGAGCACGGCCTGAAGCTCGGCAAGGCCCAGGCCCCGGTCCGCGTGGCGGTCACCGGCCGCACCATCGGCCTGCCGCTCTTCGAGTCCCTGGAGATCCTGGGCCGCGAGAAGACCCTGGCCCGCGTGGACGCAGCGCTGGCCAAGCTGGCCGCGTAACGCCCGTACGACGCCCGAGGGGGCGGCCACCGGTTCATCCGGCGGCCGCCCCTCCGCCGTTTCTGCCGGACGTCAACTCCGTGGCAGAGCCGGGGTCGTGGCGTCGGACCACGCCAAGGCCCCTGCGCTGCCAGGCGCCGCCCAGGCCACGATCAAGGCCGCGACCGCGCCCGACCGCGAGTGAAGTGATCCCGGCCGCCGGGACCCGGGGGCACCGCGACGCCCTCCCGTGCCCGGCGCGTGACCGCTAGCCTGGCCGCATGGTCATCCGAGCCGTGCTCTGGGACATCGACGACACGATCTTCGACTACACCCATGCCGACCGCTTCGGCATGCGCAAGCACCTCGAACAGGAGGGCCTGCCCGACGGATACGAGAACGTCGAGCAGGCCCTCGTCGCATGGCGGGAGCTGACCGACGTGCACTGGGCGCGGTTCGCCGCCGGGGAGACGGACTTCCTGGGGCAGCGCCGGGACCGGGTCAGGGAGTTCCTTTCGCGGGCACTGGACGATGCCGAGGCCGACGACTGGTTCGCTTGCCACGTGACTCACTACGAGGCCGCCTGGTCGCTCTTCCCGGACGTGCTGCCGGCCCTGGATCTGCTCGCGGACGGATTCCGGCACGCGGTGCTGTCGAACTCCAGCATCCACAACCAGGACCGGAAGCTGCGCAGGCTCGGTGTGCGGGACCGGTTCGAGGCCGTGGTGTGCGCAGTGGAGCTCGGCGTCTCCAAGCCCGAGGCCGCGGCCTTCCACGCCGCCTGCGAGGCGCTGGCGCTGGATCCGGGGGAGGTCGCGTATGTGGGGGACGAGCCCGACATCGATGCCCGTGGGGCAGTCGCCGCCGGGCTGATGGGGATCTGGCTGGACCGGCGCGGACGCGGCGGACGGCCCGAGCTGGTCCGCATCAGCGGGCTCGATCAGCTGCCTGATCTGCTGACGGGCAATACCCGTTTTGGAGCGCCGGACACCTTCGGGTAATGTTCTTCCTGCGCCGCCCGAGCGGGACGGAAGATCCGAACGGGAAGCGCAGCCGGAGCAAAAGCCCCGCAAGGGGTTGCGTTCCAGTGGGCTATGGTGTAATTGGCAACACTACGGTTTCTGGTACCGTCATTCTAGGTTCGAGTCCTGGTAGCCCAGCGCAGAAATGCAAAAGTAGTATCAAGCCCCCGTTGTGTAGCGGCCTAGCACGCTGCCCTCTCACGGCAGTAGCGCCGGTTCGAATCCGGTCGGGGGTACAGATCCTTCCCGCGAGATCATCTGGGTCGCACCCACGCTCTCGATGCAGGATCGCTAGGGCCCCCGTTGTGTAGCGGCCTAGCACGCTGCCCTCTCACGGCAGTAGCGCCGGTTCGAATCCGGTCGGGGGTACTTGTAACACCATGGGCTATGGTGTAATTGGCAACACTACGGTTTCTGGTACCGTCATTCTAGGTTCGAGTCCTGGTAGCCCAGCGCAGAAATGCAAAAGTAGTATCAAGCCCCCGTTGTGTAGCGGCCTAGCACGCTGCCCTCTCACGGCAGTAGCGCCGGTTCGAATCCGGTCGGGGGTACAACAGCAGGAAAGGCGGAGGCCCTTCACTTCGGTGGAGGGCCTTTGTCTTTGCCCGAGAGGCCCGTTCGGGCCGCGCGGGCCTGTTCGGTCCGTCAGAGACCGTAGCGCCGGGCCGACTCCTCCTCCTGGGCCATCCGTCGCAGGGACATCAGCAGCGGCTCGTAGAGCACGGCTGACGCGACCGCCATCTCCACCTGCTCCGACTCCGTGGGATGTGTCTCCATCATGTCCAGGTCCTGGACGGCGACTTGGTGCATCAGCCGGGCCTGCTCGGCGAGGTAATCGACGTCACAGGGGTAGCCGAGGCGGATCAGTGTCGCCACCGACGACACCAGTGAGCGGTGCGCGGGGGAGAGGGAGCCGATCTCCTGCGACGTCGCCCAGCCGATCCGGTCCAGCAGCTGTTCGACGGCCTCGCGGGCGACCTCCGTCTCCGGTGCCTCCTCGTCCGGGTCCGGGCCGTGCGGGAGCGACCACAGCGCGGCGCCCAGCCGGATCGTCCGGCCCAGGGACTCGTCGTCGATGTGGGAGAGGACCTCGCGCGCCGTGGCCACGGGAAGGCGGCCCACCTGGATCAGGGCCCGCACCAGGCGCAGCCGGCGCAGATGGCTCGCGTCGTACTCGGCCTGTGTCGCGGTGACCCGGTGGCCGGGGTGCAGCAGCCCCTCGCGCAGGTAGTACTTGATCGTCGCGGTCTTCACACCGCTCTGCTCGCTCAGTTCCGAGAGTCGCATGTTCCGTGCCTTCCCTTGCGCCACCTCTTGGGCAGTGCCACTATCCAACCATTGGATAGTGGCACTCTCCAAAGCAGGAAGGGGCAGTCATGTTCGCGAAGCCGATACCGGGACGGACCACGGCCGCGGCCGAGGGGGAGGTGGTCGTACTGCTCATCGGGATGCGCATCAACCACTTCTGGGGCGTGCACCATTGGCTGCCCGTGCTGCTGGCGATGCCTCGCATGCTGCGGGAGTTGGGCAAGGACAAGGGGCGCGGCCTGCTGGGGTACACGCTGTTGAGCGGCTCGCCGCGGACGTACTACGTCGTCCAGTACTGGGAGTCGAGGGAGAAGCTCTACGCGTACGCGAGCGCTCCCGACATGTTCCACCGCAAGGCCTGGGCGATCATGAACCGCAAGGAGAAGAAGTCCCGGCAGCACGTGGGGCTGTGGCACGAGGCGTACATGGTGCCCGAGGGCGGCTACGAATCGATCTACGCCGACATGCCGGCCTACGGACTGGCCGGGGCGACCGGGGTGCTGCCGCTGGAGGCGCGCGGTCGTCGGGGGGCGGATCGGCTGGCACACCGTTCGTCCGCGAAGTGAGGCGCTGGAAGGGGGCCGCCACGACGCTGGGGCGGCCGGGGGGATGTGCCGGGTGCGTCAGCCGGTGCGGCGCAGGGCCTCACTGAGCCGTGCCGCCGAGTCGATGACCGCCTGGGCGTGCATCCGGCCGGGGTGCCTGGTCAGCCGCTCGATCGGTCCGGAGACCGAGACGGCGGCGACCACCCGGTTCGACGGGCCGCGCACCGGTGCCGAGACCGAGGCCACCCCCGGCTCGCGCTCGCCGATCGACTGGGCCCAGCCCCTGCGCCGTACGCCGGAGAGCGCCGTCGCCGTGAAGCGGGCGCCCTGGAGGCCGCGGTGCAGGCGCTCCGGCTCCTCCCAGGCCATCAGGATCTGGGCCGACGAGCCGGCCTTCATGGTGAGCGTGGAGCCGACCGGCACGGTGTCCCGCAGACCGGACAGCCGCTCCGCCGCCGCCACGCAGATCCGCATGTCGCCCTGCCGGCGATAGAGCTGCGCGCTCTCGCCGGTGATGTCCCGGAGGTGGGTGAGCACCGGTCCCGCCGTGGCCAGCAGGCGGTCCTCGCCCGCCGCCGCGGCGAGCTCCGCCAGCCGGGGGCCGAGAATGAAACGGCCCTGCATGTCCCTCGCCACCAGACGGTGGTGTTCCAGTGCCACGGCCAGTCGATGGGCCGTGGGCCGTGCGAGCCCGGTCGCCGCGACCAGCCCGGCGAGGGTGGCCGGACCGGACTCCAGGGCGCTCAATACCAGAGCCGCCTTGTCGAGAACGCCGACGCCGCTAGAGTTGTCCATACGACGATACTCCCGTCTCACTCTGTGAAACGCAAGTTCAATATTCGGCGGAAGTTGCGAACCTGTACTGGCGGCCACACAACGGCCCGTAGCCACCGCCCCGCACGGGGGTCCGGACGGCGGCGCACCGAATCTCTAGTTGGGCCGGCGAAGACGCCGGCCGGAGGGAAAGCGATGGGTAGGACACTCGCGGAGAAGGTCTGGGACGACCATGTCGTCCGGCGCGCCGAAGGTGAGCCCGACCTCCTCTTCATCGATCTGCACCTGCTGCACGAGGTGACCAGCCCCCAGGCCTTCGACGGCCTCCGGCAGGCCGGACGCCGGGTGCGGCGCCTCGATCTCACCATCGCCACCGAGGATCACAACACCCCGACCCTCGACATCGACAAGCCGATCGCCGACCCGGTCTCCCGCGCCCAGTTGGAGACCCTGCGCAAGAACTGCGCGGAGTTCGGCGTACGGCTGCACCCCCTGGGCGACGTCGAGCAGGGCGTCGTGCACGTGGTCGGCCCGCAGCTGGGCCTGACCCAGCCCGGCACCACGGTCGTCTGCGGCGACTCCCACACCTCCACGCACGGCGCCTTCGGCGCGCTGGCGTTCGGCATCGGCACCAGCCAGGTCGAGCACGTCCTGGCCACCCAGACGCTGCCGCTGGCCCGCCCGAAGACCATGGCCATCACCATCGACGGCGAACTGCCCGACGGTGTCACGGCCAAGGACCTGATCCTCGCGATCATCGCCCGGATCGGCACCGGCGGCGGCCAGGGCTACATCCTGGAGTACCGCGGCTCCGCCATCGAGAAGCTCTCGATGGAAGCCCGGATGACCATCTGCAACATGTCGATCGAGGCCGGCGCCCGGGCAGGCATGATCGCCCCGGACGAGACCACCTTCGAGTACCTGAAGGGCCGCGACCACGCCCCGCAGGGCGAGGACTGGGACGCCGCCGTCGCGTACTGGAAGACGCTGCGCACCGACGACGACGCGGTCTTCGACGCCGAGGTCGTCATCGACGCGGCCGAACTGGCCCCGTTCGTCACCTGGGGCACCAACCCCGGCCAGGGCGCGCCCCTGTCGGCCAGCGTCCCCGACCCTGCTTCGTACGAGGACGCCTCGGAGCGCAACGCCGCCGAAAAGGCCCTGGAGTACATGGGGTTGACCGCCGGACAGCCGCTGCGCGAGATCAACGTGGACACCGTCTTCGTAGGCTCCTGCACCAACGGCCGGATCGAGGACCTGCGCAACGCGGCCGCGATCCTGGACGGCCGCAAAGTCGCCGACGGGGTACGGATGCTGGTCGTCCCGGGCTCCGTCCGGGTCGCCCTGCAGGCCGTCGAGGAGGGCCTGGACAAGGTCTTCACCGCCGCGGGTGCCGAATGGCGGCACGCCGGCTGCTCGATGTGCCTCGGCATGAACCCCGACCAGCTGGCCCCCGGCGAGCGCTCCGCCTCCACCTCGAACCGCAACTTCGAGGGCCGGCAGGGCAAGGGCGGCCGTACGCACCTGGTCTCCCCGCAGGTCGCCGCCGCCACCGCCGTGCTGGGCCACCTGGCCTCGCCCGCCGACCTGTCCGACGTCCGTACGCCCGCCGGAGTCTGAGAATCATGGAAGCTTTCACCGCACACACCGGCCGGGCCGTCCCGCTGCGCCGCAGCAACGTCGACACCGACCAGATCATTCCCGCCCACTGGCTGAAGAAGGTCACCCGGGACGGCTTCGAGGACGGGCTCTTCGAGGCCTGGCGCAAGGACGAGAACTTCGTCCTCAACCGCCCGGAGCGCGAGGGCGCCACGGTCCTGGTGGCCGGCCCCGACTTCGGCACCGGATCGTCCCGCGAGCACGCCGTGTGGGCGCTGCAGAACTACGGCTTCAAGGCCGTCATCTCCTCCCGGTTCGCCGACATCTTCCGCGGCAACTCGCTGAAGAACGGGCTGTTGACCGTCGTGCTCGACCAGAAGGTGGTCGACGCGCTCTGGGAGCTGACCGAGGCCGACCCCACGGCCGAGATCACCGTCGACCTGGAGGCCCGCCAGGTCCGCGCCGAAGGCGTCACCGCCGACTTCGAGCTCGACGAGAACTCCCGTTGGCGACTGCTCAACGGGCTGGACGACATCAGCCTCACCCTTCAGAACGAAGCGGACATTGCGACTTATGAGGCGGCAAGGCCGACCTTCAAGCCGCGTACAATTAACGCCTGAGCAGCGCGTTTACAGGACTGCGCCCCCCACCATCTGGTAGGGGGCGCAGTCGCTTGTTGAGACCCCGTCGGGCGACAACTCGCCCCAGATGGCACAATCGGTGCATGGAACGCGACAGCCAACTCAAGCTTTACGGCCAAGTCGCCGACCGATTGAAGGAAGCGCACACAAGAGTGCGCGCACTGCAAGTCCCGGAGGGCGTAAGGATGGCGCTGTCCCGGAAGCTGTTGGTCATCACGGCCGCGGCTAAGCACGATCTCCCGGATGCGGCAAGGCGTCTGGACCGGTTGATGAAGGACCTCGATGAGGGCCGATTCCCCGAAGGTGACTGACTCTGCGGAACTGTGCAGCGGTCGACTTCGTTGCGGCACTAGGGTGATTAGCCCGTTTCGTGTTTGATTTGCGGTATATATCTGCCTAACGTGCGAAAACGCTTGAACACTTTCGTTCTGGCAATGTCTCCGAAGGGGAAGACGTGAACAAGGCGCAGCTCGTAGAAGCGATTGCCGACAAGGTCGGAGGCCGCCAGCAGGCCGCCGACGCCGTCGACGCGGTACTCGACGCGATCGTCCGTGCGGTTGTCGCGGGGGACCGTGTCTCGGTCACCGGCTTCGGCTCGTTCGAGAAGGTCGACCGCCCCGCCCGCTACGCCCGCAACCCGCAGACGGGTGAGCGCGTGCGGGTCAAGAAGACCTCGGTTCCCCGTTTCCGTGCGGGACAGGGCTTCAAGGACCTGGTGAGCGGCTCGAAGAAGCTCCCCAAGGGCGGCGAAGTGTCCGTGAAGAAGGCGCCCAAGGGCAGCCTCTCGGGCGGTCCTTCCACCCGGACGACGACCAAGGCCGCAGCCAAGAAGGCCGCCGCCAAGAAGGCCACGGCGAAGAAGACCACCGCCAAGAAGACCACGGCGGCGAAGACCACCGCGGCCAAGAAGACCACCGCGAAGAAGACCACCGCGGCGGCCAAGAAGACCACGGCGGCCGCGAAGAAGACCACCGCCGCGGCCGCGAAGAAGACCACCGCCGCGGCGGCGAAGAAGACGACGGCGGCCAAGAAGGCCACCGCCAGCAAGACCGCGCCCGCGAAGAAGGCCACGGCGAAGAAGGCGCCCGCGAAGAAGACCACGGCGCGCAAGACCACGGCGAAGAAGGCCACTGCACGGAAGAAGTGAGACCGAGCAGCGCTCGCTACTCACACGCGCCGGGCCGGGTTCCCCTCGGGGAGCCCGGCCCGCGGGCTGTCATGGGGGCGGTGCGCCGGGCGCCGTGCGTCCGGCGGCTCAGAAGGTCTGGAGGGTCACCAGGGTGATCCGCAGCTCCGCACCCTCGCCGCTGCCCTCGATCCGCACCCGCTGGCCCGGACGCAGCAGCCGCAGACCGCCCGCGTCGAAGGCCCGGGCGTCGAATTCCACCGGGGTGCCGTCGTCGAGCAGCACGCTGCCGGTGCGGGTCTCGGGGTCGTAGGTGTACGAGGTCGCCTGCATGGACGGCAGCCTATCGGTCCGGCGAGGAGGCCGTCGCGGGCTCGGCGCGGGGGGCTCCGGGGCCCCACTGCCCCGCCGTGTGCGCGCCGACGCCCAGGGTGAGCGCCACCCGCAGATCGTCGCCGGTGTCCACGTCCTGGCGCACCGAATCGATGCCGGCCAGATCGATTTCCACCGCACCGGACTCCAGGTGCCGGGCCCGGGAAGGGCCGCCGAACGCCGGGCGCAATTCCACCCCCGGTGAGGCCGACAGAAATGTTGTCCCGATTCCTGCCGCATCGGTCACAAATGCGCGAGGGAATTCGGCGGAATAATCGAGTACCCGGGCCAATTCTCCCGGGCGCAGCGCGGGCAGATCCGCGTTGAGCGCGGCGACCGCAGCCCGGGGCCGCCCGGCCCGTACCGCCCGCTCGCCATGTGCCAGCGCGGCGTTGAGCCCGCGGTCGGGCTCGTCGGGGACGATCCGCGCCCCGATCGCCGTGAGAGCCGCCGAGGCCTCCGGGTCGTCCGTGACTACCACCACATCCAGTACCGCCGGGCAGGACAGGGCGGCGGCCACGGTGTCCCGGGCGAAGGCCAGGGCCAGCAGGGGGCGCAACTCGGCCCCCGTCGCGGGCGTCAGCCTGCTCTTGGCCCGCGCCAGGGGCTTCAACGGGACGACCAGGGACCAAGGACGGGCCGGGTCGGTGTTCGTGGCGATCTCCCCCTCGGTGCGCATCGCCGCCTATTCTCGCCTGCCGGTGCGAGAACCTGGAGGGTCGGTCCCGAAAGCGGGGCGTACGGTGTTCTCGACAGAGCAGGGGCCGGGGGCGAGACTTGACCGTCGGTGACCAGGCAGAGTTCAGGTCCTTAGAGGAAGGTGTCCGAGTGTCCCGCCGCAGAATCGGCTTCTGGTACCGCCTGGCGGCGGTGATCGCGAAACCGCCGCTGGTGGTTCTGTTCAAGCGTGACTGGCGGGGGATGGAACACATTCCGGCCGACGGTGGATTTATCACCGCGGTCAATCACAACTCCTATCTGGACCCGCTTTCCTACGGTCACTTCCAGTACAACACCGGACGCGTGCCGCGGCTTCTCGCCAAGGCGGGCCTGTTCAAGACCCCCTTTGTCGGAATGATGCTGCGCGGCACCGGACAGATCCCGGTCTACCGCGAGACGACCAATGCGCTGGACGCCTTCCGGGCGGCCGTCGAAGCCATCGAGCGCGGCGAATGCGTCGCCTTCTACCCCGAGGGCACGCTCACCCGCGACCCCGACATGTGGCCGATGGCCGGCAAGACCGGCGCCGCCCGGGTCGCGTTGATGACCAAGGCCCCGGTCATCCCCGTCGCCCAGTGGGGCGCCAACTTCGCGATGCCGCCGTACGCCAAGGAGAACAAGCTCCGGCTGTTCCCCCGCAAGACCCTTCAGGTGCAGGCCGGACCGCCCGTGGACCTCTCCAGGTTCTACGGTCTGGAGCCGACGCCCGACGTCCTGCGCGAGGCGACCGAGGCCATCATGGCCGCGGTGACAGCGCAGCTGGAGATCGTGCGGGGCGAGAAGGCCCCCGCACAGCCCTACGACCACCGCAAGGCCCGTGCGGAGCAGCGGCGCAAGGCCGAAGGAGAGGGAGCCAAGTGACGCACCCCGCAAAGGCGGCCGTCTTCGGAACCGGTTCATGGGGTACGGCCTTCGGCATGGTCCTCGCCGACGCCGGCTGCGAGGTCACCCTCTGGGGCCGTCGCGCCGAGATCGCCGAGGCGGTCAACACGACCCGTACCAACCCGGACTACCTGCCGGGAATTGAGCTCCCCGAATCGGTCCGGGCCACCACCGACGCCGTCGAGGCGCTGGACGGCGCCGACTTCGCCGTGCTCGTGGTGCCCTCGCAGACGCTCCGCGCCAACCTCGCCGAATGGACCCCGCACCTCGGTTCCGACACCGTCCTCGTCTCGATGATGAAGGGCGTCGAACTCGGCACCGCGAAGCGGATGAGCGAGGTCATCGAGGACGTCACCAAGGTCTCCGCGGACCGGGTCGCCGTCATCACCGGCCCCAACCTGGCCAAGGAGATCGCCGAACGCCGCCCCGCGGCGGCCGTCGTCGCCTGCCAGGACGAGTCCGTGGCCCAGCGCCTCCAGACCGCCTGCCACACCTCCTACTTCCGCCCGTACACCAACACCGACGTCGTCGGCTGCGAGCTCGGCGGCGCGGTGAAGAACGTCATCGGCCTGGCGGTCGGCATCGCCGACGGCATGGGCCTCGGCGACAACGCCAAGGGTTCGCTGATCACCCGGGGCCTCGCCGAGACGACCCGCCTCGGCCTGGCCATGGGCGCCGACCCGCTGACCTTCTCCGGACTGGCGGGCCTGGGCGACCTGGTGGCGACCTGCTCCTCGCCGCTCTCGCGCAACCACACCTTCGGTACCAACCTCGGCCGCGGCATGACGCTCCAGGAGACCATCGCCGTCACCAAGCAGACCGCCGAGGGCGTCAAGTCCTGTGAATCGGTGCTCGATCTGGCCCGTCGGCACAACGTCGACATGCCCATCACCGAGACGGTCGTCGGGATCGTCCACGAGGGCAAGCCGCCGATGGTCGCGCTGGGCGAGCTGATGTCGCGCAGCGCGAAGCCCGAGCGGCGCTGAGACCGGCCGGGGCGGGCGGACAGGTGAACCTCCCGGTCACCGCTCCGGCGGCCCCGGCCGCGCTGACGCCAGTGGTAGCAGCAGGTACGCTCAACGCGATATGAGCAGCGAGAACCTCCCCCAGAGCCCGGAGCAGCAGCTCCGCAAGCCGCGCGTGGCCGTCGTGTTCGGCGGCCGCAGCTCCGAACACGGCATCTCGGTCGTCACGGCCGGCGCCGTCCTGAACGCCATCGACCGGACCAAGTACGACGTCCTGCCGATCGGCATCACGACGGACGGCCGCTGGGCGCTCACCGCCGACGAACCCGAACGCATGGCCATCACGGACCGGAAGATGCCGGAAGTGGCCCAGCTGGCCGAGTCCAGCGAGGGCGCCGTGGTGCTCTCCGTCGACCCCGGCAGCCGCGAAGTGGTGTACAGCGAGCCCGGCTCGGTCCCCAAGGCGCTCGGCGAGGTCGACGTCGTCTTCCCGGTGCTGCACGGCCCGTACGGCGAGGACGGCACCCTCCAGGGGCTCCTGGAGCTCTCCGGTGTGCCCTACGTCGGCGCGGGCGTGCTCGCCTCGGCGGTCGGCCAGGACAAGGAGTACATGAAGCGGGTCTTCATCTCCTTCGGGCTGCCGGTCGGCCCGTACCTCGTGGTCCGTCCCCGCGAGTGGGACAACGACCCCTCCGGCGCCCGCAAGCGCATCGTGGAATTCGCCGGCGACCACGGCTGGCCGCTCTTCATCAAGCCCGCAAGGGCCGGCTCGTCCATCGGCATCACCAAGGTCGACGACCTCTCCGGCCTCGACGAGGCGATCGAGGAGGCCCGCCGCCACGACCCCAAGTTCCTGGTCGAGTCGCTGCTGCGGGGCCGCGAGATCGAGTGCGGGGTGCTGGAGTTCGAGGACGGTCCGCGCGCCAGCGTGCCCGCCGAGATCCCGCCGGTGACCTCGCACGACTTCTACGACTTCGAGGCCAAGTACATCGACTCGGCCTCCGGGATCGTGCCCGCCCCGCTCACCGAGGAGCAGACGGCCGAGGTGCAGCGGCTCGCGGTCGAGGCCTTCGAGGCCACGTCCTGCGAGGGGCTGGTCCGTGCCGACTTCTTCCTCACCGAGGACGGCACCTTCGTGATCAACGAGATCAACACGCTGCCGGGCTTCACCCCGATCTCCATGTACCCGCGGATGTGGCAGGAGAGCGGCGTCAGCTACCCGGAGCTGGTGGACCGGCTGATCCAGGCCGCGTTGAGCCGCCCGACCGGCCTGCGCTGAGCCGGTTCCCGTGCCGCACGGCGTGCGCTCCCTGGCAGGAGCGCACGCCCTACAGCCCGGGAACCGTCTTGCGGACGGCCGGGCCGAACGCGGCCAGCGGGCTCGCGTCATGGGCGTACGCCGCCGACAGGGTCACCTCGACGTACGCCTTGCGATAGGTCGTCGTGAAACGCGGACCGGCGTCCTCGGACTGCTCCAGCAGCCAGTTGACGCCGTTCGCCTCGGTCCCCTTCGCCATCGGGTCGTCCATCTTCGCGGGCCGGGGGACACCGCAGCGCAGTACGATCTCCCCGTCCCCCCACTCGGCGGTCAGTTCGGACTTCGGCCCGGCGTCCCCGCGGTCGAGTCCGGCAACGGTCCTCGGCAGCTCCTCGTGCAGCGCACGGCAGTAGGCGGCGGCTTGTGGGGACGGGGTGGGAACCGTGATCGGCACCGCGGCGTCCGTTGTGGAGCAGCCCGCCGCGGCCAGCAGCAGTGCGGCGACGGACGGGCCGAGGAACACGGGGTGGCAAAGCCGGCGCGATGAGGTCACCGGCTCAGCGTAGACGGGGACTACAGATGGACGACCGGGCAGGTCAGGGTTCGGGTGATGCCTTCCACTTGCTGGACCTTGGCGACCACCATGCGGCCGAGTTCATCGACCGTGTCGGCCTGGGCGCGCACGATCACGTCGTAGGGGCCGGTGACGTCCTCTGCCTGGATCACTCCCGGAACTCTGGCGATGGTCTCGGCGACGGTCGACGCCTTGCCCACCTCGGTCTGAATAAGGATGTACGCCTGTACCACGGAACCTCCAGGGCGGCCACGAGGATCATGTGGGGGAGAAAGGGACGCCACGGTATCGCGTTGCCGCGTGCCGCGGGGAGACCTGCGGGCCGTTGACGCCCACAGCGTGGCGTACACAAGACACAAGTTGACGTATCTCTTGACAGTACCGACAGCAGTGACGGCCCGCGACCGCAAGCGCAGCGGTCCGGAAGGGGGACGGGCATGGCGTTGACCAGCGATGCGGACCGCTCCCCGGAGCGGCGGCCGGTCCACGGTGCGGACCCCCGGCCGCCGAAGCAGCCCGGACGACCGTCCGGCGCGATAGATGAGAGGTGAGACTCGGTGAAGGGAACCGTGGGCGAGTTGGGGGAGTTCGGGCTCATCAGGGAGCTCACTTCCCGGCTCACCACCACTCCGGCGGTACGGCTCGGCCCCGGCGACGACGCCGCGGTCGTGACCGCTCCCGACCGCAGGGTCGTGGCCAGTACGGACATCCTGTTGGAAGGACGGCACTTCCGCCGTGACTGGTCGACGGCGTACGACGTCGGCCGCAAGGCCGCCGCCCAGAACCTCGCCGACATCGCCGCCATGGGCGCGGTGCCCACCGCGCTGCTGCTCGGCCTGGTCGTCCCCGCCGAACTCCCGGTCACCTGGGCCGGCGAGCTGATGGACGGCATCCGTGACGAGTGCCAGGTCGCGGGGGCGGCCGTGGTCGGCGGCGACGTGGTGCGCGGCGAGACGATCACCGTCTCGATCACCGCGCTGGGCGATCTGCGCAACCACGAACCGGTCACCCGCTCCGGCGCCCAGCCCGGCGACGTCGTCGCCGTCACCGGCTGGCTCGGCTGGTCCGCCGCCGGGTACGCGGTGCTCTCCCGCGGCTTCCGTTCGCCGCGCGCCTTCGTGGAGGCCCACCGGCGCCCCGAACCGCCGTACCACGCGGGCCCCGCGGCCGCCGGGCTCGGCGCCACCGCGATGACGGACGTGAGCGACGGGCTCGTCGCCGACCTCGGGCACATCGCCGAGGCCAGCAAGGTCCGGATCGATCTGCGCTCGGGGCTCATCGACATCCCCTCGCAGATGTCCGACATCGGGCAGGCCGTCGGTGTCGACCCGCTCCAGTGGGTGCTGACCGGCGGCGAGGACCACGCGATCGTCGCCACCTTCCCGCCGGACGTGAAGCTGCCCGCCCGCTGGAAGGTGATCGGAGAGGTTCTCAACCCCTCCGCGCTGCCGCAGGTGACGGTCGACGGGGCGCCGTGGACCAGCAAGAGCGGCTGGGACCACTTCGGGGACATCGAGGACGCCCAGTAGATTTCGGCGTATGCCCATATCTGCTGCTGTACCCGTCCGTGTCCTCACCGTCGCCGGATCCGACTCCGGCGGCGGTGCGGGCATCCAGGCCGACCTGAAGACGATGCTGGCGCACGGTGTGCACGGGATGAGCGTGCTGACCGCCGTCACCGCCCAGAACTCGCTGGGTGTGCAGGGCGCCTGGGAACTGCCCGCCGAGGCGGTGCGCGCCCAGTACCGCAGCGTCGTCGACGACATCGGGGTGCAGGCGGTCAAGACCGGAATGCTGTCGTCGGCCGTCCTCGTGGAGACGGTGGCCGAACTCCTCGCCTCCACCGGCGCCCCGGCGGTCGTCGACCCGGTCGGCGTCTCCAAGCACGGTGATCCGCTGCTGGCCGCCGAGGCGCTCGATTCCGTGACGACGAAGCTGCTGCCGGTCGCCACGGTCGCCACCCCGAACCTGGACGAGGTGGCACAGCTCACCGGCATCCACGTCGAGGACGAGGCCGGGATGCGGCGGGCCGCCGCCGCGCTGCTGGAGTTCGGACCGCGCTGGGTCGTCGTCAAGGGCGGTCATCTGCCGGGGGAGCCCGTCGACCTGCTGACGGACGGCGCCGAGGAGCACTGGCTGCGCGCCCCCAGGCACGACAACCGCCACACCCACGGCACCGGCTGCACCCTCGCCTCGGCCATCGCCTGCGGGCTGGCCCTGGGGCAGGACGTGCCCACGGCGGTACGGCACGCGAAGGCGTACGTCACCGGGGCGATCATGGCGGGCTTCCCGCTGGGCTCCGGGATCGGCCCGGTCGACCACGGCTGGCGGACGCGCACCTGCTGAGGGCGCACGGCGCGAAAGGCCGGGAGCACAGCAAAAAGCCGGTCCACCGAGGTGGACCGGCTTTTTGGGCAACCGGAAGGCTGCGCTACGACGGGAACGTCAGCGCGCGACCTTGCCGGCCTTGATGCACGAGGTGCAGACGTTGAGCCGCTTCGGCGTCCGACCGACCACGGCACGCACGCGCTGGATGTTGGGATTCCAGCGACGGGACGTACGGCGGTGCGAGTGCGAAATGTTGTTGCCGAAGCCCGGCCCCTTGCCGCAGACGTCGCAGTTGGCAGCCACGGGTCACTCCAAAGACTTCAGATGCACTTACAGTGAAATCCGGCGCGCCGGAATCATTTGACTGAAGTGGCGGTACCGGAGGGATGGCCCGACTCTCATCGGGCAACCGAAGCAGCATACAACGGCTGCGTCGGTAGAACGAAACTACCATGGGTTTCACCGACCCCCTCCCGCCCCCTGTCCCCGCCGGACCCGGTGCGCGGGGTACTACTCTGCGATGCAGCCGGCCGCCCACGGCCGAATCCGAGGAGGACCGACAGGTGCCGCAGACCGCCGACGACATGGACGCCGTCGCGGTGCGCACCTGGTGCTCACTGGCGCTTGAGGCGCTGGGCCGGGAGCGCGAGGCGATCGACGCGATCAACGTGTACCCCGTCGCCGACGGGGACACCGGGACCAACCTTTATCTCACCGTGGAATCCGCGACCCAGGCCGTCGAAGCGGTCTTCGCCGCCCACGAGACCGGCGGGACCGTGCCCGCCACGGCCGACGCGGTGCGGGCCATGGCGCACGGCGCCCTGATCGGCGCCCGAGGGAACTCCGGCACGATCCTGGCCCAGTTGCTGCGCGGGATGGCGGGTGTACTGGCCGACGGCCATGACGCGGACCGGCTGCGCCGGGCGCTCGCCGTCGCCGCCGCGGCGGCCCGGCAGGCCGTGGCCCACCCTGTCGAGGGCACCGTGCTCACCGTGGCCACCGCGGCCGCCGAGGCCGCCGCCCGCACCGAGGACGGCGCCGGGACCACGGAGGTCGCACGGGCGGCGTACGAAGGGGCGCGCACGGCCCTGGAGGCGACCCCCGGACAGCTCGCCGTCCTCGGCCGGGCGGGCGTCGTGGACGCCGGCGGACGGGGCCTGGTGACGGTGCTCGGGGCGCTCGTCGAAGCGGTCTGCGGGCAGGCGCCCGAGCGCCGTCGGACGGCGGTGCCGATCCTTCAAGTGCCGGACGACTGCGCGGAGGCCGACGCGGAGGGCGGACCCGCCTTCGAGGTCATCTACCTGCTGGAGGCCACGGACGACGCGGTGGACCGGCTGCGGACCCGGCTCGACCGGCTCGGCGACTCGCTCGTGGTGGTGGGCGGCGACGGACTGTGGAACGTCCATGTGCACGTCGACGACGCGGGTGCCGCCGTGGAGGCCGGGGTCGAGGCCGGGCGGCCGTACCGGATCCGGATCACCCACTTCGGCCCGGACCGGGTGCACCCCCACGCCGAGCCCGTGCAGCGCGCGGTCGTCGTACTGGTCCCCGGCGACGGGCTCCGCGACCTGTGCAAGGAGGCCGGGGCCACCACGGTGCTGGCCCGCCCCGGCGAGCCGCCCGCCAGCGGCGAACTGGTCGACGCGATCCTCCGGGCGCACGCCCGCGAGGTGGTCCTGCTGCCCAACGACGCGGAGCTGCGCCACACCGCCGCGGCCGCCGCCGAACAGGCCCGCGCCCAGGGCGTCCGGGTCGCCCTGATCCCGACCAGGGCAGCCGTCCAGGGCATCGCGGCCCTCGCCGTCCACGAACCCGACCGCAGCTTCGACGAGGACGTGGTGGCGATGACCGCCGCCGCCGGCGCCACCCGCTACGCCGAACTCGCCGTCGCCGAACGGCAGTCCTGGACCATGGCGGGCATCTGTCAGGCGGGCGACGTGCTGGGCCTGATCGACGGCGACGTCGCGGTCATCGGCGGGGACGTACCGCGGACCGCCCGCGACGTGCTGGACCGGATGCTGGCGGCGGGCGGCGAACTGGTCACCCTGGTCCTCGGCGAGGACGTCCCCGACAGCCTCGCGGACGCGCTGGAGGAGCACGTGCGCGAGGGCTATCTGGCGGTGGACACGGTGGTGTACCGGGGCGGCCGCCAGAGCGCTCCGCTGCTCATCGGGGTGGAGTAGCGAGGTCGGCCCGAAGGGCTGCCGGGGCCGCCCGGCGGCCTTCTTCTAGGCGCCGGTTCGCCGTCCCACGTACTCCAGCAGCGCCTCGGCCTCCGCGCGGCGCTCCTCGCCCGTCTCGTCCGGCTCCCCGACCCAGTGCGCGGCGTCCAGCGCCTGCTCGACCGCCTCGGCGAACTGCCCGGTACCGGCGAGGACTTCGGCGAGCCGCAGATGCAGCCGGGCCCGCCCGCGCGCCGGGACGAACGCCGCCCCGTGCCGCCGCTTCCGCCCGCTCGTACTCCTCCAGTTGGGCGGCGAGCCCGGACGCCTTGGCCAAGTACTCGACGGCGTACCAGGACAGCCCGGCTCCGTCGGTCTCGGCGGCGGCCCGCTCGTACCGCTCCAGCGCGCCGTGCGGGTCGCCGCGGAACGCCGCGACGTCGCCGAGCAGATCCAGAGCCTCCGCGGTCCGGGTGGCCACCCCCGGCTCCCCGTGCAGTGGTTCGGTGAACGCGAGCAGCTCCCGCGCCCCCTGTTCGAGACCGGCGAGGGCCGATTCGGCGGCCGCCTCGTCCGGGGCGTCCTGCACCAGTCGGGCGAGGATGCGGGCCCGGCACACCAGTGCGCCGCCCGCCTGGCGGGCGGTGGCCGCGCCGTCGGCGTACAGGGCCAGGATCCGGTCCACCACCGGCGCGATCGCGGCCAGCGCCCCGTCCGCCCCGCCGGGCTCCAGCGCGCGGGCGTACGCGGCCCGGCCCGCCGCGGCGGCGGCCTCGCCCGGGTCGCCCGCGGATTCGTAGAACGCGGCGGCCCTCCCGAAGGCCGCCATCGCCTCGGTGGGCGGGAGCGAGCCGTACATCGCCCGGTGGTCCTCGACGCACGCGCGGTCGTGGTCCGACAGGCCGGCCGCGGCCCCGTCCCGTTCGGCGGCCCGGCGGGCGACGGCTTCCCAGGCGGCCCCGGCGTCCGGGTGCTGGGCGTCGGAGAGACGGTGAGCCTCGGCCAGCAGGGCGGTCAGGTTCGGGGGCGTCTTCGCAGGTGTCTCCGGGGAAGGCGTCGGGGCGGACTCAGGTTTCCCGGGCGGGGCGGCCGGCCGCCCCGCCCGTACACCGAGCGGCAGCCGGTCCACCAGCGGCCGGCGGTCCAGCCGCTCCCGCACCAGCTTGCCGACCTGCGCGGTGCCGTTGCGTCCGTCGAACCGGGCGGCCAGCTCCAGCGCCCGCGCGCGGGCGTGCGCGGCCAGCGAGGAGGCGGTCCAGTCGGTCCCGGCCGGACCCGGCGCCGACTGCCCGCCGTGGCCGAGCGCGGTCAGCCGGCCCATCAGCAGCGCCATGACGGCCAGGTAGTCCATCAGGCTGCCGGGGTTGCCGCTGTCGGTGAAGTACGCGGGCCGCTCGGCGAGGATTTCCAGGCCGCGGGCCTCGTTGCCGGTCAGGGCACAGAACTCGATGTGTGTTCGGGGGACGCGGAATTCGCTGAGGTCTCAGATGTCATCGTCGCAGCGCCGGTGGGGGGCCTGTGCCTCGTCCGGTGAGGCACTCGCGACAGCGCGGGTCGGGCGATCCCTGGAGAGGTGATCGCGAGCCGGAAGCGTGGGAGCCGACCCTAGCGGCGCGGCGACGGTTGCGACCAGGGGATTCACAGGTTCCGGGTGGTGCCCGCCAGACATCTGTCAGTGCTGTGGTGTGCAATGGATCGCGTGTCTGCGTTCGATGAACCCCTCAAGAAGCTGCTCGGCGGAGCCACCGCGAAGGTGATGGCCGAACACCTCGACCTGCACACGGTCGGTGATCTGCTCCACCACTACCCGCGGCGGTACGAGGAGCGCGGCCGGCTCACGGCGCTGGCCGACCTTCCGCTGGACGAGCATGTGACGGTGGTCGCCCAGGTCGCCGACGCCCGCGTCCTGATGTTCAACAACGGCCGCGGCAAGCGCCTGGAAGTGACCCTCACCGACGGCCACGGCCGGCTCCAGCTGGTCTTCTTCGGCCACGGCGTCCACAAGCCGCACAAGGAGCTGCTGCCCGGCCGCCGGGCGATGTTCGCGGGCAAGGTCTCCGTCTTCAACCGCAAGATGCAGCTGGCCCACCCGACGTACCAGCTGCTGGACACTGAATCCGCCGACGGGGCTGGGGCTGCGGAGGCGGTGGACGCCTTCGCCGGGCGGCTGCTGCCGATCTACCCGGCCTGCAAGCAGCTGGACTCGTGGCGGATCGCCAAGGCCGTCGACACGGTGCTGCCCAGCGCGCAGGAGGCCGTCGACCCGCTGCCGCCGGGCCTGCGCGAGGGCCGCGGCTTCACGGCGCTCCCCGAGGCGCTGCTCAAGGTCCACCGCCCGCAGACCAAGGCGGACATCGCCGAGGCCAGGGACCGGCTGAAGTGGGACGAGGCCTTCGTCCTCCAGGTCGCGCTGGCCCGCCGCAGGTACGCCGACACCCAGCTCCCGGCCGTGGCCCGCAGACCCGTGCCCGGCGGGCTGCTCGACGCCTTCGACGCCAAGCTGCCCTTCACCCTCACCGACGGGCAGCAGAAGGTCTCCAAGGAGATCTTCGACGACCTCGCGACCGAGCACCCGATGCACCGGCTCCTCCAGGGCGAAGTCGGATCGGGGAAGACCATGGTCGCGCTGCGGGCCATGCTCGGGGTCGTCGACGCGGGCGGGCAGGCCGCGATGCTCGCGCCCACCGAGGTGCTCGCCCAGCAGCACCACCGCTCGATCACGGAAATGATGGGGGAGCTGGCCGAGGGCGGCATGCTGGGCGGCTCCGAGCAGGGGACGAAGGTGGTGCTGCTCACCGGCTCCATGGGCGCCGCGGCCCGCCGGCAGGCGCTCCTCGACCTCGTCACCGGCGAGGCCGGGATCGTGATCGGCACCCACGCCCTGATCGAGGACAAGGTCCAGTTCCACGACCTGGGCCTGGTCGTCGTCGACGAACAGCACCGCTTCGGGGTGGAACAGCGCGACGCCCTTCGGTCCAAGGGGCACTCCCAGGGGGAAAGGAGGTCGCCGCACCTGCTGGTCATGACGGCCACCCCCATCCCCCGTACGGTCGCCATGACCGTCTTCGGCGACCTGGAGACCTCCGTACTGGACCAGCTCCCGGCCGGCCGCTCGCCCATCGCCAGCCATGTGGTGCCCGCCAAGGACAAGCCGCACTTCCTCAGCCGCGCCTGGGAAAGGGTGCGGGAAGAAGTGGAGAACGGACACCAGGCGTACGTGGTCTGCCCCCGCATCGGCGACGACGCCGACGACGAGGCGGCCGGGAAGAAGGCGAAGAAGAAGGCCCCCGAGGCCGAGGGCGACAAGCGCCCGCCGCTCGCCGTGCTGGAGATCGCCGAGCAGCTCACCAAGGGCCCCCTGGCCGGTCTGCGCATCGAGGTGCTGCACGGCAGGATGAACCCCGACGACAAGGACGACGTGATGCGCCGCTTCGCCGCGGGCGAGGTCGACGTCCTGGTCGCCACCACCGTCATCGAGGTCGGCGTCAACGTCCCCAACGCCACCGCCATGGTGATCATGGACGCCGACCGCTTCGGCGTCTCCCAGCTGCACCAGCTGCGCGGCCGGGTCGGCCGGGGCTCCGCCCCCGGGCTCTGCCTGCTGGTCAGCGAGGCCCACGAGGCCAGTCCCGCCCGCGCCCGCCTCTCCGCGGTCGCCGCCACCCTGGACGGCTTCGAGCTCTCCCGGATCGACCTGGAGCAGCGCCGCGAGGGTGATGTCCTCGGCCAGGCCCAGTCCGGGGTCCGCTCCTCGCTGCGGATGCTCACCGTCATCGACGACGAGGAGGTCATCGCCGCCGCACGCGAGGAGGCCGTCGCGATCGTCGCCGCCGACCCGGAGCTCGAACACCTGCCGGAGCTGCGGACCGCGCTGGACGCGCTGCTCGACAAGGAGCGCGAGCAGTACCTCGACAAGGGCTGACCGGGACCGGCGGGGGACGCCGGGTGCGGGGGCCCGATCGGCGACGACGCCATATCGTGGGTGGCACGTCGCCGCGGCACCCCGCGGGCCCGCCCACGAACCGAGGACCAGACACCCATGACCCGCGTGATCGCCGGCTCGGCCGGCGGACGCCGCCTGGCCGTTCCGCCCGGCACCGGCACCCGCCCCACCTCCGACCGTGCGCGCGAGGGCCTCTTCTCCACCTGGGAAGCGCTCCTCGGCAGCCTGGAGGGCATCCGTATCGCCGATCTGTACGCGGGGTCCGGGGCCGTCGGCCTGGAGGCGCTCTCCCGCGGCGCGGTGCACGCTCTGCTCGTCGAGGCCGACCCCAAGGCCGTCCGCACCGTCCGGGACAACGTCCGCACCCTCGGCCTGCCCGGCGCCGAGGTCCGCACCGGCAAAGCCGAACAGATCGTGACAGGACCGGCCCCGGGGGACCCCTACGACGTGGTGTTCCTGGACCCGCCGTACGCCGTCACCGACGACGATCTTGGCGAGATACTGCTCACACTCCGTGCTCAGGGCTGGCTCACGGCCGATGCCCTCGTCACCGTGGAACGCAGCACCAGAGGCGGAGAATTCGGCTGGCCCAAGGGATTCGAGCCGTTGCGGGCCCGTCGCTACGGCGAAGGAACGCTTTGGTACGGTCGCGCCGCCTCTACGTGCGAAGACGCACGATGACCGGACCGGAGAGCGAGGGAATCAAGTTGCGCCGCGCCGTCTGTCCGGGGTCATTCGACCCCATCACCAATGGACACCTCGACATCATTGGCCGCGCCTCGAAGCTGTACGACGTCGTACACGTCGCGGTGATGATCAACCAGTCCAAGAAGGGCCTGTTCACGGTCGACGAGCGGATCGACCTGATCCGCCAGGTCACCGCGGAGTTCGGCAACGTCCAGGTGGAGTCCTTCCACGGCCTCCTGGTCGACTTCTGCAAGCAGCGCGACATCCCGGCGATCGTGAAGGGCCTGCGGGCCGTCAGCGACTTCGACTACGAGCTCCAGATGGCCCAGATGAACAACGGCCTCTCCGGCGTCGAGACGCTCTTCGTGCCGACCAATCCCACCTACAGCTTCCTGTCGTCCTCCCTGGTCAAGGAGGTCGCGACCTGGGGCGGAGACGTCTCCCACCTGCTTCCCCCGCTGGTCCACGAGGCCCTCACCGAACGTCTCGCTCAGCAGTGAACCGCTGACGGTCCGTCACCAGGTGTCGGACGGGCGCCGACTGGCCTTACAGTCGTCCCGTCCGTCTCCAATCGGCTGTAGAGAGTGGCGAGCACACGGTGGACGTGCAGAAGAAGCTCGACGAGATCGTCGAAGCGGTCGGGAACGCCCGGTCGATGCCCATGTCGGCTTCGTGCGTGGTCAACCGCGCCGAACTGCTCGTGATGCTCGAAGAGGTGCGCGAGGCCCTGCCCGGTTCGCTCGCCCACGCCCAGGAGCTCATCGGCGGCCAGGAGCAGCTGGCCGAACAGGCCCGCCAGGAGGCCGAGCGGATCATCGGCGCCGCCCGCGCCGAACGCACCTCGCTGATCTCCGACACCGAGATCGCCAGACAGTCCCGCAGCGAGGCCGACCGCATCCTCGACGAGGCCCGCCGGGAGGCCGCCGAGGTCCGCGCCGAGGCCGACGAGTACGTCGACAGCAAGCTCGCCAACTTCGAGGTCGTCCTCACCAAGACGATCGGCTCCGTCGACCGCGGGCGCGAGAAGCTCCTCGGCCGCGGCCAGCCCTTCGACGAGCAGGGCTACGAGGACCCGGACTTCGCCGAGGCTCCCGAGCGCAGCGCCGATCCGGCCACGCTCCAGCGCCGGGCGGACGAGTACGTGGACACCAAGCTGGGCGCCTTCGAGGCCGTGCTCGCCAAGACCCTGGACGCGGTCGGCCGCGGTCGGCAGAAGCTGCACGGCCGGGTCGCCACCGACGAGCTCGGTGCGCACGTGGCCGCTCAGGACGCGGCGGGCAACCAGACGCACATGAGCGACGAGGACCACTGGGCCGGCCTCGCCGGGCTCGCCACCCCGGAGCCCCAGCCGGTCCACCAGCAGGCCCAGCCGCACTTCCCCGCCCAGGCCCAGCCGGGCTCGGGCTACGCGGAGAGCTACGCGTACCAGGGGCAGCCGCAGCAGGACGTCTACGGGTACCAGCAGCAGCCGGATCCGTACGCCGCGGCCTATCAGCAGCAGGGCTACGACCAGACCCAGCAGCAGCCCCAGGCCCAGGTCCCCGTCCAGGGGTACGACGGCTGGCAGCAGCAGCCCGCCCAGGGCCAGCAGGTCCAGCAGCAGGGCGAGAGCGCCCTCGACGAGACCAGCCTGTTCGACACCAGCATGATCGACCTGGACCAGCTCCGCCGGTACGAACAGGAGCGCTGACCGGACGGGACCGCCCGGCCCCGGAGCCCATGGCCCGGACGGTCCCGACGGCCCGGATTGGGAGCTGGGCGGCGCGTCCAGTATCCTGGCTCTTCGGTCGCGCGTATGTCCGCGATCCCGGCTGCCCGCTTCGACTCCGAATCCGGTCGGCCCTCCCCACGATGTGCGTTGCACATGATTTCGAAAGCAGGAAAAGCCCTGAACGGCCACCTCGACCACCGAAACCCCCTCGTGTTCGATACGCACGAGCTGGGCCGGCGTCCCGGTGCCCTCCAGCGGCTCTCCCGCACCGTGGACGCACCCGGTCCGCCGGCTGTCCTCGGCATCGAAGGGGTCATCGGTGTGCCGGAAGGCGCACCCGTGGAGCTGGACCTCCGCCTTGAGTCGGTCATGGAAGGGGTGCTTGTCACAGGCACCGCCCGTGCGTCGGCCGAGGGGGAGTGCGTAAGGTGTCTGGAGCCGCTGCGCCAAGAGGTCGCTGCGGACTTCCAGGAGATGTTCTCGTACCCTGACGCCGATGACCGGGGCCGCAGCAGCAAGGCGGAGCCGGCCGACGACGCCGAGGACGACGAGGACAGGCTCTTCATCGAGGACGGCCTGTTCGACCTCGAACCAGTGCTGCGTGATGCGGTGGTGCTCGCACTGCCGATGCAGCCGGTGTGCCGGGAGTCCTGTGCCGGTCTGTGTTCCGAATGCGGAATCAGGCTGGACGAGAACCCCGACCACCACCATGATGCCGTCGACATCCGTTGGGCGGCATTGCAGGGACTCGCCGACACCGTTCAGGACGGCGAGAAGGACAACATGGGCGGCGCCGAAGCGGGCGTCGACGAGAAGCAGGAGAAGTAGCCGTGGCTGTTCCGAAGCGGAAGATGTCGCGCAGCAACACGCGCCACCGCCGGTCGCAGTGGAAGGCTGCGGTCCCCACCCTGGTTTCGTGCGAGCGTTGCCAGGAGCCGAAGCTGCAGCACATCGCGTGCCCCAGCTGCGGCACGTACAACAAGCGCCAGGTCCTCGAGGTCTGAGCGGCTGGTGAGAGGCCCGATGTCTGAGTTGTCCAATGCCAAGAAGAAGGCAGACAACGTCAACACAGCCTCGTCCCACACGCTTCTGGAAGGGCGGCTCGGGTATCAACTCGAGACCGCCCTTCTGGTGCGTGCGCTGACCCACCGTTCGTACGCGTACGAGAACGGCGGTCTGCCCACCAACGAGCGGCTCGAATTCCTTGGGGACTCGGTGCTCGGCCTGGTGGTCACGGACACGCTGTACCGAACCCACCCCGACCTGCCCGAAGGCCAGCTGGCCAAGTTGCGGGCCGCGGTGGTCAACTCGCGTGCGCTTGCGGAAGTGGGCCGCGGCCTGGAACTCGGCTCCTTCATCCGGCTCGGCCGGGGTGAAGAGGGCACGGGTGGCAGGGACAAGGCGTCCATCCTCGCCGACACCCTCGAAGCGGTGATCGGCGCGGTCTATCTCGACCAGGGCCTCAGCGCGGCCTCGGAGCTGGTCCACCGGCTCTTCGACCCGCTGATCGACAGGTCCTCGAACCTCGGTGCCGGCCTGGACTGGAAGACCAGCCTCCAGGAGCTCACCGCCGGCGAGAGCCTCGGAGTTCCCGAGTACATCGTCACGGAGACCGGCCCGGACCACGAGAAGACCTTTACTGCTGCTGCTCGCGTCGGTGGTGTCTCGTACGGCACCGGCACCGGCCGTAGCAAGAAGGAAGCGGAGCAGCAGGCGGCGGAGTCCGCCTGGCGCGAGATCAGCGCCGCCGCGGAGGAACGGGCGGCTGCGGCGAAGGCCGCTGCCGAGGGAGGGGCCACCGATGCCCCGTCCGGCCCGTCGCCGTCCACGGACGCCACTCCGGCCTGACCCCGAGAACCCCTCGGTGCCCTGTGCACCGGGGGGTTCTTCCTGCCCGGAACCGTATTGTTCAATATTGTTCAATCAGAGCATTCTGCATGCTGCATTCCTTCAGGAGCGACACAGTGCCCGAGCTGCCCGAGGTCGAAGTCGTACGGCGTGGTCTCGAACGCTGGGTCACCGGCCGCACCGTCGGTGACGTCGAGGTGCTGCACCCGCGTGCGGTCCGCCGTCATCTCGCCGGTGGCGTGGACTTCGCGGCCCGGCTCGGCGGCGCCCGCTTCGGAACGGCGATGCGCCGCGGCAAGTACCTCTGGGTGCCGCTGGACGACGCGTCCAGCTCGCTGCTGGGCCACCTCGGGATGAGCGGCCAGCTGCTGGTGCAGCCGCAGGACGCCCCGGACGAGAAGCATCTGCGCATCCGGATCCGCTTCGACGACTCCCTCGGCACCGAGCTCCGCTTCGTCGACCAGCGGACCTTCGGCGGGCTCTCGCTCCACGAGAACACGCCCGACGGGCTGCCCGACACCATCGCGCACATCGCCCGCGACCCGCTGGACCCGGCGTTCGACGACGCCGCCTTCCACGCGGCGCTGCGCCTGCGCCGTACGACCGTCAAGCGGGCCCTGCTCGACCAGTCGCTGATCAGCGGCGTCGGCAACATCTACGCGGACGAGGCACTCTGGCGCAGCAGACTGCACTACGACCGGCCGACCGCGAGCCTCAACCGCCCCAAGGCCGCCGAACTGCTCGGCCATGTCCGCGACGTGATGACCGCGGCGCTCGACCAGGGCGGCACCAGCTTCGACAGCCTCTACGTCAACGTGAACGGCGAGTCCGGCTACTTCGACCGCTCGCTCGACGCCTACGGACGCGAGGACGAGCCCTGCCACCGCTGCGGCACGCCGATGCGCCGCCGCCCCTGGATGAACCGCTCCAGCTACTTCTGCCCGCGCTGTCAGCGCCCGCCGCGCGCCTCGTCGTAGCCGTCACGGGCCCGGAGCACCTCGGGCATCCGGCCCTCGACGAGCTCGATCAGCGCGAGCAGCCGCTCGGCCACCTGCCGGCCCAGGGGCGTCAGCTCGTAGTCGACGCGCGGGGGATTGGTCGGCTGGGCCTCGCGGTGGACCAGGCCGTCCCGTTCCAGGGCGTGGAGGGTCTGCGAGAGCATCTTCTCGCTGACCCCGTCGACCCGGCGACGGAGTTCGTTGAAGCGGAAGCCGCCTTCGTACAGCGCTCCCAGAGTCAGGCTGCCCCAGCGCCCGGTGACATGTTCCAGCGTGGAGCGTGAGGGGCACTGCCGGGAGAACACGTCGAAGGCGAGCGTGTCCGGACGGGTGTTCTCGTCCGCGCTCTCGTCCATACCGAGACTCTCGTCCATAGCGAGCAGCGTACGCCCGCACAGCGCTCACCACCGGAGTGCGCTTTCTGTGGGTGAGCGCCGGGCGCGCCGACGGTCAGAAGCCGAAGAAGTGACACGCCGGGTTCCCAGCCTGCGGTTACGTAATCGGTCAACGCTGTGACCTGCTGCTGAGCTGAGACCCAAGGGGCCAGCCCGCGCCCTGCGCGGGCACCTTGATGAGGTGGAGAAACCTGCCCGAGTCCATTGTCTTCGCGTTGGCCGGCCACCTGACGCGCTTGCCCGCCGTGGAGGTGACATTGCCCTGGAAGACGTTGGACGGTCCGCCTGTCACTGCGGCACTGATCTTCCGGAGCCCCGAGGGGCATTCCCTGAACCGCAACCGTTTCAACGATCGGCAGTGGCGTCCTGCTCTACGAGCTGCGGGTGTGGCTGCGGGGCGGGACAACGGGATGCACGCGTTGCGGCACTTCTACGCCTCTGTGCTTCTGGACGTGGGGGAGAGCATCAAGGCTCTGAGTGAATATCTGGGCCACCATGACCCCGGCTTTACGCTGCGGACCTATACGCACCTGATGCCGTCGAGCGAGACCCGCACGCGGGCCGCCGTTGATTCCGTCTGGGCCGCCCCGGCTACCGATGACGGCCCTGATACGGCCCAGGAGGGCTCATAGGTCGCTGACCTGCGGAAATCTCAGAAGCCGAAGTCCTGGGTCCACCAGGGGCCACCGGAGCCGTAGTGCACACCGACGCCGAGCGTCCTGTAGTCGCAGTTGAGAATGTTCGCCCGGTGGCCGGGGCTGTTCATCCAGGAGTCCATCACGGCCTTCGCGGTCGCCTGGCCACGGGCTATGTTCTCGGCCGCGAGGCCCTGCGCACCGGCCTTCGAGGCGCGGTCCCACGGGGACCGGCCGTCCGGGTCGGTGTGGTCGAAGAAGCCGCGGGCGGCCATGTCCTCGCTGAAGTCCTGGGCGAGCGAGGCGAGCGAGGAACTGGCGGTCAGCGGGCTGCAGCCGACCTTCGAGCGTTCCTGGTTGACCAGGGCGAGCACGGCGGACGGGACCGAGGAGTCGGCCGGGGCCGAGGCGCTGCGGGTCGCGGGGGCGGAGGTCTTCGGCGCGGCCGACGACTTCTCGGCGGCGGGAGCGGTGCTCTTCCCGGTCCCGGCCGAAGGGGTCTTCGCCGAGGCGGACCGGGAGGGCTCCGTCCGCTCGGCGGGGCCCGAGGTCTTCGGGGCGGACGACGGGGATCCGGCGGAGGACTGAGCGCTGGCCGGGCCCCCGGCCCGCCCGGTGCCGCGGCTGGCCGGTCCGGACGCGGTGGACCGGTCGGCCGGTGCGGTGGAGGAGCCGCCCTGGGTCAGCAGATCCGGAGAGCCCTCGGTGCGCACCCGGTCGGAGCCGCCGCCCAGCGAGTAGGTGTCGCCGCCGGGCACCAGGCCGGAGGCCACTGCCACGGCTCCCACGGCAAGGGCCGCGGAGACGCCGACCAGTCCGGTCCGGACCGGGGCCGCGGACCGCTTCCTGCGGTGCCCGCCCCGGCTTCGTCCCGCGCCTTCCGCGGCGTGGTCATCGGCGGTGGCGGCTGTCGCGGAGCGTCGATGGCTTCCCATCTGCTGAGCCCTTCGTCAATACGACTCACCCGTTCGAGTGAGTCCATTGCGTCGGGACTGTACGCCATGGCCAGACGGCGGAAAGTGCTCCGCGGGCGATCGGCCGGTTAGCGTTCGGGCATGAACGAAGATGTACGACTCACCGCATGGGTACGCGGCCGAGTGCAGCAGGTGGGATTCCGCTGGTTCACCAGGGCGAACGCCCTTGAGATCGGTGGCCTCACCGGCTTCGCCCTCAATCTCGACGACGGCAGGGTGCAGGTCGTCGCCGAGGGCCGGCGTGAGAACTGCCACCGTCTGCTGGAGTGGCTGCGCTCGGACGACACACCCGGACACGTCGACGGAGTCACTGAGATATGGGACACCCCGCGCGGCGGTTACGAGGGCTTCGCGATCCGTTGAACCGGGTCCGGCCCGGGGGTGCGGAACGGGCCATGTTCGGACCGTGTTCGAAACGCGGCGAGGGGTTACCGGACGGGGTGCTCATCTGCGTACACATGAAATGACCTGCGGAATGTCCGGGTGGTTGCCAAGATTCGGTTGGCGTGCCAGGCTGCGGCAGTAAGGATGATCTCCACGCCCCGCAGGGCCCCGCAGGAGAGTCGCGCCGCATGATCGCCCAGCCGCGCGCCCCCGGGCCGCCCGCCTCTACAGGGTGTGATCGTGTTGACCGTCAAACTTTTTGGTGAGACGCTGAAATCCCCGCGCACCTTAGCTGTTTGGCAGAGCTGTTTGGCAGCAGAACAGCAGTGACTACAGAGCACTGCCGAGCACCGCGGGTGCGATTCCCTCACGACCCACACCGCATCGGTCGGTCACTCAGTGTGGAGGACCATCCATCATGGCAAAGGCGCTTCTCGGTTACGTCGGCGGTTCCGACCCGCGACTCCTCGCCGAGATGCGACGGCTCCAGCAGCGCGTCCAGGACCTCGAATCCGAGCTCGTACGGATTCAGGACGAGAACGACGCGCTGAATGCCGCCGCCCAGCACCAAGAGTCGCTGCTCGACAGCATCGACATCGACGTACCTCAGGCGGAGCCGGCGCTGACCTGACCGATGGCCCCCAGGGGCCGGTCGGGCCGCGTGCGCGTCAGCCGTTTGAGATCATCACCCGGATTGCCGCCGGATCATTGAAGATCACTGCTCTCGATCTGTCACCGCCGTGACATGTCCTTGATTCGTCATGCGCAGCTGCACCAGCAACACCGCACGCAACACCGCACAAGTTTTACAAGGGACGCCCAGGCGTCCCTTCTTTCTTTTTCCGCCCGGATCCTTTTCCGCTCGGAAACTGCGCGGTAGCCGCCCCGGCGTACACCCCTTCCCTTACCGTCTGATGTGCCCTGCACCTTCATCAGCGAAACCGAGAGCGAAAGGTAGAGTCCGGCGGCGTGCACCTCAAGGCCCTGACCCTGCGTGGTTTCAAATCGTTCGCCTCCGCCACGACGCTGCGGTTCGAACCCGGCATCACATGCGTCGTCGGCCCCAATGGGTCCGGCAAGTCCAATGTGGTGGACGCGCTCTCCTGGGTCATGGGGGAACAGGGCGCCAAATCCCTGCGCGGCGGCAAGATGGAGGACGTGATCTTCGCCGGCACCACCGGGCGGCCGCCGCTCGGCAGGGCCGAAGTGTCATTGACCATCGACAATTCCGATGGTGCGCTGCCCATCGAGTACGCCGAAGTGACGATCACTCGGATCATGTTCCGCAACGGCGGCAGCGAGTACCAGATCAATGGCGACACCTGCCGGCTGCTGGACATCCAGGAACTCCTCTCGGACTCCGGCATCGGCCGCGAGATGCATGTCATCGTCGGTCAGGGCCAGCTGGACTCCGTGCTGCACGCCGATCCGATGGGCCGTCGCGCGTTCATCGAGGAAGCCGCCGGCGTGCTCAAGCACCGCAAGCGGAAAGAGAAGGCGCTGCGGAAACTGGACGCGATGGGGGCCAATCTCGCCCGCGTCCAGGACCTCACCGACGAACTGCGGCGGCAACTGAAACCGCTCGGCCGGCAGGCCGCCGTGGCGCGCCGGGCCGCCGTCATCCAGGCCGACCTGCGCGACGCCAAGCTGCGGCTGCTCGCCGACGACCTGGTGCGGCTGCGCACGGCGCTGAGCAGCGAGATCGCCGACGAGGCGGCGCTCAAGCAGCGCCGGGAGGCCGCGGAGGCGGCGCTCAAGGCGGCCCTGGCGCGGGAGGCGGAGCTGGAGGACGAGGTACGGCGGCTGGCGCCGCGGCTCCAGCGCGCCCAGCAGACCTGGTACGAGCTGTCCCAGCTGGCCGAGCGGGTGCGCGGCACGATCTCGCTGGCCGATGCCCGGGTGAAGAGTGCTTCGGCCGCTCCGGAGGAGGAGCGGCGCGGTCGCGATCCCGAGGAGATGGAGCGGGAGGCGGCCCGGATCCGCGAGCAGGAGGCTGAGCTGACCGCCGCGCTGGAGGCCGCGGAACACGCGCTGGAGGACACCTCGGCCCACCGTGCCGAGCTGGAACGGGAGTTGGCGGCCGAGGAGCGCAGGCTCAAGGACGCCGCCCGCGCCATCGCGGACCGCCGCGAGGGGCTCGCCCGGCTGAACGGGCAGGTCAACGCCGCCCGCAGCCGTGCCGGTTCCGCGCAGGCCGAGATCGACCGGCTGGCCGCCTCCCGGGACGAGGCGCAGGAGCGGGCGATCGCCGCCCAGGAGGAGTACGAACAGCTCAGGGCCGAGGTCGAGGGCCTGGACGCCGGTGATCAGGAGCTCGGCGAGCGGCACGATGCCGCCAAGCGGGAGCTCGCCGAGGCGGAGGCGGCGCACTCCGCGGCCCGGGAGGCGGCCACCGCTGCGGAACGGAAGCGGGCGGCGGTGGCGGCCCGCCACGAGGCGCTGGCCCTCGGTCTGCGCCGCAAGGACGGCACGGGCGCGCTGCTGGGGGCGCGGGACCGGCTGTCGGGCCTGGTGGGTCCGGCCGCGGAACTCCTGGCGGTGGCGCCGGGGCACGAGGTGGCGGTGGCGGCGGCACTGGGCGCGGCGGCGGACGCGGTCGCGGTGACGGACCCGGCCACGGCGGCGGAGGCGATCCGGCTGCTGCGCAAGCAGGACGCGGGGCGGGCCGCGCTGCTGCTGGGCGCGGTGCGGCGCGCCGAGGCCCCTGGGGAGGGGGGTGCCGATGATGCCGGTGGTGGCGCCGGTGACGGAGGGCCGCGTGCCGTGGCCGATCTCGTCCGCGGGCCCGTCGAACTGATGGACGCCGTACGCAGGCTGGTGCGGGACATGGTGGTGGTCGGCACCCTGGAGGACGCCGAGGACCTCGTCGCCGTACACCCGGAGCTCACGGCCGTGACGGCCGAGGGGGACATCCTCTCGGCGCACTTCGCGCACGGCGGTTCCGCCGGGGCGCCGAGCCTCCTCGAAGTGCAGGCCTCGGTCGACGAGGCCGCGGCCCAGCTGGAGGAACTGGCCGTGCAGTGCGCCGGGTTGACCGAGGAGCAGCGGGTCGCGGGGGAGTGCCGCCGGGCCGGTGCCGCGCTGGTCGAGGAGCTCGGGGAGCGGCGCAGGGCCGCCGAGCGGGAGAAGTCCGGGGTGTCCCAGCAGCTGGGGCGGCTGGCCGGGCAGGCCCGTGGCGCGGCGGGCGAGGCCGAGCGGATGACCGCGTCGGCGGCCCGCGCCCAGGAGGCCCTGGAGCGGGCGACCGAGGAGGCCGAGGAGCTGGCCGAGCGGCTGCTCGTCGCCGAGGAGATGCCGGTCGAGGACGAGCCGGACACCTCCGTACGGGACCGGCTCGCCGCCGACGGTGCCAACGCCCGCCAGACCGAGATGGAGGCCCGGCTCCAGGCGCGCACCCATGAGGAGCGGGTCAAGGCACTGGCCGGCCGCGCCGACTCCCTCGACCGGGGTGCCCGCGCCGAACGGGAGGCCCGCGCCCGCGCCGAGCGGCGCCGGGCCCGGCTGCGGCACGAGGCGGCGGTGGCCTCCGCCGTCGCGTCCGGTGCCCGTCAGCTCCTCGCGCACGTCGAGGTGTCCGTCGTACGGGCCGAACGGGAGCGGGTGGTGGCCGAGGCCGCCAAGGCGGAGCGGGAGAGGGAGCTGGCGGCCGAGCGCGGCCGGGGCCGCGAGCTCAAGGGCGAGCTGGACAAGCTCACCGACTCCGTCCACCGCGGCGAGGTGCTCGGCGCCGAGAAGCGGCTGCGGATAGAGCAGCTGGAGGCGAAGGCGCTGGAGGAGCTGGGCGTCGAGCCGGCCGGGCTGGCCGCGGAGTACGGCCCCGACCAGCTCGTACCGCCGTCACCCGCCGCGGAGGGCGAAGAGCTGCCGCAGGACCCGGACCATCCGCGCAACCGGCCGAAGCCGTTCGTCAGGGCCGAGCAGGAGAAGCGGCTGAAGTCGGCCGAACGGGCGTACCAGCAACTCGGGAAGGTGAATCCGCTCGCCCTGGAGGAGTTCTCGGCGCTGGAGGACCGGCACAAGTTCCTCTCCGAGCAGCTCGAGGACCTGAAGAAGACCCGGGCCGATCTGATACAGGTCATCAAGGAGGTCGACGAGCGGGTCGAGCAGGTGTTCACGGAGGCGTACCGGGACACGGCCCGCGAGTTCGAGGGCGTCTTCTCGCGGCTCTTCCCGGGTGGCGAGGGCCGGCTGATCCTGACCGACCCGGACAACATGCTCGCGACCGGTGTGGACGTCGAGGCGCGGCCGCCCGGCAAGAAGGTCAAGCGGCTCTCGCTGCTGTCCGGCGGCGAACGTTCGCTCACGGCGGTGGCCTTGCTGGTCTCCATCTTCAAGGCACGGCCGAGCCCGTTCTATGTGATGGACGAGGTCGAGGCGGCGCTCGACGACACCAATCTCCAGCGGCTGATCCGGATCATGGAGGAGCTCCAGGAGAGCTCGCAGCTCATCGTGATCACGCACCAGAAGCGGACGATGGAGGTCGCCGACGCGCTGTACGGCGTCTCGATGCAGGGCGACGGGGTCTCGAAGGTCATCAGCCAGCGGCTGCGCTGAGCCCTGCTCACCGAGTGCTCCCCGGGCCGGATCCACTCAAGTGGTGGCGGCCGGGAAGTTGTGTGCCACTTGGAAGGGTTCACCCCCACACCTGACGACGTGGCCAGGCATCAGGAGTTCATGTGACCAGCACTTCGCAGGGACCGGCGTCCGGAGCCCGAGCGGCCCACCCGGACCACCTCGGCCATGTCATCTTCATCACCGCGGCCGCCGCGATGGGCGGCTTCCTGTTCGGCTACGACAGCTCCGTCATCAACGGCGCCGTCGAGGCGATCCGCAGCCGCTACGACATCGGCTCGGGAACGCTCGCCCAGGTCATCGCCATCGCCCTGATCGGTTGCGCGATCGGCGCGGCCACCGCGGGGCGCATCGCCGACCGCATCGGCCGCATCCGCTGCATGCAGATCGCCTCCGTGCTCTTCACCATCAGCGCCGTCGGCTCCGCGCTCCCGTTCGCCCTCTGGGACCTGGCGATGTGGCGCATCATCGGCGGCTTCGCCATCGGTATGGCCTCGGTGATCGGCCCGGCTTACATCGCGGAGGTCTCGCCGCCCGCCTACCGGGGCCGGCTCGGCTCCTTCCAGCAGGCGGCGATCGTCGTCGGCATCGCCATCTCCCAGCTGGTCAACTACGGCATCCTGCAGCTGGCCGACGGTGACCAGCGCGGAAAGATCGGCGGCCTCGAAGCCTGGCAGTGGATGCTCGGCGTGATGGTCGTCCCGGCGGTCCTGTACGGGCTGCTGTCCTTCGCGATCCCCGAGTCGCCGCGGTTCCTGATCTCGGTCGGCAAGAAGGACCGGGCCCGGAAGATCCTCGAGGAGGTCGAGGGGAAGAACGTAGACCTGGACGCCCGGGTGACCGAGATCGAGACCGCGATGCACCGCGAGCACAAGTCCAGGTTCACGGACCTGCTCGGCAGCCGCTTCGGCTTCCTGCCGATCGTCTGGGTCGGCATCGGGTTGTCGGTCTTCCAGCAACTCGTCGGCATCAACGTGGCGTTCTACTACTCGGCGACGCTCTGGCAGTCCGTCGGCATCGACCCGACCGCCTCGTTCTTCTGGTCGTTCACCACCTCCATCATCAACATCATCGGTACCGTCATCGCGATGGTCCTGGTGGACCGGGTGGGCCGCAAACCGCTCGCGCTGGCGGGCTCCACCGGCATGGCCATCGCCCTCGCCTTCGAGGCCTGGGCCTTCTCCGCCGACCTGGTCGACGGCAAACTGCCCACCACCCAGGGCGTCGTGGCGCTCGTCGCGGCCCATGTGTTCGTGCTCTTCTTCGCCCTGTCGTGGGGCGTCGTCGTCTGGGTCTTCCTCGGCGAGATGTTCCCCAACAGGATCCGCGCCGCCGCGCTCGGCGTCGCCGCGTCCGCGCAGTGGATCGCCAACTGGGCGATCACCGCGAGCTTCCCGAGCCTGTCCGACTGGAACCTGTCGGGCACGTACATCATCTACGCCTGCTTCGCCACGCTCTCGATCCCGTTCGTGCTCAAGTTCGTGAAGGAGACCAAGGGCAAGGCGCTGGAGGAGATGGGCTGACCCCAGCCGGTCAGGAGCCGCTCAGGAGCTCTCCGGCGCGATCGCCTCGCAGAACAGCCGCAGGCTGCGCCACCCCTCCTCGACCGGCATCCCGCCGCACAGCGGATGCAGCACCAGACTGTCCAGCTCCGTGGCCGCCGCGGCGCACTCGTCGGGCGTGAGGACCCGGTAGACCCCCTCGGCCCGCAGCTCCGGCACCGTCGTCGCCGCCGAACGCACGGCGGAGCGGATGTCCTTGGACTGCCAGGAGGCGTACGTGCGTGCCTCGTGCAGGAAGTACTCGCCGTACTCGGCCCAGGTCCGGTCCGGGTCCTCGGACACGTGCAGCAGCGGTGTCTCGGCGGCGGGCATCATGCAGAAGCCGTCCGTCCCGAACTCGGCGCGCAGTTGCTGGTAGTACGCCTCCAGCTCCGGCAGATGCGCGCTCGGGAAGAACGGCAGCCCTAGCCGGGCCGCACGCCGCGCCGCCGCCCGCGAACTGCCGCCCACCAGCAGCAGCGGGTGCGGCCGGGTGTACGGGCGCGGCGTGATCCTGACCGTCCGGCCCCGGTACGGGAACGGCTCACCGGTCCACGCCTGGAGCAGCGTCTCCAGCAGTTCGTCCTGGAGCCTGCCGCGCCGGCCCCATTCGACCCCCGCCTGTTCGTACTCCTCGGGCCGGTAGCCGATCCCCGCCACCGTGACCAGCCGGCCGGCGCTCAGCAGGTCCAGGACCGCGATGTCCTCGGCCAGCCGCAGCGGGTCGTGCAGCGGGCCGATGATCGCCGAGACGGTGACCGCGATCCGGCGGGTGGCGCCGAAGACCGAGCCCGCGAAGACGAAGGGGGAGGGCAGCCAGGAGTTGGCGACGCCGTGGTGCTCCTCGGTCTGCACGGTGTCGACGGCGTGCTCGTCGGCGTACGCGGCCATCTCCAGCGCGGCGCGGTAGCGGGACGAGAGCGACTCGGGGGTGGCATCGGGATCGACGAGATTGAACCGGACCACTGTGAAGGCCATGAGACTTGTCCCCATCGTCGGGCGGGCGCGGCGAGGCGGGACAGTAGCTGACGTAGCGTCAGAAGTGTAGGGGTGTGTTGTCGCCGGACCCGTCGCCGTCGCCCCGGGCCCGTCCGGCGGAACGCGGCAGGAGTGCGTACAGGCCGGCGGAGACGGTGATCGTGGCCGCCCAGCCCAGCCCCTGACGCCCGACCCAGGTGGTGGCGAGCGGCCCGGTGAACCACCGCACGCCGGTGAAGAGCAGCCCCGTCACCAGCCCCGCGGCCCACGCGGCCACGGCCGGTACGGCGAAGCCTCCGGTGTACCAGTAGGCGCCGGCCGGGGTGGTGTCCAGGAGGGCCGCCGGATCGTACGTACGGCCCCGCAGCAGATCCACGGCGAAGACCCCGATCCACGCGGAGAACGTGACGGCGAGCAGCGTCAGGAAGGAGGTGAAGGAATCCAGGAAACCGGCGGCCGTGACCATCAGCGTCGCGCCCAGGAGCAGGCTGATGGCCGCGTTCATGCCGACCGCCCAGGCGCGGGGGATCGTGAATCCCAGGGTCTGCGCGGTGAATCCGGCCGAGTACAGCGACATCGCGTTGATCAGCACCATGCCGACCACGGCGAACAGCAGATACGGCACCGCGAGCCAGCCGGGCAGCAGCGGGCCGATGAACGCGACCGGGTCGCGCGTGACGGCCAGTCCCGGTTCGGCGACCCCCATCACGGCCCCCATCAGCACCATCGGCGCGTACACGATCCCGGCGCCGGCCACGGTCGCCCCGATCATCGCCCGGCCGGACGCCGAGTGCGGCAGATAGCGGGCGAAGTCCGGGCCCGACGGGGCCCAGCTGAGGCCGCCGGCCGCCAGGGTGCCGACCCCGGCGAGCATCATCGTCACCGGCCCGGCGGGCCTGCCCAGTGCGCCCCGCCAGTCGGTCGAGCCGATCAGGTGGATCAGTACGAGCACGCTGACACCGCCGAAGAGGTACGTCGACCAGGTGCAGCACACCCGCAGCGCACCCAGGCCCAGCCCCGACACCAGGCAGCTGCACCCCACGAAGGCGAGCAGGGTCACCAGCGTCAGCCGGTGGCTGCTCGTGATGCCGAAGAGCAGTTCCAGCACGGCGAGCACCGCGTAGGTGCCGGTGACCGCGTTGACCGTCTCCCAGCCCCAGCGGGCGACCCAGGTCAGCGCTCCGGGCAGCAGATTGCCGCGCTGCCCGAAGACGGCCCGGGAGAGCGCCATGCCGGGGGCCCCGCCCCGTCTGCCCGCGATCGAGACCAGGCCGACCAGCCCGAAGCCGATGACCGAGGCCGTGAGGGCGACCGTGAGCACCTGCCAGAGATTCAGCCCGTTGAAGACGACGAGCCCGGCGCCGACGGTGAGCAGCAGCACGGTCAGGTTCGCGCCGACCCAGGTGGGGAAGAGGGTCCGGACCCGGCCGGTGCGTTCGTTGTCGGGGACGGGCTCCAGGCCGCGGGTCTCCACGGGCAAGATCGTACCTTTACCGCCAAAAGGTGCATAACGGCCGATGGGATGTTCGGGCGATCCTTCGGGGCGGCCCCGGCGGGCGGACGTGACTGATACTGGGTGGGTTATGGAATTCGTCATCCTTGCTGTAGTCATCGCCCTGGTCGCGGTCGGCGTGATCAGCGGGCTCGTGGTCAGCAGCCGCAAGAAGAAGCAGCTGCCCCCGGCACCGTCGAGCACGCCGACCATCACTCCTCCCGCCGAGCCCCATGTCGGCGAGGAAGCCGAGACGCCGCGCGAGGAACCGCGCCGCACCATCGAGGAGGTCGGCCCGCCCGAGGCCGAGGCTCCCGCCGAGGAGGCCCCCGAGGCCGTCGAGCCGGAGGCGCCCGCCGCCCCCGCCATCGAGGTGCCCGAGCCCACCGCCGGCCGTCTGGTACGGCTGCGCGCCCGGCTCGCCCGCTCGCAGAACTCCCTCGGCAAGGGGCTGCTCACGCTCCTGTCCCGGGACAACCTCGACGAGGACACCTGGGAGGAGATCGAGGACACCCTCCTCACCGCCGACGTCGGCGTCGCGCCCACCCAGGAACTGGTGGAGCGCCTCCGCGAGCGCGTCCGCGTGCTCGGCACCCGTACCCCCGAGGGGCTGCGCGCGCTGCTGCGCGAAGAGCTCCTCAACCTGCTCGGCACCGACTTCGACCGCGCGGTCAAGACGGAGAGCGGCCTCGACACCCCCGGCGTCGTGATGGTCGTCGGCGTCAACGGAACCGGCAAGACCACCACCACCGGCAAGCTGGCCCGGGTGCTCGTCGCCGACGGCCGCAGCGTCGTGCTCGGCGCGGCCGACACCTTCCGGGCGGCCGCCGCCGACCAGCTCCAGACCTGGGGCGAGCGCGTCGGCGCCCGCACCGTGCGCGGCCCCGAGGGCGGCGACCCCGCGTCGATCGCCTTCGACGCGGTGAAGGAAGGTATCGCCGAGGGCGCCGATGTGGTCCTCATCGACACCGCCGGACGGCTGCACACGAAGACCGGGCTGATGGACGAGCTCGGCAAGGTCAAGCGGGTCGTCGAGAAGCACGGACCGCTCGACGAGATCCTGCTCGTCCTCGACGCCACGACCGGGCAGAACGGCCTGGTGCAGGCCCGGGTGTTCGCCGAGGTCGTGGACATCACCGGCATCGTGCTCACCAAGCTGGACGGCACCGCCAAGGGCGGCATCGTCATCGCCGTCCAGCGCGAACTGGGCGTACCGGTGAAGCTCGTCGGTCTCGGCGAGGGACCGGACGATCTGGCCCCGTTCGAACCGGAGGCGTTCGTGGACGCCCTGATCGGCGACTGAGACCCGTACCGCACCCGAAGAGCCCGACCGCATGGCGCAAGCAGCGGCCGGGCTCTTCGGCGTTACGGGGACGGCTCCGGCGTCGATAGGGGGTTACGGGGACGGCTTCCGGTTCCGGCGTCGATACGGGATCGACTTCGGCTCCGGCGCCGTCACGGGACCGGCTGCCGCGCGCTCAGCCGCAGAGCGGCGCGCGATGGCAGCTGTACGCCAGCGTGCCCAGCAGCAGCCGGGCCTGCGGCGGCGCGGCCGCCGTGTCCAGCTCCGGCGGGCGCAGCCAGCGGACGGGGCCGAGGCCGCCCTCGTCGGACGGCGGGGCGGTGATGTGGCAGCCGGTCCCCAGCGCCCGCAGGTCCAGCCCCGCGTCGTCCCAGCCCATCCGGTACAGCAGCTGCGGGAGCTCGGCGGCGGCGCCCGGAGCCACGAAGAACTGCGCCCGCCCGGCCGGGGTCACCGCGACCGGGCCGAGCGGCAGCCCCATCCGCTCCATCCGCACCAGGGCCCGGCGCCCCGCCGCCTCGGCGACATCGAGCACGTCGAAGGAGCGGCCCACCGGCAGCAGCATCGAGGCGCCCGGTGTGCGGGCCCAGGCATCGGCCGCCGCGTCGAGCGTGGCGCCCGCGGGGACCTCGGGGGCGAAGTCCAGCGGATGGGCGCCGGGGGAGGGGCAGCCCACCTGCCCGCAGGAGCAGCGGCCGGCCGCGGCCCGCGCACCCGGCACGACGGCCCAGCCCCACAGCCCTGTGCACTCGGCCACCGCCGTGTACTCGGCCGCACGGCCGCGGCGCCGTGAGCCGGTGCGCATCTCGCGGATGCCGCCGATCGTGAAGCCCATGCCCCCTCCAACGGGTCCGGCTCGCCGGTGGTTACGACGCGGACCGGAGTCGTGACGCTCCGTCGTCGCCGACGATTCGGAGTGCGCCGGTGATATTCGGGTCGTGCGAGATTCTTCGCGCGCCCCGTTGCGCTCACTGCGCCCCCTGCTGATCGCCGTGTGTCAAGTGAATCGCGCCCGACGGGGGCGGCGTTCATTCGAAGGGGTGGCGAATGGTGGCGTTTCTGTAAGGGCCCTCGCCCGGGGGGTGATCGTAGGATTACCGTCGGTACACGAACCATGGAAGTATGTGCGCCGTGGGTATGCCGGAGGCAACCCGATTTCATGTTCGATAGTGCGCGACCTCCACATGGGCGGCATCGGCTCAGGGCATTCTGGTAATGGTTCGCGCGACAGGTATTCGGCGGATGGGGGCGTTCCAGTGAGTGGCAGCGGCGCAGGCGATTCGAATGCCGGCAAGCGCCCCAATGAGCAATTGAGCTCATGGTTCGTGCGGAGCGGCTGGTCGAAGGGCGAGCTCGCGCGCCAGGTCAACCGCCGGGCGCGCCAGATGGGTGCCCACCACATCAGCACCGACACGTCCCGCGTGCGCCGCTGGCTCGACGGCGAGCAGCCGCGCGAGCCGATCCCGCGCATCCTCTCGGAGCTCTTCTCGGAGCGCTTCGGCACCGTCGTCGCCATCGAGGACCTCGGACTGCGCTCCGCGCACCAGTCGCCGTCCGTGTCCGGCGTCGACCTGCCCTGGGCGGGCCCGCAGACCGTCGCCCTGCTCAGCGAGTTCTCCCGCAGCGACCTGATGCTCGCCCGCCGGGGATTCCTCGGCTCCTCGCTCGCCCTGGCCGCCGGACCCGCGCTCATCGAGCCGATGCAGCGCTGGCTGGTCCCCGTCTCCGGCGCCGTCTCCGCCGAACCGGACCCGGCGGCGGCCCGCCGCCCCTCCAGGCTCTCCGGCCCCGAGCTCGATCTGCTGGAGTCCACCACCGCGATGTTCCGCCAGTGGGACGCGCAGTGCGGCGGCGGACTGCGCCGCAAGGCCGTCGTCGGGCAGCTCCACGAGGTCACCGACCTGCTCCAGGAACCGCAGCCCGAGGCCACCGCCAAACGGCTCTTCCGGTGTGCCGCCGAGCTGGCCGAGCTGGCGGGCTGGATGAGCTACGACGTCGGCCTCCAGCCCACCGCCCAGAAGTACTTCGTACTCGCGCTGCACGCCTCCAAGGAGGCCGGTGACAAGCCCCTGGGCTCGTACATCCTGTCCAGTATGAGCCGCCAGATGATCCACCTCGGACGGCCCGACGACGCCCTCGAACTGATCCACCTCGCGCAGTACGGCAGCCGGGACTGCGCCACCCCGCGCACCCAGGCCATGCTGTATGCGATGGAGGCCCGCGCGTACGCCAACATGGGCCAGCCCAGCAAGTGCAAACGGGCCGTCCGGATGGCCGAGGACACCTTCCTCGACGTGGGCATCGACGGCGAGCCCGAGCCCGACTGGATCCGCTTCTTCTCGGAGGCCGAGCTCAACGGCGAGAACTCCCACTCCTACCGCGACCTCGCCTATGTGGCTGGCCGCAGCCCCACGTACGCCTCGCTCGCCGAGCCCCTGATGGAGAAGGCCGTCCAGCTCTTCGGCGACGACGACGAGCACCAGCGGTCCTACGCGCTCAACCTGATCGGTCTCGCCACCGTCCACCTCCTCAAGCGCGAGCCCGAACAGTCGACGGTGCTGGCCGAGAAGGCCCTGCGCGTCGCCAGGAAGATCCGCTCCGAGCGGGTCAACACCCGGCTCCGCAAGACCGTCGACACCGCTGCCAGGGACTTCGGGGACATCCCCGATGTCGCCAGGCTCACCGACCTCCTCACCGAGCAGCTGCCGGAGACCGCCGAAGCGGTCTGAGCAGCACCCCGGGCCCCGGCCACGGCGACCACCCCGCACAGACCGACTTCGGCTCCCCCAATTGCCAGGTCAGCGGGTGGTCGGCGTGGCCGGTTCGCGTTGTCGTGCCCGTACGCCAGAGTCGTAACCGCACCGTATGCGGCCCCGGCCGCGGGACAGGCCCGGCGCCGGTCGCGCCACCGCCGGTTCATGGCGACGTAACACACCGGACCCCTTCGTCACCACGGTGAAACACCGTGCGGCATCGGCGGAAACCGCACTGGGTGAATGTCTAGCCCATAACCGGCCCGCACCTTTTCCCCAGTGGTCCCGCACGTGGTGCCGCTCCCATCGCCCGCACGCGGCCGCACCGACGACGAGGAGACGCCGATGCCCCCAGGCATCACGACGCTTGCCGCAGACACCCCGACGCTGTCTGCCGCCAACACCGGGTTCATGCTGATCTGCTCCGCCCTGGTGATGCTGATGACCCCGGCCCTGGCCTTCTTCTACGGAGGCATGGTCCGCGTCAAGAGCACCCTCAACATGCTGATGATGAGCTTCATCAGCCTCGGGATCGTCACGATCCTGTGGGTGCTCTTCGGGTTCAGCCTCGCCTTCGGCACCGACATCGGCTCCGTCGTCGGCTGGAGCTCGGACTACCTCGGACTCAGCGGGATCGGCGTCACCCAGCTCTGGGACGGCTACACGATCCCGGTCTACGTCTTCGCCGTCTTCCAGCTGATGTTCGCCGTGCTCACCCCGGCCCTGATCAGCGGCGCCCTCGCCGACCGGGTCAAATTCACCTCGTGGGCCCTGTTCATCACGCTCTGGGTCACCATCGTCTACTTCCCCGTCGCCCACTGGGTCTGGGGCGCGGGCGGCTGGCTGTACGAGATGGGCGTCATCGACTTCGCGGGCGGTACGGCCGTCCACATCAACGCCGGTGCGGCGGCGCTCGGCGTGATCCTCGTCATCGGCAAGCGCGTCGGCTTCAAGAAGGACCCGATGCGGCCGCACAGCCTGCCGCTCGTCATGCTCGGCGCCGGTCTGCTCTGGTTCGGCTGGTTCGGCTTCAACGCCGGCTCGTGGCTCGGCAACGACGACGGCGTCGGCGCGGTGATGTTCGTCAACACCCAGGTCGCCACCGCCGCCGCGATGCTCGCCTGGCTCGGCTACGAGAAGCTCCGCCACGGCTCCTTCACCACCCTCGGCGCCGCCTCCGGCGCGGTCGCCGGACTCGTCGCCATCACCCCGTCCGGCGGCGCGGTCAGCCCGCTCGGCGCCATCGCGGTCGGCGCGATCGCCGGGGTGCTCTGCGCCATGGCCGTCGGCCTGAAGTACCGGTTCGGCTACGACGACTCCCTGGACGTGGTCGGCGTCCACCTCGTCGGCGGCATCGCCGGTTCCCTCCTCGTCGGCCTCTTCGCCACCGGCGGCGTCCAGTCCGACGCCAAGGGCCTCTTCTACGGCGGTGGCCTCGAACAGCTCGGCAAGCAGGCCGTCGGTGTCTTCGCCGTCCTCGCGTACTCTCTCGTCGCCTCCGCGATCCTGGCCTTCCTGCTGGACCGGACGATCGGGATGCGGGTCCCCGAGGACGACGAGATCTCCGGCATCGACCAGGTCGAACACGCCGAGACCGCGTACGACTTCAGCGGAGCGGGCGGCGGCGCGGCCCCGCGCACCGCGAGCTCCGCCCCGGGCAGCACGGCAGCAGCGAAGACGAAGAAGGTGGACGCATGAAGCTCATCACCGCGGTCGTGAAGCCACACCGGCTGGACGAGATCAAGGAGGCCCTCCAGGCCTTCGGCGTCCAGGGCCTCACGGTCACCGAGGCCAGCGGGTACGGACGCCAGCGCGGCCACACCGAGGTCTACCGGGGCGCCGAGTACACCGTCGACCTCGTACCCAAGATCCGGATCGAGGTCCTGGTCGAGGACGAGGAATCCGAACAGCTCATCGACGTCGTGGTGAAGGCCGCCCGCACCGGCAAGATCGGTGACGGCAAGGTGTGGAGCGTGCCGGTCGAGACCGCGGTCCGGGTACGGACGGGCGAACGCGGCCCGGACGCACTCTGACGGATGGTCCCGAGGCGCCGACGGTCGTGAAAGCGCCGACGGTTGCGAAGGGCGCCGATGGTCCCGAAGCGCCGATGGCTCCGAAGGCCGACGGCTCTGCAGGCCGACGGCCGCGAAACGCCGACGGTCCCGAACGAAAGGCAGCCGGGTGACGAGCACCGAGACCACCACCGAATCCGCAGACTCGGAACCCGGCGGCTACGCGGCGGCCCGGCTGCGCCTTCTCCAGGAGGAGGCGCGGTCCGGGCCGCCGCGCCGTGCGGCCCTCGCCGCGCTCACCGACGACTGGCTCACCGAGCTGTTCACCGCCGCGGCCCGGCAGACCGGCGTCCAGGGCGCCGCCCTCGTCGCCGTGGGCGGCTACGGACGCGGTGAACTCTCCCCGCGCAGCGACCTCGACCTGCTGCTCCTGCACGACGGGAACGCCGGCCCCGCGGCCGTCGCCGCTCTCGCCGACCGCGTCTGGTACCCCGTCTGGGACCTCGGTCTCGCCCTCGACCACTCCGTACGCACCCCCGCCGAGGCGCGCGGGACCGCGGCGGAGGACCTCAAGGTCCAGCTCGGACTGCTCGACGCCCGGCCCGTCGCCGGGGACCTCGGGCTCGTCGCCGCGATGCGCACCGCGGTCCTCGCCGACTGGCGCAACCAGGCCCCCAAGCGCCTGCCCGCACTCCACGAACTCTGCCGCGAACGTGCCGAACGCCAGGGCGAGCTGCAATTCCTCCTCGAACCCGACCTCAAGGAGGCCCGCGGCGGACTGCGGGACGCCACCGCGCTGCGCGCCGTCGCCGCGTCCTGGGTCGCCGACGCCCCCCGCGAAGGTCTCGCCGAAGCCCGCCGCGTACTGCTCGACGCCCGTGACGCCCTCCACCTCACCACCGGCCGCGCCACCGACCGCCTCGCCCTCCAGGAACAGGACCAGGTCGCGCAAGCTCTCGGACTCCTGGACGCGGACACCCTGCTCCGCCAGGTCTACGAGGCCGCCCGCACCATCGCGTACGCCACCGACGTCACCTGGCGCGAGGTCGACCGGGTCCTACGCCCCCGGTCCGTGCGCCCCCGGCTGCGCGCGATCCTCGGCGGCGGCAGGGCGGCCGCCCCGGAACGCACCCCGCTCGCCGAAGGCGTCGTCGAGGCCGACGGCGAGGTGGTCCTCGCCCGCGCCGCCCGCCCCGAACGCGACCCCGTCCTCGTGCTGCGCGCCGCCGCCGCGGCCGCCCAGTCCGAGCTCCCGCTCTCCCGCCACGTCGTACGCCGGCTCGCCACCGCCGCACCCCCGCTGCCGGTGCCCTGGCCCGCCGAGGCCCGCGAGGAACTCGTCACCCTCCTCGGCGCCGGCGAGGCCACCGTCCCCGTCTGGGAGGCTCTCGAAGCCGAAGGGCTCATCACCCGGCTGCTCCCGGACTGGGAACGCGTCCACTGCCGACCCCAGCGCAACCCCGTCCACACCTGGACCGTCGACCGCCACCTCGTCGAGACCGCCGTCCGGGCCTCCGACCTGACCCGCCGAGTCCACCGCCCCGACCTGCTCCTGGTCGCCGCGCTGCTGCACGACATCGGCAAGGGCTGGCCCGGCGACCACTCCGTCGCCGGTGAGGTGATCGCCCGGGACACGGCCGCCCGGATCGGCTTCGACCAGCACGACGTGGGCGTCATCGCCACCCTCGTACGCCATCACCTGCTGCTCGTCGAGACCGCCACCCGACGTGACCTCGACGACCCGGCGACCGTCCGCTCCGTCGCCACCGCCGTCGGCACCGCCACCACTCTGGAGCTCCTCCACGCGCTCACCGAGGCCGACGCGCTCGCCACCGGGCCCGCCGCCTGGTCCTCCTGGCGGGCCTCCCTCGTCGCCGACCTGGTGGGACGCGTCGCCGCCGTGCTCGCCGGCCAGGCCCCACCGGAGCCGGAACCGGCCGCGCCCGGCGCCGAACAAGAACGCCTCGCCATCGAGGCCCTGCGCACCGGCGGACCCGTCCTCGCGCTGCGCGCCCAGGCCGGGGCCCCGGGCGAGGACGGCGAACCGGAACCCGTCGGTGTGGAACTCCACATCGCCCTGCCCGACCGGCCCGGCGTGCTACCCGCAGCGGCGGGCGTCCTCGCCCTGCACCGCCTCACCGTGCGCGCCGCCGACCTGCGCGCCGTGGAACTCCCCACCGAACTGGGCGGCTCGGCGGACGTGCTGCTGCTCAGCTGGCGGGTCGCGGCCGAGTACGGCTCGCTGCCGCAGGCCGTCCGGCTCCGCGCCGACCTCGTACGCGCCCTGGACGGTTCCCTGGACATCCGGGCCCGGCTCGCCGAACGCGAGGCCGCCTATCCGCGCCGCCGCGGGGTGAAGGCCCCGCCGCCGAGGGTGACCGTCGCGGCGGCCGGCTCCCGGCTGGCGACGGTGATCGAGGTGCGGGCCCAGGACGCCCCGGGGCTGCTGCACCGGATCGGCCGGGCGCTGGAGCAGAGCGGGGTACGGGTGCGCAGCGCCCATGTGTCGACCCTGGGGGCGAACGCGGTGGACGCCTTCTACGTCACGGACACCGAGGGGAAGCCGCTGCCGGGGGAGCGGGCGGTCGCGGTGGCGGACGCGGTGGAGGCGGCGCTCCGGGCGTGACGCGGGAACCATGCGGCTTGACCGGCCCCCGGATTTCCCGGGCAGGGGGTCATCGTTTCTTCCGGGCCGGATACCCTGGGGTACCGAATCCACTTTGCCCCCGACCCTGAGGACCGACGAGCGCCGTGTTCGATACTCTCTCCGACCGCCTTGCCGCGACTTTCAAGAACCTCAGGGGCAAGGGCCGCTTGTCCGAGGCGGACATCGACGCCACGGCTCGCGAGATCCGTATCGCCCTGCTCGAAGCGGACGTCGCGCTGCCGGTCGTCCGCGCCTTCATCGCCAACGTCAAGGAGAGGGCGCGCGGCGCCGAGGTCTCCCAGGCGCTGAACCCGGCCCAGCAGGTCGTCAAGATCGTCAACGAGGAGCTCGTCGGCATCCTCGGCGGCGAGACGCGTCGGCTGCGGTTCGCCAAGACCGCGCCCACCGTGATCATGCTCGCCGGTCTCCAGGGTGCCGGTAAGACCACCCTCGCCGGAAAGCTCGGCCTCTGGCTCAAGGGCCAGGGCCACTCCCCGCTCCTCGTCGCCTGCGACCTCCAGCGCCCCAACGCCGTCAACCAGCTCAGCGTCGTCGCCGACCGCGCCGGTGTCGCGGTGTACGCGCCCGAGCCGGGCAACGGCGTCGGTGACCCGGTCCAGGTCGCCAAGGACTCGATCGAGTACGCGCGGTCCAAGCAGTACGACGTCGTCGTCGTCGACACCGCGGGCCGCCTCGGTATCGACCAGGAGCTGATGCAGCAGGCCGCGGACATCCGCGACGCCGTCGGCCCCGACGAGATCCTCTTCGTCGTCGACGCGATGATCGGCCAGGACGCGGTCAACACCGCTGAGGCCTTCCGTGACGGCGTCGGCTTCGACGGCGTGGTGCTCTCCAAGCTCGACGGTGACGCCCGCGGTGGTGCGGCGCTGTCGATCGCCCATGTCACGGGCAAGCAGATCATGTTCGCGTCGAACGGTGAGAAGCTCGAGGACTTCGACGCCTTCCACCCCGACCGCATGGCGTCCCGCATCCTCGACATGGGTGACCTGCTCACCCTGATCGAGCAGGCGGAGAAGACCTTCAGCCAGGAAGAGGCCGCCAAAATGGCCTCCAAGCTGGCGTCCAGCAAGGGCAAGGACTTCACGCTCGACGACTTCCTTTCCCAGATGGAGCAGGTCCGGAAGATGGGCTCCATCTCCAAGCTGCTCGGCATGCTGCCCGGCATGGGGCAGATCAAGGACCAGATCAACAACATCGACGAGCGGGACGTGGACCGCGCCGCCGCGATCATCAAGTCGATGACCCCCAAGGAGCGCGCCGAACCGACGATCATCAACGGCTCGCGCCGGGCCCGTATCGCCAAGGGTTCCGGTGTCGAGGTCAGCGCGGTGAAGAACCTGGTGGAGCGGTTCTTCGACGCCCGCAAGATGATGTCGAAGATGGCCCAGGGCGGCGGCATGCCGGGGATGCCCGGGATGCCGGGCATGGGCGGTGGCCCCGGCCGGCAGAAGAAGCAGGTCAAGCAGGCCAAGGGCAAGCGCAAGAGCGGCAACCCGATGAAGCGCAAGGCCGAGGAGCAGGCCGCGGCGGCCCGCCGCGAGCAGGCGGCGCAGGGTGGCGCGTTCGGCCTGCCGGCGCAGGAGGACAAGAACTTCGAGCTGCCGGACGAGTTCAAGAAGTTCATGGGCTGACCCGGACCGAATGAACCCGGGCCGGGCCGGCCCGGGTTCGCCACGGCTGTCGTACGCCGTCCCTCCAAGGGCCCATCGGACAGGCTCTGGGAGGGCCTTGTCCGCGTTCCTCCCTTACTGTCGCCTCAACGGCAGTCGGCAGAGGAGCACGCGTGACCAACCCCGTACCTCCCCGTGACCGGACCGATCAGCCGTGGCGCTCCGAGGGCGCCCCACCGCCCCCGCCGCCCGGCCGGAAGATGCCGGGAGGCTGGGGCGGACTGCTGCTGACCGCGCTCGCCGTCTATCTGATCGCCAATCTGGTGCTGTCCTTCTTCAACGGGGAGGAGCAGCGGACGATCGCGTACACGGAGTTCAGCAAGCAGGTCACCTCGGGCAACGTCTCCAAGATCTACTCCAAGGGCGACTCCATCCAGGGGCAGCTCAAGAAGGAGGCGAAGGTCCCGGGGAGCGACAAGAAGTACACGAAGTTCGAAACCCAGCGGCCGGCCTTCGCGGACGACAACCTCTGGGCCGAACTGGTCAAGGACGACGTCACGGTCACCGCCGAGCCGGTCGTCCAGCAGCGCAGCTTCCTCGCCAACCTGCTGATCTCGCTCGCACCGATGCTGCTGCTCGTCCTGCTCTGGGTGTTCATCGCGCGGCGGATGTCCAGGGGCATGGGCGGCGGCATGGGCGGCTTCGGGCGCAAGACCCCGCCCAAGCCCGTCGAGCTGGAGGACGGCAAGCGCACCACCTTCAAGGACGTGGCCGGGATCGACGAGGTCGAGGGCGAACTCAACGACGTCGTCGACTTCCTGAAGAACCCGCAGGCGTACCGGAAGATGGGCGCCCGGATGCCCGGCGGGGTACTCCTCGCGGGACCTCCCGGCACCGGCAAGACCCTGCTGGCCCGTGCCGTCGCCGGTGAGGCCGGGGTGCCGTTCTTCTCGGCGTCGGCCTCCGAGTTCATCGAGATGATCGTCGGCGTCGGCGCGAGCCGGGTGAGGGAACTCTTCGCGGAGGCGCGCAAGGTCGCCCCCGCCATCGTCTTCATCGACGAGATCGACACCATCGGCCGGGCCCGCGGCGGCGGCTCCGGCATGGGCGGCCACGACGAGCGCGAGCAGACGCTCAACCAGATCCTCACCGAGATGGACGGCTTCTCCGGTTCGGAGGGCGTCGTCGTGCTCGCCGCCACCAACCGCGCCGACGTGCTCGACCCCGCGCTCACCCGGCCCGGCCGCTTCGACCGGATCGTCCAGGTCAGCCCGCCGGACCGGAGCGGCCGGGAGGCGATCCTGGAGATCCACACCCGGCAGATCCCGCTCGCCGACGATGTGAACCTGGCCCAGCTGGCCGGCACGACACCCGGCATGACCGGCGCGGATCTGGCCAACCTGGCCAACGAGGCCGCGCTCCTGGCGGTCAAGCGCCGCCAGTCCGAGGTCACCCAGCCCGACTTCTCGGACGCACTGGAGAAGGTCCAGCTCGGCGCGGAACGCTCACTGGTCATGTCCGACGAGGAACGCCGCAGGACCGCGTACCACGAGAGCGGCCACGCCCTGCTCGGCATGGTCCAGCCGGGCGCCGACCCGGTCCGCAAGGTCACCATCGTGCCGCGCGGCAGGGCGCTGGGCGTCACGCTCTCGACGCCGGACGCCGACAAGTACGCGTACACCGAGGAGTACCTGCGCGGCCGCATCGTCGGGGCGCTCGGCGGCATGGCGGCCGAACAGGTGGTCTTCGGGGTGATCACCACCGGCGCGGAGAGCGACCTGGAACAGGTCACCAACCTGGCCCGCGGCATGGTCGGCCGCTGGGGCATGAGCCACAAGGTGGGCAGGCTGACGGCGATCCCGAGTGACGCCCAGCAGGCGTACGGGCTGTCGGCGGCCCCTGCCACGCTCGACGCGGTGGACGGCGAGATGCGGCGGATCGTGGACGAGTGCTACGAGGTGGCCTGCCGGCTGCTGCGCGAGAACCGGGACCGGCTGGACTCGCTCTCCGCCGCGCTCCTGGCGAACGAGACGCTGGACGAGGCCGAGGCGTACCGGGCGGCCGGCATCACCCGACTGGCGAAGTGACGGCCGCCGCGGCTGTTCGGGTCGTGCACGCGGGACGGCCGCTCAGGTCGTGCACACGAGATAACGGAAGACGTTCGGCATCCAGACCGTGCCGTCCCGGCGGCGGTGGGGATGGAGGGCCTGTGCGACCTCCTTCTCCACCTGGGCACGGTCCGTCGCCCGTACCGCCGCGTCGAAGAGCCGGGTGGAGAGCAGCCCCCGCACCGCGCTGTCCAGGTCCGCGTACCCGAACGGGCACGCCACCCGGCCCGAGCCGTTGGGATTCAGGCCCGCCCGGAACGCCAGCTCCTCCAGGTCGTCCCGGCCCGACGGCCGCCAGCCGCCCTCGCGGGAGGCCCGGTCCCGGTCGGACAGCCGCCCGGCCACCCGCAGTACGGGCGCCGTCGCGCAGCGCTCCGGCGGACCCCAGCCGGTGAGCACCACGGTGCTGCCCCGCGCGGCCAGCGGCACCGAGGACCGCAGCGCGGCCACCAGCCCCTCGCCGTCGTCGGACGAGCAGCCGATCGGCGTGAACGCGGTGATCAGGTCGTACGGCATCCCGTCGTGGGGCCGGGCCCCGGAGGGATCGCCCTCCAGGAGCCGGGGCCGGCCGGCCCCGGGACCGGCGTCGCTTCCCGGATCGGGCAGCAGCCGGGTCCGGGCGAGCGCCAGACGTTCGAGGTCGGTGTCCACGCCGGTGACGCGCGCGCCCCGGGCGGCCGCGATCAGCAGCGCGAGACCGGAGCCGCAGCCCAGGGAGAGCAGCCGGGTACCGGATCCCACTTCGAGCCGCTCGTACACCGCTTCGTACAGCGGTGCCAGCATTCGCTCCTGGATCTCGGCCCAGTCCCGGGCACGGTTGCCGGGGTCCACCGGGGTGGACGTTTTCGCGTGGCTGTGGTGCCGGACGAGCGTGCGTGTCATGAAAGCGCCCCAATCCGCCGAGAGGTCGGCCGTGTCCGATCGGTAGTGCCCGAGTGGATGCCCCCGTATGTGCGCCCCCCGCTTCTGTGCGCCCCCCGCTTCTCCCGTATGTCAGAGAACTGCGTATCCGCGTCCGCGTCCAGGGGGCCGATGGCAATGGCTGCGTGGAACGGTGACGCGTCCGTGGATAAGGCCCGTGGCCCCGGGGCCCGTCGCCCCGTGCGGTGGGCCGTGTCGCCGTACGATGCGCGCCATGGCAAAGGCACCCGTTCTCACGCCCCAGGCCGAGGACTTTCCCCGCTGGTACCAGGATCTGATCAACAAGGCCGAACTCGCGGACAACGGCCCGGTGCGCGGCACCATGGTCATCCGGCCGTACGGATACAGCCTGTGGGAGCGGATGCAGCAGGAGATGGATGCCCGCATCAAACAGGCGGGCGCCCGCAATGCCTACTTCCCGCTCTTCATCCCCCAGTCTTACCTGACACGCGAGGCCGAGCACGTCGAGGGCTTCGCGCCGGAGCTCGCGGTGGTCACCCGAGGCGGCGGGAAAGTGCTCGAAGAGCCCGTGGTGGTGCGGCCGACCTCCGAGACGATCATCAACGAGTACTTCTCGAAGTGGGTGCAGAGCTACCGCGATCTGCCGCTGCTGATCAATCAGTGGGCCAACGTGGTGCGCTGGGAGATGCGCCCGCGGGTCTTCCTCCGTACGACGGAATTCCTCTGGCAGGAGGGCCACACCGCCCATGCCACCGACGAGGAGGCCCGGGACTTCGCCGCCTACATCCACCGCGAGGTGTACGCGGACTTCATGGTCAATGTGCTGGCCATCGATGTGGTCCTCGGCCGCAAGACCCCGGCCGAGCGGTTCGCCGGGGCCGTCAACACGCTCACCCTCGAAGCGATGATGCGGGACGGCAAGGCCCTTCAGATGGGTACGAGCCACGAGCTCGGCACCAATTTCGCCAAGGCCTTCCACACCCGCTATCTGTCGAAGGAGGGCCGGCAGGAGCTCGTCCGGCAGACCTCGTGGGGCTCCTCGACCCGGATGGTCGGCGGCCTGATCATGGCGCACGGCGACGACCACGGGCTCCGGGTGCCGCCGCGGCTCGCGCCCGTCCAGGCGGTCGTGCTCGCGGTCAAGGAGGACGAGGCCGTGCTGGGCGCGGTCCGCTCCGTCGCACAGCGGCTGCGCGCGGCCGGGATCAGGACCGAGACCGACGACCGCACCGACACCCCGTTCGGCCGCCGCGCGGTCGACTGGGAGCTGAAGGGGGTGCCGGTACGGATCGAGATCGGCCCGCGCGATCTGGCGGACGGCACCGCGACCCTGGTCCGGCGCGTCCCCGGCGGGAAGGAGCCGGTCGCCGTCGATGCCCTGCCCGCACTGCTCCCGGCGGTCCTGGAGGAGGACCAGACGGCGCTGCTGCGGGAGTCCCGGAGCCGGCGCGAGTCGGCCACCAGCGACGTCACGACCGCGGCGGAGGCCGTGGAGGCGGCGGTCGCGGGCGGCTGGGCCCGCATCGCCTGGTCGGCGCTCGGCCCGGCGGGGGAGGCCCGGCTCGCGGAGCACGGGGTGTCCGTACGGTGTCTGGTCGCCGGGGACGGGTCGGTGCCCGGCGCGGACGACGAGCCCGGTACTGTCGCCCTGGTGGCACGCGCTTACTGACGCCCCACCCGCCGCCCCGGCCGCCCCCGGGGCCCGGGCGTACGGTGCTTGCCTGCACGTCCGGGCGTACACGTCGCTACGTACCACCTTGGTGCGAGCTGTGAGGCTTCTCCGCAGATCTGCGCACCCGCCCTCGTCGGGACGCATGCAAGGGCAACTGACTGGTACGTGCAAATTATTTGGGATGGCCCGGAATCGGAACACCGGGGCACTCGCGCTCGTTGTCACGACGTGAGCACGACACCACCTGTACTTGCCGCAGAGCTGGCACAGGCGTGGGCCGACATTCAGCGGTACCACCCCGAGTTGCCGGATCTAGCCGCGCCCGAGTCCCTGATCGGAGAGTCCTCGTCCGCCTGTGGCGCCGAACTCTCCTTCGAGCGACTGCTCCACGAGGCAGTCCACGGCATCGCCGCCGCGCGAGGCGTCCGCGACACTTCGCGCGCCGGCCGCTACCACAACCGCAGATTCCTCGCGATCGCCGAGGAGTTGGGCCTCGACCACGCCGAGGAGCCCCACCCCAGCAGCGGCTTCTCGCTGGTCGCCCTCAACCCCGAGGCCAAGCGCCGCTACCGCCCGACGATCGAGCGGCTGCAGCGCGCCCTGAAGGCGCACACGGTTGCCACCGCCGCCGACACCAAGCGTTCCTTCCGCGGGCCGGCCGCCCGGCACGGCTCCTCCGGTGGGGGCGTCCGCGTCAAGGCCGTCTGCGACTGCGGACGCAATGTGCGCGTCGTCCCGTCGGTCCTGGCGCAGGCGCCGATCGTCTGCGGAGGATGCGGGAAGCCCTTCCGCATCCCGGAAGCCGCAGTCGCGGTGGGGTGACCCGGCGCGGTGTGGCACAATGGCTAGCTGTACTCGACAGTCGCACAGGACCCCTCTCTCCTCCGGCTGACGCGTCCATCGGGCACCCGAGTACCGCAACCCCACGTGGCATCTTCGTTGTGCCCACCCACGTCATAGACCAGGAGACACCACTTCCGTGGCAGTCAAGATCAAGCTGAAGCGTCTGGGCAAGATCCGTTCGCCTCACTACCGCATCGTCGTCGCCGACTCCCGTACCCGCCGTGACGGCCGGGCCATCGAGGAGATCGGTCTGTACCACCCGGTGCAGAACCCCTCGCGCATCGAGGTCAACTCGGAGCGTGCGCAGTACTGGCTGTCCGTCGGCGCCCAGCCGACCGAGCCGGTTCTCGCGATCCTGAAGCTCACCGGTGACTGGCAGGCCCACAAGGGTCTCCCGGCCCCCGCGCCGCTGCTGCAGCCGGAGCCCAAGGCTGACAAGCGCGCCCTGTTCGAGGCTCTGACCAAGGACGGCGGCGACGAGTCCAAGGGCGAGGCCATCACGCAGAAGGCGAAGAAGTCCGACAAGAAGGCGGACGAGGCTGCTGACGCGGCTGCGTCCGCCGAGTCGACCGAGGCCTGAGCATGCTCGAGGAGGCTCTCGAGCACCTCGTGAAGGGCATCGTCGACAACCCTGACGATGTGCAGGTCGCCTCGCGCAACCTGCGCCGTGGTCGCGTGCTGGAGGTCCGGGTCCACCCCGACGACCTCGGCAAGGTGATCGGCCGCAATGGCCGCACCGCCCGCGCGCTGCGTACCGTCGTGGGCGCCATCGGCGGCCGTGGCATCCGTGTCGACCTCGTCGATGTGGATCAGGTTCGCTGACAGAGTTGAACACCGGCACGGGCCGGGGAGGGCCATGAGCCCGCCCCGGCCCGTCGTCGTATGACAGGAGAGACACAAGGTGCAGTTGGTAGTCGCGCGGATCGGCCGGGCCCATGGCATCAAGGGCGAGGTCACCGTCGAGGTCCGTACGGACGAGCCGGAGCTGCGGCTCGGGCCCGGGGCCGTGCTCGCCACCGAACCGGCCGGTGCCGGACCGCTGACGATCGAGACCGGCCGGGTGCACAGCGGACGGCTGCTGCTGCGCTTCGAGGGCGTGCGCGACCGTACGGCTGCCGAGGCGCTGCGCAACACGCTCCTGATCGCCGACGTCGACCCGGCGGAACTCCCCGAGGACCCCGAGGAGTTCTACGACCATCAGCTGATGGACCTCGACGTGGTCCTCGTCGACGGCACCGAGATCGGCCGGATCACCGAGATCACACACCTGCCGTCCCAGGACCTTTTCATCGTCGAGCGGCCGGACGGCAGCGAGGTGATGATCCCGTTCGTCGAGGAGATCGTCACCGAGATCGACCTGGCGGAGCAGCGCGCGGTGATCACCCCGCCGCCCGGACTGATCGACGCCGACCAGGCCGTGATCGCCTCCGCCCGGGACGAAGAAGGCGACGGAGCGGGCGGCGACGCGGCTTCCGCCGACAGGGCTTCCGCCGATGGGAAGGACGCCTGATGCGCCTCGACGTCGTCACTATCTTCCCGGAGTACCTGGAACCGCTGAACGTCTCGCTCGTCGGCAAGGCCCGAGCCCGAGGCCGCCTCGACGTCCACGTGCACGATCTGCGCGACTGGACGTACGACCGGCACAACACGGTCGACGACACCCCGTACGGCGGCGGCCCCGGCATGGTCATGAAGACCGAGCCGTGGGGCGAGGCGCTGGACGACGCCCTGGCGGGCGGGTACGAGGCCGGGGCGCACTCCCCGGTGCTCGTGGTACCCACGCCCAGCGGGCGCCCGTTCACCCAGGAGCTCGCCGTCGAACTCTCCGGGCGGCCCTGGCTGATCTTCACGCCGGCCCGCTACGAGGGCATCGACCGGCGGGTGATGGACGAGTACGCCACCCGGATGCCGGTCGTCGAGGTGTCCATCGGGGACTACGTGCTGGCCGGCGGCGAAGCCGCGGTACTGGTGATCACCGAGGCTGTCGCCCGGCTGCTGCCCGGAGTGCTGGGCAACGCCGAATCGCACCGGGACGACTCCTTCGCCCCCGGCGCGATGGCCAATCTGCTGGAGGGGCCCGTCTACACCAAGCCGCCCGAGTGGCGCGGCCGGGGCATCCCGGAGGTGCTGCTCAGCGGTCACCACGGGCGGATCGCCCGCTGGCGCCGGGACGAGGCGTTCCGTCGTACCGCCCTCAACCGGCCCGATCTGATCGAACGCTGCGAAGCCGCGGGGTTCGACAAGAAGGACCGCGAGATGCTCTCCATCCTCGGCTGGGCACCCGAGCCCGGTGGCCGATTTTGGCGCAGGCCCGAGGCCGTGGAAGAATAGGCCGCTGCTGTACGTCCGGCGTACGCCCCTGCCACAGGGGGAACGACGTCCGCCCGACGCGATCAGCACCCCATTTCTCCCTATCTCCCGTCGATGACCTGTGGCATCGGCGAAGAAAGCAGACAACATGGCTTCCCTGCTCGATGGCGTCAACGCCGCATCGCTGCGTACCGACATCCCGTCGTTCCGCCCCGGTGACACCGTCAACGTCCACGTCCGAGTGATCGAGGGCAACCGCTCCCGTATCCAGCAGTTCAAGGGCGTAGTCATCCGTCGCCAGGGCGCGGGCGTCAGCGAGACCTTCACGGTCCGCAAGGTCTCCTTCAGCGTCGGCGTCGAGCGCACCTTCCCGGTGCACAGCCCGATCTTCGAGAAGATCGAGCTCGTCACCCGCGGTGACGTCCGTCGCGCCAAGCTGTACTACCTCCGTGAGCTCCGCGGCAAGGCCGCGAAGATCAAGGAGAAGCGCGACAACTGAGCTGACTCCCAGGTCCACAGGTCGGCCGGATAGGCTCTGGCCCCGATGGACACGGAAGCAAAGCCCTCGGAGCGCGACCGCTCCTCCGCACCCGCAAAGGTGTCGGAGGAGGGGTCGCGCTCCTCGCGTATCCCGGACCTGCCCGCCGCGATCTCCTGGCGGCGGACCATCGCGCTCGGAGCAGTCTGCGCGGTCTTCGTACTGCTCCTGAGCAACTACGTGGTCCAGCCCTTCCTGATCCCCAGCGGCTCGATGGAGCCCACGCTGCGGGTGGGGGACCGGGTGCTGGTGAACAAGCTGGCCTACAGCTCCGGATCCGCGCCGCAGCGGGGCGACGTGGTGGTCTTCGACGGCACCGGATCCTTTGTGCAGGAGCCCCCGGAACAGAACCCCGTCACCGGTCTGATGCACTCGGTGGCCGCGTCCCTGGGCCTGGCCGAGCCGGCCGCGACCGACTACGTGAAGCGGGTGGTCGGCGTGGGCGGCGACCGGGTGGTCTGCTGCGACAAGGAGGGGCGGATCGAGGTGAACGGCCGGCCGGTCGTCGAGGACTATCTGCATCCCGGGGACGCGCCCTCCCAGGTCCGCTTCGACATCGTCGTGCCCGACGGCACGCTGTGGATGATGGGCGACCACCGCAGCAACTCCCGCGACTCGCGTGACCACCTGGGAGAGCCGGGCGGTGGCATGGTCCCGGTCGACATGGTGATCGGCAGGGTGGACTGGATCGGCTGGCCGCCGAGCCGGCTGGGCTCGCTGACGGACAGCGCCGCGTTCGCCACCATAGGGTCGCAGGGCGGGGGCCATGGGTAACCGCGGCCGCGGGCGGCGCCGGGCCGAACCCGGGGCGGCGCCGACGGCCGGGAGCCGGCCGCCCACCAGGGTGGAGCGGCGGAGACTGGCCCGAAAGGTCAAGCGGCGGCGGCGCGGCGCCGCGGTGGGCGAGATCCCGCTGCTCATCGTCGTGGCGCTGGTGATCGCGCTCGTGCTCAAGACATTCCTGGTGCAGGCCTTCGTGATCCCTTCGGGGTCGATGGAGCAGACCATCCGGGTCGGTGACCGGGTGCTCGTGGACAAGCTGACGCCCTGGTTCGGATCCCGGCCGCAGCGCGGCGACGTCGTCGTCTTCAAGGATCCGGGGGGCTGGCTCCAGCAGGAGAAGGTCGGCAAGAAGGAATCGCCCGTCGTCGTCAAGCAGGTGAAGGAGGTGCTGACCTTCATCGGACTGCTGCCCTCCGACGACGAGCAGGACCTGATCAAACGGGTGATCGCGGTCGGCGGGGACACGGTGAAGTGCTGCGGCAAGGACGGCCGGGTCACCGTCAACGGCGTACCGCTCGACGAGCCGTACCTGTATCCCGGGAACCCTCCCTCCCTCATCAAATTCGAGGTAAAGGTTCCGCAGGGCCGGATCTTCGTCATGGGTGACCACCGGTCGGATTCGGCCGACTCGCGCTATCACCTGGACGAGCCGGGACACGGCACGGTGTCCGAGGAGGAGGTCGTGGGCCGGGCCGTGGTGATCGCCTGGCCCGTCGGCCACTGGCGGAAGCTGGAGGAGCCGGCGACTTTCGGCTCGGTCCCTGACGCGCGCGCCGGGGCGGCCGGTGCGCCGGGTCGGTCGAATAGTGTGGCATCCGAGGATCTCAACGGAATGATCCCTCTCCCGACCCCTGCGGAACTCCCGCTCGTTATGGGAGTGGTGGGCCTGCACCGGCTGGGGCGCAGGCGTGGCACGGAATAAGGAGTGGATGTGGGGGATTTGGCCGTCGGCGCACGATCCGGACACGAGGAACCCGAGGACCGGCCGGACCGTTCGGGCCATGCCGGGTCCGCCGGGTCCGCCGGGAACGCGAGCCACGCCGGGAGTGACGGCGACACTCCGGACGGCGGCGGCAAGGCCATGAAGAAGCCGCGCTCCTTCTGGAAGGAGCTGCCCCTGCTGATCGTCATCGCCCTGGTTCTCGCGCTGCTGATCAAGACGTTCCTGGTGCAGGCGTTCTCGATCCCGTCGGACTCGATGCAGAACACGCTCCAGCGGGGCGACCGGGTGCTGGTGGACAAGCTGACCCCCTGGTTCGGCTCGGAGCCCGAGCGCGGCGAGGTCGTGGTCTTCCACGATCCGGGCGGCTGGCTGGACGACACCCAGGAGGTCCATCCGAATGTGGTCCAGAAGTTCCTCAGCTTCATCGGGTTGATGCCGTCCGCCGAGGAGAAGGACCTGATCAAGCGCGTCATCGCCATCGGCGGCGACACGGTTGAGTGCAGGGAGAACGGCCCCGTCGTGGTCAACGGCAAGCCCCTGGACGAGCAGTCGTTCATCTTCCCGGGCAACACCGCCTGCAATGACGAGCCGTTCGGCCCGATCAAGGTGCCCGAGGGCCGGATCTGGGTGATGGGCGACCACCGCCAGGACTCCCGCGACTCCCGCTACCACCAGGAACTGCCGGGCAATGGCACGGTCTCCAACGACGAGGTCGTCGGCCGGGCCTTTGTCGTGGCGTGGCCGATCAGCCGCTGGGCGACGCTGCCGATCCCGAAGACCTTCGACCAGCCGGGCCTGAACGCCGCGATGGCCGTGGCGCCCGGTGCGATCGGTATCGCCGGGGCCGTGCCGATCGTGCTCTGGCGCAGGCGGGTCCGCCTGTCCTGACCAAGGGAACGGCAAGATCGAGTAAATACGGGACGCTCGCCAGGTCTTCTTCGTAGGATCCTGGCGGCCGATCAGTGCATCCGCACGGGGCGGCCCGGGGGCGGCAGGGCGGTGCCCGGCGGTCCGAGGGCGGCAAGACGGTCGGCGAAGCGGTGGTCCTCAGGAACTCCCGCTCGTTGTTCAGGGCAGAGGGCCTTCGAACGGGCTTGGGCCCTTGAACGGACAAGGTCCTGGAGCAGGCGGGGCGCATAGTGAGGACTGGATGTGAGTGACGTGGCTGCCGGTGCACGACCTGGACACGGAGACCCCGCGAAGGGGCCCGACCGGTCCGCCGAGCCTGCCGTCGATCCGGCGGTAGGTCAGATGGCTGATCAGGGAGGCGCACCGGATCCGGACGCGCCCGCGGATGAGCAGGCCCCGGACGGGGGTGGCAAGAAGGCGGCGAGGAAGCAGCGTCCCTTCTGGAAGGAGCTGCCGCTGCTGATCGTCGTCGCCCTGGTTCTCGCGCTGCTGATCAAGACGTTCCTGGTGCAGGCGTTCTCGATCCCGTCGGACTCGATGCAGAACACGCTCCAGCGGGGCGACCGGGTGCTGGTGGACAAGCTGACCCCCTGGTTCGGCTCGGAGCCCGAGCGCGGCGAGGTGGTCGTCTTCCACGACCCGGACAACTGGCTCGCCGGGGAGCCGACCCCCGAGTCGAACGCGGTGCAGGACTTCCTGAGTTTCATCGGTCTGATGCCGTCGTCCAAGGAGAAGGACCTGATCAAGCGGACGATAGCGGTCGGTGGTGACACCGTGGAGTGCGCGAAGGGCGGCCCGGTCAAGGTCAACGGGAAGGCGCTCGACGAGCCGTACATCTTCCCCGGCAACACGGCGTGCGACGACAAGCCCTTCGGCCCGGTCAAGGTGCCCGAGGGCAAGATCTGGGTGATGGGCGACCACCGGCAGAACTCCCTGGATTCGCGCTATCACATGGACGAGGCGACCAAGGGCTTCGTGCCCGTCAAGGACGTCGTGGGACGGGCCGTGGTGGTGGCGTGGCCGATCAACCGCTGGGCGACGCTGCCGGTCCCGGACACCTTCGATCAGCCGGGGATCAACACGGCGGCCGCATTGGCCCCGGGAGCACTCGGCATCGCGGGCGCGCTGCCTCTCGTGCTTTGGCGCCGCAGGAGGCTGACCAGCGGGCGTACCGCCGGGTAGGGTGCCGACTCGGATCAGCGATTGTCGATCTCCGGAGTGGGGGACGCTGGGATGAGTGGACAAGGACGTACGGGTGACGACCACGGCCGGCTCGGCAGCATGCTGTCGGGGCTGGCCGTGGCCGTCGGCTGTGTGCTCTTCCTCGGCGGGTTCGCCTGGGGGGCGGTGGTGTACAAGCCGTACACGGTGCCGACCCAGTCGATGACTCCGACGGTGAACTCCGGCGACCGGGTGCTCGCGCAGCGCATCGACGGCAGCGAGGTGCGCCGTGGGGACGTGGTGGTCTTCACCGATCCCGCGTGGGGCGACATGCCGATGGTGAAGCGGGTCGTCGGGATCGGCGGCGACAAGATCGCCTGCTGCGACAAGGGCGGCCGGCTCTCGGTCAACGGCAAGCCCATTGAAGAACCGTATCTGCGCACCAAGGGCCTCGCCTCCGCCGAGAACTTCACGGCGGAGGTGCCCAAGGGGAAGCTCTTCCTGCTGGGCGACGAGCGCACCGCGTCCCTGGACTCCCGGGTCCACCTGGACGACGCGGGGCAGGGATCCGTCCCGCGGGACGCGGTACAGGCCCGGGTGGACGCCATCGCCTGGCCGATGAACGGCATGGTCGAGCGTCCGGAGGCCTTCGCCTCGCTCCCCGGCGGGGTGTCGTCGCCCGGACCGCTGCGGTTGCAGCTCGCGGCCGTGCTCGTGGGCGTGGTGCTCATCCTGGGCGGTGCGGCATACGGGCCGATCGCGGCACGGTCCGCGCGCTCGCGACGAGACCAGGGCGAAAAGGTGCCCGCCGGTGCGCACTGAGAAGCGGAAGGTCGCCCGCGTGGTGCTCCTGGACCCCGATGACCGGATCCTGCTGATGCACGGCTTCGAACCTGAGGACCCGGCGAGCACCTGGTGGTTCACCCCCGGCGGCGGTGTGGAGGGCGACGAGACCCGGGAGGAGGCCGCGCTGCGCGAGCTTACCGAGGAGACCGGGATCACCGACGTCGAGCTGGGCCCGCTGCTCTGGCAGCGGATGTGCTCGTTCCCGTTCGACGGACGCCGCTGGGATCAGGACGAGTGGTATTTCCTGGCACGTACGAGGCAGACCGCCACCGACACCAGTGGGCAGACCGGGCTGGAGCGGCGCAGCGTCGCGGGGCTGAGGTGGTGGACCTCCGCCGAACTGTCGGCGGCGCGTGAGACGGTGTACCCGACCAGGCTCGCCGAGTTGCTGCGCACGCTGCTCGACGAGGGTCCTCCGCGTACGCCACTGCTTCTCGACCCCGAAATCGCCTAAGCGCCCAGGGGGACGGGGGCCTGGCGCACAATGGGGGGGACGCACGGCTGAAGGGGAACATGCCAATGAGCGCCGAGGACCTCGAAAAGTACGAGACCGAGATGGAGCTGAAGCTCTACCGGGAGTACCGAGATGTCGTCGGTCTGTTCAAATATGTGATCGAGACCGAACGGCGCTTCTACCTCACCAACGACTACGAGATGCAGGTGCACTCGGTCCAGGGCGAGGTGTTTTTCGAAGTATCGATGGCGGATGCCTGGGTCTGGGACATGTACCGGCCCGCGCGGTTCGTCAAGCAGGTACGGGTGCTGACGTTCAAGGACGTCAACATCGAGGAGCTCAACAAGAGCGACCTCGAACTTCCGGGCGGCTGAGCCCACCCCCGAGGGCGTTGCCCCGGGGCGTTGACACCCGGGGCGGTTCGCCGGTGATTCTCGGCGGCTGCCGAGGGATTCCCCGGTGATTCCCACTTCCGGGTGGCCGGGTTATCCACAATTCCGGGGTTGTCCACCAAGATCCACCGATCGGGACCGGACGCGTCAGAGTCGGTCCCGGAGGTGGTGCCGAAATGAACGCACGGGGGGCACTCGGGCGGTACGGCGAGGATCTGGCGGCGCGGCTGCTGGCCGAGGCCGGCATGTCCGTACTGGAACGGAACTGGCGTTGTCGCGCCGGTGAGATCGATATCGTCGCGATGGACGGCGACGCACTCGTGGTCTGCGAGGTGAAGACCCGCAGGGCGGGCGCGTTCGAACATCCGATGGCGGCCGTCACACCGGTCAAGGCGGAGCGGTTGCGGCGGCTGGCCGGTATCTGGACCCACCGGCACGGCGGCCCGCCGCCCGGCGGGGTCCGGATCGACCTTGTCGGCGTGGTGCTGCCCAGGCGCGGGGCACCCGTCGCCGAGCATGCGCGAGGGGTGGCCTGATGGGGTTCGCGCGGGCGTGCTCGGTGGCGCTAGTCGGCGTCGAGGGCGTGGTGGTGGAGGTCCAGGCGGACCTGGAGGCGGGGGTGGCCGCATTCACCCTGGTGGGGCTGCCGGACAAGAGCCTGGTGGAGAGCCGGGACCGGGTCAGGGCCGCGGTGGTGAACTCGGGGGCCGAGTGGCCGCAGAAGAAACTCACGGTGGGCCTGTCACCGGCCTCGGTGCCGAAGGGCGGATCCGGGTTCGATCTCGCCGTCGCCTGTGCGGTGCTGGGCGCGGCGGAGCGGATCGATCCCGCGTCCATCGCCGATGTGGTGATGATCGGCGAGCTGGGGCTCGACGGCCGGGTGCGGCCGGTGCGCGGTGTGCTGCCGGCCGTGCTCGCCGCGGCGGAGGCGGGGTACCGGCAGGTCGTCGTGCCCGAACAGACCGCGGGGGAGGCGGCGCTGGTCCCGGGGATCTCCGTCCTCGGGGTACGGAGCCTGCGGCAGCTGATCGCCGTGCTCTGCGACGAACCGGTGCCCGACGAGTGGCAGGCGCACGACGAGGGGCGCCCCGACACCATGCTGGCCGGGCTGATGGTGCCAGGCGCGGGCATCGGCACGGGGCTCGCCCGCGGGGCCGGGCAGGGCGACGGGAACGCGCCGGATCTCGCGGACGTGGCCGGGCAGGAGTTGCCCCGTAAGGCTCTGGAGGTCGCCGCGGCGGGCGGTCACCACCTCCTGCTCTCGGGACCGCCGGGCGCCGGCAAGACCATGCTGGCCGAGCGGCTGCCGGCCATCCTGCCGGAGCTGACCCGGAAGGAATCCCTGGAGGTGACCGCGGTGCACTCGGTGGCGGGCATCCTGCCGCCGGGAGAACCGCTGGTCAGCCGGCCGCCCTACTGCGCACCCCACCACTCGGCGACGATGCAGTCGCTGATTGGCGGGGGCAACGGACTGCCGAGGCCCGGTGCGGTCTCGCTGGCTCACCGGGGAATTCTCTTCCTGGACGAGGCGCCCGAGTTCTCCGTACGGGCGCTGGACGCGCTGCGACAGCCGCTGGAATCGGGACACGTGGTGGTGGCGCGCAGCGCCGGAGTGGTGCGGCTGCCCGCCAGATTTCTGATGATGCTGGCCGCCAACCCCTGTCCGTGCGGTCGGTACGGTCTCAGCGGCGCCGGCTGCGAGTGCCCGTCCTCCACGGTCAGGCGCTATCAGGCGAGACTGTCCGGGCCGCTGCTCGACCGGGTGGACCTGCGGGTGTTCGTCGACCCGGTCAGGCGCGAGGACCTGATGGGGCAGAGCGGCAGGGGCGAGTCGACGGCCTCCGTGGCGGCCCGGGTCCGGCGGGCCAGGGCGCGGGCAGCGGAGCGGCTGGCCGGCACCGGGTGGTCCACCAACAGCGAGGTGCCCGGCCATGAGCTGCGGACCAGGCTGGTCGTGGCACCGGGTGCGCTTCTCGCGGCCGAGCGGGACATGGAACGGGGCATGCTCACCGCGCGGGGCCTGGACCGGGTGCTCAGAGTGGCGTGGACGGTCGCCGATCTGCGCGGTGCCGACCGCCCGGACGCCTCCGACATCGCGGTGGCGCTGGAACTGCGGACCAGGATTCCACGGGGCGCCCTGATGAACGCCGGGACGCCGTCATGACGCGGCGGCCGGGGGACGGGCCGGGGGACGGGCCGGACCTGTCGGAGGAGGTACGGGGACCGGGTGCGGCACATGGCGCGGGGGAGGAGCCCGGGGCCGGGCCGGGGCTGACGGTGAGCGGTCAGGAGCGGCTGGCGCGGGCCGCCCTGACCCGCATCATCGAGCCCGGGGACGAGCACGGTGGCCGCTGGCTGCGCGAGTGCGGTGCCGTCGAACTGGTACGGCGGATCACCAGCGGGGACGGCACCGCGGAGCAGCTGAGCGGGATGACCCCGAAGCGGCTAGCCGGATACCGGTTGCGGGCCGAGGGCGCCGACCCCGGGCGGGACCTCTCGGTGATCACCGCGCTCGGCGGGCGGTTCGTCTGCCCCGGAGACCGGGAATGGCCAAGCCAGCTCGACGACCTCGCGGACGCCAGGCCGACCGGCCTGTGGGTGCGCGGGCCCCGCGATCTGCGGCTCTGGGCGCTGCGCTCGGTCGCCGTGGTCGGCGCCCGAGCCTGCACCCCCTACGGATCGCACATGGCGGCCGGGCTCGGCGCGGGACTCGCGGAGCTGGGGTGGATGGTCGTGTCGGGAGCCGCGTTCGGGGTCGACGGGGCGGCGCACCGCGGCGCGCTCGCCGTCGGCGGGGCGACGACGGCGGTACTGGCTTGCGGGGTGGACGTCCCCTACCCCCGGGGACACGCCGAGCTGATCGGACGGATCGCGCAACAGGGGCTCGTCATCGGCGAATTACCACCGTCCGATCATCCCACCCGCAGCAGATTCATTCTCCGGAACCGGGTCATCGCCGCGTTGACGCGCGGGACGGTCGTCGTCGAGGCCGAATACCGCAGTGGTTCGCTCGTCACCGCGCGCTGCGCACAGCGGCTCGGCCGCTTCACGATGGGCGTGCCAGGACCCGCCACCAGCGGGCTGTCGGCAGGGGTCCATGAACTCCTGCGCGGAGAGGCCGTCCTGGTCACCGATGCCGCCGAAGTCGCCGAACTGGTGGGGGACATCGGCGAACTCGCCCCGGCCAGAAGCGGCCCCGTGCACCCCCGGGACCTGTTGGACGCGACCTCCGCCAGAGTCCTCGACGCCCTGCCCCGCCGGGGTGCCCTCAGCGGGCGCGATGTGGCCCGCACCGCCGGAACCAGCGCCGACGAAGCACTCGGCAGGCTGTACGAACTGCACTCACTGGGGTTCGTCGAACGGGATGGCGAGGTATGGCGGTTGACGCCGCGGCCGACTTGCAATGGCGACGCGCGGCGAGGCGGTACTTGACCTGGAGCATTCGGGTGAAAAGGTGATGCCGATGACCTCGGCGGATCCTTCAGCGACGCCTCCGGGGCCGACGCGCACGGCGACGGCCCCGGGCCCCAGCCGTGTCGAATCGGCCGGATTCGCACAGCGCCGATCCTCTATCCTGCGCGGACCGCGACATCATCGTCACGCTACGCTCACAAGGGTTTCGACTCAGACATACGTCCACAGCACTTAACGGCAGAACGGCTCAAGGCACCACATGCCCCAGCACACCTCCGGGTCTGACCGCGCGGCAGCGCCACCGGCTGCGCGTGGCACTGTGCGTCCCCCCGCCCCCTCCTCGCTCGACGAGTTGTGGCGTTCGTACAAGTCCACCGGCGACGAGCGGCTGCGGGAGCAGCTGATCCTCCACTACTCGCCGCTGGTGAAGTACGTAGCGGGCCGAGTGAGTGTGGGCCTGCCTTCCAACGTCGAGCAGGCGGACTTCGTCTCCTCGGGGGTCTTCGGGCTGATCGACGCGATCGAGAAGTTCGACATCGAGCGCGCGATCAAGTTCGAGACCTACGCGATCACCCGGATCCGGGGCGCGATGATCGACGAACTCCGGGCGCTGGACTGGATCCCGCGCTCGGTGCGCCAGAAGGCGCGGGCGGTCGAACGCGCCTACGCCACGCTGGAGGCGCAGCTGCGGCGTACCCCGTCCGAGGCGGAGGTCGCCGCGGAGATGGGCATCGCGCTGGAGGAACTCCATGCGGTTTTCAGCCAGTTGTCGCTGGCCAACGTGGTCGCGCTGGAGGAACTGCTGCACGTCGGCGGCGAGGGCGGCGACCGGCTCAGCCTGATGGACACGCTCGAGGACACCGCCGCCGACAATCCGGTGGAGGTCGCCGAGGACCGCGAGCTCAGACGGTTGCTCGCGCGGGCGATCAACACGCTTCCGGAGCGCGAGAAGACGGTCGTCACGCTCTACTACTACGAGGGCCTCACCCTCGCTGAGATCGGCAATGTCCTCGGGGTCACCGAGAGCCGGGTCAGTCAGATCCACACCAAATCGGTGCTGCAACTGCGCGCGAAGCTGGCCGACGCCGGACGCTGAGCCCCGCTCGCAACCGGTGTCGGCCATGCTTGCTTCGGCCATCGATCAGGGCCGCACTCGCCCTCTCGAACACCGGTCGCCGTAGAGTGGACACGTGCCCAGGATTCGAGCGGCCTCGGTGGCCGAGCACCGGACCATGCAGCGCGGCGCCCTCCTGGACGCCGCACGCTCCCTGCTGTCCGAGGGTGGTACGGAAGCGCTGACCTTCCCCGCTCTCGCCGAACGGACGGGCCTCGCCCGGTCCTCCGTGTACGAGTACTTCCGTTCCCGCGCGGCCGTCGTGGAGGAGCTCTGCGCCGTCGACTTCCCCGTCTGGGCGGCCGAGGTCGAGAACGCGATGGAGCAGGCCACGACGCCCGAGGGCAAGATCGAGGCATATGTGCGCCGGCAGCTCGACCTCGTCGGGGACCGCCGCCACCGGGCGGTCGTCGCCATTTCGGCCAGCGAGCTGGACGCCGGGGCGCGCGAGAAGATCAGGGCCGCGCACGGCGGGCTGATCGCCATGATCGTCGAGGCGCTCGGCGACCTCGGCCACGCACAGCCGAGGCTGGCGGCGATGCTGCTCCAGGGGTCGGTGGACGCCGCGGTGCGACGTATCGAGCTGGCCGTCGCCGAGGAGCCGGCCGTGATCGCGGACACCGCCGTCGGCATGATCCTCCGAGGCGTACAGGGCGCACGGAGCTGACGCGGCCGCCGCGCCGCGGCGACCGCGAGCAGGACGCCGGGGGCGGCGAGCCCGTCCCCGGTCCTCCCGTCGGCGCGCGCGGCCCCGGGCACGCCGAACACCGGAAGCAGCCGGGACGGGCCCCGTCGCAGCAGTGACGGCGGCAGTAACGACAGCGGATCAAGATACGTGTCACCGCGTCGCAGGCCCCAGTGGAGACAGCCCGCCGCGCAGTGGAAGGGCCCCGCCTCCACGATTGCCACCGCCTGCCCCGCCGTCACCTCCTCGCCCTTCGCGACGAGCGCCCGCACCGGTTCGTACGTGGTCCGCAGCGGTGGATCACCGCTGCCGGCCACCTCGATCGCCAGCACCCCGCGCCCCGCCACCCGCCCCGCGAACGAGACCTGTCCCGAGGCGGCGGCGAGCACGGCAGCACCCGGCTCCGCGGCGAGGTCGACGCCCCGGTGGCCCCGCCCGTAGGTGCCGGCCGGGGGCTCCCAGCCCCGTACGACCGCGGGCCGCCCGGCAAGCGGCCAACTCCGGCCGCCGTCCGGCTTCGGCCCGGATTCAGACGTGGGCGCGGGCGTGGATGTGGATGTGGATGTGGACGTCGGTCTGTCGGCTGCGGGCGCGGGCCTCGACGTCGGTCTCCCGGCTGCGGGAACGGGCGTGGGCTCCGGCCCGCCGGCCACGGCGACGGGTAGGCCGCACACCACCGCCAGCAGGACCACCACTGCCACCACGAGCGCCTCCCGCAGGCGCGCGGGAGCGGGCTCCGCAGGAACGGCCGGACCGGTCGGATCAGTTGTGGATCGCATGGCAGAACCGTCCCGCAGCCCCGCGATCCGCGGGGATCATGAACCGGATCTGTGGACAACCTGCCGGTTGTGGACAGCGCCGTCACCCGGCACTCGGGCCGTCCCGTACACTTCCTATGGCGATCCGGGTCACCGGGTCGACTTCGCACGCCCCGCCACCTCCCTCTCTGCGGACGGTGGCCGCGCTCCTCGGTCCCCAGTGGCACGGCGCGTCGGGGCGTCAGGCGCGACAGCAATCCTGCGGTCGCGACAACCGAGCACCTCAAGGAGTACGGCCATGGCCGTCGTCACGATGCGGGAGCTGCTGGAAAGCGGCGTCCACTTCGGTCACCAGACCCGTCGCTGGAACCCGAAGATGAAGCGCTTCATCTTCACCGAGCGCAACGGCATCTACATCATCGACCTGCTCCAGTCGCTGTCGTACATCGACCGCGCCTACGAGTTCGTCAAGGAGACCGTCGCCCACGGCGGCTCCATCATGTTCGTGGGTACGAAGAAGCAGGCCCAGGAAGCCATCGCCGAGCAGGCGACGCGCGTCGGCATGCCGTACGTCAACCAGCGTTGGCTCGGTGGCATGCTCACCAACTTCTCCACCGTCTACAAGCGCCTTCAGCGTCTGAAGGAGCTCGAGCTCATCGACTTCGAGGACGTGGCCGCCTCCGGCCTCACCAAGAAGGAGCTCCTGGTTCTCTCCCGCGAGAAGGCCAAGCTGGAGAAGACCCTCGGTGGTATCCGCGAGATGCAGAAGGTGCCGAGCGCCGTCTGGATCGTCGACACCAAGAAGGAGCACATCGCCGTCGGTGAGGCGCGCAAGCTCCACATCCCGGTCGTCGCGATCCTCGACACCAACTGCGACCCCGACGAGGTCGACTACAAGATTCCGGGCAACGACGACGCGATCCGCTCCGTCACCCTGCTCACCCGTGTGATCGCCGACGCCGTCGCCGAGGGCCTCATCGCCCGTTCCGGTGCCGCCACCGGTGACTCGAAGCCGGGCGAGAAGGCCGCCGGCGAGCCGCTCGCCGAGTGGGAGCGCGACCTGCTCGAGGGCGACAAGAAGGCCGACGCCGAGGTCCAGACCTCCGCCGAGACCGAGAAGGTCGCGGACGCCGAGGCTGCCGAGACCCCCGCTGCCGAGGCCCCCGTTGCCGAGGCCCCGGCCGCGGACGCCGAGCAGGCCTGACACCCGTCACGGCTGATGACGGCGGGGGCCGGTGCCACAAGCACCGCCCCCGCCGTTCACCCGTAGATCTTTCAGACTTCGAGAGAGAAACCCAGACTCATGGCGAACTACACCGCCGCTGACGTCAAGAAGCTCCGCGAGCTCACCGGCGCCGGCATGATGGACTGCAAGAAGGCGCTCGACGAGGCCGACGGCAACGTCGACAAGGCCGTCGAGGCGCTCCGTATCAAGGGCCAGAAGGGCGTCGCCAAGCGCGAGGGCCGCTCTGCCGAGAACGGTGCCGTCGTCTCCCTCATCTCCGAGGACCAGACGTCCGGTGTTCTGCTGGAGCTGAAGTGCGAGACGGACTTCGTCGCCAAGGGCGAGAAGTTCCAGAACGTCGCGAGCACCCTTGCCGCGCACGTCGCCGCCACCTCCCCGGCCGACATCCAGGCGCTGCTCGCCTCCGAGATCGAGGCCGGCAAGACCGTCCAGGCGTACGTCGACGAGGCCAACGCCAACCTCGGCGAGAAGATCGTCCTGGACCGCTTCGCGCAGTTCTCCGGCGCGTACGTCTCCGCGTACATGCACCGCACCATGCCCGACCTGCCGCCGCAGATCGGTGTTCTGGTCGAGCTGGACAAGGCCGACGCCGAGCTGGCCAAGGGCATCGCGCAGCACATCGCCGCGTTCGCCCCGAAGTACCTGTCCCGCGAGGACGTCCCGGCCGAGGTCGTCGAGGCCGAGCGCCGCGTCGCCGAGGAGACCACGCGCGCCGAGGGCAAGCCCGAGGCCGCTCTCCCGAAGATCGTCGAGGGTCGCGTCAACGGCTTCTTCAAGGAGGCCACCCTCCTCGGCCAGCCGTACGCGCTGGACAACAAGAAGTCCGTCCAGAAGGTCCTGGACGAGGCCGGTGTCACCCTGAAGCGCTTCTCGCGCATCAAGGTCGGCATCTGAGCCCGTCCGCGAAACACGGTGGACCCCGATAGGGTCTAGTGCAGTCGTCGGCCGCACTCACGCCGTACGACCGCAGATCTGACGAGGAGGCCATTGCCGCTGAGGGACACCAGACCCACCGGCAATGGCCTTCTTCGTATGTGCACGAGGAGAATCTCCATGAACAAGGGCGCGGACGCCGTAAAAGGTGACCACAAGCGCGACGACGGCAAGGTGGCCGGACGCTTCATGCTGAAGCTGTCCGGAGAGGCGTTCGCCGGCGGCGGGGGTCTCGGTGTCGACCCCGACGTCGTACACGCCATCGCCCGGGAAATCGCGGCGGTCGTCCGTGACGGCGCGGAAATCGCTGTCGTCATCGGCGGCGGCAACTTCTTCCGTGGCGCCGAGCTCCAGCAGCGCGGCATGGACCGGGCCCGGTCCGACTACATGGGCATGCTCGGCACGGTCATGAACTGCCTGGCGCTCCAGGACTTCCTGGAGAAGGAAGGCATCGACTCCCGCGTCCAGACCGCCATCACCATGGGGCAGGTCGCGGAGCCGTACATTCCGCTGCGCGCCGTGCGCCATCTGGAGAAGGGCCGCGTCGTCATCTTCGGCGCAGGCATGGGGATGCCGTACTTCTCCACCGACACCACTGCCGCCCAGCGCGCCCTGGAGATCGACGCGGAGGGTCTCCTGATGGGCAAGAACGGGGTGGACGGGGTCTACGACTCCGACCCGAAGAGCAACCCCGACGCGGTGAAGTTCGACGCGCTCGAGTACAGCGAGGTTCTCGCCCGCGATCTCAAGGTCGCCGACGCCACCGCCATCACGCTCTGCCGCGACAACGACCTGCCGATCCTCGTCTTCGAGCTGACCGCCACCGGCAATATCGCCCGCGCGGTCAAGGGTGAGAAGATCGGCACGCTCGTGAGTGACCGGAGCACCCGGGTCTGACGACCGGGGGACCTTCCCGGAGTACGACGGGGAGGTCCGGGCCCCCGGGGGCAGCCCCCGGGACCGGCCCCGAAGGATGGACAACGGCCTGCCGGTCGGACACCGTGCAGGTGAGGACGCGACGCAGGACCCGCCGGGCCCGAGCACGACGGGCCCACTCAAGACACGCAGGAGCACGTGGTGATCGAAGAAACCCTCCTCGAGGCCGAGGAGAAGATGGAGAAGGCCGTCGTCGTGGCGAAAGAGGACTTCGCCGCGATCCGTACCGGCCGTGCGCACCCGGCGATGTTCAACAAGATCGTCGCCGACTACTACGGCGCGCTGACCCCGATCAACCAGCTCGCCTCGTTCTCGGTGCCCGAGCCGCGCATGGCCGTCGTGACGCCGTTCGACAAGACCGCGCTGCGCAACATCGAGCAGGCCATCCGCGACTCGGACCTCGGCGTCAACCCGAGCAACGACGGCAATATCATCCGGGTGACCTTCCCGGAGCTCACCGAGGAGCGCCGCCGCGACTACATCAAGGTCGCGAAGGGCAAGGCCGAGGACTCCAAGATCTCCATCCGCGCGGTGCGCCGCAAGGCCAAGGAGACCCTGGACAAGCTGGTCAAGGACAAGGAGTCGGGCGAGGACGAGGTGCGTCGCGCCGAGAAGGAGCTCGACGACACCACCGCGAAGTACGTCGCGCAGGTCGACGAGCTGCTCAAGCACAAGGAAGCCGAGCTGCTCGAAGTCTGATGAACGACTCTTCCTGGGGCGCCCCGCAGGGAGCCGGCCACTGGGGTGCGCCCGAGATGCAGGCTGCTCCGGCGGGTCCTGCATACGATGTGCATGACGCCCAGCAGACTCGGCCCATGCCCATAGTGCCGGACGTTCCCGACGCAGGTAGAGACGCTGACGACCGTGATGACCGGGACCAGGGGGCCGGACGCCTGAGCGGCGGCCCCCTGTTCCGTGACGAGAAGCCGCAGGAGCCCATGTCCACCGCGCCGCCGCCCCCGCAGAAGAAACGTGCGGGCCGTGATCTGCGAGCCGCCATAGGGGTCGGTGTGGGGCTCGGCGCCGTCATCGTCGCCTCGCTGTTCATCGTGAAGGAGGTCTTCGTCGGTGTGATCGTGGTCGCCGTCGTCGTGGGCCTCTGGGAGCTCACCTCACGGCTCCAGGAGCGCAAGGGCATCAAGGCGCCGCTCGTCCCGCTGGCGGTGGGCGGCGCGGCGATGGTGGTGGCCGGTTACGCGCAGGGCGCCGAAGGCGCCTGGGCGGCGATGGCGCTGACCGCGCTGGCGGTGCTCGTCTGGCGGATGACCGAACCGCCCGAGGGCTACCTCAAGGACGTCACGGCCGGTGTGTTCGCGGCGTTCTACGTACCGTTCCTCGCCACGTTCGTCGCCATGCTCCTGACCGCCGACGACGGGCCGCAGCGGGTGCTCACCTTCCTGCTGCTGACCGTGGTCAGTGACACGGGTGCGTACGCTGTCGGCTGGCGCTTCGGGAAGCACAAGCTGGCGCCGCGCATCAGCCCCGGAAAGACCCGGGAGGGTCTGTTCGGCGCCGTCGCCTTCGCGATGGTCGCCGGTGCGTTGTGCATGCAGTTCCTGATCGACGGCGGTTCCTGGTGGCAGGGGCTGCTGCTCGGGTTCGCGGTCGCGGCCAGCGCCACCCTCGGTGACCTGGGCGAGTCGATGATCAAGCGGGATCTCGGGATCAAGGACATGGGCACGCTGCTGCCGGGGCACGGCGGCATCATGGACCGGCTGGATTCGCTGCTGCCGACCGCCCCGGTGGTCTGGCTGCTGCTGGTGCTGTTCGTCGGATCCAGCTGAGAAAGCATTCCTGACCTGCGATTTTACGAGTGAGGGCCCGCTGTCCACAGGACGGCGGGCCCTCACTGTTCTGTCTGCGACACTGGAAGAACCATGCCTAAGCCCGGAGAACTCACTTTCGTCGCGCCCCGCGGAGCCAAGAAGCCGCCGCGGCATCTCGCCGACCTCACGCCCGCCGAGCGCAAGGAAGCCGTCGCCGCGATCGGCGAGAAGCCGTTCCGCGCCCAGCAGCTCTCGCAGCACTACTTCGCGCGGTACGCGCACGACCCGGCGGAGTGGACCAACATCCCGGCCGCGTCGCGGAACAAGCTTGCCGAGGCGATGTTCCCCGACCTGATGTCGGTGGTCCGCCACATCAGCTGCGACGACGACACCACCCGCAAGACGCTGTGGAAGCTGCACGACGGGACGCTCGTCGAGTCCGTCCTGATGCGCTACCCGGAGCGCGTGACGATGTGCATCTCCTCGCAGGCCGGATGCGGGATGAACTGCCCGTTCTGCGCCACCGGACAGGCCGGCCTCGACCGCAATCTGTCGACCGCCGAGATCGTCCACCAGATCGTGGACGGGATGCGGGCCCTGCGCGACGGCGAGGTTCCCGGTGGCCCGGCGCGGCTCTCCAACATCGTCTTCATGGGCATGGGCGAGCCGCTCGCCAACTACAACCGGGTGGTCGGCGCGATCCGCCGGCTCACCGACCCGGAGCCGGACGGGCTGGGGCTCTCGCAGCGCGGGATCACCGTCTCCACGGTGGGCCTGGTGCCCGCGATGCTTCGTTTCGCCGACGAGGGCTTCAAGTGCCGTCTCGCCGTCTCGCTTCACGCGCCGGACGACGAACTGCGCGACACTCTCGTTCCCGTGAACACGCGCTGGAAGGTCGGCGAGGTGCTGGACGCCGCGTGGGAGTACGCGGAGAAGTCCGGCCGCCGCATCTCCATCGAGTATGCGCTGATCCGTGACATCAACGACCAGGCGTGGCGCGGTGACCGGCTTGGCCGGCTCCTCAAGGGCAAGCGGGTCCACGTCAATCTGATCCCGCTGAACCCCACGCCCGGTTCCAAGTGGACCGCCTCGCGGCCCGAGGACGAGAAGGCGTTCGTCGAGGCGATCGCCGCCCACGGGGTGCCGGTCACCGTGCGGGACACCCGCGGCCAGGAGATCGACGGGGCCTGCGGTCAGCTGGCGGCGGCCGAGCGCTGAGGCGGATAAGGCCCGTGTAATCTGGGCCTGAAATCAACTTCATATTCCGACAGGGGAGCGCCACAGCGCTGAGAGTGCGGCACCGAGGACAGGTCGGCCGCAGACCCTCTGAACCTCGCCCGGGTCATTCCGGGTAGGAAGTTCGGTCATCAACTCATGCTGTTGCGCCCTGCCCGCTTCCCGCGGGCAGGGCCGCGTCTCTTCCTGGCCAAAGCCCAGGAGGAATCCATAATGACCACCACGCGCAGGACCAGGCAGTTCGCGGCTACGGCCGTCGCCGCCGCGCTCGGCGTCACCGCACTCGCCGGGTGCGGGAGTTCCGACGACACGTCTTCCGGTTCCGGCGGTACGAAGGGCTCGGGCTCCAAGACCGTGACCCTCGTCAGCCACGACTCCTTCAACGCTTCCAAGGACGTGCTGAAGCAGTTCACCGAGGAGACCGGATACACCGTCAAGGTGCTGAAGAGCGGCGACGCGGGTGTCGCGCTCAACCAGGAGATCCTGACCAAGGGCTCCCCGCGCGGCGACGTGTTCTTCGGCGTCGACAACACGCTGCTCTCCCGCGCCCTCGACAGCGGGCTCTTCACGCCGTACGAGGCGAAGGGCATCGACCGGGTCGCGGCGGACACCCGGCTCGACGCCGACCAGCACCGGGTCACCCCGATCGACACCGGTGACATCTGCGTCAACTACGACAAGAAGTACTTCGCCGACAAGAAGCTCGCGCCGCCGCGGTCCTTCGACGACCTGGCGAAGCCCGCGTACAAGGACCTGCTCGTCACCGAGAACGCCGGGACCTCCTCGCCCGGTCTCGGCTTCCTCCTCGGCACCGTCGCCACCTACGGCGAGAAGGGCTACCAGGACTACTGGAAGAAGCTGGGACGCAACGGCGTCAAGGTCGTCGACGGCTGGGAGCAGGCGTACAACGAGGAGTTCTCCGGCTCCGCGGGCGGAAAGAAGGCCAAGGCGGACCGGCCGCTCGTCGTCTCGTACGCCTCCAGCCCGCCCGTCGAGGTGCTGTACGCGAAGCCGCAGCCGGCCGAGGCCCCGACCGGTGTCGCCACCGGGACCTGCTTCCGCCAGATCGAGTTCGCCGGCCTGCTGAAGGGGGCGAAGAACGAGGCGGGCGGCAAGGCCCTGCTGGACTTCCTGATCAGCAAGAAGTTCCAGGAGGACATGCCGCTCAACATGTTCGTCAACCCGGTCGTCAAGGACGCGGCGCTGCCGGAGCTCTTCACCAAGTTCGGTGCGACGGTGGACAGTCCGACGACCGTGGCCCCGGACCAGATCGCCAAGAACCGTGAGCAGTGGGTCCAGTCGTGGTCCTCGCTCGTAGTGAAGTAACGAAGAGTCCCGTACGCGGAACGGACGCGGGCGGGAAGACTCCCCGCCCGCGGTCCGCGCACGCGGCTGCCGCTCGCGCGAAGGCCCGGCGCGGGAGCGCGGTGCGGCTCGGCCTGATGGCCGTGCCCGTCGCGTTCTTCGCGCTGTTCTTCGCCTACCCGGTCGCGGCGATCGTCGGCCGGGGCCTGAAGGCGGACGGTGTCTGGCAGTTCGGCCGGATCGGCGAGGTGCTGACCCGGCCGGAGATCCGCGACGTCCTCTGGTTCACCACCTGGCAGGCGCTCGCCTCGACGGCGCTGACGCTGCTGATCGCGCTGCCCGGCGCCTATGTCTTCGCCCGCTTCGACTTCCCCGGCAAGCAATTGCTGCGGGCGGTCGTCACGGTGCCGTTCGTCCTGCCGACCGTGGTCGTCGGGACGGCCTTCCTGGCGTTGCTGGGACGCGGCGGATTCCTCGACCAACTCTGGGGCGTACGGCTCGACACCACAGTCTGGGCGATTCTGCTCGCCCATGTCTTCTTCAACTACGCGGTGGTCGTACGGACGGTGGGCGGGCTGTGGTCCCAGCTCGACCCCCGGCAGGAGGAGGCCGCCAGGGTGCTCGGCGCGGGACGGTTCGCCGCCTGGCGACGGGTCACCCTGCCCGCCCTGGGACCCGCCGTGGCCGCTGCCGCGCTGATGGTCTTCCTCTTCACCTTCACCTCCTTCGGGGTCGTGCAGATCCTCGGCGGCCCCGGTTACGCCACCCTCGAAGTGGAGATCTACCGGCAGACCGCGCAGTTGCTCGCCCTGCCGACGGCCGCCGTGCTGACGCTGGTGCAGTTCGCCGCGGTCGGCGCGATCCTCGCCGTGCACGCCTGGACCGTACGGCGCCGGGAGACCGCGCTGAAGCTGGTCGACCCCGCGCAGACCGCCCGCAGGCCGCGCGGTGCCGGGCAGTGGGCGCTGCTCGGCGGGGTGCTGCTGACCGTGCTGCTGCTGATCCTGCTGCCGCTCGGGGTGCTGGTCGAGCGCTCCTTGGACACCACCGGCGGGCATGGCTTCGACTTCTACCGTGCCCTGTCCTCCGTGGACGCGGGCGGCGGTACGTTCCTGGTCGCGCCGCTCGAAGCGATCTGGAACTCCTTGCAGTACGCGCTGGTCGCGACGGTCATCGCGCTGGTCATCGGCGGGCTGGCCGCCGCGGCGCTGACCCGGCGGGCCGGCCGGCTGGTGCGCGGTCTCGACGCGCTGCTGATGCTGCCGCTCGGAGTGTCCGCGGTCACCGTCGGCTTCGGCTTCCTGATCACCCTGGACAAACCGCCGCTGGATCTGCGGACCTCCTGGATCCTGGTGCCGCTCGCGCAGGCGCTGGTCGGTGTGCCCTTCGTCGTACGGACCATGCTGCCCGTGCTGCGCGCGGTGGACGGGAGGCTGAGGGAGGCGGCCGCGGTGCTCGGGGCGTCGCCGCTGCGGGCCTGGCGGGAGGTCGATCTGCCTCTGGTGCGGCGGGCGTTGCTGGTCGCGGCCGGTTTCGCGTTCGCCGTCTCGCTCGGTGAGTTCGGCGCGACGGTGTTCATCGCCCGGCCCGACCGCCCGACGCTGCCGGTCGCCGTGGCCCGGCTGCTGGGGCGGGCCGGAGAGCTCAACTACGGCCAGGCGATGGCGCTGAGCACCATCCTGATGGTGGTCTGCGCCGTCTCGCTGTTGCTGCTCGAACGTATCCGCACGGACCGGTCCGGGGAGTTCTAGGAATGCTGACACTGGAATCGGCCACGGTTCGCTTCGGCGAGCGGGCGGCGCTCGACGCGGTGGACCTGGAGGTCGCCGAGCACGAGATCGTCTGTGTGCTCGGGCCGAGCGGAAGCGGCAAGTCCACCCTGCTGCGGGTTGTCGCCGGACTGCACCCGCCGGACGGCGGCCGGGTGCTGCTGGACGGCGCGGACCAGGCCGGGGTGCCGGTGCACCGGCGCGGGCTCGGCCTGATGTTCCAGGACCACCAGCTCTTCCCGCACCGTGACGTCGGCGCCAACGTCGCCTTCGGGCTGCGGATGCGCGGGGTGTCGCGCCGCGACCAGGATCACAGGGTCGGCGAACTCCTCGACCTGGTGGGCCTGCCCGGTGCCCAGAGGCGCGCCGTCGCCGCCCTGTCCGGCGGTGAGCAGCAGCGCGTGGCCCTGGCCCGGGCCCTCGCCCCGAGCCCCAAGCTGCTGATGCTGGACGAGCCGCTCGGCCAGCTCGACCGCGGTCTGCGGGAACGGCTCGTCGTCGAACTGCGCACGCTCTTCGGCCGCTTGGGCACCACGGTGCTCGCCGTCACCCACGACCAGGGCGAGGCGTTCGCCCTGGCCGACCGGGTGGTGGTGATGCGCGACGGGCGGATCGCCCAGGTGGGCACCCCGCTGGAGGTCTGGCAGCGGCCCGCCTCCGCCTTCGTCGCCCGGTTCCTCGGCTTCGACAACGTGGTCGGGGCGACGGTGACCGGTGCCGTCGCCGACACGGTGTGGGGCAGGGTGCCGGTGCCGAAGGGTTTGCCGCAGGGGGCGTGCGATCTGCTGGTGCGTCCGGCCGGGGTCCGGATCGGCGCCCCGGACGGGGGGCTGCGCTGTGTGGTCGGGACGCGCACGTTCCGGGGCAATCACGTCGCGGTGCGGCTGAAGCCCGAGAGCGGTCCGGAGCTGGAGGCGGAGTGCGCGCTGCGGGACGCCCCCGAGGAGGGCGCGACGGTGGGGGTGGGCTTCGACGCGGCGGAGACCGTGGTCCTGCCCGCCCGGCTCTGACCGTTCCCCCAGGGGTCGCCGGGGGTACGGTGCGCACCGGTCGCGGGAGCCGCCCATCGGCCGGAGGATTGCCGGATGCGCCGGAGTGCGGCGCCGGCCGCCCCGGGGCCCCGGGGGAACGCCCTCGCGGGCGGCCCCGGGACCGAGCGGCAGATCCGGAAGGACAGGGACATGACCGAGTCAGCACGCGAGGGCATCGACATCACCCGCATCCTCGACGCCCCGCCGGAGAAGGTCTTCGCGGCCTGGACGACGCCGGAGCACTTCGCGGCCTGGTACGGCGGTGACGCCGAGGTGCCGCTCGACCGGGTGTCGATGGACGTCAGGCCGGGCGGCGCCTGGAGCCTGGTCATGGTGGTGCCGGGCACCGAGATGCCGTTCCACGGCGTCTACCGGGAGGTGGTGGCCCCGGAACGGCTGGTGTTCACCCTGAAGGACGCCTCCGCGCCCGCCGACATCGAGGGCGAGACCGTCACCGCCACCTTCACCGACCGCGGCCACGGGACCACCGAGATGGTCTTCCGGCAGCGCGGCGGCAACCTCACGGCCGAGCAGTACGCGGCGGCCGAGGACGGCTGGGAGGCCTTCTTCGACGCGCTCGTGACCCGGCTCGCGTCCTTCTGAGTCCGGACAGGACCTACGCGTACAACCGGGCGAGTGCCTTGGGGGCCTCGTCCACCGTGTCCACGAGCGCGATCCGGGACTCCATCGCCCGGTCGGCGGCCAGCGCGCGCAGCAGCGGCCACGCGGGCAGGGCGCGCGTCCAGTGGGCGCGGCCCACCAGCACCATCGGGGTCGGCCCGCCGAGCGAGCCGTAGTAGTTCGGCGTCGCGTTGTCGAAGATCTCCTGTACGGTGCCGGCCGCGCCGGGCAGGAAGATCACGCCCGCCGTGGAGCGGGTGAGCAGTCCGTCCTCGCGCAGCGCGTTGGCGAAGTACTTGGCGATGCGGTCCGCGAACGGGTTCGGCGGCTCGTGCCCGTAGAACCAGGTCGGGATCGAGACGGAACCGCCGCCGCCCGGCCAGCGCCGCCGTACGTCGAAGGCGGCCAGCGCCCAGTCGGTGACCGACGGGGTGAACGAGGGGGCTGTGGCCAGCAGCGCGCAGGCCTCGTCCAGTACTGGATCGGGGTGCGGCGCCGTGTATGCCCCGAGGTTCGCGGCCTCCATCGCGCCGGGACCGCCGCCGGTGGCCACCGTCAGACCGCCTCGGGCCAGGGTCCGGCCCAGCCGGGCGGCGGCCGCGTACGGGGCGCTGCCGCGGGCCGTAGCGTGGCCGCCCATCACCCCGACCACGCGGGCGCCGGTGAGGAACTCGTCCAGCGCGTCGGAGACCGCGTCGTCGTGCAGCGCCCGCAGCATCGACGCGAGGGTGTCGCCGTTCGCCCGGGTCTGCTGGAACCAGCGGTACGCGCGGGCGTCGGGCGTGGCCGCGTAACCGCCGTCCGACAGCCCCTCGTAGAGCGCGTCGGGGGTGTAGAGCAGGCCGCGGTACGGATCGAAGGGGAGTCCGGGCACCGGCGGGAAGACGAACGCGCCGTCGGCCCGTACCTTCGCCGTTGCCCCGGGCTCCATCCTGCAGCCGAGGAAGACGGCGCCCGCCGTGTCGGCGGCCAGCAGGGCGGCGCCGCGGTCCGTCAGGTCGACCGACTGCACCCGGTGCCCGGCCAGCGACCCCGAGGCGACCGCCTCGTCGAATTCGGCGAGCGACTCGATCTCGGGGCCGGGCGGGGGAGCGACATCGTCCGGATTGTCCACGTTGTCATGCTACGTAGCGGCCGGGTGCGGGGCGTGGTCCGTGGCGCGCGTGCTCAGGCCGTCAGCGGCAGTGCGGCCAGCTCGGCGATCAGCCAGGTCAGCGGGGCGAAGACGATCAGCAGGGCGGCGGCGCGCAGGGCCGTCGCGGCCCGCAGCGCCGATACCGGGGCGCCGAGCCGCAGCAGCGCCCGCGCCGTCTGCGCGCGCGCCTGCCTCGCCTCCAGTGCCGAGGTCATCAGCGTCGCCGTCGTGCAGCCGAGCACGAGCACCGCGCCCAGGACCGTCAGCGGGCCGAGGGGGTGGGCCTTCGTCCCGTAGAGCGCGTAGGCGGCGACCGCCGCGGCGAGCACCGCGCAGACCACACCGAGCGGCCGGCCGATCCGGCGCGACTCGTCCATCAGTACCCGGCCGGCCAGCAGCCGGACGGCGCCGGGGCGCGCCGCCTGCAGCAGCCGCCCGCACAGATAGGCCAGCCCCGGGCCCGCCATGGCCAGACCGGCCGCCGTCAGCGTCCACCCCACCAGCACCCCGGTCGGGGTGGCGTCGAGCCTGCTGGGCAGCGGGAGCAGGCTGCGGCCGTCGCCCCGGCTCATGTACGCCTCGACGGCGAGGCCCGCCGCGGTCAGCGCCACGCCCCACGGCAGCCCCGTGGGAGGCGCGGCCGGACCGGGGGCCTCCGGCTCCGTCAGGACCTCCGAGTCGTCCGGGGCCGCCGAGGCCACCGGCTCGGCGCGCAGCGCGAGCGCGCTCGCGGTCGCCGCCGCCACCGGGACCAGGGCCAGCAGCACCAGCGCGGCAGCCGACGGCAGCGGGGTCTCGGCGTCGAGCAGTCCGGCCGCGGCGCCGTCGAACGGCAGCCCTGACAGATCACCGCGCAGATGCAGGTAGAACAGCAGCGCCACCATCGACCCGAGGGTGCAGGAGACGGCGGTGGAGACCGCGGCGAGCACCGCGAGCCGGACCGGCCCGAGGCCCACGGCGGACAGCCCGGAGCGCGGCCGGGTGCTGGGGTCGGTACGTGCCACCGCGATCGCGAACTGAACGGTGGCGGCGAGCGGCACGAAGCACCACAGCAGGCGCAGCACGGCGCCGGTTGAGTGCGCCGGGTGCGCCGAGGCGTAGCCCAGGGCGCACAGCAGCAGGAAGCCGACACCGGCCGAGGCGGTGGCGACCAGCAGCCGCCTCAGCAGGACCAGCGGATGGGAACCCCGGGCTAGACGGAGAGCGAGCACGCCGCGCGGCCCTCCGTATCGGACCCGGCGGGCAGGGCGACGGTCGCGACGCGACGGCCGTCCAGCAGCGGGACCGTGCGGTCGGCAAGGGCGGCGATCTCCGCGTCGTGGGTGGCGAGCACGATCGTGATGCCGTGCGAACGGGCCGCGCTGGTGAGGGTGCGCAGCACATGCGTCCGGTCGCTGCGGTGCAGGGTCGCGGTCGGTTCGTCGGCGAAGATCACCGTGGGGGCGGCCGCCAGGGCGCGGGCCACGGCGATCCGCTGGCGTTGTCCCTGGAGCAGGGTGTGCGGCCGCTGCCTGGCGCAGGCGCCGATGTCGAGCCGCTCCAGCCACTCCAGGGCGGCCTTCTTCGCCTCCCGGTGCGAGGCGCCGCGCAGCAGCAGCGGTAGGGCGGTGTTCTCCCAGGTGTTCAGCTCGGGCACCAGCTGGGGTTCGGGGGCGATCCAGCCGAACCGGTCGCGGCGCAGCCGCTCGCGCAGCCGGGGGCCCATGGTGTGGACGGGGACGCTGTTGAACCACACCTCGCCCTGCTCGGGCACCAGCTGACCGGACAGGCAGTGCAGCAGGGTCGTCTTGCCGCAGCCCCGGGGGCCGGTCACGGCGAGGATCTCGCCGTCACGGACGCCCAGGGATACGCCGCCGAGCGCGGGTGAGCCGTTGTGGGAATGTTGCAGGGAGCGCGCCCAGATCACGTCGTTGTCCGGCGGGGCCACCATGGCGTACACCTCGGTTCAGATCGTAATTCCCGTCCCCCGTACGGGGGAACGAAATCGGGGCCGATCGGTCACTCGGCACCGTAAGGATTCGAACCGCGGTGAGCGCACAGCACACGGCCCGGATGCGCCCCTTCCCACTCGAATGGGCGCATCCGGGCCGTGTGGACCGTATGAGGATGACGGCTGGAAGCCGGTCAAACAGTGGTCAAGCGATGGTCAAGCGACGGGGCGGTCCGACCGGCGGCCGATCCGTGGTCGGGCCGCCGGTCGTCGTGCCGGTCAGAGCTTGGTCCATGCCTCCGTGAGGACGGTGCGCAGGATGCCCTCGATCTCGTCGAACGTCGACTGGTCGGAGACCAGCGGCGGCGCGAGCTGGACGACCGGGTCGCCGCGGTCGTCGGCCCGGCAGTACAGGCCGTTGTCGTACAGCGCCTTGGAGAGGAAGCCGTACAGGACGCGCTCGGTCTCCTCGTCGGTGAAGGTCTCCTTGGTGGCCTTGTCCTTCACCAGCTCGATGCCGTAGAAGAAGCCGTTGCCGCGGACGTCGCCGACGATCGGCAGGTCGAGCAGCTTCTGCAGCGTCGTGAAGAAGGCGTTCTCGTTGTCCAGGACGTGCTGGTTGAGGCCCTCGCGCTCGAATATGTCGAGGTTGGCGAGGCCTACCGCCGCGGAGACCGGGTGGCCACCGAAGGTGTAGCCGTGCAGGAAGGTGTTGTCACCCTCGTAGAACGGCGCGGCGACGCGGTCCGAGACGATGCAGGCACCGATCGGGGAGTAGCCCGAGGTCATGCCCTTGGCACAGGTGATCATGTCCGGCACGTAGCCGAACTTGTCGCAGGCGAACATCGTGCCGAGACGGCCGAAGGCGCAGATGACCTCGTCGGAGACGAGCAGCACGTCGTACTTGTCGCAGATCTCGCGGACGCGCTGGAAGTATCCGGGCGGCGGCGGGAAGCAGCCACCGGCGTTCTGCACCGGCTCCAGGAAGACCGCGGCGACGGTGTCCGGGCCCTCGAAGAGGATCTCCTGCTCGATCTGGTCGGCGGCCCAGCGGCCGAAGGCCTCGGGGTCGTCGCCGTGGATCGGGGCGCGGTAGATGTTGGTGTTCGGCACCTTGTGCGCGCCGGGGACCAGCGGCTCGAAGGGGGCCTTCAGGGCCGGCAGGCCGGTGATGGACAGGGCGCCCTGCGGGGTGCCGTGGTAGGCGACCGCGCGCGAGATGACCTTGTACTTGGTCGGCTTGCCCTGGAGCTTGAAGTACTGCTTGGCCAGCTTCCAGGCGGTCTCGACGGCCTCGCCGCCACCGGTGGTGAAGAAGACCTTGTTGAGGTCGCCCGGGGCGTAGTCGGCCAGGCGCTCGGCCAGCTCGACGGCCTTCGGGTGGGCGTAGGACCACACCGGGAAGAAGGCCAGCTCCTGGGCCTGCTTGTACGCGGCCTCGGCGAGCTCGTGACGGCCGTGGCCGGCGTTGACCACGAACAGGCCGGACAGGCCGTCCAGGTAACGCTTGCCCTGGTCGTCGAAGATGTAGGTGCCCTCGCCACGCACGATGGTGGGAACGGGCGCGTTCTCGTAGTCCGACATGCGGGTGAAGTGCATCCACAGGTGGTCGTACGCGGTTTGGCTGAGGTCCTTGCTCACGGCTATCGGGTTCCCCACATATAGGTCTGCTTCTTGAGCTTCAGGTACACGAAGCTCTCGGTGGAGCGCACACCGGGGAGGGCCCGGATGCGTTTGTTGATCGTTTCCAGCAGGTGGTCGTCGTCCTCGCAGACGATCTCCACCATCAGGTCGAAGGAGCCCGCGGTCATCACCACGTACTCGCACTCGGCCATGGCCGACAGCGCTTCGGCGACGGGATCGAGGTCTCCCTCGACATTGATGCCGACCATCGCCTGCCGCCGGAACCCCACGGTGAGGGGATCGGTGACGGCGACGATCTGCATCACGCCCTGATCGAGCAGCTTCTGGACCCGCTGTCGCACGGCCGCCTCGGAAAGGCCGACGGCCTTGCCGATCGCGGCGTACGGACGGCGTCCGTCCTCCTGGAGCTGCTCGATGATTGCGAGGGAGACGGCATCGACCGCTGGTGACGATCCGTTCCCGGTCCTGGAGTCTGCGCTGCGACTGGCCACGCATCCACTGTGCACCGGGACTCGTCGGTCTGGCAAGCCCAGATCGATGAAATTCGTTGTTTGAGGGTCCAGATCTAACTGAATCCGAAGTTCACGGCGGTTGGGCATGTCGAAAGCGACACCCGAGCGACTACCCTGGGCATCTCACCCATTGGACGTGTCGACAGGAGGGGTGGTTGTGACCACCGAGGTGCGCCGTCTGCGCAACTACATCAACGGAGAATTCCGGGACGCCGCTGACGGGCGGACCATCGATGTGATCAACCCGGTGACGGAAGAGGTCTACGCGACCTCGCCGCTCTCCGGGCAGGCCGATGTCGACGCCGCGATGGACGCCGCCGCGGCCGCTTTCCCCGCCTGGCGCGACGCCACGCCCGCCGAGCGTCAGAAGGCCCTGCTGAAGATCGCGGACGCCTTCGAGGAGCGCGCCGAGGACCTCATCGCCGCCGAGTCGGAGAACACGGGCAAGCCGCTCGAACTGACCCGTACCGAAGAGGTCCCGCCGATGGTGGACCAGATCCGCTTCTTCGCGGGTGCGGCCCGGCTGCTCGAAGGCCGCTCGGCCGGCGAGTACATGGAGGGTCTGACCTCCATCATCCGGCGTGAGCCGGTCGGCGTCTGCGCGCAGGTCGCGCCGTGGAACTACCCGATGATGATGGCCGTCTGGAAGTTCGCCCCGGCGCTCGCCGCGGGCAACACCGTCGTCATCAAGCCGTCCGACACCACCCCGGCGTCGACCGTGCTGATCGCCGAGATCATCGGCCAGATCCTGCCCAAGGGTGTCTTCAACGTCATCTGCGGCGACCGGGACACCGGCCGCGCGATGGTCGAGCACCCGACCCCGGCGATGGCCTCGATCACCGGCTCGGTACGGGCCGGCATGCAGGTCGCCGAGTCCGCCTCCAAGGACGTCAAGCGGGTCCACCTGGAGCTCGGCGGCAAGGCCCCGGTCGTCGTGTTCGAGGACACCGACATCGCCAAGGCCGTCGAGGGCATCTCCGTCGCGGGTTACTTCAACGCCGGTCAGGACTGCACGGCCGCGACCCGCGTCCTGGTCCACGAGTCCATCCACGACGAGTTCGTCACCGCGCTCGCCAAGGCTGCCGCCGACACCAAGACGGGGCAGCCGGACGACGAGGACGTGCTCTACGGCCCGCTCAACAACGCCAACCAGCTGAAGCAGGTCAGCGGCTTCATCGAGCGGCTCCCCGCCCACGCCAAGGTCGAGGCGGGCGGCCACCGGGTCGGCGACAAGGGCTACTTCTACGCCCCGACCGTCGTCTCCGGCCTCAAGCAGGACGACGAGATCATCCAGAACGAGGTCTTCGGCCCGGTCATCACCGTCCAGAAGTTCACCGACGAGGCCCAGGCCGTGGAGTACGCCAACGGCGTCGAGTACGCCCTGGCCTCCTCGGTGTGGACCAAGGACCACGCCCGCGCCATGCGGATGTCCAAGAACCTCGACTTCGGCTGCGTGTGGATCAACACCCACATTCCGCTCGTCGCCGAGATGCCGCACGGCGGCTTCAAGAAGTCCGGCTACGGCAAGGACCTCTCCGCGTACGGCTTCGAGGACTACACCCGCATCAAGCACGTCATGACCTCGCTCGACGGCTGATATCCCGTCAGCAGGCAGGTCACGGCCCCGGGCACTCGCCCGGGGCCGTCCCCGTTCCCCGGGCCGTCCCGTTCCGCTCGCATCGACAGGGTGTGCGGACGGAGCGGGTGGCGCTGGACGGTTGGTCCATTGCCCGCACCGCCGGCCGACCGGCATCCTGCGCAGGTGCGAGCAACCCCGAAGAACCCCATGTCCCGCCGGTCCGTGCTGCGTGCCTTCGGAGCCACGGCCGCCGGTGTCACGCTGGCCGGCTGCGGAGTGCCCGCCGCCTATGTGGAACCCGGCGACCGCGCCGGACGCGACACCTCGGCGAGCGACCACACCCTGCACTTCGCGAACTGGCCGCTCTACATCGACACCGACGACGAGAACGAGTCGAAGCGGCCCACCCTCGACGCGTTCACGAAGCGGACCGGGATCTCCGTCACGTACACCGAGGAGATCAACGACAACGACGAGTTCTTCGGGAAGATCAGCCCGGCGCTGATGAACCACCAGGAGACCGGCCGGGACCTGATCGTCATCAGCGACTGGATGTCCGCCCGGTTCGTGCGGCTGGGCTGGGTGCAGGAGATGGACCGGGCGAAGCAGCCGAACGTCGCCAAGTACCTGGATCCGCAGTTGCGTTCGCCCGCCTTCGACAAGGGCCGGATGCACAGCGTTCCCTGGCAGTCCGGGATCACCGGCATCGCGTACAACCGCAAGAAGCTCGGCCGCGAGATCAAGCACCTGAGCGATCTGTGGGCGGACGACCTGCGCGGCAAGGTGACGCTGATGTCCGGGCTCGACGAGTCCATGGCCCTGCTGATGCAGGGCAACGGCGTCGACATCACCCGCTGGCAGCCGGACGACTTCTACCGGGTGTGCGACCAGGTCGAGAAGCTGGTGAAGAAGCGGCACATCCGCCGCTTCACCGGCAACGACTACATCAAGGACCTGTCGACCGGCGACGTGCTCGCCTGCCAGGCCTACTCCGGCGACGTCATCCAGCTCCAGGCGGACAACCCGGAGATCGAGTTCGTGGTCCCCGAGGAGGGCGCCGAGCTCTGGGCGGAGTCGCTGATGATCCCCAACCTCGCGCGCCACAAGCGCAACGCGGAGCGGCTCATCGACTACTACTACGAGCCGGAGGTCGCCGCCGAGCTGGCCACCTGGGTCAACTACGTTTGCCCCGTCCCGGCCGCCCGCGACGTGCTGGCCTCCGCGAAGGACAAGGAGACCGCCGAGCTCGCCGAGGACCCGCTGATCTTCCCCGACGACGCGATGCGCAAGAGGCTCGCGATCGCCCGCGACATCACCTCCGAGGAACGCACCGGGTTCGCGAAGAAATGGAACTCCATCGTCGGCCTGTGAGCCTTACCAGGGGTGGCGTAAGGGGCCGGTAAACGCGGGCGTACGCTGCGGACATGAGCGAGCGAAGAGCCCTGCTGAGGCGCATACGTGTGTGGTTGGCCGTCTTTATCGTCTGTCTTGTACTGAGCGGGCTGACCGCCTTTCCGCTCGTCCATGAACTCCACTGGGCCGAGGACCTGCTGAGGTCCTCGGCCTCTCCCGTTCCGGAGCACTTCCCGGCACTGATGGAGTGGATCACCAAGGTCCGCACCGGCCTCGACGAGGCCGACGCGAAGTACCCCTTCGTGCTGTACGGCACTGACTGGCTGGCCTTCGCGCACCTGGTCATCGCGGTCGCCTTCTACGGCCCCTACCGCGACCCGGTGCGCAACATCTGGGTCATCGAGTTCGGCATGATCGCCTGCGCCGGGATCATCCCGCTCGCGCTGATCTGCGGACCCATCCGAGGCATCCCCTTCTGGTGGTCCGTCATCGACATGTCGTTCGGCGTCTTCGGGGTGATCCCGCTGCTCGTGGTGCGCCGCATGATCAAGCGGCTGGAGGCCCTGGAGGGGACACCGCGGCCGGAGCCCGCCGCGACGACCGCTCAGGCTCTCTGAGTCACCCGGCCGACGGGGCGCCGAAGGCCGCCACGACTATGTTCATCGCCGTGGGGTTCATGTCGTCCCCCTTCGCGTCCGTCGAGTTGACGCTGTAGACGAGGGTCCGGGAGAGATCACGGGTGGCCGCGACGACGGTGTTGTAGCCCCAGCGGCCACCCGTCTTGCCCCAGACCTCGCGTCCGCCCAGCCGCATCACCGAGAGACCCGCGCTGTACGCGGCGGGCTTGCCCGTGCCGTACTCACGCACCGAGGCGTCGGGCAGCGTGAACATCTCCTGGAGCAGCGGACCGCGCACCACCCGCCCGCCGAACAGCGCCCGGGTGAAACGCTCCAGGTCGGCGGTGGTCGAGATCAGGTCGCCCGCCGCCCAGGCGTCCGTCGCCCCCCACACCGTCACATCGCGCAGCTCGCCCGTGCCGAAGAGCTGGTAGCCGTGGTTGTGCGGTCCGCGGATCGCCGGATCGGCGCCGGGGAAGTACGTGTCCTTCAGGCGCAGGGGCTCCAGGACGCGGCGGGAGACCTGCGAGGCGTACCTGTCGCCCGTGACCCGCTCGATCAGCAGGCCCGCAACGGTGTAGCCGATGTTGGCGTAGTGCTGCTGGGTGCCGGGCACGAAGTCCGGCTCCTGGGAGGTGGCTTCGCGCACGGTCCGCTCCGGGTCGTGCAGGTCGAAGCGGTGCGCGTACCAGTCGTCCAGGTCGCCGCCGGAGCCGACGGAAGGGATGCCGCTCGTGTGGTTCAGCAGTTGGCGCACCGTGACGTCCTTGTACGCCGCCGGGATCAGATCCGGCAGATAGCGCCGGACCGGGCGGTCCAGGCCGAGCCTGCCCTCCTCGGCCAGCTGAAGCACGACGGCCGCCGTGAAGACCTTGGTCACCGAACCGGCCCGGAAGCGGCCGTCCGGGTCCGCCGGCCGCCCGGAGGCCAGGTCGTGGACGCCGGAGCTGCCCCGCCAGTCGCCCCCGGAGCCCGAGACCCGCACCAGCGCGGCCGTGGCGTCGTCCTTCGGGAGGCCGGCGATGGCGGTCCGCAGCGCCTCGGCGTCCGGAGCCTCTGTGACGGGAGCCCTCTGAACGGAGTGGCCCGTGGCCGCCGAGGCCCCGGTACCGGCTGCCAGGGCCGGTGAGGCGGGGCCCGCGGCGATGCCGAGGACGAGCGCGGCTGCGAGGGCGGTGCTGGACATGCGGACGTTCATGACGGGTGCCTCCTGGGCGTGGAATCCTCAACTGCTCACGGACTCCATCCTGTTGATCAGCGCCCTCGGGCGGATCCCCCGCCCGGGGGTTTGCCCGGGGGAGACGGGCTCCCCTGCGCGGGGGAGCCGGATGCCGGACCTCCCCCCGGAGAGGGAGACACGGCTGGAGACAGAGACACGACCGGAGCCGGAGAGAGGGTCACGATTCCGGAGAGGGAGTCACGACACCGCACTCGTAAGCGCAGATCACCGCCTGGATCCGGTCGCGCAGCCCCAGTTTGGACAGCACATTGCCGACATGGGTCTTCACCGTGTGCTCGCTGACGACCAGCGCCGCCGCGATCTCCGCGTTCGACAGCCCACGGGCCAGGTGCAGCAGCGTCTCGCGCTCCCTGGCGGTCAGTACGTCCAGGCGCGCCGACGGTGCCACGGCCGCGGCCGGCGGGCGCGAGGTGTACTCGGCGATCAGCCGGCGCGTCACCGAAGGAGCCAGCAACGAGTCCCCGGCCGCCACCACCCGTACCGCGTGCACCAGGTCGTCGCGGCGGACGTCCTTGAGCAGGAAACCGCTCGCGCCCGCGTGCAGGGCCTCGTAGACGTACTCGTCGGAGTCGAAGGTGGTCAGCATGACCGTCCGGCAGCCGGTCCCGGCGCTGATGGTGCGGCAGGCCTCGATGCCGTCCGTGCCGGGCATCCGGATGTCGAGCAGCGCCACGTCGGGCGCCAGCCGCCGTACCGCTTCGACCGCCGCCCGGCCGTCGCCCGCCTCGGCCACCACCTCGATGTCCGGCTGCGCGTCCAGGATCATCGCGAAGCCGCTGCGCACCAGCTCCTGGTCGTCGGCCACCACCACACGGATCGTCAACTTCCCACCTCTGTCCCCTGCTCCGTCTCCATCTTCGTCTCCACCCCTGTCTCCGTCTTCGCCCCTGCCCCTGTCTCCGGCCGGGCCCGCGGGATCGTCACCCGGACCCGGAACCCCCGCCCGCCCGGACCGGGGCCGGTACCGGCCGTGCCGCCGTGCGCGGCGGCGCGCTCCCGGATGCCGATCAGTCCCAGCCCGGCGCCGCCCTCGGGGCCCCGTCCGTCGTCGGTGACGGTGAGCGTCAGCGCGTCGGGTCCGTGCTCCAGCCGGACGCCGACCGTGCTCGCGTCAGCGTGCCTGACCACGTTCGTCAGCGCCTCCTGCACGATCCGGTAGACGGTCGCCTCGACCGCCAGGTCCAGTGAGCCGGGGCTGCCCGTGACCTCGTACGAGACCGCCGGACCGTTGCCGCGCACCCGCTCCACGAGCCCCGGCAGTCCGGCCAGCGAGGGCTGGGGCTCCCGCGGCGCGTCCGGTGCGCCCTCGTTCTCGCGCAGCACACCGAGCATCCGGCGCAGCTGTGCCATCGCGTCCCGGCCCGCCTCCGAGATCGCGTCGAAGGCCGCCTCGGCACGCTCCGGCGCCGTGCGGACCGTCACCGGTCCCGCCTCCGCCTGCACGATCATCAGGCTCACCGCATGGGACAGGATGTCGTGCATCTCCCGGGCGATCCGGGCCCGTTCGCGGGCCGCTGCCTGTTCGGCCTCGATCCGGTGCGTCAGCTCCAGCTGACGGGCCCGGTCCTCCACCGCGCGCAGATAGGCCCTGCGCGTCACCGTGAACCGGCCGAAGGCGTAGGCCGCCGCGAACACGAACAGGGAGAAGAGCAGCTCCCGCATGTCCTCGCCGTCGAGTCCGACCGAGACCAGCACCGCCGCCACCGTGAGCACCGCGATCCCGATCCGCTTCGGCGGCGAGGAGAGCTCGGCCACCGTGTAGAACGCCACGAGACCGGTGTACGGGAGCGGCTGCCCCGGCCCGTCGACGGTGAACGTGTACAGGGCGCCGGCGGCCAACACCGCGATGAGGACCGCGACCGGCGCCCGGCGGCGGGCCACCAGCGGCAGCACCATCAGGGTGGTCAGCCCGTACGACGTCCACGTCGCCTCCGGCAGCTCCGGGGCGCGCGGCACGACGAACGGCATGGTCATGGCGGCCTGGACCAGAAGGACGATGAGCAGGTCCAATCCGAGGGGGCCGGCCCCCGGGGCGAGTCCCGGCACTCTCGCGGTGATGTCCCGTATGCGCATCGGACCGGCGCCCTCAGGGCTTCCGCGCAACCGCGCCGAACTGCGCGACCTGTGCCGCACCGGGCTCACCGCGCCAGTGCGCGCACGACACGACGCCCGGGTCCACGAGGTCGAGCCCGGTCAGGAACGCGGCGAACTCGGCGCGGGTGCGGGCGGTGATCGGCGGGGTGGCGTTCTCGTTCCAGAACCGCATCGCCGCCTCGTTGCCCTCGCCGCCCAGCTCCAGCGTGGGATGGGTGAGCACCAGATGGCTGCCCGAGGGCAGCGCGTCCATCAGCGTGCGGACGATGCGCCGCGCCTCGTCCGTGTCGAGCACGAAGTTCAGAATGCCCAGGAGCATGACCGCGACCGGCCGCCCCAGGTCGAGCGTCGGCTGCGCCGCCCGCAGGATCCGCTCCGGGTCCCGGGCGTCCGCGTCGACGTACTCGGTCGCGCCCTGAGGCGATCCGGCGAGCAGCGTCCGGGCGAGCGCCAGCACCGTCGGATCGTTGTCGACATACACGACGCGGCAGTCGGGCGCGGTGCGCCGGGCGACCTCGTGGGTGTTTCCGGCGCTCGGCAGGCCGGTGCCGATGTCCAGGAACTGCCTGATCCCCGCCTCACCGGCCAGATAGCGCACCGCCCGCTCCAGGAACGCCCGGTCGGCGCGCGCCACTTCGCCGATGCTCGGGTACATGGCCGTGACCCGGTCGCCGACCGCGCGGTCCACGGGGTGGTTGTCTGTGCCGCCGAGCCAGTGGTTCCAGACCCGCGCGTTGTGGGCGACGTCGGTACGGATGCGGTCGGGGACGGGGGTGGTGCGGGGATCGGTCATGTCGCTGCTCCTCCTGCGCCGGGCCCGCATCACGGACGATGGGGCGGGCCCATGATGCCGGACCGGTCGACGGGAGCGGTTCGGCGCGGTCATGATGCCGGACCGGTCGACAGGCGCGGATTGGCGCGGCCATGAGCCGGACTTCAACGGGAGCGGCCCGGCGGGCCCGCGCTGCCCGGCCGGTCAACGGGGGCGGTTCGCGGGGGAGTTGGCGAGGACGTCGTGCAGGACGTCGACCCGGTTGGTGGTGATCGAGTCGACGCCGTGCCGGACGAGGCGGCGCATGGTCCGCCTGGTGTCGGCCGTCCAGGCGGAGACCAGCAGCCCGTCCCGGTGCAGCCGCCGGGTCAGTTCCGGGTCCACCAGGCCGAACCGGTAGTTCAGCCAGCGCGGCCGCACCGCGTCGAGGAGCGCGGCGCGCGGCGGCGCGGGACTCGTCCACGTCAGGGCGATCTCGGCGCTCGGGTCGGCGGCCCGAACCCGGAGCATCGCCCCGGCCCCCGCGCAGTAGTACGCCCGCTCACCGGCCCCGCACTCGCGCACGACACCGACGATCCTCGGCACGGAGCCGTCCGTCGAGCCCGGGAGGTCGACCATGACGCGGTGCGCCCCGGCGGCGAGCAGCGCCTCGCGCAGGGTGGGCACGCCGCCCCGGGTCAGCTCGGTGAGCTCCGCGTGGGTCAGCCGGTCGAGCCGCACATCGTGACCCCACAGTCGCTTCAGCGTGGCGTCGTGCAGCAGGACCGGCACGCCGTCCCGGGTGAGCCGTACATCGATCTCGACCGCGTCCGCCCCTCGTCCGAGCGCGGAGCGGATCGAGGGCAGCGTGTTCTCGCGGACACGGTAGGGATCGCCGCGGTGGGCCACGGCGGTGACTGAGGTGACCATGGGGCCATTGTGGCCACCGGGATCACCGGCCCGTGCGCCCCAGCCAGTTGGCCGTGTACGTGTCGATCTCGGCGGCCAGCGTCCGCTTGCCGGCCGCGTCGAGGTACGACGCCTCGACGGCGTTCTTCGCCAGCGACGCGAGGCCCCGCTCGTCCAGACCGAGGAGGCGGGCGGCCACCGCGTACTCGTTGTTGAGGTCGGTGCCGAACATCGGCGGGTCGTCGCTGTTGATGGTGACCAGGACGCCTGCGTCCACCATCTCCCTGACCGGGTGCTGCTCGATGTCGGCCACCGCGCGGGTCGCGATGTTCGAGGTCGGGCAGACCTCCAGCGGGATGCGGTGCTCGGCGAGGTGGGCCAGCAGCTTCGGGTCCTGGACGGAGCTGGTGCCGTGGCCGATGCGCTCGGCGCGCAGGTGGATCAGGGCGTCCCAGACGGTCTGCGGGCCGGTGGTCTCCCCGGCGTGCGGCACCGAGTGCAGGCCCGCGGCGATCGCCCGGTCGAAGTAGGGCTTGAACTGCGGGCGCTCCACACCGATCTCCGGACCGCCGAGACCGAACGAGACCAGCCCCTCGGGCCGCAGGTCCACGGCGAGCCGGGCGGTCTCCTCTGCCGATTCGAGCCCGGCCTCGCCGGGAATGTCGAAGCACCAGCGCAGCACGACACCCAGCTCGGCCTCGGCGGCCTTGCGGGCGTCCTCTATCGCCTCCATGAACGCCTGCTCCGGAATGCCGCGCCGGGTCGAGGAGAACGGGGTCACCGTGAGTTCCGCGTAACGGATGTTCTGCCGCGCCATGTCGCGGGCGACCTCGAAGGTCAGCAGGCGGACGTCCTCCGGGGTGCGGATCAGGTCCACGACGGAGAGGTACACCTCGATGAAGTGCCCGAAGTCCGTGAAGGTGAAGTAGTCGGCGAGCGCCTCCGGGTCGGTGGGGACCTTGGAGTCGGGGTGGTGCGCGGCCAGCTCGGCGACGATACGCGGAGAGGCGGACCCGACGTGGTGGACATGCAGCTCGGCCTTGGGCAGCCCCGCGATGAAGGGGTGCAGATCGGTCATCGGACTCTCCGGGGCGTGGAACGGTTCGGGTGCCGGGCACGGTCGGCCGGGCAGGGGACGGGGATCATCGTAGGCCGGGCCCAGCGGTGCGCAGCGGGGCCGTAGCATGACGGGACCACGATGGGGGAGGCCCATGTCAGACAACACAGAGCAGCCAGAGGGTGGGGCCGCGCCGCGCGATCCGTGGGCTCCGCCGGACAGCAAGGTGCCGCTGGAGAAGCCGGCCGGCGATCCCAGCCCGCCCGCTGTGCACAACCAGCCCACAGTCGCCTCGATGCCGGGCGCCGGGGACGGCCCCGAACCCGCTGATTCGACACCGCCGGGATTCGGTTCGCCGGCGCAGACCGGGCCGGTGCCCGGATTCGGCCCCGGCCCCGGCGAGGTTCCGCCGCCGCCGGTCGGACCGAACGGACCGGGCCAGCCGGTCCCACCGGTCGCGGGCCAGTACGGCTACCCGGCCGCACCGCCCGTCCCGCAGTACGGCGGATACCCGGGGTACCCCGGCTACAACCAGGCGCCCTGGGGCGGTCCGCCGCCCTCCAACGGCATGGGTACCGCGGCCATGGTGCTCGGCATCCTGGCCGTCTGCTTGTTCTGCATCTACGGGATACCCAGCCTGGTCCTGGGCGCACTGGCCCTGATCTTCGGCATCCTCGGCCGCAAGCGGGTGCAGCGCGGTGAGGCGACCAACAGCGGTCAGGCGCTCGCCGGGATCATCATGGGGGCCATCGGCATCGTCTTCGGCGTCGCGATCATCAGCTTCTTCATCTGGGTGTTCGTCGCCCACGGTGAAGATTTCGAAGAGAGCACCTACAACGACGACCCGTACTCCACGTCGCTGGTCCTCGAGGTCACCCGCTAGCGGGTCCCGCAGTCAGTCCCGCTCCCGATGGCCCGGCTCCCGCAGCCGGGCCATCGGGCTTTCGGCCGTCGGGCGTCCGGGGTGCTTCATGACGCGGCGCGCCTCATGAAGTGCGCAGCTCCGCCCGCGAGTCCATCAGCGCGAACCCCAGCAGATTCAGCCCCCGCCAGCTCGCCGGATTCGCCGCCCGCGGGTCGTCCGCCGCCAGGCCTATGCCCCAGATCCGGTCCATCGGGCTCGCCTCGACCAGCACCCGGTCCCCGGTGTTCAGCAGGAACTCCCGCAACTCCGGATCGCCGCCGAACTTGTGCACACTGCCGGCCACCACCAGCCCGTACCGCTCGCGCTCCCACACCGCGTCGTCGAATCCGCGGACCAGCCGGCCCACCTTCTTCGCCATCGCCGGGCTCTTCGCCGCCACCGCCGCGGCCTCCGACTCCGCATCGCCGAACAGCCGCGCCTTGCCGGCCATCATCCAGTGCTCGGCCGACGCGTAGGTCACACCGTCGACCGTGAAGCGCGACGGCCACCACTGACTGAGGCAGCTCGTACCGATCCGGCCGTCGGGCCGGGGGCGGTGCCCCCAGAAATGCAGGTACTTCACCTTCTCGCCGCGCGCGGCCCGCGCGAGGAGATCGTCCATGTGTTCCATGACATGCGATTCTGGCATTCGCCACTGACACTCCGTACGGGGATTTCTGCACTGACGCGACACATGGTCGACAGATTCCGTCGCGTAACCAAAAGGCAACAACGGAATCACTTGTTGGGGTAGATCCCCTCTGCCAGGATCGGCACTCAAATCGAGCAGAGGCTACGCCGCCCCCGCACTCCGGGGTACGCGGCGGAGGAGATCGTCATGGGCAACGGCATCCAGGTGCGGGACCGCTTCGCGGACGGCGCACAGTACATCGGCGGAAAGCTGCGGTCCGGAACATCGGGACGTCACCACGACGTGGTGAACCCGGCGACGGGCGAGACCGTCTACCGCTACGAGCTGGCGGGCACCGCCGACGTGGACGCCGCCGTGGCGGCCGCACGCGAGGCGTTCCCCGGCTGGTCGGGCGCGACGCCCGCCGAGCGGGCGGAGGCGATGCACCGTTTCGCCGCCGTCCTCGCCGAGCAGGCCGACGACTTCGCGTACGTGGAGTCCCTCCAGTGCGGCAAGCCGATCAAACTCTCCACCGAGTTCGACGTGCCCGGCACCGTGGACAACACCTCCTTCTTCGCCGGGGCCGCCCGCCACCTGGAGGGCAAGTCGGCCGCCGAGTACGACGGTGACCACACCTCCTACGTACGCCGCGAGGCGATCGGCGTCGTCGGCTCCATCGCGCCCTGGAACTACCCGCTCCAGATGGCCGCCTGGAAGGTCCTCCCGGCCATCGCCGCGGGCAACACGATCGTGCTGAAGCCCGCCGAGATCACCCCGCTGACCTCGCTGATGTTCGCCCAGGCGGCCACCGAGGCCGGGATCCCCGACGGTGTGATCAACATCGTCACCGGCGCGGGCAAGGACGCCGGCGAGCACCTCGTCGGCCACCCGGACGTCGTGATGACCTCCTTCACCGGCTCCACCGCCGTCGGCAAGCGGGTCGCGGAGATCGCCACCTCCACCGTCAAGCGCCTCCACCTCGAACTCGGCGGCAAGGCCCCCTTCGTGGTCTTCGACGACGCCGACCTCGAAGCCGCGGTCAACGGCGCGGTCGCCGGAGCGCTCATCAACACCGGCCAGGACTGCACCGCCGCCACCCGCGCCTACGTCCAGCGCCCGCTGTACGACGCCTTCGTGCAGGGCGTCGCCGAGCTCATGGAGACCGTCCGGCTCGGCGACCCCTTCGACCCGTCGACCGACCTCGGTCCGCTGATCAGCCACGCCCAGCGCGACCGGGTCGCCGGATTCGTCGAGCGGGCCCGCGCGTACGCCACCGTCGTCACCGGCGGCGAGGCCCCCGGCGGCGAACTGGCGGCAGGCGCCTACTACCGGCCGACGCTGGTCGCCGGAGCGGCCCAGGACAGCGAGATCGTCCAGTCGGAGATCTTCGGCCCGGTCCTGGTCGTGCTGCCCTTCGACAGCGACGACGAGGGCATCCGCCTCGCCAACGACACCCCGTACGGACTCGCCGCCTCCGCCTGGAGCCGCGACCTGTACCGCGCCAACCGCGCCACCCGCGAGATCAAGGCGGGCTGCGTCTGGGTCAACGACCACATCCCGATCATCAGCGAGATGCCGCACGGCGGATACAAGGCCAGCGGCTTCGGCAAGGACATGTCCTCGTACTCCTTCGAGGAGTACACACAGGTCAAGCACGTCATGTACGACAACACAGCGGTCGCCCGCAAGGACTGGCACCGCACGATCTTCGGGGACCGATAAGCCGGCCGACCCAGGCCACACACACCCGAAAGGGCAACGCGCATGGAGCAGTACGAGCCCGAGCGCCTCTCCGCGGCCCAGATCGCCGCGATGCGACGCAGCCTCACCAGCGGCCGGGGCGCTCTGACCCGCCGATCGCTGATCCGCGCCTCCGGCATGGGGGCGCTGGCGATCGGCGGGCTGGGCACGCTGAGCGCGTGCGGCATCCCGCCCGCCAAGCGGGAGGGGGATGCCGCCGCGGCGTCCGACGACCACTCGGCCGAGGAGAAGCAGATCAACTTCTCCAACTGGACCGAGTACATGGACGTCACCGACGACGGCAAGCACCGGCCCACCCTGGAGGCGTTCACCGAGCGCACCGGGATCAAGGTCAAGTACACCGAGGACATCAACGACAACGTCGAGTTCTTCGGCAAGATCAAGCCGCAGCTCGCGGCCGGCCAGGACACCGGCCGCGACATCATCTGCGTCACCGACTGGCTGGCCGCCCGCATCGTCCGGCTCGGCTGGGCGCAGAAGCTCGACGCGTCGAACCTGCCGCACGCCTACGCCAACCTCTCGGCCCAGTTCCGCTCCCCGGACTGGGACCCGGGCCGTGCCCACTCCTACCCCTGGGCGGGCATCCCCACCGTCATCGCCTACAACTCCAAGGCGACCGGCGGCCGCAAGGTCGACTCCGTCAGCCAGCTGCTGGACGACCCGAAGCTCAAGGGCCGGGTCAGCTTCCTCTCGGAGATGCGCGACACCATCGGCATGACCCTGCTCGACATGGGCAAGGACCCCGGCAACTTCACCGACGCCGACTACGACGCCGCGATCGGCCGCCTCCAGAAGGGCGTGGACAAGAACCAGATCCGCCGCTTCACCGGCAACGACTACACCGCGGACCTCGACAAGGGCGACATCGCCGCCTGCGTCGGATGGGCCGGCGACGTCATACAGCTCCAGGCCGGGAACCCGGACATCAAGTACGCGATACCCACCGCGGGTTACGTCATATCCAGCGACAACCTGATGGTCCCGGTGAACGCCCGGCACAAGACCAACGCCGAGAAGCTCATCGACTACTACTACGAGCCGTCGGTCGCCGCGAAACTCGCCGCGTACATCAACTTCGTCTGCCCGGTCGACGGGGTCCGTGACGAGCTGGCGAAGATCGACCGGGCGATGGCCGACAACGTCCTGATCCTCCCGGACAGGGAGATGGCGTCCCGGTCGCATGCCTTCCGCTCTCTGACCAGCAAGGAAGAGACGGCGTACGAAGAGAAGTTCGCCAAGCTCATCGGCGCCTGACCGCCGCTCCGCACCCCCTCCGCACCCCCTCCTGATCTCCCTCTGACACCACTGGGACCGCGATCCATGACACAGCAGCAGACCGGCGGCGACGTCCGCCTCACCGGGATCAGCAAGTCGTACGGCTCCTTCGAAGCCGTCAAGCCGCTCGATCTCACCGTCCCGCAGGGTTCCTTCTTCGCGCTGCTCGGCGCGTCCGGCTGCGGCAAGACCACCACCCTGCGGATGATCGCGGGCCTGGAGGAGGCGACCACCGGCACGGTCTCGCTCGGTGGCCGCGACATCACCGGGCTTCCCCCGTACAAACGGCCCGTCAACACGGTCTTCCAGAGCTACGCGCTCTTCCCGCACCTCGACATCACGGAGAACGTCGCCTTCGGCCTGCGCCGGCGCGGCATCAAGTCGGTGAAGAAACAGGTCGACGAGATGCTGGAGCTCGTCCAGCTCGGCGACTTCGCCAAGCGCAAGCCGCACCAGCTCTCCGGCGGCCAGCAGCAGCGCGTCGCCGTCGCCCGCGCTCTGATCAACCACCCGCAGGTGCTCCTGCTCGACGAGCCGCTCGGCGCCCTCGACCTCAAGCTGCGCCGCCAGATGCAGCTGGAGCTCAAGCGCATCCAGACCGAGGTCGGCATCACCTTCATCCACGTCACCCACGACCAGGAGGAGGCCATGACCATGGCCGACACCGTCGCGGTGATGAACGGGGGCCGCGTCGAGCAGCTCGGCGCCCCCGCCGATCTGTACGAGAACCCGAGGACGACCTTCGTCGCCAACTTCCTCGGCACCTCCAACCTCATCGAGGGCGAGACCGTCTCCGCGGGCACCGACATCGTGGTGGCGGCGGGCGGCGGGAAGCTGCGGCTGCCCGCCGACCGGTGCACGGCCCCGACCACGAGTGGCGGCAAGCTGCTCCTCGGCGTCCGCCCGGAGAAGATCTCGCTCGCGCACGCCGACGACGCGGACGCGATCGCCGACGGCCGCAACCGGGTCACCGGCCGGATCGTCGACTCCAGCTTCATCGGCGTGTCCACGCAGTACGTGGTGGAGAGCCCGGCGGGGAAGGCGCTTCAGGTCTACGAGCAGAACATCGAGCGCGACGCGCGGCTCACCGCCGGGGCCGAGGTCGTTCTGCACTGGAACCCCGCGCACACCTTCGGACTGGACGCAGCCCAGGACATCGACGCCGGCGTGGAGACGGTGGAGGACGCGGCGTGACCGTCACCAAGGAGGCGCCACCGGCGCCCGTCACGGCGGAGCTCGTGCTGCGCAAGCCCTCCACCCGTAAGCGCCTCGTCCCGTACTGGCTGCTGCTCCCCGGCATCCTGTGGCTGCTGGTCTTCTTCGCGCTGCCGCTGGTCTACCAGGCGTCGACCTCCGTGCAGACCGGATCCCTGGAGAAGGGATTCGAGGTCACCTGGCACTTCCAGACCTACTGGGACGCGCTGACGGACTACTACCCGCAGTTCGTCCGGTCCCTGCTTTACGCCGGCACCGCCACCATCCTGTGCCTGCTGCTCGGCTACCCGCTCGCCTACCTCATCGCGTTCAAGGCGGGCCGCTGGCGCAACGTCGTCCTGGTGCTGGTCATCGCGCCGTTCTTCACCAGCTTCCTGATCCGCACGCTCGCCTGGAAGACGATCCTCGCGGACGGCGGCGCGGTCGTCGACGTACTGAACACCCTGCACGTCCTGGACGTCACCAGCTGGCTCGGCTGGACCGAGTCCAACCGCGTGCTGGCCACCCCGATGGCGGTGGTCTGCGGTCTCACGTACAACTTCCTGCCGTTCATGATCCTGCCGCTCTACACCTCGCTGGAGCGGATCGACGGCAGGCTGCACGAGGCGGCCGGCGACCTGTACGCCACCCCCGCCACCACCTTCCGCAAGGTGACCTTCCCGCTCTCCATGCCGGGTGTCGTCTCCGGAACGCTGCTCACCTTCATCCCGGCCAGCGGTGACTACGTCAACGCGGAACTGCTGGGCTCCACCGACACGAAGATGGTCGGCAGCGTCATCCAGACCCAGTTCCTGCGGGTCCTGGACTATCCGACGGCGGCCGCGCTCTCCTTCATCCTCATGGCGGTCGTCCTGATCATGGTCACCGTCTACATCCGCCGCTCCGGGACGGAGGACCTGGTCTGATGCCCGTACTGCGCTGGATACGCCGGAATCTGATCGTCATCGCGGGTCTGCTGACCCTCGCGTACATGATCCTTCCGAACATCGTCGTCATGGTGTTCTCGTTCAACAAGCCGAACGGGCGCTTCAACTACTCCTGGCAGCGCTTCTCGCTCGACGCCTGGAAGGACCCCTGCGGCGTCGCCGACATGTGCGGCTCGCTCTCGCTGTCCCTGCAGATCGCCGTCTGGGCCACCGTCGGCGCGACCGTCCTCGGCACGATGATCTCCTTCGCGCTGGTCCGCTACCGCTTCCGGGCACGCGGCGCGATCAACTCGCTGATCTTCCTGCCGATGGCGATGCCCGAGGTCGTCATGGCCGCCTCGCTGCTCACCCTCTTCCTCAACATGGGCGCGCAGCTGGGCTTCTGGACGGTCCTCATCGCGCACATCATGTTCTGCCTGAGCTTCGTCGTGACGGCCGTCAAGGCGCGCGTGATGTCGATGGACCCGAGGCTGGAGGAGGCGGCCCGCGATCTGTACGCCGGACCCGTGCAGACCTTCCTGCGGGTGACGCTGCCGATCGCCGCCCCCGGAATCGCCGCGGGAGCGCTGCTCGCCTTCGCGCTCTCCTTCGACGATTTCATCATCACCAATTTCAACGCGGGCTCCACCGTGACCTTCCCCATGTTCGTCTGGGGATCGGCACAGCGCGGCACGCCCGTGCAGATCAACGTCATCGGAACGGCGATGTTCATCATTGCCGTGATGGTGGTCGTCGTCGGCCAGCTCATCGCGAACCGGCGCAAGAACAGCGCACGATAGAAAGCCCTGAAGGAGTTGGAAACCATGGCCCCAGCTGCCATGCGTACTGCTGCACAATCACTCTCCGACGCGAAGCCCGTCTCGTTCTGGCTGGACGACCCGGGCAAGCCCGGCGCGCTGCCCGCACTCACCGGTGACGAGCACTGCGACCTGCTCGTCATCGGCGGCGGCTACAGCGGACTGTGGACCGCGCTGATCGCCAAGGAACGCGATCCGGAACGGGACGTCGTACTGATCGAGGGGCACGAGGTGGGCTGGGCCGCCTCGGGCCGCAACGGCGGATTCTGCGCCGCCTCCCTCACCCACGGCCTGCCCAACGGGCTGGAGCGCTGGCCCGAGGAGATCCACAAGCTGGAGGAGCTCGGGGAACGCAACCTCGACGCCATCGAGGCCGCCGTCGCCCGTTACTCGATCGACTGCGAATTCGAGCGCACCGGCGAGATCGACGTGGCCACCGAGCCCCACCAGCTCGAAGAGCTCCATGAATGGCACCAGGAGGCCGAGAAGCTCGGCTTCACCGGGTCGGAATTCCTGGACCGGGACGCGCTGCGTGCCGAGGTCGACTCACCGACATTCCTCGGTGGCCTCTGGGACCGCAGGGGCGTCGCCATGCTGCACCCCGCCAAGCTGGCCTGGGGCCTGAAGCAGGCCTGCGTCGACCTGGGCGTGCGGGTGTACGAGCACACCCGGGGCCTCGAACTGGCCAGGTCCACCACGGGAATGGCGGTCCGCACCCCGTACGGAAGGGTCTTCGCGCGCCGGGTGGCGCTCGGTACGAACATCTTCCCGTCGCTGGTCAAGCGGGTGCGCCCGTACACCGTGCCGGTCTACGACTACGCGCTGATGACCGAGCCGCTCACCGCGGACCAGCTCGCCTCCATCGGCTGGAGGAACCGGCAGGGGCTGGGCGACAGCGCCAATCAGTTCCACTATTTCCGGCTGTCGTCCGACAACCGGATCCTGTGGGGCGGCTATGACGCGATCTATCCGTACGGCGGCCGGCTGAGCGCCGATCTCGATCAGCGTCCGGAGACCTTCCTCAAGCTCGCGGGCCAGTTCTTCGACTGTTTCCCACAATTGGCGGGAGTGCGTTTCAGCCATGCCTGGGGCGGGGCGATCGACACCTGTTCGCGCTTTTCCGCTTTCTTCGGCACGGCCCATCAGGGCCGGGTCGCCTACGCCGCCGGATTCACCGGACTCGGCGTCGGCGCCACCCGTTTCGGGGCCGATGTGATGCTCGATCTGCTGGCGGGCGAACAGAACGAACGGACCGCGCTGGAAATGGTCCGCAGCAAGCCGATGCCGTTCCCGCCGGAGCCCTTCGCCTGGGCCGGGATCGAGCTCACCAAGCGGTCCCTGGCCAGGGCGGACAACAACGGCGGGCACCGCAATCTCTGGCTGCGGACGATGGACCGGCTGGGGCTCGGCTTCGACAGCTGAGTACGACAGCTGAGTACGGCAGTTGAGTACGAAAACTGAGTAGGAATGCGGAGTACGACGGGCAGGTCACCCCCCGCGGGGGGTGACCTGCCCGCTCGTCGTGAATTCGTCGCCCGAACCCGCGTAATCGATCGGCGTCACCTCTCTCTCCCGTGTGAAGCACCGCCACCGTATGGCCGGTGCACACGGAATGGAGACAGGTCATGGCTGGCGCGGGGGTCAAGGCAGCGGTCGAATGGCTGGCATCGGTGGCGCCGGATCCGGATGCCTGCCGGTGGGAATGGGAGCGCAATCCCCGAGGTGTCGCACTCCTTCCCGCCGGCCGCCGCTGGGACGTGCTGATTCCTCCGGGGGCGCTGGGCCATCCCACCCTCGACGTACTGACCCGCCTCATCGACAGGCCCGGTCCTGTTCTCTCCGACTTCGGCGACGCCCGCATGGGTTACTTCGTGGCGCCGGGCACCGTCTCCCGCTGGGTCGGCACCGGAGTACGGGGCGTGGGGCAGGGAGCCTGGATCGTCGTGCCGCATCCGGGCCGGGCGTCCAGCAGCGGGGTGCGCTGGCTGATCCCGCCCGACGGCTCGGGAACCCTCACCGACGCGACACTTCTGGAGCTCGCGATGCACGAGGCGGCGGCCGGACAGGCCGAGCGCCGCAGGGACTGAGGGCGACCGGGCGGGGGAGAACGGTGTACGCGGTCGGGCCGGGCGGACGCCCCGGGACTGTCAGAGGTCTTGACAACCCGATTGGTCTGGACCATGTTGTGGCGGCCGCACTCGATTCCCCCATGCACGGAGGCCGTTGTGGAACGCACGGGACCCCCCGCCCGATTTACCGGAGCCGTGGCCGCCTTCGCGGCGGCCCTGCTCGCCGCCGGCGGCCTGACCGCCATAGCTCCGCCCGCCGCCGCTGCCGACACCGACCAGGCGCGCAACGGCGGCTTCGAGTCCGGCCTGGACGGCTGGACCTGTACCGGCGGCAGCGGTGCCGCCGTCAGCACCCCGGTCCACAGCGGCACTTCGGCGCTGAGGGCGACCCCGGCCGGCTCCGACAACGCCAAGTGCTCCCAGCAGGTGGCGGTCCAGCCGGACTCCACCTACACGCTGAGCGCCTGGGTGCAGGGTTCCTACGTCTACCTCGGCGCGGACGGCACCGGCACCACCGACGTGTCCACCTGGACCCAGTCCTCCGCCGACTGGAAACAGCTCACCACCACGGTCAGGACGGGCCCGTCCACCACCCGGGTGACCGTCTACACCCACGGCTGGTTCGGCACCCCCGCCTACTACGCCGACGACCTCACCCTCGTCGGTCCGGGCGGCGCCCCGGCCGAACTCCCGGCCGCCCCCACCGGACTCAAGGCCGGCACGGCCACCGCCTCCTCCGTCGACCTCTCGTGGACCGGTTCCTCCGGGGCCACCGGCTACAACGTCTACCGGGGCGGCACGAAGGTCCTCTCGGTCACCGGCACCTCCACCACCGTGACCGGCCTCGCCGCGTCGACCGCGTTCAGCTTCCAGGTCGCCGCGACCAACTCCGCCGGGGAGTCCGCCAAGTCCGCGGCCGTCTCCGCCACCACCACGGCGGGCGGCGGCGGAGGGGGCGGGGGAGGCGGCCTGCCCGCCCACGCGCTCGTCGGCTATCTGCACTCCAGCTTCGCCAACGGCTCCGGCTACACGCGGATGGCGGACGTGCCAGACTCCTGGGACGTCATCGACCTGGCCTTCGGTGAACCGACCTCGGTCACCTCGGGCGACATCCGCTTCTCGCTCTGCCCGGTCGCCGAGTGCCCGAACGTCGAGTCCGAGGCCGAGTTCAAGACGGCCATCAAGGCCAAGCAGGCCGCGGGCAAGAAGGTGCTGATCTCCATCGGCGGCCAGAACGGCCAGGTGCAGCTCACCACCGCCGCCGCCCGCGACACCTTCGTCTCCTCGGTCGGCAAGATCATCGACGAGTACGGTCTGGACGGCCTCGACATCGACTTCGAGGGCCACTCGCTCTCGCTGAACACCGGGGACAACGACTTCCGCAACCCCACCACCCCGGTCGTGGTCAACCTGATCTCCGCGGTGAAGTCCCTCAAGGCCAAGTACGGCGACAAGTTCGTCCTGACGATGGCCCCCGAGACCTTCTTCGTCCAGCTCGGCTACCAGTACTACGGCTCGGGCCCCTGGGGCGGCCAGGACCCCCGGGCCGGAGCCTACCTCCCGGTCGTCCACGCGCTGCGCGACGACCTGACCCTGCTGCACGTCCAGGACTACAACTCGGGCTCCATCATGGGCCTGGACAACCAGTACCACTCGATGGGCGGCGCGGACTTCCACATCGCCATGACCGACATGCTGCTCACCGGTTTCCCGGTGGCGGGCGACCAGACCAAGGTCTTCCCGGCGCTCCGCCCCGACCAGGTCGCCATCGGCCTGCCCGCCTCCACCCAGGCGGGCAACGGCCACACCTCGCCCGCCGAGGTCACCAAGGCGCTGAACTGCCTGACGAAGAAGACCGACTGCGGCTCCTACGCCACCCATGGAACATGGCCCGCGCTGCGCGGACTGATGACGTGGTCGATCAACTGGGACCGGTTCAACAACGGGGAGTTCTCGAAGAACTTCGACGCCTACTTCGGTAGCTGAGGGGCACGGACAGCCCTCAGCGGCAGCAGCACCGCCCCGAACAGGAACCAACTGCCCAGCACATCCAGCGGCCAGTGGTAGCCGCGCAGCACCAGACCGATGCCCGTCGCCGTGGTCAGCAGGACAGCGGCGACGGGCATCATCCATGACCACGACCGCCGCACGTACGGCGCGACCAGCAGCGCCGCCGCCCCGTACGCCACCGCGGCCGTCGCCGCATGACCGGACGGGAAGTAGCCGGTGGCGTCCGTCAGCGGCCCCGGACGGGCGATCCACGCCTTCAGCGGCACGACCAGCGCGGGCACCGCGCCCATGGCGAGCGCCGCGTACAGCGGGGCACGGCGCGCACCACGCACCAGGGCGAGAACGATCGCGCAGCCCAGCACCGGGAGCGCGACCTGCGTATTGCCCAGATCGGCGAGGAATTCGGTCAGCCGGGCGGGGCCGTGGCCGACGACGGCCCGGCCGGTCCGCTCGTCCAGTGCGCGCAGCGGGCCGTCGGCCACGATCTGCCAGGTGGTGAGTGCGAAGAGCGCCAGGAGGAGTGGTGCCGGAAAGAGGAAAATAGCCGGCCGCCCGGGAACAGGGGGGGTGGTTCCGGGGCGGCCGGTCGGACCGGTTTGCCGCACGCCCCGGGGGGTTTGGGGCGAGCGGCCATCCGATCGGTGAGGAGTTCCGGAGCCAGAGGCTCCAGCGGTGCGCCCGAAGGCACGGCCAGGACGGCGCTGGGGAAGCTCCGGCCCGGCATCGCCCGCAGTCCCCTGCGGGCGGGGTGTTTCTCTCATCTGCAGGAACCGTACGGCAGCCGACGGGGGACCGACAGCGGGAAACAGATCCCGCCATCGGCCCCCCACACGTTCTTCACAGGCCCACACGCGGGCCCCTCGGAACCCCTGCCGGAACGCGTTCCGGGGCCGTCGGGGCTCGCACAGGTCAGATCCGGCCGAACGCCTGCTCGATGACGTCGAGCGCCTCGTTCAGCAGGTCCTCGCCGATCACCAGCGGCGGGAGGAAGCGCAGGACGTTGCCGTACGTGCCGCAGGTGAGGACCAGGACGCCCTCCGCGTGGCAGGCCTTGGCGAGCTTCGCGGCGGCCTCCGGGTTCGGGTCCTTCGTGCCGGACTTCACCAGCTCGATCGCGATCATCGCGCCGCGACCGCGGATGTCACCGATGATGTCGCCGTTGTCGAGCTTCGACTGCATCTCGGCGAGGCGGCCCTTCATGACCTCCTCGATGCGCTTGGCCTTCCCGTTCAGGTCCAGCTCGCGCATCGTCTCGATGGCGCCGAGCGCACCCGCGCAGGCGACCGGGTTGCCGCCGTAGGTGCCGCCGAGGCCGCCGGAGTGGGCGGAGTCCATGATCTCGGCGCGGCCGGTCACGGCGGAGAGCGGCAGACCGCCCGCGATGCCCTTGGCGGTGGTGATCAGGTCCGGGACGATGCCCTCGTCCTCGCAGGCGAACCACTGGCCGGTGCGGCAGAAGCCGGACTGGATCTCGTCGGCGACGAAGACGATGCCGTTGTCCTTGGCGAACTGGGCGATCGCCGGGAGGAAGCCCTTGGCCGGCTCGATGAAGCCGCCCTCGCCGAGCACCGGCTCGATGATGATCGCGGCGACGTTCTCCGCGCCGATCTGCTTGTTGATCTGGTCGATGGCCTGGGCGGACGCCTCGGCACCGGCGTTCTCGGCACCGGTCGGCCAGCGGTAGCCGTACGCCACCGGCACCCGGTAGACCTCGGGCGCGAACGGGCCGAAGCCCTGCTTGTACGGCATGTTCTTGGCGGTCAGCGCCATCGTGAGGTTGGTGCGGCCGTGGTAGCCGTGGTCGAAGACGACGACCGCGGTGCGCTTGGTGTGGATGCGGGCGATCTTCACCGCGTTCTCGACGGCCTCGGCGCCCGAGTTGAACAGCGCGGACTTCTTCGGGTGGTCGCCCGGCGTCAGCTCGGCGAGCTGCTCACAGACCTCGACGTACCCCTCGTACGGCGTGACCATGAAACAGGTGTGGGTGAAGTCGGCGAGCTGCGCGGAGGCGCGGCGCACGACGGCCTCGGCGGAGGCGCCGACCGACGTCACGGCGATACCGGAGCCGAGGTCGATCAGACGGTTGCCGTCCACGTCCTCGATGATCCCGCCACCGGCGCGGGCGGTGAACACCGGCAGGGTGGAGCCCACACCTGCGGCAACCGTCTCCAGACGGCGGGCCTGCAGCTCCACCGACTTCGGGCCGGGAATGGCAGTGACGACGCGGCGCTCCTGCGGGATTTCGGTCATGAGGGGCTCCTGGGGGATGTTTCGGACGCTTCCTGGCCAGGCTATGGGCGAGGCCGGGGGTACGGCATGTTCCGATCGGGAGTGGTGTTCGCGCGTCGTTGTCCGTCACGGACATAGCGAGGGGGTGCGGCGGGCCGGGAAACCGTGCGCCCCGGTGCGGGAGCCTTGCTGAACTCGCCCTGCGGGCGCACTAGATTGACCGGGGCAGACGGACGGACCCGGCCGGTCAGGGGGCAACGGTTCATGAAGAGCGACGACGCGCGCGGTGCGCGGGGCACGAGCGGTACCGAGGGGGAGGGCGGCCGGCCCGATGTGCCCCGCCCTCAGGTGCCGCGCCCGGCCGGGCCGCCGCCCGCCGCCCCGCCGATGCCCATCGGCGCGCCCCGGAGCGGGCCACCCGCGGCTCCGCCGATGCCCGCCGGCCTTCCCGGGGCCGGGCCGTCGGTCGTGGAGTGGCTGAACACCGTCCGCCCCGCCGCCGGGCCCGGTGTCTGGCGCTACGGACATGTGCCGCGCTCCGCCGAGCGGCCGCCGCGTCCCTCCCTGCTCGGGCCGCTGATCGCCCTGGCGCTCTGGCTGGTGATCTGGGCGCTGCTGGCGGACTTCCGGATCCCGTACGTGAAGGTGCCCCTGGAGGCGGTCACGCCGGGGAGCTGGTGGGTCTTCGACACGCTGCGGGCAGGCTCCGTGCCGGCCGCCGCGTACAGCATCGAGACGCTCTACAACCAGCTGCTGGTGCTGATCGCGGGGCTGTGGGCAGCCCGCGTCGGACACTGGGCGGGGCTCTTCCGGTACTGGGCAGGCCCCCGCCCGGAGCGTGCCCGGCTGGCCCTCTCGGGCTTCGGCGCGCTACTGGCCCTGTGGCTGATCTGGACCCAGAAGGTGCCGCTGCTGGACGTCCTCTTCTACTGGACGAGGGGCTGGCTGTTCAGCGGGGACCAGTTGCTGGCCACCCTGGCCGCCTACGGCTCCTACGCGGTGGCCATCGCCGTCGTCGTGGTGCCGATCGGCCGGGCCGGGCAATGGCCCGCCGCTCTCCGCGCTCTCCGGGCGCGGCGCGCGGCCCCCCGAGCGCAGGACGCGGAAAACCCGCCGCCCGTGGCCGGGACGGACGCGGCGACCTGGCCGAAGCTGCGCGCCGCGGGACGCGTGGAGGCGGCTCAGGCGCTCACCGCGGCCGTCCGGGCCGGGCGCCTGAACGACGTGGACTGCGTACGCGTGAACCGTGCCTGGGAGCGGGCGCGGACCCGTCACGACGGACCGGCGTCCTTCGACGAGGCGGTCGTGCGCCGGGGGGCCGATGCCTTCCTGCATCCCTCGGGCAGCCGGGACCTTCCCCTGCGGACCGCGCGTCACGATCTGCTGGCCGGCCAGGTCCGGATCGGTGACTGCGCGGACGACGAACGCAACCCGTACGCCCGCAGGGGTTCGGGCATGGCCCTGGACCCCGCCCTCCTCGGCACGTCCCTGCTGGCGGTCGGCCCGCCCGGCGCGGGCAAGACGGCGCGGGCGGTGCGTCCGGTCGTCGAGACGCTGGCCCTCCAGGCCCTGACGGGCGGGGCGGCGGTGCTCGCGGTGGGCGCCGCGGGAGCGTCCCTGGGTCCCGACGACGCGTACGACGTCGTGGTGAAGATCGGCGACCCCTCGTCCGTCCACGACTTCGACCTGTACGGCGGGTCGGCCGACCCGGACGAGGCCGCGGCCACCCTCGCGGAAGGACTCGCCGGGGACGTGCCGGACCTGGACGGACGGCGCGCGGCCCTGGCCCTCGGCCAGCTGCTCGGCCCCTACCGGGCGGTCCACGGCTGCTTCCCGGCGGTGCCGGCGCTGCGGGAGCTGCTGGCCGGGGACGAGTCGGCCGTCGGTGAGCTGCGACGCGCCCTGGAGGCGGGCGGCCACTCGGCCATGCTCCGTGAACTGGACGCCCGGATCCGGCAGACCGGCGGAGCGGGCGACCCGGCGGCGGTACTGGCCGATCGCGTCGCCCTCCTCGACCGGCCCGCGTTCGCCGGTTTCTTCGCCACCGGGGAGGAGGCGCGGCCCTTCTCGCTCCGCTCGCTGGGACAGCATCCGCTCAGGGTCCGGATCGACCTGCCGGAGCGCGCCCATGCCGGGGCCTGCCGGGTGCTGACCCGCCTCGTCCTCGCACAGTTCAACGCGATCGCCGCGGCCCGCCCCGACCGGTCGGTCTTCACCTGTCTGGTGCTGGACGACGCGACGCACACGGTCACCACCGAGACCGTCCAGGGGATCAGGCGGCTCAGGTCGGTGAACGCCGGCGCCGTACTGGCGCTGCGCACCCTCGACGACGTCCCCGAGGGGCTGCACTCGGCGCTGCTGGGCGCGGTGGGATGCGGCATGATCTTCCCGGGCGTCACCACCTGGGACGGGAAGCGGTTCTCGGAGGCATGGGGCAAGGAATGGGTCTCGGTCCGCGAGGTGGCCCAGCACGGGGTCTTCGCCGACCAGCCGTTCACCCGCGCCATGCACGCGCTGCGCAAGCTCGCCACCGGCAAGGCGGTCACCGTCGACGCGGTCACCGTGCGGCAGGTGGAGCGCGAACGCTGGTCCGCCTCCGCGCTGGCCTACGAGCTGCCCGCCGGGCACGCGGTTCTCTCCGTGACGACGGTCGACGGCGAACACGTGCCGCCGCTGCTGGTGAATCTGAACGGCTGAGCGGTGCGGGGTGCGCCCGGCACCCCGCACCGTTGGTCGTGGTCATGCCGGACCCTGCCGCTCTGGCAGAATTGAGAACAGCCGTTCGTACGGGACGGCAAAAATCGACTCTCCGAGGTCCCGCGGTCCCCATGCCCCTCACTCTCGCCTCGCTCGTCCAGCATTCGGCGCTCAAACTCACCGTGCGCGCGGGGGCGGACCGGCTCGACGCGCCCGTGCGCTGGGCGCACGCCAGCGAGCTCGCCGACCCCGTGCCGTACATGGAGGGCGGCGAGTTCCTGCTCGTCACCGCCACCAACCTCGACGCCGAGAACCCCGAGGCGATGCGGCGCTATGTGCGGCGGCTGGCCGGGGCCGGGGTCGTCGGCCTGGGCTTCGCCGTCGGCGTCAACTACGACGAGGTGCCGAAGGCGCTGATCGACGCGGCCGAGGAAGCGGGGCTGCCGCTCCTCGAAGTGCCGCGCCGCACCCCGTTCATCGCCATTGCCAAGGCCGTCTCCTCCGCGATCTCCGAGGAGCAGTACCGCGCCGTGACCGCCGGGTTCGAGGTCCAGCGGGAACTGACCCGGGCCGCCCTCGCGGGCGACGGGCCCGGCGAACTCCTCACCCGGCTCGCCGCGCACCTCGACGGCTGGGCGGCGCTGTACGACGCCGCCGGCCAGGTCGTCGCCGCCGCACCCGAGTGGGCCGCCCGCCGCGCCGCCCGGCTCACCCCCGACGTGGAGCGGCTGCGGGACCGCCCGGCCCCGGCCAGCGTCGTCGTCGGCGACACCGACGACCGGGTCGAGCTCCAGTCCCTGGGCACCGGCCGCCGGGTCAGGGGAGCGCTCGCCGTCGGCACCGGGGCGGCACTCGGCACCGCCGAGCGGTACGCGGTGCACTCCGCCGTCGCCCTGCTGACCCTGACCACCGCACGCTCCCGGTCCCTGCAGGGCGCCGAACAGCGCCTCGGCGCGGCGGTGCTGCGGATGCTGCTCGCCGGCCAGCCGGACCACGCCAGGGCCGTCGCCGGGGACCTGTACGGGGGACTGCTCGACGCCCCGTTCCGGCTGCTCATCGCGGAGGCGTCCGCCCCGGCCACCCCGCTGTCGCTCGGCGAGGCGATGGAGGCGGCGGCGCTGCGGACCGGCGAGACCCTGCTGACCGTCCCCGAGGGCGACCGGCTCGTCGTGCTGGCCGCGGACGGCGGAGCGGCGGTCGCCGCCTGCACGGCGTACGCGGAGGCCCAGGAGGCGCGGGCGCCCGCCGAAGGGACCAAGCCGGAGGACGGCCAGGTGGTCGTGGGCCTCTCCGCCCCGGCGGGCCCGATCGCCGTCTCCGCCGCGTACAAGCAGGCCGAACAGGCCCTGTCGGTGGCCCGCCGCCGGGGCAGGGCACTGGTCGAGCACGAGGAGCTGGCGGCCGGCTCGGTGCTCCCGCTGCTCGCGGACGACGCGGTGCGGGCCTTCGCCGACGGAATGCTCCGGGCCCTGCACGAGCACGACGCCAAGGGCCGCGGCGACCTCGTCGCCTCGCTGCGGGCCTGGCTCGCCCACCACGGCCAGTGGGACGCCGCCGCCGCGGACCTGGGCGTGCACCGCCACACCCTGCGCTACCGGATGCGCCGGGTCGAGGAGATCCTGGGCCGCTCGCTGGACGATCCGGACGTCCGGATGGAGCTGTGGCTGGCGCTCAAGGCGACGAGCGCCCCGTCGGCGGCGGAGGCGTAACCACCGAACCGGAGCCACAGGCTCCGGTCGCATCCGACAAACCGGCGCGTCCCCGTGGCGCACTGCTCCACCCCGGACAAACGCCACGGCGCCCGCGCGGCCCTACGGTGGGGGCAAGACACCCCCACCGCTCCGAAGGGCCGGAACCTCCATGACTTCCACCCACGCCTTCTGGCTCGCCGGCCGCCAGGCCACCGGCGAGGACAGCTTCGACGTCACCAACCCCTACGACGGCCGTCTCGTCGGCACCGTGAGCGTGCCGACCGACGCCCAGATCGAGGAGGCCGTCGCGGCCGCGCACGCCGTGCGCGAGGAGTTCGCCGCGACCCCGGCCCACGTCCGGGCCGCCGCACTCGACCACGTCGTACGCCGTCTGGTGGAGCGCACCGAGGAGATCGCCCAGCTGATCTCCGCCGAGAACGGCAAGCCCATCAAGTGGGCCCGCGGCGAGGTCGGCCGCGCCGTCTCCGTGTTCCGGTTCGCCTCGGAGGAGGCCCGCCGCTTCAACGGCGGCGACGCCCAGCGCCTGGACACCGACGCCGGCGGCACCGGCCGGCTCGGCCTGACCCGCCGCTTCCCGCGCGGCACGGTCCTCGGCATCGCGCCCTTCAACTTCCCGCTGAACCTGAGCGCCCACAAGGTGGCCCCGGCCATCGCCGTCGGTGCGCCGATCATCCTGAAGCCCGCCCCGGCCACGCCGATCTCCTCGCTGATCCTGGGCGAGCTGCTGGCCGAGACCGACCTGCCGGCCGGTTCCTGGTCCGTGCTGACCGTCCCCAACGACCGGATGCCCGCCCTGGTCCAGGACGAGCGCCTGCCGGTCATCTCCTTCACCGGTTCCGGCCCGGTCGGCTACTCGATCCTGGAGTCGGTGCCCCGCAAGCACTGCACCCTGGAGCTCGGCGGCAACGCCGCGGCGGTCGTCCTCGGCGACTACGCCTCGGACCAGGACCTGGACTGGGCCGCGACCCGTATCGCGACCTTCTCCAACTACCAGGGCGGCCAGTCCTGCATCTCGGTGCAGCGCGTCATCGCGGACGCCGCCGTCTACGACCGGCTGCTCCCGAAGATCGTCGCGGCCGTCGAGGCCCAGGTCACCGGCGACCCGTCGGACGCCACCACCGACGTCGGCCCGCTGGTCAGCGAGGACGCCGCCAAGCGCGTCGAGTCCTGGGTCGACGAGGCCGTCCAGGCCGGCGCCCAGCTCCTCGCCGGCGGCAAGCGGGACGGCGCCACCTATGCGCCGACCGTGCTCGCCGAGCTCCCGGACAATGTCACCCTCTCCTGCGAGGAGGTCTTCGGACCGGTGCTGACCGTGCAGAAGGTGGACGGCGAGGCCGAGGCGTTCGAGGCCGTCAACTCCTCCAAGTACGGCCTGCAGGCAGGCGTTTTCACGCACGACCTGCAGACCGCCTTCCGCGCCCACCGCGCCCTCGAGGTCGGCGGCGTGATCATCGGCGACGTCCCCTCCTACCGCGCCGACCAGATGCCGTACGGCGGCGTCAAGGAGTCCGGCGTCGGCCGCGAGGGCGTCCGCTACGCCATGGACGACTACACCTACGAGCGCGTGCTGGTCCTCACCGGCCTCGCCCTGTAGTCCGCGAACAGGATCGAAGAGATCCACCCGAAGTCGCCTGTGTTCCGCCTGGACAGCACGACAGCAGGTGACAGCGAGACGGCCGGAGCCCACTGTGCGGGGGCTCCGGCCGTCTCCGCGTCTCTGTCGCGCCCGCCACCGCAGGCGGGTCAGTGGAGTGGCTCCCGACCCGATCGGCGTCCGGGGGATGGTGGACGTGTCGGGATTCGGGTACATACGGACGAGTAGGGCCTGTCCGGCCCGAGCCGGCTGGTACCCGTGGGCGCTGTCCCCACCCGGACCGGCCGCGTCCACCCACTCACGCCGCGGCGAGGTGAGCTCCTCATGTCCGCACCATCCGCACCGAAGAACACGCCCCGGGTCACCGAGCGCGAAGCGCGCCAAGTGGCCGAGGCCGCACGCGAACAGGACTGGCACAAGCCGAGCTTCGCCAAGGAACTCTTCCTCGGACGCTTCCGGCTCGACCTGATCCATCCGCATCCGCTGCCGCCCGCGGACGACGTCCGGCGGGGCGAGGCCTTCCTCGCCCGGCTGCGCGAGTTCTGCGAGACGAGGATCGACGGTGCCCTGATCGAGCGCGAGGCGAGAATCCCCGACGAGGTGATCAACGGCCTCAAGGAACTCGGCGCGCTCGGCATGAAGATCGACCCCAAGTACGGCGGCCTCGGCCTGACCCAGGTCTACTACAACAAGGCCCTGGCCCTGGTCGGTTCGGTGAGCCCGGCCATCGGCGCGCTGCTCTCCGCCCACCAGTCCATCGGTGTGCCGCAGCCGTTGAAGATCTTCGGCAGCCAGGAGCAGAAGGACACCTTCCTGCCCCGGCTGGCCCGTACCGACATCTCGGCGTTCCTGCTCACCGAACCGGACGTCGGCTCCGACCCGGCCCGGCTCGCCACCTCGGCTGTCCCGGACGGGCCCGACTACGTCCTTGACGGGGTGAAGCTCTGGACGACCAACGGCGTCGTCGCCGACCTGCTCGTCGTGATGGCCCGGGTACCGAAGTCGGAGGGCCACAAGGGCGGCATCACGGCCTTCGTCGTCGAGGCGGACTCCCCGGGCATCACCGTCGAGAACCGCAACGCCTTCATGGGCCTGCGCGGCCTGGAGAACGGCGTCACCCGCTTCCACCGGGTCCGGGTCCCCGCCGCGAACCGCATCGGTCCCGAGGGCGCCGGGCTCAAGATCGCCCTCACCACGCTCAACACGGGACGGCTCTCGCTGCCCGCCATGTGCGTCGGCGCCGGGAAGTGGTGCCTGAAGATCGCCCGCGAATGGTCCGCGGTACGTGAGCAGTGGGGCAGGCCGGTCGCCCGGCACGAGGCCGTCGGCGCCAAGATCTCCTTCATCGCCGCGACCACCTTCGCCCTCGAGGCGGTGGTCGACCTCTCCTCCCAGATGGCCGACGAGGACCGCAACGACATCCGTATCGAGGCCGCCCTCGCCAAGCTGTACGGCTCCGAGATGGGCTGTCTGATGGCCGACGAACTCGTCCAGATCCGGGGCGGACGCGGCTTCGAGACCGCCGAATCCCTCGCCGCCCGCGGCGAGCGGGCCGTCCCCGCCGAACAGTTGCTGCGCGACCTGCGGATCAACCGGATCTTCGAGGGCTCCACCGAGATCATGCATCTGCTGATCGCCCGCGAGGCCGTCGACACGCATCTCAAGGTCGCCGGGGACATCATCGACCCCGACAAGCCCCTCTCCGCCAAGGCGAAGGCGGGCGCCAACGCAGCCGGCTTCTACGCCCGCTGGCTGCCCAGGCTCGTCACGGGACCGGGACAACTCCCGCGTACGTACGGCGAGTTCAGCCATCCCGGCCACCCCGACCTGGCCGCCCATCTGCGCTACGTCGAACGGGCCTCGCGCAAACTGGCGCGCTCCACCTTCTACGCCATGTCGCGCTGGCAGGGCCGGATGGAGACCAAGCAGGGCTTCCTCGGCCGGATCGTCGACATCGGCGCGGAGCTCTTCGCGATGAGCGCCGCCTGCGTCCGCGCCGAACTGCTGCGCTCCTCGGGCGACCACGGACACGAGGCCTACCGCCTCGCCGACGTGTTCTGCCACCAGTCCCGCGTCCGCGTCGAGGAACTCTTCACCCGCCTGTGGACCAACACCGACGACCTGGACCGGCGCCTGGTCGACGGCGTCCTGTCCGGGGCGTACACCTGGCTGGAAGAGGGCGTCGTCGACCCGAGCGGCGAAGGCCCCTGGATCGCCGACGCCACCCCGGGACCGTCCACGCGGGAGAACGTCCACCGGACCATCCGCTGAACCACCAGGGCCTGTCCGACCCTGATCCGCCGGACAGGCCCTGGCCGGGCGGGGCGCTTCCACGCACCGGACGCGCCCCGCCCGGACACCACCCGGGCCCCCGGCGCCGTCCCGCCCACCCCGTCTCCGGGACGCACTGTCCACGCCCACAGGTGATGCGGCAACAATGGGGGGCATGAGCGACAGCCCCGCCCCCCTTGCCGACCCGCACCTCGTCTTCGACGCAGCGGAAGGCCGCCGGGATCTCGTCATCCTCGGCTCCACCGGATCCATCGGCACCCAGGCCATCGACCTGGTGCTGCGCAACCCCGACCGCTTCCGCGTCACCGCGCTCTCCGCCGCCGGCGGACGGGTCGCCCTCCTCGCCGAGCAGGCGAGGCGGCTGCGGGTGGCCACCGTCGCCGTCGCCGCACCGGACGCCGTACCGGCCCTGCGCGAGGCGCTGCGCGAGCAGTACGGGACGGGCGAGCCGCTCCCCGAGATCCTCGCGGGGCCCGACGCCGCCGCGCAGCTGGCCGCGAGCGACTGCCACACCGTGCTCAACGGAATCACCGGCTCGATCGGACTCGCCCCCACGCTCGCCGCGCTGGAGGCGGGCCGCACGCTCGCCCTGGCCAACAAGGAGTCGCTGATCGTCGGCGGCCCGCTGGTCAAGGCGCTGGCGAAGCCCGGCCAGATCATCCCGGTCGACTCCGAGCACGCCGCACTCTTCCAGGCACTGGGCGCCGGCACCCGCGCCGACGTGCGCAAGATCGTCGTCACCGCCTCCGGCGGCCCCTTCCGGGGACGGACCAGGAGCGAACTGGCGGAGGTCACCCGCGAGCAGGCCCTCGCCCACCCGACCTGGGCCATGGGACCGGTCATCACGATCAACTCCGCCACCCTGGTCAACAAGGGCCTTGAGGTCATCGAGGCACATCTCCTCTACGACATCCCGTTCGACCGGATCGAGGTCGTGGTCCACCCCCAGTCGTACGTTCACTCCATGGTGGAGTTCACCGACGGCTCCACCCTCGCCCAGGCCACGCCCCCGGACATGCGCGGCCCGATCGCCATCGGCCTCGGCTGGCCCGCCCGCGTCCCGGACGCCGCCCCCGCCTTCGACTGGTCGAAGGCGTCCAGCTGGGAGTTCTTCCCGCTCGACGACGAGGCCTTCCCGTCCGTGGGTCTGGCCAGGCACGTCGGCACGCTCGGGGCCACCGCACCGGCCGTCTTCAACGCCGCCAACGAGGAATGTGTCGACGCATTCCTCGCAGGACGGCTGCCGTTCAACGGAATCATGGATACGGTCACGGCGGTGGTGGCCGAACACGGCAGCCCCGCCACGGGAACTTCGCTCACGGTCGCAGACGTCCTGGAAGCGGAGACCTGGGCACGAGCCCGGGCCCGTGAACTCTCGGCGAAAGCGACAGCGGAGGCGCGCGCATGAGTATTTCGACGGTCCTGCTGACGATTCTGGGCATCGCCGTCTTCGTCTTCGGCCTGCTGTTCTCGATCGCCTGGCACGAGCTGGGGCACCTGTCGACCGCGAAGCTCTTCGGTATCCGCGTACCTCAGTACATGGTCGGCTTCGGGCCGACGATCTGGTCGCGGAAGAAGGGCGACACCGAGTACGGGATCAAGGCCATCCCGGCCGGCGGCTACATCCGCATGATCGGCATGTTCCCGCCGGGAGAGGACGGGCGCCTGGAGGCGCGGTCCACCTCGCCCTGGCGCGGCATGATCGAGGACGCAAGGTCGGCCGCCTTCGAGGAACTCGAACCGGGCGACGAGAAGCGCCTGTTCTACACGCGCAAGCCGTGGAAGCGCGTCATCGTGATGTTCGCCGGACCGTTCATGAACCTGGTCCTGGCCGTCGCGATCTTCCTCGGTGTGGCGATGACCTTCGGCTTCCAGACCCAGACCACCGAGGTGGCCGGTGTCCAGAAGTGTGTGATCGCCCAGAGCGAGAACCGCGACACCTGCAAGAAGTCCGACCCGGTCTCGCCCGCCCAGGCGGCGGGGCTCCAGAAGGGCGACAAGATCGTCGCCTTCGACGGGCAGAAGGTCGACGACTGGGCCACGCTCTCCGACAAGATCCGCGACACCATCGGCCCCGCCACCATCACCGTCCTGCGCGACGGCCAGGAGAAGACCCTCCACGCCGTGCTCAAGGAGAACGCGGTGGCGAAGAAGGACTCCAAGGGCGAGGTGATCGCCGACCAGTACGTGAAGGCCGGCTACCTCGGCTTCGCCGCCCAGACCGAGATCGTCCCGCTCTCCTTCGGCGACTCGGTCGTCCGCATGGGAGACATGATCGAGAACGGCGTCGACTCGATCATCGCCCTCCCGTCCAAGATCCCCGGCCTGTGGGACGCCGCCTTCGGTGACGGCGAGCGGGCGGCCGACTCCCCGGTGGGCGTCGTCGGCGCGGCCAGGATCGGCGGCGAGGTGATGACGCTCGACGTCCCCGCGACCAACCAGATCGCGATGATGCTGTTCCTGCTGGCGGGCTTCAACCTCTCGCTGTTCCTCTTCAACATGCTGCCCCTGCTGCCGCTCGACGGCGGGCACATCGCCGGAGCGCTCTGGGAGGCCCTGCGCCGCAATGTGGCCCGGGTCTTCCGGCGCCCCGACCCCGGCCCCTTCGACGTGGCCAAGCTGATGCCGGTCGCCTACGTCGTCGCCGGAGTCTTCATCTGCTTCACGCTGCTGGTGCTCGTCGCCGACATCGTGAATCCGGTCAAGATCTCCTGACCCACCGAGCGCCTTGTTGCACCGCGAGTGACGGCCCGGTACACAGTGTGTGTCCGGGCCGTCGCATTTGTGTAGCACTCCCGTACGCGGTGTGCTTCGGGCCGCCTGCGGTGCCGTAACCTCGAAGGCCGGAGCCCGCCGATCTCGGGACCTTGATCCACACCTTGGGGATGCTCAGCGCATGACTGCGATTTCTCTCGGAATTCCGTCCGTTCCGACCAAGCTCGCCGACCGGAGGGTCAGCCGCAAGATCCAGGTCGGGTCGGTTGCGGTGGGCGGGGACGCGCCGGTGTCGGTGCAGTCGATGACGACGACGCGTACGTCGGACATCGGTGCGACGTTGCAGCAGATCGCGGAGCTGACGGCGTCGGGCTGTCAGATCGTGCGGGTGGCGTGTCCGACGCAGGACGACGCGGACGCGCTGGCGACGATCGCGAAGAAGTCGCAGATCCCGGTGATCGCGGATATTCATTTCCAGCCGAAGTACGTGTTCGCGGCGATCGACGCGGGTTGTGCGGCGGTGCGGGTGAATCCGGGGAACATCAAGCAGTTCGACGACAAGGTCAAGGAGATCGCGCGGGCGGCGGGGGACGCGGGTACGCCGATCCGGATCGGTGTGAACGCGGGTTCGCTGGACGCGCGGCTGCTGGCGAAGTACGGGAAGGCGACGCCGGAGGCGTTGGTGGAGTCGGCGTTGTGGGAGGCGTCGCTCTTCGAGGAGCACGGTTTCCGTGACATCAAGATCTCGGTGAAGCACAACGATCCGGTGGTGATGGTCAATGCGTACCGTCAGCTGGCGGCTCGTTGTGACTATCCGCTGCATCTGGGTGTGACGGAGGCGGGTCCTGCGTTCCAGGGGACGATCAAGTCGGCGGTGGCGTTCGGTGCGTTGCTGTCGGAGGGGATCGGGGACACGATCCGGGTGTCGTTGTCGGCGCCGCCGGCCGAGGAGGTCAAGGTCGGCATCCAGATCCTGGAGTCGTTGAACCTGCGGCAGCGGCGGCTGGAGATCGTGTCGTGTCCGTCGTGCGGCCGGGCGCAGGTGGATGTGTACAAGCTGGCGGACCAGGTGTCGGCGGGCCTTGAGGGCATGGAGGTGCCGTTGCGGGTGGCCGTGATGGGCTGTGTCGTCAACGGTCCGGGCGAGGCCCGTGAGGCGGACCTGGGTGTCGCGTCCGGCAACGGCAAGGGGCAGATCTTCGTGAAGGGCGAGGTCATCAAGACGGTGCCCGAGTCGAAGATCGTCGAGACGCTCATCGAGGAAGCCCTGAAGATCGCCGAGCAGATGGAGAAGGACGGCATCGCCTCCGGCGAGCCCGAGGTCTCCGTCAGCTGAACCGATGACTCGCACCACAGCGCCCCGCCGGACGAATCCCGTCCGGCGGGGCGCTGCCGTGAGCGACCTCACGGCCTCCCACAACCCCTGTTCACAGGCACGGGGGGCACGGATGAGCCGCGTCGGTTACAGTGCGGAAATCAGCAGACCGTATGGTGAGGCCCCCTCGTGTTGACGCAGACCACCACCCGGGTCCTCGAACCCAGCGACCTCGGAGCCGCTCTCGCCATCCTGGAGAGCGAGCCCGTCGCCAACGCCTTCGTGACGTCCCGGGTCCAGATCGCAGGTCTCGATCCCTGGCGCCTCGGCGGCGAGATGTGGGGCTGGTACGCCGACGGACGGCTCCGCTCGCTCTGCTACTCGGGCGCCAACCTCGTCCCCATCTGCGCCACCCCCGAGGCCGTCCGGGCCTTCGCCGACCGGGCCCGCCGGGCCGGCCGCCGCTGCTCCTCGATCGTCGGCCCCGCCGAACCCACCGCCCAGCTGTGGCGGCTCCTCGAACCGGGCTGGGGCCCCGCCCGCGAGGTCCGGGCGAACCAGCCGCTGATGGTCACCGAGAGCCCGTCCGCCGACGTGATCCCCGACCCCCTGGTCCGCCGGATCCGCAAGGACGAGATGGACGTCCTGATGCCGGCCTGCGTGGCGATGTTCACCGAGGAGGTCGGCATCTCCCCGCTCGCGGGCGACGGCGGACTCCTCTACCAGGCCCGCGTCGCCGAACTCATCGGAGCCGGCCGCTCCTTCGCCCGGATCGACGACGGCAAGGTCGTCTTCAAGGCGGAGATCGGCGCCGCGACCCCGCAGGCCTGCCAGATCCAGGGCGTCTGGGTCGCCCCCGAACACCGTGGCCGAGGACTCTCCGAGACCGGCATGGCGGCCGTCCTGCGCTACGCGCTCGCCGATGTCGCCCCCCTCGTCAGCCTCTACGTGAACGACTACAACACCCCCGCGCGCCGGTCCTACGCCCGGGTCGGTTTCCAGGAGACCGGCGCGTTCATGAGCGTGCTGTTCTGACCGGCCGGCGGCCGCCCATCCGTACCCCGTTGCCCACCGGGGCCAGTAGGGTCGGCGCATGGCAGCAGTTCCCGGGGGCGGACCCCGCACTCCCAGCGTCCGGATCGGGCCCATCGATCTCGCCGCGCGCGTGGACGAGGCGCTCGCCGTACAGGCCGTCGCCTTCGGCCTGGGGCCCGAAGAGATCGAGGTACGGCGCCACATCGTCCTCAGACACCTCGACCACCCGCACGCCCGCGCCCTCGGCGCCACCACCCCCGGCGGACGGCTCGTCGGCTTCGTCTACGGGATGCCGAACGAGCGCGGCCAGTGGTGGTCCACCGTCGTCGAGCCGTACCTCCGCGCCACCGGCTGCGTGCACTGGCTCGACGACTCGTTCGTCATCACCGAACTCCACGTCCTGCCGGAGTTCCAGAACCACGGTATCGGGCGCACGCTGATCACCACCATCACCGACGCCGTCGACCAGCCCCGGTCCATCCTCTCGGCCATCGACACCGAGAGCCCGGCACGTGGTCTGTATCGCAGTCTCGGCTACCAGGACCTGGCCCGGCAGGTGCTCTTCCCCAGCGCTCCCAAGCCGTACGCCGTGATGGGGGCCCCGCTCCCGCTGCGTCGCAAGGGCTAGGCCCTGCACGGCCGCCGACAATGGATTTCCGCCCACCCGCACCGCCCGGCTAACCTCCTGCACATCACCCTTTCCGAGCAGGAGTTCATCATGGCCCAGGTCCAGCGCATGTCCCGATTGATGATCAAGACACTGCGCGACGACCCGGCCGACGCCGAGACGCTCAACCACAAGCTGCTCGTCCGGGCCGGCTACGTACGTCGCACCGCGGCCGGAATCTGGACCTGGCTGCCGCTCGGCAAGAAGGTCCTGGAGAACATCACCCGCGTCGTGCGCGAGGAGATGGACGCCATCGGCGGCCAGGAGGTGCTGCTGCCCGCGCTGCTGCCCAAGGAGGCGTACGAGGCGAGCGGCCGGTACGACGAGTACGGCGACCTGCTGTTCCGGCTCAAGGACCGCAAGGGCGCCGACTACCTCCTCGGCCCCACCCACGAGGAGATCTTCACCCAGGTCGTCAAGGACATGTGCTCGTCCTACAAGGACCTGCCCGTGATCCTGTACCAGATCCAGACCAAGTACCGCGACGAGGCCCGTCCCCGCGCCGGTGTGCTGCGCGGCCGTGAGTTCCAGATGAAGGACTCGTACTCCTTCGACACCACCGACGAGGGTCTCGCCGAGGCGTACCAGCTGCACCGCGCCGCCTACATCCGGATCTTCGAGCGCCTCGGCCTCGACCACCGGATCGTCTCCGCCGTCTCCGGCGCCATGGGCGGTTCCGCCTCCGAGGAGTTCCTCGCGCCCGCCCCGGCCGGCGAGGACACCTTCGTCGACTGCCCCGACTGCGACTACGCCGCCAACACCGAGGCCGTGACCTTCAAGGCGGTCGCCGCGGACGGCTCGGCGCACGGCCCCGTCGAGGAGCTGGACACCCCCGACACCCCGACCATCGAGTCGCTCGCCGCGCTCCTGGGCGTCGACGCCTCCGCGACCCTGAAGAACCTGCTGGTCAAGGTCGACGGCGAGATCGTGGCCGTGGGCGTGCCCGGCGACCGCGAGGTCGACCTCGGCAAGCTCGGCGAGCACCTGGCGCCCGCCGTCGTCGAACTGGTCACCGCCGAGGACTTCGAGGACCGTCCCGACCTGGTACGCGGCTACGTCGGCCCGCAGGGACTGGAGAAGGTCCGCTTCATCGCCGACCCCCGCATCGCCGCCGGCACCGCCTGGATCACCGGTGCGAACAAGCCCGGCACCCACGCGAAGAACGTCGTCGCGGGCCGCGACTTCGAGGTCGACGACTACCTCGACGTCGTCGTCGTCGAGGCGGGCGACCCCTGCCCCAACTGCGGCGCCGGCCTCCGGGTGGACCGTGCCATCGAGATCGGCCACATCTTCCAGCTCGGCCGCAAGTACGCCGACATCTTCTCCCTCGACGTCCTCGGCCAGCAGGGCAAGCCCGTCCGCGTCACCATGGGCTCGTACGGCATCGGCGTCTCCCGCGCCGTGGCCGCGCTCGCCGAGCAGACCGCCGACGACAAGGGCCTGTGCTGGCCCCGCGAGATCGCCCCGGCCGACGTCCACGTCGTCGCGGCGGGCAAGGCGCTCCAGACCGAGCTGGCGCTCGACGTCTCCGAGAAGCTGAACGCCGCCGGCCTGCGCGTCCTGGTCGACGACCGTCCGGGCATCTCGCCCGGCGTCAAGTTCACCGACTCCGAGCTCATCGGCGTCCCGAAGATCCTCGTCGCCGGCCGCCGCTCGGCCGAGGGCGTCCTGGAGCTGAAGGACCGCCGCACCGGCGAGCGCGAGGAGCTCACCGTCGACGAGGCGATCGCCCGCCTCACCGCCGGCAGCTGATCCCACGAGAAGCCGCAGGCCCCTGCGCACCGCGCGGGGGCCTGCGGCTTTCGTCATCTCACAGCCAGCTCGCGAACTCCAGCGTCAGCTCGCCCTCCTGGCGGCGGCCGGCCGCCAGCGCCCGGGTCCCCGACTCCACCGCACGGAACAGCGTCCAGCCGTGCAGCCGCTCCCGGTCCACGTCCAGCGAATCGGCGAGCTTCTTGATCCTGCGGCGGGCCGTCACCGCGCCGCCGGGGGAGGCGATCAGATCCTCGACGCGGTCGCGGACCAGGCGCGCCAGATCGTAGGCACGTTCACCGACCAGCGGCTCGGGACCGACCGTCAGCCATGGCACCCGCTCGCCGGCCAGCACCTTGCTCTGCCGGAAGTTGCCGTGCAGCAGCAGGAGTTCGGGGGAGTGGGCGACCAGTGCCTCGCGCGCCGCGAGGGCCGCGGAGACCAGCGGCTCCAGGCCCGGGTCGGCCGCCGCGCTCGCCCGCATCGGCTCGATACGGCCCCCGGTCCGTTCGGCGACCGTCTCGAAACCGTGCCCGGCCGGCGGCTCGACCCACAGCCTGCGCACCGTCCCGGCCGCCTCCAGCAGCGCCTTCGCCTCCGGCAGAGAGCGCAGCGACACCTCGGGGTGCAGCCGCTCCAGCAGCAGTGCGCCGGGGGCGTCCGCGATGAGCCGCACCGCACCCCAGCCGTTCCAGTGGGCCAGCGCGGCCCGCTCCAGCTCGGGTGCGGCCCCGGGCGGCGCGATCTTCAGCGCGGCCGGGGTGCCGTCGGCACAGGTCACCAGCAGGACCAGACTGCTGCGGCCCCCGGGGGCGGCGACCCGCTCCACTGTCGTGTTCTGCCCGGTGGCGGACAGTGCTTCCTCGGTCAGTGCGGGAAGCCGCGCGAGCCAGTCGGCGGCGCCTTCGTCCCCGTACGACTCGCCCAGCGCCCGCACCAGACGCTGCGGCGGTTCGAAACCCATACGTGCCTTGTTCCCTTTCAGAGCTGCTTCAGTGCGTCGCGCCGGACCCGTTCGTCCCACCGGCCCCGGTCTTCGCGGCCGTCCCGGTCTTCGCGCCGGTGCCTTCGGAGGCCCGCTCGGCGAGCCCGGGAAAGGCTACGCCGCTGCCCCGCCAGCGGACCGCCCGCACCGCGGCCTCCCGCATCGCGTCGGCGGCCTCCCGCCTGAGCGGCCCCTCGGCGGCCCGGACGAGGTCGGAGTACACGCCCGCGACCCGGTCCTCCAGCACGGCCGCCAGCCGCACCGCCGCGGCCGGGTCCGGCACGGCGAACGGCAGAGCGTACGCGGCCTGTGCCGCCACCGGCTCACCGCCCAGTCCGCGCACGGTCCGCACCAGCGCGTCGCGCCGGGCCCGGTGCGCGTGGTGGGCCGCCGCCGCCTCGGCCCGGCGGCCCTCGGCGACCCGGCCGCCGACCACCCCGTACCCGTACACCGCCGCGTGCTCGGCGGCCAGGGCCGCCTGTGCGGCCTTCCGTGTCCCGGCGCTCATGACGAGGTCTCCTTGGCCAGTTCGGTCAGCAGATAGGCGTGGGCCGCGCCCGCCGCCGCGATCGACGCCAGCAGCCGCGCCAGCTCGGGCGGGGCCTCCATGAGAGCCGCCAGGTGCGCGTCCGCGGCACGGCGTTCCGCCGCGGCCAGTTCCCCGACGGCGGCCTTGGCACCGGTCGCGCGCGAGCGCGTGAAGCTGAGCGCCTGCGCGCCGTCGGGGGCCAGTGCCTTCGCGTGGGCGCGCACGGCGTCCCGCAGCGGCGCGAGCCCGGCGGCGGTCGCCGGATGGGCCCTGATCACGTGCTCGTACCCGCCGAGCAGCTCCAGGCTGGTCCGTGCGGCCGTCGTACGGATCCGCTTCTCCGCCCGTGCCGCGGAGGCCTGCTCGGCCGTGGTCGCCGCCCCGGACCGGGCGGAGTCCTTCCCGCTCCCGGCGCCGTCACCGCAGCCGGCCAGCACCGCCCCCAGGGCGATGGCTCCCGTCGCGGTGAATACACCCCTGCGCGTCGTCCCCGTGCGCCGCACCTGTTCTCCTCCGGGCCTGGCCCTGACTTGACTGGATCTGTCCTGAAGTGATCACCGCAGGCGAGCGTACCCGCGGCCGCGAGGACGGCGGACGGCAACACCCCTCGGGACCGGATACCCTTTGACCTGACACGCGACGATCCCCACAACAGCACACGCGGCCGAGGAGTCACCCGGATGAGCACCACCCAGAGCGAGAGGCTGCGCGGGCTGCTCGAACCGCTCGTCAGCGCCGAACAGCTGGATCTCGAAGAGATCGAGGTGTCCCGGGCAGGCCGCCGCCGCGTGCTGCGCATCGTCGTGGACTCCGAAGAGGGCGTCGAGCTGGACGCCTGCGCCGAGCTGAGCCGCGCGATCTCCGAGAAGCTCGACGAGACCGACGCGATGGGCGACGGCGAGTACGTCCTCGAAGTCAGTTCCCCCGGTGCCGACCGTCCGCTGACGGAGCACCGCCACTACGTACGTGCCACGGGCCGCCTGGCCAAGCTCAACCTGCACGAGGGCGGCGAACTGGTGGCCCGCATCCTCGCCGTGGACGAGGACGGCCTCGACCTCGAAGTGCCGGGCGTCAAGGGCCGCAAGCCCACGTCCCGCCGGGTCGCCTTCGACGAGATCGCCAAGGCGCGCGTGGAGATCGAATTCAGCCGCAAGGACAAGAAGGAAGAGGAGGCGTAGCCGTGGACATCGATGTGAAGCTCTTGAAGGGCTTGGCACAGGACAAGGAGATCCCCTTCGACGTGCTCGTCGAGGCGATCGAGTCGGCCCTCCTCATCGCCTACCACCGTACCGACGGGAGCTACCGCCGCGCGCGCGTGAAGCTCGACGAGCGCGGCCATGTGACGGTGTGGGCGAAGGAGGACCCGGCCGACCTGGAAGAGGGCCAGGAGCCGAAGGAGTTCGACGACACCCCGTCCGGATTCGGCCGGATCGCCGCGACCACCGCCAAGCAGGTCATCCTGCAGCGGCTGCGCGACGCCGAGGACGACAAGACGTTCGGTGAGTACGCGGGCCACGAGGGCGATGTCGTCACCGGCGTCGTCCAGCAGGGCAAGGACCCGAAGAACGTCCTGGTCGACATCGGCAAACTGGAAGCGATCCTGCCGGTGCAGGAGCAGGTGCCGGGCGAGGAGTACACCCACGGCCTGCGGCTGCGTACGTATGTCGTACGGGTCGCCAAGGGCGTGCGCGGCCCCTCCGTGACGCTGTCGCGGACCCACCCCAACCTCGTGAAGAAGCTCTTCGCGCTGGAGGTTCCGGAGATCGCCGACGGTTCCGTCGAGATCTGCGCGATCGCCCGCGAGGCCGGTCACCGCACCAAGATCGCGGTCCGTTCGACCCGTTCCGGGCTGAACGCCAAGGGTGCCTGCATCGGCCCCATGGGCGGCCGGGTGCGCAATGTCATGGCCGAGCTGCACGGCGAGAAGATCGACATCGTGGACTGGTCGGACGACCCGGCCGAGATGGTGGCCAACGCGCTGTCGCCCGCACGGGTGAGCGAGGTCGAGGTCGTCGACCTCGGCGCACGTTCCGCCCGGGTCACCGTGCCGGACTACCAGCTGTCGCTGGCGATCGGCAAGGAGGGGCAGAATGCCCGCCTGGCCGCCCGTCTCACCGGCTGGCGCATCGACATCCGCCCGGACACCGAGACCGACGCCGAGCGCGACGTCGCCGACCGGGAGCGCGCGGAGCGGGCCCGCGAGCGGTCCGAACGTCGCTGATCCGGTGCCCTGCGGGGCGCTGATCCGGCGGTCCGTGCGGACTTCCGGGAATATTTCTCAGCGGCATCGCCGCTGAGATCACGACAACATCCGTTCGATTTTTGCCCCAAAGGGGTGAGGTCGGTGCGGGGAGGTAGACTTAGCCGTGTCTGGCCGGACGCACGCCCGTGCTTGCCCTGAGCGAACCTGTGTGGGATGCCGGGAGCGGGCGGCCAAGAGCGAGCTGCTGCGCATCGTCGCGGACGAGGACGTTTGTGTCCCCGATCCTCGCGGTACGCTGCCCGGCCGGGGTGCATATGTACACCCCGCCTCCGTCTGTCTGGACCTGGCGGTTCGCCGCCGGGCCTTCCCCCGGGCCTTCAAGGCCAAGGGGCCGTTCGACCCCGCCGCAGTGCAGCGGTTCGTCGAGCGGGTGACACCGTAAGAAATGAACGGCACGGGACCCCGTGCGGTCAGGTACCTCGCGAGTTGGAAGTAGGTCGAGATTGCGATGAGCACTCGATGAGTACGCGATGAGTACGCCCATGAAGTAGCGACGGTCCGGCGGTAACCCGGACCTAAAAGGAGCGAAGTGGCTAAGGTCCGGGTATACGAACTCGCCAAGGAGTTCGGCGTCGAGAGCAAGGTCGTCATGGCCAAGCTCCAAGAACTCGGTGAATTCGTCCGTTCGGCGTCCTCGACGATCGAGGCGCCGGTTGTACGCAAGTTGACTGACGCACTGCAGGGGCCCGGCGGCAACGCCGGCAAGTCCGCTGCGAAGCCTGGCGCGCCCCGTAAGGCGACGCCCGCAAAGCCCGCAGCGCCCTCCCCGGCCGCTGCGGCACGTCCCGCTGCCCCGAAGCCCGGCGCCCCGGCCCCCAAGCCGGCCCCCGCCGCCCCGGCGAGCAGCACTCCCGCAGCGCCTTCCGCGCCGGCTGCCGGCCCGCGTCCGGGCCCGAAGCCCGCGCCCAAGCCCGCTCCGGTGACCCCGGTGCCCGCCGCCGAGTTCTCGGCTCCGGCTCCGGCCCAGCCCGCTGCCCCGCAGCAGCAGGCCCCGCGTCCCGCGGGTGCCACCCCGGGCCGCGTCCCGCCCGTCCGGCCCCGGCCGGCGGTCAGCGTGACGGTGGCCAGCGCGACGGCGGCCGTGGCGGCGAGCGCGGCGGCGACCGCCCCGCACGTCCCGCGGGCCAGGGCGCTCCGCGCCCCGGCGGCGCACGTCCGGCCGGTCCCCGTCCGGGCAACAACCCCTTCACCTCCGGTGGCTCGACGGGCATGGCCCGTCCGCAGGCGCCCCGTCCCGGCGGCGCCCCGCGTCCCGGTGGCGGCCAGGACCGTCCGGGCGCCCCGCGTCCGCAGGGCGGCCCCGGTGGCGCTCCGCGGCCCCAGGGCCAGGGCGGCGCCCGTCCGACTCCGGGTGGCATGCCCCGTCCGCAGGCTCCCCGTCCGGGCGGTGCCCCCGGTGGTAACCGTCCGAACCCGGGCATGATGCCGCAGCGTCCCGCTGCCGGCCCGCGTCCCGGTGGTGGCCCCGGCGGTGGCCGTGGTCCCGGTGGCGGCGGTCGTCCCGGCGGCGGTGGCGGCGCAGGCCGTCCCGGCGGCGGTGGCTTCGCCGGCCGTCCGGCCGGTCCCGGTGGTGGCGGCGGCGGTTTCGCCGGTCGTCCCGGTGGCGGCGGTGGCGGTGCGGGTCGTCCCGGTGGTGGCGGCGGCTTCGGCGGTCGTCCCGGCTTCGGTGGACGTCCCGGCGGCCCCGGTGGCCGTGGTGGCACACAGGGTGCGTTCGGCCGTCCCGGCGGTCCCGCGCGTCGTGGTCGCAAGTCGAAGCGGCAGAGGCGTCAGGAGTACGAGGCCATGCAGGCCCCGTCGGTGGGCGGCGTCATGCTGCCTCGCGGCAACGGACAGTCCGTCCGTCTGTCGCGCGGTGCCTCCCTCACCGACTTCGCGGAGAAGATCAACGCCAACCCGGCGTCGCTCGTCGCCGTGATGATGAACCTCGGCGAGATGGTCACGGCGACGCAGTCCGTCTCCGACGACACCCTCAGGCTGCTCGCGGACGAGATGAACTACGTCCTCGAGATCGTCAGCCCCGAGGAGGAGGACCGCGAGCTGCTCGAGTCCTTCGACATCGAGTTCGGCGAGGACGAGGGCGGCGAAGAGGCCCTGGTCTCCCGTCCGCCGGTCGTGACCGTCATGGGTCACGTCGACCACGGTAAGACCCGACTGCTGGACGCGATCCGCAAGACGAACGTCGTCGCGGGCGAGGCCGGCGGCATCACGCAGCACATCGGTGCGTACCAGGTCTCCTCCGAGGTCAACGGCGAGGACCGCCGGATCACCTTCATCGACACCCCGGGTCACGAGGCGTTCACCGCCATGCGTGCCCGTGGTGCGAAGTCCACCGACATCGCGATCCTCGTGGTGGCGGCGAACGACGGTGTGATGCCCCAGACGATCGAGGCGCTGAACCACGCCAAGGCGGCCGAGGTGCCGATCGTGGTCGCGGTCAACAAGATCGACGTCGAGGGTGCCGACCCGACCAAGGTGCGCGGTCAGCTCACCGAGTTCGGTCTGGTGGCCGAGGAGTACGGCGGCGACACGATGTTCGTCGACATCTCCGCCAAGCAGGGCCTCAACATCGAGGCACTGCTGGAGGCCGTCGTCCTCACCGCCGACGCCTCGCTCGACCTGCGGGCCAACCCGGAGCAGGACGCGCAGGGTATTGCGATCGAGTCCCACCTCGACCGCGGCCGCGGTGCCGTCTCGACGGTCCTCGTCCAGCGCGGAACGCTGCGCATCGGCGACACGATGGTGGTCGGCGACGCGTACGGCCGTGTCCGGGCGATGCTCGACGACAACGGCAACAACGTCGAGGAAGCGGGTCCGTCGACCCCCGTCCTCGTGCTCGGTCTCACCAACGTCCCGGGTGCCGGCGACAACTTCCTGGTGGTCGACGAGGACCGTACGGCCCGTCAGATCGCCGAGAAGCGTGCCGCCCGTGAGCGCAACGCCAACTTCGCCCGCAAGGGTGTCCGGTTCTCCCTGGAGAACCTGGACGAGGCGCTCAAGGCCGGTCTGGTCCAGGAGCTCAACCTCATCATCAAGGGCGACGCGTCCGGTTCGGTGGAGGCTCTCGAGTCCTCGCTGCTCCAGCTCGACGTCGGCGACGAGGTCGACATCCGGGTCCTGCACCGCGGTGTGGGTGCGGTCACCGAGTCGGACATCGACCTGGCGACCGGCTCCGACGCCATCGTCATCGGCTTCAACGTCCGCGCTGCCGGGCGTGCCCAGCAGATGGCGGAGCGCGAGGGTGTCGACGTCCGCTACTACTCGGTGATCTACCAGGCCATCGAGGAGATCGAGGCGGCCCTCAAGGGCATGCTCAAGCCGGAGTACGAAGAGGTCGAGCTCGGTACGGCGGAGATCCGCGAGATCTTCCGCTCGTCCAAGCTGGGCAACATCGCCGGTGTGCTGGTCCGCTCCGGCGAGGTCAAGCGCAACACCAAGGCGCGCCTGCTGCGCGATGGCAAGGTCATCGCGGAGAACCTCAACATCTCCGGTCTGCGCCGCTTCAAGGACGACGTCACCGAGATCCGCGAAGGCTTCGAGGGCGGTATCAACCTCGGAAACTTCAACGACATCAAGATCGACGACGTCATCGCGACGTACGAGATGCGCGAGAAGCCGCGAGGCTGATCCACGGGGACTCCGGGGAACACCCCCCGGAGCTCTCCTCAACAGTCGGGGCCGGTCGACGGGTCGTATTTCCGTCGATCGGCCCCGGCCGTTCCGTGTACGGTTCTGGTGTCCCTGCCAAGCACTGGCAGGGCGCGAACCCGAACCGGCGGGACATCCGGACATACATGTATGTGGGGACACTGTCCTTCGATCTGCTTCTCGGCGACGTACGGTCGTTGAAGGAGAAGCGCTCCGTCGTCCGTCCGATCGTCGCCGAGCTCCAGCGGAAATACGCGGTGAGCGCGGCGGAGGTGGGCGGTCAGGATCTCCATCGCAGGGCCGAGATCGGCCTTGCCGTGGTCTCCGGGGACACCGGACACCTCACAGATGTTCTGGACCGGTGCGAGCGACTGGTGGCCGCACGGCCGGAAGTGGAGCTGCTGTCCGTACGACGGCGGCTGCACAGCGACGAAGACGATTGAGCAAGGCGAAGAAGGAGACGGACCAGTGGCCGACAACGCGCGGGCGAAGAAGCTGGCGGACCTCATCCAGGAGGTGGTCGCCGAGAAACTGCAGCGCGGTATCAAGGACCCGCGTCTGGGTACGCACGTGACGATCACGGACACCCGGGTCACCGGTGATCTGCGGGAGGCCACGGTCTTCTACACGGTCTACGGCGACGACGAGGAGCGGGCGAGCGCCGCGGCCGGTCTGGAGAGCGCCAAGGGCATCCTGCGCTCGGCGGTCGGGGCGGCGGCGGGGACGAAGTTCACCCCCACGCTGGCCTTCGTGGCGGACGCCCTGCCGGGCAACGCCAAGGCGATCGAGGACCTGCTCGACCGGGCGCGCGCCTCGGACGCCCGGGTGCGCGAGGCGTCCTCGGGCGCCACGTACGCCGGCGGTGCCGACCCGTACCGCAAGGCGGATGACGAGAACGACGAGGACACCGCCTCCGAATGACACCGCAGAAAACGCCGGACGGCCTTGTCATCGTCGACAAGCCGTCCGGCTTCACTTCGCACGACGTCGTCGCCAAGATGCGCGGCATCGCACGGACCCGCCGGGTCGGCCACGCGGGCACCCTGGACCCGATGGCGACGGGTGTTCTCGTGCTCGGTGTCGAGAAGGCCACCAAGCTGCTGGGCCATCTCGCACTGACCGAGAAGGAGTACCTCGGCACGATCCGGCTCGGCCAGAACACCGTCACGGACGACGCGGAGGGCGAGATCACCTCGTCCACCGACGCCTCCGGGGTGACCCGGGACGGCATCGACTCCGGGGTCGCGGCCCTGACCGGACCGATCATGCAGGTGCCGTCCAAGGTCAGCGCCATCAAGATCGACGGCAAGCGGTCCTACGCGCGGGTGCGCGGCGGCGAGGAGTTCGAGATCCCGGCCCGGCCGGTGACGATCTCGTCCTTCAACGTCTACGACGTACGCCCGGAGACCGCCGAGGACGGCACGCCGGTCGTCGACCTGGTCGTCTCCGTGGTCTGCTCCTCGGGTACGTACATCCGCGCGATCGCCCGGGACCTGGGCGCCGGGCTCGGTGTCGGCGGGCATCTGACCGCGCTGCGGCGCACCCGGGTCGGGCCCTACGGCCTGGACGCGGCGCGGACGCTCGACCAGCACCAGGAGGAGCTGACCGTGATGCCGGTGGCCGAGGCCGCCGCTTCGGCGTTCCCCCGCTGGGACGTGGACGAGAAGCGCGCCAAGCTGCTGCTGAACGGCGTACGGCTGGACATGCCGTCCTTCCCGCCGGGACCGGTCGGCGTCTTCGGACCCGACGGGCGGTTCCTGGTCCTCGTGGAGGAGCAGAAGGGCAAGGCCAAGAGCCTCGCCGTCTTCGCCTGAGAGCCTGGTCCCGGGACCCCATCGTGGAGCGGGCGGGGCATTCCCTGCGCCCGCTCCACGACCCCCCACCATGTTCTGTCCTCAGGACGCCATTGATTCACCCCAACGGGCAGGCGCTCGGAGTGAATCAGGGGTGCATTCGGGGGCGCTTTTACTCCGAGTGGCCCAAGCGCTGATCACCGGACCTAACGTCGGACCATGGCAAGCGGGGACCGGGCAGCGCTGGTACGTATCTGCGATTCGGCCGGTCGGCCGCGGGGGACCGGGTTCGTCGCGGACGACCGGGGCACGGTGGTGACCAGCCACGAAGCGGTCGACGGCGCCACCCGGTTCGTGCTGCACGGCGCGGGCGGCCGCAGCCGAACCGTCGAGGCCGACGACATCACCGCACTGCCCGCGCTGGACCTCGCCCTGCTGCACACCGGGGGCCCCGCGGAACTGGGCGTGGAGCCCGCCCCGATCGCCCTGCGGGACCGGATCGACGCCGGTACGTACGTGACGATCGCCGCGCACGGCTGGCGCGAGGCCCGGGTGCTCGGCACCGCCCCCGTGACGTACACCGCGAACGGCCGCTGCCACCGGATCTGCGCGGCGCTGGAGCTGGCGCTCGGCACGGACGGCAGGGACGCGCTGCGGCTCGGCGGAACGGCCGTGGGCGGGCCGGTCGTCGACCCGGAGAGCGGCGCGGTCATCGCCGTACTGGGCAGCGCGCTCTGCGCCGGGCACACGGGCGCGGGGTTCGCCGTGCCGCTCCGGCCGGCGGGCACCGGAGGCCCGCTCGACGCGCTGCTGCGGCGCAACGCGACGAGCGTTCCCGGGTACGGGCGCGACCTGAATCTCGCGGGCGCCCTGCACCTCACCGCGACCTCGCTCGGCTCGGCGACCGGACCGGACGCCTCGCCCGATCCGGTCGAACGCCCGGACGTCATCGCGGAGTTCGCCGCCTTCGCGGCCCCGGACCGGTCCTCGCCCGCACCGGACGGCCCCGCCGCGGTCCTCGCCCTCGTCGGAGCGCCGGGCACCGGCCGCACCACCGAACTCGCCGCGCTCACCGCACGCCGGGCGCGCGGCCCGGTGCCCGCACCCACCCTCTGGCTGCGCGGCGCCGATCTGCTGGCCGACGACACCTCGGTCGCCGACGCCGTCGCCCGTACGCTGCGCCGGGCCGGACGGATCGTCACCGCCGCCGGAGCCGAGGGCGACATGTCGGCCGCCACCCCCGAGCGGGTGGCCCGGCTGGCCGAGGAGTCCGGGAGCCCGCTGCTCGTCCTGCTGGACGGCCCCGAGGAGATGCCCCCCGCGCTGGCCCACGAGTCGGCCCGGTGGACCGCCGCCACCGTCGAATGGCTGCGGGGGAACGAGGTCCGGCTGGTGGTCGCCTGCGGGCCCGAGTACTGGGAGAGCGCCGGTGCGCTCTGCCCGCCCGGCGCGCTCCACCGCCCCGCCAGGCCGGCCGGGCGGCTGCCCCTGGCGGTCCGCCTCGGCGACCTCACCCCGGTCCAGGCCCGACGGGCCGCCGAGCGGTACGCCATCCCACCCGGTGCGCTCGCCCCCGGCCACGACCGGCACCCGCTCACCCTGCGCCTGCTGGCGGAGGTGCGCGCCGCACTGCCCGGGGACGTCGCCGGGCGGCCCGACACGGAGGAAGTCTTCGCCTCCCACCTGGACCTGATGTGTCTGCGCATCGCGGTCCGGATCGCGGCCGCGTCCGGCCGGGCGCCGGGGGGCGGCGCGGTCCGCAGGCTGGCCGCGCGGGTGGCGGGGCAGGTGCACGAGGCGGCGCGGCGCTGTCTGGGCCCCGGGCAGGGGGAGCTGGGCCGGGAAGCCTTCGAGGAGGTCTTCCCGTGGCGCACGGGCTGGGCGTCCGCCGTCCTCACCGAGGGCCTGCTCGTCCCGGCGGGCGCCGGATACCGCTTCGCGCACGAGGAGCTGGGGGACTGGGTGCAGGGCGCCCACCTGGACGTGGACGCGGCGCTGCACGCGCTGGTGCACCGGTGGCACGCGGACAGGGAGCGCGACGACCGCCGGGTGCCGCGGCCCCGGCAGCCGGGGTCGGCGACGGGGCGCGTACCCCTGCCGGACGCGGTGGTGGCAGGGCGGCGCGCTTTGCCGGGCGCGGCGGCGACCGGGCCGTGCGCTTCGCCGGACGCGGTGGTGGCAGGGCCGCGCACCCTGCCCGTACCCCGCCATCGCATCGGCCCGGTGATCCAGGCACTGCTGCTCCTGGGCCGCCGCCGGGGGCCCGCCGCGCTCTCCCACCAGCTGGCCGATCTCATCGCGGCGCTGGACCGGCTGTCGGCGCAGGCGGACCCGGGCGCGGCGGACACCGCAACCGGCCGCGACGGGGCGGACGGCGCACCGGGGCACGACGCCCGCTGGTGGGCGGTGCGGCTGCTCTCCGAGACCCTGCTCCGGGTGCCCGACGCCCGTCCGTATCTCGGTGTGCTGCGGCTCCTGACCGGCCGGGTGGTACGCCGGGCTGCCGCGGGCGGGCCGGCCGGGCCGGGGACGTACGCCGCGTTCGGGCCCTGGTTCTGGCGGCGGCTCAGGCTCTCCGAAAAGGACCGGATCGACCTGTTCCGGCGGCTGGTCCCCGCCGACGGCCCACCCCCCGGCGACCCCCGTGCCGACGGCGACCGCGTCTGCGGCACGTACCCCGGCGACAGTGGCGAGCGGTTCCTGGACGCCGTGGCCCGGCGGCTCGTCGACCGGCCGCGCACCGTGCAGCCACTGCTCTGCGACTGGTTCACCGACGAGCGGCCACTGCCCGCCGGGGACGGGGACGCGCTGCGGCCGACCGTGGCTGCGGCGGCCCAGGCGCTCCTCTACGCCCGCCGGGACCTGGCCGTCGACGATCTGACCGACGCGCTCGTCTCGACCCCCCACCCCAGGGCCGAGGAGCTGCTCGCCACGCTGGCCGAGGACGAGCCCGCCGCGCTGTGCCGAGCCGTCCACCGCTGGGCCCACGACGAGGACCGGGGCGCCCGCCGCACCGCCGCCGCCTCGTACGCCCTGATCACCGCCGCCCACGCCACCCGCGACTTCGACCGGGAGCTGCTGCGCGGATCGGCCCTGGCCCTGCTGGCCCGCCAGGCCGACGCCGCCCTGCACGGGGCCGCGCTCACCCTCCTCGTGCAGGACCCGGGGACCAGGGACCGATATCTTCCGCAGGCGCTCCGGTCCTTCGTCGCGGGCGGGCCCGCGCCGTCCGCCGAGGCGCTCGCCGTCGCCCTGCCCTCCCACCCCGAGCCGGTGCTCGCCGCGTACCGGGAACGGCTCACCCGGCCCGACGACGGGGCGGGCGGGACGCTGTGCGCGCTGGCCGGGATCGACGCCCCCGCGCTCGCCCTGCACACCGCCGGACTGGTGCGCGCCTACATCGACAGCCACCCGGACGACACCGTGCACGCGGCCACGTACCTCGACCGGAGACTGGAGCGCGGCCCCGCCGCCCGCGCCCTGCTGCTGCCCCTGGTGACCGGGCTGCTGCGGGACCGTCCCGTGCCGCCGCCGGTACGCGGCGCGCTCGCCGGGGTGCTCGCCGCGCCGGGGAGCCCCGCCTCCGCCCCGCTGCGGGAACAGCTGCTTGAGGTCCTGCTGGACTTCGAGCAGGACGCACACCGGGATCCGGCCGTGCTCGACGCGCTGCTGCGGGCCGCCGCGACCGGCTCCGGCACCCGCGCCCCCGCCCGCACCCGCGCCCTGGTCCACCGCACCGGGACACTGCTCGTCCGGACCCCCGAGGGCGCGGCCCGCTTCGACAGCCGGCTGGTCGAGCTCGCCCGTGACGTGCCCGGATTCGCCGCACTGGTCACCGGGTGGCTGGCCGAAGCCCCACAGGAATGGGCGGCGCTCGTCGGCCCCGGCGCACGGCGGACGATGGAGGCGCTGCACAGCCCGAAGGCGATGCCGATGCAGGCCGCGCGGCGTGAGCATGGCAGTCTTAGACCTGCGTAAGAGACAGACCCACGTACACAGGTTCGGGCGAGGAGCGGTCAGAGTGCAGCGCTGGCGTGGCTTGGAGGACATCCCCCAGGACTGGGGACGCAGCGTCGTCACCATCGGCTCCTATGACGGGGTGCACCGCGGACACCAGCTGATCATCGGCCGGGCCGTGGAGCGCGCCCGCGAGCTGGGCGTGCCGTCGGTCGTGGTGACCTTCGACCCGCACCCCAGCGAGGTCGTACGGCCCGGCAGCCACCCGCCGCTGCTCGCCCCGCACCACCGGCGTGCCGAGCTGATGGCGGAGCTGGGGGTGGACGCGGTGCTCATCCTGCCGTTCACCGCCGAGTTCTCGAAGCTGGCGCCGGCCGACTTCATCGTGAAGGTGCTCGTCGACAAGCTGCACGCGCAGCTGGTCATCGAGGGGCCGAACTTCCGCTTCGGCCACCGGGCGGCCGGCAACGTACAGCTGCTCACCGAGTTCGGCGAGACCTACGACTACCGCGTCGAGGTCATCGACCTGTACGTGAGCGGCGAGGCGGGCGGCGGCGAACCGTTCTCCTCCACCCTCACCCGGCGGCTGGTGGCCGAGGGCGACGTCGCGGGCGCCGCCGAGATCCTGGGCCGCCCGCACCGAGTCGAGGGCATCGTGGTCCGCGGCGCGCAGCGCGGCCGTGAGCTCGGTTTCCCCACGGCCAACGTGGAGACCCTGCCGCACACCGCGATCCCCGCCGACGGCGTCTACGCGGGCTGGCTGAACGTGAACGGCGAGGCGATGCCCGCCGCGATCTCGGTCGGCACGAACCCGCAGTTCGACGCCACGGAGCGGACGGTGGAGGCGTACGCGATCGACCGCGTGGGTCTCGACCTGTACGGGCTCCATGTCTCGGTGGACTTCCTCGCGTACGTGCGCGGGATGCTGAAGTTCGACTCGATCGACGAGCTGCTCGTCGCGATGGCCGGCGATGTGAAGCGGTGCAGCGAGCTGATCTCCGCGTACGAGCGCGGCTGAACCTCTTCCCTTACGGGACCACGCGGGGCCGGGACCGTCGTCTTCTCGACGGTCCCGGCCCCGCGTCGTGGCCCTGATCCAGACGAAAGACCCTACGCCCGTGCCTTCGCGGCGGCGGCAGCCCAGTGGCACGCCACCTGGGTCTCCTCGCCGCCCGCGAGTACCGGCAGATCCTTTGTACGGCAGGCGTCCGCGACTCCCGCCCGTTCTGCCTCGCCCGAGGCCAGCACCTGGCAGCGGGCGTGGAACCGGCAGCCGGACGGCACCCTGGACGGGTCCGGCGCCTCACCGGTCAGGATCACCGGCTCCGCCCCGGACTCCGGCAGCACCGACAACAGCGCCTGGGTGTAAGGATGCTGAGGAGTCGTCAGGATCTCCTCCACCTTGCCCGTCTCCACGATCCGCCCCAGGTACATCACCGCGACCCGGTCCGCGATGTTCCACGCCAGCCCGAGGTCGTGCGTGACCACCAGAGCGGACAGGCCCAGCTCGTCCCGCAGCCGCAGCAGCAGCGCCAGGATCTCGCCGCGCACCGAGGCGTCCAGCGAGGCCACCGGCTCGTCGGCCACGATCAGTTCCGGCTCCAGCACCAGCGCGCCCGCGATCACGACCCGCTGGCGCTGGCCGCCGGACAGCTCGTGCGGATACCGCAGGAAGAATCGTTCCGGCGGACGCAGCCCGGCCCGGGACAGCGCCCCGGCCACCGCCTCCCGCTCGTCCCCGGCATACCCGTGGATCCGCAGCCCCTCGGCGACGGCGTCGTACACCGTGTGCCTCGGGTTGAGCGAACCGCTGGGGTCCTGGAGCACCAGCTGGACCCGCTTGCGGTACGTCTTCAGCGCCCGGCTCGCGTAGTCCAGCGGCTTGCCGGCGAAGGTGACCTGCCCGGACGTCGGCGGGACCAGGCCCAGCAGCGAACGGGCCAGCGTCGTCTTGCCGCAGCCCGACTCGCCGACCAGCGCGACGATCTCGCCGGGCCGGATGTCCAGATCGACGCTGTCCACGGCACGCGCCGGGGCGGCTCCGCGCCGGCCGGGGAAGGTGACGTGCAGCCCCTGAGCGCTGAGCAGGGGAGTGGTGGGTGTCATGGTGTGCTCCTTGCTTCCTCGGCGCCCGGCAGGGCCTGGGCCGCGGCCGCCGCCGGCTCCACCAGCACACAGGCGGCCCGCCGCTGTGGCCCCGCGTCCCTCAGCTCCTGGTCCTCGGTCGCGCAGGACTCCAGGGCCGCCGGGCAGCGCGGGTGGAAGGTGCAGCCGCCGGGCAGCGCCGAGGGGTCCGGCGGATCGCCGGGCAGCCCGCGGGGCGCGAACCGGGAGGCCGGGTCGCCGATGCGCGGGAACGCGCCGGACAGGGCCTTGCCGTACGGGTGGTGCGCGTTCTCGTAGACCTCGGACGCCGGGCCCTCCTCGACGACCCGCCCCGCGTACATCACCGCGAGCCGGTCGCAGGTGTCCGAGAGCACCGCGAGGTCATGGCTGATCATGATCAGGCCGAGGTCCTGCTCGGACACCAGCTGCTCGATCAGCCGCAGGATCTGGGCCTGGATCATCACATCGAGGGCCGTGGTCGGCTCGTCCGCGATGATCAGCCCCGGGTCGCAGGCGAGCGCCATCGCGATCATCACGCGCTGGCGCTGACCGCCGGAGAGCTCGTGCGGATAGGCGGAGGCGCGGGCGGCGGGCAGTCCCACCTGCTCCAGCAGCTCGCCCGCCCGCTTCGCCGCCGCGGCCTGCGTCGCCTTCTTGTGCAGCAGGATCGGTTCGGCAATCTGGTTCCCGATGCGGTGCACCGCGTTGAGCGAGTGCATCGCGCCCTGGAAGACGATCGACGCCCCGGCCCAGCGCACCGCCCGGACCTGCCCCCACTTCATGGTGAGGACGTCCTCGCCGTTCAGCAGGATCCGGCCGGACACCTTCGTACCGGCGGGCAGCAGCCGCAGCAGCGCGAGCGCCAGCGTCGACTTGCCGCAGCCCGACTCACCGGCGATGCCGAGCTTCTGCCCGGCGTCGACGGAGAGGTTCACACCGCGGACGGCCTGTGCCCCGCCGGCGTACGTCACCGTGAGGTCCCGCACGTCGAGGAGCGGTGTCTTCTGGATGCTCGTCGTGCTCAACGGGCCACCCCCAGCTTGGGATTGAGGACGGACTCGATGGCGCGGCCGCACAGCGTGAACGCCAGGGCCACCAGGGCGATGGCGATGCCGGGCGGTGCCAGGTACCACCAGTCGCCCGCGCTGACCGCGCCCGCCTCGCGGGCGTCCTGGAGCATGCCGCCCCAGGAGGTGGTGGTCGGGTCGCTGAGACCGAGGAAGGCCAGGGTGGCCTCGGTGAGGATCGCGCTGGAGATCACCAGCGTGGTCTGCGCCAGCACCAGCGGCATCACGTTCGGCAGCACGTGCCGGACCATGATGTGCCCGTGGCCGCCGCCCAGGGCGCGGGCGCGCTCGATGTACGGGCGGGACTCCACCGCGAGCGTCTGGGCCCGGACCAGCCGGGCCGTGGTCGGCCAGGTCGTGACACCGATCGCGATGATGACCGTCCACATCGAGCGGTCCATCACCGTGGCGAGCGCGATCGCGAGGACCAGGGTCGGCATCACCAGGAACCAGTCGGTGACCCGCATCAGGACCGTCGAGTACCAGCCGTGGAAATGGCCCGCGACAATGCCGACGACCGTACCGATGGCGACGCACAGGAACGCCGCGAGCAGGCCGACCGTCAACGAGACCCGGGTGCCCCACACCAGCAGTGCCAGCACGCTGCGCCCGAACTGGTCGGTTCCCAGGGGGAATTCACCGCTCGGTGACTCCAGCGCGCCGCCCGGGGCGCCGGTGACGCTCTGCGAGTCGGAGCCGACGAGCTGCGGCGCGAACAGGGCGACCAGCGCGATCAGGACGAGCGCGGCCAGACCCCACAGCCCGCTGCGGTGGCTCCGGTACTCCCGCCAGAAGCGGGCCATGGACCGGCGCTTGCGCGCGCGGGCCAGCGCACGCGGATTCTGCGCGGCCTCCGCCTTCGTGGGCGTGGGCATGGATTCGGTCGTCATCGGCCCACCCGGGGATCGAGCAGCGGATAGAGCACATCGGCAAGGGTGTTCGCCAGGATCACCGCGGTGGCGAAGACGAAGAACAGCCCTTGTACGAGCGGGAGATCGGGCACGCTGAGCGCCTGGTAGAAGAGGCCGCCGAGACCCGGCCAGGAGAACACCGTCTCGACCAGGATCTGTCCGGCGACCACATGCCCGAGGTTCACGAACATCAGGGTGAAGGTCGGCAGCATCGCGTTCGGCACGGCGTGCTTGCGGCGCACGACGTCGTCCCGCAGCCCCTTCGCCCGGGCCGTCGTCAGATAGTCGCTGCCCATCTCGTCGAGCAGCGAGGAACGCATCACCAGCAGCGTCTGCGCGTATCCGACCGCGACCAGTGTGATCACCGGCAGGACCAGATGGTGCGCCACGTCGAGGATGTAGGCGAAGCCGGTCTCGTTGCCCGACTCCAGACCACCCGTCGGGAACATCCCCGGGATCGGGCCGATCCCCACCGAGAAGACGATGATCAGGAGCAGGCCCAGCCAGAACGACGGCACCGAGTAGAGCGTCAGCGCGAACGCGGTGTTGAAGCGGTCGCTTGCGGAACCGTTACGCCAGGCGGTACGGGTGCCGAGCCAGATGCCGAGCGCGGTGTACAGGACGTACGACGTGCCGGTGAGGAGCAGGGTCGCCGGAAGCGCCTCGATGATCTTGTCGATGACCGGCGCGTGGAACTGGAACGAGGTGCCGAAATCGCCCGTGAGGGCGTCGCCGACATACGTCGTGAACTGCTGCCACATCGGCTGGTCGAGGCCGAACTGACGCCGCAGCGACGCGAGTTGTTCGGCGGATACGGGCCGGCCGCCCGTCATCTGCTTCACCGGGTCGCTGGGGATGAGCCGGAACAGGAAGAAGCTGGTGACCAGGACCGCGAACAGCGAGACCGCTGCTCCCGCGATCTTGGCCGCCACGTATTGGAGATAGGCCTTGGTGTTGCGCGCCCGTGGACCGCGGGCGGCCGGCGGTCCGGCCGGAGCCGGGCCTTCGGTGTCCGCGTCCGCGACCTGCACGAGCGCCGGAGTGCTGTCAGCTGTCATGGGGAACTCTCGTTACTCGTGCTGCACGTGGAGGGGCCGGCCGACGACGCGAGTGCTCCTCGGCCGGCCCCTCTCGACCTGTCCGAGTGATTACTCGCGGTCGTCCGCCGTGTTGCGGCGCCGCTTCGCGATGAACAACCCGCCACCGGCGAGTACCACGACCACCACGATGATGCCGATGACGACGCCGGTCGAGCCCGACCCGCCGGAGCTGTCCGAACTGCCGCCGGAAGCGGGAGCCGCAGACCACCAGCTCCAGTACCCGTCCTGGCCGTAGATGTTGCCGGCCGCCTCGGGCATGGTGGTGATCGACTTGATCTGGTCGGTGCGGTACGCCTCGACCGCGTTCGGGTACGCGATGACGCTCATGTACCCGGAGTCGTACAGCCACGACTGCATCTCATTGACGATTCCGGTGCGCTTGGCCGGGTCGTACTCGGCGAGCTGCTTCTTGTACAGCTCGTCGTACTTCTTGTCGCAGATGAAGTTGTCGGTGGTGGCGCTGTCCTTCGCCTTGGCCGGCAGCGCGGCACAGGTGTGGATGCCGAGCACGAAGTCGGGGTCCGGGTTGACGGACCAGCCGTCGAAGGCGAGGTCGTACTCACCCGCGTACCAGGGCACCGAGACGTTGTCGAGGCAGTCGACCTTCAGGCCGATGCCGAGCTTGCCCCACCACTCCTTGAGGTACTTGCCGATCGCCTTGTCGTTGGGGTCCGTGGCGTGGCAGAGGATGCGCAGGTCGAGCGGCTTGCCGTCCTTGCCGACCCGCTGGTCGCCCTTGAGCCTGTAGCCCGCCTCGTCGAGCAGCTTGGCCGCCTTGGCCGGGTCGTACGCGAGGCTCTGCTCGGCGGTCGGCTGCCAGTGGTACGCGGAGAAGCGCGGCGGGATGTAGCCCTGGCCCTCGACGGCGTGCCCCTGGAAGACCTTGTCGATGATGGTCTTGCGGTCGACGGAGAGGAAGAGGGCCTGGCGCACCTTCTGGTCGAGAAGGGCCTTGTTGCCGTTGCCGAACTTCTTGCCGTCCTTGGTCTGCGCGCCCGGGTTGGTGGCCAGCGCGAAGAAGCGGCGGCCCGGTCCCTCGTTGATCTTGATGTTCTTCTCGCCCTTGAGCGAGGCGGCCTGAGCGGGCGTCAGCGCGGGGGAACCGGCGACGAAGGAGACCTCACCCTTGCGCAGCGCGGCGACAGCGGCGTCCTGGTCCTTGTACGTCTTGAAGACCAGCTCGTCGAACTTCGGCTTGCCGCGCCAGAAGTCCTTGTTGGCCTTGAGCTTCACGTACTGGTCGACCTTGTAGTCGGTCACGACGAACGGCCCGTTGCCGACGATCGGGAACGCCTTGTCGTTGTTGAACTTGGAGAAGTCACCGACCTTCTCCCAGACGTGCTTCGGCACTATCGGCACATCGAGTGCCGCCATGGTGGCCTGCGGCTCCTTCAGCTCGATGACCAGCTGCGTGGGGCTGGGAGCCGTCACCTTCTTGAAGTTCGCGACGAAGTTGCCGTTGGCCTGCGCGGCTGCCTCGTCGGTCATCATCTTGTTGAACGTCCAGGCCGCGTCCTCGGCGGTGGCCTGCTGTCCGTCCGACCACTTGGAGTCGGGGCGGATGGTGTACGTCCAGGTCAGCTTGTCCGCGGACGGCTCCCACTTGGTGGCGAGGCCGGGGATCGCGTGGTTGTCCTTGGGGTCGTAGTTGGTGAGGAAGTCGTACATGAGCCGCGTGATGCTGGTGCTCATCAGCTTCTGGGCCAGGAACGGGCTCAGGGAGTCGACGCTCTGTGCGACGGCGACGGTCAGTGTCGACTTTCCGCTGTCGGCGGCCTGCGCCTGCTGCGGCGCGGCACCGAGCGGCACACCCGGGACGATGGAACCGGCGGCCAGCGCCAGTGCGGCGGCACCGGAGGCCAGGAGAACACGCAGACGTGAGCGTGGCTGGGCGGAGCGTGGTGGAACTCTTTCGACCATGGTCAGGGACCTCGCGTCATGACTCGCACGGAGAAGGCGGGTTGATCTGTGGTTCGCCAGCTGGTGAAGCGAAGGTTTATCAGCGGGGGTCGAGCTGCGTCAACGGTCATCGAAACCGCGTGTGGTCTGCGGGAATGCAATGAGGGCCCGCACCGTGGAGACGGTGCGGGCCCTCATTGGTTTAGACCTCTGATGCCTTACTGCTGAGGCGCTGGCGGCGGCTGCTGCGGCCATCCGGCGGGCGATACCGGACCCTGCAGCTCCGGCGGAACCGGCTGGCCGGGCTGCCCCTGCTGCCAGCCGTTCTGCTGCGGTCCCGGCAGGCCGGGCTGCGGCGGATACGGCTGCGGGGGCTGCTGACCGCCGTACGGCTGCTGTTGCTGCTGCGGGTACCCCTGCGGCGGCTGCTGCGGGGCGTACTGCTGCTGGCCGGGCATCGGCGGAGCGTACTGCGGCGGCGGGGTGGAGCCGTTCGAGGTCCAGAGCCCCTGCTGCTGCTGGGCGCGGGCGAAGTCCTCGGCGACCATCGCGGAGAGATTGAAGTACGCCTCGCGGGTCTTGGGCCGCATCATGTCGAGGTCGACCTCGGCACCGGCCGACAGGTGCTCGTCGAACGGTACGACGACCACGCCGCGGCAGCGCGTCTCGAAGTGCTGCACGATGTCATCGACCTTGATCATCTTGCCGGTCTCGCGGACCCCGGAGATGACGGTGATGGAGCGCTGCACGAGCTCCGCGTACCCGTGCGCGGAGAGCCAGTCCAGCGTGGTGGACGCGCTGGACGCACCGTCGACCGACGGCGTCGAGATGATGATCAGCTGGTCGGCGAGGTCCAGCACCCCGCGCATCGCGCTGTAGAGCAGGCCGGTGCCCGAGTCGGTGAGGATGATCGGGTACTGCTTGCCCAGCACGTCGATCGCGCGCCGGTAGTCCTCGTCGTTGAACGTCGTGGAGACCGCCGGGTCCACGTCGTTGGCGATGATCTCCAGTCCGGAGGGCGCCTGCGAGGTGAACCGGCGGATGTCCATGTACGAGTTGAGGTACGGGATCGCCTGGACCAGGTCACGGATGGTGGCACCGGTCTCGCGGCGCACCCGGCGGCCGAGCGTGCCCGCGTCCGGGTTGGCGTCGATGGCGAGGATCTTGTCCTGCCGTTCGGTGGCCAGGGTCGAGCCGAGGGCGGTGGTCGTGGTGGTCTTGCCGACGCCGCCCTTGAGGCTGATGACCGCGATCCGGTAGCAGGACAGCACAGGCGTACGGATCAGCTCCAGCTTGCGCTGCCGCTCGGCCTCCTCCTTCTTGCCGCCCAGCTTGAAGCGGGACGCGCCGGACGGAGTGCGGCTGCTCTTCGCCTTCTGCTTGCCCCGGACCAGCCGGTCGGAGGAGAGCTCCACGGCGGCCGTGTACCCGAGCGGGGCACCGGGCACGGAACGCTCGCGCTGGTCATGGGTGACCGGGGTCGGCCAAGCGCCCCCGGTGCGGGGGTCCACGGGCTGTCCCTGCTGCGGGTGTCGCTGCTGGGGGTGTCCCTGCTGGGCGTATCCCTGCTGGGGGTGTTGGGCCTGCTGAGGCTGCTGGTGCTGGGCCTGCTGCTGAGGAGTGATCTGCGCGGGCAGGTGGGGCGTGGGCTGGGCCGGCGGCTGCGGGGCCTGGCTTTCCTGCGGGACCTGCGGCGGCAGGGGTGCACCCGGCTGCGCGGGCCACTGAGCACCTTGGGCCGGCTGGGCTCCCTGGGGCGCCTGAGGCTGGTGCGGTGCCAGCGGCTGCTGCGACGCCTGCGGGAATCCGTAGCCGCCGCCCTGGGGCGGGGTCTGCTGAGCCGGGGGAGCGGGCTGCTGGGGGAATCCGTAACCGCCCTGGGGCGGCTGGGGTGCCTGCGGCTGCTGAGCCGCCCCGGCCTGCGGGAATCCGTAGCCGCCGGGCGCCTGGCCGGTCGGGCCCGGAGCCGGCCACTGCTGGGCCGGCTGGGGCGCGGTGGGCTGCGGCGCGGCGGGCTGGAAGGCGGGCGGCAGTGGCGGCAGGGCGCCCTGCGGCGGCGCGGGCGTCCAGGGGCTCGGTGCGACGGGCGCGACGACACCCTGCGGCGCGTCGGCGGGCGGTACGTCCTGGGGGGCCGCGTCGGGGACGGCGGCGTCGGTGAGGGCAGGGGCGGCAGCGGAGTCCTGCGGCCCGTCCGCCGGGGCATCGGCCGAGTCCGCGCCGGGGTCCGGGGCGGCAGCGCCATCGGGCTCCTCGGCGGACGCGTCCGAAGTCTGCGCGGGGGCAGAGGCGGAGCCGGTACCGGGCGCTTCATCCGTACCCGTACCGCCGTCACCGGCACCGGTCTGCGCGGTGGCCGAGGCGGTGTCCGAACCGGCGTCCGAGTCCGGCCCCGAGTCGCTCCCGGCGTCGTCCCCGGCCCCGTCCGCCGAGCGCCCCTCGATCTCCGCGATCTGCCGCTTCAGCGAGGCCGGTGAGAACCGCATCGTCGAGCCGCTCTCCACGTCCCCGCCCCCGAACGGGTCCGACACACCGCCAAAGTCCCCCGTCCCGCCCGCGGGAGCAGGCGCGGCGTCACCCGCCGAGGACTGGGCGGGAACCGGCGCCGGCATGGGCGCGGACGGTGCGGGCGCGGGCGGTGCGGGAATGGGCGCGGGCGGTGCAGGAATGGGCGCGGGCGGTGCCGGCGTCCAGTCGGAGTCGAAACCGCCCCCGGGGGCAGGCGCGGGGACGGAAAGCGGCGTTCCGCTCGGCGGCGGAGGCGGCGCCAGATGCGTACCGGCACCCCCCGACGAGTCCCCCGGCGCGTTCTGCGTGTACCAGGCGGGCGGGGTGTAGTCGATGGTGAACTCACCCGTCATCTCTGCGGGCTCCGCGTCGGACGACTCGTCGACGGGCTTGTTCCAGCCCCCGCGGATCTCGTCCCGATCGCCGTTCACTTTGCCTCCTGGTGTGGTCGAGCACCCTTGTGCCGTGGTGGGTGGGGGCGACCGTTTCCGTCTGTCCGACCGCCCGGCTCTCCCCCTGGGACACGCATTGCCTGCCCGCAGGTTCCTCTGCCGCGCCCGGACCCACCCTAATCGTCATGGGGCCCGCTCCGGCAGGGCGTACGGCACCGCAAGAACTGTCCCGTGCATCACGTACTCGCCCCGGGAGACCGAATGCGACGGAGCGCGCAGATCGAAGCCGTTGATTCGCGACATATCAGGACGGGGTGAAGAGGGGCCGCCCTCGCGAGGCAGCCACCCCCTCACCCGGCCCGTGCCTACGTGAGGTCGAACTCACCGTCCCGTGCACCCAGTACGAAGGCACGCCACTCGGCCTCCGTGTACCGAAGCACGGTCTCCGGGTCCAACGACGAGCGCATGGCGACCGCACCGCCCGGCAGATGGGCGATCTCGACCCGTTCCTCGACATTCTCGGTCCCCGGTGCGCTCAGCCACGTCACGTCCGAGATGTCGAGAGCGTAGAGCTCTTCCTTTTCCTGCTGGGTGCCCATTTCGGCGTCCCTTCGATCGAGCGGTGTCGTTCCCCCGCCATCCTTCCGGAAGCGGCAGGTCCAGGGTCGCGAACAGAAGAGTTCAGCCCATCCGGTCAGTACCCGGCCAGTCCAGTTCCCCGTCGGTCCCCGGTCAGTCCATCCGGCGAGCGGTGCCGAGCAGCCCGGTCTCTATGTCCGTCGCGCTCGTCATCACCCAGTGGCGCTCGCCGCCCGCCACCCAGAGCGTGACACCGTCCGCCAGGGTGGGCAGGGCCTCGCTCTCGGCGCGGGCGAGCCCCAGGATCCGGCCGATCTGGTCCGCCTCGGCGGGCGAGACCCGCTGGACACCCACGAGCGTCGACGACCGCATCAACCGGGGCGCCACCGGGCTCAGATAGGGCAGCAGCGTCAGCACCGACTGCCAGGGCGAGGACACCACCCGGCCACGGGGCGGGCGCATCCCGCAGTCCCGAACCACCACCACCGGGCTGCCCACGGTCGCTCCGGTCGGCGGAACCCGGCCCACGTCATGGAGGGAGACGCATTCGAGACCGGCACCCGCGGCCTGCGCCAGGGTCGTCCACGCCTGGGTGCGTCCGGTCTCGACCGCCACCCGTGCCCCGGTGGCCGCCGCACGCAGCGCCAGCACCTGCGCCGTCCACAGGCCGCCGATCAGCAGGACGTCATACGGTGCCGGGCGGTGGAACCCGATCATCTGCGGGTGCCCCTCGGCATCGGTGCCGATGATCACGCCGTCGTCCCCGACCGGCAACGACAGCGCGCCCAGGTGCTCCGCGGCCAGCGTGTGCCCCGCGTGGCGCGGACCGCGCAGTCCCCGCCTCGGCTCGGTGCGATTCGTCACTGTGCGCCTCCCAGCGGGAGCGTCGCCAGCACGCCCGGCAACTGCTCGCGGTCCAGCCGCACCAGACCGACCTTGGCGTGCCGTGCGGCTTGCTCCAATGTCCTTCGTACTCCGACCAGTTCCGTATCGGACCCGCCCGTGATCCGCACATGACCGGACACCGAGACCTCGCCCTGGCGCGAACGGCGTCGCACCGTCAGGCTGAAGGTCGTCGCATACGCGGGAACCGAGGTCAGCAGCGAAACGAGGCGGGGAAGAGGGGTCGCCCCCCGGCCCAACTCGGGCCAGCGGTCCACCGCATAGGCGGTGTGCCAACGGTCGTCGCACCGCCAGACTCTCGTCGTCTCCGTCGTCCGCCGCTGCGTCGCGGCATCCGGGCGCCCGGCGCGGGCCGAGAGCATGGGATTTGCACAAGCGGATGTGGCCACGGCGGAGTTCAGCTCCTCCTGGTCCAGCACCACGGCCCGGAAACCGGCCCCGGTGATCCGGCTCGCCACATGGTCCGCGACCCGGACCAGACAACGCTGAGCCCCACCGATGCCGCCCCCGCGCGCCTCGACCGCCTCCCGGCACAGTTCCGGATCCAGCTTCACGGCCACCCAGGTCATCCGCAGCGCGGGCGCCCCGATCTGCTCCTGGAGCGGGGCGTAGGAGAGCCGTGCCGCCGACTGCTGCGGCAGATGCTGGGCCGGAGCGGGACGTACCTGCTGCACGAGCTGCGCGGACTCCAGCACGATGTCGTCCACCGACAGCGCATCGCCCAGCAGGGACAACGGGAGCGCCCGCGCACCGCGCGCCTGGCGCAGCGATTCACCGCCGGCCTCGACCCGTACGACAGCCGTCAGGAACGTACCGTCCCCGACCATGCCCACCGTGCGGCGGTCCCGGTCGACGTAGATGTACGGAGCGAAGCCCGGCACGCTCTCCGCCACCGGCGTCAGCTGCGGCTCCGCATCCGCGTCGGACGCCACGGCTGTCCGTCGGCGGTCGCGGAGCGCGAGCGCCGTCGACAGCCAGTCCTGTACGGCCTGGCCCCGGCGACGTACCACCGCGAGCAGTACCAGCAGGCAGGCGACCGAGACCCCGGGCACCAGCCAGGGGCCGTCGAGTGCGACGCCCACCGCGGCGACGCCCAGGGCCGCCTCGACGAGCACCATCTGCCGCAGCACGGTGGCGGGGCGGCCGGTCCGCGAGATCGACCGCAGAGTCGTCGCCGCGGGTGCGCCCACCGGCGCCGCGGGCGCTGCTGCGGCAGGCTCGTTGCCACGTTGCCGTCGGGAAGGGCCGGACACTCGATGGGTAGACCGCCCCGTGCGTTCGCGCGTCGCTGCACCCATCGCCGCGTTGCCCCCTTGTATCCGTTTGTACAGTTTTTTCACGGGTGTTGACCGGGCGATCACCCTACCTGAGCAGTGACGGTCGAGTACCAACAGGCATAGTGGGAAGCCCAGTCGGCGTTCGAGGCCCACGGTGCGTATGGGAACCTGGTTGCTCACTGGGGAAAAGGGGCAGCGGACAGATGGCATCACGGCGGGACGAACTCAACGCCTACACCTTCGCGAAGCGGAGGTTGATCGCACAGTTCCTGCAACCCAACCCGAGCGGTACGGAGGAGGGCGCGCCGCGCCCCCTGCGCGCGGTGGTGCCCGGCACGATCGTCGGCGTCGTCATCATCGCGGCGTTCGGAGCCTGGGGGATGTTCAAACCCGTGGCACCCCAGAAATGGGACACCCCGTACGAGAACGTCATCATTGCCAGTAAATCCACCACCCGCTATGTGGTGTTGAAGACCGATGGCAAGACGCAGCTCCACCCGGTGCTGAACATGGCCTCCGCCAAGCTCCTGCTCGACCCGGACAAGGGCAAGGTCATCAACGTCGACGAATCGGTCCTCGACAACGGCAAGATCGCGCACGGCGCCACGCTCGGCATCCCGTACGCCCCCGACCGGCTGCCGGACAAGGACGAAGCCGGTTCGAAGAAGCGGTGGGCCGTCTGCGAGCAGCCCGGCGAGGGCGGCAGGGCCATCCAGAAGGCGGCGTTCGTCTTCGCGGAGCGAGACCAGAAGAAGACCGAGGGCGCGAACCGGCTGCACGGCGGTGAGCTGATGTACGTCGAGGGTCCGGGACCGGACAGGACCCGCTACATCGTGGACGCCACAGGCAAGGCGTACAAGGTCAAGAAGGACGAACTGCTGCTGCGTGCCCTGCTCGATGAGCGCCGCACCCCCCAGCGGGTCTCCGCCGCATGGCTGGCCACCCTGCACACCGGGGACGCGATCGACTTCCCGACCCTCCCCGGGACGCCCGGCGCCGACGCGGGCATCCGGGGGGAGCTGCCGCCCGAGGCGAACAAGGTGGGCGTGATCCTTGCGGCGACGTCCGGCACCAGGACCCAGAAGTACGTGGTCCTGCCCGGCCGGGTCGCCCCAGTGTCGGACTTCGTCGCGAAGCTCCTGCTCAGCAGCCTGGAACTGGTCGGGCTCGGCCAGGACGGCAAGGAGAGGTCCGTCAGCGCGGCAGCGTTCGTGCCCGGCGAAGCGTTCGGGCAGAACATGGACTGGCCCAGGAGCGAGCCCAAGCCCGTCAACTCCGCGAGTGCCGCGGCCGGCAGCCGCAACACCGTGTGCAATGTCCTGCGCGGTGTCGACACGAAGAACGGTGCCACCACGCTCAGCACGTGGGCGGGCACCGGCTTCCCCGCAACGCTGCCCACCGGCTCCAGCAGCGCCTACGTCACCCCCGGATCCGGCCAGCTCTTCCGGCAGTTCAAGGGATCCAGCACCGATTCCGGCCCCCTCTTCCTGGTCACCGACACCGGTCTGCGCTACGCCATGCAGTCCAACGGCGACAGCGAGCAGGGCGACTCCGGCATCGGTGAATCAGGCACGAAGGAGGAGCGGGCGCAGCGGCAGCAGGAGGCGCAGCAGGCGCAGAACCAGCTCGGATACAAGGACGTCGTGCCCGCTCCCGTCCCGGCCGCCTGGTCCTCGTTCCTGCCCACGGGGCCACGTCTGTCGACCGGGGCGGCCCGCCAGCCGCAGGGTTCCTGAGGGGCGTATCCACATGACGACGCACACCTCTCCGTACCGGCGTCCGCTGACCGTCGCAGCCGCCACCGCCGTCCTCTTCGTCACGCTGCCGGTACTGCCCGCGGCGGCGGAGGACTCCACCCAGTGCACCTTCGGCTCGAAGATGTACGCGGGCCGCCCCTGGTCGTTGCAGCGGGTCCTGATGGACGAGCTGTGGAAGCAGTCCACCGGCAAGGGCGTACGCGTGGCCGTCATCGACACGGGCGTGGACATCAAGAACCCCCAGCTCAAGGGCGCCGTGGACACCAGGAGCGGCCGCAATTTCATGCGGAAGGACATCAAGGACGAGAACGGCAACAAGATCGAGCGCGGCAAGGAGAACGGCACCACCGACACCGTCGGTCACGGCACCAAGGTCGCCGGAATCATTGCCGCGCGAGAAGTGAAGGGCACCGGCTTCACCGGCCTGGCCCCGGGCGCCACGATCATCCCGATCCAGCAGAACGACGCAGAGGGCCACGGAACGGCCCAGACACTCGCCGACGCCATCACCTACGCAGCGGATGTCGCCCACGCGGACGTCATCAACATCTCCCAGGACACGGCCAAGGCGGTGCTGCCCGAGGGCGCTCTGAAGACGGCGGTGGACGCCGCCCTGGCCAAGGAGATCGTGATCGTCGCCTCCGCCGGCAACGACGGGCTCGGCGGCAACATCAAGAAGACCTACCCGGCCTCGTTCCCAGGTGTCCTGGCCGTTGCCGCGTCGGACCGCAACAACGAGCGGGCGGCCTTCTCCCAGTCCGGCGACTTCGTCGGCGTGGCCGCCCCCGGCGTGGACATGATCTCGACGGTCCCCGGCGGCGGACACTGCGCCGACAACGGCACCAGCTTCTCGGCCCCGTACGTCGCGGGAGTCGCCGCCCTCATCAAGGCCAAGCACCAGGACTGGACGCAGGAACAGATCGTCGCCCAGATCGAGCAGACGGCGGAACGCTCCGTCGCGGGCCACGACCACCTGGTGGGCTGGGGCGTCGTCGACCCGGTGCGTGCCCTGACGGAGGACGACAAGCCCATCGAGCACCCGGTGGCGCACGAAGGCGTGAGCAAGGGCGAAGCGCCGACACCGGCCCAACTCCACTTGGGCGAAACGGCGGACGAACGCAACGCCCGCCTGGCGACGTACGTTGTGGTGGGCGGGGCGGTGCTGGTAGCCGCCATAGCGGGCGTCTCCGTGGCCGTACGCGACGCCCGACGGCGGTCCACGCGCCGGGCGACCGGTAATCGTTCTGCCGAAGTTACGTGATGGATAAGAAGGTTGGCCCTGTCGTAGGCAGTGGTTAGGGTTTATGCAATGAGGTCGGACAGGTTCACGCGGATGCGATAGCAACGCGCGGCAGTCCGAGCAAACGGGGAAACGGGGAGGGCAGGATCGTGGCCGGTCCAGGCGACCTCCGGCGCGGTGTTGGCGCGCTGGAGAAGTTCAGAGGGCGTGTCAACACGCTGCTCGCCGAGCTCGACGGTTCGGCGGCCGGCAAGTCGAAGATCGCGGCGCAGACGGTGTCACGCGCTGCTCTGAGCGGCCAGAATGCGTGCTTCGCGGAGGCGGACGGGCTGTACACGCAGTACAACCGCGTCCACGAGGCGCTCGTCTCGCTCTCCAAGTCGCTCGGCGACCAGATCGAGTACTTGAGCCTGGGCGTGCAGGCGGCGGCCGTCGGCTTCGACAACGTGGAGGACGATGTGCGGCGCCGGTTCTACGAGATCCAGACGCGCCTGGACAAGGAGCAGGAGAAGGCGCACGGGGAGAAGACCGACAAGCCTGAGCAGCCGCGCTCCGACAGCAGGACCGGCTCTGCCTATGACGACTTGGGGGACAGCTGATGAGCGACGACAAGAAGCCGGAACTGACAGCCAAGGAACAGCAGGCGCAGGACCAGCAGCGCGTCCAGAACCAGTTGATCGCCACTGACGTCAACCGGCAGGTCCAGAACGTCATGGACTTGTTCCCCTTCGGAGGCTCGCGGGGCACCTCGGGACGGACTTCGTTCGAGGGCTTCGACCTCAACGCGATGATCGACCTGATCGAGCACTCCAACCCGGAGCATCTTGAACACGCGGGTGAGGCACTCCTGACGGCAAGGAGAGCCATCGACAAGGCTGCGAACGAGCTGGGCGACTTCATCGAAGCCGTCGACTGGGAGGGCGAGTCCGGAACAGCCTTCCGTGACTGGGGCAAGGGCCTGGTAGCCCACGCCCGGAAGCTGGGCGACTTCGCGGAGACCGCCGGAATCCAGATCACGGTCGCGGGCACCGGCCTCGCCTCGGTGCGCAAGTCCCTGCCGCCGCGCGACACCCGCCTGGACCCCAAACCCGTCGAGAAGATCGAGGCCCCGAAGCGGGTCGAGGGCAACCCGGAGTACACTGCGGCGCTGAAGGTCGAGAAGGACCGTCAGGAGGCCATCAACCAGGCGAACCGGCTGGCTTCGTACTACGCGGTGTCGGAGGAGACGCTGGCGGCGCAGGCGCCGCCGCGGTTCGAAAAGAAGCTTGATGTTGCGATGCCGAAGCCGACGGGGGTCTGGGCGGAGCCGGAGCCCGGCTCTTCTTCCACAGGTTCCGAGACAATGGGCAATGGCACGACACGTGGTCACTCGGAGCGCGCTGCCACGCTTGATACAGACACCCCGGGCGTCACAAGTAATCGAGCGGCAATCGAGTCACTCGGAACTGCACCCCCGCCGGACACAAGCACTTCGACGGAGATCGATAGTGTGAAGGCGCCACCGGCTCCCGTGACCCTTCCCGACACGTCCCCGGCACCGCCGACTGCAAATCCTACGGGCCCGAGTACAGGTCCGAATCCGCCCATGGTGAATGAGTTTGTGAACCCTGTGGCAGGTGGATCGCGACGTTCCATGCCACCAACCGGGCTGCCCAGAACAATTGGGCAGCCCGGAAAGAGCGGCCCCACGAGCAGCGGGCCTACGACGACTGGGCGCACCGGAGCTCCGGTTGGGCGTCCGGCACCCATTGGTGGTGGCCCGGGCTCAGGCACGCCTGGACGCCCTGGTGGAGGCGGGAGTCAGCCACCCGCTGCTGGTCGGAATAGCGTGACTGGTGGCAGGCCCATGACAGGTAGTCCTGCACATGCATCCAAGTCCTCTGGCCCGCGTACTGGGCGCGCCCGGGCCATCGTAGGTGGGACCCCACAGCGCACCGCTCCGGGCACGGACTCGTCTGGAGGGGCTCGTGGAGTTCCGCGCGGAACGGCTATTGGCACCGGACAGCGCGGAGTGATCGGAGCTGGCGGAACGAACGCTGCGACTCGACCCGGCGGGCGTGGGACTCCCAGCTCGAAGGGCATCGTGGGTACGCCCCGCAGTGCTGCCGGATCCGGCTCGGGTTCGAAGGGCTTTACGGCTGGAGGCGCGGGCCTCGTACGTGGTCCTGCTGGGCGACGGGACTCCGACGAGGGCCAGGACGGCGGCACCCCGCGCCCGGACTACCTGGCGGAAGACAGAGAGACGTGGGAGGCCGGACGGCGTGGAGCCGCACCTCCGGTGATCGAGTAGGTACAGAGAAGGTTCGGAAGTCAGGATGACAGCAGGAATGAGCCAGACCCGGAAACGTCGCATGCCTGTTGGATTGCGTGGGCGTCTACTCGGCGCGATGGCAGTGACTGCTGCTTGGAGCGTGGGACTCGCAGGGACGGCTACCCCTGCGGTTGCGGCGGATGTGCAGTCCAAGCAGTGGTATCTCGGCCCGATGCATACGAAGGAGATGTGGAAGGTCACCACGGGTGAAGGCATCAAGGTCGCTGTTATCGACTCCGGTGTCAACCCGTCGACACCGTCCCTGAAAGGGCAGGTCCTGAAAGGCTTCGACGCCACAGGGGCCGACGGTGATGAGTACGACGACTACGACAGCCACGGCACAAGCATGGCCGAGCTGATTGCCGGAACGGGAAAGGGCGGAGGCCTTCAAGGCCTTGCTCCGGGCGCGAAGATCATTCCATTTCGAGTCACCGATACGGATTTTCAGAATAAGCACTCGGTGAACGCCAACGACACCGAAGATGCTATCCGGGCTGCAGCGGACAGCGATGCGCGGATCATCAGCATGTCGATGGGGAGCGATTTCCCGGGCCGAGGGGAACGAGAAGCTGTAAAATACGCGGAAAGCAAGGGGAAGCTCTTCTTTGCCGCGGCTGGAAACAATTCCAAACGGGGAAACAAGGAACAGTTTCCCGCCTCGTATCCGCAGGTGGTCGGCGTCGCCGCAACTGACAGCACTGGTAAGGCTTCCACGTACTCTCAGCACGGGGGCAGCGTAGATATCGCTGCCCCCGGAGACGGCATTCCAACCTGGTGCGATACGAAGTTTCAGCGTTACTGCGACTCCGAGGGCGGGACCAGCCAAGCCACTGCCATCACGTCAGCCTCCGCCGCCCTGATCTGGTCCGCCCACCCCGACTGGACGGCCAACCAGGTTCTCAACGTCCTTTTCGATACAGCTGGACGAGGCGACTGGGAGAAGGGCACTCTCAGCAACTACCTCGGCCACGGCATCATCCGTCCGGCCGTCAACATCCTCAAGGGCAAGGGAAACCCCGGCGCTCCGGACATAAGCCCCCTCACCAAGGAAAAGACGTCCGGTTCCTCGGCCTCCCCAGCCGCCTCCGCACCAAGTTCGTCACAGCCCCAGAAGAAGGAAACGGCTGACGACACCGTCGTGGCAGGCTCCAGCAAGGAGAAGGACGACGGAACTCCGCTCGGCTTGATCATCGGCGGAGCGGCAGCGGTCATCGTGCTCGGCGGCGGAGCCTTCGCGCTCGTCCGTAAGCGCCGCAGCGCCTGACTGACCTAGTGACCGTACGTTCTTCGCCCGTACCCACCGGCGAGCAAAGCCGGGCCGAACAAGTGCACCAGGAAGGAAGCCGAGATCATGGCTGATCAGAAGATCTCAGATGACGCACTCCTCAAGCTGGAGGGTGAGCTCACCAAGCGATTCGAGTCAGTGAAGGGCCAACTGAAGACGCTTCAGGGGACGATCGACGGCCTGGAAGGCCATTGGAAGGGCATCGGCGCCGGCGAATTCAACAAGAAGCAGGAGGCGATCAACCACAGGATGGTAAGCATTGCCCGTCGTCTCCTCAATTTCCAGGAGGCCATCAAGGCGGCGCGCACCATTTCGGGCAACACCGAAGACGAAATCCGGCAGGCGCTGCAGGGCATCGACGTTGTCGACGGATACTCCGGTGACGCGAAAGCAGAGGCCAGGACCTCGAACCTCAACTACTTCTGACCTGGCCACGACTACGCCACGTACGACGCTTTCACACTCAACCTAGATAACACGGGAGGACCGCATGCCGAGCAACCACGACGGCACGATGGTTGTCACTTACGCAAGCCTGGACCTCGCGGCCGGCGCCATTGACCTGCAGAGCAAGAAGCTCCAGGAGGACCTTGCGGCCATCCAGCAGATGATCCGCAATGTGTCCGAACTCTGGGTGGGCGAGGCCAAGGAGGCTTACGACACCGCCCAGAGGGGCTGGGACGCCGACGCCACGGCGATTCACGGCGCCCTGAGCGAGATCTCGCGCAAGGTGCGCGATGCCGCTGCGGCTTACCAGGCCGGCGACAAGCGGGCGAGGGCCAACTTCGAGTAGGGCTCGAAGATCACAGCTCAGGGTGGGCACGCACGGGAGGTGCCCACCCTGACCTGTGTCCCGTGCACACCGAGCCGAGCTGATCAAGGTCCGGCCGCACCCCGACCTGACCAGCTCGACCGCTGTCACGCTCAGAACCGCTGGATCTCTTCGCCGTCCGGCACCCGGTAGCAGCCGGAGACGACCATCAGGCTGAGGCTCGGTGGGTCGGTCTTGGCCATTTCGACGATCTTGACGCTGTGCTTCTTCGCGTCGTTGTCGGCCGTGAGGTTGATGTTCTTGTTCTTACTGGTGTCCGGGCCGTAACCCACGACCTTCCACCCGTGCTTGGGCAGTTCCTTCTTGAGCCGCTCCATCAGGCCATCGAGTTGGTCGGCCGATGTCGGAGTGAAGCTCCATGGGTGAAAGATCTGGAAGTACTTCTCGCGGTCCTTGCCCGCGCATTCCGTGACGCCAGCCCCGGTCTTGGACGTCTTTCCCTTGATGCCGATCAGGTCGTAGATCTCGCTGGAGACCTTCTTTGCCTCATCAGCGGCCTTCTCCGAGGTGCTGGTGCCCGCGGACGGGATGCCGTGGGAGTCATCGGTGTCAGTCATGCTGCATCCAGTGAGGGTCGTGAGGGCGAGGGACAGGAGGAGCGCCGGGGCGCTCAGTCTGGTCTTCAAGTTGAGGGGCCTTGATGCGTCGGACCGGTGTCGGGCCGGTCATGTCGTCGGGGGGTTCGAGGGGCGGTGCCCGCAGGCACGACACCTCTACTTCACATGCGCCCAGTAGTTCGGCGGTGGCTTCAACATCACGTTGTCGCTGTTGCCTGCCACGACCTGTCCCTGGTTCCACAGGCTGTCGGTCCCCTCTTTCCAGTAGTCGCTGTGGCCCTCGGTGTCCGTGGTCATCTGGTTGGCGCCGAAGCGTTCGTCGCTGGGGATGGTCCAGGGGCCGTCCCAGTCGGTTCCGCCGTGTCCGTAGCGGCCGATGTCCGGAACGGGGTCCCCGTCGGCCTCCTGGTTCCAGACGTGCCCTGAGGGCACGTCCAACTGCTCGGCCTTGGGCACCTGAACACCAGGGCTGCCCGCGAGGATCACGTCGTCCGCGTTCAGGTCACCCTGCCGGGCCGCTGAACCGATGAGGGTCGTTCCGTACGAGTGGCCGATCGCGGTGCGGTGCGGGTCCGAATCGCCGGTGTGCGACGCGTCGAGTCCGTCCATGAACTGGTTGAAGGCCGGCGCGCCGTCATTCGCGTAGTGACTGAACGGCGAGTCCTTGACGATGTTCTGCGGGGCGTCGTACCCGAGCCAAGTGATCGTGGAGACCGAATCATTGCCGGGCGCGGCGTCAGCCACACGCCATACGTTCACCATCCGACCGATGTCACCGCTGATGCCGCCCAGGTTCGACGTCGTGCCCGGCACGTAGACCGCCTGATGATCGGCCGTGTCCGGATTCCCGTTGGCGACGATCGCCCGGCCATTTCCTTCCGGGCTGAACCCGAGCAAGTATGCCTCGGGCAGGCCTTCCTCACCGGTCTGGGCGAAACGGTCCTGGATGCTCTGCATCCCCTTGAGGGACTTGTTGAGCTGCTCGTACCGATCGCCGTACTTGTTGTGCCAGGGCATCCACTCGTCGGTGTGCACCCTGGACGGCATCTGACCGGCCTTGATCCACGTCCATTCGTCGGACGGAGGCTTCGGGATGGAATCCAGTTCCAGCTGGAGCTCGCCCTGCTTCTCCGAGAGGACGACGCGATTCGCCTCGTCCCGAACCGTTGAAGGCAGCCCGTCGAGCGCTCCCACGGTGTCGGGACAGAGGGAGAGCCACGCTGCCCGCTCCTCCGGGCTGAGCCCGTTCCACCACGATGCGTTGTCCTTCGGACTGCCGTCCTTCGGGGGCTCCGGCAGGGAGTCGAGATAGCTCTTGCCCGCTTCGCGGACTCCACCCATGTCCGACTGCGCGTCGGCCCAGTCCCGCTTGGAGACCTTCAGGTCGTCGTCGGCCTTCAACGCGTACAACTTCGGTGCCCACTTCTCGTCGGCATCCGTGGCTTCCTTCAACGCGTCGGCGATCCGGTTCGCATAGGACATCGCCCTGCCGTAGTTCGGATTCGGGTGCATGTTCGCCGCCTGGCGCTCCAAGGCGTCGGACGTCGGGCTGCCCCCGGTGCTCCCGGTCACCGTGCCGCCTTCGGCGGCCTTCTCGTCGCCGGGTTTCTTGCCTGCCGGGTATGTGACCGAACCGTTCGCGTTCACCGTGCAGTGGTCCGCGCAGGCGTCCTCGATCGCCGCCTCCAGCCTCTGCTTGGCCACCGCCATGTCGAAGGCGAATCCATTGAGCGCGGTGCTCACCAGACCGCACTCGGTCTGCGCGTAGTGGAAGTTCTTCGACAGTTCGCGGAGCTCTCGAGAGGCTGCGTCCGCCGCTTCGCCCTCGAGCCGGTTGCGGATCCCCGCGCAGATCTGGTTGTCGATCGTGTCCTTGGCCGCACTGGCCATGTCACCGGTCGCACGATAGGCCTCTGCGGCGCCCTCGTACTCCGAGGGCTTGAAGGCTTTCAGTGTCGCAAGATCCATGATCGCGAATCACTTCTCTTTCGTGTGGCCGCCGACGGTCGCGGTGTCCTGGTACTTCAGCTGCAACTTGTCCAGCTCTTCCCTGACCGTCTGGTCGGACTTCGAAAGATCGTGTCCCGCGCTCTCTAAAAGCCCACCTAACCCGTCGCAACGACTGCTCACATCGACGACATACTTTCGCCAGGATTCGTACAGATCCTTCTGTGCGGCCGCACTCCGGCACCCGCCGGTGTCACTCAGCCCTGCCTGTCCCTTGCTCAGTTTCGTCAACGCCTTGCCGACGCCGTCCATCAGGCCTTTTACGTCCTCGCCGGCCTTTACCCATGACTTCTTGTTCGATTTCAGATTTCCCGAGGCCGAGCTCGGCGCAGGGCCGCCACCTTGATCAGCCGGATACTGATTCAGCTGCATCTGAGCGGAACCACGCGCCGTCGCATCGGATTTGAGGTGCTCCCACTCATCCCACGCCATCGGTGAACCTCCCCGTTGCTCCGTTCCCGGGCCGTCCGGGACGGTCCGCCATGGTCTCCGGTTCCGAGGGGCGAAATCAATGGACGGGAATCGCTGTAATAGCGCCGAGGTGACGCCGCCGAACCTGTGCAGGGCGCCCTTTTTGCCGAACTCCACAGCTCCACTCCGGCAGCTGACAGGAGAAAACGGTCGCCACCTGACACAACTCAGTCCGGTTGTCCGGGTTTCACCGATTGCTGGACTCCATGGATATCCACCAAATATCCCCCCTTCGAGTGGCAGTCGCGTCGGCGGTCACGCATCCGGCCTCGGAGGCAGGCAGGCAGGCAGGCAGGAAGGCGGAAACGCAGGAGATGCAGGAGATGCAGAGGAGATGCAGGAGGTGCAGGAAATGACGAAGGCAGGGAACGCAGACGGGGCACGGCCGGTCGTATCGACCGTCGCCGTGCCCCGTCCGTGCTTCCTGCCCGCGGTCCTACCGCTGACCGTCCACGAGCCCCGTCTGCACCAGCGGATTCCCGCGCCGCCGGGTGACGAAGACCCCGCGCCCCGGAGGCATCGGCCGCGGTCGTACGTTGCCGAGGACGTCGCCCTCGATGGGGTCGCCCGAGAGCATCAGACCCTGCGCGCCCAGCTCCATGATGCGCTGCATGAACGACTCGTACAGGGCCCGGCCGGCACCCGCCGTGCTGCGGGCGATGACGAACCGGACGCCGACGTCACGTGAGAACGGCAGCATCTCCGTGAGCTTGGCCAGCGGGTTTCCGCTGGACGTGGAGACCAGGTCGTAGTCGTCGACGACCACGTACACCGTCGGGCCGCTCCACCAGCTGCGTTCGCGCAGTTCCTGCGCCGTGACGTCGGGCGACGGCGTACGACGCTTCATCAGGTCGTACAGCGCGTCCACGTGGTGCTCCATGTTGTTGGACATGGGCACGTACTCCGCCAGGTGCGTCGTGGGGGTGACGTCCAGGAGCGCTCGGCGGTTGTCGATGACGAAGAACTTGCAGGTGTTCCCGTCGTACCTCTCGCTCAGCTGCTTGATGAGCAGCCGCAGCAGGTTCGACTTGCCGGACTCGCTCTCGCCGAACACCAGGAAGAACGGGTCGCGCTCGAAGTCGAGGAAGACCGGCTCCAGGTTGTTCTCGTCGATGCCGAACGCGACGCCCCGCTCCGGATGCGCGTAGCCCGGGGGCAGTTCGTGCACCGGGAGCTCGCGGGGCAGCAGCCGGACCGCCGGGGCGGGCGCCGCGGTCCAGTGCCGGGCGACCTCCTGGTTCATGGCCGCCGTCGCCTCGGAGAGGTCGCTGTCGGAGTTGATGCCGTCGATCCGCGGTACCGCCGCCATGAAGTGCAACTTCTCCGGCGTGAGACCACGGCCCGGCACCCCTGCGGGCACGTTGACCGCGGCCTTGCGGTCCAGTTCGGAGTCCATGACGTCGCCGAGCCGCAGTTCGAGCCGGTTCATCAGATGGTCCTTGAGTGTGGCCCGGACCTCCATGGAACGCGACGCCGTGACGATCAGGTGGATGCCGTACCCGAGGCCGCGCGCCGCGATGTCCAGCGCTGCCGGTTCCAGGGCCTCGTAGTCCGTACGGAAGTTGCCCCAGCCGTCGATGATCAGGAATACGTCGCCCCACGGCTGGTCCGTTGCCGAGATGTCGCCGCGCGCCCGCAGCCGGCGGAAGGTGGCGATGGAGTCGATGCCGGCGCTGCGGAAGTACTCCTCGCGCCGCGCCATGATCCCGTACACCTCGGAGACCGTGCGTCGCACCCGCTCGGGGTCGAGCCGGGAGGCGATTCCGCCGACGTGCGGCAGGCCGGATACGGAGGCCATGCCGCCGCCACCGAAGTCGAGTCCGTAGAACTGGACCTCCTGGGGCGTGTGGGTGAGCGCGAAGCCCGCGATGAGCGTGCGCAGCAGCGTGGACTTCCCGGACTGCGGACCACCGATGATCTGCATGTGACCCGCCGCACCGGAGAAGTCCCGGTAGAGCGTGTCGCGCCGCTGCTCGTACGGCTTGTCGACCACGCCGAGCGGTACGACGAGGCGGCCCGAACCCTCGAACCCGGGCTGGGTCAGCCCACGGCCCTCCACCGGGGAGAGCCCCGGGAGCAGCTCGTCCAGCGACGGCGGGTTGTCCAGCGGGGGGAGCCACACCTGGTGGGCGGAGGCCCCCCGGCCCTCAAGCCTGCGCACGATCACATCGAGCACGGTGTCGGCCAGGGCGTCGTCCTCCGGCGTACGCGCGTCGGGCACCAGGGCGTCGGGCTGCGGGCTCGGCTGCACGTACTGCACCGGCACCGGAGCCGCCGTGAACACCACCGGCCTGCGGTCCACCGGCAGGGGGCCGGAGGACACGGCCGGCTGGGCGCCCGAGCGGTACACCCCTGAGACGTACGCGGCCTTGAAGCGGACCATCTCGTCCGTGCCGTACTTCAGGTACCCGGAACCGGGGACGTTGGGCAGGTGGTAGGCGTCCGGCACACCCAGCGCCGCCCGGGACTCGCCCGCCGAGAACGTGCGCAGGCCGATCCGGTACGACAGATAGGTCTCCAGACCGCGCAGCCGCCCCTCCTCCAGGCGCTGCGAGGCCAGCAGCAGATGGACGCCCAACGAACGGCCGATGCGCCCGATCTGCACGAACATCTCGATGAAGTCGGGCTTGGCGGTGAGCAGTTCGCTGAACTCGTCGATGACCAGGACGAGCGAGGGGATGGGCTGCAGGGGAGCGCCCGCGGCACGCGCCTTCTCGTAGTCGTGGATGTTGGCGTAGTTGCCCGCGTCGCGCAGCATCTCCTGACGGCGGTTGAGCTCACCGCTGATGGAGTCGCCCATGCGGTCGACCAGCGTCAGATCGTCCGCGAGGTTGGTGATCACCGCTGCGACGTGGGGCATCTGCGCCATACCGGCGAAGGTGGCACCGCCCTTGAAGTCCGCGAGGACGAAGTTGAGCGTCTCCGAGGTGTGGGTGACGGCGAGGCCGAGCACGAGCGTGCGCAGCAGCTCGGACTTTCCGGAACCGGTGGCGCCGACGCACAGGCCGTGCGGCCCCATTCCCTCCTGCGCCGCTTCCTTGAGGTCCAGCATCACGGGGCTGCCGTCCTCGCCGACCCCGATCGGGACGCGCAGCCGTTCCGCCTGGGAACGGGCCCGCCAGGTCCTGCTGACGTCGATCGAGGCGGCGTCACCGAGGTTCAGCAGATCGGTGAATTCGAGATTGGCGAGAAGCGGCTCGTCGTCGTCGCCGCCCGTGGCCACATGGAGCGGCGCCAGTTGCCGGGCCAGCGCTTCGGCGGCCTCCTGGCTGAGCAGGTCGGGAACGCCTTCGTAGACCAGTCCGTGCCCGGACTCCAGCTGGAGCAGCTGGGGGCGCACCACGACGGACAGGCCGCCGCGTGCCCCGTTGACCTCGCCCGGTACGACCTCGATGACCGTCACGCCCTGGAGGCCCTCGGCCGCGGCGAGCGCGGACACCGGCGACACGGACTGGCCGTCGAGCACGACGACGACATGCGGCTGGTCCATGAGCGGCTGGCCGTCGGGCTGGAAGCGCGGCCGGCCGTCGAGCCGGGGCGCGAGCATTTCCTCCAGCTCCGCGACGCTCGTGGTGATCAGGCGGCGGACGCCGGCACCGTCGACGAGGTCCGGGGCCTGGACGTGCGGAAGCCACTTCGTCCATTCCCAGCGCGGGGCGGCGTCCCGGTCCGTCGCGACGGCGATGACCAGGTCCTCGGGGGAGTGCAGCGAGGCGAGCGCACCGACCATCGCGCGGGCCGTGGAACGGACGGACTCCGCTTCGCCGCTGATCGTCAGGTGGTAGAAGGCGCGCAGCGAGACCGCCATGGGCAGGCCGTCCAGCGTGCTGTGGGTCGTCAGGAACTGCTGCATCGCCCCGGCGGTCAGCGGCTCCAGCTCTTCGACCGGCGCGGTGTCGGGTGCGATGAGCGGCGTTGCGAGTTCCTGAGTGCCCAGGCCGATGCGTACCTGCGCGAAGTCGGCGTCACCGACGCGGCGCTCCCAGACCCGGCTGCCCTCGGCGACGAGCGCCCACAACTGGTCCGGGGACGGGTGGAGATAGAACTGCGCGTCGCGCTGTTTCCGGGCCGTCTTCAGCACGGAACGTCTGGTCTGCGTCAGGTACTTCAGGTAGTCCCGCCGCATGTCGGCGAGCTGTCCCTGGGTCCCCCGCCGGAAGCGGACCATCATCGCGACGGCCATGGCGACCGTCGAGGCGATCATGATCATGCCCATGATCCGCATGATCGGGTTCGGGGTCATGAAGAAGAAGACCACGGAACCGCCCATGCCGAGCATCGGCAGCAGCTGCATCATCACCCCCTCCTGCTGACCTCGAGGAAGCTCGGGCGGAGGTTGCAACTGCACCTGCTCGTCCGGCACTTCGGAGGGCAGGGCCCGCGGTGGGCGCTTGACGACAATCTGGCTCACAGCTCACCAATTCCCTTGCCGGACAGAACTGTTCGTATCGGCGCCCCCGTGGCGACGGGCTCCATCCGCGGGAGGATCCTACTGGCGTATGGAATGACACCGGGAGCGGTAGGGTGTCGCAACGCGTGTAAGCATTCGCTAACTACCGCAAGGAAACGGCCGTTCGGGGCGCTAGCGCTGTCCCGTGGTCCCTGGTGGATCGGTGTGCGGCGTCGGATGCGGTGCATCGCAAGGCGCAAGGACGCCCGGATACCGCATGTATTCGGGTGTTCCGGCAACGCGGCGAGGTGCCGTGGTTGTCGTCTCGCGCCCGCAGGGGATCACGGGACGGCCCTCGGCGAGGTCCGCGGTCCCCGGTTCGTTTCCGGAGAACGATGAGGGGGAGCAGCAGGTGACTATGACGGCCCAAACGGCGGCCACCGGACAAGGTCGGCCCGGTCCCGGAGTTCCGTCCGGCAACGGAACCGGCTTCTGCCGGGTCACGGTCGTCGCGCCCGACAGCCGCGTCGACGTGGCGCTGCCCGAGGACATCCCCGTCGCCGACCTGTACCCGGAGATCCTCAGGCTGTCGGGACAGAGCCCCGCCCAGGGCGCACCGGTCGGCTATCACCTGGTACGTCGCGACGGCACCGTCCTCGACGGCGGGCGCACCCTGGCCGGTCAGCGCATCCTCGACGGCGAGCTGCTGTCCCTGCGCCCCTTCTCCGAGTCGCTGCCCCCCGCGGTCTTCGACGACGTCTCCGACGCGGTCGCCACCGCCGTCGCCCGCGACCGCACCCTCTGGGGCGACAGCCTCATGCGCGGTGCCGGGCTCTTCGCGGGGGCGCTCCTGCTGGTCCTGCTCGGTTTCGTGCTGTGGAACTCCGGCCCCCGGCACGACATGCACGGGCTGCCGGGCGTCCTCGCCGCGATCGTCGCCGTACTCGCCCTCGCGCTCGCCTGCGTACGTGCCCGCGTCTACGACGACCGGGGATCGTCCACGGCGCTGGGCATCGGCGCGCTCGCGAACGCCGGGGTCTCCGGCGCCGGGCTGCTGTCGCTCAGCGAGGGGCAGGGCATCGGCAGGCTCCAGTTCCTGCTCGCCTGCGCCGCCGTACTGGTGGTCGCGGTGATCCTCATGATCGCCGCCCCCGGCGGGGACGGAATCTTCGTCGCGTTCGTGTTCGCCGCAGCCGTCGGCGTACTGGTGACCTTCGTCGCGATCATCGCCGGCCTGGAACCCGCCGAGACCGCGGCGATGTGCGCGCCGCTCTCCGTGGGCGTCCTCGCCTTCCTGCCCGGTCTCTCCACCCGTTTCGCCCGCCTCCCCATCGGCTTCGAGCCGCCCCGCACCACCGCCGGTGACTACGGGACGTCCGAACCGGCCCCGCAGGGCCCGGTCGACGCCGACCGCATCGCCGCCCAGGCGCGCCGCGGCCACGAACTGCTCGTCGGCCTGGTCGGCGGATGCGCGCTGGTGGCCGTGGGCGCCGCCGCCGTCCTGGGATTCTCGGACAGCATCTGGGGCCAGTTGCTGGCGCTCGCCACCGGAATCGCCATGCTGATGCGTTCCCACCTGTTCCGTTACACGGCCCAGGTCGGCTGCGCACTGGCGGCGGGGCTCGGCGCACTCGTGCTCCTGGGCCTCGGCCTGTCCCTGAACCCGCCGCTCGAAATGCTGCGCGACGCCGCCACGGGGGACAGCACCGCGCTCGACATCCGTACGATCTGGCTGGCCGCGGCCGTCGCGGGCGCCGCCGCTCTGATCACCGCCATCGGACTGATCGTGCCGCGCAAGGGAGTGACCCCGTTCTGGGGGCGCTTCCTGGAGATCGCCGAAGCGTGTGTGCTCCTGACGCTGATCCCCCTCTGCCTCGCCGTTTTCGACCTCTACCAGTCGATCCGCGCTCTCACCAGCTGACCCGGGCACCCGGCGCGGCCGACCCGGCTGCGCCGGACTGGTACGCTGTGTGACGGCCGTTTGTGTACGCGCTCCCGGATCATCCTGGGATCTGCGCTCATCGGACCTTCGCCTCCGAGTCATGGAAGCTCCCCTGCGATCAAGACCAGGGGCACTCGTGGGCGCATCGAACATCAAAGAGGAGTACGCGTGCCGCTCGACGCCGCTACGAAGAAGCAGATCATGTCCGAGTTCGCCCAGAAGGAGGGTGACACCGGATCCCCCGAGGTCCAGGTCGCGATGCTCTCCCGCCGGATCTCGGACCTGACGGAGCACCTCAAGACGCACAAGCACGACCACCACTCCCGTCGTGGTCTGCTGATCCTGGTCGGCCAGCGTCGCCGCCTCCTTCAGTACCTGGCCAAGAAGGACATCCAGCGCTTCCGTGCGCTGGTCGACCGCCTCGGCATCCGCCGCGGTGCGGCCGGCGGCGCCAAGTAGTTCGCCGTGAAGGGAGCGGTTCCCACCACTGAGGGGGCCGCTCCCTTTGCTGTACGTACGATTGTGCGTACGTGGGCAGCCACCGGACGTGACGGTTCGCCCGCACGGCCGGAAATGCCAAGCAGAACCGAATCTCAGTAACCTGGTCGGAGAACGACCGCAGACGAGCGAGAAGCAGACCTCCCCGCCGCCGGTCCTCGGTAGTGGCCCCCGGACACATCGCCCCGGGTGCTTCGATCGAAGACCGGCCCGCCGATGGAGGGCTTCTCCGCTACCGTCCCCCGCCACACGGGCGTGGGGGCGAGAAGACGATATGTATCGGAGAAAACGCTAGTGGAGAACGAGACCCACTACGCCGAGGCCGTTATCGACAACGGAACCTTCGGCACCCGCACCATCCGCTTCGAGACGGGCCGCCTGGCCAAGCAGGCCGCCGGCTCCGCCGTCGCGTACCTGGACGACGACACCATGGTGCTGTCGGCCACCACCGCTTCCAAGAAGCCCAAGGACCAGCTCGACTTCTTCCCCCTCACGGTGGACGTCGAGGAGCGGCAGTACGCCGCCGGCAAGATCCCCGGCTCCTTCTTCCGTCGTGAGGGCCGGCCCTCCGAGGACGCGATCCTCACCTGCCGCCTGATCGACCGCCCGCTGCGCCCCTCCTTCAAGAAGGGCCTGCGCAACGAGATCCAGATCGTCGAGACGATCATGGCGCTCAACCCCGACCACCTGTACGACGTGGTCGCGATCAACGCCGCCTCCTGCTCCACGCAGCTGGCCGGCCTGCCCTTCTCCGGCCCGGTCGGCGGCACCCGTGTCGCCCTGATCAAGGGCCAGTGGGTCGCCTTCCCGACGCACACCGAGCTCGAGGACGCCGTCTTCGACATGGTCGTCGCCGGTCGCGTCCTGGAGGACGGCGACGTCGCGATCATGATGGTCGAGGCCGAGGCCACGGAGAAGACCATCCAGCTCGTCAAGGACGGCGCCGAGGCCCCGACCGAGGAGGTCGTCGCCGCCGGTCTGGAAGCCGCGAAGCCCTTCATCAAGGTTCTCTGCAAGGCCCAGTCGGACCTCGCCGCCAAGGCCGCCAAGCCCACCGGCGACTTCCCGGTCTTCCTGGACTACCAGGACGACGTCTTCGAGGCGCTCGCCGCCGCCGTGACGTCCGAGCTGGCCCAGGCGCTCACCATCGCCGGCAAGCAGGACCGCGAGGCCGAGCTGGACCGCGTCAAGGAGATCGCCGCCGAGAAGCTCCTCCCGGCCTTCGAGGGCCGCGAGAAGGAGATCTCCGCCGCGTACCGTGCGCTGACCAAGAAGCTGGTCCGCGAGCGCGTCATCAAGGACAAGGTCCGCATCGACGGCCGCGGCGTCACGGACATCCGTACGCTCGCCGCCGAGGTCGAGGCCATCCCGCGGGTGCACGGCTCGGCGCTGTTCGAGCGTGGCGAGACCCAGATCCTGGGCGTCACCACCCTGAACATGCTCCGCATGGAGCAGCAGCTGGACACCCTCTCCCCGGTGACCCGCAAGCGCTACATGCACAACTACAACTTCCCGCCGTACTCCGTCGGTGAGACCGGCCGCGTGGGCTCGCCCAAGCGCCGCGAGATCGGCCACGGTGCGCTCGCCGAGCGCGCCATCGTGCCGGTGCTGCCGACGCGCGAGGAGTTCCCCTACGCGATCCGCCAGGTCTCCGAGGCGCTGGGCTCCAACGGCTCGACGTCCATGGGTTCGGTCTGTGCCTCCACCATGTCGCTGCTGAACGCCGGTGTGCCGCTCAAGGCCGCCGTCGCCGGTATCGCCATGGGTCTGATCTCCCAGGAGATCGACGGCAAGACCCACTACGTCGCCCTCACCGACATCCTCGGTGCGGAGGACGCCTTCGGTGACATGGACTTCAAGGTCGCCGGCACGAAGCAGTTCGTCACCGCGCTCCAGCTCGACACCAAGCTCGACGGCATCCCCGCCTCGGTCCTGGCCGCCGCGCTGAAGCAGGCCCGCGACGCCCGCCTCCACATCCTCGATGTGATGAACGAGGCCATCGACGTCCCGGACGAGATGTCCCCGAACGCCCCGCGGATCATCACCGTCAAGATCCCGGTGGACAAGATCGGTGAGGTCATCGGCCCCAAGGGCAAGATGATCAACCAGATCCAGGAGGACACCGGCGCCGACATCACGATCGAGGACGACGGCACCATCTACATCGGTGCCGCCGACGGTCCGGCCGCCGAGGCCGCCCGCGCCACGATCAACCAGATCGCCAACCCGACCATGCCGGAGGTCGGCGAGCGTTACCTGGGTACGGTCGTCAAGACCACCACCTTCGGTGCCTTCGTCTCCCTGATGCCCGGCAAGGACGGCCTGCTGCACATCTCGCAGATCCGCAAGCTCGCCGGTGGCAAGCGCGTGGAGAACGTCGAGGACGTGCTCGCGGTCGGCGCCAAGGTCCAGGTCGAGATCGGTGAGATCGACTCGCGCGGCAAGCTCTCCCTGATCCCGGTCATCGAGGGTGAAGAGGACGAGAAGAAGGACGACGCCGCCAAGTGACGTCCCGTAGTTCCGTGACGACGGCCCGCGCCTCCTCGAAGGCGCGGGCCGTCGCCCGTACCCAAACGCTTCTCAAGGGCACCAACGGCATCGGTACGGTCCGCCGCACCGTGCTGCCCGGCGGTCTTCGGGTGGTCACCGAGACCCTGCCCTCCGTACGCTCCGCCACCTTCGGCATCTGGGCCAACGTCGGATCACGCGACGAGACCCCCACCCTGAACGGCGCGACGCACTACCTCGAACACCTCCTCTTCAAGGGCACCGCCAAGCGCAGCGCCCTGGACATCTCCGCCGCGATCGACGCGGTCGGCGGCGAGATGAACGCCTTCACGGCGAAGGAGTACACCTGCTACTACGCGCGGGTCCTCGACACCGACCTGCCGCTGGCCATCGACATCGTCTGCGACATGCTGACCGGCTCGCTGATCACCGCAGAGGACGTCGACGCCGAGCGCGGCGTCATCCTCGAAGAGATCGCGATGACCGAGGACGACCCGGGCGACTGCGTGCACGACCTGTTCGCGCACACCATGCTCGGCGACACCCCCCTCGGCCGCCCGGTCCTCGGTACCGTCGACACCATCAACGCGCTCGACCGCGGCCGGATCACCCGCTTCTACAAGAAGCACTACGACCCCACGCACCTGGTCGTCGCCGCCGCGGGCAACATCGACCACGCCACGGTCGTACGCCAGGTCCGCAAGGCGTTCGAGCGGGCGGGCGCCCTGTCCCGCACCGACGCCGTCCCGGTCGCCCCGCGCGAGGGCGCCCGCACCCTGCGCACCGCGGGCCGGGTGGAGCTGCTGAACCGCAAGACCGAGCAGGCCCACGTAGTCCTCGGCGTGCCCGGCCTGGCCCGCACCGACGACCGCCGCTGGGCGCTGGGCGTCCTCAACGCGGCCCTCGGCGGCGGCATGAGCTCACGCCTCTTCCAGGAGGTACGGGAGAAGCGCGGTCTCGCCTACAGCGTGTACTCGTACACCTCGGGCTTCGCCGACTGCGGACTCTTCGGGGTGTACGCGGGCTGCCGGCCCAGCCAGGTCCACGACGTCCTCAAGATCTGCCGGGACGAACTCGACCGGGTGGCGTCCGAAGGACTGACCGACGAGGAGATCGGCCGCGCCATCGGGCAGCTCTCCGGCTCCACCGTCCTCGGCCTGGAGGACACCGGCGCGCTGATGAACCGCATCGGCAAGAGCGAACTGTGCTGGGGCGACCAGATGTCGGTCGACGACATGCTGGCCCGGATGGCACAGGTCACCCCCGACGACGTGCGCGCGGTCGCGGGCGAGGTCCTCGGACACCGCCCCTCCCTCTCCGTCATCGGTCCGCTCAAGGACAAGCAGGCCGACCGCCTCGAAGAAGCGGTCTCCTAACCCCACCGTTAAGGAACCAGAGCAATGAGCAAGCTGCGCGTGGCCGTTCTCGGCGCCAAGGGCCGTATCGGATCCGAGGCGGTACGAGCCGTCGAGGCCGCCGACGACATGGAGCTGGTGGCCGCGCTGGGCCGTGGCGACAAGTTGGAGACCCTCACGGAATCCGGCGCCCAGGCCGTCGTCGAACTCACCACCCCCGCGTCGGTGATGGACAACCTCGACTTCTGCGTCCGGCACGGCATCCACGCCGTCGTCGGTACGACCGGCTGGACCGACGAACGGCTCGCGCAGCTGAACACCTGGCTCGCCGGTTCCCCGGAGACCGGTGTGCTCATCGCGCCGAACTTCTCCATCGGCGCCGTCCTCACGATGAAGTTCGCGGAGCAGGCCGCCCGCTACTTCGAGTCCGTCGAGGTCGTCGAACTGCACCACCCCAACAAGGTCGACGCCCCCTCGGGCACCGCCACCCGCACCGCCCAGCTGATCGCCGACGCCCGCCGCAAGGCCGGCTGCGCCCCGCAGCCGGACGCCACCGCCACGGCCCTGGACGGCGCCCGCGGCGCGGACGTGGACGGCGTCCCCGTCCACGCGATCCGGCTCCGCGGCCTCCTCGCACACCAGGAAGTGCTGCTCGGCGGCGAGGGCGAGACGCTCACCATCCGCCACGACTCCCTGCACCACAGCAGCTTCATGCCGGGCATCCTGCTCGGCGTGCGCCGCGTGGTGACCACTCCCGGCCTCACGTTCGGCCTGGAACACTTCCTCGACCTGAACTGACTGAGCCCTGCCATGCGCGCAAAGATCACTTACTTCGTCACCGCTGCCGTCCTGGTCTTCTACTTCGCCCTGGTCGGCAGCCGTGGCGTGCTGCTCATCCGGCACGGCACGCTGCTGACGGTCGCCTTCGGGGTCGCGGTGCTGATCCTGCCGGTGATCGGCATCTGGTTCCTCTGGAAGAACACCCAGTTCGTGTCGCGGGCGAACGCACTGGCCGCGGAGCTCGACGCGGAGGGCGGCCTGCCGGTCGACGAACTGGTCCGCACCCCGTCCGGCCGCATCGACCGCGACTCGGCCGACGCGGTGTTCGCCCGACGCCGCGAGGAGACCGAGGACTCCCCGGACGACTGGCGCTGCTGGTTCCGCCTCGCCGTCGCCTACCAGGACGCCAGGGACACCCCGAGGGCGCGCAAGGCCATGCAGCGCGCCATCGCCCTGCACATGAAGGACGCCCGTCCCAGCACCCCCTGAAGGGGCCGGGCGGGCGTCCCGCCGAACTGTCCGGAGGCCTCAGACCCGACGGTACTCGTCGCTCCACGCCTCCACCGTGTCGGCGGCACGGTCGAACGCCTCGCTCCGCGTCAGGAAGTCGGCGTTGTTGTCGGTGAGCAGCGGCGGAATCGGCTCGCCCCCCTGACGTACGAGGATCAGCGCCTGCCCCTGGACCGTGCGCGGGAACCCGAGCCACTTCACCGGCTGCTGCACCGTACGGATGGCGGTCACCCGGTTCCACGGCACGGTGACGCTGGTGAAGAAGCCCACCCGGCGCACGCCGTGCCGGCTGACCCACGTACCCACCCGCAGCAGCCGCAGCGCGCAGATGATGACCGCGAGGGCGAGTCCCAGGCATACGGCCGCGCCCGGCAACGCCCCGGCGAACGCGATGATCATTCCCGCGAGTAGGACGAAGGACGCGAGCAGCAGCAGGAACGCCGCCGCCGCGACCCGCCAGGGGCCGGGGCGGTACGGGCGCCGCCAGCTGTCGTGGTCGTCGAACGGCAGCGCGATCTCCTCGGCGCTGGCGTCAAACGCACGGTCGGCCGTCAGGAAGGGCAGGGGCACGACTGATCCTCACTCACAAACACGCTCGATTGCTGTGCCCGGTGAGGCTACCGAGGAGGCCGCCGACCCGACCACCCCAGGGGGCCGTACGAGTCAGTGCCCGTGGGCGGCCTCGGTCTGCTCGGCGTGCGAGGGGCTCTGGGCGGGGCTGAGCGCGGGCATGCCGAGGATCAGCGCCCCGACGAGGCCGCCGACCACGGTCAGCCCGACGAGGGAACGGCCGGCCAGCTGCGAGACGGTGGCGCGCTCCCGGGGCGGGGGAGTGACGTTACTGCGGAATCGGTCGCTCTCGGCCACGAACGAGAACGGGACGGATTCACGCCGGCGGAACATGAGGAAGGTCTCCTTGAACTCTGTTACGGATGCTGCTATTGAGTCAGACGCTCGGCGGGCCCGATCGGTGCCCCTAATCGCCGAATTCGTCGAAGAAATCCCTGGACGGCCCTTCCGGGCCGGTTGTCAGTGGTGGCCCGTAGAGTGGGCGCCGCCCGAGCGACGCAACTGGAAGGACCCCGCCGGTGACCGAGACCCCCGAGCCCGCAAAGCCCAGCTTCCGCAGCGATGTCACCGTTGAGCTGGTGAAACACGCCGCGGGCGACTCCGACGTCCTGTTCGCGGCCCGTGTCTCCACGGCCGGTGAGCAGTCCCTGGAGGAGGTCACCAAGGACCCCGAGCGCTCCAAGGGGCTCATCAATTACCTGATGCGTGACCGCCACGGCAGCCCGTTCGAGCACAACTCGATGACCTTCTTCATCAGCGCCCCGATCTTCGTGTTCCGCGAGTTCATGCGCCACCGCGTCGGCTGGTCGTACAACGAGGAATCGGGCCGCTACCGGGAGCTGGAGCCGGTCTTCTACGTCCCGGACGCCTCCCGCAAGCTCGTCCAGCAGGGCCGCCCCGGCAAGTACGAGTTCGTCGAGGGCACCCAGGCCCAGCAGGAGCTCACCGGCCGCGTCATGGAGGACTCCTACCGCCAGGCGTACGAGGCGTACCAGGAGATGCTCGCCGCGGGAGTGGCCCGAGAGGTCGCCCGCGCCGTGCTCCCCGTCGGTCTCTTCTCCTCGATGTACGCCACGTGCAACGCCCGCTCGCTGATGCACTTCCTCGGCCTGCGCACCCAGCACGAGCTGGCGAAGGTGCCGTCCTTCCCGCAGCGCGAGATCGAGATGGTCGGCCAGCAGATGGAGGAGCACTGGGCCCGTCTCATGCCGCTCACCCATGCAGCCTTCAACAAGAACGGACGCGTAGCCCCGTAAGCGGTGTCCGTATTGCGGCGTTTCGTGAAGTTCATCTAGGCTGATCAAACGGACCCGGCACTGCTTGAACCCCCGAGCAGGCAGTGCCGGGCTCCTATCGCTTGTCCCCCCGAGGGGGCATTGGGCCCTGAGCAGCGAGTAGCGTGTTACCCATGGCTCCGATCTCCACTCCGCAGACCCCCTTCGGGCGGGTCCTCACCGCTATGGTCACGCCCTTCACGGCGGACGGCGCACTCGACCTCGACGGTGCCCAGCGGCTCGCCGTCCATCTGGTGGACGCAGGCAATGACGGCCTGGTCGTCAACGGCACCACCGGCGAGTCCCCGACCACCAGCGACGCGGAGAAAGACCAGCTCGTAAGGGCGGTACTGGAAGCCGTGGGAGACCGGGCCCACGTCGTCGCCGGCATCGGCACCAATGACACCCGGCACAGCATCGAGCTCGCCCGTACGGCCGAACGCTCCGGCGCCCACGGCCTCCTCGCCGTGACGCCGTACTACAACAAGCCGCCGCAGGAAGGCCTCTTCCGTCACTTCACGGCGATCGCCGACGCCACCGGCCTGCCGGTGATGCTCTACGACATCCCCGGCCGCAGCGGTGTGCCGATCGACACGGAGACGCTGGTACGGCTCGCCGAGCATCCGCGCATCGTCGCCAACAAGGACGCCAAGGGCGACCTCGGCCGAGCGAGCTGGGCCATCGCCCGCTCCGGCCTCGCCTGGTACTCCGGCGACGACATGCTCAACCTCCCGCTGCTCTCGGTCGGCGCCATCGGATTCGTCTCCGTCGTCGGCCACGTGGTCACCCCCGACCTGCGCGCCCTCATCGAGGCCCACGTCGGGGGCGACGTCCAGAAGGCCACGGAGATCCACCAGAAGCTCCTGCCGGTCTTCACCGGCATGTTCCGCACCCAGGGCGTGATCACCACCAAGGCCGCCCTGGCCCTGCAGGGCCTCCCCGCAGGCCCGCTGCGCCTCCCGCTGGTGGAGCTCACCGAGCAGGAAACGGCCCAGCTCAAGATCGATCTCGCCGCCGGCGGGGTAGAGCTGTAACCACAGACTTCACAACTGAATACGCGAAGAACACTCGCAAGAGCGAAGACACAGACAACAGCAAGTGCACGAATGACATGCGCGCCACGTGCCCAAGCGGTACGTGGCGTGCGTGGTAAGGAGAGTCTTTTGAGTCATCCGCATCCCGAACTCGGCACCCCGCCGAAGCTCCCGAAGGGCGGCCTCCGGGTCACCCCGCTCGGTGGCCTCGGCGAAATCGGCCGCAACATGACGGTCTTCGAGTACGGCGGCCGCCTGCTCATCGTCGACTGCGGAGTCCTCTTCCCCGAGGAGGAGCAGCCCGGAATCGACCTGATCCTGCCGGACTTCACCACGATCCGGGACCGTCTCGACGACATCGAGGGCATCGTCCTCACGCACGGCCACGAGGACCACATCGGTGGTGTCCCGTATCTGCTGCGCCTGAAGCCGGACATCCCCCTCATCGGCTCCAAGCTGACCCTCGCGCTGATCGAGGCGAAGCTCCAGGAGCACCGCATCCGTCCGTACACCCTCGAAGTGGCGGAGGGCCAGCGCGAGCGCATCGGCGTGTTCGACTGCGAGTTCATCGCGGTCAACCACTCCATCCCGGACGCCCTCGCGGTCGCCATCCGCACCCCTGCGGGCATGGCCGTCGCGACCGGCGACTTCAAGATGGACCAGCTCCCGCTGGACGGTCGGCTCACCGACCTGCACGCCTTCGCCCGGCTGAGCGAGGAGGGCATCGACCTCCTCCTCTCCGACTCGACGAACGCCGAGGTCCCGGGCTTCGTACCGCCCGAGCGGGACATCTCCAACGTCCTGCGCACGGTCTTCGCCAACGCCCAGAAGCGCATCATCGTGGCGAGCTTCGCCAGCCACGTCCACCGCATCCAGCAGATCCTCGACGCGGCACACGAGTACGGCCGCAGGGTCGCCTTCGTCGGCCGCTCGATGGTCCGCAACATGGGCATCGCCCGCGACCTCGGCTACCTGAGGGTCCCCGCCGGCCTGATCGTGGACGTCAAGACCCTCGACGACCTGCCGGACGACGAGGTCGTGCTGGTCTGCACGGGCTCCCAGGGCGAGCCGATGGCGGCCCTGTCCCGGATGGCGAACCGAGACCACCAGATCCGGATCGTCCCCGGCGACACGGTGATCCTTGCGTCGTCCCTGATCCCGGGCAACGAGAACGCCGTCTACCGCGTGATCAACGGTCTGACCCGCTGGGGCGCCAACGTCGTCCACAAGGGCAACGCGAAGGTCCACGTCTCGGGCCACGCCTCGGCGGGCGAGCTGCTGTACTTCTACAACATCTGCAAGCCGAAGAACCTGATGCCGGTCCACGGCGAATGGCGTCACCTGAGGGCCAACGCCGAACTGGGCGCGCTCACCGGAGTGCCCAAGGACCACATCGTCATCGCCGAGGACGGAGTCGTCGTCGACCTCGTCGACGGCCGGGCCAAGATCGTCGGCAAGGTCCAGGCGGGCTACGTCTACGTCGACGGCCTCTCGGTCGGCGACGTCACCGAGACCTCGCTCAAGGACCGCCGGATCCTCGGCGAAGAGGGCATCATCTCCGTCTTCATCGTGGTCGACAGCTCCTCCGGCAAGATCACGGGCGGACCGGACATCCACGCCCGCGGTTCAGGCATCGACGACTCGGCGTTCAGCGCGGTCGTGCCGAAGATCGAGGAAGCGATCAACAGGTCCGCCCAGGACGGCGTGCTGGAGCCGCACCAGGTCCAGCAGCTCGTCCGCCGCACGGTGGGCAAGTGGGTCTCCGACACCTACCGCCGGCGCCCGATGATCCTTCCGGTCGTCGTCGAGGTCTGACACAGACAGGCGTGAACTCCGGAGCGGGGCCCCCGATTTGCATCGGGGCGCCCCGCTCCAGTACGTTTACGGCTCCGCCTGACCGGGAAGCACCGCGCACACTCGTGTGCGCTGAGCACCCAGGACGGGGTGGAAATTCCGACTCAGAACTTCTGATAAAGTCGGATCCGCCGAAAGGCAAGGCCAATCCAAAGGCCACCGGAATTCAAATTCGGACCGGAAACGGAACGGAAAAGAGTCTGGTAAGGTTGGAACCGCCGGAAAGGGAAACGTGAAAGCGAAGAACTGGAAAGCGAAAAGCAGGATCCCGCTTCGACCGGGAATCGGACACGAAAGAGTCTGATAGAGTCGGAAACGCAAGACCGAAGGGAAAAGCCCGGAGGAAAGCCCGAGAGGGTGAGTACAAAGGAAGCGTCCGTTCCTTGAGAACTCAACAGCGTGCCAAAAGTCAACGCCAGATATGTTGATACCCCGGCCTGCTTCGGCAGGTTGGAGGTTCCTTTGAAAGTCCCGCGAGGTCACTGACCTGGTGGGCAATTTACACAGCGAGGACGCTGTGAACGACCGGTCTTATTCCGTCCGGTCGTTCCGCTCTCGTGTTGTGTTGTCCCGATCACGGGAAAACATTCACGGAGAGTTTGATCCTGGCTCAGGACGAACGCTGGCGGCGTGCTTAACACATGCAAGTCGAACGATGAAGCCCTTCGGGGTGGATTAGTGGCGAACGGGTGAGTAACACGTGGGCAATCTGCCCTTCACTCTGGGACAAGCCCTGGAAACGGGGTCTAATACCGGATAACACTCTGTCCCGCATGGGACGGGGTTGAAAGCTCCGGCGGTGAAGGATGAGCCCGCGGCCTATCAGCTTGTTGGTGGGGTGATGGCCTACCAAGGCGACGACGGGTAGCCGGCCTGAGAGGGCGACCGGCCACACTGGGACTGAGACACGGCCCAGACTCCTACGGGAGGCAGCAGTGGGGAATATTGCACAATGGGCGAAAGCCTGATGCAGCGACGCCGCGTGAGGGATGACGGCCTTCGGGTTGTAAACCTCTTTCAGCAGGGAAGAAGCGAGAGTGACGGTACCTGCAGAAGAAGCGCCGGCTAACTACGTGCCAGCAGCCGCGGTAATACGTAGGGCGCAAGCGTTGTCCGGAATTATTGGGCGTAAAGAGCTCGTAGGCGGCTTGTTGCGTCGGTTGTGAAAGCCCGGGGCTTAACCCCGGGTCTGCAGTCGATACGGGCAGGCTAGAGTGTGGTAGGGGAGATCGGAATTCCTGGTGTAGCGGTGAAATGCGCAGATATCAGGAGGAACACCGGTGGCGAAGGCGGATCTCTGGGCCATTACTGACGCTGAGGAGCGAAAGCGTGGGGAGCGAACAGGATTAGATACCCTGGTAGTCCACGCCGTAAACGTTGGGAACTAGGTGTTGGCGACATTCCACGTCGTCGGTGCCGCAGCTAACGCATTAAGTTCCCCGCCTGGGGAGTACGGCCGCAAGGCTAAAACTCAAAGGAATTGACGGGGGCCCGCACAAGCAGCGGAGCATGTGGCTTAATTCGACGCAACGCGAAGAACCTTACCAAGGCTTGACATACACCGGAAAGCATCAGAGATGGTGCCCCCCTTGTGGTCGGTGTACAGGTGGTGCATGGCTGTCGTCAGCTCGTGTCGTGAGATGTTGGGTTAAGTCCCGCAACGAGCGCAACCCTTGTTCTGTGTTGCCAGCATGCCCTTCGGGGTGATGGGGACTCACAGGAGACTGCCGGGGTCAACTCGGAGGAAGGTGGGGACGACGTCAAGTCATCATGCCCCTTATGTCTTGGGCTGCACACGTGCTACAATGGCCGGTACAATGAGCTGCGATGCCGCGAGGCGGAGCGAATCTCAAAAAGCCGGTCTCAGTTCGGATTGGGGTCTGCAACTCGACCCCATGAAGTCGGAGTTGCTAGTAATCGCAGATCAGCATTGCTGCGGTGAATACGTTCCCGGGCCTTGTACACACCGCCCGTCACGTCACGAAAGTCGGTAACACCCGAAGCCGGTGGCCCAACCCCTTGTGGGAGGGAGCTGTCGAAGGTGGGACTGGCGATTGGGACGAAGTCGTAACAAGGTAGCCGTACCGGAAGGTGCGGCTGGATCACCTCCTTTCTAAGGAGCATTTCTTACCGGGCTTGCCTGGTCAGAGGCCACTACGTCGGCAAATGTTCGACGGTGGTTGCTCATGGGTGGAACGTTGACTATTCGGCACGACAGGTTGTTTTTCACTAGTACTGCTTCGGCGTGGAACGTGGGGGACGGCAGGTCGGGTCGGGCACGTTGTTGGGTATCTGAGGGTACGGCCGTGATGGTCGCCTTCAGTTGCCGGCCCCAGTGAACCTGTTCTTCGGAGCGGGGTGATGGGTGGCTGGTCGTTGTTTGAGAACTGCACAGTGGACGCGAGCATCTGTGGCCAAGTTTTTAAGGGCGCACGGTGGATGCCTTGGCACCAGGAACCGATGAAGGACGTGGGAGGCCACGATAGGCCCCGGGGAGCTGTCAACCGAGCTTTGATCCGGGGGTGTCCGAATGGGGAAACCCGGCAGTCGTCATGGGCTGTCACCCGCTGCTGAACACATAGGCAGTGTGGAGGGAACGAGGGGAAGTGAAACATCTCAGTACCCTCAGGAAGAGAAAACAACCGTGATTCCGGGAGTAGTGGCGAGCGAAACCGGATGAGGCCAAACCGTATGCGTGTGATACCCGGCAGGGGTTGCGCATGCGGGGTTGTGGGATCTCTCTTCCACGGTCTGCCGGCCGTGGGACGAGTCAGAAACCGTTGATGTAGGCGAAGGACATGCGAAAGGTCCGGCGTAGAGGGTAAGACCCCCGTAGCTGAAACATTGACGGCTCGTTTGAGAGACACCCAAGTAGCACGGGGCCCGAGAAATCCCGTGTGAATCTGGCGGGACCACCCGCTAAGCCTAAATATTCCCTGGTGACCGATAGCGGATAGTACCGTGAGGGAATGGTGAAAAGTACCGCGGGAGCGGAGTGAAATAGTACCTGAAACCGTGTGCCTACAAGCCGTGGGAGCGTCGCATGCAAGCTTGCTTGCATGTCGTGACTGCGTGCCTTTTGAAGAATGAGCCTGCGAGTTTGCGGTGTGTTGCGAGGTTAACCCGTGTGGGGAAGCCGTAGCGAAAGCGAGTCCGAATAGGGCGTTTCAGTAGCACGCTCAAGACCCGAAGCGGAGTGATCTAGCCATGGGCAGGTTGAAGCGGAGGTAAGACTTCGTGGAGGACCGAACCCACCAGGGTTGAAAACCTGGGGGATGACCTGTGGTTAGGGGTGAAAGGCCAATCAAACTCCGTGATAGCTGGTTCTCCCCGAAATGCATTTAGGTGCAGCGTCGTGTGTTTCTTGCCGGAGGTAGAGCACTGGATAGGCGATGGGCCCTACCGGGTTACTGACCTTAGCCAAACTCCGAATGCCGGTAAGTGAGAGCACGGCAGTGAGACTGTGGGGGATAAGCTCCATGGTCGAGAGGGAAACAGCCCAGAGCATCGACTAAGGCCCCTAAGCGTACGCTAAGTGGGAAAGGATGTGGAGTCGCAGAGACAACCAGGAGGTTGGCTTAGAAGCAGCCACCCTTGAAAGAGTGCGTAATAGCTCACTGGTCAAGTGATTCCGCGCCGACAATGTAGCGGGGCTCAAGCGTACCGCCGAAGTCGTGTCATTCACACATGAAGGGCCAACGCCTGTGTGGATGGGTAGGGGAGCGTCGTGTGCCGGGTGAAGCAGCCGCGGAAGCGAGTTGTGGACGGTTCACGAGTGAGAATGCAGGCATGAGTAGCGATACACACGTGAGAAACGTGTGCGCCGATTGACTAAGGGTTCCTGGGTCAAGCTGATCTGCCCAGGGTAAGTCGGGACCTAAGGCGAGGCCGACAGGCGTAGTCGATGGACAACCGGTTGATATTCCGGTACCCGCTTTGAAACGCCCAATACTGAGCCCATTAATGCTAAGTCCGTGAAGCCGGCCCGATCTCTTCGGAGTTGAGGGTAGTGGTGGAGCCGATGAACCAAGGTGGTAGTAGGTAAGCGATGGGGTGACGCAGGAAGGTAGTCCAGCCCGGGCGGTGGTTGTCCCGGGGTAAGGGTGTAGGACGCACGGTAGGTAAATCCGTCGTGCATATAAGTCTGAGACCTGATGCCGAGCCGATTGTGGTGAAGTGGATGATCCTATGCTGTCGAGAAAAGCCTCTAGCGAGTTTCATGGCGGCCCGTACCCTAAACCGACTCAGGTGGTCAGGTAGAGAATACCGAGGCGTTCGGGTGAACTATGGTTAAGGAACTCGGCAAAATGCCCCCGTAACTTCGGGAGAAGGGGGGCCATCACTGGTGAGGAGACTTGCTCTCCGAGCTGGGGGTGGCCGCAGAGACCAGCGAGAAGCGACTGTTTACTAAAAACACAGGTCCGTGCGAAGCCGTAAGGCGATGTATACGGACTGACGCCTGCCCGGTGCTGGAACGTTAAGGGGACCGGTTAGCTGACTTTCGGGTCGGCGAAGCTGAGAACTTAAGCGCCAGTAAACGGCGGTGGTAACTATAACCATCCTAAGGTAGCGAAATTCCTTGTCGGGTAAGTTCCGACCTGCACGAATGGCGTAACGACTTCTCGACTGTCTCAACCATAGGCCCGGTGAAATTGCACTACGAGTAAAGATGCTCGTTTCGCGCAGCAGGACGGAAAGACCCCGGGACCTTTACTACAGTTTGATATTGGTGTTCGGTTCGGCTTGTGTAGGATAGGTGGGAGACTTTGAAGCAGCCACGCCAGTGGTTGTGGAGTCGCCGTTGAAATACCACTCTGGTCGTGCTGGATGTCTAACCTGGGTCCGTGATCCGGATCAGGGACAGTGTCTGATGGGTAGTTTAACTGGGGCGGTTGCCTCCTAAAGAGTAACGGAGGCGCCCAAAGGTTCCCTCAGCCTGGTTGGCAATCAGGTGTTGAGTGTAAGTGCACAAGGGAGCTTGACTGTGAGACCGACGGGTCGAGCAGGGACGAAAGTCGGGACTAGTGATCCGGCAGTGGCTTGTGGAAGCGCTGTCGCTCAACGGATAAAAGGTACCCCGGGGATAACAGGCTGATCTTCCCCAAGAGTCCATATCGACGGGATGGTTTGGCACCTCGATGTCGGCTCGTCGCATCCTGGGGCTGGAGTCGGTCCCAAGGGTTGGGCTGTTCGCCCATTAAAGCGGTACGCGAGCTGGGTTTAGAACGTCGTGAGACAGTTCGGTCCCTATCCGCTGTGCGCGTAGGAATATTGAGAAGGGCTGTCCCTAGTACGAGAGGACCGGGACGGACGAACCTCTGGTGTGCCAGTTGTTCTGCCAAGGGCATGGCTGGTTGGCTACGTTCGGAAAGGATAACCGCTGAAAGCATCTAAGCGGGAAGCCTGCTTCGAGATGAGTATTCCCACCAACTTGATTGGTTAAGGCTCCCAGTAGACGACTGGGTTGATAGGCCAGATGTGGAAGCCCGGTAACGGGTGGAGCTGACTGGTACTAATAGGCCGAGGGCTTGTCCTCAGTTGCTCGCGTCCACTGTGTTAGTTCTGAAATAACGAACGGCCGTGTTGTTCCGGTGTTGTTTATTTCATAGTGTTTCGGTGGTCATTGCGTTAGGGAAACGCCCGGTTACATTCCGAACCCGGAAGCTAAGCCTTTCAGCGCCGATGGTACTGCAGGGGGGACCCTGTGGGAGAGTAGGACGCCGCCGAACTCCTTTTACGGGAAAGCCCCGTGTCCTTGTGGACACGGGGCTTTTCTGCGTTCTACGGCCGATTCGATGACGGCCCGCGCGGCCGGCCCGGCTTCCGTCCCGTCAGGTCCCGCCATCGCCACGGGAGTGCGGGCAGGAGCGCAGTACGGGGTGCGGTGAGAGCCCGTCAGAGTCGTCTGCGGCCAGTGGTTTTGAGCATCCCCGAGTTCAGGGTATGCTTTATCTCGTTGCACAGCGCAGCACGCCCCAATAGCTCAGTCGGTAGAGCGTCTCCATGGTAAGGAGAAGGTCTGCGGTTCGATTCCGCATTGGGGCTCCGAAGAACAGGAAAGGCCCCCGCCAGCTGGCGGGGGCCTTTCCTGTTGGTGCGGAAGCTATCCGGCTGCCGTGAACGCCCCGTTGGTGAGGATCGGTACGACATCGGAGACGTCCAACTCCGTTGCGATGCCCACGTCGTGGAGGAAGCCCCCTGAGATGAGCTCCTGCCCGGATGCGCCGGCGGTCACCGCGGCAGTGACATCGGGTGTTCCTTCGAAGCACGCGGCCGCTGTGGCCGCCTCGGGCGACAGGGGCCCGCCGTGGTGCTTCCTGAGCGCCGCGAGAACGGCTCCCGCACCCAGCAGGTCCTCCAGTGCGGGACGCAGGCTGCCGTCCGGCCATCGCTCGCCCGAGGCGATCACGGCAACCGGGCGGGCGAGTGTTCCGTAGTCGTGGTGGGCGAGCCAACGGCCCACCGCCGTCGCATTGCGCAGGCAGCCCGCAACGACCACCGACCCACCGGCCGCGGCAGAGATTGCCGAGCCGTTGGGGGAAGGCAGGACCAGACGTGGGGTGAAAGGCGCGTCTCTCAGGGCCGCCGGCGACAACGACCAAGGGGATGCCGAGCCGGCCATGTGTCGCCCCACGGCCAGTTGTGCGTCCATACGGTCGGCGAAGGCCGATGCCGACGCGTCACGCCAGGCATACGGGAAGACCCGGGTACCGGACTCCACGGCCACGGTCACCGAGGTGGTGAACGACAGTACGTCGATCACCACCAGACACGCGACCGCCGACGAGAGCCGTTCGGCACCCGTGGGCCCCCAGTCGAACCGCGCTCCACTGCCCGCTTGCAGATACCAGTCGTCGTTCATGGCAGACGAGAATGGCAGGTGCTCGGCCGCAGGCCGCAAGGGCGGTGGCGTACTAGGCGGTGGGCGGTTCCGGGACGCGCATGGCGAGGATGGCCATGTCGTCCGAGGCCGGCTCGGCGGCGAAGCGTTCCACGGCTCGCAGGATGCGAGCCGCCACCGCACCCGCGGTGAGGCCGGTGCAGGTCGCCAGGACGTCCGCCAGACCGTCGTCGCCGAGCATCCTGGTGCCCTCCCGGCGTTCCGTGACGCCGTCGGTGACGCACAGCAGGACATCGCCCGGGGCGAGGGTGACCGTCTGCTCGTACAGTTCGAGGTCCTCGATGACGCCCAGCAGGGGCTGGGGCTCGGCCGCTGCTTCGACCGATCCGTCCTGACGCAGGCGCAGCGGCAGCGGGTGCCCCGCGCAGACCACCTTCAGGAGGGCGCTGCCGTCCTCCTGCGGCCACAGCTCGCCGTACAGGAGGGTCAGGAAGCGGCTGCGGGCGCCCTCGTCCAGGATGGCGGCGTTGAGACGCTCCAGGACGGCGGGGCCGCCGAAGCCCTCGCGGGCGAGGAGGCGCAGGGCGTGACGGGCGAGGCCCGTGACGGCGGCGGCCTCCGGGCCCGTACCGCATACGTCGCCGATGGCGAAGCCGTAGGCGCCGTCGCGGATCGGGAAGACGTCGTAGAAGTCGCCGCCGACCTCGTTGCCCTCGCCGGCCGCGCGGTAGATGACCTCGATCTCGACATTGGGGACCTCGGGCAGCCCCGGAGGCAGGAGGCTGCGCTGCAAGGACTGGCTGATCGCCATGCGCTCCGAGTAGAGGCGCGCGTTGTCGAGGGCCAGGGCGGCGCGGCGGGAGAGGTCCTCGGCCAGTTCCAGGATCTCCTGGCGGAAGTGGTCGTCGGAGGGCTTCCCGAGCGTGAGCATGCCGATGACGCGGTTGCGGGCCACGAGTGGCAGGACCACCGTCTCCCCGCCCACGGCGGCCGCGGTGGCGAGCGTCGTACGGATGCCGGAGCCGAGCCTGCCCGGTTCGACGAGCCTGCCGGTCTCACCGAGGCCGAGAGTCCGCATCGAACTGCGCAGGGCCGCCTGGTGGGCGGCCTCGGACGGGGCGGACCAGACCCGGGCGCCGGGGGTGGGTACCGGGTCCGGCGGCGCGATCTTGGAGAGCAGGGCCTTGAGGCCGTCGATGCGCTCCTCGTCCTCGTGCAGGACGTACGAGAGGTACGGCTCGGAGGACTGGTCGGCAATCGTGTACACGGCGCACCAGGTGGCCAGGGTCGGGACCGTCATCTGGGCCATCAGCGCCAGGGTCTGGTCCCGGTCGAGAGTGCCGGCGAGCAGGTCGGAGGCCTCGACGAGGAAGGAGAGGGAACCGCGGCGGAGGCGTTCCAGCTCGCCCAGTCGGGCCGATTCGACCGCGAGCGCGATCCGGTCCGCGGCGAACTGAAGGCGCAGGGCCTCCTCGTTCGAGTAGCGGCCGGCCGCTTCGGCGGCTACACCCAGCGAGCCCGTGAGCCGCCCTTCGACCTTCAGCGGGACGGTGACGACGGAACGCATCCCGGTACCGCCCAGCAGCGGGACGGCGCCCGGGACGTGGTCGAGGTCCTCGTGGACGGCGGGCATCCGGGCGGATCCGTACCGTCCGGTTCCGGCTTCCACCGGGACCCGGGCGAAACGCTGGCGGGCGGAGGGCAGGCCGGTGGTGGCCCGTACCTCCAGTTCCGTTTCGTCGTCCGTCGCCAGCAGCAGGAAGGCCGCGTCGGCATCGAGCATGTCGCGGGCCCGCTCGACCGTGCGCTGGAGCAGGCCGTCGAGGTCGTCGGGGGCGGGGGAGCCGATGAAGATCTCGAACGGGTCGGTCTTGCCGCTCTCGGCGTTGGTGTCGGAGACCGGTGCGCGGGCCGGAGACTGGAGCACGGCGCGTTCGTAGTCGCGGACGAGGAGACAGACGGTCGAGGGCTCGCCGTGGGTGTCGCGGACCCGCAGGTGCGAGGCGTAGACGGGGATGGTCCGGCCGTCGGCGCCGCGGATTCCGTAGCTGCCCTCCCAGCGCGAGAGCTGGAGCGCGTCGACGATGCCCGTGTTGGTGCCGGGGGTCTGGGGCCAGGCGGTGAAGTCGGTGAGCTGCTTTCCGGTGACTTGATCCGTGGTGTGGCCGAAGAGGAACGAGGCGTCCTCGTTCCAGGCCGCGATGGAGCCGGTGCTGTCGATCTGTACGACCGCCACCCTGACGCGCTCGTCGGCGACGGGGAGCAGCCCCACGGGGAGCAGCGGGCCCGCCGAGCGGATGCCCACCGGGCGTTCGGGAAGATCGAGCTGGAACCAGACATGTTTGCGGGTGGGTGAGTACTCGACGCCCCAGCGGGTGGCGAGTGCCGTGCAGAGCAGCAGTCCGCGGCCGTTCTCGCGGTCCGGGCTGCCGAAGTCCGGGCCCGCGCTCTGGAGCGGGACCTCGCGTTCCGGATAGTGGTCGGAGACCTCGATCCGGACGCCGTCCTCCGTGCGAAGGCACAGGACGTCGGCGGCGGTGCCCGCGTGGACCACGGCGTTGGTCACCAGCTCGCTGGTGAGGACGACCGCGTCGTCGACGACGTCCGTGTAGCCCCACCCCTGAAGGGTGTCGCGGACAAAGGCGCGGGCGGTCGCGACGGAGCGCCCGACCGGGTCGAAGGTGGCGGCCGCGCGCGCGGTGATCACAGAACTCCCCATGTGGTGTCTCGTCGCTTCCCCGAGTCCTGTGCCCGTTTCTCGCCGCTTCGATTCGCCTGCCAGGCTAGACGCTCGGTCTGCGTGCCGGGTACACGAGGGGCGACTTCGGACAGGAGCGACCAGGAACCGACCTGTGACCGGACAAGTGTGGCCTTCTCAACGGAGTGATGTGGGACAACCATTGGAGGTGGCACCCCGGCTGCGTCCGGCCTGGTACGTTTCAACGATTTGACGTCCCCATGGTCACCCGTCGACGGTGGGCTGTGGCGGTGAGCCAAGAAGAACTGGGCAAGCTCCCAGATAAGGCCCGAGCGATACGGTCAACCCCTGCGGGAGGGACACGGTGGAGTCTGGCGTGGCGGCGCGGGGCAGAAGCACGCGCACAAAAGGCGGACAGTCCGTGAAGAAACAGCGCAATGGAACCATCGACGTCGACGCGGCGGCGCTCAACAGACTGTTGGCGGGCCTCGTGGCGATGCGCGACGGGAATTTCCGCAGGCGTCTGACCGTCTCGGGCGACGACGTGATGGCGGAGATCGCGGCGGTCTTCAACGAGGTCGCCGACCGTAATCTGCATCTCACCGGTGAGCTGGCCCGGGTGCGGCGGGTGGTCGGACGCGAGGGGAAGCTCACCGAGCGGCTGGAGACGGGCGCCTGCGAGGGCTCCTGGGCCGCCGCGATCGACGCCTCCAACGAGCTGGTCGACGATCTGGCCCGCCCGGTCTCGGAGGTCGGGCGGGTGCTGTCGGCGGTGGCCGACGGTGATCTCGAACAGCGGATGGAACTGCGTTCGCACACGTCCGACGAGACGGTACGGCCGCTGCGCGGCGAGTTCCTGAAGGTCGCCCGTACGGTCAACAGCCTCGTCGACCAGCTGTCGGCGTTCACCGAGCAGGTGACGCGGGTCGCGGTCGAGGTGGGTACCGAGGGCAAACTGGGCGGACAGGCCCAGGTGCGCGGGATGTCCGGGTCCTGGAAGGACCTCACGGACTCCGTGAACACCATGGCGTACCGGCTGACCGCGCAGGTGCGCGACATCGCCCTGGTGACCACGGCGGTCGCCAAGGGCGATCTGTCGCGGAAGGTCACCGTCCATGTGGCCGGTGAGATGCTCCAGCTGAAGAACACCGTCAACACGATGGTCGACCAGCTGTCGTCGTTCTCCTCCGAGGTGACCCGGGTCGCCCGTGAGGTGGGTACGGAGGGCGAGCTCGGCGGTCAGGCGACCGTGCCGGGTGTGGCGGGTGTGTGGAAGGACCTCACCGACTCCGTCAACACGATGGCCGGGAACCTCACCTCCCAGGTGCGCGGGATCGCCGAGGTGACGACGGCGGTCGCCAACGGCGACCTGTCCCAGAAGGTCACGGTGAGCGCCCGCGGCGAGGTCGCGCAACTGGCCGAGACCATCAACCAGATGACCGACACGCTGCGCCTCTTCGCGGACGAAGTGACCCGGGTGGCCAGCGAGGTCGGTGGCGAGGGTCTGCTCGGCGGGCAGGCGAAGGTGCCTGGGGCGGCGGGGACGTGGAAGGACCTCACCGACTCGGTGAACACGGTCTTCCGGAACCTGACTACGCAGGTGCGGGACATCGCGCAGGTGACCAAGGCGGTGGCCAACGGTGACATGACGCAGAAGGTCACCGTGGATGTGGCCGGCGAGATGCTGGAGCTTAAGAACACCGTCAACACGATGGTGGACCAGCTCCAGGCCTTCGGTTCGGAAGTGACCCGGGTGGCCCGGGAGGTCGGTGTGGAGGGCCGCCTCGGCGGTCAGGCCGAGGTGCCTGGGGCGGCGGGGACCTGGAAGGACCTCACCGACTCGGTGAACGCCGCGTTCCGGAACCTCACGGGCCAGGTGCGGGACATCGCGCAGGTGACGACCGCGGTGGCCAACGGTGACATGACGCAGAAGGTCACCGTGGATGTCGCGGGCGAGATGCTGGAGCTGAAGAACACCGTCAACACGATGGTGGCGCAGCTCTCGAACTTCGCCGACCAGGTGACGCGGATGGCGCGGGACGTGGGCACGGAGGGCCGCCTCGGAGGCCAGGCACGGGTGGACGGCGTCTCCGGTACCTGGAAGGAACTCACCGACTCCGTCAACTTCATGGCCGGGAACCTGACTTCGCAGGTCCGCCAGATCGCCCAGGTGACCACGGCGGTGGCGCGCGGTGACCTGTCGCAGAAGATCGATGTGGACGCGCGGGGCGAGATCCTTGAGCTGAAGAACACCATCAACACGATGGTCGACCAGCTCTCCGCCTTCGCGGATCAGGTGACCCGGGTGGCCCGCGAGGTCGGCACCGACGGGCGGCTCGGCGGGCAGGCACAGGTGCCCGGCGTGGCCGGTGTGTGGCGTGATCTGACCGACTCGGTGAACGGCATGGCGGGCAACCTGACCGCTCAGGTCCGTAACATCGCGCAGGTCGCCACGGCGGTGGCGCGCGGTGACCTGTCGCAGAAGATCGATGTGGATGCCCGGGGCGAGATCCTTGAGCTGAAGAACACCATCAACACGATGGTCGACCAGCTCTCGAACTTCGCCGAGCAGGTGACCAGGGTCGCCCGTGAGGTGGGTACGGAGGGCATCCTCGGCGGCCAGGCCGAGGTGCAGGGGGTGTCTGGTACGTGGAAGGACCTCACCCAGTCCGTCAACGGCATGGCGAACAACCTGACCCTGCAGGTCCGCAACATCGCCGAGGTCACCACCGCGGTCGCCAACGGCGATCTCTCCAAGAAGATCACCGTCGATGCCAAGGGCGAGATCCTCGAACTGGTCACGACCGTCAACACCATGGTCGACCAGCTGCTCAACTTCGCCGACGAGGTGACGCGGGTCGCCCGCGAGGTGGGCACCGAGGGCATCCTCGGCGGTCAGGCCCGGGTGCCGGGAGCGACCGGCATCTGGAAGGACCTCAGCGACAACGTCAATCTGATGGCCAACAACCTGACCAGTCAGGTGCGGAACATCTCCCGGGTCTCCTCGGCGGTCGCCAACGGCGACCTGAGGAAGAAGGTCACCGTCGAGGCGCGCGGCGAGGTCGCCGAGCTCGCGGACACCGTCAACACGATGGTGACGACGCTGTCCTCGTTCGCCGACGAGGTGACGCGGGTCGCCCGCGAGGTGGGCACGGAGGGCGAACTCGGCGGCCAGGCGCGGGTGCCGGGCGTCTCGGGTACGTGGAAGGACCTCACCGAGTCGGTGAACTCGATGGCGTCCAACCTGACCGGTCAGGTGCGCCAGATCGCGGCGGTCACCACCGCCATCGCCAAGGGCGACCTCACCAAGAAGATCGACATCGACGCGCGCGGTGAGATCCAGCAGCTGAAGAACACCATCAACACGATGGTCGACCAGCTGTCCTCGTTCGCCGAGCAGGTGACCCGGGTGGCCCGCGAGGTGGGCACCGAGGGTCAGCTGGGCGGTCAGGCCCGGGTCCGGGACGTCGACGGCACCTGGCGCGACCTCACCGAGTCGGTGAACGAGATGGCCGGCAACCTCACCCGCCAGGTGCGGGCCATCGCGGCCGTCGCCACCGCGGTGACCCGCGGTGATCTCAATCTGAAGATCGATGTGGACGCGGCCGGCGAGATCCAGGCCCTGCAGGACAACATCAACACGATGATCGCCAACCTGCGCGACACCACGGCGACCAACAAGGAACAGGACTGGCTCAAGGGCAACCTCGCCCGGATCTCCGGTCTGATGCAGGGGCGTCGCGACCTGGACGACGTGGCCTCGCTGATCATGAGCGAGCTGACCCCGGTCGTCTCCGCGCAGCACGGTGCGTTCTTCCTGGCCATGCCGACCGGGGACACCGCCGCGGTGGGCTCGGACAGCGACAAGGACAACTCGTACGAACTCTGCATGAGGGGCAGCTACGGATACTCGGCCGGTTCGATGCCGACGTCCTTCCGGCCGGGCGAGACGCTCATCGGTACGGCGGCCGAGGAGAAGCGGACCATCCAGGTGGACAACGTTCCGCCGGGCTATCTGAAGATCTCCTCCGGGCTGGGCGAGGCACCTCCCGCGCATGTGATCGTGCTGCCGGTGCTTTTCGAGGGGAAGGTCCTCGGCGTGATCGAGCTGGCGTCGTTCCAGCCGTTCACCCACATCCAGCGGGACTTCCTCAACCAGCTCGCCGAAATGATCGCGACGAGCGTCAACACCATCAGCGTCAATACGAAGACCGAGAAACTGCTCGAACAGTCGCAGGAGCTGGCCGAGCAATTGCGGGATCGTTCACAGGAGTTGGAGAACCGGCAGAAGGCGCTCCAGGCCTCCAACGCGGAACTGGAGGAGAAGGCCGAGCTGCTGGCCCAGCAGAACCGCGACATCGAGGTCAAGAACACCGAGATCGAAGAGGCCCGGCAGGTCCTGGAGGAGCGCGCCGAGCAGCTCGCGGTCTCGATGCGCTACAAGTCCGAATTCCTGGCGAACATGTCGCACGAGCTGCGTACACCGCTCAACTCGCTGCTCATTCTGGCCAAGCTGCTCGCGGACAATGCCGAGGGCAATCTCTCGCCGAAGCAGGTGGAATTCGCCGAGACGATCCACGGCGCCGGATCCGATCTGCTCCAGCTGATCAATGACATTCTCGATCTGACGAAGGTCGAGGCGGGCAAGATGGACGTCAGCCCGACCCGGATCGCACTGGTTCAGCTGGTGGACTACGTGGAGGCGACGTTCCGCCCGCTCACCGCGGAGAAGGGGCTCGACTTCTCCGTACGGGTATCGCCCGAACTGCCCGCGACCCTGCACACGGACGAGCAGCGGCTCCTGCAGGTGCTGCGCAATCTCCTCTCCAACGCGGTGAAGTTCACCGACAGCGGGGCGGTCGAGCTGGTGATCCGGCACGCCAACGAGGATGTGCCGAACGCCATCCGGGAGCAGCTCCTGGAGGCCGGCTCGCTGCGCGACGCGGATGCCGACCTGATCGCGTTCTCGGTCACCGACACCGGTATCGGGATCGCCGCCAGCAAGATGCTGGTGATCTTCGAGGCGTTCAAGCAGGCGGACGGTACGACCAGTCGCAAGTACGGCGGCACGGGGCTCGGGCTGTCCATCAGCCGGGAGATCGCCCGGCTGCTGGGCGGCGAGATCCACGCGGCCAGTGAGCCGGGCCGTGGCTCGACCTTCACGCTGTATCTGCCGCTGCACCCGAGCGAGTTGCCGCCGCAGGGGTACCCGCAGATCGGGCCCGGTCCCATCGAGGGGCACGGCGCAGCGGCCGAGGAAGGGCTGCTGCCGGAGGCCGGTCCGGGTGCCGACCCGGCGGCCGAGGCACCGGATCCGGGCGGCGCGGTCGGCCTGATGCGGCGTCGCCGCAAGAGCCTGGGGAGCACGGAACGGCGGCTCGCGCTGCCGCCCCGGAGCGCCGCGCCGACCGCTCCGCAGGAGCCGTGGGCGCTCGCCGGGCAGGAGGAACCCGAGGTCCGCAGGACGTTCCGGTTCCGTGGCGAGAAGGTGCTCATCGTCGACGACGACATCCGCAACGTCTTCGCGCTCACCAGCGTGCTGGAGCAGCACGGGCTTTCGGTGCTGTACGCGGAGAACGGACGCGTCGGCATCGAAGTCCTGGAACAGCACGACGATGTGACAGTCGTACTGATGGACATCATGATGCCGGAGATGGACGGCTATGCCACGACGGCGGCGATCCGGCGGATGCCGCAGTTCGCCGGGCTGCCGATCGTCGCGTTGACCGCGAAGGCGATGAAGGGTGACCGGGAGAAGGCGATCGAATCCGGCGCTTCCGACTATGTCACCAAGCCTGTCGATCCTGATCATCTCCTTTCCGTAATGGAGCAGTGGATGCGCGGAGAGTGATCATTGAACGAGGGAATCCGGACGAGTTGCTGATCGACTGTGCTCGCAGGGGTGTGAGGGGGCGGAATACGGGGAACCTTCTCGTCCCCCACCGCGTTTCTGCTGTGTGCACAGTGACATCGCGGTGACAGGGTGTGGCGACGGGCGGGGTGCGGCTACCATGACCGGCACAAGGACGGACGGCGTAAGGGAGTCGTCCCCTGGGGCGGCGCCCGGTGAAATTCCGGGGCGAGGAGGACGGGCCATGGTACAGAAGGCCAAGATCCTCCTGGTCGATGACCGGCCGGAGAATCTGCTGGCGCTGGAGGCCATCCTCTCTGCGCTCGATCAGACACTGGTCCGGGCATCGTCAGGGGAGGAAGCGCTCAAGGCGCTGCTCACGGACGACTTCGCGGTCATTCTGCTGGACGTCCAGATGCCGGGCATGGACGGTTTCGAAACCGCCGCGCACATCAAGCGGCGGGAACGGACCCGGGACATCCCGATCATCTTTCTCACCGCGATCAACCACGGCCCGCATCACACCTTCCGGGGTTACGCGGCGGGCGCGGTGGACTACATCTCGAAGCCCTTCGACCCATGGGTGCTCCGCGCCAAGGTCTCGGTCTTCGTCGAGCTGTACATGAAGAACTGCAAGCTGCGCGAGCAGGCGGCGCTGCTGCGGCTCCAGCTCGAGGGCGATTCGGGCGGCGCGGACCACGAGAAGGAGCCCGCCGGGCTGCTCGCCGAGCTCTCGGCGCGGCTGGCAGCCGTCGAGGAGCAGGCGGAGGCGCTCTCCAAGCAGCTCGACGACGAGTCGGCGGACGCCGCGGCGGTGGCCACCGCCGCCCATCTGGAGCGCAAGCTGACCGGGCTGCGCCGGGCGCTCGACGCCCTGGAGCCCGGCACCGGCACCGGCCCGGCCACCCTTACCTCGTAACGCCGCATCCACCGTTACCTCGTAACGCCGTATCAGCCGCGTCCCGCACCGGGGGAGGGCCGGGTTCGCGGCGTTCCGGCGGTGTGATTTCGGGCCGGGGACGGGCGGTTGTCCGGGCGTCGGCCCAACTGGCCCCCCGGTCCGCCGATCGACGCGCCGAATCGGGGCGTCCGGCAGTGAGGCCGCGTCAGTTTGCGGCCCCCGCAAAGCGACACGGTCGGGTGAAGCGGCAGTCGCACGTGTTCACAGGCGCCGACAACGGTAACCTCGGCACCATGGCCTCACGTACGTCCGGCAAGGGTTCCCAGGGCACGGCGGGCACCGCGAAGCGCGTCGGCGGTACCGCGGGGCCGGCCAGGAAAGCCGCGCCGAAAGCCGCGCCCGCGAAGAAGACCGCCGCCAAGAAGACCGCGCCCGCCAAGAAGGCACCCGCCAAGAAGGCGGCGGCGAAGAAGGCGGCCCCGCCCAAGCCCGCCCCGTCGCCCACCGGTGGTGTGTACCGTCTGGCGCGCGCCGTCTGGCTCGGTGCGGCCCACGCCGTCGGAGCCACCTTCCGCGGCATAGGGCGCGGCGCCAAGGGACTCGACCCCGCACACCGCAAGGACGGCGTCGCGCTGCTGCTGCTCGGCCTCGCGCTGGTCGTCGCCGCGGGCACCTGGTCGAATCTGCGCGGACCCGTCGGCGACCTCGTGGAGATGCTCGTCACCGGGGCCTTCGGCCGACTCGATCTGCTCGTGCCGATACTGCTCGGCGCCATCGCCGTCCGGCTGATCCGCTACCCGGAGAAGCCCGAGGCCAACGGCCGGATCGTCATCGGGCTCTCCGCCCTCGTCATCGGGGTGCTCGGACAGGTCCACATCGCCTGCGGGTCACCCGGCCGGGAGGACGGCACCACGGCGATGCAGAACGCGGGCGGGCTTATCGGCTGGGCCGCCTCCAAGCCGTTGATCTACGCGATGGGCGAGGTCCTCGCCGTACCGCTGCTGTTGCTGCTCACCGTCTTCGGGCTGCTGGTCGTCACCGCCACCCCGGTGAACGCCATTCCGCAACGGCTCCGGCTGCTCGGCACCAAGCTGGGGCTCCTCCACCCGGAGTACGACCCCGAGGCGGACGAGGAGAACGACGACGAGCGCTACGAGGAGCAGTGGCGCGAGCAGCTTCCCGCCCGCTCCCGCCGCTCCCCGGCACGCCGCTCCGAAGTCTCCGACGAGTACGACCCCGAGCAGGCCGAGGCCGAAGTGCTCTCCAAGCGCCGCCGGCCGCGCAGGCCCTCCGTGCAGCCCGCGATGAACCGCACCATGGACGCGGTGGACGTGGCGGCCGCCGCGGCCGCGGCCCTCGACGGGGCGGTGCTCAACGGCATGCCGCCCTCGCCGATCGTCGCCGACCTCACCCAGGGCGTCTCCGTCGAGCGCGAACGCCAGGGCACACCGGTGCCGGGTGCCAGGGAGGCCGAACCCTCCTCCGGAGGAGGGAAGCCGCCGGCCCCCACGGGCGGCGTACCCGATCTGACGAAGCCGGTGCCCGACTCGCAGTCCCAGCCGCTGCCGGCCCGCGCCGAACAGCTCCAGCTCTCCGGCGACATCACCTACTCGCTGCCCTCGCTCGACCTGCTGGAACGCGGTGGCCCGGGCAAGACCCGCAGCGCCGCCAACGACGCGATCGTCGCCGCGCTGACCAACGTCTTCACCGAGTTCAAGGTCGACGCCGCCGTCACCGGCTTCACCCGCGGACCGACGGTCACGCGGTACGAGGTGGAGCTCGGCCCGGCGGTGAAGGTCGAGCGGATCACCGCGCTCGCCAAGAACATCGCCTACGCCGTCGCCAGCCCCGACGTCCGGATCATCTCCCCGATCCCGGGCAAGTCGGCGGTCGGCATCGAGATCCCCAACACCGACCGGGAGATGGTCAACCTAGGCGACGTACTGCGCCTCGCGGACGCCGCCGAGGACGACCACCCGATGCTGGTCGCGCTCGGCAAGGACGTGGAGGGCGGCTATGTGATGGCCAACCTGGCGAAGATGCCGCACGTGCTGGTGGCCGGTGCGACCGGTTCCGGCAAGTCGTCGTGCATCAACTGCCTGATCACCTCGGTCATGGTGCGGGCGACCCCGGACGACGTCCGCATGGTGCTGGTCGACCCCAAGCGCGTCGAGCTGACGGCGTACGAGGGCATCCCGCACCTGATCACGCCGATCATCACCAACCCGAAGCGCGCCGCCGAGGCGCTCCAGTGGGTCGTGCGGGAGATGGACCTGCGGTACGACGACCTCGCGGCGTTCGGCTACCGGCACATCGACGACTTCAACCAGGCCGTCCGCAACGGCAAGGTCAAGCCGCCGGAGGGCAGCGAGCGCGAACTCTCGCCCTACCCGTATCTGCTGGTGATCGTCGACGAGCTCGCCGACCTGATGATGGTCGCTCCGCGCGACGTGGAGGACGCCATCGTCCGGATCACCCAGCTGGCCCGCGCCGCCGGTATCCACCTGGTGCTCGCGACCCAGCGGCCCTCGGTCGACGTCGTCACCGGTCTGATCAAGGCGAACGTGCCCTCCCGGCTCGCCTTCGCGACCTCGTCGCTGGCCGACAGCCGGGTCATCCTCGACCAGCCCGGCGCCGAGAAGCTCATCGGAAAGGGTGACGGTCTGTTCCTGCCGATGGGCGCGAACAAGCCGACCCGGATGCAGGGCGCCTTCGTCACCGAGGACGAGGTCGCGGCCGTCGTCCAGCACTGCAAGGATCAGATGGCGCCGGTCTTCCGCGAGGACGTGGTGGTCGGCACCGCCAAGAAGAAGGAGATCGACGAGGATATCGGCGACGACCTGGACCTGCTCTGCCAGGCCGCCGAACTGGTCGTCTCCACGCAGTTCGGGTCCACCTCGATGCTTCAGCGCAAGCTGCGGGTCGGCTTCGCGAAAGCGGGCCGGCTGATGGACCTGATGGAGTCGAGGAACATCGTCGGACCCAGCGAGGGGTCGAAGGCGCGCGACGTCATGGTGAAACCCGACGAGCTGGACGGGGTGTTGGCTCTGATCCGCGGGGAAACCGGTTCGTAAGGGTGTTACGGGCAACCGTTTCGCCGGGTCGTACGTCAACTTGGAGGGAGGGGCGGCAGAATTGTCCTTCCCGGGGCGGTCCGGAGAATCGGACAGTGATTCGAGTCCGATGGAGGACAAAGTCCTTCCTCCCGGTTGCCCCACCCTTTCGTACCCCCCCTAGACTGAACACCCAGCAGGTGGCTCACGCTCGAAAGGCGCCCCCGTGTCCATCGGCAACTCCCCCGAAGACGACCGGCCTTCGATCGGTCGAGTGCTCCAGCAGGCTCGTATCGCCGCAGGTCTCACGGTCGAAGAGATCAGCTCGTCCACCCGGGTGCGCATCCCCATCGTGCACGCGATCGAAGAGGACGACTTCTCCCGCTGCGGCGGCGACGTGTACGCGCGCGGCCATATCCGTACGCTCGCGCGTGCCGTCGAACTCGATCCGGAACCGCTGGTTTCGCAGTACGACGCGGAACACGGCGGCCGTCCCGCTCCCACCTCCGCGGCGCCGCTGTTCGAGGCCGAGAGAATCCGTTCCGAACCCCGTCGGCCCAACTGGACGGCGGCCATGGTCGCGGCGATCGTCGCCGTAGTCGGTTTCGTCGGCTTCACCTTCCTCAAGGGCGGCGACGACAGTCCCGCAGCCACCCAGGTCGCGGAGGGTCCCGCACCCCACAAGAAGAGCCCCGCACCGAAGACCGGCAAGCCCGTCGACCCCAAGCCGGCGCCTTCGGACAGCGCCATCGCCGCGGCACCCAGGGACAAGGTGACCGTCCGGCTCAACGCCAACCAGGGCAAGAGCTGGATCTCCGCCAAGGACCACAACGGGCGGCTGCTCTTCGATGGTCTGCTGCTCCAGGGCGAGACCAAGACCTTCCAGGACAAGGAACGGGTCGACCTCGTCCTCGGTGACGCGGGCTCGATCGAGCTCTTCGTCAACGGCAAGAAGGTCGAGGACCAGTTCCAGCCCGGCCAGGTCGAGCGGCTCTCGTACACCAAGGGCGACCCGGCGGTCGGCTGACCCCGGTACGCACAGTTTCCTCAGGCGGCATCGACGACACGGCGAGCGCCCGGCAAACAAGCCGGGCGCTCGCCGCATTTGTTACTCGGTGTAACGGTGGAACCCTGCGCGGCAGGGCGAGTGCGGGGACAAAGTAGTCTTGAGCCCATGCCCGAACGCCGTACCGTCGCCCTTGTCACTCTTGGCTGCGCCCGTAACGAGGTGGACTCGGAGGAGCTCGCAGGCCGCTTGGCAGCGGACGGCTGGGAGCTCGTCCAGGACGCCTCCGACGCGGATGTCGCCGTAGTCAACACCTGTGGATTCGTCGAGGCCGCCAAGAAGGACTCCGTCGACGCCCTGCTCGAAGCCAATGATCTGAAGGATCACGGCAGAACCCAGGCCGTGGTCGCCGTCGGCTGCATGGCCGAGCGCTACGGCAAGGACCTCGCCGAGGCCCTGCCCGAGGCGGACGGCGTCCTCGGCTTCGACGACTACGCCGACATCTCCGACCGCCTCCAGACCATCCTCAACGGCGGCATCCACGCCTCGCACACCCCGCGCGACCGCCGCAAGCTGCTGCCGATCAGCCCGGCCGAGCGGCAGGACGCGGCCGTGGCCCTGCCCGGTCACGCACAGGAGGCCGCACCGGCCCCCGCCCCCGAGGACCTCCCGGACGGAGTCGCCCCGGTCTCCGGGCCGCGCGCGCCCCTGCGCCGGCGGCTGGGCACCAGCCCCGTCGCCTCGGTGAAGCTCGCCTCCGGCTGCGACCGCCGTTGCTCCTTCTGCGCCATTCCGTCCTTCCGCGGCTCCTTCATCTCGCGGCGCCCCTCGGACGTGCTGCAGGAGACCCGCTGGCTGGCCGAGCAGGGCGTCAAGGAGGTCATGCTCGTCTCCGAGAACAACACCTCGTACGGCAAGGACCTCGGCGACATCCGGCTGCTGGAGACGCTGCTGCCGGAGCTCGCCGACGTCGAGGGCATCGAGCGGATCCGGGTCAGCTACCTCCAGCCGGCCGAGATGCGGCCCGGCCTGATCGACGTGCTGACTTCGACGCCGAAGGTCGCGCCCTACTTCGATCTTTCCTTCCAGCACTCGGCCCCCGGTGTGCTGCGGGCGATGCGCCGCTTCGGCGACACCGACCGGTTCCTGGAGCTGCTGGACACCATCCGGAGCAAGGCGCCGCAGGCCGGTGCCCGCTCCAACTTCATCGTGGGCTTCCCCGGCGAGACCGAGGCCGACCTGGCGGAGCTGGAACGCTTCCTCACCGGTGCCCGGCTCGACGCCATCGGCGTCTTCGGCTACTCCGACGAGGAGGGCACCGAGGCCGTCGGCTACGAGAACAAGCTGGACGCCGACGTCATCGCCGAGCGGCTCGCGCACATCTCGCAGCTGGCCGAGGAGCTGACCTCGCAGCGTGCCGAGGAGCGCCTGGGCGAGTCGCTCCAGGTGCTGGTCGAGTCCGTGGACGACGAGGACGGTGCGGTGGGCCGCGCGGCACACCAGGCACCCGAGACGGACGGCCAGGTGCTCTTCACGACACGCGACGGCCTCGTACCCGGCCTTATGGTCGAGGCAAAGGTCGTGGGCACCGAAGGAGTGGATCTGGTGGCCGAGTGTTCCGGACTCGTGGAGGCAGCCAGATGACGGGAGCCCCGGCATCCGCGGCAGGCGGCTCCGGCGCGAAGCCGGTCCGCGGCGGCAAGCTGGGCACTGCGGCCGTCAATCAGGCCAGCCTGTGGAACATCGCCAATCTGCTCACCATGCTGCGGCTGGTGCTGGTGCCCGGCTTCGTGCTGCTGTTGCTGCACCACGGCGGGTACGACCCGGTCTGGCGTTCGTTCGCCTGGGCGGCCTTCGCCATCGCCATGATCACCGACCTGTTCGACGGCCATCTGGCGCGCACGTACAACCTGGTCACCGACTTCGGGAAGATCGCCGACCCGATCGCGGACAAGGCGATCATGGGCGCTGCGCTGGTCTGTCTCTCGTACCTCGGTGATCTGCCCTGGTGGGTCACCGGCGTGATCCTCTTCCGCGAGCTCGGCATCACGCTGATGCGGTTCTGGGTGATACGGCATGCGGTGATTCCGGCCAGTCGCGGCGGGAAGATGAAGACCCTGGCGCAGGGGACGGCCGTCGGGATGTACGTCCTGGCTCTCACCGGTCCACTTGCCACCCTGCGCTTCTGGGTGATGGCGGTGGCCGTCGTGCTGACGGTGGTCACCGGGCTCGACTACGTGCGCCAGGCCGTGGTGCTGCGTCGCAAGGGGCTCGCCGCCGAGCGGGCCGCCGCTGTGGCTGGGCCGGTCCAGGGGGCCACGGGAAGCCGTGATTCGGCGGAGGCCGAGCGGTGACTGCCGCGGCCAGGGTGCTGGAGCTGCTCGTGGAGCGTGGTGAGACCCTTGCCGTCGCGGAGTCGCTCACCGGCGGTCTGGTCGCGGCGGAACTCACCTCGGTGCCGGGGGCCTCGCGCTCCTTCCGGGGCTCCGTGACGGCGTACGCGACGCCCCTGAAGCGGGATGTCCTGGGTGTGGACGGGGGCCTGCTGACGGAGCGCGGTGCGGTCGACCCGGAGGTGGCGCGGCAGATGGCAGCCGGTGTGCGTCGCGTCCTCGGGGCGGACTGGGGCATGGCCACCACGGGGGTCGCCGGCCCTGATCCGCAGGACGGCAAGGCCGTGGGGACGGTCTATGTCGCGGTGGCCGGGCCGGGCGGCGTGCAGAATATGGCCGAGCTGAGGTTGAACGGTGGACGGGCGGACATCCGTAAAGAGAGCGTACGGAGCGTGCTCGAGTTGCTCTCCGCCGAACTCGGCAAGAATGCAAGGGCACAGGATACGGAACAGAACGGGGGGAATTGATGTTTGCAGCCCTGAGTGAACACGACATCGCTCCCCGCACGGCCGCGGCGCGAGGCGGTACGGTGGGGCGTGAAGGATGCGGCTACGCGGTCCGAGGAGGGAGCCACCGATGATTCTGCTCCGTCGCCTGCTTGGTGACGTGCTGCGTCGGCAGCGCCAGCGCCAAGGCCGTACTCTGCGCGAAGTCTCCTCGTCCGCCCGAGTCTCGCTCGGCTATCTCTCCGAGGTGGAGCGGGGGCAGAAGGAGGCATCCTCCGAACTGCTCTCCGCCATTTGCGACGCGCTTGACGTACGGATGTCCGAGCTCATGCGTGAAGTGAGCGATGAGCTGTCGCTGGCCGAACTGGCCGAGTCGGCAGCAGTCAGCGATCCGGTGCCTGTGCCGGTCCGGCCAATGCTCAACTCCGTCTCCGTGACGTCGGTGGCAGGTGTGCCGACGGGACGGGTGACCATCAAGGCGCCCGCGGAAGCGGTGGATGTCGTCGCCGCCTGACCCGCGCGGTCCGGTGTGAAACGGTGTGTGGCGGAGCCCCGGTCGTCCCCTTGAGGGGGAGGCCGGGGCTTCTGCGTGCTCGGGGCGGGCTCAGGCGCTCGGGGTGGGCTTGGGGTGGGCTTGGACCGTGCTCGGGCTGTGCTCGGGGTGGATGGCTCGGGGCGTGCTCGGGTGGGTGGCTCGGACGGTTCTCAAATGACCGATTTGTTTCGTTTGTGTCATCGTGGGTGAAGCCGAACAGGCAGATCGAACATCCCCGTACCCGAAGGAGTAGCAATGGTTGACGAAGGCGCCAAGGACAAGATGAAGGGCAAGGCGAAGGAAGCCATGGGCAAGATGACCGGCGACCGTCGCAAGGAGGCCGAGGGCAAGATGGACCAGGCCAAGGGCCGGGCCAAGGGCGCCATGAGCGACGCCGAGAAGCAAGCGAAGGGCATGAAGGACTCGCTGCGCCGCGACGAGCACTGACCGCGTCCGCCGAGCCCCCACTCGAATCGGTGGGGGCTCAGTGGCGCCGAGGTGCCCCTCGTTCTGGATGCGGTCCGGGCGCTGCCGGGCGAGACTGCGGGGAGCGGGCCGCCGGCCGGTGGGATCCGGTGCGGTGAGGTCGCCCGCAGTACGGCGGGGTCGTGCGCTCCGGTTACGTACCGGAGAGTGTCCGGCCGCGGCGGGCCCGATCCGGCGCAGCACGCCCTGGAGTTCTGGGCAAGAGCGTGCAACGGTCTGCGGCTGTACGCCGCGCGCTGGTGGTGCGCCGATGCGCTCTCCCGCCGGGTGAGTGCGCCGCACTAGGTTCGGCCGGAGGAGGCAGCCATGGTACGGCGATGGGTGCCGGCGCTCGTTCTCGGCGGGGTGTGGTGGTGGGCCGTGCTGCGGCTCATGCTGGAACCGGCCCATGCGGGACTTGTCGAGGGTGCGGTGGCGGCGGGTGGATGGGGCCTGAGTCTGCTGCCCGTGCATGTGGCCGCGACCGCCGGATCGGCGGGTGCGGGCCTGACGGGCATGGCGGCGGACGGCGGGGGCGCGGAATCGGGTGCTGCCCGATGGGCGGCCCTCGGCGTGCGGTGGGCGGGCTGTTGGCTCGCTGTCGGCGTGCGGAGCGCGAGCCGTTGGGCGGCTGCTGGGGTGCAGGGTGCGGAGCGGGTTCGACGGGTCACCAGGGCATGGCTACGCCGCCGTTCGGGCGGAGGATCTGGCCGGTCATGAAGGCCGACGCGTCGGAAGCGAGGTGGAGCACGGTGTGGGCGACGTCCTCCGGTTCGCCCACCCGTCCCAGCGGGGAGATCCGGGCCATCGTCGTCTCCACACGTTGCTGCCGGTCCGCGTCGTGGCGGGCGGTCATGGGCGTACGGATCCAGCCCGGGGCGACGGCGTTGACGCGGATCGCGTGCGGCCCCAGTTCGGTCGCCAGTGTCTTCGTGAGCTGGACGACCGCCGCCTTGGCCGCGCTGTAGCAGAACAGTCCCGGGCCCGAGGAGTCGACCGCTCCCGAGGCCATGGTGATCAGTGAGCCGGGGGCGCCGCGGGCGATCATGCCGCGGGCCACCTCCTGGCAGGCGTACAGCACGCCCTTGAAATTGACCGAGAGGACGCGGTCGAGGTCCTCGTCCGAGGTCTCCAGGACGCTGCTCGAATGCATGATTCCGGCGACGGCCGCCAGGATGTCCAGGTCGCCCGCTGCGGCCACTGCGGCCCCGACCCGACTGCGGTCGGTGACATCGAGGACCTGAATGTGGGATGTGCCACCCGCTTCGTTGATCAGGTCCCGGGTTTCCAGCAGGCCCTTCTCGTCGAGATCCGTGCAGTGCACCGTGGCGCCCGCGGCCGCGAGCAGGACGGCGCTGGCCCGGCCGATGCCGCCTGCCGCGCCGGTGACGAACGCGGAGCGGCCCGTGAGGTCGTACGCGGTGAGGGGCATGACCGGACGGTACGACTGGAACTGACGGAACGTCAACTACTGGGCGGCCCTCAGCTGGTGGGGCCCGACTGGCAGTGCGGGCACCAGTAGGCGGGGCGGGCGTCCTGGTCCGCGGTGCGGATGGGGGTGCCGCAGCGCAGACAGGGTCGGTCGGCCCTGCCGTAGACCCAGAGCCGTTCCTTCGGGCCGGGGCCGGGGCCGGGGCCGGAGCCGCGTGGGGCGCGCGTGGTCGTGGTCGTGCGCATCGGGCGGTCGCGATTGGCTTCGAGGAGCTGCTTGGCCGTGGTGACCAGGCGGGCGGCGGTGGGGGCGGGGAGGTCGCCGACGGCGAGCCAGGGGGTGGCGCGGGCCAGGAAGCAGAGCTCGGCCTTGTAGATGTTGCCGATTCCGGCCAGGTTGCGCTGGTCCAGCAGGGCTTCACCGAGCGGGCGGCCGGGGTCGGCGAGCAGATTGCGCAGAGCGGTCTCGGGGTCCCAGTCCGGGCCCAGCAGATCGGGGCCGAGGTGGCCGACCGCCTTCGCCTCGTCCTGGGTGCGGAGCAGTTCGAGGACGGGCAGCCGGTAGCCGACCGCGGTGTGATCCGTGTTGGCGAGGATCGCGCGGATCTGATGGGCGGGGCCACCGCGCCAGCGCTCGCCCGGGGCGTAGACGCGCCACGCACCGTCCATCCGGAGGTGGCTGTGCAGGGTGAGGCCGCCCTCGACGCGGGTGAGGAGATGCTTGCCGCGCGAGATGACGTCCAGGACCGTCCGGCCGGTGAGGTCGGCGGTGGCGAAGCGGGGGACGCGCAGGTCGGAGCGGGTGAGGATCCGACCGGCGAGTGCGGTGCGCAGACGTACGGCGGTCTGCAGGACGGTGTCTCCTTCGGGCATGCCTCCATGATGCGGGGCGGGGAGCGCCGTGCGAGGGTGTGTGGCTTCCGCGTACGGGGGCGTGCGCGGGGCGTGGCGATGCGAGGGCTTGGTACGGGTGCGGCGATACGGGCGTGTGTGCGTGGTGCTGCCGACGGCGCCGGCGATGCGGTGGGCCAGGAGCGGGGCGTGTCGTTGGTTCAGGCGCGCAGGCGGAGCCCCCTCGGGGTGGCCAGGAAGCCGGCCGCCTCCAATGTGCGGCCGAGCGGGGAGGTCAGGGAGGGTGCGCCATTGGTGCGCTCCACCGTGACCGTGCCGAGTGCGCCCGCGCGGGCGGCCGCCGCCAGCGCCCCGGCCGCCGCGAGGAGCGCCGGGTCGTCCGGGTCGGTCGGCCAGGCCAGCAGTGTCTTGCCGCCGCGCTCCATGTACATCGCGAGCTCTCCGTCGACCAGCACCACCAGGGCGCCCGCCTTGCGGCCGGGCTTGTGCCCGGCGCCGTCCGGCGGCTCGGGCCAGGGCAGAGCGGCGCCGTACGCGTTGGCCGGGTCCGCCGCGGCGAGGACCAGGGCGTGGGGCGCGGTCCCCGGCTCCGTACGGTCGCGGGCGGTGGACGTGGCGCGCAGCCGGTCCACCGCGCCGTCCATCGCGAACTGCGCCGCCCCCAGGCCCTCGACGACATAGCCGCGCCGGGCCTGCCCGTTGTCCTCGAAGGCGGACAGGATGCGGTACGTAGCGGAGAAGCCGCCTTCGACGCCCTCGGCCTGGACCGCGCCCCGGGTCACTACCCCGTGGCGGTCGAGGAGAGTGCGGGCCAGGGCGTGAGCACGGTGCGTGGGGTCGGGTTCGGTGGCGGGCAGCAGGGACCAGCGGCCCGAGACGGTGGGCGGGCCGGTGCGGGACGCGGGCCGGGCGGCGGAGGTGAGCGAGCCGTAACGCCCGCGCGGGACATTGCGTCTGGCGCGGTGGGCGGTCGACCCCGCCGTGCGGCCGGAGCCGAGCAGCGAGCGCAGCGGGGCGAGCGTGTCATTGGTGAGCCGGCCCGACCAGGCCAGCTCCCAGATGGCGTCGGCCAGTTGCGGATCGGTGCAGTCCGGATGGGTGGTGGCGCGGACCTGATCGGCGATCTGCCGGAAGAACAGTCCGTATCCGCCGCTCAGTGCGGTCAGGACGGATTCGTGCAACGCGCTGAGCTCCAGCGGGTGCGGGGGCGGGAGGAGCAGGGGGGCGCTGTCGGCGAGGTAGAGGGACAGCCAGCCGTCCTTGCCGGGCAGGGCACCCGCGCCGGCCCAGACGACCTCGCCGGTGGTGGTCAGCTCGTCGAGCATCGCGGGGGTGTAGCCCGTGACCCGGCTCGGCAGGATCAGCTTCTCCAGCGCCGACGCCGGGACGGGCGCGCCCTGCAACTGCTCGATGGCGCGGGCCAGTCCGTCGATTCCGCGCAGGCTGTTGCTGCCCAGATGCTGCCACTGGGGCAGGAAGCCGGCGAGGGCGGCGGGCGGGACCGGTTCCAGTTCGTGGCGGAGCGCGGCGAGCGAGCGGCGGCGCAACCGGCGCAGCACGGTGGCGTCGCACCATTCCTGGCCGATACCGGCGGGATGGAACTCGCCCTGGACGATCCGGCCGGACGCGGAGAGCCGTTGCAACGCCCCGTCGGTGACGGCGGTGCCGAGGCCGAAGCGGTTGGCGGCCGCGGTGGAGGTGAACGGGCCGTGCGTACGGGCGTACCGGCCGAGGAGATCGCCGAGCGGGTCCTTCACCGGTTCGGTGAACGCCTCGGGGACACCGACCGGGAGGGCGGTGCCCAGTGCGTCCCGCAGGCGGCCCGCGTCCTCGATCGCCGCCCAGTGGACGGCCCCGCCGATCCGGACCCGGATGGCCCGGCGGGCCGAGGACAGCTCCGGAGCCCAGGACGGGTCGGCGCCGCGCGCTGCCAACTCCTCGTCGGTGAGCGGACCGAGGACCCGGAGGAGGTCGGCGACGCCTTCGACGTCCTTGATCCGGCGGTCCTCGGTCAGCCACTGGAGCTCCTGCTCCAGCTCCGCCAGGACATCCGCGTCGAGCAGCTCGCGCAGCTCCGCCTGGCCGAGGAGCTCCGCCAGCAGATGGGAGTCGAGGGAGAGAGCGGCGGCCCGCCGCTCCGCGAGGGGCGAGTCGCCCTCGTACAGGAACTGGGCGACGTAGCCGAACAGGAGCGAGCGCGCGAAGGGCGAGGGCTCCGGGGTGGTCACCTCGACCAGCCGGACCCGGCGCGCTTCGAGGTCGCCCATGAGTTCCGTGAGGCCGGGGACGTCGAAGACGTCCTGAAGGCATTCGCGGACCGCTTCCAGGACGATGGGGAATGACCCGAACTCCGATGCGACCTGGAGGAGTTGCGCGGCGCGCTGGCGCTGCTGCCACAGCGGGGTGCGTTTGCCGGGGCTGCGGCGCGGCAGCAGCAGGGCGCGGGCCGCACACTCACGGAACCGGGAGGCGAACAGCGCCGAACCGCCGACCTGGTCGGTGACGATCTGGCCGATCTCGCCCTGTTCGAACGTCACGTCCGCCGCGCCTACGGGCGGTTGGCCGCTGTCGTACGAGAGGCCCGGCAGCGGTGCCGGAGCCTGGCCCGGACTGCGCGCCAGGTCCTGCGCCGGACCCGGTGCCAGATCCGGCGTCAGATCCTGCGCCAGGTCCTGTGCGGGGTCGAAGTCCAGGAGGTCCAGGCCCATCAGGTCGGCATCCGGCAGCCGGAGCACGATGCCGTCGTCGGCGTGCATCACCTGGGCGTCCATGCCGTACCGCTCGGCGAGGCGGGCGCTCAGCGCCAGCGCCCACGGCGCGTGCACCTGCGCGCCGAACGGGGAGTGGACCACGACGCGCCAGTCACCCAGCTCGTCACGGAACCGCTCGACGAGGATGGTCCGGTCGTCCGGCACGTGGCCGCAGGCGCGGCGCTGTTCGTCGATGTACGACAGGGTGTTGTAGGCGGCCCAGGTGTCGAGACCGGCGGCGAGCAGACGTTCCCGGGCGTCCTCCTGCGACAGTCCGCCGATCTCGCGGAGGAACGCCCCCAGCGCACGCCCAAGCTCCAGCGGGCGGCCCAGCTGGTCGCCCTTCCAGAACGGCAGCCGGCCGGGAACGCCGGGGGCGGGCGACACCAGGACCCGGTCACGGGTGATGTCCTCGATCCGCCAGGACGTGGTGCCGAGCGTGAAGACATCGCCGACCCGGGACTCGTACACCATCTCCTCGTCGAGCTCACCGACCCGGCCGCCGCCCTTCTTCGGGTCGGCGCCCGCGAGGAAGACCCCGAAGAGCCCCCGGTCGGGGATCGTTCCCCCGGAGGTGACGGCGAGCCGTTGTGCGCCGGGGCGGCCGGTGACCGTACCGGCCACCCGGTCCCAGACCACGCGGGGGCGCAGCTCGGCGAAGGCGTCGGAGGGGTAGCGGCCGGCGAGCATGTCCAGCACGGCGGTGAACGCGGACTCGGGCAGCGAGGCGAAGGGCGCGGCGCGGCGGACCGCCGCCAGCAGATCGTCCACCTGCCAGCTGTCCAGGGCGACCATGGCCACCAGCTGCTGGGCCAGCACGTCCAGCGGGTTGGACGGGACCCGGAGCGCCTCGATGGAGCCCTCGCGCATCCGCTCGGTGACCACGGCCGCCTGCACCAGATCGCCCCGGTACTTGGGGAAGACCACTCCGGTGGAGACCGCACCGACCTGGTGTCCGGCCCGGCCGACCCGCTGCAGGCCGGAGGCGACCGAGGGCGGCGACTCCACCTGGATCACCAGGTCGACCGCCCCCATGTCGATGCCCAGCTCCAGGCTGGAGGTGGCGACGACGGCCGGCAGCCGGCCCGCCTTGAGGTCCTCCTCGACCTGGGCGCGCTGTTCCTTGGATACCGAGCCGTGGTGGGCGCGGGCGAGCAGTGCCGGGGCGCCCTTCGCCGCACCGGACTCGGCCATGATCTCGGCGGGGGAGTGGGACTCGGCGATCGTCTCGCCGGTGAGCCGCTCGTAGGCGATCTCGTTGAGCCGGTTGCACAGCCGCTCGGCGAGGCGACGGGAATTGGCGAAGACGATGGTGGAGCGATGCTGCTGGACCAGGTCGACGATCCGCTCCTCGACGTGGGGCCAGATCGACGGCTTGTCCGCCTGGCCCGCCTGGTCGGGGTCGGTGGCGGGGGAGCCGCCGAGCTCGCCCAGATCCTCGACCGGGACGACCACCGACAGGTCGAACCGCTTGGTGGACGGCGGCTGGACGATCTCCACCTTGCCCCGGGGCGAGAGGAAGCGGGCCACCTCGTCGACCGGACGGACCGTCGCCGACAGGCCGATCCGCCGTGCGGGACGTGGCAGCAGCTCGTCCAGACGCTCCAGCGACACGGCGAGATGGGCGCCGCGCTTCGTGCCCGCCACGGCGTGCACCTCGTCGAGAATCACCGTCTCGACGCCGGACAGCGCCTCCCGTGCTGACGAGGTCAGCATCAGGAACAGTGATTCGGGCGTGGTGATCAGGATGTCCGGCGGCCGGGTCGCCATCGAGCGGCGCTCGGCGGGCGAGGTGTCGCCGGAGCGGATCCCCACCCGGACCTCGGGCTCGGGCAGTCCCAGCCGCACCGACTCCTGGCGGATGCCGGTCAGCGGCGAGCGGAGGTTGCGCTCCACATCGACCGCGAGCGCCTTGAGCGGCGACACGTACAGCACCCGGCAGCGTTTCTTCGCCTCGGCGGGCGGCGGGACGGACGCCAGGGCGTCCAGCGCGGCGAGAAACGCGGCGAGGGTCTTGCCGGAGCCGGTCGGTGCGACGACCAGCACGTCCGAACCCTCGCCGATCGCGCGCCAGGCGCCCTCCTGCGCGGCGGTGGGCGCGCTGAAGGCACCCGCGAACCAGCCGCGGGTCGCGGGTGAGAACGAATCGAGCGCAGAGCCGGTCATGTCCCCCATCGTGCACCCCGCCACTGACAACGACCCCGACGCCGTGCGTGCCACCACTCGCGACGGTCCCGAAGCCGCGCACCCCGGCTCACCTGCAAGGGCTCCGACAGCCCCCGGCGACCCTGCCCCGGAGCTGCGAGAATTCGTGCATGGCGGCGATACCGGAATCAGGATCGGGAGAGTGGGCGAGGTACTGGCAGTACGCGGAACTGCCCGACCTCGATCTGCTGCGTGCCCGCTATGTGCGCCACACCTTCCCGCGCCACAGCCACGAGGGCTATGTCTTCGGCACCATCAGCCGCGGAGTGGAGGACGTCGGGCTGCCGGGCGGCACCGTCCACGCCGGCCCCGGCACCGTTGTCGTGATCAACCCCGAGGTTCCGCACACGGCCCGCGCGGGCGTGCCCGAGGGCTGGGTCTACGCCACGCTCTACCCGTCGTCGCAGGTGATCAACGACATCGCGGCCGAGACGACGAGCCTGCGCGGCACGGTCGGATTCACCGAGACCAGCGTCATGGACCCGTACGCGGCCCGGCTGATCAGCGAGGTCCACCGGGCCGCCGAGGAGGGCAACGCACTTGCCGCCGACACGGTGCTGAGGGTCATGGTCACGCGGCTGCTCGACCGGTGCGGCAGCGCGCTGCCCACCCGCGCGCCCCGCTCGGCGGGCGCCCGCGACGCGGCGCGGGCCCGCGCGGTGCTGGAGGGGCGGATGGCGGCGCCGCCCACCCTTGAGGCGCTGGCGGCGGAGCTGGGAACGAGTCCGTTCGCGCTGCTGAGAGCCTTCAAGAAGCAGTACGGGATGCCGCCGCACGCCTGGCTCACCGATGCCCGGGTGCGGGCGGCGCGGCGGATGCTCGATGCGGGGACGGCGCCCGCGGAGGCGGCCGCCGAGGTCGGCTTCACCGATCAGCCGCATCTCAACCGTCACTTCACCCGGATCGTGGGAGTACCACCCGGCGCGTACCAGCGCGAACGTGCAAGAACGTACAAGACCGGTCCCGATCTGCCCACGTAGCGTTCCGGTCGTGGCAGAACAGACAACACTCCCAGAGGGCGTCGGCGCATCGGCCGACGCACCCCACCGCGACGCGACCGGCCGAGGAGAGCAGCCGGACGCGGTCCGTGGGAAGCCGGACGGTGCGGAGCCGGCCGGTGCGAAGCCGGACGCGGCCGTCGTACGCGATGCGCTCGGCGTCGGGATAGCCGTCGGGCTTTCCGGGTTCGCCTTCGGCGTGACCTCGGCCGGTTCCGGACTGAGCCTGCTGCAGACCTGCGCGCTCAGCCTCGCCGTCTTCACCGGCGCCTCGCAGTTCGCCCTCGTCGGCGCCCTCGCGGCGGGCGGCAACCCGTACACCGCGGCTGCCGGGGCCTTCTTCCTCGGCGTACGCAACTCTTTCTACGGCCTGCGGCTGTCGCAGCTGCTGGCGCTCCCCAGGGCGCTGCGCCCCTTCGCCGCCCAGTGGGTCATCGACGAGACGACCGCCGTGACACTTCCGCAGCCGACCCGGCGGGCGGCACGGATCGGCTTCGCCGTCACCGGGCTGACCCTGTATGTGCTGTGGAACCTGACCACGCTGCTGGGAGCCCTGGGCGCCGAGGCGCTCGGCGACACCGACGCCTGGGGGCTGGACGCGGCATCGCCCGCGGTCTTCCTCGCTCTGCTCGCACCGATGCTGAAGAGCACCACGGAACGCGTCACCGCCGCCATCGCGGTCCTGCTCGTGCTCGGGCTGCTGCCCGTACTGCCCGCAGGCGTCCCTGTCCTGCTGTCCGCGCTCGCCGCACCTGCCGTTCTGTTCCTGGGCGGACGCGGGAAGGGCGCGGGCCGGGGAACGGCCAACACGCAGGGCAGCACGAAGAGCACGAAGAACAGCACGGAGAGTACGGAGAAGGACCGATGAACGTCTGGATCGCCATCGCACTGACCGCCGTCGGCTGCTACCTCGCCAAGCTCGTCGGGCTGCTGGTGCCCGCCGGTGTGCTGGAACGCCCGCTCGCCCAGCGCCTCGCCGCACTCCTGCCCGTGGCGCTCCTGGCCGCCCTCACCGCGCAGCAGACGTTCGGCGACGGGCAGCACCTGGCACTGGACGCCAGGGGGGCCGGCCTTGCCGCGGCGGCGCTCGCGCTGGTCCTGCGCGCGCCCTTCCTCGTGGTCGTGGGCGCCGCCGTGGCCGTCACCGCAGGGGTACGTGCCCTCGGTTAGGCACCCGCCCCGCACGGACGGTAAGGGGCTCGGTCCATGGAGCCGAGCCCCTTACCGTCCGGAGCCGACAGCCGACAGCCGACAGCCGACAGCCGGCCGGCCGGGCTCACCGGTCTGACCGCCACCATCCGCTTCGGCAACCGGGGCTCAGCCGAGGCTGCGGCCATGGGCGCGCAGGGTCAGGAGCGCCTTGAGCGTCACGATGGGCCGCCCCTCCAGAGCCGTCCCCGGTGCCCACTGCCGCCAGTTGACCGGCCAGCCGCCGTCCGGCTGCTGCTCGGCCGCGAGATGGTCGAGCGAGCGGGAGAGCTCCTCGTCGGTGAACCAGTGACGGGCGAGCGACTCGGGCGTACGGGCGTAGTCGTACGGGAAGTGCTGCTCACCCGGCGCGTAGCCGGCCGCGACCGGGTACTCGGCCCGCCGCTCCGGATCCAGTACGGCGAGACGCTGATCCCGCACCAGCCGCCCGAGCCGGTCGGCCGCCGCCTCCGCCCGCACCCGGTCCGGAGCGCCGTCCAGGAAGGCGAGCGCCGCCTCGATCTCGTACGGATGCGACCGGTCCAGCGCGTCCACCGCGGCCCAGCAGAAATCAGTGGCCCGGAACAGCCAGGCGTGCCACACCGCGTTGCGGTGCAGGAGCCCGACGACGGGGCCGGTGGCCAACAGCTCCGCGGGGGGATCGTCGACGATCGGGATGAACGGCGCGGCGGGATAGCCGCGCTGCGTCGGCAGCAGAGCGGGAAGAGCACCCTCCTTGGTCGACACCTGGGTGAGGAAGCGGCAGATCCGCTCCACCCGCAGTCCGTCGCAGCGCCCGATGGAGTCCAGCACATTGAGCGCGTGCGCGGTGTGCAGTGGCTGACTGACGGGGCCACGCAGATCGGGTTCGAGCGCGTGCCCGTAGCCACCGTCCTCGTTCAGATAGGCGGCGAGTGCGGTTTCCACCGCGTCCGCACTTCCTTCCAGGAAGTGATGAGCGAACCGCCGTTGTTCCAGGACACGGGCCGTGAGCCAAATGAACTGCTCGGCACGCTTGAGGGGACTTGTTCCGGTTCCAGCCATGGACCGACCGTAGGGCGGTAAGCGCTCTCGGCAAGACGTAGCGGCCCGGCTGCACTCTCAGGAGCGGGATACTGAGGTCATGCGGTTGACGATTTTCTGGGAACGGATGGCGGACCACTTCGGAGCCGGGTACGCCGACTCCTTCGCGCGTGATCATGTGATGGCCGAACTCGGTGGGCAGACGGTCCACCAGGCGTTGGCCGCGGGCTGGGAGACCAAGGACGTCTGGCGCGGTGTCTGTACCGCGGTCGGCATTCCGGCGGACAAGCGCTGACCGGGTGCGGACAGGCGCTGACCCCGGCGCGGACAAGCACTGAACCCCGTTCCGTGGCCCGGACCTGTGCTGTTGTCCGGGGCGGGCGGTTGCTCGCCACAGCCGTAGGCGAGACTGGAACCGTGGCACCGACAGACGAGACAGCACAGACCCAGCCGCCTTCCACACCGCCCGTCCCGCCGGCCGCGCCACCCACCGCGTCCGCCGGCGGCGGACCGGTACGCATGCCCACGTGGCTGCCGCGCGCCATGGTTCTCGCGCTGGCGCTCTACGCCTGCTTCCGGCTCGGCAGCTGGGCGTTCGACCAGCTCATCGGGCTGCTGATCAATGTGCTGATCGCGTTCTTCCTGGCGCTCGCCATCGAGCCGGCGGTGAGCCGGATGTCGGCGCGCGGCATGCGCCGCGGCCTCGCCACCTTCCTGGTCTTCCTGGTGGTGCTGATCGCCGGGGTGGGCTTCGTCGTACTCCTCGGCTCGATGCTCGCGGGCCAGATCGTCGACATGGTCGAGGAGTTCCCGAAGTATCTGGACTCGGTGATCAACTGGGTCAACCAGAGCTTCCACACCGACCTCTCCAGGGTCGAGGTCCAGGACAGCCTGCTCCACTCCGACTGGCTGCAGAAGTACGTCCAGAACAGCGCGACCGGAGTGCTCGACGTCTCCACCACCGTGCTCGGCGGGCTGTTCCGTCTGCTGACGATCTTCCTGTTCTCGTTCTACTTCGCGGCCGACGGCCCCAGGCTGCGACGCGCCCTGTGCTCCGTGCTGCCGCCCGCCAGGCAGGCGGAGGTCCTGCGGGCCTGGGAGATCGCGGTCGACAAGACCGGCGGCTACCTCTACTCACGCGGTCTGATGGCCCTCATCTCCGGGATCGCGCACTACATCCTGCTGGTGATCCTCGGCGTTCCGTACGCGCCCGCACTCGCCGTCTGGGTCGGGTTGGTCTCCCAGTTCATCCCCACGATCGGTACGTATCTGGCGGGCGCCCTGCCGATGCTGATCGCGTTCACCGTCGACCCCTGGTACGCGCTGTGGGTGCTCGGCTTCGTCGTGGTCTACCAGCAGTTCGAGAACTACGCGCTGCAGCCCAAGCTCACCTCCAGGACCGTCGACATCCATCCGGCGGTCGCCTTCGGATCGGTCATCGCGGGCACGGCCCTGATGGGTGCCGTGGGCGCGCTGATCGCGATCCCGGCCGTCGCCACGCTCCAGGCGTTCCTCGGCGCGTATGTGAAGCGGTACGACCTGACGGACGACCCGCGGATGCACGGCCACGGCCGGGGCCGACGACGCGGCGAGCCACTGCTCACGCGGCTGCGCCGTTCCTGGCGGGCCCCCGAGAGCGATGACGGCGAGGGGAGCGACGGGCGCGGAGGCGGACAGGGCGCTGCCGGGGAGCCGGAGGGCCCGGCACACGCCTGACCCGGTTCCGCTTCCCGGTCCGGGCCACGAGCCCGTCGACCTCCTCGGGCGCCGGCTGGTCGACCCGGACCGGGATCCCGCGGCCGTCCGCCTCGTCCACGAGAGCAGCGGTCTCCTACACGGTCGCGGGGCGGTTCATCGCCGAGTGCTCCCACCTGCTCGTCCGTCCCCGTGACGTGGACGGGCGCCCCGATCCCGCCGAGCTGAACAGCGATGCGAAGGCCCGCACCACGGGTCGCCCCGGCGACCAGAGCCACCCCTCTCTGTCGGTTTTGTCACCTGTGGCCGGAATCTAACATGGTGTTGATCGGCTGTTCTCGACTCCCTGGTGGCGGGACGCCACGGCGCCGTCCTGGGGCGAGGGCCGGCCCGGAGTGGTGCGCTTGACACTAAAATCGAACATCCATTCTCATGGGATTCCGGCCGGGTTTTCCCGGGCCCGACCGTGGAGTTGTCCACAGGCCGGGAGGACGTCGAGGCCCATTGTCAGTGGCAGGGGTTAGCGTCTTTGACGTGAAGCGATCGACTCAAGCAAATCGGGTGGAACCCATGGCAGGAAACGACCGCGAGAAGGCGCTGGACGCCGCACTCGCACAGATTGAACGGCAATTCGGCAAGGGCGCGGTGATGCGCCTCGGCGAGCGGCCGAACGAGCCCATCGAAGTGATTCCCACCGGGTCGACCGCCCTCGACGTGGCCCTCGGCGTCGGCGGCCTGCCGCGCGGCCGTGTGGTGGAGGTGTACGGACCGGAATCCTCCGGTAAGACGACGCTGACGCTCCACGCGGTGGCGAACGCGCAGAGGCTCGGCGGCTCGGTCGCCTTCATCGACGCGGAGCACGCTCTCGACCCCGAGTACGCGAAGAAGCTCGGCGTCGACATCGACAGCCTCATCCTGTCCCAGCCGGACAACGGCGAGCAGGCCCTTGAGATCGTGGACATGCTGGTCCGCTCCGGCGCCCTCGACCTGATCGTCATCGACTCCGTCGCGGCGCTCGTTCCGCGTGCGGAGATCGAGGGCGAGATGGGTGACTCGCACGTGGGTCTCCAGGCCCGTCTGATGAGCCAGGCACTCCGCAAGATCACCAGCGCTCTCAACCAGTCCAAGACCACCGCGATCTTCATCAACCAGCTCCGCGAGAAGATCGGTGTGATGTTCGGCTCGCCGGAGACCACGACCGGTGGCCGGGCGCTCAAGTTCTACGCCTCGGTGCGCCTCGACATCCGCCGGATCGAGACGCTGAAGGACGGCACCGACGCCGTCGGCAACCGCACCCGGGTCAAGGTCGTCAAGAACAAGGTCGCGCCGCCCTTCAAGCAGGCCGAGTTCGACATCCTCTACGGCCAGGGCATCAGCCGCGAGGGCGGTCTGATCGACATGGGCGTGGAGCACGGCTTCGTCCGCAAGGCCGGTGCTTGGTACACGTACGAGGGCGACCAGCTGGGCCAGGGCAAGGAGAACGCCCGCAACTTCCTCAAGGACAACCCCGATCTCGCCAACGAGATCGAGAAGAAGATCCTTGAGAAGCTGGGCATCGGTGTCAGGCCCGACGACAGCGCCGCCGAGTCCGGTGCGGACGCGGCAGCTGGTGCCGCGGCACCGGCCGACAGCGCGAAGTCGGTGCCCGCTCCGGCCGGCAAGACCAAGCCGGCCAAGACCGCGGCGGCCAAGAGCTAGACCGTGACGCGTCGTACGGAGTGGCCGGTCAGCGCCACTGACCAGCACGCCGGACCCGGCCACGGAAGCACCGCCGGGTACATGGCCGGGTCCGAGGATGCGCACGGGCCGGAGGCCGGTGCCGGATCCGGCACCGGTCGTGGCGCGGGCTCGGGCGCCGGATTCGGTGAGGGGGCGGGCCGTCGTGACCGCTCCCGCACCAGGAGCAGCGGCTCCCCTTCCTCGTCGAGGGCCGAGAAGGGGGAGCCGCGAGACCCGGTCGAGCAGGCACGCAACATCTGCCTGCGACTGCTCACCGGGACCCCGCGCACCCGGAAGCAGCTCGCGGACGCCCTGCGCAAGCGGGAGATCCCGGACGAGGCGGCCGAAGAAGTGCTGTCGCGCTTCGAGGACGTCGGGCTGATCGACGACGCGGCGTTCGCCGACGCCTGGGTGGAGTCCCGGCACCACGGCCGCGGCCTGGCCCGCCGGGCCCTCGTCCGTGAGCTGCGCACCAAGGGGGTGGACTCGGCGGTCATCGACGAGGCGGTCGGGCAGCTCGACTCCGAGCAGGAGGAGGCGACCGCCCGGGAGCTGGTTGCACGGAAACTGCGCTCCACGCGTGGCCTGGACCGCGACAAGCGGCTGCGCCGCCTTGCGGGCATGCTCGCCCGCAAGGGGTACGGGGAGGGCATGGCCCTGCGCGTGGTGCGGCAGGCGCTCGAAGAAGAGGGCGAGGACACGGAAGGCCTGGACGAGCCCTTCTGACCGGGGCGGGTATCGGGTGGGGTGGCTGTGGCGATCACTGCCCGGCGAGGGCGGCGCGGGTGATGGTGGCGTCGATCAGGGCGAGTGCATCCGCGGCGGTGCGGCCGGGGCAGCGATTCCATGGGCCGATCAGTCCGGTCCAGCCCCGGGAGCGGAGCTCGGCGACGAGCCAGGCGCCGGCACGGTCCACGGTGTCGAGGGAGCCGTATCCCAGGCGGTGCGCGGTGACGAGGGCGCCGCAGATGCACCGTGCGCCGCGTGCGTTGCGGAGCCGGTAAGGGGTGTTCTGCCAGCCCCATTCGGTCAGGATCTGCCTCGCGTAGGCGAGATGCGTGGAGGGCCTCACCTCGGGCTGGCCGATGCGCCGCCAGGAGTGGAGCCGGTCCGGGAGGACCGCGCCCAGCCGCCCGGGAAGCGGCCGCTCGCGCGGTGCGGTCGGAGGCAGGGCGCGGATGGAATCGGCGATGAGCTGGTCGACCGGCACGGACAACAAATCGCGCCAGTCGGTCGGCTGACGGACCGGCAACAGCCGTTCTGTATCGGCGGGGGAGGCAGGCTGTACAGGGTCGCGGTCGGGGCCGGGGGCTGTGGCGTCCCAGCCGCTGATGATCTGCTGCCACGCCTCGGTGTCATGGAGACGAGCGGCCTGGGCGTCCAGTTGATCGGGGGTGAGGGTGGGGGTCGGCATGGGTGCGAGGTCTCCGTCATATCGGTCCTTGGCGTTGAGGTGAATGTCGGTCGGGTACGGGGATTGCTCCACCGGAGCGTGGCGTTCGGGTGTGTCGGGGCGGATTCGGGGGAACTGCGGGTGGCGTGGAGGAGCGGCCCCGGACGATGGCACAGCAGGATCCAGCGCGTAGGTGTCCGTGTGCGGAGCGCTGTGCGAGATGTGGCCGGAGCCGTGCCGGACAGGAACCTGCGCGGGGTTGGGCGTTCGGTCCAAGGCCCGGGACGTCGCGACGGTCCGGGGGATGCCGGGGGTGGGGAATGCCAGGCGCTGGGGCCTCTCAGCATGACCCCGGCAACCAGGCACCCCGAGCCCGACCTGTCACAGCGGAACGGGGGCCGACCCGCCACCCCGAGGCCGGGCCCGGCTCAGCGGCGCGCTGCTCGGCCCCGGCCCGTCTACGCGCGGCCCGGCCCCGGTCGTCACCCCGAAAGCCGTCACTCCGAGACCAGGGCTCCGCCAGTCACACCGCGCCCGTCACACCTCGACCGGCAGGCCCGCCGTGCGCCATGCCTGGAAGCCGCCGATCAGGTCCGTTGCCCGGTGCAGTCCCAGCTGTTGCAGGGACGCGGCGGCGAGGCTCGATGCGTAACCCTCGTTGCAGATCACCACGATGCGGAGATCGTGGCTCACCGCCTGCGGGGCCCGATGGCTTCCTCGCGGGTCGAGCCGCCACTCCAGTTCATTGCGCTCGACGACCAGCGCCCCCGGAATCAGTCCGTCCCGTTCGCGCAGCTCCGCATAACGGATGTCCACGAGGAGCGCCTCGCCCCCTGCCGCGGCGGTGGCCGCCTCCTGCGGGCCGACCCTGACGAACCCCGCCCGGACCCGTTCCAGCAGCTCATCGATCCCGACCGGCTCCGTACCGCCGCGACCGCCGGCACTCACTGCCAGTCCTCCGGCCGTTCGACCTGCTCAAGACGGAGCACCGCGCCGGTACGGCTGTAGCGACGGATCTGCGGCAGCGGCGGGTAGTACGCGTGGACGGAGACGGCGTGCTCCGTGCCCGACTCGTTCAGCACCTCGTGGACGTGGTGGCGGCCGAACGCCCTGCCCTGGCCGGTGGCCAACCGGCGGGAACGGTCGATGCCCTCGGCGAGTTCGAGGGTCTTCCAGCCGTCGGTGGGCAGCCGGGCGGCGAGCGACAGCTCCTTGAGCGTGCCGGCCGCCGTGGTGAAGGCGCCGACCGAGTCGGCGTGGTCGTGCCAGCCCGTACCCGTACCCGGCGGCCAGCCGATCAGCCAGGCCTCGCTGCCGTCGGGCCCTTCGAGCTGGACCCAGGTACGGCCCTCGGGATCGAGCGGGAGCGAGGCGACGATCTCGGCGTCGGCGGCGACAGCACGGACGAAATCGAGCAGTTCCGCCGCCGTCGGACCGGAAGCGTCATCGGTGGCAGAGGACATGCGTACAGAGGGTGACGAAGGGGCAGACACAGAGACCGTCCTGAGGGTTCGCGAGGGTGCCCCGCCCGCACGGCAGGGCGCACGACGGAGCAGAGGAAGGCGATTCAGCAGGACGGACGACACACGCAGCCCGCATAGCGGACGAGGTCCATATGGACCCTCCGCCACAGGCGCACATCGGTGTCGGTCACGTTCCGGAGTACACCATCTGCGTCCGCATCGGTCAATTGATGCCCGCAGTCTGGTCGGAACGTACGGCGGCGCGCACCGCTCCACCACGTACCGCGTCCGCCGCCGCGAAGAGATCCCGAGGCTGCACCCCGCCGAACGACGCCACGAGATGACCGTCCGGTCTGACCAGCAGCACGGTGTGGGCCGACGCTCCCGGGTAGCTCTCGGTCACCAGCAGCTCGCCCTTCATCGGCAGGGCGTCGACGGCGGCGGCGAGGCGGGGCATGACACCGGCGGTCATCCAGTGACGGCGGTCCCAGACCCCGGTTCCGGGTGCCACCAGAACCACCAGCAGATGCCCCTGCCCCAGCCGTTCCCGGAGCCGTACGGTCGTCCCGTCGGGGGCTGTCACCCGCACATCGGCCACCGGCGCACCGGGGGGCGTACCGACAGATGTGTGTGCCTCGGCGCGTGGGGGCGCAAGGGGCGAATGCGAGTATGAGGGGGGCGCACCGAGGGGGCCGCAGCCCAGATGCCCGTCGGCGAGCAGCGAATCGTGCTCCCGTGCGCTCCCCGGGACCAGCGTCCGCAGCCCTCCGGCGCCCCGCAGTATCGGCAACGACTGGTCCGCGGCGCGCAGCCGTGCGGCGACCGCGGCCCGGCGCTCGGCCTGGTAACTGTCGAGCAGTCCGTCGGAAGCGCCGTGGTGCCAGTCCTGGGCCAGCTTCCAGGCCAGGTTCTCGACGTCCCGCAGCCCCTCGTCGAGCCCCTGGGTGCCCAGCGCCCCCAACAGATGGGCGGCGTCGCCGGCCAGGAAGGCCCGGTCCACCCGCCAGCGCAGGGCGAGCCGGTGGTGCAGCGTGTACACGCCCGTGTCCAGCAGCTCGTACGGCGGTGTCTCCCCGCACCAGCCCGCCAAGGTGTCCCGGACCCGGGTGATCAGGGCGTCCGGGGTGACGAGCTCGCCGCGCGGCGGCAGCAGCCAGTCCAGCCGCCAGACGCCGTCCGGCAGCGGCCGCGCCGTGACCTCGGCGCCGCCGGTTCGCCACGGCGGCAGCCGGTGCAGCACGGCCTGTCCGGGCCAGGGCAGCTCGGTGCGCAGCGCCGCGACGGCATGCCGTTCCACCGCCGTACGCCCGGGGAACCGGATGTCGAGCAGCTTGCGCACGGTGGACCTGGCGCCGTCGCAGCCCACCAGGTAACTCCCGCGCCACCAGGTCGCGTTCGGCTCCCTGGTGTGCACGGTGACGCCGGTGGCGTCCTGCTCCAGGGTGTCGATCCGGCTGTAGGGGGCCACCCGCACCAGATCCTGCGCGGCCACCGCCTCCCGCAGCCCGCGCGCCAGTACGTGCTGGGGCAGATGGATCGGGGCCGGCAACGGATCACCCTCGGCGGAGTCCTCGCCGAGCGGCAGCTCACGCACCAGTTGCCTGCGCCGCATCGACCGCCACCCGGACCACCGCACCCCCTCGTGCCGGAGCGCCTTGCAGCCCAGCCGCTCCACCAGGGCCGCGGTGTCCTCGCGCAGCACCACGGTGCGGGCGGGGCGCGTCTCGTCCTTGCCCGGGTCCTCGTCGAGCAGGACGGAGGGAACGCCCTGCGCCGCGAGGGCGAGCGACAGCGCCAGGCCGACCGGCCCGGCACCGACGACGATCACCGGGTCCACGGCGCGACTCCTGGGATCCGTTCACACGACGCGGACGCGCGAAGCGAGCGGCTCGGAAGGTGGATGGAGGGTTGAGGAGGTGTGGCGACGGAGAGGACAGGGGGCGCGATCACAGAACGTATGCAACCTACTGCCGGTGCTTGCGTCAAGCGACACCGAAGAGCGGTGAGGGGCGGTGGCTCATCTGCCACCGCCCCTCGGGAACTCCGTGCGACGGTCCGTCAGACGGCGCGCCCGTCATCGACGACGAGCGACGGCGTACCGACCGTCTCGGGTGCGCCCCCGGGCGCGGTGCCCTTCGCCTTCTTGGTGCGCCGGAGCCAGCGCTCCAGCCAGCTCGCGAACGAGGTGAGCGCGAAGTTCACCAGGAGGTAGATCAGGGCGATGACGGTGAAGCACGCGATGGTGTTCGCGCCGTAGTTGGCAGCCATCGGGCGGATCGAGGCCAGCAGCTCGGGGAAGGTCATCACGGCGCCGCCCAGCGCGGTGTCCTTCACGATGACGACGAGCTGGCTGACGATCGCCGGCAGCATCGCCGTCACCGCCTGCGGCAGCAGCACGAACACCATGGTCTGGCCCTTGCGCATGCCGAGAGCCTTGGCGGCCTCGCCCTGGCCCTTCGGAAGGGTGTGGATGCCGGCGCGCACGATCTCGGCGAGCACGGACGCGTTGTACAGCACCAGACCGGTCACCACGGCGTACAGGGGACGGTCGTCGGTGCTGATGGTCGTGTACTCCGAGTACACCGCGTTCGCGATGATCATCAGGATCAGCACCGGAATGGCGCGGAAGAACTCCACGACCACGCCGGCCGGTACCCGTACCCACCGGTGGTCGGAGAGCCGGCCGACACCGAAGAGCGCTCCGAGCGGCAGCGCGATGATCAGGGCGAAGAACGCCGCCTTGAGCGTGCTCTGGAGGCCCGGCCAGATGTACGTCTCCCATGGCTGGGAGCTGGTGAAGAAGGGCTTCCACTTGATCCAGTCGAGCTGGTGCTTCTCGGCCAGACCGTCGTACACCCACCACACCACGGCCGCGGCGCACAGCACGAACAGCACCGTGTAGAGGATGTTGCGCTGCTTGGCGCGGGGGCCCTGGGCGTCGTAGAGGACGGAACTCATCGCTTCACCGCCACCTTCTTGCTCACCCAGCCGAGGATCAGGCCGGTCGGGAGGGTCAGGACGACGAAGCCGAACGCGAAGACCAGTGCGATCAGGATCAGCTGGGCCTCGGCCTCGATCATGTCCTTCATCAGGTACGAGGCTTCGACGACGCCGATCGCGGAGGCGACCGTGGTGTTCTTCGTCAGCGCGATCAGCACGTTGGACAACGGGTTGACCACCGCACGGAACGCCTGAGGAAGGATGATCAGCCGCAGTACCTGCGTGAAGCTCAGCCCGAGTGCGCGCGCCGCCTCGGCCTGGCCGACCGGCACCGTGTTGATGCCCGAGCGCAGCGCCTCGCAGACGAAGGCGGCCGTGTAGGCGACCAGGGCGAGTACGGCCAGCCGGAAGTTGATGTCTTCGATGACATCGGCGCCGAGCGAGATGGTCAGCGTCTGGTTCAGGCCCAGCGACGAGAAGACAATGATCACGGTCAGCGGAATGTTCCGGACCACGTTCACGTACGCGGTGGCGAAGCCGCGCATCAGGGGGACCGGGCTGACCTTCATGCCGGCCAGCAGCGTTCCCCATATGAGGGAGCCGAGGGCGGAGTAGACGGCGAGTTGCACCGTCACCCAGAAGGCCCCCAGCAGGTCGTAACCTTCAAGAAAGTCGAACACGATCTCCCGCGCTTCCGCGTCTAGGAGGGCACGGCGCGCCGCCGTTCACGGACGGCGCGCCCGGTCAGCCCTGCTTCACTTGACGATGTTGCCGATCTTCGGGGCGGGCTCGTTCTTGTAGTTCGCCGGACCGAAGTTGTCCTTCACGGCCTTGTCCCAGGAACCGTCCGAGACCATCTTGGTGAGCGCGGCGTCGATCTTCTTCTTGAGGTCGGCGTCGCCCTTCTTCAGACCGATGCCGTAGTTCTCGTTGGTCATCTTGAAGCCGGCCAGCTTGAACTTGCCCTGGAAGTTCGCCTGCGAGGCGTAGCCCGCCAGGATGCTGTCATCGGTGGTCAGTGCGTCGATGGCCTTGTTCTCCAGGCCGGTCAGGCACTCCGAGTAGCCGCCGTACGTCTGGAGCTGCGCCTTCGGCGCCAGCTTGTCCTTGACGTTCTTCGCCGAGGTCGAGCCGGCGACCGAGCACAGCTTCTTGTTGTTCAGGTCGGCCGGGGACTTGATCGAGGCGTCGTCGGCGCGGACCAGGATGTCCTGGTGGGCCAGCAGGTAGGGACCGGCGAAGTCCACCTTCTGCAGGCGCTCGTCGTTGATCGAGTAGGAGGCGGCGATGAACTTCACGTCACCGCGCTCGATCGCCGTCTCGCGGTCGGCGCTCTTGGTCTCCTTGAAGACGATGTCCTTGGCGTCGTAGCCGAGTTCCTTGGCCACGTACGTGGCGACATCGACGTCGAAGCCGGTGTACTTGCCGTCCGGGGTCTTCAGACCGATGCCCGGCTGGTCGATCTTGATGCCGATCGTGATCTTCTTGCCGTCGCCCGAGCCGCCGTCCTCCTTGTCGGAGCCACAGGCGGTGGCGGTGATGGCGAGGGCGAGCACGGCGGCCGAGGCGGCGGTGACCTTACGAAGCTGCATGGTGGTTTTCCCTAAGAGTTGACGCGATGTGAGTGATCAGCCGGTCCGGGGCCCGGCGGTGCAGGATCAATCAGTGCAGTGCGTGATCATTCAGTGGTGAAGGATCTTCGACAGGAAGTCCTTGGCCCGGTCACTGCGCGGGTTGCTGAAGAACTGGTCGGGCGTGGCCTCTTCGACGATCTTTCCGTCGGCCATGAAGACGACCCGGTTCGCGGCCGAGCGCGCGAAGCCCATCTCATGGGTGACGACGACCATCGTCATGCCGTCCCGGGCGAGCTGCTGCATGACCTCCAGCACCTCGTTGATCATCTCCGGGTCGAGCGCGGAGGTCGGCTCGTCGAAGAGGATCACCTTCGGGTCCATCGCCAACGCCCGTGCGATGGCCACGCGTTGCTGCTGGCCGCCGGAGAGCTGAGCGGGGTACTTGTCGGCCTGCGTAGCCACACCCACCCGGTCCAGCAGTGAACGGGCCTTGTCCTCGGCAGCCTTCTTGTCCGTCTTGCGGACCTTGATCTGCCCCAGCATCACGTTTTCGAGCACCGTCTTGTGCGCGAAGAGATTGAACGACTGGAAAACCATGCCGACATCGGCACGCAGCCTGGCCAGTTCCCTGCCCTCCGCGGGCAGCGGCTTGCCGTCGATCGAGATGGCGCCCGAGTCGATCGTCTCCAAGCGGTTGATCGTGCGGCACAGCGTGGACTTCCCGGACCCGGAGGGCCCGATGACGACCACGACCTCGCCACGGGCGATCGTCAGGTCGATGTCCTGGAGCACATGCAGTGCGCCGAAGTGCTTGTTGACGTTGCTCAGCACGACAAGGTCGTCCGCCGCAGGCGCGGCGTCCCCGGCACCCTTGGTCACTGAAACTCCGCTCATCGGCTTCATGCTCCGTCCTCCTCGGTTGGGAAGGACCCTAGTGACGCGGTGCTACCAGCGTCATTACATCTGAGCGGAAATTGAGGATAACGATCCGGCGGCAACCGGACACTCCGTGTGAAGGGGGTGCGGGGTGTGACGCCCGTGGCGTACCGGGTGGATAACAGATGGCCGGATGCGGCGGGCAGGCCTTGACTGACCTGCCTCTCATCGGAGTGGATGCCCTGGTACGCCATGACGTGAAACGCCTCGGTACGGGGAAGTGACGAGGAGCGTACCGAGACCGCACCGACACCCGCCGACGCCTGCCGGCCGGCGTCCCGTCGCAACCATCGGAGAACTGGAGAGGGAGGCCATGAGACTGCTGCTCGTCGAGGACGACAATCATGTCGCCGCCGCCCTCTCCGCGATCCTCGCCCGGCACGGCTTCCGGGTCGTGCACGCGCGCAGCGGCGAGGAGGCCCTGCAGGCCCTGCTGCCCGCCGACACGGAGCCGTTCGGTGTCGTGCTCCTCGATCTCGGTCTGCCCGACCAGGACGGGTACGAGGTGTGCGGGAAGATCCGCAAGCGCACCTCCACCCCGGTGATCATGGTGACCGCGCGCGCCGACGTACGGTCGCGGATCCACGGCCTCAACCTCGGCGCCGACGACTACGTGGTCAAGCCGTACGACACCGGCGAACTCCTCGCCCGAATCCACGCCGTCAGCCGGCGCAAGGCACCGGGCGAGGACACCGTGCCCATGCCCGTCGCAGGGCTGCGTCTCGGCCATGTCCACATCGAGCTGCCGACCCGCAAGGTCAGCGTCGACGGATCGGAAGTCCAGCTCACCCGCAAGGAGTTCGACCTGCTCGCGCTGCTCGCCCAGCGGCCCGGAGTGGTGTTCCGCCGGGAGCAGATCATCAGCGAGGTGTGGCGTACGAGCTGGGAGGGCACGGGGCGCACGCTCGAAGTGCACGTCGCATCCCTGCGCTCCAAGCTGCGGCTGCCCGCACTGATCGAGACGGTGCGCGGAGTCGGCTACCGCCTCGTCGCGCCGTCCGCGTAGAGGCGTACGTCCCAGGTGCGCACCCGGCTGCTTCCCCTGCTCATCGTTCTCATGGCGGGCGTACTGCTCGCTCTCGGCTTCCCGCTGGCCGTCAGCGTGGCCGCCGCCCAGCAGCAACGCGTCGTCATCGACCGCATCGACGACACGGCACGCTTCGCCGCACTCGCGCAGTTCATGACCGATCCGGTCGCCGGATACGACGAGCGCCGGCGCACCCTGCGCAACGAACTCGACACCTACGCGTCCGTGTACGGCATCCGCGCCGGTATCTTCCGCCGCGACGACAGCGCCATGGCCAAGGCCCCCGCCGCCTGGCAGCTGCCGCTGGAGGGGGAGGGGCGCGAGGCGTTCAAGGAGGCCCTGCTCGGGCGGCGCAGCCACGATCCACCACAGGTCTGGCCGTGGCAGAACGGCAGGGTCGTCGTCGCCTCGCCCGTCGTACGGGACGGCGACGTCGTCGCCGTGGTGGTCCTCGACTCGCCCACCGACGAGATGCGCTCGCGCACGATCCGCGGCTGGCTGCTGATCGCGGCCGGAGAAGCGATCGCGATGCTGGTCGCCGTCGGCGCCGCGATCCGCCTCACCGGCTGGGTCCTGCTGCCGGTGCGGACGCTGGACGCGGCCACCCATGACATCGCCAGCGGACGCATGCGATCGCGGGTCGCGGCTTCCGGCGGGCCACCGGAACTCAGGCGCCTGGCCCGTTCGTTCAACGAGATGGCCGACAACGTCGAGGACGTACTGGAGCAGCAGCGCGCCTTTGTCGCCGACGCCTCGCACCAGTTGCGCAACCCCCTTGCCGCGCTGCTGCTGCGGATCGAGCTCCTCGCGCTGGAACTCCCCGAGGGCAACGAGGAGATCGCCTCCGTGCGCATGGAGGGCAAGCGCCTCGCGCAGGTCCTCGACGACCTGCTCGACCTGGCGCTGGCCGAACACGCCGCGGCCGATCTGCAGCTCACGGACATCGGCGCGCTCACCGCGGAGCGCGTCGCGTCCTGGCGGCCGGTCGGCGAGGAGAAGGGGGTACGGCTCCGGGCGGACGGCTCGTCCGCGGTGACCGCCTGGGTGGACCCCATCGCGTTGTCGAGCGCCCTCGACGCGATCATCGACAACGCCCTGAAATTCACTCCTGCCGAGGAAGAGGTCGTCGTCACGGTCGCCTCCGGCCGCGATGACGTCACGGTCGTCGTCGCCGACCGCGGGCCCGGCCTCACCGCACAGGAGATGGAACGCATCGGCGACCGGTTCTGGCGCAGCACCCAGCACCAGAACATCAAGGGATCCGGCCTCGGGCTCTCCATCTCGCAGGCGCTCCTGGCGGCCTGCGGCGGCTCCCTGAGCTACGCGGCCCGTGAGCCGCACGGGCTGCGGGTCACGGTCTCGGTGCCGCGCAACGGCCCGCAGGGCTGAGCGCGATGGGGCCCGGGAGAACGGTCAGGGCTTGACCGAGCGGTAGTAGCGGCTGGCCCCTTCGTGCAGCGGCAGCGGATCGGTGTAGATCGCCGTACGCAGATCCACCAGCTGGGCCGCGTGCACCTCGCGCCCGATCCGGTCCCTGCTGTCGATCACTGTCCGGGTGAACGCCTCCGTCAACGCCGGATCCGAGCGGTCCGTGGTCACCAGCACATTGGCGACCGCGACCGTCGGTACCGCCTGGTCCTGCTGCGCGTTGCCGTAGGCGTCGGCGGGCATCATGGCCGAACGGTAGTAGCGGGCGGACCCGCCCGCCGCCTGGAGCTTCTTGACCAGCGGAGCCTCCAGCGGCACCAGCCGGATCGCGAACCGGTCCGACAGCTCCTGCACGGCTGAGGTGGGCAGTCCGCCGGACCAGAAGAAGGCGTCGAGCCGGCCGTCCTCCAACTGCTCCGGCATGGTGTCGATACCGGCGGGGACCGGGGTCACGTCCTTCGCGGGGTCGAGCCCCGCGGCCGTCAGCAGCCGGTCGGCGACCAGCCGCACGCCCGAACCCCGCTGCCCCACCCCGACCCGCTTTCCGCGCAGGTCCGAGACCTTGCGCACCTCGGAGTCGCGGGGTACGACCAGCTGGATGTAGTCGTCGTACAGCCGCACACAGCCCCGCAGCCGGTCCGCGCCGGGCTTGCCGCTGCGCAGATACGTGGCGAGGGCATCGGTGGTGGCGATGGTGAAGTCGGCCCTCCCGGTCGCCACCCGGGCGATGTTCTGCTGCGAGCCCTCACTGGTCTGCAGCCGTATCGACACCTTGGGCAGATCCCTGGCCAGGTCCCCCTTGAGGCGCTCGCCGTAGCGCTGGTAGACCCCGCTGCGCACACCGGTGCTGAAGGTCAGCGTGCCGGTCGGGGCCGGCTGCCCGAGCGGCAGCAGCCACCACAGCAGCAGCCCGAGCACGACGGCGACGGCGGCGCACATCTGAAGGACGCGTCGTCTGCCGATACGGGAGAGTGCCTGGAGCATGGCGGCGATCCTGCCAGCCCGCCCCGGCGATGACCAGGCCCGCTCCCCGGCGGCGGGTGGTCGCCGGGCGGGGTATCCATCATCGGGGCCCGGGCAGAGCCCTTACCCTGGACGGGTGAGCGGCAACGACGTGGCTGGTGGAGTAGTGGACGGTTTGAAAACGTACGAGGTGCGCACCTACGGGTGCCAGATGAACGTCCACGACTCCGAGCGGCTGTCGGGGCTGCTGGAGGGCGCGGGGTATGTGCGTGCCGCCGAGGGCTCCGACGGCGACGCCGACGTCGTGGTCTTCAACACCTGCGCGGTGCGGGAGAACGCCGACAACAAGCTCTACGGCAACCTCGGCCGGCTCGCCCCGATGAAGACCAAGCGGCCCGGCATGCAGATCGCCGTCGGCGGCTGCCTGGCGCAGAAGGACCGCGACACCATCGTCCAGCGGGCCCCCTGGGTCGACGTCGTCTTCGGCACGCACAACATCGGCAAGCTGCCCGTGCTGCTGGAGCGCGCCCGTATCCAGGAGGAGGCGCAGATCGAGATCGCCGAATCCCTGGAGGCCTTCCCCTCCACGCTGCCCACCCGCCGCGAGTCCGCCTACGCCGCGTGGGTCTCGATCTCCGTCGGCTGCAACAACACCTGCACCTTCTGCATCGTCCCGGCCCTGCGCGGCAAGGAGAAGGACCGCCGCACCGGCGACATCCTCGCCGAGATCGAGGCGCTGGTCGCCGAGGGCGTCTCCGAGATCACCCTGCTCGGCCAGAACGTGAACGCGTACGGCTCCGACATCGGCGACCGCGAGGCGTTCTCCAAGCTGCTGCGCGCCTGCGGGAGGATCGAGGGCCTGGAGCGGGTCCGGTTCACCTCGCCGCACCCCCGCGACTTCACGGACGACGTGATCGCGGCGATGGCGGAGACGCCCAATGTGATGCCGCAGCTCCACATGCCGATGCAGTCGGGCTCGGACACGATCCTCAAGGCGATGCGGCGCTCGTACCGGCAGGAGCGCTTCCTCGGCATCATCGAGAAGGTGCGCGCCGCGATGCCGGACGCGGCCATCTCCACCGACATCATCGTGGGCTTCCCCGGCGAGACCGAGGAGGACTTCGAGCAGACGATGCACGCGGTCCGCGAGGCGCGCTTCGCCAACGCCTTCACCTTCCAGTACTCCAAGCGCCCCGGCACCCCGGCCGCCGAGATGGAGGGGCAGATCCCCAAGGAGGTCGTCCAGGAGCGGTACATGCGCCTGTCGGTCCTCCAGGAGGAGATCTCCTGGGAGGAGAACAAGAAGCAGGTCGGCCGGACGCTGGAGATCATGGTCGCGGAGGGCGAGGGCCGCAAGGACGGCGCCACCCACCGCCTCTCCGGCAGGGCCCCCGACAACCGCCTGGTCCACTTCACCAAGCCGGACGAGGACGTGCGTCCCGGCGACGTGGTCACCGTCGAGATCAGCTACGCGGCCCCGCACCACCTGCTCGCCGAGGGCGCACCGGTCGCCGTGCGGCGGACCCGGGCCGGGGACGCCTGGGAGAAGCGCAACGCCGCCGAGGCCGCCAAGCCGGCCGGCGTGATGCTGGGACTGCCCGGCATCGGAGCCCCGGCACCGCTGCCGGCTGCGACGGCCCCGGGCTGCGGCTGCGACTGACGGCGGGGAGCACGGCGGCGGGACGGCCGGTTCCCCGCACCGCAGCAGTACCGGGCCACGGCTGCGACTGACGGCGGAGCACGACGGCGGTCGGTCTCCCGCGCGGCGGCAGGACCGGGCAGCGCTTGGGACGACCGGGCCGAGGCCGCGGGGGCCTCGCGGCCAGGCAGTACGCTGCCCTCCATGCTTGTCGCCGCCGCTGTCTGCCCCTGCCCGCCCCTGCTGGTACCCGAGGTCGCCGCCGGGGCCGCTCCCGAGCTCGACACCCTGCGGGACGCCTGCGCCGACGCTCTCGGCGTGCTCGCCGCCGCACGTCCCGACCTGCTGGTCGTGGTCGGGCCCGCGGACCCGCCGGGCCGCGGGCCGCACCCCGAGGGGGCGACCGGAACCTTCGAGGGGTTCGGCGTCGACCTGGGCGTACGGCTCGGCCGCGACCTCGGACCGGTGGGGGCGGGCCACTCGCTTCCGCCGTCCCTCGCCCTCGGCGCCTGGCTCCTGGCCCGCGCGGAATGGGCCGGTGCGCCGGTCGAGGGGCTGGGCGTGGGGGAGCCGCTGGCGGCCGAGCGCTGTACGAGCACCGGGCGGGACCTGGCCGCACGGGCGGAGCGGGTCGCGCTGCTCGTGATGGGCGACGGCAGCGCCTGCCGCACGCTCAAGGCCCCCGGCTATCTGGACGAACGCGCCGAGGCGTTCGACGCGGCGGCCGCCCGGGCGCTGGGCGCGGCGGACCCGGACGCGCTGATCGCGCTGGACGAGTCAATGGCGCACGAACTGAAGGCGGCGGGCCGGGCACCCTGGCAGGTCCTCGCGGGCGCGGCACAGGGGGCAGGCCTGGCTGGACGGCTGCTGTACGAGGACGCCCCGTACGGCGTCGGCTATCTGGTCGCCGCCTGGTCCTGAGCCGCTGCCGCCCGCAGTCCTCCGGGTGACAGCCGTGCGGCGTCGCCGCTCCACGGCCGTCACCCGGACTTGATCAGTTCATGGTCAGGAAGCGGGCGGCGGCGTACCACCCTCGTCCTTCTTGTGGGACAGGCGCTCGACCGCGTCCTTGGCCTTCCTCGCGCCGGACTCGATCTTGTCGCTGTACTTGCCCTTGGTCTTTTCGTCGACCGTACGCGCGGCCTTGTCGAGCCCATGGTCGATCTTTTCCCCGTGCTGATGCGCGAGTTCGCCGACCTTGTCCTTGGCGGGGCTCAGCTTGGCCTTCAAATTGTCCAGGAAGCCCATCGGGCACCTTCCCTGCTGGGGGACTACGGCCGGACGCTTCTTCAAACCGTGAAAAAACGCCCATATTCAATGTGAATTCTACTGGCGTGCGAGACGATCCGCGCCGCCCGGAGGGGCTTGGTGCACGGGTCCGGGCCGGGACGGCAAACGATTCCCGTTCCCGGCCGGTCACCTCACTCGTTCGGGAGGAGTGCCGGAGGTTTGCGAGACTGTGGCGGTGAGAAGCTCAGCTCCCGCATCGCGGGTCATCACCGTCGTCGGTCCCACTGCGGCCGGAAAGTCCGATCTGGGAGTATTCCTTGCTCAGCAGCTCGACGGCGAAGTGGTCAACGCCGACTCCATGCAGCTCTACCGGGGGATGGACATCGGTACCGCGAAGCTGACGCTCGCCGAACGAGAATCCGTCCCGCACCGCCTGCTGGACATCTGGGACGTCACCGAGACCGCCAGCGTCGCCGAGTACCAGCGGCTGGCCCGCGCCGAGATCGACCGGCTGCTCGCCGCCGGCCGCACCCCCGTCCTCGTGGGCGGCTCCGGGCTCTACGTGAAGGGCGCCATCGACGCCCTGGAGTTCCCCGGCACGGACCCCGATGTGCGCGCCAGGCTGGAGGAGGAGCTGGTCGAGCGCGGCTCCGGAGCGCTGCACGCCCGGCTCGCCGCCGCCGACCCCGAAGCGGGCCGGGCCATCCTGCCCAGCAACGGCCGCCGGATCGTCAGGGCCCTCGAAGTCATCGAGATCACCGGCAAGCCCTTCACCGCGAATCTCCCCGGTAACGATGCGGTGTACGACACCGTTCAGATCGGCGTCGACGTGGCCCGCCCGGAACTCGACGAACGCATCGCCCTGAGGGTCGACCGGATGTGGGCGGCCGGGCTCGTGGACGAGGTGCGAGCCCTGGAGGCGCACGGCCTGCGCGAGGGCCGGACCGCCTCCCGGGCGCTCGGCTACCAGCAGGTACTCGCCGCGCTGGCCCGGGAATGCACCGAGGACGAGGCACGCGCCGAGACCGTCCGCGCCACCAAGCGATTCGCCCGCCGTCAGGACTCGTGGTTCCGCCGCGACCCGCGGGTCCACTGGCTGAGCGGCGCCGCGGAACACCGCGGGGAACTCCCGCGCCAGGCGCTGGCGTTGATCGAACGAGCGGTTACAGCCTGATCACGTGATGGCATCGGGAAGCCCTGCCCGTCATTTCGACGACCCGGAGCGTGCCATCATCGAGCATCGATCGACCAGTGGAGTCCGAGTTGGGAGGGCGCGTGGCGATGGAGGCCGGCCCTCGCGACACTGAACAAGACGCACCGGACGCACTGCACGGAGCGGGAAGTCTGAGCCCCGACGGGCCGGACGAGCTCGAGGCGACCCCCGAGGTCGAGGTCGAGCTGCGGCCCGCTCGCAAGCTGCGGATCTGGCAGCTGGCACCGATCGTCATGCTCGCCGCGGTGGGATCGCTGATGTTCGCCTTCCCGCTCGCCTTCGAGTTCGGCGACGGCGGCGCGGTCGTGGCCATGCTCGGCCTGCTGATCAGCTGCTGCGCCGCGGGCTGGGGCATGATGGCCGCCCGCCGGGTGGGATACACCTGGCCCGGCCTGCCGCAACGGGGTTCGGGCGAGCGCTCGGACTGGCGGGTGATCGCCCTGTACGTCGCAGTCGGCGGCATGCTGGTCGCCCTGGCCGTCTGGCGGGTGGCACGGCTCCAGTGACGCCAGAGCCGTCGCGGGGGGCCGCTCCTGTGACGGCTGGGCCGTCACGAGGACACTTTTGCAGGTCATGCCGTCACGCCCGCGCCCGCAGGCCGGGCCGGGGCCGTCGGCTGTCGGCGCCGTTTCGTACAGTTGCCCTGTGAGCACCTCGCAGATCGCCTTCCTCAAGGGTCACGGCACCGAGAACGACTTCGTGATCGTTCCCGACCCGGACAACGCCATCGACCTGCCCGCTTCCGTCGTCGCCCGGCTCTGCGACCGCCGGGCCGGTATCGGCGGTGACGGACTGCTGCACGTCGTACGGTCCGCCGCGCACCCCGAGGCGCAGGCCATGGCCGCCGAGGCCGAATGGTTCATGGACTACCGCAACGCGGACGGCTCGATCGCCGAGATGTGCGGCAACGGGGTCCGGGTCTTCGCCGGATACCTCCAGCGCGCCGGGCACGTCGAGCAGGGCGACCTGGCCGTCGCGACCCGGGGCGGCGTGAAGAAGGTGCACATCGCCAAGGACGGCGCCATCACGGTCTCCATGGGGCGCGCTCTCCTCCCCGAGGACGGTGTCACGGTCAGCCTCGAGGGCCGCAGCTGGAACGCCCGCAACGTGAACATGGGCAACCCACACGCCGTCGCCTTCGTCGGCGACCTGACACACGCCGGCGACCTGCTCTCCGTACCGCCCTACAGCCCCGCGGCCGTCTACCCCGACGGCGTCAACATCGAGTTCGTGGTGGACCGCGGACCGCGCCATGTCGCCATGCGGGTCCACGAGCGCGGCTCCGGCGAGACCCGCTCCTGCGGCACGGGCGCCTGCGCCGTGGCCGTCGCCGCGGCCCGCAGGGACGGCGCGGACCCCACGGAGACCGGCACCCCGGTCACGTACACCGTCGATCTGCCGGGCGGCACCCTCCTGATCACCGAGCGGCCGGACGGCGAGATCGAGATGACCGGACCGGCCGTGATCGTCGCCGAGGGGCTGATCGACCCCGCCTGGCTCGAAACGGTGGCCGGTTAGGACTTCGCTCGAATGGGTGATCCCTTTCACGCTGGGCGAGAGCGGCACTCCGCCGCGTGGTGGGCTCGGTAGCATCAAGCACCGGCCCGGAGGCGCGACCGCACCTCCCCACCGCCGGTCGACGTCGCCGGAGGTGCCCCCCATGAGCGCAGAGGCCACCAGCCCAGGTGCCCCCATCCGCAGACGGGGCCGTCCCCGGATCGATCTGCGCAGGCTCGGCCGCGTCGCGCTGCTCGGCCCCGTCTCCCGCGACCGGCTGCCCGACGCCATCGGTCATGTCGCCGAGGCGCACCGGGCCCACCACCCGGATGCCGATCTCTCGATCCTGCGCCGGGCCTACGTACTGGCGGAGTCCTCGCACCGGGGACAGATGCGCAAGAGCGGCGAGCCGTACATCACGCACCCGCTCGCGGTCACCCTGATCCTCGCCCAGCTCGGCGCCGAGACGACGACACTCACCGCATCGCTGCTCCACGACACCGTCGAGGACACCGATGTGACCCTCGATCAGGTGCGGGAGCAGTTCGGCAAAGAGGTCTGCTACCTAGTCGACGGCGTCACCAAACTCGAGAAGGTCGACTACGGGGCGGCGGCCGAGCCCGAGACCTTCCGCAAGATGCTGGTCGCCACCGGGGACGACGTCCGGGTCATGTCCATCAAGCTCGCCGACCGGCTGCACAACATGCGCACCCTCGGCGTGATGCGGCCCGAGAAACAGGCCAGGATCGCCAAGGTCACCCGCGACGTACTGATCCCGCTGGCCGAACGGCTCGGGGTACAGGCCCTCAAGACCGAGCTGGAGGACCTCGTCTTCGCGATCCTCCACCCCGAGGAGTACGAACGGACCCGCGCGCTGATCGACGCCGCGTCGGCGCGGCCGGACGGCTCCGGCGCCGCCCGTCAGGACCCGCTCGCTGCCATCGCCGAGAACGTCACGACGGTGCTGCGGGAGGCCGGCATCCCCGCCGAAGTCCTCATCAGGCCACGCCACTTCGTGTCCGTGCACCGGGTCGGCATCAAACGCGGCGAGCTGCGCGGCACCGACTTCGGCCGGCTGCTGGTGCTGGTCGGCGAGGACGCCGACTGCTACGCCGTGCTCGGTGAACTGCACACCTGCTTCACGCCGGTGATCTCCGAGTTCAAGGACTTCATCGCCGCCCCCAAGTTCAACCTGTACCAGTCGCTGCACACCGCCGTCGTGGGCGAGGACGGGGCGGTCGCCGAAGTCCTCATCCGTACCCACCGGATGCACAAGGTCGCCGAGGCCGGAGTCATCGCCCTCGGCAATCCGTACGCCGCGGACAACGGCACCGGCCCCCAGGCCGCCGAACCCGCCGACGGGGAACGCGCAGACCCCACCAGGCCCGGCTGGCTCTCCCGCCTCCTCGAATGGCAGCAGTCCGCCCCGGACCCCGACACCTTCTGGACCACGCTCCGCGCCGATCTGGCCCAGGACCGGGAGATCACGGTCTTCCGGACCGACGGCGGCACGCTCGGGCTGCCCGCCGGAGCCAGCTGCGTGGACGCCGCCTACGCGCAGTACGGGGACGAGGCGCACAACTGCATCGGCGCCCGCGTCAACGGCCGCCTGGCCACCCTCGGCACCGTACTCAGCGACGGCGACACCGTGCAGCTGCTGCTCGCCGAGGACGCCGCCTCGGGCCCCTCGCCCGACTGGCTCGACCACGCCCGGACCCCCGCCGCCCGCATCGCCATCACCGGCTGGCTGGACGCCCACCCCGAGGACACCCGCAGCCCGCAGGGCACCCGGCCCGCGGAGACCGGACCCGAGCAGCACACGCAGGGGCACTCCAGGCCCGGACCACAGGCTCAGCAGACCGCCGGTACCGGGCCCGCCGTGGCCGTGAGCGCCGTGGTGGACCGGCCGCACGCCCCCGTACGGCTCGCGGGCTGCTGCACCCCCGTACCCCCCGACGCAGTCACCGGATTCCTCGTGCGCGGCGGCGCCGTCACCGTGCACCGCCTGGAGTGTCCCGCCGTCGCCCGGATGCGGTCCGTCGGCCGGACGCCGGTCGCGGTGAGCTGGGGAGAGGCCACCGAGTGCCGGGTCACACTGGTCGCCGAGTCCTTCGGACGCCCCCGGCTGCTCGCCGATCTCACCGAGGCGATCGCGACGGCGGACGCGGCGATCATCGCCGCCACCGTCGAACCGCCGAGCGAACAACGCGTCCGGCACACCTACACCCTGCAACTCCCCGACGCGGCAGGACTGCCGGCCCTGATGCGCGCCATGCGTGACGTGCCCGGGGTGTACGACGTGAGCCGCGCCCAGCACCGCGCGGCCACCGTCTGACCCCGTCGGCGGGAGCCATCTGCCCACAGAGATCTCGTTCGGGTGGCGCGGCGCGCGCCGCGCCTGTCCGGAGGGAAGTCGCTGGTAGCGGTAGTTCATGCCGTTCATCTCCCGCCGCCTGCGGGCCGCTCTGCTGGCCACCGCATCAGCCACCCTCGTCGCAGCCACCCTCCCCTCGCCCGTGCCGCTCGGCATCGGCGATCCGCTCTTCCCCCACCTCGGAAACCCGGGGTACGACGTCCGCGCCTACGACATCGGACTCACCTACCACGGCGACAACAGCAAGCCGCTGGACGCCGTCACCAGGATCGACGCGCGGACCACCGAACCGCTCGACCGGATCAACCTCGACTTCACCCGGGGCACGGTCCGCGGGGTCGAGGTCAACGGACTCCGCGCCGACTTCGCCGTCAAGGACGAGGACCTGGTCATCGAGCCGGCGGGGCGGCTCCCAGCCGGAGTGCCGCTGCGCATCACCGTCCGGCACACCAGCGACCCCGGCGGCGACCAGGACACCGGTGGCTGGCTGCGTACCGCCGACGGCCTGGCCATGGCCAATCAGGCCGACGCCGCGCACCGGGTCTTCCCGAGCAACGACCACCCCGCGGACAAGGCGTACTTCACCTTCCGGGTCACCGCGCCCAAGGGCCTCACCGTGGTGGCCAACGGACTGCCCGCCGGCACGGCCCGGCACGGCGCCGACACCACCTGGACCTACCGGACCGAACACCCCATGGCCACCGAACTGGCCCAGGTCTCGATCGGCCGGTCCACCGTCCTGCACCGGACCGGCCCGCACCGGCTGCCGATGCGCGACGTGGTGCCCACCGCCGACCGCAAGCTCCTCGAACCCTGGCTCAGCAGGACCCCCGCCCAGCTGGAGTGGATGGAACAGCAGGTCGGCCGCTACCCCTTCGAGACGTACGGGCTGCTCGTCGCCGACACCAAGACCGGCTTCGAGCTGGAGACCCAGACGCTCTCGCTCTTCGAACGGTCCCTGTTCGCCGGGGCCGACTATCCCGAGTGGTACCTCGAATCGATCATGGTGCACGAGCTCGCCCACCAGTGGTTCGGCGACAGCGTCTCCCCGCAGCGGTGGTCCGATCTCTGGCTCAACGAGGGGCACGCCACCTGGTACGAGGCCCGCTTCGCCGAGGACCACGCCGACAAGCCGCTGGAGCGCCGGATGCGCGAGGCGTACACCCGGTCCGACGGCTGGCGCGCCGCGGGCGGTCCGCCGGCCCGCCCCGACGCCCCGGCGCCCGGACACAAGATCAGCCTGTTCCGGCCGGTGGTGTACGACGGCAGCGCGCTGATCCTCTACGCGCTGCGCCAGGAGATCGGCAGCAGCGCGTTCGACCGGGTGGAGCGGAACTGGGTGAAGAAGCACCGGGACTCCAACGCGACCACCGAGGACTTCGTCCGCCTCGCGTCCCAGGCCGCGGGCCGCGACCTGACCTCGTTCTTCGAGGGCTGGCTGTACGGGGAGAAGACCCCGCCGATGCCTGGGCACCCGGACTGGCGCAGCACCGCGCCCGCCGCACAGCGATAAACCCGGGTGACTGGCGAGGCGCGGCCGTGCCACTATCGACGGGTCGCCGCGGCGGCCGGACCGGAGATTCCCGACGGAGGGAATCATCGGAAGGGGTCACGCGTTGTGACTGATGTAACGGACTTCCAACGACGTAAGGATCCAATGACCTCCTCTTCTTCCCTTCCCCAGGACGCGCAGGACGCGCAGAGTGCTACGGAGAATGTCACCGAAAGCCTCACCGAGAGCCTTCGGGCCGACGCCCTGATGGAAGAGGACGTCGCCTGGAGCCACGAGATCGACACGGAGCGGGACGGCGAGCAGCTCGACCGCTCCGAGCGCGCCGCACTGCGGCGTGTGGCCGGGCTCTCCACCGAGCTCGAAGATGTCACCGAGGTCGAGTACCGACAGCTGCGCCTGGAGCGCGTGGTGCTGGTCGGTGTCTGGACGTCGGGGACCGTGCGTGACGCGGAGAACTCCCTCGCGGAGCTGGCCGCACTGGCGGAGACGGCGGGTGCCCAGGTGCTCGACGCCGTCTTCCAGCGCCGCGACAAGCCCGACCCGGCCACCTACATCGGTTCGGGCAAGGCGTTGGAGCTGCGCGACATCGTCCTCGAATCGGGGGCCGACACCGTCGTCTGCGACGGTGAGCTCAGCCCCGGCCAGCTGATTCACCTGGAAGACGTCGTCAAGGTCAAGGTGGTCGACCGGACCGCACTGATCCTCGACATCTTCGCCCAGCACGCCAAGTCCCGAGAGGGCAAGGCGCAGGTCTCGCTGGCACAGATGCAGTACATGCTGCCGCGGCTGCGAGGCTGGGGTCAGTCGCTCTCCCGTCAGATGGGCGGCGGCGGTTCCAGCGGCGGTGGCGGTATGGCCACCCGTGGTCCCGGTGAGACCAAGATCGAGACGGACCGGCGGCGGATCCGCGAGAAGATGGCGAAGATGCGCCGGGAGATCGCGGAGATGAAGACGGGCCGCGAGATCAAGCGCCAGGAGCGCAAGCGCAACAAGGTGCCGTCGGTCGCCATCGCCGGTTACACCAACGCGGGCAAGTCCTCGCTGCTCAACCGGCTCACCGGGGCAGGCGTCCTGGTGGAGAACGCACTGTTCGCCACCCTGGACCCGACCGTGCGCCGGGCCGAGACGCCGAGCGGCCGGCTCTACACGTTGGCCGACACCGTCGGGTTCGTACGGCATCTGCCGCACCACCTCGTCGAGGCGTTCCGCTCCACCATGGAGGAGGTCGGCGAGTCCGACCTGATCCTCCACGTGGTGGACGGCTCGCACCCGGCACCGGAGGAGCAGCTCGCCGCGGTGCGCGAGGTGATCCGCGAAGTGGGTGCGGTGGACGTGCCCGAGATCGTGGTCGTCAACAAGGCGGACGCGGCCGATCCGCTGGTGCTCCAGCGGCTGCTGCGCATCGAGAGGCACGCGATCGCCGTCTCGGCGCGCACCGGCGCCGGTATCGATGAGCTGCTCACACTCATCGACACCGAACTGCCGCGGCCGTCGGTCGAGATCGACGCGCTCGTCCCGTACATCCAGGGCGGACTCGTCTCCCGGGTGCATGCCGAGGGCGAGGTGATCTCCGAGGAGCACACGTCGGAGGGCACCCTGCTCAAGGCGCGGGTGCATGAGGAGCTGGCGGCCGAGCTCTCCTCGTTCGTCCCCGTGGCGCACTGACCGCGACGCGAAAAGGCTCGTATCGCCCGAAGGCCCGCCCCGACCAGGGGCGGGCCTTCGGCCGTCATGGGGTGGAGGCGGCGGTCAGCGGCCGGCGAACTTCTCGCTCGTCGTGGTGAAGACGTCCTTGGCGCCCGGACCCAGGTGGGGGCCGGCGAGCCAGCCCGAAGTCACCGGTCCGATGGACGTGTTGGAGACCAGCACCGACTTGCCGTCACTGCCCTTGCGGAACCAGCCGCCGCCGGACGACCCACCGGTCATGGTGCAGCCGATGCGGTACATCGCCGGAGTGCTCGGGCTGATGGAGAGACGGCCGGGGCGGTCGACGCACTTGTGCATGATCAGGCCGTCGTACGGGGGAGCGGCCGGGTATCCCCACGCGCCCATGGCGTCGATCCGCGAGATCTCGGGAGCGTCGAAGTCGACCGACAGCGCGTTGCCCACGGTCTCCTCCAGGGACTTGGTGCCCCTCTCCGGCTTCACGTGCAGCACCGCGTAGTCGTAGGGGGCGCCCTCGCCCCCGGTGGGTCCGCCGTCGGCGAGCCATTCACCCGAGGTCGTCGCCCAGTCCGCCCAGTACGCGCCGTACGGGGCGATCTCCTGCGGCTGCGCGCTCTCCAGCGCGGCGGCGGACTTGCCCTTGTCGTTGTACGCGGGAACGAAGACGATGTTGCGGTACCAGCCGCCCTTCGAACCGGCGTGCACACAGTGCCCGGCGGTCCACACCAGGTTGGACTTGCCCGGGTTCTCGGGGTCCTTGACGACCGTGCCCGAGCAGACCATCGAGCCCTCGGGGGAGTCGAAGAACACCTTGCCGACCGGGGCCGCGTAGTCGTGGTACGGCGTCTTCTCGCGTTCTGCCTGCACCGGAGCGGGCTCCGGGTCGCTGATGCCCTGACCGCCGGAGACGTCACCGGCCGCCATGGTCTTCGCCGAGTCCTTGGCCGTCTTCATCCGGTCGGGCTTCCACAGGCCTTCGATGATGGGGTTGACGAAGTCCTTGGCCTCACGCAGCCACTTGTCCTTGTCCCAGTTCTTCCACTCGCCGTTCTTCCACTTCTCCGGGTCGACGCCGTGCTTCTTCAGCGTCTCGGCCAGACCGTCGGGCAGGGAGCCGTCGGCGTCCTGGCCGCCCGGGGATTCGGCGGCGGGCTTGCCGGCCGCGTTGTCCTCGCTGGGACCGCAGGCCGTGGCCGTCAGCGCGAGCGCGGCGACGAGACCGGTCGCGGCGAGCAGCGGACGTATGGATCGCATGGAAAGGTTTCCCCCTGAAATTGCAAAATTGCCATGAACTTGTCATGCGGTTCGCTGGGTCGGGCCAACGGCCACCGAGCATGCACGGGCCACCCTATGACGGTCCTGAGCATGCTCCCCGCCACGGCGGCACGTCCCGCACGGGTCGCGGCCGGGCGGCGGTGCCGCACGACGGACAGGGGCCCCCGGCGCGCAACTGCCGCGCCGGGGGCCCCTGATGTGCTGTCGCCGTCACCGCTCCCGGGACCGGGCCGGGTGACGGCCCGTCATCACTGTCCCGCGTACTTCTTGCTGACCGAGTCGTAGACGCCCTTGGCCTCCTTGCCGAACCGCGGCCCGGCCAGCCAGCCGGCCGTCACCGGTCCGATGGAGGTGTTCGAGACCAGCGCGGGCTTGCCGTCCTGGCCATTCGCGACCCAGCCACCGCCCGAGGCACCGCCGGTCATGGTGCAGCCGATGCGGTACATCGTCGGGTCCTGAGCGGTGAGCGAGAGCCGGCCCGGCTTGTCCGCGCACTGGAACGCCTTCTGGCCGTCGTACGGCGGAGCGGCGGGGAAGCCGGTCGCGGTCATGCCGTCGATCTTCGGCACGGCCGGGGCGTTGAACTCGACGGGCAGCGCGGAACCGACCGTCTCCTCCAGGGACTTGCCCGTCGAGCCCTTCTCCGGCGTCACGTGCAGCACCGCGAAGTCGTACGGCGCGCCCTGGCCGCCCACCGAGGCACCCTGCGAGATCCACTGGTCGGACGTCTGCGCCCAGGTGCCCCACCACACGCCGTACGGGGCGATCTCCTGCTTCGTCGCCTTCTTCAGCTCGGCAAGCGAAAGGCCCTGGTTGTTGTACGACGGCACGAAGGCGATGTTGCGGTACCAGCCGCCCTTCTTGCCGGCGTGCACACAGTGCCCCGCGGTCCACACCAGGTTGGATTTCCCGGGGTGCGCCGGGTCCTTCACCACGGTCGCGGAACAGACCATGGAGCCCTCGGGGCCGTCGAACAGCAGCTTCCCGGACTCCGCGGCGTTGGCGTGGTACGGGGTCCGGACGCCTGCGGCCTGGACCGGCGCGGGCGTCGGGTCCGTCACGCCGACGTCACCCGAGATGTCGTTGTCGACCGGCTTCTCCGGCGACTTGTCCGCATCCCGCATCCGGTCCGGGTCCCAGAGGTCCTCGATGATGGGGTTGACGAAGTCCTTGGCCTCACGCAGCCACTTGTCCTTGTCCCAGTTCTTCCACTCGCCGTTCTTCCACTGGTCGAGGTCGATCCCGTGTTCCTTGAGCCGGTCCTTCAGATCGTCCGGGATGGTGATCTTGCCGTCCGAGGACTGGCCGGCGGGAACGCTCGGCTTGTCGCTCGCATTGTCCTCTTCGGGACCGCAGGCGGTGGCGGTGAGCGCGAGGACCGCGGTGGCCGCGGCCACGGCGAGCACCGACGAAGGCCGGCGGCGCCCCCTCCCCTGACGTGCGGCGAGAGCCGGTCGAATGAGTCGCATGTGGTGATCCCCCTGGGACTTCGTAACTCAACACTTCTGTACTGCACCGCGGTACTGCTCCGAGCCACCTGCTCCGAACACCCTGCGGACTTCCGGACAACTTTCCGAGGTCCGGTGCGGCCCCCACTATGCCGGTGCCGATGGGGACGGCGAGCGGCAGGGCCGTGGTTCCGCCCCCGCAAGGATCTTCCGATTTACCCGTGCTCCGCCGCGCCCGGCGTCGTTGGTAGGTGCGAGGGACTCGGGAGAAGCGTTCATCCCCGCAGTCCGTCCGTGCGCCGACGTACTGATGTGCAACGCAACCGTTACAGCGGGAGGACCAACAGCCGTGGCCGTGACCGAACCAGCCCCGGTGGCAGCACCGGCGGTGCACGAGGGGATCCTGCGCCGCCAGTCGCTGCGCGAATCCGCCGCCCGTACCTATGCGCGTTCACTGCCGATCGTGCCGGTGCGGGCCCGTGGGCTGACCATCGAGGGCGCCGACGGGCGGCGGTACCTCGACTGTCTCTCCGGAGCCGGCACCCTGGCGCTCGGCCACAACCACCCGGTGGTCCTGGAGGCGATCAAGAAGGTCATCGACTCGGGTGCGCCGCTGCATGTGCTCGACCTAGCCACCCCGGTCAAGGACGCTTTCACCACGGAGCTGTTCGCCAGCCTGCCGCGGCAGTTCGCCGACAACGCCCGGATCCAGTTCTGCGGACCGGCGGGCACGGACGCGGTCGAGGCGGCGTTCAAACTGGTCCGCGGAGCGACCGGCCGCAGCGGGCTGCTCGCCTTCACCGGCGCCTACCACGGGATGACGGCGGGTGCCCTCGCCGCCTCGGGCGGCGCCGAGGACGTACGGGTGACCAGGCTGCCCTTCCCCCGTAACTACCGCTGCCCCTTCGGTATCGGCGGCGAGCGCGGCGCGGAGATCGCCGCCCGGTGGACCGAGAACCTCCTGGACGACCCCAAGGGGGGCACCCCGGCACCGGCCGGGATGATCCTCGAACCGGTGCAGGGGGAGGGCGGAGTGAACCCCGCCCCCGACAGCTGGATGCGCCGGATGCGCGAGATCACCGAGGCCCGCTCCGTCCCCCTGATCGTCGACGAGGTCCAGACGGGCGTCGGACGCACCGGTGCCTTCTGGGCCGTCGAGCACAGCGGCATCGTGCCCGACGTGATGGTGCTCTCCAAGGCGATCGGCGGCTCCCTCCCGCTCGCCGTGATCGTCTACCGCTCCGAACTCGACACCTGGCAGCCGGGCGCCCACGCCGGCACCTTCCGGGGCAACCAGCTCGCGATGGCGGCGGGCACCGCCACCCTCGCCTTCGTACGGGAGAACGGCCTCGCCGAGCGCGCCGCGATCCTCGGCGCCCGCATGCTCGCACGCCTCCAGGCACTCGCCACCGACCACCCCACCATCGGTGACGTACGCGGACGCGGCCTGATGATCGGGATCGAGCTGGTCGACCCGGAGGCCGCCGCGCCCGGCGACAGCCCCGAGCCGCCGCCCGCCCCCGCCCTCGCCGCCGCCGTCCAGCAGGAGTGCCTGCGCCGCGGGCTCATCGTCGAACTCGGCGGACGCCACTCCACCGTCGTGCGCCTCCTCCCTCCCCTCACGCTCACCGACGAACAGGCAACAGCGGTCGTGGACCGCCTCGCCGACGCCCTGGCAGCCGCCGAGCGCCTGCCGCACCACCGCACCACGACCGGGTCGCTCCGCTGACCCCGGACACCTTCACAAGAAAGACCGCCGTGAACCCCACCCCCACCCCCACGCCCCAGGCTGACGGCTCGTCCCCCACCCAGCAGATGGCCGGCCCACTCGTCGTCGAACAGTCCACCGTGCCGCGCCAGATGACGGCACCGCACGACGAGTGCCGCACCCCGAAGTCCTCGGCCACCAGCAGGGCGGCGGCCGACCCGCTCGACCACCCGGACCCGCTGCGGGCCGCCGACACGGCGGGCGCGGAGAACCTGCTGCGCTGCTGGGTCCGGGAAACCGGCCTGTCCGGGCCGGACGGGTGCACACTCCGCATCCCCCTCCCCGCCAGCGGCACGGCCCTGCTCGTCCCCGTCCTCTACTGGTCGGCCACGGGCTGGCACCGCTTCGGCGCGCCCGTCCTGGAGGGGTCGCCCGAAGGCGCACCGCCCGCCGACGCCGTCACGATCGCCGCGCTGCTGGGCCGCGAGGCCGGCCGCGACGAGGGGGCCGACATGGTGGCCCGGGTCGCCGATTCGGTACGCCGTACCGCCGGATTCATCGCCGAGCGGCGCCGCGCCCCCCACGCCCCGGCCGAAGCGGACCTCTTCCTCACCGCGGAGCAGTCGCTTCTGCTCGGCCATCCGCAGCACCCCACCCCCAAGAGCCGCGAAGGGCTCTCCGACGCCGAGTCGCGCCTCTACTCGCCCGAGTCGCACGGCTCCTTCGCGCTGAACTGGATGGCTGTCGACCGGTCCGTCCTGGCCACCGACTCCGCCTGGACCGACGGAGGCCGCCCGGTCCCGGCCACGGAGCTGATCACCGCCCACGCCCAGGGACTGGACCTCCCCGACAACACCGCACCGATTCCGCTCCACCCCTGGCAGGCCCGCGAACTCCGCCACCGTCCCGAAGTGGCCGCCCTGCTCGACGCCGGACTCCTCCACGACCTGGGACCGCACGGCGAACGCTGGCACCCCACCTCCTCCGTCCGCACCGTGCACCGGCCCGGCGCCGACGTGATGCTCAAGCTCTCCCTCGGCGTCCGCATCACCAACTCCCGCCGCGAGAACCTCCGCAAGGAACTCCACCGCGGAGTGGAGGTCCACCGGCTGCTCCGCAGCGGGCTCGCCACGCAGTGGCACGCCGCCCATCCGGGCTTCGACATCGTCCGCGACCCCGCCTGGCTCGCCGTCGACGGCCCGGACGGCGAACCCGTCCAGGGACTCGATGTGATGCTCCGCCACAATCCGTTCGGGCCGCTCGACGACGCGGTCTGCATCGCGGCCCTGACCTCCCCCCGCCCGTGGCCCGGCAGGACGGGCATGCACTCACGCCTCGCCCGCATCGTTCTCTCCCTGGCCGCCACCACCGGACGGACCGTGGGCGCGGTCGCCGCCGAGTGGTTCCTGCGCTATCTGGACCGCGTGGTGGGCCCCGTGCTCTGGCTCGACGCCCACGCAGGCATCGCCCTCGAAGCCCACCAGCAGAACACCCTTGTACTGCTCGACCCCGCGGGCTGGCCCGTCGGCGGCCGCTACCGCGACAACCAGGGCTATTACTTCCGCGAGTCCCACCGCGCGGCGCTGGAGCACCGGCTCGCAGGCATCGGATCGGTCAGCGACACCTTCGTCTCCGACGAGGTCACCGATGAACGCTTCGCCTACTACCTCGGCATCAACAATGTGTTCGGCCTGATCGGAGCGTTCGGCGCCCAGCACCTCGCCGACGAACGGGTACTCGTCGCGGCCTTCCGCCGGTTCCTCGGTCCGGCCGCCGCCATGGGCTCCCCGCTCCCCACGCACCTGCTGGAAATGACCCACCTGCGGTGCAAGGCCAACCTGCTGACCCGGATGCACGGCCTGGACGAACTGGTCGGCCCCGTCGACACCCAGTCCGTCTACGTGACCATTGCCAACCCCCTGTGTGCCTGAAGGAACATGATTACCGCCTGAACCGCCGAGAGGAGAGCGACACCGTGGCTCCCGCCGATGCGCACACCGACGCCGGGACCGGCCCTGCCCCGCAGGCCGACACAGGTGCCGAGGACACCCTGGACCTGGAGCTCTCCGAAGAAGTCCTCGCGCTGTTCGGGGAAGACCCCCCGGACACCGAAGCACCGCACCTGCCGCCCGGCGCGCTCGCGTCACCCGCGTCGTCCGTCCCGGGCGGCGCGGGCCCGGCGGCGCGCGCCCGCCCGGCCATCAGCAGGGCGGCCGCCTCCGACCTGCTCGACCACCCGGCCGACTGGCGACCGGTCGCCACCCCGGCCGGAGTCTTCCAACTGGTCCCCGTACGGCTCGAACGCGATCTCGCCGTACTGACCCGCTGGATGAACGACCCGGCCGTCACGGCCTTCTGGGAGCTCGCCGGACCGGAAGCCGTCACGGCCGCCCATCTGCGCCCCCAGCTGGAGGGCGACGGGCGCAGCGTCCCCTGTCTCGGCGTGCTGGCGGGCATCCCCATGAGCTACTGGGAGATCTACCGGGCCGATCTCGACCCGCTGGCACGTCACTACCCGGCCCGTCCGCAGGACACCGGAATCCACCTGCTCATCGGTGGTGTGCACAACCGCGGACACGGCGTCGGCACCACCCTGTTGCGGGCCGTCGCCGACCTCGTGCTCGACAACCGCCCCCGGTGCGCCCGCGTTGTCGCCGAGCCCGATCTGCGCAACACCCCATCCGTCTCAGCATTTCTGAGTGCCGGTTTCCGCTTCTCCGCAGAACTCGAACTTCCCGAAAAAAGGGCCGCTCTGATGGTCCGCGAACGAATCCATCGTGCCCAACTGTGAACGAACCGCTGCCTCATTCACCCCGCTCGAACCCCATCGGTTCCGTCCCGAGGAGTCCCCGTGCCGAAATATCCCGCGAGCCATGATTCAGCGGAGTCCGCCGAGCTGCTCAGTACGCCAGAACTGAACCGGACGGTCTGGGACGGAGCCGCCGCCCGACTGCTCGCGAAGATGCTCGGCCAATTCGCCTACGAAGAAGTCATCGAACCGGTCGCGCAGGCCGGCGGAGACGATACGTACACCCTCGCTCTCGACGACGGGAAAACCCTCGTCTTCCGTGCCCGGCGGGGCGTGTACGGAAGCTGGCGCGTCGTCCCGGACTCGATTCTGGAAATGCCGGGGAGCGCCCCCGGGACGCCGGACGACGCGAGGCCCGACGGCGGCCCGGCCACCGGGCCGGGCGCCGGGGCAGTGCCCTTCCGCGATCCGCTCCAGTTCCTCGTCCGCGCCCGCCGTCTCCTCGACATCGACGGCGCCACCCTCGGACACCTCATCCGGGAGATCACCACCACCCTCACTGCCGACGCCCGGCTCGATCACACCGCGCTCCCCGCCGCCCGCCTGGCCGAGCTCGACTACGCCGAGCTGGAAGGCCACCAGACCGGCCACCCCTGGCTCGTCGCCAACAAAGGCCGACTAGGGTTCTCCGCCGCCGACGCCGCCCGCCACACCCCCGAGGCCCGCAGGCCCCTCACGCTGCCGTGGATCGCGGTCTCCACGAGGATCGCCGCCTACCGCGGAGTGGCCGCCCTGGCCGGCCCGGAGCAGCTGTACACGCAGGAGCTCGACCCGCCGGTCCGTGAATCCTTCGCCGCCGCGCTCCGTACCCGCGGCCTCGATCCCGGCAGCTACCTCTTCCTTCCCGTGCATCCCTGGCAGTGGGACGAATGGATCGTTCCGGTCTTCGCCCCCGCCATTGCCGCCGGTGACATCGTCGCGCTCCACTCCGACCCGGACCTCAGACTGCCGCAGCAGTCCATCCGCACCTTCAGCAACGTGGCCCGCCCCGACCGGCACACCGTCAAGCTGCCCCTGTCGATCCTCAACACGCTGGTCTGGCGCGGACTGCCCACCGAACGCACCCTCGCCGCCCCCGCCGTCACCGCCTGGGTCCACGGCCTGCGCGACCAGGACGCCTTCCTGCGGGACACCTGCCGGGTCATCCTGCTCGGCGAAGTGGCCTCGGTGACGGTCGAGCATCCGCTTTACGACTACCTTCCCGAGGCCCCGTACCAGTTCAAGGAGATCCTCGGCGCGATCTGGCGCGAACCCGTCCAGCCGCGGCTCGCACCGGGCGAGCGGGCCCGGACCCTCGCCTCGCTGCTCCACACCGATCCGCGGGGCCGCGCCTTCACGGCCGAGCTCGTCGCCCGCTCCGGGCTGACCCCCACCGTCTGGCTGACGCACCTCTTCGCCGCGCTGCTGCCGCCGCTGCTGCACTTCCTCTACCGGTACGGCACGGTCTTCTCCCCGCACGGCGAGAACGCCATCGTGGTCTTCGACGACCAGGACGTACCGGTGCGCCTGGCGATCAAGGACTTCGTCGACGACGTCAACATCAGCGCCCGCCCGCTGCCGGAGCACGAGACGATGCCCGAGGACGTCCGCCGGACCCTGCTCACCGAGGAACCCTCCTTCCTCACCCAGTTCATCCACTCCGGACTGTTCATCGGCGTGTTCCGCTTCCTCTCCCCGCTGTGCGAGGAACAGCTGGGGGTCCCGGAGGCCGATTTCTGGTCACTCGTCCGCGCCGAGATCCTGCGCCATCACGCCCGCTTTCCCGAGCTCAAGGAGCGGTTCGAGATGTTCGACCTGCTGACACCCCGCATTGAACGCCTCTGTCTGAACCGCAACCGCCTGCACGTCGACGGATACCGGGACCGCCCCAAGCGCCCGCACGCGGCCATCCACGGGACCGTTCCCAACCCGCTCCACCCCGCCGCCGGTGTCCGGGAGTGACCCTGTTGTCAGTGACGCCCCGTACGCTGGTCGGGCTATGACGAAGCCATCCCTCCCCGAGCTCCTGCACGCCGCCGTGACCGCCGTCGGCGGTACGGAACGACCTGGTCAGGCCGCCATGGCCGAGGCCGTCGCAGCGGCCGTCGACGACAATTCCCATCTGCTCGTCCAGGCCGGCACCGGCACGGGCAAGTCCCTCGGCTACCTGGTGCCCGCGCTGGCGCACGGGGAGCGGGTCGTGGTGGCCACGGCGACGCTTGCGCTCCAGCGCCAGCTCGTGGAGCGCGATCTTCCGCGCACGGTCGACGCACTGCATCCGCTGCTGCGCCGGCGCCCCAATTTCGCCATGCTCAAGGGGCGGTCCAACTACCTCTGTCTGCACCGGCTCCACGAAGGGGTGCCGCAGGACGAGGAGGAGGGGCTCTTCGACCAGTTCGAGGCCGCCGCCCCGTCGAGCAAGCTCGGTCAGGACCTGCTGCGGCTGCGGGACTGGTCCGACGACACCGAGTCCGGTGACCGCGACGACCTCACGCCCGGAGTCTCCGACCGTGCCTGGGCACAGGTCTCCGTCTCGTCCCGCGAATGTCTGGGCGCCAGCAAGTGCGCGTACGGCGCGGAGTGCTTCGCCGAGCTCGCCCGGGAGCGGGCCAAGCTCGCCGATGTCGTCGTCACCAATCACGCCCTCCTCGCCATCGACGCCATCGAGGGCGCGCCGGTGCTCCCGCAGCACGAGGTGCTGATCGTCGACGAGGCCCATGAGCTGGTCTCCAGGGTCACCGGAGTGGCCACCGGCGAGCTCACCCCCGGTCAGGTCAACAGGGCGGTGCGCCGGGCGGCGAAGCTGGTCAATGAGAAGGCCGCCGACGCGCTGCAGAGTGCGTCGGAGGGTTTCGAACGGGTCATGGAGCTGGCGCTCCCCGGCCGCCTGGAAGAGGTCCCCGAGGATCTCGGCTACGCACTGCTGGCGCTGCGCGACGCAGCGCGCACCGTGATCTCGGCCCTTGGTGCCACGCGCGACAAGTCCGTGCAGGACGAGGACGCCGTCCGCAAGCAGGCCCTGGCATCGGTGGAGACGATCCACGGCGTCGCCGAGCGGATCACCCAGGGCTCGGAGTACGACGTCGTCTGGTACGAGCGCCATGACCGCTTCGGCGCTTCCCTGCGGGTCGCACCGCTCTCCGTCTCGGGGCTGCTGCGGGAGAAGCTCTTCACCGAGCGGTCCGTCGTCCTGACCTCCGCCACGCTCAAACTCGGCGGGGACTTCAACGGGGTGGGGGCCTCGCTCGGCCTGGCTCCCGAAGGCACCGCGGGCGACGACCTTCCGCAGTGGAAGGGGCTCGACGTCGGCTCACCGTTCGACTACCCGAAGCAGGGCATCCTGTACGTCGCCAGGCATCTGGCCACACCGGGGCGGGAGAGCTCCCGCACCGACATGCTGGACGAGCTCGCCGAGCTGGTGGAGGCGGCGGGCGGGCGCACCCTCGGGCTGTTCTCCTCGATGCGGGCGGCCCAGGCCGCCGCGGAGGAGCTGCGCGGCAGGCTGGACAAGCCGATCCTGCTGCAGGGCGAGGAGACGCTGGGCGAGCTGATCAAGAACTTCGCCGCCGATCCCGAGACCTGCCTCTTCGGCACGCTGTCGCTCTGGCAGGGCGTCGATGTGCCGGGCGCCAGCTGCCAGCTGGTGATCATGGACCGGATCCCGTTCCCCCGCCCCGACGATCCGCTGATGAGCGCGCGCCAGAAGGCGGTCGAGGAAGCGGGCGGCAATGGATTCATGGCCGTCGCGGCGACGCACGCCGCGCTGCTGATGGCCCAGGGAGCGGGCCGGCTGGTCCGGGCCACGGGCGACAAGGGCGTGGTCGCCGTCCTCGATCCGCGCCTGGCCAACGCCCGGTACGGCAGCTATCTCCGGGCCTCGCTGCCCGACTTCTGGTACACCACCGACCGGAACCAGGCGCGCCGCTCACTCGCGGCGATCGACGCGGCGGCCAAGGCCGACGGCAAGTAGTCCGCTTCGGGTGCCCGGCTCCACCTCGGAGGCCTGGCGGCACGGGCAGGGCCCCGGGATCGGCGCAGTGGATCCCGGGGCCCGGTCGGAGACGGCGGGTTTCACACCCGCCGCAGCACGGCCACCACCTTGCCGAGGATGGTCGCCTCGTCGCCCGGGATCGGCTGGTACGCGGAGTTGTGCGGGAGCAGCCAGACATGGCCGTCCTCCCGCTTGAAGCGCTTGACCGTGGCCTCGCCGTCCAGCATGGCCGCCACGATGTCGCCGTTCTCCGCGACGGGCTGGCGGCGCACGGTGACCCAGTCGCCGTCGCAGATCGCCGCCTCGATCATCGAGTCACCGACGACCTTGAGCACGAACAGCTCGCCGTCACCGACGAGCTGGCGGGGGAGCGGGAAGACGTCCTCGACCGACTCCTCGGCGAGGATCGGGCCGCCGGCGGCGATCCGGCCGACCAGCGGCACGTACGACGCCGCGGGCTTGCCGGTGGTGTCGGTGGGCTGCGAACTGGGCTGGTCCGAACCCCGGACCTCGTACGCCCGCGGGCGGTGCGGGTCGCGGCGCAGGAAGCCCTTCCGCTCCAGGGCCATCAGCTGATGGGCGACGGAGGACGTGCTGGACAGGCCCACCGCCTGACCGATCTCCCGCATCGAGGGCGGATAGCCACGCCGCTGCACGGAATCCCGGATCACCTCGATCACCCGCCGCTGCCGGTCCGTGAGCCCCGAGCTGTCCGCCCGGATTCCAGGAGGTCGGCCGGGCAATGAGCGCGCTGGGCGCGGCTCTGGCCCCTCCATGTTCGTGACTGAGTCATTCATGGCATGCACCGGCTCGAATCGGCTCTGGGAGCGGTCCTGGGCAGTGATGGTGGCACTGTCAGCGGTGGTGGTCACGTCGGCCCCTCTCGAATGGTCTCCCTAGCTGGACAACGGTAGTAGCTTTCGAAAGGTTGCGCCAAACACACGTTCGAGTGAAAAACGAATAAAAGTCTGCCGCGTGTTCTCTGCCGGGTGTATGTGCGATGACTGGGTGCTCCGGACCGGACCGCGATTCGTGTTTTCACGGTAGTGGCCGTCGGTGCGGCACCGCCGTGCGGGGTGTCCGTCGGGCCGTTGTTCGAGTCCGACAGTCGGGGCCCCGTAATCCTGGTGGCCGGACCGTTCCCGTAACCTCGTGCACGGCCGTACGCTGCCTGCCGGTCGCTCGTGATGGGCGACACGCGGTAGGGCCGAATGCGCACCCAAACCCAAGATCTAGTGGTTGGATTGCTCCAGCCACCCAGAAGTTGTGGTCCCTGGTCCGCCGGGGGTGTGGCCATCGCCTATGCTTGTGACAGCTTCGAGGGGCCCCGGCGGGCCCTGGAGAGGCTATTCAGTCGTGCTGTGAAGGAGGGTTGGGAGCCATGCACTGCCCCTTCTGCAGGCACCCCGACAGCCGGGTCGTCGACAGTCGCACCACCGACGACGGCACGTCGATCCGACGCCGCCGTCAGTGCCCCGACTGCTCCCGCCGTTTCACGACGGTGGAGACCTGTTCGCTGATGGTGGTGAAGCGCAGCGGCGTGACCGAACCCTTCAGTCGCACCAAGGTCATCTCCGGTGTGCGCAAGGCGTGCCAGGGGCGGCCGGTCACCGAGGATGCCCTCGCCAAGCTCGGCCAGCGGGTCGAGGAGGCGGTGCGCGCCACCGGCAGTGCCGAGCTGACCACTCACGACGTGGGCCTGGCGATCCTCGGCCCCCTGCAGGAACTCGACCTCGTCGCGTACCTGCGCTTCGCGTCCGTGTACCGGGCGTTCGACACACTCGAAGACTTCGAGACCGCCATCGCGGAGCTCCGTGAGCGGCGGCCTCGCGTGGAAGAACGCGGGAGGGGCGAGATCCTTGAGGTCCCCGTTCCCGCCGTCGCCGCCGACTGATCGGCACCGGCCGACCGACACGGTTCCGTGGATCGGCGGCCGGGCGGCTTCATAGACCTGCTCCGGGCGCTCTGCGTGGCGTCCGAGGCATCAGAGACAGACTGTGCCCCGGGAAGTTCTGGGCACTTCAGGGTGTTTTTGCCCACATATGGGAGGCGGCATGACAGAGACGGCGAGCGGCCCGGCACGAGGTTCCCGAGCCAAGGGAGCCAAGTCGAGCAAGGGTCTGCGTATCGAGCGCATCCACACCACCCCCGGCGTACATCCGTACGACGAGGTGGCGTGGGAGCGCCGTGACGTCGTCATGACCAACTGGCGCGACGGCTCAATCAACTTCGAGCAGCGTGGCGTCGAGTTCCCCGACTTCTGGTCGGTGAACGCGGTCAACATCGTCACCAGCAAGTACTTCCGCGGGGCCGTCGGCACCCCGCAGCGCGAGACCGGTCTGCGACAGCTGATCGACCGGATCGTGAAGACGTACCGCAAGGCCGGTGAGGACCACGGCTACTTCGCCTCTCCCGCGGACGCCGAGATCTTCGAGCACGAGCTGGCCTACGCCCTCCTGCACCAGATCTTCAGCTTCAACTCGCCGGTCTGGTTCAACGTCGGAACGCCCCAGCCGCAGCAGGTCTCCGCCTGCTTCATCCTGGCCGTCGACGACTCCATGGAGTCGATCCTCGACTGGTACAAGGAAGAGGGCATGATCTTCAAGGGCGGCTCCGGCGCCGGCCTGAACCTCTCCCGTATCCGCTCCTCCAAGGAGCTGCTCTCCTCCGGCGGCAACGCCTCCGGTCCGGTCTCCTTCATGCGCGGTGCCGACGCCTCCGCCGGAACGATCAAGTCCGGTGGCGCCACCCGGCGCGCGGCCAAGATGGTGATCCTCGACGTCGACCACCCCGACATCGAGAACTTCATCGAGACCAAGGTGAAGGAGGAGGAGAAGATCCGCGCCCTGCGCGACGCGGGCTTCGACATGGACCTGGGCGGCGACGACATCACGTCCGTCCAGTACCAGAACGCCAACAACTCGGTCCGCGTGAACGACGAGTTCATGAAGGCCGTCGAGTCCGGCGGCAAGTTCGGGCTGCGTGCCCGGATGACCGGTGACGTCATCGAAGAGGTCGAGGCCAAGTCCCTCTTCCGCAAGATGGCCGAGGCGGCCTGGGCCTGCGCCGACCCGGGCATCCAGTACGACGACACCATCAACGCCTGGCACACCTGCCCGGAGTCCGGCCGGATCAACGGCTCGAACCCGTGCTCCGAGTACATGCACCTGGACAACACCTCGTGCAACCTCGCCTCGCTGAACCTGATGAAGTTCCTCAAGGACGACGGCAAGGGCAACCAGTCCTTCGAGTCCGAGCGCTTCGCCAAGGTCGTCGAGCTGGTCATCACCGCGATGGACATCTCCATCTGCTTCGCGGACTTCCCGACCCAGAAGATCGGCGAGAACACCCGCGCCTTCCGCCAGCTCGGCATCGGCTACGCCAACCTCGGCGCCCTGCTGATGGCGACCGGCCACGCCTACGACAGCGACGGCGGCCGCGCCCTCGCCGGTGCCATCACCTCGCTGATGACCGGCACCTCGTACAAGCGCTCCGCCGAGCTCGCCGCGGTCGTCGGTCCGTACGACGGCTACGCCCGCAACGCCGAGCCGCACCAGCGCGTCATGAAGCAGCACGCCGACGCCAACGCCGCGGCCGTCCACATGGATGACCTGGACAACCCGATCTGGGCCGCCGCCACGGAGGCGTGGCAGGACGTGATCCGTCTCGGCGCGAAGAACGGTTTCCGCAACGCGCAGGCCTCGGTCATCGCCCCCACCGGCACCATCGGTCTCGCGATGTCCTGCGACACCACCGGCCTCGAGCCCGACCTCGCCCTGGTCAAGTTCAAGAAGCTGGTCGGCGGCGGCTCGATGCAGATCGTCAACGGCACCGTGCCGCAGGCCCTGCGCCGCCTGGGCTACCAGGAGGAGCAGATCGAGGCGATCGTCGCCCACATCGCCGAGCACGGCAATGTGATCGACGCCCCCGGCCTGAAGACCGAGCACTACGAGGTCTTCGACTGCGCGATGGGCGAGCGTTCCATCTCCGCGATGGGCCACGTGCGCATGATGGCCGCGATCCAGCCGTGGATCTCCGGAGCGCTCTCCAAGACGGTGAACCTGCCGGAGACGGCCACCGTCGAGGACGTCGAAGAGGTCTACTTCGAGGCGTGGAAGATGGGCGTCAAGGCGCTCGCGATCTACCGCGACAACTGCAAGGTCGGCCAGCCCCTCTCCGCGAAGACCAAGGAGAAGGAGAAGGAGGCGGTCACCGCCAAGGCCGAGGAGACCATCCGTACCGCGGTCGAGAAGGTCGTCGAGTACCGCCCGGTCCGCAAGCGCCTCCCCAAGGGCCGTCCCGGCATCACCACCTCCTTCACGGTGGGCGGCGCCGAGGGCTACATGACCGCCAACTCCTACCCCGACGACGGTCTCGGCGAGGTCTTCCTGAAGATGTCCAAGCAGGGCTCCACCCTCGCGGGCATGATGGACGCCTTCTCCATCGCCGTCTCGGTCGGCCTGCAGTACGGCGTCCCGCTGGAGACGTACGTCTCGAAGTTCACCAACATGCGCTTCGAGCCGGCCGGCATGACGGACGACCCGGACGTGCGGATGGCGCAGTCGATCGTCGACTACATCTTCCGCCGCCTCGCGCTGGACTTCCTGCCGTTCGAGACCCGCTCGGCGCTCGGCATCCACTCGGCCGAGGAGCGTCAGCGCCACCTCGACACGGGTTCGTACGAGCCCTCCCTCGAGGACGAGGAGCTGGACGTCGAGACCCTGGCCCAGTCCGCCCCGGTGCGGACGGAGCCGCTGAAGGCGGTGGCCGCGGTGCAGGAGGCGGAGAATCCCGCCCCGAAGACCGCGCACACCTCGGCGGAGCTCGTCGAGATGCAGCTCGGCATCAGCGCGGACGCGCCGCTCTGCTTCTCCTGCGGTACGAAGATGCAGCGCGCCGGATCCTGCTACATCTGCGAGGGCTGCGGCTCGACCAGCGGTTGCAGCTGACCGGCAGCGCGACCGCGCCGGACACACCGTTGCGCGCGGTGTGTCCGGGTGGCTGAACCACAGTTGGGGAGGGCGTCGACTTCTGGTCGGCGCCCTTCCGGCGTGTCCCGCGCGCGAGCGCTCCGGGCGCGGACCGGTTCGGGTGCGGCGGCTCCTGCGGTGTGGCACCATCTCGCAGATGACCAGCAGACCCGACGAGGCACAGCGCCTGAGCGACCTTGCGCGTCTGCGTCGCGTCCGTGACCGGATGGACCGGGAGTTCGACCAGCCGCTGGACGTCGAGGCGCTCGCCCGTGGCGTGCACATGTCGGCGGGACATCTGAGCCGCGCGTTCCGGCAGGCGTACGGCGAGTCTCCGTACGGCTACCTGATGACGCGGCGCATCGAGCGGGCGATGGCGCTGCTTCGGCGCGGTGATCTCAGCGTCACCGAGGTCTGTTTCACGGTCGGCTGCTCGTCGCTGGGCACCTTCAGCACACGCTTCACCGAGCTGGTCGGCATGCCGCCCAGCGCCTACCGCCGCGAGGCCGCGCGGGCCACCGCGGGCCTGCCGTCCTGCGTCGCGAAGCAGGTGACCAGACCGATCAGGAATCGAGAAGCGCGGCCCCCGGGCCACGATTAGCGTGACGCCCATGGACCTCACGATTCACACGAGCTTCCTTCCGCACGACGACCCGGACGCCGCGCTGGCCTTCTACCGCGACATCCTGGGCTTCGAGATCCGCAACGACGTCGGGTTCGGCGGGATGCGCTGGATCACGGTCGGCCCCACCGGTCAGCCCGGCACATCGATCGTCCTGCACCCGCCGGCCGCCGACCCCGGCATCACCGAGGACGAGCGCCGTACCATCACCGAGATGATGGCCAAGGGCACGTACGCCATCATCACCCTGGCCACCCCCGACCTCGACTCCACGTTCGACCGGCTGCAGGCCGGCGGCGCCGAGGTCGTCCAGGAGCCGACCGAGCAGCCGTACGGGATCCGCGACTGCGCCTTCCGCGATCCTGCGGGCAATCTCATCCGCATCAACGAGGTGCGTTGAACCGTCCGGCGATCACAGCCAGGACCCGCACACGAGCCGCTGCGGGAAGTCGGTGAGATCCGGTCCCGGCCGGCTTTGCCCGATGACGCACCGCTGATATCGACCCAGGCGACGCAGACGGAGACCGCGACGGCGGCTCCGCCCGACAGATGGAGACACGATGAGCATGGCCAAGAGGACGGACCCGCAGTCGCCTGCGCCGCACGCCGCCGACAGCCACGACCTGATCCGCGTGCACGGCGCGCGGGTGAACAACCTCAAGGACGTCAGCATCGAGATCCCGAAGCGCCGGCTGACGGTGTTCACCGGGGTCTCCGGTTCGGGCAAGAGCTCGCTGGTGTTCGGCACCATCGCCGCGGAATCGCAGCGGCTGATCAACGAGACGTACAGCGCCTTCGTACAGGGCTTCATGCCGACCCTCGCGCGGCCCGAGGTCGATGTGCTCGACGGTCTGACCACCGTGATCACCGTCGACCAGCAACGCCTCGGCGCCGACCCCCGATCCACGGTCGGCACCGCCACGGACGCCAACGCGATGCTGCGCATCCTCTTCAGCCGGCTGGGCAAGCCGTACATCGGCTCGCCCCAGGCGTTCTCCTTCAACGTTGCCTCGGTCCAGGCGAGCGGCGCGTTCAAGGTCGACCGCGGCGCCGACCGGACCAGGACCGTCAAGCGGACCTTCACCCGCACCGGCGGCATGTGCACGCGCTGCGAAGGCCGGGGCACGGTCTCGGACATCGACCTCACCCAGCTCTACGACGACTCCAAGTCGCTCTCCGAGGGCGCGTTCACCATCCCCGGCTGGAAGTCGGACAGCTTCTGGACCGTGCGGGTCTACGCCGAGTCCGGTCTCCTGGACCCGGACAAGCCGATCCGCAAGTTCACCAAGAAGGAGATGCAGGACTTCCTCTACCGGGAGCCGACCAAGGTGAAGGTCGAGGGGGTCAACCTCACCTACGAGGGACTGATCCCCAAGATCCAGAAGTCGTTCCTGTCCAAGGACAAGGAGGCGTTGCAGCCGCACATCCGGGAGTTCGTGGAGCGGGCGGTCACCTTCACCACCTGCCCCGACTGCGAAGGCAGCCGGCTCAGCGCCGAGGCCCGGTCGTCGAAGATCGGGAAGCTGAGCATCGCCGACGCCTGCGCGATGCAGATCAGCGACCTGGCCGAGTGGGTGCGCGGCCTCGACGATCCGTCGGTGGCCCCGCTGCTCGCCGCGCTGCAGCGGACCCTCGACTCGTTCGTGGAGATCGGTCTCGGCTACCTCTCGCTCGACCGGCCGTCGGGCACGCTGTCGGGCGGCGAGGCGCAGCGCGTCAAGATGATCCGCCACCTCGGCTCCTCGCTCACCGATGTCACCTATGTCTTCGACGAGCCCACCATCGGCCTGCACCCCCATGACATCCAGCGGATGAACGACCTGCTGCTGCGGCTGCGGGACAAGGGCAACACGGTGCTCGTCGTGGAGCACAAGCCGCAGACGATCGCGATCGCCGACCACGTCGTCGACCTCGGCCCAGGGGCGGGCACGGGGGGCGGGACCGTCTGCTTCGAGGGCAGCGTGGAAGGGCTGCGCGCCGGCGACACCATCACCGGCCGCCACCTCGACGACCGGGCGGCCGTCAAGGAGACGGTGCGCAAGCCCACCGGGGCGCTGGAGATCCGGGGCGCGAGCGCGCACAACCTGCAGGGCGTCGACGTCGACATCCCGCTCGGCGTGCTGACCGTCGTCACCGGAGTCGCGGGCTCCGGCAAGAGCTCGCTGGTGCACGGGTCGGTCCCCGCGGGCGCGGATGTAATCTCGGTCGACCAGGGGGCCATCCGCGGTTCACGGCGGAGCAACCCGGCGACGTACACCGGGCTGCTCGACCCGATCCGCAAGGCGTTCGCGAAGGCCAACGGTGTGAAGCCGGCGCTGTTCAGCCCCAACTCCGAGGGCGCCTGCCCGACGTGCAATGGCGCCGGTGTGATCTACACCGATCTGGCGATGATGGCGGGCGTCGCGACCATCTGCGAGGAGTGCGAGGGGAAGCGGTTCCAGGCGTCGGTGCTCGACCACCACTTCGGTGGCCGCGACATCAGCGAGGTGCTCGCGATGTCGGTGACCGAGGCGGAGGAGTTCTTCGGCGCCGGCGAGGCGCGCACACCGGCCGCGCACAGGATCCTGGAGCGGCTCGCCGACGTCGGCCTCGGCTACCTCAGCCTCGGCCAGCCGCTCACCACGCTGTCCGGCGGTGAGCGTCAGCGGCTGAAGCTGGCGACGCACATGGCCGACAAGGGCGGCGTGTACGTCCTGGACGAGCCGACCACCGGCCTCCACCTCGCCGACGTCGAGCAACTGCTCGGTCTGCTGGACCGGCTCGTCGACTCCGGGAAATCGGTCATCGTCGTCGAGCACCACCAGGCGGTCATGGCGCACGCCGACTGGATCATCGACCTGGGCCCCGGCGCCGGTCACGACGGCGGCCGGATCGTCTTCGAGGGCACCCCTGCCGACCTCGTGGCCGCCCGCTCCACCCTCACCGGCGAGCACCTCGCCGCGTACGTCGGCTCCTGACCGACGGGCCTCGCGGCCTGCACCGGCTCCTGACCGGGGCCTCGCGCGGACGTGCGACACGACCGCGCGAGGCCCGAAGCGGTCGTGCACCCACAGCACTTGGGCGGTACCGCGTCCTGCGGCGTGTCACGCGCCGGGCGTGCGGTTCCCCATCGTCGCGGCGAACGAATCGGGGTCGCCGTCGAAGCCCCGGACCGTACCGTGGAACTCCCAGACCCCGGAGGCGCCCCGGACGAACTCGGCCACGGTCGCCGCGGTCGCCGCGCCGACCGCGGAGAAGTCGTCCTCCGCCAGGCTCGTGTGGCCCTCCCGGACCTGAACCGCGGTGTTCGCTATCTCGGCGAAGGTCTTGCGGCCGTCGCGCTGCTGGATGGCGACTCCGACGAGCACCCGCGAGTACGAGGTCGACAGCCGGTTCAGTTCCAGCGTCATCACCTCGTCGAAGCCGAAGCCCTGCCCGGTCCGGCTGTCGCGGTTGAGGATGATGGTGCCGTCCGGCGACCGGCTGTCGAAGTGCACGAGGTAGGCAGGGCTGCCGTACGGCGCTTCGGCGAGGTAGGTCGCCGCGATTATGTCGAGGTCATGGGGCGGGGCTCCATGAGGGCTGGGATCCCATTTGAGTCTGACCTCGACCTTCTCGATGTCCTTGTTGGGCGTGCTCATCGGACTTGCCTCCCTGGCTTCCGCTGGGCCGTCGGGCCGTTCGCATCACCCGATCATGTCCGTAACCGACCGTGGATCCAACCGGCTTGGATTTCGGCGATGGAATCGGGCCATCGGACCTCCGGGGCATGGGGACGCAGGTGCACGGGGCATCGAGCCGCCGGGCGGGCTCAGTGCGGTATGCGGCGCGGCGGTCGCTGCCGCACCTCGTCGCGGAAGTCCTCGATGGCGCTGCTGACCTGACGGATCAGATGGGTGTCCTCGATGCGGTCGAGATAGCGGCAGTTGCGGGCCACCCCGTCCAGCTCGAAGACGAAGCAGAGCGTCATCAGAGGATTGATGAACAGTTCACTGCCCCGGGTGCGCGAGGTGAACTGGACATCTCCGAAGGCTCCTTGGACGGCGGCTGCTATCGACCCGTTCACGATGCTGGGGTGGTCGGGCGTGTGGTGCTGGGCGTGTGCCACGGCATCGACGAAGAGCGCGCCCTCACGCGTCGTACGGGACACGGAGAACGCGCCCAGGCACGAACCGTCGCGTTCGAGCGCGGCGATGTTCTCCAGTACGAGACCGTGGCTCACCCCGTGATGGGCGTCGATGCCGAAGCCGATGGACACGACGAGGCGTTCCGGCACGTCGAGCGCGGCGAGCGCGGCGACGCTGGCCAGATCCTCCTCCGGGGTGCCGAGGCCGGACTCGTCGCCGCGCATCAGGATGTCCGTACCGCCGTCGACCAGGACGACCGCGTCGATGTCGTACTTCTCGATCAATGCCCGGTAGGCCGCGCGAAGCGGCTGTACGCCGACCCGGGAGAAGGCGTGGACCGTGCTCGGGTAGCCGTGCAGATCGAGCCACTGGGCGAGCGTCCGCTCCGGGAAGTACACCTGGTGGAGGGCCGTTTCGGGGGTGATGGCGGCGACGTCCGGGGCGAGCCAGGAGTCGAGCGGCAGCCCTTCGAGGGCGCTGATCGAAAGATTGGCCAGCTCTACGTGCTTGCCCTGGTGGAACAGGGAGAGCGCGACGGGGAGTCCGGCGTAGATGTCGAAGCCGCCGCCGGCCTCTGCGACGAGGACACGTTCCGCGGATTCGAGCCGGGCGAACAATGGGTTGGTGTGCAGCGACACCATGGGGATCATTCTGCGGTGAACGGCGGTCGCTCCGGGCGCACTCCACCGGACTCCGCCAGAGCGTGACTCGCGCCGCGCCGTGCACCGTACGATGGCGCGGTGCTGGTCAAGTGGATTCGTTGCACCGTGGTGGACCGTCGAGGTTTTGAACGGGGGCAGCGGAAGTGGGCGGAGCTGCCGGGTGAGCCCGGGTTCAGCGGTCAGGGCGGCGGGTGGAGCCGTGGCCGTCCGGACGTGGCGCACATATTCGCCTTCTGGGAGAACCGCGTCTTCTACGACTCGTTCATGGCACGTGCGCACGACGGCCTGGCCGCCGCGCAGTCCGGTACGTACAGCGGTATGCAGGTCAAGCTGTTCGAGCACCGCTTCGATGTGAAGACGGGCTTCGAACCGCGCTTCACCGATGCGGATGTCGTCCGAGTGGCGCACAGCAAGGTGCGCGAGGACCGGGTGGAGCACTTCGCGTTGATGCAGGAGCGGGTGTGGAACCCGGCGATGGCCGGATCGCCCGGCATGTTGCGAGGGGTGTTCGGGGAAGCGCCGGGCCATGAGTTCCTCGTGCTGTCCATGTGGCAGTCGAACGCCGAGCGTGGCAAGTACCGTGCGGGGAGCATCGAGCGGCTGTCGCAACGCACACAGATCGAGGACGATGTGGCGGAAGTGGCTGGAGATGTCGTGCAGTTGGAGCCGTCGTGGACGGTGTGACCAGTGCGGCCGACCCGGCTGTCGTGGTCGAGCGAGCGGCCTGACAGGACCGGCGTCGGCGGTGGCGCCGGAATGCTCCGCGGCGCAGTCCACGGTGAGACCGGGGCAGCCATGCTCCACCAGGCCGGTCGGGACGGCGTCACGGACCGCTGCCCGGATACGCGCGGCCCTGCCGCCGTCACACCGGCGACATCCGCCGGCCGAAGTGCGGACGACTGCTCGAACGAGCCGCGGTCGATCTAGGGTCGGTACATGGCACGACCGCAACGCATTGTCCTCGTCCGGCACGGGGAGTCCGAGGGCAACGCCGACGACACGGTGTACGAGCGCGAGCCGGACCACGCGCTGAGGCTCACCGCGACAGGGCTGAGACAGGCCAGGGAGACGGGCGTGCGGCTGCGCGAGCTGTTCGGCGGCGAGCGGGTCAGCGTGTACGTCTCGCCCTACCGCCGCACCCACGAGACGTTCAGGTCCCTCGGCCTGGCCCTGGAGAACGTGCGGGTGCGCGAGGAACCACGGCTGCGCGAGCAGGACTGGGGAAACTGGCAGGACCGTGACGACGTGCGCCTTCAGAAGGAGTACCGGGACGCGTACGGCCACTTCTTCTACCGCTTCGCGCAGGGGGAGTCCGGCGCCGACGTGTACGACAGGGTCGGGGCCTTCCTGGAGAGCCTGCACCGGAGTTTCGAAGCCCCCGACCATCCGGAGAACGTCCTGCTGGTCACGCACGGGCTGACCATGCGTTTGTTCTGCATGCGGTGGTTCCACTGGTCGGTCGCCGAGTTCGAGTCGCTGTCCAATCCGGGCAACGGGGAGACCCGCACGCTGATACTCGGAGCGGACGGGCGCTACACCCTTGACCGGCCGTTCGAGCGCTGGCGTATCCCTGAGCCGTACGGCATCACCGGATAGAGTGGAAGGGCGATGACAACCGCTGACTCTGCTTCCGGCCAACGAGCCCTGCGCGCACTGGCCAGCCTGCGCGGGCTCTCCGTGGGAGACGCACTGGGCTCCCAGTTCTTTGTGCCTGTCAACTATCCGCTGCTGAAGCGGCGCGAACTTCCATCCGGCTCCTGGCAGTGGACGGACGACACCGAGATGGCGTGTTCGGTGCTGGCAGTGCTGGTGGAGCACGAGCGGATCGACCAGGACGCGCTCGCCCGTTCCTTCGCCGACCACCATGACTTCGACCGTGGCTACGGCCCCGCCGTGAACCGGCTGCTCAGGCTGGTCCGGGAAGGCGGTGACTGGCGGGAGCTGGCGTCCGCGCTGTTCCAGGGCCAGGGGTCCTGGGGCAACGGCTCGTCGATGCGCATCGCGCCGCTCGGTGCCTGGTACGCGGACGATCCGGAGCAGGCCACCCACCAGGCCGAGATCTCCTCGTACACCACGCACCAGCACCGCGAGGCGGTGGTGGGCGCGATGGCCGTCGCAGCGGCAGCCTCACTGGCCGCGGCGACGACCGGCCCGCCCACCCCGGCGGAACTGCTCGACGGCGTGATCGCGCTCGTACCGCGCAGCGCCGTCGGCGCCGGGCTGCGCCGGGCACGGGACATGCTCGACTACTCGGACGCCGGGACGGTCGCAGCGGTCCTCGGCAACGGCCGGCGTACCAGTGCACATGACACCGTTCCGTTCGCGCTCTGGTCGGCGGCGCGGAGCCTCGGCGATTTCGAGCAGGCATTCTGGGTGACCGCCCAAGCAGGCGGCGACGTCGACACGACCTGCGCGATCGTCGGCGGGGTCGTCGCGGCGGGCAAGGCAGGCGCGCCACCGGCCGACTGGACGGCGCGCACGGAGGAGCTGCCGGACTGGCTTCCGCAGCGGAACAGCGGCTCCTGAATCGCCGACGAGCCGGGCGCCGACCCCGCCACCGGACTGTCACGGTACTGCCACAGCTCCTCCCCGCACGGTTCGCAACAGCGAGCGGAAGCTACTCTTTCGGCCACGCCGCCGTTGATGATCATCCAGACGGGCGTGCGCCGAAAATGAGACGCCGGGGTGCCCCAGCCGCTGCCCTGCGGGCGGTGTGCGCGGACCTCGGTGGGGGAGGGGTCCCATGTCCGATCACACGTCACGAACGCCCCGGCCGGCAGACGAACCCGAGCCGTCGGGGCAGGCCGGAACGTCCGAGCCGACCGCATGGTCGAAGGCTCCGCTGCCCGAGCCCCGAGGCACTGCTCCCGAGCCGCCGAAAGTGCCCGTCCACGCGCAGCAGGGCGGGCAACCGTACCCGCCCAACCCATGGCGGCAGAGCAGCTCTCAACAGGTCTCCGCGCTGTCGACACTGCGCCCGGCGGCGCCGGCCACCATTCGTGGCGCGACCCTCTGCTGCGTCGTCGTCACGGCGGTGCTGAGCGCCCTCTTGCTGGGCGACGGTCTCGGCCCGAACGCGCTGATCGTCGCGGTCCCCGCAGCGCTCGGGGCATACTTCGCCGCCCGTGCGGCCGGTCGCCGCCTCCGCCCGTGGACGGCCTTCTGGGCGGTCGGCGGACTGGCGCTCCTCGCCGTCCCGGCGCTGAGGGACGCCGGCTGGCCCGTCTTCCTGGCTGTCGTGTCGGCCATCGCGCTGGGCTCGCTCGCCCTGCACGGCAGCCGCAGCTGGCTCGGGGTGTTCCTGGGCTCGCTCGGTCTGTTCAGCGCCATCGCGGACGGTCTGGCCTGGGGCGGTCGGGGCGTGCACGCGCTGACGGCGGGTTCCCGCGGCCGGCTGGGGGTCGTTCTGCGCAGCGTCGCGGTGGCGGTCGTGCTGCTCATCGTGTTCGGGGCGCTGTTCGCGAGCGCCGATGCCGCCTTCGCCGATGTGCTCGGCGATCTGATGCCCGACGTTTCGCTCACCGGCACCCCGTGGCGGTTCCTCCTCTTCCTGGTCGGGCTGATCGGCGCGCTCGCCGCCGCGTACGCCGCAGCCGCTCCGATCCGCTGGGACGGCCTCACCGTCCGTCCGGGGAAGGCCCGCGGGCGGGTGGAGTGGGCCCTGCCGCTCATCGTGCTGAACCTGCTGTTCGCCGTCTTCATCGCTGTCCAGCTCACCGTGCTGCTCGGCGGATACGACAAGGTGATGGCCGAGACCGATCTCAGCTACTCCGAGTACGCCCGGCAGGGCTTCTGGCAGCTTCTCTGGGCCACGGTCCTCACGCTGCTGGTGATCGCGCTCGCCCTGCGCTGGGCCCCTCGCGGAAAGAGCGGCGACCGCACTCTCGTCCGGACCGTGCTCGGCGTGCTGTGCCTGCTCACCCTGATCGTCGTGGCCTCCGCGCTGAGGAGGATGGACCTCTACGTCGACGCGTACGGCCTGACACGGCTTCGGATATCCGTGGCCGCCGTGGAGCTCTGGCTGGGCGTGGTGCTGGTTCTGATCATGGCCGCCGGGGTGTTCGGCGCCCGCATGCTGCCGCGTGCCGTGGCTGCCAGCGCGGCCGTCGCCGTCCTCGCGTTCGGACTGATCTCGCCCGACGGGCTGATCGCGGAGCAGAACGTCCAGCGCTACCGCGACGACCACTCGATCGACGTCGCCTACCTCAAGGACCTCTCGGCCGACGCCGTACCGGCCCTGGACACACTGCCGGAACCACTGCGCTCCTGTGCGCTCCTGGGCATCGAACGGTCACTGCGCTCCGACGACGTCCCCTGGTACGCCACCAGCTGGGGCGAGGCACGGGCCCGCGACATCCTGAAGCGGCATCCGGCCGATCCGACGCAGCCCTGCACCGAATCGCGTACGGGCATCGGAGGCAGCGACCGCGACTTCGACGAAAGCGATCCGTACGACCCGTACTGAGCCGGTTCCGTACCTCCGTACCGAGCGACTTTACGTACCCCCGTGCCGAGCGAGTTTCCGTACTCCGCACTGAGCGAGCACTGACCGGGCCGAGCCGCGCACACGCGGCTCGGCCCGCCGTACTCACCGGCCTCGGAGCCACCCCCTCCGGGGTGCCCGGCATGCGGAACACCGGCCTCCACGGCCGCGCCACGAGTACGCGGCGGCCGACGGGCGCCCCGGGGTGTTGTCGGCCGCCCCATCGGCGTACGCTGACAGGCGCCATGCCGTACGAACCACCCACGCACACCGTCGAGCGCTCGCTGCGCGCCACCACCGGTGCCAAGACCGTCGCCGGTGTCGATGAGGTCGGACGCGGAGCGTGGGCGGGACCGGTCACAGTGTGCGCGGCCGTCACCGGCCTTCGCAGACCTCCCGCCGGACTCACCGACTCCAAGCTGATCAGCCCCAAGCGCCGTGCGGAACTCGCACCGTTGCTGGAGCGCTGGGTCACCGCGTTCGGTCTCGGCGACGCCTCTCCACAGGAGATCGACGAGCTCGGGATGACGGCCGCGCTGCGCCTCGCCGCCGTACGCGCCCTCGAAGCCCTGCCGGTGCGGCCGGACGCGGTGATACTCGACGGCAAGCACGACTACCTGGGACAGCCCTGGCAGGTCCGCACCGTGATCAAGGGCGACCAGTCCTGTATCGCGGTCGCGGCCGCTTCGGTGATCGCGAAGGTCCACCGGGACCGGATGATGGCCGAACTGGGCGCGGATTCCGGCGAGTACGCCGCATTCGCCTTCGAGGCCAACGCCGGTTACCCGTCCCCCGTACACAGGGCCGCGCTGGAGGAGTGGGGACCGACACCCCACCACCGTCTGTCGTGGTCCTATCTCGACGCGCTGCCCAGGTGGCAGCACCTCAAGAAGGTCCGCATCTCCGCCGAGGCGGCTGCACTGGAAAGCGGGGGCCAGCTCGGCTTCGACTTCTGATCGCGCACATGTACCCACCCGCCGACGCCCCGTGTGCCGGCGTTTGATAGACAACCACCCATGCCTCTCATCCTCGAGGAGCCTCAGATTCACGAGAGCGCCCAGGGTCCCCGCGTCACTCCGGCCGCAGGCCGCACCGCGTCGACCCCCCGTCCCGTACCCGGCCCGCGTTCAGCGGCCACGCCGCGCCCCGGTCGCCCCGGGCCCGGCCCCGCGAGGCCCGCGCCCCCGGCGCAGCGCCCGCATCCCACCCCCGGCCGCCCCCAGGCGGACCGGCAGGAGAATCGTTCCGCACCGCAGATCCAGTTGATCCCCGCCTCGGCGGACGGCGCACTCGACGCCGCCGACGAAGCAGTGGACCTGCTGCTCGACTCCGGCCGCGCACCGGGCGACATCCTGGTGCTGACCACCGGTGAGCAGCACCCGTGGGCCGCGCACGAACTCTCCTTCGGCGAGGCCGCCTACTGGGCGCAGCACGAGGCCGGCGACGATGTCTTCTTCGCCGGTGCCGCAGCCGCGGACCGGGTGCGGACCCGCCCGGTGGTGATCGTCGCCGTCAACGGCGGTGACGCCGCCCCCGGCGTGCTGACCGGTGCGCGGGAACGCGCCGGAGCACTGCTGATCGTGTGCGGGGACCCGCAGCGGATCAACGCGGTGCTCGGCGCCGGAGTCTGATCCGCGGGGCCTACCCGGCCGTGGCCGCGGGCCCGGCTGCCCGACGGGGCGGCCGGGTCGGCGGGCAGTGGGTCAGCGGGCCGCGGTGTGCCGCAGCGCCTGCGCCGCGCCGCCGCCGGTGCGCAGCGGGGCCGGATCCTGGTCCAGCGAGGCGTCGGCGAGAGCGGACGGCTGCGACATGGAGTGGGGACGGCGCCCGCCACGGCCCTCGCCCAGCACCTGCCAACCGCCGCGGGTCAGCGTGATGTACGCGCCGCACCGCAGTCCGTGCAGGGTGCAGGCGTCCCGCAGGCCCCACATCCACGCCCCGTCCTCCTCCGTCCAACGCTCTTCGCCCTCACGGCAGTAGAGAAGCACCGCGGTACGGACGGGGGTGCGGCGGCGGAGATCGTGCGGGATGACACGGCGCAGATGCGCCAGCAACGCGTTGCGGAACTCCCAGCCGTCCGAGGCGGTGGAGCGGCGGGCGAACGAAGCGCTGGCCGTGAGGCGTTCCTCATGGTCGAGCACGGCGACCACAGCGGTCGCCGGGGTCGGCCGGTGCCGGGAGTGCAGGCCGCTGACCACCTCGCGGGGGCTGCGCAGCAGCGGTATGCCGGCTTCGGCCCACTCGGCGGGCTCGAGCATCCTGGCGAGACGGTTGGCGGAGTCGGCGGACGCCGACATCGAAGTGGCTGCGGACGGAGCGAATCCGAAGGTCACGATCCTCCCTTCGCATACGCGCCCATGGTGCGGGCAGGGTCGAGTGAGGGCGCACCGTGGCACAGCCCTTCCGGGCCGCGAAAGGACTGTGCGGGGAGCGAGTCCAATTCTTCCTGGCGTATCGGCAGGCGGCAACGAGCAATTGGCGCAGCTGACGGGAATCAGCCGAAATGACTCTGATATCCCTGCCCACACCGTGCCCGGACGACGCCTCCCGCCACACCTGAACGGCGAGGACCAGCGGAAACACCGCTCCGCCCCGCTCGGCTGCCCGTCAGAACCCGGATGATCCCCGAGCGCTCCCCGCGCCCGGGAACACTTGGCCGAACGGGTCCTCTGTGAGCTGTGAGTCACGTGGGGTGAAGTGGCCGATTGTCCGAGGCATCGGGTTGCATGGGGGGCATGGACAACCTGGAGCTCCGCGCCGAAGCCGATGACATCCTTGCCGAGCTCGTCGGTGAGCCCGGGGGCTCGGCGCGGCTGCGGGAGGACCAGTGGCAGGCGGTGGCGGCTCTGGTGCGGGAGCGCCGCCGTGCGCTGGTGGTGCAGCGCACGGGCTGGGGCAAGTCCGCGGTGTACTTCGTCGCCACCGCCCTGCTGCGCCGGCGCGGCTCCGGGCCCACGGTGATCGTCTCGCCGCTGCTGGCGCTGATGCGTAACCAGGTCGACGCGGCGGCGCGGGCCGGTATCCGGGCACGCACCATCAACTCGGCCAACCCGGAGGAGTGGGACACCATCCACGAGGAGGTCGAGCGCGGCGACACCGACGTTCTCCTCGTGAGTCCGGAGCGCCTCAACTCGGTGGATTTCCGCGATCAGGTGCTGCCCAAGCTCGCGGCCACCACCGGTCTGCTGGTGGTGGACGAGGCGCACTGCATCTCCGACTGGGGCCATGACTTCCGTCCCGACTACCGCAGGCTGCGGGCGATGCTCGCCGAGCTCGCCCCCGGCGTACCGGTGCTGGCCACCACGGCGACCGCGAACGCGCGGGTCACCGCGGACGTGGCCGATCAGCTGGGCACCGGCGCGGGCGAGGCCCTGGTGCTGCGCGGTCCGCTGGAGCGGGAGAGCCTGCGGCTGGGGGTGGTCCGGCTGCCGGACGCCGCGCACCGCCTGGCCTGGCTCGCCGAGCACCTGGACGAGCTGCAGGGTTCGGGAATCATCTACACCCTCACTGTCGCGGCGGCCGAGGAGGCCACCGCCTTCCTGCGCCAGCGAGGCTTCCGCGTGGCGTCGTACACGGGGAAGACGGAGAACGCCGACCGCCTGCAGGCCGAGACCGACCTGCAGGAGAACCGGGTCAAGGCACTGGTCGCGACTTCGGCCCTGGGCATGGGCTTCGACAAGCCCGACCTGGGCTTCGTGGTGCATCTCGGCTCGCCGTCCTCGCCGATCGCCTACTACCAGCAGGTGGGGCGGGCGGGGCGCGGTGTGGCCCACGCCGATGTGCTGCTGCTGCCGGGCAAGGAGGACGAGGCCATCTGGCGCTACTTCGCCGATACCGCCTTCCCGCCCGAGGCACAGGTTCGGCAGACTCTCTCGGCCCTCGCCGCCGCGGGACGGCCGCTGTCCGTGCCGGCCCTGGAGGCCGTGGTGGACCTTCGGCGCACCCGCTTGGAAGCGATGCTGAAGGTGCTGGACGTCGACGGCGCGGTCAAGCGCGTGAAGGGCGGCTGGACGGCCACGGGAGCCGAGTGGGTGTACGACGCCGAACGCTACGCGTGGGTGGCGCGGCAGCGGGCAGCCGAGCAGCAGGCCATGCGCGACTACGCGAGCACGTCCCAGTGCCGGATGGAGTTCCTGCGCCGGCAGCTGGACGACGAGGGGGCGGCGCCGTGCGGCCGCTGCGACAACTGCGCCGGTGCCTGGGCCGATTCAGCCGTTTCGGCGGACACCTTGATGGGCGCGACGAAGGAACTGGACCGCCCGGGGGTGGAGGTCGAGCCGCGCCGGATGTGGCCGACGGGGATGCCCGCACTGGGCATCGAACTCAAGGGCCGTATCCCGGCCAAGGAGCAGTGCTCCACCGGGCGTGCCCTGGGGCGGCTCTCGGACATCGGCTGGGGCAACCGGCTGCGCCCGCTGCTGGCCGAGAACGCGCCCGACGGGCCGGTCCCCGACGACGTCCTGAAGGCCGCGGTGGCGGTCCTCGCGGACTGGGCGCGTTCCTCCGGCGGCTGGGCGCCGAATGTCCCGGACGCCACTGCCCGGCCGGTGGGAGTCGTCGCCGTACCTTCCCTGACCCGTCCGCAACTCGTCGGCTCCCTGGCCCAGGGAATCGCGACGATCGGCCGCCTTCCCTTCCTCGGAACCCTGACGTACACCGGGGCGAGCGGCGCGCACACGGCACGCCGCAGCAACTCCGCCCAACGACTCAAGGCGCTCTCCGGCGCCTTCGCCGTCCCCGGGGAACTGGCCGACGCCCTCGCCCGTACTCCCGGCCCCGTCCTGCTCGTGGACGACTGCACCGAATCCGGCTGGACCCTCGCTGTCGCCGCCCGGCTCCTGCGCCTGGCGGGGAGCGACCAGGTCCTTCCACTGGTCCTTGCCGCGGCAGGCTGATCCCGGCGACAGCCGTTGCACCGGCGATCGACCAGCCGTTCCCGCCGGCGAGTCGGACACGTACGGAGTCGGCCGCAGCCCTGGGTTCTTCGCGGATCATGTGGCTCATGTCCCCATGCAACCCGATGGGCAGGACAGACGGCCAACGCCCCGCGACCCCCTGTGGACAAGTTATCCACAGGGGGTCGCGGAATCCGGCCGCTCGCGGGACGGTCGTGCCATGAACCAGCACCACGAATCCAACGGTCCGGCCGACGAACAGCAGATCACCCTCCGAGGACCTGCCGAACTCGCCGATGCTCTCCCGTATCTCATGGGGTTTCACCCGAACGACAGCGTGATCATGGTCGCCCTGCACGGCGGCAGGGGCCGCTTCGGCGGCCGGCTCAGGCTCGGCATCCCGCAGTCGCCGCAGGAATGGGCGCCCGTCGCCGAGCAGCTCGCCGAGTGCCTGATCAAGGGGAGCGAGCGGCGTGGTGAACGCCCCGACGCGATCGTCATCTTCCTCTGCAAGGATCCCGCCGAGGGCGAGTCCGGCAGCCAGGTCATGGAACGGCTGCGACCACTCGCCCAGCGTCTGCGTACGGCCTGTGGCGGGCTGGACGTACCGGTGCTCGAAGCACTCTGCATCTCCGACGGCCGGTACTGGTCCTACTGCTGCCCGGACGGGCGTTGCTGTCCGGCGGAGGGGAACCAGCTGGCCATGCCCGGCACTTCGGTGATGGCGGCCGCTGCCGCTTACGCGGGCATTCAAGTGCGCGGAACGCTAAGGGAGATGGAGGCGCGGCTCGCACCTCTGACCGCCTCGGCGGCAGCAGGCCAGCAACGCGCACTCGACTCGGCGGGTGCCGAGCTGATGCCCAAACTCCTCGACGAAGCGGGACGCGAGGATGTGGCCCGTGAGACCTTGGACCTGGCCCGGAGGCTCATGAAACGCCTCAGGGAGGCACCGGTGGCGGCACCGTCCGCCGCGGACATCAGCGATGACCGGCTGATCAGTCACGACGAGGCAGCCGCGGTGATCCTCGGTCTGCAGGACCGGGAGACCCGCGACAGGGCAGCGGAGTGGATGGAAGGCCCGGAAGCCGATTCGGCGCTGCGGCTCTGGCGCGCGCTGTCCCGTCGTTGCGTGGCACCGTACGAGGAGCATGCCGCGGCGCCGCTGACCCTGGCCGGATGGGTCTCGTGGTCGACGGGCGACGAACCGGGTGCGCGGGTTGCTCTGGGCCTCGCCCTGCGGACGGACCCCATGTACACCTTCGCCCAACTGCTTCACGAGGCGTGCAACCAGGGCCTCGACCCGGAGACCCTGCGCAGGTGCCTGCGTGGGGAGCGCAGTGCGCGGACGGGACGGCGCGGGCACCGGACGGACCGGGGTGCGCGCCCCCGCACGGCGCGGCCGACCACCGCGCGCCGGAAGAAGCCCCCGTCCGGCGCCACCCGTCCTGAAGCGACGGCCACCCGGCGCGGGTCCAGGCAAGCCACCCCCGGTCGTCGCGCATCCCGTGACGATGAATGACCCGCACACTTCGTAGCCGTAGCCGTAGCCGTAGCCGTAGCCGTAGCCGTAGCCGTAGCCGTAGCCGTAGCCGGTGGCGAGTGCCGGGTGCGAGTGCAGGCTTCGATTCTCGGCCGGCTCGGCTCCTGCCGCCTCGGACGTGCTCTTCCAGGAGCTCTTGGAAGAGCGCCGCGAAGGGAGTGTTTATCGTCAGGCAGACGACTATGATCACGGCATGCCGCCCTACGACCCGTCGACCTTCCCGCCCTTCGCTGTCACCGTCGACCTGGTCGTGCTCACGGTGCGCCGCCACGCGCTCTGCGCGCTGGTGGTACGCCGCGGTGAGCCACCGTTCCAGGGGCGATGGGCGCTGCCCGGCGGATTCGTCAGAGCCGATGAGGATCTCGGTGCCGCAGCAGCGCGCGAACTCGTCGAGGAGACCGGTCTGTGCGCCCAGGACCCGGCGGCCCCGGCGGTCGGGAACGGCGCCCACCTCGAACAGCTCGCCACCTACGGCGACCCGGGTCGTGACCCGCGGATGCGAGTCGTCAGCGTCGCCCATCTCGCCCTGGCGCCCGATCTGCCGGCCCCACGGGCGGGCGGCGACGCGAACAGTGCGCGATGGGCGTCCGTCGAGGACCTGCTCGGGGCGGACGGGAGCCTCGGCCACGAGGACGAGAACCAGGCCCCGCTGGCCTTCGATCACGCGCAGATCCTTGCCGACGGGGTCGAACGAGCCCGCTCCAAGATCGAATATTCCTCCCTGGCCACCGCTTTCTGTCCGCAGGAGTTCACGGTCGGCGAGCTCCGGAGGGTGTACGAAGCGGTGTGGGGGGTGGTTCTCGACCCACGGAACTTCCATCGCAAGGTCACCGGCACCCCTGGCTTCCTGATGCCCACCGGCGGAACGACCACTCGCCAGGGCGGCCGTCCGGCCCAGCTCTTCCGGGCCGGTGCGGCCACCGTGCTCAACCCTCCGATGCTGAGGCCGGAAGTCTGACCTCGCGGAACGCCCACGGAGCTGATGCTGCACAAAAAGTCGGATATGTCGGGTTATCTTTCTGCGGTACCCGCACTGCCGTCGAGCGGTCTCACCTTCCACGAGGGAAGCGATGCTCCAGGCCATCGGACTCACCAGCACCCCCCGCCGCGGCCTCCGGGCCGCCGTGGACGACCTCACCTTCGAAGCCCGGCCCGGCCACGTCACCGCACTTCTGGGCGTCGCGGGCTCGGGCAAGACCGCGGCCCTCCGCCTCATGCTCGAGCTCGACCCGGGGCGGGGAGTCACCTACTTCCGGGGCAGACCGATGCACCGGATCCCGCACCCCGCGCGTGAGGTGGGAGTGCTGCTCGGAGACGTGCCGGGGCACCCTGTCCGTACTGTTCGCGGCCAGCTCCGGATGCTCTGCGCGGCCGGAGGCGTACCCGCGTCACGGGCCGATGAACTGCTTGAGCTCGTAGGTCTCGCCGGTCTCCGTGACCAGCGCATCGGCACGCTCTCGCTCGGCATGGACCGACGCCTCGCCCTCGCTTCGGCGCTGCTGGGCGATCCGCACACGCTCGTCCTCGACGATCCGACGGAAGGCCTCGCGCCACGCGAGGGCAGTTGGCTGCACGGGCTGTTGCAGGCTCATGCGGCCCGGGGCGGGACCGTTCTGTACTCCACGGCGGACCCCAAGGAGGCCGCGCGGGCCGCCGACCGCGTCGTCACCATCGACGGCGGCCGTCTGGTCGCCGACCAGGATGCCGACGACTTCTCCCGGACCCGCCTCCGCCCCCGGGTCGCGGTCCGGACCCCGCACGCGGCTCGGCTCGCGGCAGTGGTCAGTCGCGAGGCCCGGGCGGCCCGGCGCTCGGTGGAGGTGGTCGCCGAAGCGGGCGGCCGTCTCGCCGTGTACGGCTCCTCCTGCGCGGAGATCGGTGACACGGCATTCCGGCACGGACTTCCGGTCCATCAGCTGGCCGACGAGATCGGTGACACCGGCCCCACGGCGCCCAGGGGCGACATGGGCCCCACGGACCCCGACGGCTCAACCGATCCAGGAGCCTCCTCGGCCCCCCTGAGCCTCGAAGCCCCCGCAGAGCGAGGCGGCGGCAAAGGGGGAGGTGATCCGCGACCGGTCGCGCGGGCGTCGGCACCGCAGTCGGTGCTTCCCATCCGGAGGCGTCCGGCCCGCGGTCCGCTCCACCCGTTGCGATACGAGTTGCGCCGTCTGCTCGGTGTCAGAACGACCACCTTGATCATGGCCGCTGTTCTGGTCGTCTCCGTCGGGCTCTCCGTGCTCCTCGCCCGCAACGGCCATGCGCCGTTGCCGAAGGTGCTGGCGGCCTGGCCGTCGCTGCTGCCCCTGCCACCCGCGGCGGTCGGGGCAGGACTGCTCGGCGCCCTCTCGTTCGGTGACGAATTCCGCTACCCCGCGCTTGCCGCGGGCCGCGGCACCGTCCCCCGCCGCCTGGGGCTGCTGCTGGCCAAACTGGCCGTGTCCGCGGGCGTCGCCGTGGTGCTCGCTCTGGCCGTCGTGCTGGTCTCCGCCGAAACCCTTCGCCTCGTGTACGGCCATGGCTGGATCCATGTCCCGCCGAATTCACTTTCCCTGGGCGTGAGTTGGGCGGCGCTGACCGTGGGCTGCGCCTGGGCGGGTCTTCTGGCCGCCGGGGTCTTCAGGGTGACGACGGCCGGTGTCGCCGCGGTACTTGCTGTACCTGTACTTGTTGTACCGCTTGTCCAGATGGTGCTGACGGGGCCGGGATCCCGTCCGATCGCCGGGCTTCCGGCCAGGCTCCGTGAACTGATGTGGCCGCGCTGGCCGCACGAGACGGACCGGTGGATCGGCCTCGCCGTGGGCGTCGTGGCGCATCCGGTGGGGACCGCGCTGGCGCTCTCGCTGTCGGTCCTGGTCTGCGCGTATCTGTTCACCGGCCTTCATGGCAGGGTTCGTTGGCGGCCTCAGAGAGCTGCCGGATCGGGTCAGGCTTCGTAACCCTCATGAAAATGCCCGGTTTATACCAGTAAAGCGTCAATTGGGGGGCTGGCGCTGATCACCCTTTCGTGTGCTTTTCACCAAAGACCTCAAGAGCCGAGTGAGCTACGCCGACAAATGATGCGTGAGTACCCTTGCGCACACCATGATGACCGCCGCCCGCTCCGCCGATTCCGGCCTCGCCGGCCCGGGTGAAATCGATCGCTACTCGTACGCGGAGGCGCCGGCCGGCGAGCGTGCCGCTCTTCGTTCCTGGGACGGCCCCGACGCCGACCTCGGCCGGGTGAACCGGCGGGGCTCGGCCAGCCGGGGCCGCGGCCTCCACGGCCAGCTCGTCCAGCAGCTCGGCCAGATGATCGTCTCCGGCGACCTGGGCGCCGACCGCCCTCTCGTGCCGGAAGAGATCGGCCAGCGCTTCGAGGTCTCCCGCACCGTCGTACGCGAGTCGCTGCGTGTCCTCGAAGCCAAGGGCCTGGTCAGCGCCCGGCCCAACGTGGGCACCCGGGTCCGCCCCGTCAGTGACTGGAACCTGCTGGACCCCGACATCATCGAATGGCGCGCCTTCGGCCCTCAGCGCGAGGACCAGCGTCGCGAGCTCGGGGAGCTCCGGTGGACGATCGAACCCCTTGCCGCTCGTCTTGCCGCGGGCCACGGCCGTGAGGACATTCAACAGCGCCTCGGCGACATGGTCGAGATCATGGGGCACGCGGTCGGGCAGGGCGACGCGATCACCTGTTCCCGGGCCGACGCGGAGTTCCACTCCCTGCTCATCCAGGCGGCGGGCAACCGCATGCTGGAGCACCTCTCCGGCATCGTCTCCGCCGCGCTGCAGGTGTCCGGCGGCCCGGTCACGGGCTGTGACCGACCCGGCGAAGCGTCCCTCGGCCACCACACCCGGATCGTCGATGCCCTCGCGTCCGGTGACGCGGCGGGTGCCGAAGCGGCCATGCGTCAACTGCTCGTGGTTCACCCCGAGGTGGAGCGAGTGGTGCCGGCGCCCCGCGAGCACTGAGCGCAGCGCGGCCAGGGTGTGCGAACCGCGTGTCGCCGGGCCGCCACGGTCCGGCGGCACAGTTGTGGGGAATTTGCACTCTTGGTCACGTTCATCGCAAATGAGGTGTGACTCGGGCCACGCGGATTGGGCGTAACACTCCTCGAAACAGTGCGATGACTTAAGAGGTGACCGTCGCGGAAGGAATACAGCAGCCATTCAGTGCGCTGTGCAGTTCTGAGGCCAAACCCGCGCCGCCGGTACATTCCCAGCCCGGCGGTCGTCGGCTCCAGCCCTCTCCAGGGCCGGGCCGGAAGCCGTTTCCATCGTTCCGAGAGGTTGTTCGTGTCGGCCAGCACATCCCGTACGCTCCCGCCGGAGATCGCCGAGTCCGAGTCTGTGATGGCGCTCATCGAGCGGGGAAAGGCTGATGGGCAGATCGCCGGCGATGACGTGCGTCGGGCCTTCGAGGCTGACCAGATTCCGCCAACCCAGTGGAAGAATGTTCTGCGCAGCCTCAACCAGATCCTCGAGGAAGAGGGTGTGACGCTGATGGTCAGTGCCGCGGAGCCGTCCAAACGTGCCCGCAAGAGCGTCGCAGCGAAGAGCCCGGTCAAGCGCACCGCCACCAAGACTGTCGCGGCCAAGACAACCGTGACCAGGACGGTCGCGGCCACTGCCGCCGCGTCGGCAGAGACCGTGGACGTGGTGGCCGACGACGCTGCCACGGCCGGCCCTGCGAAGAAGGCAGCAGCCAAGAAGACGGCTGCCAAGAAGACCGCCGTGAAGAAGACGGCGGCCAAGAAGACGGCATCGAAGAAGTCCGGAAAGCAGGACGACGAGCTCCTCGACGGCGACGAGGCGATCGAGGAAGTAAAGGCCGGCAAGGGCGAGGAAGAGGAGGGCGAGGGCGAGAACAAGGGCTTCGTCCTCTCCGACGACGACGAGGACGACGCACCTGCGCAGCAGGTCGCCGTCGCCGGCGCCACCGCCGACCCGGTCAAGGACTATCTGAAGCAGATCGGCAAGGTTCCCCTCCTCAACGCCGAGCAGGAGGTCGAGCTCGCCAAGCGCATCGAGGCCGGTCTGTTCGCCGAGGACAAGCTGGCGAACTCCGACAAGCTCGCTCCGAAGCTCAAGCGCGAGCTGGAGATCATCGCCGAGGACGGCCGCCGCGCCAAGAACCACCTGCTGGAGGCCAACCTCCGTCTCGTGGTGTCGCTGGCCAAGCGCTACACCGGCCGCGGCATGCTCTTCCTGGACCTCATCCAGGAAGGCAACCTCGGTCTGATCCGCGCGGTCGAGAAGTTCGACTACACCAAGGGCTACAAGTTCTCCACGTACGCCACCTGGTGGATCCGTCAGGCGATCACCCGCGCCATGGCCGACCAGGCCCGCACCATCCGTATCCCGGTGCACATGGTCGAGGTCATCAACAAGCTCGCCCGTGTGCAGCGCCAGATGCTCCAGGACCTGGGCCGTGAGCCCACGCCGGAGGAGCTGGCCAAGGAACTCGACATGACCCCCGAGAAGGTCATCGAGGTCCAGAAGTACGGTCGTGAGCCGATCTCCCTCCACACCCCGCTGGGTGAGGACGGGGACAGCGAGTTCGGTGACCTGATCGAGGACTCCGAGGCGGTCGTCCCGGCCGACGCGGTCAGCTTCACGCTCCTCCAGGAGCAGCTGCACTCGGTGCTCGACACGCTCTCCGAGCGTGAGGCCGGTGTCGTCTCGATGCGCTTCGGTCTCACCGACGGCCAGCCGAAGACCCTGGACGAGATCGGCAAGGTCTACGGCGTGACGCGTGAGCGCATCCGTCAGATCGAGTCGAAGACCATGTCGAAGCTGCGCCACCCGTCGCGTTCGCAGGTGCTGCGCGACTACCTCGACTAGGTCGCAGGAGTACACGGACCGAGGGCCCGGATCCCATTGGGGAGCCGGGCCCTCGGCCTATCAACGCGTGCGGTCGGCGACCGGCGGGACGACTCTGGGTGGGAATGGTTCACCACAGAGTCAGGAGTGCGCATGTTCCGTACCGTCTTCCGCGCCCTGACCGGGGCGTTCGCCCTGGTCGCCGCCACAGCTCTGATACCGCTCGGATCTTCCGCCCGGGCCGCCGAGGACGGCGTCGTCATCGGCGGTCAGCCCGCGCACGTCAAGGACAGCCCCTGGGTCGTGGCGCTTTCCAGCCGCGACCGGTTCGGGGGAGAGCGCGCCGGCCAGTTCTGCGGCGGTGTCGTGGTGGCACCGAAGAAGGTGCTGACCGCTGCGCACTGCCTGAGCCGGGCGGCGCTCGGCGTCGATGTCGCCAGCGTGCGTGATCTGCGCGTCATCACGGGCCGCGATGCCCTGCGCGGGACCGGAGGGAAGGAGATCGCGGTCCGGGAGACGTGGACCAATCCGGGGTTCGACACCATCACGAACGCAGGGGACCTGGCCGTGCTCACCCTCGCCGAGGCGCTCCCCGAGAAGAGCACGATCCCGATGGCCGAAGCCGGCGACGAGGCGTACGTACCGGGCACCGAGGCGGCCATCTACGGATGGGGTGACACAACGGGCAACAGCGACTACGCGTCGTCGCTGCGGTCCGCGAAAGTGAGCGTTCTGCCCGACGCACTGTGCGCGCAGGCCTACCCGGGCGGCAGGAACGGCACGTACAACGCCTCAGCGATGCTCTGCGCGGGCGAACTGCTGGGCGGGCACGACGCATGCCAGGGCGACAGCGGCGGGCCGCTGGTGGCCCGTGGGCGGCTCATCGGCCTGGTGTCCTGGGGGAACGGCTGTGCCCGTGCGGGGAGCCCGGGTGTGTACACGCGGATCTCCGCCGCGATCGGCTGGATGCCGGAAGGCAGCTGAACGGCATCACCGCGCAGGTACGAGAACGGGCGGCTCCCCTCCTGGGGGAGCCGCCCGTCGGCAGGTCCGGGACCTGGCCCTTGCTCGTCGTGGATGCGAGGTGTCAGTGTTGTTCCTCTTCGGCGGCTTGGGCCTGCACAGCCGTGAGCCGGTCCGTCTCATCCTGTATTTCCGCGGCGATCTTCTTGAGTTCCGGCTCGAACTTGCGCCCGTGGTGGGCGCAGAAGAGCAGTTCACCGCCGCTGATCAGGACGACGCGCAGATATGCCTGGGCGCCGCAACGGTCACAGCGGTCTGCTGCGGTCAGCGGGCTCGCGGGGGTCAGAACAGTAGTCACGTCGCCTCTTCTCTAGCTCGACGAGCTGTCGTACCAGGGTCAACATCCAACCAGGCCGAAAACGTTCCCGCTCGTGGCTTTTCTTCGAAACTTCTTCTCGAGATGGCTGTCTGTTGCCGGTTGGCGGCGAATGTGCCGTATTGCGGAGCGCTACGGTTTCGCATTGCTTGTCTTGGTGGGATCCTCCCGGCTGGCTTGCCGGTTTGTTCATGAGGACGTGCCCGGAGCCTAAATGGTTCATGCCTGGAAGGGAACGTGATGTTCGCGTCACTCCTACGAGGGATCGAACGTGTATGCGAGGCTGGACTAGTGTGAGGGTTGTCGAAGGGTGGCGTTACAACCGCTCTACCAGGCCTCGGTACCCTCTCAGCGGCGACCGAAGCCGAGCCCGTTACCCACTGGGCCCCAAATGAAATTCAGCGAGGAGCGAACCGCGTGACCGCCGATACGTCCGTGCCGTCCACTGCGCTGCTGACCGGAGCAGACCGAGACGGCTCCAACTACACCGCGCGGCATCTGCTCGTACTCGAGGGGCTCGAAGCGGTTCGCAAGCGCCCCGGGATGTACATCGGGTCCACCGACAGCCGCGGCCTCATGCACTGCCTCTGGGAGATCATCGACAACTCCGTCGACGAGGCCCTGGGTGGTTACTGCGATCACATCGAGGTCATCCTCCACGACGACAACTCCGTGGAGGTCCGGGACAACGGGCGGGGCATCCCCGTCGATGTCGAGCCCAAGACAGGTCTGTCCGGCGTCGAGGTCGTGATGACCAAGCTGCACGCCGGCGGAAAGTTCGGCGGCGGCTCGTACGCCGCGTCCGGCGGTCTGCACGGCGTCGGCGCCTCCGTCGTCAACGCGCTCTCCGCCCGGCTCGACGTCGAGGTCGACCGCAACAGCGCGACGCACTCGATCAGTTTCCGGCGCGGAGTCCCGGGGATCTTCACCGAGCAGGGGCCGGACAGCCCGTTCGACCCGGCCAACGGTCTGCTCAAGGGCAAGCGGGTGCCGAAGGCGCGCACCGGCACCAGGGTGCGTTACTGGGCGGACCGGCAGATCTTCCTCAAGGACGCCAAGCTCAACCTGGAGACGCTCCACCAGCGGGCGCGGCAGACGGCCTTCCTGGTTCCGGGCCTCACGATCGTCGTCCGCGACGAGCGCGGACTCGACGGCGAGGGCAAGACCGAGGAGACCTTCCGTTTCGACGGCGGCATCAGTGAATTCTGCGAGTACCTCGCCCAGGACAAGGCGGTCTGCGACGTCCTGCGCCTGACCGGGCAGGGCACCTTCAAGGAGACCGTGCCGGTTCTGGACGAGCGCGGTCACATGACGGCGACCGAGGTCACGCGTGAGCTCGCGGTCGACATCGCCCTGCGCTGGGGCACCGGATACGACACCAATCTGAAGTCCTTCGTCAACATCATCGCCACCCCCAAGGGCGGCACGCATGTGACCGGATTCGAGCGCTCCGTGACCAAGACGGTCAACGAGGCGCTGCGCTCCGCCAAGCTGCTCCGCGTCGCCGAGGACGACATCGTCAAGGACGACGCGCTCGAGGGCCTCACCGCGGTGGTCACCGTGCGTCTGGCCGAGCCGCAGTTCGAGGGCCAGACCAAGGAGGTGCTCGGCACCTCTGCGGCCAACCGGATCGTCGCCAACGTCGTGGCCAAGGAACTCAAGGCGTTCCTGACCTCGACGAAGCGCGACGCGAAGGCCCAGGCCAGGGCGGTCCTGGACAAGGCCGTCGCGGCCGCGCGGACCCGCATCGCGGCCCGCCAGCACAAGGACGCGCAGCGCCGCAAGACGGCGCTGGAGTCCTCCTCGCTGCCGGCGAAGCTCGCCGACTGCCGCAGCGACGACGTGGACCGCAGCGAGCTCTTCATCGTCGAGGGCGACTCCGCGCTCGGTACGGCGAAGCTCGCCCGGAACAGTGAGTTCCAGGCGCTGCTGCCGATCCGGGGCAAGATCCTGAACGTCCAGAAGGCGTCCGTCTCGGACATGCTGAAGAACGCCGAGTGCGGTGCGATCATCCAGGTCATAGGAGCCGGGTCCGGGCGGACCTTCGACATCGACGCGGCTCGCTACGGGAAGATCGTTCTGCTGGTGGACGCCGATGTCGACGGCGCGCACATCCGCGTGCTGCTGCTGACGCTCTTCCAGCGGTACATGCGGCCCATGGTCGAGGCCGGACGGGTCTTCGCCGCGGTGCCCCCGCTCCACCGGATCGAGCTGGTCCAGCCGAAGAAGGGCCAGGACAAGTACATCTACACGTACTCGGACAACGAGCTGCGCCAGCGGCTGCTGGAGCTCCAGCGGAAGAACGTCCGGTACAAGGACTCGATCCAGCGCTACAAGGGTCTGGGCGAGATGGACGCCGACCAGTTGGCGGAGACCACGATGGATCCGCGCCACCGCACCCTGCGCAGGATCAACATCGGCGACCTGGAAGCGTCCGAGCAGGTCTTCGATCTGCTGATGGGCAATGAGGTGGCGCCGCGCAAGGAGTTCATCACCAGCTCCGCCGCCACCCTGGACCGCTCGCGCATCGACGTCTGAGCGACGCCGTCTCCACCCACGGGTGGAGACGGCACCTCCACCCGTCATCAACCCCTGAGCCGATGTTCCGACGGCGAGGAGGCCGTGGAGCCCGTGGCCGAACCGGCCCCGATGTCGTTCTCTCGCCAAGGACGCAGGGGGCGAGGAGATCGTGCGGGCCGTCCAGGCCGTGCTGTCCGGCGACGCCGGCCTCTCGCCCGGCATGCAGTTCCGCCTGCTGGAGCGCGTGACCGGGCACAGGCCGTTCGCTGTGCGTACGTTCGGGGCCTCGCACAGCCGCCCGGACATGCCGTCACCTGAAGAGGTGAAGACCGGCGAATGAACTGCCCGGGATCTTCCCGATCTGCCCATTCTTGGGTACACGGCCGAAGTGGTCCGTGGACAAGGGGAGTTGTTCCGTGGAGAAGGAAGCAGGGCGTGAGGCCGCAGCGATGCGACTCGACGACCCGTGGTACGACGTGCTGGCCTCCGGATGGGGCGAGCTGGACGGTACGGGGAGCTTCGCTCCCACCGGGCCACCCGGGCCCGCGGACCAGCGGCGCGGCCACAGCGCGGCCGACATCTATCTGGAGGTGCAGCGCAGCGAGGCATTCCAGGAAGTGCGCCGTAGGTACCGGCGGTTCGTCGTCCCCGCCACCTTCGCCTTCCTCGCCTGGTATCTCGTCTACGTCGTCGCCGCGATCACCGCGCCCGGACTGATGGCCCGCCCGGTGGCGGGTGCGGTCAATGTGGCGATGGTCGCGGGGCTCGGGCAGTTCCTCACGACCTTCCTGCTCACCGGGGCGTACGCGCGCCACGCGCGGCTGCGCAGGGACCGGGCCGCACTCGAACTGCGCTGGGAGACACAGGAGATGACGCGGGGAGCCGGACGTTGAGCGGGAACCATCAGACGTTGGCGCTCCTGCTGTTCAGCGTCTTCATCGCGGTGACGCTCGCCATCACCACCTGGGTGAGCCGCAACCGCCACGGTTCGGCCGAGGAGTTCTACGCGGGCGGCCGCCTGTTCTCCCCCATGGAAAACGGTTTCGCCATCGCGGGCGACTACATGTCGGCCGCCTCGTTCCTCGGTATCTCCGGTCTGATCGCCCTCTTCGGCTATGACGGCATGCTTTATTCGGTCGGCTTTCTCGTCGCCTGGCTCGTCGTCCTGCTGCTCGTCGCCGAACTGGTGCGCAACTGCGGCCGGTTCACGCTCGCCGACGTGGTGGCGGCGCGGATGGCGGAGCGCCCGGTCCGGATCGCGGCGGGCACTTCGTCCGTCACCGTCTCCGTGCTCTACCTGGTGGCGCAGATGGTGGGCGCGGGCAGCCTGGTCGCCCTGCTCCTCGGCGGTACGAGCGGCGCCGCCCGCTCCTGGACCGTCATCGGTGTCGGGGCACTCATGGTCATCTACGTGTCGCTCGGCGGGATGCGCGCCACCACCTGGATCCAGATCGTCAAGGCGGTTCTGCTGATGGCGGGAGCGGTCGTTCTCACCGTTCTCGTCCTGCTCCGCTTCCACGGCGATTTCAACGCCCTGCTCAACTCCGCCGCCGAACGGAGCGGGCACGGAAGCCGGTTCCTCGCGCCAGGTCTCCGGTACGGCGGATCGTGGACCGCGCGCATCGACTTCATCAGCCTGGGGCTGGCCCTGGTGCTCGGTACCGCCGGGCTGCCGCACATCCTGTCGCGTTTCTACACCGTGCCCACCGCCCGTGCGGCCCGCCGCTCGGTCGTCTGGTCGATCGGGTTCATCGGCAGCTTCTACCTGATGACGATCGCGCTCGGATTCGGGGCGGCCGCTCTGGTCGGTTCGGCCGATGTACGGGCGTCCAACGCCGCGGGCAACACGGCGATTCCGCTGCTGGCCATGGAGCTGGGCGGCGGCGAGGGGTCCACCGGGGGCGCGATCCTGTTCGCCGTGGTCGCCGCGGTCGCCTTCGCGACCATCCTCGCGGTCGTCGCGGGGATCACCCTCGCCTCGTCCGCCTCAGTGGCCCATGACCTCTACGCCTCGATCAGACGCCCGGGCTCCAAGCAGTACAGCGAGGTCGCCGTGGCCAGGGTGGCCGCGGCCGCGATCGGAGTGGCAGCCATCGGTCTCGGGCTGATCGCCCAGGACCTGAACGTGGCGTTCCTGGTCGGGCTGGCCTTCGCCGTCGCCGCCTCGGCCAACCTTCCGGTGCTGCTGTACTCCCTGTTCTGGCGGAACTTCACCACCCGGGGCGCGGTCTGGTCCGTCTACGGCGGGCTGATTCCCGCCGTACTGCTGGTGCTGCTCTCGCCGGTCGTCTCCGGCAGCCCTGCCTCGCTCTTCCCGGGCATCGACTTCCAGCTCTTCCCGCTGGAGAACCCCGGACTGGTCTCCATCCCCCTGGGCTTCCTGGCCGGCTGGGTCGGAACGATCACCTCCACGGATCCGCCCGACGCGGCCAAGCACGCGGAGACCGAGGTCCGCGCACTGACCGGGGCGGGTGCGGTGTAGCCCCCGCGCCACCGTGTCGTCCGCACCGCCCGGCCGGTCGAGCAGCAGCCCGGCACGGCTCAGCACAGCACCGTACGGACGGGGCGGGACCGGTCGGGGTCAGGTCTGTGTGCCGGTGGACCAGGTGTAGCGGTGTTCCGGGCGTCCCGTCTCGCCGTACCGCAGCGTCAGCCGCACCCTGCCGGTCCGTTCCAGCAGCTTCAGATAGCGCTGGGCGGTCTGCCTGCTCATGCCGGCGCTCTCCGCGATCTCCTGCGCGGAGAGCGGCCCGTCGGCGCTCCGGAGTGCCTGCCTGACCAGTTCCGCCGTGGTCGGCGAGTGCCCCTTGGGCAGATCGGGTTCGCCCGCCGCCCACAGGGCGCCGAAGAGCCGGTCCACCTCACCCTGCTCGGCCTCGCCACCTCGTTCCAGCGTGTGGCGCAGCGCCGCGTACGCCTCCAGCTTGGTGCGCAGCCCCGAGTACGCGAACGGCTTCACCAGGTACTGCAGTGCGCCGTGCCGCATGGCCTCCTGGACGGTGGCGACGTCGCGCGCCGCCGTCACCATGATCACGTCGGTGTGGTGGCCGAGCCTGCGCAGCTCCCGCACCATGGCCAGGCCGTTGCGGTCGGGCATGTAGTGGTCCAGCAGCACCAGGTCCACGGGCCGGCTCTCGATCGTGGCGAGGGCCTCGGCGGCGGAGTGCGCCTGCGCGGTCACCCGGAATCCCGGCACCCTGGCGACATAGGCCGCGTTGACCTTCGCGACCCGGATGTCGTCGTCCACGACCAGGACCTCGATCACTGAGCTTCTCCCGCCGTGCCGGTATTCGGTTCGGTCATTTCCACTGTTTCGGCAAGGGCCTCGGGCAGTACGACGGTGAACTCGGCACCGCCGTCCGCGCCCCCGTCGACGGTGACGCCGCCCCCCTGCCGTTCCGCCAGCCGCCGCACCAGGGCGAGGCCCAGACCGCGCTTGCCGTGTGCCGGGACCTCCTTCGTCGACCAGCCCTCCGTGAAGATCGACTCACGCTGTCCGGGCGGCACCCCGGGACCGCTGTCGCTGACCCGCAGCACCACCGTACGGCCCTCGGCGCGCAGACCCACCTCGACCAGAGCGCCGTCCGCACCGGCCGCCGCGTCCAGCGCGTTGTCCACCAGGTTGCCGACGACGGTGACCAGCCCGCGAGGGTCCACCAGCCGGTCCGGGAGCAGCGTCCCCGGGGCCATGCGGAGCGCGACACCGCGCTCCGCCGCAACGGTCGTCTTGCCGACCAGGAGCGCGGCCAGCAGCGGATCGTGCACCTTCTCGGTGACCTGCTCGGCGGTCGCCCGCTGGACGCCCACGATCTCGGTGACGTACTCCATGGCGTCCTCGTGCAGGTCCAGTTCCAGCAGCCCCAGGAGTGTGTGCATCCGGTTGGCGTGCTCGTGGTCCTGGGCCCGCAGCGCGTCGATCAGGCCGCGCGTCGAGTCGAGCTCGCGGCCGAGATGTTCGAGTTCGGTGCGGTCGCGGAGGGTGGCGACGGCGCCCCCGTCGTCGGTCGGCATCCGGTTGGCGAGCAGGACCCGGGTGCCCTGGACCGTCAGCAGATCGTCGCCGAGCACCCGGCCTGCCAGCACATCGGCCGTCCGGCCCGCGCCGAGCACGGCGTCCAGCGGGCGGCCCGCCGCGTCGGGGCCGAGCCCGAGCAGCCGCTGCGCCTCGTCGTTCAGCAGCCGTATCCTGCCCGCCCGGTCGAGCGCCACGACCCCTTCCCTGATGCCGTGCAGCATCGCCTCGCGCTCCGTCAGCAGCGCGGAGATGTCGGAGAACGCGAGGTCATGGGTCTGCCGCTGGAGACGTCGGGAGATCAGATAGGCGGCCAGTGCCCCCACGGCCAGCGCACCGCCCGCGTAGGCGAACAGCCCGGGGATCGTGGCGAGGAGCCGGGCGCGGACACCCTCGTACGCGATCCCGACGGAGACCGCGCCCACGATGTGCTGCGCCTCGTCGCGCAGTGGCACCTTGCCACGGGCGGAGCGGCCGAGCGTCCCGTTGTCGATCTCCATGACGTTGCGGCCGGCGAGCGCATCGCTCGGGTCGGTGGAGACGACCTTGCCGATCTCGGCGGCGTCGGTGTGCGACCAGCGCACCCCGCGCCGGTCCATGACGACGACGTACTCGGCGCCGGTGGCGCGCCTGATCCGCTCGGCCGCGGTCTGCACGGGGCCGGTGGGGGACGAGTCGGTGGCGAGCAGCGCCTCGGTGATCTGCGGCTGGGCCGCCGTGCTCTGCGCGATGGCCAGGGCACGACGCATCGCCTGGTCGTCCAGCTGTGCGCTGAGGGGTGCCAGGAAGAGGCCGGTGGCGAGCACGGTGACGCCGGTGGCGACGGCCAGCTGCATCAGCAGGACCTGGGAGAAGACCCGCTGCGGCCAGACGGGCCGGCGTGCTCTCCTGGCGGTGGGCGGTGGGGCGCTCATCGTATGAACGGTAAAGGGCATTCCGGTGCTTTCCGAAATTCCCCTCCAGGAACCTCCGGAGCCCGCTTCTCGGAGTGCCTCCTCCCGGAGTCCGCTTTCGTGTGCTTTCCCGCGGACCGTCTATCCCGGCGGCTCACCCATGGCGGTGGCGCCGGCGTCGGGCAGCGGCTGAGGCGGGCGGGGCCCGCCGTACTGGCCGCTGGGGCGCATCCGCAGGGGCCGTTCGCCGTACTCCTCCAGGGCGTGGGCGATCCAGCCGGCCGTGCGGGACACCGCGAACACCGTCTCGCCGGCCTCGGCGGACATGCCGCAGGAGACCGAGAGCACGGCGAGCGCCAGGTCGACATTGGCGTGCAGGGGAGCGTGCCGGGCCGTCGTGGCGACCACGTCACGTGCGGCCGCCAGCGCCGCGGCCGCCTGCGGCACCTGGGCGAGCAGGGCGAACAGCGCCTGCGCCCGCGGGTCCTCGGTGGTGTAGAGCCGGTGGCCGAGTCCGGGCACCCTGCGTCCGGTACGGAGATGGTCCGCGACCACCGGCACGGCGCTGCCCCGCTCCAGGACCTCGGTCAGCATCCGGTGCGCCAGCCCGCTCGCCGCCCCGTGCAGCTGGCCCTCCAGGACTCCGAGGCCCGCGGAGACCACCGCGTACGGATGGGCGCGGGCGGATGCGGCGACCCTGGCGGCCAGCGTCGAGGCCGCGAGGTCGTGGTCGATCAGCAGGGCGAGGGCGGTGTCCAGCGCGGCGAGCGACGGTTCATCGGCCGGCCGGGGGGTGAGTTTCGGCCACAGCTGCCGGGCCAGTCCGGCGCCGTTCCCCTCCGCCCGCTCCTCGGATTCGCCGGCCGCCGACGGTGCGCCTGCGGCCGGGGGCAGTGCGCCGACCAGGGTCGGAACGAGGCTCCGCGCGGCGGCGAGCACCGCTTCGTGCGAGAGGTCGAACCGGAGCGGATCGGCGGTCGACGAGGCGACCACCGCCACCCGCAACCGGTCCGTCGAGCCGCTGTGCACGGGCAGCGCGTCGACCGCCCGGCGCGCCGCGGCCAGCGCCTCGGCCGGTGCCGTGAAGCGGACGCCGGGCCGCAGCTCGCCGGTCCAGAGCCACTCGGCGACCTCCTCGTAGGCGTACCGCCGGGCCAGCTCGACCGCGTCGACCCCGCGGAAGTAGTAGCGGTCGTCCTCGATCAGCGTGATGCCGGTGCGGAAGACCAGGTCGCCGGTGGCGGGGGAGGGGAGCCTGCGGGCCGTGCGGCGGGCCAGCGCATCGACCTCGCGGGCGTCGAACGTGCTGCCGCGTCCGCCCGGAGCGCGCCTGCTGCTGAGCTGGCCCCGGCTGACGTACGCGTACACCGTCTCGGGCTTCACCCCGAGGCGTTCCGCCGCCTCCTGGGTGCTCAGCCGCTGCGGAGCCTTCGCCTCCGGACCGTCGCCGGAAGCTGCTTGATCCTTCATACCGACACCGTATCCATATTGATTTAATCAATGTTGACAGGATTCAAGTCAATCATGGAAGGTCGAAATCAATACCACTGAGACCTGCCGGGACGCTCACGGAGGAAGAGATGCCGACCATGACCAGCGGAACCCCGCTCGACGTACCCCGAGGCCTCGCGGGCGTCGTCGTCACCGACACGGCCCTCGGCGATGTCCGGGGGCGCGAGGGCTTCTACCACTACCGGCAGTACTCGGCGATCGAGCTGGCACAGGTCCGCAGCTTCGAGGACGTCTGGTACCTGATGTCCGAGGGCACGCTGCCCGACGCCGCGGCCCGTACCGAATTCGCCGCCCGCACCGCCGCACTGCGCCGGCTGCCCGCCGAGGTGCGCGAGGCGCTGCCCGCCATCGCACGCGCCGGTGCCGCCTCCGGGCCCCTGGCCGGTCTGCGTACCGCACTCTCGCTCCTCGGCGCCTCGGCCGGCTTCCGGCCGGTGTACGACATCGATGCCGACCGGCGCCGCGCCGACGCCCTGGCCGCCTGCGCCGCCGTTCCCACCGTGCTCACCGCCCTGCACCGCCTCGGCCGGGGCCTCGAACCGGTCGAGCCGCGCGACGACCTGCCCCATGCGGCCAACTACCTCTACATGCTCACCGGCTCGGAACCGGACCCCGCGCGCGCCAGGGCCGTGGAGCAGTACCTGATCTCCACCATCGACCACGGCTTCAACGCCTCGACGTTCACCGGCCGCGTCGTCGCCTCCACCGGCGCCGACATGGCGGCCTGCCTGGTGGCGGCCGTCGGCGCGCTCTCCGGACCGCTGCACGGCGGAGCGCCCAGCCGGGCGCTCGACACCCTGGACGCCATCGGCACCCCCGACCGCATCGACGGCTGGATCCGCGAACGCGTGCTCGCGGGCGAGCGGATCATGGGCTTCGGGCACCCCGTATACCGCACCGAGGACCCCCGCTCGCGGATGCTGCGGGGCATCGCCCAGGGCTTCGGCGGCCCGCTGGTCGACTTCGCAGTCGAGGTCGAGCGCCAGGTCGAGGCGATACTCGCCGAGCTCAAGCCGGGCCGGGAGCTGCACACCAACGTGGAGTTCTACGCCGGGGTCGTCATGGAGCTGTGCGGGCTGCCGCGCGAGATGTTCACACCGACGTTCTGCGCGGCGAGGGTGGTCGGCTGGAGCGCCAATATCCTGGAGCAGGCGGAGGACTCGAAGATCATCCGCCCGGCGGCCCGCTATGTCGGTACGCCCCCGCCGCAGCCGGTCCCCGTGCCCTGAGGTCCCCGAGAGAGGTCCGAGTTGAACCCGACGTCCCCACCCCGCAAGCAGCAGATCCCGGTCATCGTCCTTGCGGGGTTCCTGGGGTCGGGCAAGACGACCTTGCTCAACCATCTCCTGCGCAACCGCGCCGGAAACCGGATCGGTGTGATCGTCAACGACTTCGGCTCCATCGAGATCGACGCCATGACGGTCTCCGGACAGGTCGGCTCCACGGTCTCGCTGGGCAACGGCTGCCTGTGCTGCGCGGTCGACGCGAGTGAACTCGACACCTTCCTGGAGACACTGACCGGGCCCGCCGCCCGTCTGGACGTGATCGTGATCGAGGCCAGTGGACTGGCCGAACCGCAGGAACTCCTGCGCATGATCCTGGCCAGCGAGAATCCGCACATCGTGTACGGGGGACTGGTCGAGGTCGTCGACGCCGCCGAGTTCGAGGCCACCCGGGACCGTCATCCGGAGGTCGACCGCCATCTCGCCGTCGCCGACCTCGTCGTGCTGAACAAGACCGACCGGATCGGGAGCGAGGAACAGACCCGCATCCGGGACGTCATCGCCGCGGCGGGTGCCCCCGGCGGCGCGGCGGCCGTCATCGGTGCCGCGTACGGACGCATCGACCCCCAGCTGCTCTTCGATCCGGCGCTGCGGCCGGACGGCGAGGAGAAGGTACGTCAGCTCACCTTCGAGGATCTGCTCCGGGACCGGAGCGAAGAAGAAGAGGGCGGGGACGGGCACGAGCACCACCTGCACGCCGCGTACGACAGCGTGTCCTTCACCGCGGACGTGCCGATGAACCCCCGCCGCCTGATGGAGTTTCTCGACTCCCGGCCGCAGGGCCTCTACCGGATCAAGGGATTCGTCGACTTCGGCGTGGGCGACCGGGCCAACAAGTACGTCCTGCACGCGGTCGGCAGGTTCCTGCGGTTCGACCCACAGCCCTGGAAGCGCGACGAGCCACGCCGGACCCAGCTGGTGCTGATCGGCTCGGGCATCGCCCCGGACGCCCTGCACAAGGAGCTCGCCGACTGCCGCGAGAGTGCCGCACCATGCCCGGACGCGACGCAGGACGCCGCACATGAGCGAAGCATGTGGGGCGTCCTGCGGTACGTACAACAGCCGGACCGACCGGGCGACGCGTAGCACTCCGCCACGCGCCGCCCGGCCGGCCTGCTACACCGGTCCGGCCACCACCGCGACCGGCTTGGCCAGCGGCGTCCCCGAACCGTCGCGCCGCGGGTCCGGCTCCGGCAGCTCGCTCGGCGTGCCGTTCTCCTGAGCGGCGCGGGCGGGCGTCGCACCCGCCCAGCCGAACACCAGGACGTCCTCGCCCTTGAGGAACCGCTGGCAGCGCACCCCACCGGTGGCCCGGCCCTTGCGCGGGTACTGGTCGAACGGGGTGAGCTTGCACGTCAGCACCGAGTCGTCCAGCGTGCCGTGCGAGCCCGCGACGGTGAACACCACCGCGTCCGCAGCCGGATCCACTGCCGTGAACGAGATCACCTCGGCGTCCGCCGTGAGCTTGACCCCCGCCATGCCACCGGCGGGACGGCCCTGCGGCCGCACCTGCGCCGCCGGGTAGCGCAGCAGCTGCGCGTCGGACGTGATGAAGACCAGATCCTCCTCGCCGGTCCGCAGCTCGGCGGCGCCGACGATCCGGTCCCCGTCCTTGAGGGCGATGACCTCCAGCTCGTCCTTGTTGGCCGGGTAGTCCGGCACCACCCGCTTGACGACCCCCTGAAGGGTGCCGATCGCCAGCCCGGGGGAGGCCTCGTCGAGCGTGGTGAGGCAGACGACGGACTCGTCGCTCTCCAGCGTGAGGAACTCGGCGATCATCGCCCCGCCCGACAGATTGGGCGCCGCATGGGTGTCCGGCAGCTGGGGCAGATCGATCACCGTGAGCCGCAGCAGCCGGCCCTTCGACGTCACCACGCCCACATCGCCGCGGGCCGTCGCCGGCACCGCCGACACGATCACATCGTGCTTGGAACGCTTGGCGTCCTCGGCGAGCACGATCGGCTCGTCATTGGCGGTACGGGCCAGCAGGCCGGTCGAGGACAGCAGCACCCGGCACGGGTCGTCCGCGACCTCCAGCGGCACCGAGGCGACCTGCGCACCGGCCGACTCCAGCAGCACCGTACGACGGTCGGTGCCGAACTTCTTGGCGACCGCGGCCAGTTCCGAGGAGACCAGCTTGCGCAGCTCGGTGTCCGATTCGAGGATGGCGGTCAGCGCCTCGATCTCGCCGTTGAGCCGATCCCGCTCGCTCTCCAGCTCGATCCGGTCGAAGCGGGTCAGCCGGCGCAGCGGGGTGTCCAGGATGTACTGCGTCTGGATCTCGCTCAGCGAGAAGTGCTCGACGAGCCGCTCCTTCGCCTGCGCCGAGTTGTCACTGGACCGGATGATCCGGATGACCTCGTCGATGTCGATCAGCGCGACGAGCAGGCCCTCGACCAGATGCAGCCGGTCGCGGCGCTTGCCCCGGCGGAACTCGCTGCGCCGACGCACCACGTCGAAGCGGTGGTCGAGATAGACCTCCAGGAGCTCCTTGAGCCCCAGCGTGAGCGGCTGCCCGTCGACCAGCGCCACATTGTTGATGCCGAAGGACTCCTCCATCGGCGTCAGCTTGTAGAGCTGCTCCAGCACTGCTTCCGGCACGAAGCCGTTCTTCACCTCGATGACCAGGCGCAGGCCGTGCTCGCGGTCGGTCAGGTCCTTCACGTCCGCGATGCCCTGGAGCTTCTTCGCCGAGACCAGGTCCTTGATCTTGGCGATCACCTTCTCCGGGCCGACGGTGAAGGGCAGTTCGGTGACGACCAGGCCCTTGCGGCGGGCCGTCACGTTCTCCACCGAGACGGTCGCACGGATCTTGAACGTGCCGCGGCCGCGGGCGTACGCGTCCTTGATGCCGCCCAGGCCCACGATCCGGCCGCCGGTGGGCAGGTCGGGACCCGGCACGAACCGCATCAGGGTCTCCAGGTCCGCGCCCGGATGCTTGATCAGGTGCCGGGCGGCGGCGATGACCTCGCCCAGGTTGTGCGGCGGCATGTTGGTCGCCATGCCGACCGCGATCCCGGACGACCCGTTGACCAGGAGGTTCGGGTACGCGGCGGGGAGAACGGTCGGTTCCGTCTCCTGGCCGTCGTAATTCGACTGGAAAGCGACGGTGTCCTCGTCGATCGACTCCGTCATCAGTGACGTCGCGTCGGCCATCCGGCACTCGGTGTACCGCATGGCGGCCGGCGGGTCGTCGTTTCCGAGCGAGCCGAAGTTGCCGTGGCCGTCGACCAGGGGGAGCCGCATGGAGAACGGCTGCGCCAGACGGACCAGCGCGTCGTAGATCGACGCATCCCCGTGCGGGTGCAACTTGCCCATGACCTCGCCGACGACGCGGGCGCACTTCACGAAGCCGCGATCGGGGCGCAGGCCCATCTCGTTCATCTGGTACACGATGCGGCGGTGCACCGGCTTCATGCCGTCGCGGGCGTCGGGCAGGGCCCGTGAGTAGATCACCGAGTACGCGTACTCGAGGAAGGAGCCCTGCATTTCGTCGACGACGTCGATGTCGAGGATCTTCTCCTCGAAGTCGTCCGGCGGCGGGGTCTTCGTGCTGCGGCGGGCCATCGCTGCTGCGACTCCTTCACGGATTCTGTTCGGGCAACCTCAGGTTCTGACGCCGACCATTGTGGACCGCCGTACTGACATCGCCGACCTCGACCCGTCCCAAGAGGCGTTCCGGGCCCCGGCCGAGGCGCTTTCGCGCCCCGCCGAGCGGGGGATGCGCCCCTCTTTCATGCGAACTTCCGCGTTACGGGAACTTCGCCAGGGGTCCGTGCGCTTGCCTAAAGTGGCAGGTCTCGCAGGAAATCCAGTATCGCGATCGAAGGGACGTACATGCCCATGGGTCACACGGCCACCGCTCAGGCCGGCTCCGGCGGCTTGACAGCGACCGAGCACCGCCTGGCCAACGGCCTGCGCGTGGTGCTCTCCGAGGACCATCTGACCCCGGTCGCCGCGGTCTGCCTCTGGTACGACGTCGGCTCGCGCCACGAGGTAAAGGGGCGCACGGGGCTGGCTCACCTCTTCGAGCACCTGATGTTCCAGGGCTCCGGCCAGGTCAAGGGGAACGGCCACTTCGAGCTGGTGCAGGGGGCCGGCGGCTCGCTCAACGGGACCACCAGCTTCGAGCGCACCAACTATTTCGAGACCATGCCCACGCACCAGCTGGAGCTGGCCCTGTGGCTCGAGGCCGACCGGATGGGCTCGCTGCTCGCCGCGCTCGACGAGGAGTCCATGGAGAACCAGCGCGACGTCGTCAAGAACGAGCGCCGCCAGCGTTACGACAACGTCCCCTACGGCACGGCGTTCGAGAAGCTGACGGCACTGGCCTACCCCGAGGGTCACCCGTACCACCACACCCCGATCGGCTCGATGGCCGACCTGGACGCCGCGACCCTGGAGGACGCGCGCACCTTCTTCCGGACGTACTACGCGCCGAACAACGCGGTGCTCTCGGTCGTCGGCGACATCGACCCCGAGCAGACCCTCGCCTGGATCGAGAAGTACTTCGGCTCCATCCCGTCCCACGACGGCAAGCAGCCGCCGCGCGACGGCACGCTCCCGGCGATCATCGGCGAGCAGTTGCGCGAGGAGGTGCGCGAGGAGGTCCCGGCGCGCGCGCTGATGGCCGCCTACCGGCTGCCGCACGACGGCACCCGCGAGTGCGACGCGGCGGACCTCGCGCTGACCGTGCTCGGCGGCGGCGAGTCGTCGCGGCTGCACAACCGCCTGGTGCGCCGTGACCGTACGGCCGTGGCGGCCGGGTTCGGACTGCTGCGGCTGGCCGGTGCGCCCTCGCTGGGCTGGCTGGACGTCAAGATGTCCGGTGGCGTCGAGGTGCCGCAGGTCGAGGCCGCGGTCGACGAGGAGCTCGCCCGGTTCGCCGCCGAGGGCCCCACGCCCGAGGAAATGGAGCGCGCGCAGGCCCAGTTGGAGCGCGAGTGGCTGGACCGCCTCGGTACGGTCGCCGGCCGCGCCGACGAACTGTGCCGGTTCGCCGTGCTGTTCGGCGACCCGCAGCTCGCCCTGACCGCCGTTCAGCGGGTGCTCGACGTGTCCGCGGAGGAGGTCCAGGCAGCCGCCAAGGCCCAGCTGCGCCCCGACAACCGTGCGGTGCTGGTCTACGAGCCGGTCGAACCGGCCGAGCCCGCGGACGCAGCGGAGACCGACGAGACTGACGCCGACGACACCGACGCGCACGAGGGGGCGGACCAGTGACCGACGCTGCCGCGACTGGAGTTTCGATGCAGTACCACCCGCAGCCGGCCCCCGGCACCGCCCGCCCCTGGGCCTTCCCCGCGCCCGAGCGAGGCGCCCTGCCCAACGGCCTCACGGTGCTGCGCTGCCACCGCCCCGGCCAGCAGGTCGTGGCGGTCGAGATCTTCCTCGACGCCCCGCTGGACGCCGAGCCCGAGGGCCTCGACGGCGTGGCCACGATCATGTCGCGGGCGCTGAACGAGGGCACCGACAAGCACAGCGCCGAGGAGTTCGCCGCCGAGCTGGAGCGCTGCGGCGCCACCCTCGACGCGCACGCCGACCACCCCGGTGTCCGGGTCTCCCTGGAGGTCCCGGCCTCCCGGCTGGCCAAGGCTCTCGCGCTGGTCGCCGAGGCGCTGCGGGCACCCGCCTTCGCCGAGAGCGAGATCGAGCGGCTGGTGCGCAACCGGCTCGACGAGATCCCGCACGAGCAGGCCAACCCGGCCCGGCGCGCCGCCAAGCAGCTGTCCAAGGAGCTCTTCCCGGCCGAAGCGCGCATGTCGCGCCCGCGCCAGGGCACCGAGGAGACGGTGGAGCGGATCGACTCGGCCGCCGTGCGCGCCTTCTTCGACGCCCACGTCCGGCCGTCCACGGCGACCGCCGTGGTCGTCGGCGACCTCACCGGCATCGACCTGGACGCCCTGCTCGCCGACACCCTCGGCGACTGGTCGGGGGACACCGCGGCCCCGCGCCCCGCCCCGCCGATCACCGCCGACGACACCGGGCGGGTGGTGATCGTCGACCGTCCGGGCGCGGTGCAGACGCAGCTGCTGATCGGCCGGATCGGCGCCGACCGGCACGACAGCGTGTGGCCGGCCCAGGTGCTCGGCACGTACTGCCTGGGCGGCACCCTCACCTCCCGTCTCGACCGGGTGCTGCGCGAGGAGAAGGGCTACACGTACGGCGTACGGGCCTTCGCCCAGGTGCTGCGGTCGTCGGCCCCGGACACCGCCTCGGGGGCGACCGGCGCCGCGATGCTCGCCATCAGCGGTTCGGTGGACACGGAGTCCACCGAACCGGCGCTCAAGGACCTGTGGACCGTGCTGCGGACCCTGGCGGCCGAGGGGCTGACCGACGAGGAACGCGAGACGGCCGTGCAGAACCTCGTGGGTGTGGCGCCCCTGAAGTTCGAGACGGCGGCCTCCGTCGCGGGCACCCTCGCCGACCAGGTCGAGCAGCACCTCCCGGACGACTACCAGGCGCAGCTGTACGCCCGGCTCGCGGAGACCGGCACGGTCGAGGCGACCGCGGCGGTCGTCAACGCCTTCCCGGGTGACCGGCTGGTCACGATCCTCGTCGGCGACGCGGCACGGATCGAGGAGCCCGTCCGGGCGCTGGGCATCGGAGAGGTGTCGGTGGTCACCGGCTGACGAATGGCCCGGCGGGCGCCGGGCGGGGCCGGTCATCAGCCCCGCCCCGCCCGCCCCCACCCTTGACATATCGACAGATATCGAGACAGAAGGAAGGCTCTTGCGAGCGCGATCTCGCCGGGGTCTTCCTTTTTGTCCGTTCTGAGGGGGAGGTTGCCTGTCCGCCCTGTGGGATGCGCTACAAAACGGCCTGTCCGTTTGGTGAATGAAAGTGACCCCGCTTAGCGTCGGCTCGACTGCCCGTCACTCGTATGCCGCATCCGCGACGTACCGGACAGTCATCGCCGAGTCCCCGTCAGGCGCGAGCCTGGGGAGCCGGGGACCCACGCAGTCCCTGGGGTGAATCGGATGCCTGAGCCCGGACGGGCCGGGGCGTCCGTAGGAGACCTTCCTGCTCCGAACCCGTCAGCTAACCCGGTAGGCGAGAAGGAAGGAAAGGACCAGCCACTCCATGGCGTTCACCCGTGCCACCGGGAAGCACCGTGCCCCGAGCCGACTGACGCGCCGCAGCGCGAAGGTTGTCGGCGTCGCGGCTCTGGCCACCACCGGCGTCATCGGCGGCCTGGCCGCTCCCGCCTTCGCAGCGGACTCCGACGCCCCCTCCGCGAGCGAGACCGGCCTCAGCCAGGTCATCGCCATCGACAAGACCCTCGCCGACCGGATCGACGCCCAGGCCGACGCCCAGCAGCACCAGGCCGACGCCGCGGCGAAGGCGAAGGCCGACGCCCACCGCAAGGCCGAGGCCAAGAAGAAGGCCGAGGCGAAGGCCAAGGCCGAAGCGCAGCGCGCCGCCGAGGCCCGCGCCGAGAAGGCGCGCGCCGCCCGGTCCGCCGAGCGCGCCCGCCTGGGCGCCTTCCGGCTTCCGGTCGCCGGCTCGTACGTCACCACCGGCTACAAGTCCAGCGGCTCGCTCTGGTCCTCCGGCAGCCACTCCGGCATCGACTTCCACGCCGCCTCCGGCAGCTCCGTCGTCGCCGTCGGCGCCGGCACCGTCGTCGAGGCCGGCTGGGGCGGCGCGTACGGCAACAACATCGTGCTCCGGATGACGGACGGCACGTACACGCAGTACGGCCACCTCTCCTCGATCGGCGTCTCCGTCGGCCAGAGCGTCGGCGCCGGCCAGCAGATCGGCCTCTCCGGCTCGACCGGCAACTCCACCGGGCCGCACCTCCACTTCGAGGCCCGGACGACCCCGTCGTACGGCTCCGACATGGACCCGGTCGCGTACCTGCGCGCCCACGGCGTCAACGTCTGACCGACGCCCACCGCGCACCTCGTCCGAAGGCCCCGGCAGCAGGCACATGCCGGGGCCTTCGGCATTCCCGCCGCCCGCCCGTGGGGGACGACTGCCCGCCCGGCCACCCCGTGGCCAAAAGATATTCATGAATTTCCGCCCGGCATCGGAAATGCGGCCGCATTGCAATAGAGTCGCGTAACAGGCGTCGGCCGGCCGCGTTTCGCGGGGAATTGAGGCGGAGGTTCGGACATGCGCATTCCGGCGCATTCGGTATGCACGGCAATCCGTGACGACATCGTCTCCGGTGTCTTCGAACGCGGCAGCCGTCTCACGGAGGAGTTGCTGGCCCGCCGTTACGGGGTCTCCCGCGTCCCGGTGCGGGAGGCGCTGCGCACCCTGGAGTCCGAGGGTTTCGTGGTTACCCGCCGGCACGCGGGCGCCTGCGTCGCCGAGCCCACCGAACTGGAGGCTGCCGACCTCCTGGAGGTCCGCACGCTGCTGGAGCCACTTGGCGCCGCCCGCGCCGCGCAACGCCGCACCGAGGCGCACCTCAAGGTGCTCCGCGGCCTCGTGCGGCTCGGCCAGGACCGGGCCCGGCGCGGCGAGGGCGAGGACCTGCGCGCACTGGGCGGCTGGTTCCACGAGACGCTGGCGCAGGCCTCCGGCAGCCCCGGCCTGATCGCGCTGCTCACCCAGCTGCGGCACAAGATCGCCTGGATGTACGCGGTCGAGCAGCCCGCCCACCCGGTGGACTCCTGGGCCGAACACGGGGCCATCGTGGACGCGGTGGCGCGCGGCGACGCGGAACGGGCCAGGGCGCTGGCCGCGCACCACGCGGAGCGGGCGGCGGCCGCGCACCGGCTGCGAAGGCGGCCCGCCGCCCCCGGAGCCGGCCGGGTGAGGACCACGCAACATTCCGTAAACACCGCAGGCGTCCGGCATTAACAATTACGCCATATACAAAGAGAAGTCATCGCGCGGGATGTCGCCGGGCCGGGCCGAATTTCGCGCCATCTGAATTTCGCGTGCCCGCGCTCCGCCTACCCGTATTGCGTTCGTCGGAATTCTCGCCGGACGGTCCGCTCCGGAAAACAAAAGAGCCGCGGCCCCGGTTCAGGGTGCCGCGGCTCTCTTGCCGAACGTGCTTCAGACGGTCTCCGGGAGCTCCTCGAGCCCCTCGGCGACGAGCTTCGCCAGGCGGTCCAGAGCCGCTTCGGAGTTGTCGGCCTCGGATGCGAGCACGATCTCCTCGCCACCCTGCGCGCCGAGACCGAGGACCGCGAGCATGGAGGCGGCGTTCACCGGGTTGCCGTCAGCCTTGGCGATCGTCATGGGGATGCCGGAAGCCGTGGCGGCACGGACGAAGATGGAAGCGGGGCGGGCGTGCAGGCCCTCGGCCCAACCGACGTTGACGCGGCGCTCAGCCATGGTTCTGCCCTTCACGAATCAACAGTTGTCTAGACCAGTCTCTCACGCAGTGCGCGGTGCTCCGGCCGACCCCGGGAACAGCCCGCAATGCCTGCGACCCCGCCGATCGGCCCTCTCAGACTGCCCCGGCCCCGGGACCTACGCGACCGCTGACAGAGCCGTACGCTTTGCCCATGCAGCCCGCGCCCGAGCAGAGTCCGCATCACGCTTATCCCGACCACTGGGAAGCGGACGTGGTGCTCCGCGACGGAGGCACCGCGCGCATCAGGCCCATCACCACGGACGACGCCGAACGGCTGGTCAGCTTCTACGAGCAGGTCTCCGACGAGTCGAAGTACTACCGGTTCTTCGCCCCGTACCCACGGCTGTCCGACCGGGACGTGCACCGCTTCACCCATCACGACTACGTCGACCGGGTGGGGCTCGCCGTCACGGTCGGCGGCGAGTTCATCGCGACCGTCCGCTACGACCGGATCGACGAGCGGGGCAGGCCCGCCTCCGCCCCCGCCGACCAGGCCGAGGTCGCCTTCCTCGTCCAGGACGCGCACCAGGGCCGGGGAGTGGCCTCGGCGCTGCTCGAACACATCGCGGCCGTCGCCCGCGAACGCGGCATCCGCCGCTTCGCCGCCGAGGTGCTGCCCGCCAACAACAAGATGATCAAGGTGTTCCGGGACGCCGGATACACCCAGCGGCGCAGCTTCGAGGACGGCTCCGTCCACCTCACCCTGGACCTCGAACCGACCGCCGAGTCCCTCGCCGTCCAGCGCGGCCGTGAGCAGCGGGCGGAGGCGCGGTCCGTGCAGCGCCTGCTGGCCCCCGGATCCGTCGCGGTCATCGGCGTCGGCCGGACTCCGGGCGGCGTCGGCCGCACGGTCCTGCGCAACCTCCTCGGGGCCGGCTTCACCGGCCGCACGTACGCCGTGAACCGCGCCTTCGCCGCCGACCAGGCGACCATCGACGGCGTCCCCGCACACCGCTCGATCGGCGAGATCGACGAGCCGGTCGACCTAGCGGTCGTCGCCGTCCCCGCCGACCGGGTCCCGGAAGCCGTCGCGGACTGCGGCGAGCACGGCGTCCAGGGCCTGGTCGTGCTCTCCGCCGGATACGCCGAATGGGGCGCCGAGGGCAGGGAACGGCAGCGCGAACTGGTCCGCCAGGCCCGCTCGTACGGGATGCGGATCATCGGCCCGAACGCCTTCGGCCTGATCAACAACGCCGAAACGGTTCGGCTGAACGCCTCGCTCGCCCCGGAGCCGCCCGCCCCCGGGCGCATCGGCCTCTTCACCCAGTCCGGAGCGATCGGCATCGCGCTGCTCTCCGGGCTCTACCGGCGCGGCGCGGGCCTGTCCACCTTCATCTCGGCGGGCAACCGCGCCGACATCTCCGGCAACGACTTCCTCCAGTACTGGTACGAGGACCCCGACACCGACGTCGCGCTGCTGTACCTCGAATCGCTCGGCAACCCCCGCAAGTTCACCCGCCTCGCGCGGCGCACCGCGGCGGTGAAGCCGGTGGTCGTGGTGAAGGGCGCTCGGCACAGCGGTTCCACCCCGCCCGGCCACGCGGTACCGGTCAGCCGGATCCCGGACGCGACGGTCTCGGCACTGATGCGGCAGGCGGGCGTGATCCGGGTCGACACGGTGACGGAGATGGTCGACGCGGGCCTCCTCCTCGCCGACCAGCCGCTCCCGGCCGGCCCCCGGGTCGCGATCCTCGGCAACTCCGAATCGCTCGGCCTCCTCACGTACGACGCCTGCCTCGCCGAAGGGCTGCGCCCGCGCCCGCCCCTCGACCTCACCACCGCCGCCACCCCGCAGGACTTCAGGAACGCCCTGGCCGAGGCCCTCGCCGACGACGGCTGCGACTCGGTGGTGGTGACGGCGATCCCGTGGGTCGGCGAGGACGGCGAGGCGGAATCGGGCGACGGGGAGGTGCTCGCGGCCGCCCTGCACACGGCCGCCGCCGCAGGCCCCGCCAAGCCGGTGGCCGTCGTGCACGTCGAGATCGGCGGGCTGGCCGAGGCCCTCGCCGCGGCCACCAGCACGGTTGCCCAGCCCCGCCCGACCCCGACCCCGACCCCGACCCCGACCCCGACCCCGACCCCGACCCCGACCCCGACCCCGACCCCGGCCCCGGCCCAGAACCCGCCCGCCCCGGCAGCGCGGACCGGATCGACCACCCCGCCCGGCCCCGGCCCGGCACCCGCGGCCCCCCTCACCGGTGCCCCCGGCACAGCCCCCCTCGCCGGCGCCCCCGGTGCCCGGAACGGCCGGATCCCCGCCTACCCCGCCGCCGAGCGGGCGGTGCGCGCCCTGGCCGAAGCGGTGCGGTACGCGCAGTGGCGACGGCAGGCCGCCGTGCCCGGCAAGGTGCCCGAGTTCCTCGACGACACCATCGACGAGCCCGGCACCGCCGGCCTCATCGACACCCTCCTCGGCCCCGACCCCGACCCGAGGGGCCTCCAGCTCACACCCGACCAGGCCCGCGAACTCCTGGGCCGCTACGGCATCACCGTCCGGCCGACGCTCCCGGCGCCCGGCCCGGACGCCGCGGTCGCGGCGGCGGCCCGGCTCGGCTATCCCGTGGCGCTCAAGACCACCGCGCCGCACCTGCGCCACCGGGCCGATCTCGGCGGTGTCCGGCTCGACCTCGCCAACGAGACCGCGCTGCGCCGGGCGTACGGCGAACTGACCGACCTCCTCGGCAAGCCCGCCGAACTCCAGCCCGTGGTCCAGTCCATGGCTCCGCGCGGCGTCGACACCGTCGTACGGGCCACGATCGACCCGGCGGCCGGCGCCGTCCTCTCCTTCGGGCTCGCGGGCGCGCCCTCCGAACTCCTCGGCGACACCGCCCACCGCCTCGTCCCGGCCACCGACCGCGACGCCGCCGAACTGATCCGGTCCATCCGGGCGGCCCCGGTGCTGTTCGGCTGGCGCGGCGCGGCGCCGGTCGACACCGCCTCGCTCGAAGAGCTGCTGCTGCGGGTCTCCCGGCTGGTCGACGACCACCCCGAGGTGGTCTCCATCGCCCTGGAACCGGTCGTGGTCGCCACCCAGGGGCTGACCGTCCTCGGTGCGAGCGTCCGCCTCTCGCCGCCCCCGGCCCGCACCGATCTCGGCCCCCGCCGCCTCCCCAACTACTGACCCGGGCGCCGTCGGGCCCGTGGGGCCCGGACCGCCCTGCCGCGCAACGTCCCCGGCAGTCATCAGCCCCCCGTAGGATGGTCCTCATGGCAAAGACCGGTACGACGACCCAGGGGCTGCGCGCGGCGATCGAGCGCAGTGGCTACTACCCGGCCCTCGTGGCCGAGGCGGTGGAGGCCGCCGTGGGCGGTGAGCCGGTCGCTTCGTACCTGGTGCACCAGGAGACCACCTTCGACTCCAACGAGGTGCGCCGCCATGTCACGGTCCTGGTCCTGACGGACAACCGTTTCATCGTCAGCCACACCGACGAGCAGAACGCCGACACCAGCTCCCCGACCCCGTACGCCACCACCTCCACGGAGTCGGTCAAGCTCGACCGGATCTCGTCGGTCGTGGTCAGCCGGGTCGTCGCCAACCCAGAGAAGTACGTGCCCGGCACGCTGCCCCGCGAGGTCGTCCTCACCATCGGCTGGGGCGCGGTCTCCCGGATCGACCTGGAGCCGGCCGCCTGCGGCGACCCCAACTGCGAGGCCGACCACGGCTACACCGGCAACTCCACCGCCGACGACCTGAGCCTGCGGGTCAGCGAGGCCGGGGACGGCCCGGACACCGTCCGCCAGACCCTCGCCTTCGCCCAGTCGCTCTCCGAGGCCACGGCCGCGACCGCGGCGACCGGCCGCTGATGGCACAGCCGGCCTGGCAGGACCCCGTTCTGCTCCCCGTCGAGAGCGCCCCGGTGCCTGAGTACGGCAGCGGATCGCTCGCCGATCTGCTGCCCACGCTCGTCGCCGGACAGGGCGTTCCGGGCTTCACCGCGGCGATCCCCGAACTCACCCCCGCCGACCGGAACTGCGTGTTCCTGATCGACGGCCTCGGCTGGGAGCAGATCAAGGCCCACCCCGACGAGGCACCGTTTCTGCACTCCCTGCTCCCCACCTCGCGCGGCGGCACCGGCCGTCCGATAACGGCGGGCTTCCCGGCCACCACGGCGACCTCGCTGGCCTCGGTGGGCACCGGCCTCCCGCCCGGGGAGCACGGCCTGCCCGGCTACAGCGCGCGCAACCCGGAGACCGGCGAGCTGATGAACCAGCTCCGCTGGAACCCCTGGACCCCCCCGAAGGTCTGGCAGCCGTACCCCACCGTCTTCCAGCTGGCCGACGCCGCGGGTGTGCGTACCGCCCAGGTCTCCGCCCCCGCCTTCGAACAGACCCCGCTCACCAAGGTCGCGCTCAGCGGCGGCTCGTTCCTCGGCCGGCTCTCCGGCGAGGAGCGGATGGACACCGCCGCCGAACGGCTCGCCTCGGGTGACCGGTCGCTCGTCTACACGTACTACAGCGAGGTCGACGGCAAGGGCCACCGTTTCGGTGTCGACTCCGACGCATGGCGCGGCCAGCTGATGTACGTGGACGGCCTGGCGCGGCGCTTGGCCGAACAGCTCCCGCCCCGCTCGGCGCTCTACATCACCGCCGACCACGGCATGATCGACATCCCGTTCGACGAGCAGTCCCGGATCGACTTCGACGAGGACTGGGAACTGCGCGCGGGCGTCGCCCTGCTCGGCGGCGAGGGCCGGTGCCGGCATGTGTACGCCGTCCCGGGCGCCGAGGCGGACGTACTGACCGTCTGGCAGGAAGTGCTCGGCGAGCAGTTCTGGGTGGCGAGCCGGGACGAGGCGATCGCGGCCGGCTGGTTCGGCCCGAAGATCGACGAACGGGTCCACGGCAGGATCGGCGACGTCGTCGCGGCGGCCCACGACGACGTGGTGATCACCGCCTCCGTCAACGAGCCGAACGAGTCCGCGATGGTCGGCATGCACGGCTCGATGACCCCCGTCGAGCAGCTCGTCCCGCTCCTCGAAGTACGCTCCTGACCGCGTTTCTCCCCACATCGCTTCCCTTGCCCGAAAGGTGCTCGACCCCTCATGCCCGAGCTTGTGTTCTTCTCCGGAACGATGGACTGCGGAAAGAGCACGCTGGCGCTCCAGATCGGCCACAACCGGTCGGCCCGCGGCCTGCAGGGCGTGATCTTCACGCGTGACGACCGGGCCGGGGAGGGCAAGCTCTCCTCGCGCCTGGGTCTGGTCACCGAGGCCGTCGAGGCCGACGAGGGTATGGACCTGTACGCCCATCTCGTCGACCGGATAAGCCGGGGCGGCCGGGCGGACTATGTGATCGTCGACGAGGCGCAGTTCCTGGCACCCGTCCAGATCGACCAGCTCGCACGCATCGTCGACGACCTGGACCTGGACGTCTTCGCGTTCGGCATCACCACAGACTTCCGGACCAAGCTGTTCCCCGGCTCCCAGCGACTGATCGAACTGGCCGACCGGGTGGAGACGCTCCAGGTCGAAGCGCTCTGCTGGTGCGGCGCGCGGGCCACGCACAACGCCCGGACGGTCGGCGGCGAGATGGTCGTCGAAGGCGCCCAGGTGGTCGTGGGAGACGTCAACCAGCAGGCGGGCGAGGTCGGTTACGAGGTGCTGTGCCGACGTCACCACCAGCGCCGGACCACCAGCGCCACCGCACGCGCGGGCGTGCTGTCGCCGGACGTACTGCCTGTCACCTCCGCCTGAACCGCCCGTCGGTCACCTGCCCGCGGCTGCTTAGGATGAGGCCGTGAACACGGTGAGCGCGGAAGCGGAAGAGGACGACTCCGGACCGGGCCCGCTGGGCAAGGTGCAGCCCAGACAGCTGATCGTGACCGTCTACGGGCTGTACGCGCGCGACACCGACGGCTGGATGTCGGTGGCCTCGCTGATCCAGCTGCTCGCCGACCTCGGCGTCGAGGCGCCGACCGTACGCTCCTGCGTCTCCCGGCTGAAGCGGGCCGGACTGCTCGAAGCACGGCCGGTGTCCGGAGCGGCCGGCTACCGGATCTCGCCCGAGACCGAGCGGATACTGCGCGACGGCGATCCGCGTATCTTCGCGGCCCGGCGGGCCACCGTCGACGAGGGCTGGGTTCTGGTCGTTTTCTCGGTGCCCGAGTCCGAACGTGCCAGGCGGCACACCCTGCGCACCCAGCTCACCCGGCTCGGCTTCGGTTCCGTGTCCGCCGGGGTGTGGATCGCGCCGGGGCATGTGCACGACGAGGCGGAGTCCATGCTGGCCAGGCACGGCCTGCGCTCGTACGCCGACCTCTTCCGGGCCGACTACCTTTCGGCCGGCGGGGGAGACGCAGAGGAACTCGCCGCCAAGGTCCGCTCCTGGTGGGACACCGCCCGGCTGCAGCGGCTGTACGTCGAGTTCCTCGCCGCGCACCGCCCGGTGGCCGAGCTGATCGCGCGCGGCAGCGCGGTGACGGACCGGGAGGCGTTCGCGACGTACATCAGGGTTCTCACCGACTGGCGCCGGCTCGTCTACCTCGATCCCGGGGTCGCGCGTGAGCTGCTGCCCGCCGAGTGGAGCGGAACCCACGCCTCCGAGCTCTTCGACGAGATGCACGCCCGGCTGGCCGGCCCCGCCCGTCGGCACGTCGAACGGGTCCGGACCGGCTGAGACGCCGCCGTCGGACCGGCTCAGCGAGGGGCCGACCGGACGATCGTGAACGCCGCGCCCTCCGGGTCCGCCACAGTCGCCACCCGGCCGCTCGCGCCCTCCCTGGGCGGCTGCAGGACGTACCCGCCGAGCTCCGCCACCCGCCGGGTGGCCTCGTCGGTGTCGGAGACCTCGAAGTACGTCATCCAGTGCGGGCCCCGGTCGCGCGGCAGCGCGTGCCCGACACCGTGCAGCGAGGCCACCGGGCGGCCCTTCAGGTGCAGGGTCTGGTAGTCGAAGTCGGCCGAGACGACCGCCTCCGCCTCGTAGCCGAAGACCGTCTGGTAGAACTTGCAGACCGTCGCGGTCTCGCGGGTCACCAGCTCGTTCCAGACCGGCGTGCCGGGAGCACCGGCGAGCGCGGTACCGATGTGCGCGGCGGCCTGCCAGATGCCGAATACCGCGCCCCCGGGGTCGGAGGCGATGGCGAGCCGGCCCGCCTCACCCGCGTCGAGCGGGCCCACGGCGACCGTGCCGCCACAGGCCCGGATGGCCTCCGCCGTGAGATCCGCGTCGTCGGTGGCCAGGTAGGTCGTCCAGGCGACCGGCAGATGCCGGTCGGGCGGCAGCTGCCCGAGGCCCGCCACCACCTTTCCGCCGATCAGCGCCCGGACGTACGGACCCAGCTGGTCCGGACCCGGTACGAATTCCCAGCCGAACAGGTCGGCGTAGAAGTCCTGGGTCGTGCTCAGACCGTGCACGATCAGACTCACCCAGCAAGGTGTTCCGGGCGTACGCGGGGCGGCAGCCTCGGTCATCGTCACTCTCTCCTCGGACCATCGGGGTGGCCTTACGGGGGGAACGGGGCCGGTGCGCCGTCGTGCGGTACGGGATGTGTACGCCCCGTGCAGATGTTGGCACCACCCGGCGCACGATGTGCTCCGGCCGCGCCGCACTTTCCGGATCTCGACGCAGGGAGACCGATTTGCTGCGGTGCGCCCGTTTCGAGGGTGTTACGGGCAGGGCGCCTCCTGCGCGAGGATGGCACCCATGAAGCCCATCATCACCGCATCCGAATACGTGAGCGAGTCGGCGGGGCCACGTCCGCCGGTGCTCCTGGACGTTCGTTGGCAGCTGGGCGGCCCGAACGGGCGGCCCGACTACGAGGCCGGGCACATTCCCGGTGCGGTCTTCGTCGACCTGGACGCGGAACTCGCCGGCCCCGCGGGCAGCGGCGGCCGCCATCCACTGCCCGACCCGGACGAATTCGGGGCCGTGATGCGCCGGGCAGGTGTCTCCCGGGACACACCGGTGGTCGTGTACGACGGCGGCCTGGGCTGGGCGGCGGCCCGTGCCTGGTGGCTGCTGCGCTGGACGGGCCACCCGGACGTCAGGGTCCTGGACGGCGGTCTCGCCGCCTGGACGGGTGACCTCCAGACCGGGATCCCGGCCCCGGCCGAGGGCGACTTCCGCCCCGCTCCCGGCGCGCTGCCGCTGCTCGACGCGGACGGGGCGGCTGCGCTGGCCCGCTCGGGGCTGCTGCTCGACGCACGGGCCGCCGAGCGCTACCGGGGCGATGTGGAGCCGATCGACCGGGTGGGGGGCCACATCCCGGGCGCCGTTTCGGCCCCGACCTCGGAGAACACGGGGGACGACGGCCGGTTCCTGGCCCCGGAGGTGCTGGCGGTCCGCTTCAAGGAGCTCGGCGCCGACCGGGCGGACGGGATCGGCGTCTACTGCGGCTCCGGCGTCTCCGGTGCCCATGAAGTCCTGGCCCTGGCCGTCGCCGGGATCCCCGCGGCGCTGTACGCGGGCTCCTGGTCCGAGTGGTCCGGCGACGAGTCCCGCCCGGTCGCCACGGGGCCCGAGCCCCAGTAACGGCGGGCGATCCGGCCGGGACCGCCGCGCCCGGCCCCATGAGCGCCGGGGACGGCGGACGCGGACGGCACGAGGGCCCGTACGCAGTGGCGTACGGGCCCTCGTCATGCCGTGGTTCCCCCGCTCAGTCCTGCTTCTTGCGGCGGGTACCGAAGACGATCTCGTCCCAGGTCGGTACGGCGGCCCGGCGGCCCGGCCGGACGCCGTCCGCCTCGGCCTGGCGGTCCGTCGTACCGGTCAGCCGGTCGCGGTGGCCGGCCACCGCTCGGGGCATCAGCACATCCGCGTAGGCGGAACCGGCGCCCGCGGAGGCTGCCGCGGCCGGCGGCTCGTCGGCCTCCGGCTCCTGTGCGGCGGGCTCGATCGCGGGGGGCTCGGGCTGCGTCGGCCGCTCCGGCACCACCATGTCGCCGCGGAAGCTCGGCACCGCCTCCAGCAGGCTGGTCAGCGAATCGCGCTCACCGGCCGAGATGTGCTCCTCGGGCTCGGGCGGGGGCGGCGGGGCCGTGGGTCGCTCCATCTGGCGGTCCAGGGCGCGGTCCAGCGGCCGGTCGCGCGGCAGCCGGGCGATCCGGGGCACGAACGGGAAGCTCGGCTCGGGCGCGGCGACGTCGTCGGTCTCGCCGATCAGCGAACGCGCCTCGTCGTCCACGGCCTGGACCAGCCGGCGCGGCGGGTCGTAGGTCCAGCTGGCCGAGTGCGGCTCGCCCGCGACGCGGTACACCAGGAGGACCTCCCAGGTGCCGTCGTCGCGGCGCCAGGAATCCCACTGGACGGTCTCCTTGTCGGCGCCGCGCAGCAGCAGCCGCTCCTGCACCGCCTCGCCGAGCTGGGGTCCGGTGTTCTCGCCGGGACGGCGCACGGGAGTCTTCCGGGCCCGCTCGGCCATGAAGGCGCGCTCCGCGAGCACGGGGCCCTCGAAGCGGCGGACGCGGTCGACGGGGATCCCGGCGAACTGGGCGACCTCCTCCGCGGAGGCACCGGCTCGTATCCGCGCCTGGATGTCGCGGGGGCGGAGGTGGCTCTCCACCTCGATCTCGATCTGGCCGAGCCGCGCGCGGTCGTTGCGCACGGCGGCTCGCAGCCGCTCGTCGATGGGAAGCGTGTACTCCGTGCTGTCCGCAGCCTTGAGCACCAGTCGTGTGCCGTCGTTGGAGACGGCCACGACACGCAGTTCGGGCATGGGGACCTCCCGGGTGGTGCCTGCCGACGTCACGTGCGTCGCTGCTTCCGCTAGTCGAGTGTGGCCTGCCCGGGTGCAGCCTGCCACAACATTGCCGTGTTGCCCGGCGTGTCGGGCGTGAGCCCTTGATCGCCGGTATGACACGGTGACCTATTCTGCAACAGAAAGTGACCGCTGGTCACCTCATGTAGCCAGTCGCCGTGCGATGCCGTGGCGCCGCCGGATCGAGTGCCTCCTTCGGCCCCCTCCCGAAGATCCAGGACACCCGCTCGGGAGTCCGGCCCCAGGGCTCGCCACAGTACTCCATTCGGGCCACCAGGGTGGACCGCCGCGCCGTCGAAGTTCTCGTGAGGTGCGGGAGTTGGGCTACCCGGCCCGGGGCGGCGCACCCTTCGTGCGTGTCCTGCTTCACAGAATCCCCCGAAGCGGAACTAATCACTTCGCTCAAATGTCCCTTCCTGTTGCATGGTGGGAGAGATGTCAATCAAGGGCTGGAAATGGTGCAGAAGCCGGAAAGTGACATAGAACCCAAGGAAAGGCGTATAGATCTGAGCCTGCCGCAGGTGGCGGGCAGTGCCGTGGCAGCGGTCGCGGCAGCGGTGGCCGCCTCCCAGCTGGGTGTGTACGGAACGATCCTCGGCGCCGGAGTGATGAGCGTCGTCGCCACCTGCGGGGGTTCCGTCTTCCAGCACTTCTTCCGTCGCACGGGGGAGCAGATCCGCGAGGTCACCGTCCAGGTGAAGCACCCGGGCCGCGAGGTGACGGTGCATACGCGTGAGACGGGCGGTGCGCGTGCGACGAAGGGGACGCGGCGGCCGCCGGCCGGCGCTCCCCGAGGAGCCGCGGATGCCGCAGACGCCACGGACGCCGAGGACGCCACCACGGTGCTGCCCGCCATGGACGCCACGACCGTGCTGCGCAGGGCGGACGGCGCGGTTCCGCCACCCGCCCCTGCCGACGATCCGGACCGCACCCGCATGCTGCGGCCCCTCGACGCGACCCAGCTGCTCACCACGGCACGCCCGGACCCGGACGAGGAGTTCTCCGAAGCCAGCACGCACGGCACCCGGATCCGGGGCTGGAAGCGGTCGGCACTCGGCGCGGCGGTGGTCTTCGTCCTCACGATGGCCGGAATCACCACGTACGAGCTGGTCTCCGGCAACGACCTGAGCGGTGGTCAGGGCACGACCGTCGGCTCCGTCGTGCGCGGCGGCGAGCGGGGTTCCGGGTCGGACGGTCCGGCGCCGACGACGAGCACCGGCCCCGGCCAGGAGCGGACCCCCGGCCAGGAGAGCGGCGCGACGTCCGGTACGGACCCGCAGGGCGGCGCGAGCCGGAGCCCGGACCCGGGACAGGGCGACCGCTCCTCCACGGATCCGACGCCCGGCCCCACGAAGTCCGGCAGCACCGGTGACGGTACGAACCCGCCCCCGGCGGCCACTCCCTCCCCGTCGGCCCCCGCCGACGGCGCCACTGCCGGCACGGACCCCGCGGGCGAGGCCCCGGCACAGGGCAACGGCGCCACCCCGGGCACGGGCACCGGGCAGTGACGAACGGCCGCGCGCGCCGGGCAGTTACGCCCGGAGCGCGGGGCCGTCGCGGGCCGGAAGGCCCTACTCGCCCAGGACCCGGCGCAGGTAGTCGTTGCCGAACAGCCGGTCCGGGTCGAGCCGGTCGCGTACGGCGGTGAACTCGCCGAACCGCGGGTACACCCCGGCGAGGTACTCGGCGTCACGGGTGTTGACCTTGCCCCAGTGCGGGCGGCCGGCGTGGGCGGTCATGATGCGCTCGACCGCCGTGAAGTACGCCTGGTAGGGCGTGCCCTTGTAGAGGTGGACGGCGATGTACGCGCTCTCGCGGCCCGAGGCCGTGGAGAGCGCGATGTCGTCCGCCGGGGCGGTACGGACCTCCACCGGGAAGCTGATCCGCAGCGGCGAACGCTCGACCATCGCCTTCACCTCGCGCAGCGCCTCCACGGCGGCCTCGCGCGGCAGCGCGTACTCCATCTCCACGAAGCGGACCCGGCGCGGGCTGGTGAAGACCTTGTAGGGGATGTCGGTGTACGTACGGGCCGACAAGGCGCGGCTGGAGAGCTTGGCGATCGAGGGAATGGTGGCGGGCACCGCCCGGCCCAGCGAACAGGCCACCTGGAAGAGCCCGTTGGAGAGGAGCTCGTCCTCGATCCAGCCGCTGACCTTTCCGGGCGGGGCGGCGGGGCCGGCGCTGCGGTTGTTGCGCTTGGTGTTGCAGTTCCCGGTGTGCGGGAACCAGTAGAACTCGAAGTGCTCGTTCTCGGCGACCAGCTCGTCGAAATCGCCCATGACCCGGTCGAAGGTCATCGGCTCCTCACAGGCCGTCAGCAGGAAGAGCGGCTCCACGGCGAAGGTGATCGCCGTGATGACACCCAGCGCGCCGAGCCCGATCCGGGCGACGGCGAAGATGTCGGCGTTCTCCTTCTCCGAGCAGGTCAGCACCGTGCCGTCGGCGGTGACCAGTTCGAGGGCGCGGATCTGCGCGGATATGGACGCCGAGTCACGGCCGGTGCCGTGGGTGCCGGTCGAGGTGGCGCCCGCGACCGTCTGCTCCATGATGTCGCCCATGTTGGTGAGCGAGAGGCCCTCGCGGGCCAGCGCCGTGTTCAGCCGCTTCAGCGGGGTGCCGGCCTCGACGGTCACCGTCATCGCCTCGCGGTCGATGTTCCGGATGCCGGTGAGCAGGTCCGGGCGGATCAGCACACCGTCGGTGGCCGCCGTCGCGGTGAAGGAGTGGCCGGTGCCGACAGGCTTCACCCGCAGACCGTCCTCGGACGCCCGGCGCAGCACCTCGGCCAGCTCCGGGACGGAGGCCGGGGACACGGCCCGTACCGGTCGGGCGCTGACATTCCCCGCCCAGTTACGCCACGCGTTCGTCGTCGTCCGTGCGTCGGTCATCTTCCGCGCGCCCTTCCGTGAGAACCGGCCCGCTGAGCCGGCGATACCCCAGGAACGCCACCGCGGCCGCGAGCGTTCCCGCCGCGACGGGCACCGCGTACCCCGCCTCGGCCCCCGACGCGTCGACCGCCCAGCCGGCGGCCGAGGAGCCGAGCGCCACTCCGACGGCGAGCCCGGTGCTGGTCCAGGTCATGCCCTCGGTCAGTTCGGCGTGCGGTACGTGCTGCTCGACGAGGGCCATGGTGGTGACCATCGTCGGTGCGATGGCGAGACCCGCGACAAAGAGCGCCACGGCCAGGAACGGCAGGCTCCCGGCCAGTTGGAGGGGGATCATACTCACGGCCATCGCGCACACGCCCACCAGCCACCTGGTGGACGCCTTCCGCTTGAGGTGGAGCAGCCCGAAGACCGCTCCGGCCAGACAGGACCCCAGCGCGTACACGGCCAGTACGAGGCTGGCCGCGGCCTTGTGGCCCCGCTCCTCGGCGAAGGCCACCGTCACCACGTCGACGGACCCGAAGATCGCGCCGGTGGCCACGAACGTCACCACGAGCACCTGGAGGCCCCGGGAGCGCAACGCGGAGCCGCCGGTGTGCTCCCGGCGCGGATGCGGCACGGGCTCGGTGGCCCGCTGCGCGGTCAGCCAGAGGACACCGACGAGCAGGAACCCGGCCGCCAGGAGCGGCCCCGCCTCCGGGAACCAGGCGGTGGACAGACCGATCGAGATGATCGGCCCGAAGATGAAGCACACCTCGTCGACGATCGACTCCCACGAGTACGCCGTGTGCAGCTGCCGCGGCGAACCGCGGTAGATCTCCGCCCAGCGGGCCCGGATCATCGAACCCACGCTGGGCACGCAGCCGGCGCCCGCCGCGAAGACGAAGAGCGTCCAGTCGGCCAGCCGCTGCTGCGCGCAGAACAGCAGCCCGGCCACCGCCGCCAGCGCGACCAGCGTGGCGGGACGCAAAACCCGGCGCTGTCCGTGCCGGTCGACGAGCCGGGAGATCAGCGGCCCGATCACCGCCGCCGACATCGCCAGCGTCGCCGAGAGCGCGCCGGCCAGCCCGTAACGGCCGGTGAGCTGGGAAATCATGGTCACCACACCGATGCCCATCATGGACAGCGGCATCCGGCCGAGGAAACCGGCCGCCGAGAATTCCTTGGTGCCGGGGGCGGCGAATATCGCACGGTAGGGACTGGGCAAGGGGGGCTCCGGAACAGCGTGATCGCACGCGCCTGTAATACGCGGACGTAACCGATACAGCCTACGGTCGGCGCGATCGGTCCGGCAGCGGGGTCTGCCCCGGAGCCGATGTCGGTGGGAAGGCTGTCCGAGGCGGGTGGCAGGATCGGTGCCATGTCCGATCTGCGCGATCCCGCCCCCTACGACGCCCTGCTGCTGCTCTCCTTCGGCGGCCCCGAAGGCCCGGACGACGTGGTCCCGTTCCTGGCGAACGTGACCCGTGGCCGAGGCATCCCCGAGGAGCGGCTGAAGGAGGTCGGCAAGCACTACTTCCTGTTCGGCGGCGTCAGCCCGATCAACGCCCAGAACAGGGCCCTGCTGGACGCCCTGCGCAAGGACTTCGCCGAGCACGGGCTGGATCTCCCGGTGTACTGGGGCAACCGCAACTGGGCGCCGTACCTCACCGACACCCTGCGCGAGATGACCACCGCCGGGCACCGCCGCATCGCCGTCCTCGCCACCAGCGCCTACGCCTCCTACTCCGGCTGCCGGCAGTACCGCGAGAACCTCGCCGAGTCACTGGCCGTCCTGGAGGCGGAGGGGCTGCCGGTGCCCCGGGTGGACAAGCTCCGGCACTACTTCAACCACCCCGGGTTCGTGGCACCCATGGTGGACGGCGTCCTCGCCTCCTTGGCCGACCTCCCCGAGGACGTACGGGCCGGGGCGCACCTCGCCTTCACCACGCACTCCATCCCCACCTCCGCCGCCGACACCTCCGGCCCCCTGGAGGCGCACGGCGACGGCGGCGCCTATATCGCAGAGCACCTCGACGTCGCCCGGCTGATCGTCGACGCGGTGCGCGAGGAGACCGGCGTCGAGTACCCCTGGCGGCTCGTCTACCAGTCGCGCAGCGGCGCCCCGCACATCCCCTGGCTGGAGCCCGACATCTGCGACCACCTGGAGGCACTGCACGCGGACGGGGTGCCCGCCACGGTGATGGCCCCCATCGGATTCGTCTCGGACCACATGGAGGTCCTGTACGACCTCGACACGGAGGCCACCGCGAAGGCCGCCGAGCTGGGGCTGCCGGTGCGCCGGTCGGCGACCGTCGGCGCCGACCCGCGGTTCGCCGCGGCCGTGCGCGAGCTGGTGCTGGAGCGCGCCGCCACCGAGCGGGGACAGGACGTGCAGCGGTGCGCGCTGGGCGCGCTCGGGCCGGGCCACGACCTCTGCCCGGTCGGCTGCTGCCCGGCCAGGGCCCTGAAGCCCGCCGCGGCGGGCGCCGACAGCCCGTACGCGTAACCGCCCCGCCGTACGCCCACGAACCCCTGGAGAGCCGTGACCGACCCGAACCTGTCCGAACTGCTCGCCCTCGCCCTGGAGGCCGCCTCTCGCGCGGGCGCGCTGCTCCGTGACGGCCGCCCGGCCGATCTGGGAGTGGCCGCGACCAAGTCCAGCCCGATCGACGTCGTCACCGAGATGGACCTCGCCGCCGAGAAGCTGATCACCGGCTTCCTGACCGAACGCCGCCCGCAGGACGGCTTCCTCGGCGAGGAAGGGACCAGCGCCGAGGGCAGCAGCGGCATCCGCTGGGTCATCGACCCGCTCGACGGCACCGTGAACTACCTCTACGGGCTGCCCACCTGGGCGGTGTCCATCGCCGCCGAACGGGACGGCGTGCGGGTCGTGGGCGTGGTGGAGGCCCCGATGCGCCGCGAGACGTACCGGGCGGTGCTCGGCGGCGGGGCGTACGCCGAGGGCGGCGCGTACGGCGACGGCGTCGCGCTGCGCTGCCGGCCCGCGCCGCCGCTCGACCAGGCGCTCGTCTCGACCGGTTTCAACTACGTCAGCGAGGTCCGTGCGCACCAGGCGGACGTGGCCCACGAGCTGATCCCGCGGTTCCGGGACATCCGGCGCGGCGGCTCCGCCGCCGTCGACCTCTGCGACGTGGCCGCGGGCCGTCTCGACGGGTACTACGAGCGCGGGCTCCACCCCTGGGACCTGGCGGCGGGCGACCTCATCGCCCGCGAGGCCGGCGCCCGCACCGGCGGGCGTCCCGGGCTGCCCGCCGACGGTGACCTGACGGTCGCCGCCACGCCGGGCGTCTTCGAGCCGCTGCAGGCCCTTCTGGAGGAGTTCGGCGCCTGGCACGACTAGGGCCTGCCGTCAGACTGGCCCTATGCCGACCGGGTCCGCCCGGCGCGCGAGAAGGGCCCCCGACGCCGGTCCCGGCATCGGGGGCCCTTCTCGCGTGACGTGCTCAGACGCTGGTGGCGCCGATTTCGACGCCGTGCTCGGCGGCGAGGCGGTGAAGGTCGTCCAGCTCGCTCTGCTCGACGTCCGCGAGGAAGTCGTCGCCCGTCTCCCGAGCTCTCGTGAGGTCGTACTCGGTTGTCTTGATCCGCTGCAGCAGACCTGCGGTGAAAGCGTCCATAATGCGCCCCCTCATCGTGGGTCGGTGGCACGGGGGTGTGCCCGGGGTTTCCCTCCGCACGGAGGCGGTAGGGCGGGTGATCACGCGCTCTCCGGGGACGGAGTGGCCTGTGGTACGCCACATTCAAGGCGTGATCTCGGGTGTGAATGCGTCCTCCCCGGGCCGGAACCCGGGGAAACCTCAACTGACCCGAAAATCCGGTGAATTCCGCCGAGCCCCAGGTCGCGGGGCGTCGTCTTACCGCCGGTTTATGCGCGTTGAGTGCAGGATGGTGCCGCACAGACCTGTGCCGACGGGTGTCCGGACCACGGACCGTGGGCACTCCGGGACGTTCTGAAGTTTCTACGTAGGTTTCTAAGGAAGGACAGCGCCGTGCGCGTACTCGTCGTGGAGGACGAGCAGCTGCTCGCCGATGCGGTGGCCACCGGATTGCGCCGGGAGGCCATGGCCGTCGATGTCGTGTACGACGGTGCGGCGGCCCTGGAGCGCATCGAGGTAAACGACTACGACGTCGTGGTGCTGGACCGGGACCTCCCCCTGGTCCACGGCGACGACGTCTGCCGTCGGATCGTCGAGCTGGGCATGCCCACCCGGGTGCTGATGCTCACCGCGTCGGGCGATGTCAGCGACCGTGTCGAGGGCCTGGAGCTGGGGGCCGACGACTACCTGCCCAAGCCGTTCGCCTTCAGTGAGCTCACCGCGCGGGTGCGGGCGCTCGGCCGGCGTACGACGGTGGCCCTGCCGCCCGTCCTGGAGCGGGCAGGCATCAAGCTCGACCCCAACCGGCGCGAGGTCTTCCGGGGCGAGACGGAGGTCCAGCTCGCACCGAAGGAGTTCGCCGTGCTGGAGGTCCTGATGCGCAGCGAGGGCGCGGTCGTCTCGGCCGAGCAGCTGCTGGAGAAGGCCTGGGACGAGAACACCGACCCGTTCACCAATGTCGTCCGGGTGACGGTCATGACGCTGCGCCGGAAACTCGGCGAGCCGCCGGTGATCGTCACGGTGCCCGGTTCCGGCTACCGGATCTGACGGCCGATGCCCACCGCCCCCGCGCCGCCGACGGCGCCCCCGAAGCCCACCTGGGAGCCCAAACAGCAGGAGCCCCCCTACTGGCTGCGTCCGACCATCCGGATACGGCTCACGCTGCTCTACGGCGGCATGTTCCTGATCGCCGGGATCCTGCTGCTGTCGATCATCTACATGCTGGCCGCCCAGGCCCTGCACGTGGGCAGCGAGCTGCCGTTCCAGATCGTCAACGGGCAGGTCCGCAGCGATGTCTGCAACCTGCCGGAGAAGGCATCGCCGGAAGCCTTCAACGCGGCGATGAACTCCTGCGTCAACCACCAGCGGCAGCAGGCGCTCGACACGCTCCTGAACCGCTCGCTGCTGGCCCTGGTGGGGCTGAGCGTCATCGCCTTCGCCTTCGGCTACGCGATGGCCGGTCGGGTGCTCTCGCCGCTGGGCCGGATCACCCGCACCGCCCGCCGGGTGGCCGGAACGGACCTGTCCCGCCGGATCGAGCTGGACGGCCCGGACGACGAGCTGAAGGAGCTCGCCGACACCTTCGACGAGATGCTCGACCGCCTGGAGCGGGCCTTCACCGCCCAGCAGCGGTTCGTCGGCAACGCGTCGCACGAGCTGCGCACGCCGCTCGCGATCAACCGCACGCTGCTGGAGGTCCACCTCTCCGACCCCCAGGCCCCGCCGGAGCTGAAACAGCTGGGCAAGACCCTGCTGGCCACCAACGAGCGCAGCGAGCAGCTGGTCGAGGGCCTGCTGCTGCTGGCCCGCAGCGACAACCAGATCGTCGAGCGCAAACCGGTCGACCTCGCCGAGGTCGCCTCGCGCGCGATCGACCAGACCCGCGGCGAGGCCGAGGAACGCGGCGTGGAGATCCGCGGCGAGCGGGCCCCGGCCGTCGTCCAGGGCAACGGCGTCCTGCTGGAGCGGATCGCACTGAACCTCGTACAGAACGCGGTGCGCTACAACGTCCCGGAGGAGGGCTGGGTGGAGGTCACCACCGAGCTCCAGGGCGGTCAGGCCCTGCTGGTGGTCTCGAACACCGGCCCGGTGGTGCCGGCGTACGAGATCGACAACCTCTTCGAGCCCTTCAGACGGCTCCGTACGGAGCGAACGGGCAGCGACAAGGGGGTCGGGCTCGGCCTGTCGATCGCGCGCTCCGTGGCGCGCGCACACGGCGGCCGTATCATCGCGGAGCCCCGTGAAGGCGGTGGTCTTGTGATGCGCGTCTCACTGCCCGTCTGAGGCGGCCGGGCGGACCGACCCGGGCACGAATTAGTTTGTTCGCTTTGAGCGGAATTTTCGGGACCTGTGCCCGGATCGTCCGTGTGTGATCGATCACAGGAGCGAATTTCGGACCGTCAACGCTCCGTGATCAGGGACTCCACCGGAAAACCCGCAAAAGTCGGGGTTTTCGGGGCCCGATATCACGGGAAGTACACGGGGTGGCGCCCGTGAAGCGCGACACCGGGACCGTGTACGGTCCCCATCGCCACCCAAGCCGGCCACTCCCGAGCGGCCCTTTTGGGTGTCGATTGAGTAACAGACCTTGATGTGAGGCAAAATCTCCGCCTCGGGTCGGGCACAAGTCCGGCCTCTCACGCGTTACGTGCGCTGAGACACCGCAGACACCCAGAGGGGGAGAGCGACATGGCAACGGATTACGACACCCCACGCAAGACCGATGACGACGTCGACCAGGACAGCCTCGAAGAACTCAAGGCTCGCCGGAGCGACAAGACGGCGTCCGCCGTCGACGTCGACGAATTCGACGCGGCCGAAGGACTGGAGCTGCCCGGCGCAGACCTGTCCAACGAAGAACTGGCCGTCAGGGTCCTGCCCAAGCAGGCCGACGAGTTCACGTGCATGAGCTGCTTCCTCGTGCACCACAGGAGCCAGCTGGCCCGCGAGAAGAACGGCCAGCCGATCTGCCGCGACTGCGACTAGGTCGCACCGACCGTGGCAGGCGACACACCGTTCCGGAAGCGGCGCTTGCGGCGCAAGAGGTCGTCGGAGGCGTATCAGGGCGGCACAGGCCCGGCAGAAGGCGTGACAACGCCTGCCGAGCGGTCCGCCCTGCCACCCTCCCAGGGCGAGCGGGACGGCGAGCGGGGCCGGCCGGCCTCGCTCGAAGCAGTCGTCGCGGCAATCGAAGAAGCACACGCGGCGATCGAAGAAGTCGACGCGGCCGATGGGGCCGGACAGGTCGACAGGACGGAGCCCGTGACCGGGGCAGGCCGTCTGAGTTCAGTGAAACGGGGCGTACGCAAGGGCGGGGAGAGCGCCAAGGCGGCGATCGGTCATATCGCCGACCTGATCATCGAGAACGCTCCCCGCGTCCCTGTGCGCGATCTCGCCACCTTGCGCGAGCAGTTCCCCGGGCTCGGCCCGGAGGAGCTCGCCGACAAGCTCATCGCAGGCGCGAGCAAGGGCACCGCCACCGTCGGCGCCGGAATCGGCGCGGCGGCGATGATGCCCGTACCGCCGGCCATGCTCGCCGAGCTGGCGGCGGAGATCACCGGTGTGGCAGCGATCGAGATGAAGCTCGTCGCCGAGCTGCACGAGGTCTACGGACAGCGCCCGCCGGGCGGGCTCGGCCAGCGTTCCAGCGCCTACCTCACGTCCTGGACGGAGGAGCGCGGAATCGATGTCGCCCACCCCGCGACGGTCAACGCCGCGCTGGGCGGCCAGATGAAGCGCGAGCTGCGCCAGCAGATCACGAAGCGCATGGCGCGCGATCTGCCGAACCTGGTTCCGTTCATGATCGGCGCCGCCGTCGGCGCGATGATGAACCGGCGCGACACAAGAAAGCTCGCCGAACGCGTCAGGAAGGACCTGCGCAAGCGCCAGGTCCCCTGGGACCGGCTCCCCGAGCTGCCTCCGCTGGAGCGGCAGGTGGGCCCGCGCGGACCCCTGCCGGGCGAGCTGGAGGCCTAGGGTCTTTCGTTCGGAACCAGGCCCGGGGTCGAGGGGCCCGTGAACGGCCCTGACGGCCTCGCCGAGGGCCTGGGGCGCCCCCCGCCCGGATCAGGCGCGTACGGCCGTGAGCGCCGCCACCAGGGCCTGCGGCTCGCGGGTCGAGAGATAGACGTACGGGGTCGGGTCCTGCGGGTCGGTGATCTCCACCCGGACCGCCGTCGGGATGTAGCTGCGCAGCAGCATGAACGCCCGGGTGTCCGCCTTGTACGTGCGCCACGCGCGCGCCTCCTCCCCCTCCAGCACCTCGGCCTCGCCGAGCGCCGTCACGGGGATCCGCGCGTCGCCGGCGACCAGGGCGCCCGCAACGACCCGGATCCTGGCCGAGCCGTACGAGCTCACCGCGACCGCCGACAGGGCCGTGCCGCCCACCAGGCCGGCCAGCAGCGGCAGGGTGCCGAGCGGCAGCAGCATCAGCGCACAGGCGATGCCGACCAGAAGGGCGATGAGCCACCACGAACGGGGTGCGGTCAGTCGTTCGTCGAAAGGCGGGGTGGAAGGCTGCATGAACCCAAGCTTGGCACGGCGCGACCCGCGGGTAGCCGCGCGGGTAAGGTCTGCGCCTGTGAGTGGAACATCTGCGGCTCTGAAGCCCCCGGCCGACGCGGTGATACCGGTTCGGCACCCCGAAGCCCCGGCCCCCGGCGAACTCCTCGGTGCGCACTACGAACACTGTTTCGGCTGCGGCGAAGGACAGCCGCACGGGCTGCACCTCCAGGCGCGGGCCGGCGACGGCGTCAGCGTCACCGCCGAGTTCACCGTGAAGGCCGCCCATCAGGGCGCCCCGGGGCTGGCGCACGGCGGCATCCTGACCACCGCGCTGGACGAGACGCTCGGCTCGCTGAACTGGCTCCTGCGGGTGATCGCCGTGACCGGACGGCTGGAGACCGACTTCGTGCGTCCGGTGCCGGTGGACACCGTGCTGTACCTCGACGCCGAGATCACCGCGGTGCACGGCCGGAAGATCTACTCCCGGGCGACCGGCCGGATCGGCGGTCCGGACGGACCCGTGGCGGTCCGTGCCGAGGCCCTCTTCATCGAGGTCAAGGTCGACCACTTCATCGAGAACGGCCGCCCGGCCGAGATCCAGGCGGCGATGGCCGACCCGGACCAGGTCAGGCGTGCCCGTGCCTTCGAGGTGAACCCCTGATGCGCGGACCCGTGGACGTATTGATCCGCCGGATCGACCCGGACGTGCCGATTCCGGCCTATGGGCACCCGGGCGATGCCGGGGCGGATCTCGTGACCACCGAGGCCGTCGAACTCGCCCCCGGCGAGCGGGCTGTGCTGCCCACCGGGGTGTCGATCGCACTGCCCGACGGATACGCCGCGTTCGTCCACCCGCGCTCCGGCCTCGCCGCACGCTGTGGAGTCGCCCTGGTGAATGCCCCGGGGACGGTCGATGCCGGGTACCGTGGAGAGATCAAGGTGATCGTCATCAACCTCGACCCGCGAGAGCCCGTGAGGTTCGAGCGGTTCGACCGGATTGCCCAACTGGTCGTCCAGCAGGTCGAGAAGGTGCGCTTCCACGAGGTGGCGGAGCTGCCGGGCTCGGCCCGTGGCGAGGGAGGCTTCGGATCCACCGGAGGGCATGCCTCCGGTGATGTCGATGGCGTCAGGGGCGGGAACACCCAGGGCGGTAACAGCTACGCTTCGGTCGTACCCGACCGGGAAGGACAGTGACGTGTTCGGACGTCGCAAGAAGAGTGGTTCCGCCGAGGACACGGCGGACGAAGCGCGCGAGGCCGAGCAGGTCGTCGACGAGCTCGATGACACCGACGGCGCCGACAGCGGCCCGCGTCGGGTGAACCTCCCGCCGGCGCCGCGGCCGGACGGGCCGTGGGACGTCTCCGAGGTCTCCCAGCCCGCCGAGGGCCGGGTCGACCTGGGCGGGATCTTCGTGCCCGGCGTCGAGGGCATGGAGCTGCGCGTGGAGGTGGCCGGTGACGCGATCGTCGCCGCGACCGTGGTGCTGCGCGACAGCGCCGTCCAGCTCCAGGCCTTCGCCGCGCCCAAGAAGGAGGGCATCTGGGGCGAGGTCCGCGAGGAGATCGCCTCCGGCATCACCCAGCAGGGTGGGATCATCGACGAGGTCGAGGGCCCGCTGGGCTGGGAGCTGCGTGCCCAGGTCCCCGTACAGCTCCCGGACGGGACGAACGGCGTGCAGCTGGTGCGCTTCGTCGGCGTCGACGGTCCGCGCTGGTTCCTGCGCGGAGTGATCTCCGGCCAGGGCGCCGTGCAGCCGGAGGCCGCCGGGCTGCTGGAGACGATCTTCCGGGACACCGTGGTCGTCCGGGGCGAGGGCCCCATGGCGCCGCGCGACCCGATCGTCCTCAAGCTGCCCAACGATGCCCAGATGGTCCCCGAGGGGGTCCAGCAGGAGAGCCAGGAGGGCTCGAAGTTCTCCGGTGGCATGGGCCAGCTCCAGCGCGGACCCGAGATCACCGAGGTGCGCTGAGCGGCTCCGGGCAGCCGCCCGGCACAGCTTCGGCCGGTGGGCCGTATCCCCTTGCGAGGGGGTGCGGCCCACCGGCCGTTCCGCGTCCGGGGCGGTTTCCGGACAGCACGCGGACAGCGCACGGAAGGCGCGCGTATGGGGCGCGTATGGGGCACGTATGTGCGCCGTCAAGGGCCCGACGTTCCCCGTAAGGAAGCCATCAACGCAGGCCAGAAGGGTCGTGGCGGGAGGTTTGCTCAAGAGGTCCGAGAATCCGTACCTCATCTAGGAGCACACGGTGGCCGATGTGGCCTTCGTCGTCACCACGATCGCGGTCTTCGCGCTGGTGGCTCTCGTCGCCAAGGGGGTGGCGAAGCTGTGACTGCCGAGAACATCGTCGGTCTGGTAGTGGCCGTCGCCCTGCTGGGCTATCTCGTCCTCGCCCTTCTGTACCCGGAGAGGTTCTGAGCGCGATATGAGCCCCGTCCTCGCTGGTGTGCTCCAGGTCCTCGCGCTCGTGGTGGCGCTGGGGCTGGCGTACCGTCCGCTCGGCGACTACATGGCCGGTGTCTACTCCTCGACGAAGCACCTCCGGGTCGAGAAGTGGATCTACAAGGCCGTCGGCGCCGACCCGAACGCGCAGATGCGCTGGCCCGCGTATCTGCGCGGGGTGCTCGCCTTCTCCGCGGTGAGCGTCCTCTTCCTCTATCTGCTGCAGCGGCTCCAGGGCTCGCTGCCCGGTTCGCTCGGCTTCGCCTCGATCGACCCGGACCAGGCGTTCAACACGGCCGCGTCGTTCGTCGCCAACACCAACTGGCAGTCGTACTACGGCGAACAGGCCATGGGCCACGTCGTTCAGACCGGCGGCCTCGCGGTGCAGAACTTCGTCTCGGCCGCCGTCGGCATGGCCGTGGCGGTGGCCCTGGTACGCGGCTTCGCCCGCTCCCGCACCGGTGAGCTCGGCAACTTCTGGTCCGACCTGGTGCGCGGCACCGTACGGATCCTGCTGCCGATCGCCGCCGTCGGCGCGCTGTTGCTGGTGGCCTGCGGCGCGATCCAGAACTTCGCCGGCATCCACGAGGTCGGGCAGTTCATGGGCGGCTCGCAGCAGTGGAACGGCGGCGCCGTGGCCTCCCAGGAGGCCATCAAGGAGCTGGGAACCAACGGCGGCGGCTACTTCAACGCCAACGCGGCCCACCCGTTCGAGAACCCCAACGGGCTGTCCAACCTCCTTGAGATCTTCCTGATCCTCGTCATCCCCTTCGCGTTGACGCGGACCTTCGGCCGGATGGTCGGCTCGCTCAAGCAGGGTTACGCGATCCTCGCGACGATGGGTGTCATCTGGCTGGGCTTCACCACCCTGATGATGTGGACCGAATTCGCCCATCACGGGCCCGCGTTCGACATCGCGGGCGGGGCGATGGAGGGCAAGGAGACCCGGTTCGGGATCGCCGGCTCGTCGATCTTCGCGGTGGCCACGACCCTCACCTCCACCGGCGCGGTGAACTCCTTCCACTCCTCGTACACCGGCTTCGGCGGCGGGATCACGATGCTGGGCATGCAGCTCGGCGAGATCGCGCCCGGAGGCGTCGGTTCCGGCCTCTACGGGATGCTCGTCATGGCGATCATCGCGGTGTTCATCGCCGGGCTGATGGTCGGCCGCACTCCGGAGTATCTGGGGAAGAAGATCGGCACCCGCGAGATCAAGCTCGCGGCCTGCTACATCCTGATCACCCCGGCCCTGGTGCTCTGCTTCACCGCCGCAGCGATGGCGCTGCCCACCCCGCCCCACTCGATGACCAACACCGGCGCACACGGATTCTCCGAGATCCTCTACGCCTACACCTCGGGCGCGAACAACAACGGTTCGGCGTTCGCCGGGCTCAACGCGGACACGCAGTGGTTCAACACCACGATCGGTCTCGCGATGCTGCTCGGCCGGTTCCTGCCGATGGTGTTCATCCTGGCGCTGGCCGGCTCGCTCGCCGAGCAGAAACCCGTACCGGCGACCGTGGGAACCCTGGGCACGCACAAGCCGCTCTTCAGCGGACTGCTGGTCGGCACGATCCTGATCATCACCGGGCTGACCTACTTCCCGGCCCTGGCGCTGGGGCCGCTGGCCGAAGGGCTGGCGTCATGACCACTCGTACGGAGCAAGAGGACTCGATGTCCACTGTCACCCCCACCCGGGCACCGCACCAGGACGCGCCCACGGGTCACCAGAGCGAAGGGCGCGTCGGCGCGGGCCTGTTCGACCCTGCGCAGCTGATCCGGTCCTTCCCCGACGCCGTACGCAAGCTCGACCCCCGGGTGATGGTCAAGTCCCCGGTCATGTTCGTCGTGCTGATCGGTTCGGTGTTCACCACCGTGCTCGCGTGCCTGGACCCGGGGGAGTGGTTCGGCTGGGCGATCACGGCCTGGCTCTGGCTGACCACGATCTTCGCCAACCTGGCGGAGGCGGTCGCCGAGGGCCGCGGCAAGGCGCAGGCCGACACGCTGCGCAAGGCCAAGACCGACACCGTCGCCCGGCGGCTGATCGGCACGAACGAGGAGCGGGTGCCCGGCACCGAGCTGCGCGTCGGCGACCTGGTGGTCTGCGAGGCCGGTGACATCATCCCCGGCGACGGAGACGTCGTCGAGGGCGTCGCGAGCGTCGACGAATCCGCGATAACCGGCGAGTCCGCCCCGGTCATCCGGGAGTCCGGCGGTGACCGGAGCGCCGTCACCGGGGGTACGAAGGTGCTCTCCGACCGCATCGTCGTCAAGATCACCACCAAGCCCGGCGAGACGTTCATCGACCGGATGATCGCCCTGGTCGAGGGCGCCGCCCGGCAGAAGACGCCCAACGAGATCGCGCTGAACATTCTCCTCGCGTCCCTCACCATCGTCTTCCTGCTCGCCGTCGTCACCCTCCAGCCCTTCGCGATCTACGCCGGGCAGCGGCAGTCGATGATCGTGCTGACCGCGCTGCTGGTCTGTCTGATCCCGACGACGATCGGCGCACTGCTCTCCGCGATCGGCATCGCCGGCATGGACCGCCTGGTGCAGCGCAATGTGCTCGCCATGTCGGGGCGGGCCGTCGAGGCCGCCGGAGACGTCTCGACGCTGCTGCTCGACAAGACCGGCACCATCACGCTCGGCAACCGGCAGGCCGCCGAGTTCGTACCCGTCAAGGGAACGACGGAGGCCGAACTGGCCGACGCGGCCCAGCTCTCCTCGCTGGCCGACGAGACGCCGGAGGGCCGCTCGATCGTCGTGCTCGCCAAGGAGAAGTACGGGCTGCGCGAGCGCCACCAGGGCGAGCTGCGGCAGGCCGAGTGGGTCGCGTTCACCGCCCAGACGCGCATGTCCGGCGTCGACGTCGACGGGCGCAAGGTCCGCAAGGGCGCCACCGGTTCGGTCGTCGCCTGGGTCAAGGAGCGCGGCGGCAGTGTCTCGCAGGACGCGCAGGCACTCACCGACAGGATCTCCGAGGCGGGCGGCACGCCGCTGCTGGTGGCCCTGGAGGACGAGCAGGGGGCCCGGGTCCTGGGTGTCATCCACCTCAAGGACGTGGTCAAGGAGGGCATGCGGGAGCGGTTCGACGAGCTGCGCCGGATGGGCATCCGTACAGTCATGATCACCGGCGACAACCCGCTGACCGCGAAGGCCATCGCCGATGAGGCAGGAGTGGACGACTTCCTCGCCGAGGCCACGCCCGAGGACAAGATGGCCCTCATCAAGCGGGAGCAGGCGGGCGGCAAGCTCGTCGCGATGACCGGCGACGGCACGAACGACGCCCCGGCGCTCGCCCAGGCGGATGTCGGCGTGGCCATGAACACCGGCACCTCGGCCGCCAAGGAGGCCGGGAACATGGTGGACCTGGACTCCAACCCCACGAAGCTGATCGAGATCGTCGAGATCGGCAAGCAGCTGCTCATCACGCGTGGTGCGCTGACGACGTTCTCGATCGCCAACGACGTCGCGAAGTACTTCGCGATCATCCCCGCGATGTTCGCCGTGGTCTACCCCGGCCTGGACAAGCTGAACATCATGCAGCTGTCCTCGCCCCAGTCCGCGATCCTGTCGGCCGTCGTCTTCAACGCGCTGATCATCGTCGCGCTGGTGCCGCTCGCCCTGAAGGGCGTGCGCTACCGGCCCAGCAGCGCCGACTCGATGCTCCGGCGCAACCTCGGGATCTACGGACTCGGCGGTCTGGTCGCCCCGTTCATCGGCATCAAGATCATCGACATGGTCATCTCCCTCGTACCCGGGCTGAACTGAATCTAGGAATCGGCTGACCTGCCATGAACAACTCCGTAGCAAACACCGCCCGGTTGCTCTGGGCCGGGCTGCGCGCCCTGCTCGTCCTCACCGTCGTCTGCGGCGTGCTCTACCCGCTCGCCGTCACCGGCGTCGCCCAGGGCGTCTTCCCCGACAAGGCCAACGGCTCCGAGATCACCGAGAACGGCAAGGTCGTCGGCTCCGAACTCATCGGCCAGCGCTACGACCTGCCGCTGAAGAAGGGGCAGGAGACCGCGGCCCCGGACCTCAAGTGGTTCCAGCCGCGCCCCTCCAACGGCCTGGGCACCAACAGCGTCAACACCCAGTACAAGCTGATCCTCTCCGGCGCGACCAACCGCTCCGGCGACAACAAGGAACTCATCGACTGGGTGAAGGCCGCCAAGGCCGCCGTGGTCAAGGACAACTCCGTCCCCGGCCACCCGGTCAGCCCCTCGGACGTGCCGGCCGACGCCGTCACCTCCTCCGGCTCCGGCCTCGACCCGGCCATCTCCCCGGCGTACGCACAGCTCCAGGTGCGCCGGGTGGCCGAGCGGAACCACCTCCCCGTCGACCGGGTGGAGAAACTCGTCGAACAGCACACCGACGGCCGGATCCTGGGCTTCGTGGGGGAGCCGAGGGTCAATGTCCTCCAGCTCAACATCGCCCTCAAGCAGCTGGTGAAGTGAACGATCGAAGTGAACGATGAAGTGAACGGGGCCTGAGAAGGTCCGCGTGGCGGGGCGCCGGGTCCGGACCCGGCGCCCCGCCACGCCTGTTTCCCCGGTGACGGCACCCCGCCAAGCCTGTTTCGCCGGTCCCGGCCGGGCGCCGAGGGCGGCCGCATCGGTGTCCGACGGCCGTCGGCCATTGTCGAGCCCTGTGCGCATTGCACATACTGGCCGACTACGGGGACCGAGCACGTTTACGGGGAGAGACATGACCGAGCGCACCGACCGGGCGGCCACCGACGGACAGGGCGGTACCGCAGTCGCGGAGCAACCGGCCGACGGGCCCATGGTCCGGGTCGAGGACCTGTACCGTTCGTACGGCTCCGGCGCCGGAGCCGTACACGCGCTGCGCGGGGTGTCCTTCGAAGTGCCGCGCGGTGAGCTGGTCGCCCTCAAGGGCCGCTCGGGCTCGGGCAAGACGACCCTCCTCAACCTGCTCGGCGGGCTCGACAGCCCCGACGGCGGCCGGATCACCATCGACGGCACGGACCTCGCAGAGCTGGGCGAGGACGGGCTCCTGGCACTGCGCCGGGACCGGATCGGCTTCATCTTCCAGTCGTTCGGCCTCATCCCGATCCTGACCGCGGCGGAGAACGTCGGCGTGCCCATGCGGTTGCGCAAGGCGGACCCGCACGAGCGCGAGGACCGGGTGGCGCTGCTGCTCTCCCTGGTCGGCCTCGCCGACCACGCGGCCCAGCGTCCCGGTGAGCTGTCCGGGGGCCAGCAGCAGCGCGTCGCCATCGCCCGCGCACTCGCCAACCGGCCGTCCCTGCTGATCGCGGACGAGCCGACCGGGCAGCTCGACGCGGAGACCGGGCTCGCGGTGATGGAGCTGCTGCGGGCGGTGGTGCGGAGCGAGGGCGTCACGGCACTGGTGGCGACGCACGACTCCCAGCTGCTGGGGCTGGCGGACCGGGTGCTGGAACTGAGCGACGGCCACATCGTCGAGCACGCGTAGGGGGTGGGCCGCGGGAGCCTTCCGGAGGCACCCGTGGCCCGTCCATGGCCCGTCCGCGGCGTCAGAATCCTGTCAATTCGGTCCCTGACCACACCCGCCGCCCCATTTGTCGATAATCTGCGGGGTAACTTCGAAGCGGCTGCCGCATCGGACGCAGCCGGGTTCAAGAGAAGACAATGGGGCCATGGCACGCGGCAAGCTTCGGATCTACCTGGGTGCGGCACCCGGCGTCGGCAAGACGTACGCGATGCTCTCCGAGGCCCATCGACGGGTGGAGCGGGGCACCGACTGCGTCGTCGCCTTCGTGGAACACCACGACCGGCCACGCACCGAGGTCATGCTGCACGGCCTGGAACAGGTCCGGCGCCGCGAGATCGAGTACCGCTCCGCCGTCTTCACCGAGATGGACGTCGACGCGGTCCTGGAGCGGGCCCCCGCCGTCGCCCTGGTGGACGAACTGGCGCACACCAATGTGCCGGGCTCGCGCAACGCCAAACGCTGGCAGGACGTCGAGGAACTCCTCCAGGCCGGCATGGACGTGGTGTCCACCGTCAACATCCAGCACCTGGAGTCGCTCGGTGACGTCGTCGAGGCGATAACCGGCGTACGGCAGCGCGAGACCGTCCCCGACGAGGTGGTCCGCCGGGCCGACCAGCTCGAACTCGTCGACATGTCGCCACAGGCGCTGCGTCGCCGGATGGCTCACGGCAACATCTACAAGCCGGACCGGATCGACGCCTCGCTGTCCAACTACTTCCGCCCCGGCAACCTGACCGCCCTGCGCGAGCTGGCCCTGCTCTGGGTCGCCGACCGGGTCGACGAATACCTCCAGCAGTACCGCGGCGAGCACAACATCCGCACCACCTGGCAGGCCCGCGAACGCATCGTCGTCGGACTCACCGGCGGCCCCGAGGGCCGTACGCTCATCCGCCGCGCGTCCCGGATGGCGGCCAAGGGCTCGGGCAGCGAGATCCTCGCCGTCTACATCGCCCGCAGCGACGGGCTGACCTCCGCGTCACCCAAGGAACTCACCGTCCAGCGCACCCTCGTGGAGGACCTCGGCGGCACGTTCCACCACGTCATAGGCGACGACATACCCTCGGCGCTCCTCGAATTCGCCCGGGGGGTGAACGCCACGCAGATCGTCCTCGGCTCCAGCCGACGCAAGGCCTGGCAGTACATCTACGGGCCCGGGGTGGGCGCCACCGTCGCCCGGGAGTCCGGGCCCGACCTCGATGTCCACATCGTCACCCACGAAGAGGTCGCCAAGGGGCGCGGCCTGCCCATCGCCCGCGGTGCCCGGCTGGGCCGGGTCCGGATCATCTGGGGCTGGCTGGTCGGGGTGGGCGGCCCGGCCCTCCTCACCCTGCTCCTCAGCGGCCTCGGCAACGGTCCGGGGCTCGCCAACGACGTACTGCTCTTCCTCTTCATGACGGTCGCCGCGGCCCTGCTCGGCGGACTGCTGCCCGCCCTCGCTTCGGCCGCCGCCGGCTCGCTGCTGCTGAACTACTGGTTCACCCCGCCCACCCACACCCTGACGGTGCAGGACCCGGAGAACTTCGTCGCCATCGTGATCTTCTTCGCGGTGGCGGTCTCGGTAGCCTCGGTCGTCGATCTGGCGGCCCGCCGCACCCATCAGGCGGCCCGGCTGCGCGCCGAGTCGGAGATCCTCTCCTTTCTGGCAGGCAGTGTGCTGCGTGGCGAGACGACGCTGGACGCGCTCCTCGACCGGGTCCGCGAGACCTTCGGCATGGAGTCCGTCGCCCTGCTGGAACGCCGCAGCGACGTCGACCCGTGGACGTGTGCCGGGAGCGTCGGGCCGGGCCCGGTGACCCGGCCGGAGGACGCCGATGTGGACATGCCCGTCGGCGACCACATGGCGCTGGCGCTCTCCGGGCGGGTGCTGCCCGCCGAGGACCGGCGGGTGCTCGGCGCGTTCGCCGCGCAGGCCGCCGTCGTACTGGAGCGGGAGCGCCTGGTCGACGAGGCGGAGGAGGCCCGGCGGCTCGCCGAGGGCAACCGGATCAGGACGGCGCTGCTCGCCGCCGTCAGCCACGATCTGCGTACCCCGCTCGCCGCCATCAAGGCCGCCGTCAGCTCCCTGCGCTCCGACGACGTCGCCTGGTCCGAGGAGGACCAGGCCGAACTCCTGGAGGGCATCGAGAACGGCGCCGACCGCCTCGACCACCTCGTGGGCAACCTCCTGGACATGTCCAGGCTCCAGACCGGCACCGTCACCCCGCTGATCCGCGAGATCGATCTCGACGAGGTGGTCCCGATGGCTCTCGGCGGTGTCCCCGAGGACAGCGTCGACCTGGACATCCCCGAGACCCTGCCGATGGTCGAGGTCGACCCCGGGCTGCTGGAACGGGCCGTCGCCAACATCGTCGAGAACGCCGTGAAGTACAGCCGCTACGCGGAACGCGTCACCGTGGCCGCCAGCGCGCTCGGCGAACGCGTCGAGCTACGGGTGGCCGACCGCGGCCCCGGAGTCCCCGACGAGGCCAAGGAGCGCATCTTCGAGCCCTTCCAGCGCTACGGCGACGCCCCGCGCGGCGCGGGCGTCGGACTGGGGCTCGCCGTGGCCCGCGGCTTCGTGGAGTCCATGGGCGGCACGCTGGACGCCGAGGACACCCCCGGCGGCGGCCTCACCATGGTGCTGACCCTCAAGGCGGCGTCGGGATACGTTCCGGTCAGCCCCGACCTGCCCGCGCGGGTCACCTCATGACCGTGCGGGACACTCCATGACCCAACGGCACGATCACCGCACGACCACGCAGTCCACCGCACGACCAAGCAGTCCATCGCATGACCAAGCAGTCCGACTCATGAGCACGCAGTTCACCTCATGATCTCCGGTACGTCCCGGGAGATCGCCGTACAGCAGAAAGGCAGGGCCCCCATGACCCGGGTGCTTGTGGTCGACGACGAGCCGCAGATCGTACGCGCCCTCGTGATCAACCTGAAGGCGCGCAAGTACGAGGTGGACGCGGCGCCCGACGGCGCGACCGCCCTCCAGCTCGCCGCCGCCCGCCACCCCGACGTCGTCGTCCTCGACCTCGGGCTGCCGGACATGGACGGCGTCGAGGTGATCAAGGGGCTGCGCGGCTGGACCAGGGTGCCGATCCTCGTGCTGTCCGCCCGCCACACCTCCGACGAGAAGGTGGAGGCCCTGGACGCCGGTGCGGACGACTACGTCACCAAACCGTTCGGCATGGACGAGCTGCTGGCCAGGCTGCGCGCCTCGGTCCGCCGCGCCGAACCCGTCGGGCAGCAGGGTTCCGACGACATCGTGATCGTCGAGACCGAGGGGTTCACCGTCGACCTGGCGGCGAAGAAGGTCCACCGAGAGGGGCGCGACGTACGGCTCACCCCCACCGAGTGGCACCTGCTGGAGGTCCTGGTCCGCAACAGCGGCCGGCTGGTCAGCCAGAAGCAGCTGCTCCAGGAGGTCTGGGGGCCCTCGTACGGCACCGAGACCAACTACCTGCGGGTCTACATGGCCCAGCTGCGGCGCAAACTGGAGTCCGACCCGTCGCACCCCCGGCACTTCGTCACCGAACCGGGCATGGGGTACCGATTCGAGCGCGGCTGAACGAGCGGCGGGGTGGATGGGCGGCCGGGCGGCCGACCCGCCCACCGCGATCGGTGAGGGTGGCCGGACCGTCTTTCGGGAACTGTCCCCGGTCACCCGTTCGAGTGAGACCGGGGACACCCGCTCGGAGCAGCCGGGACCGGTACCCTTCGGTTATGAGTGCTGTTCCTCGATCCGACAAGTCCGGCAGGGCGGAGAAGCCGTCCGGCCGCTTCCGGCGGATGCTCGACCGGCTGTCCACCTCCCAGGAGGACCTCGAGTCCGAGGAGCTGCAGGAGGACTCGCAGGCCTCGGGCTGCACGCGGATCTCCGAATGCACCGACCGCCAGATCGTGAAGGTGACTGGTACCTTGCGGACCGTCACCCTGCGGCCGCGCGCCGGAGTGCCCGCCCTGGAGGCAGAGCTCTTCGACGGCACCGCTCCGCTGGACGTTGTCTGGCTGGGCCGGCGCTCCATCGTGGGCATAGAACCGGGCCGCAAGCTCATCGCCTCGGGCCGGATCGCCATGAGTCACGGGCGCCGGGTGCTGTTCAACCCCAAATACGAACTCCGACCGCTCGGCAAGGAGTAGCCGGTGACGTCTCTCGACAAGCCGACGTCCGACACGGACCGCACCACCCGCACCGACCAGCAGGATGCCGAGGCGAAGGCGGTCACCGAGGCCGCGCTCTTCGAGGCGTTCGGCGGTGTCCGGGGCATGGTGGAGACAGTCCTCCCCGGGCTGCTGTTCGTCACCATCTTCACGATCAACAAGGATCTGCACAGCTCGGCCATCGCGGCCCTGGTGGTGTCCCTGGTCCTCGTCGCCGTGCGGCTGATCCGGAAGGACACCGTCAAGCACGCCTTCAGCGGCGTTTTCGGTGTGGCCTTCGGTGTGGTCTTCGCGATGATGACGGGCAACGCCAAGGACTTCTATCTGCCGGGCATGCTCTACACGCTCGGTCTGGCCCTGGCCTACCTGATCACCACCCTCGCCGGGGTGCCGCTGATCGGTCTGATCCTGGGGCCGGTGTTCAAGGAGAACCTCTCCTGGCGCACCAGGAACCCCGGCCGCAAGAAGGCGTACGCCAAGGCCAGCTACGCCTGGGGCCTGATCCTGCTCGCCAAGTGCGCGATCCTCTTCCCGCTGTACTGGTGGGCCGACACCACGCAGTTCGGCTGGGTCCTGGTCGCCCTGAAGATCCCGCCGTTCCTGCTCGCGGTCTATCTGACCTGGGTCTTCCTCGCCAAGGCTCCGCCGCCCATCGACGTCTTCGCCGAGATGGAGGCCGAGGAGCAGGCGGAGAAGGACCGCAAGGCGGCCGAGGCCGCAGCGGCAGCCGCGGCGCGCAACCAGGAACTCTGAGGCGCAGCAGCAGTTCTGAGACGTACGGGAGTTCTGAGACGTAAAGGAGGGGCCCGGAACCGTGTCACACGGTTCCGGGCCCCTCCTTTACGTCCTGCGGGTCAGTCGTCCGAGTCGCCCCGGCGCACCGACAGCAGGTCCTCCAACTGCTCCTCGCGTGCCTGTGCGGCCACGAACAGCAGCTCGTCGCCGGCCTCCAGGGTCTCCTCGGTGTTCGGCGTCAGAACCCGCTGCCCGCGGATGATGGTGACCAGCGAGGTGTCCTCGGGCCAGGCCACTTCACCGACCTGGGTGCCGGCCAGCGCCGACTCCGGGGGCAGCGTCAGCTCGACCAGGTTGGCGTCACCGTGGCTGAAGCGCAGCAGCCGGACCAGATCGCCGACGCTCACCGCCTCCTCGACCAGGGCCGACATCAGGCGCGGCGTCGAGACCGCGACATCGACGCCCCAGGCCTCGTTGAACAGCCACTCGTTCTTCGGGTTGTTGACCCGGGCGACGACCCTCGGCACGCCGTACTCCGTCTTGGCGAGCAGCGAGACGACCAGGTTCACCTTGTCGTCTCCGGTCGCGGCGATGACGACGTTGCAGCGTTGCAGCGCCGCCTCGTCGAGCGAGGTGATCTCGCAGGCGTCCGCCAGCAGCCACTCGGCCATCGGCACCCGCTCCACCGAGATGGCGGTCGGCGCCTTGTCGACGAGCAGCACCTCGTGGCCGTTCTCCAGCAGCTCGCCCGCGATGGAACGGCCCACCGCACCGGCCCCGGCAATCGCGACACGCATCAGTGACCGCCCTCCTCAGGACCCTCGGCGAAGGCCGCCTCGACCTTCACGATCTCGTCCGTACGCATCATCACGTGGACCAGGTCGCCTTCCTGCAGCACCGTCTGCGAGGTGGGCAGTATGGCTTCGCCCAGCCGGGTGAGGAACGCCACGCGGACGCCCGTCTCCTCCTGCAGCGTGCTGATCTTGTGGCCGATCCAGGACGGGGTGGTGTGCACCTCCGCGAGCTGCACACCGCCGCTCGGATCCCGCCACAGCGGCTCGGCGCCGGAAGGCAGCAGCCGCCGCAGCATCTGGTCCGCGGTCCAGCGCACGGTGGCGACCGTGGGGATACCGAGACGCTGGTAGACCTCGGCACGCCGGGGGTCGTAGATCCGCGCCGCGACATTCTCGATGCCGAACATCTCGCGGGCCACCCGGGCGGCGATGATGTTCGAGTTGTCGCCGCTGCTCACCGCGGCGAACGCACCGGCCTCCTCGATACCCGCCTCGCGGAGGGTGTCCTGGTCGAAGCCGACACCGGTGACGCGCCGTCCGCCGAATCCGGAACCGAGACGACGGAACGCCGTCGGGTCCTGGTCGACGACGGCGACCGTGTGCCCCTGCTGCTCCAGGGTCTGCGCGAGAGCGGCTCCTACTCGCCCGCAGCCCATGATGACGATGTGCACCTTGCGCCTACCTCGCAGTCCTGGTCGTCCGGCTGACCTGCGAAAACACCCTGCTCACACTTCTTTCTCAGCTTGCCGGGCAAACAACGGGGCAACGGTGTGTCCCGTTGCCCAGGATGAGCTTATGCGTCCCGGAGTGCGAAGCCTCATCCGAGTGCGCTTTCGCCGTGCCCCGCGCGGTGGACAGCCTCTTGAGTACCGAGTGCACAGACATCTAACATGTCAGTTCATGGAGACCCTGCGCCCCGTCCGGCGGACCCTGTTGCGGGACACCGCCTACGAAGCGATCCGCGACGCCATCGTCCGCGGTGACATCCCGCCCGGTGCGCCCGTCCGCGACGCCGACCTCGCCGAACGCCTCGGACTCTCCCGGGCCCCGGTCCGCGACGCGCTGTCCCGGCTCGCCGGTGAGGGTCTCGTCGAGTCCAAGCCGCAGAGCTACACCCGGGTGACCCGGCTGGTGCCGGGCGACGTCCGGGATGCAGCGGCCGTAGTACGAGCCATGCAGGAACTGGCCGCCAGGACCGCCGTGCCCCACCTCGTGGACGCGGACATCACCGTGATGCGCGCGGCCAACGACCGGTTCCGGAAGGCGGCCGGCCGCGGCGACGTGGCGGAGGCGCTGCGCGCCGACGACCGGCTCCACGACGTCCTCGTCACCGCCTGCGGCAACCGGGCCGTGGACGCCACCGTCGAGCGCTACACGCCCTTGATCCGGCGCCTGGAATGGCGGCAGTTCGGCACGGCCGGCTCCGCGCACGGCTCCGCGGAGCTGCACGATCAGCTGATCGAGGCGTGCGCGGCGCGTGACGCCGAAGCCGCGGTCCGGATCACCGCCGAGATCTGGCGGGCGCTCGAAGAGCTGGCGGACGAACCGCTCGAGTAGCCCGCAGCGCGCGATGCCCACCGGCCGAGCGATTCCGAGCGCGAGTGGACCCATTTCACCTCACCCCACCCCGACCAAGGGAGCCCCAGTGTCGATCTCGATCTCTTCGTACGACCGCTACCCCCTCCTCTTCGGCCCCTCTCCCGTGCACCGGCTCGACCGGCTCACCGAGCACCTCGGTGGCGCCGGGGTCTGGGCCAAGCGGGAGGACTGCAACTCCGGCATCGCCTACGGCGGCAACAAGACCCGCAAGCTCGAATACCTCGTCGCCGACGCCCTCGCGAAGGGCTGCGACACCCTCGTATCCATCGGTGGCGTCCAGTCCAATCACACCCGCCAGGTCGCGGCGGTCGCCGCCCGCGCCGGTCTCAAGTGCGTACTCATCCAGGAGAGCTGGGTCGAGTGGCCCGACGCCGTCTACGACAAGGTCGGCAACATCCTGATCAGCCGCCTGGCGGGCGCCGACGTCCGTCTGGTGCGCGCCGGGTTCGGCATCGGGGTCAAGGAGAGCTGGGAGCAGGCGCTGCGCGAGGTGGAGGAGGGCGGCGGCAGGCCGTACGCGATCCCCGCGGGCGCGTCCGACCACCCGCTGGGCGGGCTCGGCTTCGCGAACTGGGCGTACGAGGTGGCCGAGCAGGAACGCACGCTCGGCGTGTTCTTCGACACCGTGGTCGTCTGCTCGGTGACCGGCTCCACCCAGGCCGGCATGGTCGCGGGCTTCGCCGCGCTGGAGGCGGCGGGCGCCCGCCCACGACGCGTACTGGGCATCGACGCCTCGGCCGAGCCCGCCCGTACCCGCGAGCAGATCGCCCGGATCGCGGCCGGCACCGCACGGCTCATCGGGGTGCGCCGGGAACTCACCGTGGACGACATCGAGCTCGACGAGCGCTACCACGCGGGCACCTACGGCATCCCCGACGACACGACCCTCGACGCCATGCGGCTGGCCGCCCGTACCGAGGGCATGGTCACCGACCCCGTGTACGAGGGGAAGTCGATGGCGGGAACGATCGACCTCGTGGGGCGCGGCGAGATCGCCCGGGATTCCACCGTCCTTTACGCACATCTCGGCGGTCAGCCCGCATTGAATGGTTACAGCGCGCTTTTCGCGGACGCTTAGTGCAAGGATTTCGTTAAGGATTTCGTGGCTTTTTCGTTCGAGCGCAGGAGATTGCGGGGCCACGGGGGTGGTGGGTCCGCAGCTTCCATACGGAACGCTTACGATCCTCTGCGTGTCCAAACTGACCGACGTGCCCAAACGGATCCTGATCGGGCGCGCACTGCGCAGTGACCGGCTCGGAGAAACGCTCCTGCCGAAGCGCATCGCCCTCCCCGTCTTCGCCTCCGACGCCCTGTCCTCCGTTGCCTACGCGCCTGGCGAGGTTCTGCTCGTCCTGTCCGTCGCGGGCGTGTCGGCGTACCACTTCAGCCCGTGGATCGCCCTGGCGGTCGTGGTGGTGATGTTCACCGTGGTGGCGTCGTACCGGCAGAACGTGCACGCGTACCCCAGCGGTGGTGGCGACTACGAGGTCGCCACCACCAACCTCGGCCCCAAGGCCGGCCTGACGGTCGCCAGCGCACTGCTCGTGGACTACGTCCTCACCGTCGCCGTCTCCATCACCTCCGGCATCGAGAACCTGGGCTCGGCGATCCCGTTCGTGGTCGAGCACAAGGTGCTGTGCGCCGTCGCGGTGATCCTGCTGCTGACGCTGATGAATCTGCGCGGCGTCAAGGAGTCCGGGTCGCTCTTCGCGATTCCGACGTACGTGTTCGTCGTGGGCGTCTTCATCATGATCGCGTGGGGTGCCTACCGCGCTCTCGTGCTCGGCGACACCATGCGCGCGCCCACCGCCGACTTCCACATCAAGGCGGAGCAGGAGGGCCTCGCGGGCTTCGCCCTTGTCTTCCTGCTGCTGCGCGCCTTCTCCTCCGGCTGTGCCGCGCTCACCGGCGTCGAGGCGGTCTCCAACGGCGTCCCGGCCTTCCGTAAGCCCAAGTCCAAGAACGCGGCCACGACGCTGACGATGATGGGCGCGCTCGCCATCACCATGCTCGTCGGCATCATCGCCCTCGCCCTGGTCACCGACGTCCGGATGGCCGAGAACCCGGCGCAGGACCTGCTGAAGGGCGGTGTGCCGGTCGGCCCCGGCTATGTGCAGGACCCGGTGATCACGCAGGTCGCCGAGGCCGTCTTCGGCAACGGCAGCTTCCTGTTCCTCGTGCTCGCCGCGGCCACCGCCCTGGTGCTGTTCCTCGCGGCGAACACGGCGTACAACGGCTTCCCGGTGCTCGGCTCGATCCTTGCCCAGGACCGCTACCTGCCGCGCCAGCTGCACACCCGCGGCGACCGCCTCGCGTTCTCCAACGGCATCGTGCTGCTCGCCGGCGCGGCCGCCCTGCTCGTCGTCGTCTACGGCGCCGACTCGACCCGGCTGATCCAGCTCTACATCGTCGGCGTGTTCGTGTCCTTCACGCTCAGCCAGACCGGCATGGTCCGCCACTGGAACCGCCACCTGCGCACCGAGAAGGACGCCGACAAGCGCCGCCACATGATCCGCTCCCGCGCGATCAACGCCTTCGGCGCCTTCCTGACCGGCCTCGTCCTCGTGGTCGTCCTGGTCACCAAGTTCACCCACGGTGCCTGGGTCGCCCTGCTCGGCATGTGTATCTTCTTCGCGACGATGACCGCGATCCGGAAGCACTACGACCGGGTCGCCGAGGAGATCGCCGCCGACGAGACCCCGTCCGACGAGACGATCCGGCCCTCCAGGGTCCACTCGATCGTCCTGGTCTCCAAGCTCCACCGGCCCACCCTGCGCGCCCTCGCCTACGCCAAGCTGATCCGCTCCGACCGGCTGGAGGCGCTCTCCATCAGCGTCGACCCGGCCGAGACCAAGGCGCTCAAGGACGACTGGGAGCGGCGCGGCATCGACATCCCGCTGAAGATCCTCGACTCCCCGTACCGCGAGGTGACCCGGCCGGTCATCGACTACGTGAAGAGCCTGCGCCGGGAGAGCCCGCGCGACGTGGTGAGCGTGTACATCCCGGAATACGTGGTCGGCCACTGGTACGAGCACCTCCTCCACAACCAGAGCGCCCTGCGCCTCAAGGGGCGGCTGCTGTTCACCCCGGGCGTCATGGTGACCTCCGTGCCGTATCAGCTGGAGTCCTCCGAGGCGGCCAAGAAGCGCGCCAGGAAGCGCGCCGAGTGGAACGCGCCGGGCGCGGTGCGCCGCGGCCCCGTGGAGCGCAGGCCCAAGGAACCCAGCGGCAAGAGCTGACCGCCCCTGCCCGCTTCCGTTCGTGGTAAACGGCCGGACGACACCCACGTAGAATCGTAGGTTGTTGTCCGGCCGTTCCCCTTTGATCTCTGGAGCCACCCCCTCATGCAGAACGAACCCACGTCGTCGCTGGTCGGGGAGGAGTACGAGGTCGAGGTCGGCCCCGTCGCACACGGCGGCCACTGCATCGCCCGCACCTCGGAGGGCCGGGTCCTCTTCGTACGGCACACGCTCCCCGGCGAGAAGGTGATCGCCAGGGTCACCGACGGCGAGAGCGACTCCCGCTTCCTGCGCGCCGACGCGGTACGGATCATCGAGGCGTCCAAGGACCGCGTCGAGGCGCCCTGCCCGTACGCAGGCCCCGGCAAGTGCGGCGGCTGCGACTGGCAGCACGCCAAGCCCGGTGCCCAGCGCCGCCTCAAGGGCGAAGTGATCGCCGAACAGCTCCAGCGCCTCGCGGGCCTCACCCCCGAGGAGGCGGGCTGGGACGGCACGGTCATGCCGGCCGAGGGCGACAAACTCCCCGCGGGCGAGGTTCCCGCCTGGCGCACCCGCGTCCAGTACGCCATCGACGAGGACGGCAAGGTCGGCCTGCGCAAGCACCGCTCGCACGACGTGGAGCCCGTCGAGCGCTGCCTGATCGCGGCCCCCGGCGTCACGGAGCTCGGCATCGAGAAGCGCGACTGGCCCGGCATGGCCACGGTGGAGGCCATCGCCGCCACGGGTTCCCACGACCGCCAGGTCATCCTCACCCCGAGGCCCGGCGGCCGGCTGCCCCTGGTCGAGCTCGACAAGCCCGTCTCGGTGATGCGCGTCGACGAGCGCGACGGCGGCGTCCACCGCGTGCACGGCCGAGCCTTCGTCCGCGAGCGCGCCGACGACCGCACCTACCGCGTCGGATCCGGCGGCTTCTGGCAGGTCCACCCGCAGGCCGCCAACACCCTGGTCCGTGCCGTCATGCAGGGCCTCCTGCCCCGCAAGAACGACATGGCCCTCGACCTCTACTGCGGCGTCGGCCTGTTCGCCGGGGCCATCGGCCAGCGCATCGGCGAAAAGGGCGCCGTCCTCGGCATCGAGTCCGGCAAGCGCGCCGTCGAGGACGCCCGCCACAACCTGAAGGACCTGGACCGGGTCCGCATCGAACACGGCAAGGTCGACCAGATCCTCCCGCGCACCGGCATCACCGAGTGCGACCTGATCGTCCTCGACCCGCCCCGCGCAGGCGCCGGCAAGCAGGTCGTCAAACACCTCACGGGCCTCGGCGCCCGCCGCATCGCCTACGTCGCCTGCGACCCGGCGGCGCTGGCACGCGACCTGGCGTACTTCCGGGATGGCGGGTACCGGGTGCGGACGTTGAGGGCGTTCGATCTGTTTCCGATGACGCATCACGTGGAGTGCGTCGCGATCCTGGAGCCGGTCTCGAAGGGCTCCTGACCTGCGGTTTTGTGCGTGCGCATTATGTGCGGTGTGGGCGTTACGGGCGATATCTTGACGCTGAAATGACGCTCGTGACGCTCATTTGACGCTCGTTCTGATGGTGTGTCAGGCGCGCGTTCGGCAGGTCAGGCGACGTCAAGGCTGCGAGTGACGGTGCAACGCCGAGGGCTGGTGACGCTCCATGCAGAGTTGCCGGGTCCTGCAAATCAGAGGACGAACCAAGTGAGTGAGTTTTTCGGAACCCACATGACGTCCGCGTTCTCCGCAGCGTCGGCTCCGAACGGCGATCCCAAGCCGGGCGGCGAACTGCTCGTTGGTGAGCCAGAGCGCGGACTGGAGCATGCATGCGTACCGCCCGATCCAGAGTTCGGTGACCTTCACGCGCCGCCCCTTCTCGTCGCTCGTGGTGCAGGAGCCCGCGCGCTGAAGGTGCACTCAACTGCACTAGCGCTTCATGGTCGTGCAGGGCGTACCCGAGAAGAATCGGAGTCACCGGGGCAAAGTTTGTCTGATCGATATTTCGGATCCGCGCTCCCCGGGCGCAGCCTGAGACGAGGCGCAGGCCAGGATCGCCGATGTGGCCGCTAAGAGGTCGTTTTCTCCCGGTGTTTCATCCCGTAGATTGTGTTTCGTCCTGGAATGTTGGGTCGCGCCAGGACACGGTGGTTTCCCCGGTGAGGCGGCGGGCCATGAGGTCGGTCATGGCGAGGTGGATCATAGCTTCGGAGCGGGTGGGCAGGGCTTCGTAGTCGCGGACCAGGCGGCGGTGAAACATCAGCCATCCGTAGGTTCGCTCGACGGCCCACCGCTTCGGGATGGGGGTGAAGCCCCTGGTCCCGGGCTTGCGTTGGGTGATTTCCATGTCGATACCCAGGGCCGCGGCGTGCTCGACCAGATGCTGGCGGTACCCGCCGTCGACCCAGACCTTTCGGATCGTGGGGTGCTCGGCAGCCACCGTGTCGATCAAGCTGGTGCCGGCGACGGAGTCCTGGACGCTCGCGGCCGTGACCAGGACCGCCAGAAGCAGGCCGAGTGTGTCCGTCACGATGCTTCTCTTCCTGCCGACGATCTTCTTGCCCGCGTCCGTGCCCTGGCTCGTGGCGGGAACGCTTGTGGAGGTTTTCACGCTCTGTGCGTCGATGACGCACGCGGACGGTTCGGCGTTGCGGCCTTCGTGTTCACGCAGCAGGCTCCGCAGCAGCCCGCTGAGATGGGCGAACACGCCGTCCTTTTCCCACTTGGCGAAGTAGCCGTAGACCGTTTCCCAGGGCGGGAAGTCGTGGGGGAGGTAGCGCCACTGCACTCCGGTGCGGTCCACGTAGAGGATGGCGTCCAGGATGGTACGCAGGTCGTGCTCGGGTGGGCGGCCGATGTTCAGGGCCCTGCTGCGGCGCTCGGCCCGCCAGTCGGTCAGGACCGGTTCGATCAACTCCCAGCGGGCATCGGACAGATCACTCGGATACGGGCGGCGTTCAGTCATGCTCTGGGCGTACCGCTCAGTGCAGCCCACGCCCAGGCGTGCGGCACCGACAACGGAAGCAAAGCCAATGCGCCCTCCCACCCTGGGATGAAACAGACCCAAGACATACTCCGCCCCACCCATCACCCCAGAAGAGCACCTTCGAGCCACCCGCCTCAGTGGCCTCAACCGTCCCCCACTCACGCACCGAAAGAATCGCCATCTTTCAAAACGAATTGCAGGAAAACGACCTCTAAGACGTCGTTTCTTATGGCGGTTGTCGGTCGTTGAGCGGTGTGTGACGGATCTGGTTGAGCGGCTGGTGCCGGACGATTTGTGGGTGCTGTTTCGGCGGGTGGTACCGCCGACGGAGGTGAAGCGTCCGCAGGGCGGGGGCCGGCGACGGGCGGGTGACCGTGAGGCGTTGGCCGCGATCGTTTTCGTGGCGACGTCGGGCTGCACGTGGAGGCAGTTGCCCCCTGTGTTTGGTCCGTGCTGGCAGACGGTGTACCGGCGTTTCGCCCAGTGGAGCCGGGACCGGGTCTGGGCCCGGCTCCACCGCGTCGTCCTCGACGAACTCGGGGCGCGAGGTGAGCTGGACTGGTCACGGTGCGCGATCGACTCGGTCAGCGTCCGGGCCGCAAGAGGGGGCTTCTGACGGGACCGAATCCGACCGACCGTGGCAAGTTGGGATCGAAAATCCATCTGGTCACCGACCGGAACGGCCTGCCGCTGTCACTGGGCGTCTCCGGCGCCAACATGCACGACAGCCAGGGACTGGAACCGCTCATCCGTGGAATCCCGCCCATCCGTTCCCGCCGTGGACCTCGCCGCAGGCGACCGGCGAAGCTGCATGCGGACAAGGGGTACGACTACGACCACCTGCGGCGATGGCTCCGCGGGCGGGGTATACGTCCCCGCATCGCCCGTAAGGGAGTCGAGTCCTCCACCCGGCTCGGCCGCCACCGCTGGGTCGTCGAACGAACCGTGTCCTGGCTGGCCGGCTGCCGACGCCTGCACCGCCGCTACGAACGCAAGCCTGAGCACTTCCTCGCCTTCGTTGCCATCGCTGCAGCCCTCATCGGGTATCGCCGCCTCAGCAGATGAGCCTCGCCGACCGCACAGATGCTGGTCATGCCCGCGTTGTCAGCGGCAGCTCATAGGGTGCGCTCACCATCTTGAAGGAGGAACTTCCGTGGGATTCTCGGGTCACCTGGTCTTTGCTCGCAGCGACCGCCCTCTACTGGAAGCTCCCGTGTTCGACAGCCTCGACGAAGAACTCAAGGCAACCATGCATACATGCGAGACACGGCCGGGCGGCTGGCAGACGCTTCAAATCGATTCGGGGACATGGGGCGACGCGGACCTGCCTGCCCTGGTTGAGTGGAGCAGGGCACCGGCCTGCGTCGCCGACGTCTCCGACAGTTCCCTCGCTCTCGTGACCGGACTGGACACCACCGGACAGCGCTGGCAGGCCTGGCTCAACCTGGACATCGCCGCCAGGCTTCTGGCCGAGGAGCCCGAAGACCTCGAAGACCAACTCCTATGGCTGGACACCCCAGAGTTCCACGAAGCCGTCAGACACAAGCACGCCGAACTCGACGCCGAGATACCCACCGACGCCGAGGGTGCCATTGCCTGGGCCGCAGCCGCCGGCATCCCCGTCACGCCGGAGACAACCATGATTGAAGAACTGCTCCGCTCACACGAGGCCTTCGCAGAAGACCTCCTCAGCACGCTGCTCGATCAGCTGGGCTTTCCCCAAGCCACTCAGCCCTCACCTGAACCATAAGAAACGACGTCTAAGAGGTCGTTTTCCTGCAATTCGTTTTGAAAGATGGCGATTCTTTCGGTGCGTGAGTGGGGGACGGTTGAGGCCACTGAGGCGGGTGGCTCGAAGGTGCTCTTCTGGGGTGATGGGTGGGGCGGAGTATGTCTTGGGTCTGTTTCATCCCAGGGTGGGAGGGCGCATTGGCTTTGCTTCCGTTGTCGGTGCCGCACGCCTGGGCGTGGGCTGCACTGAGCGGTACGCCCAGAGCATGACTGAACGCCGCCCGTATCCGAGTGATCTGTCCGATGCCCGCTGGGAGTTGATCGAACCGGTCCTGACCGACTGGCGGGCCGAGCGCCGCAGCAGGGCCCTGAACATCGGCCGCCCACCCGAGCACGACCTGCGTACCATCCTGGACGCCATCCTCTACGTGGACCGCACCGGAGTGCAGTGGCGCTACCTCCCCCACGACTTCCCGCCCTGGGAAACGGTCTACGGCTACTTCGCCAAGTGGGAAAAGGACGGCGTGTTCGCCCATCTCAGCGGGCTGCTGCGGAGCCTGCTGCGTGAACACGAAGGCCGCAACGCCGAACCGTCCGCGTGCGTCATCGACGCACAGAGCGTGAAAACCTCCACAAGCGTTCCCGCCACGAGCCAGGGCACGGACGCGGGCAAGAAGATCGTCGGCAGGAAGAGAAGCATCGTGACGGACACACTCGGCCTGCTTCTGGCGGTCCTGGTCACGGCCGCGAGCGTCCAGGACTCCGTCGCCGGCACCAGCTTGATCGACACGGTGGCTGCCGAGCACCCCACGATCCGAAAGGTCTGGGTCGACGGCGGGTACCGCCAGCATCTGGTCGAGCACGCCGCGGCCCTGGGTATCGACATGGAAATCACCCAACGCAAGCCCGGGACCAGGGGCTTCACCCCCATCCCGAAGCGGTGGGCCGTCGAGCGAACCTACGGATGGCTGATGTTTCACCGCCGCCTGGTCCGCGACTACGAAGCCCTGCCCACCCGCTCCGAAGCTATGATCCACCTCGCCATGACCGACCTCATGGCCCGCCGCCTCACCGGGGAAACCACCGTGTCCTGGCGCGACCCAACATTCCAGGACGAAACACAATCTACGGGATGAAACACCGGGAGAAAACGACCTCTAAGCTGGGCGTCACGCTGATTGCAGCCGCCGGAGGGATCGGCAGTGCGCTAGATGGCACGAGGCGTTTGTGCCGTAGAGGTCGGAACCAGTCCTGACCGGTGGTGACTTTCACGAAGGTCCTGCGGCCCTTCCGGCTAAGCTGTGACGAGCTCCGCTGCTAAGCGCATGAGCCGGAACGTGTGATCGCCACCAGTGGGCGGAAGTAGGCTTCTCCTGCAAGCATGCGGAGCGAGCCACAAGGGGGACACGCGGTGACCGATGACCCCAGCGTGCTGCCCAAAGCCGGCAGCCAGATCACCGTCGACGGTCACCTGGTCACTGTTGTCATGGCTACCTCCACGCCGAGTGGCTGTGATCTTGTAATCCGTCACGGGAACGGGTCACTGGCTGACGCAGCCCTTACCTACGAGGAGCTATGCGAAGCTAGCGTTCCCGCTAACGATGTAGGCGGGAACCCGAACCGTGCCCTCGCTGGCCTTTGGGGGCGGTGGATGCAGTACGCGGTCCCGCGTATTCGCTCCGCTGTCCTTGCCACACGTCCTCTGAAGCCATACGCGCACCAGGACGAGGCTGTCTTCACTCACATGCTGGCGCAGCCGCGGTTGCGGTTCCTGCTGGCCGATGAGCCCGGCACTGGCAAGACGATCATGACGGGCATGTACATCGCGGAAGGGACTCGTCGTGGGCTGATTCCGGGCCGCACCGTGATCGTGGTCCCAGCCCACCTGGTGACAAAGTGGCAGCGCGACCTGCGCCGGTACTTTGCCATCGAAGCAGGCCGCCTCACTCCGGAGATCGCGCGTGACCCCAAGGACCTGGACCCACGTCCCGGGGGACCTTGACCTCGACCGGGCCGACATCGGTCAGCACCGTCTTCACCCGCGCCCCGTTACGGGAGTTGCCGCTGCCCCGGCCCTCGGCGTCGTGCTTCTCGTATCCGAGGTGATCGGTGATCTCGCCCTCAAGGGCGGACTCCAGCACCCGCTTGGTCAGCTGCTGGAGCAGCCCGCCCTCGCCGGTCAGCCGCAGGCCCTCCGACCGGGCCCGGTCCACGAGCATCGCGACCAACTGCTCGTCACTCGCCGGCACGGCCACGGAGGTCGGCTCGTCGGCCGCTATCTGCTCGATGGTGGTGTCGCTCATCCGGCGTCTCCTTGATCATCGGATCCGCCGTTCATTGAACACTCCCACTACTACCTGTGCAACGGCGCCGTCGTCTGCGGCCAGTTCGGTGATGCCGCGGCGGACGCGGCGGCGAAGGGCGTACTGGCCCGGCTCCATCCCGGCCGCACCGTCGAGCAGCTGAACATCGACCGGCTGGGCGCGGGAGGCGGCGGCATCCACTGCGTCACCCAGCAACAGCCCGTGCCGTAGGCGCGAACGGAGCGCGGAATCCCTGCCTCTGGAACAGTGCCCTGCCCCCGGGGGCAGGGCACTGCCCGGGCTGCGGGAAGAAGGTGCGCTGTGCGCCGGGCCCGGAGCGGGCGGCAGCGCGTACCGCGACCGGTTGCACCGCGACCGTTCGCACCGTGCTGTCAGGACCCCTTAACGCGCTTGTTGCGCATCAGGAAGAGACCCACGGCCGAGGCGATGGCGACGGTACCGGTGCAGACGCTGATGGCGACCTGCTTGCCGCCGTCGAAGGCAAAGCTGGTGGAGACATTTGCGGCGACGGTTACCACGAGCAGGATCCAGAGCAGGGCCTTCATGACCGTTCCTTCCATCGAGCGGTGGGGGGCCGATGCCCCTTGCGGAAACCACGATGCCAGTTCGCGGGGCCACAGATCGAGGGGGCGTTCTACCGGACCCGTGGTGTAGCCCGATACACCACGGTCCGGGTGGCGCACACGCCTTCGCATGTCCTGTCGGTCACCTAATCTGATGGCCATGAGAGAGAGGCTCTGGCTCGCATGGCGGGCGACGCGGCACCTGCTGAGATCGGCCGGCCTGGCCCTGGCCTCGTTCCTGTTCCTGCCCTTGCTGGCGTTCACCGTGACCGTCACCGTGCTGGTGATCGGCGCGGGCGTCCTGCCCGAAACGGTCCTGCTGCTGCGCCGGCTCGCCGGAGCCAAACGGCGCGAGGTCGCGAACTGGACGGGGGAGGAGGTCCCCGAGGCGTACGTACCGCTCGTCGGTGACCTCCCCGTTCGGGTGCGTACGGCGGTCAAGGACCCCGGGACGTACCGCGATCTGAGGTGGCTGGCCGCCCACTTGCTCTACGGCTGGCTGCTGGCGTACGCCTCGCTGCTCGTGTGGATCTTCGGCATTCTGGTGGACGGCGTCTGGTGCTGGGTCCTGGGGCACCGGGCCGTGGTGCTGCCGCTTCTCGGCCGGCTCGCCGACTTGGACGCCGCCTGGACCCGCTCCCTGCTGGACCTCTCGCCCGACGCCCGGCGCAGCGCCGAACTCGCGGACCGTGTAGAGGAGTTGACGGCCACCCGAGCGGATGCCATGGCGGCCCACGGCGCCGAACTGCGGCGGATCGAACGCGACTTGCACGACGGTACGCAGGCCCGCCTGGTGGCGCTGTCGATGCGGGTGGGGCTGGCGCGCAGGGCGTACGACAACAGTCCCGACACAGCCCGCAAGCTGCTCGACGATGCGCAGGACCAGGTGGAGGAGGCCCTCACCGAACTGCGGCACGTGGTGCGCGGCATCCATCCGCCGATCCTGACCGACCGCGGGCTCGTCGGTGCGGTACGGGCGCTCGCCGCCGGCAGCGGTCTGGAGGTCGAGGTGACCGACGACGGTGTGGAGGGCGGCGCGCGCGCACCGGCCGCGGTCGAAGCGGCGGCGTACTTCTCGGTCGCGGAGGCGCTGACCAACGCCGCCAAGCACAGTGGATCCCGCCGGGCCCGGGTGGAACTACTGCGCACCCCCGGCTCGTTGAGGATCTCGGTGTGCGACGAGGGCTGCGGCGGAGCCGATGAGAGCGGCGGCAGTGGGCTGCTCGGCATGCGGCGGCGGATCGCCGCGCTCGACGGCATCGTGCAGGTGTCGAGCCCCGTCGGGGGGCCGACCGCGATCGAAGTGGAGCTTCCGTGCGTGTGGTGATCGCAGAGGACAACGCCCTGTTGCGTGAGGGGCTCGTACTGCTCCTCACCTCCGCCGGGCACGAGGTGGCGGCGGTCGCGGCCAGTGGCCCGGAAGTGCTGCCCGCCCTGCTGGAGCACCGACCGGACGTGGCCGTACTGGACGTGCGGATGCCGCCGGGGTTCCGGGACGAGGGGCTGCGCGCGGCGCTCGCCGCGCGCGCGGAGATCCCGGGACTGCCCGTGCTCGTGCTCTCGCAGTACGTCGAGGAGACCTACGCCGCCGAACTGCTGGGCGGCGGGGCGAGTGGCGTGGGATATCTGCTCAAGGACCGGGTCGGCCGGGTGGACGAGTTCCTCGATGCCCTGGAGCGGGTCTCCTCGGGCGGCACCGCGCTGGACCCGGAGGTGGTGGCGGAGCTCCTCGCGAAACGCAGGGACGACCCGATCGACTCACTGACCCGGCGCGAGCGCGAGGTGCTCCAGCTGATGGCGGAGGGCAGGGACAACGCCACGATCGCGGCCCGACTGGTGGTCACGGAACGGTCGGTGAGCAAGCACATCGGCAATGTGTTCAACAAGCTCGGCCTGCCACCGAGCGACAGCGGACACCGCCGGGTCCTGGCGGTCCTCGCCTACCTGAACAAGCGATTCCACACGTGAAAGATTCATGCCAGACATATGAGCCGCGAGGTACCGTCGGCCGAAGCCCGGCCCCATACTCGTACTCGGACCTGACGAGTGTCCGTTGCAGCGACGGCGGCAACTGCGCTACAGCAACCAGTCGGCGTCACGCGCGATCTTGATGGCGTCCACCCGGTTCCGGGCGTTGAGCTTGGTCACCGCGGTGGTGAGGTAATTGCGGACGGTGCCGAGGGAGAGTTGGAGATGTCCGGCTATTTCGACAGGCTCCAGGCCGTCCGCCGCCAGTCGCAGGACCTCGGTCTCGCGGGTGGTCAGCGGGCTCTCCGTACTGTTCCACGCGGAGAGGGCGAGCTGGGAGTCGATCACCCGTTTCCCGGCGGCCACGTTCCTTACGGCGGCGGCCAGTTCCTGGGGAGGCGCGTCCTTGAGCAGGAAGCCGGACACCTGCGCGGCGAGTGCCCTGCGCAGTGCCCCGGGACGGCCGAGGCTGGTGAGGATCAGCGCGCGGCACTCCGGGAGCTGCTTGCGCAGCCGCTCGGCGGCGGTCAGCCCGTCGATGCCGGGGAGGTCGACGTCGATGACGGCGACGTCCGGCTTGTGCAGGAGGGCGCCGTCGAGGATCTCGTCGCCGCGCTCGACCTCGCAGACGACCTCAAGGTCGTCCTCCAGGTTCAGCAGGGCGACCAGGGCGCCGCGCACCATGTTCATGTCTTCGGCCAGCAGGATGCGGATCGTCATGATGAAGGTTCTCCCGGGTCAGGCGGCGTGGTCCTGGGCGCCGAACTCGGCGTCGTCGGGGTCGGCGAATCTGCGTGGTGGTCGCGCCGGTGCTTCCGCGACCAGTTCGAAGGTGCCGCCCGGGCCGCGGGTGATCGTCAGCACGCCGGAGGCGGACTGCAACCGCTCCCGCAGATTGCCCAGACCACTGCCGCTGTGGGGTGACACATCTCGGTACGAGGGATCCACACCGTCGTTGGACACGGACAGCCGCACCCGGTCGCCGTCCTGGGTCGCCGCCATGGCGCAGGTACCGGCCCGCGAATGCCGCAGCAGATTGGTCACGGCCTCGCGCAGTACGGCGGCCAGTACGGAGTCGACCCGCTGGTCGAGCGTGCCCAGCCGGATGTCCACCCGTACCTTGACGTCCGCGGCCTCCAGCAGGGACTGGGCCGAACGCATCTCCTGCTCCAGGGACATGCTGCGCAGGCCGCTGGAGACCACGCGCACATCGGCCAGCGACTGGCGGGAGATGATGAGTACGTCGCTGACCTCCTCAAGGGCGCGCCGCGGATTGGAGGGGATCAGGCGGTGGATCAGCTCGCCCTTCAGCGTGATGGCCGAAAGGCTGTAGCCCAGCAGGTCGTGGAGGTCGCGGGCGAAGCGCAGCCGTTCCTTGGCCACCGCCAGGCCCGCGAGCTGGCTGCGGGTGTCGTGCAGTGCCTGGATGAGCGCCGCCATGCGGGACAGTCCGTAGACCACCAGGCCGGTCAGCAGGGTCGACTGCGCCAGGTAGACGGTCTCCTGGACGGAGAGGTTGTCCAGGGTCGGCGGGATCAGCATGCTCAGTCCGACCAGGCCGTACGCCGGCCAGGCCCACCGGCTCGGCAACAGGAGCAGCAGCGAGCCCGCCAGGAAACCGGCCATGGCGCCCCACTGCGAGTGGAAGGCCGCGATCGGCAGATAGGTCAACAGCGTCTGGGCTCCGAGCGTCAGGCTCCGCTGAAGGACGGGAGCCCTGCGCACGGCGGCGCTCGAATGCCTCAGCTGGAGAACGAAGATGAGGACCAGGCAGCCGAGTGAGGTCAGTAACGAAGTGGTGGGAAGGTCGGTACCCACCAGGTTGATGACCGTGACGCCCAGGTAGCTGATCAGCGCGACCGTGAGGATGATGCGGGCCAGCCGGGGTGCCGGAAGCTCCGCGACGTCGGGCGGCTCGCTCGCGGCTCTGCCCGGTGTGGCCGCCGGCTGAAGGGGATCGATCTCGTCATGACGTGGCATGGTTGTGTGTGTGCGTAGCCTTATCTGTCTCGTCATCGAACTTGAGTACGTTTCCAGAGAGCATAAAGGGCTAGACGAACAGCGGAACCGGGTTTAGCCGTTCGTACTCCGTCGGGCTCGAAAGGTGCCCCAGCGCCACAGGGGCGTCGAAGAGCCGGCCGGGCGCGAACCGGGGCCAGAAGTGCCGCATCCCCGGCACCATCACCTTGACTACCGGAAGTTCCAGGTCAGGCCTGGTCTGGTCCAGGACCAGCAGCTCCATTCCGCGCGACCGGACTGCCTCGGTGATCAGGTCGACGTCCTCCCGCAGATCGGTGGTCGGGGTGTACGTCCAGTCCGCCGGACGGCTGGGGCGGGATCCGTCGGGCCTCAGATACGGCTGATTCGCGGCGGTGGCACGCAGCCACCAGTCCAGCGGCTCGGGGTCGTCGACCCGGTAGCCGGTGCCCTCTGCGGTGACCTCGCCGACCAGCGGCAGCAGTTGGCCCATTTCGGTCAGCGCGCGGCGCAGCGCGAGCCGCGGGTCGAAGTGCGCGCCGAAGCCGAACACGATGTCCTCGGCCGGTTTGTCGGTGCGCCGGGAGAGCGCCGCGACCACCGGGATGCCGAAGTCGGAAGTGAGGTCCAGGGCCCACACCTCGCGGCGGACCGAGCGGTAGCCGTCACGGAGCCGGTCGATGTACGGCTCCGCGAAGGCGTCGAGGTCGATGGCGGGCCGCCGGGTCCGGTTGTACCACCACTGGGCCACCGCGTCCCGCTCGACCAGTTCCAAGAAGCCCTGGACCAGGGCGTCCTCGGGGCTGGATCCGGCCGCGTTGCCGTTGGAGTCGGCGAACAGGCCGTCGGGCGAGGGCTCTTCGCTGAAGTACAGCAGGGCGGTGGGCACCAGGCGCCGGACGCCCTCGGTGAGCGACCAGACCGGGGTCCAGTCGGTGGGCCGGTTCTCGTCGAAGCGCGGCGGCACGTACTGGAGCCGGTCGCCCCGCGCGTTTATCTCGTTCCGCTCGTCGAACTGCCGCTCGGAGTACAGCTGGCTCGCGTTCGGGTGCAGCGCCTGCGCGCCCAGCGCACGGTAGGTGTCGCGGATGACGGACTCGTCACCATGCCGGGTGCCGCTGAAACGCTCCACCGCCTCGCCCAGGGCACTGGTCCGGGCCTCTTCCTCGCTGAGGCCCTTGCCACCGCTGAGCGAGCGCAGTCCGGCTCGGAGCCCGGCCAGGGTGGGGCTCCGCATGGCGAGATTCTCGCCGGCCACGAAGGCGTCGACGAAGTCCGGGCTGCCCGGGGCCCGCCGGATCTCCCGGACGATCCCGGTGACCGGGTCGACCAGCGGGCCGTACCGGCGCAGCATCTCGGCCGGGGTGAGAGCCCGGTGGCCGTTGAGGCCGAGCACGGTCTTGGGACGCGAGCGCGGTACGAACGGCCGGCCGGCCCGCATCGCCACCAGGCCGGGGTCCCCGCAGGCCGGGCACTGGGGCAGCCGCGCGACCGGGTGCGCGGCGGCGCCCAGCCGGAGGGTGTCCAGTATGTTCACGGAGTTCTGGGTGTCGTTGCGCACGCCCGCCAGCCACTTGGCGGCTTCGAGCACGGCCAGTTGCACGGTCAGGGACCGGCCTGCCGGGAGGGTGGCCGCAGGGCGCGGCGGCGGTCCGGACAGGCCGAGGTTCCGCCGAAGCGGCTCCTCGGAGTGCCGGTGGCCGCGCAGCCGGGTGGCCAGACAGTGCCAGCACGGGCCGTTGCCGGGCTGGAAGACCGGGCCGATCCAGGCCGCGGTGGAGCCGAGCCCGGCCAGCAGCCAGGGCCGCCCGGCCGTACGGTGCTCGGCGTCGATCTCGTGCAGTTGCGGGGAGAGGTAGTCCTCGCACAGGACGAGGGTCAGGTCCGCCTCCCCGCCGGGTGCGGTGAGGGCGAGCCCCGAGGAACGGCAGGCGTCCAGGAGCTCATTCCGGTCCATGCCGGGTGGCGTGACCACGCGCAGGGTGCGCTGTGCCAGTTCGCCGGGGACCCGGCCGCCGTCGAGGCCGGCCAGGTCCCAGTACGCCTCGGCCGCAAGGTCGGGGCGGGAACCGTCGGATGCCCCGGCTGCGCCGGCCGGGCGCAGCCGGAGCAGCCCGGAGGCGTCGAGGGCGCGCAGGGACGCGTGCACCTCTGCCGGGGTCAGCGACGGGGCCGCCCCGCGTACGACGGCTGCCGGACTGCGGCTGCCGTCCAGCAACGGGACGAGGACCTCCGCGGGTGGGCCGTGCAGTGCCGTGACGCCGCGATGGGAGACGAGGTAGGCGGCCTCCCCGGGAACGAGGGTCGCGTGCAGGTGGCTCTTGAAGCCGAGCCGCGTCCCGTCATCCCCTCCGGACGACACGGTGTGTTCTGCGTCCCGCTGAGTCATGGGGCCCCCGTCCGGATCTCTACTCGAACCGTATGGAAGCCGCCGCGACGGCCGTGGCGGCAGGGGCGGCCACGACGCAGATGGAGAGCATCGCGGCGCCCGTCTCCGAGGACCCGTCGAGGTCCTCGATGATCAGACCGCGTGCCGAGGCGTGCATGGTGTCCGTGGCAGTCTGCTCACCGAATCGGCTGCATGAGTTGACAGAGTTGGTCATGGTGGTTCGATCCCCCCCAGGGATGGTTGTCGAGTGATTCTCAAGCAGCTCTGCACGGCCTCAGCACCTTACAGGCAGTGCCGCAATCGCCGTGAAGAGACGAACGTGTCATGAATTGAGCGGAGTCTATGAATCCGCGTCAAAAGCGCCGTGTGGAACCGGCGTCATGATCAAATCGAATTGGGCCGATGTCAGGACTTCGGCGACCGTGGCGCCGATCTCCTCGCTGTGTCCGGCGTTCTCGCCGGGACAGCCGAGGACCACCAGAAGGGCCTCGTGCGTGTCCGCCGCGAGCTGGTGGGCGGCTGCGTCGCAGTCCCGCTTTCCCAGCCAGGCGAGCGGATCCACGGCCCGGCCGTCACGCGTCAGGCCGTATACGAGGTCACCGGCGGGAATGGGCCGGGACTTGCTGGAGAAGGCGGGGACGATTCGCTCGTCCCCCGTGGCGCGGGTGAGCAGCAGGTCCTGCCCGTCCCCTGCAGGAGGGGCCTTGTGCAGCCCGACTCCGCCTCCGTGACGCAGGGTTGCGACGGTCACCGCATCCACGACCGCGCCATGGGATCTCCAGCCACGAGCGGTCACGAGTTCCCGCAGCCGTTCGCCGGCGGGCACCACCGAGGGGTGCCCCAACTCGGCCAGAAGTTTTCGGTATCCGTCCGGGAACGGTCGGTCGGGGTCGTGGTGGGAGAGCGCTTCGGTGGCGGTCAGCCCCTCCGCCGACAGCAGCGGCTGGCCGGCGGTCAGCCGCCAGACACGTGGATGGTGAAGGCCGAGCGCGTGAATGTGCGGGGTCGTTCTGACAAACACGTTTTGCCCTCCTTCAGAGGGCGTTAAGTCCCGTTCCTGATGGTGTGGTGTCACCCGTTCGTGGGTGATGGGACAGTTCCGCCCTCGCGTCATGTCGTGTGCATGATGGGGTCGCGGGCATGGAACGGATGCCGTACTCGACTGACTTGTCCGACGGGCAATGGGCGTTGATCGAGCCGCTGGTCACCGCGTGGAAGCAGGAGCGGGTGGCGCGGTCGGCGACCGGGGACCCGGGCTCCTGTGACCTGCGCGAGGTCGTGAACGCGCTGCTCTACCAGAACCGGACGGGTTGTCAGTGGCGGCTCCTGCCGCACGACCTCCCGGCCTGGTCGGCGGTGTTCTACTACTTCACCCTGTGGCGCCAGGATGGCCTTGACCAGCGGATCCAGGAGATCCTGCGCTGCCAGGTGCGGGAGCGGTCCAGACGATTAGAGGACCCGTCCCTGGTGATCATCGACACCCAGTCCGTCCGCGTGGCGGCCGGGGTGCCGAGGGAGACGACGGGATTGGACGCGAACAAGAAGACGCCCGGCAGGAAGCGGGGACTCGCCGTGGACGTGCTGGGCCTGATCATCGGTGTGGTGATTTTCGCCGCGAGCGCGCACGACAACGAGGCCGGCATCGCCCTGCTGGACCAGGCAGCCGAACGATGCGGGATGCGCCTGGAAAAAGTCCTCGTCGACCAGGGCTTCAAAGACGCCGTGATCATCCACGGGGCGGTGAAGGACATCACCGTCGAGGTGGTCCGACGCAACCCCGACGACAAGGGCAAAGGCTTCGTCCCGCAACCGAAGCGGTGGGTGGTCGAGCAGGTCAACGGCACCCTCATGCTGCACCGGCGCCTGGCCCGCGACTACGATCACCGGCCCGACAACGCGGCCTCCCGCGTCTACTGGGCCTCCACCGCCGGCATGCTCCGGCGCCTCACCGTCCCGAGCCCCGTCTGGCGGGACGAGATCGAGCTGGCCGCGTGAACATCAGCGAACTCCTGCGGCTGCTGCAGACCGAACACGACGAGACCGCCGCACGAGCCGACAACCTACGCGAGCAGATCGAGCGGCTCACCACCGCCCTCGCCGAGACCGAAGCCCGCGTGGCCGAGCTCGCCGCCACCCGCAAGGTCATCGACGGCCTCATCCCTCCCGACCACGCAGCGGCCCCCGCGGAAACCGCCACCGCCACCGTCTACCAGCGCATCGTGACCACATTCAACGAGCACCCCGGGAAGGTGTTCCGCGTCCGCGATCTGCACGAGCACCTCGGCCTGCCCACCGACGAGCCCTCGATCAACGTCACCCGCTCCCGCCTGGGCCGACTCGTCCGCCAGGGACTCCTCGAACAACCCGGACGCGGCCGCTACCAGAAACGGACTTAACACCCTCTCAGTTCCGCGCGAAAAAGTGCAGCAGTTCGGCGTTCACGCGGTCCGGGCGCTCCATGTAGCCGTAATGACCGGCATTCTCGATCTCGACGTACCGGGCACCCGGGATGGTGTCGGCGACTTCCCGGCTCAGATGCGGAGGGAGAACCAGGTCGTCGGCGAAGCCGATCACCAGGCAGCGCGCCCGGATCGCCTGATAGGCACGCAGCCGGTCCGGCGCCATCCCGATGCTGAGCTGAGCCCGGTATCCGGGTGCCGCGGAGACCGGCGACACCTCGAACAGGTCGAGCCAGTCCTGGATCTCCTTGTCCTCGTTGAGCGTCGCCGGGGAGAGGAACTCCATCGCCCGTACGGTCGCGGTGTAGCGCGCCGGAAGGGTGACCCCGCTGTCGTGCAACTCCCGCTCGGCGAGGTCGCGGAACCGGCGCATCGCGTCCTTGCGGCCCCGGGTCGCGAGCAGCGCCGCCGCCGTCACCAGGTCCGGGCGCGCCAGGCACAGCTCCTGGGTGATGTGCGCGCCGAGCGAGGTGCCGACGAACCGGCAGGGGCCCAGGCCGAGGTGTTCGACCAGGCCTGCGGTGTCCGCGACCAGCTCCTCGATGGTGATCCCGTCGGTGCAGGCGTCGGTGGGCGGGACACCCCGGTTGTTGAAGGTGACCACCTGGTAGCCCGCCGCCACGAGCGCCGGTACCTGGTGCAGATGCCAGACGCGGCCGCTCGCCCCGGTGCCCATGACCATCACCACCGGCTCACCGCGGCCGGTGACTTCATAGCCGAGGCTGATTCCGTTGATTGTGCTGACCGGCACGGTCACGCCCTCCTCTGCGCCGTGGAACCGGGTGGCTCCGGCTCGGCAACGTAATCGGCCGGGTACGGGAGGGACCACGTGTTTTGGTCGTGCCTTAAATCGTTGCGCCGCCCGGACCGGAGGGGTCACGATCGGCGCGACCGAAGGGGAGACTCATGGACAATCCGTTCGACGACGACAACGGCACGTTCTACGTTCTGGTGAACGACGAGAACCAGCATTCGCTCTGGCCCGTCTTCGCCGAAGTTCCGGACGGCTGGACCATCGTGTTCGGCGAGGAGAGCCGCCAGGCCTGTCTGGACTACGTGGAGAAGAACTGGACCGACATGCGGCCGGCCAGCCTCATCAGCGCGATGGAACAGGCCGCCGCCTGACCGCCCGACCCCACGGGCATGCTCACACCCCCCACAGCGACAGGGCGGGTGCCCCGGAGAAATCCGGAGCACCCGCCCTGTCGTCGTCGTGAACACCCTGTCGGACACGGCTCCCGTACGCGGCTCCCGTACGTGGAGTCAGCCGCGTCGGCGCCCGCCGTCGGCCGCGGATGCGTCCGGACACCCGCATCCGCGGTCCGGACGCATCCGCGGTCGGCTATTCACCCGTGTACACCGCGTCGATCGGGCGGGTACGCAGGGCCGAGCGCGTGGACAGGGCGATGGAGAGCCAGCCGAGCACGGCGATGAAGGCCCCTACTCCCGCCCAGACCAGCGGGTCCACGTGCGGCATGGCCTGGCCGGTCATGGCCAGACTGCTGCCGATCGTGGGCGGGACGGCGATGAGGACGCCGACGACGATCGCCGTGACCACCACGACCCAGGACTCCAGGAACATCATCCGCAGGGTCTGTCGCCGACTGGTCCCGATCAGGCGAAGCATGGCGAACTCGCGGCTGCGCGCCATGGTCGCGATCACCAGGGTGTTCACCACGGCGATCAGTACATAGAGCAGCAGCAGGGAGTTGGCGATCAGATTGGTCCACGACTGCTGGGCGAACTGGCCCTGCTGGACCGCCGCGAACTCGTCCGGCTGCTGCACCTTCAGGGTCGGAGTGCGCTGGGCGAGCTCGGCCAGGGCCTTCCCCACCCGGTCGCGGTCGCCGGTGTCCGACGCCGTCACCAGCAGGGCCGCATCGAGCCGGTCGGTGGTGTGCGCCGTCAGCATGCCGTGCGGGAGGGTGACGTCGCCGAAGCCGAGTCCGTTGCCGTAGACGGCCACCACCTTGAGCTTCTTCCTGACGCCGTCGCCGAGGTTGACGTCGGCAGTGTCGCCGATGCCGAGCCCCGCGGTGTCGGCGGCCATCCAGCTGAGCGCCACGGTGTCGCCGGTCAACGCGTCCAGGCTTCCCTCGCGCACATCCAGGTCGAGGGTGCGGCCGATGCCGCGCGGGTCGATGCCCTCGGCGCTGAAGGGACGGGCAGCCATCTTGTCCACCTCCAGGTAGTTGAGCATCACCTGGGAGCGGGCCACGGGGGTGGCCGTGGCGACGCCCGGAACCGCCCTTACGGAATCGGCCAGTTCGGTCGAGAGCCCGGTGGAGTCACTGGTCAGCACGTAGTCCGCGACGACGCCGGTCGCGGCTTGCTTCGCGGCGGTCGCCTCGACCGTGGAGAGGGTGGAGAGCTGCATCAGGGCCATGGCCGCGCCGAGCGCGAGCGGGACGACGGCGCTGCTGAGCCGACGCGAGTTGGCACTGGTGTTGGCGACCGCCAGATAGCCGCTGATCCGGAAACTGCGCAGCAGCGGTGCCATCATCGCTGCCGTGATCTTCACGAGCTGGGGGCCGATCAGCGCGCAGCCGAACATCAGGATGAGCAGTGAGCCGGCCGCACCGGCGATCGCCAGCTGACCGGGGATCACCGCAGGCAGCACGACGGCCGCCGCGAGACCGAGCACGATCAGCCCGCGGCCGACGTTCAGCCGGACCCGGCCCAGCCGCGGCGGCTCGGACTGCGACTCGCGCAGCGCCTCCACCGGCTGGATCCTGGCGGTGCGGAAGGCCGCGATGAAGCCGGCCAGCCGGGCGCCTAGCACGCACAGCACCACGGCCGCCCCGGCCGGAGCCGGATTGTACGAGAGCTCGAAGTCGCCCGGCAGCACTCCGACGGAGGCGAACGCGTCGCGCAGAGCGCCCGCGATCAGGAAGCCGGGTGCGGCGCCGAGCAGGGCACCGGCCGCCGCGACCATCAGGATCTCGCTGCCGATCAGTGAGTGGATCTGGCGGGGCGAGGCGGCGATGGCGCGCAGCATGGCCAGTTCGCGGCGACGCTGGTGGACGGCCAGGCCCAGTGTGGAGGAGACCACGAAGATCACCACGGCGAGAGCGGTGCCGCCGAAGGAGGCGGACAGCGCGACCAGGAAACCGCGCGACTGCCCCATGTCGAGGAACTCCAGGTCACCGACCTGCTTTCCGGTGTGGACGGCGACCGGCTCCCGGGAGCCCGCGAGCGCCTTCTCGATCCGGCCGGCCAGTGCGTCCGCGTCCGTACCCGGCTCGGCGAGCACGCCGATCGCGGTGAGCCGGTCCGGACGCTGAGAGAGCTGCGTTGCCCGCGCATCCGTCAAGAACACCGCCGACTGGCGGCTCAGGCCGGCCTTCGACGGCGCGGCCAGGCCGACGACCCGGTAGCTCGCCGGGGTGGTGCCGACCGACAGCCGTACGGTGTCACCGACCTTCACCCCGGCCTTGCCGGCCAGCGCGGTGTCCAGCACAGCCTCGCCCTCGCCGCGCGGCTCGGCTCCCTCGGCGAGGGTGAACGGGCCGAGTGCCGCGGAGGCCCAGCCGTGTCCGAACAGCGGGTGGTCGAGGGACAGGGTGCGGCCCTTGCGGTCGGCGATACTCATTCCGACCGTTCGGTCGCCGACGACCGCCCGTACGCCGGGCACCTCGGCGACCTCGGCGGTCAGCGAGGCCGGCAGGGTGACCCGCTCCGCGTAGTGCGGGTCGAAGTTCTGCGCGACCTCTCGGCTCTGGTTGCCGCCGATCATCACTGCGGCGCCCGCGTACCGCTCGGGCGAAACCCCGGACAGCAGACCGGACATGAGCAGGACGCCACAGGCGGTCACGACGGCGGAGCCGCAGAACACGGCGATGAACGCCGCGATGAACCCGCCCTTGCGCTTCTTGATGGTGCTCCACGCGATGTCGAACATTCTCGGCCGCCCTACCAGTTGCCCAAGTGGGTCATACGGTCGGCCACCTGGTCCGGCGTCGGCCGCGGTAATTGCCCCGCCAGCCGGCCGTCCGCCAGGAAGACCACGGAGTCGGCGTAGGACGCCGCCACCGGATCGTGCGTGACCATCAGCACCGTCTGGCCGGTCTCGTCGACGATCTGGCGGAACAGCCGCAGGACCTCCTGGCTGCTGCGGGTGTCCAGGGCGCCCGTCGGCTCATCGGCGAGCACCGCGTCGGGCCGGGTCAGCAGCGCACGGGCGATGGCCACGCGCTGCTGCTGGCCGCCGGAGAGCTGATTGGGGTACCGGTCCGCGTGCTCGCCCATGCCCACACGCCCCAGAATCTCCGCCAGCCAGGCCTCGTCGACCGGGGAGTTGGACAGTCGGGACACCAGGGTCACGTTCTGCTTCACCGTGAGGGCCGACATCAGGTTGTACGCCTGGAACACATAGCCGATCCGCGTGCGGCGGACCGCCGTGAGCGCGGACTCCTTCAGGCCGCCCAACTCGGTTTCGCCCAGATAGACACGGCCGGAAGTCGGTCGGTCGAGCCCGGCCAGGCAGTGCAGAAACGTGGACTTGCCCGAGCCGGACGGTCCCATGACGGCGGTGAACGTTCCGCGTGGGACCTCGAACGAGACGTCGTCCAGTGCGGTGACCGCGCCTGCACCATCGCCGTAGGCCTTGCTCACCGACTCCAGCCGCATCGCGGCCCCCGTTGCCTGGTCCGCGGTCGTCGCAGACCGGCGCCAAACCGATGTCATATTTCTCGCCCTCCCGTTCGTCAGCGGCATCAGACTATGGGAAGAGATGATGTGCGGCGAACCCCCTGAATCCCGTAATGAAGGTGGAGCCAGCTACACCATGGCCGGTTTTGCTCGGTCCGCTGTCCGATAACCTGCCCACCTGCCCGTTTAACTCCTGGCTTTAGCTCTTTGGTCCCTGCATAGAGGTGTCGCTAGCCTGGCGCTTATTCATTGACCTGGGTGGACCTGATGACGGAATCCGCTGAATTTCCCATGGAGCTGCCCGCGCACGGCGAAGTGGCCGGGCTGCTCGATACGCTCGCCCGCGAATACCTTGCACCCGGTGTGCAATTCGCTGTCTACGAGCGCGGAGTGATCTCCTCCTTCGAATACGGAGAAGAGACCTACGGGTCGGGCCGGCCGGTCACGGCCGACACCGTATTCCCGTGGGGCTCGGTGACGAAGTCCGCGACCGCACTGCTGCTGGCACAGCTCGTCAGCGACGGCGACCTGGAACTGGACGAGCCGGTAGGGCCGTTGCTGCCCGAACTGGCCGGGAGTCCCGACAGCCCGCTGTACACCGCGACCCCGCGCCGGCTGCTGAGCCACACGGCCGGCCTGCCGGACATGCCGCCCGTCGAGGACGACCTCGCACTGCGCGACTGTGTCGCCGCGTCGGCCGGCGCGCCCGCAGTGTGCGAGCCCGGCAAACACTTCTCGTACGCGAACCTCGGCTATGTACTGGCCGGCCGGATCCTCGAATCCGTGACCGGAGTGACCTGGTGGGAGGCGGTACGGGACTTCGTGCTGACCCCGCTCGGTGTCGAGCCCGGATTTCTCGGCGCCGCCGCGCCCGGACCGGTGGCCGGCCAGCACGCGGTGCATCTGCCGACCGGATCGGTGCAGCAGGTCGACGAGCCGGGCCTGCCCAAGGCACTGGTGCCCGCCGGAGCCCTGATGTCCAGCGCGACCGGACTGCTGCGCTACGCCGCCGTCCATCTCGCGCCCGGCGGCAGCACGGTGCTGGAGCCCGGACTGCTCGCCGAACTTCGCACCCCGGTACCCGGCTCGGCGGCGTTCGGACTGGCGGACGGCTGGGGCCTGGGCCTCGCCGTCCACACCGACGGTGCGGGCCGGCGCTGGCTGGGCCACGACGGCAACACCGGCGGGGCGAGCTGCGCCCTGCGCTTCGACCCCGGGCGGGGCATCGGGGTCGCCCTGATGACGAATGCCACCTCCGGCCGCCAGATGGGCCACGCCTTCTTCGACGCGCTCGCCGCGAAGGGCTTCGACGTCGGCCGGGCCGAGGCGCCCGACCTCGGCCGGCCGCTCTCCGGCTCCGCGCTGGACGCCGCCGCGGCCGAGGTGTGCGGGGAATACCGGTCCGGCACGGACCTCCTCACCGTCCGCCGGGCCGACCACGGGGAATTGCTGATGGACCGCGGCGGGCTGCGGCCGGCCCGGCTGGAACTCCATCAGGGCCTGGAATTCCGATTGAAGAGTGAATCCGTCGAGGCCGGACACGGCAGCGACGAATCCAAGGACCTGTACTGCTTCGTGCGGGATTCCCGTACAGGACAGGTCGGCGGAATGTATATGAGCGGTGGGCGGCTGCAGGTGCGGGAGGGAATCGGCCTCCTCGGCTGATTTCTCTTTCCGGAGCGCGAATTCCGTGTCCGGATCGCTTTTCTTTCGTCTGAATTTTTTGACTTCTATGCATGGGGGAGTGGTTCGGGTGCTGGGGTCGTTGGCTTCGCAGGGTGGTGGCTTCGGGAATGTGGTGCTCCCGGAGGTGTTCGGCGAATGGGTGGTGCGCACACCGGACGCGCCCGCCGTGGTGTGTGCCGGCGAACGGGTGTCGTACGCGGAGCTCGACGCCCGGGCCAACCGGCTGGCGCACGCGCTGCTGGACGAGGGCGTTGTGCCCGGATCCCGCGTCGGTATCTGCCTGAACCGGGGCATACGCCCTGTCGTCGCCCTGCTCGGGGTGCTCAAGGCGGGTGCGGCAGCGGTGCCGCTCGACCCCGAATACCCGCTGGACCGGCTGGAGTTCATGGTCGCCGACTCGGGCGCGGACGTGGTGCTCGCCGAGGCCGCGACCGCGGAGACGGTCGTCGCCACCGGCGGCCGGGCGGTGTGCTGGGAGAACCTCGGCCTCGATACCCGGCACACCACCGCGCCGCAGGTCACCCTGTTTCCGCAGAGTGCGGCGTATGTGTTCTACACGTCGGGTTCGACGGGTCGTCCGAAGGGTGTGGTTCTGCCGCACGAGGGGTTTGTTCGGGTGGTGCGTGATCCGAATTTCGGTGTTCGTGCGAGTGATGTGGTGTCTCAGTTGAGCACTCTGTCCTTTGATGCGGGTGCTCTGGAGGTGTGGGGTGCGCTGCTGAATGGTGCGGCTCTTGCGGTGTCGGTGGAGCGGGTGTTGTCGGTGGAGGAGTTGGGGGGGTTTGTTCGTGTTCATGGTGTGAGTGTGATGTGGTTGACGGCGGGTCTGTTCCATGAGGTTGTGGATGCGGATGTGCGTGTTCTTGGTGGTGTGCGTGTGGTGATGGCGGGTGGTGATGCGCTTTCGTCCCGTCATTGTCGGCGGGTGTTGGACGAGGTGCCGGGTGTTCGGCTGGTGAATGTGTACGGGCCGACGGAGGTTTCGATCATGGCGACTTCGCATGTGGTCGAGGGGTCGGTGTTCTTGGGTGGTGCGGCGCTGGATACGGGGGTGTGGGTGCTTGATGAGCGGTTGTGTCCTGTGGGTGTGGGTGTTGAGGGTGAGTTGTATGTGTCGGGTATTGGGTTGGCGCATGGGTATGGGGGCCGGGCTGGGATGACGGCGGGGCGGTTTGTTGCGTTGCCGGGGGGTTCGGGTGAGCGGATGTACCGGACGGGTGATCTGGTGCGGTGGACGGCTGAGGGTGTGCTGGATTTTGTGGGTCGGGTGGATGACCAGGTGAAGGTGCGTGGTTTCCGGGTGGAGTTGGGGGAGGTGGAGGAGGTTCTCGCGGGGTTCCCGGGGGTTTCGCGTGCGGTGGTTGTTGTGCGGGGTGATGCGGGTGGTGTGAAGCGGTTGGTTGCTTATGCGGTGGTGGAGTCCGGGGCCGGGGCCGAGACCGGGGCCGGGGCTCGTGTTGGGGCTGGGGCTGGGGCTGGTGTTGGTGTTGATGGGTCGGTGTTGCGGGGGTTTCTTGCGGGGGTGTTGCCGGATTACATGGTTCCGTCGGTGTGTGTGGTGGTGGATGGTCTGCCGTTGACGGCGAACGGGAAGGTGGATCGTCGGGCGTTGCCGGAGCCTGATCCGGTGTTGTTGTGTGGTGGGGAGTATGTGGCTCCGCGTGGTGTGCGTGAGGGGGTTGTGGTTGGGGTGTTCGCGGAGGTGCTGGGGTTGGAGCGGGTGGGTGTGCGTGATGATTTCTTCGGGTTGGGTGGTGATTCCATTCGTGCGGTTCAGGTTGTGTCGCGGTTGCGTCGTGCGGGTGTGGTGGTTCCGGTCCGGGTGTTGTTCGACTGTCGTACTGCGGAGGGTGTTGCCGCTGCGGCCGGGGTGGCTGACGATCAGGTTGGTGATCAGGTTTCCGGTGGGGTGGGTCTGGTGCCTGTGGGGCGTGGTGGGGTTGTGCCGTTGTCGTTCGCGCAGGCTCGGGTCTGGTTCGCCGCGGAGATCGATCCGGAGGGGACCGAGTACAACACCGGTGGTGCTGTGCGGATCCGGGGTCCGTTGGACGTGACAGCACTTGAGTCGGCTCTCGGTGCTCTTGTCGTGCGGCACGAGTCCCTTCGTACGACCTTCGCGACCGTCGACGGGCAGGGCGTCCAGGTCATCCACCCCGCCACCCCCGTCATCCTGACCGCCGCCGACTGCGCACCCGAGGACGTCGACCGCACCGTCCGGGGCCACCAGGGCACCCCCTTCGACCTGAGTACCGGGCCGCTGCTGCGTCCACTGCTGCTCAGGACGGCCGAGGACGAGCACCTTCTGGTCCTGTCGATGCACCACATCGTCACCGACGGCTGGTCCATGGGCGTCCTGCTGCGCGAGCTCGGTGAGCTGTACGCGGGCCGCATCCCGGCCGAACTCCCCATCCAGTACGCCGACTACGCCGTCTGGCAGCGCAGGACGCTGACCGGTCCGGTCCTCGACGAGGGTCTGGCCTACTGGCGTGAGCAGCTGGCCGGCGCCCCCGTCCTCGACCTGCCCACCGACCGGCCCCGCCCCGCCGTCCGCACCTCGAACGGTGCCAACCGCCGGTTCGTCGTCCCGGCCGACACCCTGGCCCGCTTCAGCCGGACGTGCGAGGAGCGGGGCGTCACCCTCTTCATGGGCCTGGTCGCGGCCGTTCAACTGGTGCTGTCCCGGCACAGTGGCCAGCACGACGTGGTTGTCGGCACCGCGGACTCCGGCCGCAGCCAATGGGAGCTGGAGAGCCAGGTCGGGTTCTTCGTCAACACGCTCGCCCTGCGGACCCGTATCGACGAGGCCGCGACCGGTGCCGAACTGCTCGCCTCCGTCCGTGAGACCGTCCTGGACGCCTTCGCCCACGCCGCCGTGCCCTTCGACCGGGTCGTCGACGCCGTGGTCTCCGAGCGTGACGCCTCCCGCAGCCCCCTTGTACAGGCCATGGTGCTGCTGCAGAGCATGCCCGGCGGACTCGGCGACTTCGGCGGCCTGCGCTGGAGCGAACACCCCCTCGACACCGACGCCGCCCAGTTCGACCTGCTGATCGCCTTCGAGGAGAACGGCGGCGAGCTCGGCGGCCTGGTCAACTACAACACCGACCTGTTCGACGCGGCCACCGTGGACCGCATCGCCGACCACGTGTTCATGGTCCTCGCCGAGTGGGCCGAGCCCGAGGCCGTGGCACGGCCCGTCGCGGCGGCCGTGCCCACGCTGACCGCCCACGAGCGGACCCTGATCCTGGACGAGTGGAACGCCCCGGACACAGAGCCGGCCGACGTCCTCGGCATGGCCGGACTCTTCGACGCCCAGCTGGCCCGCGACCCGCGGCAGACCGCCGTCGTCGAGGGCGAACTCGCCCTCAGTTACGCCGAGCTGGGTGCCCGTGCCGACCGCCTCGCCCACGCCCTGCTCGACCTGGGGGTGGGCACCGACGACGTGGTCGGCGTGTGCCTGCCGCGTGGGGTGCGCTGGCTGACCGCACTGCTCGCGGTCGCCAGGGCGGGCGGCGTCTACATGCCCCTGGACCCCCAGTACCCCGCCGACCGGCTCGGTTTCATGGCCGCCGACGCGGGCATGGCACTGATCCTCACCGACGGCGCCACCCTGGACCGCGTTCCGGAAGCCGACGTACCCGTCCTGCGGGTGGACGGTGAACTCCCGGCCGCGGCGGCGAAGCTGCCCGCCCCGTCCACCCCGGACGCCGGCGCGTACATGATCTACACCTCCGGTTCCACCGGCCGCCCCAAGGGCGTCCTCGTCCCCCACCGCGGCCTGGCCGGGATGGCCGCCGCCCACCAGCGCGCGCTCGGGCTGACCATCGGCTCCCGGCTTCTCCAGGCCGTCTCGCCCAACTTCGACGTGGCGATGGCCGACGTACTCTCCGCGTGGCACGCGGGAGCGACCTTGGTGCTGCCCGAGCCCGGCCCGCTGGCCGGCGAGGCGCTCGGCCGGGTCCTGCGCGAGGGGCGGATCACCCACCTGGAGATCCCGCCGGCCGCCCTGCAGAGCGTGCCGGACATGGAACTGCCCGAACTGCGCGGCCTGTTGGTCGGTGGCGAGGCCATGTCGGCGGAGTTCCTCGCCCGCTGGGCACCCGGCCGGACCCTGCGCAACGTCTACGGCCCGACCGAGACCACGGTGACCGTCACCGCAGGTGACCCCGTACGCGACTTCGGCGCCGACGGCGTCCCCATCGGCCGCCCCGTCGCGGGCGCACGGCTGTACGTCCTGGACACGCGGCTGCGCCCGGTGCCGGTCGGGGTCGCGGGCGAGCTCTACATCGCCGGACCCGGAGTGGCCCGCGGATACGTACGACGCTTCGGGCTGACCGCGGAGCGCTTCGTGGCGTCGCCGTTCGGCGGGCCCGGTGAGCGGATGTACCGCACCGGCGACGTGGTGAGGTGGCTGCCGGACGGGCAGCTCGGGTTCGTCGGCCGTACCGACCATCAGGTCAAGGTGCGTGGTTTCCGGATCGAGATCGGTGAGATCGAGTCGGCGCTGGCCGCGCATCCTGATGTCACTCAGGCCGTGGTGACGGTTCGGGAGGGGCGCAACGGGGCCAAGCGGCTGGTCGGCTATGTGGTGGGTGACCGGGTCGATCATGCCGGGATGCGTGAGTTCGTCGCCAAGTCCCTGCCGGACTACATGATTCCGACCGCCTTCGTGGTCGTGGGCACCTTCCCGCTGACCGCCAACGGCAAGGTCGACAGGAGGGCCCTGCCGGAGCCCGACCGGAGTGTGCTGTTGCGGGATTATGCCGCTCCGCGTACTGAGGCGGAGCGGGTGGTGGCCGAGGTGTGGGCTCAGGTGTTGGGTGTTGACCGGGTGGGGGTGCTGGACAATTTCTTCGAGCTGGGTGGCGATTCGATCCTGAGTATTCAGGTCGTGTCGCGGTTGCGGCGGGCGGGTCTGGTGGTCTCGCCGCAGGATGTCCTCGTCCGGCAGACGGTCGCCGGGGTCGCGGCGGCGGCCCGGGAGGCCGAGGTCCAGGACGGCGCAGGGACGACCGGCACGGTCGAGGGACCGGTGATGTTGTCGCCGGTGCAGGAGTGGTTCCTGGAGACACACCCGGTGGCTCCGGACCATTTCGGGATGTCGATGCATGTGAGGTTGGCCGGCGGGGTCGACGAGGAGGTGCTCGCGCGGGCGGTTCCGGTGGTGTTGTCGCATCACGAGGGGTTGTGGGTGCGGTTCTCCAGGACTGCGGAGGGCTGGCGTCAGCGTGCCGGTGGGCCGGTGCGGGTTGTTGTGGAGCGTGGTGTCGGGGGTGTGGTTCAGGAGGGGTTCCGTCTGGAGGGCGGTCCGTTGGTGCGGGTGGTGCTTTCCGGGGACCGGTTACTGATCGCCGTGCATCACATGGTGGTGGATGGTGTGTCGTGGCGGATTCTGCTGGAGGACATCGCTGTTGCGTACCGGCAGTTGGCCGCCGGTGAGGATGTGGTGCTGGATGAGACGTCGCTGTCGTTCCCGGAGTGGACGGCCAGGCTCGCGGCGCATGATTTCTCGGGTCAGGCGGAGTACTGGTCCGGTGTGGTCGCGGGTGCCGGGCCTCTGGTGGAGGTGCGGGGTGGTGTGAACACGGTGGGGTCGGCGCAGATGGTGTCGGTCGCCCTGTCCCGGGCGGAGACCGAGGCGTTGCTCCAGCGGGTTCCGTCGGTCTTCCGTACGCAGGTCAATGATGTTCTGCTGGCGGCGTTGGGCCGGGTGCTGGGGGAGTGGTCCGGCCGTGACCGGATCCTGGTGGATGTGGAGGGTCATGGCCGCGAGGAGGCCGTGATCGGGGCCGATGTGTCCCGAACGGTGGGCTGGTTCACGTCGATCTATCCGGTGGCGCTGGGTTCGTCCGGGGACTGGCGGGAGCAGATCCGTTCGACCAAGGAGATGCTGCGGGCCGTGCCCGACCGGGGCATCGGCTTCGGCGCACTGCGCCATCTGCACGGCGCCGACCTCGCGGACCCCGCACAGATCAGCTTCAACTACCTCGGCCGCTACGGCGCCGAGAGCGACCCGGACGTCTTTGCTGGCATGCTCCCGGTCGACGGCGACCACGCCCCGGACGAGGATCGCCCGTACCTCCTGGACGTGGTGTCCCGAGTGCAGGACGGCTCCCTCCATGTGGACCTCTACTACTCCGGCGCCGTCCACGGTCACGCCCACATGCGGGCGTTGGCGGAGCGTTACCGGGACGCGCTGGCCGAAGCGGTGGCGTACTGCCTGACCGACGGTACGGGCGGTCGTACTCCGTCCGACTTCCCGCTCGTCGCCTGGGACCAGGCCACGGTGGACCGGGTGGTCGGCACCGGCCGTGGCATCGCCGACGTCCGCCCGCTCTCGCCCATGCAGCAGGGCATGCTCTTCCACTCCCTGGAAGCGGCCGGCGATGCGGCGTACGTCGAGCAGATGTCCTTCGTCCTGGAGGGCGTGCACGACCTCGACCGGCTCGCCGCTGCCTGGCAGGAGGCCGTCAACGCCTCCGACGCCCTGCGCGTCTCCATCTGCTGGGAATCGGTGGACGAACCCGTCGCGCTGCTTCACCACCGGGTCGACGTCCCCATCGACCGCGCCGACTGGAGCGGGCTCGACGAGGAACAGCGTGCCGCCGCCCTCGACGAGCGCCGTGCCGCCGACCGGGCCGGCATCTCACTCGACGCGGCCCCACTGCTGCGCCTGTCCCTCGCCGACCTCGGAGCCGGCCGGGCCCAGGTGGTCCTCACCTTCCACCACCTCCTGCTCGACGGCTGGTCCACCCCGCTGCTGCTGGAGGACGTCTTCACCCGCTACGCCGGCGGTCGCCCCGAGGTCCGCCGCCCCTACCGGGACTACCTGGAATGGCTCGGCTCCCGCAACACCGAAGCCGGGCTCGACCACTGGCGCACCGTACTGGCCGGATTCGACACCCCCGTCCCGCTGCCCACCGACCGGCCGGTGACGCCCGAGCACCAGCCCTGGGCCACCCGGCACCTCCAGGTCGAGCTGCCCGGCACCCTGCCCACCGAGATCGGGGAGTTCGCGCGCCGTCACCGGCTGACCGTGAACGCGGTGGTCCAGGGCGCCTGGGCGCTGCTGCTCTCCGCCTGCTCGGGCCGGAACGACATCGTCTTCGGTGCCACCACGTCCGGGCGCCCGGCCGACCTGGCCGACGCCGACTCCGTCATCGGCCTGTTCATCAACACGGTTCCGGTACGCACGGTCCTCGACCCCGCCACCCCGGTCGTCCAGTGGCTCCAGCAGCTCCAGGCCGAACAGTGGGAGTCCCGCGCCCACGAGTACCTGTCCCTCAGTCAGATCAACGCGGTCACCGAAGTCCCCGCCGGGACCGGCCTGTTCGACAGCCTCCTCGTCTTCGAGAACTACCCCGTCGACGAGGACATGGGCACCCGGCACGGGCTGCGCGTACGCGAGACCTACGGCGAGGGCGGCAGCAGCTTCCCGCTCTCCCTCACCGCCTACACCGGCGGCCGCCTCGTCGGGGACACCGACCCCGGTGTGACGCTGCGCATGTCGTACGACCCCCACCTTTTCGCCGACACCACGGCCCAGGGCATCGCGGGCCGCCTCGCCGCCCTGCTCCGCTCCATGCTCGACGAGCCGCAGCTCGCCCGGATCCCGCTGCTCAGCACCGAGGAGTCCGCAACCCTCAGCGGGGAGTGGAACGACACGGACGAGTTCTGCCCGCCCCGCCTGCTGCCGGAGCTGTTCGCCACCCAGGCGGCCCTGACCCCGCAGGCACCGGCCGTCGTCACCGAGGACACCGTCCTCACCTACCGGGAACTCGACGAGCGGGCCAACAGATTCGCCCACCTCCTCCAGCAGCACGGCGTACGCCCCGACACCGTCGTGGCGGTCAGCCTGCCCCGCGGCATCGACCTCGTCGTCAGCCTGCTCGCGGTCGTCAAGGCCGGCGGTGCGTACGTCCCCGTGGACCCGGAGTACCCGGCCGACCGGATCGCGTACATGCTCAGCGACTCCGGAGCCCGGCTGCTGATCGCCGACCACGGCACACAGGCCCCGGCGCACGACGGCATCGAGGTGCTCGCACCGGGCGCCGGCCACGCCGCCGCGCAGCCCGCCACCGCACCGCACATCGAGACCCTGGTGCAGCACGCGGCGTACATGATCTACACCTCCGGCTCCACCGGCCGCCCGAAGGGCGTCCTGGTCTCCCACGCGTCGATCTCCAACCGCCTGCTCTGGATGCAGTCGGTGTATCCGCTGACCGGCGCCGACCGGGTGCTCCAGAAGACCTCGTCGAGCTTCGACGTCGCCGTGTGGGAGTTCTTCGGACCGCTGATCGCAGGCGCGGCCCTGGTACTGCCCCGCCCGGACGGCCACCGTGACCCGCAGTACCTGGCCGGGATGATCCGCGAGCACGGCGTGACGACCGTCCACTTCGTTCCGTCCATGCTGCGCGCCCTGGTGGCCGAACCCGCCACCAGGGCCTGCACCGGCCTGCGCACCGTGTTCAGCGGCGGTGAGATGCTGCAGGGCACCCTGCGCGACCAGATCCGCGACGTACTGCCCCAGGCGAAGCTCTACAACCTGTACGGGCCCGCCGAGGCGGCCGTCGACGTCACCTCCCACCCGGCCGAGCCCGACACGGCGACCGTGCCGATCGGCCGGCCCGTGTGGAACACCGGCCTGTATGTCCTGGACCCCTGGCTGCGCCCCGTGCCCGAGGGTGTGGCCGGCGAACTGTACGTCACCGGCGTGCAGCTGGCGCGCGGCTACGCGGGCAGGTACGGGCTGACCGCGGAGCGCTTCGTGGCGTCGCCGTTCGGCGGGCCCGGTGAGCGGATGTACCGCACCGGCGACGTGGTGCGGTGGCTGCCCGGTGGCGTCATCGAGTTCGCGGGGCGCGCCGACGACCAGGTCAAGGTGCGTGGCTTCCGCATCGAGCTCGGAGAGGTCGAGCGCGCGCTGGCGGGCCACCCCGAGGTGGAGCAGGCCGTGGTCGTCGTACGGGAGGACCAGCCCGGCGTGAAGCGGCTGGTCGGGTACGTGGTGGCCGGGGGCGCGAGCTCCGCCGAGCTGCGGGAGTTCGTCGGGCGCTCGCTGCCCGAGTACATGGTTCCGGCGATCTGCGTGGTCCTCGCCGAGCTGCCGGTCACGGCGAACGGCAAGGTCGACAGGAAGGCTCTGCCGGAGCCCGACCTGAGTGTGCTGTTGCGGGATTATGCCGCTCCGCGTACTGAGGCGGAGCGGGTGGTGGCCGAGGTGTGGGCTCAGGTGTTGGGTGTCGACCGGGTGGGGGTGCTGGACAATTTCTTCGAGCTGGGTGGCGATTCGATCCTGAGTATTCAGGTCGTGTCGCGGTTGCGGCGGGCGGGTCTGGTGGTCTCGCCGCAGGATGTCCTCGTCCGGCAGACCGTGGCCGGGGTCGCGGCGGTGGCCCGGGAGGCCGGGGCCGTGGACGCGGGGCCGGCCGTCACGGGCCCGGTGGTGCTCTCGCCGATCCAGGAGTGGTTCCTGGAGACGCACCCGGTGGCTCCGGACCACTTCGGCATGTCGATGGACATCCGACTGGCCGAGGGCGTGGACACGGAACTCCTGTCTGCGGCCATCCCGGTGGTGTTGTCGCATCACGAGGGGTTGTGGGTGCGGTTCTCCAGGACTGCGGAGGGCTGGTGTCAGCGTGCCGGTGGGCCGGTGCGGGTTGTTGTGGAGCGTGGTGTCGGGGGTGTGGTTCAGGAGGGGTTCCGTCTGGAGGGCGGTCCGTTGGTGCGGGTGGTGCTTTCCGGGGACCGGTTGCTGATCGCCGTGCATCACATGGTGGTGGATGGTGTGTCGTGGCGGATTCTGCTGGAGGACATCGCTGTTGCGTACCGGCAGTTGGCCGCCGGTGAGGATGTGGTGCTGGATGAGACGTCGCTGTCGTTCCCGGAGTGGACGGCCAGGCTCGCGGCGCATGATTTCTCGGGTCAGGCGGAGTACTGGTCCGGTGTGGTCGCGGGTGCCGGGCCTCTGGTGGAGGTGCGGGGTGGTGTGAACACGGTGGGGTCGGCGCAGATGGTGTCGGTCGCCCTGTCCCGGGCGGAGACCGAGGCGTTGCTCCAGCGGGTTCCGTCGGTCTTCCGTACGCAGGTCAATGATGTTCTGCTGGCGGCGTTGGGCCGGGTGCTGGGGGAGTGGTCCGGTCGTGACCGGATCCTGGTGGATGTGGAGGGTCATGGCCGCGAGGAGGCCGTGATCGGGGCCGATGTGTCCCGAACGGTGGGCTGGTTCACGTCGATCTATCCGGTGGCGCTGGGTTCGTCCGGGGACTGGCGGGAGCAGATCCGTTCGACCAAGGAGATGCTGCGGGCCGTGCCCGACCGGGGCATCGGCTTCGGCGCACTGCGCCATCTGCACGGCGCCGACCTCGCGGACCCCGCACAGATCAGCTTCAACTACCTCGGCCGTTTCGACGGCATGGGCGACCCGGACGTATTCGCCGGTCTGTTGCCCGCCGACAACGACCGCAGCCCCCGCGAGGAGCGCCCACACGTGCTCGACATCGTCGGCCGGGTCGTGGACGGCGAGCTGGAGATCCAGCTCCAGTACTCGACCGCGCTGCACACCGCAGACGCCGTACGCGCGTTGGCGGAGCGTTACCGGGACGCGCTGGCCGAAGCGGTGGCGTACTGCCTGACCGACGGTACGGGCGGTCGTACTCCGTCCGACTTCCCGCTCGTCGCCTGGGACCAGGCCACGGTGGACCGGGTGGTCGGCACCGGGCGTGGCATCGCCGACGTGCACCCGCTCTCGCCCATGCAGCAGGGCATGCTCTTCCACTCCCTGGAAGCGGCCGGCGATGCGGCGTACGTCGAGCAGATGTCCTTCGTCCTCGAAGGTGCCGACGATCCCCAACGGCTCGCCGCTGCCTGGCAGGAGGCCGTCAACGCCTCCGACGCCCTGCGCGTCTCCATCTGCTGGGAATCGGTCGACCAGCCTGTCGCCCTCGTCCACCACCGGGTCGACGTGCCCGTCCACACGGCGGACTGGAGCGGGCTCGACGAGGAACAGCGTGCCGCCGCCCTCGACGAGCGCCGTGCCGCCGACCGGGCCGGCATCTCACTCGACGCGGCCCCACTGACACGGATCTCCCTGGCCGGCCTCGGCCGGTCCCGGATCCAGGTGGTGTGGACCTTCCACCACCTGCTCCTCGACGGCTGGAGCACCCCGCGCCTGCTGGAGGACGTCTTCACCCGGTACGCCGGCGGTCGCCCCGAGGTCCGCCGCCCCTACCGGGACTACCTGGAGTGGCTCGGCTCCCGCGACACCGGAGCCGGGCTCGACCACTGGCGCACCGTACTGGCCGGATTCGACACTCCCGTCCCGCTGCCCACCGACCGGTCCGTGACCGCGGAGACCTGGGCCGCGCACGGCATCGACGTGGCCGTCGACCCCGAAGTGGGCTCCCGCGTGGGTGAGTTCGCACGCCGTCACCGGCTGACCGTGAACGCGGTGATCCAGGGCGCCTGGGCGCTGCTGCTCTCCGCCTGCTCGGGCCGGAACGACATCGTCTTCGGTGCCACCACGTCCGGGCGCCCGGCCGACCTGGCCGACGCCGACTCCGTCATCGGCCTGTTCATCAACACGGTTCCGGTACGCACGGTCCTCGACCCCGCCACCCCGGTCGTCCAGTGGCTCCAGCAGCTCCAGGCCGAACAGTGGGAGTCCCGCGCCCACGAGTACCTGTCCCTCAGTCAGATCAACGCGGTCACCGAAGTCCCCGCCGGGACCGGCCTGTTCGACAGCCTCCTCGTCTTCGAGAACTACCCCGTCGACGACGAGCTCGCCGCCCGGCACGGCCTCACCGTCACCGGCACCGAAGGCGGACTCGCCACCAACTACCCCCTCACCCTCAGCGCGTACACCGGTCGGCACCTGGTCGCGATGGGCGGCACCGCCGCCGAGATCGCCCTGCGCATCACCTACCGGCCCGAGCTGTTCGACGAGGTGACCGTTCAGGTCCTGGCGACCCATCTGTCCGCAACGCTGGCCGCGCTGACCGAGGCCCCCGACCGGCCGCTGTCCGCCCTGCCCCGGCTCACGCCGGTGGAGCGCACCCGGCTGGCTGCCTGGACGACAGCCCGCCCGGCGAACCCGGACACCACCTTCCTCGACCTCTTCCGGGCGAGGGTCGCCGAACAGCCCGACGCGCCCGCCGTCGAGTACCGCGGACAGGTCCTCACGTACGCGGCCCTGGACGAGCGCGCCGACCGGCTCGCCGCGGTGCTCGCCGCCCGTGGCGCCGGGCCCGAGACCAGGATCGGCGTCTCGATGTCCCGGACCGCCGACCTGGTCGTGGCCGTGCTGGCCGTGCTCAAGTCCGGCAGCGCGTACGTGCCGCTGGACCCGCACTATCCCGCCGACCGGCTGCGCCACATGGCCACCGACTCGGGCATCGCGCTGGTGCTCACCGAGAGCGCCCTCGCCCAGGAGCTGCCGTTCGCCGGCGAGGCCGAACTGCTCGCCGTGGACCGGCTCCCGGAGCCCGGCGACCACACGGCGGCCGGCTCGTGGCCACGCCCGCCGCTCGCGGCCGCCGCGTATGTGATCTACACCTCCGGCTCCACGGGCCGGCCCAAGGGCGTGGTGGTCTCGCACCAGGCCATGTCCTCGCTGGTCCAGTGGGCCGTTTCGCTCGGCGAGGACGTCTTCGCCCGGACCTGTTTCGCGACCTCGCTCAACTTCGACGTGTCGGTCTTCGAACTCTTCGGCACCCTCGCCGCAGGAGGCGTCCTCGAAGTGATGCGCGACGTACTGGAGCTGGCCGAACGGCCCGAAGGCTGGTCCGGCAGCCTGATCTCGGCGGTGCCGTCCGCACTCGGCGCGGTCCTCACCGAGGACGGCCTCGGCATCTCGGCCGGGCACGTGGTGCTCGCGGGCGAAGGATTCCCGACTGCCCTCCATGACCGGATCGGCGAGGTGGCCCCCGCGGCGGTGATCGCGAACATCTACGGCCCCACCGAGGCCACGGTGTACGCCACCGGCTGGTTCTCCGACGCCGAACAGGCCCCCGACGGCGGATCCGTTCCCATCGGGCGCCCCGTCGCCGGCAAGTCCCTCCGGGTCCTCGACCCGTGGCTGCGGCCCGTCCCGGCCGGTGTCTGGGGCGAGCTGTACATCGGCGGCCAGGGCGTTGCCCGCGGCTACCACAACAGGTTCGCGCTGACCGCCGAGCGGTTCGTCGCCGACCCCGTCACCCCCGGTGAGCGGCTCTACCGCACCGGCGACGTGGTGCGCTGGCGGTCCGACGGCGTGCTCGACTACGCCGGCCGCGGCGACGACCAGGTCAAGATCCGCGGCTTCCGTATCGAACCCGCCGAGATCGAGGCCGTGCTGACCCGGCTGCCCGGCGTCGCACAGGCCGCCGTGATCGCCCGCGAGGACCAGCCCGGGGTGAAGCGGCTCGCCGCCTACGCCGTGCCGGTCCCCGGCGGTGAGGCCCCGGACCCGGCCGCACTACGGGCCGCGCTGGCCGGCGTACTGCCCGAGTACATGGTCCCCGCGACCCTGACCGTGCTGGACGCGCTGCCCCTGAACGCCAACGGAAAGCTCGACCGCAGGGCCCTGCCCGCACCGGACCTGTCGGCCGTCGGCGAGCGGTACACCGCCCCGCGCACCCCGCAGGAGGAGCTGGTCGCCGAGGTCTTCGGCAAGGTGCTCGGCCTGGACCGGGTCGGCGCCCTGGACGACTTCTTCCAGCTGGGCGGCGACTCCATCCTGAGTATCCAGGTGGTGTCGCGGCTGCGCCGGGCCGGCGCGGAGATCTCCGTACGGCAGCTGTTCGACCACCCGACGGCCGCCGCCCTCGCCCCGCACGTCGGCGCCGCGTCCGGCACCGGCCCGGGCACGAAGGACGTGGATGCCGGGCCGGACGCCATCGTGCGGGTTCCCCGCGACGGCGCCCTCCCGCTCTCCTCCCCGCAGGCACGCATGTGGTTCGCCGCGGAGCACGACAGTGCCAGCGCCGAGTACAACTCGGGCCGGGCCGCCCGGCTGCGCGGGCCGCTCGACACCGGGGCGCTGCGCGACGCGCTGAGGTCCCTGGTGGCCCGGCACGAGTCGCTGCGCACCACCTTCGACACCGTCGACGGGCAGGGCGTCCAGGTGATCCACCCGCCCGCCCCCGTCGACCTGCCGGTGCTGGACTGCCCCGCCGACGCGGTCGACGCTCTCGTCCACCGGCTGCTCGGCGAGCCCTTCGACCTGCGCACCGGGCCGCTGCTGCGCCCCACCCTGATCCGGGTCGCCGACGAGGACCACGTAATCGTCCTTTCGATGCACCACATCGTCATGGACGGCTGGTCCCTCGGGGTGATCCAGCGTGAGCTCGGCGAGCTCTACGCAGGCCGGATCCCGGCCGAACTGCCCGTCCAGTACGCGGACTACGCGGTCTGGCAGCGTGAGCGGCTGACCCCGCGGACGCTGGAGGACGGGCTGGGCTACTGGCGGGCACAGCTCGCCGACGTCCCGGTGCTGGAGCTGCCGACCGACCGGCCGCGCCCCGCCGAGCGCACCACCCGCGGCGCGAGCTTCCAGACGGTGATCCCGGCCGAACAGCTCGCCCGCTTCACCGAGGTCTGCCGGGCCCGCGGCGCAACCCTGTTCATGGGCCTCACGGCAGTCGGCCAGGTCCTGCTGTCCCGCTACAGCGGGCAGCAGGACGTGGTGGTCGGCACCGTCACCTCGGGCCGCGACCGCGACGAACTCAAGGACGTCGTCGGCTTCTTCATCAACACCCTCGCCCTGCGCACACACATCGACGAGCGCGACAGCACCACCGCGCTGCTGGACCGGGTCCGCAGCACGGTCCTGGACGCCTTCGCCCACGCCGAAGTGCCCTTCGACCGGGTCGTCGACGCCGTCGTCACCGAACGCGACCCCAGCCGCAGCCCACTGGTCCAGGTGGCGATCAGCCACGAGAAGCTCTCCGGCGCCCCCGCCGGACCGGACGCGAACGGCCTGGACTGGCAGGACCAGGCCCTGAAGTCCACCACCGCGCAGTTCGACCTCACCCTCGACTTCGGAGAGGTCGACGGGGCGCTGCTCAGCAACATCGTCTACAACACGGACCTGTTCGACGAGGCCACGATCCGACGGCTCTCCGCGCACCTGCTCGAACTGCTCGGCGCGATGGCCGCCGACCCGGAGGCGCCGCTGCGTGCCGTGCCGAGGCTGACCGTTGCCGAACACACCGAGATCGTGGGCGGCTGGACCGACGGCGCCGAGGGGCCCGCCGGCGCGGTGCTGACCGAGGTCTTCGCCGACCGAGTGACCCGCACCCCCGACGCGCTCGCGCTGGTCTGCGAGGGCGAGCGGCTCACGTACGGGGAACTGGACGTACGCGCCGACAGGCTCGCCCACGCCCTGCGCGCCCACGGGGTCGGCCCGGAGGTCCGGGTCGGCGTCTGCCTGCCGCGCGGCACGGCCCCGGTCGTCACACTGCTCGCGGTGTTCAAGGCGGGCGGGGTCTTCGTACCGCTCGACCCCGAGTACCCCGCGGACCGGCTGGCGTTCATGATGGCCGACTCCGGGCTCCGGGTACTGCTGGCCGCGGGCGACACCCGGGACGCGGTGGCGGAGGCACCCGTACCGGTGCTCCTCCTGGAGGAGCTGGACCGGACGGCCGAGGCGGCCCACGACGGCCCGCCGCTGACCCGGCTCACACCGGCCAACGCCGCCTACGTCTTCTACACCTCCGGCTCCACCGGCCGACCCAAGGGCATCGTGGTGCCGCACGCGGGAGTACTGCGCGTGGCCCGTGACCCGCGTCTCGCCTTCACCGCGGACGACGTGATCAGCCAGACCGCGACGCTGTCCTTCGACGCGAGCGCGCTGGAGATCTGGAGCGCCTTCGCCAACGGGGCCGCGCTCGCCATTTCCACGGCCCGGGTGCTGTCGGTCGAGGAGCTCGGCACACTGGTGCGGACCCACCGGGTGACCGTGCTGTGGGTGACGACCGGCCTCTTCCACGAGGTCGTCGATGCCGACGTGGCGATGCTGCGCGACCTGCGCATGGTGATGACCGGCGGTGACGTGCTCTCGCCCCGGCACTTCCAACGGGTGGTGGAGGAGGCGCCGGAGGTCCAGCTGGTGGCCGCGTACGGGCCCACCGAGACGACCATCTTCGCCACGGTCCACCTGGTCGACTGGGCGGAGCAGAGGCCGTCGGTGCCGATCGGCACCCCGCTCGGTCAGACTCGCGCGTACGTACTGGACTCCTGGCTGCGGCCGGTCCCGGTCGGCATCGCGGGCGAGCTGTACCTGGCCGGCGAGTGCGTGACCCGGGGCTACGCAGGACACCCCGGGCTCACCGCGGGCCGCTATGTGGCCAGCCCCTTCTCGGCGGGCCGGATGTACCGCACCGGCGACGTCGTGCGCTGGCTGCCGGACGGGCAACTGGACTTCGTCGGCAGGGCCGACAACCAGGTCAAGATCCGGGGCTTCCGCATCGAACTCGGCGAGGTCGAGATCGCACTGGCCTCCCACCCGGATGTGGCCCAGGCCGTCGTGGCGGTACGCGAGATCACGCCCGGCACCAAGCGTCTGGTCGCCTACGCGGCCGGCACCGGCCTGGACCAGGCGGGACTGCGGGCCTTCGCGAGCGCCGCCCTGCCGGACTACATGATGCCGACGGCCTTCGTCGTACTGGACGCGCTGCCGCTCAACGCGAACGGCAAGGTGGACCGCAAGGCGCTGCCCGCACCCGAACCGGAGGCCCTGGCCGCGGCCGAGTACACCGCCCCGCGCACCGGGCGCGAACAGCTCCTGGCCGAGGTGTGGGCCTCGGTCCTGGGCCTGCCCCGGGTCGGCGTGCACGACAACTTCTTCGATCTGGGCGGCGACTCCATCCTCACCATCCAGGTGGTCTCGCGGGTGCGCGAGGAGGGCCTGACGATCTCCCCGAAGCAGATGTTCAAGGCGCCCACGGTGGCCGGGCTCGCGGAGCTGGTCACCGAGGCCGCGGAGCCGGCCGCACAGGAGCCGCAAGCCGCGCCGCCGGTCAGCGGAGACGTGCTGCTGAGCCCCATCCAGCGCTGGTTCTTCGACACCTTCACGGTGCCGGAGCACCTGACCATGGCCACCTTCGTCGAGCTCGGTTCCGCCGAGGTGGACCGGCCCGCCCTGGCCACGGCGTTCGCGGCGCTGCTCCACCACCACGACGCCCTGCGGATGCGGTACGTGCACGACGGCACGGGCGGCGCGGCCGGCTGGCACCAGTACAACCCGCCCGCCGAAGCCCGCTCCGTCCTCAGCTGCCACGACGTGTCGCGGGCGGCCGACCCCGAGGCGGAGACGGCCCGGCTGATCGCCGAGGCCCAGGGCAGCCTGAGCCCGGTGGACGGGCCGCTGATCAAGGCCGTGCTCCTCGAATACGGCGACCGGCTCCCGAGGCTGTTCGTCACCGTCCACCACCTGGTGGTCGACGGGGTCTCCTGGCGCATCCTGCTCTCCGACCTGGCGACCGCCTACGGCCAGGCGCGGGCCGGGCGCCCGGTCGACCTCGGCGCCAAGTCCACCTCGTTCCGCGACTGGACCCGGGCGCTGGCCGCCCACACCGGATCGGGCGCGCTGGACACGGAGGCCCCGTACTGGAACGCCCTCGCCGAGGGCGGAAGCGGACGGCTGCCCGTCGACCACGACGGCGCCAACCTGGACCGCAACCGTGCCGTCGCCCGCGCCGGACTCGACGCGGAGACCACCAGACGGCTCCTGCAGGAGGTTCCGGGCCGCTACCGCACGCAGATCAACGACGTGCTGCTGTCGGCCCTCGGCCGGACGCTCACCGAGTGGTCCGGCGAGGACGGTGTGCTGGTCGAACTGGAGGGCCACGGACGGGAGGAGATCATCGACGGGGTGGACCTGTCCCGTACGGTCGGCTGGTTCACCACGCAGTTCCCGGTCCGCCTTACCGCCCCGCCCGGCCCCGACTGGCGGCCACAGATCAACCAGGTCAAGCGCGCGTTGCGGGCCGTGCCACAGCGCGGCATCGGCTACGGGCTGCTGCGCCACCTCAGGGGCACCCTCGCCGAGGGCCCCGAGCCGCAGGTCAGCTTCAACTACCTCGGCCAGTACGACACCGAGGGGGTCGGCGACGGCTTCTACGGGGCGCCCGTCCCGTACGACGTGCCAACGGCACCGGCCACCGAACGCCGCCACCACCTGCTGGACGTCGTGGCGGTCGTCTCCGGGGGCCGCCTGGAGGTCCAGGTCATGTACGCGACGGACACCTACCACCCCGGGACGGTCGCGGCGTTCGCCGAACGGTTCGTCGCGGGGCTGCGGGAGATCGTCTCCGCGAGCTGACCCGGCCGGTCGCGGAGGAGGGGAACAGGCCGGCCTGTTCCCCTCCTCCGGGATTTCCCCGGTCTTTCAGCGACGCCTTAACACTGAATTTGGCTTTGTCTTTAGCTCGTTGTGTCGGCCGCCTTCTGGGTGGTGTTCTCGACTACTGATCGGTTCGTTTCTATGCGTGGGGGAGTGGTCCGGGTGCCCGGTTTCGGTGGAGCGGTGATTACCGAGATCTTCGCGGAGTGCGTGACGCGGGCGCCTGGCGCGCTCGCCGTGGTGTGTGCCGACGAACAGGTGTCGTACGCGGAGCTGGACGCGCGGGCCAACCGGCTCGCGCACGCCCTGCTCGCGCGGGGCATCGGCGCCGGCGCGCGGGTGGGCGTGTGCCTGCCGCGTGGTGTGGAGCCCGTCGTCGCCCTGCTCGGGGTGCTCAAGGCGGGTGCGGCAGCGGTGCCGCTCGACCCCGAATACCCGCTGGACCGGCTGGAGTTCATGGTCGCCGACTCGGGCATCGCGGCCGTACTGACCGATGCCTCGACCGCACCGCTGATGCACCGGGTGGGCGCGCCCACGCTGCTGGAGATGACCGACACCATCGGACAGCCGGCGACCGATCCGGCCGTTCCGGTGTTTGCGCAGAGTGCGGCGTATGTGTTCTACACGTCGGGTTCGACGGGTCGTCCGAAGGGTGTGGTTCTGCCGCACGAGGGGTTTGTTCGGGTGGTGCGTGATCCGAATTTCGGTGTTCGTGCGAGTGATGTGGTGTCTCAGTTGAGCACTCTGTCCTTTGATGCGGGTGCTCTGGAGGTGTGGGGTGCGCTGCTGAATGGTGCGGCTCTTGCGGTGTCGGTGGAGCGGGTGTTGTCGGTGGAGGAGTTGGGGGGGTTTGTTCGTGTTCATGGTGTGAGTGTGATGTGGTTGACGGCGGGTCTGTTCCATGAGGTTGTGGATGCGGATGTGCGTGTTCTTGGTGGTGTGCGTGTGGTGATGGCGGGTGGTGATGCGCTTTCGTCCCGTCATTGTCGGCGGGTGTTGGACGAGGTGCCGGGTGTTCGGCTGGTGAATGTGTACGGGCCGACGGAGGTTTCGATCATGGCGACTTCGCATGTGGTCGAGGGGTCGGTGTTCTTGGGTGGTGCGGCGCTGGATACGGGGGTGTGGGTGCTTGATGAGCGGTTGTGTCCTGTGGGTGTGGGTGTTGAGGGTGAGTTGTATGTGTCGGGTATTGGGTTGGCGCATGGGTATGGGGGCCGGGCTGGGATGACGGCGGGGCGGTTTGTTGCGTTGCCGGGGGGTTCGGGTGAGCGGATGTACCGGACGGGTGATCTGGTGCGGTGGACGGCTGAGGGTGTGCTGGATTTTGTGGGTCGGGTGGATGACCAGGTGAAGGTGCGTGGTTTCCGGGTGGAGTTGGGGGAGGTGGAGGAGGTTCTCGCGGGGTTCCCGGGGGTTTCGCGTGCGGTGGTTGTTGTGCGGGGTGATGCGGGTGGTGTGAAGCGGTTGGTTGCTTATGCGGTGGTGGAGTCCGGGGCCGGGGCCGAGACCGGGGCCGGGGCTCGTGTTGGGGCTGGGGCTGGTGTTGGTGTTGATGGGTCGGTGTTGCGGGGGTTTCTTGCGGGGGTGTTGCCGGATTACATGGTTCCGTCGGTGTGTGTGGTGGTGGATGGTCTGCCGTTGACGGCGAACGGGAAGGTGGATCGTCGGGCGTTGCCGGAGCCTGATCCGGTGTTGTTGTGTGGTGGGGAGTATGTGGCTCCGCGTGGTGTGCGTGAGGGGGTTGTGGTTGGGGTGTTCGCGGAGGTGCTGGGGTTGGAGCGGGTGGGTGTGCGTGATGATTTCTTCGGGTTGGGTGGTGATTCCATTCGTGCGGTTCAGGTTGTGTCGCGGTTGCGTCGTGCGGGTGTGGTGGTTCCGGTCCGGGTGTTGTTCGACTGTCGTACTGCGGAGGGTGTTGCCGCTGCGGCCGGGGTGGCTGACGATCAGGTTGGTGATCAGGTTTCCGGTGGGGTGGGTCTGGTGCCTGTGGGGCGTGGTGGGGTTGTGCCGTTGTCGTTCGCGCAGGCTCGGGTCTGGTTCGCCGCGGAGATCGATCCGGAGGGGACCGAGTACAACACCGGTGGTGCTGTGCGGATCCGGGGTCCGTTGGACGTGACAGCACTTGAGTCGGCTCTCGGTGCTCTTGTCGTGCGGCACGAGTCCCTTCGTACGACCTTCGCGACCGTCGACGGGCAGGGCGTCCAGGTCATCCACCCCGCCACCCCCGTCACTCTCCCGGTCCGTGAGGCCACCGACGAAGAGGCCGCCGCCGCCGTGCGCGCCGAACTCGAAACCCCCTTCGACCTGAGCACCGGGCCGCTGCTGCGTCCACTGCTGCTCAGGACGGCCGAGGACGAGCACCTTCTGGTCCTGTCGATGCACCACATCGTCACCGACGGCTGGTCCGTGAACGTGCTGACCCGAGAGCTCGCCGCGCTCTACGCCGGTGAGCCGCTGCCCGAACTCCCCGTCCAGTACGCCGACTACGCCGTCTGGCAGCGCAGGACGCTGACCGGTCCGGTCCTCGACGAGGGTCTGGCCTACTGGCGTGAGCAGCTGGCCGGCGCCCCCGTCCTCGACCTGCCCACCGACCGGCCCCGCCCCGCCGTCCGCACCCGCGCGGGCAGCACGTATGACACGGAGCTGCCCGCCGAGCTGGTCGACCGGTTCGCCGAGGTCTGCCGGACCCGGGGCGTCACCCTCTTCATGGGTCTGACGGCAGCCGTACAGCTGATGCTCGCGCGCACCACCGGCCAGCGCGACGTGGTCCTCGGCACCGCCACCATCGGCCGCGACCGGCCCGAACTGGAGGACGTGCTCGGCTTCTTCGTCAACACGCTCGCCCTGCGGACCCGTATCGACGAGGCCGCGACCGGCACCGAACTGCTCGCCTCCGTCCGTGAGACCGTCCTGGACGCCTTCGCCCACGCCGAGATGCCCTTCGACCGGGTCGTCGACGCCGTGGTCTCCGAGCGCGACCCAGCCCGCACCCCCCTCGTGCAGGCCATGATGGTGCTCCAGACGAGTCCCTGGAAGTCGGACGGGGTGCGCGGACCGAGCTTCGCGGCCGCCGATCTTCCGCGCCAGGACGCGCAGTTCGAGCTGACCTTCGAGTTCTGGGAGCACGCCGATGGCATGCGGTTCTCCCTCAACCACAACACCGATCTGTTCGACGCCACCACCGTCCACTCGATGGCCGAGCACCTGACCGAGGTCCTGGGCGTCCTCGCCCGGACGCCCGAACTGCCGCTGTCCCGCATCCCCCGGCTCCCCGCCTCCGAGCGCACCCTGGTCCTCGACGACTGGGCGCAGGGCCCCGACGGCCCGGACGGAGCCGTGCTCACCGACGTGTTCGCCGAGCAGGTCGCCCGCGCCCCCGAGGCCGTGGCCCTGGTCTGCGGCGACGAGCGCACCACCTACGGCGAGCTCGATGCGCGCACCAGCCGCCTCGCACACGCCCTGCGCACCCACGGCGTGGGCCCCGAGACCCGGGTCGGGGTCTGCCTGCCCCGCGGCACCGAGCCGATCGTGGCGCTAATGGCCGTGCTCAAGGCAGGCGGGGCCTTCGTCCCGCTCGACACCAGCTATCCGGCCGAGCGCCTCTCGTACATGGTCCAGGACTCCGGCGTCGAACTGCTGCTGGCCGACGCCTCGACCGCCGCCACCGTCCCCGGCGCCGGTACCCCGGTCCTGCTCCTCTCCGAACTGGAGGACCTCGCCGCCGTGTGCTCCAAGGGCATCCAGAGCCCGCCGCAGGTCGCGCTGGCCCCGCAGAACGCCGCATACGTCTTCTACACCTCCGGATCCACCGGCCGCCCCAAGGGCATCGTGCTGCCGCACGCCGGAGTGCTGCGGGTGGCCCGTGACCCGCGCCTCGGAACCACGGCCGCCGATGTCGTCGGCCAGTTCGCGACGCTGTCCTTCGACGCGAGTGCCCTGGAGATCTGGAGCGCCTTCGCCAACGGGGCCGCGCTCGTCGTCTCCACCGCCCGGGTCCTCTCCGTGGAGGAGCTCGGCACGCTTCTGCACGGCCGGGGCGTGACCGTGGCCTGGCTGACCGCCGGCCTGTTCCACGAGGTCGTCGACACCGATGTGACGATGCTTTCAGGGCTCCGGCTGCTGATGGCGGGCGGCGACGCGCTCGCGCCGCAGCACTGCCGCACCGTGCTCGAACGGCTTCCGCAGGTCCGGCTGGTGAACGGGTACGGGCCCACGGAGACCACGGTCTTCGCCGCCGTCCACCCGGTCGAGGCCGGCTCCGTCGGTGCGTCCGTGCCGATCGGTTCGCCGCTCGGGCGCACCGGAGCCTACGTCCTGGACAACTGGCTGCGCCCGGTGCCCGCCGGGGCCGCGGGCGAGCTCTACATCGCCGGCGAGGGCGTGGCACGCGGATATGTGGGCCACCCCGGGCTGACGGCCGGACGCTTCCTTCCCTCGCCGTTCGGCGGGCCCGGTGAGCGGATGTACCGCACCGGCGACGTGGTGAGGTGGCTGCCGGACGGGCAGCTGGAGTTCGTGGGGCGCGCCGACCATCAGGTCAAGGTGCGTGGTTTCCGGATCGAGATCGGTGAGATCGAGTCGGCGCTGGCCGCGCATCCTGATGTCACTCAGGCCGTGGTGACGGTTCGGGAGGGGCGCAACGGGGCCAAGCGGCTGGTCGGCTATGTGGTGGGTGACCGGGTCGATCATGCCGGGATGCGTGAGTTCGTCGCCAAGTCCCTGCCGGACTACATGATTCCGACCGCCTTCGTGGTCGTGGGCACCTTCCCGCTGACCGCCAACGGCAAGGTCGACAGGAGGGCCCTGCCCGAGCCCGACCTCGGCACCGCCCTGGCCAAGGACCATGTCGCACCGCGGACCCGGACCGAGCGGATAGTGGCCCGGGCGTGGGGAGACGTCCTCGGCGTGGAGCGGGTGGGGGTGCAGGACAACTTCTTCGAGCTGGGTGGCGATTCGATCCTGAGTATTCAGGTCGTGTCGCGGTTGCGGCGGGCGGGTCTGGTGGTCTCGCCGCAGGATGTCCTCGTCCGGCAGACCGTGGCCGGGGTCGCGGCGGTGGCCCGGGAGGCCGGGGCCGTGGACGCGGGGCCGGCCGTCACGGGCCCGGTCGTGCTCTCGCCGATCCAGGAGTGGTTCCTGGAGACACACCCGGTGGCTCCGGACCATTTCGGGATGTCGATGCATGTGAGGTTGGCCGGCGGGGTCGACGAGGAGGTGCTCGCGCGGGCGGTTCCGGTGGTGTTGTCGCATCACGAGGGGTTGTGGGTGCGGTTCTCCAGGACTGCGGAGGGCTGGTGTCAGCGTGCCGGTGGGCCGGTGCGGGTTGTTGTGGAGCGTGGTGTCGGGGGTGTGGTTCAGGAGGGGTTCCGTCTGGAGGGCGGTCCGTTGGTGCGGGTGGTGCTTTCCGGGGACCGGTTGCTGATCGCCGTGCATCACATGGTGGTGGATGGTGTGTCGTGGCGGATTCTGCTGGAGGACATCGCTGTTGCGTACCGGCAGTTGGCCGCCGGTGAGGACGTGGTGCTGGATGAGACGTCGCTGTCGTTCCCGGCGTGGACCGCCAGGCTCGCGGCGCATGATTTCTCCGGTCAGGCGGAGTACTGGACCGAGGTCCTCGCGAGCACCGAGCCCCTCTTCGACGATGTGCCGGCCGGGACCAACACCGTGGCGGACACGGCGATCGAGACCGTGACCCTGTCCCGGGCGGAGACCGAGGCGCTGCTCCAGCGGGTTCCGTCGGTCTTCCGTACGCAGGTCAACGACGTTCTGCTGGCCGCCCTGGGCCGTGCCCTGGGGGAGTGGTCCGGCCGTGACCGGATCCTGGTGGACGTGGAGGGCCATGGCCGCGAGGAGGCCGTGATCGGGGCCGATGTGTCCCGAACGGTGGGCTGGTTCACGTCGATCTACCCGGTGGCGCTGGGTTCGTCAGGGGACTGGCGGGAGCAGATCCGTTCGACCAAGGAGATGCTGCGGGCCGTGCCCGACCGGGGCATCGGCTTCGGCGCACTGCGCCATCTGCACGGCGCCGACCTCGCGGACCCCGCACAGATCAGCTTCAACTACCTCGGCCGCTACGACGCCATGGGCGACCCCGATGTCTTCGCCGGCATGCTCCCGGTCGACGGCGACCACGCCCCCGCCGACGAGCGCCCGCACGTCTGGGACGTCGTCAGCCGCGTCCAGGACGGGCAGCTGCGCATCGACCTCCACCACCCGGCCGCCGCCCACGACGCCGCCCGCGCCCGGGAGTTCGCCGCGCGCTACCGCGACGCCCTGCGTGAAGCGGTGGCGTACTGCCTGACCGACGGTACGGGTGGTCGTACTCCGTCCGACTTCCCGCTCGTGGCCTGGGACCAGGCCACGGTGGACCGGGTGGTCGGCACCGGGCGTGGCATCGCCGACGTGCACCCGCTCTCGCCCATGCAGCAGGGGCTGCTCTTCCACTCGCTGGAAGACGACTCCGGGACGGCGTACGTCGAGCAGATGTCCTTCGTCCTCGAAGGCGCCGACGATCCCCAACGGCTCGCCGCAGCCTGGCAGGAGGCCGTCAACGCCTCCGACGCCCTGCGCGTCTCCGTCGTGTGGGACCAGGCCGACGAACCCGCCGCCCTGGTCCATGAGCGCGTCGAGATCCCCGTCCACACCGAGGACTGGACGGCACTGGACGCCGCCGCCCGCGCCGAACGCCTCGCGGACCTCCGGCGCGGCGACTTCCACACCATCCGGCTCGGCCACGCACCGCTGATGCGGCTGTCCCTCGCCACCCTCGGCGGCACCCGCGTCCAGTTGGTGTGGACCTTCCACCACCTCCTGCTCGACGGCTGGAGCACCCCGCAGCTGCTGGACGACGTCTTCGCCCGCTACGCCGGCGGCACACCGCAGGTCCGCGCCCCCTACCGGGACTACCTGGCCTGGCTCGACGCCCGCGACACCGATGCCGACCGGACGCACTGGCGCACCGTACTGGCCGGCTACGACACGGCCCTCACCCTCCCCGCCGACCCGGACGCCGGGCCGGCCGACGGCATCCGCCATCTCGACGTCGAGCTGCCCGGCACCCTGCCCACCGAGATCGGGGAGTTCGCGCGCCGTCACCGGCTGACCGTGAACGCGGTGGTCCAGGGCGCCTGGGCGCTGCTGCTCTCCGCCTGCTCGGGCCGGAACGACATCGTCTTCGGTGCCACCACGTCCGGGCGCCCGGCCGACCTGGCCGAGGCGGAAGGCATGCTCGGCCTGTTCATCAACACGGTTCCGGTACGCACGGTCCTCGACCCCGCCACCCCGGTCGTCCAGTGGCTCCAGCAGCTCCAGGCCGAACAGTGGGAGTCCCGCGCCCACGAATACCTCTCGCTGCCCGAGCTCACCGCGCTCGCCGACCTGCCGGCCGGCACCCGCCTCTTCGAGAGCGTCCTGGTCTTCGAGAACTACCCGGTTGCCGACGACCTCGCGGCCCGCCACGGTCTCGCCGTCACCGAGGCGGACGCCGCCGTCCAGGGCGGGGACTACCCGCTCTCGCTGACCGCCTTCACCGGCCGCCAGCTCGTCGGCGACAACGCCCCGGGCGTCTCGCTGCGCGTGTCCTACGACCCCGCGGTATTCGGGGACACGGCCGCGCGGCGGCTCTCCGAGCGGCTCGCCACCCTGCTCCGCGGCCTGCTCGACGAGGAGAGCCTGGCCCGCATCCCGCTGCTCACCCCGGCCGAGCGCGACCGGTTCACCGCCGGCACCGGCACGGCCTCCGGGCCCGCCGGCCGGCCGCGCCCGACCGTGACCCTGCCCGGCCTCTTCGAGGCCCAGGCGGCCCGCCGGCCCGAGGCACCCGCCGTGGTCGACGGGGGCACCGTGCTCTCGTACGGCGAACTGGACGCCCGCGCCAACGGCCTGGCCCACCGGCTCGCCGACAGCGGCATCGGCCCCGAGACCGTGGTCGGCGTCAGCCTGCCGCGCGGCGTCGACTGGCTGGTCTCGCTGCTCGCGGTGGCCAAGACGGGCGCGGTCTACCTGCCGCTCGATCCGGCCCACCCCGCCGACCGGCTCGCCTTCATGGCCGCCGACGCGGGAGCCCGGCTGGTACTCGGCAACTCCGCAGCCCCGGAGCTGAACGCGGTGGACCTCCTCGCCCTCGGCCCGGAGACCAGCCCGGTCCCACCCGTCCGCCCCGGCCACCCGGACGCGGCGGCCTATCTCATCTACACCTCCGGCTCCACCGGCACCCCCAAGGGCGTCTCCGTGACCCACCGCGGCCTGCGCGACCTGGGTGCCGCCCACGCCCGGGCCCTGGACCTCGACGGCGACTCCCGCATCCTGCAGAGCGTCTCCCTGGGCTTCGACGTCGCCATGGGCGACCTCGTCAACGCCTGGACGGTCGGCGCCGCCCTGGTGCTCGCCGGACCCGACCAGACCGTCGGCGAGCCCCTCGCCCGGCTGCTGGAGGAGCAGCGGATCACCCACGCCATGCTGCCGCTCGCCGCGCTCTCCACCCTGCCCGACATACCGCTGCCGCACCTGCGCGCACTGGTCTCCGGTGGCGAGGCGATGCCCGCCGAGATCCCCGCCCGTTGGGCGCCCGGCCGGATCCTGGTCAACGCCTACGGGCCGACCGAGACCACCGTCGCCGCCACCCTCAGCGACCCGCTCGCCCCGGCCACCGCCACGCCCCCGATCGGCCGGGCGATCGACGGCGCCCGCGCCTTCGTGCTGGACGGCTGGCTACGGCCGGTGCCCGACGGCACCGCCGGCGAGCTCCACCTCGCCGGACCCGGCGTCGCCCGCGGCTACGCGGGCCGCCCGGGCCTGACCGCGAGCGCCTTCGTGGCCAACCCGTTCACCGGCGGCCGCATGTACCGTACGGGCGACCTCGTACGGCGGCGTACAGACGGCCAGCTGGAGTTCCTCGGCCGCACCGACCACCAGGTCAAGGTACGCGGCCACCGCATCGAACCGGGCGAGGTCGAGGCCGCGCTGACCCGGCACCCTGCCGTGTCCCAGGCGGTCGCCGTGGTCCGCGAGGACCAGCCCGGCACCCGGCGGCTCGTCGGCTACGCCGTCGCCGACGGCGCCCATCCGGCCGAGCTGCGCGAGTTCGTGGCCCGCTCGCTGCCGGAGTACATGGTCCCGGCCGTCTGCGTGGTCCTGGACGCCTTCCCGCTCAACGCCAACGGCAAGGTCGACCGCAAGGCCCTGCCGGCCCCCGACCTGTCCACCCTCGTACGCGAGTACATCGCGCCCGCGACCGAGGCCGAGCGTGCCGTGGCCACCGTCTTCGCGGAGGTGCTCGGCGCCGAACGGATCGGCGCGGCCGACGACTTCTTCGGCCTCGGCGGCGACTCGCTGCTCAGCATCCAGGCCGTCTCGCGCTTGCGCCGGGCCGGCTACCCGGCCGCCGTCCGCACCCTCTTCGACCACCCCACCGTCGCCGCCCTGGCCGCCGAGATCGGCGCGGCCGACGACCTGCCCGGAGCCTTCGGCCCGGACGCCCCGCCGGCCCCGGCCGCGCGGGACGGTGGCGTGCTGCCGCTCTCGTACGCCCAGCGCAGGCTGTGGTTCGCGGCCGAACTCGACCCGGAGAGCACCGAGTACAACTCCGGCGGTGCCCTGCGGCTGACCGGCCCGCTGGACCTCGCCGCACTGCGTGGGGCCCTGGACGCCCTCGTCGCCCGGCACGAGCCGCTGCGCACCACCTTCGCGGAAGCCGACGGCGAGGTCGTCCAGCTCATCGGGCCGGCCGCCCCCGTCGACCTGCCGGTCGTCCGCTGCGCGCCCGCGGACGTCCCCGGGCGGATACGCGCCGGACTCGGCGTCGTCTTCGACCTGCGCACCGGGCCGCTGCTGCGCCCCACCCTGCTCAAGGTCGCCGACGAGGAGCACATCCTGGTCCTCGCGATGCACCACATGATCACCGACGGCTGGTCGATGGGCGTCGTGGTCCGCGAGCTCGACCTGCTGTACCGGGGCGTCGAACTGCCCCCGCTCGCCCTCCAGTACGCCGACTACGCCGCCTGGCAGCGCGAGCGGCTGACCCCGGAGGCACTCGCCGCGGGGCTCGACCACTGGCGCGCGCGGCTGGCCGGCGCACCCGTCTTGGAACTGCCCACCGACCGGCCCCGCCCGGCCGAGCGCACCTGGGCCGGTGCCCTGGCGGAATTCGAGGTCCCGGCCGAGGTCGTGGCCCGCTTCACCGAGGTGTGCAGGGCCCGCGGAGTCACCCTGTTCATGGGGCTGGTCGCCGCCGTGCAGCTCGTGCTGTCGCGCTACAGCGGCCAGCAGGACGTGGTGGTCGGCACCGTCACCTCCGGCCGCGACCGGGCCGAACTCGAAGACCTGATCGGGTTCTTCGTCAACACGGTCGCCCTGCGCACTCGGATCGACGAGCAGCGCAGTGTCGCCGACCTGCTGGCCGCCGTACGGGAGACCGTGCTGGACGCCTTCGCCCACGAGGAGATCCCGTTCGACCGGGTCGTGGACGCCGTCGTCACCGAACGCGACCCCAGCCGCACCCCCCTGGTGCAGGCCCTGGTCAGCATGGAGACCACACCCCGGCCCACCACCGGCGCCGGACTGACCTGGCAGGACCAGCCCTTCGACGTCGACACCGCGCAGTTCGAGCTCGCCGTGGACTTCGCCGAGCGCGACGGCTCGCTGACCGCGGTGATCAACTACAACACCGGCCTGTTCGACGAGGCCACCGTCCGCGGACTCGGCGCCCACCTGGCGACCGTGGTCGGCGAGATAGCCGGCCCCGACAAGCCGCTCGCGGACGTCCGCATGCTCACCCCCGAGGAGGAGCACACCCTCACCCACGGCTGGAACGACACCGCTCAGAACATCCCGGAGCCGCTGCTTCCGGAGCTGTTCGCGGCCCAGGCCGCCCGCACGCCCGACGCCGTCGCCCTGGTCCACGGCGAGGAGCGGCTGACCTTCGCCGAGCTGGACCGGGCCGCCGGCCGGCTGGCCCACCGCCTGCGCGAGCGGGGTGCCGGACCCGACACCGTCGTCGGCATCTGCGCCGACCGCGGCACCGACGTGGTCGTCGCCCTGCTCGGCATCCTCCGGGCCGGTGCCGCCTGCCTGCCCATCGACCCCGGCTACCCGGCCGACCGGGTACGCCACATGCTGGCCGACTCGGGCGCGGCGACCGTCCTCGTACAGGACCACCTGGCCGACCGGTTCGCCGACTACGAGGGCATCCTGCTGACCCCGGACCGCGGATCCGAAGGAGACCCGCAGGCCCCCGCCGTACCCCGGCTGACCGCCGACCACCTCGCGTACGTCATCTACACCTCCGGCTCCACCGGTCTGCCCAAGGGCACCCTCATCCGGCACGGCGCCTTCCGGAACCTCTTCGCCCACCACCGCCGGCGCATGTTCGAGCCCACCTCCCGGGGCCGGCAGATGCGGATGGCCCAGACCGCCTCGATCTCCTTCGACGCGTCCTGCGTCGCCCTGCTGTGGCTGGTCGGCGGCCACCAGCTGCACCCCGTCGACCACGAGACCCACATCGACCTGCGGGCCTTCCGCGACTACCTGCGGGACGCGCGGATCGACGTCATCGACGAGGCGCCCACCTACCTGCGCGAGCTGATCGCGGACGGGCTGCTGGCCGACGAGACCCATGTGCCGAGCGTGATCGTCTTCGGCGGCGAGGCGGTCGACGGCCAGATCTGGGACACCCTGCGGGCCCACCCCGAGGTCACCGCGTACAACTTCTACGGGCCCACCGAGTGCACCTGCGACTCGCTGACCTGGACCGCCCGGGGCAGCGAACGCCCCCTGATCGGCCGCCCGGTCGGCAACGCGCGCGCCTTCGTGCTGGACGCCCGGCTGCGCCCGGTCCCGGCCGGGGTCGTCGGCGAGCTGTACATCGAGGGCGCCGGCCTGGCCCGCGGCTATGTCGGCAAGCCGGGCCTGACCGCCGGACGGTTCGTGGCCTGCCCGTTCACCGGCGGGCGCATGTACCGCTCGGGCGACCTGGTGCGCTGGACCCGCGAGGGCACCGTCGAGTTCCTCGGCCGGCGCGACGACCAGGTCAAGGTGCGTGGCTTCCGCATCGAGCTCGGCGAGATCGAGACCGTACTGGCCCGCCACCCCGCGGTCACCCAGGCCGTGGTGGTGGCCCGCGAGGACCAGCCCGGTGTCAAGCGGCTGGTGGCCTACGTGGTGGGCACCGGCGGCGCGGACGGTGCCGACGCGGCGGAGCTGCGCGGCTACGCAGCCGACGCCCTGCCCGACTACATGGTCCCGGCGGCCTGGCTGCTGCTGGACGCCTTCCCGCTCAACCAGAGCGGCAAGGTGGACCGGCGCGCCCTGCCCGCCCCCGACCCCGCGGCCCTCGCGAACGCGTACACCGCACCCCGTACGGCGGCCGAGAAGACCGTGGCCGCGGTCTGGGCCGACGTACTCGGTCTCGAACGGATCGGCGCGCACGACAACTTCTTCGACCTCGGCGGCGACTCGATCCTCTCCACCCGGGCGGTCTCCCGGCTCCGTGCGGCCGGATACGACACCAGCGTGCGCGACCTGTTCAACGCGCCCACCGTTGCCGGGCTCGCCCCCCTGGCCACACCCACGCGTGAACCCGCCGACCCCGTCCGACCGGTCGCCCGCGACGGCGCGCTGCCGCTCTCGTACGCCCAGCGCAGGCTGTGGTTCGCGGCCGAACTCGACCCGGAGAGCACCGAGTACAACTCCGGCATCGCGCTGCGGCTGACCGGGGCGCTGGACCTCGTCGCACTGCGCGGGGCGCTGGACGCCCTGGTGGCCCGGCACGAGTCGCTGCGCACCACCTTCACCACCGCCGAGGGCCAGGGCGTCCAGATCGTCCACCCGGCCGCCCCGGTCCCGCTGCCGGTGGTCGAACCCGGCGCCGAGGGCGCCGACGCACTGGTCCGGTCCCTGTTTGCCGAGGTCTTCGACCTGCGCGGCGGACCGCTGCTGCGGCCCACCCTGGTCCGGACCGGCGACCGGGACCACATCCTGGTCCTGTCGATGCACCACATCGTGACCGACGGCTGGTCGATGAACGTGATCACCCGGGAGCTGACCGGGCTGTACGAGGGCCGCACCCCGGCCGAACCGCCCGTCCAGTACGCGGACTACGCGGTCTGGCAGCGCGAGCGGCTGACCCCCCAGGCGATGGAGCACGCCCTGGACTACTGGCGCGAACAGCTGGCCGGTGCGCCCGTCCTGGAGCTGCCGACCGACCGGCCGCGCCCCGCCGAGCGCACCACCCGCGGCGCGAGCTTCCGGACGGTGATCCCGGCCGGACTGCTCGCCCGCTTCACCGAGGTCTGCCAGGCCCGGGGCGCCACCCTGTTCATGGGCCTGACCGCGGCCGCGCAGCTGCTGCTGTCCCGCTACAGCGGGCAGCAGGACGTGGTGCTCGGCACCGTCACCTCCGGCCGCGACCGGGCCGAACTGGAGGGCCTGGTCGGCTTCTTCGTCAACACCCTGGCCCTGCGCACCACCATCGACGAGAACGCCACCGGCACCGCGCTGCTGTCCTCGGTGCGCCGCACCGTGCTGGACGCCTTCGCCCACGCCGAGGTGCCCTTCGACCGGGTCGTCGACGCCGTGGTCACCGAACGCGACCCCAGCCGCAGCCCGTTGGTCCAGGCGGTCATCAGCTACGAGAGCCCGGCCGAGGGCCACGGCGCGGCCGCCGCCGCGCCGGCCGCGCTGAGCTGGTCGGACCACCCGCTGGAATCCCGGACCTCGCAGTTCGACCTCACCTTCGACTTCGGCGAGAGCGACGGAGAGTTCCAGGCCCACCTCGTCCACAACACGGACCTGTTCGACGAAGCCACGATCCGCCGTATGGCGGGCCACCTGGTCACCATCCTCACCGCGCTCGCGGACGACCCCGCACGCACCCTGTCCGACCTGGAACTGCTCTCCGAGAACGAGCGGCTCACCCTGCTCCACGAGCGGAACGCCACCGGCTCGGACATCGCACCGCTGTCGCTGCCCGCCCTGTTCGAACGGCAGCGGTCCCTGCGGCCCGCCGCACCGGCCGTCGTCACCGACACCGGGACCTGGACCTACGCGCAGATCGACGACCGGGCCACGGCCCTGGCCCGGCGGCTGCGGGCCGAGGGCGTCACACCCGAGACCGTCGTCGGGGTGTGCCTGCCGCGCGGCGCCGACTGGATCACCGCACTGCTCGCCGTGGTGAAGGCGGGCGGGGTCTACCTCCCGCTCGACCCCGAATACCCGGCCGACCGGCGGACGTTCATGCTCACCGACTCCGGTGCCCCGGTGGTGCTCACGGACGGGGACCGTGCCGGGCTGCTCGACGCCACGGCGGCGCGCACCCTGCTGGTCGACGACGGAGAGGGACACGAGGCCGCTCTCCAGGGCCGGGACGGACCCGGTCCGGTCTCGCCGGACGCGGGCGCGTACCTGATCTACACCTCCGGATCGACGGGCGTCCCCAAGGGCGTGCTGGTCGGCCACCGGGGTGTGGCCGCCTTCGCCGCCACCCAGGCGGACCGCTTCACGATCACCCCCGAATCCCGGGTGCTCCAGGTAGCCTCGGCCAACTTCGACGCCTCCGTCATGGAGATCCTGATGGCCTGGTCCGTGGGCGCCGCCCTGGTCCTGCCCGCCCCGGGCAGGGTCCTGGGCGAGGAACTGGTCGAGGTGCTCACCCGGCAGCGGGTCACCCACGCCATGGTCCCGCCCGCTGCGCTGGCCGGCGCGGGCACCGCGGAACTGCCCGAGCTGCGCACCCTGGTGGTGGGCGGCGAGGCCTGCCCGCCGGAGCTGGTCGACCGCTGGGCACCCGGCCGCGCCATGTACAACGCGTACGGGCCCACCGAGATCACCATCTCCGCGACCATCAGCGAGCGCCTCGCGCCGGGCACCGTCCCGCCCATCGGCAGGCCGAACCTGGACACCAAGGTGTACGTCCTCGACACCTGGCTGCGCCCGGTGCCGGCCGGGGTCCCCGGCGAGCTGTACGTCACCGGCGCGGGCGTGGCCCGCGGCTACCTGGGCCGGCCCGCCCTGACCGCGAGCCGCTTCGTGGCCTCGCCCTTCTCGGCGGAGCGGATGTACCGCACCGGGGACGTGGTGCGCTGGCTCCCCGGCGGGCAGCTGGAGTTCGTGGGCCGCGCCGACGACCAGGTCAAGATCCGCGGCTTCCGCATCGAGCCCGGCGAGATCGAGAGCGTCCTGGCCGCCCACCCGGACGTGCGCCAGGCGGTGGTCCAGGTCCGCGAGGACCAGCCGGGTGTCAAGCGCCTCGTCGCCTACGTCACCGGGGACGCCCCCGGTGCCGCCCCCGACCCCGAGACGCTGCGCGAGCACACCGCCCGATCGCTCCCCGAGTACATGGTCCCGGCGGCCTGGGTGGCCCTCGACACGATTCCGCTGACCGCCAACGGCAAGCTGGACCGGCGCGCCCTGCCCGCCCCCGGGCTGCCGGCGCGCGGGGACACGTACACCGCACCGCGCACCGACGCCGAACGCACCCTCGCCGGGGTGTGGCAGGCGCTCCTCGGCGTGCCGGAGGTCGGCGTCCACGACAACTTCTTCGACCTCGGCGGCGACTCCATCCTCAGCATCCAGGTGGTCGCCCGGGCCAGGGACGCGGGCCTCGCGGTCTCCACCAAGCAGCTGTTCGCCGCGCCCACCGTGGCGGCCCTGGCCGAGCTGGCCGTCCAGGCCGGTCCGGGCAGCGGCGCGGAAGGCCCCGGGGACACCGGCCCGGTCACCGGCGATGTGGCCCTGACCCCGATCCAGCGCTGGTTCCTGGACGGGGAGCGGGGCTCGTACGACCGGTTCACCATGTCGGCCTACGCCGAACTGGCCGAGCGGCCCGACCGCGATGCCCTCCGGGCTGCCGTGGGGGCCCTGTACGAGCACCACGACGGGCTGCGTTCGCGCTTCACACGCACCGGTGGCGGCTGGCAGCAGAGCGTCGTGGAGCGGGAGGACGGCAACTGGTTCACCTGGTACGACCTGTTCCAGGAGGAACCGGCCGCCCGCGCCGCCGAGATGGAACGGCAGCTCGCCCGCGCGCACGCCGGCCTGGACATCACCCACGGACCGCTGCTCAAGGCACTCGTCTTCGACCAGGGCGTGGACCTGCCGGTCCGGATCGCCCTGGTCGCCCACCACCTGGTCGTCGACGTCGTTTCCTGGGGCGTGCTGCTCGCCGACCTGGCCCGCGCGTACGAGCGGATCGCGGCGGGGGAGCGGCCAGGCCCGGGCGCCCGGACCACCTCCTTCCAGGAGTGGTCGGGCAGGCTCGCCGAACTGGCCCCGGCCGGCCGCTTCGACGGGGAGATCGCGTACTGGCAGGAGGCCGAACGGGTGCCGAGGCTGCCGGGCTCCGGCTCCGCGGCCAACACCGCGGGCTCCGAGGACACCGTCTCCGTGCGGCTGGACGGTCGGACCACTGCCGCCCTGCTCCAGTCGGCGCCGGGGGCCTACCGGGCCCGGGTCAACGAGGTGCTGCTCGCGGCCCTCGGCCGGGCGCTGGCCGACTGGACCGGCCAGGACCGGGTGGCGGTGGCCCTGGAGGGCCACGGCCGCGAGGAGGCGGTGGTCGAGGGCGCCGATCTGTCGCGCACGGTCGGCTGGTTCACCACGGTGTTCCCGTTCGCCTGGAACGTGTCCGTGGGCGAGGGCTGGCGGTCCGCGGTGGCGGGGGTCAAGCGCGGCCTGCGGGCGGTGCCGCACAAGGGCCTGGGCTACGGGGTCCTGCGCCATCTGCGCGCGGACTCGCCGTTGGGCCGGCCGCTGCCGGACGTCAGCTTCAACTACGTGGGCCGGTCGGACGGGTTCGACCCCGGCTTCTACGCCGGCCTGCTGGAGGACCCCTCCGCCACCCAGAGCGGCGCCGGGGCGCGTGCTCACCTGCTGGATGTCGTGTGTGGTGTGCAGGACGAACGGCTGACCATCGGAATCTCATATTCGACGGCAGTGCACGACCGTTCGGACATTGATCGACTGGCGGCCCGGCTGGGTGATCTTCTCCACGATCTCGCCGACAGCAGCACCGCGCCGCGGGCATGAAAAAGACCCCGGCCCGCAGTCGCTCGCGGGGGATTGAGCGCTGCGGGCCGGGGAGCCCTTTTGCCCCTGGAATGAAGACTACGCAGGGAATTTACGGAGGGCATTACCCTGAGCCCCCCATTCGGTGGTGGAGCCAGCTCCACCACCGAAAGTGCAGCTTACGCGCTTACCCGGACCCCTCGCCCCTCGGTAGTTTCTGCAATATCACTCGATGCACTGGAGGTCCCCGGAAATGACTGCCAATGAGACCCCGGAGGGTTGTCGCTCACGGGATATCTCGCCCTACGCCCTGGAAATGGACGCCGTCTCGATGTCGTACGGACCGCTGCCCGTCCTGAGCGAGGTGACGATCGGGCTGGTACGCGGCGGGGTGACCGCCGTGATCGGCCTGCCGGGATCGGGGAAGAGCACCCTGCTGGCCTGCGCCACCGGACGCCAGACACCCACCTCGGGCTGGGTGGGCAGGCACGACCGGATCGTGACGCCCGACCCGGTGGAGTGGGAGCGGCTGCCCGCCGCCGACCGGGACCGGCCCGAACTGCTGGTCGCCGACGACCTGGAGGAAGCGCAGCACCTGTACTCGGCGATGGACCTTGAGGACGAGGCCCGGACCGTACTCGTGACGACGTCGGCGGCGGCCGTTGCGGCCGCCGCCGACGTGGTGCTGTTCCTGGTGGACGGCCGGCTCGCCGACGTCATGTGCGACGCCCCCGCCGACGGGATCGCCGCCCGTCTGGCACAGCTCACCGACCGCGGCTGACGGGCGGCCCCGGCCCTGCGGGCCGAGGCCGTCGGCTACATGTGCGCCCGCGCCAGGTCCCGGTGGTGGAAGCCGTCCAGGAGGGCGGCACCGAGCGGGGTGAGCGAGTGGCGGGCGGTGTTGAGCCGCCGGTGCGTGGTGATCAGTCCGGCGCTGCGCAGCACGGAGGTGTGCTGGCTGGCGGAGGCGGCCGAGATGCCGATGCGGCGGCCGAGTTCGGTGGTGGTGCAGCTCTCGGTCAGGCTCTTCATGATGGCCGCCCGGGTGCGTCCGACCAGCGGGCCGAGCGCGTCGGCCGCGTTCTGCTCGGCCGCGGGCGCGGCCAGTACGGCCTCGGCCGTGCCGCCCGCGACCGGGTACGCGAGTACCGGCGGCCGGTTCCGGCCGGCCGCCGGGATCAGCACGGGACGGTCGTACAGGAAGAGCGACGGGGCCAGTAACAGGCCGGCCCCGCCCGGGACGACGTCCTGCGAGCGGTGGCTGGGTATCTCCAGCACACCGCCGCTCCACCGCACCATCGGGTGCACGGTGGACAACAGCCTTTCGATGCCGCCGGCCAGCACGGTGCGGCCGCGGGCGGTGCAGTCGGCCTCCAGGGCGGCCGAGACCCGGTCCCAGTAGGGCGCGAGCGCCACCTTGTGGAAGTCCTCCAGCATCGCGACCAGGTTCTGCCGCTCGGTCCCGGTCTTCGGGTTCGCCGCGTTCTCGGCCATGTGCAGCAGGTCGGGGACGGGGCGCAGGGTGCGGGCCAGCGTCAGCAGGGACCAGGAGCGCCGGCCGAGCCGGCCGGTGGTCCGCTGGCGCCAGGACGCGTAGTCCTCGCCGCCGCCCTGACGGGCCAGCAGGTCAAGGGCGAACAGCGTCTCCACGAGGGGGCGCTCGGCGACCTTGACGACTGTGCGCGCCAGGTCCTGGGCGGAAAAATGCACGCGTTGCATGGCGGAAGGCACTCCATGATCGAAGAAGGGGCCGGGTACCGTGCGGCGGCTCAGGAGCCGGACGCCGTGCCGCCCCGCGGTTGGAAGGGGCAGCGCCATTGCTCGTCGGTTGCCGAGCCGGAGTACTGGCGGGCGTCCGACGCCTCGCCGAACTCGGTGAGGTTGGGATTGATGGAGTGCTGCAGCCGCTCTTCGCGCTGCCGGATACGGCGCTGGAGGCCGTAGTAGACGCCTGACTGCTTCAACCGCCGGAACTGGTGGTTGGAGTTGAAGGCGAGCGCGGGGCCGTCGTAGCGGCGGGAGATCCGGGAGGCGTGCTCGTGCATGCCGACCACGAAGAACGGGTGCCCGGCCAGACTGAACGCGAAGTCCGGCGAGGCCGGGTCCTCGGCGACGTCCGGTGCCCAGGCGAACCCCCGGTCGAGGTCGAGGTGGTGCAGGTCGGTGAGCTGCTGCCACATCAACTCGTCGAATTCCGGCTCGGTGAGTCCGTTCGGTTCCTCGAACACGGCGACGAGCGTCGCGAAATTCTCGTGCGGGGACAATTCCTCGGAGACGAATTCGGAAATCGCCGTGTGCAGGTCCGACGTGGTGTCCGAGCTGCCCATCTTGCCCAGTTGAACGAGCGTCAGAGTCTTTCGGCGTACGGCCGATTTGGCCGCCAGGCACGAGAATTCCTCGCCCATTATCCAGCCCGCCAGACGGCGGTGAGCCGGGTCTTTCATAATTCCCCCTTGCCGGAATGTGCACCGTGTTCAAACGACATGCACCTCCTCCCCCATGCAGCGTCGCCCACTTTAGACATCGGCTTGTTTCTTTGCAACGTGAGTAATTCGCATTTCCCGGTATGAGTTCTTCTCCATCCGGAATATGAATTCTTCACTGTTACCGGCCGGAAACTTGCCCTCCGGGGAGGTATCGGCGCAGGTGGGCGGCGTCCGCCGGGTCGCGGTGGGGTGCCCGGGGATCCTTCGGCGGAAATTGAAACTCATGGTGCGTACCCGGCCACGGGGCTACGGTCCGGTCCGGACACCCCCTCCCGACGCAGTACCGAAGATGACCGAATTCACTTGGAGGACACCTGTGTCGGCCCTCACCGAAGCCGCCGTCGAGGCGACAGCCGCGGCCCCGCCCGCGACTCATCCCGCGGCCCAGCCCGCGACCGTGCCCGACCGGGCCACCACCGCCGCACTGGGCCGGACCCACGAAGTCGTCCCGCTCCGCCAGGAGTTCCTGACCGACACCCTCACCCCGGTCGCCGCGTTCGCGCTGCTCTGCGGGTCCGACGAGCCCGGATTCCTGCTGGAGAGCGTGCCCGTCTCCGGCGGCTTCGCCCGCTACTCGTACGTCGGCCACCGCCCGGTCCCGCTGGACCTGCCCGACGGCGACCCGCTGGCCGCCCTCGAAGCCCGGCTCGCCGCCTCGGAGGCGCCCGTAGCAGGCCTGCCGCCCTTCCACGGCGGCGTCGTCGGCTACCTCGGATACGAATCCGTACGCCACTTCGAGCAGTTGCCCGTTGCCGCGGGACCGCCGCCCGGACTCCCCGAGTCCGCCTTCCTGGCCGCCGACGACCTGATCGTCTTCGACCACGCCACCCAGCGCGTGCTCCTGATGACCCTGCACCGGCCGGCCGCCGAGGAGTACGAGGAGGCCGTCGAGCGGATCGAGCACATGGGGCGGCGGCTGCGCGAGCCGATCCCGGGCCCCCGGTTCTCCGGCCGCCCGATCCTGCCGGCCGGTCCGGCCGCCGACCCCACGGCCGGCTGGACCGCGAACCTCACCGAGGAGGCCTTCCGCAGCAGTGTCGAACGGGCCAAGGAGTACATCGCGGCCGGCGACGCCTTCCAGATTGTGCTCTCGCGGCAGCTGAGCCGGCCACTGCGCGCCGAGCCGCTCGACCTCTACCGGCACCTGCGGGCCACCAACCCGTCGCCGTACATGTACCACCTGAGCCTGGGCGCCGGCCGGCACGTCATCGGGGCCTCGCCCGAGCTGCTCGTCAAGGCCGAGGGCCGCCGGGTGGAGACCCGGCCGCTGGCCGGCACCCGGCCCCGGCACCCGGACCCGGAGACCGACCTCGACCTGGAGTACGAGCTCCTCGCCGACGAAAAGGAGCGCGCCGAGCACGTCATGCTCGTCGACCTCGGCCGCAACGACCTTGGGCGGGTCACCGAGACCGGCAGCGTCACCGTCGACGAGATCATGCGCGTCGAGCGGTTCTCCCACGTGATGCACCTGTCGTCCACCGTCTCCGGCCGGCTCGCCGAAGGCCGCACCGTGCTGGACGCGCTGCGCTCCACCTTCCCCGCGGGCACCCTCTCCGGGGCCCCCAAGATCCGGGCGATGGAGATCATCGCCGAACTGGAGCCCCAGCAGCGCGGCGTCTACGGAGGCGCGCTCGGCTTCGCCGGCCACGACGGCCTCGCCGACTTCGCCATCGTGCTGCGCACCATGGTCGTCGCCGACGGGCAGGTCCATGTGCAGGCCGGAGCCGGCATCGTCGCCGACTCCGACCCCGGCGCCGAGTTCCGCGAGACCCTCCACAAGGCGGGCGCCGTGATCACCGCCGTCAATCGGGCGGAGGCCCACGCATGACGACCCCGCCCGCTGCGCCCCGCGTCGCGGTCATCGACAACTACGACTCGTTCACCTACAACCTGGTGCACTACCTCGGCGAGATGGGCGGCGCCCCGCACGTCTTCCGCAACGACGCCACCACCCTGGACGAGCTCGCCGCCCACGACCTCCTGCTCATCTCGCCCGGACCGGGCGCCCCCGCCGAAGCCGGCCTCTCCGTCGAGGCGGTCCGGGCGCTCAGCGGCCGGCTGCCCATCCTCGGGGTCTGCCTGGGCCACCAGGCCATCGCCGAGGCATTCGGCGCGACCGTCGTACGTGGCACCCCGGTGCACGGCAAGACCTCACCGGTCCACCACGACGGCAGCGGCGTCCTCGCGGCCCTGCCCGACCCTTTCACCGCCACCCGCTACCACTCGCTGGTGGTCGACCCGGACAGCCTCCCCGCCGTTCTCACCAGCACCGCCCGCACCGCCGACGGCACCCTCATGGGCCTGCGCCACCGCGAACACCCCACCTTCGGCGTGCAGTTCCACCCCGAATCGGTGCTCACCCCCGAAGGTAAGCAGCTGATCGCCAACTTCCTGGAGTGTCACGTTGATTGAGCTGCTGAAGACCATCACCAGGCGCCCGCTCACCGAGCCGGAGGCCGCCGCCGCCATGCGTACGATCATGCGCGGCGAGGCCACCGGCTCCCAGATCGCGGGCTTCGCCCTGGCCGTCACCGTGCGCGGTACCTCGGTGGACGACCTGACCGGGATGGCCCGCGCCGCCCAGGAGTTCGCGACGCCCGTGCCGTTCGACGGCGACGTGCTGGACACCTGCGGCACCGGCGGCGACGGCCTGAACACCTTCAACATCTCCACCGCGTCCGCGATCGTTGCCGCCGCCTGCGGCGCCCGGGTCGCCAAGCACGGCAACCGCAGCGCCTCCTCGGCCTGCGGCAGCGCCGACGTCCTGGAGGAGCTCGGGGTCCGGATCGATCTCGGGCCCCGGGCGGCCGCCGCCTGCCTGGCCGCCACCGGCATCACCTTCCTGTTCGCGCCCGAGTTCCACCCGGCCTTCCGGTACACCGCCGCCCCGCGCCGCGAACTCGGCGCCCGCACCGTCTTCAACCTGCTGGGCCCGCTCTGCCACCCCTCCGGAGCCCGGCTGCGCACTCTCGGCGTCCCCAGCGCCGACCTGGTCGAGCCGATGGCCGAAGTGCTGGCCCGGCTCGGCGCCCGGCGCGCCATGGTGTTCCACAGCGAGGACGGCATGGACGAACTCAGCACCGGGGCACCCGCCCGGGTGGTCGAGCTGCTGCCCGACGGCAGCCGCGACGCGTACCGCTTCGACCCCGCACGGCTGGGCCTGCGCCCGTACACCCCCGCCGACCTGGCCGGCGGCGACCGCACCGTCAACGCGGCCATCATCCGTCGCGTGCTGGCCGGCGAACCGGGCCCGGCCCGCGAAGCCGTGCTGCTCAACGCCGCCGCCGCACTGCGCGTCGCCGGCACGGCGGACAGCTGGCCCGCCGCCCTCGGCCTGGTGGCGCGGGCGCTCGACCGCGGCGACGCCGAAGCCCTGCTGGCCCGCTGGGCCACCGTCTCCCGGCAGCTCGCCGGGGCCGAACTGGAGGTGTCCGCGTGACAACCGCACCACCGACCGGCATCCTCGCCACCCTGGTGGACGAGGCCCGGCTGCAGACCGAGCGCCGCCGGGCCGTCCGTCCGCCGGCCGAACTCGCCGCCCGGGCAGCCGCCGCACCGGCACCCCGGGATTTCATCGCGGCGCTGCGCGCCCCGGGGCTCGGCGTCATCGCGGAGCTGAAGCCCCGCAGCCCTTCCAAGGGCCCGCTCACCCAGGACTACCGGCCGGCCGAACTGGCCCGCGCCTATGCCGCCGGCGGGGCCGCGGCCCTCTCCGTCCTCACCCACGAGGCCGGATTCGGCGGCACCCCCGAACACCTGGCCGCCGCACGCGCCGAGGTGGACATCCCAGTCCTGCGCAAGGACTTCGTCGTCGACGAGTACCAGATCACGGAGGCCCGCGCGTTCGGCGCGGACGCGCTGCTGCTCATCGTCGCCGCGCTGCCGGCCGCCCGGCTGGCCGAACTCGTCGTGGCCACCCGGGAGCTGGGCATGGAGCCGCTGGTCGAGGTGCGCGACGAGGTCGAGGTGGACATCGCGCTCGCCGCCGGTGCCACCGCCATCGGCGTCAACCACCGTGACCTGCGGGACTTCCGGATCGACCGGACGCTGTCGGCCCGGCTGCGCGAGCGGATCGGAGCCGACCGGACCGGAACGGGACCGGTCATGGTCGGCGAGAGCGGTGTACGCGGGGCGGACGACGCCCGCGCACTCGAACGGGCCGGAGTGAACGCCGTCCTCGTGGGCGAACTCCTCATGCGAGCCGAGCACCCCGGTGCCGTGATCAAGGAGCTGATCGGATGACCATCACCAGCCTGCCGTCGACCACTGCGACCCCCGCGGGGCCGGCCGCCGGTCCCGGGTCCCGGGCCCCCGGTTCCTGGACACCGGGATCCTGGCGCGCCCTGCCCGCCGCACAGCAGCCCGACTGGCCCGACACCGAGGCCCTGCAGCGGGTGGAGAACGCCCTGGCCCTCCAGCCTCCGCTGGTCCTGCCCGACGAGATCATGGGACTGCGCGGCGCCCTCGCCGGTGTGGCGGCCGGCCGGGGCTTCCTGCTCCAGGCCGGTGACTGCGCCGAGCGGTTCACCTCCTGCACCGAGGCCGGCGTCCGCAGCAAGCTCCGCGTGATCCTTCAGGTCGCCGTCCTGCTCACGTACGGATCGGGCCTGCCAGTGGTGAAGGTCGGCCGGATCGCCGGCCAGTTCGGCAAACCGCGCAGCAGCCCGACCGAGGTGGCCGACGGCCTCGAACTCCCCACGTACCGGGGCGACATCGTCAACGCCCCGGAGTTCACCGCCGAGGCCCGCCGCCCCGACCCGGACCGGATGCTGCGCGCGTACCACCACTCCTCCGCGGCCCTCAACGTCCTGCGGGCCCTCACCCTCGGGGGCTACGCCGATCTCGGCCAGGCCCACGGCTGGAACCAGGAGTTCGTCCGGCGCAGCGCGGCCGGCCGCCGCTACGAGAGGGCCGCGGACGACGTCGGCTGGGCGCTGCGCTTCATGTCGGCGTGCGGTGTGGACACCCGCGCCCAGGCAGCGCTCCACCAGATCCAGCTCTACACCTCGCACGAGGCGCTGCTCCCGCACTACGAGCAGGCGCTGACCCGCTACGACGAGCACCGCCGCACCTGGTTCGACACCAGTGCCCACATGCTCTGGATCGGCGACCGCACCCGTCGTCCCGACGGCGCCCACGTCGAGCTGCTCTCCGGTGTTGGCAATCCGGTCGGCGTCAAGGTCGGCCCCGGCACCACCCCGGCCGGTCTGCGCGAACTGTGCGAACGCCTGGACCCGGCTCGTGAGCCCGGCAGGCTGGTCCTGATCACCCGGCTCGGCGTCGGCAGAGCCGCCGAGCTGCTGCCGTCGTTGCTGCACGCGGTCCGCTCCACCGGTCACAACCCGGTGTGGGCCTGCGACCCCATGCACGGGAACACGTTCGTCTCCGAGAGCGGCTACAAGACCCGCCGGCTCGGCGACATCACCGCCGAGATCGGCGAGTTCTTCGCCGTACACCGGGAAGAGGGCACCCACCCCGGCGGAATCCATCTCGAACTCACCGGTGACGACGTCACGGAATGCCTCGGCGGAGATCTGGAAGAGATCGTCGACCGCCACCTCGGCACCCGCTACGAAACCGCCTGCGACCCACGCCTCAACGCCGTCCAGTCCATCGAACTGGCCTTCGGCGTCGCCGATCTGCTCAGGGCCCAGTACTCCGCCTGAGCGGTGCGATTAGACGTGGGCTTAACGACCTTGTGACTCCGATCCGGCCGGTGGAAACATCGAGCCCGCCGGACTACCGAAGGGAAACTTCGATGCCGCTCGCGATCGAGGCCGAGGGACTGGCCAAACGGTACCGGGAGACGACAGCTCTGCGGGATGTCGACCTCGCCGTGCCCGCCGGTACCGTACACGGCGTCCTCGGCCCCAACGGAGCCGGGAAGACGACCGCCGTACGCATTCTCGCGACCCTGCTGACCCCGGACGCGGGCCGCGCCGTGGTCGGCGGGTACGACGTGGTCCGCGACCCGGTCGGGGTGCGCGGCATCATCGGCCTGACCGGTCAGTACGCGGCGCTCGACGAGGAGCTCAGCGCGGTCGAGAACCTCACGCTCATCGGCCGGCTGCTGCGGTTGCCGGCCGCCGATGCCCGCGTCAGGGCCCGGGAGCTGCTGGCCGACTTCGGCCTCGCAGAGGCCGAGTCGCGTCCGGTCAAGACCTACTCGGGCGGCATGCGGCGCCGTGCCGACCTCGCGGCGAGCCTGGTCGGCCGGCCCTCCGTGCTCTACCTGGACGAGCCGACCACCGGCCTCGACCCGCACAGCCGCAACGAGGTGTGGGACACGGTGCGCAGACTCGTCGCCGACGGGGTCACCGTACTGCTCACCACGCAGTACCTGGAGGAGGCAGACCAACTCGCCGACCGCATAACCGTGTTCAACCACGGAACGGTCGTCGCCGAGGGACGTCCGGACGAGCTCAAGAGGATGACCGGCGGACAGACCCTGGAGGTCCGGGCCGCCCGCCGCGAGCAGGTGGACACCGTCGCCGAGATCATCCTCGGCCTCACCGGGCAGCTGCCGGCCCGGGACGAGGACACCGGCCGGCTCACCGTGCCGGTCCAGGACCCGGAGCTCCTCTCCGCCCTGGTCCACAAGCTCGACGCGGCCGAGGTGGCCTTCGACGAACTCGGCCTGCGGCTGCCCACCATGGACGAGGCGTTCCTCGCGATCACCAGCCCGGGCGGCGTACGGGCCACCCTCACGGGAGAGAAGCTGCGATGACGACCCCCACTCGTACGAGCCCTCCCGTGGGCCCCCTCGAAGCCGTCGGGAGCACACTGTCCCTGGCTTCCCGGAACATCACCAAGCTCAGGAAGAGTCCCGGGGCGATCCTCGACGTCACACTCCAGCCGCTGCTGATGCTGTTCATGTTCACGCTGCTGTTCAGCGGTGCCATCGGGGGCGGCGACCGGGACGGCTACCTTCAGCAACTGGTGCCCGGACTGATGGTGTTCAGCCCGCTCTACGTCACCATCGGCACCGGCGTCGCGTTGTGCACGGACATCTCCAAGGGTTTCTTCGACCGGCTGCGCAGCCTGCCGATCGCCCGGTCCGCCCCGCTCGCGGGCATCGTCATCGGCGATGTCGCCCGCTACCTCGTGTCGGTCACCGTGGTGCTGGCCGTCGGCACGCTCATGGGTTTCCGGGTGCACACCAATCCGGTGGCTGTCCTGGCCTCGGTCGGTCTCATGATCGCCTTCGGACTGTGCATCTGCTGGATGGCGATCCTGGTGGGCATCCTGCTCGACTCCCCGGCCGCCGTCCCCGGCGTCCTGATCGGCGCGGTCATGCCGCTGAGCTTCGGCAGCAACGTCTTCGCCGCCGCGGACTCCATGCCGGGCTGGGTACAGGTATGGGTGAACATCAACCCGGTCACCCTGATGACGGACGTCAACCGGGCACTACTGCTGGGCGAGGGACAGGTCATGGGCCCGCTGCTGGGAGGCCTGGCCTGGATGGCCGGCTTCGTGGCCGTCTTCTTCCCGTTGTCGATGCGCGCGTACCGCCGCCGGCTGGGCAGGTGACCGCACCGGGCACGGGCGGTGGGCGCCCGTTCCGGGACGTGCGGCCACCGCCGCGGTTCCGGAGCCTGCCGCGAAGACCGCCCGAGCCCGGCCCGCACGGTTACCCGGTCAGCAGCGCCTGCCGAATTCCCTGGCCAGGTCGCGCGGCGGTGGCCTAGGTTGCTGATGACGAAACGGCGATCACGGATTTCGAGGAAGCCGGATGAGTATGGACACGACTGTCTTCTCGGGGCCGTTGACAACGGACCGGCTGGTTCTCCGGCTCTTCGCGGAGGACGACCTGAACGACATGCACGCGTATCAAGGGCTGCCCGAGGTGGCCAGGTATCTCTACCGGCCGCCGCGTGATCGCGCGCGCTGCGCGGAGGTCATCGAACGCATCGGACGGGGCACCCACTGGAAGGAGGACGGCGACAGCCTGACGCTGGCGGTCTGCCGTCGCGACACTCCAGGGGTGATCGGCGAGGTGGTGGTCTCGCTGTCGAGTGTGCACGCCGCGCAGGCCGAGATCGGATGGGTCTTCCACCCCGACCACGGAGGCCGGGGCTATGCCACCGAGGCGGCGCTCGCCCTGCGTGATCTGGCCTTCCAACAGCTGTCCGTGCACCGGCTGTTCGCCCGCCTCGACGCGGACAACACGGCGTCGGCGCGGATCTGCGAGCGGCTTTCGATGCGCCGGGAGGCGCACTTGATCGAGAGCGACCGCGACGGCCGGGGCTGGGGCAGCGAGTACGTCTACGCGATCCTTGCCCGGGAGGCCGAGCCTGCCGGGACCGACTAGACCGACGACCGCCCGGCCCCCGCCCCGGTACCACGCCGCTCGGACCGGGTTCGGCGCCGGTGGCGGGAGAACACACCGGAGAAGGGCCGACCATGACCGACACGGACGCGAGCACGGACCCGTCGCGGGAGAAGGTCCGGGAGCTCGACCGCCGGGCCGTACTGCGCAGCGCGGAGATCGTCGCGCTGGCCCGCGACGACCAGTGGGACGCCCCCACGCCGTGCGGCGGCTGGTCCCTGCGGCGCCTCCTCGCCCACATGGCCGCGCAGCACCTCGGCTTCGCCGCGGCAGCCGGGGGCGGACCGGTCGATGAGGCGGTCTGGCAGGAGACGCCGCTCGACGATCCGCGCCGCGCGTACGCCGATTCCGTCGACCGGGTCCTCGACGCGTTCGCCGCCGACGGCGTGCTGGACCGTACGGTCGTCCTGCCGTGGATCCACCCGACGATGACGTTCGCCGCCCCGCGCGCGATCGGCTTCCACCTCGTGGACTACGTGGTGCACGGCTGGGACGTCGCGGCTTCGCTCGGCATCCCGGCGGCGTACGACGAGGACCTCGTCCTCGCCGCCGCGGAGGTGGCCCGCAAGGAGGTGCCCAGCGGGCCGTCGCGGGAGCGCCCCGGTGCCTCGTTCCGTCCGGCGGTCGAACTGGCGGGCCCGGCGAGTGCCGAGGACCGCCTGCTCGCGTCGCTGGGCCGCGACCCCTGGTGGCCGCCGAAGTGACGGACCCGGTCACCGCTCCCGGAGACTACGGCTCTGGCCGCGGAACTCGGCGACCGGTACTCCGTCCGAACGGCGTACGGTCACGTCGTACACACCGCTGCGGCCGAACCGGCTGCGCTCCACCGCCTCCGCGACGAGGTCGTCGCCCACCTCGGCCGGGCGGAGGAAGGTGACCTGCGCGCCCTGGGCCACGGTCGCCGGGCCATGAGTGTTGCAGGCGAAGGCGAAGGCCGCGTCGGCCAGCAGGAAGAGGAAGCCGCCGTGCCCGGTGCCGTGGCCATTCACCATGGTCTCCGCGACCCGCATTCCCACGGTCGCCCGCCCCGGGCCGGCGTCCCGCAGGTCGATGCCGAGCAGTTCACAGGTGCGGTCCTTCGCGTACAGGTCCTCGGCGCGGCGGCGGGCCGCGGTCTCAAGGTCCGGCTCCCCGATGGTCCCCGTCATGACGCAGTCCTCAATTCCCTTGTGCAATACCGGACTTGGAAGCTCCGATCCTTCCATTCGTGACCAGTGCGGTCAACCGGAACCGGATGTCCGCGACATGGAAGCAGCATGACTTCGCGCACCCCCTGGCTTCAGGAACTGTTCGACATTCCGCCGTCCGAATGCCGGACGCTTCTCGAGTCGCTGGTCGTCGCGGAGTTCGAGCGTGAACTGATGACGGGTGAGGAGGATGTGCTGCCTCTTCAGGTGAGCTGTTTCGAAATCGGAACGACCTCGCTTGGTGTCGTCGAAACCAGGCGGCGCCTCGAACAGGAAACGGGCCGGCCGCTCGATTCGACCTTCCTTTTCAATCACCCGGCGGTCCGGGATCTCGTCGAATTCCTGACCACCGAGGTGGTCCCCGAACTCTTCTCCGCCGCCGCGCCCGGCCCCAAGGCCCAGCAGGATGCGGAAGTGTCCACGAAAAACCTGGTCAACGACGTTCTCAAGGAGCTCCACCAGTGGCCGAAACGGCCTCGCCCCGCCCCGATGCCCTGCTGAGGAGCCTACTTCTGGAGAAGCGCGAGGCGATCGCCGTCATCGGAATGAGCATTCGGTTCCCAGGGGACAACAACACCCCCCGGGGGGAGTTCTCCGCATTTCTTGGGGAGGGGTGCTCGGGAACCGGCCCCGTACCCTCGGGAATTCCGTCGGATTCTCCGGATGCCTGTGCAGTCAAGATGAACCACCTTGCGTGACGGACGGCAACGTAAGGTCATTCCCGACGAGTTGCCAGCCGTTCGTGCGTGTGTTCGTTCGGTGCATCGAAATATATGGCACCGGCCGACGCGATGGAGGGAGCCAGGTCAGATCGTCGAACACGGCAGGGGGAATTCCGTGTATTGCTCCGAGGGCCGTCCATTTCTCTGCCGTACGTACCGTGACCCATTTCGGGCACCGGGCCGGACGGTGGGCGGCCGTGGCCATGCTGTACAGGAAGGCTGCGGCCATGACAGCGATCCCGAACAAGACGCCGCCGGGGCACCGGGGGTCCGGCAGCGCGAAGATCGACGGTGCGTCCCAGACAGCCGGGGCCCTGCTGATGCTCAGCGGGCCGCTCAGCATTCTCGTGGGTGCGTCCGGTATCGCAGAGGACAACCTGTTCGCCGTCTCGACCCGGTACGCCTACCGGTTCGATCTCACGGCCTGGGGCGTGATCCACCTCGTGGTCGGTGTGGCGCTCGTCGTCGCCGGCCTGGCGATCCTGTCGAACAAGAGCTGGGGCCGTGGGGCCGGCGTGGCTGCGGCGGGGATCAGTCTGATCACACAGTTCATGTTCGTTCCGTACTACCCGGCGTGGGCCATCCCCGTCAGGGCGCTCGACCTGGTGATCCTTTTTGCACTGACGAGGTTCCATGTCGGAGCCGACGACAGCCGGTGACCTCCAGTGGGTCACGATCTCGATCCGGGCCGCGTCGGCACGAGGTACCGGACGGGCCATCAGGGCATGGGATCGGTCACGGGGGCAGTTCGACCGGGACACTGCCTCGTGCCCCGTTCGTCCCCCGTGGGAGACTCGGTGCTGCGCTGCGCAGGGGCGCCCCTCACGCCCGGGAGGGTGTGATTCCACAGACCTGTCACCTCGAAGGGGAGCTCTCCGGATGCGCATCGGGATCGTCGGCACGGACAACAGCCATGTCGACCAGATCGTGCGCCACCTCAACGGCGACGGGGCGACCGGCGACGCGCGCGTCGTGGCGCTCAGCGGTGGGCGCGGTCGGCGCAATGTCGCGCTGGCGGCCACCGGCGGGATCGCGGAGATCGTCGATGAGCCCGCCGCCCTGATCGGGCTGGTCGACGCGGTCGTCGTCGCGGACCGGGACGGTGCCAACCACCGGCAGCAGGCGATCCCCTTGCTGGCCGCGGGCCTTCCGGTCTTCGTCGACAAGCCTCTCAGCCGCACCGTCGCGGACGCCCGGGCCATGATCGACACCGCACGCGCCCACAACGCACCGCTCACCTCCTCCTCGGCGCTCCGCTGGATTCCCGACACCGAAGCGCTGGTGGCCCGGTCGGCGCAGGGCGGTACGCCGCAGCTGGTCGTGGTGTCCGGGCCGGCCGATCCCGACGGTGACCACGGCGGGATCTTCTTCTACGGCATCCACGCGGTGGACATCGCGCTCAGGCTCGCCCCCGGCGAGATCTCCGGCGTACGCACCGACATCACCGGCACCACGGTCGTCGCCTCGTTCACCGCCGGTGACACCCGCGTCGTCGTGAACCTCGTCAGGCCGGGCAGCACGGACCAGATCCCCTTCCACGCGATGACGTTCACCCGGCAGAGCATGGTGCAGCAGACCCTCACCCCGGGTGCGGACTACTGCGTACCCGGCCTCGAAGCGTTCCTGGAGATGGCGCGCACGGGCACGCCGCCGATCGGCTACGGGGACCTGCTGCGCCCCATCGAGGTGCTGGAGTCCGTCGCCACCGCCCTGCGCGAGGCGCCCGCCGACGCCCGCTGAGCCGGGTCCACCGCACCGTAGGGCCCCGGTGGTGCGGGTGTGCCGTGATGCCCGCGCGGGTTGCCGGCAGGCGAAGGGATTCGGTCCGGCAGGGGTGTGTCCAGTAAACGGCTGATCTGGTTTTTGTTGTGGGTCAGTTGGCGGCCGGGGTGAGCCGGCCTTCGAAGGCGATCTGGAAGGCGTTCAGGGGTGCTTTCCAGCGCATGGTCCACCGCTTGCGGCCCTTGCCTGTGGGGTTCAGGCTCATGAGGGCCATGTAGACGCATTTGAGGGCGGCACCCTCGTTGGGGAAGTGTCCGCGGGCGCGGACGGCCTTGCGGATGCGGGCGTTGACGGACTCGATCGCGTTCGTGCTGCAGATGACCTTGCGGATCTCGACGTCGAAGGAGAGGAAGGGCACGAACTCGGCCCAGGCGTTCTCCCGGAGCCGGATAACAGCCGGGTACTTCTTCCCCCAGGTCTCCTGGAACTCGCTGAACCGCTCGGTCGCCGCGGCCTCGTTCGGTGCCGTGTAGACGGGCTTGAGCGCCTTGGCGATCTTGTCCCAGTCCTGGCGGGCCGCGTGCCGGAAGGAGTTCCGCAGGAGGTGAACGACACACGTTTGGACAATCGTGCGAGGCCAGACGGTTTCCACGGCCTCGGGCAGGCCCTTCAGCCCGTCGCGGACCAGCATGAGGACGTCGTCCACGCCCCGGTTCTTCAGGTCGGTGAAGATGCTGAGCCAGTACTTCGCGCCCTCGCCGCCGTCGCCGGCCCAGATCCCCAGAATGTCGCGGTGGCCCTCGGCGGTCACGGCCATGACCACGTAGATCGGGCGGTTCGCCACGTGCCCGTCCCGGATCTTCACGTTGATGGCGTCCACGAACAGAACCGGATAAACGCTGTCCAGCGGCCGGTTGGCCCACTCCGCCATCCCGTCCATGACCTTGTCCGTGATCGTGGAGATCGTCGCCTTCGAGACGCTCGCGCCGTAGACCTCGGCCAGGTGCGCGGAGATCTCCCCGTGCGTGAGGCCCTTCGCCGACAGCGACAGCACCATCTCGTCCACACCGGTCAGGCGCCGCTGCCGCTTCTTGACGATGGCCGGCTCGAAGGTGCCGGCCACGCCCCGGGGGACCTTGACCTCGACCGGGCCGACATCGGTCAGCACCGTCTTCACCCGCGCCCCGTTACGGGAGTTGCCGCTGCCCCGGCCCTCGGCGTCGTGCTTCTCGTATCCGAGGTGATCGGTGATCTCGCCCTCAAGGGCGGACTCCAGCACCCGCTTGGTCAGCTGCTGGAGCAGCCCGCCCTCGCCGGTCAGCCGCAGGCCCTCCGACCGGGCCCGGTCCACGAGCATCGCGACCAACTGCTCGTCACTCGCCGGCACGGCCACGGAGGTCGGCTCGTCGGCCGCTATCTGCTCGATGGTGGTGTCGCTCATCCGGCGTCTCCTTGATCATCGGATCCGCCGTTCATTGAACACTCCCTTGCTAGGTCAGCACTCCGGGCTGCAGCCCTGACGATGCTCGGTCGGGCACCGCTGCCACAGTTCGATGTAGGCAGACGGGAGCCTGAGGAGGTCGTTGGCGAGGCTGACGATGACGGCAACAGCCAACTCATCGCCGTCCTCCCTGTCGAATTCGTCGAACGCACGCTCGGCCGTCCGGACCGGGACCCGCATCATCTCGGCTAGGTCCAAGGCATCTCTCCTGGCCATCTCCCGGTCCCATTTCGTCGACGCTGCAGCGCCACCACGGTGACGCTCGTTTGACGCTCCGGCCATGCCATCACCCTTTGGCTGGACGGGGCAGATGCCTCTGACCTGCGACTATGTGGGCCTCCGGTTCAGGTGACCTCTTTCCGATGACGCATCACGTTGAGTGTGTCGCGATCCTTGAGCCCGCTGAAAAGGGCCGCTGACCTGCGGTTTCTGCACCGGACGCCCGAGCCGAAGCGCACCGGCCCGCCGAGACGCCGAACACGGCGACCGCGTCCGAAGCGGCCCCGGCCGCCAGTTGCCGATTCCGCCGGGAAATATGGGGGGCGAAAGCCCTTTCGGTCTTCTGAGTTCAGAGATCGGCACGCACCGGGGTCAGACCCGTGGCAGGGAGAAGGGGACGTGCCCGATGGCACGGCCGGTGGTGTCGAGGAGTCGGCCCATGCGTTTGCGGGAGTGGAGGACGACGGTGCGGTCGTTGACCTTCAGGTTCGGGAAGCGTTCCGCGAGGTGCGCTTCGAACGGGTCGATGGCGTGCAGGCCGCGCAGCCAGACCATCACGAGCAGGTTGTCGGAACCACTGATGGACACGGCCAGGCGAACCTCTTCCATCCGGGCCAGCGCATTGCCCGTGCCTGCGAGGTGGGTGTGCGGGACCGCGGTGCGGTAGAGCACGACCGTCGAGAGCCCGGCGACGGGGTGGGCCAGGTCGCAGCGGAAGGTGATGTCCCGGTCCCGGATCATCCGCTGGAGCCGGCGTCGGGCGGTGTGTTCGCTCATGCCTGTCGCGGCGCCCAGGCCGGTGTAGCCGAGGCGTCCGTCGCGGCCGAGGGCTTCCAGGAGGGCCTGGTCCGCGGGCGGCGGCCGGTGGTGCATGTGGGCGCTGTACGGGGTCGGGCGTGAGGCGCGCGGAGTGGAGAGTTCCGCGTGGCCGGCGGGCTCCATGGCTCGCATTCGCCAGTCGCCGCCCTCGCTGTACAGGGTGATGCCGAGGCGCGTGCGGGTGGACCGTACGCCTTTCAGGCCGCCGATCAGGCCGTGCACCGAGCGACCGAGGGCGGGCAGGTCGGCCGCGACGACCGACGCCAGGAGATCGAAGTCACCGGCCGTCTCGTCGACGCTGAAGACCCAGGGCATGCCGGTCAGGGCGGCGCCGACGGAGTCCAGGGCCCGGGGTCGGCACCGGACCTCGACGTAGGCGACGGTCGCCGACTTCGCGGAGTCGTACGCGCTGACCCAGGCCAGGCCGTTCGCGCGCAGCCGTTCCCAGCGGCGAGCCGCCGTGGTCGCGTCCACGCCGAGTGCCCGGCCGATCCGGGACCACGGTGCTCGGGGAGCGGCCTGGAGAGCGTCGACGAGAGCCAGATCCAGTTCGGAGAAGTGCTCGCCCTCACCGGCCTCGCGGGAATCGGGGGCCATGGCTCCTCCCAAGATGTTTTCCTGCAATTCTCCGGGAAGTCCGGTCACAGACCGGATCGTAGGGGCACTTCCGGCCGATGCCCAGCCTCGGTCACCCGGAGTCGAAGGAGTGCCACGTGTCTGCTCCGCCCCCGCAGTCCACCCGGAGAACCGTCCGGATCACGATCGTGCTGCTGTTCATCGCCTGGCTGGTCGACTACGCCGACCGGCTCGTCATCAATCTGGCCCTGCCCTCCATCGGAGCCGAGTTCGACGTGGGCCGGGGGGAGCAGGGCCTGATCGTCTCGGCGTTCTTTCTCGCCTACGCCCTGTGCCAGATACCCGGCGGGATGCTCGCCGACCGGTACGGCGCCCAGCGGGTCATGCTCTGGGCTCTGCTGTCCTGGTCCGTGTTCACCGCACTGACGGGCTTCGCCTGGTCGTTCGCCGTCCTGCTGCTCATGCGGTTCGCGTTCGGTGCCGCCGAGGGCGTCTTCCCGCCGGCCTCGATGAAGGTCCTCGTCGAGCGGACCACACCGGCGCAACGGATGGGAGCCAACGGCGTCATCATGAGCTCCAACGCGCTCGCCGGCGTCCTCACCCCGCTCCTCGTCGCGCCTCTGATCGCCGCTTTCGGCTGGCGCTCGGCGTTCTTCTCGACAGCGGCCCTGGGCGTCTTCGTCCTGGTGGCGATACGTGTGTGGCTCCCCGCGCCACTGCCGCTGGTGGAGCCGGAGACCCGCGTCGCCCGGCGGCGCGCGGGGGGCGTTCTGCGATTGGGCGTGATCTGGCGCTTCAGCGCCATGATGTTCGGCTACAGCATGATCGTCTGGGGTCTCAACACCTGGATCCCGTCCTACGTCAGTGAAGAGTACGGCGTCTCCCTCGCCTCGGCCGGAGCTCTCGTGGCGATCCCGGCCCTCGCCGCGGCGGGCGCGATCGTCGTAGGCGGCCGGCTCGCGGACCGGCTGGGCGGCCATCACCGCAAGGTGATCGTGCCCAGCATGACGGTGGCCGCCGTCACGCTGCTCTTCATGGTCTTCTCGCCGTCGCTCACCGGTTTCGTCGTCTTCGGCACGTTCGCCTCGGTCGCCGTCTCCCTCTGCTACATGCCGATCCTCGCCGTTCCGCTGGGTGGGCTGGCGGCCGAGGACATCGGCGTGGGCAGCGGGGCGATCGTCTTCGGCGGCCAGGTGGCCGGCATGGTCGCCCCGCCCGTCATCGGTGCGCTCGCCGACGCCTTCTCCTTCAAGGTGGCCTTCGCCTCACTGGTGCTCGGCGCGGCCATCGCCGCCGTGATGGCTCTCCTCACCCCGCAGGACACCGCCTCCTTCCGGACCGCCACCGGCCTGCCCGACCTGCCCGCACCCGCAAAGGAGCACTCATGACCGCCGCCTCCGTCACCCGCCTGCTGTCCGGCTTCCCGGACCGGCTGCCCGGCCTGCGCGCCCTCTACGAGGATCTGCACGCCCACCCCGAGCTGTCCTTCCAGGAGTTCCGCACCGCAGGAGTCGTCGCCGACCGGCTGCGGAAGCAGGGCTGGGAGGTCACCGAGGGCGTCGGCGGCACCGGCGTGGTCGGGGTCCTGGCCAACGGCGAGGGCCCGGTGGTCCTGCTCCGCGCCGACATGGACGGGCTCCCGGTCCAGGAGCGGACGGGACTGCCGTACGCCTCCCGGGAGACCGCCGTCGACGGCGAGGGCAACAAGGTTCCCGTCATGCACGCCTGCGGCCACGACATGCACGTCACCTGTCTGCTCGGCGTGACCGACCAACTCGCCGCCGCCCGTGCGGAATGGCGCGGCACGGTCGTCGCCGTGTTCCAGCCGGCCGAGGAGATCGGCGGGGCGCCGGCCATGATCGAGGACGGCTTCCTGGAGCGGTTCCCGCGCGCCGACATCTGCCTCGGTCAGCATGTGTCCCCGGCCCCCGTCGGCTTCGTCGGCACCCGCCCCGGGCCGGTGATGGCCGCCTCCGACAGCCTGCGGGTCCGCCTCCACGGCCGTGGCGGACATGGGTCCACGCCCGAGACCACCGTCGATCCGATCGTCATGGCCGCCGCGGTCGTCATGCGGCTTCAGACGGTCGTCTCCCGGGAGGTGGGGGCGGCGCAGACCGCCGTGGTGACCGTCGGATCGCTGCACGCCGGGACGAAGGAGAACATCATTCCCGACACCGCAGAGCTGCGGATCAACATCCGCTCCATGACTCCCGCGGTACGGGACCGGGTCCTGGCGGCCGTCGAACGGATCGTCCGCGCCGAGGCTGCCGCGTCCGGGGCCCCCAAGGAGCCCGAGATCACCGGTCTCAACTCCTTCCCCGTCACGGTCAACGACACCGCGGCAACGGGCACCGTACTGACCGCGATCGCCGAAGTCCTTGGCGAGGAACGGGTCTTCACCCTGCCCGAGCCCCTCACCGGCAGCGAGGACTTCGGTGTCTTCGGGACAGCCCTCGGTGTCCCCTCGGTCTTCTGGCACTTCGGCGGCGCCGACCTGGCACTGTTCCAGCACCGCACCCCCGAAGCCCTGCTGACGGACGGCCTGCCCGACACGATCCCCGCCAACCACTCCCCGTACTTCGCCCCCGTTCCGGAGCCCACGATCCACACCGGCGTGACGGCGCTGCTCGCGGCGGCCGCCCACTGGCTGTGCACCGAGGACGACCGTGCTTCCGACCGTCAGGAGAGGTGACGTGCCTCTCGATCCGGGTATCGCCGCCTTTCTGCGAAGCCTCCAGCAACTCGACGCCTCCGGGGGAGTGGAGAGCGACGCGGCACGAGCCAGAGCCCGGCTGCGGGCGCTGACCGTCGACCAGCTCGACCCGGCCACAAAGCCCGAGGTCGCTGAGGTGGCCTCCATCGTGCTGGCGGGTTCCGTTCCGGCCCGCGTCTTCCGGCCGCACGCCGCGACGCCGGTGCCGACGGTGGTGTACCTGCACGGCGGCGGCTGGGTGGCCGGCGACCTCGACACACACGACGTGCAGGCCCGAACCCTGTGCCGCGACCTCGACGCCGTCGTGGTGAGCGTCGACTACCGGCTCGCGCCCGAGCATCGCTTCCCCGCAGCGGTCGAGGACGCGTACGCCGCCCTGACCTGGGTCGCACGCCACGTGGACGCGTTCGGCGGCGACGCTGCCCGGCTGGTCGTCGGCGGCGACAGCGCGGGGGCGACGCTGTCTGCCGTGTGCGCACAGCAGGCCCACGCCGACGGGCTGCCGCTGGCCGCCCAATTGCTGGTCTACCCCAGCACGGACATGGCGGGCGCGTACCCCTCGCGGGCCGAGAACGGCGAAGGCTGCTTCCTCACCACCACGGAACTGCACTGGTTCTTCGAGCAGTACCTCGGAGTCGGTGGCTCCGATCCTGCCTCCGCCGCATTCGGCGACGACCCGCGGGTCCCCTGCGGGCGAAGGATCTGGCCGGGCTCGCTCCGGCCGTCGTGGCCACGGCGGAGTACGACCCCTTGCGCGACGAAGGAGACGCATACGCCGAAGCGCTGCGGGGCGCGGGCGTACGCGTCGAACACCGGCGGTTCGACGGCCTCGTCCACGGCTTCTACGGCATGGACCACCTCAGCCCCGCCGCCGAGGCGACGGCCTGGATCAACACCGCACTCAAACGGCTGATCGGCTGACACAGGCAGGCACCGCCACGAGGCCGACTGCCACCCCTTTCCTTCCCCTCATTTCATTCCAAAAGGACGTCCGCATGAACTCGAACGGCTCCAGCACCGATCTCGATCTCGCCTACCTCAGCGCCACCGAGGCCCGACGGCTCTTCGACGCCCGCGAACTCTCCCCGGTGGAGCTGATGCGCGCGGTCATCGACCGCGCGGAGCAGACCGAACCAGTCGTCAACGCCTTCACAGAGCAGCTCTTCGACGAGGCACTCCAACAGGCCCGGCACGCCGAGGACCGTTTCCTCGGCAAGGGCGGACTGGCGCCGCGCCCGCTGGAAGGCATCCCGGTAGCCACCAAGGAGAAGCACGCCATCGCCGGGCGCCCCCTCACCGAGGGCTCGCTCGTCAACGTCGGCATCACAGCGACCGAGAACGCCCCGGTGATCGACCGGATCCTCGACGCCGGCGGCATCATCCACGCCCGCACCGCTACCCCCGAGTTCTCCATCGCCACCTTCACCCACAGCCGCCTGTGGGGCATCACCCGCAACCCGTGGAACCCCGACTTCACCCCTGGCGGCTCGTCCGGCGGCGCGGGCGCCTCCCTCGCGGCCGGTACGGCGCTGCTCGCCTCCGCCTCCGACATCGGCGGCTCGACCCGCATACCCGCCGCCTTCACCGGCACCGTCGGCTACAAAGCCCCTTACGGCCGGATTCCCGGCATGGCGCCGCTGTCTGCCGACCACTACCGCGGCGACGGCCCCATGGCACGCACTGTCGACGACTGCATCACCTTTGCCAACGTCCTGGCAGGACCCGACCCGCGCGACCACGTGTCGTTGCGCCCGAAGCTCGTCCTGCCGGCCGAGTACGACGCGGTCGCGGGGATGCGCATCGCCCTGTGCCTCCGCCTGGGTGCCTACGACATCCACCCGGAGATCGAGGCCAACACCCGCGCCGTCGCCCGCGCCCTCACCGACGCGGGCGCGATCGTCGAGGAGATCGAACTCCCCTGGACCAAGGAGGACCTCCTCATCAGTGTCGCGGGGCACTTCTCCACCATCTTCGGCGCCCTCGTCCGCGAGATCGAAGCCGAGCACCGCGACCAGATGTCGCCGTACGCGGCAGCCTTCGCCGACACCATGGCCGTCGCCCGTGAGCAGGTCACCTACCTCGACGGTCTGCGCGTGGAGACCCGACTGCAGCGCGAACTGGGCGAGGCGATGGCCCCCTTCGACGCTCTCATCTGCCCGACCACAGCCGTTCCGGGGCTGCCCGCCGGGGACGATCTCCTGGGGCGCCTGGTGGTGAACGACGAGGACCACGGCGAGCCGCTGTGGGCGGCCATGACCCTGCCCTTCAACATCAGCAACCGCTGCCCCGTCCTCAACGTGCCCAGCGGCCAATCCAGTTGGGGCCTGCCGACGGGCGTCCAGATCGTCGGCCAAACCTACGACGACCCGACCGTCTTCCGCATCGGCAAGGTCCTGGAGCAACTCCGCCCCTGGGCCTACACCCCGGCCCATCGGCCGACCGCCCTGCCAGCACCTCTCGCACAGTCAGCCGCCGGTTGATCGTCGGCCCTGACCAGACACTTGGTGTAGGGCAGGAGGAGGGCGGGAGGGGGCGTGCGTCAAGAGATCGCGCCCGACGCCCCGCGCCCGGTACGGAACCGGACGCGGGGCGTCAGTGGGTCGTGCCTCAGTGATCGGTGGCGTACGAAACGAAGGCGGCCCACTGGCGGGGCCCGAAGGCGAGCTGGGGGCCCTGCGCATGCTTCGAGTCGCGTACGTGAATGCTCCTGGGGGCGAAGGCGACCTCCACGCACTCCGGGCCGTCATTCGTGCTGTAGCTGCTCTTGAACCACTCCAGCGCGGAACCGTTCCCCGAGGGGTTGGCCATCATGTTTCTCCCAGCACTTTCTCGATGAAGGCCAGCGACTCACGGGGCGTGAGGGCCTGGGCCCGGATGATGCCATAGCGGATCTCAAGGATCTGGAGCTCCCTGGGGTGGGAGATCAGCCGACTGGTGAGCTGGACCTCGTTGTGCCCCACGGTGTCCCCTTCTCAAGCCGCAGCAGCTGAAGCGACCCTGCAAGGCCGGCATGGTCCTCCCGATCCGTGGGCATGGCCTGGATCTCCACGTTCCGTCGCCGACCGACGCCCAACAGGTGTTCGAGCTGCTTCCGCATCACCATTCTGCCCCCGAGCGGACGGCGCAGCGTCACCTCTTCCAGAACGAAACTGAACACGGGCGCGGGCTGCCGGTCGAAGATCTCCTGACGTCCCAAGCGTGCTTCGACAAGGCGCTCAACCTCCTCCTCGGTGAAAGGTGGACGCCGCATCCCGTACAACGCCCTCGCGTAGTCCGGCGTCTGAAGCAGGCCGTGGACGACGGAGTTGGCGTAGGCGCACAGCTCAACCGCCTTCCCCTCCAGCTTCGCCAGATCCCGCACCTTCTTCGGATACCGGGCCTCCTCCGCATCCTTCTTCAACCCCGCGATCAGCCCACCGGCCCCCAGCACCCTGTCGGCCTTCTCCAGAAACACCTCACTCGGCGCCCGCCGCCCCCGCTCCACCGAGGAGACCTGCTCCTCGCTGTAGCCGATGGCCGTGCCCAACTCGGCCTGGGTGAGCCTCTTCCGCTCGCGGCACGACTTCACGACCCGGCCGATCGTCCGCAGTACGGCCGCCGACTCCTCGTCGTCACCGTCGTACGGCTCCATCCCGTCGCCGCCCTGCGTTCCCTGCCCCGTCACACCACGTTCGCGCACCTCCACGTCCTCCACGTCCTCCACGTCCGCCACGTCCGTACCCAACTCCTCGTCGGCGCACCGCGTAACGCCACGCCGCCCGGACAGAGCCGTACAACACCCGGACAGTGACGTTGCGTACCGCCATCGTTACTGGTCAGGGTAGAGGTGGCCGACCACGCTGAGTGACATGAATCGCGATACTGCCCACTCGCCGGCACTCCGCCCCGGGCCCAAGCAACACACCGCTCCCGCCCGCCACTTCGCCATTCTTCTCTCGGCCACACCGCGCGGCGCCCGCCTCGCCCGCCGCCTCGCGGCCGAGGAACTCCACCGCTGGGGCCGGCCGTGCGACACGGAGGCCAACCGGACGGTGAGCCTTCTCGTGGCCGAACTCGCCACGAACGCGGTGCGGCACGGACGGGTACGGGGCCGCGACTTCCGCCTGCGGCTCACCCTTCGCCCGGGAGGGCAGGCCCTCCGTATCGAAGTCACGGACGCGCGTCCCGAGCGCCGCCCACCCACTCCCGGCGCGATTCCGCCGCCGTCCCCCGACCTGGACACCGGCCGGGGCCTTCTCCTCGTCGAAGCCCTGTCCACCCACTGGGGCGTCACCGACGGCGACCCGTACACCAAGACCGTCTGGTGCGAGGTCGCCCTGACCTGACGTCACACGGCCGCGGTACGTCAATTACCAGTCGGCTGGTGCCGAAGCGGTCCCGGCGCCCCCGCAGGACGCGCGGACGACGAGGGTGGGCCACAACTGCACGCGGTGTACGGGGCGTTCGGTCGGGTCGGCCATGCGGGCGAGGGCCATTTCGGCCGCGACCGAGCCGAGCCGGTGTTTGGGTGGGCGGACGGCGGTCAGCGGAGGGTCGGACGCCGCGGCGACTTCGTCGTCGTACGAGACGACGGCCAGGTCGTCGGGGACGGTGAGCCCCCGGTCGCGGGCGCGCTCCGTGAGGCCGATGGCTTCCCTGTCGGAGTGCACGAACAGGGCCGTGACGCCTGCGTCCTGGCAGCGTCGCAGTACGACGTCGTACGCGTCGGTCCAGCCGGGGGAGCCGTAGGCGGGTACGTCGAATTCGAGGTCTTCGCGGCCGGGCAGGCCGAGAGAGGCGACGGTCTCCCGCCACCCTTCGAGCAGGGCCTGGGTCGTGGGGCTGAATCGGGCGGTGATGAAGGCGATCCGGTGGTGCCCGAGTGTGACGAGGTGCCGCACCGCCAGGCCCGCCCCCAGGCTGTGCGCGGTGGTCACCGCGTCGAGCGGCAGTGTGGGAAGCGCGGGCGGCGGGAGACGCTCGACCAGCAGGACCGGGACGGTGAGGCCGCCGAGCCAGCGCAGCAGATCCAGGCCGGCCTCTCCGGTGGTGGTGGGGGCGATCAGCAAGGTACGTGCCCCGCGGTCGAGGAGCGCGGAGACCTGGCGCCGGTCCTCCGCGGCGTCGTAGGCGGAACCGCGGAGCGCCAGCCTTCCGCCCGCGGCGGCCACGGCCGACTGGGCGCCCTGGATGACGGGCGGCCAGTAGAACTCGACCGTGGGGACCACCATGCCCACCAGGGCCTGACCGGGCAGCCGGCCGAAGGGGGAGGAGGCGGCGAGGGCCCGCTGCTCGGGCGGCTGGGCGCGGTGGGGCTGGGTGACCCCGCCGTGCACGCGCTGCACCAGGCCCCGGTCGGCCAGGATCGTCACGTCCCGCCGGACGGTCACCGCGGTCACACCGAGCCGTGCGACCAGATCGGCCAGGCGTACGGTGCCCTGCTCCCGAACAGCGGCGAGGATGAGTTCCTGCCGTTCCGACGCCAGCGTCATGCAGTCGCTCCCGCTGTTCTGGTGATCGTTCTGCTTCGTTCGGTTTCTCTTTGCCGGTCATGTTCTATCGCACGTCCTGGCGGCGCGGAAGGCGGAGTGCTCGCTCATTCCGCACCAAGGGCTCCTCACCAGGTGCTTCGGCAGGTGGGTCGGTGTCCGTTCGCGCCTGGGTGCGTCGTGCGTGCCGAGGCTCGGCCCGTCGTGGATCTTCGTTCTCTATCGATGTTGATCGCTTTCTTTCGTTTCCGTTGACCAGGAGCTTCCCCGGCGCTGAAGTGTGCGAACAGCTCGCCGCGTGAAAGGAAACTCATGGTGCTCGGCATCCCACCCGACGCCGGTGACGGAGAAAGCGATCCCCGGACGCACTGGTCGAGGAGGTCGCTGCTGCGTACCTCCACCGGTCTCGGCGCCGCGCTTCTCACCGGCGGCGCTCTCAGCGGTTGCGTGAATGCGTCCTCCGGGGCCACTCGGGTACGCCTGTGGTCCTGGCTGACCGGGATGGACCAGTACGTCGACGCGTTCAACTCCGCTCAGCGCGAGGTCCACGTCGAGCTGAGCGTGATCGCCGCCGGAGTCTCGGGCGGCTACGCGCAGCAGACCAATGCCATCCGTGCACACAACGCTCCCGACATCCTGCACGTGGAGTACCAGGCCCTGCCGCAGATCCTGACCACGGGCGGTCTGCGCGAGCTGACCGACGACATGGAGGACCTCGCCGACGGGTTCCTGCCCGCCGCCTGGCAGGGCGTCCGTCCGGACGGACGCACCTGGGCCGTGCCGATGGATTTCTGCCCGATGGCCTTCTACTACCGCAAGGACCTCTTCGACGACGCGGGAATCCGGGTGCCCCGCACCTGGGAGGAGTTCAGGCAGGCCGCCTCGGCCGTCCGCCGGGCCGACCCGGCCGCGCGGATCACCACCTTCCCCCTCAACGACGGCGCGTTCCTCGCCGGGATGGCCTGGCAGGCCGGGGACCCGTGGTGGCGGATCGCGGACGGCTCCTGGCAGGTCGGCATCGACCGCCGGGGCACCCTGCGCACCGCCGACTATTGGCAGGACATGATCGGCTCCGGCCGCGTCGGCAGCGGCAGCACCGGCACGCAGAGCTGGACCGCCGCCATGCACAAGGGCGAGCTGTGGGGGCTCCTGGGCGCGACCTGGAGCGTGGGGATGCTGAAGAAGTCCCTGCCCGAGGACACCGGTCGCTGGGCCGTCGCGCCGATGCCCACCTGGGACGGCGAGCCGGCCAACGGTGTGCACGGCGGTTCCGCCTTCGGGATCTCGGCCGAGAGCGACGTACCCGAGGCGGCCCTGACGTTCCTGCGATGGCTGAGCACCGATCCCGCCGTTCCGCGTATCGGAGCGAAGGTCACGTTCCCTTCGCCCGCCTACCGGGCCGGCAGGCGCGTCGCCCGTGAGGCGTACGACGACTCCTACTTCATCGGCGACCCGGTGTACGACGTGCTGGACGAAGCGGCGACCCGGGTACCCGAGTGGACCTGGGGCCCCAACGCACTCAGCGTCTTCTCCGCCGCCGCCGACGCCCTGGGACCCGTCCCCACCGGAGCGACCACGATGCCCAGGGCGATGCACCGCATCCAGTCATCCGCCGTCGCCACCATGCGGGCGCGTGGCCTGGCCGTGAAGAACGAGGCCCGGACATGACCACGACCACAACCACGGCCACGACTCCGACAACAACGCCCGCTCCCTCCCCGGCAGTCGCGGCCTCCGTCGCGCCCGCGGGCCCGCCCCGGCGGACGGGCAGCCGGCGACTGTCCGGCATCGCTCTGGCCGCCCCGTTCGCGCTCCTGCTGCTGGGCACGGTGCTCGTGCCCATCGGATACGCCCTCTACCTCAGCCTGTTCACCGATCGGCTCTCGGGGCTCGGCTTCGACGGCTACCGCGAGGTGTTCACCGGCTTCGACAACTACACGTCGGTCCTCGGCGACCCCGCCTTCCTCGACAGCGTGGCCCACGTGGCCCTGTACGCGCTCGTCCACATCCCGGTGATGCTCGCGGGCGCACTGGTCATCGCCCTGCTCCTCGACTCCGTCGCCGTACGGCTGCGGCAGATGTGGTCGCTGGCCGTCTTCCTGCCGCACGCGGTGCCCGGGGTGATCGCCGGACTGATCTGGGGCTACCTCTACAGCCCGGGTATCGGCCCGCTGAACGACATCCTTCCGTTCGACCCGCTCAGCGACGGCGGCGTGCTGCCCTCCATCGTCAACATGGCGACCTGGCAGTGGATGGGCTACAACATGATCATTTTCTACACGGCCCTGCAGACCGTGCCCCGTGAGGTGCTCGAAGCCGCCCGCGCCGATGGCGCCGGTGCCCTCCGTACCGCACTGACCATCAAGATCCCCATGATCCGGCCGACGATCTTCGTGGCGCTCGTGTTCACCACGATCGGCTCGCTCCAGCTGTTCACCGAACCCCTGGTGCTGCGGACCTTCACCGGCACGGTGACCAGTACCTGGACCCCCAGCCTCTACATCTACGAAGCGGCCTTCATCAGCAACGACTACGGGCGTGCCGCCGCCGCGTCCATCCTGCTCGCCGTCGCCTCGGCCCTGCTCTCCGCGCTGGTGATGCGCCTGTCCGCCCGGAGGTCACGATGACAGCAACCACCACGACGCCGAGAGCCGGGAGGCGGCCGCACCGACCCACCACGCCCCGGTCGGTCACCGGCTCCCGCTGGACCTCGCGGGGTGCCGTCCACGGCGTACTGCTCCTCGCCGCGCTCTACAGCGTGCTGCCCCTGGTGTGGCTGGCGACATCGGCCACCAAGTCCGTCGGCGACTTCTCCACCAGCAGCGCCTTCGAGTTCGCGGACTGGAACCTGTGGAACAACCTGCGGGACCTCTTCACCCGGGAGGACGGAGTCTTCCTCGACTGGATCCGCAACTCCGTGCTCTACGCCGGTGCCGGTGCCTTCCTCGGCGCGCTGATCTGCACCGCCTGCGGCTACGCGATCGCCAAGCTCGACTTCCCCGGACGGCGCGCCCTGTTCGCGGTGACCCTGGCAGGCGTTCTGGTACCTCCCACGGCCCTCGCCCTGCCGCTGTACCTTCTCGCCTCACAACTGCACGTCGTGGACACCTTCTGGGCGGTGTTCGTCCCGCTGCTCACCAATCCCTTCGGCGTCTACCTCGCACGGACCTTCGCCGAGGCGTCCGTACCCGACGAGGTACTTGAGGCGTCACGGCTCGACGGGGCCGGCGAACTGCGCACCTTCGTGAGGATCGCCCTGCCGGTGATGCTGCCCGGATTCGTCACCATCCTGCTGTTCCAGTTCGTCAGCATCTGGAACAACTTCTTCCTCCCCCTGGTGATGCTCACCGACCCCAAGCTGTTCCCCATGACCCTGGGGATCTACCAATGGGGCACCCGCGCACCCCAGTTCCCCGACTACAACCCCCTGGTCATCACCGGCTCCCTGCTCGCAGTGATCCCGTTGGCCGTGGCCTTCGTCGTGCTGCAGCGTCAGTGGCGCAGCGGCCTGTCCGCCGGGAGCGTGAAGTGACCGCCTCCGTACGCAGGCCCGAAACACTGCTGCTGATGAGCCGTCAGTCCCGGGAGACGCAGTTCGGCCCGGAGGAAATGGCCCGCCTGCACGCCGCGGCCGGCCTGGGTGAGCCGCTCGCCGCCGAGGACCTGGGCTCCGAACGCGTACTCGCGCGACTCGCCGAGACAGAGGTGCTGATCACCTCGTGGGGCTGTCCGGTGCTGGACGAACCAGTGCTACGGGCCGCCCCCAGGCTGCGCGCCGTCCTCCACGCGGCGGGGTCCGTACGCGCTCACGTGCCGGCCGCCGCGTTCGACCGCGGGCTCCTGGTGACCACGGCGGCCGACGCCAACGCCGAACCCGTCGCCCAGTACACGCTCGCCGCCGTGTTGTGGGCGTTCAAGAAGGTGCCCTTCCTCGCCGCGGACGCACGGCGATTCAGGGAGGACTGGACGTACCGGGACGGCCGGGGAGAGCTGAGCGGGCGTGACCGTACGGTCGTCGTGGTCGGCTTCTCCCGCATCGGCAGGCGGGTCACCCATCTTCTGCACACCCTCGGCCTCGCCCGGGTGGTGGTCGTCGACCCCGTCGTCGATCCGGCGGAGATCGCCGCGGCGGGGGCCGAACCTGCCCTGCTGGAGGAGGCGTTGCCCCGGGCCGACGTGCTGAGTCTGCACGCGCCGGAGCTGCCCGCGACCCGGCACATGATCGGCGCGGCGGAACTGGCCGCGCTGCCTCCCGGGGCGGTACTCGTCAACACCGCCCGGGGCACCCTGATCGACCGCACGGCGCTCGAAGCCGCCTGCCGGGAGGGCCTGCACGCCGTACTCGACGTGACCGATCCCGAACCGCTGCCGGCCACCAGCCCCCTGTACGACCTGCCCAACGTGCTTCTCACACCGCACATCGCCGGCTCGCTCGGGTCGGAGACCAGGACGATGACCGCCGCGGTCCTCACCGAACTCGAACGCTACGCCGCGGGCCTGCCGCCCGTCTCCCCGGTGACCGCGCAATCCCTGACGACCCAGGCATGACCACCGAGGACAACAGCGGCTCCGCAGCACGACGGACCGCCCTCCCACGAGGTCCTCCGCGTACCCACGAGGGCCTTCGCCCCCACACAGCAAGCCTGCGCGCGACTCGGCACCGATCCCCAGCGACTCCCGGTGCACCAGCTGCCGCCCGCCCACCGGGACGGGCAGCGCCCCCGCCACGCACTCCGCAGAAGAACACCGGAGGAAGCCATGTCCCACCCCCACATCAGCCGACGACACGTGCTCCAGGCAGGAGGCGCGGCCGGGCTGGCCTCAGCGCTCGGCCTCGCAGGACAGCCAGCAGCGGCTGCCAACCGGCCCACGACCCGGATCACCGATCTCGGTCCCGCTGTGGTCCAGTTCTCGCTCATGAGCGCAGTACTGATCGGCGACACCATGTACATCGGCTCACGGAACATCGACCCCGTGCGCATCATCGCGCTCCACCTGCCGACCCGCACCGTTGTGGCCCAGACCGATCTCACCAACGGCCACTCCATCCAGGCCCTGGCAGCCGACCCGACCGGCAGGTACCTGTACGCGGGCATCCTGCAGAAGGCGGACGTGGGCAAGCCCAACCTGTTCCGCTGGGACCTGACCACGCCCGGCACCCCCGCCGAGGCCATCGGCCGCATGGGCGACCGTGACGTACGGGCCCTCGCCGTGGCGCCCGACGGTGTCCTGTACGCCGTGGGCGGCGGCGCCGAGACGGCTCCCGCCCTGTGGGAGTGGAACCCCGGGACCCGCGAGGTCCGCAACGCGGGCACCCCGGGCCCCAAGGGCACCCTCGTGCGCGCCGTCGCGGCGACCGGCACGACCGTGTTCTTCGGCGCGGGAACCACCTTCAACGGCGGCGGCGACACCGGCAGGGCCACCCTCTACGCCTACGACCGGTCCGCCGGGACCTTCACTTCGGTCGCACCCCCGGAGATGGAGAACGATCCGAGCATCCGGGACCTGGCGGTCATGGGCGACACACTCGTCGTCGGCTCCGCCGGGTCGACGGAGCCGTCGAAGGTCGTCCTCATGGACCTGAACGACCTGTCCTCGTACACCGTCGCGACGTCGACCGGGACGGTCGCCAAGTCGTTCACGGAGATCGGCGACACGGTGTACTTCGCCGGTGAGGACGGCATCCACGGCTACGACAAGCGGTCCGACACCATCGCGCCGGTCGAGTTCGACGGACCTGACCTGGGTGAGATCTGGGGCGTGGACAGCCGGGACGGAAAGATCGTCGTCACCTCGGCCTTCGGCTTCGTCGCGGAGATCGACCCGGCCGCGGGCACCTCGACGGTCACCGAACTCGGGGAAGCGGGCGCCCCCGAGACCCCGCAGACCGCCATGGGCCTCGCCGCGGGCGACGGTTACGTGTACGTCGGCGGGACGGGCACCCTCGCCCGGCACTCACTGCGCACCGGCGAGGTCGTCAACCTGCGCGCGCCCGGCGAGGCCAAGGACTGCGTCGTCCATGACGGGGCCCTGTACACCGGCCAGTACAACTCGCAGGGCATCTGGCGCCACGACCCCCACCACGACCAGCAGATGCGCCAGGTGGCCGACTTCCCGCACGAGCAGAACCGGCCGCTGGACGTCACGGTGGACCGGACGAACGGCCTCGTGCTCGCCGGGGTGCAGTCCGACACCGAGGGCGGCGGTTCGCTGTGGACGTACCACCCGGCGACAGGCCGGTCCCGCTGCTTCGTCGACCCCGTCGACGCGATGCAGTGCGTCCGTGGCATCGCGAGCCAGGACGGCGTGGCGTACCTCGGCGGTGACAACACCCTCGCCACCGGACCACGCAGCACCGTGGTGGCGTTCGATCCCGTACGCGGCGAGGAGCTCTGGCGCATCGACCCGCAGCAGACGGCGGGCACAGCGGCTCTGGCGGTCAGGGGACGACACCTCTACGGCCTGTCACGCAAGGGCGGCCTCTTCGTCATCGACCTCCGCCGGCGCACCCTCGTGCACCGGGCGGACATCAGGCAGGTCTGCAACGGCTTCGCCGCCCTGGTGACCAACCGCGGTGTGGTGTACGGAGTCTCCGACACGACCGTGTTCCGCTTCGACCCCCGCACCTTCGCCGTCAGCACCGTCGTCCCCGCCGTCAACGGTGGCTGGTACAGCGGCTCCCACCTCACCAACGACGAGGCCGGCCATCTCTACACCATGCGCGGCCGCAACCTGATCCGGATCACCGACAGGCCGGGCCGCTGATCGTACGACCCAGTGGGGGAACGACTTCAGGAAGGGATACGGAAATGAACAAGAGGACAATGGTGCGGGCCTCGACCGCCCTCGTACTGGCGGGGGCACTCAGCGTGTTGTGCCTGAACGCCGCCGAAGCGGGCCAGGACAGACCGGACCGATCCGCGACGCAGCAGTCCCGGAGCAGCGCGCGTTCCGCACTGCTCGACATCGACTACCAGGACGGCAGCCTCGACTCGGGAATCCCCGGACTGACGACGACGCACGCCACCGCACACGACGCCTCGTCCGTCGTCAGGTCCGGCGACGACTACGCCATCACGCACAAGGTGACGCTCGGGGATCCCGGCTACGAGTCCGACGGGGCCCCGCGCAGTGAGAGCGCCACGAACAACATCCTCCAGGGCATATTCCAAGTGGGCGACGTGCGACGGTACGAGTTCAGTGTCCTCCTGAAGGACTGGAAGACCTACGAGCCGGGGGACTCGGAGAGCGGCGACATCATCTTCCAGGGGAAGCACGCCGGCGGGAACTGGCCGTCCTTCTACCTGATGGCCAAGCGCAACGGCATCGCCTTCCGGTCACCCACGCTCGACCTGCAAGCCGTTGTGGTCGATGACTTCCGCCCGTACGTCAATCAGTGGATGACGTTCCGCGTGGACGTCCGCTGGACGGGCGACAGGACCGGCTACTACAGGATCTCCACCCGCACGCCCGGCGAATCGGAGTTCGCCCTGCGGAAGATGTACGAGAACGTGCAGACCTTCCACCCCAAGAACCCCACGGATCTCGGCTACATCAAGTGGGGCCTTTACCGGCCCGGCCAGAGCATCGAGAACGGAGACGTTCCGACGCGGATCGTGCAGCACGACAACATCAGCATTCAGGATCTCGCGGGCGAGTGAGCCGGAAGGGGCGGGAGCCGGGCCCGCCCCGGGCTCCCGCTCTGCCGCTCATCTCCGGCTCAGCCGGCACACCATGGAACCCGGCATGTGTGGGGCGCCGTTCCTGCCGGGCACAAAGCCCTGATCACCGCCTTGCGGCTCGCTCGCCAGGCCCGCAGGGAACACGCCAGGTGGACACGCAGCTCGACCGCTTCCCGTTCGCCGCTGTTCTGACCAGGATGTTCGATGGCCCATTGTTCCGCCAGGAAGTCGTACATTTCAGCGGTTGTCAGGTCGCTATCAGGACAGGTACGTGCAACGTCCACCTTGACGATCCGGGCGCTCCGGAAACCCACAGTTTGGTCGACGAGTTCCCTGACCCATGCCAGCCCCTGCTCGTCTGCGTACAAGCCGAATCTCAGAATTCGAGTCCTCATGATGGCGCAAACCTACTGATTATCAGCGTTCAGTGACAGCGTTTAACCTTCAACGGCACAGGACGCGAGGCAGGCATTCCGCGAGTCGTCAGGGCTGGGGCGCCGGGTGCGCGGGCGAGCTGTTCATCCAGGCCGTGTCGAGCTGCTGCAGGGCGATGAGGTGTCGCCCTGGCGGGCGTGCCCGACGGCGTTCGGTTCCGGCTCATGGCCAAGGGTCCCGGGCCGGCGATATCCGAGGCGGACCGCACCGGTCTCCATATGCCCCTCCCCGCGAGCGCCCTGGCCACCCACGAGGAGGCCGTCCGCCGCGGCGACGGAGACCTGGGCTGCGCCGCCGTCGGCCGTACCGTCCCCGCGGTACTCGCAGGGCCCTGGAGTGCCGGTCCTCTCTCTGGCATGCTCTCGCCAAGCAACGCGCGTAGAACGAGTGGAACTCAAGTGGGGACGGGACATGTGTGAGCAGTGCGGTCCGGCCGGCGGCGCCGCTGAAGAACCACTGGACGTGCGACCGGCGGGCCCGTCACGCAGAAGGCTGCTCGGCGTCGGCGCCGGGCTCGGAGTGGCGTTGACGGGCGTACCGGCCCTGACCTCGTCGGCCGCGGCGGCGACGCTCAAGGACGGACGGTGGTGCAACCCCGCCCGCGGGCACTTCCCCGCAGGCGGCTACTACGGGGCCCCGCGCGGCCCCTACCCGCACGCGGGCCAGGACGTGACCAACTCGACGGGTACGGCCGTCTACGCCGCGGCCGCCGGCACCGTGGTGCGCCGCGGCACCGGCGTACTGTCGGGGCGTACCGGGAACGGCCTGGTCATCTCGCACGGCGGCGGGCGGTACACCTACTACGGGCACCTCAGCGCGTTCCGGGTCCCGCTCAACGCCAAGGTCGCCGCAGGGCAGCGCATCGCCGACATGGGCGCCACGGGCCATGTGACCGGCCCCCACCTCCACTTCGAGGCCCACAGCGGAGGGCTGGGTTCCACGGTCAACCCGGTGTCGTACCTCGCCGCTCGGGGTGTGGACCTGGGCGGTGGCTGGCCGGCCATCGACCCCGGTGCAGTGGGCGCGACGGTGAAGGCCGTCCAGTACCTGATCACCCGGCGTGGCACCGCGCTGGTCGCCGATGGCAACTACGGATCGGTCTCGGTCAAGGCGGTCAAGGAGTTCCAGTCCTCCCGTGGTCTGGTGGCGGACGGTCAGATCGGTCCGAAGACCTGGCCGAGCCTGGTCTACTCGCTCCAGCGGGGCAGCTCCGGAGGGCATGTGCGCGCCCTTCAGGTGGTGCTGAACAAGCACAGTGCGGGACTCGCCGTCGACGGTGATTTCGGCTCGGTGACCAACTCCGCCGTCCGCACCCATCAGAGCGCCAACCGCCTGGTCGTCGACGGCAAGGCGGGCCCGAAGACCTGGGAGGCCCTCGTCGGGTGACGGTCGCGCCGACTGACGGTGCGACCGTGTGCGGGGTGGTCGGCGTGTTGTCTATCCCGGCGCATCGCACCGTGCTTTCCCGCATGATGGGGCGTCGATGACTGATTGCCGAGGAAGCCGGGTGAGTATGGACGCGATATGTGACTTACAGCCGTTGTGGACGGACCGGCTGACGCTCCGTCTGTTCGCGGAGAACGACCTGGACGACATGTACGCGTATCAAGGACTGCCCGAGGTGGCCCGGTATCTCTACCGGCCGCCGCGTGATCGGGCTCTCTGCGTGGAGGTCATCGAACGCATCGGACAGGGCACCCCCTGGAAGGAGGACGGCGACAGCCTCACGCTGGCGGTCTGCCGTCGCGACGCACCGGGGGTGATCGGTGAGGTGATGGTCTCGCTGTCGGCCGCGCACGCCGGGCAGGCCGAGATCGGGTGGGTCTTCCACCCCGGCCACGGGGGCCGGGGGTACGCCACCGAGGCCGCACTCGCCCTGCGCGATCTGGCCTTTCAACAGCTTTCCGTGCACCGCCTGTTCGCCCGCGTCGACGCGGAGAACACGGCCTCCGTACGGATCTGCGAGCGGCTGTCGATGCGCCGGGAGGCGCACCTGATCGAGAACGATCGCGACGACCGGGGCTGGGGCAGCGAGTACGTCTACGCGATCCTCGCCCGGGAGGTCGAACCCGCCTCCGGACCGGCGCGCACCGGCATCCTTGACGAGAAGGGCTGACCATGACCGAAACGGACGTGACCGACGCGGACGCGCCGAAGGGCGGGATCCAGGAGCTCGACCGCCGGGCCGTGCTGCGCAGCGCGGAGATCGTCGCGCAGGTCCGCGACGACCAGTGGGACGACCCCACCCCGTGCGGCACCTGGTCGCTGCGGCGTCTCCTCGCCCATATGACCGCGCAACACCTCGGCTTCGCCGCAGCCGCCGAGGGCGGACCGGTCGACGAGGCGGTCTGGCGGGAGACACCGCTCGACGACCCCCGCCGCGCGTACGCCGACTCCGTCGACCGGGTCCTCGACGCGTTCGCCGCCGACGGCGTACTGGACCGTGAGGTCGTCCTGCCGTGGATCCACCCGACGTTCAGGTTCGCCGCCCCCCGCGCGATCGGCTTCCACCTCGTGGACTACGTGGTGCACGGCTGGGACGTCGCGGCTTCGCTCGGCATCCGGGCGGCCTACGACGAGGATCTCGTGCTCGCCGCCGCCGAGGTGGCCCGCAAGGAGGTGCCCGACGGGCCGTCGCGGGAGCGGCCCGGTGCTTCGTTCCGCCCGGCGGTCGAGCTTGCCGGTGCGGCGAGCGCCGAGGACCGCCTGCTCGCGGCGCTGGGCCGCGACCCGCGGTGGTCGCCGAAGTAGCGGGTCAGGTGCCGGGACCGCCCGATCCGGCTCACTGGTGACGAGGGGACTGCGCCGCGCCGAGCGCGTACCAGAACGCTGCTTCCTCCTCCTCGCCCTCCGCCTGCGCGACATCGCCCAGGAGCGTGAGCAGGGCGGCGGGGAGCGGGTGCGGGAGTGGGAGCGGGGGTGGTACGGGGTCGGGGGCAGGAGGGGGCGGAGTGTCGGTGTGGGGTTGCTGCGGCTCGTCCGGGGGTGTCGGTGGTGCGTAGAGCTCGCGGGCCCGCGACTGCTGTCCTTCGCTCATCAGCAGCTCCGCGTACATTTCGCGCGCCTCGGCGGCGGTTTCGGCGTCCGCGCACTCGATGGCCTGCTCCAGCCAGGGGTATGCCTCCTCCGGCCGGCCGTCCGCGGCCAGTACCCGGCCGAGCAGCAGCAGCGCCTGCGGACGGTGCTCGGTGTCCTGCGAGTGGGCCAGTGGCAGCAGGGTCTGTTCCGCCTCGGGCAGCAGGCCCAGGCGGAACAGGGTGCTGCCGAGGTAGCGCCGGGCCAGCGGGTCGACGGACGGATCGCCTGCGGCGAGGGCGTCGGTCAGCAGGCGGCGGGCTGATTCGAGGTCGTTGACGGAACGCCGGACCACGCCGAGCAGCGCACCGGCCCAGGGGGTCGTGCGCGGGCCCGCCAACTCCATTACCGCCTGCAGCAGTTCTCCGGATGCCTGCACCTCCCCGGTGTCCAGCAGATACTCCGCCGCACGCAGATAGGCGAGAGCGAGGCCCTCCTCGTCGTCCGAGTCCTCCTCCCGGACCAGCAGTTGGCCCGCGGCGTCGGGCTCCCGGTGCAGCAGCCGCACCGCCAGATAGGCGCGTGCCACCTCGGTGACCTGGGACGGCTCGCCCGCGACAACGGTGCGCAGCAGCTCCTCGGCGGCCTCGCCCTCGCCGTCCTCGATCAGGCACTTGGCCAGGTGGAACCGCCCGAACTGGGAAGCGGCACCGGCGTCCGCCTCCGCCGCGGCCCGGAACTCGCCCAGCCCCTCCTTCCGCCGGCCCATGGCGACGAGCACCGTGCCCAGCACGGCGCGCGCCCAGACCACGGCCGTGGCCTCGTCCGCGCCGGCCACCACCCGCAGCAGGCTCTCCGCCCGCTCGTAGTCCCCGGCACCGGCGAGCATGCCCGCCAGGTCCATGCCGGCGATCAGCGACCACTGCGGATGCCCGGAGTCGATGGCGACGCGGTACGCGCGCTCGGCCTCCTCGACGCGGCCGTCCAGAGCGAGGAGGTCCCCGAGGAAGTCGGCCGCCCGGGGGCCCTGATGGGGGTGCGCGGAGTCGATGACGGCAGTCAGCAGTTCTGCCGCCGCCGCCCCGTCGCCCCTCTTGTTCGCGAGCATGACCGCGAAGTCGACCTGGGCCGTCCGGGACCAGTGCTGGTGACCGGAGTCGATGGCGACGCGGTAGGCGCGCTCGGCGTCCTCGACGCGGTCGTGCAGGGCGAGTACCTCGCCGAGGACGGCGGCGGCGTACGGGCCCAGGTTGGGGTGGGCCGAGTCGATGACGGCGGTCAGCAGTTCCGTCGGCCGGGTCAGGTCCTCGTCCAGGGCCGCGAGCACGACGGCGAACTCGATCCGGGCCATCGCCGACCAGTCCGGATGGCCGGTGGCGATCGCGCGCCCGAACCATTCCTCGGCGGCGGGACGATCGCCCTGGTTGGCGTACCACTCGCCGAGCCCGCAGGTCGCGCGCGGCCCGTGGCCGGGATGACCGGAAGCGGCCGCCTCGTGCAGCAGGGCCATTCCCTGCTCGATCCGGCCCTGCGGGTGCAGCACCACGGCCAGCAGGATCTTGGCGTACGAATCGAGCAGGGGATTGCCGGAGGCGATCAGCTCCCGCAGGATCCGCTCGGCCTCCTCGGCCCGGCCGCGCACCATCAGCAGCTCGCCCAGGCCCACCTGGGCCAGCGGCACCGCGTGCGACTGTCCGCCGGCCAGCACCGAGCGCAGCACCTCCTCGGCGCGGTCCAGCTTTCCCCGGCCGGCCAGTACCCCGCCGAGGTTCGCCCGTGCCACCGCGGTGACCTGCCCCGCCATCGACTCGCCCATCGCCCGGGAGAGCGCCCACGGCTGCTCGACGGGCTCCGCCGTACCGCCGCGCGAAAATCCCGTACCCACCCGGGACTTGCCCCGGTCCGCACCCGCCGCCTGACCGGTCCGTACACCGGCGGCTTCACCGGCCCCGGCCAGCGCGTTGACCAGCTGCGCCTGCGCCCGGTGCGCCACCTCGTGGTCCCCGGCGGCGACGATCGACTCCAGCAGCCGCTCGGCGCGGTCGCTCTCGCCCTCCGCGAAGAGCAGGGCCGCCAGGCTGACCTGGGCCATCTGGGAGAGCTGGGGATCGAGGGCGCTCACGGCGCTCTCCAGCAGCTGGCGCGAACGTTCCCGGTCACCGGCCATCATGAGGATCTCGGCCAGCATGACCTGTGCCAGCGGGACCACACTGTCCACGGTGGTGGCGGCGGCGCGTTCGAACCGGTCCGCCGCCGCCGTGAACTCCGCCCGGTAGAGATACATCTCGCCGAGCACCAGCATCGCCCACGCCGCGCCGTCCCGGTCGTCCGAGCCGTCCGCCACCCGCCGCAGCATCCGCTCGGCGGTCTCCGACTCGCCCCGGACCAGCGCCGTGTACGCGCTCGGCAGGAGTTCGGCGGCCGTCCGGCTGCCTGCCAGGTACTCCCAGGCGAACCGCGGCACCGCGGCCGAGGGATCGTCGTCGCGGGTGTCCAGGTACTCCGACATGTACGGAGTACCGGCGTACTCTGCGGGACCGTCGGGCGCCCCCGTGCGGTGGAGCAGTGCGATGGTGCCCGCCACCGGTTCCCGGGCCCAGGCCAGACCGGTGCGGTACGTGCTCTCGTCGGCGTCCAGATCCGGGCGGTGCTCGGCCAGGTAGGCGGCGAACAGCTCCCGCAGCGCGGACTCGGGGACCGGCTCGGCCACCCCCATGCGCAGCCAGTCCAGGGCCACCCTGGCCAGCGCCCACCCGGCCGGGCAACTGTCGATCCCGTCCGCGAAGCGCTGCTCCAGGCTGGGCGCGGCGACCATGAGTTCGCCGATGCCCCGGGCCGTGAAGTCCTCCTCGGGGTACGCCGCCCGGGCGGTCGCGGCGTCCTCGGGGGCGAGCAGCGACGGCAGTTCGACAGTGCTCGCCTTGTTCAGGACGGTGCGCGCGATACGGCCGATCTCGCTCTCCATCCCGGTCAGCGCGGCCCGTTGCGCGGCCGGGATCGTCGCCACGACGGTGACGGCCGGCTCCCGCCGGGCCAGCCGGTCCAGGATCTGCAGATCGAGGCCGCCCGGCCGGAGATAGCGGTGCAGATCGTCCAGCCAGAGCACCACCGGGTCGGACCCGGTGGGCAGCCGGAGCCGGCTGAGATCGTCCAGGACCCGGCGGCCCGAGTCGTCCGGGCGTGGCACGACCAGCCGGGCACCCGGCACCGTACGGACCAGCGCCTCGTACAGGGTCCGGGACTTGCCCGCCTTCGAGCGCCCGGCCAGCACCACGAACCGCCGGTCCGCGAGGAGTTCGCCGAGCCGGTCGTCCTGGGCGCGGCGGGGTACGTACGGAGCGCCGGCCCCCGGATCGCCGCCTCCGGAGCCGCCGTACTTGGAGCGGGCCACCCCGATGTCGTACGGGTCCACCTCGTCGACCCGGGGGATCTCGCCGTCCTCGGTAAGCGGGACCCACAGCAGGCTCTCCAGCCGGTCCCGCAGTTCGGTGCCGGTCGAGCCCTTGACGTGCTGCCCGAGCTCCGGCCAGTAGCGGACGAGCGTCTCGACCTTGATCGCGTACGCGGTGCGCCGGTCCACCGAGGTCACCGTGTCGCGGGCGACCAGCATGCCGACGACGCCCCGGCTGTTGACGTCCCACACGGGGGAGCCGGAGAAGCCTTTCTCCAGTCCCCAGCCGGTGTGCGGGGCGGCCTCCACCTGGAGCCACTCGCTGCCCGCGTGGCCGATGATCTCGCCCCGCACCGGGACGCCCCGGCGCCGGTGCTCCTCGGGGTAGCCGTAGGCCCGGAAGCGGTGGTCCCAGGTGCCGGGGTCGGTGGTCCGCAGCGGGGCCGGCCGGGCCTCCGGGGGTGCGGGCGCACCGAGTTCGAGCACCGCGACATCGCCCGTCCCGTCCCCGGTGTCGGGATGCCAGCCGCCCGGCACCACGGAGGCGGGCAGCGGCTCGTGCCCGGAGGCGTACTGGAACCCTACGAAGACCGGCTGCTCGGGCACGTCCGGAGCCCTGCCGGGGCGTACGACATGGGCGCAGGTCAGCACGTGCCGCGGGGTGACCAGCAGTCCGGCGCCCACCGGGTCGCCGTGCCCGGTCCTGCGGATGCTCACCAACCAGGGGGGACGCTCCCAGTCGGGGGCCACCGGGTTCAGGCCGTACGGTCCGGGTCGGGCCGGGTCCAGCGGACCTTGACCATGAAGTGGCCCTCCACCGCGGTCTTGGCGATCACCACCCCGGACTCGGCGTTGAACTTCATCCCGAACTCGATCTCGTACTCGTCCGGCCCCAGCGCCCGGACCGAGTCCACCACCGACCGGATCGCGGGCCGGGCCTGGGCGAGGGCGTCCTCCAGCCGGCGGCCGGCCCGGACGACCTCGCCCGAATCCCGGGAGATCCGTTCGAGCCCCGGTGCGTCATCGGCCACCTCGACCTGCAGCGAGGCCCCGTCCGGTCCGTCGAAGGACACTACCTCGGTCATCAAGTCCCCTTGGAATGAAGGTTATTGAGCAGGGCAAGGGATTTCGGTGGGTCGATCATAATGGCCGCGACAGCGGATCGGCGCAGGATCCGGGGATGCGATGATGTGCACCTTCGGTGCGGCCCGGGAGGGCCTCGCCGGGTCGGCGCACCCGGGGGACGGAGACCGTCGTGAACGATGCCGGACATGAGACCGCCGCCCTGGAGTACGCCGGGACGGGCGGGGCAGGCGGTGGGGCAGACGGGACGGAGGCCGCGGACGCGCTGCGGGAGCTCGGGCAGGCGTTCCGCCGGGCCGCGTCGGCGCTTGGTGAGGTGGACGGCGGTGCGGGCGGCGCCCATGCGCTCGCCGCCCTGTACGACCTGGACGAGGCGCTGGAGGAGAGCCGCGCGCTCGCCGACGTGCTGCCGGGACTGCTGGCCGCCGCCATGCCCGGGGACCAGGTCGCGGCCGGTACCGAGGAACTGATGCGGCAGCTCGCCGAGGTCGCCGACCGGGTCGGGAGCGAACGCGCCGCGCTGGACGAGCTCGCCGCCGCCGAGGAGGAGCTGCGCGACCGGCTCGCCCGGCACGGGGCGCTGCGCCGGCAGGTCGACGAACTGCGCCGCCTGGAACGGCTGGTGCTCGCCCTGGACGCCCTCCAGGAGCAGCAGCAGGTCATCGCGGACCGGCTGGCCGCCCTGCGGGGCCGGGACACCGGGGTCGACGAGGCGCTGCGCACCAGCAGCGACGCCCTGGTGCGGCTCTCCGACGACCAGCTCGCCGCTCTCGCCCCGCAGACCCGGCAGCTCCTCGAACGGGCCGCCACCGCGCAGCACGCACTGGCCGCCGAGGAACGCGAGAGCCAGGACGCGGCCACCGAACTCGTCAGGTCCGAGGAGCGGTTGGCGCAGATCCGGGACGCGTGCGGCGCACGGATCGCCTCGTTGCGGAAGTACGCGGCCGTCGACCGGGAACTGGCCCGAGCGCTGGCCGCGCCCCAGGGGATGGCCGCCGGCACGGGCACCGCTCGGCAGCGGCTCTCCCTGGCCGAGGTGGAAGCCGCCACCGCCGACATCGAGAACCGGCTCCGCGCGGCAGACGAGGCGCTCGGGCAGGTACTGACGGAGCGCGAGGCCCAGGACCGCGAGGGGCGGTTCACCGTCCCGTGGGCGGGCTAGTACTGCAATCGCGGTTGCTGGCAGGGCGGTTGTGATCTCTACCGGTGACTGCGGTGGTGTTCTGCTGTGTGTCTGTGGATCTCGGGTTGGGCGGATCGAAGCCCGGCGGAGCGCGGGGTGGCGGAACTCCGGGAAGGTGGTGTGGTGCGCGATCCCACTCGCGGAGACCAAGGCCTGGCGGCCGCTTGGCGGTCAGCGCGTGACGAACTGCGTCAGGATCGCCTGCACCTCATAGATGTTGACCCCCTTGGTGAAGGTCTTCTCTATCGGTGTCGCGCTCCCCGACACCCAGATCTTCAGCTCGGCATCCAGGTCGAAGTGGCCGGCCGTCTCCACGGAGAAGTGCGTGATGCTGCGGTACGGCAGCGAGTGGTACTCGATCTTCTTGCCGGTCAGCCCCTGCTTGTCGATCAGGATCATGCGCCGGTCCGTGAGCAGGATGGCGTCCCGTATCAGCTGGTAGGCGCCGTGGACCTGCTCGCCCTGGCCGAGCAGCCGGGCGTACTCCCGCGCGGCCTTGCCCGGATCGATGGTGTGCGCGTTGCCGAACAGTGCCACTGGGGTCCCCGTCTGTCGTCCTGCCGTTCTGTTTTTCGGTCGTTCAGTGAACGGGTGAGTTCGTAGGCGAGTTCCCCGGCGCTCCGAGGGCCTACTTGCAGGTGTGTGAGGCATCCGGGTCCGAGTCGTGGCGTGGTCGGCCCCGACGCTGTAGGGCGGTCGTGGGACAGGTGCGGGGCAGCGACCGAGCGCGCGGTGATCGTCTTCGGGTCCCGGTGTGGCCGATGGAGCAGTTGATGTCGTGGCTGAAGTGGCTGACGCAGAACCGGTGTTGGCGATGGAATGCCACGGGGGAGCAATGAGCGGTGAAGGCGGCGGGCAGCCCCGCCTGCGGGCATCCAGCGACCGGCTGACGAAGCTCGCCAATGACCTCGACGACATGCAGACGTACCTGGACAAGCAGGTCAAACGCATGGACGAGATCGTCGACGGCATCGAGGCGGGGTGGCGCGGCCCGGCCGCGAAGACCTACCGGGATCTGCACAGGGGAGTGGCCGAGGACGCCGTACGGATCCGCATGGTGATCCAGCGCCTTGAGCAGGCTGTACGCCTGAGCCGGGACGGCTTCTCGGAGCAGGATCTGGACGTCATGGAGCAACTGCGGCAGGTCCAGTCCGGGACGGATGTGAAGGCGGAGGTGGACGAGCTGTCGACGCCGAACACCGCACCGCCGGCGGCGCCGAGCAGCCGGCTCGCCGAGTTGTGAGTACGGGGGAATGATGACGGACGACGAGCACATAACGGTCGACTTCGCGACGCTTCAGCGGCTTTCCGGTGATCTCGAGACCATCCTCAAGAAGCTCAACGAGCAGCTCGACCTGCTGTACGGCCGGGCCGAGAAGGCTGTCCTGACCTGGGAGGGCGAGGCCCGCGAGGCCTTCATCGACGAGCTCGACAAGTGGGACCACTCCGCGGACGACCTGCGCGCGGCGCAGAAGTGGCTGCACGAGGTCGTCACCACGGGGCACATCAACTACGCGGCGGCGCACCAGGCCGTGCTGCGGGGTTGGGGCGCCGCCTGATGGGCACCCCGCCCTCACCGTCGGCGAACGGCGGCTACGACGTCCAGCCGGTGCACGTCCACCATGCGGCCGACCTGCTGAAGGAAGCCCAGTTCGGCCATGCGGAGCGAGCGTTCCTCCTCGTCGACGTACTCAACGAGTACAACCAGAGTGCCGGTACGGGCCGGGGCGCGGACGCCTTCGCGGACGCCTACATGGAAGTCACCTCGAAGTTCCTCGAAGTGTGGGGCCGCAGCGTGGTCAGCGTCGGCGGGGCGTCCATCGGCCTGAACCACACCGCCAACCACTACGTTCTGGCCGAGTGGCAGGTCGGCGGTGCGAAAGGTGCGCAGCCGAGGAATACGCCGGAGCCGGTGGTTATCAACAAGCCGCCACGGTACGGGCCCGTCAACCCCATCAAGTGGTCGGGCACCGGGGAGGACGTCGACTCCTGGTGGATCTCCGGGGTCATCGGCGAGTTCCCGGACTTCCTCGCGGACATCATCAGACCTGCCATCGAGAAGGGCCTCCGCCTCGGCAAGGTGCACGAGATCACCCCGGGCATCAAGGAGGACGAGGTCCGGGACATGGCCAAGGCGTGGCGGAAGATCGCCTCCGACGGAGTGAAGGCATCCGACGACTGCAACGCTGCCATCGCCGGGATCACCAATCCCAAGGACAAGGGCGAGTGGCAGGCGGCCATGCGGTCCTTCGGCCAGACCATCTGGGGCACCACGGCGTGGGGCCGACAGTTGGACACCGCAGGAGCACGAAGCCAGACGGGACGCCAATGGCGTACCAGCAAGGACGTCACGCCGGACAAGAGGCGTCCCATCATCGACGTCCTGAAGAAGTCCGCGGATGAGATCGCGGAGGTCCTCGACCATCTGTGCGACGTCGGCGACAAGACCACCGCGTTCACGAGCCAGGCGGGTATCAACGCGGCGAAGGCCACGGCTGCGGATCTCACCGAACTGAGCTTCTCGAACCTGACCAGGCTGGCGGTCGGCGGGATCGTCGGGCGGATCGTGCTCTCATTCCGGTCCCACATGGACAAGTCAGGGTGCGACAGGGTGGTCGCCGAGTACCACAAGGAGTTCACCGAGGCCGCGGGCAAGCTCAAGGCTCTTCTCCCGGAACTCGAGATCGCGAGCACGAGCGCGCCGACCTACCAGGCCGAGATCGCCCGTGCCCGCGCCTTCGGTGCCCGCTCGCTCAACGAGTTCAAGAAGGAACACCGGTGGCAGATCGGCGGGGAGAGCCCCTTCCCGTACATGTACTCCCTCGACCTGGCGACGAACGAGGGGCTGAACGGCTCCCACACCATCGACAAGCACGTCGGCAAGACGGACGAGCAGCTTCTGCAGCGGATCAAGGACGAGCAGCGCGCGAACGGCAAGTACGACATCCTCACGGCTTCGTCCTTCACGGACCTGAGTTCGGCGCAGAAACATACTCAGTACAATATTCGCGAGCACACGCCGCAGATCCAGAACTGGCTCAAGAATCCTCCACCCCCGAAGGACCTGGTCATCGAGGTCGCCTCGGTCCCGAACCAGGGCCCGCCCTACGGTTCCGTGACTGGCCGGACAGTCGTGGTGGACACTAGCAGCAGCACGGTGCAGCCGGCCCGGGACGCTCTTGGTGTGACCTCTCGTCTGAAGTACGACGGGAGCCTGAATCCGCCTTTCGTCGTCTACACCTCGGCGCCGAAATAATGGAGCGAATGATGCGGAAAGACGAGCTCGATGCGCGGGCCTGGTCGGATGCGCTCAAGCTGTACGAATGGCTCTGCACGTTCGTCGGCGTCGCTCGGCGCGAACACGAAGAATGGTGGCTCGATGTCGGGTCGATCATGCGTCTCGAGACCCGGGACCCCCGGGGCTGGGAGTCCATCGACCCCTACGAGGGCGAGGAAGAGCGCCTGGACGACCCGCTCTACCCATGGTGGGATACACCCTCCACGCCTGCGGATGTGGAGCGCTACAGCGGGCGGGTGGGGGAACTCCCCAGAGAATCGGTGCGGTCGCTGCTTGTCCTGCTCGGAGTCGCAGCAAGTGGCGTGGACGTCTCCAGGACTTTTGGCTGGGAGGAGCACAGGCCGCAGAGGGAGCGCCGGGCTGAAATGATCCTGTCGCGTTTCCCTGCCGACACCCGCTTCTACACCAACCTCGGCTGGAAAGGCGACCTTCCCGACTTCTACCGGCAGTCGTCCCGAGGCCACGCCCCCTTCAGCGGATATGACTGGGACGCCGGTCTGATCGCCGTGAATGACGACGAGGTCGCTGTGTTCTGGAACTTCCAGAACACCTGACCTCCAAGCCGAACCGGAAAGCCGCATGCTCACCAGATCCGCCACCTACCCCGACCGCGAAACCGCCCACTGGGCAACCCAGCAGGTCGTTACCCGCAACGAACAGCACATCCACCGCTGGCTCGCCCAGGGCACCCGCCCCCGCTTCACCATCGAGGCCTCCTGGCCGTCCCGCGACGAGCCGGTGGGCCGGGTCCTGCTCCAGGCGATGATGCTCGCCGGACGCGACCCGGTGGACGTACGGGCCGCGCGCGTGATCCTCAGGCGTGAGCCGAGCAGCCCGCACGGCTTCGTCGTCCTCACCACTGTCCCGATCTACCTGTAGAGGCTGCGCCACCGTGTCCATGAAGCCCCTCGAATTCGACCGGCGCTACGGTGAGTTGGACCAGGTGATCAGCGCCTACCTGGGCATGCCCGCCGCCGAAGAGCCCGACAAGCCCAGCGAGGCCCTCCACGCCTACCTCCGCCACACCTGGCACACCCGCCCCTGGGCCCTGGCCACAGCCGAAAAGCAGATCCGCGACTACGCCCGCAATCCACCGGGCCGCCTGCGTCTGAGCCTTGGAGAGTTCTACCCGGTCCCGGACGTCGGCCTGCCCGAATCGGATATCCAGAACTGGCTGCTCGCCGTCGCCGACCACATCAAGCAGTCGATCGAGGACGGTGCGGCCCCGAAGCCCTCGGCCCCCCTGACCCACTGGGAGTGGCACGCCCGCTTCCCCGAACTGGGCCAGTTCCTGGGCGGCTGGTTCTCCCAGGACATGCCGGACGAGTTCGCGGACCATGAGGAGGCCGTGCGCGACTACTCCGACTCGACCGACCCCTACCTCGTCGCCCGGCTCATCGGCGAACTGCACGAACTTCTCGCGCTTCACCTCGACGAATCCGATTGCGCCCTCGCCGTGGCGGAGCTGGGGATGGAGGTGGAACCACCGCAGCCCTGCACCCCCGGTGCCTGGCTGGCTGCTGTCGCGGATGAACTGGGCAGGTTCCGGGCGGAGTACGAGGGGCCGGACGGGGCTGCCCAGTACTGCAATCACCGTTACTGGTGAGGTGGTTGTGAGCTCCGCCGCACTCACCGCGATCTGCGCCCGCAGGCTGCAAACAGGGGCCGCCGCTCAGGACGGCGGGTCGGGGACGTCCTCGGGCAGGAACTCCGTGGGGACGGACTGCCCGGCGTCGGCGGGGTCGTAGCGGGTGGCCATCCGGGCCTCCATGAGCTCCAGCAGACCGCGGACCGTGCGGGCGTTGCCGAATTCGGACGGGCTGAGCCGACGGGCCGCCTCCAGCCAGGCGGCGGCGCGCTCCGGCACCCCGGGGGCCAGTGTGCAGCGCTCGCTCGCGGCCATCCGGCGCAGGATCTCGACCAGGTCGTCGATGCCGTAGTGCGGGAACTCCACACGTGTGGTGAAGCGGGACGGCAGGCCGGAGTTGGCGGCCAGGAAGGCGTCGATCTCGCGGGGGTAGCCGGCCGCGATCACCACGAGGCGGCCTCGCCGGTTCTCCATCTCCTGGACCAGGGTGTCGATCGCCTCCTGGCCGAAACCCCCGTGCCGGGCGTCGCTCACCAGGCTGTACGCCTCGTCGATGAACAGCACCCCGTCCATCGCGTCCTGGACCGCCTGCCGTGTCTGCCGTGCGGTGTGCCCCAGATAGGCGCCGACCAGGGTGGCGCGGCCGGCCTCCACCACATGCCCCTTGCGCAGCAGGCCCAGATCGCGGAACATCGCCCCGGCCAGCCGGGCCACGGTGGTCTTGCCGGTCCCCGGCGGGCCGGTGAACAGCAGATGCGGCGGGGCGAAGCCGTCCTGGCCCCTGGCCTGGCGCAGCCGCAGCCGCCCGGCCAGGTTCGTCAGCACCTCGCGCACCGCTTCGAGCCCCACGTACGCGTCGAGTTCGGCCAGCAGCTCCGCGGGGTCCGGCGCGGGACGTCGCAGGAACTCGCGGTAGCTCGCGGGCACGTCATCGGGGGTGACCGGTTCCGCGACCCGGCCGCGCACCCGGCGGGCCCACCGCTTGAAGACGCTGTCGGCGAGGGTGCGCATGTCGCGGGCGTTGCCGAAGGAGTCGCCCCGGACGTGGTGCATGCCCGTGATGATCTCCCGCAGCCGGTCCGCCGTCTCGTCCGAGGGCCGGCCGCCCCGCTCCGTCAGCCGGCGCAGCGCGATGGTGTGCAGGGTGTCCGGCGGGTAGTCGGGGAAGCGCAGGATGTTGTCCTCGGCGAACCGGCTCGCCAGACCGGGGTTGGCGGCCAGGAACTCCGCCATCTTGTCCGGGTACCCGGCGACGATCACGACCAGCCGGGCGCGGTCGTTCTCCATGCGTGTGAGCAGCGTCTGGATGGCCTCGTCGCCGAACCCGTCGCTCTGGTCGCTCAGCCCGTACGCCTCATCGATGAAGAGCACTCCGTCCAGCGCGCCGTCGATCGTCGCGTCGGTCAGCCCCGCCGTCTGACCGACGTAACCGGCCACCAGGTCCCGCATCTTCGCCTCGACGACATGCCCCCGCTCCAGCAGCCCCAGATCGCGGTAGAGCTCCCCGGCCAGGCGCGCCACCGTGGTCTTCCCGGTGCCCGGGTTCCCGGTGAACACCAGGTGCAGGGAAGGCGGTTCGGCCTGCTCGACCCGGCCGTCGGCGCGCAGCACCGCCATCGTCTCGACCTCGGCCCGCAGCTGCTCGAAGTGGTCCCGGACCACGTCCAGTCCGGACATGGCCGCCAGCCTCTCCCACGGACCGCGGGCGTCGGCCGGGGCGACGGCCGCGCCCGCCTCGCGCACCACCGCCGCGCTGAACGCGGAGCCCGGCACGCCGGCCAGCTGCTCCAGCGTCGCCATCCAGTTGCGCGCCTTGCGGGGATGGGTCGCCATGGCCCGGACCATGGTGTCCAGCTCGCGCCAGTCCTCGATCCGCAGCCCCGTGCGCAGCCGCACGGCGTGGATCAGCCGCTCCGTCTCGGCCGCCTGCGGATAGTCGATCCTGGCGGTGCCGGGCCGTCCCGGCTGCCGTGCCTGCTGGCGCACGTACGTCTCCAGCAGCGGGTAGTCGTGGCACGTCTCCACGAACCGGGCCACGTCCTCCAGCGTCGTCCTCGAGAAGACCAGTACCCACAGATTGCCGTTGTCGTGCTGTGCGGCCCAGTTGGCCATGGCACCGGCCAGCGGCCGGGACGCCCGGTTGTAGCGCAGGTAGTTCTCGGCGTGCGGGACGACGACGGCCGTACGGATGTCACGCTGCTTCAGGCAGTCGACCAGCGTCATGACGGCGAACGGATCGGACAGCGCCGATGCCGGACGGGGTGGACCGGCGGTGTCCCGGCGCGGTCCGGCAGCGGCCTCGGCGGCGGGGCCGCGGCCGGGTGCACCGGTCACCCGGAGGTTGCCCATCGGGCCCCGCATGCCCGGGGTGCGCATGGTGCGCGGCCCGGGGGCCGGAAGCCGTTTCCGGGCCGGGGAGCTGCGGGACAGGTCGCGTGAGGCCGCGTCCCGGAAGTACAGCGGATGGTCCGTCGAGCTGAACACGATCCGCTCGTAACCGGCGGCCCGCAGCCGCCGCCACAGTACCTGCTCCAGGGTGCACACCTGGTAGGCGCTGTCGACGAAGACATCGCTCACCCCCGGCCCGTAGAAGATGGTGAACGGCTCACCGCTGCGCAGGTCGGCCCCGCCGAACCGTTCCACGACCGGCCCGGAGAAGGCGGACGGTCCTTCGGTCATGCGCCGCCCTCCGCCGGACGCCGCGGCTGTTCGCGGTGGCGCCCGATGTCGGGCAGTCCCGGGTCGGGCACCCCCGGTTCGGACACCGGCGCCGCCGGCACCGGATGGCCGTCGTCCTGGATCGCCCGGCTGACCATCTCGGCCCGGTCGTGGAGCTCGGCCTCGGCGGTGGTGTCGTGGTCGTACGACAGCACCCGCACCACGTGCTGTCCGGAGTCCCGGTCGGTCTGCGAGATGTCGAGCACGATCTCATTGCCGTTCGCGTGGCGGAGCTTGGCGTAGTAGGAGCCGCGCGGGTCCGAGTCCTCGTACTCGCCGTCGACGAATTCGTAGTACGCCATCCCGGACAGGGCCTGGGTCACCGCGTCCGCCAGGTTCACCCGGATCTGCGAGGACAGATGCCGCAGACACGCCTTCCCCACGGTGTCGCCGAGCGCCTTCTCCAGCCGCGGCGCCTCCTCCTCCCGCAGCCGGCGCAGCTCCGCCGTGCCGGTCCGGTCGTCGCGGGCGCCCGCCAGCCCCTGTTCGGTCTCCTGCCGCAGCCGGCCCACCTCGCCGTCCGACCAGTAGTCGACGTCCACCGTGTACCCGTCCAGCGGCTGCCCGTCAGGACCCACGACCGGCTGGATCCGGCTGCCCTCGATCTCGTTGGCCACCGTGACCAGGGCGTCGATCGCCGCGATCTGCGCCGTGCAGCGCTCCAGTTCCCGCTGCTCGGTCTCCGCCCGCAGCTCGCTGAGCGAGTGGTACGTCTCCTGCGCCATCGCCAGCGCCGCGTCGAACCTGCCCTGCGCCGCGTTCTGCTCCGCCGTCGTCAGCCGGCCCGTCAGCCGGTCGAGCTCACCGGGCGCGTACCGCTCGTGCAGCCCCGCATCGGTGATCGCCCCGGCCATCGCCCCGGCGTCGGACAGCCAGGCCGCAACCAGCTGCCCGGCCCGGGTCCGGTCCTCCTTCCACCAGTCGATCTCGGCGGACAGCCGGGCCGTCTCGGCCCTTCGCTCGGCGCGTTCGGCCGCGATCGCCCGCCGGGTCCGCTCCTGCTGCTCGGCCAGCCGCTGCCGGGTTTCCTGCCGGATCTGCCCGGCGGACGCGGCCAGCTCCCCGCGCAGCTGCGCGGCCTGCCGGCCGAGCTGTCGCGCGGTGTCGGCCTCCAGCCGCCGGGTCTGCTCGCTCAGCTCCCGGACCACCGACTCGTGCCGCTGCTGCCGCTGCTCGACCTCGGTGAACACCCGGTCCAGGTCGGCCGCGGTCTGCTCCCGCACCGCGTCGACGAGGCGGGGGACACTGCGCTTCACCTCCTTCAGCTGCTGCGCCTGGCGCTGGATGCGGTACCACTCCGACTCGTCGACCTGGATGCGCTTCCTACCGCTCATGGTGGGGTTCCCGTCCTTCGGATGCGTGGGGAGGTACCCGGCCGGCCATCCGGGTGCGAACGGCGTCGACCGCGTGGTCGAAGGCGCCGATCAGGCCGGGCGGAGGCACCCCGACGAGCAGTGCCTCCGGGCCGCTGACGGCGATCTCGGCGGCCCGGGGCCGGCCCTCGAAGTCGTAGCCGCCGTCCGCGTACCGTGCGGTGAGCAGATGGACGCGCTGGTTGGAGCTGCCACGCAGCCCCCGTCCGTCGTCCAGCGCGGCCACGTACGGACCGTCGATCAGTACGTCGGTCTCGTCGAGGAGCCGGTGCACGCCGGGGCCGGGCGGCCGGCTCCGCAGCCGCTCCAGGCGGTGGCCGGTGAAGCAGATCACCGACACGTCCCGGACCGCCTTCGCCGCCCTCGCCACCTCGGCCAGCCCGGCCGCCTGCGCCATCGGCTCGCCGCCGGAGAACGTCAGGCCCTCGACGCGCGGATCGGCCAGCAACTCCTCGGCCAGCTCCAGCGGTTCGGCGCTCCGGGCCGGCCGGAAGGGAATCCAGTCCGGCGCCATGCACCCGGCGCACGACAACGGGCAGCCCTGGACCCACAGCACGGACCGCACCCCCGGCCCCAGCACCTCGGTGCCGACCCGGGTCGCCGCCACGTTCAGCACGGTTCCGGTCACCGGGGCCACCCGGCGGCCGGAGCGGGGCCCGGGTCGGCGACATAGGTGAACGACATGCCGCCGACGACGACCCTGCCCCCCGGGGCGCAGGTGGCGACGGTCTCCCGGGCGGTGGAACCGTCCGGTGTGTACCGGATGCGCAGATCGGTCCGCGGACCATGCTCCGTGGACCGGCGCCTGCCCACGACCCGGCCGTGCCCGCCCACCGCGGGCGGCCCGAGCACCCCCCGCCGGCCCGCCAGCACCACACGGTCCGGCAGCTGCTCGCCGAACGCGGGCGCCACCAGCAGCACACCGTGCAGCAGCGGCCGGTTGATCCGCCGCCACCACAGCCACGCCCCGACCGCCACCAGCACCAGGGCCGCCGCCAGCGCGGGCAGCAGGACCACCGAACCGGCGGTCGCCCGCAGCGGCACCGCCTTCCGCTCGACGTGCACCGCGCGGGGTATGCCGAGACCGACGTCCGGGGCGAGCGGCCGCTCCCACGCCGAGCCGACCCGGCCGGTCAGCCGCAGCGTGGCATCGGCGTGTTCGGTACGCCGGTACGGCAGCGGGCCCCCCGCCAGCCGGCCGGTCAGCCGCACGTCGAAGGTGCGGGACTCACCCGGTTCCAGGGTCACCCGGCCGGGCAGTCCGGCGATCGCCACGGACGGACCGGTCAGCGAGGCCCGCAAACCGTCGACGGTCAGCGGCAGATGGCGGGTGGTGGACCGCAGGGTGAGCTTCGCGGTGGCCGAACCGCTGCTGAGATCGGTCCCACCGGTGTCCTGCCAGTCGGCGCGCACGCCCCGGTCCGCGTCCCCGGCGAGCAGCCCGGCGGCCTTGCGGGCCCGCGCGCGGTCACCGGCGCGCGCCAGGTACCCGCCGAGGTCCTGGATGCTCTGCGGCCGGAGCACCGAGGTGTCCTCGACGACCCTGCCCAGCAGATCGGCGCCGGTCGCCCCGCTGCTCAACGGGAGCGCGTATCCCGCGAGTTCGGTGCGGGCGGTGAGGGCCTGCGCCCGCTGGTGCAGCTGTGCCCAGGGCGCGCCCGAGGCGGTGGGGTAGCGGGAGCCGCGCGGCGGATGGTGCTCGCCGTCGGTGAGCAGCACGACCGAGGCCACCGGGGCGGCTCCGTCCCGCCCGAGCTCGGTCAGCGCGGCGTTCAGCGCGGCGCCGATGTCGGTGTCACCCGCCGGGTCGGGCCTGGACGGCAGCGACGCGACGATCCTCGCGGTGTCCCCGGCCGCGCCGATGTACCTGGGTTCCGGCCGGGAGTCGAACGTGAACAGCGCGACGTGGTCCTTGGGCGTGAGGCCGTCCAGGAACCGGCGCAGGGTCGAACGCACGGTGCTGTAGCGGCCGCCCTGCGCCATCGAACCGGAGGTGTCCACGAGGATCACATGGTCGCCCGGCGCCTGGTCCAGCGCGAGCGCCCGGTAGATCTCGGCGCGGGTCGGGTCCTGACCGCCCGGTGCCGCGCGCGCGGCCGTCACCGGCGCGGCCAGCAGCGCCGCCGTGAGCACGACGGCGCATCCGCGCCCGAACCGGAACGCCCACGACGGGCTGGTGTGCTTCACAGACGCACTCCCTTGGGATCGGTCCTGAGATCGGTCGGCAGTTCACCGAGCGGGAATTCCGCGGGCGCCCCCGCGTCCAGCGGACGCAGCACCAGCCGGGCCGTCCCGTCCACGGCGAGGCGGACACCCAGATGGAAACGGTCGTCCTCGGCGCCACCGGGCAGCGCCAGGGTGCGCACCGGCACGCTCACGGCACCCTCGGGATCGCGCACCCGCACCTCCACGGGCCGCCCGGCCGCGGCTCCCGCCGGCCCGGTCCGCACCCGCAGCCGCTCCCCGCCCGCCTCCGCGAAGACCGCCGCGCCGCCCGGCTCCAGGAGCCCGGCCCCGCAGACCAGCAGCTCCTGGTTCTCCGGCCGCCCCGCCACGGTCCGATGGGCGCCCACGCACACGGCGTACGGATAGCGGTCCGCCGGATCGGCCAGGCCGGCCGCGACGAGCGCGGCGCCGTACACCGCGGCGAGCGCGGGATCGGTGCCGGCGGGTAGCGGCACGAGGGGCCACCCGCCGCCCGTCAGATGCCGCAGCAGCGGCGCGAACCGGGCGGTGCCGCCCACCGCGACCAGCCCGCCGACCGCCGCCCGCGCGGCTTCTTCAGCTGGAGAGGCTTCCTCCGCGGGAGCTGGAGCGGGAGCGGGAGCGGCGCCGTCCAGCGCTTCGGCCGTCGCCAGGTCCAGTCCGGCCGCGAGCCGGCGCAGGGCCAGGCGGACCGTGCCAGCGGTGATGTTGCGCCCCGCCACGCGGTGGACGGCGGTGGCGTCGTAGCGGTCCGGGTTGCGTCCGGCGCTGTCGAGGGCCAGGTCCAGACGGAGCGCGGCGCCGTCCTCGGCCCGGAGCCCGGCCAGCACCCGGCGGCCCGCCTCGTCGCAGGGCAGGCCCGCCTCCGCCAGGAGAGCCGCCTCGAAACCGGCCCCGTACCCGTCCGCGGGCGCGTGCCGGGCGCACCCGGCGACCGCGACCGCACCGGCCGTCACCACGCACACCGACACCTCGGCCGCCGCCGCACCGAGGTCGCACACCACGTACCGGCCGGCCGTCGCCGTCCCCGCGTGCCGCAGCAGGGCCAGCACGGCGTGCGGGGTGCTCAGGACGCTCAGCGGCGGCGTCCGGCCGGTCCCGTGCAGACCGGCCGACGCGTCGGCCCCGTGGCCCGCAGGCCCGGACCGGTCCGGCCGCGGAGCGACGATCACCAACCGGTCCGGGACACCGTGCTGCCCGACGTACGCGGCGTAGGCCGCGCGCAGGGCGGCGTCACGCCCGCCGTCCTCCCCGGCCGGAACCGGCAGGCCCTCGCCGGGGACCGCCCCCGGCAACTCGACGAGCTCCGGCGCCCCGTGCGCGCCGACGCGGGCGATCCGGGCGTACCGGGAGCCGATGTCGATGGCGACGGCGCTCACGGACGCCCCCGGTTCTTGAACCGGCCGAGGAGCCCGCGGCGTTGGTCGTCCGCCTGGTACTGCTGGGCGACGGTCCGGTCGTCGGGGGGATCGGGGTACCCGGTGGCCGGCGGCTGAGGCTGCGGCGGAGGTGGCGGCGCGGCCGGAGCGGCGCCGGGGACGGGCCCGGCGGCCGGGTTCGGCGGCGGACGGTACGCGGGCCGCTGGGGCGGCCGGTCGTGGCCGGGGGCGGCGGCGCGCAGCGCCCCGAGGATCCGGCGGTGGCGGTTCTCCTCGTCGGCGCTGTACCGGACCAGCCGGTCGCGGACCTCCCGGTGGAACGGGCTGCTGCCCAGCGCCTCGTACACCGCGAACCCGAGACCGGGCAGCCGCTGGTCCAGCTCCGTCGTGAGGTCGAAGGCCCACCACGCCCCGAAGTCCCCGATGAGCGAGGCGATCTCGTCCAGCAGGGGGCCGGAGAACCGGCGGTCGGGGCAGGCGTCGGCGATGATGCGGCTGAACTCGCTCACCTCGGCGCGGCCGCGGGCGGCGACCCGCAGCCGCTGTACCGGCCGCAGCCATCCCAGGCCGCTGCGGTAGGCCAGGCTGTCGACCAGGTCCTCGGGGAGGTCGATACCGACCCAGCGGGAGTAGTCGGCCGAGGCGAGCCGCCGGGCCAGCCCGTCCCGCACGGTGGCCTCGGTGCTGGGCCGCCGGCGGATCCACCAGGACAGCACCGCCCAGGAGTTGCCGGGGTCCGGCTCGTCGCCGAGCAGCGCCTCGACCACCCGGTCCTTCAACGCGGGGTCGCCCTCGGTCCGTCGTGCGATCGCGGCGGCGTAGTCGTCGAGAACGGCGGGGTCGACGGAGAGCCGCCGCAGCCGGGACATCGACAGGGCGAGCCGGGAATCGGCGCCGTTCAGCCCGGCCAGCACCCGCAACAGGTCGGCGTCGGCAGCCGCTTCCGGCAGCAGGTCCGGCGCCCCGGGCGGCAGCAGGGCGTCCAGCAGCGCCAGTACGTCACGCTGCCCGCCACTGCAGACGGCCTGCCGCAGGACGTCCCACATCAGTCCGAACACGACCGGCCGGCCGTGCTGACGCGCGGTCTCCAGAGCGATCCGCCACGCGTCCTCGTGCGCCGAGGCGAACTCGGCGGCGTCGCCCGGAAAGACCTCGGCCGGACCGGTCTGCCCGGTCAGGACCCCGGCGAAGCGCAGCCAGCCCGGTCTGTGTTCGACGCGGACCTGCCCGGCTAGCGCCACCAGGCGGGACAGCGGCCTCAGGTCGCGGACCCGGTCCCCCAGCAGCACCCGCAGCCAGGCCGTCCCGGCCTCCCGCGAGTCGACCAGGATGCGGTCGACCGCCTCGGAGGTGTGCCCGAACTTGCTCTCCACCATGTACGCGAGCGACCCGACCCAGGCGGGGTCGTAGCTCTCGGTGGCCGCCAGAACGGTGAACAGCCGCTCGAACGAGCCCGGATGCGGCCCCTCAAGACCGCGCAGCAGCTCCAGGTACCCCCTGGCCAGCGTGAGCGTCTCCTTCGACGCCGCGTGCGAGACGACATCGGCGGCCAGCAGGTCCGGGACCCGCGGTGTCCAGTGCCGGGTCAGCACGGCCCGCGCGGCCGCGCCGTCCGGACGCCGGGCGCACCCGGCCAGGAAGGAGACGAGGATCCCGAGCCGTTGCTCGTCCAGTGACCCGGCCGCCTGCAGATCCAGCAGCCGCTGTACGTCGTCGACCCTGCCGCGCCCCCGCCGGATGTCGTTCAGCACGGAGTCCAGCAGGTCCAGTTCCTGGAGGACGCGTACCGCCGTGCCGGGCTCGCGCAGCGGAACGGCGACGGTGGCGGCGAGCAGATGGGCCACCACGTCGGTGGTCGACTCCCGTTTCGCCCGCACCCGCAGCAGCTCGGCGAGGTAGGTGCGGGCCGCCTCGCCCTGCGGGGCCGGCGGGCGGCCGGTGCGCAGCGCCACCTCCTGCTGCCCGGTCCGGGCGGCGGCGGCGAAGACCAGCCGCAGACCGTGCTCGGCCTTGCCGGTCCAGGTGGCGCCGCTCAGCCAGGCGCGGCAGCCGTACGGCAGCAGCGAGCAGATGGCGTCCAGCATCCGGACCCGCTCGGCGACGTCGGGGACTACGCCGCCGGGCGGCGGAGTGATCACCAGCTGGTGGCCGTCCAGCAGCAGAGCGGCCATCCCGGCGGCCCACTCGAAGCCCAGCCGGTCCACGGTGCCCGCCAGTTCGGTGGCGGGGGTGCGCACCGGGGTCACGGTGGCGGCCCGGGGAACGGAGTCGGACGCGGCCAGGGAGACGGCCCGGTCCAGCGCGGTCCAGGTGACCCCGGCACGGCTGGCCGCACTCCATTCGAGCAGCAGCAGCCGCCAGGTGTAACTGGGCCTGCCGGTACCGTCCTTGGAGCCGTCCCAGCCGGTGTCCACCACGGCGCAGACCGAACCGGTCTCCTTCTCCGCGCCGCTGAGGAACACCCGCCAGGGCAGGCCGCTGGCCGGTTCGCGCGCGTCCGGGGTCCCGGTGGTGGCGCTCCACAGATAGCGCTGGGCGCGGGTGCTCGGCAGGCTGCCGGCCAGCACCTCGTACCCCATGCTCTGGCCCGGGTGCTTGCCCAGGACCGCCCACTCGGCGGGCAGCCCCGCGGCGCCGGACCGGTCGCTCACCATGGCCGCCGCCTGCGCGCGGCCGTCCGGATCCGGCTCTCCAGCTCGGTCAGCGGTTCCAGGACGTTGATGGGTACGGGGGAGGTGCGGATCCGGGGGACACGGTCGACGGTCTCCACATTGAGGTAATTGCGGTAGTCGAAGATGTGCTGGGGGTTGAGCCGGAAGCCGATCGCGGAGGAGACGTAGTACGAGATGCGCTGCGGGTGGAAGAAGTTCAGCAGCCCGTCCCGTACGAGCCGGGCGTTGGAGCCCCGGAATTCGTCGCACAGCCACTGGAAGTAGTGGGCGGCCTGCTCGGCGGGCACCCGGGGCAGCCGGGAACCCACGGAGTCCTGCGTCACCCAGCCGGCCTCCACCGCCGGGCGGAACACCTTGGGGTCGTCGAACTTGGTGACGCAGACGGAGACATGGTGCGGCAGCCGGTTGCGGTGGAGCCGGCCCGCGTTGCGGACCCGGGTGTTGAGCTCGTTGAGCATCGAGTAGAGGAAGTCGAAGCTGTTGGTCGACTGCTCGCCGTCGAGCAGCGGGTCGAAGAGGTAGATCAGCCCCTGGGAACGGGTCAGCTGGTCGAGGACCCGGGGGCGCAGGGCGTGCTCGACGTCCCTCCCGTACACCTCGCCCGCCACGTCCTGGACCTCCAGTACGAAGCCCACGTCGCGGCGCTTGCGGAACGAGGCGTTCGCCGTCTCCTCGCCCTGGAAGGACCAGGACAGCGACCGCACGCCCACGGTGGCCTCGGGGAAGACCCGGTCGCTCGCCAGCTGGATCACACCGGAGGTGAGGAATTCGTTGGACTCCGGATTCATCCCGCTGATCACCCAGTTGGGGCGGCCCTGGCGCTGCTGCTGCATCGCGGCGATGGGCATCGCGGCCAGGTAGGACGTCTTGCCCGAGCGCGGAGCGCCCCACAGCGCGATGCGGATCCGGTCGTTGCCGGCGGCCGCCATGCCGCCGGGGGGCCTCGGGACCTCCTCCGGTTCCAGGGAGCCGTCGAATCCGGAGTACGAGGGCTGCGAGGCGGGGTGGTCGGGGTAGTACTCGGTCCCCGTCTCCTCCGGGCGGGCGGCGGACCGCGGGGCGGGGTCGGGCCAGTGCAGGGTGGTGTCCTCCGGGAAGGAGCGGGGCGGCTGCGGATCCTCCGGTGCGGAGGGGTCGCCCGGGTCCTGCGGGTCCTCGTTGGGGTCGTAGTACGGAACGGACATGGTGTTTCTCCTCGTACCGGAACGGCGGATCACAGCAGGGGAGTGGCCAGGGCCAGGCGGCAGGGCGGGCCGTCCCACCGCCATGCGGGGGCGAGGGCGTCGGCCACGGAGGCCGCGCTGTCCTTGCCCCGGAGGAAGGGACGGCCGGCGGAGAGCGTGTCCCACGCGGCGGCGGTGTAACGCTGCACGGGACTCGCGGGGCCGTCCACGTGCGGCTGGGCGCGGTCCAGCCGGGCCATGACCCGGACCCCCCGCGCCCGCAGGCTGTTCAGCTCGGTCCGCCAGTCGGCGCCGAGCGGACAGGACGGCACCACGTCGTGCTGCTCGGGCAGTCCGGGCGGGCGGCGGCCGACGATCAGCACGGCCCGCTCGGCGCGGGGGTGCGGGGCGTTGTCCGTACCGGCCATGGTGAGCCGGACCTTTCGGAGCGCGTCCTCCAGCGAGGAGGCGGTGTCCTGTTCACGCCGCGCGGGCCGCCAGCCGGCCAGGGCGGACCGGGCGGCCGTCGCGGGGCCGGGCGGGACCGTCAGCAGCAGCACGGAGCGCGGGGTGTAGCTGTTCTCGTGGACGACGTGGTCGTAGTGGCCCACGACGCCTACGCGCAGGCTCCGGCCGGAGCCGGGGCGGCGGGCCAGGGCCGCGATGAATTCCTGGGCGAACGCCAGCCGTTCTGCGGTCTCCGCCGGTTCGGCACCGCTCATCTCCACGGTGAGGACGACTTCCAGGGCGGGGGGCCGGATGATGCCGCGGGGAAGGCGGCCGACCAGCGCGGAGACATCCGCCGGGGGGCAGCCGGCGGCGCTGTCCGTCGCCCCGCCGTCCGGCCGCCCGGCCGCCGGCCGGCTCGGCGCCCCGGTGCCGGGCGCCCCCGTCTCCGGCCCGGCCAGCGTCACTTCCCCCGGGCCGCGCAGCACGAACGCCAGCCGCGCCGGGGCGAACGCGGTGAGCGCGGTCTGCCGGGCGGACAGCACCACCGTCCCCGAGCCGTCCCGGCCCGCGGCGGCCAGTACGGGCAGTACCACCGGCACCCGGTCGGCGGGCCCGCCGAACACGGTGATCTCCGCGGTCGCCGTCTCCCCGGGCCGGAGCCGGGAACCGGCGGGAAAGAGCACATGGGCGTGTGTGCGAACCGCGCCGGTCCCCTGGTCGACCCGGGCGAGCAACAGCGTGTGGTCGGCCCGCAGCGGCGCGGTGCGCAGCGCCTCGCGCACCGCGTCCCGGGTGTCCGTGGTGTCCGTCCCGGGTGCGCCGTCCGGTACGGCGGGCGCCGGGCCGAGCTCGGCCCTCGGCGGATACGCGGCGCGGAGCAGGGCCACCGCCCGGTCCAGCAGGGCCCAGCCGGAGCGGCGGTTCACCAGCACGATCGAGCGGGCGTACGGGGGCGGGACGAATTCCCGGAGCCACCGCGTCACCGCCGTGTCGAAATCCCGGCGGCCGGGTACCGGGAGCGTGCCGATTCCACCCGCGAGCTGGAATCGGAGAAATTCCGGACGGCGGTCGAGCGACGGAACGGCCGAGGCCCACTTCGTGGTCCCGGCGTCGTTCTGCCGGGGTATTCCGTACGCGTCCGTGACGGCCTTGATCACGTTTATGCGATCGGGAGTGAATTCGACGAACAACAACGCGTCGACGCGGCCGTCGATCAGGTCGGCGAGGGCCTGCCGGCCCTGCGCGGAGTCATGCGCCGGGAGTTTTCCCGGGTAAAGGGGCCACTGCCGCCGAGTCCGCTCCCCGGGCTCCGCCGGACCGCCCCGCAGCAGCGACGCGGGCCTCGCCGGGCCGTCGTCGTCGGCGAAGGCCAGTTCCGCCGCCCGTACGTCCCAGGCGTGCTCCGCCGCCCGCAACGCGGCGGTGGCGGACTCCTCTTCCTCCTCGGTCATTTCCCCCAGGACCGGATCCCCGTACATCCGCCATCCGCAGAGCACACAGAGAGCCGCGCCCTCGTCAGGTGTTCCGCAGACCGGACATCCTCGTTCGATCCTTCCGGTCAATGACCCCTACCCCCTGATCGCACGGTCGGCCGACCCAGTGAGGACCTGGTCGCGCGCTGATCGCCGTTCGGAACAGTTGCCGGTCCGGCCCGGTTCGGCCCGGTCCGGTTCGCTCCGGTCCTGTCTGCACGCATCCCCTTGCACAGGGACGCCGACTCGAATAGCGCGGTTCCGGAGGCTTCATGCTGGCATAGGGCGAGCGGAATCCGTGAGGGTTTGGATGCGAAGAGTCGGTAGAACTATTTCCGGGTTCGAAACGGCTTGAAATAGGCGAGCAATATATTCTCATCCCCGCGAAATGTTTCATTGATCAAAAGTGTCGCCTTGGCCCCATTTGACCGGGTTGGATGCGGCATCGAATGGGGCGGAACAAGAGCGGGGCAGCCGGTCGAGGGGCCTGTGGCCTGCTCTTCGACGGGACTTCGGACGCCTGGGCGGCTGTGCGAAACTCGACCGTGCGCCGCGCCGCACCGGCCGGGCCGTCGGCTCCCCGTCAGCCGGGTTCCGGTCAATCGGATGCGGCGGGCCGCTGCGGGGCGACCCCGGCCATGATCCGCCGGACAGGCCCGAGCCTGTCACCTCGAAGGGAAGCTCTCCGGATGCGCATCGGGATCGTCGGCACCGACAACAGCCATGTCGACCAGATCGTCCGCCACCTCAACGTCGAGAAGGCCGGCGGCGACGCGCGCGTCGTGGCGCTCAGCGGTGGGCGCGGCCGGCGCAACGTCACGCTGGCGGGCACCGGAGGGATACCGGCGATCGTCGACGAGCCGACCGGCCTGCTCGGGCTGGTCGACGCCGTCGTCGTCGCGGACCGGGACGGCGCGAACCACCGGGACCAGGCGGTCCCCTTCCTGGCCCAGGGCCTTCCGGTCTTCGTCGACAAGCCCCTCAGCCGCACCGTCGCGGACGCCCGGATCATGATCGGCGCCGCACGCGCCCACGGCGCGCCGCTCACCTCGTCCTCGGCGCTCCGCTGGATCCCGGACACCGAGGCGCTGGTGGCCCGGTCCGCGCCGGGAGGCCGGCCGGAGCTGGTCGTGGTGTCCGGGCCCGCCGACCCCGCCGGCGACCACGGCGGGATCTTCTTCTACGGCATCCACGCGGTGGACATCGCCCTGCGGCTCGCCCCCGGCGAGATCTCCGGCGTACGGACCGACATCACCGGCACCACCGTCGTCGCATCGTTCACCGCCGGTGACACCCGCGTCGTCGTGAACCTCGTCAAGCCCGGCAGTGCGGATCAGATCCCCTTCCACGCAATGACGTTCACCCGGCAGAGCATGGTCCAGCAGACCCTGACCCCGGGCGCGGACTACTGCCTGCCCGGCCTCGAAGTGTTCCTGGAGATGGCGCGCACCGGCACGCCGCCGATCGGCTACGGGGACCTGCTGCGCCCCATCGAGGTGCTGGAGCCGGTCGCCACCGCCGTGCGCGAGGTGTCCGGCACTGCCCTGCGAGAGGCGTCCGACACCGCCCGCTGAGTCGCGCGCACCATGCCGCCCGGCCCCGGGGTGGGGTGCGCCGTGATGCCCGTCGGGTTGCCGACAGGCGAAGGGAATCGGTCCGACAGGCGTATCCCGTAAGGCGGTTGGCCTCCGGGGATCACCGTACGCGCGCGTCGGTTGGCCAGGAGTGATACCGGTGTGCCCTGGGTCACAAGATCCTTGACAGTCGCCTGACGGGTACCGAAAGCTCGTCCATCATTGGTCTGGACCAAAATGGATGGGCGGGGTTCATGTTCGAGCTGTCGCGCGCTTCTGCCGTGGAGGACTGATGGACCGGCAGCTGTCCGACGTACGGCTGGCGTTGTGCGAGCTGTGGCAGGCGTTCGGCGCCGCCGCGCTGCTGGCCCGGTTCGGCCCCGACGTCCCCTGGCCGCACTCCTCCTGGGCCCGTGAGGCGCACGATGTGCTGACGCCGCGGCTGAGGTCGGTGGTCGCCCTGGCCCGGACGCGCGGGCGCATTCCCTCGTTCCTGACCGGGGGCGTCATCGCCCGGAAGGGGAGTGTCGCGGACGAGCTGGACGGCCTGGCGCGCACCCCGGCCGGTCTGGTCCGCGACGAGCTCGCCCGCGAGTATCCGCAGGCGTTCGCGGACCCGTTGATAGCCGCCATGATCCGTGAACCGGAAGCCCAACTCCGTTATTTATCCTTAGAGTTGGCAAACTTCTGGCGATCCGCGATCGAGCCGCGCGGGGCCGGTCTCGCGCGCTCGCTGGAGGAGGAGATCCTCTTCCGCTCGCGAACCCTGGCGATGGGCGGGGGAGCGGCACTCCTCCGCGAGCTCGGGCTCCCGGTCGAGCGCACGGACGGTGCGGAACGGGTGACCGCCGTGCCGATGCTCTACGCGGACGGCACCCACTGGTGGTCGGTCGCCGGCGGGCGGACCGTGGTCGCCTTTGCCGCGCGGGGAGCGGGGCTCCTGCACACCGATCCGGAGCGGGGCGGCGCCGCGCAGCCCTCGCGCGAGGACCGGCTGGCGATCCTGCTGGGCCGGGGGCGCGCGTCCGTGGTCCGTGAACTGGCCGTGCCGATCACCACCTCCGCGCTCGCGGACCATCTGGGACTGGCCGCGAGCACGGTCTCGCAGCACCTCTCGGCCCTCGTCTCCGCAGGTGTGGTGCAACGCCACCGGGCCGGCACCCGAGTCCTGTACGAGCTGAACCGTTCGGGTGTGACGCTGACGCAGTGCCTGATGAATCAGTGAGACCGACGGCGCCGTCGAGCAGATGTGACTGATAGTCAATTCGCTTTCTCCGGAGACCGTTCCGAGGTGATTCGGCGTACACCGAAAGGCTTGTCCGCCGTCTTGCGGTCGACAAAAGTCGAGGTGGGGAGCTGCTCGGGCCACGTCCGTCACCCCGTCCCGACGCCCCGCCACCGACGCCCGCCGGCGGTGACGGCCGCGCCGAGGCCGTTCCCCGGCACCCACTGCGGTGATCGGCCCGGACCGGATGCGCTGGGGGAGCGGCCGGTCCGCCCGGTCACCGAGAACTTCGAGCCTGGAGTGATTGCATGCCGACGCCCGTCCCGTATCTGCACCGATCCCCCTCGGACCGCCCGTACTTCAGCTCGGACGGCGAGGCGTATCTGGCGCAGACGCCCCTGAGGGACATCCGGAAGTCGCGGGAGCTGAGAGTGCTGTCCCAGGAGGACTTCGACTTCTGGCAGACCTATGGGTACGTCGTCGTCAAGGAGGCGATTCCCGCCGCCGCGGCGAAGCGCCTGCTGGACTTCACCTGGGACTTCCAGGGGCTCGATCCGAGTCGGCCCGAGAGCTGGTACGAGGACCGGCCGTTCCGGACCGAGCTGGACCGGGAGCTGCACGTCTACGGCTTCGTCGAGGCATACCACCACCAGCTCATCTGGGACAGCCGGCAGGCGCAGCGCGTCTATGACGCGTTCGTCGACGTGTGGGACTGCGAAGAGCTGTGGGTGACGCTGGACCGGCTCAATCTCAATCCGCCCAACATCAGGAACCGTGATCGCGCGCTCATCGCCCCCACGGACAAGGGCTTCGACATCGAGCTCCACTGGGACGTCGACACCACGCTCGGCGTACTGCCCCAGAGGGTCCAGGGGATCATCGCCCTGAACGACACCCGGCCCGAGCTGGGCGGCTTCCAGTGCTCGCCCGAGCTGTTCCGCCGGTTCGAGCAGTGGAAGACGACCCAGCCGGTGGACCGGGACCCGATCAGGCCGGACGCCGACCGGACACAGTTCCCCGTGGTCCGGCCCGAACTCGGCGCCGGTGACCTGCTGATCTGGAACGGGCTGCTCGCGCACGGGGTGACGCGCAACACCTCGCGGGACGGTGTGCGCGCGGTGCAGTACCTCTCCATGATGCCCGCGCTGGAGTCGCACGAAGAGCTGAGACGGTCCCGGATCGAGTCATGGCGCCGGCTCACCACACCGGACTGGAACGGGACGCTGGTCGGCGACGCCGTCCGGCACGAATCCCTCAGATACGGCACCGCCGCGCTGAACGGCCTCGGCGAGAGGCTGCTGGGGCTGACGTCCTGGAACGAGCAGGAATCCGAAAGGGTGACGGGAGAGCCGGTATGCGCAGAATCTGCCTGACCCTTCCGACCAACAGGGCCTGTGCCGAAACGATTTCGGCGATCGGTGAGGAGGCGGACTACGCGGCCGAACGCTTCGGCGTCGAGGTCCACCTGCTGATCCTGGACTCCTCCGGGAAGCAGACGTTCGCCGAGCACGCCGAGGTCGTTGCCGGGGCTCGCCGGGCCCCGAACGTGATCACGCATCACCTCGACGAAGCGGAACAGCGGGACTTCCTGCGCCGGGTGATCCGGCGTTCCGGTGTCTTCAAGCCGGAACTGATGCTCGACCTCATGCTCCCGTCCGGGGTCTCCTACGGTGCCTGCACCAATCGCGCGTTCCTGATCGCCGCCGCGCTCGGCTGCCGGTCGGTGCACCGCAGGGACTCCGACAGCACGTACCAGACCCTGGACGGCGAAACGGTCTTCCCTGTCCACCACGAGCTCACCTCGCTCGGGAAGACCGCGGCCGACGCGGCGGACGGGGTGTCCGAGACGGTGCTCGCCCCGGAACACGCCGCCAAGCCCGTGGTGATGGTGGGCAGTTCATTCGTGGGTGAACTGTCGGTGGACATCGGCGAGATCTCCCGGCTGGACAGCGGCATCTACCACGACGTCGTCAGCCTGTGGGCTCCAGGCCACTGGCCGGACGAGCAGAAGAGGGAGCTGGTCGAGGAGTCCTTCCGGGGAGCGGGCACCGACCCGTTCGTCCGCGATCACTCGACCCTGACCCATGTCGATCCCATGCGGGTGGACATGTGCAACATCAGCTTCCTGGACGAGGTGTACGAGCGTGTGCCGCTGCCACCCGCGACCGACACCATCGGCAGCGACTACTTCCTGATGCACCTGGTCCACGACGGCACACTGCCCGGCGTGCTGCACAACCGAAACATCGTGAACCACTACACGGCCGAGCGCCGGACCGACGCCGGATTCATGGCCTACCAGCTGCGGTTGACGAAGTTCTTCCTGTCGATGCTCTACTTCAACCTCATCTACGAACGGATGGCGGCGGCCGGTGCCACGCTGCTCGACGACGATTTCCACGTCCGGCCGGAAATGGTGGCCGAGCTGGCGAGGGAGAGCGCCGGGGCGGACCGCGAGGAGAACGTGCACCGGCTGGACGTCATCGACCGTTCCTACCGCGAACTGGGCGGCAGATACGCGGAGTTCGCCGACATCCTGGCATCGCGCGGCCGGCAATGGCTCGAAGAGGCACGGGCGGACATCGAGGACTTCGCGCTGCTGACCGAAGCCTGGCAATCCCTGGTCCGGGCGAGCAGGTCCACCGGCATTCGGCCCGGGGCGTCGCCATGCGTCTGAACGCCCGTATGCGCGCCGCTCTGGAAGCCGCCGACGAGGACCGGATCATCTTCGACCTCGCGGGAATCGAAGAACAATACGAGTCACTGCTGCGGGAGTTGCCCGGGATCTCCGTCCGGTTCGCCATGAAGTCCTGCCCCGTGGACGAGGTGCTCGCCCGTCTCGCGGAGAAGGGCGCGGGTTTCGACGCGGCGAGTCCCAACGAGATCGCGCAGGCCCTCAGGACCGGTGTGCCCGCGAGCCGGATTCATTACGGCAACACCATCAAGTCCGACGAGAACATCGCCGATGCCCACCGCCTGGGCGTACGGACCTTCGCGACCGACAGCCAGGAGGACGTGGCGGCGACAGCGGCCCACGCCCCCGGAGCCCGGGTCTTCTGCCGACTGGCCACCAGCGGCGACGGGGCGCTCTGGGGCCTGAGCCGGAAGTTCGGCTGCTCCGGAACCGACGCGGTACTCGTCATGGAGGCCGCGCGGGCGGCCGGACTCACACCGTCCGGCCTGTCCGTCCACGTCGGCTCGCAGCAGATGACGTCGGAAGCCTGGCAGGACGCCTTCGAACGCATTGCCGACGTGCTCACGGCCCTGAACCGGCGGGGCATCTTTCCCGACCACATCAATCTCGGTGGCGGCCTGCCCGCCCTCGGCTATCTCGACAGCCGGGGCATCCCCCTGGACCCACCGGTGGACAAGATATTCGCCGTGATCCGGGACGGGTTGCAGCACCTCGCAGCGGTCTCGGAATCCCCACTGGACTTCGTCATGGAGCCGGGCCGCCATCTGGTCGCCGACCACGGCGCGATCCGGGCACATGTGTCCCGGCTGTCCTCCCGGAGGCAGCCGGACGGCGAACGCGAGCACTGGCTGTATCTGAGCTGCGGAAAGTTCAACGGGCTCTACGAGATGGATCAGTTGCAGTACCGGCTGCTGTTCCCCGCCTGCTCCAGGACGGAACACGTCCGGGCTGTTGTCGCGGGCCCCACCTGCGACAGCGACGACGCCTTCGACCACACGCACAATCGCGTGTCCGTGCCCGCATCCGCCGCCTCGGGCGACCCGGTCTGGATTCTCTCCAGCGGTGCCTACGCCACCGGCTACACGACCCAGGGATTCAACGGATTCGATCCGCTTCCGTACACCTGCGTCCAGGGCGAACGGGCGGACGGATGAGCAACGACCTGCGTGTACGTCATATTTCGGACGGCGACTGGGACGCCGTCGTGGACCTGGAGGCCGGCGCGTACACCGCTGCCGGACTCTCGGAGGGGCGGGCGGCGCTGCGGTCCCGGGCCGACGCCTCGCCGGCCACCTGCTTCGTACTGGACCGCGGGAACCGGACGGTGGGCTACCTGCTGGCACTGCCCTACCCGATGTTCGAGTACCCGGACCTGGACCGGACGGAGGACGTGGTCTTCCACTCGCGCAATCTGCATCTGCACGATCTCGTCATCGCCGAGGAACTCCGTGGCAGGGGCCTGGCGAAGAGCCTGCTGCGGCACTTCACCGCAGCAGCGGCGGCCAAGGGGTACGAGGGAATCTCCCTGATCGCCGTCCGTGGCAGCGGCACCTTCTGGTCGGCGAACGGATACCGGGCCCATCGCGGCGTCACACCCCCGACGGGCTACGGCGCGGACGCGGTGTACATGTCCCGGGCCGTGCCTGGCTCCCGGAGCAGCAGAACGAACCTCGCCCACGTGTCATCGCACCGGGCACCTCTGGAAGACGAAGTGGGCTGATTACCTGTGTTTGGCGTCACCGATCAATTCCGCCGGGCGCAGCTCGCGATCGCGGCCCTGTTCTGTTTCCTCGGCTTCCAGTACGCGACCTGGGCGTCCCGGCTCCCCGCCCTCAAGACACGGCTGGACCTGACGGAAGCCGAACTGGGCCTGTTGCTGATGGCCTGTGGCGCGGGTGCGGCAGCGTCGTTCCCGCTCGTCGCGGTACTGATGAAGCGCATGGGCTCACGCCGCCTCGCGGTCCTGTCGGCCGTGTGCCTGAGCCTGCTCCTGCTCGCGCTGTCGGCAGCGCCCGACTACCCGGTCGCTCTTGTCGTCATCTGCTGCGACGGGGTCGCCGTCGGCAGCCTGAACGTGGCGATGAACGCTCAGGGGGCCGCCCTCGAAGTCACCTATCAGCGCACCGTCATGGCCAAACTGCACGCGACGTTCAGCGCCGGTTCGCTGTTCGCCGCGCTCCTCGCGTCCGGTGTGAACGTGGTGACCACGGACGTCGCGGTGCACTTCGGCGTGGCCGCGGCCCTGCTGCTCCTGCTGGTCGGACTGACCCGCTCGGCCCTGCTGACCGAGGACCAGCAGACCCCGGCCGAGGCTCATACCGAGGATCCGGCCCCGGAGAAGCGCCGTCGCAGGCTGAGCATGCCGGCTCGCGTGACGGTATGGATGGGCTGCGCGATGGTGTTCGGCACGGTCACCGAAGGCGCCATGAACGACTGGTCCGCGCTCTACATGAAGGACGTGGTCGACGCGGCGTCGGAACTGGCGCCCATGGGCATCGCGGTGGTCTCCGTCATGATGGTGCTGGCCCGCATCTTCGCCGACGGCTGGCGCAGCCGCTGGGGCGACGGGCGCATCGTCCGCGTCGGCAGCGTGGTGGCCGGTGCCGGGCTGGCGCTCGCCCTGCTGGCCGGCGGTGTCGTGCCGACGCTGATCGGCTTCGCCTGCGTCGGCCTGGGCGTCGCGGCCGTGACGCCGTGCATCTACGTGGCGGCGGCGGCGCAGGGCACGGACGCACTGGCCCTGGTCGCCGCCATGGGGACGACGGGCCTGCTGGCCGGACCCGCGCTCATCGGCTTCATCGCGAGCGCCGGCAGCCTGGTCTGGGGCATGGGCGCCGTCGCCGCCTCGGCGATCCTGGTGTCCCTGTGCGCCACGCAGATCCGCTGGCCGAAGCTCGCCGACTCCCGGGCCGTCCCGGCTCCCGAGTCCTGAGCCCTGAGTCCCGGACCCCGAGTCCTGAACTCCGAGTCCCGGGCCATGAGTTCCGGGCCATGAGGTCATGTGCCCGGGGCTCTGTGGCCACCGGGCGGTTGGGCGAGCTCCCGGCACCAGGCAGGATGGTGCCGTCCAGCCGGTAAGGGGAGATCATGATCGAGAAAATCCTGCCGTCCGGGGTAGCGGTGGCAGAGGCGTTCTCCGACCTGCCCGATGCCGTACTCCTGCCCGGAGAGGAGCAGCTGACCCGCGGATTCGTGGCGAAGCGCCTCGGGGAGTTCGCCACGACGCGACACTGTGCCCGCCGCGCCCTCGGATCGCTGGGCATCGCCCCCGTCCCCATCCTCAAGGGCGAGCGCGGTGCCCCGCTCTGGCCGGAGAACACGGTCGGGAGCCTGACCCACTGCACCGGCTACCGGGCCGCCGCCGTGGCCCACCGGACGGACGTGCTCACCGTCGGCATCGATGCCGAGGGCGACGCGCCGCTGCCCGGCGACGTGCACAGCAGCATCGCGCTGGTGACGGAGCAGCGGCGCGAGCGCGAACTGCGCCTGGAGCAACCGGGGATCAACTGGGACCGTCTGCTGTTCAGCGCGAAGGAGGCCGTGTACAAGGCCTGGTTCCCGCTCACCCACCGCTGGCTGGGCTTCGAGGAGGCCGACATCGAGCTCCGCCTCGACGGCAGCTTCGCGGCCGAACTGCTGGTCTCCGACCTGGAACCGGCGGCCGGGACGGGAGTGACGGCGGTCCCTGCCCGTTTCAGCGGCCGCTGGCTGGCCGAGGGCGGGCTACTGCTCACCGCGATCGTTGTCGGGAACCATCCCGCGCCGTAACCTCTGTCCGCATGAGCGGAGATCACCCGGGCGAAGAGCGCAGGCGCGCACGTGAGTTGGGCATTCCCCTGACCGGTGAGCCGGGGAGGTGGAACGCGATCACGGATGTGCCGGGCGTCGAGGTCGGATACGTCACCCTCGTCGACGGCGACGACGTACGCACCGGAGTGACCGCGCTGCTGCCGCGCGGCCGGGACGGTGTGGGCACCCCCTGCGCGGCCGGCTGGCACTCGTTCAACGGCAACGGTGAGATGACCGGCACCGCGTGGATCGAGGAGACCGGCTCGCTCGCCGTTCCGGTGGTCATCACCAATACGTACGCGGTCGGCCCGGTGCACCGGGGCGTGGTCGAGTGGGTGCGCGCCAACTGCGGCGGCATGGCGCCGGAGTGGCTGCTGCCGGTCGTCACGGAGACCTGGGACGGCCACCTCAACGACATCCACGGTGCGGCCGTGGAGCCCCGCCACGCGGGGGAGGCGATCGGGGCGGCGGCGTCGGGCCCGGTCGAGGAAGGATGCGTCGGCGGCGGCACGGGCATGCGCTGCTACGGCTTCAAGGGCGGCTCGGGAACCGCGTCGCGCGTGGTGGAGTACGGCGAGGACCGGTACACCGTCGGAGCCTTCGTCCAGGCCAACTTCGGCGCCCGGCGCGAACTGGTGGTGGCCGGTGTGCCGGTGGGGCGCGAGCTGGCCGACCCGGTCGGGGCGCCGGCCCCCGAAACGGCGCCCGACGGGGAGCGCCCGGTGCCGCCCGGCGCGGGCTCGGTGATCGTGGTCGTGGCGACCGACGCCCCGCTGCTGCCGGGTCAGTGCAAGGCGCTGGCCCGCCGGGTGACGCTCGGCCTGGCCCGTACCGGCACCACCGGCAGCCACTTCTCCGGGGACCTGTTCCTGGCCTTCTCCACGGCCAACCCGTCCGCGTTGACCAGTACGTTCCCCGAGGACGACGGCAGCGCGCCGTACGAGTCGATGCGGTTCGTGCCCTGGGGCCGGATGGACCCCTTCTACTGCGCGGTGGTCGAGTCGGTGGAGGAGGCGGTGCTCAACGTGCTCACCGGCGCGCACCCGATGACCGGCCGGGCCGGCCACCACGTCCCGGCCCTCCCGCTGGACCGGGTGAGCGAACTCCTGGCGGCGCGGGGAGCGGTTTCGTAGCCCGTCACCGGGACGGTTCACAGGTGATTCGGGGCGGGTTCGTTGGCCCGGTACAGGTTCGTCGGCCATACTGCCCGCCGTGGAGCAGCGCATAGATCCGAACACTCAGCCCGGATACGCCGCAGGGACAGACCCGGCGTTCATCCCCGGTCTCACGGCCCCCGTCAAGGCCGACAAACCGGACACGATCCTGGAGCAGCCAGACCTGAAGCAGACAGAACCGGAACAGGCGGAGCAGGAACAGCCGGAGCGGGAAGCGGCGCAGGAGGGAGCGGCCGACGCCGCCGCCCCCGACGACGGCGACGAGGCAGAGGCCGTGTCCGATGCGGCCGACGACAAGGAGGCGGCGGACGGCCCCTCGTTCGAGGTGAGCGACCGTCGCGGCTCGATCACCGCGGACCGTGCGGGAGTCCGGTTCCGGCTGGACGACCAGGAAGCCGATTTCCGGTGGGACGAGATCGGCGCCGTCGAGGTGAAGCTGCCCCGGTTCGGCCGCCGGTTCACCGTCACGGTCCACATGTCGACCCGCCGGTGGTTCAACGCCGAGGTCGAGGCGCCGGCCAGGAGCAGCCTCAAGGAGTGGGCGGCGGAACTCGACGAGGTTCTGGACGCCTACTTCGAGGAGTCCTGACCCGAGGGCCGTGTGGGCGAGGCCGGCGGCCCCGTCCCGCCCACCGGCCCCCGCACGGTCCTCAGGCCGGGCCGTGCGTGCCGCGCAGCGCGTCGAGGATGTGCGGCCAGGCGGCCGCCCCGAGCGCCGCGTCCGCCGCGGTCGAACCTCCGTACCGGAACTGCGCGGAGGCGGGCGCCGGGCCCTCGCCGGGCAGCCGCGGGCGGTGGCCCGCTTCGGGGCTGCCGACGACGCGTACGGGCAGGCCGGCCGCTCTGCGGCGGTCGGCCAGCTCCTCGGCGCAGGGCAGCGAGGGCCACATCTCGTCGTCGCCGCCCGCGACCAGGACGAGCTCGGCGCCGGACCTCTCCACCGGGATCCTCGCCGCGTCGACCCGGTCGGCGAACGTGCGCCGGCTCTGCTCGTACCAGCCGCGAACGGCGATCGGACCGCCCTCGGGCCGTGTGGGCGCGGGTGCCCAGGAGTCGTCGTAGGGGACGAACGGCAGCGGCTCACCGCGCCAGGTCCAGGAGGACCGGCACGGCCGGTCCTGTCCATCGGTCCCGGGCCCGACGTTCGCCCAGGTGAGGGACGTCGGCGAGAGCGCCACCACGGCGTCCACGCCGGGCAGGAGCACCGACAGGTGCAGAGCGGCCTCCGCGCCCTTGGACGTACCGAGGACGCCTATCCGCCGCGCGCCGCCCGCGCGCAGCACCTCGATCGCGGGCTCGAACGTCTCCAGCGGGACCTCGCAGATGCCCGGCGGCTGTCCGGAGCCGCCGAACCAGCGGATCGACAGGGCGGCCATGCCCTCCAGGGCCAGGAGTCGGCACCGCTCGTCCTCGATCCGCCCGCTGGACCCGGAGAGCACGAGCACCCCGACCTCCGGGCCGCCGTCCGGTCCGTGCTGCGGCCTGGCGAGAAACCCCTCGCGAACGCCCCGGTGAAGGGCTTCGCGAGGGGTCCCGGTTCCGTGAGCAGCCCCGGGAACAGCTCCGCGAGCGCCTTCGCCGGGATCGCCTTCGCAGGGACAGGGACCGCCGAAGACGTGCTCGATGATGCGCATCGGCCGGTCAGGCGTCCGTGAGCACGACGGAGCGGGTCAGGTGGCGGGGGCTGTCCGGGTCCAGACCGCGGGCGGTGGCACGGGCGATCGCCAGACGCTGCACGCGCACCAGGTCGGCCAGCGGGTCCAGGCCGCTCTCCACCCAGCGGGCGCCGGTCGCCAGCACCTGCTCCGCGAGCCCCTCGGGGGCGGTGCCGAACATCCAGGTCGCGGTGCCGGCAGTGGCGATGCTGATCGGGCCGTGGCGGTACTCCATCGCGGGGTACGACTCGGTCCAGGACAGCGACGCCTCCTTCATCTTCAGCGCCGCCTCGTTGGCGAGCCCCGCCGTCCAGCCGCGGCCGAGGAAGGTGAACTGGGTGCACTCCACCAGGCCCTCGGGCAGCGGCTCGGCCAGCGCGGTCTCCGCGTCGCGCACCGCTTCCTCGGTGTGCAGACCGAGGTGGGCGCGGAGCAGGGTGAACGCGGTGGTCGCGAACCGGGTCTGCACGACGGACTGCTCGTCGGCGAATTCGAGCACGACGACATCGTCGGCCGCCGTCATGACCGGGGTGTTCGGGTCGGCGGTGATGGCCACGGTACGGGTGACACCACGGAGCCGGTCGAGCAGTTCCAGCACCTCGGTCGTCGTTCCCGAGCGGGTGAGGGCGACGACCCGGTCGTAGCCGCGGCCGAACGGGAACTCCGAGGCGGCGAAGGCGTCGGACTCGCCCTGACCGGACCCCTCGCGGAGCGCGGCGTACGCCTGAGCCATGTAGAACGAGGTGCCGCAGCCGACGACCGCGATGCGCTCGCCGGTGGCGGGCAGCGCGGCCGACTGCGTCTCGGCCAGCTCGGCGGCGCGACGCCAGCATTCCGGCTGACTGGCTGTCTCGATCTCGACAAATGACACTTTTGCACTCCGTACTCGTAGTGGGATGCTCGTTTACGCACGTTATACGGGATGTACGAGCATTATCAAGCATTCTGCGTGCAGGAAGCTTGACTGGGTGGAGCCTTGTGCGACGCTTGCGCGTGTCCGGTGACCGTACCCAAGGGGATGGGTGCCCGAAGCCCGGCCTGTGAGGAGAGGTGCCTTGTCCAGGGATGCCCGGTGGAACGCGCTGCTGGAACTCGTCGGTAAGAACGGCCGGGTGGACGTCGAGGACGCCGCCACGACGCTGGACGTCTCGGCCGCGACCATCCGCCGCGACCTGGACCAGCTCGCCGAGCAGCAGCTGCTCACCCGTACCCGCGGCGGCGCGGTGGCGCACGGCGTCAGTTACGAACTGGCCCTGCGCTACAAGACCGGGCGCCACGCCCCGGAGAAGCAGGCCATCGGCCGCGCGGTCTCCGAACTGGTGGCGGTGGGCGAGGTGGTGGGACTGACCGGCGGTACGACGCTGACCGAGGTCGCCCGGTCGCTGGCGGTGCGCTCCGACGTCGTCGGTGAGGGCGCGACGGGGATGGGCGGACAGCCGACCCTGACCGTGGTCACCAACGCCCTCAACATCGCCAACGAGCTGGTGATCCGGCCGCAGATCAAGATCGTGGTGACCGGCGGAGTGGCCAGGCCCCAGTCGTACGAGCTGACGGGCCCGCTGGCCAGCGGGGTGCTGGGCGAGATCACGCTGGACGTCGCCGTGCTGGGCGTCAACGCGATCGACACCGAGCGCGGTGCGTACGTCCACCACGAGGGCGAGGCCAGCATCAACCGCCTGCTCGCCCAGCAGGCCCAGCGCGTGGTCGTGGCCGCGGACTCCTCGAAGATCGGCAAGCGGGCCTTCGCCCGGGTCTGCGATCTGTCCCAGGTCGACTTCCTGGTCACCGACGAGGGGATCACCCCCGAGGCGACCGCCCGCTTCACGGAGGCCGGGGTCACGGTCATCGCGGTGTGAGCACCGGCCGCCCGACGGCGGGGAGTCGTCCCGGACGCGGGGCGGCACCCCGCCGTTTCTTCGTGCGCGCTGCTTCTTTGTTTGCGCCGAGGCGCATAGATGTCAATTGATGCTCGCTAAGTCCATGAAACGAACAACTCTTGCCACTTGCATGCGCTGTCATGAACTATGTGAGTGTCGCCGTGCAGGAGCATCGGCCGCACCCATCCCCGTACGAACCCCGCCCGCACCACCAGTACAACCAGAAGGGACCCCCGTGTCAGACCTGCGACTCGGCGTCATCGGGCTCGGCCTGCGCCGTTCCATCGCGACCTCCGCCCATCACCCCGGACAGGGCTCGGCGATCACCGCCGTCTGCGACCTCGACCCCGAGGTGCGGCGGCGCGAGGCCGAGCAGTTCGGTGCCGATGTCGCGGTCGAGGACTACAAGCAGCTCCTCGGCCGGGACGACCTCGACGCGATCATCGTCGCCACTCCCGACGACACCCACGAGACGATCGCCATCGACGCGCTGCGGGCCGGCAAGGCCGTCTTCGTCGAGAAGCCGCTCGGGATCACGGTCGAGAGCTGCGACAACATCCTGCGCGCCGCGTACGAGACCGGGACCCGGCTGTACGTCGGACACAACATGCGCCACATGGGTGTCGTGCGGCTGATGCGCGACATCATCGCCCGCGGCGACATCGGCGAGCCCAAGGCCGTCTGGGTGCGGCACTTCGTCGGGTACGGCGGTGACTACTACTTCAAGGACTGGCACGCCGACCGGACCCGCACCACCGGCCTGTTGCTCCAGAAGGCCGCGCACGACATCGACGTGCTGCACTGGCTGGCCGGCGGCTACACCCGCCGTGTCAACGCGCTCGGCGACCTCCTCGTCTACGGCGATCTGCCACGCCGTGAGCCGGACACCCCGCGCCCGGCGAACTGGCTGCGCGAGTTCGACTGGCCGCCGACGGCCCGCAAGGACCTGCACCACATCGTGGACGTCGAGGACGTCTCGGTGATGAACATGCAGCTCGACAACGGCGTCGTGGCCGCCTACCAGCAGTGCCACTTCACCCCTGACTACTGGCGGAACTACACCGTCATCGGCACCGAGGGGCGCCTGGAGAACTTCGGTGACGGCCCCGGCGACGAGGTCAAGGTCTGGAACACCGGCCCCAGCGGATACCGCGCCGAGGCCGACATCACCTACCGGGTGCCGGAGGCCGACGGCTCCCACGGCGGCGGGGACAGCCGGATCATGGAGGAGTTCTGCCGGTTCGTGCGCGACGGGGGCGTCACCGACACCTCGCCGGTCGCCGCCCGGATGAGCGTCGCCGCCGGTGTGCTCGCGACCCGGTCCCTGCGCGAGGGCGGCACGCCGTTCGAGGTGCCGGCCCTCGACCCTGAGCTGATCGCCTACTTCGAGGGCGGCCAGGTCGGGTAACGCTCGACCGGCGTGACCGGTGCGCAGTCGCGGAGACCTTCGGGGACGGTGCCTTCCGGTGCCGTCCCCGAAGGTCTTGGTGAAGGTCTCGGTGAAGGTCTCCATGCGATTGTTTTCAGCCATGCTCGGTGGGTAATCGGCGCATTCCCGTTTGGCGGCCGCCCGGTGGGTGTTCGGTGAGACGCGTGACATCGTCGGGTGAATTGGGGGCAATCGCCTGGAAGGTGACGGGTGAGGGCGGGGTGCGTCGGTCTCGCAGGGTTACCGCGGCTGTGCCGCCAGGGGGTGTGGGCGTCGATTTTGCGCCAATGGAACCCTGTGGTGGCCGAGTTCGAACGCGTGGCCGGATCTCGGTCGGCATAATCGCGTCCATGTCGATCACGGGTGGAGACGTCGTTGACCTGGGCAGGGGCCTGTACGCATGGCTCCCGCCGAAACGGGGCTGGGGGCTGGCCAACTGCGGCCTGCTCGTCTCGCCCCGGGGCGCGCTCTGGATCGACACCCCCTACGACGCCGTGCTGGCCGGTCAGTTCCTGGCCGAGTCCACGAAACGGCTGCCGGACGGCGTCCAGGTCGACCGGGTGATCGTCACCCACGCCAACGGGGACCACTTCTGGGGCGCGGGCGTACTCCCGGACGCGGAGATCATCGCGACCCGCGAGGCCCGCGAGCACATCCACTACGAACCCACGCCGCAGCAGCAGCACGCCCTCGTCGCGGCCGGCGATCGGGCCACCCCGCTCGGGGGGTATCTCGCACGTCACTTCGGCACCTTCGACTGGTCGCGGACCGAGCCGGTGGTGCCGACCACCTACTTCACCGGCGAGCTCGAACTGACGCTGGGGGAGTACCCGGTCCAGATCTCCGCGCTGCCGTCCGCGCACACCACCGGCGACCTGATGGTCCATCTGCCCGCGCAGGGTGCCGTGTTCACCGGGGACATCATCTTCTCCTCCACCCCGGAGCAGCCGGGCGACCACCCGGTGCACTGGGCGGGCCCGCTGAGCAATCTGATCTCGGCCTGCGAACGGGTGCTGGCCACCGGCGCCGGGACCGTCGTCCCGGGACACGGCCCGCTCCTCGACCGGGCCGGGGTACGCGATCACATCGTGTACCTGGAGTACGTGCGCGAGCGCGCCCACGCCTTCCACACGGCCGGGATCCCCGCCGTCGAGGCCGCCCGCCGGGTCATCGCCGAGGGGCGCTACCCGGAGCTGGGGCTTCCCGAACGGCTGGTGGTGACCATCGGCAGCGAGTACCGGCAGCTCGACGGCTCCGAACTGCCCGGAGTGCTCCAGGTGATGACCGAGGTCGCCGTGGTCGCTCAGGAACTGGAGCAGCCGCATGAGCCGGCCGGACCCACGGAGCGGTAGGGGCGTTCCTGCCAGGAGGGCCACCCCTTTTCCCCGAACGACCTGTCCGACAACAGAAACGCGGTGACGGCATGGGATGGATAGTGGCGGTGATCGCCGTCGCCGCCGCCGTGGCGGCGATGGTCCACGCGGAGAACATGGCGCGTGCCCAACGCATCGCCGCGGCCCGCGCCGAGCTGGCCGAACGGCAGATGAAGGCCGCCGAGGCCCGTACCGCGGCCCTGACCGACGAGATCGGCCAGCTGGCCCGGGAACGGATACCCGTCGCCGCGCTCGCCCTCTCCCACCCCACCGCCAAGGTCCCCGGACTGCGGGAGGCGGCCGAGATCGACGGCGATTCCGCGCGGCTGCTCACAGAGGCGGTGCAGGCCGCGCGCACGGCCGTCCTGGAGGAGCGGGGCCGCGTCGACGCGGCCGCCCGCGCGGCGATGCGCGGCACCTCCGCCAAGATCCAGTCCCTGCTCAACCAGTCCCAGCAGCTGCTGCACGAGCTCCAGCACGAGTACGACGACCCGCGCATCCTGCAACTGGACTTCCGCAACGAACTGGCGCTGCGACGCACCCAGGCCACCGCGGTGCTCTGCGACGCCTGGCCCGGCCTCGCCCGCCAGAACTCGCCGCTCGTCGAGATCGTGCTCGGCGCCCAGTCCCGGGTCGCCGGCTACGAACGCGTCAAGGTCGCCAACCACCTGCGCGACGAACGGCTCGGCCTCGTCGCCCGTGCCGCCGAACCCCTCGCCATCGCCCTGGCCGAACTGCTGGCCAACGCCACCGCCTACTCGCACCCCGACACCGACGTCCAGGTCACCCTCCAGCAGAGCGGCGGCCGGGGAGCGTTCCTGATGGTCGACGACGCGGGCATCGGCATGGACGACGACGCGCTCGACCGGGCACGGGCCCTGGTGGCGGGCCCGCCGGAGATCCTGCTGACCGAGCTGGGCGATCCGCCGCAGACCGGCTTCGCCGTCGTCGGCAGGCTGGTGCTCCAGTACGGCTTCAACTGCCACATCGAGGAATCGCCGTTCGGCGGCATGCGCACGATCCTGCGCGTCCCCGCCCATCTGCTGACCGTGCTGGAGGACGACCACAGCCTCTCCGCGCTCGCCCCGAAGCCGGTGCGGACGCCCGCCTCGCCCACCGTTCCCGCGCCGACCGAGCAGGAGACCGCCCCCGTGCCGCAACCCGCCGGCGGACAGGCCCCCGCGCTGCCCAGCCGACGTCGTCGCACACCACGCCCGGCCCCGGCCCCGCAGGCGCCCGCCGGCGCCGCCCCGGAGCGCGAACAGGTGCCCCGTACACCCGAGCAGGCCGGGGCTTCCTGGGCGGCACTCCAGCAGGGCACCCTCAACGGCAGGAGCGTCGCCGGGCCGCCATCCGCCCCGGCACCGGACGACCACGACCACCCGGACGACCGGGACGAGCAAGGAGACGACCAGACGTGAGCGCCCCCACTTCCACCACCGGTGACCTCGCATGGGTGCTGACCCCGCTGCTGGAGCTCCCCGGAGTCCAGCACGCCGTGGTCGCCACCGGAGACGGCCTCGTCGAGGGCGCCTCACCCGGCCTGGACCGGGCCTCCGGCGAACGGGTCGCCGCCATGACCGCCACGCTGCACGCCGCGGCACGCGCCTTCACCACGGCCTTCACCGACGTCGAGGCACCGCGCCTGGCCCAGACGGTCGTCGAGTCCGACCAGGGCTTCGCCATCGTCGTACCGGCCGGGAACAACACCACACTCGCCCTGTTCGCGGAACCCGGAGCCAAGCTCGGCGACATCGCGTACCAGATGCAGGTGCAGGTCACCGCCCTGACCCGGGCGATGAACGCACCCGCCCGCCTGCCGGACACCGCCGCCCGGCCATGACCTCCGGCCCGGGGCGCCGTCTGATACCCGCCTATCTGGTCACCGGCGGCCGGACCCGGCCCGCCGGTCCCGCGCTCGACCGGCTCGACATACTCGTGCGCGCCGACACCGAACTGCCCCCGGACACCGGCTCGGAACAGCGCAGACTCTGCGAGCTGCTCGAACCGGGGGCGCTCACCGTCGTCGAGTGCGCGGCCCACCTGGACCTGCCGGTCAGCGCCACCGTCTTCCTGGCCACGGACCTCGCGGCCGCCGGACACCTGCACACCCGACCGCCCGTCCCCGCCGCCGGGGAGATCGACCGGTCGCTCGTCGAGAGGCTGCTCGTTGGACTCCGCTCCCTCCACTGACCGCACCGGCATCGGCTATCTGCCGCCCGCCGCCCGGAACCTGATGAAGATCGTCGTCACGGGTCCGTTCGGCGTCGGCAAGACCACCCTGATCCGTACGCTGTCGGAGATCGCCACGCTCCACACCGAAGAGGCGATGACCCAGTCCAGCACCCGGCTCGACGACACCGCGGGGCTGCCGGACAAGACCACGACCACCGTCGCCGTCGACTTCGGCCGGCTCACCGTCCTGGACGACCTGGTGCTCTACATGTTCGGCACCCCCGGCCAGCAGCGGTTCCTGCCGCTCTGGGAGGACATCGCGCGCGGTGCGCTCGGCGCGGTCGTCCTGGTCGACACCCGCCGGCTCGCCGACTCCTTCGCGGTCATGGACATGGTCGAGGAGCAGGGCCTGCCGTACGCGGTCGCGGTCAACCGTTTCCCCGATGCCCCCGCCCATACCGACGAGGTCCTGCGCAAACACCTCGACCTCGCCCCCGAGACCCCGCTGGTGCAGTGCGACGCCCGCGAACGCCGCGGCAGCATCGACGCCCTGATCGCGCTGGCCGAGCACGTACTCACCAAGATGCCCAGGCCCGAGGACCCGTCATGACAGCGTTCGCACAGCCGCCGGAGCCCCTCGCCCTGTACGGTCCGGAATTCGCCGCCGACCCGCAGAGCCACTACCGGCGCCTGCGCGAACACGGCCCCCTCGCGCCCGTCCGGCTCGCCCCCGGCATCGACGCCCTGCTGGTCACCGACTACCAGGCCGCCGTCGATCTGCTCCGCGACACCCACACCTTCACCAAGGACCCGCGCGCCTGGCAGGCCACCGTCCCCGAGGACTCGCCGGTCCTGCCCATGCTCGGCTACCGGCGCACCGCGCTGTTCAGCGACGGCGACGTGCACGCCCGCTACCGCGGCGCCATCAACGACAGCCTCGCACTGATCGAACCGCACGCCCTGCGGGCCGAGGTCACCCGGGTCGCGGGGCGCCTGATCGGCGAGTTCGCCGCCACCGGAAGCGCCGACCTCATCGCCCAGTACGCCCGACGGCTCCCGCTGCACGTCCTGGCCATCTGTTTCGGGGTTGAGCCGGGCGACGGCGAACGCATAGTCAACGGCATCGCCGGCATGTTCAACTCCGCCGAGAACGCCGCCGCCGCGTACGCGGACCTCGTCGAGGTCGTCACCGCGCTGGTCGCCGACCGCCGTGCCCGCCCGCGCCGCGACCTCACCTCGTACCTGCTGGGCCACCCGGCCAATCTCGACGACGACGAGACTGTGCGTCAGATCACCCTGATCATGAGCGCGGGCCACGATCCGACGACCAATCTGATCGGCAACGCGCTGCTGCACATGCTCACCGACGCCCGCTACGCCGGTTCGCTGCACGGCGGCGCGATGACGGCGCACGAGGCGGTCAACGAGGTCCTCTGGCAGAACCCGCCGCTGGCCAACCTCGCCGCACACTACCCGCGCCACGACACGGAGTTCCACGGCGTGCGGCTGCGCGCGGGACAACTCCTCCTGGTCTCCTACGCCGCGGCCAACACCCGCTCTACGCCCGGCCCTTCGGGCTCCGCGGTCCGCTCCGGGGCCGGCGCCCACCTGGCCTGGTCCGCGGGCCCGCACCGCTGCCCGGCGAAGCAGCCGGCGCTGCTCATGGCCATGACCGCGATCGAGCAGCTCACCAGCCAGCTCTGTGACGCGGAACTGGCCGTCGAGGCCAGTGCCCTGAAGTGGCGTCCGGGCCCCTTCCACCGCGCACTGTCCCGGCTTCCGGTACGGTTCACCCCCGTCGACATGAGCGCGGAGACCCACCAGCACAGGACCGCCGGGGAAGCGGCGGACGGGCCGCCGGCGGTGTCGATCGGCCCATGAACCGTGTCGGTGGTACGCCGAACGGGTGAGTGGCGAGAGAATTGCCCGATGAACAGCGAGCGCAGCCGGCGCAACGCCAACCGAAGCACAGACGGGGTGGTCCGGTGAGCAGGTACGACAGGTACGACGTCACGGACGAGCAGTGGGAGGGGCTTGCCCAGGTCGTACCTCTGCGCAGCCGCAACGAGTGGCCGTCCAGGGTGGATCACCGCACGGTTCCCGACGAGACCGAAACGGCCGAACAGCGGCGACTCGTCGTGCTGCGGGTCCAGGTCTTCGCGGACGCACGGGAGGTGGCCGAATACCTGGTTGCCCAGATTCCGGTGCTGCTCGACCTGACCAGCGCCGAGACGGATGTGGCCAAGCGCATCCTGGACTTCACCAGTGGGGTGGTCTTCGGCCTCGGCAGCGGAATGCACCGGGTCGACCGGAACGTCTTCCTGCTGTCGCCGGTCGGCATGGAGGTCGAGGGAGTCACGGCGGCGGGCCTTCCTGGTTCGTAGGGGGGTTGCCGGGGCGGGCGGTGGCAGGGGGAGTGCGAGGTGGGCGTACGAGGCGGGTGGACGTCCCCCGATCGTAGGAAGGTCGTTCAGGCGGAACGGTTCTTCTGTTGACGGCCTGCATACCGTCCGCCCATGACCGCACTCCGCCCCGAAGCCTTCCCGCTGCCGCCCACCGGTTCGACCACGCCGGACGGCACATCCCCCGACGCACGCACGCGGGTCCACCCCGCCGGGCCCGTCGTCACCGAACTGCGGCTGTCCGCCTTCGCCTCGCACCGGGGCGCCGCCTTCCCCATCGGCCCGGTCACGCTCTTCGGCGGACCGGGCGGCAGCGGCAAGTCGAGCGCGTTACGGGCGTACGAGGCGCTGGCGCGGCTGGGCGGCGGAGACCCGCTGGACGAGGTCTTCCCCGATCCGGCGGCCTGCGTACCGGAGGGGGCCGCGGCCGACGCGCAGGGCCGCCGCGGCTTCCGGATCGGCTGCACGGCGGACGGCCCGGCGGGACCGGTGCGGCTCGACGTCGCCGTCCAGGCGGAGCCCACCCTCCGCATCGTCGGTGAACGGCTGACCGGCGGCGGCGAGACCTTGCTCACCACCGCGCTGCGCGACCCGGGACGCGCCACGGTCCAGGCGGCCTGGCACACCGCGGGCGCGGTCCCGGTGACGCGGGCGCCACTGCCGGACGACCGTCTCGGCACGGCCCTGCTGCCGCTGCGGGTCGCGGGCCGGACCGAGGGGCAGTTACGGGTCCTGGCCGCCGCCGAGCAGATGGTGGTGGCCCTCCGGTCGGTCTTCGCCTGCGAACCGCAACCGCAGCGGATGCGGGCCTCCGTGCCGGCCGGTGACGGCAGGCTGCGGCGCGGCTGCGACAACCTGGCGGCGGTGCTGGAGCGTACGCGCACGCAGTGCGCGCAGCGCCATGCCCGGCTGGTCGCCGCGGCGCACGCCGGATGCGCGGGGCCGGTGACCGCACTGGGCGTCGAACGGCTCCAGGACGGTTCGCTGCGGGCGGTCCTCGGCCGGGGCGGGGGACGGGTCACCCCGGCCGGGCGGCTCGGCGACGGCGAGCTGAGGTATCTCGCCCTCGCCCTGGTGCTGCTCACCGGTCCCGGGGTGCTGGCGGTGGACGCAGCGGGAGAGGTGCCGTCGGCCATGCAGACCCTCACCGTGCTGGCCGACGGACTCGACCGTGACCTGGACGGAAGGCAGTTGCGCGAGTTGGTCTCCCTGGCCCTGTCGATCGGGGCGGCCGGGCATCTCAGGCTGGTCGGCACGGTCACGGAGCCGGGCGCGGTACGGGCCCGGGAGACGCCCGGGGTGACGGTGGTAGACCTTGAGCCGTGACTGAACTGGATGTACAGACCCTTCAGCGACGGCTCGCCGCGTTCGCGGCCGCGCGGGACTGGGAGCGGTACCACACCCCGAAGAACCTGGCGTCGGCGCTGAGCGTCGAGGCGGCCGAACTGGTCGAGATCTTCCAGTGGCTGACGCCGGAGGAGTCGGCGCGGGTGATGGAGCGGCCCGGGACCGCGCACCAGGTGACGGACGAGGTCGCGGATGTCCTCGCGTATCTGCTGCAGTTCTGCGAGGTGTTGGGGATCGACGCGCTCGCGGCCCTGTCGGAGAAGATCGACCGGAACGAGTCCCGATTCCCGGCGCCGGAGTGCCAGGAGTCCACAGAATCAGGCGATCGTCACTCTTCGGAGTGATCAACTTGCCCACAATCGATTTTGTGTCCACAGATTTCCGAATTCCTCTGGCTTTTCGGTACCGGTGACCTCACTGTGGGTAATGGATGAGGTGAGCGGCTTTTCGTACGGACGGGGGAACGCATGGAAGCGGAACGGCTTGTGGGAGTCAGCCGGCGTGCTCTGGCTCAGAGCAGGGGGACGCCGGACATCATCGCGGAGGCCTGGCAGGCGCAGGCGCTGGCCCAGGCGATCGGCAGCCGCCTGGCAGTCGACGGGCCCAAGGAGTTACGGGGCGAGGCGCGCGGGCTGAGCGAGATCGGGGGGCGGAGCAGCGGGTCGCTGGACCATCCGGCGGCGCGGGCCGGGGTGGCGCGGGCCGCGCAGCTCTCCGAGCTCGCCGAACCCCGGGCGACGCTGACGGGGCTGGGTACATTGCTCGGGGAGGTGGGGATGGCCCTGGTCGGTGTCGCCTGCGAGACCGACGAGCAGGGGCTGTACTGGCAGTGCATGGAAGCGATCGACGCGGCCGACGAGTCGATGGACCGGGTGCACGGAATGCTCCGCCGCCTCGACGAGCACGACAGGGAGCGGCAGCAGGATCTGGAGCGCGGCCGGGGGCGGGACGGTCCGTACGGAGCGCATGGCCCGTGCGGCGCGTATGGCGCGGACGGCTCGTACGGCGCGGTCGGCGGCGTCGGTGGACCGGCGGGTACGGGCGCGGTCGGCCGCGGTCGCGCGGGGCTCCGGGAGTGACCGGGCGGGGAGGCCGCGGGAGGCGGGCGAGGGGCGTCCGGAGGTGCAGGATGGACGCATGGATCTTCGAATCTTCACCGAGCCCCAGCAAGGGGCGAGCTACGACACCCTGCTCACCGTCGCCAAGGCGACCGAGGACCTCGGCTTCGACGCCTTCTACCGCTCCGACCACTACCTCCGCATGGGGCCGGGGGACGGGCTGCCCGGCCCGACCGACGCGTGGATCACCCTGGCCGGGCTGGCGCGTGAGACCAAGCGGATCCGGCTCGGCACGCTGATGACCGCGGGGACCTTCCGGCTCCCCGGCGTGCTCGCCATCCAGGTCGCGCAGGTCGACCAGATGTCCGGCGGGCGCGTCGAACTCGGCCTCGGCGCGGGCTGGTTCGAGGAGGAGCACAAGGCCTACGGCATTCCGTTCCCCAAGGAGAAGTTCGGCAGGCTGGAGGAGCAGCTGGAGATCATCACCGGGCTGTGGGCGACGGAGACCGGCAAGACGTTCAGCTTCGACGGCACCTACTACCAGCTCACCGATTCGCCCGCGCTGCCCAAGCCGGCGCAGGCCAGGGTGCCGGTGCTGATCGGTGGTCACGGTGCGACGCGTACCCCGCAACTGGCCGCACGCTACGCGGACGAGTTCAATATCCCCTTCGCGTCGCTGGAGGACAGCGAGAAGCAGTTCGGCCGGGTCAGGGAAGCGGCCAGGGCGGCCGGCCGCGAACCGGACGGCCTGGTGTACTCCAACGCCCTGGTGGTCTGCGTCGGCAGGAACGACGCAGAGGTGGCGCGCCGCGCCTCCGTCATCGGGCGTGAGGTGGCGGAGCTGAAGGCGAACGGGCTCGCGGGCTCGCCCGCCGAGGTGGTCGACAAGATCGGCCGGTACGGTGCGATCGGCTCGTCCCGGATCTACCTCCAGGTCCTGGACCTGGACGACCTGGATCACCTGGAGCTGATCTCCGCCCAGGTCCAGTCCCAGCTCGGCTGAGGACCAACGACGCAAGGAGCCACCTGTGCACCCCGACCGTACGCTCGGCAGAGCCCTCGCGGCAGGACCGGTCCTGCTCGACGGGGGGCTGTCCAACCAACTGGAGGCGCAGGGCTGCGATCTGTCCGATGCCCTGTGGTCGGCCCGGCTGCTGACCGACGGGCCGGACCAGATCGAGGCGGCCCACACCGCCTATGTGCGTGCGGGTGCGCAGGTGCTCATCACGGCCGGATACCAGGCGAGCTTCGAAGGATTTGCGCGGCGGGGGATCGGACGGGCGGAGGCGGCGGAGCTGTTCGCCCTGAGTGTCCGGCTGGCGCGGCGGGCCGCCGGTGCGGTGGAGCGGGACGTCTGGGTCGCCGCTTCGGTCGGCCCGTACGGGGCGATGCTGGCGGACGGCAGCGAGTACCGGGGCCGGTACGGGCTCACCGGCCGGGAACTGGAGCGCTTCCACCGGCCCCGGATCGAGGCGCTGGCCGCCGCCGGGCCCGATGTGCTGGCGCTGGAGACGGTGCCGGACGTCGACGAGGCCGAGGCGTTGCTGCGGGCGGTCGAGGGGTGCGGGCTGCCGGTCTGGCTCTCGTACAGCGTGGCGGGTGACCGGACCAGGGCGGGCCAGTCGCTGGAGACGGCCTTCGGGCTGGTCCGGGGGCACGACGAGGTGATGGCCGTGGGGGTGAACTGCTGCGATCCGGCTGATGCGGACCGGGCGGTGCGGGTGGCCGCCGAGGTGACCGGGAAGCCGGTCGTCGTCTACCCGAACAGCGGTGAGGGGTGGGACGCGGGGGCCCGGGGATGGGCCGGCGCCGCCACGTTCGACCCGGGCGGAGCAAGGGCCTGGCAGGACGACGGGGCCCGGCTGATCGGCGGCTGCTGCCGGGTCGGCCCGGACACCATCGCGGAACTGGCCGGGCTGCTCGGCACCGCGGGGGCCGACGGGCCGACGTGAGCGGGAGTGGGAGCGGTCCGGCCGGGCGCCGCGCCGCGGGGTCGGCCCGGAACGCCGGCCGGGCAGATGCCCGGAGCACGCGAAAATACCTGGTGGGGGGCAAGTGGAGCGGACCATACTCGGACGTGTGTTCCTGACAATCAGTACGACCGGCAACCCGGAACGTCCAGCGACCGACCTCGGCTTTCTGCTGCACAAGCATCCCGAGAAGGCGCAGACGTTCTCCACCTCCCACGGCACCGCGCATGTCTTCTACCCCGAGGCATCCGCCGAGCGCTGCACCGCGGCGCTCCTGCTGGAAGTGGATCCCGTGGCGCTGGTGCGCCGCGGCAAGGGCAAGGGCCGGGGCGGTGCTCCCGACGCGGCGCTCGCGCAGTACGTCAACGACCGCCCGTACGCGGCGTCCTCGCTGCTGTCCGTCGCCATGAGCGCGGTCTTCAAGTCCGCGCTGAACGGTGTGTGCCGCGCACTGCCCGAGCGCGCGCAGGCGCCGATGCCGCTGCGGATCGAGGTGCCCGCGCTGCCGGCCCGCGGTGGTGCGGAGCTGGTGCGCAAGCTCTTCGGGCCGCTCGGCTGGACGAGCGTGGAAGCCGTGGCCGTACCGCTGGACGAGCAGTTCCCGGAGTGGGGGGACTCCCGGTACGTACGCCTGGTGCTCGAAGGCGAGCTGCGGCTGGCGGACGCCTTGCGTCAGCTGTACGTGCTGCTGCCGGTGCTGGACGACGCCAAGCACTACTGGGTCGCACCGGACGAGGTGGACAAGCTGCTCCGGGCGGGCGAGGGCTGGCTCGCCGCCCATCCCGAGCAGAAACTGATCACCAGCCGCTATCTGTCCCGGCGCTGGGGGCTGACCCGGCAGGCGATGCAGCAGCTGGAACTGGTGCGGCTCGCGGAGTCGGACGACCTCGAAGTCGAGAGCATCGACAACGCGGTGGACGAGACGACCGACACCGAGGAGAAGCCGGTCCCGCTCGCCGAGCAGCGGCGCGCCGCCGTCCTCGAAGCGCTGCGGGCCGCCGGCGCGAGCCGGGTCCTCGACCTGGGCTGCGGCCAGGGCCAGTTGGTGCAGGCACTCCTCAAGGACGTGGCCTTCACCGAGATCGTCGGCGTCGATGTCTCCATGCGCGCCCTCACCATCGCGTCACGACGGCTGAAGCTGGACCGGATGGGAGAGCGGCAGGCAGCCAGGGTCACACTCCTGCAGGGCTCGCTCACCTACACCGACAAGCGGCTCAAGGGGTATGACGCGGCGGTGCTCAGCGAGGTGATCGAACACCTCGACCTGCCGCGGCTGCCCGCGCTGGAGTACGCCGTGTTCGGTTCGGCCCGTCCGCGGACCGTCCTCGTGACGACGCCGAACGTCGAGTACAACGTCCGATGGGAGACCCTGCCCGCCGGGCAGGTGCGCCACGGCGACCACCGGTTCGAGTGGACCAGGGCCGAATTCCGCGACTGGGCCCGGGAAGTGGCCGAGCGGCACGGATACGGAGTCGACTTCGTCCCGGTGGGGACGGACGACCCCGAGGTGGGACCGCCCACACAGATGGCCGTGTTCACGATGACCGCGGCCGACGGAACCGCGCAGCGGCGCGGGCCCCGGACCGAGAAGGAGGCGAATGCCGCATGACCAGTACCGCACGCACCCTGCCGGTGACCGATCTCTCCCTCGTGGTCCTCATCGGGGCCAGCGGCTCGGGCAAGTCCACCTTCGCCCGCAGGCACTTCAAGCCCACCCAGATCGTCTCCTCGGACTTCTGCCGCGGCCTGGTCGCCGACGACGAGAACGACCAGAGCGCCAGCCGGGACGCCTTCGACGTACTCCACTACATCGTCGGCAAGCGGCTGGCAGCCGGTCGGCTGACCGTCGTGGACGCCACCAGCGTCCAGTCCGAGAGCCGCAAGCAGCTGGTCCAGCTGGCCAGGAGCCATGACGTGCTGCCCATCGCGATCGTCCTCGACCTGCCCGAAGAGGTCTGCATCGCGCGCAACGCGGCCCGCCCCGACCGCGCCGACATGCCGCGCCATGTCATCCAGCGCCACCGCCGCGAACTGCGCCGTTCGTTGCGGGGCCTGGAGCGCGAGGGCTTCCGCAAGGTGCACATCCTGCGCACCGAGGAAGAGGCCGAGCACGCCGAAGTGGTGCTGGAGCGCCGCTACAACGACCTGCGCCACCTCACCGGCCCCTTCGACATCATCGGCGACATCCACGGTTGCAGCTCCGAGCTGGAGTCCCTGCTCGGCAAGCTCGGCTACGTCGACGGCGCGCACCCCGAAGGTCGTACGGCGGTCTTCGTCGGCGACCTCGTGGACCGCGGCCCCGACAGCCCCGGAGTGCTGCGCCGCGTCATGGCCATGGTGTCGGCGGGCAACGCTCTGTGCGTACCGGGCAACCACGAGAACAAGCTCGGCCGTTACCTCAAGGGCCGCAACGTCCAGCACACCCATGGACTTGCCGAGACCATCGAGCAGCTGGACCGGGAGGACGAGAAGGACCCGGCCTTCCGCGAGCAGGTGCGGGAGTTCATCGACGGGCTCGTCAGCCACTACGTGCTCGACGACGGCAAGCTCGTCGTCTGCCACGCCGGCCTGCCCGAGAAGTACCACGGCCGCACCTCCGGACGGGTCCGCTCGCACGCCCTGTACGGGGACACCACCGGCGAGACCGACGAGTTCGGCCTGCCCGTGCGCTACCCCTGGGCGGAGGAGTACCGCGGCAGTGCCGCCGTGGTCTACGGCCACACCCCGGTGCCCAACACCTCCTGGATCAACAACACCATCTGCCTGGACACCGGGGCGGTCTTCGGCGGGAAGATGACCGCGCTGCGCTGGCCGGAGCGCGAACTCGTCGACGTGCCGGCCGAGCGGGTCTGGTACGAGCCGACCAAGCCGCTGGCCACGGAGGCACCCGGTGGCCGGGAGGGACGGCCGCTCGACCTGGCCGATGTGCAGGGCCGGCGGATCGTCGAGACCCGGCACATGGGCCGCATCGCGGTCCGTGAGGAGAACGCCGCCGCCGCGCTCGAAGTCATGAGCCGGTTCGCCGTCGACCCCCAGCTGCTCGGTTACCTCCCGCCGACCATGGCGCCCACCGCCGCCTCGCGCGAGGACGGCTATCTGGAGTACCCGGCCGAGGCCTTCGAGCAGTACCGGGCGGACGGCGTCACCGAGGTCGTGTGCGAGGAGAAGCACATGGGATCGCGTGCGGTGGCCCTGGTCTGCCGGGACGCGGCCGCCGCCCGTGAGCGGTTCGGCGCCGGGGGCACCTCCGGTGGAGCGAGTGGTCCGACCGGGGCGCTGTACACCCGTACCGGACGGCCCTTCCTCGACGACGCCGCACTCACCGAGGTGATCCTCGGCAGGCTGCGCACCGCCGTCGCCGCCGCCGGGCTCTGGGAGGAGTGGGGCACCGACTGGGTGCTGCTCGACGCCGAGCTGATGCCCTGGTCCCTCAAGGCGGCCGGGCTGCTGCGCTCGCAGTACGCCGCCGTCGGTGCCGCGTCCGGTGCCGTCCTCCCGGAGGCCAACGCGGCCCTCGCGGCGGCGGCCGCCCGAGGGGTGGACGTCGGTCCGCTCGCGGAGCGCCAGCAGGGGCGGGCCGAGGACGCCGCCGCGTTCACCGAGGCGTACCGCCGGTACTGCTGGTCCACCCAGGGCCTGGACGGGGTGCGGCTCGCGCCGTTCCAGATCCTCGCCGTGCAGGGCCGCTCGCTGGCCGCCGTACCGCACGACGAGCAGCTGGCCTGGCTCGACCGGCTGGTCGAGCACGACCCGACCGGGCTCCTCCAGGTCACCCGCCGGCTCGTCGTCGACACCGGGGACGAGGCATCGGTGCGCGCCGGTGTCGACTGGTGGCTGGAGATGACCGGGCGCGGCGGCGAGGGCATGGTCGTCAAGCCGCTCGCCGCGCTGGTACGGGACGGCAAGGGCAGGCTGGTCCAGCCGGGCATCAAGGTGCGCGGCCGGGAGTACCTGCGGATCATCTACGGCCCCGAGTACACCCGCCCGGAGAACCTGGAACGGCTGCGCGGACGGTTCCTCGGGCACAAGCGGTCGCTGGCGCTGAGGGAGTACGCGCTGGGGCTCGAAGCGCTGGACCGGCTGGCCGACGGTGAGCCGCTGTGGCGGGTCCACGAGGCGGTGTTCGCGGTGCTGGCCCTGGAGTCGGAGCCGGTCGACCCGCGGCTCTGAGGCGAGGCGCGAAGGCGGCTTGGTATCGCCGGTGGGTTGTGCGGAGCGATCGCCGGTGGGTCGTGCGGAGCGATCAACGCAGAACCCACTGGCGATTCGCAGGGTTCACCGGCCCGCGCACGGTGAGGATGGAGGCATGGGATTCCATGTCGACTCCGAGGCCGGGCGGCTGCGCCGCGTCATCCTGCACCGCCCCGATCTGGAACTGAAGAGGCTCACCCCCAGCAACAAGGACGCGCTCCTCTTCGACGACGTGCTCTGGGTGCGCCGGGCCCGCCAGGAGCACGACGGCTTCGCGGACGTGCTGCGCGACCGCGGCGTGGAGGTGCACCTCTTCGGTGATCTGCTCCGCGAGTCGCTGGACATCCCGGTGGCCAGACGGCTCGTGCTGGACCGGGTCTTCGAGGAGAAGGAGTACGGACCGCTCGCCACCGAGCATCTGCGGGCCGCCTTCGAGGAGTTGCCCAGCGCGGAGCTGGCCGACGCGCTCGTCGGCGGCATGACCAAGCGGGAGTTCCTGGCAGGTCACGGCGAGCCGGTCTCCGTCCGCTTCCACGTCATGGACCTGGACGACTTCCTGCTGGACCCGCTGCCGAACCACCTCTTCACCCGGGACACCTCGGCCTGGATATACGACGGGGTGTCCATCAACGCGATGCGCTGGCCGGCCCGGCAGCGCGAGACGGTCCACTTCGAGGCGATCTACCGCCACCACCCCCTGTTCACCGGGCCCGAAGCGGGCGCCTTCCACCACTGGTCCCAGGGGCAGGACGACTATCCGTCCACCATCGAGGGCGGCGACGTCCTGGTCATCGGCCACGGCGCCGTCCTCATCGGGATGAGCGAGCGAACCACCCCGCAGGCGGTGGAGATGCTGGCCCGCGGGCTGTTCGACGCCGGCTCGGCCCACACGATCGTGGCGCTCGACATGCCCAAGCGCCGCGCGTTCATGCACCTCGACACCGTGATGACGATGGTCGACGGCGACACCTTCACCAAGTACGCCGGCCTGGGCATGCTCCGCTCGTACACCATCGAGCCCGGCGCGGGGCCCCGGGACCTGAAGGTCACCGACCATCCGCCCGAGCACATGCACCAGGCGATCGCGCACTCCCTGGGGCTGGAGTCGATCCGGGTCCTCACCGCCACCCAGGACGTGCACGCCGCCGAGCGCGAGCAGTGGGACGACGGCTGCAATGTCCTGGCCGTCGAGCCGGGTGTCGTCGTCGCGTACGAGCGCAACGCCACCACCAACACCTTTCTGCGCAAGGAGGGCATCGAGGTCATCGAGATCCGGGGCAGCGAACTCGGCCGGGGCCGGGGCGGCCCCCGCTGCATGAGCTGTCCGGTGGTGCGCGACCCGGTGTAGGGGGTGGGACGGGCGCAGGCGCGAAGCGACCCGCACCGTATAGCGATGCATGGTGTCGTATAGACTTCCAGAATCGTTGTACGTGCGATCCTCGCCCGACCCAGGAGCTGTCCCATGGCCATAGACCTCACAGGCCGCCACTTCCTCAAGGAGCTGGACTTCACGGCCGAGGAGTTCCGCGGCCTGATCGAGCTCGCGGCCGAGCTCAAGAGCGCCAAGAAGTCGGGGACCGAGGAGCAGCGGCTGCGCGGCAAGAACATCGCGCTGATCTTCGAGAAGACCTCGACCCGCACCCGCTGTGCCTTCGAGGTGGCCGCCGCCGACCAGGGCGCGTCCACGACCTATCTGGACCCCTCCGGCTCCCAGCTGGGGCACAAGGAGTCGGTGAAGGACACGGCCCGCGTTCTCGGCCGGATGTTCGACGGCATCGAGTACCGCGGTGACAGCCAGGCGGCCGTGGAGGAGCTGGCCGCCCACGGCGGCGTGCCGGTCTTCAACGGGCTCACCGACGACTGGCACCCCACCCAGATGCTCGCCGACGTCCTCACCATGACCGAGCACAGCGACAAGCCGCTGGAGCGGATCGCCTTCGCCTACCTCGGCGACGCCCGGTTCAACATGGGCAACTCCTATCTGATCACCGGCGCCCTGCTGGGCATGGACGTCCGGATCGTCGCACCGAAGGCGTACTGGCCCGCCGAACGGATCGTCGCCGAGGCCCACCGGCTGGCCGACGCGAGCGGTGCGACCGTCACCCTCACCGAGGACATCGCCGAGGGCGTCAAGGGTGCCGACTTCGTCGCCACCGACGTCTGGGTCTCCATGGGTGAGCCCAAGGAGGTGTGGGCCGAGCGCATCGAGGCCCTGGCGCCGTACAGCGTGACCATGGACGTGCTCCGCGCCACCGGCAACGCCGACGTGAAGTTCCTGCACTGCCTCCCGGCCTACCACGACCTGGGCACCGGGATCGGGCGGCAGATCGAGGCCGACTACGGGCTGACGGAGCTGGAGGTCACCGACGAGGTCTTCGAGTCGGCGCACTCGGTCGTCTTCGACGAGGCGGAGAACCGGATGCACACGATCAAGGCCGTTCTGGTGGCGACCATGGCGCCGCCGGCGGGCAAGGGTTGATCGCTGCATGGGCCTACGCCCGATTCGCTGCATGGGCATGCGCCCGATTGGGTGAACATGCGTGAAGGCGACTAATATGTCGCTCCTTGGTGGGGTTCGAGCTCGCACGCTCGAACCCCATTTTTTTCTGTGCGTCACCGGAGCCCCCACAGTCCCGGGCGCACGCCCCCCACATGCTCCACCAGAGAAGAGACCATCCCCGTGAGTCCGCTGTGCCCACCGAGGCCCCCGCACCCGTCCGGGCCGCGCATCAAGAGCCCCCACCAGCTGATCGCCGAGTCCGGCGCCGACCTGGAGGGGCACGGCCTCAAGCGCACCATGGGGCTCTTCCAGCTGGTGTGCTTCGGTATCGGCGCCGTGGTCGGGACCGGTATCTTCGTCGGCCTCTCCGACTCCGTCGCCGAGGCGGGTCCCGCGGTCGTGCTCTCCTTCGTGCTGGCCGCGATCACCTGCATCTTCACCGCGTTCTCCTTCGCCGAGCTGGGCAGCGCCATCCCGGTCTCCGGCAGCTCCTACTCCTTCGCCTACGCGACCCTCGGTGAACGCGTCGCGTTCCTCGTCGGCTGGTGCCTGCTGCTGGAGTACGGCGTCTCGCTCTCCGCGGTCGCCGTCGGCTGGAGCCAGTACGTCAACGAACTGCTGGACAGCCTGTTCGGCGTGCAGCTGCCGGCCGCCCTCTCGGCGGGACCCGGTGACGGCGGCGTGATCAATCTGCCCGCCGTCCTGGTGGTCATGATGGCCGCGACGCTGCTGGCGCGCGGCGTGCGGGAGAGTGCCGGGGCCACCGCCGCGATGGCGGTCCTCAAGATCACCATCCTGGTCGCGTTCTGCGTCATCGCCTTCACGGCCTTCGAGCACGGCAACCTCACGCCGTTCTTCGCCCAGGGCGCGGGCGGGGTCACGGCCGGTGCGTCACTGGCGTTCTTCTCGTACATCGGCTTCGACGCCATCACCACGGCGGGCGAAGAGGTCAGGAACCCGCGGCGGAACATCCCGATCGCGATCATGGTCTGCATCGGGCTGGTCACCCTGCTGTACTGCGCGGTCGCGCTCGCCGCCATCGGCGCGCTGGGGCCGAAGGCCGTGGCCGACCAGCCCGCGGCGCTCTCGATCGTCGTCGACCAGGTCACCGACTCGACCGTGGGCGGCGGGATCATCGCCTTCGGCGCGGTCGTCGCGATCGCGTCCGTCGTGCTCGCGGCGATGTACGGGCAGACCCGCATCCTGATGTCGATGTCGCGGGACGGACTGATCCCGCGGGTCTTCGAGCGGGTCTCCCCGCGCACGGCGACGCCGGTCGCCAACACCTGGATCGTGGCGTCGGTCTTCGCGGTCCCGGCGGCCTTCTCGTCGCTGGACGTGGTGGTGAACCTGACGACCATCGGCGCACTGGCCACCATGGTCGCGGTGAACCTCGCGGTGATCGTGCTGCGGCGCCGCAACCCGGAGGTGAAGGGATCGTTCCGGGTGCCGCTCTATCCACTGAGCCCGCTCCTGGGCGTCGGCTTCTGCCTCTATCTGATGTACGGGACGGGCTGGGCGACCTGGGTCCAGTTCGCGGTCTTCCTGGCCGTCGGCTCGGCGGTGTACGCCTTCTACGGCCGCAGCCGCTCCCGGCTGGCCGGCGCCGGAGCGACCGGCTGAGGGCGGCCCTTCAGCTCTGAGGCGTGAGGGACGGCAGGGTGAACCACACCGCCTTGCCGCGCTCCGTCGTGCGGTGTCCGCAGGACGAGCTGAGCGTACGGATCAGCAGCAGGCCCCGGCCGTGCTCCTGCCAGGGGTCCGGTTCGCCGCCGGGCGGGGGGAAGGACAGGCCGGACGGCGGGGCGGGGTCGCGGTCGTGGACCTCGACCTGGAAGCCGGTCGGCAGGAGTTCCACCACCAGCTCGATGGGCTCGTCGCTCCGGGTGTGCTCGACCGCGTTGGCGACCAGCTCCGCGGTGAGGAGCTCGGCGGTGTCGCTGTCGGCCGGTGCGTCGATGTCCGCGAGTGCGGTACGGATCAGGGCGCGGGCGATCGGCACGGCCGCCGTCGAGTGCGGCAGGGCGATCCGCCAGGAGGCGGGAAGGGGGACATCGGGGGGCACGGCATGGTTTCCGTTCCGGGGTGGGGGCGGGTTCACGGATGCGGACTCTTCGGCGGTCCGCACGGATGCGGGCGGATTCTCCGGCGGTCCGCACGGATGCGGGACTTTCTGGCGGTCAAGACTTCTCCGTTTCAACCTTACGAACCGCAACGACACAGACAAGGGCCTGCCGACCGGTATGAAAGGGACGTTGGCCACTGCGTTCTCACACTCCACGTATTGCGTGCTCGTGACGGAAGTCACGTACGAGTGATAAGTTCGAGGGCAGGTAGCGGCCCGACGGCTGAAGGGGAGCCCCCTCCATGAGCCCGTTTCCCAGCTCCGCCCCGCACACGGACGACTGGCGCCATCTGCGGCTGACGACGGACGACGGGGTCGCCACCGTCACGCTCGCCCGGCCCGAGAAACTCAACGCGCTCACCTTCGGTGCCTACGCCGACCTGCGCGATCTGCTCGCCGAACTGTCCCGCGAACGCAGCGTGCGTGCCCTGGTGCTCGCGGGGGAGGGCCGAGGATTCTGCTCCGGCGGAGATGTCGACGACATCATCGGCGCGACACTCGCGATGGACACCGCCCAGCTCCTCGATTTCAACCGCATGACCGGGCAGGTGGTGCGGGCCCTCCGTGAGACCCCCTTCCCCGTCATCGCCGCCGTACACGGGGTGGCGGCGGGCGCGGGGGCCGTTCTCGCGCTGGCCGCCGACTTCCGGGTCGCCGATCCGTCGGCCCGTTTCGCCTTCCTGTTCACCAGGGTCGGCCTCTCCGGCGGCGACATGGGAGCCGCCTACCTGCTGCCACGCGTCGTCGGCCTCGGCCATGCCACCCGGCTGCTGATGCTCGGCGAACCGGTCCGGGCACCCGAAGCGGAACGGATCGGGCTGATCAGCGAGCTGACCGACGAGGGTCAGGCGGACGTACGCGCGGCGGCGCTCGCCCGCCGCCTCGCCGACGGACCCGCCCTCGCCCTCGCCCAGACCAAGGCCCTGCTCACCGCCGAACTCGACATGCCGCTCGCCGCCGCGGTCGAGATGGACGCCGCCACCCAGGCCCTGCTGATGCACGGCGAGGACTACGCCGAATTCCATGCCGCCTTCACCGAGAAGCGGCCTCCGAAGTGGCGGGGCAGGTAGCGCGATGCCGTCCGAAGCGAATCCGGCCGACGCGACCCGAACCGGCGTGCGGCGCATCGCGGTCATCGGCGGCGGGCCCGGCGGCCTCTACGCCGCCGCCCTGCTCAAGCGGCTCGACCCGGAACGCGACATCACCGTCTGGGAGCGCAACGCCCCCGAGGACACCTTCGGCTTCGGCGTCGTCCTCTCCGACGAGACCCTCGGCGGCATCGAACACGCCGACCCCGTCGTGTACCGGGCCCTCCAGAGCGAATTCGTACGGTGGGACGACATCGACATCGTCCACCGCGGCGTCACCCAGACGTCCGGCGGCCACGGCTTCGCCGCGCTGGGCAGACGCAGGCTGCTGCGGATCCTGCACGAGCGCTGCGACTCCCTCGGCGTACGCCTCCGCTTCCGCACCGAGGCACCGCCGGCCGCCGAGCTGGCCGCCACCCACGACCTGGTGATCGCCGCCGACGGGGCGCACAGCCTCACCCGCGCCGCCCACGCCGACACCTTCGGCCCCCGCCTCACCACCCACCGCTGCCGCTACATCTGGCTCGCCGCCGACTTCGCCCTCGACGCCTTCCGCTTCGAGACCGCCGAGACCGCATACGGGGTGATGCAGCTCCACGGCTACCCCTTCTCGGCCGACGCCTCCACCGTCATCGTCGAGATGCGCGAGGAGGTCTGGCGGGCCGCCGGATTCGACACCTGCGAGGTCGAGCACTCCACGCTGCGCTGCGCCAAGATCTTCACCGAGGCGCTCGGCGGCCGCCCGCTGCGCTCCAACAACTCCTCCTGGCTCACCTTCCGCACCGTCGTCAACGCCCACTGGTCGCACGGCAACACGGTCCTCATCGGCGACGCCGCCCACACCGCGCACTTCTCCATCGGCTCCGGCACCAAACTCGCCGTCGAGGACGCCCTCGCCCTCGCCGCCTGCATCGAGGAACAGCCCGACCTGCCGCGCGCACTGTCCGCGTACGAGGCCGAGCGCCGCCCGGTCGTCGAATCGACCCAGCGGGCCGCCGCTGCCAGCCTGCGCTGGTTCGAGGAGCTCGGTACCTACGTCGACCAGCCGCCCCGCCAGTTCGCCTTCAACCTCCTCACCCGCAGCCGCCGCGTCACCCACGACAACCTGCGGCTGCGCGACGCCTCCTTCACCGCCGCCGCCGAGACGGAGTTCGGCTGCACCCCGGGCGTCCCGCCGATGTTCACCCCGCTGCGGCTGCGCGGCCTCGAACTGCGCAACCGCGTCGTCGTCTCACCCATGGACATGTACTCGGCCACCGACGGCGTCCCCGGCGACTTTCACCTCGTCCACCTGGGCGCCCGCGCGCTCGGCGGCGCCGGACTCGTCATGACGGAGATGGTGTGCGTCAGCGCCGAGGGCCGCATCACCCCCGGCTGCACCGGCCTCTACACCCCCGAACAGGCCGCCGCCTGGACCCGGATCACCGAATTCGTCCACGCGAGCGCGCCCGGCACGGCCATCGGCGTGCAGCTCGGCCACTCCGGACGCAAGGGCTCCACCAGGCTGATGTGGGAAGGCATCGACCAGCCCCTCGACCACGGCAACTGGCCGCTCACCGCCGCCTCCCCGATCCCGTACGCACCCGGCGTCAACCAGGTCCCGCACGCCCTGGACCGGGCCGGGCTCGACACCGTGCGCGAGCAGTTCGCGGCGGCGGCCCGGCGCGCCGCCCACTGCGGCTTCGACCTGCTCGAACTGCACTGCGCCCACGGCTACCTGCTCTCCGGCTTCCTCTCGCCGCTCACCAACCACCGCACCGACGAGTACGGCGGTTCCCTGCATGGCCGGCTCCGCTTCCCCCTGGAGGTCTTCGACGCGATCCGCGCCGACTGGCCCGACGACCGGCCCATGACCGTCCGGATCTCCGCCACCGACTGGGCCGAGGGCGGCACCACCGCCGAGGACGCCGTCGAGACAGCCCGCGCCTTCGTCGCCCACGGGGCCGACGCCATCGACGTCTCCACCGGCCAGGTCGTCCCCGACGAGCACCCCGAGTACGGCCGCTCCTACCAGACCCCGTACGCCGACCGGATCCGCAACACCCTGTGCGTGCCCGTCATCGCGGTCGGCGCGATCTCCTCCTGGGACGACGTCAACTCCCTGCTGCTCGCGGGCCGGGCCGACCTCTGCGCCCTGGCCCGCCCCCATCTCTACGACCCGCAGTGGACCCTGCACGCGGCGGCCGAGCAGGGCTACGAAGGACCGGGCGCGCCCTGGCCGCTCCCGTACCGCGCGGGCAGCCGCACCCCGCCGACGGGCCGAACGGACGCGCCGAAGCCCCGGCTCACCCTGGAGTGACGGGCAGGCACTCGTGGCACAGGCACCGGTCCGGGTGCGGGGCCGCGTGGTGGGCGTGCCGCTCCTCGCGGGCGATCCGCTCCAGCAGCGCGGCCAGCTCCTCGGCCTCCTCCCGGGTACCGGACCCCCGGCCGTCGCACCGCTTCAGCACGGCCGGCGCGTACACCAACTGCGCCCGGAAGGTGTGCAGATGGCGGGTCCCCGTGTCGGTGGTGATCCAGTGACCGGTGTGCCGCCCGTGCCCCACCGTGGTCAGCTGCTGGTTTCCCATCCCCGCATAGGTGTCGATGACATACACCTTCGCCCCGCCCCGGTACGCCTTCGTGCCAGGACGCAGCTCCTGGCCGAGTTCCCCGTACCGCCGCCACAGCACCACGTTCGCGGCGACCAGCCAGACCGGCTCGGGCGCCGCGCTCACCGCTCCACCACGCTGATCAGCAGCCGGTCCGAGACCGCCCGGTAGCCGATGCGCCGGTACACGCCGTTGCTGGTGGGGTTCGCCAGGTCGGTGAAGAGCAGCACCTCCCGCGCGCCCGCCCCCCTCGCCGCCCGGCTGATCTCCGCCGTCACCGCTGCCGCGTAGCCCCGGCCTCGGCGCTCCGGCGGGGTGTAGACCGTCGCGACCCGCACCATGCCCGCGAGTCGCGGGGAGACGCCCGCCATCGACACCGGGACGCCGTCGTCCTCCCAGAGCGTCAGCCCGCCGGACGCGATGCGCTCGTCGACCAGCCGCTCGGCGTGGGCACCGGACTGGCCGGTCCCTTCGGCGAAGTCGCGGACCCAGCGCACCAGCAGCTCCCGGTCGGCGGCGGCCGCGGCCCTGGGCCGTCCCGGCGGGGCCGGGGAGGGCGGTAGCAGCGTCGCCAGCCGGTAGAGCCGCTGCTCCTCGTCGACCCGGTGACCGGGCCAGGTCGCGGCGAGCGCCTCGGCGGTGGCCCGGTCCGCGTTGATCCGGGTCAGCGGGAGCGAGGCGGCCAGCGGACCGACCGCCTCCGGGGCGACGGACCCCAGCACGGGCGGGTACGGCGGCGTCTGCACCAGCGTCCCCGCGACCTCGCCGTCCGCCCCGCGCCACCAGCCGAGCAGCGGGGCGGCGTCGCCGTAGGCGTGCGGGCCGTGGCGCCGCAGGGTCTCGGTGACGGTCAGGATCAGGGTGTTCTCGGCGGGGCGGACGGCCAGCGAGGCGCCGGCCGCGTCGAGGAAGACGTCGACTTCATCGGTGAAGGTCCAGGGCATGGTTCATCCTGCCGGGCGCGCGGAGAGCGGGGCACCCGGATTTCCGGTTCAGTCGTCCCGCAGCGGGAAGGTTCAGTCGGCCCGCAGCCGGAAGCGCTGGAGCTTGCCGGTGGCGGTGCGGGGGAGGGCGGGCAGGAACTCGATGACGCGCGGGCACTTGTGCGGGGCCAGCTCGCCCTTCATGTACGCGCGCAGCTCGTCGGCCGCCATTTCCGTGCCCTCGCGCAGCACCACGTACGCCACCACGATCTGGCCGCGCAGTTCGTCCGCCCGGCCCACCACCGCGGCCTCGGCCACCGAGGGGTGGTGCAGCAGGGCGTCCTCGACCTCGGGGCCCGCGATGTTGTAGCCGGAGGAGATGATCATGTCGTCGGCGCGGGCCACGTAACGGAAGTAGCCGTCCGGGTCCCGCACGTAGGTGTCCCCGGTGATGTTCCAGCCGTGCGCCACGTAGTCCCGCTGTCGCTCGTCGGCGAGATAGCGGCAGCCGACCGGGCCGCGTACCGCGAGCAGTCCGGGCTCCCCGTCCGGCACCGGGCGGCCCTCGCGGTCCAGTACCCGGGCCTGCCAGCCGGGGACGGGGATCCCGGTGGTGCCGGGGAGGATCGCCTCGTCGGCGGCCGAGATGAAGATGTGCAGCAGCTCGGTGGCGCCGATGCCGTTGATGATGCGCAGCCCGGTCCGCTCCTGCCACGCACGCCAGGTGGCGACGGGGAGGTTCTCCCCGGCCGAGACGCAGCGCCGCAGCGCGCTCAGATCATGGTGGTCCATGTGGTCGAGCATCACGCGGTAGGCGGTCGGCGCGGTGAACAGCACCGAGACGCGGTGGGCGGCCAGCGCGGGGAGCAGCTGTGCGGGGCCGGCCTGTTCGAGCAGCAGGGCACTGGCACCGGCCCGCAGCGGGAAGACCACCAGACCGCCGAGCCCGAAGGTGAAGCCGAGCGGCGGGCTGCCCGCGAAAACGTCGTCGGGGGTGGGCCGCAGGACATGGGCCGAGAAGGTGTCGGCGATGGCGAGCACATCCCGGTGGAAGTGCATGCACCCCTTCGGGCGTCCGGTGGTGCCCGAGGTGAACGCGATCAGCGCGACATCGTCCGCCGCCGTAGGCACGGCCTCGTACGGCCCGCGCCTGGCCTCGGCCAGGCGCAGCAGATCGTCCGGGGCGTCGCCTCCGTACGCCGTGATGCGCAGCCCCGGCACCTCGGCCTTCACCAGGTCGTCGACCGCGCGGGCGTCGCACAGCGCGTGACTCACCCGGGCGATGGAGCACATGGTGGACAGTTCGGCGGACCGCTGCCGGTCCAGCACCGTGACGGCGATCGCGCCGGCCTTCAGCACCGCGAGCCAGCAGGCGGCCAGATGGGGTGTGGTGGCGCCGCGCAGCAGGACGCGGTTGCCGGGTACGACCCCCAGATCGGAGGTGAGGACATGGGCGATCCGGTCCACCCGCTCCCGCAGCTCCCGGTAGCTCCACACCGCGCCGTCCGAGGTGCGGAAGGCGGGGCGGTCGGGGCCGAAGCGGTCGGCCGTACGGTCCAGCAGTTCCGCCGCGCAGTTGAGGCGGTCCGGATAGTGCAGCTCGGGAAGGCCGAAGAGCAGCTGCGGCCACTGGTCCTGCGGTGGCAGGTGCTCCCTGGCGAAGGTGTCGACGTGCGCTGAGGTCTTCGGGTCCATGACGGCTCGCCCCCTTGTCGCCTCTGGAGCGTATCGTTTGGGTGACGGTAGTCAACGGTCCGCGATAGACCGGGTGGACGGGAAACGGGCGGACGGGAAACGGGATATCGAACGGATGGGAAGCGCGGGCAGGAACACGGACGGAAAAAAAGGGAACGAGAGACCGGAAAGCGGGAACGAGAGACCAGGAAGACGAGACGCGACCAGAAGGGCGCCCGTATGACGGCATTCTCACTCGATCCGGCACAGACCGCCTGGTGTGAAGAGCTAAGAACCCTGGCCGAGCAGCAACTGCGCCCCCTCGCCGAGAAGGGCGACCCCGGCCACGTCAACCGCCCGCTGATCGCCGCACTCGGCGAGTCGGGCCTGCTCGACCGGATGCTGAGCTCGGGAGCCCTCGATCTCTGCCTGCTCCGCGAGTCCCTGGCCCGCGGCTGCACCGAGGCCGAGACCGCGCTGGCCCTCCAGGGTCTCGGCACCCACCCCTTGCTCCGCTCGGGCACCCCGGCCCACCGCGAACGCTGGCTCCCCGAGGTGCGGGCGGGCCGCGCCGTCGCCGCCTTCGCGCTCAGCGAACCGGGCGCGGGCTCCGACGCGGCGGCCCTCGCCCTGAGCGCCGGACCCGCTGCCGGCGGCTGGCGGCTGACCGGCGAGAAATGCTGGATCTCCAACGCGCCGGAGGCCGATTTCTACACCGTGTTCGCCCGCACGACCCAGGACGCCGGTTCCCGCGGCATCACCGCGTTCCTGGTCCCCGCCGACCGCCCCGGACTGACCGGCACCGCCCTCGACATGCTCTCGCCGCACCCCATCGGCGCCCTGGCCTTCGACGGTGTCCCGGTCACCCCCGACGACGTCCTGGGCGAACCCGACCGGGGCTTCCGGGTCGCCATGGACACCCTCAACCTCTTCCGCCCCAGCGTCGGCGCGTTCGCCGTCGGCATGGCCCGCGCCGCCCTCGACGCCGCCGTGGAACACACCGCCCACCGCACCGCGTTCGGCGGCCCGCTGAAGGACCTGCAGGCCGTCTCCCACCAGGTCGCCGAGATGGCCACCCGGACCGAGGCCGCCCGGCTCCTGGTGTTCGCGGCGGCCGCCGCGTACGACGCGGGGGAGTCCGGGGTGCCGGGCCGGGCCGCCATGGCGAAGCTGTACGCCACCGAGACCGCGCAGTACGTCGTCGACACCGCCGTCCAGCTGCACGGCGCCCGCGCCCTGCGCCGCGGCCACCTCCTGGAACACCTCTACCGGGAGGTCCGCGCGCCACGGATCTACGAGGGCGCCAGTGAGGTCCAGCGCACGATCATCGCCAAGGAGCTGTACGCGACCCGGGAGGCTTCCGCATGAGTCCGGTCCACCGGATCAACCCCGTCGAGCTGTCCCCGCCCACGGGCTTCTCGCACGCCGTCACGGCCACCGGCAGCCAACTGGTCTTCCTGGCCGGGCAGACCGCCCTCGACGGGGACGGCAAGATCGTCGGTGACGGCCTGCCCGAGCAGTTCGCCACCGCGCTCACCAATCTGCTCACCGCGCTGCGCGCCGCGGGCGGCGCCCCGGCGGACCTCGCCCGGGTCACCGTGTACGCCACCGATGTGGCCGACTACCGCGAGAACTCCGCCGAACTGGGCCGGATATGGCGGCGGCTGGCGGGCCGCGACTTCCCGGCCATGGCCGTCATCGGTGTGGCCAGGCTCTGGGACGAGCAGGCCCTGGTGGAGATCGACGGGGTGGCGGTACTGCCGTGAACGCACCGTACGGGCCCGGCGAACCGGGCCCGTACGGCAATCGGCGCATCAGCGCCCATCAGCGCTGACAAGCGCTGACCGGGAGCCGTCAGTACGGCTTCACCAGCACGTGGGCGGCGCCCGGAATGCCGACCTTCAGCAGCTCGTCCTCCTCGGGCGTCGTCTCGTTGCCCGTCTCCTGCTTGAGCACCGCACGCGACATGGCCTGTACCCACATCGCCCGGGGGCGGCGGCGCGCCTCCCACGCTTCGAGCGCCTCGGCCACGCCGGACTCGGCGTCCAGCGACTCGGCCAGCACCAGCGCGTCCTCCACGGCCATCGCGGCGCCCTGGGCGATGTGCGGGGTGGAGGCGTGCGCGGCGTCACCGGCCAGGACGACCCGGCCGACGTGCCACGGCTCCTCGACCGTCACCTGGGAGATCCGCGAGTACACCACCGAGGCCGGGTCGGTGACGGTGGCGAGCGCCTCGGCGACCGGTCCGGAGAACATCGTCAGCCGCTCCGTGAGCTGCTCGTGGGCCCGCTCCGGGTCCGGCCGGAAGTCCTCGGACTCCGCGAACACCGCGCCCAGGTACATCAGTTCCTCGGTGATCGGGGTGAGCAGCGCCTTGGCGTCCTTGCCCGCGGTGCCCATCACCACGCCCCGCACCTGCGGCTGCCGGGGGACCGTCACCCGCCAGTTGGCGAAGCCGGTGTACTCGGGGGTGTAGCGGTCCCCGTAGAGCCGGGTGCGCAGCGGCGAGCCGATGCCGTCGAAGCCGGCCACCAGGTCCCAGCGGCCCGAGGAGCCGTCGGACAGGGTGACGTCCACGCCGGAGCCGTCGTCGGTCAGCTCGGTGATGGTGGTCCCGAAGCGGATCTTCGCACCTGCGGCGACGGCGGCGGAGTTCAGCACGCGGGCCAGGGCGGGGCGCGGGATGCCGTTGTTGGAGGGGGCGTCGCCCATCCGCGGCTGGGGTATCTCGGCGAGCGTGTTGCCGGCCGGGTCGGCGATGGTCAGGATCTCCCACTCGAAGCCCGCCTCCAGGCAGTCGTCGAGGACCCCGATCTCCCGCATGACGTGCAGGGCGTTGGACGGCTGGATGATGCCGACGCCGAGCGCGTCCAGCTCGTCGCGGAGCTCGGCGACCTCGACGGTGTGACCGCGCCGGGCCAGTGCGGTGGCGAGCGTGAGCCCGCCGATGCCGCCGCCGTGGATCAGGACGCGCAGGGGTGTTGCCATCTCAGGTGTCTCCAGAGCGAGAAAGGTGCGGGGAGTTACGGGGGGCGGACGGTCAGCCGGCCGTGACGGGCAGGCTCATCAGGTGGTCCACCAGGGCCAGCAGCACGTCCCGGCCGAAGGGGCGCTCGCGGACGTCGCCGATCAGCAGCGGTACGTGCGGGTCGAGGTCGAGAGCGGCCCTGATCTCGTCCGGGGTACGGGTGTTGTGGCCGTGGAAGCAGTTGATCGCGACCACGAACGGGATGTCCCGGCTCTCGTAGAAGTCGATCGAGGCGAAGCTCGTCTCCAGCCTGCGGGTGTCGGCGATCACCACGCCGCCGAGCGCCCCGTTGACCAGGTCGTTCCACATGAACCAGAAGCGTTCCTGGCCGGGGGTGCCGAAGAGGTAGACCACCAGCTCGGGACTGACCGTGATGCGGCCGAAGTCCAGTGCGACGGTGGTGGTGTCCTTCTCGCCGACACCGGCCAGGTCGTCGACCCCGATGCTGGCCTTGGTCAGGTACTCCTCGGTGCGCAGCGGAGCGACCTCGCTGACCGCGCCCACCAGGGTGGTCTTGCCGACGCCGAAGCCTCCGGCGATAAGTATCTTGACGGCGGCGGGGGCCGCCTGACTGCTTGTCATCTTGGTTCAGAGTCTCCGGAGTCCGTCACGTACGGCGGCCAGCAGCCCCATGTCGCGCCCGCCCGCCACCCGCGCCACCGAGAGCGGGGCGCGGGCGAGCAGCAGGCCCTGGGCGACGAGGTCGGCCAGCAGGATCTTGGTCACCGACACCGGGAGGCCGAGGTCGGAGGCGACTTCGGCGACCGCGGCCGGGCGGCGGCAGCGCTCCAGGATCATCCGGTGTTCCGGCTGGAGCCTCCCGGGCCGCACCGGCGCACCGTGCTCGTCGCGGGGGTCCTGCGCGGTCGTGAGCACGGTGATCAGGCTGAAGTCGTCCCGCTCGGGAGCGGTCCGGCCCCGGGTGATGGTGTACGGGCGCACCATCGTGCCCGCCCCGTCCTCCTCGGCCTCGTCCTCCCAGTACGGGGTCACGCGCGCTGCCCGTCCCCGGTACCGAAGGCGTCGAACCCGCCGCGGGCCGGCGTGGTGAGCTTCTGGCCGACCTGCTGCACGAGGTTGTGCATGGCGAGCGACATGATCTCGGCGTCCACCTCCTGGGAGGCGATCACGGCGAGGTGGGTGCCCTGGGCGGCCGCGATGATGAAGAGCCAGAGGTCGTTCAGCTCGACGATGACCTGGTGCACGCCGCCGCCGTTGAAGAGCTGGCCGACGCCGCGGGCCAGGCTCTGCTGGCCGGTGCAGATGGCGGCCAGCCGCTCGGCGTCGGCGCGGTCGATGGTGCGCGAGTGGCTCACCACGAGCCCGTCGTCGGACAGCAGGACGGCGTTCTGGGTCTCGGCCACCGAGTCCACCAGGCCGTCGAGCAGCCAGTCGAGATCCTGGTGGGTGGCGGTTGTGCGTGTCATGGCCGTTCTTCTCTCGTGGGGAGCGGGGTCGCTGGCGGTGCAGGCTGCTTCGGTGCCTCGTCGGTCGCGCGGGCGGCACGGGACCGGCGCTGGAACGCCCCGATCGCGGCTCCGGCCCGGCGTGGCGCCGGTCGCGGCTGCGGGTTCTCGGGCCGGTCCGGCGGCTGCGGTGCGCCGGGCCGGGAGGCCGCCGGGTCGAGCCGCAGCTCGTCGGCCAGGCTGGCCTGCCGTATCCGGCGCGGCAACGGGGGCTCCGCACCGGGCGCGGGAAGGTCGGGCCGGTCGGACCCGTGCCCCGCGTCCCGGGCGTGGATGGCCGCCACGTCCGGCGGGGCCGGGTGGTCGGGCTCCGACACCGGCAGCCGGGCGGGCGGGACGCTTTCCGGGTCGGACAGCCGGGGCGCGGGAATCGGGAGGGGCGTCGCGCGGTCCGTCCCGGGGGCGGAGGCGTACGGAGCCGGATACGGCTGCTGCGGAGTCGCGAACGGCTCCTGGTCACCGGGGTACCGGCCCTCGGGCGCCGGGTACGGCGGCTGGTCCACGGGATACTGTCCGGCGGCCGTCATGTACGGCTGTTCCGCCTGGCCGTACGGGCTCTCCTGAGCGGCGTACGGCGCCGCCGGCGGAGCGTACGGCGGCACGTACGGCTGCTCCTGCTCCTGTTCCTGCTCCGGCCGGTACGGCTCCGGTTCCGGGGCCGGGTAGGGCTGTTCGGCGGCCGGGTACGGCTGCTCGGTGGTGGCGTACGGGGCGCCCGACGTGTGCAGCGCGGTGACTCCGGCGAGCGCCTGGCCCTGTACGCGGGTGGGCAGCGCGCCGTCGGCCGAAGGGGCGGAAGGAGCCGGGGCGGCGGCAGCCGGGGCCGGCACGCCGACCGGGCCGGTACGCGGTTCGGGGACGGTCAGCTCGTCGGGGACGAGCAGGACCACGCGGGTACCGCCGTACGCGGAGGAGCGGAACTCCACCCGCAGGCCGTGCTGGTCCGCGAGCCGCGCGATCACGTACAGGCCGAGACGGATGTCGTCGGAGTGGGCGAGCACGTCCATCCGGGGCGGCCGGACCATCAGTTCGTTGGCCGCGGCCAGCTGGTCCTCCTCCATCCCCAGTCCGCGGTCCTCGACCTCGATGGCCAGTCCGCGGCTCACCTTGGCGGCCCTGACCTCGACCGGGCTCGGCGGCCGGGAGAAGCTGAGCGCGTTCTCGATGAGCTCGGCGAGCACATGGGAGACCGGGCCGACGGCCCGCTCCGACAGCCAGGGGCTGCCGTCGAGGTCAAGCACCACGCGCCGGTAGTCCTGCACCTCGCCCTGGGCGGAACGCATCACGTCCAGCAGCGGAACCGGCTTGCGCCAGCGCCGGTGCGGGGAACCGCCCGCGAGGATCACCAGGTTCTCCTCGTACCGCCGCAGTCGGGCGGTGAGGTGGTCCAGGTCGAAGAGGCCGTCGAGCACCTCGGGGTCCTCGTGCCTGCGCTCCAGTTCGTCCAGCTTCTTCAGCTGCTGGCCGATCAACTGCTGGGTGCGGCGGGCGATGCGCTGGAGCAGCCGCTCGAAGCCGCGGTGCTGGTCGGCCTGTTTGACGGCCGCGGCCAGCGCACTGGTGCGCGCCAGGTTGAGCGCGTCGCCGAGCTGGGTCAGCTCGTCGCTGCGGCTGTCCTTGCCGTCGGGCTCGATGGCCCGCGCCTCGGCCTCGACATCGATCCGCTCGCCCTGGGCGAGCCGCTCGACGACGTCCGGCAGGGCCTTCTCCAGCTCCTCGGCCCGCTCCTGGAGGCTGCCGATCCGGCGGCGGAGGTTGCGGGTGAGGCGCCAGGTGGTCCAGATGACCGCGATCACGGCCAGCAGGCCGACGACCGTGGTCAGCACCATCTTGAACAGCAGCGACATGACGCTGCCCTTGCCCTCCTCGACCACACTGGCGGTGCGGTGCTCAAGGAGCTTCTCGATCTGCGGGGTGAGTTCGTCCATCGCCCCGCGCCAGGTCTTCTCCTGGGCGTCGAGGGTGACGAAGCCCTTCGCGTCGGCATCGGCCGGGCGCAGTACGTCGTTCTCCACCCGCGTCTTGGTCTTCCAGGCCGAGCTGCGGGTGATCTCCTCCCACATGGCCTTCTCGTCCGGGGGCAGTTGGGGAACGACCTTGGTGGAGTACTGGAGTTCCTGGCCGGAGACGGCCTCCCGGACCAGCTTGAGGTCCTCGGTGCTCAGCTTCCCCTTGGACCAGCCGCGCGCCAGCAGGGCGTCCGAGCGGGAGATCATCTCCTTGGTCCAGAACAGGTCGACCAGCGGCTGGGAGAGCGTGGTGATCCGGCCGTTGTCGACGTGGCTGAGCGCCGCGAAGAGCTGGAGGTCGACCGCGATCAGATCCGTGTAGTAGCCGTACACGGCCTTCTGCTGGTCGCTGCCGCCGTCGTCGACGAGGGCGCGCTGGGCCGGGAGCTGGTTGATGGCCTCCCGGGCCTTGCCGACCGCGTCACGGACCTCGGCGGGTGCGTCGTCGGTGGCCACGTCGGAGAGCGTCTGGAAGCTCTTGACGGCGTCGTCGGTCAGCTTGCGCTGCCGCTGGAGTTCGTCGGTGGCGCCCTCGTGCCGGGCGAGCGCCTCGGCGCTGAGCCGGCGCTCCGCCTGCAGGTTGTAGTACACGATGTTGGACGGCTGGCCGGCCTTCTGTGCCAACTGCCCCTGTGCGGCCTGGCGTTGGAAGTCCAGCAGGGTCTGACCACTGGTGACGGCCCAGAGAGCGGCCAGTGCGACGCCGGGAACGATGGCCAGGACGAGCAGGGCTGTCCGCAGCGACATGGTGGTCGGTGCGGTCCGCCGTGAGGCGCGCGTGCGCAGGGCGTGCTCCTTGATGATGCCAGCCTCAGGACTGGTCAAATCCGTTGAGAACTTCGACACATAGATATTAGGCACAGTGAAAAAACGAAAAGAAGGCGGGCTCACACGGGCATCACCGATCACACACAGCTTCGCCATCATGCTGCGGAAGTGCCGGGTCCGTCCCCTTCCGAGTAGCGGGCCGGGAGGTCAGGGGGGACGCTTGAACCGTTCCTGCGGAGTCAGAACCGACCCAGGAAGGTCACCGGTGGCCACCGAACAGCCCCTGCGCCCCGCGGCCAGGTCGTACGACGGTGAAGGCATCACCGTCGAGTACGACGTGCACCGTTGTCTGCACGCCGCCGAATGCGTACGCGGCCTGCCGTCTGTCTTCGACACGGGCCGCAAGCCGTGGATCCGGCCCGACGGCGCCCCTGCCGACGACATCGCCGACGTCATCCACCGCTGCCCCAGCGGTGCCCTGCAGTACCACCGCACCGACGGCGCCCCCGACGAGGAGCCCGAGGTGCCGACCCATGTCTCGCTCCACTCCGACGGCGTCCTCCACCTGCGCGGGGACCTCGAAGTGGCCACCCCCGAGGGGCCGCGACAGGAGACCCGGGTGATGCTCTGCGGCTGCGGACGCACCGCGAACCGGCCTTACTGCGACCACAGCGGGGTCTGCGGCGAGCACGGGTGAACCCACCGCGCGGCGGGGGGCGCGGCGCGCCGTACGGGTGAGGAACGGTCGGCGATATATCTGTATTGAGTGCTGTTCGCCCGTTACGTATCACCCGAACCCGGGACGCCCGTACGCGCAGGGCGCGGAACGCCCCCCGGGGCCGTATGACCGCGCTCATCGTCTGCCACTTCGTCCTGGCCGCCTTCGCGCGCCCGCTGGTGCGGAGGCTGGGCAGACGCGCCTTCGCCGTCCTCGCACTGCCACCGGCCGCCGCCACCGTGTGGGCGGCCACGCAGTGGAACACCGCGGCGTCCGGCTCCGCGGTCACCTGGTCGTGGCGGTGGATGCCCGCGTACGACGTCACCGTCGCGCTGCGGTTCGACGCGCTCGCCGAACTGATGGTGCTGCTCGCGGCCGGGATCGGCACACTCGTCCTGCTCTACTGCGCCTCGTACTTCACCGACGAAACCCCGCAACTGGCCGGATTCGCCGGGAATCTCCTGGCGTTCGCGGGCGCCATGCTCGCCCTCGTCCTCGCCGACGACCTGATCTCGCTCTATGTGTTCTGGGAGCTGACCACGGTCTTCTCCTTCCTGCTGATCGGATATGACAGCGAGCAGAAGCACAGCCGCCGCTCCGCGCTCCAGGCGCTCACCGTGACCACCCTCGGCGGTCTCGCGATGTTCGTCGGCTTCCTGATCCTCGGTCAGTCGGCGGGCACGTACCGCATCTCCGCCATCCTCGCCGACCCGCCCCGGGCCACCCTCGCGGTCTCCGTCGCGGTGGTGCTGATCCTGTGCGGGGCCCTGTCGAAGTCGGCGATCTGGCCGTTCAGCCTCTGGCTGCCCAACGCCATGGCCGCGCCCACCCCCGTCAGCGCCTATCTGCACGCCGCCGCGATGGTGAAGGCCGGGGTCTACCTCGTCGCGCGGCTCGCGCCCGGCTTCGCGGACGTGCCCGTCTGGCGGCCCGTCGTGATCGTCCTCGGCGCCGCGACCATGCTGCTCGGCGGCTGGCGGGCGCTGCGCCTGAACGACCTCAAACTCGTCCTCGCCTACGGCACCGTCAGCCAGCTCGGCTTCCTCACCCTGCTCGCCGGAGCCGGCAACCGGGACACCGCGCTGGCCGCCGCCGTCATGATCCTGGCCCACGCACTGTTCAAGGCCCCGCTGTTCCTCGTCACCGGCATCGTCGACCACGCCGCGGGCACCCGTGATCTGCGCAGGCTCTCCGGCGTCGGCCGGGCGCTGCCGCACGTCTGCTCGGTCGCGGTCCTCGCCGCCGCGTCCATGGCGGCCCTGCCCCCGCTGCTCGGCTTCGCCGCCAAGGAGGCGGCCTTCGAGGCGCTGCTGGAGGGATCGACCGCCGACCGCTGGGCGCTGGGCGTCACGGTCGCCGGCTCGGCGCTGACCGTCGCGTACACCCTGCGGTTCGTCTGGGGCGCCTTCTGCCGCAAGCCTGGGGCCGAGGACACCCCGGTGCACCGGGTCGGGTGGGCGTTCCTCGCGCCGCCCGCCCTGCTCGCGCTGTGCGGGCTGGTGCTGGGGCCGGGCGTCGGCTGGATGGACCGGCTGTTCAGCGCGTACGCGGACGCCTTCGAGCCGTCCGCGCATCCGTACCACCTCGCGCTGTGGCACGGCTTCGGGACCGCTCTGCTCCTCTCGGCCGTCGCCGCCACGGGCGGTGTGCTGCTCTTCCTCGGACGCGCCGGAGTGACCTGGCTCTCCCGGCGGATCGCCTGGAGATCCGCCGACAGCGTCTTCGGGCACCTGCTGCTCGGCCTGGAACGGCTCTCCCTCCAGCTCACCGGCTTCGTCCAGCGAGGCTCGCTCTCCGGCTACCTCGCCACCACCCTGCTCGTGATGCTGGCAGGCCAGCTCACCGTCCTCGTCATGGACCGGCCCTGGCACACGGCCGCCGCCCCGAGGATCTGGGACCTCCCCCTCCAGGGCGCCGTCGCCGTACTGACCTGCGCGGCCGCACTCCTGTGCCTCACCGTCCGCCGCCGGATGAAGGCCGTGGTCCTGGCCGGGCTCACCGGATACGGCGCGGCGCTCCTCTTCGTCGTCCAGGGCGGCCCGGACCTGGCGCTCACCCAGTTCTGCGTCGAGACCGTGTCGATGATCGTGTTCGTGCTGGTGCTGCGGCGGATGCCGGTGCACTTCCAGGAGCCGGTCAGCACCTGGCGGCGCGCGGTGCGCATCCCGGTGGCGCTGGCCGCGGCGGCGACGCTCGGAGTGGTGGTGTGGGTGGCGGCGGCCGCCCGCAAGGCCGATTCGGCGGGCGCGGCCATGGTCGAGGAGGTCTCCCACCACGGGCTCAAGGACGTCGTGGCCACCATCCTCGTCGACCTGCGGTCCTGGGACACGATGGGGGAGTCGGCGGTGCTCGCGGCGGCGGCGGTCGGCGTCACGAGCCTGATCTACCTGCACCGCCGGACCGAGGAGTCGTCACCGCGCGACGAGGTACGGGGACGTACCGCCTGGTCATTGACGGCAAACGGGATGACGGGCCTTCCGCACGGCGACGAAGGGGCACCGGAGCGCGGCTGGCTCGCGGCCGGCTCGACGCTTGCGCCCGAGCACCGCTCCGTCGTCTTCGAGGTCGTGGCCCGGCTGCTGTTCCACCCGGTCCTGGTGCTCTCGCTGTACCTGCTGTTCTGCGCCGAGAACATGCCGGGCGGAGGCTTCGTCGCCGGGCTCGTCGCCGGACTCGCCCTGATCACCCGTTACCTGGCGGGCGGCCGGTTCGAACTGGCCGAGGCCGCCCCGCTCCAGCCCGGACTCTTCACCGGCCTCGGACTGTTCCTCTCCACCGGCGTCGCCCTGCTCGGCCTCGCCGACGGAACGGTCCTGCACGCCTGGACCCACCACGGCCGGCTGCCGCTGATCGGCGAGTACCACATCGGCACGCCCATCCTCTTCGACTTCGGGGTCTATCTGCTCGTCCTGGGCGTGGTGCTGGACATCGTGCGCGCCCTCGGCGCCAAGATCGACCGCCAGATCGAGCGCGCGGCGGCCGAGCAGGCGGCCGAGGCCACCGCCGCCGCACCACCGCGACCGGCACCCGGAACGGGAGGCACCCCCGGATGACCGTCAGCGCCTCCCTCCTGGCCACCGCCGCGGTGCTGTGCGCGGTCGGCGGCATCCTCATGCTCACCCGCCCGCTCACCCGCATCCTGCTCGGCGCGGTCATCGCAGGCAACGGCATCAACCTGCTCGTCCTCGCCGCGGGCGGACGCGCCGGGGCGGAACCGCTCCTCTACGGCGTCCCGCTGGGCCGGGTCACCGACCCGCTGCCCCAGGCCATCGCGCTCACCGCGATCGTCATCACCCTCGCCACCACCGCGTTCCTCCTCGCCATGGCCTACCGCAGCCACCAGTTGACCGGCACCGACGAGGTCCACGACGACCTGGAGGACCGCCGGATCGCGCTGCGCGCCGAGGTACTGGGGGAGCGGGACGAACTGCGCGAGCGCTACCGGGCCACCGACGACGTCACGGCCGAGCAACGCACCCGGTACCGCGAGGAACGCCGCCGCCTGCGGGCCCGGCTGCGCGCCGACCGCGCCCTCCAGGCCCGCGGCCGGTACGCCACCGGGGACCTCTGGCACGACGTGCTGGGCGCCGACCCCGAGGACTACGCGGCCCAGCAGGACCGCCCCGACGCCGACCCGGGAGCCACCGGATGAACGCACTCGTCCCCCTGCCGGTGCTGCTGCCGCTCTGCGCCACCGGCCTGAGCCTCGCCTTCGGCACCCGCCTCAAACAGCTCCAGCGCCTCATCAGTGTCGCTGTGCTCACCGCCGTACTGGGGCTCTCCGTCACCCTGATGACCGTCGCCGACATGCGCGGCCCGCTCACCGTCCACCTCGGCGACTTCGCCCCGCCGCTGGGCATCACCCTGGTCGCCGACCGGCTGTCCGGACTGATGCTGACCGTCTCCTCGGCCGTCACCCTCTGCGTGCTGGTCTACTCCCTCGGGCAGGGCATGGCCGACCGGGAGGAGGAGACACCCGTCGCGGTCTTCCACCCGGCGTATCTGATCCTGGTCGCCGGGGTCTCCTGCACCTTCCTCGCCGGTGACCTCGTCAACCTCTACGTCGGCTTCGAGATCATGCTCGTCGCCAGCTTCGTCCTGCTCACCCTCGGCGGCACCGGCCCCCGCATCCGCGCGGGCTCCACGTACGTGATCATCTCCCTCTTCTCGTCGATGCTGTTCCTCACCGCCATCGCCATGACGTACGCGGCGACCGGCACCGCGAACTTCGCCCAGCTCGCCGGCCGCCTCGCCGGACTCCCGCTCGGCGTCCAGACCCTGATCCAGGCGATGCTGCTCACTGTCTTCGCCATCAAGGCCGCCGTCTTCCCGCTCGCCGCCTGGCTCCCCGACTCCTACCCGACCGCACCCGCCCCGGTCACCGCCGTCTTCGCCGGACTGCTCACCAAGGTCGGCGTCTACAGCATGCTGCGCACCGAGACCCTGCTCTTCCCCGGCAACCGGCTCGGCGATCTGCTGATGGCCGCCGCGCTCGCCTCGATGGTCGTCGGGATTCTCGGAGCCGTCGCCCAGACCGACCTGAAACGGCTGCTCTCCTTCACCCTCATCAGCCACATCGGCTTCATGGTCTTCGGGATCGGCCTCGCCACCCGGGACGCGTACGGCGGCGCGATCGTCTACGTCGCCCACCACATCACCGTCCAGACCACGCTGTTCCTGGTGGCCGGGCTGATCGAACGCCGGGGCGGCACCACCGAACTCACCCGGATCGGCGGCCTCGCCAAGGCCGCCCCGCTGCTCGCCGCCCTCTTCTTCGTACCCGCCATGAATCTGGCCGGCATCCCGCCGCTCTCCGGCTTCATCGGCAAACTCGGGCTGATGAGGGCCGGTGTCGTCGACGGCGGCGTCTGGGCGTGGATCCTCGTCACCGGGTCGGCGGTGACCAGCCTCCTGACCCTGTACGTGATGGCCAAGGTCTGGAACCTGGCGTTCTGGCGGGCCGCACCGCCCGGACAGGCCGCCACCGGCACCGTCCTGGAGTCCGACTCCGACGAGGACGACGACGATGCGGACGAGGGCCCCGACCGGATCCCCGGCACCGGCGACGAACCGGTCAGCCCCCGCCACCAGCCCGCCGGACGGGCCGTCGCGGCCACCCTGCACGGGCACGCCGTCACCACCACGACGAAACTGCCCCTGCCGATGACCTGGGCCACCGCCGCGACCGTCGCGCTCGGCCTCGCCTTCACCGTGTTCGCCGGGCCCCTGACCTCGTACACCGACCGCGCGGCCGCCGAACTCCTCGCGCGGACCCCTTACGTACAGGCGGTGCTCGGCCGGTGAAACGCCTGCTCAGGCTGTCCTTCCGGGACAAGGACATGCCCCCCTTCAGCTGCGAGTTCGTCGGGCGCCGACGACGCGTGCTCGACCTCCCGCTGATCGCCTGGCTCACCCTGATCTGGGTGCTGCTCTGGTCCAGCCCGAACCCGGCCAACCTGCTCACCGGCGTGGTCGTCGCCGTCGCCGTCTGCCTGGCCTTCCCGCTGCCCCGGGTCGACCTGGGCCTGCGCCTGCACCCCTGGGGCATCCTGATGCTCGCCGGGTACCTGCTCTACGACATGTACACCTCGGGCGTACGCGTCACCCGGCAGATCTTCGTCGACCACCCGCACCGGGCCGCCGTCATCGCGGTACCGCTGCGCTGCCGCTCCGACCTGATGCTCGCGGCCACCGCCGTCGCCGTGTCCAACGTGCCCGGCGGATCGGTCGTCGAGGTACGCCGAGCCACGGCCACCGTCTTCCTGCACGTCCTCGACGCGGACCGGCCCGCGGTGCTCGACGCGGCGCGCCGCTCCGTCTGGCGCCTGGAACGGCTGACCGTACGGGCCTTCGGCACCGCGGACGAGATCGCCCGCGTCGCCGCACCGCCTCCACCGACCGCAACCGACCGGGAGGGCGACGCATGAACGCACCGGAGACCGTAGACCGGGCACTGCTCACCGCGGCCGTCGTGGTGATCGTCATCGCCGGGGCGGGCCTCCTCGCCCGCATCTGGCGGGGCCCCTCCATGCTGGACCGGGCCATCTCGCTCGATGTGTGCGCGGCCCTCATCATCGCGGGCCTCGGCGCCAAGTCCGCCTTCGCGCGCGACTCGTTCTACTTCCCGATCATGCTGGTGCTGGCGTTCCTCGGGTTCACGGGGTCGGTCGGCATCGCCCGCTTCATCGCCGTACGCGACAGACCGCCGCGACGCGGCACGAACGGGGACGGCCCCGACACCCCCGGGGGGAAGAAGCGGTGAGCGTCTGGTTCCAGATCCTCGACCTGGCGGGCGCGGTCCTGGTCTTCGTCGGCGCGGCCATCTGCCTGCTCGGTGTGATCGGGATGCTGCGGCTGCCGGACGTGCTCTCCCGCAGCCACGCCGCGACCAAGCCGCAGACCCTCGGGATGCTCCTGGTCCTCGCCGGGGTCGCCCTGCGACTGCGCAGCGGCATGGACCTGGCGACTCTCGGGCTGATCGGCTTCTTCCAGCTGATGACCGGCCCCGTCGCCGCCCACCTGGTGGCGCGGTCCGCCTACCGGACCGGCCAGATCGACCACGGCGAGCTGCTCTTCGACGAACTGGACGAGCAGCTGACCGAGGAGAAGTGAGAAGCGAGAAGCGAGTGGTGGGAAGTGACGGGGCGGGGCACCTCCGGCATCCGTGCACGAATGCCGGGGGACGGGGGCCCCGCCTCCTCATCGCTCGGGCGTATCGCGTCAGACGTTCGGGTTCAGCACCGGGTTGTGCCGCCCCAGGATCATGTCCGTGCGCGCCGGCAGCGCCGCGTCCACCATCTCCGGCTGCGGGAACACCCAGTAACGCCCCTCCGCGATCTGCTCGAAGCACCGCCGCGCGTGCTCCAGCGGCGTGATCCCGGCGGAGTCGGCCCGCGCCTGGAGCTGCGCGTTGAACGCGGCGACCTCCGGCTGAGCCCCCTGGCCTGGAGCATCGACCTTGAAGATCTCGCTCTGGACGGAGTCCGGGAAGACGACCGACACCTGGATGTCCGACTGCTTCATCTGCAACTCGTAGGCGAGCGACTCGGTCAGCGCCAGCGTGCCGAACTTCGTCACGCTGTACGGCGCCATCAGCGGGCTCGGCAGGAACCCGCCGACGGACGACACGTTCACCACCCACGCCTTCCCGCCCTGGGCGAGCAGCCGCGGCACGAAGGCCCGGATGCCGTTGACGTACCCGCCGATGTTGATCCGCAGCATGGCGTCCCAGCGCTCGGCGGGGATCTCCCAGGAGTAGCCCATCGCCATGATGCCCGCGTTGTTGAGCAGCAGATCGACCGTGCCGAAGCGCTCGTACGCCCGCTCGGCGAGCGCCTCCACGGACGCCGGGTCGGAGACGTCGGTGACGACGCCCTCGACCCCGGCGCCCTTGTCGGCGAGCGCCCGCACCACGGCGGCCAGCCGGTCCTCGGCGATGTCGGAGAGGACCAGCTTCATCCCGAGGGAGGCGGCGTGCTCGGCGAAGCCGGCGCCGATGCCCGCGGAGGCCCCGGTGATGACGGCGACCTTGCCCTGGAAGGTGTCCTGTGAGGTGGTCATGAAAGGTCCTGTTCCTCGATCGTGGGTGTGCGGCGGATTCAGCGCAGGATGTTCTGCACGGCCGCGAGCTCCTCGGCGTCCAGCTCCCAGCCGATCGCCGCGGCGTTGGCGGCGACCTGCTCGGGGGTGGTGGCGCCGGCGATGACGGAGGCGACGCCGTCCTGGGCGAGGAGCCAGCCGAAGGCGAGCTCGATGATGCTCCGCCCGCGGTCGGCCGCGAACCGGGTCAGCTGCTCGACCTTGCGGAAGTTCTCCTCGGTCGCCACCTGGGCGAAGTACGGGATGAGCGCGAAGCGCGACCCTTCGGGGTACGGCTGCCCGGCGGCGTACTTGCCCGTGAGCAGGCCGGAGGCGAGCGGGAAGTAGGGCACGACACCCATGCCGGCCGCCCGCGCCGCCGGAACGACACCGGCCTCCACATCGCGCGAAAGCAGGTTCCACTCGGCCTGCACCCCGGTGAAGGGGGTGAGCCCGAGCTTCTCGGCGACCTGACGGGAGCCGCTGATCTGCCCCGCGTCGACGTTCGAGGTGGCCACGTGCAGCACCTTGCCGGCCCGCACCAGCTCGTCGAGCGTCTCCACGACCTCTTCGACCGGCGCCTCGGGGTCCGGGTAGTGCTGGTAGTAGACGTCGATCCGGTCGGTGCCCAGACGGTGCAGGCTCGACTCGCACGCCTCGCGGATCCGCGACGCGAGAGCGCCCGGGGTGTAGGGCTCGTCCTGCGGCCGCGGAAGGTACTTGGTGGCGATGACGGTCTCGTCGCGGCGCCCCGCGAGGGCGGCGCCGAGGAACTCCTCGGACTTGCCGTCTCCGTACATCTCAGCGGTGTCGAAGTGGGTGATGCCCGCGTCCAGGGCGGCGGCGACCACCGCCCGGCTCCCTTCGGCGTCCAGCTTCATCCCGAAGTTGTTGCACCCCAGACCCACCACCGACAGCTGCGGACCACCGTCGCCGTACTCACGCGTTTCCATTGCTCAAGGCCTCCACTTGTCTTCTCTCCGTCACGAGTGGGGCGAGCACCGCCCGGACCCGGACCGCTTCACTTTAGACGAGTGACTAAAGTCGAGGACATGGACACCGACAAGCACGACAAGCACGACGAGCCCGCGAACCGTCCCGGCCGTCGGCCGCGCCTTGGCCGGGAGCAGACGGTGGCCGCACTGGTCTCCTCCGCACGGGCCCTCTTCGCCGAACGCGGCCCCGACTCGGTGTCGCTCCGCGATGTCGCCCAGCACGCAGGCGTCAATCACGGCCTCATCCATCACTACATCGGCGGCCGTGAGGACCTCATCCGTGCCGTGCTCGACGTGTCGGAGCGCGAGACCCTGGAGGCGGTGCGCACGGCCTCCGACCCGCTCGACGCCCTCGCCCGGCTCCGCAGCGAGGAACAGCGCAGCATGGACTACGTGCGCCTGGTGTCCTGGCTGGCGCTGAGCAACCGGGCCCCCTCCTCCTTCCAGGAACGCTCGTCGGCGCTGGACGCCGCGGTGTCACTGGGGGCGCAGGACAGCGCGGAGGTACGTGAGGCCTTCGCCATCGCCATCGCGCAGCTGCTGGGCTGGGAACTGTTCGGCGCCTTCGCCCTCCGCGCCGCCGGCATCGACGGCGACCCGGCCGACCACCGCGGCGCGGTCCACCGGATCATCGACGACTACATGCGCTCGGCCACGGAGCTCCCCGACGACCGCTCCTGAAGCGCGCGAGGCGTGGCAACAGGACCGGCACCCGGGCACGGCCTAGCCTCCGCATCATGCTGCGTATCGCCGACACCCGCACCGGCCACCTCATGGAAGTCCCCGTCGCCCCACGCCACCTGCTGCGCAGCCGCGTCCAGCTGCCGGACATCGGCACCGGGCCGGACACCGGCACCGGGCTCGGCCCCGTGCACCTGCGCGTCCCGCTGATCGGCGACGTACTGGCCCGTACCGCCGAGCTGAACGGCCTCCAGGTCATCACGGTCCTCACCACCCCGGAGCTGACGCCCGACCGGGCCCGCGCCCTGGACCGGGTCATGGCGGTACTCGGCATCCATCCCCCCGCAGTCGTCGGAGCCCACCGCCCGGAACCGGCACTGGGCGGCCCCGCCGACGTCCACGTGGTCTCCGAGGGCACCGACCCGGCCGACGCCGAGGGCGGCGCCCTGATCGAGGTGGGCCGAGTCACCACGGCCCCACCGACCCAGGACCTCCCCGCCCCGGGCACACCCGATCCGACGGACACCGCCGACCCGCTGGCCGTGCGCCTCCTGCTGCTCACCAGCCCCTACAGAACACCGGTCACGGTCACCGGCGCCGCGCTCGCCGAGGCCAGGCGGACACTGCGCGACTGGCGCCGGTCGGTCGCCGACTGGGCGCAGGAGCCGTCCCGGCCGATCCCCGCCGACCTGCTGCGGCAGTCGTACGCGGCGCTCGCCGAGGACCTCGACGTCGCCGCCGTCCTGGCCCTGCTGGCCGAGCTGGCAGGACGGTCCGATGTGCCGCCGGGCGCCAAGTTCGAGACCTTCGCCCACCTCGACCGCGTACTCGGCCTGGACCTGGCCCGCGACGTGGGCCACCAGCGCTCCTCGTGACGGGCGGGGCACGAAGACCCGGCGACCCGGCGACCCTGAATCAGCCCTCCCGGCTCCGGTACTCCGTCGGCGGCCGGCCCAGGAGCTTCTTGAACGCGGCTGTGTAGGCGGCGGGGTTGTCGTAGCCGAGCAGGCCCGCGATACGTGTGACGGGCGTCCCCGCGGTGAGGTGCTGGAGGGAGTGCAGGACGCAGGCGCGCTGCCGCCACTGAGAGAAGGTCAGGCCGGTGCCGCGCCGGAACATGCGGGCCAGGGTGCGTTCGCTGACGTTGAGGGCCGCGCACCAGCGCGCGGGCGGGTCATGGACGTCCGGCTGCTGCAGGAATGCCTCGCACAGTCCGCGCAGCCGCGGATCGGACGGCAGCGGTACATCGAGGGGCAGCGGGGTGAGGTTTCTGAGCTCGTGGAGGATGAGGGCCGCGACCGCCGCGTCGCGGCTGTGCTCCGGGTAGCGCGGCTCCATCTCGACGGCTTCCAGGATCAGCGCCCGGAGCAGGGCGGAGACGTCGACGGCCTGGCAGCGGGACGGGAACCACGGCACGGCGGCGGGCTCGATGTAGAGGCTGCGGGTGGAGACGCCCGTCATCGTGACCTGATGTGTGGTCCCGGGCGGGATCAGTACGGCGCGGGCGGTGGGCACCGTCCAGCTGCCGTCCGACGTCTCGACCCGCATGACGCCGGTGGCCGCGTACAGGACCTGGGCGCGGCGGTGCTCGTGCCGGGGGAGCAGGTGGTCAGGGGGGTAGTCGGTGCCGATGGCCAGCACGGCACGGTCGAGCCCGTCCACCTCTGCGACCGGAATGTTCCGCATGCCGTGAGGCTACGCGCGGCCGAGTGCCGTGTCTGCTGTGCGTAGGAAGTAGGCGATTCATCGATTGCCCGCCAAGTCGCGCCATCCCTAGTGTCGGACCAGTGCTGACCTCCTTCCTCACCCTTCTGTTCCTCGGCTGCCTGACCGGCGTCACGACCGTGCTCTTCGGCTTCGGCGGCGGTTTCATCACGGTCCCCGTCATATACGGCGTCCTGACCATGACGGCGCGTCCCGGAACCGACGCGGACGCCATGCACATCGCCGTGGCGACCTCGGCGGCCGTCATGGTCGTCAACGCCGCGGCGGCGGCCCTGGCCCAGTGGCGTCAGGGCCGGCTGCGCCGCGAGTACGTCTGGCCGCTGGCGGCCTTCATCGCGGCGGGCGCCGTCGCCGGATCCTTCGCGACGACCTTGATCGGCGGCACGGCGCTGCGCCTGCTGTTCGCCGCCTACCTGCTGGTCACGATCGCCGACAGCCTGCTGAGGAAGGGCTTCCTCTCGGTGGCGGACCGGACCCGTCCGCAGCCCCTGGAGCGGGGAACCGTCACCTTCGGCGGCCTCGGCATCGGCCTCGTGGCGGCCGGACTGGGTGTGGGGGGCAGCGTCATGACGGTCCCGCTCCTGCGGCGCAGGGGCCTGGCCATGGCCGAGGCGACCGCCATGGCCAACCCTCTCAGCGTCCCCGTCGCCGTGGCCGGAACCCTGGTCTACGCCCTCGCCCCCACCACCCCCGCCGGCCCGGGACAGCTCGGCTACGTCGACCTCACCGCGGGCGCCGCCCTGCTCATCGGCTCGCTCCCCACCATCGCGGTGGCCAGACGCCTCGTCGGCCGCGTCCCGGACCGCGTCCACTCCGTCGCCTACGTCGCGCTGCTCGTGGTCGTACTGATCGTGATGCTGGCCCTGGGCCTCTGACGCAGCCGCCACCCACGCACACCGCCGCACGCCTCCCGGCCCTCACGCGTACGGGCCGGGCGGCGTGCAGCGGTGAATGCCTGTCAGATGTCCCGGAAGATCTCGATCTGCGCGCCCACGGAGTTGAGCCGCTCCGCCAGCTCCTCGTAACCGCGGTTGATGACATACACGTTGCGCAGTACGGACGTGCCTTCCGCCGCCATCATGGCGAGCAGTACCACCACGGCGGGCCGCAGGGCCGGCGGGCACATCATCTCGGCGGCGCGCCATCGGGTCGGGCCCTCGACCAGTACCCGGTGCGGGTCCAGGAGTTGGAGCCGGCCGCCGAGGCGGTTCAGGTCGGTGAGGTAGATGGCCCGGTTGTCGTAGACCCAGTCGTGGATGAGGGTCTGGCCCTGGGCCGAGGCGGCGATCGCCGCGAAGAAGGGCACGTTGTCGATGTTGAGCCCGGGGAACGGCATGGGGTGGATCTTGTCGATCGGGGCCTCCAGCTTGGAGGGCCGGACCGTGAGGTCGACCAGGCGGGTGCGGCCGTTGTCGGCGGCGTATTCCGTCGTGCGGTCGCAGTCGACGCCCATCTCCTCCAGCACCGCGAGTTCGATCTCCAGGAACTCGATCGGCACCCGGCGGATCGTCAGTTCGGACTCCGTCACCACGGCGGCGGCGAGGAGGCTCATCGCCTCGACCGGGTCCTCGGAGGGGGAGTAGTCGACGTCCACGTCTATGTGCGGAACCCCGTGGACGGTCAGTGTGGTCGTACCGATGCCGTCCACGCGTATACCGAGGGCCTCCAGGAAGAAGCAGAGGTCCTGGACCATGTAGTTGGAGGAGGCGTTGCGGATGACGGTCCTGCCGTCGTGCCGGGCGGCGGCCAGCAGCGCGTTCTCGGTCACGGTGTCGCCGCGCTCGGTCAGCACGATGGGGCGGCCGGGGGTGACCGAGTGGTCGACCTGGGCGTGGTAGATGCCCTCGGTCGCGGCGATCTCCAGACCGAAACGGCGCAGTGCGATCATGTGCGGCTCGATGGTCCGCGTTCCGAGGTCGCAGCCGCCCGCGTACGGGAGCTTGAACCGGTCCATGCGGTGCAGCAGCGGGCCGAGGAACATGATGATGGAACGGGTCCGGCGGGCGGCGTCCGCGTCGATGGCGTCCATGTCGAGCCGGGCGGGCGGGACGATCTCCAGATCGGTTCCCTCGTTGATCCAGCGGGTCCGCACGCCTATGGAGTTCAGCACCTCCAGGAGGCGGTAGACCTCCTCGATCCGGGCCACCCTGCGCAGCACCGTACGGCCCTTGTTGAGCAGCGAGGCGCAGAGGAGTGCCACGCACGCGTTCTTGCTCGTCTTGACGTCGATGGAGCCCGAGAGCCGACGGCCGCCGACCACCCGCAGGTGCATGGGCCCGGCGTAGCCGAGCGACACGATCTCGCTGTCGAGTGCCTCACCGATGCGCGCGATCATCTCAAGGCTGATGTTTTGATTGCCGCGCTCGATGCGGTTCACGGCGCTCTGGCTGGTGGCGAGCGCCTCGGCGAGCTGACTCTGTGTCCAGCCCCGATGCTGACGGGCGTCACGGATGAGCTTGCCGATGCGTACGAGGTAATCGTCTGACATGGCGAAAGGCTATCTCAGATATGAGATGAGACCTGTGCCGGGGTGTGGTGTTCGGGTGATTCTCGGGCGTGTCGGCACGGCAGTTGCAGGTCGGGCCGGTATGAACCGCCCGCATCCGGTGCGCGCCGTGCGTTCCATGTTGCGTCCGGACCGCCGCGTCCGCGTGCGGTGCGCGTCCGTACGGGGGACGGGGGCGGCCGGGCTGCCCGGCACCTGTCTCCGGGAGCGCCCGGAGACCGGCCGTCGGCTTCCGGCGGTCAGTCCTCGAAGCCGTTGTCGCGCAGGATGTCGTCGATACGGGCGCGGTGCGCGGCTTCCCACGCGTCCAGGGACTCGCCGGCCTCCTCGGCCACCTTCGCGCGGGCGTCGCGGAGCACCTGCTCGCGCCGGGCGCGGGGAACGACCACGATGCCTTCCTCGTCCGCCACCACGATGTCACCGGCATCCACGTCCACACCGCCGCACCGCACGGGGCCGTTGAGCGGCCCGACCGCCTTCTTGGTACCGGGAATGGGGATCACGCCCCTGGCGAAGACGGGAAACCCCATCTCGCGCACCTCGGCGAGATCACGGATCACACCGTCGGCCACGAACGCCGCGATGCCCCGGCGTCGGGCGACGGCACAGACGTTCCCGCCGGCCAGCGCGTAGTCCACGTCGCCGGACTCGACGACGATGACGCTGCCGGGCTCCGCGCGGTGAATGGCCGCGTGGAGCATGAGGTTGTCGCCCGGAGGGCACCGCACGGTGAACGCCGGGCCGGCGACCCGTGGAACCGAGGGCCACAGCGGGCGGATGCCGATGTCCATGACCTGCCCGCGCCCCAGGAGGTCGGCGAGGGTGGTCGGGGAGACGTCCTCGAACTCCCTGGACTCCCTGGGCTCCTCGAACTTCTGGAATTCACTGATGTCGTTCATGTTCCTCCGTCGTCCGGGTCCACACGTCAGGTGTCGTACTGGCCGTCCCATGGAGCGTAGAAGCCGAGCTGGTCGGGGTGGAGTTCGGCCCAGTCGTCCTCGCCCTCGCCCTCGCCCTCGCCGTCTTCCCCGTCGTCGTGGCGCTCGATGACCAGCCCGAAGAGCACGCCGTCGACCGTCAGCCGGAAGGGCCGGATCGCGATGTCTCCGTACTCGCGCTCGGGAAGGCCGTCGAGGAGCGCCGCCATCCGCGCCTCCGCCCGCGCCATGACGGAGTCGTCGCCGGTGGGGAGTTGTCGCTGCTCGGCCTGCGTTCCCGCGCACCAGATGTCCGAATCGACATGCCGGCCCTCGTAGTCGAACCGGTGCAGAACGACATAGAGCCGCTTGTGTTCCTCCCAGTCGTCGTCGACCGTGTACCCGTCGGGGAAGGCATAGGTGACCGAGGCCAGGAACTGCCCTTCTGCGTACCGCCCGATGGTGTCGGTCCGGTAGTCCGGCTCGTGGGCTATGGGGATGATCGCGGGGACTGCCATGGCGAAACCGTAGCCGCGGCATCTGACATCGGCCGCCGGGCCCGCTCCGCCCATGACCTGCGTCACTCGGCATTCCTGATGCCTTGTCCCGTTCGTGAGCACCGTGTCTAAGGTGGGTGCCGCGCGCGGTGGATCCTGTCCGATCCGCAGTGCGCGCAGGTCATTTCGGCGCCCGGGGGATCGGTGCCGCCGACACGGGGGGAGGGCGGCCGGAGTTGCCGACGGTGCGGATGCGCGAGCTGTACTACGTCGACTACGCGCAGGACTTCGGGCTCAGCGGCTTCGCCGGCACGCTGTGCTCGCGTACGGCGCTCCGCACCGACGTACCGGTTGTGCTCGCCCTCGCCGGGGCGCAGGCGGACGACGAGGACCACCAGCTCGGCAGGGACGTCCGGCTCCTGCTGGAGTCCCCGCTGCCGGACGAGGTGCTCCACGCCGTATGGCTGGCCGCCGTGCGCCGGTGCTTCGACCCGGCCGACGAGGGCACCGACATCCGCTGCTGGTTGCGCCGGGTCGCGGAGGTCTGCCCGCCGTTCACGCAGGAGCGGGAAAAGGCCGAGGCGGAGGTCCTCGACGAGGCGCGGCCGACGGCGCCGGAGGAGGAGCTGCGCGGGACCGTGGCGGCGGAGATCGAGTCGGCCGCGGCCGCGCTCCGACGCGCCGTCGCGGTCCCGGACATCGTCCCGGCGCTCCTGCGGGTCGTGCATGAGGCGGACGCCGACCTCGGGTTCAGGCTGTTCCTTCGGGCCGCGAAGGCGTACTCCGTACCGATCGGCAAGGAGGCGTACGACAGGCTGCTCGGGATCGGCGAACTGCTGGCCCACCCCCTGGTCGCCGTCCACGACGGGCTGAACGTGCGCTGGCCCCCCGTCGACCCCGGCCGGCGCGACTTCGACCTCGGGCGCTTCGGGCTGCCGGTGCTCGCGAGCGTGTTCCACGGCACGGACTGGAAGTACCAGGGCAACGTTGCGGAGAACATCCGGAGCCTGGTCGGCAGCGACGCGGTCTCCGCTCCGGGCTCGTACGCGGCGGTGCTTCTGGAGGATGTACGGCGGCTGCTGGACTCCGCGCTGTCCGACGAGGCGGTCACGGCACTGTGGCGGACCGCCTCGCGCCGGTTGTACGTCGATGCGGCGTTCGACGCCGACGAGGGGTTCGATGCCGACACGCGGGCCTGGCTGGAGCGGGTGGCTCGGGCATGCCGGGAACGGCTGATGGAGGTCGACCCCGTCTACGTGCCGTACCTGTCGCCCGCCCGGACAGATCTGGCCGGGGCCGTGCTGCGCGAGGTCCGCGAGGCGGCGCACACCGACGTGGCCGAGGTGCGGGACGTGGCGCGCGTGCTGGAGGACGTGGTCGCCACGGTGGACCCGGACCTGGGCTTCCGCCTCCTCCTCCAGATCCTCTTCACGCACGACGTTCCCGTCCCCGACGCCCGGCGCGACCGCTACCGGGCCCTCGGTGAACGGCTCGGATTCAGCCCGGACCACCTGGAGGACCAACTGCCGCGCCGGACGGGCTGATCCGCTGCCCGGCCGGGCAGCGGATCAGCCCACTGAGTACGGGTACTCATGTGCGTCCGGGCACCGGTTGACAGGCTCCGCGGTATGACGAGTGGCAGAGGGGCGCTCACGGCCCTGCACCTCTTTGTGGTCTGGGCGATCACGGCGACCGCGGTGCCGGCGCTCGGCTTCGGGCTGGTGGCGGTGGCCTGGGGCGGCGGGGCCGGTGCGATGGTGCCGGTCCTGGCACTGGGCGCGCCGATGATGGTGGTCCTGCTGGCCGTGGCGGGCCTGCTGGTGAAGGACGTGGTGCCGCTGTGCGGTTCCGTGCCGCGGCGGTTGGGCTGGGCGGTACTGGTCTTCGTCCTCGGCACGCTCGGTGTCCTGTCGGGTCTGGTCGCCTACAGCGGGGACGTCGACCTGGGGAGCGCCGGTACCCGGATCGCGCTGACGGGGGTGCCGTACGCCGTGGCCGCGGCGCTCTTCGTGCCGGGCCGGTGGGTGCGGTCGGGGGCGCTGGTGGTGCTGGCGGCCGGGGTGGTCTACGGGGGCTTCGTCGGTCCGGCGCAGTCGCAGCAGCGTCAGCACGACGCGGAGATCGCGCGGTACCGGGAGAAGCCGGAGCTGCTGTACCTGGGCGCCGCACCGCCGGGCATGCAGGTCTCCCGCGCGGAGCTCGGCCCGGCCACCTTCGTCGTCGACTACCGTCCCGTCCGGGAGGGGTACGAGCCGGGGTACGTGAGCCTCGTCGTGCGCTCGTCGTACGCGCCGGAAGCTCGATGCCCCGAACCCGCGGAGAAGGGCGTCACCTGCACGGTGGACGCGAACCGGGAGATGGTCATGGTCCGCGAATTTCCCGACGGCACCCGCGACGTCACCCTTGTCCGCCGCCACGGGAAGGCGGAGGCCGAGGTCGCCAGCCAGACCCTTGACGAAACCGGGCTGCGCCGTCTCCTGGACACTCTGCACCCGCTGTCGGACAAGGAGCTGGGGGAGCTGATGCGGGAGAAGAAGATCGACCACAGACTCTGAGCCCAGTCCGCTCCGGATTCCGGCAGCGGTCCCGCGCTCGGCCTCCGCCGGGAATCGCACGGGCCGTGTCACGGTGCGAGTGAGTTCGAGTGCGACGGGGGCGGCACTCCCTGCCGAGGGACAGCCGCCCCGTCTCACCAGTGCCGCCCCTGCGCGGCGCCGGTTCTGCTCAGGCGGCGTGGCGGGCCCTGCGGCGGCGCACTGCGACGGTGGTGCCGCCACCGGCGACGATCAGCGCGGCGGCCATACCGGCGATTGCCGTGGTGTTGTCGTTCGTGCCGGTCTCGGCGAGGTCGGAGCCCTTGGCCGCAGTCGACGGAGCGCTGTTGTTCTTCATGGTCTTGTCGATCCAGTCCGCGTAGGCGGGCGCGCTGGTGTAGAGGCCGGGGCCGTGCGAGCACGGCACACCCGGGGTGCCGGGCCCCGAGGTGACGCCGATCAGTTCCCAGCGGCCGTCCCGGCCCTTCTGGAGCTGCGGTCCGCCGGAGTCCCCGAAGCACGCCATGGCCTTGGGCACGGTGGTGATCGTGCACAGCCGGGTCCGGTCCGCGTAGCCGGGCGCGCACTCGGACTCGGCGCCCCTGCGGGTGTTCAGTTCCTGCAGCCGGTCCGGGAACTTCAACCCGGTGTCGGAGGTGGTGCCGAAGCCCACGAGCCGGGTCGGCGTGCCGGGCTGCCCGGGCCGCTCGGCGATCTTGATGGGCTTTCCGGCGACCGGGCGGTCCAGGCGTATCAGCGCCATGTCGTTCTTGTTGGCGGCCTTGGTCTCGCCGTTCACATAGCCGGCGTGGACGAAGGTCCGGTCGATCTTCCGGACAGTGCCGCCGGACTTTCGGTGTTCGCTGCCGACGCGCACGATGCCGTCCAGCTTCAGGCCGTCGCCCGTCACGCAGTGGGCCGCCGTCAGCACCCACTGCTTGTCGATCAGCGATGCCCCGCAGGTCCCGTCGTGCAGACCGTGCTCAGGGGCCGATTCCGGAATGGTCGCCATGAACGGGTAGCTCTCGGTGGAGTCCGACCCGTTGACGATGGCTGCGGCGCTGCCGGCCAGGACGGTGGCGCAGGCCGCGGCGGCGAGAGCGCCGACGGCGGCGGTGCGGGCGGTACGGCGGCGCAGCGGCTTGAAGCTGAACACAGGTGGTTCCCTTTTGCTCGGTGGATCCGTATGCACTCAGCCTCGTCATCCGAGGCCTGCCGGACCATCCGGGCAACCGGCCGCCCGATGCTGTGGTCAGCCCCCTTGAATACCGGGGGAAGCGCGGGCTGCCCGGCCGCCACGCCCGCCGGCCCGGATCGCCGGGTTGCAGGCAGCCACAGGACTCGGCGCCGTAACGTTGCCGTCCCTCGGTGGCCGGCTCCTCGGACACCGGCGATCATGTTCAGACCCATGCCCCGACCCTTCCAGCACGGATCGGACGACCACGCCTTGCCCTGCCCCCGCATGACCGTGCGGCGGTGATGTACTAGAGTTATCTCGACATCGAGATATATGCCGAAGGCGCACCGCAGTCCGCCAGTTGGTAAGGGTTACCTAACTAAGCCTTACCTTAGCGGATGGTCGAGGGGCCGTAGGCGGCACCACGCGGCGCCCGCCGTAACGAGGCGTGGCGCGGAGTACGCGCACATTGATGAAGGAGACTGTCGTGTCGGCGAACAGCTTCGACGCCCGCAGCACGCTGCGCGTGGGCGACGAGTCGTACGAGATCTTCAAGCTGGACAAGGTCGAGGGCTCCGCGCGCCTCCCTTACAGCCTGAAGGTGCTGCTGGAGAACCTGCTCCGCACCGAGGACGGCGCGAACATCACCGCCGACCACATCCGGGCCCTCGGCGGCTGGGACTCCCAGGCCCAGCCCAGCCAGGAGATCCAGTTCACGCCGGCCCGCGTGATCATGCAGGACTTCACCGGTGTGCCGTGTGTCGTGGACCTCGCCACCATGCGTGAGGCCGTCAAGGAGCTGGGCGGCGACCCGGCCAAGATCAACCCCCTCGCCCCGGCCGAGCTGGTCATCGACCACTCCGTCATCGCCGACAAGTTCGGCACCAACGACGCGTTCGCGCAGAACGTCGAGCTGGAGTACGGCCGCAACAAGGAGCGCTACCAGTTCCTGCGCTGGGGCCAGACCGCCTTCGACGAGTTCAAGGTCGTCCCCCCGGGCACCGGCATCGTCCACCAGGTCAACATCGAGCACCTGGCCCGTACGGTCATGGTCCGGGGTGGCCAGGCGTACCCCGACACCCTCGTCGGCACCGACTCGCACACCACCATGGTCAACGGCCTCGGTGTGCTGGGCTGGGGCGTCGGCGGCATCGAGGCCGAGGCCGCGATGCTCGGCCAGCCGGTCTCCATGCTCATCCCGCGCGTCGTCGGCTTCAAGCTGACCGGCGAGCTGAAGCCCGGCACCACCGCCACCGACCTCGTGCTGACCATCACCGAGATGCTCCGCAAGCACGGCGTCGTCGGCAAGTTCGTCGAGTTCTACGGTGAGGGCGTCGCCGCCACCTCCCTCGCGAACCGCGCCACCATCGGTAACATGTCGCCGGAGTTCGGCTCCACCGCCGCGATCTTCCCGATCGACGACGAGACGCTGAAGTACCTGCGTCTGACCGGCCGTGACGAGCAGCAGGTCGCGCTCGTCGAGGCGTACGCCAAGGAGCAGGGCCTCTGGCTGGACCCGGCCGCCGAGCCGGACTTCTCCGAGAAGCTGGAGCTCGACCTCTCCACGGTCGTCCCTTCCATCGCCGGCCCGAAGCGCCCGCAGGACCGCATCGTCCTCGCCAACGCTTCGCAGCAGTTCGCACAGGACGTCCGCAACTACGTCTCCGAGGACGAGGAGTCCGGCAAGGAGTCCTTCCCGGCCTCCGACTCGCCGGCCTCCTCCAACGGTGTGCCGTCGCGTCCGACCACGGTCACGGCCCCCGACGGAACGACGTACGAGATCGACCACGGCGCCGTCACCGTCGCCGCGATCACCTCCTGCACCAACACCTCGAACCCGTACGTCATGGTCGCCGCGGCGCTCGTGGCCAAGAAGGCGGTCGAGAAGGGCCTGACCCGCAAGCCGTGGGTCAAGACCACCCTCGCCCCGGGCTCGAAGGTCGTCACCGACTACTTCGACAAGGCGGGCCTGACCCCGTACCTCGACAAGGTCGGCTTCAACCTCGTCGGCTACGGCTGCACCACCTGCATCGGCAACTCCGGCCCGCTGCCGGAGGAGGTCTCCAAGGCGGTCAACGAGCACGACCTGGCCGTGACCTCGGTGCTCTCCGGCAACCGTAACTTCGAGGGCCGGATCAACCCCGACGTCAAGATGAACTACCTGGCGTCCCCGCCGCTGGTCGTCGCGTACGCCATCGCCGGTTCGATGAAGGTCGACATCACCAAGGACGCCCTGGGCATCGACCAGGACGGCAAGCCGGTCTACCTCGCGGACATCTGGCCCTCCGAGGCCGAGGTCAACGACGTCGTCGCCAACTCCATCGGCGAGGACATGTTCAACAAGTCCTACCAGGACGTCTTCGCCGGCGATGCCCAGTGGCAGGCGCTGTCGATCCCGACCGGCAACACGTTCGAGTGGGACCCGCAGTCCACCTACGTGCGCAAGCCCCCGTACTTCGAGGGCATGACGATGGAGACGACCCCGGTCGCCGACATCACCGGCGCCCGGGTGCTCGCCAAGCTGGGCGACTCGGTCACCACCGACCACATCTCCCCGGCCGGTGCGATCAAGGCCGACACCCCGGCAGGCAAGTACCTGACGGAGCACGGCGTCGAGCGCCGCGACTTCAACTCCTACGGGTCGCGCCGCGGTAACCACGAGGTCATGATTCGCGGCACCTTCGCGAACATCCGCCTGCGCAACCAGATCGCCCCGGGCACCGAGGGTGGCTTCACCCGCGACTTCACCCAGGCCGATGCGCCCGTGTCGTTCATCTACGACGCCTCGCAGAACTACCAGGCCGCCGGCACGCCGCTGGTCATCCTGGCGGGCAAGGAGTACGGCTCCGGCTCGTCCCGCGACTGGGCCGCCAAGGGCACCGCGCTCCTCGGCGTCAAGGCCGTCATCGCCGAGTCGTACGAGCGCATCCACCGCTCGAACCTCATCGGCATGGGCGTCCTCCCGCTCCAGTTCCCGGAGGGCGCGACCGCCGAGGCCCTCGGCCTGACCGGCGAGGAGACCTTCTCCTTCACCGGCGTGACCGAGCTGAACAACGGCACCACGCCGCGCACGGTCAAGGTCTCCACCGACACCGGTGTGGAGTTCGACGCGGTCGTCCGCATCGACACCCCCGGTGAGGCGGACTACTACCGCAACGGCGGCATCATGCAGTACGTGCTCCGCAGCCTGATCCGCAAGTAGTCGCGAGGCGGGCAGCAGAGCCGAAGGGCCGCATCCCGGGTCTCCCGGGGTGCGGCCCTTCGCGTTGTATGACGCCTGCGGTCGTCCCTACCGCTTGATGGTCTGCACGAACGCTGCCCAGCCTGCGGCCCGGAAGGCCAGGACCGGGCTGTCGGTCAGCTTGGTGTCGCGTACGGGTACGAAGCCGGGGACGTTGTCGGCGACCTCGACGCAGCTTCCACCGTCTCCGTTGCTGTAGGACGAGGTCCGCCAGGCGGCACTGCTGAGGTCGGGCGTGCTGTTCATCGGTCGCAGTCCTTCGCCGCCGAGGCGATCAGTGCCAGGGACGCCTCCGGCGACAGCGCGACGGCCCTGGCAAGATCGTATGCCGATCGATACTGCGCCACCAGAGCCGCCTCCTCGACGAGTTGACCCGTGTAGGCGCCCTCCGTGTACACGACGGGCGGGGCATCGGCGAACTGCATCAGCGACGACATGGTGTTCAGAAAAGGATGGAAGCCGGCGGAGAAGGGCAGAACCTGCAAGATCGCATGAGGATGGGCCCGGGCTGTCTCGACGAGATGGGCGAGCTGATCCCTCATGGTGGGGAGGCCGCCGATCGGCACGCGCAGTGCGGCCTCGTGAATGATCGCCCAGAAGTCCGGCCCGTCCTCGTCGCTGAAGAGTTGAGCGCGCTCCATGCGGGCGCTGACCGTCTGTTCCACCACTTCGTCGGACGTTCGCCGCATCGTGCCTCTGGTCAACGCCGTTGCGTAGGCACGGGTCTGGAGCACACCCGGCATCAGCATCGGTGCGTACTCCTCGATGGACCTGGCCCGTTTTTCCAGTTCCGCCGCATCCGCGAAGTAGCTCGCCACCTTCGACTTCCGCGCCAGCCGGCACAGCCGCTGAAGGTGCTCGCCGCTCCCCAGCAGTTCGTCGAAGGCACGGGACATGTCCTCCTGCGGGCGCCGTTCCGCCATCTCGAACAGCCCGATGTATGTCCCCGAGCAGAAGACCCGGTCGCCCAGCTCGCTCTGGGACATCCCGGCGGCCTCGCGCAGGCGGCGCAACTCGGAGCCGTAGAAGGAGCGGGCATCGGTGTACGGATCGAGGTCCTTGGGCTGCGGCATACGCCGAAATGTAACGGCGCACGGACGCGCCGGTCCGGGAATCGGGGAACGCGCCACCCGTAGGTGGCTGCCGCCGCCCGGTCGTCGAGGGCCTTGCGTGGTAAACGAGTTGACGGGTGGCGCGCGCGAGCGTTCGTATGGCCGTCGGCCGCCAACCGCCGGTCGGTGCCACACTCCTGAAGGGTCCTCATGCACACCGGTAAGATGCATGCCGACGAACCGGACATCGATGAGTCCCTCGTGCACCGGCTGATCGCCGCGCAGTTCCCGCAGTGGGCCGAGCTGCGCGTCGAACCGGTCACCCCCGTGGGCACCTCCAACGCCATGTACCGGCTCGGTGAGGACCTGGTGATGCGGCTGCCCCGTACGGCGGGGGCCGTCGGCGACGTGGCGAAGGAGCAGCGTTGGCTGCCGTGGCTCGCCCCGTCGCTTCCCGCCGCGATCCCCGTGCCCCTGGGCGCAGGCGTGCCCGCCGATGGCTACCCCTGGCACTGGTCGGTCTTCCGGTGGCTCGACGGCGCGAACCCGGTGGTGGGGGAGATCGCCGAACCCGGCCCGCTCGCCACGGACTTGGCGGACTTCGTCACGGCGCTGCACCGTATCGACCCCGCCGACGGGCCGCCCTCCTTCCGCAGCGAGCCTCTGACCGCCCGCGACGCCACGACGCGCGCCGCGCTCGCGGAACTGTACGAGGTCGTGGACACCGCCGCGGCGCTCACCGTGTGGGAGGCGGCGCTGGGTGCCTCCGCCCCGACCGGTCCCGCTGTCTGGATCCACGCGGATCTGCAACCCGGCAACCTGCTGCTCGCGAACGGACGGCTCAGCGCCGTCATCGACTTCGGCTGCATGGGACTGGGCGACGCCGCCGTCGACCTGATCGCGGCGTGGTACCTGCTGCCGGCGCAGGCGCGCGGAACCTTCCGTACCGCCCTGAACGCCGACGACGCGGCCTGGGCGCGGGGGCGTGGCTGGGCGCTGTCGACCGCGCTCGGCGAACTGTACTACTACCGGGAGTCGAATCCGGCCATGGCGGCGATCGCCCGGCACGTCATCCGCGAAGTCCTCAACGACGGTGGATACGCTTGATGAGTGCAGCCCTTCGAGTCGGGCGCGTCGGCCGTGGCTGTCGTTCTACCGCTTGACGCTCTGCACGAAGGCCGCCCGGACCGGTGCACGGAAGGGCAGGACCGGGCTGTTGGTGAGTTTGGTGTCGCGTACGGGTACGAAGCCGGGGACGTTGTCGGCGACCTCGACGCAGCTGCCGCCGTCTCCGTTGGTGTATGACGACGTGCGCCAGGAAGCGGCGCTCAGGTCAGGGACGGTGTTCATCGGTCGCGAACTCCTTTGCCGCCGACACGATCCGATCCAGGGGTACCTCCGACGACAGCGCGGCAGCCCTGGCCAGATCGTATGCGGATCGGTACTGCCCCACCAGCGTTGGGTCTTCTACGAGTTGGCCGCCGTACGCATTCTCCGTGCAGGCAACGGCCGGGGCGTCCGTGAACTGCAGCAGCGTCACGGCTGAATGAAGGAGTGGGGTGTGCACCGGCGGAGAACGGGAGCACCCAGGTGACGATGCGAGGGCGGGAAGCGATCTGCTCGGCGCGATGATTGAGCTGCTCAGCAACGGCGCGCGCACGCACCGGACCGGGAATCGGGGAATGTGCCACCCGTAGGTGTCCACCGCCGCCCCGACACCCGGGGCGAGCCGCACCTCGCCGCCGACCCGGTGGAATGCGATCGTGGGCCCGCGGGTTCACAGAGCGACATCGGCACAGAAAGAGCGGAATCATCATGGGCGAGCTGATCCTGATCCGGCACGGCGAGACGGAGTGGTCGCGGTCCGGGCAGCACACGAGCTACACCGATCTGCCGCTGACCGCCTTCGGGGAACGGCAGGCCCGTGCGCTAGCGCCGCTGCTCACCGACCGGCGGATCGCGCTTACCCTGGTCTCTCCCGCCGTACGCGCCCGGCGCACCGCCGAGCTCGCCGGGCTCGCCGCGCCCCGCATCACACCCGAGCTGCGCGAGTGGGACTACGGCGGCTACGAAGGGGTGACCACCGTCGAGATCCGCCGGACCCGCCCCGAGTGGAATCTCTGGACGGACGGGGTCGCCCCCGGACCCGAGGCGCATCCCGGTGAAACCCCGGCCGAGGTCGGGGCGCGCGCCGACCGGGTGCTGGCCCAAGTCGCGGAGGCGGCCGGGCGGGACGAGGACGAGGACATCGCGCTGGTCGCGCACTCGCATTTCCTGCGCGTGCTCACCGCCCGCTACCTCGGCCTGACGCCGGCCGAGGGCACGCTGTTCCAGCTCGCCACGGGGGCCGTCTCCCGGCTCGGCACCGAGCACGGGAAGCCGGTCATCACGGCGTGGAATGTGACATTGCCCGAGAGCCTTTTCCCCCGGGCCGTTCCGGAGACCCCGGAACGGGACTGAACGGGAGCCGCGCCGGCTCCTGAACGCACCGGCGGCCGGTACCCCGCCCAGGGGTACCGGCCGTCGGCCTCGACGCGGGTGGAAACAGCAGGGTCAGGCGAGCAACTCCAGTTCCGCGAGCGTGCCTTCGCCGGCGAACACCAGGCGGTAGTGCGCGTACGAGCCCGGCTCGGTCACCGAGAACACCCTCGTCTGCCGGTCCCAGGCGAAGGACTCGGCCGAGCGCTTGTCCAGGTCCTTCCACGTCGTGCCGTCCGAGGAGCCCTGGAGGACCCAGCCGCTCGGGGCCCCGGCCGCCTTGTCCGATGTCAGGGTGTAGCGGACCGCGTCGGTGGCCGAGGGGACCGGCAGGTCCACCGTGGCGACCTTCGCGGAGGTGGCCGAGGTGTTGTCGAACAGGGCGCCGTCGCCCTTCACCACGTCCGCGTGCACCGTCGCCACCTCGTCGTCCGTGGTGATGGATGTCGGTGCCGCGTTCTTGCCGGTGCCCCACGACGACGGCCTCGGGCCCATGTCGAAGTCCAGCACACCGCCCTCGGCCAGCAGGTCGTGCGGCAGTGAAGTGGAGGTCCACTTCTTGCCGTTGACCCGCAGGCCCTGCACATAGATGTTCTTCGCGCTGTTCTTCGGCGCCCTGACGACCAGGTCGTGGCCGTTCTCCAGGTGGACGGTCGTCTTCTTGAAGAGCGGGGAGCCGATCGCGTACTCGCCACTGCCCATGACCAGCGGGTAGAAGCCGAGCGAGGAGAAGAGGTACCAGGCCGACTGCTCGCCGTTGTCCTCGTCGCCGTGGTAGCCCTGCCCGATGTCGCTGCCCGTGTAGAGCCGGCCCAGGACCTCGCGGACCTTCTCCTGCGTCTTCCAGGGCTGCGAGGCCGCGTCGTACATGTAGGTGACGTGGTGCGCGACCTGGTTGCTGTGGCCGTACTGACCCATCCGCACGTCACGCGCCTCGGTCATCTCGTGGATGACACCGCCGTACGAGCCGACGAACTCGGGGCCCGCCGTCTCGGGAGTGGAGAAGTACGTGTCGAGCTTCTTGGCCAGGCCGTCCCGGCCGCCGTACAGGTTCGCCAGGCCCCGGCTGTCCTGCGGGGCCGTGAAGGCGTAGCCCCAGCCGTTGGTCTCCGTGTAGTCGTAGCCCCAGACCCGGGGGTCGTACTTGTCCGACGGGAGCCGCCAGTCGCCCTCGGCGTCCCTGCCCTGGAAGAAGCCGGCCTTGTCGTCGAAGAGCTGGACGTAGTTCTGGGCGCGGCCCAGGAAGTACTCGGACTCCTCCTTGTAGCGCGCCTTCTTCGTCTTCTTGTAGAGGGCCTGGCCCATCCGCGCGATGCCGTAGTCGTTGAGGTAGCCCTCCAGGGACCAGGACAGGCCCTCGTGAGTGTCGGTGTTCGCGTAGCCGGTGAACGGGGACGTCACCATGCCCTTGCGGCCGACGCCCGAGGCCGGCGGGACCACCGTGGCATTCTTCAGCGCCGCCTCGTACGCCGCCTCCGCGTCGAACTTCACGCCCTTGACGTAGGCGTCCGCGAACGCGACGTCCGAGGAGGTGCCGGTCATCAGGTCGGAGTAGCCGGGGGAGGACCAGCGGGAGATCCAGCCGCCGTCCTTGTACTGCTGGACGAAGCCGTCCACCATCTCGCCGGCCTTGTCAGGGGTGAGGAGGGAGTAGGCGGGCCACGTCGTGCGGTAGGTGTCCCAGAAGCCGTTGTTGACGTAGACCTTGCCGTCGACGATCTTCGCCCCGGTGTGCGTCGGGGTGTCGGAGCCGACCTGCGGGGAGAACGGACTGGCGTACTTGTCCTTGCCGTCGACCTTCTCGAAGCCCGAGTTCGGGTACAGGTACAGCCGGTACAGACTGGAGTAGAGGGTGGTCAGCTGATCGGCCGTGGCACCCTCGACCTCGACCTTGCCCAGGATGTCGTCCCAGGCCCGCTGCGCCCGGTCCTCGACCCGGCCGAAGGAGCGGGCGGCGGGGATCTCGGCGGCCAGGTTCCGCTTCGCCTGGTCGATGCTGATGAGGGAGGTCGCCAGGCGCAGGCCGACCGTCCGGTCCTCGCCGGCGTCGAAGCGGAGGTAACCCGTGACGTCGTCGCCACCGCCGCCGGACAGCTTGCCGCTCGCGGTGACCGGCGCGTCGAAGACGCCGTACACGAAGAGACGGGTGGCGCCGGTCGAGCCGCCGCTCTTCACGTCGGAGAAGCCGGTGAAGGAGCTGTTGGCCGGGTCGAGGGTGAGGCCGCCGTCGTTGGAGACGTTGTCGAAGACGATGCTCGCGTCGTCACCGGGGTAGGTGAACCGCATCCGGGCCGCGTGGTCGGACGGTGTCATCTCGGCCTTGAGGCCGTTGTCGAATGTCACACCGTAGTAGTGCGGCTTCGCCGTCTCGTTCTCGTGGTGGAACGGCAGCGCACGCGCCTTGCGCGAGGCGTCCGGAGTGCCGGCGACGGCCGAGGGCATCAGCTGGAAGGTCTGCCGGTCGCCCATCCAGGGGCTCGGCTCATGGCTGGCGCTGAAGGCCTGGAGGGTGGGCAGGTTGTCGTCGTTGTTGCCCCGCGCGTAGTCGTACAGCCAGCTCGTCGAGCCGGCGTTGGTGACCGGGGTCCAGAAGTTGAAGCCGTTCGGGACCGCGGTGGCGGGGAAGTTGTTGCCGCGGGAGAAGGCACCGCTGGAGTTGGTGCCGCGGACCGTCGACGCGTAGTCGGACAGGTGCGCGCGGCGCTTCTCGGGCGCCTTCGGGGCGATCTCGATGTCGTCGATCCAGCCCTGGAACTTCGCCGTGCCCTTGGGGGAGTCGTACGCCACCAGGATCCGGTCCACGGTCCTGCCCGCCGCGACCGTGCCGATCGCCGACTCGACCTTGTTCCACTGGTTGACGTACAGCCGCTTGGCGTCGGCCTGGCCCTGCGGGGTCAGCAGGCCGCCGTTGCTGTCCGTGGCCCGCAGCTCGCTCAGATAGGTGCCGTCCGTGAACGCCAGGTCCACCGAGACGTGCGTCGCCGGGTAGTCGAGGTCGGTCTCGCCCATCTGGGGATAGACCAGGTAGGACAGTGAGGTGTCACGGGTGACAGCCGTGTTCACGTCGAAGACCTTGTTGTACGAGTACGCCCGGCCGTCCGCCTTGTGCGTACCGGCATACCGCAGGGCCCGCTTTCCGGTGAAGCCCGCGCCCGCCTTGGCGGTGGGGGAGCCGGAGGGGCCGCGGTCGACATGGCTGCGCATCTCCTCGGGGGCCGGGGCGGAGGTGTCGCCGTCGGAGAACTGGACGTCGGCGAGCTGGGTGGCGTCGTCGGCGCCGTTGTTCTTCGTGATCTGCAGGCGGAAGTGCTGGTATGCGGTGTCAGATGTGAAATCGTACGACTTCGTCTGGAACCGCTCGGTGAACGTCTGGCCGGTCCGGGAGTCGAGGTCCTGCCAGTCCTTGCCGTCGGCGGAGCCCTGGAGGGTCCAGTCCTTCGGGTCGCGCTCGTCGTGGTCATTGGCCGAAGTCAGTGCGTATGTCACGACCTTGGCCGGTTCATCCAGATCGAATTCGACCCAGCCGGTGGGCTCGAAGGTCAGCCACTTGGTGCCGGACTCCACGTCGATCAGGTTTTCCTTGACCTCCCCGCCGCCGGTGTTCTCACCGCTGGCGCGGACGTCTGTCACCTTGTCGGTGATATTGCCCGGTATTCCTGCGGAGAATCCGCCATCGACACCCGATGACCGCTTCTCTCCGTCCGGACCCTCTTCTACGGTGTTGCGCCAGTCCGGCTGCTTTTCATCCGCTTCGAACGACGAGTTGAATGTCCGGTCCCCCGAAGGCGACCGGCTTTCTTCGTGTGCGGCGGCCGACTGTGCGGCGGCCACGGAGGGGGCGGTCACGACCAGAACGAGTGAAGCCGCGATCAGTGCGGCCGTACGGCTTTGTCTCTTGCGAGAACCATGTCGGGGCTGCATGCCGAGCCATTCCTCCCGAGGAGTGCACCTGGACAACGTTGTCAGAGAGATGCGCAAGGTCCAGTAGGGAGCCAAGTGCCGGGATGTGTCAAGGGTGTTGGACGGGAAGCGCAAGGTGAATCGACCGTATTGCGGAAATCGTTACACCCGGGCCGGGAGCATGCGGGGGCCATGTATCCGCGAGGTCTCAACTCGGGAAAGACTGCTGCTCAAAGTCGCATTCGATCTTGCTCAGTCGGCGGGAAGTGGACTATACCTGTCGGCGTCCGCACAGCTTTTTCCGGCGACGCGGACGAGGGGGACACGGGGAAGGGCCGCGGACAGCACGACGGGTGCGTCCGATGCCGGATCTTCCCGACCCCCCACTGCACCTGGCTAGCCTGAAATCAGCATTACCCAAGCGCAACTGACCGCGGTGGCGGGGCCCTTCGCCTGAGGCGAATATCTACGGGCGACCGGTACACACCGCCTGAGTCCTGGAGAAGGCGAGGACTTGAGCATGGGATCCACCTCCGCCCACAAGAATGAGGGCCTTGGCCGTCGCGATGTGATCAAGCGATCGGCCGCACTCGGCCTGATCAGCGTTCCGGCGATGGGCTTCCTGTCGGCGTGCGCCAGCGGCGACAGCGGCAGCGACAAGAAGGTCGAGAAGGGCAAGGTCACCAAGGCCAACCCGCTCGGCGTGAACGAGACGGCCCCGCTCGAGGTGGTCATCTTCGACGGCGGCTTCGGCCAGCAGTACGCGATCGACGCGGAGAAGAAGTACAACGCCGCGTTCCCGAAGGCCCCGAAGGTCAAGCACGTCGCGACCCAGAAGATCCAGTCGCAGCTGCAGCCCCGCTTCAACGGCGGCACCCCGCCGGACCTGATCGACAACTCCGGCGCCGAGCAGATGGACATGGGTGTCCTGGTCGGCAAGAAGCAGCTGCTCGACCTGACGCCGCTGATGGACGCCCCGTCCATCGACGACCCGAGCAAGAAGGTCCGCGACACCCTGCGCCCCGGTGTCCTGGAGATGGGTCAGTTCGACGGCGACCCGGTCTGGATCATGTACTACGCGTACACCGTCTACGGCGTCTGGTACTCGCAGACCGCGCTGGAGAAGCTCGACGCGGAGTACCCGGAGGACTGGGACGCCATGCTCGCCCTCTGCGCGAAGGCGAAGAAGCAGGGCATCGCGGGCTGGACGTACGCCGGTAAGTACCCGTACTACCTGCCGTTCTCGCTCTACCCGTTCATCGCCAAGATCGGTGGCCGGGAGGTTCTCGACAAGATCGACAACCTGGAGCCGAACGCCTGGAAGGACCCCGCGGTCAAGGCGGCCTTCGAGGCGTACTACGAGCTGTACCAGAAGGGCTACATCCTCAAGGGCACCCCCGGTCTGACCCACATCCAGTCGCAGACCGAGTGGACCAAGGGCAAGGCGCTCTTCATCCCGAACGGTTCGTGGGTGGAGAACGAGGCCGCGCCGACCACGCCCAAGGACTTCAAGATGATGGTCGCGCCGCCGTCCGGCCTGGACGCGTCGGACAAGCTGCCGTTCGGCACCATCTGGGCGTCCGGCGGCGAGCCCTTCATCGTCCCGGCCAACGCGAAGAACCCCGAGGGCGGCATGGAGCAGCTGCGCATCATGCTCTCCGAGGAGTCCTCGAAGAACTTCACCAAGCAGGTCAAGTCCCTCAGCGCGTTCAACGGCGGCACCGACGGTCTGACCCTGTCGACCGCCATGCAGTCCGGCGTCGACTCGCTGAAGAAGGCCGGCGACAACGTGGTGAACCCGCGTCTGCAGGACTGGTACGTGAAGCTCCAGAAGGAGCAGATCGGTGTCGCCGGTATCGGCGAGATGATGGCCGGCCGCGCGACCCCGGCGGAAGCCATCAAGAAGATCCAGGCCTTCGCCGACGCGGCGGCCAAGGACCAGTCCATCAAGCACTACAAGCACCAGTGAGCAACCGTCACCAGCGGCGGCACCCGCGGAAAGATCGGGGTCGGTAAACGATGCAGCATGGCAAGTACCGTTTCATCGTGGGATTCTTGGTACTCCCACTCGCGTTGTACGCGGTCTTCGTCATTTGGCCGTTCATCCAGTCCATCTACTACTCGTTCACGGACTGGACCGGTCTGAGCCCGGACTTCAAGATGGTCGGGTTCGACAACTACACGAGGATGCTGAAGGACGACATCTTCTGGAAGTCGTTGCAGCACAGCGTGTTGCTTGTGGTGCTGCTGCCGCTGGTGACGCTGGGCCTGGCGCTCTTCTTCGCCTTCATGCTCAATGTCGGGGGCCGGCGGCGCAAGAACGCCGCGGTCTCCGGCGTGCGCGGCTCAAGTTTCTACAAGATCGCCTATTTCTTCCCGCAGGTGCTCTCGATCGTCATCGTGGCCCTGCTCTTCCAGTTCGCGTTCAACCCCACCAGCGGGATGCTGAATTCGACACTGAAGACGATCGGTCTGGGCTCCATCCAGCCGGACTGGCTGGGCGATCCGAGTCTCGCGCTGGTCTGCGTCATGTCGGTGCTGGTCTGGTCGACGGTCGGATTCTTCGTCGTCCTGTTCTCGGCCGGAATGGCGTCCATCCCGAAGGACTTCTACGAGGCGGCGCTGCTCGACGGCGCCAACCGCTTCACCACGTTCTTCAAGATCACACTTCCGCTGCTCTGGGACACGGTGCAGTCGGGCTGGGTCTACATGGGGATCCTGGCCCTCGGCGTCGAGGCGTTCACCGCCGTGCAGGTCATGACCGTGGGCCCCGGTGGCCCCGACTACTCGACCACCGTCCTGCCGCTGTACGTGTACCAGACGGCCTTCCGTGACGGGCAGGCCGGCTACGCGACGACGATCGGTGTCGGACTGCTCATCGTCACCATGGCCTTCGCCGCCATCGTGATGCGACTGGGCCGGCGCGATCGGCTGGAGTTCTGATGCTGCGATTGACGGGAGACGGTCCCCGGACCCCCAGCAGGCACCACAGGTCGGCCTCCGTGTCCGGCTCGACAGTACGAGGTGAGTACACGTGAAGACGACTGACACCCCGCCCCCCGCCGCCCCGGCCGCCGACCCCGCTCCGGTGGCCAAGGCGCCCGCATCCGCCGCCAAGGAGAAGAGCAGCGAGGGCCAGGTCCTCAATGTCTTCTCGCACGGTGTGCTGATCATCTGGGCGATCCTGGTCGTCCTGCCGCTGCTGTGGGCGGTGATGGCGTCGTTCAAGACCGACGACTCGATCCTGTCGACGCCGTGGGCGCTGCCCGACAAGCTGCACTTCGAGAACTGGTCGCGTGCCTGGAGCCAGGCGCACATGAGCGACTACTTCTTCAACACGGTCGTGGTGGTGGGCTGCTCGCTCGTCGGCACCCTGCTGCTCGGCTCGATGGCGGCGTACGTACTGGCGCGGTTCGACTTCCCCGGCAACCGCTTCATCTACTACCTGTTCATCGGCGGGATGAGCTTCCCGATCATCCTGGCGCTGGTCCCGCTGTTCTTCGTCATGAACAACATGGACCTGCTGAACACGCGCCACGGACTGATCATGGTCTACATCGCGTACTCGCTGCCGTTCACCGTCTTCTTCCTCACCTCGTTCTTCCGTACGCTGCCGAGTTCGGTGGCGGAAGCGGCGATGCTCGACGGCGCCTCGCACACCCGGACGTTCTTCCAGGTGATGCTGCCGATGGCGAAGCCCGGCCTGATCAGCGTCGGTATCTTCAACTTCCTCGGTCAGTGGAACCAGTACATGCTGCCGACGGTCCTGAACACGGAACCGAAATACCGGGTGCTCTCGCAGGGCCTGGTCGAACTGGCCACCAGCCAGGGGTACAAGGGTGACTGGTCCGGGCTCTTCGCCGGTCTGGTGATGGCGATGCTGCCGGTCCTCGCGGCCTACATCATCTTCCAGCGCCAGGTCGTCGCCGGCCTCACCGCGGGCGCGGTGAAGTAGCGGCCCGGCACGTCCCTCCCGTACACACGAACCGCCCGTCGGCCACGCGCCGACGGGCGGTTCCTGCGTGCTCCGGGCCGCTCGGGGTGCGGCCGGGGTGCTCATCCGAGGCTTCGCTTGCTCAAGGTCTTGACGGGGGGTGCCGCAAAACGCTCAGCTTAGAGTTCACATGTTAGAGAAAACGGTAGGAGTGAGAGAGTCGATGGAGACTCCGGGGTCGCAGACATCTCTGCATCGCGCCAACCTTGAGCGGGTCGTGCGTGCGGTACGCATGGCCGGTTCGCTCACCCAGGCGGAGATCGCACGGAGCACCGGCCTGTCAGCGGCCACCGTCTCCAACATCGTTCGTGAACTGAAGGACGGCGGCACGGTCGAGGTCACCCCCACCTCGGCGGGCGGCCGCCGGGCCCGCAGCGTCTCGCTCAGCGGGGACGCGGGCATCGTGATCGGGGTCGACTTCGGCCATACGCATCTGCGGGTGGCGGTCGGCAACCTCGCCCACCAGGTGCTCGCCGAGGAGGCCGAGCCGCTGGATGTCGACGCCTCGTCCGCGGAGGGGTTCGGGCGGGCGGAGCAGCTGGTCAGGCGGCTGATCGAGACGACCGGCATCGGCCCGGACAAGGTGATCGGGGTGGGCCTCGGTGTACCCGGCCCGATCGACGTGGAGTCCGGCACGCTGGGCTCCACGTCGATCCTGCCGGGCTGGACGGGCATCAACCCCAGCAGGGAACTGGAGGGCCGGCTCGGAGTGCCGGTGTACGTCGACAACGACGCCAACCTCGGCGCGCTCGGCGAGCTGGTGTGGGGGAGCGGCCGGGGCGTCAAGGACCTCGCCTACATCAAGGTCGCCAGCGGGGTCGGCGCCGGCCTGGTGATCGACGGGCGCATCTACCGGGGTCCGGGCGGCACGGCCGGCGAGATCGGGCACATCACGCTCGACGAGTCGGGCCCGGTCTGCCGCTGCGGCAACCGGGGCTGCCTGGAGACCTTCACGGCCGCCCGGTACGTGCTGCCGCTGCTCCAGCCCAGCCACGGGCCCGACCTCACCATGGAACGGGTGGTCCAGCTGGCCCGCGAGGGCGATCCGGGCTGCCGCCGGGTGATCGGGGACGTCGGGCGGCACATCGGCAGCGGGGTGGCCAACCTCTGCAACCTGCTCAACCCCAGCCGGGTGGTCCTCGGCGGATCGCTCGCCGAGGCGGGCGAGTTGGTGCTCGCACCGATCCGTGACTCGGTCTCGCGCTACGCCATTCCGAGCGCCGCCCGGCAGCTCTCGGTGCTGCCCGGGGCGCTGGGCGGCCGGGCCGAAGTCCTGGGCGCACTGGCCCTGGTGCTCAGCGAGATGGGGGATTCGACCCTTTTGGAGAGCACCTTGCCGAAGGCCACTCCTGCCTTCACTTAGATAACGAATGGCACCGTTGTCATCTCGTTAAGGATTTACTCCTTGACGCTGGCGGTGCGGCCGAGTTGACTGCCAGCCACCTCGGCCGCAACGTTGCGGCCTCGTCAGGGAGGCAACCCGTAATGAACGCAACGACGCGACGCATCGTCATTGGAACGGCCGCACTCTCCATGGCCGTCTCCCTCGCGGCCTGTGGCAAGGCCGGCGACGACAAGGACTCCGGCAGCGGCGGCGACGGCAAGACCATCGGCCTGCTCCTGCCGGAGAACAAGACCACGCGTTACGAGACGTTCGACCGCCCCATCATGGAGGCGAAGATCAAGGCGCTGTGCTCCGACTGCGAGGTCAAGTACAACAACGCCGCGCAGGACAGCGAGACCCAGAAGAAGCAGTTCGACGCGCTCGTCACGCAGGGTGTGAAGGTCATCATCCTGGACACCGTCGACTACAAGGCCGCGAAGTCCTGGGTCCAGCAGGCCGCGAAGAAGGACGTCAAGGTCGTCGCGTACGACCGTCTCGCCGAGGGCCCGATCTCCGCCTATGTGTCGTACGACAACGAGAAGATCGGCCAGCTCCAGGGCGAGGCACTGGTCAAGGCGATGGGCGCCAAGGCCAAGGACAGCAACGTTGTCATGATCAACGGCTCGCCGACCGACCCGAACGCCCCCTTCTTCAAGAAGGGCGCGCACAGCGTCCTCGACAAGCAGGTCAAGAAGGTCGTCTACGAGCAGGACATCCCGGACTGGTCGGCGGACGAGGCCAACAAGAAGATGGGAGCGGCCATCGACTCCCTGGGCAAGGACGGCTTCCAGGGCGTCTACTCCGCCAACGACGGCATGGCCGGCGGCATCATCACGGCCCTGAAGAAGCAGGGCGTGAAGGTTCCGGTCGGCGGCCAGGACTCCGAGCTCGCCGGTCTGCAGCGCATCCTCGCGGGCGAGCAGTCATTCTCGATCTACAAGCAGATCAAGCCGGAGGCCGAGACCACCGCCGAGATCGCCGTCCGTCTGCTCAAGGGCGAGAAGTTCGACGACCTGGCCCCGGTCAAGGTCGACAGCCTCTCGGGCGAGTTCAAGGGCACCCCGTCCAAGCTGTACGACGCCTCGGTCGTGACCAAGGAGAACATCGCCTCCACGATCGTCGCCGACAAGGTCTACAAGGTCGAGGAGATCTGCACCGCCCAGTACAAGGCGGCCTGCGACGCAGCCGGCGTCAAGTAATCCGCCGCCGGCAGGCGTCACCCGATCCGGTCCGGCACCCGCCCCGTCAAATGCCCCGCAGCAAGGGGCGGGCGCCGGACTTCTCACCGGTCCCGGTCACCGCACACGGCCGCCCTCCGGGACACGGCCCGGGCCCCGGCCGGCACGGAACCCCTACCCGGGCGCGGTCCCGGCGCGTGGTCGTCCCCCGGCGACGACGTTCCGAGGCCGGCCCCGAAGGCGTTCCGGCCCTCCCGGCGGCCCGGTGACCGGCACCGCCCCCCTGTGCTCAGCAGCACCATCCCCGCCGGTCAGGCGGCGAAGGAGATGATTCACGTGTCCGCTACGCCCGTGCTGGCGTTGCGCGGAATCTCCAAGCGGTTCGGCGCCGTCCAGGCGCTCACCGATGTGGACCTGGAGATTCGTTCCGGCGAAGTGGTCGCCCTGGTCGGCGACAACGGTGCCGGCAAGTCGACGCTCGTCAAGACCATTTCGGGTGTCCACCCGATCGACGAAGGCTCCATCGAGTGGGAGGGCACACCGGTCCGGATCAACCGGCCCAACGACGCCCAGGACCTCGGAGTCGCCACCGTCTACCAGGACCTGGCCCTCTGCGACAACCTCGATGTGGTCGCCAACCTCTTTCTCGGCAGCGAACTGCGCAAGGCCTCCGTGCTCGACGAGATCGCGATGGAGAAGCGCGCCAAGGAACTGCTGGACACCCTGTCCATCCGGATCCCCAGCGTCCGTATCCCGGTCGCCTCGCTCTCCGGCGGTCAGCGCCAGGTCGTGGCCATCGCCCGCGCCCTGATCGGTGACCCCAAGGTCGTCATCCTCGACGAGCCGACCGCCGCCCTCGGCGTGGAGCAGACCGCCCAGGTCCTCGACCTCGTCGAGCGGCTGCGCGAGCGCGGCCACGGCGTCATCCTCATCAGCCACAACATGGCCGACGTGCGCGCCGTCGCCGACAAGGTGGCGGTGCTGCGGCTGGGCCGCAACAACGGAGTCTTCGACGTGGCGACCACGTCCCACGAGGAGATCATCTCCGCGATCACCGGTGCCACCGACAATGCCGTCACGCGCCGCCAGGCACGCACAGCCACGAAGGAGGACGCGAAGTGAGCGACCTCGCCAAGACCCCCAAAACCTCCACCGGGAAGCCCGCCACCGAGAAGTCCGCCGCGGCGGTACCGGAGGCCGAGCCGTCGGCGGCCCCGCTGCCCGCGGTCGACCCGCGCCTGCTCGTCCGCGAGGAGGGATTCAAGGGCTACTGGTCCGAGTTCACCCGCAAGGTGCGCGGCGGCGAGCTCGGCTCTCTGCCGGTCCTGGTCGGCCTGATCGTCATCGCGGTCGTCTTCCAGTTCCAGAACAGCAACTTCCTCTCCGCCAGTTCCATCGCCAACGTCGCCGTCTACAGCTCCGGCCTCGGCATCATGGCGGTCGGCATCGTCTTCGTGCTGCTGCTCGGCGAGATCGACCTGTCCGTCGGTTCGGTCGCCGGTGTCGGTGCGGCCGTCTGGGCCGTGCTCAACGTCAACCACGGCTGGAACGACTGGTCGGCGGTGCTCGTCGCGGTGCTCACCGGCATGGTGCTCGGCGCGCTGCACGGCTTCTTCTTCGCCAAGATCGGGGTGCCGGCCTTCGTCGTCACCCTGGCCGGTTTCCTCGGCTGGAGCGGTCTGCAGGAGTGGATGATGGGCGGTGAGGGCTCGATCAACACGCCGTCCGGCAGCATCGTCGAGAACCTCACCAACTACTTCTTCGAGGACAAGGCCGTCGCGTACGGTGTCGCCCTGGTCGCCGTCCTCGCCTACGCCGCCTCGCTCCTGATGGACAGCCGGCGCCGCAGGGCCGCGGGCCTGCCCGCCCGTCCCACCACCGAGGTCCTGCTCCGCACGGGCATCGTCGCGATCCTCTGCTTCGCCGTCGCGTACGTCCTGAACGAGCCCTCCGGCGCCCGCGGCCTGCCGCTGGCCCTGGTGATCTTCCTCGCCGTGCTGGTCGTCGCGGACTTCGTGGCCCGCCGGACCACCTTCGGCCGCCAGGTCTTCGCGGTGGGCGGCAACCCGGAGGCCGCACGCCGCGCCGGTATCAACGTCGACCGGATCCGGATCACCGTCTTCGCGCTCTCCGGAATGCTGGGCGCCTTCGGCGGCCTCTTCATCGCCAGCCTCTCCGGCGGCGCCACCAAGAGCGTCGGCGGCGGCAACACACTGATGCTGGTCATCGCGGCCGCCGTCATCGGCGGCACCAGTCTCTTCGGCGGCCGGGGCAAGGTCTGGTCCGCGCTGCTCGGCATGATCGTGATCCAGTCGATCCAGCAGGGCCTGAACATGATCGGGATGGCCAATGCCATCCAGTACATGATCACCGGCGCGGTGCTGCTGGCCGCCGTGGTCATCGACTCGGTCTCCCGCCGCACGCAGAAGACCGCAGGTCGCGCGTAAGAAGACCGTGGGCCGCGCGCAGCAGGCCTTGCGGCGCGCGTAAAGGCCTTACGAGCAGCCCTGAAATATCACATCCGCACCGTTCAGTGCCCGGCACCCCGACAGGGAGCCGGGCACTGCCGGGTGCGGGTACGCGGGGTGTGACAGCACTCTCCATGCCCGATGCCCACGCGGGCGGACGGAACATTAGACTCATCGGATCGGCATGCTCGACCAGCTCAATACGCAAGGAGGCACGGGTGGCTCTGCTGACCCGCATCGGTGGACCGCGTGACCTGGACCGGCTCACTCCCGAGCAGCTGGACCAGCTCGCCGAAGAGATCCGGACCTTCCTGGTCGACGCCGTATCGAAGACCGGTGGCCACCTCGGCCCCAACCTGGGTGTGGTCGAGCTGACCATCGCCCTGCACCGGGTCTTCGATTCACCGAAGGACAAGGTCCTCTGGGACACCGGCCATCAGAGCTACGTGCACAAGCTGCTCACCGGCCGCCAGGACTTCTCCAGGCTCAAGATGAAGGGCGGCCTGTCCGGCTACCCCTCGCAGGCCGAGTCCGAGCACGACGTCATCGAGAACTCGCACGCCTCCACGGTCCTCGGCTGGGCCGACGGCCTCGCCAAGGCCAACGAGGTCCTCAAGAAGGACGACCACGTCGTCGCGGTCATCGGTGACGGCGCGCTCACCGGCGGCATGGCCTGGGAGGCGCTGAACAACATCGCGGCCGCCAAGGACCGCCCGCTCGTCATCGTCGTCAACGACAACGAGCGCTCCTACGCGCCGACCATCGGCGGCCTCGCCAACCACCTCGCGACGCTGCGGACCACCGACGGCTACGAGCGGTTCCTGGCCCGCGGCAAGGACCTCCTGGAGCGGACCCCCGTCGTCGGGAAGCCGCTGTACGAGACGCTGCACGGCGCCAAGAAGGGGCTGAAGGACTTCATCGCCCCGCAGGGCATGTTCGAGGACCTCGGTCTGAAGTACGTCGGCCCGATCGACGGCCACGACATCGAGGCCCTGGAGTCCGCGCTCCAGCGCGCCAAGCGCTTCGGCGGACCCGTCATCGTGCACTGCCTCACCGAGAAGGGCCGCGGCTACACCCCCGCCCTGCTCGACGAGGCGGATCGTTTCCACGCCGTCGGCAAGATCCACCCCGACACCGGCCTCCCGGTCGCCACCTCCGGACTCGACTGGACCTCCGTGTTCGGCGAGGAGATGGTCAAGCTCGGCAAGGAGCGCGAGGACATCGTCGCGATCACCGCGGCCATGCTCCAGCCGGTCGGCCTGACCAAGTTCGAGAAGGCGTTCCCGGACCGGATCTACGACGTCGGCATCGCCGAGCAGCACGGCGCGGTCTCCGCGGCCGGCCTCGCCACCGGCGGACTGCACCCCGTCTTCGCGGTGTACGCCACCTTCCTCAACCGCGCCTTCGACCAGGTCCTGATGGACGTCGCGCTGCACAAGTGCGGTGTGACCTTCGTCCTGGACCGGGCCGGTGTCACCGGCACCGACGGCGCCTCGCACAACGGCATGTGGGACATGTCGATCCTCCAGTGCGTGCCCACGCTCCGGATCGCCGCCCCGCGCGACGCCGACCAGGTCCGCGCCCAGCTGCGCGAGGCCGTGGAGGTCGACGACGCACCGACGGTGGTCCGCTTCTCCAAGGGCGCGGTCGGCCCGGCGGTCAAGGCCGTCGGCAGGGTCGGCGGCATGGATGTGCTGCGCGAGCCCGGCACCACCCGTCCGGACGTCCTGCTGGTCTCCGTCGGCGCGCTCGCCCCGATGTGCCTGGAGATCGCCGATCTGCTGGAGGCCCAGGGCATCTCGACGACCGTCGTCGACCCGCGCTGGGTCAAGCCGGTCGACGAGGCCATGGCACCGCTCGCCGAACAGCACCGGGTCGTCGTCACCGTCGAGGACAACAGCCGGGCCGGCGGCGTCGGCTCCGCCGTCGCCCAGGCGCTGCGCGACGCCGGGGTCGACGTACCGCTGCGTGACTTCGGCATCCCGCCGCGCTTCCTCGACCACGCCTCCCGCAAGGAGGTCATGGCCGAGATCGGGCTGACCGCGCCGGACATCGCCCGCCAGGTCACCGGCCTCGTGGCCAAGCTGGACGGCCGCTTCGAGAGCGCTGCCGACAGCCGTTCCGTGATCGAACCCGCCCGCGACTGACGCCTGGTCCTGTCGTCAGGACCTGGCGGACACCGATACGACCGATGGGCCGGTCGGGTCACCCTGTACGGGTGGTCCGTCCGGCCCATTCGCGTGAAATCGCCCGTTCCGGCGCGCTGGGCCGCGGGTGCGGTCCCAATCATGGCGTACACGACGAGTGCGTGGAGGTACGCCGGTGACTGCCCAGCAGGACACACCACCCAGCCGTGACGGACTGTTCCGGACCAAGACGGTCGAGCAGTCCATCCGCGACACCGAGGAGCCGGAGCACGCACTGCGCAAATCCCTCTCCGCCCTGGACCTCACGGTCTTCGGAGTGGGTGTCATCATCGGCACCGGCATCTTCGTCCTCACCGGCAAGGTGGCCAAGGAGACGGCGGGACCCGCCACCGCCCTCGCCTTCGTGGTCGCCGGCGTCGTCTGCGCGCTGGCGGCGCTCTGCTACGCCGAGTTCGCCTCCACCGTCCCGGTCGCCGGCTCCGCCTACACGTTCTCGTACGCCTCGCTCGGCGAACTGGTCGCCTGGATCATCGGCTGGGACCTGGTGCTGGAATTCGCGCTGGGCACGGCGGTGGTGGCGGTCGGCTGGTCCGGCTACGTCCGCTCACTGATGGACAACTTCGGCTGGCACATGCCCACCGTGCTCTCCGGACCCGATGTGGCGAAAGGATTCGGCTTCGACATCCTGGCCTTCGCCCTGGTGCTCGTCCTGACCGTGGTGCTGGTGCTCGGCATGAAGCTGTCCGCCCGGGTCACCACCGTCGTCGTCGCCATCAAGGTCGCGGTGGTACTGATCGTGATCATCGCGGGGCTGTTCTTCGTGAAGGCCGCCAACTACTCGCCGTTCATCCCCGAGGCACAGCCGCAGCCCCCGGGCTCCGGACTGACCGCGCCGCTGGTCCAGCTGATCTTCGGTTTCGCGCCCACCAACTTCGGCGTCATGGGCATCTTCACCGCCGCCTCCGTCGTCTTCTTCGCCTTCATCGGCTTCGACGTGGTGGCCACCGCCGCCGAGGAGACCAAGCAGCCGCAACGTGACATGCCACGTGGCATCCTTGCCTCGCTCTTCATCTGCACCGTGCTCTACGTCGCCGTATCGCTGGTGGTCACGGGCATGCAGCACTACACCGAACTGTCGGTGGAGGCCCCGCTGGCCGACGCCTTCAAGGCCGTCGGCCATCCCGTCTACGCCGGGCTCATCAGCTTCGGTGCCGCGATCGGGCTCACCACGGTCTGCCTGATCCTGCTGCTGGGACAGACCCGCGTCTTCTTCGCGATGAGCCGGGACGGGCTGCTCCCGAGGTTCTTCTCCAAGACCCACCCGAAGTTCGGCACCCCGTACCGCCCGACCGTCCTGCTCGGCGTGATCATCGCGATCGTCGCCGGATTCACCAGCATCAACGAGCTGGCGACGCTGGTGAACATCGGCACGCTCTTCGCGTTCGTCGTCGTGGCCCTGGGCGTGCTGGTGCTGCGCCGCACCCGCCCCGATCTCCACCGGGCCTTCCGTACGCCGTGGGTACCGCTGATCCCCATCCTGTCGGTGGCCGCCTCGGTGTGGCTGATGCTCAATCTGCCCGCGGAGACCTGGCTGCGGTTCGGCGTCTGGATGGTCATCGGTGTGGTCATCTACTTCGCCTACGGGCGTGGGCACAGCCGGATCAACGAGCCCGTGGGCCGGCCGTAGCGCGAGGCCGTGGCAGAAGGCCGGTGCGCGACGGAGTGTCAGGCACCGGCCGTACTCGCCGTCAGCCGCCGGTGGCGGGGGACTTCTTCGCGGACTCCGGGATCGTGGCGTCCTTGCGGATGGCCTTCCAGAGGTCGTCGGCCTGCGGCTGGGCCGCCACCACGCGGTTGCGGTCCTGCTTGTCGTACGCCACCGGAAGCATGATCGTTTCCATGGTGCCCGGGTCCACGCCGTTCATCGACCGGCCGAACTCCGCGAGGGACTTGAGCGAGGCGAGCTCCTCGTCGGTGGTCAGCGACTTGGTGGCCGAGCTGGCGATCTTGTAGGACTTGGTCGGACTGCCCAGCAGGTCCTGCGACTTGACCTCGCTCAGCAGGGCGAGCAGGAACTGCTGCTGGAGCCCGATCCGTCCGAGGTCGCTGCCGTCCCCGATGCCGTGGCGGGTACGGACGTAGGCGAGGGACTCGGTGCCGTCGAGCTTGTGCGAGCCCTTGGTGAGGTCGAGGCCGGACGACTTGTCGTGGATGTCCTGCGGGACATCGACCGTGACGCCCCCGATGGCGTCCACCAGATCCTTGAACCCGGCGAAGTTGATCTCCAGGTAGTGGTCGATCCGGACCTCGGACATCTTCTCGACGGTCTTGACCACGCAGGCCGGACCGACCTGCGAGTAGACGGAGTTGAACATCACACGGTTCGCCGACGGCACCGTCGAGCCGTCCGCCTTGGTGCACTCGGGCCGGGTCACCAGGGTGTCGCGGGGTATGGACACCGCGACCGCCTTGGAGCGGCCCTCGGGGATGTGGACCACCATCGCGGTGTCGGACCGGGCGCCGCTGACGTCACCGCCGCCGCCCAGTTCCTTGTTCTCGGCACCGGCCCGTGAGTCGGAGCCCAGCACCAGCAGGTTCTGGCCGCTGGTCGGCAGCTTCTCGGGGCGGTCCTCACCGAGCGCCTCGTCGATGTCCACGCCCTGGATGTTTCCGTCGAGGCGGCTGTAGAGCCAGTAGGCGGTGCCGCCGCCCGCGAGCAGCAGGACGAGCAGGACACCGAGGGTGATCTTGAGGCCGCGGCGGCGCTTGCGAGGGCTTTCCCCGCGCTTCCGCCCGCCGCCATGTGACGCCGAACGGCCTTCGCGCGTGCCCTGGGACATGGCGTCGTGGCTCATCGTGGTCGAGTCCTCAAATCTCGTGGCCCGGGGTGGGCTGTGGAGTGCGTGGGACTCGGGTGGGGGGTGTGGCCGGTCCGTGCGTGCATGACTGAGCGTGCACTATAGAACAGAGGATCGTGCGAATGGGTGTTTTGGGCCCCGGAATCATGATCTGAGCAGCCCGAATTACTATTCGTTCATGACTTGGTTGATCACGGGTGGGGCCGGTTTCATCGGGGCGCATGTCGTCCGTGCCATGAGCGAGGCCGGTGAGCGGGTCGCCGTGTACGACGACCTCTCGACGGGCGACCGCTCGCGTCTGCCCGCCGACGTACCGTTCATCAAGGGCTCGACGCTCGACGCGGACTTGCTGCGGAGCACCCTGGCGGAGCTGCGGGTGCGCGGGGTGGTGCACCTCGCCGCGAAGAAGCAGGTGGCGGAGTCCGTCGAGCGCCCGCTGTTCTACTACCGGGAGAACGTGCAGGGACTGCAGACCCTGCTGGAGGCCGCGGCCGACAGCGAGGTGCGGGCGTTCCTCTTCTCGTCGTCGGCGGCCGTCTACGGCATGCCCGATGTGCGACTCGTCACGGAGACGACCCCGTGCGCCCCGATCAACCCCTACGGCGAGACCAAGCTGGCGGGCGAGTGGATGGTGCGCGCGGCCGGAAAGGCGCACGGCATCGCCACCGCCTCGATGCGGTACTTCAACGTGGCGGGCGCGGCCACCCCCGCCCTCGCCGACACGGGCGTCTACAACCTGGTGCCCATGGTCTTCGAGAAGCTGACGCGCGGCGAGGCCCCGGTGGTCTTCGGCGACGACTACGACACCGCGGACGGCACCTGCGTACGCGACTTCATCCACGTCGACGACATCGCCTCGGCCCACCTCGCCGCCGCGCGGGCCCTCCTCGACAGGGAGCCGGGCACCGACCTGACCGTCAACATCGGCCGCGGCGAGGGCGTCTCGGTGCGCGAGATGATCGAACTGATCGGTGACGTGACGGGGTACGGGGCCGAGGCGGCCCCGGTCTCGGCGCCGCGCAGGGCGGGCGACCCGGCCAGGGTGGTCGCCTCGGCAGACCGGATTCGTACCGAACTGGGCTGGTCCGCCCGGCACGACGCCCGCGAGATGGTCGCCTCCGCGTGGGAGGGCTGGTGCCTGAGGCACCCCGGTGCGCGTCGGACCGCCACCGCCACCAGCTCGACCTGAGCATGCCATGGCTTGTTTATGATGTCTCGATCCAGCACCCGTGACCTGCACGGGCCTGCTCACAGGGAGGGTGACGAACAGCGATGCGCAGCGCCTCCCCACGTGAAGCGAAGCAGCGGAACGAGTCGGTGGCGGAGGCTTCCGCACAGCTCGACCGAGCCCTCGGCGGCCCCTGGCTGCTGACCGGACATGACGGCAGACTGACCGCGTACGTCCACGTCGAGGGCGCCGTGCTGCGCTGGACCGAGTCCGCCCCCGGCGGCCGGCGGTGGACGGGACCGGACGTCCTGCCCGCGAAGGACATCGAACGGCTCACCGTGGTGCAGGGGCAGAATCGTTACGCCCATCTGCTGGGGCGCCGGGTCCGGCCCCGGGCCGACGGCTGGACGAACGTGGACATCATGTACGCCACGCAGTACCAGACGGCCCGCCCTATGACGCAGTGGCGCTCGCTGGGCAATCCGTTCAAGGAGATCGACAAGGCGGTCGAGACGGGCGTCCCGGCCGCCGCGGTCACCGGCGACGGCGCGCTGCACGTCTGTGTCCCGACCGGACCGGGCGGAGTCGCCCTGCGCCGCGAGGACAAGCGCGGCCGCTGGGAGGCCTGGACCCAGCTCCAGGTGTCCGGCGCCACCGACGGCCCGGCGCCCGCGGCGACCTCGTCCGGCCTGGTGGAGGTCCTCGTCCCCACCCGTACCGCGGCCCTCCAGCTCCGGCAGCCGGAGCCGGGCGGCGCCTTCGTGCGCGGCTACGACGCGGCCGTGCCTCCGCTGCCCGGATCGGTGACCGCGCTGGAGACCGCCCCGGGCCGGCTGACGTACTACCTGACCGACGCGCGGGGCGGGGGTGTGGTCGCGGTCCGGGCGGGCAGCTGGCCCGTACCGCTGGGGGGCAACCCCGGGGACGGCCGCATCGCCGCGGTCCGGACGACGGTGGACGGCTTCGACTGCACGGTACTCGCGGTCCGCGGGGCCGACGGGACGGTCAACCTCGGGGTCTGCGCGACCGAGGGCGAGCAGTCCGGCTTCTGGTGGACCGGCACCGGAATGAGCTGCACCGGAGACCCGGCACTGGCGGCCGACGGCTACGGAAGGGCGGTCGTCGCGGCTCTCGGCACCGACGGTTCACTGGCCGTCGCACGCCAGGAGGACGGCCAGGGGCTGACCCTCGGAGACTGGAGCCGGGTATGAGCGCCACGGGCCCGGCCCGGCGGGTGACGATCATCGCCGCACGCCATCGCGAGGCGGTGGCGCTCGTCGCGGCGGAGGGCGCCGGCGCGGAGCTCAGCGTGCTCTGCGTCGAGGAGGACGGCAAGGACGGGCGGGCGGCACTGGACCGGGCGCTCGCGGACGCCGAACGGCGCGGGTGCAAGGTCGCGGGCTCCCCGCGCACCGTCGGTACGCAGGACGGCGGCGACGCGCTGCTGCGGGAGTTGCGCGCACTGCGCCCGCAGCGGGTGCGCCTGGCGGACCCCGATCCGGTGCACGTGTCGTACGACCAGGAACGCGACGTCCCCTTGCACGACGAGCCGGCCGAGAACGCCGACTCGGCGCTCGCCGCGCTGGCCGCGGCCCGCGAACACCAGCTGGAATCGGGCGTCCCGGTCTTCGTCGACTGTCACCGCGCCGGTGCGGACGGGCAGCCCGGTACCGCTCCGCAGCCGCGCTATCCGCACCCGGCGCACTGGCTGACCGAGGGATTCGACGGCAGGCTCTCCGCCTTCCTGCCCTCCGCGGCGGGCGTCGTGCGATGGACGCAGCGCGAGCCCGGGGGGGCGGCCTGGCAGGGGCCGGAACTCCTTCCCGGCCCGCGGCTGATGCCCGGCCTTCGGGTGGTCCGGGACGCGCACGGCTTCCCGCACCTCTTCGCGCTGCGCCGGACCCCGCTCAAGGGCGGCGGCGAGGACGTCGCGGTGGTGCGGGCCACCCAGTACCGTACCGGGCACCCGCTCACCCCGTGGCACTCCCTGGGCAGCCCGAACCCCGGCCACCGGCACCGCAGCCGGGAGGTCGGCTTCCCGGCGGCCGCGTTCGACGGCGCGGGCGGCCTCTTCGTCTTCGTACGCAACTTCGGGCACAGCGTGAGCTACCGGCACCAGGGGGCCGACGGCGTCTGGACCCCCTGGCAGCATCTGAGCGGCGTCCGCGTCGCCGACGAGCTCGTCACCGTGACCACGGCCGGGGGAGGGGTCGAACTCTTCGCGCGGGCCAGGGACTCCGCCGCCGTGCTGCGCTGGTACCGCTCGGGGCCCGACGGCGCGTGGACCGAGGACCGGTCGGTGCCGTTCTCGCCCCGTCCGGGATCCCTGGCGGCCGGGCCCGAGCCGGGGACGGTGCTCTTCCGTGACGCGAGGACCAACGAGCCCTGTGTCTGGTGGCCGGGCGCGACGGGACCGGTGCCGCTCGGCGGCGCCGACGAAGGTGCGGGACCGGTCACCGGTGTCCGGGGCGTCGAGGCGGACGGCTGGTCGTACTCCCTGCTGGTCCGGTCCGGCCCCGGAGGCAGCTGCGCGGTGGGGGTGCACGCCGAGGGCCGGGCGGATGCGGGCGTGTGGTGGAACGCACTTCCTGCGGATTCCGCTGTGATGCCCGCAGTTGTCCGGGATCGCGCTGGGGTTGTTACCTTGGCGACCCTCGTGGCTGGATCGCAACTGAGGCTCTCTCACCGAGAGTCACCGTCCGACGGGTTCGACTTCGATATCTGGCACACAGTGTGACGGTTTGATGGCTCTGATGATCTTTTTTGCCATCTGGTTGGCTGAAACCTGTTAAGTTCTTGATAAAGTCTGTGAATCTTTCATGTGAAGGATTCGGGGGAGTCTCGTGAACATCCGGATGTCCCCTGACCGTGTATGGATCGACGGGGGCCTGCCGCTTTCGTTCTCGTGACTGAGGGGTTATGGCCAAGCTGTCCTTGCGTGCCGTCCAGAAGCTCACCTGCAAGAAGCGTGACGCCTGGTGGACGGTGATCCTGGTCGATCCCGTGGCCACGCGGATGCTCATCGTGATGGCGCGGTTCAACTTCATCACGCCGAACCGTGTGACGTGGGCGGCGCTGTTCGTCGGACTCGGTTCCGCCGGGTTCTTCCTCAAGGGCGACATGCAGTCCCTGATCATCGGTGCGGCGCTCTATCACCTGAGCTTCATCCTCGACTGCATCGACGGAAAGCTCGCGAGGCTCAAGGGCAACGGAACCGTCTTCGGCGGCTGGCTCGACTACGTCTTCGACCGCATCAGGGTGCTCTTCTGTGCCCTCGCCCTGATGGGCGGGCAGTACCTGCGCAACGGTGATGAAAGGTTTCTGCTCGCCGCGCTGATGGTCGTCTTCCTCGACATGCTCCGGTATGTCGACGCGCTCCAGATCTACAAGATGCGCATGTCGATGCGGACAAAGATCGAGAAGGTCACCCGGGAACGCCAGGAGGCCGAACGCGCGGCCGCCGCCGCCGATGGCCCGGTGGAGCCCGAGGCGCAGCAGATCCGGTTCATGGAGGACCTGCTGCGGGAGAACCCCGAGTCCGAGGCGGAGCTGCTCAAGGAACAGGCGGGCGGCGCCGGACACGTCGTCGACCTGCACGCCCAGTTCCGGCACCGCTTCCCCTGGTACCTGCGGGTGCGGCAGGCGCTGCTGCGCAGCCGGATCAGGCCGCACCTCATCAGCGGCATCGAGTTCCAGATGTTCGTCTTCATCGTGGGACCGCTGATCGGCCAGATCCTCCTGACCACGGTGATCTCCGCGGTCCTGCTGGGGATCTTCGAGCTGATCATCATGTACAAGTTCTGGCTCTCCACCCGCGACTTCACCCATGTGATGGCCGAGCTGGCCGAGCCGCCGTCCGGCGCGGGCTCCATCGCCCCCCACCTCCACCGGGGCCGGCACCGCCGCGGTGTGCAGGGCGACCCGCTCTCCGCCCCGGAGTTCCAGGCGCCGCCCGCCTACGAGGACCCCGGATTCCAGCCGTACCCCGAGCCCTACGCCTCGTACGGGGCACCGGACCAGCCGTCCCCGGACCAGCAGCCGACGCAGGCGTTCCAGCAGCTTCCGACGCCGGCGTACCAGCAGATGACACAGGCGTACCAGCAGGTCCGGACGCAGGGGTACGACCAGCAGGCGCAGGGCCGGCCGGTGTACGGCGCCCCCGGTGCCATGCCACCGAACCACGGGTACCCGGGTGATCGAGAGGGCGTCGGATGAACCACGAACAGGACACACCCGACGTCTGGGTCACGGTGGTGATCCCCGCGTACAACGCGGCCACGACGATCGGCAAGGCGCTCCAGTCCGCCGTCAACCAGACGTACGAGCTGGTCGAGGTCGTCGTCGTCGACGACGCCTCCACGGACAACACCCTAGACGTCGTGAAGAACTTCGCCGGGACCAACGGCCGCGTCCGCGTGCTGCGCCGGCCCACCAACAGCGGCGGCGTCGGCGCGCCCCGCAACCTGGGCATCGCGCAGGCCGCCGGCCGGTACGTGATGTTCCTCGACGCCGACGACGAGCTGCCGCCCCGCGCCTGCGAGCTGCTGCTGGCCGGTGCGCTGGAGAGCGGCAGCGACATCACTGCGGGCAAGGCCGTCCGGGTCAACCGGGCCACCGGCGAGAGCGAGGGCTGGGCCCCCGAGGTGTACGCGCTGGCGCGCACCGTGCCCGGCCTGGTGGAGTTCCCGCTGATGCTGGCCGACCCGATCGCGGCGGCCAAGCTGTACCGGGTGGACTTCCTGCGCTCGGGCGGGGTCTGGTTCCCCGAGGGCGTCTTCTACGAGGACACGTACTTCTCCACCGTGGCGGGCTGCCTCGCCGACGGGATCACCGTCATCACCGACCCCGTCTACCGGTGGATGTGGGAACCCGAGGGCGGATCGATCACCGGCCGCACGGGCGAGCTGCGCTCCATCAGCGACCGGGTCGCGGTGCACCGCGCCACCGACGCGTTCCTCCTAGACCGCGGCCTGTGGCAGCTCAAGGTCCGCAAGGACTCCAAGTTCCTCGCCCACGACCTGCGCCTGTACATGCGGGCGCTCGCGGAGGGCGACCCGGAGTTCCAGCAGGGGTTCGCCGAGATCGCGAGCAACTACCTCTTCTCCATCAGCGACGAGGCGTTCGAGCTGTGCGACCCGGTCGACCGGGTCAGGGCCTACCTCGTCATGTACCAGGAGATCGAGGCCGCGCTCACCACGCTCGACTACATGCAGCGCAAGAGCGTGCTGTCGTCCTTCCTCGTGGAGGAGGACGGCCGGGTGTACTGGTCGGGCGACCATCTGCACCTGCCGGACGCCCGGCGCATGCTCGATGTGACGGAGCTCGGCCTCTCGGCGGCCAAGCTCGCCCAGGAACCGCTCTTCGCCCAGCTCGACGAGTGGTCCGTGGACGAGGGGAAGCTCCGGTTCGAGGGCAGGCTGGTCAACCGCTTCGGGCGGATCGAGCCCGGACACGACCTCAAGCTGACGCTGGCAGTACGTAACCGCCACACGAAGAAGGACGTCACCGTCCCGATCGACGGCGTCGACATCGACGAACGGTTCGTCGGCTTCGGCGGCACCGTCGACCTGCCCGCCGTCCTCGGCGACGATTTCTCCGAGAGCACGGTCTGGAACGTGTCGGTCGTCGTCGAGTGGAACCGGGCCAGGTCCCGCTCCCCGCTCAACGTGCGCGACGTGGACCTCTCCGGGCTGACCTTCCTGGCGAACGGGGAGGAGCAGGAGGGCTACCGCACGATCAGCGGCAACCTCGCCCTGCGGGCCGCCACGGCGGGCCGCAAGTCCTTCGAGTCCGCGCAGAACGACCCCGACGCGCCGTGGATGTGGTGGCGCGACCGGATCCACCCGCCGATCTCCCGCCTGGACCATCCCTTCGAGATGGCCGTCGTCGTGCCCTGCTACAACGTGGCCAAGTACCTGGACGACTGCCTCGGCTCGATCGCTGCCCAGGAAGGCTTCGCCGCCACCCAGGTCATTCTGGTGGACGACGGCGCCACCGACGAGACACCCCGGATCCTCGACAACTTCGCGCAGTACTACGCCAACGTCACGGTCGTCCACCAGACCAACGGCGGACTCGGAAACGCCCGGAACAACGGCCTGGACCGGGTCACCGCGCCGTACGTCACCTTCCTCGACTCCGACGACATCCTCGGCGAGCGGGCCCTGTCGCACATGCTCCAGGCGGCCTGGCGGGACGGCTCCGAGCTGGTCGTGGGCGACCTGGTGAACTTCCCCGACCGGCCCTACGGCCCGTGGAAGCAGTACTTCGGCCAGGGCGACCGCGTCTTCGACGACTTCGCCTCCGTACCCGACCTGATCTTCAGCGGATCCGCGTGCAACAAGCTGTTCAGCACCCAGCTGCTGCGCCGGCTCGGGGTGCGCTTCGGCGAAGGGGTCCACTTCGAGGACGCCTGGGTGACCCTGCCGAGCATGCTGCGGGCCAACGCCATCAGCCTGGTCGACCGCCCGGTGTACTACTACCGCGGGCGCCCCGACGGGTCCTCCATCATGGACTCGCTGTGGAGCAAGCCGGCGAACTACCGGGACCACCTGCGGCTCAATCACTTCCTGCTGGACTACACCGCCACCGAGCGGGCCGACATCCGGCACATGTTCCAGCGCTATGCGACCCGCACCTACAAGGGCTTCCTGTGCAACGCCCGTAACGTCATGGGCCGGACGCAGCTGGAGGAGATTTTCCCGGGCATCTGCCGCCACTACGCGCAGATAGCCGACGAGGTCATCCTCGAATACGCCACCACCTCCGCCCAGCAGCTCGACCACTACGCGGCGAAGAGCGGGAACTTCGAGCTCTTCTGCAACCCGGAACCGGCGCTGGAGAACGCCCCGCTGGCGCTGGAGATCGACGACGAAGGCTTCCACCGGACCTTCCCGGGCGGCACTCAGAACACCCGGACCGCCCGCGTCAACGACCCCAACGTCGTCGTCGAGTCGGTCCGTACCCGGGGCGACGTGCTGGTCGTGGAGGGTTGTCTGGCCTTCCCAGGCATGGACATCAGCGGCCCCATGGAGAACGAACTCGAGTTCGTCTACCAGACCGCGCACGCCAAGATCGCCGTACCGCTGCGCCAGGTCGCCCGCCGCGACCTGTGGAACACCCGCAACGGCCGCGACCTGTACGCCGGCTGGTACGCGGAGGTCCCGGTCAAGGACCTGACGCGCAGCGGATTCGGGGTCGGTGACTTCCGGCTCCGGGTGCACCGCGTGGACCGCTCGCGGCAGCGCAACGTCGTCATGAAGGCACGCCTTCCGCTGCACCGGCTCAAGGGCCCCGGCCGGATCGCCGGCCACCCCTACATGCTGACCATCGGCGGCCAGGACGCGCTGCACCTGCGGCTGATCGACCGGAAGCCCGTCGCGCGGGCCAGGCACGCCCTGTGGCGGACGGCCCGCGAGATACGCATCCTCAAGACCCGCAACCCGGGCTGGCGCATGCGCCTCGCCTACTGGCTCATGTACCCGTTCCTCAACTCCCGTGAGATCTGGCTCATCGGCGAGCGGTCGGACACGGCCCAGGACAACTCGTACCACTTCTTCAAGTGGATGAGGACCCACCGCAAGCGCCGCAAGGCGTATTACGTCATCGACGGGAACTCCCCCGACTACAAGAAGGTCGCCCCCTACGGCCGGGTGATCAAGCGCGGTTCCTTCAAGCACCGGATGTATCTGCTGCACGCGACCAAGCTGATCGGCTCGTACGACTCCGAGTCGTACCTGCTGCCCGAGGGCTACCGGAAGGTGCTCTTCCTGCACCGGTTCGGTGAGCTGCTGAAGTACCAGCGGGTCTTCCTGCAGCACGGAGTCACCTACAACGACGTGACCTCGGGTGCGGACCAGCGGATCACCAGTTACGACATGATCGTGACCACCGGCCGTCAGGAGCGCGCCTACCTGGCGCGCGAGGCCGGCTTCGGCGACCGCGCGGTGCTGGCGGGCATGCCCAGGTTCGACGCGCTGCGACGGGAGCCGGGGGAGCGTCCGCGCATCCTGCTCATGCCGACCTGGCGGCAGTGGATCGTCACGGCCTCCTACAAGAAGTCCGTGGGTCCGGCCAAGACTTCCTTCACCCAGTCCGAGTACTTCCGGTTCTACCGGTCGCTGCTCTCCGACCGGCGTCTCGCCGCGGCCCTGGAGCACTTCGGCGTCGACCTGGAGTTCTTCCCGCACTACGAGATCCGGCCCTACCTGCACCACTTCCACCTCGATTCCCCCGCGATCGAGGTCGCCGACCCCGGGACGCGCAACGTCCAGGAAGCCATGAAGGAGTGCTCCCTCATGGTCACGGACTACTCCTCCGTCTTCTTCGACGTGGCCTACATGGGGATCCCCCTCGTCCATGTGCCCTTCGACGAGGAGGACTTCTACGGGCGGCACTACAAGCGGGGCTACTTCAACCTGACGGAGCACGGCTTCGGCCCGGTCTGCCGTACGGTCGACCAGGCCGTCGACGAGATCATCGCCTCGATGGCCAGGAAATTCACCGTCGAGAGCCCGTACCGCGAGCGCGCGGAATACTTCTTCGCGCACCGCGGCGCGGGCAACTCCGAGCGCGTCTACGAGGCGATCGATGCCCTGGGAACGGCGAGCGCCGCCGACCTCGGCCCCTCCGGCCCCGTCGCCGCCCTGCCCGCCACCCGTGCGCACCGGGACGACGACATGCGCGGCGTACCGGACGACGGCGCGGCGGCTTTGGACACGGCCGGCCGGGGAACGTACGAGAACGGGTGGGACCGTGCTGTCTGACTGGAGTCCCGAGCAGGGCAGGCCCCGCCGGATCTTCCTCGCGGGCGACTCCGCCGCGGTGACGCGGGAAGCGAGCAAGGCGCCCATGACGGGCTGGGGCCAGGTGCTCCACTTCTTCCTCAGCTCGCAGGAGGTGGAGATCGTCAACTGCGCGCGGGCCGGAGCGAGCGCCCGCACGTTCAGCGAGCGGGGCAGGCTCGACTGGATCCTCCAGAACATCCGCCCCGGGGACTACCTGTTCACCTCGTTCGGCATCAACGACGCCAAGCCGGAGGAGTGGCTCCGTACGGAGGCGTACGGCGACTTCCCGCACCACCTGCGGAAGTTCGTCGACGGCGCGCGCGAACGCAACGCCCATCCGGTGCTGATCAGCCCGCCGGAACGGGACACCCACGATGTGCACGGCAACCTGCCGAGGAGCATCACGGAGTACGTGATGGCGATGCGCGACCTCGCGGCCGAGTGCAGCGTTCCCTACGTCAACCTCTACGACCAGACCCACGGCTGGTGGGAGGGGCTGGGCCCGGAGGGCGTGCGCCCCTTCTTCATCCACCTGGAGCCGGGGGAACACCCGAACTACGCGGAGGGGTTCCACGACCCCGGCCACATGACGCCGGAGGGGGCCATCGCGTGCGCGCGCTATGTCGCCTACGCGCTGGTGGAGCAGCGGATCGTCCCACCGCACTGGGCCGTCAACCTCGACCGCGCGGACTTTCCTCCGGAGTGGGTGAGCTGGCTCGACGAGGAGACACACGCCGAACTGACCAGGTCACGCACGCTGGGCTCGAACTGAGAGTCGGACGATCATGAGCACCTTCACCCTCACCGGAATGCGCAGCGTCCAGCAGGACAACCCCTCGGTCGTGGCGCACATGGAGCTGCGGTCCTCCGCGGATCCCCGGCTGCCCGTCGAGCCCGGCCGGCGGATCGACTTCGAATGGATCCTCACCCCGCAGGGCGACGGCACCCGCTACTACGGGTATCTCATGGCCGATTCGTTCGACAAGGTCGCCACCATCGAGAACATGGCCGGAATGAGCCTGTTGACCTCGGGCGACCGGTACGCGACATCGACGGACCCTGGTGTCGAGCGCGTCGCCAGGTTCTCGCTCCGGGTGAACCGGCACGTCGCGCCCGACGCCTTCCTCGTCCCCGTCCTGCGGGCGGGCATCATCGCCGACGGCGGGAAGGGTCTCACCTCCACCACGTTCTCCCTGAAGAACCACGGCTTCCGGATCGCCTCGCTGCCCCCGCAGGGACGGAGCATGACGGTGGTCCCCGGACACCGCGGAGTGCTGACCGACTTCACCGCCGGGATGGGCGAGGACGTCAGGCTGGTCGGGGTCGGCCCCGCCCGGCACGGGGTGACGAGTGTCGAGGTGGACGGAGCGGTGACGTACCACCCGTTCAACGGTCATCTGGGCTACGACTGGTTCGACTACGTGCTGGACGCCGGTGGCGGCCGCCTGGTCTCCGGCCGGGTGACCGTTCATGTCGGGGACCTCGGCGTGACGCCCGGCGTGCTCGGAGGCTGGGCACCGGCACCGTGAGACCGCATCGGGACCGCCTCGTGCGCTGGTGCGCGGTCCTGCTGGTCCTGGGGGTGACGGCCGCCGGGTGCACCGGCCGAGGTCCCGCCAGGCGCGACGATCCGCCGCGCTCGTCCCCGTCGGCCGACGGGTGCTGCGGGGTGGCGGCGGAGCGGATCACCCGCCGGCTGGCGGACGGGGCGCGGGTCCTCATCAGCACGGTGACCGTCCGGCCGTCCGCCCGGGTCACGGTGAGGCCGGACGCCGGCGACCATCTCGCGACCACCGAGACCGTCGGCCGGACGGCGCGGCGCGAAGGAGCCGTGGCTGCGGTGAACGGCTCCTTCTTCGACACCGTCGGGTCCGCCGTCTCCAGCGGCTATCCGGGAGATCCGCTGGGCGTTCTGGCCATCGACGGCCGACTGCTCAGCGAGGCGGCGAACGGACGCACCGCGCTGATCCTGCCCGGCCCCGGAGAGCGGCCCCGCATCGACGAAGTGCGTTCCGAGATGTGGCTGACCGCGCCTGACGGAGCGGTGCGCGAACTGGACGGGGTGAACCGGGCGCCGGGAAGAATCGTCGGCTGCGGAGGCACGGGCGGGGACCGACTGGCCAGTACGGGGCTGCCGGAGCAGCGGCCCCGGCACAACCAACTCTGCCTGGACGACAGCGAGATCGTCGCCTTCACCCCCGACTGGGGCGCGCGTACGCCACCCGGCGCACCCGGCAGCGCGGAGGCCGTGCTCGACGTGGACGGGCGGGTGACGGCGCTCCGCAGCCCTGCGGGCGGGGAGATCCCCCGGACCGGCTCCACCCTCACCGGGGTCGGGGAGGGCGCCGACTGGCTGCGGACGCACGCACGTCAGGGGCTGCCGTTGGGCCGGCGGACCAGCGTGACGGACAGCAGCGGGCACGACGTCCTCGCCCCGGGAGCGTCCGTGCTGGGCGCGGGCCCCGCGCTGCTGCGCGGGGGAGAGACCTGGATCAACGGCGCGGCCAACGGGTTCACCGGCGACACATCGGCCGAGCGCCAGCCCCGTACGGTCGTCGGCATCGAGGCGGACGGCACGTTGCTCCTGGCAGTCTTCGACGGCCGTGGCCCGGACAGCGCGGGCGTCACACTGCGGGAGGCGGCGGAGCTGATGCGCGAGCTGGGGGCGGTGGACGCACTCAACCTCGACGGCGGCGGCTCCAGCACGATGGTGGTGAACGGGCGGCTCCACAACCGGCCCAGGGATGCTCAGGGAGCGCCGGTACAGGAACGCGCCGTGGCCGACGCGCTGGTCGTCCTGGAGACGGAACGCTGACGGACGCGCACGCGCGGGCGGAGAAGGGGAACGTCGCGGCCGCCGGGCTGTCAGTGGCGGCATCTAGGGTGCCGGCATGAAGAGTTGGATCGACAGTCGGCTCGGGGAGACGTACCCCGGCCACGAGGTGAATCTCGTCTTCGTCCGCGGGCTGCCCACCGGCTCCGCCACCGCCGGGCTCGCCGCGCTGCGACGCGAAGTGCTGGAGACGGGGGTGGCCGGCGGATGGACCTGGGCGGTGCACGACAGCTTCGCCCCGGAGATCGACGACTTCGACCCCGTGGACTACCGGCCGCTGTGCCGGGACGGGGCCGAGGCGGTGGTGTTCATGGTGGAGCCGTGCAGCGCCAAGGCCCACGCGCCCGACTTCACGTACTACAGGGACGGCCGGTGCGTGCTGCACTTCAGCTTCGAGGACCTGGGCCAGCGTGTCGGGGACAACCCCGATTACCTCTCGGCCGAGCTGCTGGCCGCCGGGCTGATAGGCCCGGACGCGGACTGCCGGTCGGCGGAGGGCGACGAGCACGACTGCTTCGACCACCACTACGACGACCACGACCGCCTGGTGCGGGCGATAGCGGCCGTCTTCGGTCTGCCGTCACCGCCGCTGGCCGCGGGGGTGGCGGCATGAGCCTGCTGCCGCCCGGCACGTACGCCACGTTCTGCCGGGGCATGGAGGCCGGTCTGCTGCACCGGATCCTGGCGGATGCCGGGCAGCGGATCCGGGCCGTCGGCGAGGACGGGGGCTGGGGATGGGTGCTGCAGGACGCCGGTGCGGCGCCCTGCGGGCAGGACGCGTTGGACCTGGCCAGGGACATCACGGGCTACCGCTTCGTGGAGCTGGTGGGCGACGGGGCGGAGACCGTGTTCCTGGCGTCCACACCGGCGTGCGAATGCCCGCACGGGCAGAACTACTCGATCCCGCACTGCCCCGAGCACCCGTTCCAGTTCTCCTACCACCGCGGCGGCTTCGAGCAGCTGTATCTCAACGTGGGTGCCCGCAGGGAGTCGCGGCGGGGCGGTGCGATGTCCGACCACCTGCTCCCGGAGCTCCTGGCTGCGGGCATCGTGGGCAGGGACACGCCCCGCTACGCGACGGAGCCGGGCTTCAACGCGGACGGTGCGGTGACCCTGGGGATACTCGCCCGCCACTTCGGCCTGCCCTCGCCGCCGTTGTCGGCGGTGGCGTAGGGGCGTCGGGCAGCGCGCCCGTCCGGCGAAGCCGGCGTACACGGAACGGGCCGCACGCGGAACGGGCCGTACGGGAGATTCCCGTACGGCCCGCCCGTCGATACCGACCCGGCGTTACGCCGGAACGCTCGCCACGCCCTGCGCGAGGAACTTCTTGCCGTTCACCCGCTCCGAGACGCCCTCACGGTCCAGGTACGGCGTGATGCCGCCCAGGTGGAAGGGCCAGCCCGCGCCGGTGATCAGGCACAGGTCGATGTCCTGGGCCTCGGCGACGACGCCCTCGTCCAGCATCAGACCGATCTCCTGCGCCACCGCGTCCAGGACCCGGTCGCGGACCTGCTCCTCGGACAGGACGACATCGCCCTGCTTGAGGAGCGCGGCGACCTCCGGGTCCAGCTCCGGCTTGCCGGAGTCGTAGACGTAGAAGCCGCGCTTGCCGGCCTTGACGACCGCGGCCAGGTTCTCCGAGACGGTGAACCGGTCCGGGAAGGCGCGGTTCAGGGTCTCCGAGACGTGCAGACCGATGGCCGGACCGACCAGCTCCAGGAGCACCAGCGGGGACATCGGCAGGCCGAGCGGCTCGATGGCCTTCTCGGCGGTCTCGACCGGGGTGCCCTCGTCGATGACGTTCTGGATCTCGCCCATGAAGCGGGTGAGGATGCGGTTGACGACGAACGCCGGGGCGTCCTTCACCAGCACCGCGGTCTTCTTCAGCTTCCGCGCCACACCGAACGCCGTGGCCAGCGAGGCGTCGTCGGTCTGCTCGCCGCGGACGATCTCCAGCAGCGGCAGGATCGCGACCGGGTTGAAGAAGTGGAAGCCGACGACCCGCTCGGGGTGCTTCAGCTTCGACGCCATCTCGGTGACCGAGAGGGACGAGGTGTTGGTGGCGAGGATCGCGTGCGCCGGGGCGACCGCCTCGACCTCCGCGAACACCTGCTGCTTGACGCCGATCTCCTCGAAGACGGCCTCGATGATGAAGTCGGCGTCGGAGAAGCCCTCCGCCTTGTCCAGCACACCGGAGACCAGGGCCTTGAGGCGGTTGGCCTTGTCCTGGTTGATCCGGCCCTTGCCGAGCAGCTTCTCGATCTCGGCGTGGACGTAGCCCACACCCTTGTCGACCCGCTCCTGGTCGATGTCGGTCAGCACGACCGGCACCTCCAGGCGGCGCAGGAACAGCAGCGCCAGTTGCGAGGCCATCAGACCGGCACCGACGACGCCGACCTTGGTGACCGGGCGGGCCAGGTTCTTGTCCGGGGCACCGGCCGGGCGCTTGGCGCGCTTCTGGACCAGGTTGAAGGAGTAGATCCCGGAGCGCAGCTCGCCGCCCATGATCAGGTCCGCGAGGGCCTGGTCCTCGGCGTCGAAGCCGGCGCCCAGGTCGCCGTCCTTCGCCGCCGCGATGATCTCCAGCGCGCGGTACGCGGCCGGGGCGGCGCCGTGCACCTTGGAGTCGGCGATCGCCTTGCCCCGCGCGACGGCCTGGTCCCAGGCGTCACCGCGGTCGACCTCGGGACGCTCCACCGTGACCGTGCCGTTCAGCACGTTCGCGGTCCAGATCAGCGACTGCTCCAGGAAGTCCGCGCCCTCGAAGAGAGCGTCGGCGATCCCGAGCTCGAAGACCTGCTTGCCCTTGAGCTGACGGTTCTGGTTCAGCGAGTTCTCGATGATGACCGAGACCGCGCGGTCGGCACCGATCAGGTTGGGAAGCAGCGCGCAGCCGCCCCAGCCCGGAACCAGACCGAGGAAGACCTCGGGCAGCGAGAAGGCGGGCAGCGCCTTGGAGACGGTGCGGTACGTGCAGTGCAGACCGACCTCGACACCGCCGCCCATCGCCGCGCCGTTGTAGTACGCGAACGTCGGGACCGCGAGCGAGGACAGACGCCGGAACACGTCGTGGCCGCCCTTGCCGATGGCGAGCGCGTCGTCGTGGTTCTTCAGCAGCTCGACGCCCTTGAGGTCGGCGCCGACCGCGAAGATGAACGGCTTGCCGGTGATGCCGATACCGGTGATCGCACCCTCGGCGGCCTCCTTCTCGACCTGGTCGACGGCGGCGTTCAGGTTCGCCAGCGACTGCGGTCCGAAGGTGGTCGGCTTGGTGTGGTCCAGGCCGTTGTCCAGCGTGATGAGGGCGAAGCGGCCCGCGCCGGCCGGAAGGTCCAGGTGGCGTACGTGGGCCTGGGTGACGACCTCGCCGGGGAACAGCTCGGCCGCACCCTTCAGAAGCTCAGTGGTGGAGCTCACTTGTTGCCTCCGTTGAAGTTCGGGTTCTCCCAGATGACCGTGGCGCCCATGCCGAAGCCGACGCACATCGTCGTCAGGCCGTAGCGGACCTCCGGCTGCTCCTCGAACTGGCGGGCCAGCTGCGTCATCAGACGCACACCGGAGGAGGCCAGCGGGTGACCGTAGGCGATGGCGCCGCCGTACTGGTTGACGCGCGCGTCGTCGTCGGCGATGCCGTAGTGGTCGAGGAAGGCGAGCACCTGGACGGCGAACGCCTCGTTGATCTCGAAGAGACCGATGTCGTCGATGGTCAGCCCGGCCTTGGCCAGGGCCTTCTCGGTCGACGGGATCGGGCCGTAGCCCATGACCTCCGGCTCGACGCCCGCGAAGGCGTACGAGACCAGGCGCATCTTCACCGGGAGGCCCAGCTCGCGGGCGACATCCTCGGCGGCGAGCAGGGAGGCGGTGGCGCCGTCGTTGAGACCGGCGGCGTTACCGGCGGTGACCCGGCCGTGGGCACGGAACGGGGTCTTCAGACCGGCGAGCGACTCCAGGGTGGTACCCGGGCGCATCGGCTCGTCGGCGGTGACCAGGCCCCAGCCGGTCTCGCCGGCCTCGGCGTTGGTGCGGCGCACCGAGATCGGCACCAGGTCCTGCTGGATCTTGCCGTTGGCGTACGCCTTGGCGGCCTTCTCCTGCGAGCGGACCGCGTACTCGTCGGCACGGAGCTTGGTGATCTGCGGGTACCGGTCGTGCAGGTTCTCCGCGGTCATGCCCATGAACAGGGCGGACTCGTCGACCAGCTTCTCCGACACGAAGCGCGGGTTCGGGTCCACGCCCTCGCCCATCGGGTGGCGGCCCATGTGCTCGACACCACCGGCGACGACGACGTCGTACGCGCCGAAGGCGATGGAGCCGGCCGTCGAGGTGACGGCGGTCAGGGCGCCCGCGCACATGCGGTCGATGGAGTAACCGGGCACGGACTGCGGGAGCCCGGCCAGGATTCCGGCGGTACGGCCCAGCGTCAGGCCCTGGTCGCCGATCTGGGTGGTCGCGGCGATGGCGACCTCGTCGATCCGCGCGGGGTCCAGGTCCGGGTTGCGGCGCAGCAGCTCCCGGATGGCCTTCACGACGAGATCGTCGGCGCGGGTCTCGTGGTAGATGCCCTTCGGGCCCGCTTTGCCGAACGGGGTGCGGACGCCGTCGACGAAGACGACGTCCCGGATGGTACGAGGCACGGTGGCTCTCCTCCAGGGTGCGGGATGGCACTGCTGCGCGGCACGCCCGGAAGCGCGCCGCCACCATCATGCTACTTGCGGGTAACCAGACTGCCCACCCCCTGCGGCGGGAGCGGCGAAGGTCACATACGGCGGGGCCGGGTGCGGGAGCCGTTCCGGCCCGATACGACGATCGCCGGACGGGGCTGGATCCAGCCCCGTCCGGCGATCGGGAACACGACGTGGCCGCGGCCCGCGCAACCTGGCGCGATTACGTCCCTCGGTGACGGCTGCTCAGGCCGCCGACGCCAGCGCGCGGACCAGCAGCGGGGCCACCTGCTCGATCTGCCAGCGGCGCGCCCCGTATCCGGCGAGCGCGGTCTCGACCGCGTCCGGCGTCAGGTGCTTGGGCGGCTCCCAGCAGACCCGGCGCACCGTGTCCGGAGTGATCAGGTTCTCCTGCGGCATGTGCAGCCGCTCGGCGAGCTCGGACACCGCTGCGCGGGCGGCCGAGAGCCGGGCCGCCGCGGCGGGGTCCTTGTCCGCCCACGCGCGGGGCGGCGGCGGGCCGGCGAGGGTCTGGCCGGGCTGCGGGAGCTCGGTGTCCGGCAGCGCCTTGGCCCGGTCGACGGCCGCCTGCCACTGCTCCAGCTGCCGGCGCCCCATGCGGTGGCCGAACCCGGGCAGCGCGGTCAGCGCCTGGATGTTCGGCGGGAGCGCGAGCGCCGCCTCGACGATCGCGGCGTCGCCCAGCACCTTGCCGGGCGAGATGTCACGGCGCCGGGCGACCTGGTCGCGTGCCGTCCACAGCTCCCGTACCACCGCCATCTGGCGACGACGGCGGACCTTGTGCATGCCGGACGTGCGGCGCCAGGGGTCCTTGCGCGGGGGAGCGGGCGGCGCGGAGGCGATCGAGTCGAACTCCTCACGGGCCCATTCCAGCTTGCCCTGCCGGTCGAGCTCCTCCTCCAGGGAGTTGCGCAGATCGATCAGCAGTTCGACGTCGAGCGCCGCGTAGCGCAGCCAGGGGTCGGGCAGCGGGCGGGTGGACCAGTCGACGGCGGAGTGGCCCTTCTCCAGCGAGTAGCCGAGCACGCTCTCGACCATGGCGCCGAGGCCGACGCGCGGGAAGCCGGCCAGCCGCCCGGCCAGCTCCGTGTCGAAGAGCCCGGTGGGGGTCATCCCTATTTCGCGCAGACACGGCAGGTCCTGGGTGGCGGCGTGCAGGATCCACTCGCTGCCGCTCAGGGCCTCGCCGAGCCCCGACAGGTCGGGACAGCCGACGGGGTCGATCAGCGCGCTGCCCGCGCCGTCACGGCGCAGCTGTACGAGGTAGGCGCGCTGGCCGTAGCGGTAGCCGGAGGCTCGCTCGGCGTCGACGGCCACCGGTCCGGAGCCGGCCGCGAAGGCGGCGATCACCTGGGCGAGGGCGTCGTCGGATGCCACCACCGGGGGAATGCCCTCGCGAGGTTCGAGCAAGGGGATCGGCGCCGGGGCGACGTCGTCCGGGGGAGCGCCCCCGGTGGTTCGCAGTGAAGTGTCTGCTGCGGTCTCTTGGGCGTCGGTCACGTGTCAAGGGTATCTGTGTATGTACGGCGCCCGTCGACGGAACGTTCCGTCGACGGGCGCGGATGAATGCAAACCAGCCGGTCCGTGGCTGCGCGGACCCGCCGGGGTGCGGGTGTCAGTGGATGATTCCCGTTCGCAGGGCGACGGCGACCATTCCGGCGCGGTCCCCGGTGCCGAGCTTGCGGGCGATTCGGGCGAGGTGGCTCTTGACGGTAAGGGCGGACAGGCCCATCGAGACGCCGATGGCCTTGTTGGACTGGCCCTCGGCGACCAGCCGGAGGACCTCGACCTCGCGGCCGGACAGTTCGCGGTAGCCGCCCGGGTGGCTCGGGGTGCCGGGGGGCCGGCGGTGCATACGGGCGGCATTGGCGCCGATGGGGGCGACGCCGGGACGGGTGGGGTGGCCGATATTGGTACGTGTGCCGGTGACTACATAGCCCTTCACGCCGCCCGCGAGGGCGTTGCGCACGGCGCCGATGTCATCGGCGGCGGAGAGGGCGAGGCCGTTCGGCCAGCCGGCTGCTCGGGTCTCGGACAACAGGGTCAGCCCGGAACCGTCGGGCAGGTGGACGTCGGCTACGCAGATGTCGCGCGGATTGCCGACGCGGGGACGAGCCTCCGCGATGGACGACGCCTCGATGACGTCACGTACTCCGAGTGCCCACAGATGGCGGGTGACGGTGGAACGGACGCGCGGGTCGGCCACGACGACCATGGCCGTCGGCTTGTTCGGGCGGTAGGCGACCAGGCTTGCGGGCTGCTCTAGGAGAACGGACACCAGGCCTCCTGGGGGCGTGGACGGGACGGGCCGGCTCGGGGATGAAGCCGGGGCGAACCGTGCTTGAAGGGTCATTGACCTCTTCGGCAGCAGACCCGTGCTCCTTTAGGGGAAGATCACGATTTAGTGAGTAACAATTCGGGCAAATCGGACATGCGATCGATTGTACGAAAAGAACGCCGGTAACCGTGCATGAAATATGACGCACAGTTACCGGCGAGGGTAGAGTTCCGGCCAGAGAATTCAGAGCAGAAGGTCAGGAAACCTGCGGACCGCGTCGCTGCGGGAGTGTCACCACCGCCGCGTCGGCGGGGCCCGACGGCGGCAGGCCGGCGATCTGGCACAGCATGTCGCCCCACGCCATGAGATGCGCCGCCGTGTCCGGCACCCCGCCGCGGCCCTCCCGGGGCGTCCACGACGCCCGGATCTCGATCTGGGTCGCCGGGCGCCGCGTGCCCAGCGCGCCGAAGTAGTGCGACCCCGACCGGGTCACCGTGCCGCCCGCCTCCCCGTACGACAGACCGCGCGCCTCCAGCGCACCGGTCAGCCAGGACCAGCAAACCTCCGGCAGCAGCGGGTCGGCGGCCATCTCCGGCTCCAGCTCGGCCCGCACCAGCGTCACCAGGCGGAAGGTGCCCTGCCAGGAGTCGTGCCCGGCCGGGTCGTGGAGCAGCACGAGGCGGCCGTCGGCGAGATCGTCCTCGCCGTCGACGACCGCCGCCTCCAGGGCGTAAGCGTACGGAGCGAGACGCTTGGGCGGCCTCGTCGACTCCACCTCCAGCTCGGGGCGGAGGCGCGCGGAGTGCAGCGCGTCCACCGCCGACCGGAACGCGGGCGGGACGGAACCACCCTCCTCGCTGTCCTTGCTGTCAGCGCCATCGGTTTGATCGGAGAACTGTCCCTGAGCCGGAGCCATGCGGGGAAGAGTAGGCGGAACCGGCGCTTCGCGCAGGGAGAGACACCCGGGGCGGGCTCGGCTGCTTACTGCCTCGTCCACGATCGGGCAGTGGGCGAGGTCGTCACGGCTTCGTGCGAAGATTCCAGTGTGAGTGCCGACGACCGCCCCACGGGCCAGCAGACGAAGACCTCCGCCACCCATGGGTCGGCGTTCCTGAAGGCGTGCCGACGTGAGCCCGTTCCGCACACGCCGGTCTGGTTCATGCGCCAGGCGGGGCGCTCGCTGCCGGAGTACCTGAAGGTGCGCGAGGGCATCCCGATGCTCGACTCCTGCATGATCCCGGAGCTGGTCGCGGAGATCACGATGCAGCCCGTCCGCCGCCACAAGGTCGACGCCGCGATCTACTTCAGCGACATCGTCGTACCGCTCAAGGCCATCGGGATCGACCTCGACATCAAGCCCGGTGTCGGCCCGGTCATCGCCGACCCGATCCGCACCCGCGCCGACCTGGCCCGGCTGCGCGACCTCACGCCCGAGGACGTCGCCTACGTCACCGAGGCCATCGGCCTGCTCACCGCCGAGCTGGGCGCCACCCCGCTGATCGGTTTCGCCGGGGCGCCGTTCACCCTCGCCAGCTACCTCGTGGAGGGCGGCCCGTCTCGCAACCACGAGCACACCAAGGCCCTGATGTACGGCGACCCGCAGCTCTGGGCGGATCTCCTGGACCGGCTCGCCGAGATCACCGGCGCCTTCCTCAAGGTGCAGATCGAGGCGGGCGCCTCGGCCGTCCAGCTCTTCGACTCCTGGGTGGGTGCGCTGGCCCCCGCCGACTACCGGCGCTCGGTGCTGCCCGCCTCGGCGAAGGTCTTCGAGGCCGTCGCCCCGTACGGCGTCCCGCGCATCCACTTCGGCGTCGGCACCGGCGAACTCCTCGGCCTGATGGGCGAGGCCGGTGCGGACGTCGTCGGCGTCGACTGGCGCGTCCCGCTGGACGAGGCCGCCCGCCGGGTCGGTCCCGGCAAGGCGCTCCAGGGCAACCTCGACCCCGCGGTGCTGTTCGCGCCGACGACGACGGTGCAGGAGAAGACCCAGGAGGTCCTGGACGCGGCCGCCGGTCTCGAGGGCCACGTCTTCAACCTGGGCCACGGCGTGATGCCGTCGATGGACCCCGACGCGCTGACCCGGCTCGTCGAGTACGTGCACACCAGCACCGAGCGCTGAGCGGCCGGGGCCGGGCACCGCGCATTCAGGCGGTGCCCGCCCGCCGCACCGCGGTCACCGCCTTGCGGGCCGCCACCAGGACCGGGTCCCAGACCGGCGAGAACGGCGGGGCGTAGCCCAGGTCCAGGGCGGTCATCTGCTCCACCGTCATCCCGGCCGTCAGCGCCACCGCCGCGATGTCCACCCGCTTGGCGGCCCCGTCCCGGCCCACGATCTGCACCCCGAGCAGCCGGCCCGTGCGGTACTCCGCGATCATCTTCACCGTCATGGGCCGCGCCCCCGGGTAGTAGCCCGCCCGGCCCGTCGACTCGATCGTCGCCGTGACGTACCGCAGACCCACCGCGCGGGCGTCCTTCTCGCGCAGACCGGTGCGGGCGATCTCCAGATCGCACACCTTGCTCACCGCCGTGCCGACCACCCCCGGGAACGTCCCGTAGCCACCGCCGACGTTGGACCCGATGATCTGGCCGTGCTTGTTGGCGTGGGTGCCCAGCGCGATGTGGCGGGTGCGGCCCGCCACCAGGTCCAGGACCTCCACGCAGTCACCGCCCGCCCAGATGTTGTCGTGGCCGACGACCCGCATCGACAGATCGGTCAGCAGCCCGCCGTGCGGGCCCACCGGGAGGCCGACGGCACGGGCCAGCGTCGTCTCCGGCTCGACGCCGATCCCGAGCACCACCACGTCCGCCGGGTAGGAGGCGTCGCCGGTGGCGACCGCGCGGACCCTGCCGTCCGAACCGGTGCGGATCGCGGTGACCTCGGCCCGGTTGACCGTGGTGATGCCCAGGCCGTCCATCGCGTCGTGGACCAGCCGCCCCATGTCGGGGTCGAGCGTCGCCATCGGCTGCTCGCCGCGGTTGAGCACGGTCACCTCGAAGCCGTGCTTCAGCATGGCCTCCGCCATCTCCACGCCGATGTAGCCCGCCCCGACGACGACGGCCCGCCTGCTGCCCGGCGCCCGGTCCAGGGACTCCAGCAGCGCCTGCCCGTCGTCCAGGGTCTGCACCCCGTGCACCCCGGGCGCGTCCATGCCGGGCAGCGCCGGGCGCACCGGGCGGGCCCCGGTCGCGATCACCAGCTTGTCGAAGCCCGTCCAGTACGCCTCGCCGGTGGTGAGGTCCAGGGCCCGCACCCGCTGCCCGGCGACATCGATCTCCGTGACCTCGGTGCGCATCCTCAGGTCGATGTCGCGGGCCCGGTGCTCCTCGGGCGTACGCGCGATGAGGTCGTCCCGCGCCGTGACGTCGCCGCCGACCCAGTACGGGATGCCGCAGGCGGAGTACGAGGTGAAATGGCCCCGCTCGAAGGCGACGATGCTCAGCTCGTCGGGGCCCCTGAGCCTGCGGGCCTGGGACGCGGCGGACATGCCCGCCGCGTCACCACCGATGACCACCAGTCGCTCCGCCGTCATGCCCGGTCCCTTCGACACCTGGGGTCCGTCCCCAGTCCGAAGGGACCACGCTACGACGCCGGGGGAGCGGGCGAGGACCCGCCCGGCCCGGACGTCCGCCGCGCACTGCGTCCGGCCAGCCGGCGGCGCAGCAGCCGCCACACCAGCAGGAGCACGGCCAGCGCCGCCAGGAACGGGGCCGCGGCGCCCACCGCCATCGCCAGCCACAGCAGCGCCGTCACGAACGCGTGCCAGCCGCCGCTCAGCGCGTCCAGGAAGCCGGGCCCGTCATCGTCGTCCTTCGCCACCGTCTCCGGCTCGGAGAGGTCGAGGGTGATCGTGGCGAGCGTGGTGCGGTCCTTCAGCGACGCCTGCTGGGCCAGCAGCGACTCCAGGGACGCCTGACGGCTGCTCAGCTCGCCCTCCAGCGTGACCACGTCGCTGAGTTTCTCCGCCCGGTCCATCAGCTTCCGTACCCTCGCCACACTCGCCCGCTGGGTGGCGATCCGGCTCTCCACGTCGACCACCTGGTCGGTGACGTCCTTCGCCGACGAGGTGCGCGACAGCAGCTTCCCGGTGCCCGCGAGCCGCTTCAGCACCGCTTCGTACTCGCCCTGCGGAACGCGCAGCACGAGATGTGACACCTCATGCGTGTCGTCGACCCGCTCGGTCTCCTCGCGGGCCACCAGACCGCCCGCACCCTCCGCGGCCGAACGGGCGAGCACGGCCGCCTTCGGCACGTTCCCGACCTCCACCGAGAGCGAGGCGGTACGGATGACATGGGTGCCGGAGGGCAGGGCGTCGCTCTTCTTCCCCTGCGGCTTCTCCTGCGACGGCGAACCGCCCGTCTCCTGCTCCGCCTTCCCGGCCGCCGCGTCGGCGGCGCCCTGCTCCGGAGCGCCGATCGCCCTCTTGCTGTCGCCGGAACTCGTGTCGCTCGCACTGTCCGAGGCGCCGCAGCCGCTCAGCGTGAGCAGGCCGGCCACGAGGCCGGCCGCCAGGACCAGGCGCGGACGACGGACCGATGAACGGCCAGGATGCCGGTGTCTCTGCATGAATGCCCCCCAAGGCGGGTCGTCGATGGTGCCGGTTCGACGTGCCGGACCGGGGCGCGGGTTGCCGGATCCCGGTTTCGAAGCAGTCACGTTCAGGACTCGGAAAGGGTTTTGAGAGAGTGGGGGCATGCAGCGTTCAATAAACCGCGCGGACCCGGGCACCGGACATGTCGTCGTCATCGGCGGTGGCATCGCCGGTCTCGCCGCCGCCCACCGGCTTTTGGGGACCGGCCTGCGGGTCACCCTGCTGGAGGCCACCGAGCGGCTCGGCGGCAAGCTCATGACCGGTGAGATCGCCGGCACCCAGGTCGACCTCGGTGCGGAGTCGATGCTCGCCCGCCGCCCGGAGGGGGTCGGCCTGGCACGCGAAGTCGGGCTCGGCGACCGCCTCCAGCCGCCCGCCACGGCCACCGCCTCGGTCTGGACGCGCGACGCCCTGCGCCCCATGCCCAAGGGCCATGTGATGGGTGTCCCCGGCGACCCGGCCGCGCTGACCGGACTGCTCACCCCCGAGGGCCTCGCCCGCATCGCGCAGGAGCGCGACCTCACCCCGACCCCCGTCGGTGACGACGTCGCCGTCGGCGCGTACGTCGCCGACCGGCTGGGCCGAGAGGTCGTCGACCGGCTCGTGGAGCCGCTGCTCGGCGGCGTGTACGCGGGCGACGCCTACCGGATCTCGATGCGCGCCGCCGTACCGCAGCTCTTCGAGGCGGCGCGGGAGGGCGGCTCCCTGCTCGACGCCGTCCTGCGCATCCAGGAACGGGTCGCCGCCCGGCAGCAGACCGGACCGGTCTTCCAGGGCATCGAGGGCGGCATCGGCACCCTGCCCCGAGCGGTCGCCGACGCGGTGCGCGCGGGCGGCGGGGAGATCCTCACCGCCACCCCCGTCCTCGGCCTGACCCGTACCGCCGAAGGCTGGGACGTCCGCACGGACACCCGGGTCATCAAGGCCGACGGCATCGTGCTCGCCGCCCCCGCCTGGTCCGCCTCCACGCTGCTCGCCGCCGAGTCACCGGCAGCCTCCGCCGAGCTCGCCGGTGTCGAGTACGCGTCGATGGCGCTCGTCACGATGGCCTTCCGCCGATCCGACGTCGCCGCCACGACCGCACTCGACGGCCGCTCCGGCTTCCTCGTCCCCCCGGTCGACGGCCGCACCATCAAGGCGTCCACCTTCTCCTCCCACAAGTGGAACTGGGTCGCCGACGCGGCCCCGGACCTCTTCGTGCTGCGCACCTCCGTCGGCCGCTACGGCGAGGAGGATCACATCCACCGCGAGGACGGCGAGATCGTCGACGTGTCGCTGCGTGACCTCGCCGAGGCGACCGGACTGGCCGCGAAGCCCGTGGACACCGAGGTCACCCGGTGGATCGGCGGGCTGCCCCAGTACCCGGTGGGACATCTCTCCCGGGTCGCCCGGATCCGCGACGAGGTCGCCAAGCTGCCCGCGCTGCGGGTCTGCGGAGCGGTCTACGACGGCGTCGGCATCCCGGCCTGCATCGCGAGCGCCCACCGCGCCGCGGACGAAATCGCGGCCGACATCACCGGCGGTCCCGGGGAAGAGATCATCGCCACGTCGACCCTGGTTAAGGGCACACGGAGCGAGGCGGGACAATAGCCGTATGAGTGCGCCTGAGACTGTGAAATCAAGCAAGGGCCCCAACGCGGGTAAGAAGGCCAAGGACCTCAACGAGGTCATCCGCTACACGCTGTGGTCCGTCTTCAAGCTGCGCGACGTCCTGCCCGCGGACCGGGCCGGCTACGCCGACGAGGTCCAGGAGCTGTTCGACCAGCTCGCGGCCAAGGACATCACCGTCCGCGGCACCTACGACGTCTCCGGCCTGCGTGCCGACGCCGACGTCATGATCTGGTGGCACGCCGAGACGGCGGACGAGCTCCAGGAGGCGTATAACCTCTTCCGGCGCACCAAGCTGGGCCTGGCGCTGGAGCCGGTCTGGTCGAACATGGCGCTGCACCGTCCCGCCGAGTTCAACAAGTCGCACATTCCGGCCTTCCTGGCCGACGAGACGCCGCGCAACTACATCAGCGTCTACCCCTTCGTGCGCTCCTACGACTGGTACCTGCTGCCGGACGAGGACCGCCGTCGCATGCTCGCGGACCACGGCAAGATGGCGCGCGGCTACCCCGACGTCCGGGCCAACACCGTCGCCTCCTTCTCGCTCGGCGACTACGAGTGGATTCTCGCCTTCGAGGCCGACGAGCTCTACCGCATCGTCGACCTGATGCGTCACCTGCGGGCCTCCGAGGCGCGGATGCACGTCCGCGAAGAGGTCCCGTTCTACACGGGGCGCAGGAAGTCGGTTGCAGACCTGGTGGCCGGGCTCGCGTAGCGAGCGGGCTCCGACCACCCCAACCCGGAAGATCAGAGGGCGGGCACCGGCGCGGATCGCGCTGCCCGTCGTTCCAGCGACACCGGGTTCGGCTCCGGGTGCGGCGCGCGTCCAGCGCGCCGCACCGGCGTCCTCATAGACACGCACCACCGCACACCGCTCCGTGACGGACCACCAGGGCGGCCGTGCCCCTGACCGGGCATCAGCAGGGTGGCCGCCCCATCGCGACCACCGGCGCAGCCGGTGCCGTCCGGGCAGGCCCTAACTGCCGCAGCTGGACCCGCCGCCACAACTGGATCCGCCGCCGCCACAACTGGAACCACTGCTGCCACCGCAGCCGGAGCCGCTCGATCCGCCGCAGCCGGACCCCGAGCCACAGCTCGCCCCGGAACTGCACCCGCCACCGCCGCCCGCCCCGCCGCCCCCGTCACCGGAGCTCCCGCAACTGCCGTGACCGGGACTCGTACCGGCGCACCACACCACCGGCGCGAGGAGCAGCGCGGAGGCGCCCGTGGACGCCGCCGCCGCGTGGGCACGCCGCCCCGCCGTCCGGCCGTGCGGCTGCATCCGGGCCGCCGCGATCAGCTGCTCCTGGAACACGGGGTCGGGGATCGCCCGCAGCCCGTGCGCGGCCACCGCGTGGGCCGGGTCGGGGTTGTACGCCTGGGCGGTACGGAACGCCTCGGCGGCCCGGCGCCCCGACCTGGTGACGCGTCCCCGGGCGACCCCGGCGCAGATGAAGCCGGTGAAGATACCGACGATCAGGACCGGGAACACCTTGAAGAAGAAGGGAACGGTGGAGAAGTCCGCGGACAGGGGATCCAGGACGGTCGCCACGATGGAGAGCGGGACGGCCAGTACGCAGACCATCCCCTGGGTGACGCCCCAGCGGCGCCACGTCCGGTTCGCGGTGGGCGCGGCCAGCAGACCGCGGGCCGCGAGCCCGTCGCCGACCTCCTGCACCGCGGGGTGCCGCATCACCGCCTCGCGCAGGGTGTGCAACGCCCCGCTGGGAGCCGAGGCGTGTTCCTGGAGCACCGCGCGCTCCACCGGGTCATGGGCTTCGGCCCGCTGGACGGCGACGATTCCGGGGCCCCCGACGGCCAGCCGGCCGTCCGCATGCATCGCGGTGAGCGCGGCGTCCGCGACCCTGCCCGGGCCGCCGTTGAGGAAGGCGGCTTCGTAGACGTCGTGGACGGCGCCGCCGGTGCCGCCACGGGCCCGCGAGAGCCCCACGACCAGGAGTACGGAGGAGACCACGACGCCGAGGTCCACGAGCAGTGCGACGGTGTTCATGCCGGTCACCTTCCGATCAGGGCCGCGCGGGCCGCTCGTACGAGCCGGGTGGTGCGGCGCGGCGGGCGCGCACCGGCCCGGTCCTGCCACCAGTGGGTCAGCCTGCGCCGGGCGGCGTCGTCGGTGGGGCGGCCCGCGATCAGCAGGTCCTCGGCGAAGTCCATCGCGTCGCGCCGGTAACCGGCGGACATGGGGCGGGTCGCGGCGTACGAGAGAAAGGCCTCCCGGTAGCCGGTGCCCAGGATCTCCGGCAGCTCCGGTGCCACCTTGGCGACGACCCCGGCCCGCTTGGCGGCCAGGGCACGGCTCTGGACCCCGAGGCGGCGCCGGTCGAAGCCCTGCGGCGCGGGGCCACCGGCGACGAGCGCGGAGAGCAGTGCGGTCTGGGCGGCCGCGAGCCGGTCGCGGGTGGCGTCGGTGGATGTGGACGCTCCGGCCCGCGTGGACGGGCGGACGCGAGGGGCGGGCCGCTTCGTGTCCCCCGCCGCCCGGTTCAAGGTGGCGCGGATCGTGTCCAGTTCGCCCGCCAGCTCCTCGGCCGGCGGGAAGTCGTCGTCCCGCTCCAGCAGGACGCCGGGCGGGTCGACCCGGGAACGGAGCCCGGCCAGGACGTCGAGTACGGGCTCGGTGACCGGGTGGGCGTGGGTGTCGTGCCAGACACCGTCCTTCTCGACGCCGCCCGCCACATGCACGTACGCGATGGCCTCCACCGGCAGCTCGTCCAGTGCGGTGGCCGGGTCCTCGCCCCGGTTGACGTGGTTGGTGTGCAGATTGGCGACGTCGATCAGCAGCCGGACCCCGGTCCGCTCGACCAGCTCCGCCAGGAACTGCCCCTCGGTCAGCTCCTCGTCGGGCCAGGAGATCAGCGCCGCGATGTTCTCCAGGGCCAGCGGCACCGGCAGCGACTCCTGCGCGATGCGCACGTTCTCGCACAGCACGTCCAGTGCGTCCCGGGTCCGTGGGACGGGCAGCAGATGGCCCGCTTCCAGCCCCGGCGAGGAGGTGCGCGGCCCCCCGGCCCGTACGAACGCGATGTGCTCGGTCACCAGGGGCGCGGAGAGCAGTTCGGCGCGGGCGGCGAGATCGGCGAGCCGGCCCGGATCGGGGCGGTCGGCTCCGCCGAGGCCCAGCGAGACGCCGTGCGGGACGACCGTGACACCGCGCTCCCTGAGCCGTACCAGCGAATCGGGGAGACGGCCGGTGCAGATGTTCTCCGCGACCGCCTCCACCCAGTCGATCCCCGGCAGCGCCTCGACAACATCCGCTATCTCCGGCCGCCAGCCGATCCCGATACCCAGCTTCATACCGTCCCCCTCATCCGCTTCGTGCAGGGCTCATGGCCCCAAAGGGCGGTGGTGAATCCGAACAGGGGGACGTTCAGAGGTCGATTTGAGGTTCCCGCTCCGGCGCTCGGGCGTTCAGGCGCTCAGCCGCGTCGCAGCGCCGGGTGGTCGGCGACCACGGTGCACGACCCGGGCGCGATCTCGGTGAACCCGGCGTCCTGCACCACCGGAAGCCCGCTCGCCGTGAGCTCCGGCCAGCGCCCCGCCTCCGCGGTGGCGACCGAGAGCGGGAAGCCCGCCTCGCGCCACGCCTTGCGCTCCGTGTCCGACAGCTCCCACCAGGCGAGCTGCGCGCCGTGCCCGGCCTGCGCCATGGCCTTGCCCGCCGACATGTCCAGCTCCGGGTTGAGCCACAGCACCGGGCTCTGGCGATCGGGCGCGGCAGGCGGCTCCGGGTCGTCCAGATCCGTCCCCGACACCTGGAGCTTCGCCAGCTCCTTGGGCCAGCCGTCCAGCGGCACCGGCGGGAAGACCCGCACCTCGGCGCCCTCGCCCGTGACCGTGATGCCCGGCAGCGCGGAGGCCTTGCGCCACTCCGCGCCGCGCGCCCGCCGCACCACCTTGCGGATCCGGGCGTCCTGCCAGTCCCGCATCGCCCGCGCCCACTCGCCCTCGCCCACCGAGCGCTCGTCGGAGAGCATCACGAGCACCGCGCGGGCCGCGGTCCGCAACGCGTCGGTACGGGCCGGGGGAGCGGTCTTCTCGATGTGCACGACCAACGGCAGCACGTACTGCGGCGCCTCGTCGCGGCTCGTCGGCTCGGACCTGAACGGGCTGTCCGCCGCGGGCGAATGGGGAGTGGACGGGGACGTGGGAATGTCATTGCTGCTCACCCGGTCCAGTCTGCCAGCCGCCCGATCCGGGCTTCTTGGCGGAATGGACCGCTCCGGGTGAGGATGCACCGCATGAAGAGCGATCTCTTTTCCAGCGAGAACCTGGCACAGCAGGCGACGGCCCCCGGGATGACCCTGCAGAACGCCAAATCCATCAAGTACGCCGTCAACGGCGAGATGCACGCCCGCCAGGGAGCGATGATCGCCTTCCGCGGTGATCTGCAGTTCGAGCGCAAGGGCCAGGGCATAGGCGGCATGCTGAAGCGCGCCGTCACCGGAGAGGGACTGCCGCTGATGGCGGTCCGCGGCCAGGGCGAGGCATGGTTCGCGCACGAGGCCGCCAACTGCTTCATCGTGGAGATGGAGCACGGCGACGTCCTCACGATCAACGGCCGCAACGTGCTCTGCTTCGATCCCACGATCTCCTACGAGATCAAGACCGTGAAGGGTGCCGGGATGACCGGCGGCGGGCTCTTCAACAGCGTCTTCACCGGCTACGGCAAGCTCGGCCTGATGTGCGAGGGACACCCCATAGTGATTCCCGTCACGCCGCAGCAGCCGGTCTGCGTCGACACGGACGCGGTGGTCGGCTGGAGCGCCAACCTGGCCACGTCGCTGCACCGTTCGCAGAGCGTCGGCTCGATGATCCGCGGCGGATCCGGCGAGGCCGTCCAACTGCGGCTGGACGGCGAGGGATTCGTGATCGTGCGGCCCAGCGAGGCCAAGCCCGAGAAGACCGCCAACTGAGGCTGACCGGGGTCGGCCGCCGGTACGGACTCGGCGGCCCCTGGGTGCTGCGTGGGATCGATCTCGACCTGCCCACGCACGCCCTGGTCCGGATCGAGGGGGCCAACGGCACCGGCAAGTCGACCCTGCTGAGGCTGCTCGCCGGGATCGACGCCCCGACGGAGGGCCGGATCACCGGCCGTGGAGCGCGTACGGCATACGTCCCCGAGCGCTTCCCGGCCGCGCTGCCGTTCACCGCGTCCGGGTACCTCGTCCACCTCGGCCGCATCCACGGCCTGCGGACCTCCGAAGCGGCCGACCGCGCCCGGTCCTGGCTCGCCCGCTTCGGCGCCGCCGCCCATGCCCGTACACCGCTTCCGGAACTCTCCAAGGGCACCAGCCAGAAGGTCGCCGTCGCCCAGGCGCTCCTCGCCGAGCCCGAGCTGCTGATCCTGGACGAGGCATGGACCGGGCTCGACACGGCGGCCCGCGACGAGCTGGACCGGGCCGTGGCCGAACGGGTCGCGGCCGGCGCCACCGTCGTCTTCGTCGACCACGACCCGCGCAGGCTCGCCGGGGCGGTCGACGCCGTGTTCCGGATCGAGGGCACCGGCCTGCTCCCCGCCCCCGGGGCACGGGCCGCGGAGACCGGCCCGCCGGTACGGATCGAGGCGGCGGGCCCGCCCGGCGCATCGCTCCCCGCCGGACTGCCGGGCGCCCCGGAGCACACGCCCGCGGCCGACGGGGGCGTACGGCTCACCGTCCCGGCCGCGCACTCCGACGCGCTGCTGCGCGCCCTGCTCACCGCCCACCCGCCCTGGCACATCCGGCAGGTGGCCGCCGCGCCCGTCCGCACCGAGAGCCCCGGCCCGCACGGGGCCGCCAGGGACCCACGCGGCCTCCCGACTCACGAGGCACCATGACCGCCCTCCTGCGTTACCAGACCGCCCTGCTGGTCCGCTCCCAGCGCTGGCTCGCCCCGGTGCTGCTGTACGCGGCCTTCGTCTCCGTCGGCGTGCAGTGGGGACAGCCCGTCCTCGACTCACTCGGCTACGCGGCCGCCGGGCTCCTGCCCGTCACCGCCTGGCTCGTACAGCTCTGTGCCAACCAGGAGCCGCCCGCCGCCCGGACCGTGACCGCCGCGGTGGTGGGATCGCCGAGGGCGCATCTGGCGGCGCTGCTCGCCGCGCTCGGCTGTGCCGGGCTGCTGGGTGTGGCCGCCACCCTGACCGTGCTGGTGATCAGCAAGCCGGCCAGTGCCGACAACTCCGTCCGGGTGCCGCTGCTGCCCGCCGGGGCCGCCGGACTGCTGGCCGTCGCCTGCTGTGTGCTGCTGGGGGCGGTGGTCGGCGCGCTCTGCACCCGGCCGCTGCTGCACCGGCGCGGCTGGTCCGTCGCCGCCACCGTGCTCGGCGCGCTGCTGGCCCTGGTGACCGCCGGTTCGCCCGCGAACACCGCAGTGACGGGCCTGGTCACCGGTTCGCGGACCGGCACGGTGCACTTCCCGGTTCTGCCGCTCGTCGCTGCCGCCGCCCTCGCCGCCGCGGCGGCCGCGCTCGTCTGCAAACTGACTTCCCTGCGCGTCTGAGTAGGCTCGTACGCATGGACGAGCGCAGTGAAGAGGCGTACTGCGGCGCACACACCGTAGAGCGCAGGGAAGAGGCGTACTGCGGCGTACGCATGGACGAGCGCAGTGAAGAGGCGTACTGCGGTGCACCCGCCGCGAACCCCGCACCCACCGGTACGGAGACCGCCGCAGGGCCTCCGTACGCCGAGTGCGTGCTCTGCCGGAAGCCGACCGAGTACCCGGAGTCGGTCAGGGGCATCACTCTCTGCCCGGTCTGCGAATGGCAGGAGGCCCAGCGCACGGCGTGCTCCGGCTGAGCGACCGCCCGGCAGCCTCTCAGCGCTGTGCCGCCCGGATCAGGTCGGAGACCTTCACGAAGCGGTACCCGCGCTGCCGCAGCTCCGGGACCACTCGGCGGACCGCCTCGTCCGTGACCGGTGCCGCGCTTCGCGTGCAGTGCATGACGACCAGTGAGCCGGGCCGCACCCCCTCCAGCACCTGTTCGGCCACCGCGTCCGCGTTCGTCGCGAAGGCATCGCCACTGATGACGTCCCACTGCACCGCCGTCACCTTCTCGGGCGCGAGCGCGCGCAGCGAGGCATCGTCGTAGCAGCCGCCGGGGAAGCGGAAGTACGGCACCGTATTGCGCACACCGGCCTTCCGGAACGAGTCGAAGGCCCGCGCCACATCGGCGCGCATGCCGTTCTCGGTCACGGTCGGCAGTCCGTAGCAGGGGGACTTGAAGGCGTAGTGGCTGTACGAGTGGTTGGCGACCTCGAAGAGGGGGTCGGTGCCGATGGACCTGGCCTGCGCCGGGTACTCGTCGGCCCACCGCCCCGTCATGAACACCGTGGCTGGCACCTTCAAGTCGCGCAGCAGATCGATCAGTTCGGGATTGTCGAACTGCTCGCCCGCCGCCGCTCGGGGCCCCTCGGCGGCGGTCATGTCGGCGTCGAAGGTGAGCGCCACCACCTTCTCGCCGCCCTTCGTCCCGCGTTCGAAGACCGGCGTCCGCCCGTCGGGCCCCGGAGCCATGGTGGGCGGTGCCGAGGCGGCGTGCGACGGGACGTGGGCCGCCGCGGGCGCACGCCCGGCGGCCGGGGGGCCGTCGGGGCCCCCACAGCCGGCGAGGCCGCCGAGCAGCACACCGAGAACGGACAGAGCCGTCAATTTCAGCACAGCATTACTCGAATGAGCTGAATGAGTCGAGTGGTTCGAATGAGTCATCAGCGGAAAATATCGGCTTATCCCACTAGAAGGGGTGTATGGGGCCTCGTCTCGTCGGAGTCGCGCCCGGATTCACCCGGGCCGTCGAGTCGGCCGGGCGGATCGACCGGGCCGGGCCGCCTGACCGGCCGCCCGACCGGGTCGCCCGGCCGGTCCGCTCCTATGCGTAGGCGCGGACGGCGACGACGTGTGCCGAAGGTGCCCCGTTGGCCGCCTCGACGACGATCCTGAGCGCCGCCGACGTGACCCGGGCCGCTGGGCAGAACACGGACCCCGTCCCGGGCGGCGCGAAGGGGGCGGGCACCCGCTGCCCGCCCCCTCCGGTACCTCGACGGACCACCGTGTCAGCGCGTCAGCGCCACGGCCCCGTCACCGCGAACGTCGTCCCCGGGGTGTAGCAGTTCACGTACATCGTCCCGCCGTCCGGCGCGAACGTGACCCCGGCGAACTCACCCCACTCGGGCTCCTCCGGCGTCCCGATGTTCTGCCGGCCCCGCGCCATCGGGTACACCTCGCCCCGCCGCGTCAGGCCGAACACATGCTGCGCGCCGCCGCCGTCCTCGCACACCATCAGCCCGCCGTCGGCGGCGAGGCAGATGTTGTCCGGGGACTCGCCCGGCAGCTGTACGTCGGTGCCGGGGCCGAAGACGATGACGAGCGTGAGGCGGCGCCGCTTCGGCTCGTACCGCCACACCTGGCCGTAGTGGTCGGCGGCGGACCCCTCCGCGCTGTGCGCGAAGCTGGAGACGAAGTAGACCGAGGACCCGCCCCAGTAGCAGCCCTCCAGCTTCTGGGCGTGTGTGATGCCCTTCGGGCCGAAGTCCTGGAACCGGATCGGTGTCCCGGCCGCCAGCGGATCCGGTACGGGAACCCACTCGATGCCCTCGAAGCTCGCGCCGGTCTCCTGGACCATGGAGAGGTCGGCGACGCCCGGCACCCGCATGGCCTCCAGATGGCCGCCGGCCCGCAGCGAGCCCGTACCGCCGAGCGGCTTGTTCGGCAGGAAGCGGTAGAAGAGCCCGAACGGCTTCTCGAACGCGTCCTCCGTCTCGTAGACGATCCCGTTCTTCGGGTCGATCGCGATGGCCTCGTGCTGGAAGCGGCCCATCGCGGTGAGCGGCACGGCCCCGGTGCGGTGCGGATCGGCGCCGTCCACCTCGAAGATGAAGCCGTGGTCCTTGGTGTAGCCGTTGGTACCGGCTCTGTCCTCGGTCTCCTCGCAGGTCAGCCAGGTGTTCCACGGGGTGCGGCCACCCGCGCAGTTCACCGCCGTACCGGCGATGGCGACCCGTTCGCCGAGAACGTTGTTGCGGCCGTCCAGCTCCAGGGCCGTACAGCCGCCCTTGCCCATCGGGTCGTAGGTGAGACCCTCGACGGTCGGGACCGGGCGTTTCGCGGTGACGCGGTTCTCGTGGTTGCGGACGAGCCGGACGTGGCCGTGACGGCCCGCGAAGGCGGCCATGCCGTCGTGGTTGCTGGGGACCTGGCCCTCGCCGGAGCGGAGCTGGTCGCCCTCCCGGGACAGCACCCGGTAGCGGAAACCCTTCGGAAGGTCGAGCAGACCGTCGGGGTCGGGCACCAGCGGGCCGTACCCGCTGTGTCCCCGGGCGGCGGCGGTGCCCGCGAAGAGTTCGGAGAACGCTCCGGCGAAGGCGATGGAGGCGACGGCCGCGCCGCTGCCGGCCAGGACCTGACGACGGGTGGCGGTCGGCCGTGACGTTTCTTCGGTCGGCCGTGACGTTTCTTCGGTCAGGCGTGACGTTTCTGATGACATGAGGCAACTCCCTGCTGGCGGACAGGAGAAGTGACCCGCATGTGTGTAGCACGCGTATCGCCGCGCGGGAACCATGCGGGTCACTGAGACCCTGGCCGTGTCCCGGGCCGGGAGTGGCCCCTGCGGTCAGATCAGCGAGGCGGAGAGCGTGATCGTCGTGCCGGTCAGCGCCTGGCTGACCGGGCAGTTCGCCTTGGCGTCCTCGGCGGCCTTGACGAAGTCCGCCTCGTCGATGCCGGGCACCTGGCCCTGGACGGTGAGGTGGATTCCGGTGATCCCGGTGCCGGGCTGGAAGGTGACGTCGGCGGTGGTGGTCAGCTGGGTCGACGGGGTGCCGGCCGAGGCCAGACCGTGGGCCAGCGCCATCGAGAAGCAGCTGGAGTGGGCCGCCGCGATGAGCTCCTCGGGGGAGGTCTTGCCGTTCGCCTTCTCCGCGCGGGACGGCCAGGAGACGTCGAACTCGCCGATGCCGGAGGAGTCCAAGGTGACGACCCCCTTGCCCTCGATCAGGTTGCCGTCCCAGACCGTGTGAGCCTGACGCGTGGTTGCCATGCCGAATCCCTTCAAGCGGTGTGCGCGGTCGATACGGGAGTCCCTCGGCGCCCAAGGGTCCGAGGGGCGGTACGCTCCCGAACCTACTGCGCCACCAGCCCCTTCGCGTCGCGCGCCAGCGCCGTCAGCCGGGAGATCGCCCGGAAGTACTTCTTCCGGTATCCGCCGTTCAGCATCTCTTCACTGAACAGCCGGTCGAACGGCAGCCCGGAGGCGAGCACCGGGATCTCCCGGTCGTACAGCCGGTCCGCGAGGACGACGAGCCGCAGCGCGGTCGACTGGTCGGGGACCGGCTGGACCTCGGTGAGGCAGACCGCCCGCAGTCCGTCCGTCAGTGCGCCGTAGCGGCTCGGATGGACCCGGGCGAGATGGTCGAGCAGCGAGGGGAAGTCGTCCAGGCTGGCGCCCTCGGTGGCGTACGCCGCCCTGGTGACCTGCTCGTCGGAGTACGGCGCGGGGGCCTCGGGCAGCCCGCGGTGGCGGTAGTCCTCGCCGTCGATCCGCAGCGGGCGGAAGTGGGCGGACAGCCCCTGGATCTCCCGCAGGAAGTCGGCCGCGGCGAACCGGCCCTCGCCGAGCTTGCCGGGCAGCGTGTTGGAGGTGGCGGCGAGCGCGACCCCGGCCTCGACCAGCCTGCTCAGCAGCGACGACACCAGCACGGTGTCACCCGGGTCGTCCAGCTCGAATTCGTCGATGCACAGGAGCCGGTGCCCGCTCAGCGTCTGCACGGTCTGCTGGAAGCCCAGCGCGCCGACCAGGTTGGTCAGCTCCACGAAGGTGCCGAACGCCTTCAGCGAGGGGGCGGCCGGGGTGGCGTGCCAGAGGGAGGCCAGCAGATGGGTCTTGCCGACGCCGTAGCCGCCGTCGAGGTAGACGCCGAGCGGGGCCGAGGGGGCCGCCGGCTTCCTGCTGAACCACTTGCGCTTGCCCGAGCCGCTGGCGTGCGCGCCGCCGAGCCCGGCCGCGAAGCCGCTCAGGACCCCGACCGCCTCCGTCTGGCTCGGCTGCTTGGGGTCCGGCACATAGGTGTCGAAACGCACGGAGTCGAAGCGCGGCGGCGGCACCATCTCGGCGACCAGTCGGTCGGCGGGTACGCGGGGCTCTAGGGCGCACAGGGAAAGGGGAGCCGTTTCGGCTATGGGGCTCTGCCCCGGCAGGGCTGTGGAGGACGACACAACTCTCAACCTTAAGCGCCGTGCCAGACTGCAGAACATGCGACGCCTCTTCCCTGTGACCGACCTGACACCGGCTGACCACGAGGAGTGGAGTCTGGACGCCCTGGCCGACGCCTACGCCTACCCCGAACAGGACGGCCCCTGGCTGCGCGCCAACATGGTTTCGACGCTCGACGGGGCCGCCCAGCACGACGGCCGCTCGCAGCCGATCTCCTGCGCGAGCGACATGCGGATCTTCGGCACCCTGCGAGGTCTGGCCGATGTGGTCCTCGCCGGGGCGGAGACGGTGCGCCTGGAGGGCTACCGCCCCGCCAGGGCCCGCGAGGCGTTCGCCGCCCGCCGGGCCGCGGCCGGGCAGGGGCCCGCACCCGCGATCGCCGTGGTGAGCGGCAGCCTGGACCTCGACTTCTCGTTGCCGCTCTTCACCGAGCCGCTCGTCCCGACCCTGGTGCTGACCGGCGCCGGGGCCCCGCCGGGCCGGATCGAGGAGGCGCGCCGGGCGGGCGCCGAGGTGGTGATCGCGGGGGAGGGCTCCCGGGTGGACCCCGCCAGGGCCGTACGGGAGCTGGCGGACCGCGGGCTCAAGCGGCAGCTGACCGAGGGCGGCCCCAGGATGCTGGGCCAGTTCGTGGCCGCCGGGGTGCTGGACGAGCTCTGTCTGACCCTCTCGCCGATGCTGACCGCCGGGGACGCGCAGCGGATCGCGGGCGGCCCCTCGGTGGCCGTGCCGGAACGATTCACCCTGGCGTCGATGCTCGAAGAGGCCGGGTTCCTCTTCACTCGGTACCGTCGGAGCTGACAATCAGCGGAATTTGTCGTTCCGGTTAGCTTCCGGTGGGCACAATTACTCTCGCAGACCCCGTGCGAGCACGGGGAAGGATGGTTTCAGCAGTGACCGGCGACGGCCACTGAAGCAGAAGGGCGCCCGTGGTGTTCACCAGCGTTTTGATGATCGAGAAGCCCCTCACCTCCGAGGACGTCGAGTTCGTCACCACCCTGCACGGGGAGGAGCCGACCTCCTTCGTCGTGCTCATGCAGCCCCGCGGTGACCAGGCAGATGTGCTGCTGCGAGCCATCGACGACCTGGCGATGGGAGAGCTGAAGGAAGCCGCCCGGGAGGGTGAGGAACCGGAGGGCAAGAACGCCAGAGAGCCCGCCGAACTCGCGCTCGAGGTCTCCCTGGAGGCACTGCGCCAGGCAGGCTCCGAAGCGGTCGGACAGGTGATCGAGGACCACCCCCTGGACAAGCTGAAGTCCGTGGTCGACGACGCGGAGGCGGACGAGGTCATCGTGCTGACAGCGCCGCACTACGTCGAGGAGTTCTTCCACCGGGACTGGGCGTCCAGGGCCCGCCACAAGGTCGGCGTACCGGTGCTCAAGCTCTTCGCGCACAGCGAATAGGCTGGGCGGGCACCTCGTACCGGCTCGGGTACTCGCATCCCGACCCGGCCACCCGCATCGACGTCTGGGAGACACACGCATGGCACCCGGTATTCCTGCCGCCATGGAACGGCCGCACTTCATCGGCATCGGCGGCGCCGGAATGTCGGGCATCGCGAAGATCCTCGCCCAGCGCGGCGCCAAGGTCGCGGGCAGCGACGCCAAGGAGTCGGGTACCGCCGAGGCGCTGCGGGCGCTGGGGGCGACCGTCCACATCGGGCACGCCGCCGGACATCTGGCGGACGACGCCTCGTGCGTGGTCGTCTCCAGCGCCATCCGTGCCGACAACCCGGAGCTGCTGCGCGCCGCCGAGCTGTCGGTCCCCGTCGTGCACCGCTCCGATGCGCTCGCCTCGCTCATGGGCGGGCTGCGCGCCATCGCGGTGGCCGGCACGCACGGCAAGACGACCACCACGTCGATGCTGGCCGTCGCCCTGACCGAGCTGAACCTCGACCCCTCGTACGCCATCGGCGGCGACCTCGCCGGACCCGGCACCAACGCCGCGCACGGCGAGGGCGCGATCTTCGTCGCCGAGGCGGACGAGAGCGACCGCAGCTTCCAGAAGTACGACCCCGAGGTCGCGATCGTCCTCAACGTCGAGCTGGACCACCACGCGAACTACGCCTCGATGGACGAGATCTACGAGTCGTTCGAGGCGTTCGCCGGCAAGATCGTCCCGGGCGGCACCCTGGTGATCTCCGCCGACCAGGCGGGCGCCGTCGAGCTGACGGAGCGGGTCCGGACCCTGTCCTCGCTGAACGTCGTCACCTACGGCGAGTCCGAGCACGCCGACGTACGCGTCCACAAGATCACCCCGCGCGGACTGACCAGCGAGGTCACGGTCGTCCTGAACGGGAAGTACCTCACGTTCACGGTCTCCGTGCCCGGCCGCCACTACGCCCTCAACGCCGTCGCGGCCCTCGCCGCCGGTGTCGCCCTCGGCGTCCCGGCCCACAACCTGGCCTCGGCCCTCGGCAAGTACACCGGGGTCAAGCGCCGCCTCCAGCTCAAGGGCGAGGCGGCGGGCGTGCAGGTCATCGACTCGTACGCGCACCACCCCACCGAGATGACCGCGGACCTCGAAGCGATGCGCGGCGCCGCGTCCGAGGCCCGCCTCCTGGTCGTCTTCCAGCCGCACCTCTTCTCCCGCACCCAGGAGCTCGGCACCGAGATGGGCCAGGCCCTCGCGCTGGCCGACGCCTCCGTGGTGCTGGACATCTACCCGGCCCGCGAGGACCCGATCCCCGGCATCACCAGCGCCCTGATCATCGAGGCCGCGCGGGCCGCGGGCGCCGATGTCACCGCCGTCCACGACAAGACCGCGGTCCCCGAGGCCATCGCGGGAATGGCGAAGCCCGGCGACCTCGTTCTCACCATGGGAGCGGGCGACGTCACGGACCTCGGCCCGCAGATCCTGGACCACCTGTCGAGCTGAGGGAGCGACGTGTCGTACGACATCGAGAAGCCGGACGAGCAGTGGCGGGCGGAGCTGACGCCGGCCGAGTACGCGGTCCTGCGCCAGGCCGGCACCGAACCCGCCTTCGTCGGTGAGTACACCGACACCAAGACCACGGGCGTCTACTCCTGCCGCGCCTGCGGCGCCGAACTGTTCCGCTCGGACACCAAGTTCGAGTCGCACTGCGGCTGGCCGTCCTTCTACGACCCGAAGGACAGCGACGCGGTCGAACTGATCCAGGACCGCAGCCACGGCATGGTCCGCACCGAGGTCCGCTGCGCACGCTGCGGATCGCACCTCGGCCATGTCTTCGAGGGCGAGGGCTACCCGACCCCCACCGACCAGCGGTACTGCATCAACTCGATCTCGCTGCGCCTGACCCCGGACGAGGGCTGAGGGACGAGAACCGAAGCGGGTGCCCCGGAACACGTTCCGGGGCACCCGCTCCGTCGTACGGGCTCAGTGCACGTCCCTGCGCATCGGCACCAGGACCGCGACGCACGCCGCGACCAGGGCGTACCCGGCGAGCAGCAGTCCGCCGCCGACGGGGGAGAGCAGCGGCACCGGGCCGGTCGCCAGCTCCGCGGCCATCGTGTCCGCCACATAGCTGAAGCCGGTCAGGGACGCCGTGGCGCCGCCGGGCAGCAGTGGGTAGAGGAGCTTGACGCCCGGGATCATCATCAGCAGGTACTCGCCCGCGTACAGATAGCCGATGACGACGGCCAGCGCCGCGACCTGATGACGGATCAGCGCCCCGGCCGCCACGCCCAGCAGGGTGTACACCGCCATCGCCACCGCCGGCCGCACGAGCAGTCCCAGCACCTCGCCGGTGGCCATCCCCGGGGTCACCCCGCGCGCCGCCACACCCCCGAAGAAGGCGGCCGCCGCCGTGCCGGTGAGTACCAGCCCGTACAGCAGACCGGCGACGCCGTACGTGACGAGCTTGGCGGTGAGCACCTGCCGGCGCCGCGGGGCGTGCAGGAAGGTGTACGTGGCGGTGCGGTGCCGGTACTCCGACGTCATCGCCAGGGTGCCGAGCGCGGCCGGCAGGAACACCGTGAAGCTCAGCATGCCGAGTACGGAGCGGACACCGGCCTCGGTGTCCAGGCCGGGCGCGGGCGGATCGAAGTTCTCCGGCCCGACCAGTGTCATCAGCCCCACCATGCCGCCGCCCAGGACGACGGCCGCGAGGAGCGCCCACAGCCGGAGGCGGGTGGCGGCCAGCCGCCGGAACTCCGCCCTGATCAGTGCGTTCATCACCGGTTCCGCCCCTCGTCCGTCAGCGCCGCAGGCCGGTCGGGGCCTGCCGGTTCGCCTTCCCCCGCCAGCCGGAGGAAGAGCTGCTCCAGGCCGCCCCCGGCGGTCAGCCCGTGCACCCGCAGCCGCTCGGCGGCGGCCAGATCGGCGACGGCGGAGTCCGCCATCCCGTACACCCGCAGCGTCCCGTCCGGCAGGAGGTCCACCCGGTCGGCCGCCCCGTCCCGCGCGGTACCGCGCAGCAGTGCGGCGCGCAGCGCCGCCGCGTCCGGGGAGCGGACCAGCACCGTGCCGGGCGAGAGCCGTTCGACCTCCGTCATCGGTCCCGCCGCCACCAGCCGGCCCTTCCGGATCACGACGACGTCCTCGACGATCTGCTGCACCTCGCTGAGCACATGGCTCGACACCAGCACCGTGCGGCCCTCGGCGGCCAGCCCGCGCAGCAGCCCGCGCAGCCAGGCGATGCCCTCCGGGTCGAGCCCGTTGCCCGGCTCGTCCAGCAGCAGTACCCGCGGGTCGCCCAGCAGCGCCGTGGCGAGCGAGAGCCGTTGCCGCATGCCCGTGGAGAAGGTGCGGGTGCGGCGGTCGGCCGCCTGGGCGAGCCCCAGCCGGTCCAGCAGGTGATCGACCCGCTCGGGCGGGTGGCCGCCCATGGTGCGGTAGATGTGCAGATGGTCGCGGGCCGTGTGGCCGGGGTGGACCGCGGAGGCGTCGAGCACGGCGCCCACGGTGGCTGTGGGCCTGGACAGCTCCGCGTACCGCTTGCCGCCGATGGTGGCGGTGCCCGCGGTGGGAGCCACCAGGCCGAGGATCATCCGCATCGTCGTGGTCTTGCCCGCGCCGTTGGGGCCCAGGAAGCCCGTCACGACACCCGGCCGCACGGTGAAACTCAGGTCGTCGACGGCGCGTACGGCTCCGAACCGCTTGGTCAGCCCGCTGACTTCGATGTACGGGCCCTGCGGAAGCCCGCTCATCGGTCGGACCCGGCGATGGCGCGGCCGGTGTCGGAGATGTTCATCAGTGCCATGGGGATTCATCCTCCAGCGGAGCCTGAGCGTCTGTTCTATTAGATGTATAGCAGATAGGGTTAAGGTGTGTACCTAGTGCTCGACCTCGACAGCGAGGTGCCGATCTATCAGCAGATCCGGGACCGGGTGGTGGAAGCCATCGCGGAAGGCGCGTTGGCGCCCGGTGCCGGACTTCCGTCCACCAGGCAGCTGGCCGTCGATCTGGCGATCAACTTCCACACCGTCAACAAGGCCTATGACCTGCTACGACGCGAAGGGATCATCCGCATCAACCGCAAGAGCGGTGCGGTGGTCCGGCCCGACGTCAAGCAGCCGTCGGACGAACTGCGGGCCGGCGTCGACTGGGAGGCGCGCATGCGCACCCTCCTCGCCGAGCTGGATGTGCGAGGGATCGCGAAGGCGGAGGTGATGAGTCATGTCGCGGCGGTTCTGGACCGCTTCCCCGCGAGGGAGGACGGGACGCCCTGACCCTCGGCGCCGCCCCGGGGAACGTACATCCGAAAGGCCGCGCCGGGCTCCGGCGCGGCGCCCCGCCCCGTCGGGATCAGTGAAAGGAACGGACAGGTGAACACCTTGCTGGTCGACGCAGCTCTCAACTTCGGCATACTCGCGGTGCTCAGCGCCGTGCTGTACTCCGCGCCCAGCCCCCTCCTCAACCCCTCCGCCGTGCCCTTCGGCGTCCGCGTACCGCCGGACCGGGCGCGCTCCGCCGCCGTCGAGGAACAGCGCCATCGCTACCGCGGTGCGATGCTCGTCGCCGCGGCCGTCGTCACCGTGCCCGCCACGGCGCTCGGCACCGCGCTCGGCACCCCAGCCGCCTCGGTCGCCGGTTCGCTGCTGCTCTGCGCCCTCGCCGCCGCCCTGTGGGTACGCGCCCACCGGGCCATCGCCCGCGCGAAGGCGGAGGGCCGGTGGTACCGGCAGGCCCGGCAGGGCGCCGTAGTGGACACGTCCCTGCGCACCGACCCGGTCCGCTTCCCCTGGGGCTGGGCGGTCCCCGCGCTGGTCGTGATCGCTGTCAGCGTCGTCGCGGGCGTCGTCGTCTACCCCGGTCTGCCCGACCACGTCGCACTGCCCGAACGCTCGCTCGGCGGCACCGTCTACCGCACGTACCCGACCAGTGTGTGGACCGCCTTCGGGTTCGTCCTCGGGCAGGTCCTGCTCACCCTCACCATGGTCGCCACCGTCGCCGGACTGCTCCGGGCCCGCGCCGACCTCGATGTGGCGCGCCCCGTGGCCGGCGCGGCACGCCACCGCCGCTATCTCACCGTCACGGCCCGCTCCATGCTGGGCATCACCGCCCTGGTGAACCTGATGCTGCTCGGGCTGTCCGCGCTGATGTGGAGCGACACCCGCTCCACGGCCATGACCCTGGCCGTCGCGGGTGTGCCGCTCGTCGGGGTCCTCGCCGTGACCGCCTGGCTGGTCCTGCGCGTCGGGCCCGCCGGGACCAGGCTGCGGGCGGAAACGGGCGAGGAGAGCACCGGGCTGGTCCCGCGCGACGACGACCGCTTCTGGCGCGGCGCCGGCACGGTCTACGTCAATGCCGACGATCCCGCGATCCTGGTGCCCAAGCGGGTCGGCATCGGCTGGACGGTCAACCTCGGCAACCCGCGGTCCCTGGTCGTCGTGGCGCTGGTCCTCGCCGTCGTGGTGGGAGCGTCCGTCGTCCAGGCCGGCGGGTGACTCCGGGCGGCGAGGCCGGTGACTTCGGGCCGTTGGGTGGCTCCGGGGCGGCCGGGGCGGGTGCCGGGGCCGCCGGTCAGTCCTCGGTCTCGTCCCCGGCGCCTTCCGGCCGCAGCAGCGGATGGGCGACACCCGGGAACACCCGGGCCTGCACGACCGGCTCGGCGGAGCCGCCCCGGATCACCGTCTCGGCGACGCCCCAGGGCCGTCCGGGCAGCACCACGGTCAGGATGTACGAGGACGCGCAGCCCATGCAGTCGTAGCGGTCGGCCCAGGTCTCCACGTCCGTGACACTGCCGGGGTAGCGCGCCACGTGGCGGTGGAGCGCGTGGCAGCGCTCGCACCGCTCGCCGGGCTCGCACGTGCCGCCGCAGGGGCACGGCACGTCGAGCGTGTCGGCGGGGCGCCAGCGCTGGGTGAGGACGGCCTCACGCGTGGCGCCCATGTCCTTCATGGCCTTCAGATTGCGGGCGGCGACGTTGTACGACTCGCCGGTCGCGGCCATCCGGTCCCGGATGACGTCCTTGCGTCCGCGGTTCGTCGTCATCTGTTCCTCCTGGGGGTGTCACGCAGCCCGCCGGGAGCGCACGAGAGATCGATATGTCACACGGTACCGGTCGCCCATGACGGGCCACGACCTCCGTGGCCCGCCCGTGACCGCCGACGACGCAGTTCATGACCGCCGGCGATGCGTTCACGACCGCTGGGGATGCCGTTCACGACCGTCGCACGCGGGCCGCCAGCCTGTTGCCGAGCCGCTTGCGCAAGCCGTCCGGCCGGTTCCACGCCCGGAACGCCTCCGCCGTACGGCTGCTGCCCACCCGCTCGGCGGCCTCCTCCACCGCCGCCACCTCACCGGCGGACAGGCCGCGCACCACCGGACGCAGCACCTCCGCCAGCAGCGCTTCCCTGGTCCCGCTCCAGGCGCGGCCCGCGTGCGGGTGGGAGCTCCAGACAGTGAAGCAGTCCGCGACATAGGCCGGGTCGGAGCGCAGCCGGGCGAGCACCGCCTCCTGCCGCGCGGCGGTGCCGTAGGCCGCGATGAGGTCCGGGGCGTCGCTGTGGACGAACGCGTACAGCTCCGCCTCCGGCCGGTCCGGGGCGAGCAGCCGCCCGGCCAGGGCGCCGAACGCCTGCTCGCGCACGCCCGCCTCCACCGGCTCCGCCCCGGCGCACAGCTTCCGGGCCTGCTCCGCCCAGCCCGGCTCCGCCGCCCCCGACCGGACGTCCCGCGCGAACTCCAGGAGATGCAGCGCGCCGCGCGCCCGCGCGTCGATCTCCTGCGGGAAGCCGCGCAACAGATCATGCGCGAGCTCGGGCGCCTCCGCGTCGTCGGCCGGGGCGCCGAGCGCCGCCGCGACGAGCACGGACCACGTGCCGGCCGTGCGATGCGCGTCGGACGTGCTCCCGGCCAGCAGCAGCCGCGCCTCGCCCGCCGTGGGGACGTCGTTGCCCCAGACCAGACCCACCGCCGTCCGCAGCACCAGTGGCTCGGTGAAAGGTGACATTCCACCGGCACGCAGCACCGCGTTCAGCACCTTCACCCGGTCGTCGCCGCCGCTCGCCCTGGCCTCCGGCGCCGCCGCGCACATCCGCAGATGCGGCAGCGCCTGCGCCCCGGTGAACGGCAGCGCGACCCCGGCCAGCAGCCGCTCCGTCGCCGCCGCGTCCTGTGGGGCGATCCGGTCCAGCTCACCGAGCAGCGCCGTACGGACGTCGAACTGTTCGTCCAGGAGGTCGAGCAGCACCGCGGCGCAGTCGGCGGCCCCTTCGTCCAGCAGTGACCGGGCCATCCGGCCCACCACATCGGGGAGCAGCTCGGCGCAGTCCACATCGAGCAGCCGCGCGATGCGCAGCAACTGCACCGCGCGCCCCACGGTCCGTCCGGGAACAACGGTCGCGGGGGCCGCGAGGGGCGTACCGGTGGTGAGTTCGGTACGCAGGTCGTCGCCCAGAGCCGTGACGAGTGCGGCGACGGCGCGCTCCCCGGCCGGTCCGGCGAAGACCGAGCGCGCGGGCGGTTCGAGTGCGACGCCGCCGCCACGTACCGCCTCCGTCACCAGCAGAGCGCCGAGCGACGCGGTCACGGCGGCGCCCGACCGTCCGTCGAGAGCGGTCAGCAGCCTTGCTACGGCGTTGAGTTCGTCATCCGTGCGGTCGAGGCCGGGGGCGGTCAGCGCATCGGTCAGCCGTCGCGTCCGCTCCTCGTCCAGCGCGTACGGCCGCTCGGCCGCCCAATGCGCTGCCGCGGCACGTCCGTCGGGACCGAGCGGTACGCCCGCGCAGAGCGCCGTCACGGCGAGCGGTCCGGCCGCGAAGGGCTCGCCGGGCAGCTCCGCCGCCACCCGGAACAGCTCCGGGGACCGGTTGCGCCAGATCCGGGCGCAGCTCTCCGCCCAGGCATCGCCCACCGTCTCCCCGGGGCGCGCCCCGGTGCAGTCGCGCACCAGGAGTCCGCCGTCCGGTCCGGCCGGTGCGGGGGCGTCCTCCGGCCGGACCCCGATGACCTGGTGCGGGGAGTCGGCCGGGCGTCGGGTGTACGTCGTGAAGGTCAGCCGCTGGGCGGTCTCCGGCGGCAGCACGGACCCGGCCAGGGCGATCCAACGGGCCACATCGGCGCAACTCCGCTCCACGAGAACGAGCCGCGACGACGCCGGCTCCTCGCACACCCGGCGCAGGTCGGCGAAGACCGCCGCCAGCCAGGGGCTCCGGGAGACCGCGAAGTCCTTGAGCGCCTCGGGGCCGAAGGAGGCGGAGGCGGGCAGGGCGGCCAAGGGGCCGGGGGTGGAGCCCCCCGGTGCGGCGGAGGCCCAGCTCGGCGACCGCCAGGCCGTGATCGGCAGCGCGTCGCCCGGCAGCCGGGTACCGGCCGGAAGATGCACCGCGTGCGCGTGGAAACCGCCGGCGCCGGGGCCACCGAGCGCCACGGTGCGGCTCAGCAGATGGCTGCCGTCGGACAGGGCGCTGAAGCTGAACGCCTCTGGGAACGAACGGAGTTCGCCGGCGGTGGGGTGGTACGGGGCTCCGGCGGGCGGTTCGTACCCGAGGAGCTGCTCGGCCTCCGCCAGCACCGGCGTGGGTATGCCGGCGCCGACCGCCGTGAACCGCGCGCCACCCCCGTCGTCCCCCGCGGTGGCAGAGGTGTAGTGCAACTGCGCGAGGCTCATGCGTCGGCCCTCTTCGTCCTTGCGGCGAACGTCCCCGTACCGTCAGCACGCCTGCTCCGCGGACCGCCCGTCGAGGGCAGGGCGTCCGGGGCGCAGCGACGACCCCGGCGGGGAGCGGTCCGCAATCGCGGGAGCGACGCTATCAAGGTGCGCCGCCCCGCACGCACCCCGCGGGAAGGTCACCGGGACCTCCGTCCGGAGCGTGCCGGACCCGTGCGCCCCGGCGCGCGGCAGGCCCCGTTCAATGCGCCTCCCTCACCCCAATGGCACACGCACCCTACGGGCCCCCGGTCGTTGATCGTCATCGGATTGCTCAATCCCCCGAGGGCACAGCTCATTGGGCCCCAGGGTCCCTCTGTGTACAGGAGTTAATCCTTTGAATCTCAAGACTCTCTCTGCCGCAGCGGCTGTTCTGGCGCTGGCCGGTCTCGCAGGTTCGAGCACGGCCGGCGCGGCGGTGCCCGGCACCGTCTCCGGCAACGGCGGCAACCGCATCGGCACCCTGCGTGTCAACGGCGACGCCTACGTGAAGGAGGGCGGCCTCAGCGCCACCTGGGTCAAGGAGTCCGGGAACATCAAGCAGGTCGCTCTCTCCGGCGACCGCATCGGTGTCCTCACCGGTGACGGCGTCGCGTGGGTGAAGGAGGGTGGGCTGAGCGCCACCTGGGTCAAGGAGGCCACCGACGTCAAGCAGATCGCCCTGTCCGGCAAACGCATCGGCGTCCTCAAGGACAACGGCGAGGCGTACGTGAAGGAGGGCGGCCTCGGCGCGACCTGGGTCAAGGAGTCCGACAAGGTCAAGGAACTGGAACTCTCCGGCAACCGCATCGGTGTCGTCACCGGCGACGGTGTCGCGTGGGTGAAGGAGGGCGGCCTAAGCGCCAGTTGGGTACGGGAGTCCGACAACGCCATCGGCATCGACCTGGCGGGCAACCGCATCGGCGTCCTCGTCGGCAACGGTGTCGTCTGGGTGAAGGAAGGCAGCCTCAGCGCTTCCTGGGTGCGCGAGGCCGACGACGTCGTCCAGCTGGAACTGTCGGGCAACCGCATCGGCGTCCTCAAGGACAGCGGCGACGTGTACGTGAAGGAGGGCGGCCTCGGCGCGTCCTGGGTCCACGAGTACACCCACGCCATTCAGATCGCCCTGTCCGGCAACCGCATCGGCGTCCTCAAGGGCGACGGCGACGCGCGGGTGAAGGAGGGCGGGCTCAGCGCGACCTGGGTCCTGGAAGCGGGCGACGTCACGGAGCTGGCCCTCTCCTGAACCGCCGTCCGGCATGGGCCCCGTGAGGCCCGCCGCGCCGCACACCGGTGTCGACCTCGGCGTGCGGCGCGGTGCCGCTCCGGGACGTGCGCACCGACGGGCCGGGAAAATCGCTGGTCAGAGTTCTGGTGCTTCAGTAGAAATGGGGCCATGAGTACTCTCTCCGCCCCTGCCCCGGGCCCCGCCCCCGCCGACCGCAAGACCTTCGTCCGCACCGAGTTCGATTTGGTGAACGCCGTACTGCGCCCCTGGAGCCGGGCGGACGCCGATTCGGAGACCGTGCTGGACGCGTTGGTGGCCGCCGTGGCGGATCCGGCGATTGCCCTGTGGAACCCGATAGCGACGACCGACCGGGACGCCGCCCGCGCCTGGGTGGAGGCGCGGGACGCCGGGTGGGAACGCGGTACGGTCGCCGCCTTCGCCATACGGGACGCCGCCGACGACGCGGTGCTCGGCGGCGTCGCCCTGCGCTGGGTCGACCGCGAGGACGGGCTGGCGATGGTCGGATACTGGCTGGCGCCCGCCGCCCGTGGGCGGGGTCTCGTGACCAGGGCGGTCGCGGCGGTGACGGACTGGGGCTTCGACACCGCCGACGCCCGCCGCGTCGAGATCGCCCACGCCGTCGGCAACCCGGCGTCCTGCCGGGTGGCCGACCGCTGCGGCTACCTCCCCGAGGGCGTCCTGCGAGACTCCCACCGCTTCGGCGACGGTGAGTACCACGACGAGCACCTGCACGCCCGGCTCGCCAAGGACCCGCGACCCGAAGGGTTCTGACGGGACGACGGATATTGCGGGAACCGGCCGCCCCCTTCCGCACTCATAGGATCGACGCGTCTTCGGGGATACGGGGGTGTTCGATCCTGGCGTGCGGCGGTCCGATGCGCAGACGGCGCGGATGGCTCGGATGGCGCGGGTACGGAGTCCTGGCGGCGGCACCGCTGCTGCTCGCGACCGCGTGCGGTGGGGGCGCCGCGAAGGACCAGCCGGGCGCCTCTCCGCCCGCCCCCCGTGCCACCGCCGCCGTAAGCCGGACGCCCGACGCCACGGGCAAGCCCGTCATCGACGCGGCCCCGGCCCGGCTCCCCGCCACCCGGCAATCGGCCCTCGACCTCATCGGACGGGGCATCGCGGACCCCGACGACTTCGGTCCCGGGGTCGTCGCGCGACGCCCGTACGAGAGCGGCCCGGACACCTGGCCGGTGCTCGGCACAGACTGCGTGTGGCAGCAGGCGGAGCCGGGCAGCGGGGTCCTCACCACCCTCACCCGCTCCGTCGAGGTGCCCGCGGGCCAAAACGCGCGCGCCGAGCCCGCCGACGTCGCCGTGACCGCCAAGGGCGCCAAGGGGTGGATGGACGCCAGGATCGGTGACCTCGGCGTCCGGGCACAGAGCGCCGGGTTCACCGGCAGCCGCGTGTCCACCGGCCCCGTCCTGGCGCCCGCCTTCCTCAGGAGGCCGGGGAGGTCGCCGGGGGGTGAGTGTTCGCCCAGGCGTACAGCGACCCGTCGGCGGTCCCGGCCGCGAAGGGGACGGGCCCGCTTCCTGGGGCCCTGCACCAAGGTCTGAGCCGGGCCCTCCACGCGCCGGACGGGGGAACCGCCCCGACGGCATGAAGCGGATCTTCGGGCGCGCTTAAGAAAACCTCGATGGACCTGTGGCGCGGGGTGCGGCAGATTTCTCCGTGACGGCCGAGGATGGTGCGCGGCAGCCGATCGACGCGCGCTGCCCATGTTGTCCCGTCCCTCTCGATCCTCCCCGGGCCGCAGGCTTCTTCTGGCATGCCCCCGGCCCGGGGTACTCAACGCCGCACCAGCGCAGGGAGCCGCAGCCGTGAAGGCACTCGTGAAGCAGAAGGCCGAGCCGGGACTCTGGCTGATGGACGTGCCGGAGCCGGAGATCGGCCCCACGGACGTACTGATCAAGGTCCTCCGTACCGGTATCTGCGGCACCGACCTGCACATCCGCAACTACGACGGCTGGGCCCAGCAGGCCGTACGCACCCCGCTCGTCCTCGGCCACGAGTTCGTCGGCGAGGTCGCACGGACCGGTGCCGACGTCGTCGACATCAACGTCGGCGACCTGGTCAGCGGCGAGGGTCACCTGGTGTGCGGCAAGTGCCGCAACTGCCTGGCCGGCCGCCGCCACCTGTGCCGTTCCACGCTCGGGCTCGGCGTCGGCCGGGACGGGGCGTTCGCCGAGTACGTCGCCCTGCCCGCGTCCAACGTCTGGGTGCACCGGGTCCCCGTCGACCTCGACGTCGCCGCGATCTTCGACCCGTTCGGCAACGCCGTGCACACCGCGCTGTCCTTCCCGCTGGTCGGCGAGGACGTACTGATCACCGGCGCCGGACCGATCGGCATCATGGCCGCCGCCGTCGCCCGGCACGCCGGCGCCCGTCACGTCGTCATCACCGACGTCAGCGAGCCCCGGCTGGAACTGGCCCGGAAGATCGGCGTCAGCCTCGCCCTCAACGTCAGCGAGGAGACCATCTTCGAAGGGCAGAAGCGACTCGGACTGCGCGAGGGCTTCGACGTCGGCCTGGAGATGTCCGGGCGGCCCGAGGCGATGCGCCACATGATCGAGAACATGACGCACGGCGGCCGGATCGCCATGCTCGGACTGCCGTCCGAGGAATTCGCCGTCGACTGGTCCCGCATCGTCACCTCGATGATCACCATCAAGGGCATCTACGGCCGCGAGATGTACGAGACCTGGTACGCCATGTCCGTACTGCTGGAGGGCGGCCTCGACCTCGCCCCCGTGATCACCGGCCGGTACGGCTACCGAGACTTCGAAGCGGCCTTCGACGACGCGGCGAGCGGCCGCGGCGGCAAGGTCATCCTCGACTGGACCTCCTGACCCGACGCCCCCGTAGACAGCTGGGAGACACCCCTCATGTTCGACTCCGTACGCGACGACATGCGCACCACCCTCGAAGAGATCGAGGCCGCCGGACTGCACAAGCCCGAGCGCGTGATCGGCACCCCGCAGTCCGCGTCGGTCGCCGTCACCGCGGGCGGCCGCCCCGGTGAGGTGCTCAACTTCTGCGCCAACAACTATCTGGGCCTCGCCGACCACCCCGACGTGATCGCCGCCGCCCACCAGGCGCTGGACCGCTGGGGCTACGGCATGGCCTCGGTCCGCTTCATCTGCGGCACCCAGGAGGTCCACAAGGAACTGGAGCAGCGGCTCTCCACGTTCCTCGGCCAGGAGGACACGATCCTCTACTCCTCCTGCTTCGACGCCAACGGCGGTGTCTTCGAGACCGTCCTCGGCCCGGAGGACGCGGTCATCTCCGACGCCCTCAACCACGCCTCCATCATCGACGGCATCCGCCTCTCCAAGGCCAAGCGGTTCCGCTACGCCAACCGCGACATGGCGGACCTGGAGAAGCAGCTCAAGGAGGCGTCCGGCGCCCGGCGCAGGCTCGTCGTCACCGACGGCGTGTTCTCCATGGACGGGTACGTCGCGCCGCTGCGCGAGATCTGCGACCTGGCCGAGCGCTACGACGCCATGGTCATGGTCGACGACTCGCACGCCGTCGGCTTCGTCGGCCCCGGCGGCCGCGGCACGCCGGAGCTGCACGACGTGATGGACCGGGTCGACATCATCACCGGCACCCTCGGCAAGGCGCTCGGCGGCGCGTCCGGCGGCTATGTCGCGGCCCGTGCCGAGATCGTCGCGCTGCTGCGCCAGCGCTCCCGCCCGTACCTCTTCTCCAACTCCCTCGCCCCGGTCATCGCGGCCGCCTCGCTCAAGGTCCTCGACCTGCTGGAGGCCGCCGGCGACCTGCGCGAGCAGCTCAACGCCAACACCGCGCTCTTCCGTACCCGGATGACCGAGGAGGGCTTCGACATTCTGCCCGGCGACCACGCCATCGCCCCCGTCATGATCGGGGACGCGGCGAAGGCAGGCCGGATGGCGGAGCTCCTCCTGGAGCGCGGTGTGTACGTGATCGGGTTCTCCTACCCGGTCGTCCCGCAGGGCGCGGCCCGCATCCGCGTCCAGCTCTCCGCCGCGCACTCCACACAGGACGTGAACCGGGCCGTGGACGCGTTCGTCGACGCGCGGGCCGCGCTGGGGGAGTAGCACCCGGGGCCCGGCCGGGCGCCCCGGCCGGGCGGCGGGGTTCCACCCATGACCTGGGACAATGGGTCACATGATCGATTCACGGCGGCTGCGCATCCTCCGTGCGGTGGCCGACCACCGCACGGTGACCGCAGCCGCCGCCGCGCTGTATCTCACCCCCTCCGCGGTCTCCCAGCAGCTTGCCGCGCTGGAGCAGGAGACCGGCCACCGGCTCGTCGAACGGGGCGCGCGCGGTGCCCGGCTCACGCCCGCCGGGGAGATCCTGCTGACCCACACCAACGCGGTGCTGGCCCAGCTGGAACGGGCCGAGGCGGAGCTCGCCGCCTACAGCTCGGGGGACGCGGGTACGGTCACCGTCGCCGCGTTCGCCACCGGCATCGGCCTGGTCCTCGCCCCCGCGATCGCCGCACTGACCCGCACCGCGCCCGGCATCCGGGTCCGGGTCCAGGACGCCGAGGGCGACGCGAGCGTGCCGATGGTGCTCGACCGGCAGGTCGATGTGGCGGTCGCCGTCGAGTACCGGGGTGCCCCGGACGAGGACGACCGGCGGCTGACCCGGGTGCCCCTGTACTCCGAACCGTTCGACGCGGTGCTGCCGGTCGGGCATCCGCTGGCCGGCCGGGACCAGGTGGCGATCGCGGACCTGGAGAAGGACGCGTGGATCGGCCCGTACCCCGGCAACCCCTGCCACGACGTGGTGGTCCTGTCCTGCGAGTTCGCCGGCTTCCAGCCCAGGATGGAACACTCCTCGGACGACTTCCGCGCGGTGGTCGCGCTGGCCGGGGCGGGCGCCGGGGTGGCGCTGGTGCCGCGGTCGGCGCTGCTGGGGATGGAGCTGACCGGAGTGGTGGTGCGGCCGGTGGAGGGCAGCGCGCCGACCCGCCGGGTCTTCGCCGCGGTGCGGCACGGGGCGGAGGGGCATCCGCTGATCGCCCCGGTGCTCGACGCGCTTGCCGCGGCGGCGGCACGGGAGGGGGCGCTGCCCCTGCCCGCGTCGCCGTGACGCGTCGGGGCGGCCGCCCTCACGCCCGCCGCCCGAGTACGGACCGGCCGCCGCCGGACCAGCCGGGCCCGAGCGCCCCCGCACCCGCCGCCACCGTCACGGCCAGCGCGAGCATCCCGTACCGGGCCGGTGGCAGATACGGCACCGAACCGGTCACCGACAACGCGAACGCCAGCAGCGGGACCGCCGCGACCAGCGTGCCGATCGCCAGCCCGGCCACCGCCACAAGACCCGTCTCCAGCACCAGCATCCGCCGCACCTGACGTCGGCCCGCACCGACCGTCCGCAGCAGGCGGAACTCGGGGCGGCGGCCCACCGTGATCAGGGACAGCGTGCTGACCACCGCGAGCAGGGCGAAGCCACCGATCACCCCGACCCCGATGATGACCATGGCGTTGTCCCGGTCCGAGGACGGTGGTGCGATCCGTACGTCGTCGGCCGTCGCGGGCCGCACCCGCACACCCGGGTACGCGGCGAGAGCGCGTCGTACGGCCGGGGCCGCCCCGCCGTCCGCCGAACGGACCAGGATCCGCTGGTCGCGCGGGACCGATACGTGTCCTGCCAGTGCCTCGCGCGGCAGCATGAACTCACCGAGCCCCAGGGCCCGTTCGTAGAGCGCCACCACCCGCAGCCGTACCTCGGTGCCGTCGCCGAGACGGAGCTCCACCGAGTCACCGATGCCGACACCGAGATCGGACGCCCGGTCCTCGCCGACCGCCACCGTGCCCCTGCCGGTGAGGTCCGCCGGATCGCCCGCCGTGACGCGCGGGTCGAGCGTGCCGGACAGCTGGTCCGCCGTCACACCCAGCACGGGGAACCGGTCCAGCTTCGGATCGCCCATCTCGCGGTGGGCGAGCACGACGCCGGAGCGCAGTACACCGGTCGCCGCCTTCACCCCGGGAGCCTCGCGCACGGCGCGCGCCGTACCGGCCGGCAGCCCGGCGGCCGGGCCCGTCACCACCAGGTCGGCCCGGAGCGCGGCGGCGGCCTGCCGGTCGGCGGCCCGTTCCAGCGTCGAGCCCGCCGCCAACTGCACGCAGACGAACGCCACCACCAGCACGATCGGGGTGATCGCCGCTCCCAGGCGCCGATGGTGCGCGGCGGCGGACCTGGCGGCGAGGAAGCCCGAGACCCCGCCGGCGCGCCGCACCGGCGTGCCGAGGACCCGCGTCGCCACCCGGGCGATCCACGGACCGAGCAGCGCCACCGCGATGATCAGCGAGGTGGCCGCACCCGACGCGGCCACCGCGGCGGCCTGCCCGCCCTGTGCCGTCGCCGCACCGGCCGCGCTCACGCCGCCCATGGCCAGCACCGCCCCGGCGGCCGTGCGCACCCGCCCCGGCTCGCCGGGCTCGGGCGCACGGGCCGCGCCCAGCGCGGCGGCGGGCCGCAGCCCGGTGACGCCCCTGGCGGCGAGGACCGCCACCGGCCGGGCGGCGAGCGCGACGAGCACAGCGGCCGCGGCGCTCGCGGCGAACGGCAGCCACACCGGTACCGGCAGCGGCAGCGGGTCCGTCGTCAGCAGCGACCGCATCAGCAGCCCCAACGGCACCGCGGCGACCCCGCCCAGCACCGCCGCAGCCCCGGCCACCCGGCTCACCTCGCGGCCGACCGCCGACCTGAGCTGACGCGGCGTCGCCCCCACCGCACGCAGCAGTGCCAGCTCACCGGCGCGCTGGTGGACCGCCTGGGAGATGGTGGTGGCGATCACCAGGAGCGCCACCATGAAGACCGTGCCCGTGATCGAGGCCAGCAGCGGCAGCAGTTCACCGCGGGCGCCGAGCGCGTCAGGGTGTTCGGCCTGCCCGCGCTCCTGGCCGGTGAGCACCCGGACGTCACGGTCGCCACGGGCCCGGTCGGGCAGCGCCTTCTCCAGCGATGCCCGCAGCGCGTCCGTGGAGACGCCCTCCTCGGCGAGGACGCCGATCGCGTCGACCGTGCCGGGGTGTCCGGCCAGGGCGGTGAGGTGCCGCTCGGTGAGGAACACGGCGGGGGAGCCGCCCCGGTGACCGGTGCCGGCGACCCCGCTCACGGTGTACCGCCGGGGAGCCCCGTCCGCCTGCAATGTCACATGGCCACCGACCCTGCTCCCGGTGGCCGCCGCCACCGAGCCGTCGAGGACCACTTCGGTGGCGATCCTCGGCGCGCGGCCCTCCGCCAGCCGGTACGGGGTGAGCGCGGCGGCCGCCCAGGACCGGCCGGCGCCCGCCGTCGCGCCGCCCTCTCCGCCCACGGTCACCGGCACCGAATCGTCCGCGACGGCCTTCGCGACGCCGTGCGCGGCGGCCGCTTCCGCCACCAAGGAGCGGTCGAGCCGTACCCGTTCGGGCAGATACGCCGTCGCGGTCTGCGGCTCGCTGCCCCACGGCTTCGCCGTGTACGCCACCCGCTGATCGGCCGCCACCACCGCGTCGGCCCCCGCGTAACGCGCCACCGGCGGCTGCGCCAGCAGCAGCGAACCCACGACGAGGGCGAAGGCCCCGATCAGCGCGGCTGCCGCCGTCGTCGCCGTGAACACCGCGCCCCAGGCCCGGCGATGGGCCTTCAGCGAACGCCGGGCGAGGAACGCCGAAGCCCGACGGACTCCGGCCCGCACATCCGAACCGGGCCGTGCCACGCCTTCGCGCCCGCCCTTGTTCGCACTACCGCTCCCGCTCCCGCCCTCGCTCGCACTACCGCTCTTCCTGCTCATCGCAGCCGGCCGCCGTCCATCGTCAGCACGGTGTCCGCCCAGCTCGCCGCCACCGGGTCGTGGGTGACCATGACGACCGTACGGCCGTCGATCCGCACCGCGTCCCGCAACAGACCGAGCACCAGCGCCGCCGACTCCGGGTCCAGGGAGGCCGTCGGCTCGTCCGCGAAGATCACCTCGGGTTCCGTCACCAACGCCCGTGCCACCGCGACGCGTTGCTGCTGCCCGCCGGAGAGCGTCGCCGGGCCCTGCGTGCCGCGGCCCGCCAGGCCGACCCGGGTCAGCAGGTCCCGCCCACGGCTCAGCACCCGCTCGTCCTCCGGATCGGCGCCCGCCAGCACCAGCGGCAGCACGACGTTCTCCTCGATGCTCAGCGAAGGCACCAGGTTGAGGGCGTGCGACTGGAAGACGAAGCCGATCCGGTCCCGGCGCAACCGGGTCAGCGCCGCCTCGGAGAGCGCACCGAGATCGGTGCCCCCGATCCGTACCGTGCCCGACGTGGGACGGTCCAGCCCCGCCGCACACTGGAGGAACGTGCTCTTCCCCGAGCCCGAAGGACCCACCACCGCGGTGAAACTCCCCACCGGGACCGCGCAGCTGACCGCGTCGAGCGCGGTGGTCTCCCCGCCGCCCCGGCCGTGGCGCCGGCTCACCGACTCCAGACTCAGCGCGGACGCCCGCACCGCCGTGATCGTGTCCACCGTTGACCCCACCATTCTTTCCTCTGCCCCGCCGTGTGCCTTCTGACCTGGATAAACGCTATGAACGGCGGCCCGGTCGGGCGAGGGTGCGCGGTCCCGGAACGGGGGTGCAGCCAACTCCACCGAACCCCGGGGGAGGGCTCCACTCCAGCGGCCGGCGAACCCCCGTAACGTGGTCCGTCATGAGCACCGCACCCGCCCCGCTGACCACCGCCATCAGGCGTTCGTGGGATGCGTCGCGCTATCTGGCCGTCGGCATCGCGGTCGCACTGGTCGCCTATGTGAGCGCGTTCCTGGTGGTGGCGGTCCTGCTGTTCGCCGCCGTGATCATCGGGCTGCCCGCGCTGCCGGAGGCCGCCAAGGTGCTGCGCAGGTTCGCGGAGTTCGAGCGGCGCAGGGCGGCGGCGCGGCTGGGCGTTCCGTTCACGCCGACGCCCTATCCGTCTCTGGACAGCGCCGAACTCTCCGAGCGGGTACGGCGCGTACTCAACGACCCGACCGTGTGGCGCGACGCGCTCTGGCTCCCGCTCCAGGCGCTCATGGGCAATGCCGTCGGATATCTGGCGATGGTGCTGTGGCCGGTCGGGCTCCTCGTGGACGGGGTCGCGCTGCCCATCGTGCGCCTGCTGGACCGGCGGGCAGCCGACGAGTACGGCACACCGCTGCCCGAACGGCCGGGGTGGGTGCTGCGCTGGCACTGCGTGCTCGCGGACCTGTCGGCCGGCTGGACCAGGTCCCTGCTCACCTCCTCGCCGTCCACCGCGCTCGCCGAACGCATCGCCCAGCTGACCGAGAGCCGGGCCGGTGCGGTGGAGGCGCACGGAGCCGAACTGCGCCGCATCGAGCGCGATCTGCACGACGGCGCCCAGGCCAGGATCGTCGCCCTGTCCCTGCGCATCGGCCTCGCCAAACAGCTCCTCGACAGCGACCCGGCCGCCGCGCGCATCCGCCTGGACGAGGCGCAGGACGGTGCGGAGGCGGCCCTCGCGGAACTGCGGCACGTGGTGCGCGGCATCCACCCCCCGGTGCTGACGGACCGTGGACTGGCCGGTGCGGTAAGGGCGTTGGCCGCCGACGCGGGCGTGCCCGTCGCCGCGGAACTGGACGGCGTCGAGGACGGCCGGCGCCTTCCGGCCGCGGTCGAGGCCGCGGCCTACTTCGTCATCGCCGAGGCGCTCACCAACATCAGCAAACACAGCGGTGCGACGGCCGCGACCGTGCGCATCGCCCGCACCCCCGGCAGCCTGCGGGTGACCATCAGCGACAATGGCTGCGGCGGCGCGGACGAACGGCGCGGCACCTCGCAGAACCCTTCCACCGGCAGCGGGCTGGTCGGCATCGGTCGGAGGATCGCCGCTCTGGACGGCACCACCCGCATCAGCAGCCCCGTCGGGGGGCCGACGGACATCGAAGTGGAGCTGCCGTGCGGATCGTGATCGCCGAGGACAACGCGCTGTTGCGGGAGGGCCTGATCCTGCTGCTCACCAGCTCGGGCCACGAGGTGGTGGCCGACGCGGCGACCGGGCCCGAGGTGCTGCCCGCCCTGCTGGAACACCGTCCGGACGCCGCCGTGCTCGACGTACGGCTCCCGCCCACCTTCCGGGACGAGGGGCTGCGCGCCGCGATCGCCGCCCGCGCCGAGCTGCCCGAACTGCCGATCCTGGTGCTCTCCCAGTACGTCGAGGAGACGTACGCCGCCGAGCTGCTCGCCCGGGGTGCTCAGGGCATCGGCTACCTCCTGAAGGACCGGATCGGCCGGGTCGACCAGTTCCTCCAGGCCCTGGAACGGGTGGCGGGCGGCGGTACGGCGCTCGACCCCGAGGTGGTGACCCAGCTGCTGACCCGCAAGTCGTCGGCCGAGCCGCTGCGGAGCCTCACCCCGCGCGAGCGCGAAGTGCTGGAACTGATGGCGCAGGGCAAGGCGAACGGCACCATCGCCGCCGAACTCGTCGTGACGGAACGGGCGGTGAGCAAGCACATCGGCTCGATCTTCGCCAAGCTCGGCCTGGAACCCGACGACGGCACGGTGCACCGACGGGTGCTGGCGGTGCTGGCGTACCTGGAGGGCAAGGGGGCGCGCTGACGCCCCCCGGTTCGCGACAATGCCCCGCATGGACATCAGCGACCCGGCCACCGGCGACCCGGCCACCGGCGATCCGGCCATCAGCGATCCCACCGGGGCGGCGGCCCGCGCCCACCGCCTCGCCGTCCCCGGCCACCGCCGCATCCTCGGCATCGCGGGGCCGCCCGGGGCCGGGAAGTCCACCCTGGCGGCCCAGCTCGTCGACGCGCTCGAAGGTCTCGCCGTCCTCGTCCCCATGGACGGATTCCACCTCGCCCGGGTCGAACTGGAACGGCTCGGCCGCGCCGCGCGCAAGGGCGCCCCCGACACCTTCGACGCCGCCGGGTACGCCGCCCTCCTCGGACGCCTGCGCGCACCGGAGGCGGGTACCACCGTGTACGCGCCCGCCTTCGACCGTGCCCTGGAGGAGCCGATCGCCGGAGCCGTCCCCGTACCCCCGGACATCCCGCTGGTCATCACCGAGGGCAACTACCTGCTGCACGACGAGGGCCCCTGGGCGCCCGTGCGCGGGCTGCTCGACGAGGTGTGGTTCCTGGAGACCGACCCGGTGCTGCGGGTACGGCGGCTGGTCGAGCGCCATGTGCGGTTCGGGAAGCCGCGAGCGTACGCCGAGCGCTGGGTGGCGCGGTCCGACGAAGCCAACGCGCGCCTGGTCGAGCGGGGCCGCACCCGCGCCGACCTCGTCGTACGGCCGGATCCGGAATTCTGAGCCCCGCTCGCGTCGGGCGGCCCGGACGGGCAGGATGCTGTGTGCCGTGTCGCGTCACCAGGAGGTCCCGCATGTCCAGCCAGAGCCAGCCCGTGCCGTTCACCGCCGACGACTACCGGGCCCGCATGACGCGCGCGGCCGACACCGCCGCCGAGGCCGGGCTCGCGGGTGTGCTGGTCGCGCCCGGCCCCGACCTCGTGTACCTCACCGGCTACCAGCCCGTGAACACCGAACGCCTCACCGTCCTCGTCCTCACGCCGGGCCAGGACCCGGTCCTCGTCGTCCCGACGCTGGAGGCCCCGGACGCCGAGAAGGCCGTCGGCGCCCCCGCGTTCACCCTGCGGGACTGGACCGACGGCACTGACCCCTACGCCGTCACCGCCCCGCTGCTCGACGGCCGGGGCCGGTTCGGGATCAGCGACAACTCCTGGGCGATGCATCTGCTCGGGCTGCAGCGCACCCTGCCGGACACCTCGTACGTCTCGCTCACCGAGGCCCTGCCGATGCTGCGCGCGGTGAAGGACGCCCACGAGCTGGAGCGGATCGCCGCCGCCGGAGCCGCCGCCGACGCCACGTACGGCGAGATCCTCAAGGTGCGCTTCTCGGGCCGCAAGGAGACCGACATCGCGGCCGAACTGGCCGGACTGCTCAAGCGGTTCGGGCACTCCCAGGTCGACTTCACGGTCGTCGGCTCCGGCCCCAACGGCGCCAACCCGCACCACGAGGCCGGTGACCGCACCATCGAGCGGGGCGACATGGTCGTACTCGACTTCGGCGGCCTCAAGCACGGCTACGGCTCGGACACCTCCCGCACGGTCCACGTCGGCGAACCCACCGCCGAGGAGCAGCGGGTCCACGACATCGTGCGCGAGGCGCAGGAGGCGGGCTGCAACGCGGTCCGGCCGGGCGTCGCCTGCCAGGAGATCGACCGGGCGGCCCGCGCGGTCATCACCGAGTTCGGCTACGGCGAACGCTTCATCCACCGCACCGGCCACGGCATCGGTGTCACCACCCACGAGCCGCCGTACATGATCGAGGGCGAGGAGCAGCCGCTGGTGCCCGGGATGTGCTTCTCCGTGGAGCCGGGCATCTATCTGCCGGGCCGGTTCGGCGTACGGATCGAGGACATCGTGACCGTGACCGAGGACGGCGGCCGGCGCCTCAACAGCACGGCGCGCGAGCTGGCGATCGTCGAGTAGCCGGACACGGGGCGGGGCGGCCGCGAAGTTCGCCCGCCCCCCGCCGCGCCCCTCAGCCGTCGGCCAGCACCACGCAGGACTCCGGCGGCAGATGCAGCAGCCCGTCGTCGCCCGGGGCATCCACCGGTACCCACGCCGCCACCAACCGGTCCCCGCCGCCCCGGCGCCGGCCGCCGCCCAGCGGGATCGTGGCCGGCTTCTCGCCCAGGTTGACCGCGATCCGCAGATCGCCCCTGCGGTACGCCAGCCAGCGCGCCTGCTCGTCGTGGGCGGTGCGCACCGATGCCAGATCCGGGTCGTGGAGGTCGGGCAGGGCGCGGCGCAGTGCGATCAGCTCGCGGTACCAGGCGTGCAGGCGGGCGTGCGGCTCCCGTGACGGCTCGCTCCAGTCCAGGCAGGAACGGTTCCGGGTGGCCGGGTCCTGCGGGTCAGGGATGTCGTCCGCCGACCAGCCGTGCGCCGCGAACTCCCGCCTTCGGCCGCTCCGGACCGCCTCGGCGAGGGCCGGATCGGTGTGGTCGGTGAAGAACTGCCAGGGGGTGCGCGCGCCCCACTCCTCGCCCATGAACAGCATCGGCGTGAACGGCCCGGTCAGGACGAGGGCCGCGGCGCAGGCCAGCAGGCCGGGGGAGAGCGTCGCGGAGAGCCGGTCGCCCAGCGCCCGGTTGCCGATCTGGTCATGGGTCTGGGCGTAGCCGACGAAGCGGTGGGCGGGCGTGCGGACGATGTCGACGGGGCGGCCGTGGGTCCGGCCCCGGAAGCTGGAGTATGTGCCGTTGTGGAAGAACGCACTGGTCACGGTCTTGGCGACGGCGGCCAGCGGAGCCTGGGCGAAGTCCGCGTAGTAGCCCTGGGACTCACCGGTCAGCGCGGTGTGCAGGGCGTGGTGGAAGTCGTCGTTCCACTGGGCCTGCAGTCCGATGCCGCCGGATTCGCGCGGGGTCGTGGTCCTCGGGTCGCAGAGGTCGGACTCGGCGATCAGCGGCAGCGGACGGCCCAGTTCCGCGGCGAGCGCGTCGGCCGCCGTGGACAGCTCCTCCAGGAAGGTCAGCGCCCGGCCGTCGGCCAGGGCGTGGACCGCGTCGAGCCGCAGCCCGTCCAGCCGGTAGTCCCGCAGCCAGGCGAGCGCGCTGCCCAGAAGGAACGCCCGTACCTCGTCCGAACCGGGGGCGTCGAGATTGACCGCCGCCCCCCACGGCGTGTGATGGGTCTCGGTGAAGTACGGGCCGAAGGCCGGCAGGTGATTGCCGGACGGGCCGAGATGGTTGTGGACCACGTCCAGCAGGACCGCCAGCCCGAGACCGTGCGCCGTGTCGACAAATCGTTTGAGCCCGTTCGGTCCGCCGTACGGCTCGTGCACGGCCCAGAGCGACACCCCCTCGTACCCCCACCCGTGCGTGCCGGGGAACGGGCAGACCGGCATCAGCGACACATGGGTGACGCCCAGCCCGGCCAGATGCCCCAGCCGGGCGGCCGCCGCGTCGAAGGTGCCCTCCTCGGTGTACGTACCGATGTGCAGCTCGTACAGAACGGCCCCCGCGAGCCCCCGGCCGGTCCAGCCGCCGTGCCACTCGAACAGCGAGTGGTCGACGACGGCGCTCTCGCCGTCCGGCCCGTCCGGCTGGCGCCGCGAGCGCGGATCGGGGAGCACCCTCCCGTCGCTCCCGCTCCCTCCCGCGTCCAGGACGAAGCCGTAGCGGTCGCCGTCCGACGCCGGCGCCTCGGCCGTCCACCAGCCGGACCGTGCCGGATCACGCTCCATCGCCCGTGGCTCGCCCGCCAGCCGCAGCCCCACCTCGTCCGCATCCGGTGCCCATACCTCGAACAGCATGCAACGCTCCTCGTCTGATCGCCCCCGTGCCCCGTGCCCCGTCGTCGGCAACAGACACGGTCACCGGCCCACGACACTGGATCGAGCCCGTTACTGGCGATTAAGGTCTGGTTCTGATCATTGCCCCATCGGGTTCCGCTCAATACGCACTCCCTCGTACGGCTGTGGAGGCCGAGATGACCGTGCCGTCGTTCCCGCCGGGCTTCCTCTGGGGAGCCTCCGCGTCCGCCTTCCAGACCGAGGGGGCGGCCGACACCGACGGTAAGGGCCCCTCCGGCTGGGACGCCTTCGCCGCGCAGCCCGGACGGATCAAGGACGGCACCGACACCACCCGGGGCACCGGCTTCCACCAGCACTACCGCGAGGACGTCGCCCTGCTGGCCGGCCTCGGCGCCGACGCCTTCCGCTTCTCCGTCAGCTGGCCGCGCGTGGTGCCCGGCGGCAGCGGAGCGGTCAACCCGCAGGGACTCGACTTCTACGACCGGCTCGTCGACGAGCTCTGCGCCCACGGCATCACCCCGGCCCCCACCCTCTACCACTGGGACACCCCGCTACCGCTCGACGAGGAGGGCGGCTGGCTCAACCGGGACACCGCCTACCGCTTCGCCGAGTACGCGGGCATCGTCGCCGAGCGCCTCGCCGACCGCGTACCGATGTGGATCACCATCAACGAACCGGCCGAGGTGACACTGCTCGGCTACGCCCTCGGCGAGCACGCACCGGGCCGCGCCCTCCTCTTCGACGCCCTGCCCGCCGCCCACCACCAGCTCCTCGCCCACGGCCTCGCCGTGCGCGCGCTGCGCGGCGCGGGCGCGGACAACATCGGCATCGCCGTCTCGCACACCCCGGTCTGGACCGCCGGGGACCGCGAGGAGGACCGCCTGGGCGCGAAGCTCTACGACACGATCACCAACTGGCTGTTCGCCGACCCGGTCCTCACCGGCCGTTACCCCGACGAGAACTTCGCCGCACTGATGCCCGGCCCGGTCGAGGACGACCTGAGGACCATCTCCACGCCGCTCGACTGGTACGGCGTCAACTACTACAACCCCACCCTCGTCGGCGCCCCCGGCACCAGCACCCCGGAAACCTTCTCCGGCTACCGGATGCCTCCCGAACTCCCCTTCGGCATCCGCGAGATAGAGGGTTACGAGAAGACCGACTTCGGCTGGCCCGTCGTCCCCGACGGCCTGCGCGAAACCCTCGTCCAGCTCCACAGCCGCTACGGCGACCGGCTCCCGCCGCTCTACATCACCGAGAACGGCTGCGCCGTCGACGAGCCCGCCGAGGACACCCGCCGGATCGCCTACCTCGAAGGACATCTGCGGGCCCTGCGCACCGCCATCGACGCCGGGGTCGACGTGCGCGGCTACTTCACCTGGTCGCTCACCGACAACGTCGAATGGACCGAGGGCGCCAGCAAGCGCTTCGGCCTGGTCCACATCGACTACGAGACGCTGCGCCGGACCCCCAAGGACTCCTACGCCTGGTACCGCGACCTGATCCGCGCACAGAAGGCCGGCAGCCCGGCACAGTGACCTGACGTACGGCGCCCGCGGTGATCCATACTTCGCGGCATGGTTGCTTCATGGTGGTCCCGGGCCGGCCTGGGGATACTCGTGCACTGGACGCCCGCCTCCGTACCGGGCTGGGCCCCGCCGTACGTCCCCGCGGACGGACTCCCCCTGGCCGGCCGCCGCGCTCCGCTCGGCTGGACTCCGTACGCCGAGTGGTACGAGAACGCGCTCCGGTTCCCCGGCAGCCCCGTCTCCGCCCACCACCGCGCGACCTACGGAGCCCGCCCGTACGCCGCCTTCGGGGGCGACTTCAACGACGCCCTGGCGAACTGGGACCCCACCGCGTGGGCCCGCGACTTCCGTGCGGCGGGCGCCCGTTACGCCGTCCTCGTCACCAAGCATCACGACGGCTTCTGCCTCTGGCCCTCCGAGGTGGCCAACCCGCACCGGGCCGGCTGGCACACCGCACGCGATGTCGTCGGTGAATTCGCCGAAGCCGTCCGGGCCGAGGGGCTGCGCTTCGGGGTCCACTACTCCGGCGGACTCGACTGGACCTTCGACGACCGTCCGATCGGAACCCGCGCGGACACCGTCTCGGCCGTCCCGCGCGGCAGCTACCCGGCTTACGCGGGCGCCCAGATGCGCGAACTGATCCGCCGCTACCGCCCCGACATCCTCCGGAACGACATCGCCTGGCCCGGCACACACACCGATGTCCAGCGGCTGGTCGAGTACTACCGCTTCGCCGTCCCGCACGGCGTCGTCAACGACCGGCTGCTGCCCCGCGCACCGATATGGCGCACGCTCTCGCTCCCCGGCGCCAAGGCCCTGTACAACGACCGGCAACGCCGCACCGTCGCCCGGGGCGAGGGCTCCGTACCGCGCCGGCCCCCGTACTTCGACTTCCGCACCCCGGAGTCCGCCCGCCGCGCCGGCCCCGACCCGTACGAGATCACCCGTGGCATCGGCCAAGGCCTCGGCTACAACCGCAACTCCCCGCCCGAGGCGTACCTCGGCCGCTTGGCGCTGGAATCGCTGGTACGGGAGACGGCGGCCGGGGGCGGCAACCTGCTGCTCGGTGTGGGGCCGCGCGGCGAGGACGCGAAGGTCCCCGCCGCGCAGCGGCTCCGCCTGGACTGGCTGGCGGAACTCACCCGTGACCTCACACCAGATGGATGCGTTCCTGGGTGATGCGGTGACCGGCCCGCGCGAACGCGGCCGCCATCGGCGCATTGCCCCGGTCGGTGGCGCCCGCGATGAACTCGGCGCCCTCGGCGGCGAGGAAGTGCGTGCACTCCGCGAGCAGGTCGTACCCGTAGCCGTGACCCCGCTGCTCGGGCACGACACCGATGAAGCCGACGCAGGGCCCGGACGGGTTGTGGGCGGGCACCTGGATGCCTGCCAGCTCGCCCTCGCGGGTGTACGCCAACTGCCACCAGGAGCGCGGCGAGGGGCACCAGTGGAAGAAGTCGAGCTCCTCCCGCGCCGCCTGCTCCAGACCGCCGGCCTCGATGGCCTTCCGGGCATGGGCGTCCAGCGTGACGGTGTGAACCCGGCGCAGCACGTCGAGGATCACCTCGTCGTCCGGCTCAGGCCGGAACTCCAGCCGCCCCGGCCGCTCGGGCAGGCCGAACTCCGGTGTCCACCGGTAGCTGTACCGCTCGACCAGCGGCTTCATCCCGGCCGCGCGGGCGGCGGAGATCCGGCCCTCGGCGTCGGCCCGGACATCGGGCCGCTCCCGCCAGTCGGCCGGCAGGATCAGCTCGTACTCGGTGTGCAGCGGGGCGCGGCGCAGCAGTTCGGCGCCCGCCGCCTCCTCGCCGTCGGCGAAGTCGAACCAGTTGAGCAGCACCGGCTCGGTGTCGTGGGGCCCGCCCCACCAGGCGGCACGGGCCACCACGACACCGTCGCGCAGGGCGACCCAGGTCCACTCGGGGCGGTAGTCGCCGTCGTCGTCCGTGGTGGTGTAGCGGTGCCCGAACGCGGCGCGGCCGACGAGGTCACGGCCCCGCATGGTGTGGAAAAGATGTGCGTCGCTCTCGGTGAGCGCGCGGATGACCGGATCGGTCATGGAACAGTCCTCCGGAAGAAGCGGTGCGCTCCCGGTCAGACAGACACCGAAGCCGCCCGGCGAACGGGACGGGAGCGCGGGAACGAAATGGTGGGTGTACGCACTGTTCTCGCCTCCTTCCTCGGTTCTCGGGCGGAGCCGTCACCGTAACCGGTGGTCCGGCGGGCCGTCCACCGCATTCAGTCCCGAATTCAGTCCCAGACCATGTCGAAGGAGCGCTCGAAGTTCACGTACCCGAGGCGTGCGAAGGACTTGGCCATCGGTACGTTGCCGAGGTCGGTGGCGGCCCGGATGCGTTCCACGCCGTCCTGCGCGGCCAGTACCCGGGTGCCCTCGGCGAGGATGTCGTCGATGTAGCCGTGGCCGCGGTGGGCGGGCAGCACACCGATGTACGCGACGATCGGGTTGTAGTTGTTGCGGGCCGGGACGACGAACCCGACCGGTTCACCGTCCGGGAGTTCGGCGATGCGCCACCACTCGTGCGGGGTCCGGTACTTCGCCAGCTCCTCGTCGTAGTGCTTCTCGGCGGCCTCGCGGGCACTGAGCCCGGACGCCAGATCGGCCTGCCCGTGGGCGTCGAGGGTGCCCTCCATCACCGGTGTCATCAGCGTGAGGAGGTCCTCGCGCCCGTCGACCGGACGGAACCGGAGCCGGCCGCTGTCGGCGGGGACCGCGGTACCGGCGCGCCACTCCAGCCGGAGCCGCTCGACCAGCATCCGCGCACCGGAGCGCTCCATGACCCGGATCCGGGCCTCGACGACCTCGCGGGCGGCCGGGTCCTCGCGCCAGTCGGCCGGTACGAAGCGGCCGTACTCGGGCCGCGGGGCGCCGGCGGGCACGACCGCGGCCGTCGCCGTCTCCAGCAACTTCAGCCCGATCTCGCCGCGTTCGGGCTCGGGCAGGGTGTCGTCCAGGTCGAAGAAGTCGAGGAGCAGCGGCGCCTCCCCGCCCAGGCTCCACCACGCGATCCGCGCCACCAGGGCTTCGCCGCGCAGCGCCACCCACATCCACTCGGGACGGCGACGCCCGCTCTCCAGGTCGTCGGCGAGTTCGTGATCGAGGGTGTACGACAGCCGGCGGAAGAGCCCGAGCTCCTCGGGACCGGCGAGCGGACGGATGGTCAGTTCCTGTGGTGCAGGGGTCACACAAGCTCCTTGAAATGCGCAGGCGTGCCTTCCGGCGGACGCCGGGCGGCCTGCGGCGGGAGACAGTAGCAACGACTCCACGGCCGTGCGCGGGGATATTCGCGGCCACGCGCTCCCCGTACGGCGCAGCGCTCCCTTCGCGGCCGCACGCTCCGTGCACGGCCACGCGCTTCCTTCGCGGCCCAGGGGCGGGATACGGGCACGTTCTGGACACTCCGGGGCGGTCGGACCGACAATTGACCGTGTGACGTCCTCCTTCGAGTCCCACACGTACCCCGTGCGGCTGTCCGACGCCCAGCGCGACCGTGTGCTCGGCGTACTCAGAGACGGCGCGGCACAGGGCAGGCTCTCCCACGACACCTTCATGCGGCGCATGGAGCTGGCCCTCACCGCCCGGCGATCCGAGGAACTGGAGGCACTCACCGCCGACCTGGAGGGCGAGGGCCGTTGGTCCCGGCGGATACTCCGGGTCGTGAGCGGGGTGTCCGGATTTCCCGGCCGGGTGCGCCGGGTCTGGCAGACCGAGCGGCTCCCCAAGCTCCTGCTCCCCGCCCCGAGCCCGCACCCCCTGCTGATCGGCCGCGATCCGGGCAACGGGCTGCGGCTCAACCACGAGACCGTCTCCCGGATCCACGCGGAGCTCACCGCCCAGGGCGGCCGCTGGCTGCTGCGCGACCTCGGCTCGACCAACGGCACCTGCGTCAACGGCCAGCGGGTCACCGGCGCGGTCCCGGTCCGCGACGGGGACCAGGTGAGCTTCGGCCGGATGAGCTTCCGGCTCTCCGCACCCGTCCTCGGCCCGCCGGCCTGAGAGGCGGATTCCAGGGACCTTCCGAGCTCCTTCCGAACCTCTTCTGACCTTCCCAGGCCCTTCCGTGGCCCTTCCGGGGCCGGCGGCGTCCGGCTCAGGACCGCTGGTGCAACCCGCGCCCGCCGAGGGTGAGAAAGACTTCGCCGACCGCCTCGGAGAGCGTCGGATGGGCGTGGACGTGGCGGGCCACATCGGCGGGTTCGGCGTCCCAACCGACGATCAGCTGGCTCTCGGCGATCATCTCGGAGACCTGCGGCCCGACGAGATGCACCCCGAGGACCCGGCCGCCCCGCTCGGCGACCACCTTCACCATGCCGCCCCGCCCGTGCACCATCCCCTTGGCCACGGCGGTCAGCGGCATGCTGCCCACCGTGACGTCGTGCCCGGCGTCACGGGCCTGGGCCTCGGTCAGGCCCACCGCGGCGGTCTGCGGGGACGAGTACGTGACCCGGGGGACGGCGGCGTAGTCCACCGCGGGTGCGCTCAGTCCGGCCAGCGTCTCGGCGACGAGTAGCCCCTCCGCGAACGAGGCGTGGGCCAGCCCGGGGGACGGCGGCGGCAGCAGATCGCCCACCACATGGATGCCCGGCACGGACGTCTCGAGCCGGGACCAGTCGGCGGGCGCGACATGGCCGCGCCCGTCGGCGGCCAGCCCCGCCGCCGCGAGGCCGAGCCCTTCGGTCACCGGCACGCGCCCCACCGCGACGAGCAGCCGCTCGGCCCGCACCGTGCGCGTCTCGCCGCGCGAGGTGCGTACCGTCGCGACCACCCCGTCGGAGACCACGCCCGCGTCCGTCAGCCGTGCCCCGGTGAGTACGTCGATCCCGCGCTTCTTCAGACCGCGGGTCAGATGGCGCGACACATCGACGTCCTCCAGCGGCACGAGCCGGTCCGCGGCCTCCACCAGGGTCACGTCGGCGCCCATCGACCGGTGGAACGAGGCGTACTCGACGCCGATCGCCCCGCCGCCCAGCACCAGGACGGACCGCGGCAGCCCCGGCGCGAACAACGCGTCGTCGCTGGTGACGACGCGGTGCCCGTCGGCCTTCAGCCCCGCCAGCATGCGCGGTCGCGACCCGGTCGCCAGTACGATGCCGCGGCGCGCGACGACCGTCCCGCGACCGGTGACGTACGCACTGCGCGGTCCGGTCAACTCGGCGCTCCCGTGCACCAATTCGACCGCAGCGTGCGCCAAGTGCTCCACCATCCCGCGATGGTTGCGCGCCACGATGTCGTCGCGGGTGGCGACCAGGGCCGGCCAGTCCACCGAGTCCAGGGTCGTCTTCACCCCCCACCGTTCCCCGGCCTCCGCGATGCCGTCCACGAGTTCGGCGGCGTGCAGCATCGCCTTGCTGGGAATGCAGCCGCGGTGCAGGCAGGTGCCGCCCACCTTGTCGCGCTCCACGAGGACCACCTCCAGGCCGAGGGCGGCGGCCCGCAGGGCGGTGGAGTATCCGCCCGTACCGCCCCCGATCACCAGGACGTCGGTCTCGGTCCCGGTCGCTGCGGTTGTTCCCGTTCTTGTTGTTGTCGTTGTCCGTGTCATGGCCACAGCCTCCGCCCGGCTCTTGCCATGAGTCCAAGGCAATGTTTCTGTGGCACCGATGCACAGCCTTTATGGGTACGGTCCACGGGGGAGAGCGCGTTGAGCCTGCGACAGATGGAGTACTTCCTCACGGTCGTCGAGGAGTCGTCGTTCACCCGGGCCGCCGAACTCCTCCACGTCACCCAGCCCGCGCTCTCCCACCAGATCAAGGCCCTGGAGCGGACCGTCGGCGGCGCCCTCCTCGAACGGCTGCCGCGCGGCGTGCGCCTGACCCCGATGGGGCGTGCCTTCCTGCCGCACGCCGAGCGCTCCGTACGCAGCGCCGCCCAGGCACGGCGGGCGGCGCGGGCGGCGGCGGGCGCGGAGGGCGGTGAGCTGCACATCGCGACGGTGCACGCGGTGGCCGTCGGCATCCTTCCCGACGTCTTCGCGCGCTGGCGCCGGGCGCGTCCCGGGGTCGCTCTCGTCCTCCACGAGTACGCCACCCCGGAAGCCCTGGAGGAACAGCTCGAACGCGGCACCGCCGACCTCGCGGTCGGTCCGCCGCCCGCGCGCTGGCCGGGGCCCGTCGTCCCGGTCGGCGAGGAGGAGATCGTCCTGGTGGTCCCCTTCGACGACCCGCTCGCCGGACGCGCCTCGGTCCGTCTGCTGGAGCTGGCCGACCGGCCCTGGGTGCGCTGCGCGATGGAACCCGTGGTCCAGGGACAGGCGTTCCTGGACCTGGTCTGCGGGCAGGCCGGCTTCACACCCCGTACGGCGGTGCGTACCGAACACACGTCGACCGCGGTACGGATGGCGGCGGCCGGGGTAGGTGTCGCCACGGCTCCGGCGCATGTCGTGCGGGGAGCGGTCGGCGAGGACTGCGCGGTCCTCGCCGTCGAACCTCCGTGGCGGCGTGGGCTGGCGGTCTTCTCCCGCGTGGAACTCACGGGGGCCGCCGCCGCGTTCACGGATCTTCTCGCGGGCTCCGGGCCACTGGGCTCCCGTACGACGACGGGCTGAGGCCGCGCGGCCCGGGAATATCGCCCTCACCCGAACGGCCGTACGCCGACTGCGCGACGCCCCTGCCGGTGTTCCCCTGATGGGGAACCGCGCCGTACACCGGCGCCCTGACGCCCAGGGGGTACGGATGAAGGCCGACGTGCCGGAAGGCATATCCGCACCGGGCCTCGGCCGTCGAGGGCGCCGACCGGTGCGCGGCCCCCGCCCGGACGCCGGCCCCAGCCTGCTCGCGCCCGGCGCGGCGCGTGACCCGTACCGCCTCTACCGCGTCCTGCGCGAGGAGTACCCGCTCAGCTACGACGCGCCCCTGCGCGCCTGGCTGGTCAGCCGGTACGCGGACGTGGCCACGGCCCTCACCGACCCCCGCTTCACCGGCCTCCCGCACGACGCCGCACCCCGCGGCGCCCCCGCCCCGCTCGGGCTCTGCCACGGCAGCCCCCGCTGCGTGCCCCGCGATCAGCGCCCGTCGACACCCGGAACTGTGCCATGTCACATGTCGGAGTTCGAAGCAGTGCCACGTCACATGCCGGAGCTCGAAGCGGTACCACGTCACATGCCGGAGCTCGCGGCGGTGCCACGTCACATGGCAGCGCGCATCGAGCGGACCGCGTACGTGCTGGCGCGCCGCATCGCGGGCCGCCAACAGGCCGATCTCGTCGAGGAGTTCTGCCGCTGGCTGCCCTTCGGTGCCGCCCCCGGCGCGAGCGCCCGGCGCTACGCCGACCGGCTGTCCGGCACCACGCGCGGCACCATGCCCGGCATCGCCCACGGCACCACGCCCGGCATCGCGTACGGGCCCCCGCCCGTCACCGCGACCGCGGCCACCCCCTGCACCCGGCACACCGGCCTCCGCGAGAGGGCGCTCGCCTCCCTCCTCGCCAACGTGCTGGACGCCCCCGGCCTCCTCGCCGCCCTGCGCGTCGAACCGGCCCTGGCCGACCGGGCCTGGACGGAGTCGCTGCGCCGCGACCCGCCGGTCCAGGTGGTGCTGCGGCGCACCGTCACCGAGGTCACCCTCAGCGGCGGCACCCTGCCTGCCGGGGCGGACGTCGCCTGCCTGATCGGCGCGGCCGGCCGCGATCCGGAACGGTTCGCCGCCCCGGACCTCTTCGACCCCTTCCGCCGCGACCAGGGCCGGTCCCTCACCGGACCCGTGTCCTGCCCCGCCGTCCTGCTCGGCCGACTGGAGGCCCGCCAGGGCCTGCTCGCGCTGCTCGACGCGATGCCCCGGCTCCGCTGGGCGGACGGATTCCGCCCGGCAGGCACCGGGCTGCTCACCCGAGGTCCGCGGGCCCTTCTCGTCCGGCCCGGCTGAGCAGCGCCACCGGCCGCGCGGCGAAGAGTTCGGCGAGCGGGACCGAGCTCCCGGTGAACTTCCGACCGGACGCCAGCAGATCGGTCCACGGCCCGTCGTCCGGCAGCACCAGCTCCGTGCCGTGCCAGCCGCCCGACTCCGCCAGCCGCAACGACAGCCTGGTCACCGCGGTGACCACCTCGCCGGAGCGGCAGAACGCCAGACAGTGTGCGGCCGCCGGGCCCCGCGCGCCCAGCGGGGCGTACGTACCGGACTCGCCGAACACCTCCGGCCGCTCGCGCCGCAGCCGCAGGGCGGCCGCCGTCAGCTCGCCCTTCTCGCCGAGGGCCCCGTCCAGGGACGGCTCGCAGAACGGCCGCCGGTTGTCCGGGTCGACCAGCGCCACGTACTCCCGCTCCGTGCCCTGGTACAGATCCGGCACACCCGGCATCGTCAGCTGTACCAGCGCCGCCCCCAGCACATTGGCCCGCACATAGGGGTCGAGCGTGCTCGCGAACCGCTCCAGCGTCTCGCGCACCGGACCGCCGCTCGCGGCCGGCCCGGCCGCGACGAAGTCCGTCACCGCCCGCTCGTACGCCGGATCGGGCTCGGTCCAGCCGGTGAAGAGCCCCGCCTCGCGGACCGCCTTCAGCAGCGCCGGCTCAAGACGGCTTGCCATCTCGCCGTCCGGCAGCTTCGCGCAGCCCACCGCCGTCTGCCAGGCCTGCCAGGCGAGCTGCGGATCCGGAGCGGTGGCCGGGGTCGCCCGGTCCAGCTCCGTCAGCAGCCCGGACCACGACTGCGGGCACTCCGTCAGCACCGCGATCCGGGCCCGTACATCGGCGCTCCGCTTGGTGTCATGGGTGCTCAGCGCCGTGCCGGTGGCCGGCCAGTCGCGGGCCAGCCGGGCACAGAACGCGTGGAACTTTTCCGGCTTCACCGCGGGCTGCCCGGGGTCGCCGCCCACCTCGTTCGCCGAGATCAGCGGCACGTACTGGTAGAACGCCGTGTCCTCGACCGACTTGGCGCGCAACGCCGAGGCGGTCTGGGCGAACCGGGCGCAGAACGCGGCCCGCTCGGGCCCCTCGCCCAGCCGCCCCAGCGCCAGCTCCCGGACCACGTCGACGGCCGACGCCTCCTCCGCGACGGTGAACATCGCCTTCGCGTCCCGCACGACCGCGTCCGACAGCGTCTCCTCGGCCGGCGTGGTGCAGGCCCCGCCGGCCGTCACGTACGGGCGGTAGACGGGCATCCGCACCATCAGTTCGCGCACGGCGGTGCGCAGCGTCCACGGGGCGTGATCGCGCAGCGCGGGCTCGGCGGCGCAGATCCGTGCGGCGATCCGGGTCAGCAGCTCGGTCTCGGCGGCCAGTTCGTGCGTCACCACCCGGTACGCGGCGCGGCGGACGGTCGCCGTCCAGTAGCCGCCGCGGTCGCCGGCGGGTCCCGCGTACTCCCGGTAGCGGCCGACCAGCTCCGCGGCGCCCATCGGGTCGACGAACAGGCCGTCCACGCGGTGCAGGGCGTCGTACCCGGTCGTCCCCGCGACGGCCCAGTCCGCGGGCAGCTCCTCGCCGCTGGTGAGGATCTTCTCCACCACCGTCCACCGCCCGCCGGTCGCGGCCGAGAGCCGCTCCAGGTACGCGGCGGGCTCGGCCAGTCCGTCGGGGTGGTCGATGCGCAGCCCGTCGACGACACCGTCCCGGACCAGTTCGAGGATCTTGCCGTGGGTGGCGGCGAAGACCTCGGGGTCCTCCACCCGTACCCCGATGAGCTCCGAGATCGTGAAGAACCGCCGGTAGTTCAGCTCGGTGCGGGCCAGCCGCCACCAGCCGAGCCGGTAGTGCTGGGCATCCAGCAGCTCCGGCAGCGGCAACCCGGCGGTACCGGTCCGCAGCGGGAACTCCTGCTCGCCGTGGCGCAGCACCTCGCCGTCCACCCGGAGCCCGCCGAGCTCGTCGCCGATCGGCCCGCCGAGCACCGGCAGCAGCACCTTTCCGCCGCCCGCCGCCCAGTCGATGTCGAACCAGCGGGCGTACGGCGATCCGGGGCCCTCGCGCAGTACCTCCCACAGCGCGTGGTTGTGGCGGGGGACGGCGGCCATGTGGTTCGGCACGATGTCCACGATCAGTCCGAGACCGTGCCCGCGCGCAGTGCGGGCCAGCTCCCGCAGCCCCTGTTCACCGCCGAGCTCGGCGCGTACCCGGCCGTGGTCGACGACGTCGTAGCCGTGCCGGGAGCCGGGTACGGCTTCGAGGACCGGGGACAGATGCAGATGGGAGACGCCGAGCGAGGCGAGATACGGCACGGCCTCCCCGGCGGCCGAGAACGGGAAGTCGGGCTGGAGCTGGAGCCGGTAGGTGGCGGTGGGCGTCATGCGGACGTTCGTACCCAGCCTGGCGGCTTCTGTGTCACGGAACGCCGCAAAGGGCTCGACCGGCGGTGTCCTCCCCGGCGGCCGGACGGCCCTCGGGCCTACGCGGGCCGCTGCAGCACCGCCATGCTGCGCCCGACCAGCGTCACCCGATCGCCCCCCGCCACCTTCGGCCCCGAGCCGGGCATGACTCCGACCGGGCGCGCCGTGTCGACCACCACCAGCCACTGCCGGCCGTGATTCACCGGAACGGAGAACTCCAGCGTCTCCGCGCTCGCGTTGAACATCAGCAGGAACGAGTCGTCGGAGATCCGCTCGCCGCGCGGCCCCGGCTCCGAGATCGCGTGACCGTTGAGGAAGACCGTCAGGGCCTTGGCGTGCGCGGCCTGCCAGTCCCGCTGCTTCATCTCGCCGCCCTCCGGTGTGAACCACGCGATGTCCGAGAGCTCGTCGTGCGTGCCCTCGACCGGACGGCCGTGGAAGAACCGGCGGCGCCGGAAGACCGGATGGTCGCGGCGCAGCCACACCATCGCCCGGGTGAACTCCAGCAGACTGCTGCCCTCGGTGCCCGCCCCGCCCCGGTCGGCGCCGTCCGCCTCTTCCTCGGCCGCCTCGTCCGGATCGGGCCAGTGCACCCACGACAACTCGCTGTCCTGGCAGTACGCGTTGTTGTTGCCCCGCTGGGTGCGCGCGAACTCGTCGCCGTGGCTCAGCATCGGCACGCCCTGCGACAGCATCAGCGTGGCGATGAAGTTCCGCATCTGACGTGTCCGCAGGTCGAGGATCTCCGGCTGGTCGGTGTCCCCCTCCGCGCCGCAGTTCCAGGACCGGTTGTGGCTCTCGCCGTCCCGGTTGCTCTCGCCGTTCGCCTCGTTGTGCTTGTCGTTGTACGAGACCAGGTCGTGCAGCGTGAACCCGTCGTGGCAGGTGGTGAAGTTGATCGAGGCGAGCGGCCGCCGCCCGTCGTCCTGGTACAGGTCCGACGACCCGGTCAGCCGTCCCGCGAACTCCGCGAGGGTCCGCGGCTCGCCCCGCCACAGGTCCCGCACGGTGTCCCGGTACTTGCCGTTCCACTCGGTCCACAGCGGCGGGAAGTTCCCCACCTGGTAGCCGCCCTCGCCCACGTCCCACGGCTCGGCGATCAGCTTCACCTGGCTGACCACCGGGTCCTGCTGCACCAGGTCGAAGAACGACGACAGCCGGTCCACCTCGTGGAACTGCCGGGCCAGGGTCGCCGCCAGGTCGAAGCGGAAGCCGTCCACGTGCATCTCGGTCACCCAGTACCGCAGCGAGTCCATGATCAGCTGGAGCACGTGCGGCGACCGCATCAGCAGGGAGTTCCCGGTCCCCGTGGTGTCCATGTAGTACCGCTGGTCGTCCGCCAGCCGGTAGTACGAGGCGTTGTCCAGGCCCCGGAAGGAGAGCGTCGGGCCCAGATGGTTGCCCTCCGCGGTGTGGTTGTAGACCACGTCGAGGATCACCTCGATGCCGGCCTGGTGCAGCGCCCGCACCGCCTGCTTGAACTCCAGCACCTGCTCGCCCCGGTCGCCCCAGGAGGCGTAGGCGTTGTGCGGGGCGAAGAAGCCGATGGTGTTGTAACCCCAGTAGTTGGCCAGCCCCGCGTCCGCCAGCCGGTGGTCCTGGACGAACTGGTGAACCGGCATCAGTTCGATGGCCGTGACGCCCAGTTCCGTCAGATGGGCGATCACCTCCGGATGGGCCAGCCCCGCGTAGGTGCCGCGCAGCTCCTTCGGCAGCCCCGGGTGGAGCATCGTCAGGCCCTTCACATGGGCCTCGTAGATCACCGTGCGGTGGTAGTCGGTACGGGGCCGCCGGTCGTCGCCCCAGTCGAAGTACGGGTTGACCACCACCGAGGTCATGGTGTGCGGCGCCGAGTCGAGATCGTTGCGCGCGTCGGGCCGGCCGAACGGGTAGCCGTACACCGCCTCGCCCCACCGGATCTGCCCGGCGACGGCACGGGCGTACGGGTCGAGCAGCAGCTTGGCCGAATTGCAGCGGGCGCCGCGCTCCGGCTCGTACGGCCCGTGGACCCTGAATCCGTACCGCTGACCGGGCATCACCCCGGGCAGGTAGGCATGGCGGACGAAGGCGTCGGTCTCCCTGAGCTCCACCGCCGTCTCGGAACCGTCGTCGTGCAGCAGGCACAACTCGATTCGTCTGGCGGCCTCCGAGAAGACCGCGAAGTTGGTCCCGGCGCCGTCGTACGTGGCACCGAGGGGATACGCCTGTCCCGGCCAGACCTGCATAGGTTCGACCCTTCCACTTCTGATCCGGGTGCCTGGGGCTTGCGGCTGCAAGGGCCCGTCCGACCCCTGATCCGCCCGACAGGCCCTGAGCCAGATCTTCCCCGAAAGAGGTGCGGCTACCTAGGACCGACCGGCACGTCACGCGGTCCGGTCAACTTCGGGCCTCTCCGTGTCGCCCGGAACCGGGATCCGGACCCGGAAACCCGGCGCTCGCCCGGTCCAGGGCCCCGGATGGGGTGGTTAATCACTATGAATCCTCTCACTACGGCAGATCTTGCCGCCGGGAACATGCCCGCGCCGCAGGGGAGTTGGCGAAGCAGCATGTGCATCCGGCTGCACCGGCTCCCGCTCCCGGAGTACCCTTCCTTGATCGTTGGTGGGGGAGTGGAAGGCGGTGCGCGGGTGAGCTCGGGCGGATTCGAGCTGCCCCCAGGTGACCCGGGTCACGAGGGGGACTCCACCGATGTCCCGCCAGGGGCGGTATCGCTTGCGCAGCCCATGGAGATCGGCGCGGAGCTGGACTGGGGAGCGGACGCCTGGAGCGAGGTGCGTACGCGCGCGCAGCGGGCCGGACGGGCCTACATCTGGCTGAATCTCGTGGAGCAGCGGCTGCGTGCCGTGGTCGCCGCGGTGCTCCGGCCCATCTACGAGCCGGTCCACGGCGAGGACTGGGTGGTGGCCGCCGCCGGACCCGCCGGGCAGGAGTGGGTGCAGCGCGCCGTCGCCGTGCGCGAGGTGTCGCGCCGCAAGGGCTACCTGCTGGACCCGGCCGACGACAACGTCCTCAGCTTCCTCACGCTGCCTCAGCTGCGTGAGCTGATGGTCCAGCACTGGCCGTGCTTCGAGGCGTACTTCGACGACCGGCGCGAGGTGGAGCTGGCGCTCGACGAGCTGGAGGTCGCCCGCAACGTGGTCTCCCGCAACCGCGCCCTGAACGAGGCGGTGCTCGCCCAGGCCGAGCGCGCCTCCGCCCGGCTCCTGGAGATCCTGGGCAGCGGCGCCGGGGTCCCGTCGGCCGACCGGCTCCCGGTCGACGCCGTCGAGGAGCTGGTCGGCGACCGGTACGCGGACGTGGTCTCCGTCCACTCCGACCGGGTGCGGCTCCAGCGCCAGCTGCCCGCCGAGGACCTCTTCGGCGGTTCGCGCCGGCTCGACGCGATCGGCATAGGGCTCAACCTGCTGGTGCAGAACTTCTCCGGCCGCAGGCTCATCCGGCTCGCCGAGTCGGGCTGCCGGGTGCGGCTGCTCTTCATCAACCCGGCGAGCAGCGCGGTCAAGCGCCGGGAGCGGGAGCTGGGACTGAAGAAGGGCGAGCTGAGCCGGTCGGTGGAGATGAACATCCTCCACATGCGCCGAGTCCGCTCCAAGCTCCGCGATCCGGGCGCCTTCGAGATCCATGTGTTCGACGAGACCCCGCGCTTCACGGCCTATCTGGTCGACGGGGACGGGACGGACGCGGTCGGGGTCGTCCAGACCTATCTGCGGCGCGCACGCGGCATGGAGGCGCCCGTGCTGGTGCTGCGCGGCGGCGGGCGCGCCGTGGTCCGGGCGGGGCAGGACAACGAGCACGGACTCTTCGAGACGTACCGCGAGGAGTTCGAGTCGGTGTGGGCGGACTCCCGGCCCGTCTCCTGAACGAGGGGCCGCGACCGCGTTGTCAGTGGCGCGTGCGAGGGTGGTCAGCACCTGGGGGAGAGCACCACGAAGGAGGTACGGGATGAGCTGGCACCGGGAGGCGCTGGTCGGCTTCGACCTGGAGACGACGGGCACGGAACCGCTGGAGGCCCGGATCGTGACAGCCGCGGTCGTCGGCGTCGGCGGCCGGGACGGGGAGCCGGTGCGGCAGCGCGCCTGGCTGGCGGATCCGGGCATCCGGATCCCCGCGCAGGCCTCGGCGATCCACGGCATCAGCAGCGAGCGGGCGGCGGCGGAGGGCCGGCCGGCGCGCGAGGTGGCCGACGAGATCGCCGACACCCTCACCGGCTACTGGCGCCGGGGCGTGCCGGTCGTCGCGTACAACGCGGCCTTCGACCTGACGCTGCTCACGGCGGAGTTGCGGCGGCACGGACTGCCGTCGCTGAGCGACCGGCTCGACGGGGCCGGGATCGGCCCCGTCATCGACCCGTACACCATCGACCGGGCCGTCGACCGCTACCGCAAGGGCAAGCGCAACCTGGAGGCGGTCTGCGTCGAGTACGGCGTGGTGCACGGCGGAGCCCATGACGCGGGGGCGGACGCGCTGGCCGCGGTCCGGGTGGCGTACGCCATAGCCGAGCGGCACGGCTCGGTGGCCGAGCTGACCGCCGCCGAGCTGCACGAGCGCCAGGTGGAGTGGTACGCGCAATGGGCGGCGGACTTCCAGCAGTTCCTGCGCCGCAAGGGGACAGCCGACGCGGTGATCGACGGCCACTGGCCGCTGCGGGAGCCGGCCGGGGTCGCCACCGGCTGACGGCCCGGCCCCGCGGCCGGGTTCAGCGGGCGGTGCTCAGACCGACCGGCAATTGGGGGGCGGCGTCGCGGGGCTGGGCACGCGCATCTGCCGCGTTGTCGTCAATCACCATGGCTCCTTCCCCAAGCTGTCAGCTGCGTTCGAGCAGGGGAGACCCCATCTGCCTCAATCCTCCGCCTTGCAGCTGCACGCACCCAGCCCCGCTCCTTCTCCCACCCCCCAATTGCCGGTCGGTCTCAGAACGGATACCACCGCACCGCCGTGTCGCCGTCGCGCAGTGAGGCCACCCGGCGGCGGAATTCCGCGAGCGCCTTCGGATTGGCCGGCGCGTGCTGGGACACCCACGCACAGCTGGCCGTCTCCCGGGCCCCGCGGAGCACCGCGCAGCCCTCCCACTCACGGACGTCCCAGCCGTACGCGGCGGTGAAGGCGTCGTACGCCTCGGGCGCCAGGCCGTACCGGTCCCGGGACAGCGCCAGCACCACCAGATCGTGCTCGCGCAGATCCGCGGAGAAGGTCTCCAGATCGACCAGCACCGGACCGTCCGGACCGACATGGACGTTACGGGGCAGCGCGTCGCCATGGATCGGCCCCGGCGGCAGATGGGGGACCAGAGCGGCGGCGGCCGCCGCGAAGCCGTCGCGGCGCTCCCGCAGATAGCCGGCGTCGGCCGGATCGATCGCATCGCCCGCGAGCCGCAGCCAGCGTTCGACCCCGCCCAGCACTTCGCGGCGCGGGAGGGCGAGACCCTCCGGGGCGGGCAGCGCGTGCACCAGGGTGAGCAGCGGCGCCAGATCCCGCGGCTCCGGGGGGCGTACGGCATCGGGCAGCCGGTGCCAGAGGGTCACGGGGTGCCCCTCGACCAGGCGCGCCGCGGGCTCCGCGGCCCGTACGGCAGGCACGTCCGAGGCGGCCAGCCACCGGGCGACGGCCACCTCGCGTTCTGCCCGTTCCCGCAGTTCCGGGTGGCGCACGGCGTCCCGGCCGACCTTGACCACCAGGTCGCCGACGGCGAACACCGCGTTCTCACCCATCGCGAGCAGCTCCGCACCGCCGGACAGCCCGGCAGCGGTCAGCACCTCACGCGCACGCATCTCGTTCATGACTCCGATTTTCGCATCAGTGCAGGCCTGCTTGACGAACCGACGGACCGTCAGCACGATGACGGAGGCCACCTGAGCGGCCAGAACGGTGTGAATCCGATCGAATGACGCAAGGGGGCGGATTCGTGACATTAGCGAGTGCAACCGTACGTTCCGAGAGACATGGTCCGCCCGGCAGCCCGCAGGACAGACGGTTCCGGCCGGTCAACCGGAGCGCCGGTACCTGGTTCCTGGTGCTGCCCGCGCTGATCCCGATCCTGGTCCTGAGCGTCGGCCCCCTGCTCTACGGCATAGCGCTGGCCTTCACCGACGCCCAGTCCGGCCGTACCCGCTCCACCCAGTGGGTGGGCGGACTGAACTTCCAGGACCTGCTCCACGACACCCTCTTCTGGGACTCGTTCCGGATCGGCCTGGTCTGGGCGTTCGGTGTCACCGTCCCGCAGTTCGTACTGGCCCTCGGCCTCGCCCTGCTGCTCAACCAGAACCTGCGGCTGCGCTGGCTGGCACGGGCCCTGGCGATCATTCCGTGGGCGATGCCCGAGGTGGTGGTGGGCCTCATGTGGCGGCTCGTCTACAACCCGGACGCGGGCATCCTCAACGAGACCATCCGCGACCTCGGCCTCGGCGACGGCAGGGACTGGCTCACCGGACTCGCCACCGCCCTGCCCGCCGTGATCGTGGTGGGGATCTGGTCCGGCATGCCCCAGACCACCGTGGCCCTGCTCGCGGGGCTGCAGAACACCCCGCACGAACTCCACGAGGCCGCCGCCCTGGACGGCGCCGGTGCCTGGCGCCGCTTCCGTACCGTCACCTGGCCGGTGCTCCGGCCCGTCGCGCTCTCCATCACCGCGCTCAACTTCATCTGGAACTTCAACTCCTTCGCCCTGGTCTACGTACTGACCAACGGCGGACCCGGCGGCCGCACCCGGCTGCCGATGCTCTTCGCGTACGAAGAGGCCTTCCACTACGGACAGTTCGGGTACGCGGCGGCGATGGGCTGTGTGATGGTCGCGGTGATCTCCGTGATCCTCGCCGTGTATCTCGCCGGCCGGCTCAGAGGAGGCGGGGACCGATGAGCATGCGCACCGGAAGAGCCGCACGCGCCGGACAGTACGCCGCACTCCTCGGCTACCTCGTCTTCCTGGCGTTCCCGTTCCTGTGGCTGGTCTCCACCGCCTTCAAACCGGCCCGCGAGCTGGGCTCCCTGCATCCCACCTGGATCCCGGAGAACCCGACGCTCGACAACTTCCGCACGGCGTTCGACGAACAGCCGCTGCTGCAGGCCGCCGCCAACTCGCTGATCGCCGCTCTCTGCGCCGCCTTCATCGCGGTCCTCGTCGCCACGCCCATGGCGTACGTGATGGCCCGCCGCCGCTCCAGGCTCTCGACGGTGGCCACCGGCTGGGTCGTGATCAGCCAGGCGTTCCCGCTCGTCCTGCTGATCATCCCGCTCTTCCTGATCCTGAAGAACCTCCATCTGATCAACACCCTGTGGGGGCTGATCATGGTGTACGTCGTCTGGGCGCTGCCCTTCGCGCTCTGGATGCTGGTCGGATACGTACGGGCCGTGCCCGCCGAGCTGGAGGAGGCCGCCTCGGTCGACGGAGCGGGCCGGCTGCGGACGCTCGTCTCGGTCACCGCCCCGCTGCTGGCCCCCGGCATCGTCGCCACCGCGCTCTTCGCCTTCATCACCGCGTGGAACGAGCTCTTCTTCGCGCTCGTCCTGCTCAAGACACCGGAGAAGCAGACCTTGCCGGTCGTACTGACCCACTTCATCGGTGCGGAGGGCGCGGCCGATCTCGGGCCGCTCGCCGCCGCCGCGTTCCTCGCCACCCTGCCCTCGCTGGTCATCTTCGCGGTCATCCAGCGGCGGATCACGGGCGGCATGCTGGCCGGGGCGGTGAAGAGCTGATGCGGGCATCGCTGCGCAGGACGGCCGCCGCGGCGGCCACCGCACTGGCCCTGCTGCTCACCGGCTGCGCCGGGACGGACGACGGCCGGGACACCGGCGGGCGGATCGAGCTCAGCTTCCAGTCGCTGGCCTGGCAGAAGGAGTCCGTCGACGCCAACAAGCAGCTGGTGAAGGAGTGGAACGAGGCCCATCCGGACATGCACGTCAGCTACGTCCAGGGCAGCTGGGACACCGTCCACGACCAGCTGCTCACCTCCTTCGAGGGCGACGAGGCACCGGACATCATCCACGACGCCTCCGACGACCTGGCCGACTTCGCCTACAGCGGCTACCTCGCGGACCTGCGTGGGCTCCTTCCCGGCAGGCTGACCGCCGACATCCCGCAGCAGAGCTGGTCCACCACCACCTTCGGGGACGGCGTCTACGGAGTGCCGTTCCTCCAGGAGCCCCGCGTCCTGATCGCCAACACCAAGATCCTCGCGGAGTCGGGGGTCCGCATCCCGACCCCCGAACACCCCTGGAGCTGGTCCGAGTTCCGGCAGGTCACCGAGGAACTGACGGTCAAGGGGCGGTACGGCATCGCCTGGCCGCTGAAGGAACCGGTCTCCGTCACGCTGAACCTCGGGCTCTCCGGCGGCGGTCAGCTCTTCCACCGCGGTGCCGACGGCAAGGTCACCATCCGCGTGGGGGAGGGCGACCGGATCGTCCCCGGCACCATCCACGACCAGGTCAACACCGACCGCAGTGCCGCGCGCACCGCACTCGGCATGGGCGGCTCCGACACCCTTCCCGGGTTCTTCGGCGGCAAGTACGCGATGGTTCCGCTGGGCTTCTCGTACCGCCAGCAGGTCGTCGAACAGGCACCCGAGGGCTTCGAGTGGACGGTCCTGCCGGCTCCCGCGGGCAGTGCGGGCCTCGCCCAGGGGGTGAGTCCGCAGACCCTGTCCGTCTCGGAGGCGAGCCCGCACAAGAAGGAGGCCGCGCAGTTCATCGACTTCCTGCTGCGGCCGCCGAACATGGTGCGGCTGGCCAAGGGCGACTGGATGCTCCCGACCGGCACCGCGGCCCTCGCCGACCCGTCCCTGCACACCGCCGAGAACGGCTGGGTGACCGGTGCGGCCGTCGCGAAGGCACTGCGGCCGGCGCCCGCCCAGTCGGTGCGCGGCTACCCGGAGTGGAAGGACAAGGTCGCCACACCGGCCCTTCAGGAGTACTACAGCGGGGCCATCGGGGCGGACGAGCTGAGGAAGCGTCTGGTGGACGACGGCAACCGGGTCCTGGCCCGCTACCAGCGCTGAGGAAACCCGAAGCCCTCCGCGCCGAGCCCGCACGTACATGGGCGCCGGCGGGGAGGGCTTCGCGGTGCCCGCGGGTTCAGTTTCATGGGCCAAGCAGTGTCCGCCCCGATCGACCCGCCCATTACCGACCGGTACGTTTCTTTCGGCGGGTAACCGAAAGTATCCGGGAAATCGCACGCGGATACCGGCCTCGATTCCTCGCATTCTTCAATGTCGGCGATTCAGACATTCAATGGCGTGAATCAGCCTCTTCGGGCTCTTGTGTCCGGGCGTCCGTGCCGGTATGGATCCCACGTCCTTCCTGGTGACACGGTGTCTAATCCCGGAGCCCCCGCACTCCTCGAAGGGTTGTAGAAAGCTGAATGCCCCTCCGCTTTCCTTAAAAAGAAGTCATTGACAATTCCTTTCCTGCTGGGCTTCACTCCTTTCGGCGGTGAGCGGCTCTGAATTCCCGACCCTGGGTCGGGGGTTGGTGCCGCGAACGGCTCAATCCATGCACGCCGGAATGCAAATTCAGAGTAAAAGATGGAGGTGCTGTTATGAAGTTCCTTTTCTTGCTCAAGGACAAGATGACGCCGGAGAAGAGCCTGAAGGCGTACGCCTGGTACCACTGGTACTAGGCCGACAGACGGTCCGTCGTTTCGAGGGACACGGTCAGTCGATTCGGGCCCGTGTCCGGCCAGGCCTCATCGGCCCGCCGGGCGCGGGCCCTTCCCGCTTCTTGGAGACCACCGATGTACATGTCCGGTACCGGCAGCCGTGCCCGGGACGTCGTCTTCGCGCCGAGACTCCAGGCGCTCCTGCGAGACCACCGGGGCGAGGAAGTCTTCCGTCTCGACCCCGGCACCGTCGGTGTCGCCGGGGCCGAACTGACGGACCGGATCCTCGCCGCCAGGCCGGCCACCGAGGTCGAGCGTCCCACGTTCAAGCCGCTGCACGGACGGTCCATCCCGCGCACCGAGGCGTCCACGGTCATGCAGGCCATCGGCCGGGACGTCCGGACGGCGCTGAAGAAGCCCGTCAAGGCGGTCGACCTGTCCGGTGAATGGCCGCACGTCGGCCATGTGTTCCTGCGCGATCTGGTCCTCGAAGGCGACCCGTACCGGCTGCGCATCCTCATGGACCGCGCTCTGGAGCTGACGCCCAAGCTCACCTGGACGGTCATCGCGGCCGGGGCCGCGCTGCCCGGCAGGCTCCGCCCCGGCGCACCCGTCTCCGCCATCGCGGGCCTGACCGCCGAAGCGGCGAACTACAGCGACCGCCGCTACGCGATGGGGCTCTACCGGCGGGCGGCGGCCCCGGTCTGCTTCACCGTCTCGACGCTCGTCGCCAACGCGCTCTGGCTCGGCTCGCCCTTCGACGACGACACCTCGAACCACAACATCCTGTACGAGGCCATGCGGCTGCTGCCGCCCTCCTGGAACATCCTGCGCAGGGCGTCACCGGAGTATCCGGCCCTCGACTCCCGGATCGGCGCGACCGACGACATCCTGCTCCTGCCGCTGCTGAGCCATCGCGACCCCGCGCTCTGGGAGGACCCGGACGAGTTCCGCCCCGAGCGCTGGGACAGGCTCGACCCCGACGACCAGCCCGGCTACCTCCCCTTCGGCCATGCCTCCGAACGTTGTTGGGGCCGGCACATGGTGATGCCGCTCGCCGAGATGCTGCTCGACATGCTGCGCGGCGACGGCCTGACGGTGAGTCCGGAGCAGACCGCGGCGAAGGTGCCGCTCGCCGGACTGATGGGGGTCGCCGACGTCCGGGTCGTCCGCCCCTGACGCGACGGCCCGACCGTCCCCGACCTCAATTTGGTGACCGCGTGAGGGCTCTGTGAACACGGGGGTGGAATCCGGCCGCCGCCCCGTCCGGCCGGGCGGCCGGACGGGGCCCGTCTTCCCGCCTGCGAAGTGTGCCGGTCGGGCAGTAACCCCGGTGCCTGCGGGGGATGTTGTGGCACGGGTGCCCGACTTGGGCGCGGCTGGCCGGTTTTTTATTACGAAACCTTGTTGAGTAAGTCACAGCCGCATGAAGGTCTTGATCTGGGCGCGTCAATCGGCGAGGGTTTCGAGCCAACCCCCGGAGATCTTCCGGCCGAGGGTCAATCCCCCCACAAAGAATGACGAGGAGACCCCTCTTCATGGCAATTCACAAGCGCGCACGCCGGTTCAAGCTGACCGCGGCGATAACCGCGGTGGCCGCGGCCGCCGGAGTCACCCTGCTCAACACCTCGCTCGCCGGCGCCACCCCCGCTCCCGCGATGGGCGTCGTCTACGGCGCCGATGCGGCGAACGCCGTCTCGGGCAGCTACATCGTCATGCTGAACGAGAAGGCCGACAAGGCGGAGCTCGCCAAGGAGTACGGCGGCAAGCTGAAGCGCAACTACAGCTCCGCCATCAACGGCTTCTCCGCCAGCGGCCTTTCGCTCACCGAGGCCAAGCGCCTGGCGGCTGACCCGGCCGTCTCCAAGGTCGTCCAGAACAAGAAGTTCCACATCGACGAGACCCAGGACAACCCGCCGTCCTGGGGCCTGGACCGGATCGACCAGACCGAGACGGCCGGCGACGACGCGTACACCTACCCGGACAGCGCGGGCGAGGGTGTCACCGCGTACGTCATCGACACAGGGGTCCGCACCACGCACAACGAGTTCGAGGGCCGGGCCAGCTCGGGCTACGACGCCGTGGACAACGACGACAGCGCCGACGACGGCAACGGCCACGGCACCCACGTGGCGGGCACCATCGCCGGTGCGACCTACGGCGTGGCCAAGAAGGCCAAGATCGTCGCCGTCCGGGTGCTCGACGACTCCGGCTCGGGCACCACCGAGCAGGTCGTCGCCGGTATCGACTGGGTCACCGAGAACCACGAGGGTCCCTCCGTCGCCAACATGAGCCTCGGCGGCGGCGCGGACGAGGCGCTCGACGCCGCGGTCCAGAAGGCCATCGCCTCCGGCGTCACCTTCGCGGTGGCCGCCGGAAACGAGTCCTCCGACGCGAGCGAGAGCTCCCCGGCCCGCGTCCCCGAGGCCATCACGGTCGCCTCGTCCACGGTGGACGACGAGCAGTCGTCCTTCTCCAACTACGGCTCGATCGTGGACATCTACGCCCCGGGCTCGGACATCACCTCGTCCTGGAACGACAGCGACGACGCCTCCAACACCATCTCCGGTACGTCCATGGCGACCCCGCACGTAGTCGGCGCCGCCGCCGTCTACCTCGCCGGCCACCCGGACGCCACTCCGGAGGAGGTCGCCACCGCGCTGACCGACGGAGCCACCCCCGACGCGATCTCCAACGCGACCGAGGGCACCCCCAACAAGCTGCTCAAGGTCGTCGAGTAACCGACCCCGCAGCCGTGACCGGGCGAAGGATGCCCGGCACAACGGAATCGGCGGCCGCCGCGCCCTCCCCCACGGGGCGCGGCGGCCGCTCCGTGTGAAGAGATCGTCCTATGGTGTGCCCATGACGATGTACGCGGCGCTGTTGCGCGGGATCAATGTGAGCGGCCACAAGAGGGTCCCGATGGCCGAACTCCGCACACTGCTCACCGAACTGGGACACGGCGACGTCCGCACCCATCTGCAGAGCGGCAACGCCGTCTTCAGCAGCGCGTCGGACGACGAGAACGCCCTCGCCGCCGAACTGGAGCAGGCGATCGAGAAGCGGTTCGGTTTTCCCGTCCCCTGCCTGGTCAGGGACGGCGCCTACCTGGCGGCAGTTGCGGCGGCCTGCCCGTTCCCGGCCGCCGAACTCGAAGGCAAGCAGCTCCACATCACGTACTACGACCAGCCGGTCGACGCCGACCGCTTCGCCGGGATCGACGCGGCGGCCTACCTCCCCGAGGCATTCGGTCTCGGCGACCGCGCGCTCTACCTCTACGCCCCCGACGGGCTGGGCCGCTCGAAGCTCGCCGACGCGCTGTCCCGCACCTCCGTCACCAAGGGTCTCGTCGCCACCTCGCGCAACTGGAACACCGTGGAAAAGCTGGTGCGGATGACCGCACCGCCAAAGACGGCTCACGCCGGACCCGTACCCGACGGAGCCCCGGCATGACCGAACCGTCACCCGGCGTGGCCGCTGCGGTCGAGGGCGAGCTGCGCCTCCTGGACCCGGCCGTGCGCGCCTCCGCCGAACTCCTCTCCCAGGTGTTGCACCCGGACTACCGCGAGATCGACTCGTCCGGCCGGGTCTGGGACCGCGACACCATGATCGCCTCGCTCACCGCGTCGGACGCACCGCGCCCCGGCCAGATGACCGCGTCCCGGATGAGCGGGATCCAGCTCGCCCACGACCTCGTCCACCTCACCTACGACACCGAGACGAAGGGACACCTCGCCCACCGCAGCTCGGTGTGGCGGCGGGCCGAAGAGGGCTGGGCGCTCTATTTCCACCAGGCGACCCCCTTCGGCGACACCGCGAACACCGCGGACACCGGCGGCCCCGACGGGGGCACGCCCTAGGACCGGACGAAGCGCTGCGCCCGCGCCGCCCACCGGCCGTCCGTGCGGGAGATCTCCACCGGATGGCCGAAACAGTCGCTGACCCGGTCCGTGGTCAGTACCTCGTCCGCCGGACCCGAGGCCAGACACCGGCCGCCCCGCAGCAGCAGCGCATGCGTGGTGGACGCGGGCAGCTCCTCCAGGTGATGGGTGACCAGGACCGTCGCCAGCTCCGGATGCTCCTCGCGCAGCACGTCCAGACTGTCGAGCAACTGCTCACGCGCGGCAAGATCCAGACCGGTGGCCGGCTCGTCGAGCAGCAGGAGCCGCGGCTGCGGCATCAGTGCGCGGGCGATGAGCGTACGGCCCCGCTCACCCTGCGACAGCGCAGGCCAGCGCGAACCCGACTTGCCGCCCATGCCCAGCATCTTCAGCAGCCGCTCCGCCTGCTCCCGCTGCTCCTGGCTCACCGACCGGCGCGGCACCGGCTCGACCGAGTTGGTCAGACCGGTCAGCACCACCTCGTGCACCGAGAGCGGGGAACGCAGCGGATGACGCGGATTGACATGCCCGAGCAGCGACCGCAGCTCCCGCAGATCGACCCGGCCGAGGGTGCGTCCCAGCACCTCCACCGACCCCCGGGTGGGGTGACCGACCGCGCCGAGCAGCCCCAGCAGTGTGCTCTTCCCGGCACCGTTGGCACCGAGCAGCGCCCAGTGCTCACCGCTCCGTACAGTCAGCGAGACCGAGTCGAGCAGGGTCTTGCCCTCCCGTACGAGCGAGACACCGACGGCCCGGATCACCGGGACGGCGGGAGCAGCGGCCGGGGCGGGAACACCGGCGACGACAGGGCCGGTGGCAGTACTGCCGGTGGTGGTACGGGGCGCGGTGGAACGAGGTGCGGTCACGTTCGGGTACTCCTTCATGCGGGTGCGAGCGCCTCCAGGCTGCTCAGGTCCTCGGCGGACAGCCGGATCTCCCGGGCCCCCAGGTTCTCCGCCAGATGGACGGTGGAACCGGTGCCCGGAGTCGGGCACAGCACGGGGGACCGGTGCAGCAGCCAGGCGAGGGCGATCTGCCCGCGGGTGGCACCGTGCCGATCGGCGATCGCGGCGAGCGCTGCGGCCGAGTCGCCGGTCAGAGCGCCGTTGGCCAGCGGGAACCAGGGCAGAAAGGCCAGGCCGTGGGCCTCGCACACCCTCAGTACCGCGTCCGACGAACGGTCGAGGAGATTGAACCGGTTCTGCACCGAGGCGATCCCGGTCAGGGAGAGGGCCTGCTCCAGCTGGTCGGCGGTAAGGGTGTCCAGACCGATGTACCGGATCTTACCTTCCTGCCTCAGCGCATCCAGGGTGCCCAGCTGGTCGGCCATCGGTATTTCCGGGTCGAGCCGGTGCAGCTGGTAGAGGTCGATCCGGTCGGTGCGCAGCCGTCGCAGACTGGCCTCGCACATCGCCCGCAACTCCTCCGGACGCCCCGCGACGTGCCAGGCGTCGTCGCTCGTGCGCACCACACCGCCCTTGGTCGCGATCACCAGCTCGTCGCGGTACGGATGGAGCGCCTCGGCGACGAGCTCCTCGGCCAGCCCCGGCCCGTAGTTGTCGGCGGTGTCGACGAGCGTGACCCCCTGCTCGACGGCCGCCCGCAACACGGCCACGGCATCCTCCCGCTCGCCGCGCGGCCCCCAGTACCCGGGGCCGGTCAGCTGAGCGGTGCCGTAGCCGAGCCGGCGTACGGGCACCTCGCCGCCGAGCAGGAACGTATCGTCGAGTGGCTGTGGCATGGAAGGCATTCCGCAATCCTAGAACCGTGCCACGGTGATCAGCCGGTCAAGTCACGTCCGGCCGTCCGGCCGTATGCCGGCCCGCCTCAGGTGGTGACGGTGAGGATCGCCGATCCGGTCTGCTGGTGCGCCGCGTTCTCGGCGTAGACCCGGAAGTAGAACGTCCGGCCCGCGACCAGGCGGAACGTGAACGAGCTGCCGGTCAGCAGCGGCCCCGAGGCCCGTACGAAGCACGGCCCGTCGGCGGTCGAGGGTCCGCTGCAACCTCCCTCGCGATAGCCGGTCGTCACGGTGTCGCCCGGATCCTTCGGATCCCAGCTGACGGTCACCAGCTCGGTGGCCGGGTCATAGCTGTACGCCAGACCGGTCGGCGCCGGCGCCGCCGCGGCCTGCGTGATCCCGGCCGGCGCGGCGACCGCCGGGACGGCGAAAGATCCTCCCGCTGCCACCAACGCGATGGCTACCGCCGCTGCCCGGCAGACGATCCGTACGTGGTCTCGCATGTTCCCTCCGGGACGCTTGATCGATTCGACCGGCGGAACGGTACGAGCGCGAACCCAATGCCCGGATGGCGGCCGGCAGTCGGCGGGATGGCGAACAGCTGAAGCCTTGCCGCGGTACGAGCTCTCCCCGCGCGGCCCGTCAAGGTCGCGTGCGCCGAGCATCCCTAACGAGGGAAGTGTGCGCGCATAACTGCCCTTTGCCAGTGCGTACGCACACGCCATCCCTACGGTCAGCCGTACTGGACTCACTGGTTGCGACAGGGGGCGTACCCGCGATGGCGATGACGACGATCAAGGTGTACGAGGCCGACCCGTGCGGGCGGGTGCGAATCATCCGGTACCGAACACCGCAGTGCCGCCGGGCCGCGAACCCCGACCGGGCCGACGCGTACCGCCCGCGCTCCGGCGGGCAGGCGATATCCGCGGTCGACAGCGTGACGGAACGCCTGCACCGCGCCTGTCTCGGCCACACCCACCCGCGAGAGAGGACGGCAGCATGAAGTGTGCCAAATGCGGCAACCAGATGAGTCAGAACGTCGGCGGCTGGTGGACGTGTTGGGGCTGCGGAAACACCCAGCCACCCGGATACGTGGCGGTCGTCGAGGCTTGCCGGGTCGGAGCCGACGAGAACGCGTTCTTCGAGCGTGTGCGACAGCGCACCGAGTACTTGCGGTCGCCGGAACCGGCGTGGCAACGAACTCGCCGAGCGCACCACCCGCTCGGGGCCGCTGATCACGCCGGCTCGTGTGCGGGCGGGTGCTGCCCCGTCCGCATTCGAGCCCGTCGGAGTCCGGGGCCGGGCGGGCACCGGAACACCCCTCGGACCGGTGCCGGACGTGTCGCCTTTCTTCAATCCTGGTGTGGGGGCGCGATCATAGCCTGGGCGGCATGAAGAACGAGCACGCGCACATGACCGAAGTCGCCGCCGAGGCGGCCCGTATCGCCCGCTCCATCAGCGCCGAGCAGCTCGACGCGCCCAACACGCCCTGCGGTGACTGGGATGTGCGCGGGCTCGTCAACCACTGGGTGCTGTACACCTCCCACGGCCTGGAGCACCGGGCCCTGCGCAAGGACCTCCCGGAGGAGCTCACCGGCCGGGACTTCACCGCCGACGCCGACTGGGCGCAGCAGTACGCCGGGCAACTGGACCGCGCCGTCGCCGCCTGGGCGGACCCGGTCGTCTGGGAGGGGGAGATCGACCTCGGGGGGTCGGCCTCCGCGGCCTCCGAGATCGCGGCGATGCTCATCGCGGAGACGGCCCTGCACGGGTGGGACGTGGCCCGTGCCGTCGGGGAGGAGTTCCGGCTCTCCGAGGAGGCGGCTGCCCATGTGCTCGGCATCGTCGACGGCATGGCCGCGCTCTACCGGCAGTACGACGGCTTCGCCGACGAGGTGACGGTGCCCGCGTCGGCGTCGGTCTTCGAGCAGGCACTGGCCCACAGCGGACGCGACCCGCAGTGGACCGGAGCCTGAGCCGAACGAGTGTCCGCAGGGCCTGTCGTCAAACTGTATTGACGGCCAGGCCCTCTGCCCGGCTTGCGGGATCAGCGTGCCGATGGTTGGCATCCGGGGATGGCAGCGACTCGGGGCGTCTGTGAAGTGGCCCAGTCGGACGGATGGTGAATGGCCCGGGAGTGGTGCCAATGCCTGGTTAGGGTCGGGGTATGAGCAAAACAACCGTCGACTTCTACTTCGACCCGGCCTGCCCGTTCGCCTGGATCACCTCCCGCTGGATGCTGGAGGTGGAGCAGCAGCGCGACATCGATCTCCGCTTCCGCGTCATGAGTCTCCACCTGCACAACATCGGCAACGAACTCCCCGACTGGTACCGGGACCTGGTCGACAGGTCGATCGGTCCGGTGCGGGTCGCGGTCGCGGCGGCCGAGGCCCACGGCGACGGGGTGCTCCGCGATCTCTACACCGCGATGGGCGACCGCATCCACCGGCAGAAGAACGAGGACTTCGACGAGGTGATCACCGAGTCCCTCGCGGAGCTCGGGCTGCCCGCCGAGCTCGCCGCCGCCGCGCACTCGGAGGCGTACGACGAGGCGCTTCGGCGCAGCCACGACGCGGGCAAGGACCCGGAGGCGGACGGCTACGTCGGTACTCCCACGATCCATGTCGACGGGGCGGTGTGGTTCGGGCCCGTGCTGCGGGCGGCACCGCGAGGTGAGGAGGCCGGACGCGTCTTCGACAGCTTCCGGGTGCTCGCCGGGAACCCGGATCTCTTCGAGCTCAAGCGGACCCGTACGGGCAGCCTGGACGTGGGGTGACGGGTCCGCCGCGCTACGCGGTGAGTACGGCGGGGCGGACCGCCGGACGACGGGCCTCGTCGTAACGGGCCAGCAGGAGCCGTGCCAACTCCGGTGCGGGGCCCAGTACATCGGCCAGCACGTCCGCTCCGGCCGCCCCTGCGGCGATCCGGTCCGGGAGTCGGCCGGGGGCGATGACGTATGGCGCAACCGCCACCCGGCGCACGCCTTCGTCCCGCAGGGCCCGTACCGCGTCCTCGGTACGGGGGAAGCCCGCGGGAGATGTGGCGGAGGCGAACGCAGGCCGCACGGAACACCAACCGGTGTGCCGCAGCTCCCGCGCGATTTCAGCGATCACTGCGATCGCCTCCGGGTCCGTGGAGCCCGCCGAGGCCAGGACGAGCCCGGTCGAGCTTCGGTCACCGGGACGGATCCCGGCTTCGTGCAGCCGCCGTTCCAGCGCCGAGTTCAGCAGCGGTGACGGGCCGAGCACCTCGGCCTGCCGCACCCGCAGCCGGGGCAGCCTGGTCCGGGCCTCGTGCAGCACCGTGGGAATGTCGGACTTGGCGTGGAAGGCCCGGGTGAGGAGGAGGGGGAGGGCGATGACGTCCTGCTCCCCCTGCGCGACCAGCCGTTCCAGGATCCTCGGCACCGACGGGGCGTTGAAGTCCAGGAAGCCCGTCTCCACGCGCAGCCCCGGGCGCAGCGACCGTACCCGCGCGGTGAGCGCGTGGACGGTCGCTGCGTGCCGTGGGTCGCGGCTGCCGTGGGCGATGACGAGGAGCACCGGAGCGGTCATGGTCGTGACTCAGTTCTTGACGAGGAGGCCGCGGCTGCGCAGCACCCACCGCTCCAGCGGACTGAAGATCAGCAGGTCGATCGCGATGCCGACGGTGAGGATCAGGATGATGGCGAGGAACACCATCGACATGCTGCTGGTCTCCCGGCCCTGTTCCAGCAACTGGCCCAGGCCCACCCCCAGATCGGGCGAGGAGGCGATGATCTCGGCGGCCATCAGCGAACGCCAGGAGAACGCCCAGCCCTGCTTCAGGCCCGCCAGATAGCCGGGCAGCGAGGCCGGCAGCACGATGTGCCAGGTGCCGCGCAGCCCGGTGGCGCCCAGCGTCCGCCCGGCCCGCAGATGCAGCGGCGGGATCTGGTCGACGCCCGAGACCAGGCCGTTGGCGATCGACGGGACCGCCCCAAGCAGGATCACCGCGAACATCATCTTGTCGTTGAGCCCCAGCCAGATCACCGCGGGCGGAACCCAAGCCACCGAGGGCAGTGACTGGAGCCCGGAGAGCACCGGGCCGATCGCCGCGCGCACCGGCTTGACGCGCGACACCAGCAGCCCGAGCGGAGTGCCGATGACCAGCGCCAGCAGGAAGCCGAGCAGACCGCGCGAGACGCTGGTCCAGATGTAGCCGAGCAGGGTGCCCTGAGCCCAGGCGTCGGTCACCTCGCTCCAGACCAGGGACGGCGACGGCAGCCTGTAGTCGTCGGTGACCTTCGCCCAGATCAGGATCTGCCAGACGGCGAGCACCAGGACCACGGCCACGACCGGCGGCAGCACCTTGCGCACCAGCACCTCGCGGACCGGGGTCCGGCTCACCCGCACCGCGTCGAGTGCGTCCAGCCCCGCCTCCAAGCCCGCCAGGTCCTGGGCGGTGTCCTTGGCGGCGGTCTCAGTGCTGGCCATGTCGGCGGATCTCCCCACGCAGTTGTTCGGTGATCTCTACGGACAGCTCGGCCACCGCGGTGTCCTCGATGCGGCGCGGCTGGTCGATGTCGACCGTCCACTCCCGTGCGATCCGGCCCGGCCGCGACGAGAGCAGGACGACCCGCTCGGCGAGCCGGACCGCCTCGCGCACGTTGTGCGTGACGAAGAGGACCGAGACGTTCGTCTCGCGCCAGATCCGGGTCAGCTCGTCGTGCAGCACGTCTCGGGTGATGGCGTCGAGCGCGGCGAACGGCTCGTCCATCAGCAGCAGTTGACTGTCCTGGGCGAGCGCGCGGGCCATCGCCACCCGCTGCCGCATACCGCCCGAAAGCTCATGCACCCGCTTCCCGTACGCCCCACCGAGCCGTACGAGTTCGAGCAGCCGCTCCGCCTCCGTGCGGCGGTCGGACTTGGGGACGCCGCGCAGCCGCAGCGCGAGTTCGATGTTCTTGCCCGCGGTCAGCCACGGGAAGAGGGCGTGCTCCTGGAACATCAGGGCCGGCCGCCCGCCGGGGGTCTCGATGGACCCCGCGGTCGGGCGGTCGAGTCCGGCCACCAGGTTGAGCAGGGTCGACTTCCCGCACCCGGAGGCGCCCAGGAGGGTGACGAACTCGCCGGGAGCGACATCGAGTGTGATGTCGTCCAGGACGAGCTGCTGCCCCTCCGGTCCGCCGAAGGACTTCGAGACGTGGTCGATGCGGGCGGCGTGCCCGACCGCCGTGCGGTCCTCGGCCTTGGTGAGCGTGGTGGTCGCCATGGTCGTCACCTCCTGGGAATCCTGTTCGGGTGCCGGACGCTCTTACTTGACGCCGAGTCCGGCGTCGGCGACCTCGGGCTTGCCCGCGGCCTTGAGGATCTCGTTCAGCGGCTTCAGGTCGTAGATGCCCGTCAGGTCCGGCTGCTCCAGCAGACCGGCCTTCACCGCGTGCTTGGCCTCGGCGTCGAGCGTGGCGGCCAGCGGGTCGTCGATGAACTGGACGGACTTCCACGCCGGGTCGAGGATCTCGGCCGGCAGCGCCTTGCCGCTCAGCTCCTTGAGCGCGGTGTTCGCGGAGGCCTTTGCCTTGTCCGGATTGGCGTTGATCCAGGCGTTGGTGGCGACGGTGCCGCGCAGCACCGCCTGGACGACGTCCGGGTGCTCGGTCAGGAACTTCTGCGACACGATGATGTTCGTGATCACGAACTTCTTGTCCGGCCACAGCGTCGACTCGTCCAGGATCTCCTTCGCACCCTGGGCGACCAGCTTGGAGGCGGTCGGCTCGGGCACCCAGGCACCGTCGATGGAACCCGAACGGTAGGCGTCCGGCGTCACCTTGTTGTCCGTACGGACCACCGAGACGTCGCCCTTGCCGCTGCTGGCGTCGACCTTCCAGCCCTTCTCGGAGATCCAGTTGAGGAAGGCCACGTCCTGGGTGTTGCCGAGCTGCGGGGTGGCGATCTTCTTGCCCTTGATGTCGTCCAGGGTCTTGATCTTCTTCGGGTTGACGACCAGCTTCACCCCGCCGGACGCCGAACCGCCGATGATCCGCAGGCTCTTGCCCTTGGACTTGGTGAAGCCGTTGATGGCGGGGGAGGGGCCGATGAAGCCGATGTCGATCGAGCCCGCGTTGAGCGCCTCGATCTCGGACGGACCGGCGTTGAACGTCGACGGCTTGACCGCGGTGGAGCCGAGCTCCTTGGCGATGATGCCTTCCTGGATGCCGACCAGGGCCGTGGCGTGGGTGAGGTTCGGAAAGTAGCCGATCTTCACGGTGTCCGTGGAAAGCTTCTTGCCGCCGGTCGGGGCGTCCGCCGCCTTGACGTCGCCCTTCTTCGCCTCGGAGCCGTAGCCGCAGGCGGTGAGCGCCAGGGCGAGCAGCGGCAGGGCGGCGACGGCGGCGAGGGCGCGGCGCGGCGTGGTACGGGGGGCAGACACGGGAGGCTTTCCTCTCGTTGGCCCGGTCCTCGCGTCCCGGTCGATCACGGGGACGCGGCCGGGAGGTCGGCAGGTCTTCGTCTGAACTGGCGGTGCGGTTGGAGCGAGTGGGCGCGCAGGCAGTGCGCGTACGTCATCGCGCACATCGCGCGACCCCGCCCTGGCCGCTGCCGAGGGCGCCGCTGCCGATGCGGCCGCCCACCTTCGCGAACGTGGAGAAGATGTCGATGGTCATCAGAAGTCCCACTCGGCGTCGTCGGCGGCCGCCGCACCGGGCTCGGCCGCGGCGGCGAACGAGGCGCCCGCCATGCCGGCCGTCAGCGTGGTGCCGTCCGCCGGGTCGATCAGCAGGAACGATCCGGTGCGCCGGGAGTCGGCGTACGCGTCGAGCGCGAGCGGCTCCGCGGTGCGGACGACGACCCGGCCGATGTCATTGGCGACGAGCTGCCCGGGCGCCGGGTGCTGGGACAGGTCGTCGAGCGTCAGGCGCGAGGGGATGTCCTTGACGATCGCCTTGACCGTGCGGGTGGTGTGCTTGAGCAGCACCCGCTGGCCGACGGAGAGCGGCTGGTCGGCGACGTGGCAGACGGTCGCCTCGACGTCCTGGGTGACGGCCGGCGCGTCGGCGGCCGGTGCGATCAGGTCGCCGCGCGAGATGTCGATGTCGTCGGCCAGCCGGATGGTCACCGACTGGGGGGCCCAGGCGATGTCCACGCTCTCGCCGAGCGCGTCGATCCCGGCGATCGTCGACGTACGGCCGGACGGCAGGACGGTGACGGCCTCGCCCACCCGGAACGCGCCGGCGGCGATCTGGCCCGCGTAGCCCCGGTAGTCGGGGTGTTCGGCGGTCTGCGGCCGGATCACGTACTGGACGGGGAAGCGGGCGTGGCAGGCGGTGAGGTCATGGCTGACCGGCACCGTCTCCAGGTGCTCCAGGACCGTCGGGCCGCCGTACCAGTCCATGTGCGCGGACGGCTCCACGACGTTGTCACCGGCCAGCGCGGAGATCGGGATCGCGGTGATCTCCGGGACGCCGAGCGAGGCCGCGTACGCGGTGAACTCCTCGGCGATGGCGGCGAACACCGGCTCCGCGTAGTCGACCAGGTCCATCTTGTTGACGGCCAGCACCACGTGCGGCACCCGCAGCAGGGCGGCGACGGCGGCGTGCCGGCGGGTCTGCTCGACGACGCCGTTGCGGGCGTCGACCAGGACGACGGCCAGCTCGGCCGTCGAGGCGCCGGTCACCATGTTCCGGGTGTACTGCACGTGCCCCGGGGTGTCGGCCAGGATGAACCGGCGTCGCGGCGTCGCGAAATAGCGGTAGGCGACATCGATGGTGATGCCCTGCTCGCGCTCGGCCCGCAGCCCGTCGGTCAGCAGCGCCAGGTCGGGCGCCTCCTGGCCCCGGCTGCGCGAGGCGTGCTCGACGGCCTCCAGCTGGTCGGTGAGGACCGACTTGGAGTCGTGCAGCAGACGTCCCACGAGGGTGGACTTGCCGTCGTCGACGGAGCCCGCGGTGGCGAACCGCAGCAGGGTGGTGGTCGACAACTGCTCTGCGTGCTGGGTGTGTGTGGTCATTTAGAAGTACCCCTCGCGCTTACGGTCTTCCATCGCGGCCTCGGACATCTTGTCGTCGGCACGCGTCGCGCCCCGCTCGGTGAGCCGGGAGGCGGCGATCTCGGTGATCACGGCGTCCAGCGTCGTCGCGTCCGAGTCGACGGCGCCGGTGCACGACATGTCGCCGACCGTGCGGTAGCGCACCTGCCGGGTCTCGACGCTCTCGTGGTCCTTGGGGCCGCCCCAGTCGCCGGCGGTGAGCCACATGCCGTTGCGGTTGAAGACCTCGCGCTCGTGGGCGAAGTAGATCTGCGGGAGTTCGATGGACTCGCGGGCGATGTACTGCCAGACGTCCAGCTCGGTCCAGTTGGAGATCGGGAAGACCCGGACGTGCTCACCGGGGGCGTGCCGGCCGTTGTACAGCTGCCACAGCTCGGGGCGCTGGCGGCGCGGGTCCCACTGGGAGAACTCGTCGCGCAGCGAGAAGACCCGCTCCTTGGCGCGCGCCTTCTCCTCGTCGCGGCGCCCGCCGCCGAACACGGCGTCGAAGCGGTGCTGCTGGATCGCCTCGGTCAGCGGCACGGTCTGCAACGGGTTGCGGGTGCCGTCCGGGCGCTCACGGAGCTTCCCGGCGTCGATGTACTCCTGCACGGAGGCGACATGGAGCCGCAGCCCGTGCCGGGCCACCGTGCGGTCGCGGTACTCCAGCACCTCGGGGAAGTTGTGCCCGGTGTCGACGTGCAGCAGGGTGAACGGCACCGGCGCGGGCGCGAACGCCTTGAGCGCCAGATGCAGCATCACGATGGAGTCCTTGCCGCCGGAGAACAGGATCACCGGCCGCTCGAACTCGCCCGCCACCTCGCGGAAGATGTGCACGGCCTCGGACTCCAGGGAGTCCAGGTGGCTGAGTGCGTACGGATTGTCGGTGCCCTCCGACATGGTCGCGACGGTCGTCATGCCGCACCCCTCTCGCTCAGCAGCGCGTACAGCTCCGCCGCGGACTCCTGCACGGTCTGCCGGTGCGACTCGATCCGCAGGTCCGGCGACTCGGGGGCCTCGTACGGGTCGTCGACCCCGGTGAGGCCGCTGATCTCGCCCGCCGCCTGCTTGGCGTACAGACCCTTCACATCGCGTTCCGAGCACACCTCGACCGGTGTCGCGACATGCACCTCCAGGTACGCGGTGCCCTCGGTCTGGTGCCGCTTGCGTACCGCGTCCCGGCTGTCCGCGTACGGGGCGATGACCGGGACCAGCACCTTCACGCCGTTGGCCGCCAGCAGCTCGGCGACGAAGCCGATCCGCTGGACGTTGGTGTGGCGGTCCTCGCGGGAGAAGCCGAGACCCGCGGAGAGGAACTCCCGGATCTCGTCCCCGTCGAGCACCTCCACGCGGTGGCCCTCGCCGCGCAGCCGCCCGGCGAGTACGTACGCGATGGTGGTCTTGCCCGCGCTCGGCAGACCGGTCAGCCAGATGGTGGCTCCCGTCTCCGTCACGCTCATCGAAATCTCCTGATCAGTCGTCATCAGTCGTGCAGCCCGCACTCGGTCTTGCCCCGGCCGGCCCAGCGCCCGGCGCGGGCGTCCTCGCCCTCCAGCACCCGGCGGGTGCAGGGGGCGCAGCCCACGGAGGCGTAGCCGTCCATCAGCAGTGGGTTGGTGAGTACGCCGTGCTCCGCGACGTACGCGTCGACGTCGTCCTGCGTCCAGCGGGCGATCGGTGAGACCTTCACCTTCTGCCGCTTCGCGTCCCAGCCGACGACCGGGGTGTTCGCCCGGGTCGGGGACTCGTCGCGGCGCAGCCCGGTCGCCCAGGCCGTGTACCCGGTCAGGCCCTCCTGGAGCGGCTTGACCTTGCGCAGCGCGCAGCACAGGTCGGGGTCCCGGTCGTGCAGCTTCGGCCCGTACTCGGCGTCCTGCTCGGCCACCGTCTGCCGGGGGGCAAGCGTGATGACGTTGACGTCCATCACCGCCTCGACCGCGTCACGGGTGCCGATCGTCTCCGGGAAGTGGTAGCCGGTGTCGAGGAAGACCACGTCCACGCCGGGGAAGACCCGCGAGGCGAGGTGTGCGACGACCGCGTCCTCCATGGAGGAGGTGACGCAGAACTTCCCGCCGAAGGTGTCGGCGGCCCACTTCAGGATCTCCGTCGCGGAGGCGTCCTCCAGCTCCCGGCCCGCCCGCGCGGCCAGGGCCTCAAGGTCCTCGTCGGTCTGCAGGGTGTCCGTCATATCCCGTCCCCTTCAACGTCGTTGCGCCGCAGTCCCCGGGTCAGCAGACCCAGGAACTTGAGCTGGAACGCGCGGTTGCAGGAGGCACATTCCCAGGCGCCGTGGCCGCTCTCGTGCGGGCGCAGGTCCTCGTCCCCGCAGTACGGGCAGTGGAACGGTGCGGCGCGCTCGCTCATGACAGCGACTCCGCACCGGCCCGCGCCGCCCAGGTCGCGAACCGCTCGCCTTCCTCGCGCTCCTCCTGGAAACGGCCCAGGACCCGCTCGACGTAGTCGGGCAGCTCGGCCGAAGTGACCTTCAGGCCACGGACCTTGCGGCCGAACCCGGCCTCCAGGCCGAGTGCGCCGCCCAGGTGCACCTGATAGCCCTCGACCTGGTTGCCGTCGTCGTCCAGGACCAGCTGGCCCTTGAGGCCGATGTCGGCGGTCTGGATGCGGGCGCACGCGTTGGGGCAGCCGTTGATGTTGATGGTGAGCGGCTCGTCGAAGTCCGGCAGGCGGCGCTCCAGTTCGTCGATGAGCGCGGCGCCGCGCGCCTTCGTCTCGACGATCGCCAGCTTGCAGAACTCGATGCCGGTGCAGGCCATCGTGCCGCGCCGGAACGGCGAGGGCCGCACCTGGAAGTCGAGCGCCTCCAGCCCGGCGACCAGGGAGTCCACCTGGTCCTGCGCCACATCGAGGATGATCATCTTCTGCTCGACGGTGGTCCGCAGCCGGTCCGAGCCGTGGGCGGCGGCCAGGTCGGCGATCTTGGCGAGCGTGGAGCCGTCCACCCGGCCGACCCGGGGGGCGAAACCGACGTAGAAGCGGCCGTCCTGCTGCTGGTGCACACCCACGTGGTCGCGCCAGCGGCTGCTGGGCTGCTCGGGCGCGGGACCGTCGGTCAGCGGACGCTTCAGGTACTCGTCCTCCAGCACCTGGCGGAACTTCGCCGGGCCCCAGTCGGCCATCAGGAACTTCAGCCGGGCGCGGTTGCGCAGCCGCCGGTACCCGTAGTCGCGGAAGATGCCCACGACTCCGGCCCACACGTCCGGGACCTCGTCGAGCGGCACCCACGCGCCCAGCCGTTCGGCGAGCCGCGGGTTGGTGGAGAGTCCGCCACCGACCCAGACGTCGAAGCCCGGACCGTGCTCGGGGTGGACCACGCCGACGAACGCGATGTCGTTGATCTCGTGGACCACGTCCTGCACCGGCGAACCGGAGATCGCGGTCTTGAACTTGCGCGGCAGGTTGGAGAATTCCTTGTTGCCGATGTACCGGTCGTGGATCTCGTCGACGGCGGGCGTGCCGTCGATGATCTCGTCGGCGGCGATGCCGGCCACGGGGGAGCCGATGATCACGCGGGGGCAGTCGCCGCACGCCTCGGTGGTGGAGAGCCCGACGGCCTCCAGCTTTTCCCAGATCGCCGGGACGTCCTCGATGCGGATCCAGTGGAGCTGGATGTTCTGCCGGTCGGTGATGTCCGCGGTGCCGCGCGCGTACTCCTGCGAGATCTCGCCGATCACCCGCAGTTGTGCGGTGGTCAGCCGGCCGCCGTCGATCCGGACCCGCAGCATGAAGTACCGGTCGTCCAGCTCCTCCGGCTCCAGGATCGCGGTCTTGCCGCCGTCGATCCCGGGCTTGCGCTGGGTGTACAGACCCCACCAGCGCATCCGGCCGCGGAGATCGTTGGGGTCGATCGAGTCGAAACCGCGCTTGGAGTAGATCGTCTCAATGCGTGTCCGCACATTGAGACCGTCGTCGTCCTTCTTGAACTGCTCATTGCCGTTGAGCGGGGTGTGGTGCCCCACGGCCCACTGGCCTTCGCCACGGTGGCGTCCGGCCTTGCGGCGGGGCGTGACGGGCGCAGGCTGTTCCGGGGTAGCGGCCATGACAGTACGTCCTTCGGGACTGCAGGAGGGCGGCTCTGAACTGCACACTCGCGCTGAGGCGCGGCGGTGCGCAGGGTTTGCAGAGAAAAGGGGGATCGCGGCGGTGCTGGGACTCTCAGCTCGCCGGACAGATGGCGCTGGACACGCGGCCGAGGTCGACGTGGCGTCGACTCACCAAGGCAATTCCAGTTCCAGGCATGGCGGAAGCGTGGCACGCGAATCTCGGGCCAGTCCACCACTATCCAGGATGTGGACGAGAGTGTCCCGCAATGCAAGACGCTGTGGCGCTCGTCATGGAAAGTGTCCTGGTCTGCCTGTCCGTAATGGCGGCAATCCCCCTGTCTGTCACCGGAGTGCGGGTGGAAGCGGAGTGCGGCCCTCCCGTCGTAACCCCGTCCCGACCCGCCGGGATCCCGCCCGGTACTACCGCCCGGAGCCCGGCCACGGTCCGGGCGTCTCCACCTCCGGCTCCAGCTCCACCTTCGTGTCGAAGAGCCGGAAGCCGCGCCGCAGGTAGTTGTCCATGGCGTACGGGCCGTCCTTGGAGCAGGTGTGCAGCCACACCCGCTTCGTCGGCGTCCGCTCCGGCCAGCGCTCCGCCAGGTCCCAGGCACGGGCGACCCCGTACGAGAGCAGATGGCCGCCTATCCGCCGCCCCCGGAAGGCCGGAATCAGCCCGAAGTACATGATCTCGACGGCGCCCTCGTCCTGCGGGTCCAGCTCCACGTACCCCGCCGGGGTGCCGTTCTGGTACGCCACCCAGGTCTCGGCGCCGGGGCGGTCCAGGGCCTCCTGCCACTGCGCGTACGTCATGCCGAGCCGGTCGGTCCACCGGATGTCGCCGCCCACCGCCGTGTAGAGGAACCGGCTGAACTCGGGAAGCGGAATCTCCGACCGCACGATCCGCACATCACCCTCCGGTGCCGCGGCGGGCCGCAGATCGTCGGGGGAGGTCTGTTCCAGGGACCAGATGGTCACTTCGGTGGTGGCGGCAGCAGTGCTGTATGCGGGGTTGCTCATGGCTGCCAGGGAACCACGCCCCGCGGTCTGCGCCAAAGCCGGTCCCGGTCCACGGACAGCGGGACCGCCCACGGAGCGAGCCCGGAACCGGAACGCGATCGCCCTCAGCCGGCCGAACGCGCCCCGACCACCACCGGAGCCGTCGAGTGCGGCAGCAGATCGGCCGGGTGGTCCGGGTGGATCACCTCCACCTCGACGTCCTCGCCGAAGCGGTACGGGCGGTGCGCGAGCACCTGCGCGAGATGGCGGCGCATCCGTGAGATCTCCGCCCGCACCGTCACCGTCCGGGTCGCGTCACCGAAGATGTCCTGGGCCAGCTCGGAGGCCGTACGCCCCTCGGGGTGCAGCGCCAGGGCGTACAGCAGCTCCGCGTGGCGCGGCGAGAGCCGCTGCGTCCAGGTGCCCACCGCGCCCACCACATTGACCGTGAGACCGCGTGGCCGGCTCAGATCCAGCACCACCCGCTGCGGCGCCCCGTCCGAGGGCCCGTCCGCGACCTGCAGCAGCCAGCCGCCGGGCAGCTGCTCGACGCGGCACATGCCGAGCGACGGCAGCCACACCCGGCCCGGCCGTAACGACTTGGGCAGCGGCAGCCGGTCGACCGGCGGCATCCCGGTCACCGCGGCGAGCCAGCCGTGGGTGTCCACCGCCAGGGCCCGCCCGCCCAGCCGGCACACCAGCGGTGCCGCCACCGACCGCAGCCGGTCGATCGCCTGCAGGTGCCGGTTCCTGATCTCGCTCTCCGCCAGCCTGGCCACCGAACTGACCAGGGCGAGCGTGGTCGGATGGAACGTGGAGGCGGGGCCGCTCATGTCGACGATGCCGATCACCTTGCCGTCGCGCGGGTCACGGACCGGTGAGGCCGCACACGTCCAGCTGTGCAGGGTGCGGACGAAGTGCTCCGAGGAGTGGACCTGGACCGGGACGCGGGAGACCAGCGCCGTGCCGATCGCGTTCGTCCCGGTGCTCTCCTCCGCCCAGGCCGCGCCCTCCGCCAGACAGACGTCGTCCGCCCGGCGCAGCACCGCCGCGTTGCCCCGGCGCCACAGCACCCGGCACTCCACATCGGTGACCACCATGATCTGCTGGGCGGCATCCGCCAGGGCGACCAGACCGTCGTTGAGCAGCGGCATCACCTCGCCCAGCGTCGAGCTCCGGCGCCGGTGCTCGATCTCGTCCACATCGAGCAGCAGGCTGTCGGTGGACTGGTCCGGGTCCATGCCGCTGCGCAGCACCCGGTCCCACGAGGCGCCGATCTCGGCCCGCGGGGCGACCACCGGGCGCTCACCGACGAGCACGGCCTCCCTGGCCCGGTGGATCTCGCGGACGTCCCCGACGGACTGCGGGACAGCGGGCCGGGGAACCCCCGAGGCGCTGGTCTCCACTCTCGTATCCCCCCACATGCCAGGGCCGGCTCGACGCTCCACGGCCCCATCCTGCCGCCGCGAGGGGCCCGGCACCGTGCACTCCACACAATGGTTGCAACCCTTTGCAACTCTGGCGAGAGGGTACGGGTCCGTACGAGAGTGGTGGAACACCGCGCGGCGGAGCCCCTGCCCCGCTGTCCGGTGTGCACAGCAAGGAGGGTGGTGCCGTGTCGGCGCAGCACCACCCTCCGTTGCCGTGTACCGGCGCGGTTCTCAGTGCGCGACGGGCCGCGCCCGCTCGACCACCGACGCAAGGTCGAGGGTGTGCGGCAGTGTGCCGAAGCCGGCGCCCCGGTCCCCGCCCAGCCGCGAGGCGCAGAACGCGTCGGCCACCTCCGGCGGCGCCCACCGCACCAGCAGCGACCCCTGGAGCACCAGCGCCATCCGCTCCGCCAGCCGGCGGGCCCGCGCCTCGATCCCGTCCAGATCGGCCAGCTCCGTCAGCATGTCCCTGATCGCCCCGTCCAGCCGGTGATCGGCCCCGCGCGCCCTGCCGACCTCCTGGAGGAACGCGTTCAGCGCCATCGGCTCACGCTGCAGCGCCCGGAGCACATCCAGCGCCTGCACATTCCCGGCACCCTCCCAGATGGAGTTGAGCGGCGCCTCGCGCAGCAGCCGCGGCATCCCGGACTCCTCGACGTAGCCGTTGCCGCCGAGACACTCCAGCGCCTCGCCCACCAACGGCGTGCACCGCTTGGTCACCCAGTACTTCGCCGCGGGCACCGCGATCCGCAGGAAGGCCAGCTCGCTCTCCGAACCGTCGTCGTACGCCGCCGCCAGCCGCATCGCCAGCACCGTCGCGGCCTCCGACTCCAGCGCCAGATCCGCCAGCACATTGCGCATCAACGGCTTCTCGATCAGCACCCCGCCGAACGCGCTGCGGTACGTGCAGTGGTGGATCGCCTGCGCGACCGCCTGCCGCATCAGCGCCGCCGAACCGACCACGCAGTCCAGCCGGGTCGCCGCCACCATCTCGATGATGGTGCGCACCCCGCGCCCCTCCTCACCGACCCGGCGCGCCCAGGTGCCGTCGAACTCGACCTCGGCCGAGGCGTTCGACCGATTGCCCAGCTTGTCCTTGAGCCGCTGGATCGCGAACGGGTTGCGGGTGCCGTCGGGCAGCACCCGGGGCAGCAGAAAACACGTCAGTCCGCCGGGCGCCTGCGCCAGCACCAGGAAGCCGTCGGACATCGGCGCCGAACAGAACCACTTGTGCCCGGTGAGCAGATACTCGTCCGCCGCGGCCAGCGGCTCGGCGCGGGTCGTGTTCGCCCGTAGGTCCGTGCCGCCCTGCTTCTCCGTCATCCCCATCCCGAGGAGCGCACCGGCCTTCCGCCCGGCGGGCCGCAGCCCCCGCTCGTACACCGGCGAGGTGAGCAGCGGCTCCCACACGGCGGCCAGCTCCGGATCGGTGCGCAGCGCCGGCACCGCCGCGTGCGTCATCGACAGCGGGCAGCCGTGCCCCGCCTCGGCCTGCGTCCACACCAGGAAACCGGCAGCCCGCCTCACATGGCCGCCGGGCCGGTCCCAGGCATTGGTCAGGCCGGCGCCGACCGCGTGGCCGAGCAGCCGGTGCCAGGCCGGATGGAACTCGACCTCGTCGATGCGATGCCCGTACCGGTCGTGCGAACGCAGCACCGGCGGATTCGCGTTCGCCTGCGCGCCCCACTCCTGGACCTGCGCGGAGCCCGCGGCGCGGCCCAGCTCACCGAGTTCGCCCCGTACTTCGGCCAGGAGCTCGCGTGACGTGTGACGTTGCACCGCCTCGGAGAGCGCCCGGTCGGTGGCGAAGACGTCGTAGCCGGTGAGCGGTGGTACCTGGTTGGACACGGTGTGGGTGGTGGCTGCCATGCCGATACGGTAAGGATGTGCAGGCAGCAAATGAAACACCCGAGCGGCGACCGGGTCGGCTCCACCGGGCCCGAGTGCTCTACCGCAACGTATCCAAGCGGCAGATGGCCTGGCGGTTGCTCAAGGACACCGTCAACTCGTGCATGGAGTACCGCATTCTCGGGCTCGCCGCCGAGGCGGCGTTCTTCACCCTGCTGTCCCTGCCGCCCCTGCTCCTCGGCCTGATCGGACTGCTCGGATACGTCGACGAGTGGACCAGCACCACCACGGTCGCCTCCATCGAGCGCAACATCCTCAACGCCGCGCAGACCGTGCTCAGCGAGCGCGGCGTCAACGACTTCGCCAAGCCGCTCCTGGCGGACGTCACCACCGGCGCCCGGCCCGACGTCATCTCGATCGGCTTCGCGATCGCGCTCTGGTCCGGCTCCCGCGCGGTCAATGTCTTCATCGACACGATCACCGTGATGTACGGCCTCGACGGCCAGCGCGGCATCGTCAAGACGCGACTGCTCTCCTTCCTGCTGTACGTCGTCGCGCTGCTGCTCGGCTCCGTGGTGCTGCCGCTGCTCGTCGTCGGCCCGGACCGGGTCGTGGAGTTCGTCCCGTGGGGCACCGAGCTCATAAGCGTCCTGTACTGGCCGCTGGTGATCCTGCTGTCGATCGCGTTCCTGACGACGCTCTACCACGTGTCCGTGCCGGTCCGTTCGCCGTGGATCGAGGACATGCCCGGTGCGCTGGTCGCGCTCGCGATGTGGGTGCTCGGCAGTTTCCTGCTGCGGATCTACCTCACGAGTACGGTCGAGGGGCCCACGATCTACGGCTCGTTGGCGGCCCCGATCGCTGTGCTGCTGTGGATCGGCATCTCCGCGTTCGCGGTACTGGTCGGAGCGGCGGTGAACGCGGCCATCGACCGGGTGTGGCCCTCCCTGGCGACGGCCGCCGCCCGCGCGGCGAACGACCGGGTACGGGCTGCCCAGGCGGCGGAGTTGGTCGCCCGCACGCAGGCGGAGAGCCAGAAGGAGCCCTGGGACGACGACGACGATGATGACGACGACGGGGGCGACGACGGCGACAGCCCCTACATGCCCTCCGAATTCCCGGAGCGCTGGTCGAAGTTCCTGCCGCCGGACGACGTGGCGTCCAGGCTGCAACCGAGCCGTGACAAGGAACCGGAGAAGCCGAATCCGGAGAAGCCGAGCGCGGAGAAGAGGGACGAGGAGTCCGGCGACTGAGCGGCTCCTACGGCGCGGGCGGGGGCGTGGGCGCCGGAACGGTCGGCTCCGGCGGAGCCCCAGGTACCGCAGGTGCTGCCGGGGGCGTGGGAGCCGCGGGTACCGCCTCCGTCGCGCCGGGGGACCAGGACAGCTTGACCGTCAGATGGCCCTCGACCGCGCTCTTGGCGATCACGGCACCGGCCTCCGCCGTGATCTTCACCCCGAATTCGAGCTCCACCCCGTCCGGCTTCAGGGCGCCGTCCCGGAACACCGCGAGCGCGGACTCGGCCGCCGACCGGATTCCCGTGAGCGCGCTGTCGAACGTGCGCCCGGCTCTGGCCAGCGTGTTGTCGTCGCCCAGCGCTACCAGCTGCGCGCCCTGCGTGTGCCGGTCGACCTCGACCGTCACCGTCGCACCGCTGTCGGTGCTGAACTCCATCAGTGCCGTCATGGCCGCCCCCGGGAAGCTGATTCCGTTCGCCGACGACATTAGCGTGTGAGACATGGGCGAGCGGTACGAAGAGCGGGTGTCGCGGTTCGACGGGGCGATCGTGTGGACGCTGAGCATGCCGGAGGGGTCGGTCCATCCGGTGCTGCCCGACGGATGCATGGACCTGCTCTGGATCGGCGGCCGGCTGCTCGTCGCGGGCCCCGACACCCGTGCCGCGACTCCGTCCGCCCCGGCCGACGGGCAGTGCGCCGGCATCCGGTTCGCGCCCGGCACCGCCCCCGCGCTGCTCGGCGTGGCGGCGCACGAGCTGCGCGACCGCCGCGTCGAGCTCGTGGACCTGTGGCCCTCGGGCCGGGTCCGCGAGCTCACCGAGCAGCTGGCCGAGGCCCCCGACCCGGCCGCCGCGCTGGAGGTCGTCGCGCTGCGCCGGGCGGCCGGCGCCGCACCGCCGGACCCGCTGCTGCGGTACGTCGCGGACCGGCTCGACGCCGGATGGTCCGTCGCGGACACCGCGCACCGGGCCGGTCTCGGCGCCCGCCAGCTGCACCGCCGTTCGCTCGCGGCCTTCGGCTACGGGCCCAAGACGCTCGCCCGGGTCCTGCGCCTCCAGCGCGCGCTCGCCCTCGTCCGGTCCGGGACGCCGTACGCCGAGGCGGCCGTCCGGGCGGGCTGCAGCGACCAGGCCCATCTCGCCCGGGAGACGCGCGACCTGGGCGGGACCACCCTGACCGCCTACCTGGCCCGCCAGGGCCTGCTGTCTCAGCCGTTGGCGGCGAACAACGACACCGCGCAGCCGTCCGGGTCGAGGACCGTCGCGTAGCGCTGCCCCCACACCGCGTCCCACGGCTTCAGCTGCCCCCGGTAGCCCGCACCGGTCAGCTCCTCGTACACCGCGTCCACCTCCGCCGGGCTGTCGCACAGGAAGGCCAGGGAGAGACGGTCCCCGCCGGCGGACGCGGTCCATTCGGGGTCGAACGAGCGGACGACGTCCTCGGTGTCCCACAGCAGCCGCTGCCCGCCCGGGAGCGTCACTTCGACATGGGGTGCGGATTCCGCTCCGGCGGGGATGTCGAGCCCGAGCCGGCGGTAGAAGGTGAGCGATGCGGCCAGATCCGCCGTGACGATGCCGATCGCGTCCATGCGTGGAGTCATGCCCCCGACCGTATGCCGGGCCCCGGCACGGGTCTTGTACGAAACGGACATCGGCCCGGACGGGCGCGTACGGGGTGCCGCGAGCGGCCGCCGGCACCCCGCCCCGCTGCTACGAGGACGCCGCGCAGTCGGCGGGCGACGTGCCCGGGTCGGTCAGCGCGAGAGAGAGCTGGGCGCGTTCGGTGACCCAGCGGCTCGGACGATGGCGCGGATCGCCGGTCGTCCGGTGCAGGGCCCGGTGCAGCTCCATCATCCGCTCCGCGCCGATCCGGTCGCCCCAGGCCAGGGGGCCGACGGGGTAGCCGAGCCCGGCGGTCACGGCCAGGTCGATATCGGCGGGAGCCGCGATGGAGCGCTCCGCGATCCCCGCCGCGACCGACACGATCGAGGCGAGCAGCCGCTGCGCCACCGAGCCCGCGGTGTCCCGCACCACCGAGACCGCCCACGGCTCGTCGCCCTCGGCCGCGCGGGCCAGCACCGCACGGGCGTCGCGCGCGGCGGCCGGGTCCGCCGCCGGGGTCACGGCCAGCACCCGGCGCCGGCCGGCCGCGGGCAGCGGGTCCACACCGAAGGTGCGCCGCGCGGGCAGCCCGTTTCCGGCGACCGCCCCGGCCACCGTGGTGCCCCAGACCGGAACCAGCACCAGGGCGTCTGCGGACGGCCCGTCGCCGGTCTCGACGACGGCCCCCGCGGCGGTCAGCGCGGCCCGCAGCGCCGCCGCGTCCCGCTCCTGTCCCTCGGTGCCGTGGACGAACACCGGACGGTCCGCGTCGCCGGTGACCGGGGGCTCCGGCGCGGGGGCGGGCGCCTCTGGGCCGTACGCGTACCAGCCGTGCCCGGTCTTGCGGCCGTGCAGCCCGGCCGCCACCCGGTTCGGGGTGAGGTAGGAGGGGCGGAGCCGGTCCGCGTACCGGAAGCCCTGCCAGATCGAGTCGATCACCGCGGCCGTCACATCGAGGCCGGTGAGGTCCATCAGCTCGAACGGGCCCATCCGCAGGCCCAGTACGTCGCGGGCGATCCGGTCGATGTCCGCCGGGTCGCCGACCGTCTCCTCCAGCAGCGCGAGCGCCTCGGTCACCAGCCCGCGTCCGGCGTGGTTGACGAGGAAGCCGGGGGTGTCGGCGACGGTGACCGCGCGGTGGCCGCAGCTCTCGACCAGCGCGGTGAGGGCCGGCGGGATCTCCGGGCGGGTGGCCGCGCCGGGCACGATCTCGACGATCTTCATCAGCGGCACCGGATTGAAGAAGTGCAGCCCGGCCAGGCGCGTCGGGTCCTTCAGCCCGGCGGCGATCCGGGTGACCGACAGGGACGAGGTGTTGGTCGCGAAGACGGCCGTCGCGGGCAGCGCCTGCTCCAGCCTGCCGAAGACCTCCGTCTTGGTGCCGAGGTCCTCCCGCACGGCCTCGATGACCAGCTCGACATCGGGCCCCTGGGCCCACGGGTCGTCGAGCGGGACCAGCCGCGCCACGGCGGCGGCGCTGTCCGCCGCGGACATCCGGCCCTTCTGGACGGCCCGTTCGAGCATGGACCGTACGAAGTCCACGGCGGCCGTCACGGCCTCCGGGCGCACGTCGCACAGCTCGACGGTGTGTCCGGCGGTCGCCGCCCACTGGGCGATGCCGCGGCCCATGGCCCCGGCGCCGACGATCCTGATACGCATGGTGGTTGCGGTCCTCTCGGGAAGTGACATGTGACAGGTCCGGGCCGACGGCTGTGACCTGTGATCCGACTCAGCGACGACGGACGCGGTTCGGTCCCAGTGAAGACAGGCCCGGTTCCGTCTCAGCGAAGATAGACGCGGTCCGGGTCCACGTCCTCACGCAGCAGCCGGAGTTCGGCCGCGGTCGGCGGCGGTACGCTCACCGTCGCCCCCGTCCAGCACATCCAGCAGAACGGCCTCGTCCACCGGCCCCTGTCCGGTCCGCCGATCCGGCTCCGGGCGGCGCCGGCCTGGCGGGCCGGCAACCCTTCCGCCGCGCTGCGCGCGGTCCTCGCCGTGGCGGAGGAGGCCCTGCCCACGCCGACGGGCCCGGCCGGGAACCGAACCCCCGTAAGCGGGAATTGAGACGCGCCACGTCTTGAACCAGGATGAACTGGATATTGGACCGACTCGGTCGCCAGGTGCAAGGGTCGGCGGCAAACGCTCCGGCCACCGAGCGCCAAACGCTCCGGCCACCGAGCGGCAAATGCTCCCGCCACCGAAAGGCCACGCCGTGCCCGACCAGCCCGACCAGCAGCTCGATGTCGTCATCTGTGAACCACTGCGTACCCCCATCGGCCGTTTCGGCGGAGTGTTCGCGCAGCAGAAGCCGGCCGCACTCGCCGCACGCGTGATCGCCGAGGTCGTGGCCCGCACCGGAATCGACCCCGCCGCCGTCGACGAGGTGATCCTCGGCCACTCCTACCCGTCCGCCGAGGCCCCCGCCATAGGCCGGGTCGCCGCGCTCGACGCCGGACTGCCCGAGACCGTCACCGGCTCCCAGGTCGACCGCCGCTGCGGATCGGGCCTCCAGGCCGTGCTCGACGCGGCGATGCAGATTCGGGCGGGCTTCAGCGAGGTCGTGATCGCGGGCGGCGTCGACGTGATGAGCGCCGCCCCGTACTACACGCACGACGGCCGCTGGGGCATCAAGGGCCCCGGTCTCCAGCTCCACGACTCGCTGGCCCGGGGCCGGGTCACCGCGGGCGGCGTCAACCACCCCGTGCCGGGCGGCATGATCGAGACCGCCGAGAACCTCCGGCGCGCGTACGGCATCAGCCGCGCCGACCAGGACGCCCTGGCCCTGCGCTCCCAGCAGCGGGCCGGCCGGGCGGCGGCGGAGGGGCGGTACGAAGCGGAGACCGTCCCCGTCACCGTACGCACCCGCAAGGGCGAGAGCGTCGTCACCGCCGACGAGCACCCCCGCCCCGACACCACCGCCGAACAACTCGCCGCGCTGTGCCCGATCATGGCGAAGTCCGACCCGGAGGCGACCGTCACCGCCGGCAACGCCAGCGGCCAGAACGACGCGGCCGCCGCCTGTCTGGTCACGAGTGCGGCCACCGCCGAACGGCTCGGCCTCACCCCGCTGGTCCGGCTGGTCTCCTTCGCCCGCGCCGGGGTGCCCGCCGCGACGATGGGCATCGGCCCCGTCCCGGCGACCCGGGCCGCTCTGGACCGCGCCGGACTCACCCTCGCCGACCTCGACCTGATCGAGCTCAACGAGGCCTTCGCCGCCCAGGTGCTGGCCTGCACCCGGGAGCTGGGGCTCGGAGAGAAGGACCACGAGCAGCGGATCAACGTCAACGGCTCCGGCGTCTCCCTCGGCCACCCGGTCGGCGCCACGGGCGCCCGTATCCTTGCCACGCTCACCCGTGAGCTGCACCGCCGCGAGGCCCGGTACGGCCTGGAGACCATGTGCATCGGCGGCGGGCAGGGCCTCGCCGCCGTCTTCGAGCGGATCGCAGCCTGAGATCCGGCCGCCCAGGGTGCAGTGAGACGCATGACGTCTCACTGCACCAGTGATCCGGTACAGGACCGTTCCGGGTCCCGGCCGGCACCGTAACCGCCACCACCCCCACGGCGCAGTCTCTCCCTGGTTCACCGATGCGTCCCCACGCATCCCCACGTATCGCTGCGTATCTCCACATATCCACGCATTCCCCACGCGGCGACGGGCGTCCCGGGCGACGCCCCTTCTCGTCCCCTGCCATCCGTTCGATCGATGACGTTCACGGGAGCCAACCGGGTCCGTTACCCGGCGCCCGTGCCGGTCGGCAGCCGGGTCCGGCTGCCTGCCGCCGTCGCCGGGGTGAAGGAGGTCGCACGCGGTGGCGAGGAGATGACCCGGGCCTTCACCTTCGAGCTCGAAGGGTCCGGGAAGCCCGCCTGCGCGGCCGAGTCGCTGACGCACTTCTACCCGTGGGACAGCTGTGAGCGCGGGGCGATGGCTCACCACCGTCCCGCGCTCACGCGGCTCCCGCCGTGTCAGCCGGCGGCCGTCGTGCGCGAGGCCGTACTCCGCTCCTCCGCCGGCGCCACCGCGAGATGGTCCCCTTCGGCATCCGGATCGGTGAGCCGGTTCAGCCGGGCCGGTACGTCGAATCCGACCAGCAGCACCACGATCACCGTGCCCGCGAAGGTCAGCACGGCCAGCGCCTGCCCCAGATCCATCCCGGACGCCAGATGCGCGCCCAGTACCGGAGCCACCGCACCGCCCAGCGCCCCCACGTTGTACGTGAAGCCGAGCGCCGCGCCCCTGCTCTCCGTCGGGAAGTGCCCGCCGATGTAGCGGGGCAGCAGCCCGGAGATGCCGAAGCTGGTCGCCTGGAGCAGGAAGAGCAGGATGCCGAGCAGCAGCAGATTGTCGTGCACGGCGAAGACCGGGTACACGAAGGCCAGCGAGGCGAGCAGCGTCAGCGCGTACGCCTTCTTCGCACCGATCCTGTCGCCGAGGAAGCCCGCGGTCCAGCAGCCGACCATGGTCCCGAACCCCGCGAAGTACAGGACGTCGGTGACCTGGTCGGTGGAGTAGCCCAGCTCGGTCTTCAGATACGTGGGCAGCAGCGACTGGATCGGCCACGAGTACAGGAACGCGAAGAACAGCGTCACGATCATCGACAGATACAGCACCCAGCCGCGCTTCCCGCCCATCTGCACGGCGAACGCGGCGAGCGTCAGCCCGGCGACCACCGAGAGCACCGGGATCATTCCGGCCCCGCCCGGAGTGAAGACCAGGAAGAGCGAGACGGTGGCGACGACCACCAGGACCGTGTTGACGACGGCCCGGCCCCGGGTCGCGAACAGAGGCCGGAACGGATTGGGCCTGGCCCCCGTGTCCGCGACGCTCTCCGTCCACTCCTCGGCCTCCGGCAGCGCCCGCCGCATCCACAGCGCGATGACGATCGGCACCAGGCCGATGTAGAACATCCACCGCCAGCCGAGCGAGGGCACCACCCAGTTGTAGACCTGTGCGGCGAGCACCGAGCCGACCGAGAACCCGGAGATCAGGAAGCCACTGGCCCGGCTGCGGAGCCTGGCGGGCCAGCTCTCCATGACGTACGTGGCGCTGGCGCTGTACTCACCGGCCATGCCCATGCCGATGGCCAGCCGGGCGGCGAACAGACTCTGGTAGTTCCAGGCGAATCCGCAGGCGAAGGTGCCGAGGGAGTACAGCAGGATGCTCAGGACCATGGAGAGCTTGCGGCCGTACCGGTCGCCGATGGCACCGAGCACCGCGCCGCCCAGCCAGCGGGTGATGAACGCACCGGAGATCAGGCTCGCGGCCTGCACCGTGCTCAGCCCGAAGTCGTCACTGATCTCGGTGAGCACGAGGGTGATCAGCACGAAGTCGAAGCCGTCGAGGACGTAGCCGATCCAGGCGGCGAAGAACGACTTCCACTGGGGACCGCTCACTTCTCGGTACCAGGGGAGCTTGGCGGGTGATGTGGTCTGCACGGTGACTCCAGGATGCGGGACGGCGCTCGTCGTTGAGCGGCCGGCCCGCGTGGTGGGGGAAGGTCAGGGCCGGGCGATGCCCGCGACGAATCGGGCGGTCAGGGCGGTGGGTGCCGTGATGGCGGTACCGACGACGACGCTGTGGGCGCCGCGTGCCAGGGCTTCGGCGGCCTCGCCGGGGGTGTTGATCCGGCCCTCGGCGACCACCGGGACATCGATCGCGGCGGCGAGTTCGGCGACCAGGCCGAGATCGGGGCCGGTCTGCTTCGGCGTGCCCGGCACATAGCCGGAGAGGGTGGTGGAGACGAAGTCCGCGCCCTGCCCGGCCGCCGCGACGCCCTCGGCGAGTGTGGAGACATCGGCCATCACCAGGGCGCCCGCTTCGTGCACCGCCGTGACCAGCTCGGCGAAGGTGGAGCCGTCGGGGCGCGGCCGGCCGGTGGCGTCGGCGGCGACGACATCGGCACCGGCCTCGACGATCGCCAGGGCGTGCCGGACGGTCGGGGTGATGTAGACGCCGACGTCGCCGTCCTTCCACAGGCCGATGACCGGCAGGTCCACGGCCTCGGCGATCGCGGCGACGACCTCCGGCTCGTTGGCACGGATCGCGGCGCCGCCTCCGGCGACGGCCGACCGGGCGAGCCGGACGAGGGTGCCGGTCTCCCGCATCGGGTCGCCGGGGGGTGCCTGGCAGGACACGATCAGCTTGCCCCGCAGGGAGTCGGCCAGTTCCTGAGCGGTCATCGAAGGGCTCCCGGGTGGTGGAGGGGAAGTGTGGTGGTCAGGGCGGCGGCGCCGAGCACCGCCGCGTCGGCGCCGAACCGTGGCGCCCGGGGCACGAGGCCGCGCAGCGGCGGCATCAGCTCCGTGGTGAAGGCGGCGGCCAGGGCGTCCCCGTACAGCGGGCCGATCCGTGGCACGCCGCCGCCGACGACGACCCGGTCCGGCCCCAGCGCGTTGGCGAGCCCGCCGAGCACTTGGCCGGTGGCGGCGGCGCCGGTGGTGATGGCGCGGACGGCCGCTGCGTCGCCCTGCCCGGCGCGGGCGGCGACGGTTTCGAGCCGGTCCACGGGGGCGCCGGTCAGCCGCTCGTAGTGGGCGGCGATGCCGGGCCCGGAGGCGATGACCTCCAGATGTCCGGTGGCGCCGCAGGTGCAGGGGAGTCCGGCGGCCTCGGGGCTGGCCAGATGGCCGAGGTGCCCGGCGAGCCCGAAGGCGCCGTGCAGCATCCGCCCGTCGACGGCGACCGCACCGCCCACCCCCGTGCCGACCGCCAGGAACAGCAGCGATCCGCGCCCCGGGTGCCGGGCGGTCAGCGCCGCGAGCTCCGGTCCCGCCGTGGCGCGTACGTCGTTGTCGCAGGCCACCGGGTATCCGGTGCGGTCGGCGAGACCGGCGCCCAGGGCGGTTCCGGCCCAGCCGCGGATGGAGTCGGTGGCGCTGGTGACCATGCCGGTACGGGGGTCGACGACGCCGGCCGCCGCGATGCCGAGCGCCGTGGCCCGGCGCCCCGGATCGACGGCCGCGGCCGCCCCGGCGAGCGCGTCCAGCACGGCCGCCGCGCCGTCCCGGGCCGGGGTGGGCCGGGTGTGCCGGGACAGGACGGTGCTGTCGGGGCCGAACAGCGCGGCGGCGATCTTCGTACCGCCGAGGTCGAGTCCGACCACCGCGGCACCGGTTCCGGCGGCGGGCGGTCGGGAGCGGTCGTCGCTCATCGGACCGGCGGCAGACCGGCGGCGCGCAGGCGCCGGGAGACCAGGGCGACGGACTCGGCGCTGAGCTGGATCTGCGGGAAAGCCGTGTCACCGCAGGCGATGACGCCGAGCAGCTGGAGCGCCGACTTGAAGGAGCCGAGCGCCGAGGAGCTGCGGCCCATGTCCGCCTCCGGGCCCGCGTCGACCATGGCGAACAGCTCGACGAGCCGCTCCTGCTCCTTCGCGGCCAGCTCCCAGTTCCCGGCCCGCGCGGCGTCGTAGAGCCGTACGTAACCGGCGGGGTCGACGTTGCCGATGCCCGGCACCACACCGTCGGCCCCGGCCAACAGGGCCGCGTCCACGGTGAGTTCGGAGCCGGTGAGGATGCTGAAGCGGGGCGCGGGACCGTCCGCGCGGCCGCTGCGGCCACCGAGCTCGACGATGAGGCGGCGCAGTCCGCCCTCGTCGCCGCTGCTGTCCTTCAGGCCGGCCAGGGTGCCGTCCTCGGCGAGCTCGCGCACCAGCGCGGGGGAGAGCTTGCTGTGCACGGCGACCGGGATGTCGTATGCGAACAGCGGCAGGTCGACCGACGCCCGCAGCCGACGGAAGTGCTGGGCGATCTCCTTGCCGTGGGTGCGGGTGTAGAACGGCGCGGTCGCCACCAGGGCGTCCGCGCCCAGTGCGGCGGCGGAGCGGGCGTGCTCGACGACGCGGGCGGTGGTGGTGTCGATGACGCCGGCCAGCACCGGAACCCTGCCGTCGGTCGCCTCGACCACGGTCTCCAGCGCCGTGGCGCGCTGCTCGTCGGTGAGGTAGGCGACCTCGCTGGTGGAGCCGAGCGCGAACAGTCCGTGCACACCGCCGCCGATGAGGTGCTCGACGAGCCGGGCGAGGGAAGCGGTGTCGACCTCCCCCTGGGGGTCGAGCGGGGTGCAGACCGGCGGGACGACGCCGTGCAGCGGTGAGGTCAGGGACATGGTGAGGGGCTCCAGCTCGGTGAGGGCTCGGTCGGTGCACCGGTCCATGGCCCGGAACGGCTGCACGGATCGATACATGAGACGTAAGATGTCCTATGTCTGACTCACCTTAAACAGATGCTCCTGCGAACGGTCAAGGGGCAATCGCACCCCGGGAGGTTGTTGTGGCGCGCCCCACCATGGCTCAGGACATAGAGCGCCGGCTCAAGGAACTGATCCTGGAACGCAGGCTCGCCCCCGGCGACGCGCTGCCCACCGAGAGCGAGCTGATGGAGCTCTTCGGGGCCGGCCGGGTGTCGGTGCGCGAGGCCCTCAAGGCGCTCCAGGCCGTCAATGTCGTGGAGATCCGCCGCGGCTTCGGCACCTTCGTCGGCTCGCTCTCCCTGTCACCCTTCGCCGAGGGGCTCGCCTTCCGGGCCGCCGTCCGTCACCGGCAGGGGGAGCCGGGCCTCTTCGAGCTGATGAAGGTGCGGGAGGCGCTGGAGGCCGGTCTGGTCGGCGCCGTCACGGCCGGGATCCCCGGCGAGGACCTCGATGTGCTGCGCGGTCTCGTCGCGAAGATGGAGGACGAGGCCCGCGACCACGGCCGGGTGGCGCGCTCCACCGACCGGGCCTTCCACCTGGCGCTCTACGCCTCGCTCGACAACCACCTGCTCAGCGAGGTGCTCGACGCGTTCTGGGCGGCCATGGACCGGGTGCGCGAGGATCTCGACGACGGCCATCAGGACCCGGTCGCCACCTGCGCCCAGCACCGCGAGATCGTCGCGGCGGTCGCGGCGGCCGACGGCGAACGCGCGGCACGCGCCATGCGCACCCACTTCGACGGCATCCGCACCCGCCTGGAGCCGTCGCCGGTCCGTTAGCCGGGCGCGCCTGCCCGGCCACGGGCGCGATGGCGGGGCCTCACCGCCCCGGCGTCGCCCCGGTGATCGCGGTGACGGCCATCCGCACCGCCCGGTCCGTCACCGCCTCGGGGTCGTCACCGTTCTCGATCGCCGTCGTCGCCGCGTTGACGATTCCCTGGAGCAGCAACGCTGTGCGCCGCGGGTCCTCCTCGCCGAGCTCGGTCAGTGCGCCGATCAACGGGGTGAGCAGCTCCCGGTGCGCCCGCACCGCGCTCTCCCGCACCACTACCGCGTCCCGGACGCCGGCCAGCGCCTGGGCGATCCGGTGCTCCCCGCCGCGCACCAGCTCCAGCTGGGACGACACATAGGCGGCGATCTTCTCCTCGGGTGTACCGGCCGCCGACATGCCCGCCCGGATGGCGTCCGTCCAGCGGGGCATCGCGTCCTCGACGACCGCGGCGAGCAGTTCGGGGCGGCCGGGGAAGTACTTGTACAGGCTGTTGCGGGCCAGGCCCGTCGCCCTGGCGACCGCGGTGAAGGTCACGGCCTCGGCGTCGCCGCCCTCCAGTAGTTCGCGCGCCGCCCGCACCAGGGCCAGCCGCTGCTGGGCGTGGTGCTCCGCGACGGTGGCGGCATTGATCCTGGGCACCGGCCCAGTCTAGAAGCCCCGGCGCGTATCCCACCCCACTTGGCGACGCGGCGTCGCCATCATCTATGTTGGCGACACACCGTCCCTAACATCGATCCATCGAAGGGAACCGCCGTGTTCCTCGCTCTGCTGGAGCTGCGCGCCGCCCGAGGGCGCTTCCTGCTCATGGGGTCCGTCGTGGTGCTCGTCGCCGCACTCGTCGGCATCGTCTCCGGCTTCACCACCGGCCTGGGTGACGACACCATCTCCGCGCTGCGCCGCCTCCCGGCCGCACAGCTGGTCTTCTCCTCGGACGCCCGGTCGGACCAGTTCGCCCGCAGCCTCCTCGACGAGAAGACCGCCGCCGACTGGCGCGCGGACGCGGACGCCGACACGACCCCGCTGGGCGTCTCCATCACCCGTGGCACGACCAACCGTGGCGGCGAGGTCGACCTCGCCGCCTTCGGCGTCGAGCCCGGCTCCTTCCTCAACCCCTCGGTCACCGACGGCGACGGCCTCACGGACGGGAAGGCGGACAGCATCGTGGTGTCCGCCGAACTCGCCGACGAGGGCGTACGCGTCGGCGACACCCTGGTCATCGACCGGCTCGGCATCGAGCTGCGCGTCGTCGGGCTGACCGAGCGCTCCGCCTACGGCCATGTGCCCGTCGCCTACGTCCCGCTGAAGACCTGGCAGCGCATCCGCTTCAGCACCCCCGGCGCCCCGGCATCCTCGACCGCCGCGATCCCCGGCCAGTTCAGCGCCCTGGCCCTGCGCACCCCGCCGGCCGGGACCTCGGCCGCCACCCTCGACGCGCGGCATTCCACCACCACCCTCACCAAGGAGAAGGCGTACGAGGCGGCCCCCGGATACACCGGCGAGCGCGTCACCATGAACTCGATCCAGGTCTTCCTCTACCTGATCGCCCCGCTCGTGGTCGGCGCCTTCTTCGCCGTGTGGACCGTGCAGCGGCAGCCCGAACTCGCCCTGCTGCGCGCGCTGGGCGCCTCCCGCCGGAGGCTGCTCGCCCACACCGTGCTCCAGGCCGCCCTGGTCGTCGTCCTCGGCACCGCGGCGGGCGCCGTGCTCGCCGGAGCGGTCGGGCTGCTGGTCGGTGAACAGGTGCCGTTCAGCCTGCCCGTCACCACCCTCGTGGGCACCATGTGCACCGTCGTGGCCGTCGGCCTCGCGGGCACCGTCCTGACCCTGCGCCGGGTCACCAAAGCCGACCCGCTGACCATGCTGGGAGCCAACCGATGAGCCTCGAACTGACCGGCGTCACCGTCGAGTTCGGCCACGCCGACGCCCGTACCACCGTCCTCGACGGACTCGACGTCACCTTCGAACCCGGCCGCATGACGGCCCTCGTCGGCCCGTCGGGCTCCGGGAAGTCGACACTGCTCGCCGTCGCGGGAGCGCTGCTGCGGCCCACCGCCGGGCAGGTCCTGCTGGACGGCGAGGATCTCGCCGGGCTCACCGACGCCCAGCGCGCCAGGGCCCGCCGGGAACGGATCGGCTACATGTTCCAGAGCGGCAACCTGCTCTCCGGCCTGGCCGCCGTCGACCAGCTGCTCGCCGCCGTGTACATCGGCGGCGAACGCCCCCGCGCGCACCGGTCCCGCGCCGAGGAGGCCCTGACCCGGGTGGGTCTCGGCCACCGCCTGCGCCACCGCCCCGAACAGCTCTCCGGCGGCGAACGCCAGCGCGTCGCGCTGGCCCGTGCGCTCTTCCTCTCCCCGAAGCTGCTGTTGATCGACGAACCGACGGCGGCCGTCGACCGCTCGCAGGCCGGTGAACTGGCCGGGCTTCTCGCCGAACGCACCCGCCAGGACGACTGCGTCACGGTCGTCGCCACGCACGACCCGGCCGTCGCGGACGCGGCCGACCGGGTCGTGGACATGGCCGCGCTGACCGCCGACGCGGCCCTGTCCGCACCGTCCGGCCGCTGAACCGGCCCGTCACCCCTGCCGCTGAACCGGCCCGTCACCCCTGCCGCTGGACGCTGCCGTACAGATAGCTGTCGTCGCCGTCCAGCGCGGCGCGGCTCAGCGCCTCCACCTCGGCGGGCCCCATCGCCGGCCAGTCGGGCGCGTTCTCGACGAACGCGCGCCCCAGCCTGCGGCCGAGGCCGACCAGGCGGGCCCCCTCGGCGGAACGCTCGTCCGCGTACCGGTGCAGGGCCTCGACCGCCGAGGCGGAGGCGCGCAGCGACCGTTCCAGACACAGCGCGTCCTGGAGCGCCTTGACCGCCCCGCTCGCGGTGTGCGGCCGGGTCACGCTCGCCGCGTCGCCGGCCAGCAGGAAGGGTGGTTCCGCCGCCCGGGGCACCACGAAGTCGGCCACCGGGTGGAGCGCCTGGGAGCTGTGTTCGCCCCGGGCGACGATGTCGGCCCACTCGGCGGGGAAGTGCTCCTCGGCGATGTGCCGCACGTACGCGGCACGGACCGGGGCGTCCGGAGCGGTGCCGGTGGCCGAGTCCGCGGCCGGGGGAGAGGCGTGGACGGCGTGCGCCTCGGCCGGGGGAGAGGCATAGATGGCGTACGCCAGCAGCCGCGAACCCGCGGCCGCCCCAGGGATCAGATAGAAGACACCGTGCCCGCCGGGGAAGCCCAGGGTGACCCAGGCGGACTCCAGCAGTTCCAGCTGCTTCGGATGGTCGCGCAGCGCGCTCGTCGGGATCGTGCCCCGCCAGACCAGATACCCGGCGGGCACCGGCCGCACCTCGGGTGCGACCAGCTCGCGGGTGACGGACCGGTGTCCGTCCGCCCCGACGACGATGCCGTACTCCCGCTCGCCGTCCGCGGTACGGATCACGGCGCCGCCGGAGGCCGTACGCCCGACGGAGGCGACGGGGTGCCCGCGGTGGTAGGTGCAGCCCCCGGCGTTGGCGCGCAGCGCCCGCCACAGGAGGCCCCAGTTGCACGGTGCCACCGGGGCCTGCTGCCGGGCCAGTTCGCGTGCCGACCGCCTTCCCGGTGCCCGTGCCAGCCAGACCCGGGTGGCGACCGGGATGGTCGGCATGTCCGCACCCAGGTACCCGCCATCGACCAGTTCCCGGTGGAGCGGCGGCGGGATGACGATGCCGAAGCCCCGGTCCTGCAACTCGCCGTCGCTGCGCTCGTGGACGGTGACGTCCGCCCCGGCCCGAGCCCCGGCGATCGCCATCGCGCAGCCGGCGATGCTGCCGCCGACCACCCCGATGCGTAAGCCCGTCACTGCCATGGCGCTACCACCTGTTCTGACGCTCCGGGAGGTGCTGAACGCCCTCATCGTCGCACCGGTGCGCGAGGGCGGACCGGGGACGCGCGGTACCTCCCGGAGGCCCGGCGCGCTACGGGGTCACGGTCACCGTGGCGCTGCCGGACGCCTGCTTGCCGCTCGCCCGGTACGTGGCGGTGAGCGTCGCACTGCCCGAGGCGCCCGCGGCCACCGTCACCGGGACCTTCACATTGGCCCCCTGGCCCGGGTTGAGCGCCGGGACGACGACCTGGCTCGTCGTCCATCCGCCGGGCACCGTGAGATCCATGGTGCCCCGGTCACGGCGCACGTCCATCCGGTTGACCACCCGCACCGTCACGTCGGCGGACGCGCCTGCCCTGAGCGTCGCGGGCGGGGTGATCGTGATGTCGGCGCAGGTGCCGCCGAGCCACTTCAGGTCGAAGGACGAGTAGGTGATGTGCGTGTAGTCGGCCCGCTCGTAGAGGAGTCCGAGGCGGCCGTCCGCGAGCCGGGTCAGTGTCGAGTAGGCCGCGGCGCCCGGGTCGACGACCTTCCGGATCGGCCAGGTCTTCCCGTTGTCGCAGGACATCTTCACCGTGAGGTTGCGCCGTGCCGAGGCGTCCTCCGTGTTGCTGAACAGCAGCCACGAGGACTGCGGGTCGGACGGTGCGGCATCGGGGGCGTACCGCATCACCGAGGCGTTGTTCGCCGGGTCGGTGAGCTGGGTGTCCTGGGCGAACGGGGTGTAGTTGACCCCGCCGTCGGTGGAGTACGCGATCGTCCGGTACGGCTTCGAGCGGTTGTTTAGCATGACCCTGCCGTCGGACAGCTCGACGGTCTTGTTCTCGTCGCCGCCGGGGCCGACCGGATTGCCCATCTTCCACGTCTCGCCGTGGTCGTCGCTGTAGGCGCTCGCCGCGTAGTTGGCACCGTTGATGCGGACGGCGTACTGCTGGATCAGCCGGCCCTTGTACGTGCCCCGGCTCAGCTGGATGCCCTCGCCGGAGGCCGCGAACATGCCCGCCCAGGCGGGGTCCTTGATCTGCTTGGTGATACGGCGATGGGTCCAGGTCACCCCGTCGTCGTCGGAGTAGCTGTAGTCGGCCTGGAGGACATCGGGGTCGCTCTCGTCGTTGCCGGTGCCCGAGCCGAAGAAGCCCTGGTTCACCGAGGCCGCGTAGAACAGGAAGATCCGGCCGGTGGTGCGGTCCACGAGCAGGCTCGGGTCGCCGTAGCCCTTGGGCGCGGCGTCCTTGCGGACCACCTGCTGCGGCTGCCATGTCACACCGTTGTCCGTGCTGCGGCGAAGCACGATGGAGATGTTGCCCGGCAGGTCGCCGAGGGTGGGGCGGGCGTCGTAGGCCGCGAGCACCGTGCCCTTGACCGAGGTGGTGAGCGCCGGGATGCGGTAGTGGGGCGATCCCACCCCGTCGACGGTCAGGTCCTGCGAGGTCAGCTGACCGGGGGCGGGGGAGGCGGCGTGGGCGGTGCCGGTCGCGGTGACCACCAGCAGGGCGGCGCTGAGCAGGGCGACGGAGACTTTTCGCTGCATGGACGATCTCTCTTCTCGGAAGGGGGATGTGCTTCTTGGAAGGGGAGGTGCTTCTCGCAAGGGGCGGCGCCCCTCGCAAGGCCGGGCCTGGCGGGGCCGGGGACCGGGTGCGGGCCGGTGCGGACTCGGGCGCGCCGCTACGGGACACGCAGCGAACAGACCCGGCTGCCGGGGTCGAAGACCCGCAAGTCCTTGATCATCTTCAGTGCGAGGCGGTGGTGGCCCCGCTCGTTCGGGTGGAGCCCGTCGTTGAGCAGCGACAGCGGGACCTGGCCGCCGCCGTTCAGCCAGTCGCTGTAGTGGTCGACGAACACCACGTTCTGCGCTGCCGCGACCTCGCCCATCACCTGCGCGTACCGGGAAAGTCCCACCCGGCCGGGCCACTTCGCCGGATCGACCGGGTTGGGCGACTGGAGCACCGGCACCGGTGAGCCGGGCAGCGCCCGCACGGAGCCGACGAGCGAGACGAGGTTGGCCCGGTACGCCTCGGGGCCGAGGCCCGACGTCGCGATGTCGTTCGTACCGATCATGATCGAGACCACCCGCGGCGAGAAGGCGGTGACCCGCTCCCCGAACATGGCGACGAGCTCGGCGCTGGTGGCGCCGCTCACGCCGGAATCGATCACGAAGTCACGGTTCTTCGGCTTGCCCAGCTCCCAGCGGACCCGTTCCGTCCAGTGCTCCGGGTAGCTGCGCCAGCCGTTGGTGTGCAGGGCGCCATGGGTGATGCTGTCACCGGTGACGACCCAGGTGGCGGGCGTGTCGCTGTTCAGGACCGTGGAGATTCTGCCCAGGTCGGCGAGGTCGGGGCGGGGGCTGTGCGCGACCAGTTCGGCCTCGCCGAGCACCCGGTCCCAGACCGCGGCCCGCTCGATCGTGCCGGTGCAGAACCACTCGCCGTCGGGGTGGTCGCTGTCGAGATTGCGGCCGAGAGCGAGCGCGCCCAGCCCGGAGACACCGGCGAAGAAGGCGTGCCGTGCCGTCTCGAAGACGGTGCGTCCGCCGGCGTGGAGCCGGGTGCCGGAGGAGTCGACGGTGACGGCGACGGTATGGCGCAGCCCGTCGTCATACCGTGTCCTGGTCATGACATTGATCAGCACCGCACCCTTCTCGCGCACGGAGAACTGAAGGGCGCCGCCGCTCAGGTTCAGCGTGACGTTGGAGGAGGGCTCGGTCGGATCGGAGGCGCTGAGCAGCGTCATCGCCTCGTTGTGGCTGGTGGTGCGGAAGGTGACGAGGATGGTTCCCGTGGCGAGCGGGGCGAGTCTGCCGACCCGGTTCGACAGGTCGACGTACTCGCTGCCGTCCAGGTCCACTGGGGTGTCGTGGTCCAGGAGCGGATCGCCGCCCGGAGCGGCGGCGAAGGCGCGGCCGCCGAACCGGGCGCCAAGGGCTGCCGCGCCGGCGGCGAGAAGCATGGATCGTCTGCGCACGGAAGGTGCCTCCGGTCAGGAGTGGCCGGCCCGCCCCGACGGCGGGCCTGCGAACAGGGAACGCACCCAGGCCAGTTGCTCCCGTTGCTGGTATGCCGTACCGCCCTCGTGCCCGTTGAACTCGTAGACGCGTACGTCCTTGGGGCCCGCGTAGTGGTTGTACGCGGTGAAGCAGGTGGAGGGCGGACAGATCTCGTCCATCATCGCGATCGAGAACAGCGCGGGAGCGGTGGCGCGGGTGGCGAGCAGCGCCGCATCGAAGTACGACAGGGTGGTGAACGCCGCCCCGGTGCGGTCGCGGTGGAGCTTCAGGTACTCGGCGATCTCGGTGAACGGTGGTCGGCCCGAAATCTCCGCGCCGCGCCGGAAGTTGCAGAGGAACGGCACGTCCGGCATCACCCCGGCCAGCCCCGGCACCAGCCCCGACACCGCCAGCGCGACCCCGCCGCCCTGGCTGACCCCGGTCACGACGATCCGGTCCGGATCGACCGCGGGGTGCTCGCGCACCGCCTCGACGCAGCGCACCGCGTCGGTGAACACCCGCCGGTAGTAGTACGTCTCGGGGCTCTCGATGCCACGGGTGAGGAAGCCGGGTACGGTGCCGGCCGCCCCGGCGTCCGTGTCGGCGGTGGAACCGCCCGCGGCCGACCAGCCCTGACCGCGGGTGTCCATGATCAGGTGTGCGTGACCGGCGGACGCCCAGAGCGTGTTCTCGTGCGCGAGGCCCCGCCCACGCCCGTAACCGAGGAACTCGACCACGCAGCCGAGGGGTTCGGTGGCCCCGGCCGGCAGGTGCAGCCAGCCGTGGACCGGGCGTCCGGCGAAGCCGGGCAATGTCACATCGTACGTACGGATCTGGATGAGCCCGGTGTCCACGGGTGCGAACACCGGCTTCGGCACCGGACCGCCGGCGGCGGGCGCCTCGCTCAGGGTGCTCGACCAGAAGGCGTCGAAGCCGTCCGGAACCGGCAGTTCGGGCCGGTATTCGCGGCAGTCCGCGAGCGAGAGGTCCGTCAACGGCATGGAGGTGCCCTCCTGGGATGCGCCGGGGTGTGAACGCCGGGCATCGAGACAGAAGACGTCAGATGTCCTGGCGGCACACGGACCCTAGGCAGCCTTCGTGGCGGCCGTCAAGGGCCCGGCCGACGGATCACGGCCCGAGGCCGGCGAGTCGCGGCCCGGGGTTGATGGATCGCGGCCCGGGGCCGGTGGACGACTGGCCGGGGCGGCGGATCACGGGCCGGGTCCGGCGGCCCCGATCCGCCGGGCGGCGCCTCAGTCCAGGGCGCTGTCCCGGGCGCGGGCTTCGGAGATCCGGCGCCTGACCGGGGCGTAGTGCTCGCCCAGCGCCTTCATGAAGCCGGTGATGTCCCCGGCCCGCGCGGCGTCCACGATGTTCTGGTGGGCCGCGATCGTCGCCATCTCGTCGGCGTGCGTGAACCCGTCGAGGTGCGGCGCGACGATCGAGTACACGTCCCAGAAGGCCATCGAGAGCTGGCCGATCAGTTCGTTGCCGAGCGGCGCCACCAGCAGTGCGTGGAACGCCCGGTCCGCTTCCACGAAGCCGTGCCCGTCCTGGGCGCCGGTCCTGCGCATCGTGGTGACCAGGCCGTCCAGCCTGTCGAGCTGTTCCGCGCTGAGCAGCGAGACGATCCGGTCGGCCATCCCGCGCTCGAAGAGCTCGCGCACGTCGACGAGGTCGGCCATCACCTGGAAGTCGTCGTCGGGGGAGAGCAGTCCCCGGAAGGTCAGGCTCTCCACCAGGGCCGACAGGCTCAGTCTGCCCACGTACGTGCCGTGCCCGTGCCGCACCTCCACGATGTCCAGCGCGGCGAGGATCTTGACCGCCTCGCGGACGCTGGAGCGGCTGGCGCCGAGCGCCTCGCACAGGGCGGGCTCGGTGGGCAGCGGGTCCCCGGGGCGAAGGCGCTCTTCGAGGATGTAGCGCTTGATGCCCTCGACCACTTCCTGCCGGAGCAGCTGCCGGCCGGGCTTCGCACCGGACATATGTGAACTCCCCACCTCTTGACCCCTCTCGATTGTCCAGCTACGTTCCCACGCTATCAAGGCATCAGACATCTGACGTCCGATGCCCGGGATTCCTGATCCCCCGTGATCCTGCGTCCCACCACCCGCTTCCCCGCCAGATCTCCCCCTCACGTTCCACCTTCGACGTCCCTGGAGGACCCGTGCCCGAGCTGAGACCAGCCGGTGTCGAGCGCCGCACCTTCCTGCGATACACCGGTGCCATCGGTGCCGCAGCCGCCATCACGGCGAGCCTTTCCGCCTGCGGCGGCCCGTCATCGACCGCCGACGGCACGGCGGACAAGGGCAGCGGCAGCGGCCTGATCGAGGCCGGTCTCTCGTACCCCCTGTCGACCGGATTCGACCCGATGATCACCTCGGGCGCCACTCCGTACGCCGCCAATATGCACATCTTCGAGGGCCTCGTGGATCTCGATCCGGCAACACTCGTGGCCCGTCCCGCACTCGCCACCGAGCTGCCGAAGAAGATCAACGCCACCACCTACCGGGCCACGCTCCGCACGGGCGCGACCTTCCACGACGGATCACCGGTCACCGCGGACGACGTGGTGTTCAGCTTCGAACGCATCCTGGACCCGAAGAACGCCTCGCTCATGGCCCAGTTCGTGCCCTTCATCGACACGGTGAAGGCCGTCGACGCCGGCACGGTCGAGTTCAAGCTGAAGTACCCCTTCGCGCTCTTCCCCTCCCGTATCGCCGTGGCCCGGATCGTCCCGAAGAAGATCGTCGAACCGGACCCCAAGGCGTTCGACGCCAAGCCGGTCGGCTCGGGGCCGTACCGGTTCATCGAGGCGACCCGCGAGGACAAGATCGTCTTCGAGGCGTACGACAAGTACAACGGCCCCCACCCGGCCAAGGCCAAGAAGATGATCTGGCGGCTGATGTCGGACCAGTCGGCACGCGTCAGCGCCATGGAGTCGGGCCGGGTCCAGGCCATCGAGGACGTGCCCTACATCGACGTCAAGCGGCTCGCGGGCTCCTCGAAGACCGAGTCCGTGCAGTCCTTCGGCCTGCTCTTCCTGATGTTCAACACCGCCGACAAGCGGTTCGCGGACAAGCGTGTGCGCCAGGCGCTGCACTACGCCCTGGACACCGAGAAGATCATCTCGACGGCGATGGTGGGCAATGCGGCGGCCGCCACCGGCTACGTCCCCGCCACCCACCCCGACTACCACAAGGCCGCCACGGTCTACACCCACGACGTGGCGAAGGCCAAGCAGCTGCTCGCCGACGCGGGCGTCAAGAACCTCTCCTTCACCGTCCTCACCACCGACACCGGCTGGGTCAAGGACATCGCCCCGCTGCTGAAGGAGAGCTGGGAGGCGGCGGGCGTCAAGGTCACCCTCGACATCGCCCAGTCCCCGGCCCAGTACGCCAAGATCGACAAGGGCGACTTCGAGGTGCTGGTCGCCCCCGGTGACCCGTCGGTCTTCGGCAACGACGCCGACCTCCTGCTGCGCTGGTTCTACTACGGCTTCTGGCCCGAGAGCCGTTACGGCTGGGGCAAGTCCGCGGCGTACAAGAAGGTCAGGCAGACCCTCGACAAGGCCGCCCAGGCCGCCGACGAGGCCAAGCGCAAGGAGCTGTGGGGCGAGGTCACCGACCTGGTCGCCGATGAGGCCGCGCTGTACCCGATCCTCCACCGCAAGCTGCCCACGGCCTGGAACGAGAAGGCGCTGCCCGGCTTCAAGCCGCTGCCCACCACGGGCCTCTCCTTCCTGGACGTCAGCCGCGCCTGACCGAAGAGCACCGGTCACCTGTGACATGTCACCGCACCGCCGTGCGAATGCACCGCACCGCCGTGCCACCCGTACCGCACCGCCGCACTGCCGCCGTGCCACCCGCACAGCCGCACCACGGACGGCGCGTCGGCGACATGTCACAGGTGACCGACAGCCCGGTCCGGCACCCCGCCCCCCGGTGCCAGGGCCACCAGACCGCCCAACCGCAAGGAACCCGACGATGGTTGCTTTTCTCCGGCTCGCGCTGCGTCGCGTCGCGATGATGCCGGTGATGATCCTCGGCATCGCGCTGCTCGTCTTCGTGGTGCTCCAGTTCTCGCCGGCCGACCCGGCCTTCAACGCGCTCGGGGAGAGCGCCACCCCCGAGGCCCGAGCGGCCTTCGCCGAGGCCAACGGCCTCAACGACCCGCTCCCGGTCAGGTACTTCCACTTCCTCGGCCAACTGCTCCACCTCGACCTCGGGATGACCGTCCCGCCGAGCCAGCCCGTGGCCGACCGGATCACGGCCGCCTTCCCGCTCACCCTCCAGCTGACCCTGCTCGGGCTGCTCCTCGCGGTCGTGCTGGCCGTGCTGTTCGGAGTGACCGGCGCGATGTACCGGGACCGCTGGCCCGACCAGCTGTTCCGGGTCGTCTCCATGGCCGGGGTCGCCATCCCGTCCTTCTGGCTCGGGGTGCTCCTCATCCAGCAGTTCGCACTGAACACCCGGATCTTCCCGACCGGCGGCTACACCAACCCGGCCGACTCCTTCAGCGGCTGGCTCACCACCATGGCCCTGCCCGCGATCTCGCTCGCGCTCCCGGTCTCCGCGTCCCTCGCCCGGCTCGTACGGACCTCGATGGTCGCCGAACTCGACCGCGACTACGTACGCACCGCCCGAGGCAACGGCCTCCCGCCGCTGCTGGTGATCCGCTCGGTGCTGCGCAACGCGCTCGTCACCCCGCTGACCGTGCTCGGCATCAAGGTCGGCTACATGCTCAGCGGTGCCGTCGTCATCGAAGCGATCTTCGATCTGCCCGGCATGGGCAAACTCATCCTCGAAGGTGTCACCGGCGGCGACGTCGCCCTGGTCCAGGGCACCGTACTGACCATCGCCATCGCGTTCCTGGTGGTCAACGTCATCGTCGACCTGCTCTATCTGCTGGTCAACCCGCGCATCAGGACGGTGTGACATGTTCGCCACCGGCCGTCTGGCCAACAAACTGTCCCGACCGGGCATCGCGTTCCGCTCCCTCCCGGTGACCTCCCGCATCGCCCTCGGCGTGCTGATCGTCGTCGTACTCGGCGCCGTATTCGCCCCGCTGTTCACCCAGGACCCGCTGACCACCGGCACCCCGGTGCAGGCGCCCGGCGGCGCCCACTGGTTCGGCACCGACCGGGCCGGCCGCGACGTCTTCGCCCGGGTCGTGCACGGCTCCCGCTACTCGCTGGTCATCGGCCTCGGCGCGACCGCCGTGGCGCTGATCGCCGGTGCGCTGCTCGGCTCGGTCGCCGCCACCTCCCGCAAGCTCGGCGACGAGTCCGTGATGCGGACCCTCGACGTCGTGATGTCGTTCCCGCCGATCGCGCTGGCCGCAGTCCTCGTCGCGGTCTTCGGCACCAGCGTCCCGGTGATCATCTTCACCATCGCCTTCGTCTACACACCGTCGCTGGCCCGAGTGGTCCGCGCCAACGTGCTTTCCCAGTACGGCGAGGACTACGTAGCCGCCGAGAAGGTCATCGGAGCCCGGCGCGGCTACATCGTGCTCCGCCACGTCGCCGTCAACTGCATGGCCCCGGTCATGGTGTTCGCCACCGTCATGGTCGCCGAGGCGATCATCTTCGAGGCCAGCCTCTCCTTCATCGGCGCCGGCGTGCAGGACCCCGACCCCAGCTGGGGCAGCGTCCTCGCCTACGGCCGGCAGATCCTCCTCGCCGGCGGCTGGTGGGCCACCTTCTTCCCCGGCCTCGCCCTGCTCGTCACCGTCCTCGCCCTCAACATCCTCTCCGAGGGCCTCACCGACGCCTCCGCCGCTCCCAAGAGCGCCAAGGCCGTCCCCGACCCCACCACGGCCACCGCACCCGACCCGGTCGAGGCCGCCTCCACCGTGGACGTCGACGCAGCCCTCACCAGGCTCGCCGACCGCGTCAACGCCACCGAGCCGACCATCACCCCGGTACGGGACGACGCCGCCGAACTGCTCGTCGTACGGGACCTTTCGATCCGTTTCCCCGACCGTTACGGGCAGATTCCCGTCGTCGACTCGCTGGACTTCACCGTCCACGAGGGCGAGACGCTCGGTCTGGTCGGCGAGTCCGGCTGCGGAAAGTCCATCACCAGCCTCGCCGTCATGGGCCTGCTCGCCCGCAACGCCGAGGTCCGCGGCGAGATCCTCTACCGCGGCCGGAACCTGCTGGACCTGTCGCCGAAGGAACGCCGTGCCCTGATGGGCCCGGAGATCGCGATGGTCTACCAGGACGCGCTCTCCTCCCTCAACCCGTCCGTCCTCGTCGGCACCCAGCTGAAGCAGCTCACCTCGCGCGGCGGTACGAAGACCCCGGCCGAGCTCCTCGAACTCGTCGGTCTCGCACCCCAACGCACCCTGCGCAGCTACCCCCACGAGCTCTCCGGCGGCCAGCGCCAGCGCGTCCTGATCGCCATGGCGCTCTCCCGCGACCCCCGCCTGCTCATCGCCGACGAACCGACCACCGCCCTCGACGTCACCGTCCAGGCCCAGGTCGTCGAACTCCTCGTGAAACTGCGCGACGAACTCGGCTTCGCCATGGTCCTCGTCTCGCACGACCTCGCCCTCGTCGGCGACCTCTCGCACCGCGTCGCCGTGATGTACGCGGGCCGCCTCGCCGAGATCGGCGCCACCCGCTCCGTACTCACCGGCCCCACCCATCACTACAGCCGCGGGCTGCTCGGTTCGGTCGTCTCCCTGGAGGCCGGCGCCGACCGGCTGCACCAGATCCGCGGCATCGTCCCCGCCCCCCAGGGTTTCGGCACCGGCTGCCGCTTCGCCTCGCGCTGCGACGCCGCCACCGACCTGTGCCGCACCACCGCACCCGAACTCACCGCACGCGACGCCGCGAACGACCACGGCTTCGCCTGCCACCACCCCGCGAAGGCCGCCCAGCTGGAAGGGAGCGCCCTGTGATCAGGATCGACGGCGTCCACGTACGCCACAAGGCACGCAGCGGCGGACTCTTCCGCCGGGACGCCGTGCACGCCCTCACCGACGCGACCCTGGAGGTCGAGCGCGGCGAGATCGTCGGCCTGGTCGGCGAGTCCGGCTGCGGCAAGTCCACCCTGGCCCGGGTACTGACCGGACTGCAGAAGCCCACCGAGGGCCAGGTCACCTTCCACGGCCGCGACCTGTGGGAGATGTCCGCGGCGCAGCGCCGCGACGACTTCGGCTCCGCCGTCGGCGTCGTCTTCCAGGACCCGTCCACCGCCCTCAACCCCCGACTCACGGTCCGTCAGATCCTCCGCGACCCGCTCGACGTGCACAAGCGGGGCACCCGCGAGGCACGCGAGGCACGCGTCGAGGAACTCCTCGACCTGGTCGGCCTGCCCGGCCACACCCTCGCCGCGCTCCCCGGACAGCTCTCCGGCGGCCAGCGCCAGCGCGTCGCCATCGCCCGCGCCCTGGCCCTCGAACCGGAACTGATCGTCGCCGACGAACCGACCTCCGCACTCGACGTCTCCGTCCGCGCCCAGGTCCTCAACCTCCTGGTCGACCTGCGCGAACGCCTGGGGCTCGGCATGGTGTTCATCTCGCACGACATCCAGACGGTGCGATACCTCGCCGACCGTCTCGCCGTTCTCTACCTCGGCCGGATCGTCGAGGAGGGACGGGCGGCCGATGTGGCGGGCGCGCCCGCGCACCCCTATACCGAGGCACTGCTCTCCGCGACCCCGAGCCTGCTGGAGACCACCGAGCGCATCGTGCTCACCGGCCCCGTCCCCTCGGCCACCAACCCGCCGTCCGGCTGCCCGTTCCGAACCCGCTGCTGGAAGGCCGACGACGCCTGCGCCACGGTCTTTCCCGCCGCGGCCGCCGGCCGGGACGGACACCGCTGGCACTGCGTCCACCCCCAGATCCCCACGTCCTCCGTACCATCCGCAAGGAGCACCGTATGACCGCCCGGAACCCCCGCTGGACCGGCGTGATCCCGCCCGTCGTCACCCCTCTCACCGAGGACGGCGAGATCGACCGCCCCTCCCTGGAGCGGGTCGTGGGGCATCTGCTCGACGGCGGCGTCAGCGGCCTGTTCGCCCTCGGCAGCTCCGGCGAGACCGCCTACCTGACGCCCGGCCGGCAGGACGAGGTCATCAAGGTCATCACGTCCGCCTGCGCCGGCCAGGTCCCGGTACTCGTCGGAGCGATCGAGACCACCACCGACCGGGCGGTCGAGCGGGCCCGCGCCGCCGAGGGGCTCGGCGCCGACGCCGTCGTCGTCACCGCCCCCTTCTACACGCGCACGCACCCCACCGAGATCGACCGCCACTTCCGCGACATCGCCGCCGCTCTGGACCTGCCGGTCCTGGCGTACGACGTACCGGTCTGCGTACACAGCAAGCTCGACCCGGAGCTGCTGCTGCCGCTTGCCGCGGACGGCGTGCTCGCCGGGGTCAAGGACTCCAGCGGCGACGACGGCTCGTTCCGCCGCCTGGCCATCGGAGCCCGTGAACTCCCGGAGTTCTCCGTGCTCACCGGGCATGAACTGGTGGTCGACGCGATGATGCTGGCGGGCGCGGACGGCTCGGTCCCCGGGCTCGGCAATGTGGACCCGCACGGCTACGTACGTCTGCACGAGGCTGCGGTACGGGGCGACTGGGCCGCGGCCAGGGCCGAACAGGACCGCCTGGTCGCGCTCTTCGACATCGTCCGCGCGGCCCGTCCCGGCACGGCGTCCGCCACCGCCGCGGGCCTCGGCGCCTTCAAGACGGCACTCATGCTGCGCGGGATCATCGGGACGAACGCGATGAGCGCGCCGATGCGCCGCCTGGACGCGGCCGAGACCGCCGAGATCGCGGCCTGCCTGGACCGGGCGGGGCTCAGCGGGGTCTGAGCCGGCCCGGAACAGGAGGGGAGCGGTCCGCCGCCACAGCCCCGGCTGCGGCGACGGACCGCGGCTCTTCTGCCAGCCGATCGACGGCTGGCTACCGACGGTGCAGGTCAGCTCTTCGAGGCGCGGGTACGGCGGACCAGCAGGGTTCCACCGAGCACCATGGCCGCGGCGGCCCCGCCGGCCATGCCCAGGTTGGCATCGGCACCGGTGTGCGCCAGCTGGCCGACGGGGCCCTTCGGCTCGACACCGGTCCGCGGTTCATCGCTGCGAGGCGTAACCGGGGGCGTGACCACGGGAGGCGTCGTGGGAGGCGTGACCACGGGAGGCGTCGTGGGAGGCGTGACCACCGGGGGCGTCACGGGGGGTGTGACCACCGGGGGCGTGACAGGGGGCGTGACCGGAGGCGTGACCACGGGCGGTTCGACCACGGGCGGTTCGACTACCGGTGGTTCGACCACGGGCGGTTCGACCACCGGTGGTTCGACCACGGGCGGTTCGACCACCGGTGGTTCGACCACCGGCCCGTTCACGTTCGCGCAGGTGTTCCCGGCAGCCGGGTTCAGCGCACCGACGACATCCACGGTGTTGCCGCAGGCATTGACCGGTACGTCCACCGGAGCCTGGATGTTGTTGCCGGACAGCACCCCGGGGGAGCCGACCGCGCCGCCCTCGGCGCTCGCGCCCTGGCCCCCGGCACCGGAACCGCCCGCGTTCGCGCACTTGTTGCCGAACGCGGGGTTCAGCAGGCCGATCACATTCACCGTGTTGCCGCACACGTTGACCGGCACATGTACCGGCACCTGCACGTTGTTGCCCGAGCCGACGCCGGGCGAAGCGACGGCCGCGCCGTCGGCGGAGGCATCCGCGAACGCGTATCCACCGGCGGCGGTCAGGATCCCTGACGCCGCCGCCATCACCAGCACGCTCTTACTCAAGGCTTTTCGCATTGACTGCCCCTTCTTAGGACATTCCGTGCGAGCGCAACGCTCGCAGTTCCTTCATCAGGCCGGCGCGGAGGCCGCAGGGAGGCCAATCCGGTGGTGCCCGTGCGTGTCTCGGCAAGCGGGGTCACGGCAAGCGCGGAGACCATGAAGACATGTTCTTCACGTGAGGACCCCGCGCTTCCGCCGATCAAGCGCCCGAACCTGCACGCATGTGTCACTCATAACGAGGAGGGATTGTTGAGGAAACTCGACAGCTCGTGGAAATTTTGTGATCACACGAATGGAGTACATGCCCGGGCTGGATCGGGCCCGGCAGGCGCGTGGTGGAGTTCGGACGATAGAGCAGGAAAGAGCTGTTGAGGGCCGCGATGCGCCAGGTTGGACCACTTCCGTCCGGGCGCCCCTGAAGCACCATTTCGTACTGCTGTGCGCACTCCCGGGCATTCGGGTGAATGGAGAGAACCAAACGCCCGGTGGTGAGTTGGGCAGGGGGCTCCGGCACGGGGCATCCAGTACGAGAAGGGTTAATCGTGATCAAGAAGGTTCTGGCTACGGGTGCCGTTGCCGCCTCCATCCTCGGTCTGGGCGCGACGCAGGCCATGGCCATCGGCGACGACGGCGGTACGACCTCGGTCAACGGCAACGGAGCCTCGCAGTCGTTCGGCAACGCCGAGACCCACGGTGACCTCAGCCCGCAGTTCGGCCTGGTCCAGGGCAGCCTGAACAAGCCCTGCGTCGGCCTGCCGGCCAAGGTCAACGCCGGCTCGCTCGTCGGCCTGGTCCCGGTCGCGGTCCAGGACGTCAACGTCCTGGCCTCGCCGCAGAACCAGCAGTGCACCGAGAACTCCACCCAGGCCAAGGGCGACGAGCCGCTCTCGCACATCCTGGACGGCATCCCGGTGCTCTCCGGCAACGGTGCCGGCAACAGCTGATCCGCAGCTGACCCAGCCGTAACAGGCCCGGGCCGCCGGCGTTCCTCCTCCGCGCGGCCCGGGCCTGTTGCTGCCATTCCCCGGAATGGGTGCGTCGGATTGTCGGAATATTCTCGCCGGTGATATTGGGAGATCGGTATTGCGTCATTCGGGCGACTTTCCGAGAATCTTCTGGCTGACGAGTTTCTCTCGCGGTCTTAAATCGTTATGAATTACAGCGGCGGAGTTACGAGTGATCACGATTGCGCTCGTGCGGCACGAAAGACGTTGCTGCTTCGGACTCCGTCGAAGAAAGGGAACAAAAGTGAAGTACACCAAGGTTGCCGCCATCGCCGCCGGAACCCTGATGGCGATGGGTGCCGCCGCCCCCGCCTTCGCCGACTCGGGCGCCGAGGGCGGCGCCGCCCTCTCCCCGGGCGTGCTGTCCGGTAACTCCATCCAGATCCCGGTCCACGTCCCGATCAACGCGTGCGGCAACACCGTGGACGTGATCGGCCTGCTCAACCCCGCCTTCGGCAACAACTGCGCCAACGCCTGATCTCTGGTCGGACGGGCCGAACGCTCGTGACCGGAAGGCCCCGGAACGCATTCGATGCGGTCCGGGGCCTTCCTGCATTCTCCCTGGCATTCGATCGGGTGGTCCCGCAGAAAAGCGACTCCGTCCAGTTGCCGTGTCGCAACCGCATCGTTACCCAGGGTGAAAGCGGCAGAAGGCACGGCTAAAGAAGGCACGTGCGGCGCGGGTGCGCGACCGAACAGATGCCGCTGCAGAAGGGAACCCGAAAGTGAAGTACGCGAAGACTGCTGCGTTCGTTGCCGGTTCCGTGGTTGCGCTCGGAACGGCTGCTCCCGCCTTCGCCGTCACCAACGCCACGGCCCCCAACTTCAGCCTCAACGGAGGCGTCAACCAGGTGGTGGAGAGCGCCCCGCAGGCTGTCGACCCGATCGTCGACACGGTCGGCGGCGCCGCGGAATCGGTGCAGAAGAACGGCACCGTCACCAAGCTGGCCGGCCAGGCGACCGGTGCGGCCAAGGGCGCGGCCCCGCTCATCGGCGGCCTGCCGGTCGGTGGCTGACCAGTCTCGTCACAGCGGTTCCCGGCCGGCCTCGGCCTTTCTTATTCCTCCGATGCGGTGAATTCGGCGAACAACCGCCCGTAAAAGCGCCGTTCGAGTGAATCGGCACAACTATCCCCGTCGTCGCGAGTTGATCAGTTCGCTCCGGACAGGCGGGCAACAGAGAACCCCAGAAGGACTATTCAATGATCAAGAAGATTATGGCCTCGGCAGCAGTCGCTGCTTCGATCGTCGGTGTCTCCGCCGCGATCGCCCCGCAGGCCATGGCCATCGGCAACGACGGTGGCACGACGTCGGTCAACGGCAACGACGTCATTCAGTCGTACGGCAACTCCGCCACCCACGGCGACATGAGCCCGCAGTTCGCGCTCATCCAGGGCTCGCTCAACAAGCCCTGCATCGCGCTGCCGGCCAAGGCCAACGTCGGTTCGGTTCTCGGGGCCATCCCGGTCTCGGTCCAGGACATCAACGTCCTGGCCTCGCCGCAGAACCAGCAGTGCACGGAGAACTCCACCCAGGCCAAGGGCGACGAGGCCCTCTCGCACATCCTGGACGACATCCCGATCCTGTCCGGCAACGGCACCGGCAACAACTGAGGCCGTACCGCTCCGGGCGCTCCTCGCTGAACTCTGCGGATCGGCAGGGGAGCGTGCCGCGGGCAGCTTCGAGCCCGCCTGCACGCAGTAGCTGAAACACCTTGTGGGGCCGTCACATCCACGCGGCAGCCGTTCTCCGGCCGCCCGGATATGCCGGCCCCACTCGTGCGTCCGGGAAGCGGTGGCCCCTCGAAGGGGCGGTGGACTGGGCCGGTTGCCGTAGTACTGGCAGCCCTCACCCGCCGCACCGGGTAGGGGCCACACATGGACCAGTACGACAGTCAACGCCCCCGTGGCCGGGAGCGGCACGCACAGGACGGCACACCCATCTACGACCGGCTGCTCGCCGAGTGGCAGGCGGCCCACGGCGGTCCGGAGCCCGCGCCCCCGGCAGGGCCCGACCGGAGTCACGCGGGCAGCAGGGTTCCCGCGGCCCGCACCTCCGGCGAGGCCGTCGACGGGTAACCACGAGCGTCGAACTCATGCCGGATCGAACCCGTATGAGTGGTAATGCGGAACCGGCGCTTCCGTAGCGGGTTGATCAGTACGTTCCACAACGGGACGCTCCGAAAGGTGAAGCGTGATGAAGAAGATGATGGCCGGCGCAGCAGTGGCCGTGTCCCTGGTCGGCCTGTCCGCCGCCGCGGCCCCCGCGGCCATGGCGATCGGCAACGACGGGGGCACCACGTCGGTCAACGGCAACGGCGCCGTGGACGAGTTCGGCAACAGCGTGACCCAGGGAGACGGCAGCCCGCAGTTCCAGCTCGTCCAGGGCACGCTGAACAAGGCCTGCGTCGGTCTGCCGCTGAAGGCCAATGCCGGTTCGCTCGTCGGTGTGCTGGTGCCGGTCGCGGTCCAGCACGTCAACGTGCTGGCCTCGCCGCAGAACCAGCAGTGCGCCGAGAACTCCACCCAGGCCAAGGGCGACGAGCCGCTGTCGCACCTGGTCGACGACATCCCGGTGCTCGCGGGCAACGGGATCGCCAACGACTGACGCACCCGAGGCGCGGACTGCCCGGGGATTCACCCCGCGGCAGCCCGCACTGCGGTGCACCGCGCCGCACAGCACGATCCGGGGCACACCGTCCCAGGGCTCCACGCAAAAGGATGCCCACCGCACCACGGGGGCGGTGGGCATCCGGCGATCCGGGGGTGGGTCAGCCCAGGCTGCGGACCGGGACGACGCAGTGGGCGGAGGTCGTGATGACCTCCGGGTCGGCCGCGAAGGACCGCAGCAGCTCCTCGCTCACCGGCCGGCCCGGTGCGCCCTGGGGCCACGGGCGGGTGGCGAACATGGTGTGCACCTCGCCCCGCCGGCCGGCCGCGGCCAGCCACTCGGGCGGTGCGGGGTACTGCGCCGTGAAGTGGGGCAGCGTGAGGACCGCCTGCCCGGCCTGGACGAGCAGCTTCACGGGGAGGCTCGGGTTCTCGGTGGCGTACACCGGAGCGCTGCCGACCGGCAGTCCGCAGCGCTCCAGGGCCGTGCGCATGGCGGTCTCGCCGACGGCGGGGCCCTCAGAGCCGTCGCCCAGGGAGTAGACGAGCAGGAAGGCGACATCGTGGCCGTCGGCGGGATGTTCGCCGCTCCAACCGATCAGTGTGATCGTGCCCAACTGGGCTTGTGTGAACGTGCCGGTGGCGGTCTGGGGGGAGGTCATGCTCGGCACCATAACGGCCCCGGACCGGTCGTTGTGCATGTGTATCACCTGATTGAGGGATGTAGCAGGATAGACCCGGTGAAAGCTGCCTGGATCCCTCTCCGCCCTACGGATGCGCTTGGCCTCCTTTAAATGTGTTGAGCCGGCCGATGCGTGCGGGCTAGGGTGTCCACTGTTCCGGACGGCGGAGATCAACTACCGCTGTCGGTCCCGTGCTTGAACCAGGAGGTGAGGACTGTGATGACTGTCGCTGCGATGGGTGCTGCCCACAACTCGAAGAGCATCGTTCCCGCCCCCGTGGTCGCCGGCTGACCTACTCCGCAACTCTCCGCGCCCGTGTGCGCGTTGCCGGGGCCACCCTTTGAAGGGTTTCCCTTGTCTTTCCCGTCCTTCCCCTCTTCTGTCTCCTCTCTTCAGGGCTCGTCCGCGTCGCACCCGCTGTCCCCGTACGGCTGGGACGACGCGTGGGCGGCCGAATTCGCACCGTACGCCGAGCAGGGTCTGCTGCCCGGGCGCGTGGTGCGGGTGGACCGCGGTCAGTGCGATGTCGTCACCCCCGAGGGCACGCTCCGCGCCGACACCGCCTTCGTCGTCCCGCGCGATCCGATGCGGATCGTCTGCACCGGCGACTGGGTCGCGGTCGACCCCGGCGGCGACCCGCAGTTCGTACGGACGCTGCTGCCGCGGCGTACCGCCTTCGTCCGCTCCACGTCCTCGCAGCGCTCCGAGGGCCAGGTGCTCGCCACCAATGTGGACCACATCGTCATCTGCCTCTCGCTCGCGGTCGACTTCGACCTGGGGCGGGTGGAGCGCTTCCTCGCCCTCGCCATGTCCAGCTCCAGCGGTGACGCGCTGCTGGGTGGCGGGGGGCCGGCCGGGAACGGTGCGGCCGAGCCGATCGTGGTGCTGACCAAGGCCGATCTCGTACCGGACGCCACCACGCTGTCGCACCTCGTGCAGGACATCGAGGGCGTCGCGCCCGGGGTGCAGGTGCTGACCGTCAGTTCCGCCACGGGGGAGGGTGTCGATGTCTTCGCCGCCATCGTCTCGGGCGGTACCAGTGTGCTGCTCGGCGCCTCCGGTGCGGGCAAGTCGACCCTCGCCAACACCCTCCTGGGCCACGACGTGATGGAGGTGCAGGCCGCGCGGGACGTCGACGGCAAGGGCCGGCACACCACCACCACCCGCAATCTGCTGCTGCTGCCCTCCGGTGGCGTGCTGATCGACACCCCCGGGCTGCGCGGGGTCGGGCTCTGGGACGCGGAGGCCGGTGTCGGCCAGGTCTTCTCCGAGATCGAGGAGCTGGCCGAGCAGTGCCGGTTCCACGACTGCGCCCATGAGTCGGAGCCCGGCTGCGCGGTGCTCGCCGCGATCGAGGACGGTTCGCTGCACGAACGGCGCCTCGACAGCTTCCGCAAGCTGATCCGCGAGAACCAGCGCATCGCCGCCAAGACCGACGCCCGGATGCGCTCGGAGATGCTGCGCGACTGGAAGCGCAAGGGCGCCGAGGGCCGGTTCGCCATGGAGGCGAAGCGGGGCCGGGTGCGGTAGGTGGTGGTCCCCGGTCCGCGGGCGTCCATGGCCGCAGACCGCCGGGTCCACGTCCGAAAACCGCCAGTCCGGTGCCGGTGGGTGCCGCACACTGGACGGTGTGATGGACGAACGGACCAGGTACGAGGCGGTGAGCAGCCGCGACGCCCGTTTCGACGGGGAGTTCTTCTTCGCCGTCGAAACGACCGGGATCTACTGCCGGCCGAGCTGCCCCGCCGTCACGCCCAAGCGGAAGAACGTCCGCTTCTACCCGACCGCGGCCGCCGCGCAGGGCCACGGCTTCCGGGCCTGCCGGCGGTGCCGCCCGGACGCCGTGCCGGGCTCGGCGGAATGGAACGTGCGGGCCGACGTCGTGGGCCGCGCCATGCGGATGATCGGCGACGGTGTGGTCGACCGGGAGGGCGTGCCCGGTCTCGCCCACCGGCTCGGCTACAGCTCACGCCAGGTGCAGCGGCAGCTCAACGCCGAGCTGGGCGCCGGGCCCGTGGCGCTCGCCCGTGCCCAGCGGGCCCACACGGCACGGGTGCTGCTCCAGACGACCGGGCTGCCCGTGACGGAGATCGCCTTCGCGTCGGGCTTCGCCAGCGTGCGCCAGTTCAACGACACGATCCGGCAGATATACGCCCGTACGCCGAGCGCGTTGCGGGCCGAGGCGGGGACGGGGCTGGGAGCGGCGGTCCGGGAGGCGCGCACCGCCGGGATCCCGCTGCGGCTCGCCCACCGGGGGCCGTACGCCGCCCGTGAGGTCTTCGACCTCCTGGCCGGTGAGACGGTCGCCCGGATCGAGGAGGTCAGCGGTGCGGCCGGTGCCCGTGTCTACCGGCGTACCCTGCGGCTTCCGTACGGCACGGGCATCGTGGCCGTCGACGAGCGGTCCGCCGGGGCCTGGCTGGACGCCCGGATCCACCTCACGGACCTGCGGGACCTGACGACGGCCGTCCAGCGGCTGCGGCGGCTCTTCGACCTGGACGCCGATCCGTACGCCGTCGACGAGCTGCTCGGCGCCGACCCGCTCCTCGCTGCGGGCGTCGCCGCCCGCCCCGGGCTGCGTTCGCCGGGCGCCGCGGACCCGGAGGAGTTCGCGGTGCGGACGCTGGTGGGACGGGAAGAGGCGGAGCGGCTGGTGGAGCTGTACGGGAAGGTGCTGGACGTGCCCTGCGGCGGGCTGACGCACGTCTTCCCCGAGCCGGGAGTGCTGGCCGGTGCGGCGAGTGATCCGGAGCTGCGGGCGCTGGCGGCCGCGCTCGCCGATGGGGACGTACGGCTCGACGCCGGGGCCGACCGCGACGAGGCCGAGCAGGCGCTGCTGCGGTTGCCGGGGATCGGCCCGGCAGCCGCGGCGCTGATCAGGATGCGTGCGCTCGGTGACCCGGACGTGGATCCGGACGGGCGGCCCGAGGCGGACCGGTGGCGGCCCTGGCGTTCGTACGGGGCGCGACACCTGGGGCTGCTGTGACCGGGCTCAGGCGGGCAGACCCCAGCGCGGCGCGGCTTCGTTCGCCGGCACCGGGCGGATGGTCAGGTCCGGCCGGTCGCCCCGCGCCGTGATCAGCGCCGAGTCGCCCTTGCCGAGGCGGATGCGTACCGTGCCGTCGGCCGCCACCTCGTGCTCCAGCGGCCGTCCGTGCCGGTCCCGGATCTCCACCGGGCCGTCGATGCCATGGCGTACGACGCAGGGTGCGCCGGCCTCGCTGGTCAGCCGCACCCAGCGGGTCCGGCCCTCCTCGCGTACTGCACTGAGCAGGAAGGCGCCCTGGGTCCGGAAGTCGTGAACGGTCAGTTCCCGCCAGGCGGCGGGCAGTGCCGGGAAGACCCTGATCGTGCCGCCCCAGGACTGGCAGACCATGTCGTGCAGGGACTGGGCCGCCGAGAGCGGGGTCTCGATGACCGGGCCGGACTCCTTGTACATGGTGTTCGCCTGGATGAAGCGGCTCATCAGCTGGCCCAGGTACTTCAGAGCGTCCTCGCCCTTGCCGAGCAGCGCGGACATCGACGCGGCGCCGGTGAAGGTGTAGCCCTGGAGGGCGCCTTCGAAGCCCACCCAGTGGGCGAGGGACTTCTCGATCAGGGCGCGTTCGTCGGCCGTCGCGCCGGTCAGCTCGTACAGCGGGTACACCGCGAGCATGTGCGAGTAGTGGCGGTGCGACTTCGCGAACGGGACCCCGGCGCCGATCATGAACCCGTTGGCATCGACGGGGTAGGGCGCGAGCCTGGCCAGGACCTCCTGCCAGCGGGCGGTCAGCGGGTCGCGGACGCCGAGCCGCTCGGCGGATTCCAGCAGGGTGCGGCAGCCCCAGCGCAGCAGCATCAGGTCGTAGTTGCAGTCGGGGGCGTTGACGCCGTACTCGGGGGAGAACGTCGCCGGGAGGTGCAGCTTTCCGTCCGTGCCGGGCGTCAGGAAGTGCAGGTAGTAGTTGACGGCCTTGCGCAGCAGCGGGAAGAGCGTGTCGCGCAGGATCGACTCGTCCATGGTGTGCCGGTAGGAGAGCCAGACGTTGTGCAGTGCCCAGGTCAGATTGCCGACCTCGGGGGTGGGCGGGTCCTGGCCGGGGATGCCGACCCCGTAGCCGCCGTCGGTCACCGAGGCACCGTTGACCAGCTGGGGGTCGGTGGTGCGGGGGATGCCGGCCGAGTCGGCCCGGTAGGGGGCGGAGACCTCGCGCGAGAGCTGGTCCCGGATTTCGCTCAGGGCGCGGGTGACGGCGTCCAGTTCCAGGTGGTTGGAGCCGTGGATCAGCCAGTACTCCAGCTGGACGTTGAGGTTCCACCAGGTGTTGGGCCAGGGCGTGGGCTCCAGCCAGGGGCCGGAGGTGGCCATCACCGGGGCGTCCTTGCGGGCCGCCGACGCGGTCTTGTAGAGCTGGATCCAGTAGAAGCGCTGCAACCGGGCGTCGGGCAGGGACAGGAAGCTCTTCCGGTAGAACCGGTCCCACCATGCGCGATGGGGGGCGGCGAGCGGGCCGTACGGGAGCGCGGAGGCGCCCTTGACGGTACGCAGCGCACGGTCGCGTGCCGTTGTCGCGGGGTGGGAGTGCGCCACCGTGACGTAGAGGGTGCGGGCCGTGCCCCTGGCGTGTTCGCGCCAGGCGGTGACGTGCTGACCGCCCGCGAGCAGTGGCTGGACGGCGGCGGTGGTGTCGCCGTGCTGTTCGGTCACCGCGGGAGGGTTGCCGGTGTAGCCGTCCGGGACCGGCTTGAAGGCGGCGCGCGGGCTGATCGCCTCGGCGGGGTGGAAGACCCAGCGGAAGTCCTGTTCGCCCTCGCTCGGGGTGACCTCCACGGCGAGCAGATCGCTGGTGGAGTGGACGAAGGCGCGGAGCTTCAGGGTGCCCGCGGTCGTGGTGATCGTGCCTTCGAGCTGGGCGGTGCGCAGCCGCATCCACCACTCGATGCCCGTGATGGCGCCGACCGGCTCCAGAGTGAAGTGGCCGATGGGGAGGCGGGCGAGACCGAAGAGCGAACCGAACTCGGGTCGGTGGTCCTGGACCTCGGAGTGCTGGACGTTGAAGCGGACGGCCCGGGTGGTGGCGCCGGGCTCCGCGTAGATGCCGGAGCCGAGGCGGCCGTTGCCGAGGTACGGGCCCTCGTACCAGGTCTTCGGCGGCTTCTGCCAGAGCAGGTCGGCATCGTCGAGGACCGTGTGCCAGCTGTCGTCGGGGGAGTGCACGGTGGTGGGGGTGGTAGGGGCCGGGGTGGTCGGGCTTGCTGCCAGGGCGGGGACGGCCGTGCCGGCCGCCACGAGTGCGCCGCCGATCGCGGTGCCGGTGGCGAGCACCGTCCTGCGCGAAGGGGCGGGTCGGGACGGAGCGGGTCGGGACGGGGATGAGGCTTCGGTCCGGGGCGTGCGGGAGGGGTCCGGTGCTGTGGACAAGGCTTCTCCTGGCGACTCGTACGCAGGCACTTCAATTCATCCGAGCTATTCCTTGAGGGAAGGTAGGCGCGGGGTATTGCTGCGTCAATGGAGCGGGAGAGATCCGATGTGTTTCCGTGTATCTGGACGGTGTCCCGCAGGATGTCGAGAGGGTGGGGCCTGAATCAGCCCCAGATCAATGCGCCGAGCCAGGCGCCCGTCACCAGCAGGCACGCGAAGAGCTCGACGAGTACCGCATAGCCGGTCGCCCGCATCACCGAGCGCATCGATGTCCAGCCCGCGCCGTGGCTGCCCAGCCGCAGCCGCTCCGCGCCGTAGATGGTCCCCACGTATCCGGGGACCGCACCGATCACCGGCACCACGAAGAAGCCGACGATCGCACCGATCCCGCCGAGCATCAGGGTCTTGCGCGGCGCGCCCGTCTCGCGCGGGCGGCGCGGCGGCAGCAGTGGCTTCAGCGCCTGGTTCAACAGCAGCAGCGCCGTCGCGCCGATGAGTACGCCCCAGGCGACCGGCGTCATGTCGGTCAGTGCCCACCACAGCACGGCGGCCCAGACGATCGCCTGGCCGGGGACCCCCGGCACCAGCACACCCAGCAGGCCGAGGAGCATGACGAGGCCGACGGCGACGAGTTGCCACATGCTCATCTGACCAGCCTGCCGGAGTCCGGCCGGTCCCGCCCGTCAGCGCACCCGGGGACGGAGGGCGTCGGCGCAGCTCAGGGCCGTATCGGAGCCGTAACGGTGTGTTGTCGCGGCCGCTCCGTGACGTGCCTCTTCGGAACCGGGGGTGCGGGTCAGAACCGGGGCGTGCGGGCCACCCAGCCCCGTTCGTACGCGTGCCAGCCCAGCTGGAGCCGGGTGGAGACGCCGGTCAGCTCCATCAGCCCCTTCACCCTTCTCTGTACGGTCCGCAGCCCCAGCTCCAGCTGTTTCGCCACGCTCGCGTCCGTCAGCCCGGCCAGCAGCAGCGACAGGATCTCCAGGTCCGTGGGATCGGGGCCGGTGTCTTCCTCCTGGAGCCGGTTGCCCTCGCCCAGCCTGAGCGGCATCGCCTCGCGCCACACCGCCTCGAAGAGGCCCATCAGCGACTCCAGCAGCCCGGAGGCATGGACCACCAGTGCGGCAGGCTCGGCGCCGCGCCCGGTCAGCGGCACCATCGCCAGGGCGCCGTCCGCGACGACCAGCTTGGTCGGCACCCGGTCGATGACCCGGCACTGCTCGTTCCGGCTCAGTGCCGTCGACAGCTCCAGAATCCCGAACGGCATCGTGAGCGTCTCCCGCTCGACCACCACCCGATAGGACACCCCGCGCGTCGCGACCTGCTCCTCGGCCTCGTTCTCCATCCCGCTGACGGCGATCGGCTTCCCGGTGACCAGGGCGCACACCTCGCTCGTCGCGCCGAGCTGCAACTGGTGGAAGCGGTGCGACACCGCGCTCGCCCCCGTGACCACCTCGACCAGATCGTGCACGGCCGGCTCGTCGGCATCCGCCCGGTATTCCTCGGCGAGCAGCGCCGCCGCCAGCTCCGCCTGCTCCAGCTCATGGCGCTGCTGGGTGAGCAGCGCTCCCAGCGCCACGCCCGGTGGAGCCGCCACCCAACGGCCCGTGCGGGCCGAGGACTGCGCGGCCAGACCGTGCTGCTCCAGCCTGCGCAGCGCCCGCTCGGTGTCCGGCTCGGGAAGGCCCAGCCGGTGCGCGAGATCGGAGACCTCCGAGGCCCCCACCGCCACGAGCGCGCGGTACGCCGACTCCTGTATCTCGTCGAGCCCTATGGCTCCCAGCATCCCCGGACCCCTCCCGGACGCGTTGATTCCGCACGATGTCGCTGTCGTCGGGCGTCCGTCCATGGCGGAAAGCGGCCACGGCGTAAACCCGCCGTGTACATCATCCCTTTATCGCCCGGCGCTCTGCCAATGTGGCGCCACCGAAGTACCAACAACCTCCGGAAGACTGCGGTTTGCGCTGATTGGTTCCGGATTCACTTGGGGAGAACGATGCGTCCGATATCGCGTACGGCGCTGGGCGCGGCCACCGCCGCCGTCCTGGCCGTCACCGCGATCGCACCGTCCGCGGCAGCGCCGCAGGACGATGCGACAGGGAAGAGAGCACTGACCGGCAGTTCGGCCGCCGAAGCCAAGAAGGACAAGTCGGTCACCGTGACCCTGGTCACCGGTGACAAGGTCCTGGTGAGCAAGGACGGTTCGGGGGCCGACTCGGCCACCGCGCTGCCCCGCGAGGACGGCACCGTCCCCCTGGTGCAGACCAGGCAGTCCGGCAAGGACCTCTACGTCTACCCCGAGAGCGCCGCCGCCGCGCTCGCCGCGGGCAAGGTCGACGAGGAGCTCTTCAACGTCACCGGCCTCATCCGGCAGGGCTACGACGACGCCCACACCAAGTCGCTGCCGCTGATCGCGGTTTACGGCGAGGGCCAGTCCCGCTCCACCTTCGCCACCCCGCGCGGCGCCAAGCGCGGACTCGCGCTCGACGCCATCGGCGGTCTCGCCCTCAAGGCGGAGAAGGAGAAGGCCGCCGACTTCTGGTCGGACGTCACCCGTGGCGCCCGTTCCTTCTCGACCTCCGGCATGAAGAAGCTCTGGCTCGACCGCAAGGTTCAGGCCACCCTCGACAAGTCGACAAAGCAGGTCGGTGCCGACCTCGCCTGGGCCGCCGGATACGACGGCAAGGGCACCAAGGTCGCCGTCCTCGACACCGGTGTCGACGCCGAACACCCCGACCTCAAGGGCCGGGTCGCCGCCTCGGAGAACTTCACCGACTCCGACTCCACCGACGACCGCCAGGGCCACGGCACCCACACCATCTCCACCGTCGGCGGCTCCGGCGCGGCCAGCGGCGGCAAGAAGAAGGGCGTCGCCCCCGGCGCCGACCTGCTCGCGGGCAAGGTCCTCAACGACAGCGGCTCCGGCGCCGAGTCCTGGATCATCGCCGGCATGCAGTGGGCCGTCGACCAGAAGGCCGACGTCGTCTCCATGAGCCTCGGCAGCCCGGAACCGACGGACTGCACCGACCCGATGAGCGTCGCCGCCGAGGAACTCGCGCAGAGCAAGGGCACCTTGTTCGTGATCGCGGCCGGCAACTCGGGCCCGACGTTCAACACCGTCTCCTCGCCCGGCTGCGCCCCGAGCGTGCTGACCGTCGGCGCCGTCGACCGCGACGACACCACGGCCCAGTTCTCCAGCCGCGGGCCCGCGATCGGATCGCACACCCTCAAGCCCGAGATCGCCGCCCCCGGCGTCGCCATCTCGGCCGCGGCGGCCGGTGGCCGCGGCGTGTACGCGTACCGGTCGATGTCCGGTACGTCGATGGCCACCCCGCATGTCGCGGGCGCCGCAGCCATCGTGAAGCAGCGTCACCCGGACTGGACCGCCCAGCAGATCAAGGCGGCGCTCGTCTCGTCCGCGAAGAGCGACATCCCCGGCGACGTACGCGAGACCGGCGGCGGCCGCCTCGACGTCAAGGCCGCCATCGACACCACCGTCGTCGGCGCCCCCGCCATCCAGGGCGGCACCTACAACTGGCCGCAGGACCGGACCGACCGCACCACGGTCGACGTCCCGTACACCAACTCCGGCACCGAGCCGGTGAAGCTGTCGCTGAGCGTGCAGGGCGTCACCGGCAACGACGGCTCGGCCGTCCGTTCCTCCGTCGCGAAGCTCGACGCGAAAACCGTCACCGTCCCGGCCGGAGCCACCGTCAAGGTCCCGCTGCAGATCGACCCGACGGCCAAGCTGAAGGCCGCGCAGTACGGTGACGTCACCGGACGCGTGCTGGCCACCGGCCCCGGCGGCGCCAAGGTCTCCACCCCGTTCTCGCTGTACGTCGGGGCCGAGACCGTCACGCTGCGGGTCAAGCTCGTCGACGGCGCCGGCAAGCCCGCCGCGGGCTCCTCCTCGCTCGACGTGATCGGCACCGACACCTCCAGCGGCGAGCGCCGCTTCAACGACGGTTCCGCCGACCAGGTCTACCAGGTGCGCCCCGGCGCGTACTTCGTCTCCGGCTTCGTCACCACGGCCGACCCGAAGGACGCCACCGGCTACCTGAACGAGTCCGTCGCCTACCTCGCGCGGCCCCAGGTGGACGTCACCAAGGACACGACCCTGGTCCTGGACGCCCGCAAGGCGCACCGGATCCAGGTGAAGACCGAGGACCGCGCCTCCGAGAGCCGCTCCACGACGCTCGCGTTCGGCCGTACCTGGGACGATGTCTGGCTGCACTCGGGCTCCATCTCCGGTGGCTCCGCGGTCAAGAACTACCTGGCGGACGTGCAGGGCAAGGCCAGTGACGGCGACTTCGAGTTCGCCAGCTTCTGGCGCGCGTACGCCCCGCAGATCGAGAAGCTGTCGGTCGTCGGCGGCATCGAACTGCACCCGAGGACGGCGAGCACCGGCTCCGTCAACCTCGACGGCACCGGCAAGGCCGCCCTCGTCGACGCCGGTACCGGTACCCCCGCCGAGCTGAAGGCCGCGGACGTCGCCGGGAAGATCGCTCTGGTTCAGGTCGCTGACGGCAGCAACAACGTGTACGGCCAGGTGCGTGACGCCAAGGCAGCCGGCGCCAAGGCCATCATCACCCACCGCCCCTCCGCAGGACCCTGGCAGCCGTCCGTCGGCTACGCCGCATCGACGCTGCCTGCACTCGGCATCGAGGCCGACGAGGCCGACGCGCTGAAGGTCGCCCTGGCCGACGGCCCGGTCGAGCTGGGCTGGAAGGCCACCGCGGTCAGCCCGTTCGTCTACAACCTGGCCTTCCCCGAGACCGGTCCGGTCACCTCGGACCGCACCTACAAGGTCCGGGACAACAAGCTCGGCAAGGTCACCGCCAACTACGAGGCGATGGGCCTCGCGGCGGACTACGTCGACATGATGATCATCAACCGGCCGTACGGTGGTGCGTTCTCCGGCGTCACCGACTACGTCGCCGCCCCCAGCAAGCGCACCGAGTACTACTCGGCAGGCGACACCGCGTGGGTCCGGTACCTCTCCTCCAGCTTCCCCTGGGGCGAGATGATGGTCGACCAGCCGCGCACCTACACGGCCGGCTCGAAGCGCACGGAGAACTGGTACCGGGGCATCCCCGCGCCCTCCGCCCCGCGCGACGCCGCCGGTAAGCCCCAGCTCGCCGCCGAGCGCCAGGACAACCTGATCGGCGTCGCCCCGGGCTTCTGGAGCGACAGTGAGCACGCCGGTCTCCAGGGCTCCTTCGGAGACATGGGCAGCATGCGGCTGAGCAGCGGCGGCAAGGTGATCGGTGAGACCGGCTGGCCGGCCGGGGTGTTCACCGTCCCGGCGGAGGACGCCGCCTACGAACTCACCATGCAGACCACCCGGTTCGGTCAGCCCGCCGCCGTGTGGAAGCGCTCCACCAGCACCGAGACCACCTGGAAGTTCCGTTCGAAGCGGGACGAGAACGCGTACTCCCAGGGCATCCCGCTGCTCTTCCCGGGCTACGACCTGGACTCGGACGGGCTCAAGACCCTCGCGGCCGAGGACGGTCAGAAGATCGGCCTGAGCGTCACCGGTCACGCCGGCTACACGCCCGGCAAGCTGACCGCGGCCAAGGTCTCGTACTCCTACGACGGTGGGAAGACCTGGACCGAGGCGACCACCGCACAGCAGGACGGCCGGTGGACCGCGACCGTGAACCACGCGGGCGCGGCCGGCAAGCCGGTCACCCTGAAGACCGAACTGACGGACGCCAACGGCAACTCCGTCATCCAGACCGTGACCGACGCGTACGCCGTGCGCTGATCACGACCTGACCGGTCCGCCGGGCGTCCTTCCCGTGGGGGGTGGGGACGCCCGGCGGACCCATGTCCGGGGCCACTATTTCCGGATGACCCGTTTTCGTACGGCCCCCGCGGTCGACAATAAGGACATGAGTCAGCAGGGGGAGAAGCCCGCCGCCCACGAGGACGACTGGTGGCGCAGGCTGTACGACGAGAACGCCCGGGACATTGGGACGAGCGACGCGGCCGACAGCCTCGACGACCCGGACAGCCTCGACGAGCGATTCGACTCGGCGTCGGAAGCGTTGGGTCCGGGCGGAGGCGGGGGAGCCGACGGCGGACCCGGCGGGGGTGCGGGGGCGCCGCCCGAGGCGGGGGCGGCGGAGGCGTCCGAGCCGGGGACGGTGGGGGTGCCCCGGCCGGCGGGGGAGCGTGCGGTGCGGGAGGGGGCGGTACGGGAGCGTGCTCCGTGGGAGCCGCCCGCCGCGACCGTACGTGCGCCGGGGGCGCCTCCGGTCGGCCCGACGCAGCCGCGTACCTTCGTCGTCCCGCCGGTTCCCGCGGGTCCGCCGCCCCCGCCGTCTCCGCCGTCTGCTCCGTCTCCCCCGTCGGTGCCGCCGCTGCCCAGGCGGCCGGTCGCCGGGAAACCCGCCGCCTCGCAGGCACCCGTCACCGCATCGACCGCGTCCACCTCACCCGTCGCGTCCACCTCACCCGTCGCGTCCACTGCACCCGTCGCACCGGGCACACCCGTCGCACCGACCGCACCCGCCGATTCCGTCGCACCCGCACCGGAGGCCGAACGCGAATCCGGCCCCGTCTCCCGCCCCGTGATCGGCCATGTGGGTGACCGGCCGCCGACCTACGACGCCGAACCCACCGCGCTGCCCGCCACCGTCCCGCAGGAGCTGGAGGGCATCGTCGCCGACACCGCGCTCGACGGCGCCCGCTACGGCACGTACACCCTGCGCGCCGCCTCCGTGCGCGGGGACTCCGCGCGGTTCCGAGGCGAGCCCCGCCGCGACGCCCTGCTCACCGCCCGCTTCGGCACCGACGAACACGCCCTGGTCCTGGTCGCCGTCGCCACCGGGGCCCGCGCCACCGAATCGGCACATCTGGCGGCGGCCGACGCCTGCCGCTGGATCGGCTCAGCGGTCGGCCGCAGCCACGCCCGGCTCTCCGAGGACATAAGGGCGGGCCGCCGCGGAGAGCTCAAATCCGGACTGCACCGTCTCGCCGACCGCACGTACGGCAAGCTGCGGGCCCGCGCCGCCGAGCTGGGGGTGGAGCCGCATCAGTACACGGCGGGCCTGCGCTGCCTCCTGCTGTCGGCGGACCCCGACTGCCGCACCCGGATCTTCTTCGGCATCGGCGCCGGTGGACTCTTCCGGCTGCGTGACGGCGTATGGCAGGACCTCGAACCGGTGGTCCCGGCAGCCGGTGGCCGCGGCACGGACCCCAGGTCCGGAGCCGGAGCCGCGGCTGTGGCCGGGGTCAAAGCAGGGGCCGGGTCCGGGTCCGGGGTCGAAGCCGGGTCCGGGTTCGCCGAGAGCGGCCCCGACGGTGACCGCCTCACCATGGATCTGGCCGTCACCACATCCGCGCCGCCCCATGCAGAGGCCCCGCCCGGCCCGCCCGATCCGCCCGCAGAACCGTTCCGCTTCCGGGGCTCGGTGGCCCGGCCGGGAGACACGCTGTTGCTGTGCAGCCCCGGACTGGCCGAACCGCTGCGCGGCGAGCCCGCCCTCGCCCAGGAACTCGCCGGACGCTGGGCCTCCGAAGGGGCACCCGGGCTCGTGGCGTTCCTCGCGGACACCCAGCTCCGGGTGAAGGGGTACTCCGACGACCGTACGGGCGTGGGTGTCTGGGAGGCGTAACCGCGCGGGCCATGGGTTGATGGATGCGGAGTCCGGAAGCCGAAGCGCGGAAAGGGTACGCACCCATGGCCAAGCAGAACGTGTCGGAGCAGTTCGTCGACATCCTCGTACGGGCGGGGGTCAAGCGTATGTACGGCGTCGTCGGCGACAGCCTCAACCCGGTCGTCGACGCCATCCGCCGTAACCGGGCCATCGACTGGATCCAGGTCCGTCACGAGGAGACCGCCGCTTTCGCCGCCGGTGCGGAGGCCCAGATCACGGGCTCGCTGGCGGCCTGCGCCGGATCGTGCGGCCCCGGCAATCTGCACCTCATCAACGGCCTCTACGACGCCCACCGTTCCATGGCCCCCGTGCTCGCCCTCGCCTCGCACATCCCGTCGAGCGAGATCGGGCTCGGCTACTTCCAGGAGACCCATCCGGAGCTGCTCTTCCAGGAGTGCAGCCACTACAACGAGATGATCTCCAATCCGCAGCAGATGCCCCGGCTGCTCCAGACGGCCATTCAGCACGCGATCGGCCGGGGCGGGGTCAGCGTCGTCACGATGCCGGGTGACATTGCATCGCAGCCTGCTCCGGAGAAGTCCGTCGAGCACGCACTGGTCACCTCGCGGCCGACGGTCCGGCCCGGTGACGAGGAGATCGACAAGCTCCGCCGGATGGTCGACGAGGCGAAACGTGTCACATTGTTCTGCGGCAGCGGAACGGCCGGCGCCCACGCAGAGGTGATGGAGTTCGCCGAACGGGTGAAGGCCCCGGTCGGGCACGCGCTGCGCGGCAAGGAGTGGATCCAGTACGACAACCCGTACGACGTCGGGATGAGCGGTCTGCTCGGCTACGGCGCCGCCTACGAGGCGACCAACGAGTGCGATCTCCTCATCCTGCTCGGCACCGACTTCCCGTACAACGCCTTCCTCCCGACCGATGTGAAGATCGTCCAGGTCGATGTGCGCCCCGAGCACCTGGGCCGCCGTTCCAAGCTGGATCTGGCGGTCTGGGGAGATGTCCGCGAGACCCTGCGCTGTCTGACCCCGCAGGTGAAGGCCAAGACCGACCGCAAGTTCCTCGACCGGATGCTGAAGAAGCACGCCGACGCGCTGGAGGGCGTGGTCAAGGCGTACACCCGCAAGGTCGAGAAGCACGTCCCGATCCATCCGGAGTACGTCGCCTCGGTGCTGGACGAACTGGCCGACGACGACGCCGTGTTCACCGTGGACACCGGTATGTGCAATGTATGGGCCGCACGGTATCTCTCACCCAACGGCAAGCGTCGTGTCATCGGATCGTTCAGCCACGGCTCGATGGCCAACGCGCTTCCGCAGGCCATCGGCGCCCAGTTCACCGACCGGAACCGCCAGGTGGTCTCGATGTCCGGCGACGGCGGATTCACCATGCTGATGGGGGACTTCCTGACATTGGTGCAGTACGACCTGCCGGTGAAGGTCGTACTGTTCAACAACTCATCGCTGAGCATGGTCGAGTTGGAGATGCTGGTCGCTGGCCTGCCGTCGTTCGGGACGGCCAACAAGAACCCGGACTTCGCGGCCATCGCCCGAGCATCCGGGGCGTACGGGGTGCGGGTGGAGAAGCCCAAGCAGCTCGAAGGCGCCCTCAAGGACGCCTTCAAGCACAAGGGCCCGGCGCTCGTCGATGTCGTCACCGACCCCAATGCCCTCTCCATCCCGCCGAAGATCAGCGCCGAGATGGTGACCGGTTTCGCGCTCTCAGCGAGCAAGATCGTGCTGGACGGGGGAGTGGGCCGGATGGTCCAGATGGCCCGCTCCAACCTGCGGAACGTGCCCCGCCCCTGAACCGGCGGCTCGCGCCCGGATCAGGCCGGGGGCGGCCGCAGCCGTCAGACCGGGGGCGGCAGCGGTGTCAGGCCGGAGTGAGCCGCAGTGTCAGGATCTGGAACGGCCGCAGCGACAGTACGAGACCGTGTTCGTCGGTCTCCGCCTCGCGCAGCGGTCGTTCCAGCAGGTCGGTGACCGTGGCCCGGACGACGGGGAAGCCGACCCGCAGCGTGGTGCCGGCGCGGCCGCCCGCCGACTCGTACAGCCGCACGATCACATCGCCGCTGCGGTCCTCGGCGAGCTTCACCGACTCGACCGTCACCGCCGGATGCCCCGTGTCGGCCAGCGACGGCAGAGTCGGCGCCACCGCCGCCCGCAGCGGCAGGTTGAGCGCGAGCCCCTCCCGTACCGCGTCGGTGATCTCGCCGCCCGGCGCCAGCGCGTAGCCGAACCGGTGCCGGCCGAGATCGGTCTCCGGGTCGGGGCAGTGCGGGGCGCGCAGCAGCGTCAGCCGTACGGTCGTGCCGAGGCCCGAACCGTGCGGGGTCCGGGTCACGTCGTGCCCGTACGTCGAGTCGTTGAGCAATGTGACGCCGTACCCCGGCTCGGCGACCCGCAGCCAGCGGTGGGCACAGATCTCGAAACGGGCGGCGTCCCAGCCGGTGTTGTCGTGCGTCGGGCGGTGGACATGGCCGAACTGGATCTCGGACGTGGAGCGTTCGGCGTGCACATCGAGCGGGAACGCCGCCTTGAGGACCTTCTCCGACTCCCGCCAGTCGACCTCGGTGTCGATGTCGATCCGGCGGCTGCCCGCGCTCAGCTGAATGTCCTGTGTGACATGTGACTGCCCGAAGGAGCGCCGGACACGGACCGCGGCCCGCAGCGGACCTTCCTCCACCAGCTCGATGGAGTCGGCGCCGGTGAGATCGGTCCGGGTGTGGCGGTAGTGCCGGTCGATGTCCCAGGCGTCCCAGTGGTTGGGGTGATCGGGGTGCAACTGGAGGAGGTTGGCCCGGTGGCCGGGGACGAGGACGTCCCGCCCCGCGCCGAGATCGCGGACGGCGGCGATCAGTCCGTCGCCGTCGATCACCACTCGCAGCAGCCCGTTGTCGAGCACGAGCCCCTCGTCCGCGGAACCGGCCGCGCTGACGGGGTGCTCCGGCACCGCCGAACCGTCCAGCGGACCCGCGCCGAGCCCCGGTGCGTCGGCCAGTACCGCCGTCCGGCCGTCGCCCAGGTGCTGCACCCGCGCGCCGGAGGGCAGCACCGCGCTCGCCTCCGCGTCCAGCTCGACCACTTCGCGGCGGTGGTACGGGGACGAGTTGAGCGCCACCAGACCCTGGGCGCCGCCCAGTGCCGCCACCGCGTCCGCCACCAGATCCGCCAGTTCCGCACGTACCCGCCCATAGGTCTCGCGGGCCTCGCGGTGCACCCAGGCGATCGACGAGCCGGGCAGGATGTCGTGGAACTGATGCAGCAGGACCGTCTTCCACAGCCGGTCCAGCCTCTCGTAGGGATATGCGTAGCCCCGGCCGGGGGCGGAGTTGCGCAGGGCGGCTGCCGTGGCCCACAACTCGGCCTCGCGGAGCAGGTGTTCGCTGCGGCGGTTGCCCTGTTTGGTCTTGGCCTGGGTGGTGTACGTGGCGCGGTGCAGCTCCAGGTACAGCTCGCCCGACCAGACCGGAGCCTGCTCTCCGTATTCCTCCTGTGCCGCCGCGAAGAACGCCGCCGGCCGCTCGATGGCGACCCTCGGTGAACCCTCCAGGTCCTTGAGCCTGCGCGCCTTCTCCAGCATCTCGCGGGTGGGCCCGCCCCCGCCGTCACCCCAGCCGAACGGGACGAGGGAGCGGGTAGCGAGCCCCTTCTCGGCGAAGTTGCGTTCGGCGTGGGCGAGTTCGCCGCCGTGGAACTGGGCGTTGTACGTGTCCACGGGCGGGAAGTGGGTGAAGACCCTGGTCCCGTCGATGCCCTCCCACCAGAAGGTGTGATGTGGCATTTTATTGCTCTGGTTCCAGGACAGCTTCTGGGCCAGGAACCACTTCACCCCCGCCAGCCGGGCCAGTTGCGGGAAGGCGGCCGTGTAGCCGAAGGAGTCCGGCAGCCAGATCTCCTCGGTCTCCACCCCCAGCTCCTGCTCGAAGAACCTCTTGCCGTGCACGAGCTGCCGGGCCAGCGCCTCGCCACCGGGCATGTTGGCATCGGACTCCACCCACATCGACCCCACGGGCGCCCACTGCCCGTCCGCCACGGCCCGCTCGATCCGCTCCCAGATGTGCGGCTGGTGCTCCTTCACCCAGGCGTACTGCTGGGCCTGCGAGGCGGCGAAGACCAGCTCCGGGTAGTCCTGGGCCAGCGCGGTGACATTGGCGAAGGTGCGCGAGGCCTTGCGCACCGTCTCGCGCAGCGGCCACAGCCACGCCGAGTCGATGTGCGCATGACCGGCGGCCGAGATCCGGTGCGCGCTCGCCGCGGCGGGGCGGGACAGCGCTTCGGTCAGCTCGTCCCGGCCGGCCCGCGCCGTGCCCGCCACGTCGTGCAGATCCAGCGCGTCGAGCATGCGCTCCAGCGAGCGCAGGATCTCGTGGCGCCGGGAACGCTCGACGGGCAGCTCCCGCATCAGCTCGGAGAGCACCTCGATGTCCAGGACCAGATGCCAGACCTCCTCGTCCAGCACCGCCAGCTCGGCGGAGGCGAACCGGTAGAGCGGCCGGTCACCCGCCGTCGTCACGTCCCCGAGCGGGGTCGGCACGAAGCCGTGTTCCAGTACGGCGGGGTTGGCCGCCGCCTCCAGCAGCAGCGAGACCGGCTCGCCGCCCGCCGCCGGGGAGGCCACCGTCAGATGGCGATTGCGCGGATGGATGCCCTTGATGGGGACGCCCGAGGTGTCGTACAGCATGCCCTCGGCCTGGAACCCCGGCCCCTGACCGGAGAAACCGGGGTCCACGACCACCTCGACCCGCCGACCCGCCCACTCCGATGGCACGGTTCCCTCCAGCCGGAACCAGCTGGTGGACCAGGGCCTCCCCCACTCGGTGCCGGTGCGGAACGGCTCGAACGGCTCCTGGAGGACCTGAGCCACCGGAACGGGTTCGCCGGGGATGTGCCGGACGGAGAGCGCGAGCGGCGTGCGGTCCGGGTACTGGGCGGGGCGGATGAACTGGTGAAGGGCGCGTTCGAGGCGGTCCTCCACCAGGGTGCGGTCGTCATGCATCACGGCTCCAGGGGTCGGCGCCTGCGGGTGTCATGGCTCCACTTCCCCGGCGGCCGCTCCGGCACCCCTGCGGGTGGCGCGACGGGGTGAGGATTGATCAACCGGCCCTGTGCGCACCCTTGGCGACCCTTGAGCAATGTGACATATTACTGCCGTGCTCACGAGACACCCCGTGGATGTCGTCATCGTCGGGGCCGGAATGGTCGGTGCTGCCTGCGCCTACTACACCTCCCGGTCCGGACTGTCCGTAGCCGTCGTCGACCGCGGGCCGGTCTCCGGCGGCACTACCGGAGCCGGCGAGGGCAACCTCCTGGTCTCCGACAAAGTGCCTGGACCGGAGTTGGAACTGGCCCTGCTCTCCGCCTCGCTGTGGCGGCAACTGGCCGAGGAGCTGCCCCCGGAAATCGAGTACGAGCTCAAGGGCGGCGTGGTCGTCGCCGCCTCCGAGGACTCCCTGACCACCCTGTCCGCGACCGCCGCCGGTCAGCGGGCGGCGGGTGTCGAGGCGCATGCCATCGCATCCGACCGCCTCCGCGACATCGAGCCCCACCTCGCACCGGACCTGGCCGGCGGCTGCCACTACCCGCAGGATGCCCAGGTCCAACCAGGCCTGGCGGCAGCTGAGTTGCTGCGTTCGGCGGTCCGTGCCGGTGCGCACGTGTGCCCAGGGGAGGAGGTGGTCGGGATACTCAGGGACCGGGAGGGCGCCGTACGCGGGGTACGTACGACAAGGGGCGAACTGCGCGCCCCCGTCGTGGTCAACGCGGCGGGCACCTGGGGAGGCGACCTGGCCGCACTGGCAGGGGTGAACCTGCCGGTCCTGCCCCGCAGAGGGTTCGTACTGGTCACCGAACCACTGCCCCGGCTGATCCGGCACAAGGTCTACGCAGCGGAGTACGTGGGCGACGTGTCGAGCGGGTCCGCGGCGCTCCAGACCTCGCCCGTGGTGGAGGGCACGCCCTCGGGGCCGGTGCTCATCGGGGCGAGCCGCGAACGTGTCGGCTTCGACCGGACGTTGTCCGTTCCGGTGGTGGCCCGGCTGGCGGCCGGGGCCGCCGCGCTCTTCCCCGTACTCGCCGATGTGCGGGTGATGCGCGCCTACCACGGATTCCGCCCCTACCTGCCCGATCACCTCCCCGCGATCGGACCGGACCCCCGAGTGCCGGGGCTCTTCCACGCCTGCGGCCATGAGGGGGCCGGGATCGGGCTGGCACCCGTGACCGGGCTGCTGATCGCCGACGCGATCCAGGGAGAGCGGCCCGCACTCGATCTCGGACCGTTCGCCCCCGACCGGTTCGATGCCACAGGTGATGCCACAGTCGATGCCACGTGCGATGTCACATGACGGTGGAGAACGGGGCGCCCGTGCCCCAGGAGAGGACCCAGTGAGACGCACCCGCGCACGTACCCCCGCCGAACTCGTCGGGGCCGCGCCCGAACCGGAGTTCCAGCTGACCTTCGATGGCCGCCCGATCCGCGGACTGCCGGGCCAGACCATCGCCGCCGCACTCTGGTCGGCGGGCATCCTGACCTGGCGCACCACCCGGGTCAACGGCCGCCCGCGCGGCGCCTTCTGCGGTATCGGCGCCTGCTACGACTGCCTGGCCACCGTCAACGGCCGGCCCAACCAGCGTGCCTGCCTGCTGCCCGCGGGACCGGGCGACGCCATCACCACGCAGGAGGGCGACGGTCATGCCGCACTCGACGGATGAGCCCCGGGCGCGGGAGACCGACCGCGCCGCGATCGCCGTGGTGGGCGCGGGACCGGCGGGCCTGGCCGCAGCCGTCACCGCCGCCGACCACGGGCTCGACGTGATCCTGCTGGACGCGGCCGACGCACCCGGCGGGCAGTACTACCGCAGCCCGGCCGACGGGCTCGGCGCCACCAGGCCCGAGGCCCTGCACCACAACTGGCGCGCCTTCACGGAACTCTCCGCGCGGCTGGCCGCGCACCGCGACACCGGCACGATCCGCCACCTCACCCGCCACCAGGTGTGGACGGTCGAACGAACCGGTGACGGGGACTGGATCCTGCACGCGGTCACCGGGGAAGCCGACGAGGAGGCCCGTACCGCCGTCCGGGCCCGCCGGGTGATCCTGGCGACGGGCGCCCACGAGCGCCAACTCCCCTTTCCGGGCTGGACCCTTCCGGGAGTGGTGGGCGCGGCGGGTGCTCAGGCCATGCTCAAGTCCGGGCTGGCGTTGCCGGGGCGTCGCATCGTGGTCGCGGGCAGCGGGCCGCTGCTGCAGGCGGTCGCCGTCTCGCTGACGCGTGCGGGGGCACGCGTACCGGCACTGGTCGAAGCCGCCGGGTACGGGGCGTACGCGCGTGCTCCCCGGGTGCTGGCCGCCAACCCCGCCAAGGCGGCGGAAGGGGCCCGCTTCGGGGCGGAACTGGCCCGTGCCCGGGTCCGGGTGCTGAGCCACCGGGCGGTCACCGAGGTGCACGGCGACGAGCGGGTGGAGGCGGTGACCGTCAGCAGGGTGGACCGTCGATGGCGCCCCGTCGCGGGGACCGGCCGCCGGATCGCCTGCGACGCGCTCGCCGTGGGGCATGGGCTCGTGCCGCAGCTCGAACTCGCCGTGGCAGCCGGCTGCGGTACGCGCATGGGCCCTGACGGCACACACGCGGTCACCCTCGACGAACAGCTCAGGACCACCGTCCCCGGGATCTGGGCGGCCGGCGAGACCGGTGGCGTCGGCGGTGTGGAACTCGCCTTGTACGAAGGCGAGTTGGCAGCACTGTCCATCGCCCGTGAGGTACAGGGCGGAGTGCGGAGGCAGGAGGCGCGCAGAGCCGTCGCGCTGCGCCGCTCCCGCCGCCGTCTGCGGGCCTTCGCCGAGCTGATGGGGACCGTGCACCGGCCGGGGCCCGGCTGGAGCGAGTGGCTGACCGGCGACACGGAGGTCTGCCGCTGCGAAGAGGTCACCGCGGGCCGGATCCGTACGGCGTGCGAGGAGCTGGGAGCCGGTGACACCAGGACCGCCAAACTGCTCACCCGGGCCGGAATGGGATGGTGCCAGGGCCGGACGTGCGGATTCGCCGTCCGTGAACTGGCCGCCGCGCACGGCGCCGGGCGGGAGCCGGGCGGCCCGGACCGGCGCCCGCTGGCCTGCCCCGTGAAGCTTTCCACGCTCGCCGACCTGTCCGGCCCCGGGTAGACCGCGGGCGGTTCTCCAACCGGAGCCCGACGGCACGCCGTGACAGGTTCCCGCACACCACGGAACGTCGCGTCCACCTACTGTCCTCCGACTTTCCGCTACACCGTGACATGTCACACCTCTCAAGGAGCCACGATGCAGACGAACACCGACTCGCGCACCCGTCCCTGGCACGGGGTCATGGTCGCCACCCCGCTCACCCTGCGCGACGACTGCACCATCGACTACGACGCCTACGCCACCCATGTGCGCCAGCTCATCGAGGCGGGCTGCGACGGAGTGGTGCCCAACGGCTCACTGGGGGAGTACCAGACCCTGACCGACAACGAACGCGACGAGATCGTCCGGGTCGCCGTCGAAGCCGCGGGTGACGGCAGCCGCGTCATGCCGGGTGTCTCCGCGTACGGCAGCGCGGAGGCACGCCGCTGGACGGAACGGGCCGCCGAGGCGGGCGCCGGTTCCGTACTCCTTCTGCCGCCCAACGGCTACCGCTGCGACGATGCGGCGGTGCGCGCCCACTACGCCGACGTGGCCGAAGTCGGAGTGCCGGTCGTCGCGTACAACAACCCGTACGACACCAAGGTGGACCTGACTCCGGACCTGCTTGCCCGCCTCCACCAGGACGGCAGCATCGTGGCCGTCAAGGAGTTCACCGGTGACGTCCGCAGGGCGTACGAGATCGCCGAACGGGCGCCCGGCCTCGACCTGCTCGTGGGTGCCGACGACGTACTGCTGGAGCTGGCACTGGCCGGTGCCGTCGGGTGGATCGCGGGTTGTCCGAACATGTTGCCGTCCTCCTGCGTGGCTCTGTACCGGGCGGCAGTCACCGATGACATGGCAACTGCTCTGCCGCTGTACCGGGAACTGCACGAACTGCTGAGGTGGGACTCGAAGCCGGAGTTCGTCCAGGCCATCAAGGCGTCCATGGACGTCGCCGGCCGCCATGGCGGCCGTACCCGGCCGCCGCGGTTCCCGCTCCCCGCCGAAGACGCGGCCGCCGTACGCGCCGCGACTGAGAAGGCACTCGCCGAGGGCCTGCACTGAGACCGGCACCCGCCCATACGTCCGGGCTGAGCCGCGCCAGGCCCGGAACAGGCGCTGCCTGGTCCGGGAGCTGCCCGGCCCAGCCCGGCCCATCCTGTTTCTTCCCGTTCCTTCCCGTTCCCGCGTTCTCGTTCACGCCGTGACCAATCAGGGGGAGCCTTGCAGACACGTCACATTTTCCATGCCGTCGACTCACACACCGAGGGGATGCCCACCCGCGTCATCACCGGAGGCATCGGCACCATCCCCGGTGCGACGATGGCCGAACGGCGCAGCTACTTCCAGGAGCACCGGGACGCCGTACGCACCCTGCTCATGTACGAACCGCGCGGCCACGCCTCCATGAGCGGCGCGATCCTCCAGCCGCCCACCCGGCCGGACGCGGACTACGGAGTCCTCTTCATCGAGGTCTCCGGCTATCTGCCGATGTGCGGGCACGGCACCATCGGGGTGGCGACCGTTCTGGTGGAGACCGGCATGGTGGAGGTCATTGAACCCGTCACCACCGTGCGGCTGGACACCCCGGCCGGGCTCGTCAGCGTCGACGTACAGGTGAAGGACGGCGCCGCCACCGCCGTGACCATCACCAACGTTCCGGCGTTCAGCGTCGCGCTCGACCAGGTGGTCGACGTACCCGGCTACGGGAAGCTGCGCTACGACCTCGCCTACGGCGGGAACTTCTACGCGATGGTTCACCTCTCCGACCTCGGGCTGCCCTTCGACCGGGCGCGCAAGGACGACATCCTGGCCGCCGGGCTCGCCCTGATGGACGCGGTCAACGCCACCGACCGGCCCGTCCACCCGGAGAACCACGACATCCACGGCCTCAAGCACGTGCAGTGCATCGCACCCGGGTCCGATGCCCGCCACTCCCGGCACGCGATGGCCATCCACCCCGGCTGGTTCGACCGCTCGCCCTGCGGGACCGGCACCTCGGCCCGTATGGCGCAGCTGCACGCACGCGGTGAACTCCCCCTGAACACCGACTTCGTGAACGAGTCCTTCATCGGCACCTCGTTCACCGGACGTCTCGTCCAGGAGACCACCGTGGGCGGACTGCCGGCCGTGGTCCCCACCGTCACCGGCCGCGCCTGGATCACCGGTACCGCACAATTCTTCCTGAACCCGTCCGACCCCTTTCCCGAAGGATTCCTGCTGTGAACCTGCCCCTGCTCGGCGCCGCCGACATCGAGGCCCTGGGACCGACCGGAGCCGTGGACGCACTGGAGGCGGCGCTGCGCGGGGGCCTGGATCCGGAGACGGCCCCCGCCCGGCACCATGTCACGGTGCCCGGCGGGGAGCTGCTGATCATGCCCGCCACCACCCAGCAGGTGACCGGCGTGAAGATCGCCGGGGTGGCCCCGGCCAACCCGGCGCGCGACCTGCCCCGGATCACCGGAAGCTATCTGCTGCTCGACGCCCCCACCCTGCTGCCGCTCGCCCTGCTGGACGGGGCCGCGCTCACCACCCTGCGCACCCCGGCCGTGTCCGCGCTCGCGATCCGCCACCTCACCGGGCCCGTCGTGCGCCACCTCGTGCTCTTCGGAACGGGCCCCCAGGCGTACGCGCACCTGACGGCGGTGCTCGCGGAACGCCAGGTCGAACGGATCACCGTCGTCGGTCGCAATCCGCAGCGGGCCGACGCGCTGGCAGCGCATGCCCGTCGACTCGGGACGGACGCCCGTACGGCGGAGGCGCCCGGCGCCAAGGAGGTCTCCACGGCCGACCTGGTGCTCTGCTGCACTACCTCCGCCACTCCGCTGTTCGACGGCGCCCTCGTACCGGACGGGGCGACGGTCGTCGCGGTCGGCTCGCACACCCCCGATGCCCGGGAGGTCGACACCGCGCTGGTGGCCCGCTCCGCCGTCTTCGTCGAAGCACGGTCGGCGGCGCTGTCCGAGGCGGGCGATCTGCTGATCCCGATGGCGGAGGGGGCCTTCCGGGCCGAGGACATCCACGGCAACCTCGCCGAGCTGGTGACCGGTCGCGCCCCCGGCGGAGAGTCGGCCCGTTTCGAGGGCCCCCGGTTCTTCAAGAGCGTCGGAATGGGCTGGGAGGACCTCGCCGTCGCCGCCGCGGTGCACCGGGATTCGGCGCCCTGAGCGAGTTGTCCACAGCTCCGGAGCGACGGGACCTGACGGAAACGTGACATTGTATTCTGAGGCCCCGCACGGTGCTGGAGGAACAGATATGGCCCGCCTGACGACGCTCAACGCCATCTCCGCGCAGGAGCACTTGCGTGACCAGGTGGCCAACGCCCTCAGGGCGGCCCTGATCGCAGGGGAGCTCCGTCCGGGCGTGATCTACTCCGCTCCCGCGCTCGCCGCCGACTTCGGGGTGTCCGCCACCCCGGTCCGCGAGGCCATGCTCGACCTGGCACGTGAGGGCCTGGTCGAAGCCGTACGCAACAAGGGCTTCCGGATAACGGAGTTGACCGAACAGGACCTGGACGACTTCACCGAGTTGCGGGTGATGATCGAGGTTCCCACCATCGGCCGCATCGCCCGGATGGGCAGGACCAAGGAGCTGGAGGCGCTGCGGCCACTCGCCCAGGCGATCGTCGCGGCCGCCGCCGAGCACGACATCCTCGGCTACCTGGAGGCCGACCGCCGCTTCCATCTCGAACTGCTCGGCCTGGCGGGGAACCGCCGCTTGGTGGAGGAGGTCGGCAATCTGCGCAAGCGGTCGCGTCTGTTCGGGCTCAACCGGCTCGACGAATCCGGGCTGTTGGTCCAGTCCGCGGAGGAGCATGCCCAGCTGCTCGACGTCCTGATCGCGGGCGATGCGGAGCGCGCGGAGCGGTGCATGCTGGGTCATATGTCACATGTCAGGAATCTCTGGGCCGAGGATGAACCCAACGGTACGGGCGCAGGTGGCAAGCGGATCAGAAGCGTAAGGATGCCGGCCGCAGAGGCCTGATCCGCAGCCCGCAGCCCGCAGTCCGCAGTTCGCCGATCGGCATTCGCCGCTCCTCTGCGGAAGGCCTGGATCGGCGGCTGACCCACCCTTCAACGGCCCCCACCGGGCGGCCGTTGAAGGGATGAACGGCCCGGCTCTCAGACCGGGCTATCGGGCCCGGCTCTCATGCCCAGGTCTCAAGCTCAGGTCTCATACCTGGGACTCCAGCAGCGAGCCCATCCACTCCTCGATCCCGTCGACGGTGCGCGGCAGCGCGGACGACATGAGGCGGGCGCCGTCGGCGGTGATCACGAGGTCGTCCTCGATCCGCACCCCGATCCCGCGCAGCGCCCGGGGCAGCGTCTCGTCGTCGGGCTGGAGGTAGAGCCCTGGTTCCACCGTCAGTACCTGACCGGGCTCCAGGCGTCCGTCCAGATAGGTGTCGGCACGTGCCTGCGCACAGTCGTGCACGTCCATGCCGAGCATGTGACCGCTGCTGCAGAGCGTGTACCGCCGGTAGAAACCGTTGTCCGCGTCGAGCGCCTCGTCCGCGGACATCGGCAGCACGCCCCACTCGTGCAGCCCTTCGGCGATGACCCGCATGGCCGCCAGATGGAAGTCACGGAACCGCGCCCCCGGACGCAGCGCCGCGATGCCCGCGTCCTGTGCGCGGAGCACCAGCTCGTAGACCGTTCGCTGAACGGGGGAGAAGCGGCCGGACAGCGGCAGGGTGCGGGTGATGTCGGCCGTGTAGAGCGAGTCGGTCTCCACCCCGGCGTCCAGCAGCAGCAACTGATCGCGTTCCAGCGGGCCGTCGTTGCGGATCCAGTGCAGTACGCAGGCGTGCGCACCGGCTGCGGCGATCGTGGAGTAGCCCGGACCGTTCCCCTCCAGCCGGGCCCGGAGATCGAAGACGCCCTCGATGCAGCGTTCGCCGCGCGGGTGGAGCAGCGCCTGCGGCAGGCTGCGCACCACGTCCTCGAAGCCGAGCGCCGTGGCATCGACGGCCAGCTGCAACTGGCCGGTCTCCCAAGGGTCCTTCACGAGCCGGAGCTCACTGAGCACCGCTTCGAGCCCGGCCGGTGCCGAGCGCCCGAGCGGGAACCCGCGGCAGGAACGCAGGAGTTCGTCGACCGACGGGTCCACGCCGGCCAGTACCCGCACCGGTGGCTGCGGCCCGGTCAGCAGCTTCTCCCAGGCGTCCAGATGTGCGCAGCGGATGCCGGTCAGACGGGCTGCCTCCGCGAGGTCGGGCCTGCGCCCGACCCAGAACTCCCCGTACCTGCGGTCGCGGTAGAACTCCTGCCCGGTGCGGGGTGACCGGGGCCGCAGGTACAGCACCGCTTCGTGCCGCTCGTCGCCGTCCGGTTCGAGTACGAGGACGTGACCGGCCTGGTCCTCGCCGGTGAGGCCGGTGAGCCAGGCGTAGCCGGTGTGCGGCCGGAACCGGTGGTCGGTGTCGTTGGAGCGGACCGCGAGCGCGCCCGCCGGAATGATCAGCCGCTCGCCGGGGAAGCGGGCGGCCAGCCGGGCCCGGCGGGCCGGGGTGGCGTCGATGGAGGGGACACGAAGGTCCGTCGGCAGCGGGGACTTGGCCCACCCGGTGCTCATGAAGGAGTCCAGGGCGGGTGACACCGGCAGATCGTGGCTGCCGGTGCGGGGCGCGGAGAAGGAACGGGACACGGGCATTGCTCCTCGGGGGCTCTGTGGGACCGGGGTCGGGGGCCGGGGCCGGGGCCGGAATTCCGGCTTTCCGGGGACGAGGGGCCGCGCTGGTGGGGAACCGGTGGTGGTGGCCGGCGCGTTCGGGGCCGCCTGTCATATCCCCTGCTGCGACGAGAAGTTGTCGCGCGGATGAATGTGTGTGAGAGGGGTTCCAAAGAACATGTGACATGTGCCATTGTACAGCGCGCAAGGGGAAAGGAACCGTGCTCATGCCACGACGTGAGTGCAGTTCAGGCCTTCAAACCCGGTCGGTCACCGACCTCTTGCATTCCCCCACAACCGCGCCGTGTTGCGCGGTCACCACTCCGCTGGGAGGCGGCACGTGAAGAACCTGAGGGTTCGGCAAAAAATAACCGGATTGTCCACTGTGGTCCTGGCAGCATGCCTGGGCGTGGGCCTGTTCACGGCACCGAGCCAGGCCGTTGAGCAACGCCCCGCCGCGTCGACCGCGCCCGCCCACTTCTTGGACGCCGCCCAGAAGCGGACGGAACCCCGGACCGAGGACCCCGGCGGCCCCACCGCCGAGGCGCTGACGGCACCCGCCGACGATGCCGCTCACGTCGAACGCAAGTCGCTCAAGGCCGCCGACCGGCCGCCGCTGTCCGCGTCCAAGGACGCGCTCAAGAGGGACTACGACGACCCGGCCAGCGTGCTTCCGAGCCACCTGGCACCTTCGATGAAGGCCGAGAAGCGGGCCCGCGCCAAGAAGTCCGGCCGGGCCGCGGCCGAGTGCAACACCACCGATTTCACCAACAACACCGGAAGCGCCCTGGTCGAGAAGGTCAAGGCGGCGACCACCGACTGCGTCAACACGCTGTTCCGTCTCAAGGGCCAGGACGGCTACAACGCCTTCCGCGAGGACCAGATGGTCACCATCGCCGATGCGATGCGCGACGCGTCGGCCTCCTATCCCGGTGACGGCAGCACCGGCATGCCCCAGCTCGTTCTCTTCCTCCGGGCCGGCTACTACGTGCAGTACTACGACCCCGACACCGTCGGGGAGTACGGGCCGCGCCTGCGCACGGCCATTCAGGGCGCGCTCGACGGCTTCTTCGGCTCCTCGCACGCCTTCGACGTCACCGACGCCAACGGCGAGAGCCTGTCCGAGGCGATCATCCTGATCGACAGCGCCGAGGAGAACGCCCGCTACCTGAACATCGTCAAGCGGATGCTGGCCGGCTACGACGCGTCGTACAACAGCTCCTGGTACATGGTCAACGCCGTGAACAGCGTGTACACGGTCATGTTCCGCGGTCACCAGGTGCCCGAGTTCATCAGCGCCATCGAGGCCGACTCCAGCGTGCTGAACTCCCTGCACGACTTCGCCGCGAACCACCTCGACCTGCTGGGCACCAAGCAGTCGTTCCTGGCCTCCAACGCGGGACTCGAGCTCGGCCGCTTCCTCAAGGAGGACTCGCTGCGCGCCAAGGCGAGCCCGCTCGCGATCGACTTGATGGGCAAGAGCTCCATCGACGGCCCCACCGCCTCGCTCTGGGTCAATCTGGCCAAGATGGTCGACGCCTACGACAAGGACAACTGCGCGGCCTACGGCGCCTGTGACCTCGCGGAGCGTCTCGAGAAGGCCGTCCTGCCGGTGAAGCACACCTGTAGCGACAGCATCACCATCCGGGCGCAGGACATGACCGCGGAGGAACTCGAAGCCAGCTGCACCAGCCTGCGCAACCAGGACGCCTACTTCCACGAGGTGGCCCGGGACAACGGGGCTGTCGCCGACGACAACAACAAGACCATCGAGGTCGTCGCCTTCAACTCCAGCACCGACTACCAGACCTACGCCGGTGTGATCTTCGGCATCGACACCAACAACGGCGGCATGTACCTGGAGGGCGACCCCAAGGCCGAGGGCAACCAGCCCCGGTTCATTGCCTACGAGGCCGAGTGGGCCCGCCCCGACTTCCAGATCTGGAACCTCAACCACGAGTACACGCACTACCTCGACGGCCGCTTCAACATGTACGGCGACTTCGGTGCCGGAATGACCACGCCGACCGTCTGGTGGGTCGAGGGCTTCGCGGAGTTCGTCTCCTACTCGTACCGCAAGCTCGACTACGAGGCCGCCATCGCCCAGGCTGCGAACCGCACCTACACCCTGCGCACACTGTTCGACACCACCTACGACAACGCCGACCAGACCCGCGTGTACAACTGGGGCTACCTGGCCGTCCGTTACATGCTCGAATCCCACCGTTCCGACGTCGACACCCTGCTCGGCCTCTACCGCAAGGGTGACTGGGACGGCGCCCGAACCCTGCTCACGTCGACCATCGGCAGCCGTTACGACGCCGACTGGAACACCTGGCTGGCGGCCTGCGCGGCCGGTGCCTGCGGCGGCGGGTCCACCAACCCGCCCGGCGAGATCACCGAGTGCAAGGACGCCGACACCAGGATGCTGGGCCAGAACTGCATGCGCAGCGCGCTGAAGGCCGTCAAGGGCGACTACGCCTACCTGGCCGTCGTCATCCCGGCCGGCACCACCCAGTTGAAGATCACCGCGTCCGGCGGCACGGGTGACGCCGACCTCTACTACAGCGCGAAGGAGTGGGCGACCACCAAGGTCTACACCGACAAGTCCGTCGGGGCGGGCAACGAGCACACCCTGACCGTCAACAACCCGACGCCGGGCTACCACTTCATCAGCCTCTACGGCAACGAGGCGTTCGACGGCGCCAAGGTCACCACCGAGTTCTGATCCCTACGACCCCCATGGTGCCGGCCGGCCGAGTGATGACCCCGCTCGGCCGGCCGGTGCCGTCCTCCGGTTCTCGTCCGCCGGACACGGCCCGGGATTCACCCGAGCCGCAGCGTGCCGGGCGTCGCGCCGTCCGCCAGGATCTCCACGATCAGGTCGAAGAGCGTCGGCCCCCGCCCGGCCAGGGCCTCGTCGAGCCGCTTCCGGGTCGCGGGCCGGTTGGTGGGATGCACCCGCTCCAGGCGTCGCCGAAGATGGCGGGCCGTCTCCTCATGGCCCAGGGCCCGTGCGGAGAGTGCGTGATCCCGCCACTCGAAGACGAAGTCGCCGTCGTCGGGCGTGCCCATGCCGCCGCCGAGACAGTCCGCGAGGGCGTCGAGGTTGCGGCCGAAATAGCCGCCGGGGCCGTTCACGGCCTCGCCGATCACTTTCCAGAACTGCTCCAGGCCGGTGACCCGGGAACCTTCGATCACATAGGTCACGGTCATGGGTGGAGCGTACAAGTCCGTATGTCTGCTCCGGTCCGTGATCCGCGCCGCAGGTGGGGGGCTACGGCGCGGATCGGTCCGGAGGGGCCGGGCTTCAGCAGCCCTGGTCGATCAGGTCGAAGGTGGCGTAGTGGTCGCTGGTGTAGTAGTCCTCCTGAGCCCGCTCGCCGGTGACGACCCGACGCGCACCGCGGGTCGGGGAGTTGGGCGTGATGACCGTGTACTCGTGGTAGTAGCCGGTGCTCTGGCCGGGCAGGACGCCTTCACGGTTCTGGAAGACGGCGCCGTCCTGCGAGTACGGGAACGGGCCGCCGGCATCGATCAGGTCGAGGGTGTCGTGTGCCTGGGAGGGCAGCGCCGAGTAGCAGATGCTGCCCACCGAGTCGGTGGACGGGCTCGAGGCGGTGGCCGAGGTGACCGGGCCGCCGACGAGGAGGACGGACAGGAGGGCGGCCGCGCCACCGAGCGTGGTGATCCGTGGGGGGATTCGCATAGCCCCCATGATGACGCGCGTAGACACGGTCCCGTCAACGCCAACCAATGTGAATTTTTTGGAAGTTAACCCGGGGGCAGGAAATGTGACGGACTGATGTCCGGGTGTCTGCGGGCCGGTACCGGTCCTCTGTTCACTTATTGATGAGTCGACAAGCGTGGCGGCCCGTCAGCGGGGCATGCATCCCGTGAACGTGTTCAGCGAAGAAGCCGACAACGGGACGACGGACCACGAGCAGGGGGCGATGCACTGTGCAGGCGGGGGAGACGATGGAGCGTCAGGGAGATGCCGATTCCATGAACGGCGAGGCCTCGCACGAACAAGGGGCGCAGGACCGGCAGCCGGTCCGGCTGCATCGCAGACTGGCCCACACCGATCTGGCGGCGGTGGGCGAAGCCAGGTGTGCGTTAAGGGAGTTCCTGCGCTACCGGTGGAAGGAGGAACCGGCCCAGGTGGCGGAGCTCCTGCTCAGTGAGCTGGTGACCAACGCGCTGATCCACACCCGGTACGGCGCGGTCGTCACGGCGAGTGTGGCTCCCGCCAAGTTGCGGGTGGAAGTACGGGACTTCGTGTCCGGACTGCCCCTGTCGTACGTACCGAACGCCGACGACGGTACGCATGGCCGGGGACTGTTCCTGGTGCAGAGTCTCGCGGACGCCTGGGGGGTCGCCGCCCATGCGCTGGGCAAGGTCGTCTGGTTCGAACTGGACGGCGAAAGGCCCTGACGGACCGGAAGGGACCGGGCCGTCAGGGCCGTCGGCTTCAGCCGAACTGCTGCTCCAGATCTTTCAGTTTCTGCTCCAGCGAGTCGAGCCGGGGCAGCGCCTGGGTGTCGTCCTCGGCGGTGAGGTCGACGGTGACCGGATCATCCGGGCTCCGGTCCGAGGTGCCGGTACTCGGGCCCGCCACGGCTTGCAGGGATGGCCGGGGGCGCAGAGGCAGTTGTCCCGGCCCGGATATGGCGGGCTCCACGACGGACGGTGCGGTGCCCGTCGTGGCGGGGAGGGCCTGGACATCCACCTGGGTGCCGCGGCCGACCCGGCGCCAGGCCCGGTTCTGCCGGTTCAGCGCCTTGATGTGGGCCCGGTCCAGCTTCTCCTGGTCCTTCCTGCGGAGACGGTTCTGCTCCTTCTCCCGCCTGTCCTCACGTACCTCGTCGACCGCCTCGTCCAGGGTGCGTACGCCTTCCAGCAGCATCAGCGACCAGGCGCCGAAGGTCTCCCGGGGGGCGCGCAGCCACCGTACGATCCGGATCTGCGGCAGCGGGCGGGGTACCAGGCCCTGCTCGCGCAGCGCGGCCCGGCGGGTCTGCTTCAGTGCCCGGTCGAAGAGCACGGCCGCCGAGAGCGACATCCCGGCGAAGAAGTGCGGGGCGCCCGCGTGGTCGATCCCGCGCGGCGCGTGCACCCAGTTGAACCAGGCGGCGGCGCCGGCGAACGTCCACACGAGCAGGCGCGAGCCGAGCGCCGCGTCCCCGTGGCTGGCCTCGCGCACCGCCAGTACGGAACAGAACATGGCCGCCCCGTCGAGGCCGAACGGGACGAGGTACTCCCAGCCCCCGGAGAGGCCGAGGTTCTGCTCGCCGAAGCCGACGAGCCCATGGAAGGAGAGCGCGGCGGCGACCGCCGCGCAGCAGAACAGCAGGACGTACGAGGCGGTGGCGTACAAGGCCTCCTTGCGCCTGCGGCGCTCCTCGCTGCGTTCCCAGCTGTCGTCGGCCGCGGACGTGTCAGCGGCGCGCTTGCCGCGTGCGACCACCGCCACCGCCGCCAGGACTCCCACGAGCAGCACGGCGCCCGGAAGCAGCCAATTCAGCGATATGTCGGTCAGTCTCATGCGCGGTCCCTTGCATTGCGTAGGGCATTTCGGGCGCCATGATTGCCGAAACCCCCACATGCACATGGGGGTTTCGGGGCAAGAGAACGCCATTGGGTCGGCACGGCGTGCGGATGACGGGGATCCGGTCGAATGACCGTACGCGGCCGACAGGTTGCGTTCGAATTGTACTACTCGCCTGATGGTGTTGATCAGTGAGTCGGCGTCAGCTTCCGTACCCGGTCGGCATCGCAGGTACGCGGGCAGGTGACGCACGTGTCCTCGGGGCGCAGCGTGTAGAAGAGGCAGCAGCTCGCCCGGTCGCGGGTGGGCAGCGACTCGCCGTCCGGCCCGGTCAGTTCACGGAAGCCCGCGGAGCCGACGTACGGCTTCGTGGTGCCCGGCAGCAGCGCCTCCAGCTCGCTCATCGCCCGCTGCTCCTCATCGAGCAGATGGGCGATGTACCAGAGGCCCTCGACGATCTCGTCCGTCGCCATGCCCCACAGCGCGCGCCTGCCGCGCCGCATCCGGGGCCCGAAGCCGTCGAGCACCGGGCCGATGTGGTCGGCCACCGCCGCGAGCACCTCGGCCCGCAGCGCGGCCTCGTCGGGCACCACGCGGGCGCCCGGCAGTGCGGCGGCCGGATCGTCCGGCAGGCAGGCGAACTCCCGCACCCGGAGCGTCAGATGGCCCAGCGCCCGCTGGAACGCCACGTCTTCGACGGGGATCCGGGGCACCCGCCGGTGCAGGAACCAAGGCACCGTCACCAGCAGGCAGGCGGGCCAGGCGTAGCGGTGCAGCCCGAAACTGGCGACCACGTCGGGGCGGGGCTGCTGACCGTAGTCCCGGACCACCTGGGCGTGGTCCCAGTCGAGGAAGGTGTCCAGTGCCTGGCCGCCCGCCGCTAGCTCGTCCGCACCCACCCAGCCGGCACCGCAGGGAGCGGTCTCGTCGTCCGCGAGCACCTGGGCGCGCAGTCCGGGAAAGACCTCGGCGAGGCGCGCGTACGCGTCCGTCACAGCGGACGCCGTGGTGCCGGGAAGCAGGGCGGGGAGTGTCATGCAGGGACCACCGAATCGCGACCGTTTGCAGGTAAGCCTTACCTTACCCGAACGGATCGATGTTTGAACTGCGGTCTCCTGCGCCTATCGTGCACAAGGGGCATGGCGCACGCGAGCCGCGCCCACGGCAGGCCGAGGAGGTCCGAGTGGAGCAGGGCAGAGCGCGTGAGGCGTACGACACCGCCGTGCCCGCGACCGCCCCGGCGGCGGTCGTCCGGGTGCCCGAGCAGGCACGTGGCGAGCACACCCACAGCGAGCCGCCCGCCCCGCGGGCGGCGGTGCAGCGGCACTCCGTGCGCGGCCAGATCCTTGAGGCGCTGCGCGCCGCACTGGTCGACGGCCGGCTGGAGCCGGGACAGGTCTACTCGGCACCGGCTCTGGGCACCAGGTTCGGGGTCTCCGCCACCCCGGTGCGCGAGGCGATGCAGCAGCTGGCCATCGAGGGCGCCGTCCAGGTCGTGCCGAACCGAGGGTTCCGGGTGTCCGAGCGCGGCCCGCGCCAGCTTGCCGAGCTGGCCGAGGTGCGGGCCCTGATCGAGGTCCCCGTGATGCTGCGGCTGGCCCGTACCGTCCCGCCCGGCACCTGGTGCGCCCTGCGCCCGCTGGCCGACGCGACGGTGGCCGCCGCGGCCGTGGGCGACCGGGCGAGCTACGCCGAGTCCGACCGGGCCTTCCACGGCGCGGTCCTCGCGCTCTGCGGGAACGAGCAGCTGGTGCAGGTCGCCGATGAGCTGCACCGCCGCTCCCAGTGGCCGCTGGAGGGCAACCCCGCCACCCGCCGCGCCGACCTCCTCGCCGACGCCGGCGAACACACCGCGCTGCTCGACGCGCTGATCGCCCAGGACCTGCCCGTCGTGCAGTCGCTCGTGCGGGAACACTTCAACGGCGCCGAGGGCTGACCGGCGGAGGACCGGCCGCCCGCCAGGCCGGCCCTCCGATCGCCGGTCGGCCTCAGTTGGCCTCGACCGTCTCCGCGGGAGGCGGGTCCAGATGGGGGGCGAGCCACGTCGGCACGCCCCCGAGCAGCCGGAACAGCCGGCCCGCCTCGGCGCGCAGCCGGGTTGCGAGCTCCGGCTCCGGCTCGGAGTCCGCGAGGGCGATGAGGGCCGGAGCCGTACCGATCAGGTAGCCCAGTTCCTCCCTGATCCGCAGGGACTCCGCGAAGCCGTGCCTGGCCTCCGCGACTTCACCCTCGCGCAGGGACAGCAGGGCTAGGTGGCGCCAGGTGGAGGAGAGCAGCAGCGCGTCGCCCTGGGCGGTGGCCCCGGCGTGGGCCCTGCGGTACGCGGCACGGGCGGCCTGCGGCGAATCGGCGATGTTCTGCGCGATCAGGCCCCGCCGGAAGTCCAGCAGGGGACGGCCCGGCGCGGACGGGGCGAGCAGCGCGGCGGCCCGGCTCAGGGCGACGCTGGCCTCGTCGGCCCGGTCGCGTACCCCAAGGAGTGTCGACGCGTAGGCCAGATGGCCGCGTTCACAGGCGGCCGCGCCGCGTTCGGCGTCGTCGTGGGCCAGCGCCTCCGCCGTGCGCAGGGCGTCCTCGGCGTCGGTCCAGCCCTTTCCGGTGTACAGGCACCGCTCGGTCAGCAGGGCGGTCCGCTGGAGCGCGGCGGCCGGATCGGTGTGGGCGCCGGGTTCGAGCAGCGCGGCGGCGTCCGTCCAGCAGGCGCGTGACCGCAGCCGCCATACCGCTGTCTGGAGCGGCGGATCGTCATCTGCTGTCGTTCCGGAACCAGACATGGCGGTATGCGCCACATTGCCCTCCCCGAGCGCGCCATCGAGCTGTTGAGTCTGGCGGCATCTCAGCACGGATCCGCATGCCGGGCCAAGGGTTCGTTCAATCTCAGGTGAAAGATTTCACAAACGAACGGAGCCGCCAACGGCCGTGACAGGGCCGGGAGATCAGCTCATACGCAGGGCGAGGAAGAAATCGAGCTTGTCCTCCAGCCGGGAAAGGTCACGTCCCGTCAACTGCTCGATTCGTCCGACCCGGTAGCGCAGCGTGTTGACGTGCAGGTGGAGCCGGGCCGCGCAGCGGGTCCACGAACCGTCGCAGTCCAGGAACGTCTCCAGCGTCGGGATCAGCTCCGCGCGGTGGCGCCGGTCGTAGTCGCGCAGCGGATCGAGCAGACGTGCGGTGAACGCGCGGCGCACGTCGTCCGGTACGAACGGCAGCAGCAGCACGTGCGAGGCCAGCTCGTGGTGGCCGGCCGCGCAGACCCGGCCGGGGCGGGCCGCCGCCACCCGGCGGGCGTGCCGGGCCTCCTCCAGCGCGCCGCGCAGTCCCTCGGGCGAATGGACGGCCGCGCTGACCCCCAGGGTCAGCCGTCCGTCGTCGGCGAGGCCCGCGGAGAGCGGTTCGCGGACGGCGGCGAGCAGTACATCGGCATGGAGCGCCGCATCCCCGTCCGCCGGCCCCTCGGCATGCTCGGCGTCCCGGTCCGGCGCGGGCGCGCCGAGGGCGGGCAGCGGCACGAGGGCGACGGCCTCCTCGCCCGTATGGGCGACCGCGATCCGGTCCGCCGTGTCGGGGCCGGTGACCGCGGGGTCGACCAGGATCTCCTCCAGCAGCGCCTGGGCGACCGGGCCGCCCGCGATGTCGGAGCCGGAGGAGCCGGGGCCCGCCGGGGTGCCGGTGGCGGACCGGCCCTCCGTGTCGCCCCACTCGACCCGCGCCACCACGACCTGCCAGTGCGGGGCCGTCCCGAGGCCCGGCAGCAGCACCGGGGCCGCGACGCGCAGCCTGGCGGCTATCTCGGCCGGCGGGGCACCCGTCTGGACCAGCTCCAGGACCTCCTGGGCGAGCCTGCGGCGTACCGTACGGGCCGCGTCGCGCCGGTCCCGCTCGACGGCGATCAGCTGGGTGACGCCCTGGAGCAGGTCCAGGCGGGCCGGCGGCCAGTCGCTCGCGTCCGCCTCGACCGCGAGCAGCCAGTCCGAGAGCACCGACTCACGGACGTCGCGGGAGGCCGGGAGGGCGCCGCGGCCGGTGTTCCGGATCGGGAAGAGCGAATACGTGGTGCCTTCGACCGTGGCCCGGTGCGGGGCGCGGCGGCCGGTCCGGGTGGCGGCCAGATGATGGCCCGCGAGCGCGGCGCCGACCGGTCCGGGCAGTGACGTTTCACCGGCGCCCGCGATCTGCCGCCCGGTGGGGGAGAGCACCCAGGCGTGCAGGTCGAGGTCGGATCCGAGCAGATCCAGGACCACCTCGGGACCGCCGCCCGCCGGGCCCGAGGTCATCAGCCTGCGGTGCCGGTCCACCACCGCCGCCAGATCGCCCGCCCGCTCACCGGACACCTGGCGCACCACATGCTCGGTGATCGTTGCGAACGCAACGGTCTCATTGACGGCGAAGAGCGGCAGCCGGTGGCGCGTACAGGCCTCCACCAGATCGCCGGGGATGTCGCCCAGCTCCGCCTCGCCCGCCGCGAGCCCGGCGACGCCGGCCCCTGCCAGGATCCGTACGAACGGCTCCGAGTCCGCCGCGTCCCGGCGCCAGGCCAGACCCGTGAGGACCAGCTCGCCGCCCGACAGGTAGCGGCTGGGATCCCGCAGGTCGGTGGTCATCACGCCGCGGACCGTGCGGTCCAGCTCGTCCTCGCCGCCGAGCAGCCGCAGGCCCAGCGCGTCGGTCTCCAGCAGTGCGCGCAGCCGCATCTCGTCGCCGCCGATCTCTTTCGTTGGTGCGGGTGAAAACTGGGTATTGCGGTGAGGTCACCGCTCCCCGCCATTCGTTCGAATCTACAAGACGAAGAGATCGACCAGCCAACTCCTTCATGTTTTCGGTGACTGCACCGAGTGGAGCACGGCTTGTGTACTAGGCCCCACGCCGCGTTAACAACACATGAACGCCGGAACGACCAGTCGAGGGCCGGCCGCATCCCGCCCCCAGTGAACGACCCGATTGAGAAGAAGAGAGCCACTCATGGACTTCCTTCGCCCCGCCGGCTGGGAGGAGGCGCTCGCCGCCAAGGCCGAGCACCCGACAGCTGTGCCCATCGCGGGTGGCACCGATGTGATGGTCGAGATCAACTTCGACCACCGGCGGCCCGAGTACCTCCTGGACCTGAACCGCATCGGAGAGCTGACCGAGTGGGAGGTGGGCCAGGAGAACGTACGGCTCGGTGCCTCCGTACCGTACAGCCACATCATGGAGCACCTGCGGGCCGAACTGCCCGGACTGGCGCTCGCCTCGCACACCGTCGCCTCGCCGCAGATCCGCAACCGCGGCGGCGTCGGTGGCAACCTGGGCACCGCCTCGCCCGCCGGTGACGCCCACCCGGCCCTGCTCGCCGCGGGCGCCGAGGTCGAGGCCGAATCCGTACGCGGAACCAGGATGATCCCGATCGACGCCTTCTACACCGGCGTCAAGCGCAACGCCCTCGCACCGGACGAGCTGATCCGGGCCGTGCACATCAAGAAGGCCGACGGGCCCCAGCAGTTCTCCAAGGTCGGTACCCGCAACGCGATGGTCATCGCCGTCTGCGCCTTCGGCCTGGCCCTGCACCCCGAGACCCGCACGGTGCGCACCGGAATCGGATCGGCCGCCCCCACGCCCGTACGGGCGAAGGAGGCCGAGGAATTCCTGAGCGCCGCGCTGGAGGAGGGCGGGTTCTGGGACAGCCGCAAGATCATCACGCCGTCCGTCGCCAAGCAGTTCGCCGCGCTCGCCGCCGGCGCCTGCAACCCGATCGACGACGTGCGCGGCACCGCGAGCTACCGCCGGCACGCGGTCGGGATCATGGCCCGCCGGACCCTCGGCTGGACCTGGGAGTCGTACCGCGGCAACGGCCGCAGCACCGAAGGAGCTGCCTGATCATGCGCGTCAATTTCACGGTCAACGGACGCAGGCACGAGGCGGACGACGTCTGGGAGGGCGAATCCCTCCTCTACGTGCTGCGCGAACGGATGGGCCTGCCCGGCTCGAAGAACGCCTGCGAACAGGGCGAGTGCGGCTCCTGCACGGTCCGCCTCGACGGTGTCCCGGTCTGCTCCTGCCTGGTCGCGGCCGGGCAGGTGGAGGGCCGCGAGGTCGTCACGGTGGAGGGCCTCGCGGACTTCGCCGCCCACCGCTCCGAGCAGCACCCCGGCAGCGGTTGCGCCCCCGGCGCATGCGGCACGGCGCTCGACAAGGCCCGGCGGTGGAAGGCGGAGCCGTCCGGCGAGGAGAGCCGGGAAACCGGTCGACTCTCCCCGATCCAGCAGGCGTTCATCGACGCCGGAGCCGTCCAGTGCGGCTTCTGCACCCCCGGCCTGTTGGTCGCCGCCGACGAACTGCTGGAGCGCAACCCGGAACCGTCCGACGCGGACATCCGCGAGGCCCTCTCCGGCAACCTCTGCCGCTGCACCGGCTACGAGAAGATCCTCGACGCGGTCCGCCTCGCGGCCGCCCGCGCGGAAGAAACGGTCTGACGATGGGCGTAACCGGAAACCCCACCAGCATCAACCAGGGCACCCGCACCAGGGGCGGCATCGGCGAGTCCACGCTCCGCCCCGACGGCATCCTCAAGGTCACCGGAGAGTTCGCGTACTCCTCCGACATGTGGCACGAGGACATGCTCTGGGGCCACACGCTGCGCTCCACGGTCGCGCACGCCGAGATCGTCTCCATCGACACTTCGGAAGCGCTCGCCACGTCCGGCGTCTACGCCGTACTCACCTACGACGACCTGCCGACCTCGGTGAAGAACTACGGGCTCGAGATCCAGGACACCCCGGTCCTCGCCCACGGCAAGGTCCGTCACCACGGCGAACCGGTGGCGCTCGTCGCCGCCGATCACCCGGAGACGGCCCGCCGCGCCGCCGCGAAGATCAAGATCGACTACCGCGAGTTGCCCGTCATCACCGACGAGGCGTCCGCCACCGCCCCCGACGCGATCCTCGTCCACGAGGGTCGCGACGACCACCACGCCGGGCACGTCCCGCACCCGAACATCGTCCACCGCCAGCCCATCGTCCGCGGCGACGCGGACGCGGCGGCGGCCCGCGCCGATGTCATCGTGAGCGGGGAGTACGTCTTCGGCATGCAGGACCAGGCCTTCCTCGGCCCCGAGTCCGGTCTGGCCGTGCCCGCCGAGGACGGCGGCGTCGACCTGTACGTCGCCACCCAGTGGCTGCACTCCGACCTGCGCCAGATCGCCCCCGTCCTCGGCCTGCCCGAGGACAAGGTCCGCATGACACTCTCCGGTGTCGGCGGCGCCTTCGGCGGCCGCGAGGACCTGTCGATGCAGATCCACGCCTGCCTGCTCGCCCTGCGCACCGGCAAGCCGGTCAAGATCGTCTACAACCGGTTCGAGTCCTTCTTCGGGCATGTGCACCGTCACCCCGCCAAGCTCTGGTACGAGCACGGCGCCACCCGCGACGGCAAGCTGACCCATATGAAATGCCGCATCGTACTGGACGGCGGAGCTTACGCCTCCGCTTCTCCGGCCGTCGTCGGCAACGCCTCCTCGCTCAGCGTCGGCCCTTACGTCATCGACGACGTCGACATCGAGGCCATCGCGCTCTACACCAACAATCCGCCGTGCGGCGCCATGCGCGGCTTCGGCGCGGTCCAGGCATGCTTCGCCTACGAGGCCCAGATGGACAAGCTCGCCGCCGAACTCTCCATGGACCCAGTCGAGTTCAGGCAGCTCAACGCCATGGAGCAGGGCACTCTCCTGCCGACCGGACAGGTCGTCGACTCGCCCGCCCCGGTCGCCGAGCTGCTGCGCCGGGTCAAGGCCAGGCCGCTGCCGCCCGAGCGCCAGTGGGAGGTGGCCGGCGAGCAGGCCGATGTACGGGCCCTGCCCGGCGGACTGTCCAACACCACCCACGGCGAAGGCGTCGTACGCGGCATCGGCTACGCGGTCGGCCTCAAGAACGTCGGCTTCTCCGAGGGCTTCGACGACTACTCCACCGCCCGGGTGCGCATGGAGGTCATCGGCGGCGAACCTGTCGCGACCGTGCACACCGCGATGGCCGAGGTCGGGCAGGGCGGCGTGACCGTCCACGCCCAGATCGCCCGTACCGAACTCGGCGTCGCCCAGGTCACCATCCACCCGGCCGACACCCAGGTCGGCTCGGCCGGCTCCACCTCCGCCTCCCGGCAGACGTATGTCACCGGCGGCGCAGTGAAGCACTCCTGCGAGGCCGTCCGCGAGAAGGTCCTGGAGATGGGCCGCCGCAAGTTCGGTACGTACCATCCCGCCTGGGCCACCGCCGAACTGCTCCTGGAGAGCGGCAAGGTCGTCACCGACGGCGGCGAGGTGCTGGCCGATCTGGTCGACGTACTGGAGGACGAGGCGGTCGACATCGAGCTGGAGTGGCGTCACCGGCCCACCGAGGCGTTCGACCTCCGTACCGGTCAGGGCAACGGCCACGTCCAGTACTCCTTCGCCGCCCACCGCGCGGTCGTGGAGGTCGACACCGAACTCGGCCTGGTCAAGGTCATCGAACTGGCCTGCGCCCAGGACGTCGGCAAGGCCCTCAATCCGCTGTCCGTCGAAGGACAGATCCAGGGCGGTACCACCCAGGGCCTGGGCGTCGCCGTCATGGAGGAGATCATCGTCGACCCGAAGACCGCGAAGGTGCGCAACCCGTCCTTCACGGACTATCTGATCCCCACCATCCTCGACACCCCGACGATCCCGGTCGATGTCCTCGAACTCGCCGACGACCACGCCCCGTACGGGCTCCGTGGCATCGGTGAGGCCCCCACCCTCTCGTCGACCCCGGCCGTTCTCGCGGCGATCCGGAACGCGACGGGCCTGGAGCTCAACCGGACGCCGGTACGACCCGAGCACCTCACCGGCAACTGAGCCGCGGCTCCACGAGAACTCTCCGGGCGGTGCGTGCCTCCCAGGAACGTCACACTTGCGCCGCCCGCGCCGCCCGGAGAACCGCAGTACCGCAGCACCGCTGTGCTGTTGTACCGCAGCACCAGCAGTGCGGGTGACACCGCACATGTACCACGTCACACCGCTGTACCGCTGTAGCGGATCACACCGCTGTAGCACGTCACGGCGCTGTGCCACGTCACACGTCACATTCCACTCTGCATGAACAGTTCGTCTCGGGCCGTCCCCCGGGTCGTGCCGCCAGCGCAGTCATCCCAAATCCCGCATTTCGATTCTTCATCGCGGGTGCCCCTGTGAACCTTGGGAGTCAGGCATCATGACCCAGCAGTCAGTGGAGCCCAGGACCAGTGCGGAGGACGCGGGCTCAGGCTCGCGCGTCCCCGCCGGAAGATCCTGGCTCGACAGGTACTTCCACATTTCCGACCGTGGCTCCACCGTCGCACGCGAAGTGCGCGGCGGCATCACCACGTTCATGTCGATGTGTTACATCCTTCTGCTCAACCCGCTCCTGCTTTCCGGGCCGGACGCGGCGGAGCACCGGCTCAGCCACGCCGGGCTGATCACGGCGACCGCCCTGGCAGCCGCAGTGTCGACCCTGCTGATGGGATTCATCGGCAAGGTGCCCCTCGCCCTCGCCGCGGGACTCTCCGTCTCCGGCGTCCTCGCCACCCAGGTGGCACCCCACATGACCTGGCCGCAGGCCATGGGCATGTGCGTGATGTACGGCGCCGTGATCGTGCTGCTGGTCGTCACCGGGCTGCGCGAGATCATCATGAACGCGATACCGCTGGCCCTGAAACACGGCATCACCATCGGCATCGGCCTGTTCATCGCGCTGATCGGTCTGGTCAACGCCGGCTTCGTCGGCAAGGGCGCCCCCGTCACACTCGGCACCGACGGACAGCTCACCGGCTGGCCCGTACTGCTCTTCTGCGTCACCCTGCTGCTCATCTTCATGCTCCAGGCCCGCAATGTGCCCGGCGCGATCCTGATCGGCATCGTCGTCGGCACGGTCCTCGCCGTCATCGTCAACGCGGTCACCGACATCAGCCCCAAGGCATGGGGCGGCAGCGTACCCGAACTGCAGGGCAGCGCGGTCTCGATGCCCGACTTCGGGCTCTTCGGCCATGTCGAGTTCGGCGGCTGGGGCGAGATCGGCGCCATGACCGTGGGAATGATCGTCTTCACCCTGGTGCTGGCCGGCTTCTTCGACGCGATGGCGACCATCATCGGCGTCGGCACCGAGGCCGGACTCGCCGACAGCAAGGGCCGGATGCCGGGCCTGTCCAAGGCACTGTTCATCGACGGTGCGGGCGGCGCGATCGGTGGCGTCGCCGGGGCGTCCGGGCAGACCGTCTTCATCGAGTCGGCGACCGGCGTCGGCGAGGGTGCCCGCACCGGGCTGTCCTCCGTGGTCACCGGTCTGCTCTTCGCCGCCGGGCTGTTCTTCACCCCGCTCGCCCAGATCGTGCCGGGGCCGATCGCCGCCGCCGCACTGGTCGTCATCGGCGCGATGATGATGCAGAACGCCCGCCACGTCGACTGGAGCGACCGCGCCGTCGCCGTGCCGGTCTTCCTGACCGTGGCACTGATGCCGTTCACCTACTCCATCACCGCCGGTGTCGGCGCGGGAGTGATCTCCTTCGCCGCGATCAAGGCGGCGCAGGGCAAGTTCCGTGAGGTGGGCGCCTTCATGTGGGTACTGACTGCAGTATTCGTCGTGTACTTCGCGCTCAGCCCGATCGAGAGCTGGATCGGCGCCAAGTAGAACCGGAGCCGGTCCGCGCGGGGCCGGTCCGCACCGGGCCGGCCCCGCCGTCCCGTCCGCCCCTCCGCACACCCGTAGAAGGAGAGAACCGCCATGCTGGACATCGCCGAAGAGCTCAACCGGTGGGTCGGGCAGGGACGCGAATTCGCCGTGGCCACCGTCGTGGCGGTCGGCGGCAGCGCGCCCCGGCAGCCCGGAGCCGCGCTCGCCGTCGACCGCGACGGCACGGTGATCGGTTCGGTCTCCGGCGGGTGTGTGGAGGGCGCCGTCTACGAACTGTGCGAGCAGGCGCTGGACGACGGCGCCGCCGTGCGTGAGCGGTTCGGCTACAGCGACGAGGACGCCTTCGCGGTCGGACTGACCTGTGGCGGCGTCATCGAGATCCTGGTGACACCGGTCCGTGCGGACGACCCCGCACGGGCGGTGTTCACCGCCGCGCTCGCCGCCGCCGCACGGGGGACGGCGGCGGCGCTCGCCAGGATCACCGACGGGCCGGCGGAGCTCCTCGGCCGCCCCCTGCTGGTCCACCCCGACGGCTCGTACGAGGGCGCGCTCGGCGGACACCCGGAGCTGGACCGCACCGCCGCGGACGATGCCCGCGCCATGCTGGACGCGGGCCGCACCGGCTCCGTCACCATCGGCGCCGACGGCTCGCGCTGCGGGCAGCCGCTCACCCTGCTCGTCGAATCGAGCGTCCCGCCGCCCCGGATGATCGTCTTCGGGGCCATCGACTTCGCCTCGGCACTGGTCCGGGCGGGCAAGTTCCTCGGGTACCACGTGACATTGTGCGACGCCCGCCCGGTCTTCGCCACGAAGGCCCGCTTCCCCGAGGCCGACGAACTGGTCGTCGACTGGCCGCACCGCTATCTCGCGGCGACCGAGGTCGACGCCCGCACCGTCCTGTGCGTCCTCACGCATGACGCCAAGTTCGATGTCCCGCTGCTGGCAAGGGCGTTGAAGCTGCCGGTCGCCTATGTCGGGGCGATGGGCTCGCGCCGCACCCATCTCGAGCGCAACGACCGGCTGCGCGAGGTCGGTGTGACAGAGCTGGAACTGGCCAGGCTGCACTCGCCGATCGGCCTCGACCTCGGAGCCCGCACCCCCGAGGAGACCGCGCTGTCGATCGCCGCGGAGATCGTCGCCGACCGGCGCGGCGGCAGCGGTGTACCGCTCAAGGGCGCGCACACCCCGATCCATCGCGAGGCGGGCGAGCCGCCGACAGCCGTGATCACATCCGTGGCCTGAAGCGGTCCCCGGGCCGTGACCGCTGCGGGCGGAATGCCGCCACGGCGGCTTCACGCCAGGTGTGAACTCAACCGTAGCCACGGTTTTGCAGGTAGATCATCTGCATGACATTCACTCCCTCCTCCGCCTCCGGCCGGGCGAGACCCGCTCGTGCGGGACGCAGGGCCCTGCTCATAGCGACCTCGGTCGCCCTGGTGAGCGGCGCACTGCTTCCCGCGACGGGCTTTGCCTCCGCCGCCCCGGGCCGGCCCGGGCCCACCGACCACCAGGCCGCCGCTCCCGTCAAGGAGTACGACATCACCCTGCTCACGGGCGATGTCGTGCACTACACCGACGGGGCCGGCAAGCAGGACACCGTCACCGTGGACCGCCCCGACGGCGCGACCGGCGGGGTGCATGTCCAGCAGGCCGGCGACGACATCTACGTACTGCCCGACGAGGCCTCCTCGCTGCTCGCGGCCGGGAAGCTGGACCGCCGGCTGTTCAATGTGACCGCCCTCGCCAAGATGGGGTACGACGACCGGAGCTCGGGCGGCATCCCGCTGATCGCCACCTACCCGGCGGGCAAGAGCCGTTCGCTGCCCGCCGCCCCGCGTGGCGCCAAGAAGGTCCGCACCCTGGAGAGCATCCACGGCGCCGCGCTGAAGGCCGGCAAGGACACCGCCCGCACCTTCTGGAACGGCATCACCGGCGCCCCCGAGGCCCGTTCGCTGGACGCCGGCATCGCCAAGCTCTGGCTCGACGGCCGGGCGGAGGCGTCGCTCAAGGACTCCGTGCCCCAGGTCAACGCTCCGCAGGCCTGGGCCGAGGGATACGACGGCAAGGGTTCCAAGGTCGCCGTCCTGGACACCGGCATCGACGCCACGCACCCGGACGTCAAGGACCGCATCCTGGAGACCAAGAGCTTCGTACCGGGCGAGGAGGTCGTCGACCGGAACGGCCACGGCACGCACGTCGCCTCCACGATCGCGGGCTCCGGCGCCGCCTCCGAAGGCGTCAACAAGGGCGTCGCCCCGGGCGCGGACCTGATCATCGGCAAGGTGCTCAGCGACGAGGGCTCCGGTGCCGACTCCGGCATCATCGAGGCCATGGAGTGGGCGAAGGCCGAAGGCGCCGACGTCGTCTCGATGAGCCTCGGCTCCAGCATCCCGGACGACGGCTCCGACCCGATGTCGCAGGCGGTCGACGCCCTCTCCGCCGACGGCGGTCCGCTGTTCGTGATCGCCGCGGGCAACTCCTACGGCGAGGGCACCATCGGCTCGCCCGGGTCGGCTCAGAAGGCGCTCACCATCGCCGCCGTCGACAAGCAGGACAACCGCGCGTCCTTCTCCTCGATGGGCCCGCTGGTCAGGTCCTACGGCCTGAAGCCCGACCTCTCCGCACCGGGCGTGAACATCAACGCGGCCGCCTCGCAGGCGGTCCCCGGCATCGACGGCATGTACCAGTCGATGTCCGGTACGTCGATGGCGACCCCGCATGTCGCGGGCGCGGTCGCGATTCTGAAGCAGCGTCACCCCGACTGGTCCGGCCAGCGGATCAAGGACGCGCTGATGAGCTCGTCCAAGGAGCTCCCGGACTACACCCCGTACCAGCAAGGCACCGGCCGGCTCGACGTGAAGGCGGCGGTCGACACCACGATCGAGGCCACCGGCTCCGTCGCGGTCGCCTCGTACGACTGGCCGCACTCGCCGTCCGACCCGGTCGCCGAGCGGACCATCACCTACCGCAACACGGGGGCGAAGGACGTCACGCTCGACCTGGCCACGGACACGGACGCCGACGCCTACACTCTCTCGACGAAGCAGCTGACCGTCCCGGCCGGCTCCACCGCCGAGGCCGTGCTCTCGCTGGACCCGTCGAAGGTCGCGAGCAACACCCAGTTCTCCGGCCAGGTCGTCGCCAAGGACGCGGCGGGCACCACCGTCGCCCACACCGGCTTCGCCCTGAACAAGGAGCAGGAGCTGTACGACCTGACGCTGAAGCTCCGCGACCGTGCGGGCAAGCCGATGGACGGCCTGGTCGTCCTCGGTGCGCTCGGCGACCCGAACCTGGGCGTCGTCCAGGTGTCGGGCGAGAACACGCTCCGGCTCCCGCCGGGGAACTACACCGCGTGGGCGGCCGCCGACGTCGCCGGTGACCGCGCGGACTCCAAGGCCGTCGCCTTCCTCGCGGCGCCCGAGATCATCCTGGACAAGGCCTCCACGGTCACCCTCGACACCTCCAAGGCCCGCAAGGTCAGTGCGCGGACACCGAAGGAGACCGAGACCCGGCAGCTGCGATATGACATGGCACGTACCGCACCGGACGGCACCGTCCTGCGCGACGCGTACCAGATCCCGTTGACGTACGACGAGCTGTGGGCGAGCCCCACCAAGAAGGTCACCCAGGGCAGCTTCTCGTTCCTGACCCGCTGGCGGCAGGGCGAGAAGCTGATCGATCTGACCGCCGGCGGCCGTGATGTCCCGGTGACCGCGCAGGGCGGTGCACCGGTCGCGGAGAGCGGCACGCAGAAGCTCACCGCCGTCTTCGCGGGCAACGGCGCCGCGGCCGACTACAAGGGCCTGGACGTCAAGGGCAAGGCGGTCGTCATCCGCCGCAGCGACGCGGTCGCTCCCGAGGACCGGGCCGCCAACGCGGTGGCCGCGGGCGCCGAGGCGCTCTTCGTCGTCAACGACGGCGACGGCGTCGCGATGGAGTCGTACGCCCCCTACGGAACCAAGACCGCCGTCCCGGTCGCCTCGGTCCAGCGCCTCGCGGGCGAGAAGCTGATCGACGTGGCCCGGCAGGGCTCGAAGGTGACGGTCACGCAGCGGAAGTTCGCCCGCTACGTGTACGACCTGGTCGACCGCCACGACGGCGTCGTCCCGGACCGCTCGCTGGAGTACGCGCCGTCGGCCCGTCAGCTGGCGAAGGTGGAGAACACCTTCTACGGCCACAAGGACGTGCTCGGCGGCGGCTACCGCTACGACATCCCGGACTACGGCCCGGGCATCGGCTTCGAGGAGTACGAGAAGTTCCCCGGTACCCGCGAGGAGTGGGTCACCCCGCTTCCGGGCGCCTCCTTCTGGTACGAGAACCACTCGGTCCTCAACGCCGACGAGAGCGGTACCGCGCAGGAGATGCGCAGCGGCGATCTCGACTACACAGCGGGCCGCACCTACCCGGCCGAATGGTTCGCGCCGGTCACCCGCCCGCGTCTGGGCACCGGCTACTGGGGTCCGTTCCGGTCCGTCTACAACGACATCCAGTTCAACTTCACCCCGTGGACGGACTCCGGCGCGGGCCACTCGGGCGCCATGCCGGACGACGAGTACGACACCACCACCACGGCCTTCTACCAGGGCGACAAGCTGATCAAGAAGGTCGCGGGCCGGGCGGGCTTCGCCTGGGACGTCTCGCCGGAGAAGCTGCCGTACCGCTTCGTGCTCGACTCCGCCCGGGACGGCGACGTGTGGCGGACGTCCACCCGCACTCACACCGAGTGGAACTTCGTCTCGGGTGCCATGGACGAGAACGGCCCGTTCCAGGCCGACATCCCGATGCTCCAGCTGGACTACCGGGTGAACACCGACCTCGCCGGTGACGTCAAGGCCGGTCAGTGGACCGAGGTCGGGCTCTCCTCCGGTACGCAGGAGTGGCTGGACGGGGCGGTCAAGGCCACCGGGGCCTCGCTGTCGGTCAGCTACGACGACGGGGAGAGCTGGGAGGCGGTGCAGCTCCGCAAGGACGCGGCCGGCTCCTGGAGCGCCCGGTTCAAGACCCCGAAGAAGGCCGGCTCGTTCGTCTCGCTCAAGGCGCACGCCGAGGCGGCCGACGGGCTGGGCATCGACCAGGAGATCATCCGGGCCTTCGGTCTGAAGTGACCTGCTGAGCTTTGCTCTTGAGGCGGCCGTACACCCCCTGCCGGGGGTGTACGGCCGCCTCACTTTACTGTTTCTTGATGGATAAAATTTGTCTACTTTGCCCGTATATGGTGGTCGATAAGGGCAGAAAGGGACTTATCGCGGAGCGCTGCAAGTTGCCACGGCGTGGTCGGGAGGCTTATAAGAGGAACGTGGCAAAGGTGATTCCGGGAATTCCGGGGGCTGCCGCCACGGAGGTTTTCCCATGTTTCTCACTCCGTCCGACACGGAGAAATTGCTGCTGAGCGTCGCCGGAATGGTCGCTCGTGACAGGCGGGACCGCGGCGTTCGGCTCAACTACCCCGAGGCCGTCGCGCTGCTCTCCTGCTGGGCCATGGAACGCGCCCGCGAGGGTGCCCGTGTCAGCGACCTGATGGCCGAGGGGCGGAGCGTCCTCACCCGCGCTGACGTGCTGGAAGGTGTTCCCGAGATGCTGCATGACGTCCAGGTCGAGGCGACCTTCCCGGACGGGCGCAAGCTCGTCACGATCACCTCGCCGATCCCGTGATCCCGGGCGAGATCCGGACCGGGGCCGGCGAACTGAAAATCAATGACACCCGTACGCAATTGCATGTGACTGTGGTGAATGACGGCGACCGCCCCATTCAAATCGGCTCGCATCTGCATTTCCCCGACGCGAATCCGGCGCTTTCTTTCGACCGGTCCCTGACCGAAGGATTCCGGCTCGATATTCCTTCCGGTACTTCTCTGCGTTTCGAGCCCGGAGTCGGCGCCGAGGTCACCCTCGTCGAGCTGGGAGGCCGCCGGAAGGTGCCCGGCATCGTCGTACCGGGCACCCGGGCCGCGCGAACGGGCGACCCGGAGGCGGCGCGAACGGACGGCACCCGGGCCGCGCGAACGGATGGCATGTGACATGGCACGAATGACCCGTGACGCCTACGCGTCGCTCTACGGCCCCACCACCGGCGACCGCGTCCGCCTCGCCGACACCGACCTCTGGATCGAGGTCGAGGAGGACCGCTGCTTCGGCGGCGACGAGGCCGTGTTCGGCGGCGGCAAGTCCATCCGCGAATCCATGGCCCAGTCCACCGCCGCACGCGCCGACGGCGCCCTCGACCTCGTCATCACCAATGTCGTCGTCCTCGACCACTGGGGCATCGTCAAGACCGACGTCGGCGTCCGGGCCGGCCGCATCGTCGCGCTCGGCCGCTCCGGCAACCCCGACATCAGCGACGGCGTCCACCCCGACCTGGTCATCGGACCCGGCACTGACGTGGTCTCCGGCGAAGGCCGCATCCTCACCGCCGGGGCCATCGACACCCACGTCCACTTCCTCATGCCGGAGACCCTGCACGAGGCCCTCGCCACCGGCACCACCACCGTCATCGGCGGCGGCACCGGCGCCACCGAGGGCTCCAAGGCCACCACGGTCACCCCGGGCGCCTGGAACCTGGCGATGATGCACCGGTCCCTGGACCGGGTCCCGCTCAACATCATGCTGTTCGGCAAGGGCTCCACCGTCGGCGAGGAGGCGCTGCGCGAGGCGGCACTCGGCGGCGCGGGCGGCTACAAGGTCCACGAGGACTGGGGCGCCACCCCCGCCGCCATCGACGCGGCACTGAAGGCGGCCGACGCCTACGGCCTCCAGGTCGCCCTGCACGCCGACAGCCTCAACGAGGCCGGCTACGTCGAAGGCACCCTCGACGCCATCGCCGGACGCGGCATCCACGTCTTCCACGCCGAGGGCGCGGGCGGCGGCCACGCACCCGACATCATCACCGTCGCCTCCCACCCCAACATCCTCCCGGCGTCCACCAACCCCACACTCCCGCACACCGTCAACACCGTCGCCGAACACCTCGACATGCTGATGGTCTGCCACCACCTCAACCCGCGCGTACCCGAGGACCTCGCCTTCGCGGAGTCCCGCATCCGAGCCACCACCATCGCCGCCGAGGACGTCCTGCACGACATCGGCGCACTCTCCATCACCTCCTCGGACGCCCAGGCCATGGGCCGCATCGGTGAGGTCATCTGCCGCACCTGGCAGGTCGCGCACACCATGAAGCAGCGCTTCGGGGACCGCGGCAGCGAACTGCCCGCCGACAACGAACGCGCCCGCCGCTACGTCGCCAAGTACACGATCTGCCCGGCGGTCGCCCACGGCATCGACCATGTCGTCGGCTCCGTCGAACCGGGCAAGCTCGCCGACCTGGTGCTGTGGGACCCCGCCTTCTTCGGCATCCGCCCCGCCGCCGTCATCAAGGGCGGCATGGTGGTGTACGCGCCGCTCGGCGACGCCAACGCCGCGATCCCCACCACCCAGCCCGTCCTCATGCGCCCCACCGCCGCCGCCGAAGCCGCCCCGCACCTCTCGGTCAGCTTCGTCGCCCCCGCGGCCCTGGCCGACGGACTTGCCGAACGACTTGGCCTGGTACGGGAGTTGGTCGCCGTACGTCCCACCCGCCACCTCACCAAGGCGGACCTGCCGAACAACACGGCGCTCCCGGACATCGACGTCGACCCGGAGACCTTCGCCATCCGGATCGACGGAGAACTCGTGGAGCCCGCGCCCGCCACCGAACTGCCGCTGGCCCAGCGGTACTCCATGTTCTGATGGCCGGCCTGGCGCATCTGCTGCTCGGCGACGGACGGCTCCCGGTCGGCGCGTACACCTACAGCGCGGGACTCGAACCGGCCGTCGCGGCAGGCCTCACCCGGGACCGGATCCCCGCCCTGCTGCGGGCCCGGCTGCACACCGCGGCCGTCACCGAGGCAGCCGCCGCCGTACTCGCCCTGCGGGCCGCCGGGCAGGACCCGGTGGACTACGGCCCCGTACAACAGGCGCTCACCGCCCGGACCCCGGCCGCACCCCTGCGCGAGGCATCGGCGACGCTCGGCCGCGGCGTGCAGCGCCTGGCGCGCAGGCTGGCCCCCGGCCACCCGGCGGTCACCGCCCTGACCGGGATCCGCCCCCGCCCGCTGCGGCCGGTGGCCCTCGGCGCACTCGGGGCCGTCATGGAGGTGTCGCCACAGGAGCTGGCGCGGGGCGTCGTCTACGACGAACTCCAGACCATCACCTCGGCGGCGCTCAAGCTGCTGCCCGGCGACCCGCTGGACTCGGTCGCCTGGATCCTCGACGCCGAGCCGCACGCGGCGGCCGCGGTGGCCGAGGCCCTCGCGGTACGGACCCCGGCCGGACTGCCCGCCCGTACGCCCCCGCTCACCGAACAGTGGGCGCTCGAACACGCACAACGAGAACGGAGACTCTTCCTTGCCTGACCAGCACCCTGACCAGCACCTTGACCTGCACCTCGACGCAACGCCCGACGGGCACACCCAGGAGCACACACACCGGCCGCGCGCCCTGCGCCTCGGCGTCGCGGGCCCGGTCGGCACCGGCAAGAGCTCGATCCTCGCCACCCTCTGCCGCGAGCTGGCCGGTGAACTCGCCATGGCCGTCGTCACCAACGACATCTACACCGACGAGGACGCCCGCTTCCTCCGGTCGGCCGGGGTGCTGCCCACCGAACGCATCCGGGCCGTCGAGACGGGCGCCTGCCCGCACACCGCGATCCGGGACGACGTCAGCGCCAACCTCGACGCCGTCGAGGACCTGGAGGAGGCGTACGGGCCGCTCGACCTGGTACTCGTCGAGAGCGGCGGCGACAACCTGACCGCCACCTTCAGCCCGGCCCTCGCCGACGCCCAGCTGTTCTGCATCGATGTCGCGGGCGGCGGCGACGTCGCCCGCAAGGGTGGCCCCGGCATCACCGGCGCCGACCTCCTGATCATCAACAAGACCGACCTCGCGCCCCATGTGGAGGTCGACGTGGCCGCGATGGTCTCCGACGCGTCGCACGCCCGCGACGGTCTGCCGGTCCTCGCGCTCTCCAAGCACGACCCGGTGTCCGTGGCCGAACTCGCCGACTGGGTAAGGGATTTGCTCGTACGCCACCGATCAGGCACCCACGTCCCCACCGACCCGGGCCCGATGGCACCCCACAGTCACAACCACAGCCACGACGGCTCGTGACCGCGGATTCCGCCGAGCCCACCGTCGTCGCCGTGGAGCGCGACGGCTCGGGCCGCCACATCGCCCGCGAACTGCGTCCGGGCGCCTTCCTCGCCCCCCGCCCCCTGCTGCCGTCCCCCGACCGGCTGCGGATCGCCCTGGTCGGCACCCGGGCGGGCCTGCTGGCGGGCGACGATCTGCTGCTGGACATCTCGGTCGGCCCCGGCGCCCGGCTGGAACTGGTCGAGCCGTCCGGCCTGGTCGCGTACGACCATCGAGGCGGCAGGTCGAGCTGGCGGGCCCGGGTGGACATCGCGGAGGGCGGTGAACTGTGCTGGGACGCACGGCCGTTCGTGATCTCCAGGGGCGCCGCGGTCGAGCGCTCGATGGCGGTCGCGCTGGCGGCCGGGGCCCGGATGCTGTGGCGCGACACCCTGGTCCTGGGGCGCTCCGGAGAGCGGGGCGGCGGTGTCCGGGCGATGACGCACGCCACGTACGACGGCTGCGAGCTGCTGGTCGAGGACCTGGATCTCATGGACCCGGACCTGCGTGAACTCCCCGGCATCCTGGGCCCCAACCGCATCATCGGCTCGGTCACCGCCCTCGGCGCCGCCCCGGCCGGCCGGCCCCACCCGTACCGCATGGACCTGGCGGGGCCGGGGGCTCAGGTACGGCTGCTGGACACGGTGGCGCCGGCGATCGAGGCGGACCTGGCCGCGGTCTGGGAGGAGTGGCGCACACCGGACGGACCCGGTGTGCGCACCTCCACGGTCACGAGCGGCTGACCGCTTCGCGCGCCACCGCTCCTCGGGCCGCCGATCCGCGCGCCACCACGGCCGCACACAACAGCGCGGGCACCGCCGCCACCGCGAAGCAGACGGCCGGCGGCAGCCGGTCCACCAGCAGACCCACCGCCGCGGCACCCACCGACGACCCGGCGTTGACCGCGGTGTTCACCCAGGCACCGGCCTGTGTGCGGCTGCCCGCGCCCACGGACTCGTCCGCGATGAGGTACGCGGTGGTCAGCGCGGGCGCGACGAACAGCCCGGCCACCGCGGCGAGCGCGGCCAGCACGTACACACCGGGCGACAGCCCGGCCCCGGCCACGGCGGCGCCCAGTCCGGCGGCCAGCAGCGGCAGCCGCGCCCGGTTCGACGCCCGCCAGGAGACGGCGCCGTAGGCGAGTCCCCCGACCGCGCTTCCGGCCGAGAGCGCGGCCAGCACCCACGACACGGCCCCCGTGCCCTGGTGGCGCTGCTCGGCGAATGCCACCACCAGCAGATCCAGGCCCCCCAGGCACAACCCCACGGAGGCCGTCACCAGCACCGCGTGCCGCAGCCCGATGACGCCGAGCAGCCGCCGCCCGGCCGGCGGGTCGTCCGGTCCGGCGGCCTTGTCGTCCGACGGCGCCACGCCCGCAGCGCGTACCGCCGGTGACGACACCAGCGCCAGCGTGCCCACGAGGATCAGCGCGGCACTGGCCGCGATCCCGGCCGCGGGCGAGGCGAACTTCACCACCACCCCCACCAGCAACGGACCGGAGACGAAGAGGAGTTCCTCGGCGACACCGTCCAGGCTGTAGGCGCGCCGCAACAGCTCCCGGTCGGCGACGAGACCGCTCCACAGGGTCCGCATCACCGGCCCCAGAGGCGGTGAGAAGGCCCCCGCGGCGGCGGCGAGCGCCGCCAGCAGGAGCGCCGGGGCCCCCGGCCGCCAGGTGGCGTACGCGAGGGCGGCGAGCAGTACCGCGTAGACGCCGGCCAGCGGTGGCAGGACCCGGCGCGGCCCGTGCCGGTCGATCAGCGCGGCACGGGCGGGGGAGAGGAAGACACTGGTCGCCCCGAAGAGCGCCATGACGGCACCGGCGACGGAGTACGAGCCGACGCTCGCGTTCACCGCCAGCATCAGAGAGAGCGAGACCATCCCGTACGAGAGCCGCCCCAGCAGAGCGGCACCGAAGGTGCGGGCGGCGTGAGGGGTACGCAGGACGGTGGCGTACGAAGGCGTGCGCGAAGGCACGGGTGCTGGCGAAAGCATCGATACGTTCCTCGTGAGGGCAGCGCGGCAGAGGGCGCTGCGGGCATGCGGGGACACCGGAGCGCCGCACCCGTCGGAAGCGAGGGGTGCGGTCGGTACGGGGTCCTACGCACGGGAGAGGAACATGTCGGCCAAGGTATCAGGGCGACGCGCCCGGGTGGAGGGGGAGTTGGATATCGCACCGGCCGGTGTGCGTCGTGAGGTGTGACATCGCCGATATGCGCTGTGAAGTGTGACATCGCCTCGGGTAGCTTCGACGCCCATGTCGCCCTCTCCGTACCTCTCCTCGTATCCCTCCCGCAAGCGCCCCGCCCACGCAGCGGACGAGCGGACCCAGCTCGTCGGCTGGCTCGACACGCAACGCGCGACCGCCCGCTGGAAGTGCGAGGAACTCTCGGAGGCGGACGCGCATCGCCCCGTCCTGCCGTCCTCGCCGCTCATGACGATTGCGGGTGTCATGTCACACCTCCGCTGGGCCGAGCACCTCTGGTTCGAGGTCGTCCTGCTCGGACGCCCGGCCGTGGGGCCGGTGTTCGACGAACCCGAGGACGCCGACATGAGGGTCGAAGGCGTCCCGCTCGCGGAGCTCCTGGACGACTACGACCGGCAGGTCGCGGTGTCGAACGAGATCTTCGCGGCGCAGTCGCTCGACGATGTGGGACGGCATCCGGACTTCGATGCGTCGGGCGCCAGCCTGCGCTGGATCATGTTCCACATGATCGAGGAGACCGCCCGGCATGCGGGACACCTGGACGCCATCAGGGAGCTCCTGGACGGCAGGACGGGCCACTACTGACCTTGCCCGCCCCCGTCCGCGATGCGTGTCACTCGTTGCCAGGCGCGCGGCCGGGGCGTCAACTGTTCTGGCGCCGGGCAACCGCGCGGCGCGACGTCTGCGGCGGAAGAGGATTGCGATGAGGAAGATCGTCCTGATGGCCTCGGTGTCCCTCGACGGCTTCATGGAGGGGCCGGGCCGCGAGATCGACTGGCACCTGGTCGACGACGAACTGCACCGTCACTTCAACGAGCTGCTCAGGGGCATGGGTGCCTTCCTCGAAGGCCGGGTGACCTATCAGCTCATGGAGGATTTCTGGCCGACCGCCGACTCCGACCCCTCCGCCACCGAGACCGAGGCGGAGTTCGCCGGTATCTGGCGGGAGACGCCCAAGATCGTGTTCTCCCGGACCCTGGAACACGCCGGCCGGAACGCCACGATCAGGCGGGAGGTCGACGCGGAGGAGATCAGGACGCTGAAGGCGCAGCCCGGCGGGGACCTGTGTCTCGGGGGCGCCGATCTCGCCGCGACCTTCATGCGGCTCGACCTGGTCGACGAGTACCGCGTCTACGTCCATCCGGTCCTCATCGGCCGGGGCAGGCCCCTGTTTCCTGCCTCGGCGGGCCGGACCGGCCTCCGGCTGGCCGAGACGCGGGAATTCGGCAACGGGGTCGTGCTGCTTCGTCACGAGCGCCGCGCGGTTGCTCCAGCGGAATGAACTCCCCAGGCCGCGGCGGTGTGTGAGCGGTGCTGCGCCGGGTCGCCGGGGGAACTCCCCCGTATAACTGCCGCACCGTCGCGAGAGCTCTCACGAAAGGACCGGCGATGACGCTCAGTGTCGAGGACCGTCTGGACATCTCCGAACTGCTCGCCCTGCACGGGCACTTGGTCGACAACGACGAACTGGACCGGCTGGACGAGCTGTTCACCGACGACATCGTCTACGAGACCTCGAACCTCGGGCACGGGGAGGTGCACGGCCTGGCCGCCTTCCGGGACATGGCGCGGGCGCGGGCGGGCAAGCCGGGCGCGCCCGTCGGCCACCACGTCACCAACATCGTCCTCACCGAGGCCGGGGACGGCCGGGTCCATGCCCGTTCCAAGGGGATCGGCGCCGGACCGGACGGCGAGTGCGGAAGCGTGACCTATGAGGATGTGATCGTGCGCGGAGAGCGAGGATGGCGCATCAGCCGGCGCAAGATCTTCCTGCACTTCACGCCCGCGGCCGCGCCGGAGACCGAGAAGTCCGACAGGTGAGGGCCGGCGGCGCCCCCGGGCAACCAGGGGGCGCCGCCGACCGGGACACGGATCACGGCAGGCGTCAGGCGTCCAGCATCCCCGAGGTGTCGATGACCTGGCGGATGGCCCGGCCGGAAGCCAGCTCCTCCAGCGCCGCGTTGATGTCGGTCAGCGGCAGTGTGCCCGTGTGCATCAGCTCCACCGGCATCAGGCCCGCCCGCCACAGGTCCAGGAACCTCGGGATGTCGCGGCGCGGCACCGCGTCGCCCATGTACGAGCCCAGCAACGACTTGCCCTCGCCCGCGAACGCCAGCGCCGGGACCTGAAGCACCCGGTCCGGCGCGGGCAGGCCCACCGAGACGACCTTGCCGCCCCGGGCCACGGCGCTCAGGCACTCGGCCATGACCTTGGGGCTGCCCACCGCCTCCACCGCGGACTCGGCTCCGCCGGAGGTCAGTTCGCGGATCTGCCGCAGCGCTTCATCGGGGGCGTACGCATGAGTCGCACCCAGCCGGAGTGCCAGTTCGCGCTTCTCCCGGACCGGGTCGACCGCGATGATCGGGTACGCCCCCGCCGCGCGGGCTCCCAGCACCGCGGAGAGGCCCACCCCGCCCAGGCCGTAGACCACCGTCGACTGCCCCGGACGCAGGGCCGCCGTGTTGATGACAGCGCCCGCGCCCGTCAGGACCGCACAGCCGAACATCGACGCGACGGTGAACGGGATGTCCTTGGGGATCGGGACCACCGACTCCTGGGCCAGCACCGCGTGTTCGGAGAAGGCCGAGACGCCCAGCTGGTGGTGGACCGGGTTGCCGGCGGCGTCGGTCAGCAGCGACGGGCCGTGCAGCAGCGCACCTGAACCGTTCGCCGCCGCGGCCTGTGCGCACAGGGCAGGGCGGCCCGCCGCGCAGTCGCCGCAGAAGCCGCAGCTCGGCACGAAGACCAGCGCCACATGGTCGCCGGGGGAGACCCGGCCGACGCCCGGTCCGGTCTCCTGGACGACGCCCACCGCCTCGTGGCCCAGCGCCATCGGCAGCGGGCGGACCCGGTCGCCGTTGACCACCGAGAGGTCCGAGTGGCAGAGCGAGGCGGCGGCGATCCGTACCAGCACCTCGCCCTCGCGCGGGGCGCCGAGCTCCAGCTCCTCCACCTCGACCGGGCGCGTACCGGAGTACGGGCGGGCCGTCGACGTCCCGCGCAGCACCACCGCACGGGTCTTCACGCCGCCACCTCCGGACGCGGGGCGCAGCGCAGCACGTCGCGGCTCTCCAGCAGCGGGACGACCTTGCCGAGCACGATCTCCTGGAAGTGCGGGGTGGCGCAGTGCTCGGTGAAGTCGGCCTCGGAGGCGTACTCCTCGTACAGCACGATCGCCCGCGGGTCCTCGGTGCCCTGGTGGACCCGGTAGGCGAGGTTGCCGGGCTCCTCGCGGGAGGCGGCGGCCATCGCGTCGAGCAGGGGGAGGACGGTGTCCTCCTCGCCGGCCCTGGTGCGGTAGCGGGCTACGACGACGTATGTCATGGGGGTTACTCCTGGGGTGGGGCGGGCCTCTTCAGGGCGCCGGGCGGGACCGGCGGCAGCTGGTCCCGGCGCAGGTGCCAGAGGCGGGGGTCGGACGTGGCGGCCGCGGCCGAGCCGAGGGCCAGCGCGAGTGCCACGTCCGCGGGGGTCTCCACGAAGCCCGCGGCCACCGACGGGGACATCGCGCGCTGTGCCTGCGCGCTCATCCGGGCGATGATCGGGGCGGGCATGATCTCGACCAGGTCCGGCGCCCCGCGCGAGATCGCGTCCGTGGAGCGGCGCAGATTGGACCGGTCGGTGACGAACACCTTCATCATCGTCAGCAGGCCGAGCGGGCGACCCTTCTCTATGAGGGAGAGCCGGGTGCTGACCACGCCGTGCGCGCCCATGTTCCTGATGAACTCCAGCGCGCCCCGGTCCTGAGCCAGACCGGGGCTGCTGTCCACGTTCACGAACACGGTCTTCCCCGCCCGGCCCAGCGCCGGCACGACCTGGGGCAGCTGCCCCACCGCGAACGACGCGAGGATGCACACCTTCGCCGGTGCGGTCAGGAACTCGCGCAGCGGCTGGGTGCCGACCACCGACGCGACGACCGGCACCTCGGCGAACGCCGCGGTGAGCCGGGGGTCGAGTGCGGCACCGGACCGGGAGGGGGAAGGGGTCATGGCAAGGGCCTGCCTGGGGAGGGAGGGGTTCGTGGTTGCTGCCGGCCCGGGGCCTCTCGTCCGGATCGGGCCGGATCCGGACGAGAGGCCCCGGCGTCAGTTCAGCGGAGACGTACCGAATCGGCTGGGAAGGCCCAGTTTGCCAGGGTTGAGAATGCCTGCCGGGTCCAGGGCCTTCTTCACCGCGACGAAGGTCGCGAAGCCCGCCCCGAGGGATTCCTCCAGGTAGGGGCCGCGCAGCAGACCGCAGCCGTGGTGGTGGCTGAGCGCGGCCGCGTGCTCGATCAGTACGGCGTTGGCGGCGTCCCACACCGAGCGGTACCAGTCGCGGCGCGACTTGGGAGCCACGTCGCCGCGCAGCGAGAAGTACACGCAGGCGCCGTCGGTGTACGCGTGGGACTGGTGGGCCGAGGCGGCCAGGGTGCCGGGCACCGACTGGATCGCGGCGACCACCTCGTCGTAGATCACCGGGAGGTCGGTCCAGGACGCGGCCATCTCCAGGGTGTCGGCGACGAAGCCGGGGCCGGGCTTGAAGCCGTCGGCGGACTTGCCGACCAGCATCCGCTCGTCCAGCCAGCGCTCGAAGACCGCCTTGCTGTCCAGCTCGGGGCCGTACGCCTCGCAGACCTCCTTCGCCACCGCGATCGAGGCGTCGACGATGGCCGGGTCGCCCTCGTCGGCGACGAGCAGGAGGTTGGTCTCCGGGTGGCCGAAGTGCGTGCCCGACTCCAGGGTGTCGTACAGCCGCAGGACGGCCGGGGTCGCACCGCGCTGCATGATCCTTCGGCAGGCGTCCAGGCCCTCGGCGAAGGTCTTGAAGCCGTACGCGACGGCGTTCGCGTACTCCGGCAGCGGGTGGACCCGCAGCCGGGCCGAGACGATGACGCCGAGGGTGCCCTCGGAACCGACGAACAGCTGGCGCAGGTCCGGGCCGACCGCGGCACGGGCGTAGTCGCCGTAGGTGGCACGCGTGCCGTCCGCGTGCACGACGTCCACACCGACGACCATGTCCTCGATCTTGCCGTACCGGGTGGAGAGCTGACCGGCGCCGCGGCAGGCGATCCAGCCGCCGACCGTGGACACGGCGAACGCGGACGGCCAGTGGCCGGTGGTGACCCCGTACTCCTCCTGGAGCTGCTTCTCGAAGAGGTCCCCGAACATGCCGGCCTGGACGTCCACGACGTTGGACTCGGCGTCGAAGCCGGTGATCTCGTTCAGCCCGCAGACGTCCAGGACGACGCCGCCGAAGACGGGCAGTGCCGCGCCCGTGACGTTGGAGCGGCCGGCCGACGGGGTGACCGGGACGCCCGCCTCGTGGCAGATCCGCAGCACGGCCGCGACCTGGTCGGCGTCGGCCGCCTCGACGATCACGGCGTCCGGCGTCGCGGGACGGCCCTCGGTCTCGCCGATCATCGAGCCGGCCCACCAGTCACGGGTCCGGGTGACGACCTCCTCGCGGGCGGTGTGCACCGCGTGCGCGGCCTCGCGCAGCGCCTCGATCACGGTCTCGGGGACCTCGACCGGGTTCACCTGGAGGGCGGCCTCGCCGTCCCCGATCGGGGTGTTCTGCGCCCACTTGGCGAAGCTGGGGGCGCCGATCGTGTAGTTGCCCCGGTTGAACGGGTGGGTGATGGTCTGACGGCTGATCATGCTGCTGCCCCTTCGAGGAGTACGGACTTTTCGTGACGGACGGCTGCGAGGTACTCGGAGACCGAACGCTCCACCTCGGCCTCCGAGAGGTTCAGTTCCCGGCCGAGGATCGCTCCCACGGCCCCGGCGGCCTCGGCGGACGCGTCCCGGGCGAACAGGCGGGCGCGCATCCGGCGCGAGAGCACGTCGTCGACCGAGCGGGCCAGTTCGGCGCGGGCCGCGTACACGACCTCCGCCTTGGTGTAGGGGAGTCCCGCGACGATCGGCTCGGCCAGCGACGGGTCGTCCTGGATCAGGTCGCCGACGAAGCGGGCCTCGGTGCCGAAGCGCTCGCCGAGGTGCGCGGCGATGCCGCCGGAGGCCGCGACGGCCTCGGCGTCGTAACCGGCGCCGCCGAGCAGCGGGAGGTCGGTGGTGCGGCTCCTGCCCTTGCGGCCGAGGACGGTCATCACCTTGTCGATGACGAGTTCGCCCATGTGCCGGCTGGTGGTGAGCTTGCCGCCGGTCACCGTCACCATGCCGGTGCGGCCGACGGTGATGTGGTGGTCGCGGCGCATGTCGAGGGTCGCGCCCTCCTTGCCGCCGACCAGCGGGCGCAGACCGCCGATGGAGCCGACCACGTCGTCCGGGGTGAGCTTCCCCTCGAAGGCGGTGTTGGCGCCCTCCAGCAGGAAGTCCATCTCCTCGCGGGTGCAGTGCACGTCGTCGGGGGAGCCCTGGTAGTCCTCGTCGGTGGTGCCGAGGACGACGCTGTTGCCCCAGCGGGTGCAGGTCGCGCGGCGGGCCCGGCCGGGGATCGGCACGGTGACCGTGCAGTTGATCCGCACCTTGTCCCACGGCACCACGATGTGGACGCCCTTGGCGGGCCTGACCTGCGGCTTGTGGCCGTCGTCAGCCTTCGCGTCGAGCTCGTCGGTCCATACGCCGGTGGCGTTGACGACGGCCCGCGCCCGGATGTCGAAGGTGTCGCCGTCCGCCGAGACCCGGGCGCCGGACACCTTGCCCGCCTGCATCAGCAGGCCCTCTGCCCTGGCCCCGTTGAGGATCGTCGCACCGAGCGCGGCGGCGGTCCGCACGATGGTGAGGACGAGGCGGGCGTCGTCGGTACGGGCGTCGAAGTACATCAGCCCGCCCTTGAGGTTCTCCGCGCGCAGCGTCGGCGCCTGCGCGAGGACCTCGGGAACGGTGAGCCGCTGGTGCAGCTTCCCGATCCGCCAGCCGCCCACCAGGTCGTACGTCCACAGCAGCCCCTCGAAGCCCTTGGCGAGGCGGGCGTCGAAGATGCCCTCCTTCTCCAGGATCGGGAAGAGGAACGGCAGCCGGTGCACCAGGTGCGGGGCGTTCTTCCGGAAGCGGTGCCGCTCCAGGAGCGAGTGGCGGACCAGGTTGACGTTGCCCTGCTCGATGTAGCGCAGGCCGCCGTGCACCATCTTCGAGGACTTCGACGACGTACCGGAGGCGAAGTCGTCCTTCTCGACCAGCGCCGCGCGCAGCCCGCGCGAGGCCGCGTCGAGCACGGCGTACGCCCCGGTGATGCCGCCGCCGATGACGAGCACGTCGTACGTGTCGTCGGCCAGCCGGCGCTTGAGGGCCGCCCGGTCGAGCAGCAGGGGCGTTCGGCGGGTCGCCGCGGCGCTGCGCCGCGGCTTCCGGGCGGGCATGGTGATCACAACATCAACTCCTGGTGTTTCGGTGCGGCGGCCGCGTGGTCGGTACCGGCCGCCGGGTGACGGTCGGGGGCCGTCAGTGGGGGGTGTGAGGTTCGGGGGCCCGCAGCGGGAGCAGGGCGGGGTCGTTCAGGTGGGCGATGAGCACGTCACGCCAGGCGGAGCGCTGCGCGGTGCGTTCGGCCGCCGTGATCGAGGGCTCGAAGATCCGGCCGAGCGGCTGTGCCTCGACGACCTCTTCGAGCGAGGACCACAGGCCCTGCGCGACACCGGCGAGATACGCGGTGCCCCGCAGGCTGGCGGTGGCGGAGTCGGAGACCCGCTCCAGCGGCAGGCCCGTCAGATCGGCCTGGATCCGCATCAGCGGGTCGCTGCCCGAGACGCCGCCGCCGACCCGGAGCCGGGTGAACGGGGTGCCCATGGTGTCGGAGACCCCGTCGATCAGGTCGCACACCGAGTGCGCGATCCCGTCGAGCACGGCGCGGGCCAGGTCGGCGCGGGTGGTGGCGAGGGTGAGCCCGGTGAGGGAGGCGGTGGCCTCCGGGTGCCAGACCGGCGTACGGACCCCGGCGAGCGCCGGGACGAAACGCGGGGTGCGGCCCGGCCGGGTGGGGACCCGGCCCGCCTCCTCACCGAGCTCCTTCGGCGATGCGAACAGCCCCAGGTCGTCGCAGAGCCAGCGCAGCGCCGAACCCGCCGTGGAGGTGTACGCCTCCAGGCTGTAGTGGCTGATGTCGCCCTGCCGCCGGCCGGGCTGGGCGAGCACCCCGGAGATGTCCGGCCGGGGCAGGGCGGGCGTGGTGCCGGTCGCCGCGTCGACGAAGGCGCCGGTCCCGTAGACGCACATGCCCTGCCCGGCGGCGAGGCCGCCGAGCGCGACGAGTGCGGCGTGCTGGTCGCCCATGGAGGCGGCCAGCGGGACGGCGATGCCGAGGGCGGCCGGGTCGGTCGTGCCGAATCCGGCGTCGTCGGAGCGGAGCTCCGGGAGCAGGTCGAGGGGGAAGCCGAGGTGACCGATCCACTCCTCGTCCCAGGCGTGCCGCTCCAGCAGGTAGCCACCGGTGGAGGCGGCGTTCGTCGGCGTCGTGGCGTGCACGGCGCCGCCGGTGAGCCGCCAGATCAGCCAGGTGTCGACGGTGCCGAAGAGCAGCCGGCCCTCGCGGTGCGCGGCGGCCACCTCCGGGTGCGCGGCGATCTGCCGGGCGGCCCAGAGGAACGGTGCGCGGGCGCCGACCGGCCGGCCCTGGCGGGCCAGCAGGGCGGCGTCCCACTGCGCCTCGTACGCGGTCAGCTCGGCCGCGTGCCGCCGGTCCTGCCACACCACCGCGGGCAGCAGCGGCCGCCCGGTCACCCGGTCCCACAGCATCGCGGTCGCCCGCTGGGTGGACAGGGCCACCGCGGTGATCGCGATGCCCTCCTCGCGGGCCCGGCCGACGGCCCGGCGCGCCACCTCGACGGTGGCGGTCCAGATCTCCATCGGGTCCTGCTCGACCGAGAGGTCGTCCGGATGGCTGACCTTGATCGACCGGTAGAACACCTCGTGGGCGGCGCCGGAGTCGAGGACGACTCCGGCCCGGGTGCCCGTGGTGCCCTCGTCGATGGACAGCACACCGCGCCGTGCGGCGGCGCCGGGGAGCGTCTGCGTCATTGCAGCCCTTTCATTACGAGCATCGCGAGCGAGCTGTGCGGAGGGAGGGGAGGGGAGGTGACCATCGTGTGGTGCGACGGGCCCGGCGGCCGGTCAGCGCGCGGTCACGGACTCCGCTGATTCCGCCGAACCCGCCCGGGCGGCGGCGGTCCGGTCCTGTCCGGCGGCCTCGTCGGGGGAGGCGGCCTTCGTCGGGTCCCACTTGATCGCCAGGCAGGTGATCAGGCCGAGCAGCGGTACGACGGAGAGCACCAGGAAGGTGTCGGCGAGCCCGAGGGAGTCCTTGATCTGCGGGAACACGTACAGCCCGACGACACTGCCGAAGCTGCCGACCATCCCGGTGACACCGGTGCCGAGCGCCCGGACGTCGCTGCTGTACGAGAGCGCGGCGATGGACTTTCCGTTGGCACCGGGGCCCGCCGAGTGGCAGAGGATGAACAGCACCGGCAGCAGGAACGCCACGGCCGTGGGCACCTTCTCGAAGGTCAGCCCCATTGCGAGCAGCGCCACGAACACCCCGGCGAAACCGGCGGCGGAGCTGAGCCGCAGCCCGAGCCGGCGGCCGAAGTACGCGGAGAGGAGCCCGCCCGCGATACCGAAGGCGTTGAAGACCATCGAGCCGATCGTCGCCTTCTCGAAGCTCTCGCCGAAGATCGTGAGGCTGATCAGCGGGAGGTACCAGCCGACCGCGAAGTACTGCATCGACTGCCCGAGCGAGATGACCGAGGACAGCACCGTGCGCGGCAGGTACTCGCCCTTGAAGAGCAGCCCGGCCTGGCGGAAGCCGATGGCGGGCGCCTCGGTGGCGGCACGGGTCGCCTCGTCCGGCTTCCCGGCGACGGCCTCGATGCCGTAGATCCGGTCCAGGTTGACGACGGCCTCGTCCAGCCGGCCCTTGCTCGCCAGCCAGGTGGGGCTCTCCCGCAGCATCAGCCACTGGCCCAGCAGCAGGACGGCGGCGACGACCGCGGCCGAGCCGACCGACCAGCGCCAGATGTCCGCGCCGACGTCCAGGTTGAAGAAGACCAGGGCGAGCACGAGGTTGCTGGTGGTGGCGACGTACCAGACGGCCTGCCACAGGTTCAGCCGGCCACCCAGCTTCGCGGGGGTGTACTCGGCCAGCAGCGCCATGGCTACGGCGAAGTCGATGCCGTACGCGACACCCACCAGGACCCGGCCGAGCCAGACGACGGTGAAGTCACCGGCGAAGGCGGCCAGCAGGGCGCCCGCGATGGCGAACACCTTGGCGATGAGCAGCGGGGGAACGCGGCCGATCCGGGTGGCGAGCCAGCCGCCGACCGGGTTGAAGATGATCGCCAGGGCCGGAGCGGTGGCCGTGAGGATCGAGACCTGCGTGCTGGTGAGCTCCATCTGGGTCGTCATCGGCCCCAGACCGGCGCTCAGCGCGGCATTCGAATAGGCGTCGAGAAACAGCCCGCCGAACACGAGAAACCAGATGACCTGCGCCCGGCCGGTGATCTTTCCCAGCCCATCGATGAGCGCAACGACGTCGCCGACGCCTTTGACGCTCGGACGTTGTGCCATGAATCCGCCTTCGAGGAAGACCCATCGGCGGCACGGGGAGCACAAAAAAACAGGCATGACGAAACCACCGACAGGTGGTCTATGTCTGTGCCTGTCAAAACACTGCGGAAAGCGCCGCAGCACGTGAACTGCAAGGAATGCGAACTACGCACTGAGGTTAAGAACGCGCCAGGAGAAACGTCAAGGGTTTCCGGCAGGTTAATTGAACGTGACATGGCTCCCGCGAGCGGGCGGGCGGTCCGCACCGGCCCCGCCCGCCCGCGTGGAAAGCCCGTCAGCGGCCCGTCTGCAGCGCCGCCCAGGTGTCCGGCCCCACGATGCCGTCGGCCGTCAGCCCCCGGCTCGTCTGGTAGTTGTGCACCGCCGTCACCGTCGCCGGGCCGAAGCTGCCGTCGATGCCGACCGTCGTGCCGAGCGCCGCGGTCAGCGAGCGCTGGAGCCGTTTCACGCCGTCGCCCGAGGCGCCCTGCTGGAGGCTCGGCGTCGTCCCGGCCGACAGCAGCGCGGTCCAGGTCCTGGGCCCGACCACACCGTCGGCGCTCAGCCCGCGCGCCGCCTGGTACGCCGCCACCGCGGTCTTCGTCGCCGGGCCGAAGCTGCCGTCCACGGAACCCGCGGGGTAGCCCTGGTCGTTCAGCAGCTGCTGGACCGCCTTGACCTGAGCGCCCGTCGAGCCGCTCTGCTGGGTCGCGTACGAGGTGAAGCTCAGCCCGTCGCTGCTGTTGCCGCCGCCGGAGCCCCCGCCGATCAGCTCCATGTAGCGGTTCCAGTCCCAGTAGGGCCCCGGGTCGGTGTGGTCGTTGCCCGGTGCCTCGCTGTGCCCGATGATGTGCGCCCGGTCCTTCGGGATCCCGTAGCGGTTGCACAGCGACTTGGTCAGCGCCGCCGAGGAGCGGTACATCGTGTCGGTGAACCAGGACGGGTCGTCGATGAACCCCTCGTGCTCGATGCCGAGCGCCGAGGCGTTGGCGCTCTTCGCGTGGTAAGCGGTGTCCTTGTCGCGCACCATCTGGGTGATCTCGCCGTCCGAGGAGCGCACCACGTAGTGGGCGCTCACCTGTGCGGTCGGGTTCTGGAACCAGCTGATCGAGCCCGCGTACGAGCCCTGCGTGACATGGACGACCACCTTGCCGATCTTGGCCGAGCGGCCGGGGGCGAAGTTGTTCGGGTTGGCGGGGACCCACTTCGCGGAGGGGTAGTCGGGGCTCTGCGTGCGTACGTCGGTATCGGCGAGCGCACCCTTCTGCGGGGCGACCGGACGGCTCGTCACCGAGATCCGCTCACCGCCGGGGACGACCGTGTGGAGCCCGGAGGCCAGGAAGGTGTAGACGGTGTCGGCGTAGAGGGCGGCGGCGGCCCCCTGCGCACCGCCGTACTGGGCGACGGCCGGATACCAGGCGTCGATGTCGTCGCGGTCTCGGGCGTCGAGGCCGAGCTTGTCCGCGTAGGCGCGCAGCACCGCCGCGCCGCCCAGGATGTTGGCCCCGGTGTCGGTGCGCAGTTCGGCGAGCGGCTTGCCGGTGAGGGCCGCCGCCTGCTCCAGCGTCCGGTTCGTGGGGTTGCTCACCAGGTGCATCACGCCGTAGCCGCCTGCCTGGCTGGGGCGCCCGGAGTGGCCGTCGAGCCGGGTCTCGCCGTAGCCGACGGCGGCGAGCAGATCGCGCGGCACGTCGAACTCCGCGGCGGCCCGGGTGAACGCCCGTTCCATCGGATGGCTGTCGTCCGGAGCGGCGAAGGCCGGCATGCCGGTCACGGTCAGGACGGTGGCGGTGAGGGCCGCCAGGACGGATGCGCGGCCCTTTGTGTGGGCGGCGGCGCGGCTGGGCATACCTGCTCCTGCTTGGTGGGGGGAAGGGGAAAAAAGGGGACGGCCCCCGGGCCCGAGTGGGGTGGGCCGAGGGCCGTGAAGCCCGCTCAGCGTATCTATCCGCCAAGTGCATGACAATCATTTGCAGGTGTGTCGAACTGACGCTCACTCCAATGGAGTTGATGCGGAATCCGGCGGCCTGCCCGGCCGGCGGACGGGCCGTCACCGGGCAGGACCGACAGGGGGCCGTGCTACCAGCGGTCGCGGTGGATGACGTCCGCCACCGGGCGGCGCCGCACCGGGCCGAAGTTTCCCTGCGGCCATCCGACCGGAATGGCGGCATAGGTGTGCATGTCCTCGGGGATGCCGAGGGCTTCCTTCCACTCCTGCTCCAGCATCAGATGCCAGATGGTGATGTTCGCCGCGAGCCCCAGGGCCCGCGCGGCGAGAAGGACGTTCTGCACGCCCGGATAGACGCAGGAGCCCTCGGCGAGCGCCTGGAAGCGCGTCCGGGTGCTCATCATGTGCTCGGTCGCGGCCGGGCCGAGCGCCTGCGCGGAGGCCAGCAGCCCCTCCTCGTCCAGGCGCGGTTCGGGGAACCGGTAGCACGGCACGATCAGCGCCGGTGTGTCGGCGAAGTGGTCGCGCTGGTACTCGATCGCGGCGACCATCCGGCCGTACGCCGCGTCGTCCATGCCCTTCGGGGCGTACTTCCCGGTCGTCGCCAGATAGGCGTCCACGCACCGCTTCCACAGCGGCGCCAGACGGGCCATCACCTCGCGGTCGGTCACCATGACGTACTCGTAACACTGCATGTTGCCGCCGCTGGGACCCCAGACGGCCGCCTGTATGAGCTGCTCCAGCGTCTCGTCCGGCACCGGTTCCGGCTTCAGGCGGCGCATCGCGCGCATGGTGGACATGGTCGGGAAGAGCGCGGGCCCGTCCGCGTGAGTCGTGTCGATCGTCATGATCGCGGAGTTTACGGGCCGGGCACCGGCGGCGGGAGGTCCGCCGGGCGCCGTGAACCGCTGAATTCGTACACCTGGACGGCCCCCCACCGCACGGGGGAACGCGGACCGGCTCGACCTTCGCGAAGGCGTATAAATGGTTCTTCCGGGCCGGCCGGCGTCCCTCGATGGCACCCACACCTCACGCGGCAGGGCGTCACCGCGTACGAGAGCGCAGGAGCGCCACAATGAGCACGGCAGAAGAGATCAGCACCTTGCTGGTGGCGAACTTCGGCACCGACCCCCTCGCCATCGCCCCGGAGGTGTCGCTCCGTCATCTCCGTCTCGACTCACTGGCGTTGGAGGAACTGCGGCTGATCATCGAGGACCGGATGGGTGTCGATCTGGACGACGTCCAGCTGTCCTCGCGGGACACCGTCGGGCAGCTCGTCGACGTGGTGCACCGCAAGGCAGCCGCGTGACGGGCCGCCCGTACCGCCCCGAGCCGTTCGCCGCCGCCGTCACCGGGATCGGCATGGTCACCGCCGCGGGCACCGGGGCCGAAGCGACCTGGCGCACCGTCCACGAGGCGTCGACCGCCCCGTCGGTGCCGCATCGGCCCGAACTCCACGGCCTGCCCTGCGACTTCATGTACACCATCACCGGCCTCGACCCGCGGGCACTGCTCGGGGTGGCGACCGCGCGGCTGATGGACCGCTTCTCCCAACTCGCCGTCATCGCGGCCCGCGAGGCCGTCGCCGACGCCGGTCTCGACCCCGCGGTCTGGGACGGCGGACGGGTCGCCGTCGTCATCGGCTCCGCCCACGGCGGACTGCCGTTCTACGACGAGCAGCACACCACCCTCACCGAACGCGGCGCACGCCGGGTCTCCCCGAAACTCGCCCCCCTCACCGTCGTCAACGGCGCGGCCAGCAGCGTCGCCACCGACCTCGGCGTCCTCGGCCCGAGCCAGGCCGTCTCCACCGCCTGCTCCTCCGGCACCGTCGCCATCGGCACCGCCCACCAGATGCTCCGCACCGGGGCCTGCGACATCGTCATCGCGGGCGGCGCCGAATCGGTCTGCTCCCGGCTGCTGATCGCCAGCGCCTGCCAGCTCAAGGCCGTCTCCACCCGGCGCGACGACCCCGAGGCGGCCTGCCGCCCCTTCGACACCCACCGGGACGGCTTCGTCGTCGGCGAGGGCGCCGGACTCCTCGTGCTGGAACGGCCGGAACACGCCCTGGCCCGCGGCGCCACCGTTCGCGCGCACATCGCCGGCTACGGCGCCTCCAGCGACGCCCACTCCGCCGTCGCCCCGGACCCCGAGGGCCTGGGCATCGAGCGGGCGCTGCGCTCGGCGCTCGCGGACGCCGCGATCGCGGCCGGGGACATCGGCCATGTCAACGCCCACGGCACCTCGACCGTCTCCAACGACCTCATCGAGGCGACGATGCTGCGCCGGGTCCTGGGCGATCACCCCCTCGTGACCTCGACGAAGGCGATGACCGGACACACCCTGGGCGCCGCCGGCGGCATCGAGACCGCACTGACCGTGCTGGCGCTGGAGAACCAACTCGTACCGCCCACCGTGAACCTCGACGCCCCCGACCCCGCGATCCCCGTCGAAGTGGTGAGCAAGGAGGCCCGGCGGGGAACGTTCGACGCGGCCGTCAAGACCTCGCTCGGTTTCGGCGGACACAACGCCGCACTCGTTCTCACCAGGGCCTGACCCGGAAACCAAGAGGCAGGCGAACCACCATGGCCGACGAGATCATCCGGACCCTGTCGGTGGACGGGCTGCGCTACGGCTACCGGGTCCTGAGACAGCCCTCGCCGCGCACCGAGCCGGTCATCATCCTCGGCGGCGCGCTCCAGGGGATGTACGGCTGGCCGCAGATGGACGACCACCTGGGGCCGCTCGCCTCCGTGGTCACCGCCGACCTGCCCGGCATGGGCAACGCGGACCTGCTCCCGCCCGGTGCGGGCGACGACGTCCTGCACGCCGCCGTCACCGGGATCATCGACGATCTGAACGTGGAGAGGGCCAACCTCTTCGGGTTCTCCTACGGCACCTCCATCGCCTTCGGCTGCGCACAGCAGCACCCGGGCCGGATCGCCCGGCTGATGCTCGGCGGAGTGCCCGCCCACATCACCGACGAGCAGCGCGACCGGTGGGGCCGCGCCGTCGACCGGCTGGAGACCGGCGACCTGGAGGGGCTGGCCGGACTGGCCGCCGGGGTGCTGATGTGCCAGGACCCCGAACGCAAGGTCCACCGCGGTGAGTTGGCGCGTCGCTATGTGAGGCGTTCGTTCCTGTACGCCCTCACCAACTCCCCGCACGCCGCGCTGTCGCTGCACCGGGCACTGGGGCACCGGCCGGACTTCTCCGGCGGGCTGTCCGGCGTACCGGCCCTGGTCTTCGCGGGCGAGCACGACACGGTGACCTCGCCGGAGCGGCAGCGCGCCTTCGCGGCCACGATCGAGGGCAGCCGGTTCGTCACGATCGGGGAGTCCGACCACTGGGTCGTCCTGGAGCGTCCGGACGACGTCGCGGACCTCGCGGCCCGCTTCTTCACCGACCGTCCGCCGGAGCCCGCCCCCGGACTGGGGCCTGTCCGGACAGCACACCCGGCCGCGCTCCCGGGGCAGTCACGGACCTCGCCCGCACCGGCGGGACGGGACTTCGCCGACATCCCGTGAGGGAAGGAATCGTCATGGACAAGCCCGAGTTCGTCTATGCCATCTACATCCAGACCAGCACCGAGAAGCTCTACCACGCGCTGACCGACCCCGAGCTCATCAAGATCTACATGGGGGGTTACGGCCCCGACTCGACCTGGGAGCCCGGCGCACCGGTCCGCTGGAAGATGGACCCGGACGGCGAGTTCGAGGAGGTCGGCCAGCGGGTCCTGGAGGCGGAGCCCGGCAAGCGGCTCTCGTACACCTGGCACACGCTTCAGCCCATGCACCGCCAGATGTTCGACTTCGCCTCGGACGAGGAGTGGGAGCGGGCCGTCCGGGAGCGGTCGAAGGTCGCCTTCGACATCGAACCGGCCGAGGAACCCGAGCTGGGGATCAAGCTGACGCTCACCCATGACGGGTTCGACAGCCCGGACAGCAGGATGCTCGAGGGCGTCAGCGGCGGCTGGGTCGCGATCCTCTCGACGCTCAAGACCCTTCTGGAGGGCGGGAAGTTCCTCGACGAGCCGGCCTGAGGCGGGTGGTGCGGTGCGGGGCCCGCCCCGGGCATCCGGCGGACGTTCAGGCGCCGGGCACCCGGTCGAGGAAGCCGCTGACCGAGGTGATGCGTCCGTCGTCGGCGAGGGTGATCACGTCGAAGCCGGCGACGGGCGCCGAGCCGTCGGCGGTGGAGACCAGCTCCCAGCCGAACCGCGCGATGTCGTGATGGCCGTCCGGCGTGCCGGTGAGCCGGAACTCGAAGCCGGGGAACTGCTGATGTGCGCCGTCGATCGTGGCCGCGAGCTCTTCGTGGCCGCGCACATCGGCCAGTGGGTCGGTGTAGGTGGCGCTCTCGGTGAAGGCGGCCGCCACGGCCTTCGCGAGCTCCTCGGCGGTGGCCGCGTTCCAGGCGGTGAAGTAGCGCTGAACGGCCTCGTCGTATGCGGTCATCGCGGTGCCCTCTCCTCGTGTCCCGGCTTCCGTCCGGGCTCTCGTGCGCTGGTGAGGAACACGATGTCCGATGGCGGTGAGGGCGTCGATTACCTCCGGGGTAATGGCCCGCGCGGCCCGTGCGACGGCGAGGGGGAGGCGCCGTCTCAGATCCGGCCGTCCGAGACCACATGCATGGCGGCCTCCTCGGCGGACGCGCCGGCCCCGTCGATCCCGACGTCCTCGCCCGCCATGGTGTCCGGCTCGTCGATGTCCAGCTGCCGGGTGAGCCGGCCGGCGCGCACCGTGCCGACCTCCGTGTCCCATAGCTCGCCGTCGCCTCCGGGCAGGTCACCCAGGCCGTCGCCGACCAGGTCGGAGGACTCGGGGAGCTCGCGGGCCAGGCGGCCGTCCAGCGTCTCGCCGTCGTGCTGTTCGGCGGCGGTGGTGCCCCGGTCCTCCACTGCCCACGGCCGCTCGGGCGGGGAGTAGCCCTCGTCGAGTGCGTCGGTCAGCCCCCGGTTGTCCAGGGTGTCCTCGACGTCGAGCTGCTCGGTGAGGTCCGAGGCCTCCGGCTGCTGCTGGGGCTGGTATACCTCGTCTCCCCTGTCGGCATCGTTCATGGCGTTGTCCCTTCCCGGTTTCGGGGATCCCGGGCGTGCATGCCGTGCACACGACTCGGGAGAAAGGGGGTCGTTCATGCGGTATGCACCCGAGTGCTGTCGAACCGCCCGTATGGCTTCAGGATAACGGTCTCCCGCCCGCCCGGCCGTGGGCGGCCGGGGAAGGCGCCCGCAGCCGTGGGTCGCTGCCCGGGCGCCGCGGACCGGTCGGGGGGACCATGGAAGATGCGGGCGGAACATGCCTGCCCCATCCGCTATCGGAGAACGGTCATGGATTACCCGGAGAGCTACCAGCTGGTATTTCAGGCGTCCGCCGTGGAGGACGACACGGTGACCGTCCGGCGCACGGAACAGTCGGGGGCGGGCGGCTTCCCGATCTACGAGGACGAGACCGGGATCGTGCGCGCGGAGATCAGCGACCGGGGCGAGGTGCGCATGCTGGCCAGCGGTGGACACCAGGTGTTCGGCACCCCGCTGGTGGTGCGGGAGCCGAGCGGCTGAACGGCGGGATACGCCCCGGGGGTGTCAGCCCTCGGTCCAGCCGTGGTTCTTGGCGAACTGCAGCAGCCCCCGCCGGATCTGCAGGATCTGGGCGCCCGTCAGCGACGGTGCGGACTCCAGCAGTACGTCGGTCACGTCCCTGGTGTACTCGGCCGCGCTGAGCACATCGCACAGGGTGTCGTCGTCGGGCCCTCCGGAAGCGGCGACACCCAGCGGCCTCGGCGGAGTCAGCGGCTTCCCGTCGGGTCCCTCGGCGAGCCGGACGGACGACGCCTTCAGGCCGCGGTCACCGTCCTCGATCTCGAACTCGACCGCCGTGCCCGTGTGTACGTAGGACTCGGGGATCAGCATGTCGTTCACATGGAGGAAGACGTCCTCGCCCCCGTGATCGGGCGAGATGAAGCCGTAACCCCGAGCTCCGTCGAACCGCACGACGCGACCAGAAACCACACCGACCCCCAGAAAAGAAACGGGCCCCTTGCCCGTACGCCACACCTGGCTAGACCGGAGAATAGCCCCGAGCGGTCGACGGCGCGACCCGATCGGGAGCAACCACCCCGGTCCGTGGGCAGAACACCCGCGCGCCTGCTCATCTCACCCTCCCCGAGGGCGGGGCCGGGCTTCCGGAGGCCAGCGGGGAGCGGGCCAGCTCGACACAGCCCGCCGTGATCAGGGCGAGCGCGACCAGTTCGGGCAGCACCCACCACCCGGTGCGCAGCTCCTCGCCGAACAGCGTCACCCCGTACGCCACGCTGATCAGCGCGTCCCCGAGGGTCAGCATCGGCTGGACGGCGACCAGCGTGCCCGCCTGAAGGGCGTTCTGGAGGAGGAACAGCGCGCCCACCCCGGCCGCCGCGGTGGCGTACAGCTGCCAGGACGTCAGGAGCGCCGCCGCCCCGCCGCCCCCTTCGAGCCGTGCCATGGCGTCCTTCATCAGCGCGGCCGTCAGGGCGTACCCGCACGCGGCGGCGAGGCCGAGCAGCGCGCCCCGGGTGTTGCCGCGGCTGCCCAGGGCCGCGGCGATCAGCGCGGCCTCGAAGAGCCCGGTCAGGATCAGCGCGGGGACCCAGGCCACCCCGTGCACGCTCGTGCTGCCGCCGCCGGGGGCCGCGGACGCCATGCCCAGGGCCAGCCCGCACGTCACGGCGGCCACCCCGTACCAGACCCGCCGGGGCAGGCGGACGCGCATGACGAACGCGGCCATCAGCAGCGTGGCGGGCAGCTCGATCACGAAGATCGGCTGGACCACGGCGATCGGCCCGGTGGCCAGCGCCACCGCCTGGCAGACGGCCGCGACGATCACCAGGCCGATCCCCGCGAGCCACAGCCTCTGGCGCACCAGATGCCCGATCAGCGACAGGCGCATCGCCTCGCTGTCGGGGACGGTACGGGCCGCACGGCGCTGGAGCACGGAGGCGGCGCCGTTGCTGAACGCGGTGAGGACGGCGAACAGGACACTGATCACCGAACCATGATGCGGGCGGCCGTCCGCCGATCCCGGGTCCTGCGGCACGGCGGCATGGCGGGCCGGGGCCGCCCCGCGGACCGAAGGTGTCCGCGAGGCCGCACGCCGGGCTACGGCGTGGCCGCGCCGCCTGCCGGACGGAGTGCCTGCCAGGCGTCGGCGGCGGCCGTCTCGGGGTGGACGGGGGCGTCGTGCAGCCAGTGGGTGACGAGCCCCATGACGGCCCCGGTGGCGCAGTGGGCGCGCATCTCGACGACCGGGGAGCCGGACGAGCCGACCCCGGCCTCGACCAGCTGGAGCGTCACCTGCTCGGCGACCAGCTGGTGCAGACGGTTGATGAAGCGCGCCGATCCGCACGGGCCGAGCATCCGGCGGTAGAGCACCGCGTTCGCGTCGACGTGGTGCAGGATGTCGACGAACGCCGGGGGCATGTCGTGCGGCAGCACCACGAGGGGACACCGCGCGACCAGGCCGACCAGGCCGGCCAGCTCGTTCTCCATCGCGTCCAGCAGCAACTCGTCGCGGTCGCGGTAGTGCTGATAGACCGTCGCGCGATTGATGGTGGCCCGCTCGGCGACGTGGGCGATGGTGATGGACTCGGGCTCGCGCTCGATGGCGAGCTCCAGGACGGCGGCCCGCAACAGGGCGCGGGTCCGCTGCACCCGGGGATCGACACGCTTGGTCATCTGGCCAGCCTACACGGGTTAGGCGACAGGTGTCGCGGACTGTGGACCGTCCAGCGCCCGTCCCGTCCCGCGGCCGGGGTCCTCCAGCAGCAGGCCGTACTCGAGGGCCCGGACGACGGCGAGCGTGCGGTTGGGACAGTTCAGCTTGGCCAGGACGTTGCCGACCAGCCGCTTCACGCCGTGCTCGGAGATCTGCAGCCGTCGGGCAGCCTGCTTGTTGCTCAGTCCCTCGGCCACCAGGCGGAGCACCTGGAGTTCGCGCGGGGTCAGCCCGGTGCCCGGTGTTCCCCAGGGCTGCGTCTCGGTGGCCGGCTGGCCGTTCTGCCGCAGCACCCGCCGGGCGAGCGCCGTCGACACGTAGAACTTGCCGGCCATGACGTCCGAGACGGCGTCGCCGAAGACCCGTGGCGTGAGCCCGGACCAGTCGATCAGGGCCTGGACGCAGGAGTGGGTGGTCCGGGGCACTCCGAGCGAGTCGGAGCCGTCGACGAGCAGCAGCAGCCGGACCCGGTGTTCGCTCAGGCCGTCGGAGGTGGCCGGGTTCTCGGTGGTCGCGAGTTCGGCTGCGGACATGACCACCAGGTCGCAGGTTTCGACGCCTGCTCGCACCGCTTCCTCACCGGTGCTGAAACACATGACGTCGGCGACGTCCGGAAGGAGACGGAGCATTCCCTCGACCCCGTATCTCAGGACCTCGTTCTGCAGGATCAGCGCGATTCGGAGACCGGTCTCGTCTGATCGGGTCACCACTTGAAATCCTCCTGTGTGGAATATCAACTGCAGGCTGGGACGGCAATTGCGGACATGAGGTCGGCTCGGGCGGGCAGATCGGTGACCGACCAGGTGTCGAATTCGCATCCCGTAACCCTGTGGTTCACTTTTGCGCCGGCCCGCCCGGGGTCCACGTCGATCGCCCCGAGTTCGGCTTCGATGCCTATTCCGCTGGCCTTGACGACCGCTTCCTTCCTGGTCCAGCAGCGGATGAACTCGGCGGCGCGGAATTCCGGCGGAACTCCGCCGATATGGCGCCGTTCGCCCGCGCTCAGGATCGCGGGCGTGAGCGAGGACACATCCATCGGGCGCACCCGCTCCAGATCGACCCCCACCCGGACGCCCTCGGCGGCGGCACACACCCAGTGCGGGCCGGACCGGGAGAGGCTGAACTCCCAGCGCGTGCCCGGTCTGCTGATGTACGGCCGGCCGTGGCCCGCGCGACCGCAGCCGGCGCACGGGCGCCGGCCGAACCGGATCCGCGCCGGGTCGCACCCCAGGATTCCGGCGAGACACCGTCGCACCTCGGCGTGCGCGGTGGCGTAGTGCACGGAACGTAGCGGGTCGCGAAAGGCCGCGACTCTTCTGCGCTCCTCGGCAGAGAGGATGTCGAGATCGCCGGATGCGACTCGTCCGGTGGATCGCCCGTGCCGGACCACCACTCCGTCCGGTACGTCGGCGCGGGCGAATTGTTTCAAAAGATCCGCTGCGAACGTGCTCATAGGAAACGAAACACCCCCCGTGTTCGTGCAGGGCCGGCTCTCGTCGGCTCGCTGCGTTCTCAATGCAACACGGCTCCGCTGTACTTCCGCTGTACGTTCCAGATCCCGCGATGCCCGCATATGAATGTGACTCTTCGTAACCCCCCGTTCATTCCGCCGACGCCGGTCGGGCTGCCCGATCGGGTAGCCCGGAGGTGGCAGCGGCGGACTCCGGAAGGCCCCCTCGGGTCGGCCTCCCGACAGGGCGCCGGCTGCTGTGAGGATGCTCTCGAATCTGCCGACGCCTGTACGGAGGCCATCGATGACGACAACAGATCCCGACCTGAGCGGCCTGGAAACGGACGTGTGCGTGGTCGGCGGCGGAGCCACCGCCCTGTACGGCGCGCTGCTGTGCGCGAGGGCCGGCCAGTCGGTCGTACTGGTCTTCTCCCAGCCCGAGTTCGAGGCCGCCGGGGCGGGGATCTCACCGCTGCTGGCCCCGCCGACTCTCGGACTGCTGGCCGCCTCGGGCATCGACGAGCAACTCACCGCGGCCGGCCGGAAGGTCTTGGGCGTGGACGACCACGGCAGCACGGGAATGCTCTCCCGCTGGCGGTACGCCGACCACGCCGGGATCGCCCGGCCGTACGGTCTCACCGTGCCGACCGGGACCACCGTCCAGGCACTGCTCGCCGAGCTGCGCGCGCAGCCGCGTGCCACCGTGCTGACCGGCGAAGGTGTCGTCTCGGTGGAGCAGGACGACGAGCGCGTCGTGCTCGGCTTCGAACGGGCCGCCGGGCAGGACGGCGGCGTGCCCGCGCGGCGACGCATCGCGGCCCGTTACGCCGTGGCCGCCGACGGCCGGCAGTCCGCGCTGCGCGACCTGGTGGGCGTCCGGCTGGAGGTCTCGGCCTTCGACCGGCCGGCCTGGCTGCTGGTCGCACCGGATGTACCGGGGCGCGAATCCGTCCTGCTGGTACGCCACCGGGCTCCGCGCGCCCTCTTCACCATCCCCACTCCGGGCCCCTCGTCGGCCATTGTCTGGTCGCCCGACCGGGACCAGGAGAAGCAACTGGAACAGGGCGGTCCGGCCGAGCTGGCCGAACAGATCAAGGAGGTCGACCCCGAGCTGTCCGAGTGGCTGGGCACGGTCGGCGGCCGTACCTCGCCGGTGATGCGGCTGGGTTTCTCGCTCTGGCGGGCTCCCTCCTGGCGGGTCGGCCGGGTGCTGCTGGTCGGTGAGAGCGTGCACGGGCTCCACACGCTCGGCGGCCAGGGGCTCAACCAGTCGCTGCAGGGTGCCGCGTCGGCGGCCAGGGCGATCGGCAAGGCCCTCACCTCCGGCGACCCGGCGGCGATCGAGGACTACGAGCGGGTGCGCCGCCCGCACGTCGAACGGCTGCAGGACCTCCAGTGGAATCTGCAGGCGCTGGGCTACGGCACCACACCGGCGGTGAAGGGCGCGCACGAGGACTTCATCGACGTGATGACCGCACTGCCCCCGGAGCTCGTCGCGCAGCTCGGCGGGAGAGATGTCCGGGCCTGAGCACGCGTACGGAACCGATGGAGGGCGTCCCCGGCCGGGGACGCCCTCCGGCCGCGGTGTCAGCGGCCCGGCGTCGGAACCCGCCGCTCCGGCGAGCGGGGCACGGACGGGGCTCTTCCGCTCCCGAGTTCGTACGCGGCCCGCAGCCCCTGCTCGACCGCGCGGACGGCGTTCAGGCCGCGGGCGTCGGCCGCGCCGCCCACCAGCCGGAACGGGATGCCCAGCCCGGTCAGCGGCGGACGCAGGCCGTCCGCCGGAACCTGCCCGGCCGCGATCACCACCGAGTCGGCGGGCAGCAGCCGCCGCACCCCGTCCATGTCGGTCAGCAGGACCCCGCCCGGCAGGACGGCCTCGTAGCGGACACCGGTCAGCCACTCGGCGCCGTGCCGTCTCAGCTCGGCCAGCACCGCCCAGCGGGTGCTGCGGCCCATGCCGTCGCCGATCCGGCCCGAGCGGCGCAGCAGCGTCACCGAGCGGAGCGGTGTCAGCAGATGCGCCAGGTCCACGGCGATGCCGCCGCCGCCGATCACCACGACCCGTTCGCCCAGCGCTTCCGGGCGGGCGAACGCCTGCCGGTAGTCGACGACGTGGGGCAGGTGCTCGCCCGGCAGACCGGCCGGCCGCGGAAGCACCCCCGTCGCCACCAGCACGCCGTCGAAGCGCCGCAGCGACTTGGCCTCCGAGGCGTCGACGGGGTGGTTCAGACGCACCGTCACCCCGAGCCGTCGCAGCTCCCCGGCGAAGTACCCGACAGTGGCGCCGAAGTCCGCCTTGCCGGGGACGAGCCGGGCGAGCCGGAACTGGCCGCCGAGTTCGGCCCCGGCCTCGAAGAGCTCCACCCGGTGGCCGAGCGAGGCCAGCGCCCGAGCGCCCTCCAGCCCGGCAGGGCCGCCGCCGACCACCGCGAAACGGCCACGCCCGGCACTGCGCCGACGCACGGGCACCGGGAACTCGGTCTCCCGCCCGGCCCGCGGGTTGACCAGGCAGGAGACCGGCTCGTCGCCGAGCGAGCGGTCGATGCACGCCTCGTTGCAGGCGATGCAGACATTCGGTGCCGGGCCGTTCACCAGACGGGACTTGCGGACGATCGCCGGGTCGGCCAGGAACGGACGGGCCATGGAGACGAAGTCGGCGTCCCCGCGGGCCAGGACCCGCTCCGCGAGCTCCAGCCGGTTGATCCGGTTGGAGGCGATCACCGGGGTGGACAGTCCGGCCCGCCGCAGCGACCGGCGGATCCGAGTGGCGTGGCCGACCCAGGCGCCCGGCTCCACGATGCTCTGCACCGTCGGCGTCCGGGACTCGTGCCAGCCGACGCCCACGTTGAGCGCCGCGACCCCGGCGCGGGCCAGCAGGCGGGCGAACCGCTGGACCTCGTCCGCAGTACTGGACCCCTCCATCAGGTCGGCGCCGGAGATCCGGAACAGCACGGGGAAATCCGGCCCGGTCGATGCCCGTACGGCGTCCAGCACCGCGAGCGGGAACCGCGTCCGGCGCCGGGCGTCACCGCCCCAGCGGTCCTCGCGCAGATTGGTCAGCGGCGAGAGGAACTGGTTGAGCAGATAGCCCTCGGAGGCCATCACCTCCACCGCGTCGAAGCCCAGCTCGCGGGCGCGCGCCGCGCCCGCCGCGAACGCGTCGAGCAGGTGCGCGATGCCGTCCTCGTCCAGTGCCCGCGGCACCCCGAAGGGGCCCGGCACCGCCGACGGCGCGACCGGGGTGCGGCCGGTCGCCGCCGCCGACGTGTAGCGGCCGGCGTGGAAGAGCTGAAGGGCGATGCGCCCGCCCTCGTGGTGGACGGCGTCCGCCCAGGCCCCGAGGGCCCGGTGCCGGGCGGGGTCGTCGATCCGGGCGTAGTGCCGCCCGCCGGAGCCTTCCGGGCTCACCGCGCAGCCTCCGGTGACGATGAGCCCGGCGCCGCCCCGGGCGCGCTCGGCGTAGAAGGCGGCCATGGCGGCGCCGCCGTCCTCGCGCGTCTCCAGGTTGAGGTGCATGGCACCCATGACGATCCGGTTGGCGAGAGTCAGCCCGCCCATGTCGCCGGGGCGGAACACGTGCTTCAGCACCTGAGGGCCTTTCGTTCGGATCGGACCGGAGCGCGGTGCCTTCTCAGCCCTCCCGGACCGGCCGCGGCGGCAGGCTGAGCGGTGCGGAGGCGTCGGCGAAGAACGGCGGGGCGACCACGCTCAGGCCACCGTCCACCACCAGGGTCTGCCCGGTGACGTACTCCGAGGCGGGCGAGAGCAGGAAGGCGATCGCATCCGCCACCTCCTGGACACTGCCGGGCCTGCCCTTCGGGATCCGGTCGAGCACCGTGTCCATGCTGGGCATGCCGGGCACGCCGTAGAAGAACTCCAGCGAGTCCGAATCGATCAGCCCGCCGTTCACCGCGTTCACATTGACGCCGTACGGAGCGAACTCCAGCGCCATGTAACGCACCCAGGACTCCAGCGCCGCCTTCATCGACCCGAGCGCGGCGTACGTCGGATAGGCGCGGATGCTCCCGTAGCTCGACAGCGCCACGATCCGCCCCCCGTCGTCCATCAGCCGGACGGCCTGCTGGGCGCCGAGCACGAACGGCCGGAGGTTCATCGCGTACGACCGGTCCAGATGGTGCGGCTTCAGATCCATGATGTTCTTGAACGCGCCGGCCGCCGCGTTGGAGACGAAGTGGTCGAGGCGCCCGAACTCCGCCCGCACCGTCGCGAACAGCTCCTCGACGCCCTCCACCGACTCCACGTCCGCCCGCACGGCGAGGCCCCGGCCGCCGGCCTCCTCCAGATCGGCCACCGTCCTGCCCGCCAGATCGGCGTTCTTCTTGTAGTTCACCACCACGGTGGCACCGCCCCGGCCCAGGGTCAGCGCGAGCGCCCTGCCGATCCCCCTGGACGCGCCGGTGATCAGCACGATCCGGTCCTTGAACTGTTCGGCGACGGGGCTCACAGGCCGGCCTCCGCACCGCTCAGGAGCTCCCGGAACACGACCGCCTTCTGGATCTCGTTGGTCCCCTCCTCGAAGCGCTGGGCCCGTGCGTCCCGGTAGACCCGCTCGATGGGGCTGCTCTTCCAGTACCCCGAACCCCCGTGCACCTGAAGGGCCTTGTCGGTGACCCGGGTGAGCATGTCGACCGCCGTCAGCTTGGCCATCGAGGAGAGCTTCGCCGCGTCCCGCCCGCCTGCCTCCCAGCGGCGCGCCGCGTGCAGGGCCAGCTGACGGCTCGCCTCGATATCGGCCTCGTTCTCCGCGAGCATGAACTGCAGGGCCTGACGGGAGGTCAGCGGCTTGCCGAAGGTCACCCGGCCGCGGGCGTACTCCAGCGCCAGCTCCTGGGCCCGGCTCGCCAGCCCCACACAGCTCATCGCCACCGAGATCCGGGACGGCGTCAGGAAACCGCCCAGGGCGACCGCCAGGCCGTCCCCCTCGGCGCCGAGGCGGTGGGCCACCGGCACGGGAGTGCGGTCGAAGGTCAGCCGGGCGTGGTCGGTGCCCACCACGCCCATGGTCTGCGAGGTGTCCTCGACCGTCACTCCGGGAGCGTCGCGCGGCACCATGAGCGCCACCGTTCCCTCGTGGCCGTTGCTGCCCGCCACCCGCGCGGCCAGCAGCCAGTAGTCGCAGCGCACTCCGAAGGTGATCAGGTGCTTCGCGCCGGTCAGGTAGTACGTGTCGCCTTCCCTGACCACGGTCGAGCGCAGGTCCGCGCCGGAGCCGGCCTGCGGTTCGGTCAGCGTGAAGGCGACCCTGATCCGGCCCGCGACCGAAGGCAGCACGAACCGCTCGCGCTGCTCGGGGGTGGCGAACCCGTCCATCGCCCGCCAGGTGCCGTTGACCACGTGGACGATCATCCGGATCGAGGCGTGCGAGCGGGCGAACAGCTCGATCAGCTCCATCCACTGCGGGAACGAGACGCCACGCCCGCCGTACTCGGGTGGCGCGGCCAGCGACAGATAGCCGCGCTCGCGCAGCTCGGTCCACAGATCCTCCGGCACCGTGCCCGAGGACTCGATCCGGTCGGCCCACGCCTCGGCGGGCCCGGCGACGTACTCGGCGATCTCGGCCCGGAGCCGCGCGAACACCGCCGGGTCGAGGGCCGGTGTGCGGGGGGCGACGTCTGTGGCGTTCATGCGTGCTGCTCCTCGGGGACGGTCCGGAGCGGGGCGTCGGCCCGCTGCCGGAGGACGAACTTCTGTACCTTGCCTGCGGGGTTGCGCGGCAGGCGGTCCACCAGCCGCAGCCGCTCCGGCCAGTAGTGCTTGGAAACCCGGTGCTGCTCCAGGTACTTGCGCATCGCGTCCAGATCGAGGTCGCCGCCCTCGGCGAGCACGACGAAGGCGCAGGCACGTTCGCCGAGCCGCTCGTCGGGCATCCCGACCACCGCCACCTCGTCGACCGAGGGATGCCGGTGCAGCAGTTCCTCCATCTCCGCGACCGGGACCTTCTCGCCGCCCCGGTTGATGACGTCCTTGACCCGGCCGGTGATCCGCAGGCAGCCGTCGGCACCGATCACCGCGAGATCACCGGTCCGGTACCAGCCGTCCCCGGTCCACACCTCGGCGGTGAGGTCGGGGCGGTCGAGATAGCCGACGAAGGGCGTCGGGGTGTGGATCTCCAGATTGCCCTCGTGGCCGGCCGCGAGCACCGTGCCGGTGTCGTCGGTTACCCGCAGCCGGACACCGTCCATCGCGCGGCCGTCGGAACCCCACGTCGTCGAGGGCTCGTCGTCCGGAGCGGACAGCGCCCCCAGACACGTCTCGGTGGTGCCGAACGCCCCGCACACGGAGGCGCCCAGCACCCGCGTCGCCCGCTCGGCGAGATGGCGCGGCACGGCGGCACCGGCGACCACGAAGATCCGCAGCGTGGACGGGACCGGCCGGCCGTCCGTGACCTCCCGCACCAGGTCGGCCAGGAACGGGGTCGCCGCCTGGACGAAGGTGCCACGGTGCTCGCGCAACGCCCGCAGGGCCGTCCCGGCGTCCCACTGCGCCTGCACCAGTTGGGGCACGCCCAGCGTTACGCCCAGCCACATGCCGTAGAGGAAGCCGGTCTGATGGGCCAGCGGGGAAGGAATGTGGACGACGTCGCTGTCGTCGAGACCCAGCCGTTCGATCTGGAGGCGGACCGCGTGGGCGAGGGTGTCGTGGCGGTGCAGCACGCCCTTGGGCTCGCCGGTGGTGCCGGAGGTGAAGAGCAACTGGGCGAGCGCGTCGGGAGCGGGGCCGCGGCCGGCGAGCGCCGCGGGGTCCGGCTCGGCGGCGGTGACCGTGGCGTTCCAGTCCGACCAGCCGAGTCCCGCGCCTTCGGCGGGCAGCTCCACCGGGGCACGGTCGGCGGAGACCACCGAAACGTGGCGCAGCGCGCCCCGCGCGGCCGGGTCCTCGGCGAGCCAGGCCGCGGTCTCCCGGCCGTGCTCGCGGTTGCGGAAGCGGTCGGGGACCAGCAGCACCCGCGCGCCGGAGCGCCTCAGGGCGAAGGCCAGTTCACGCTCGCGGAAGATCGGCATCAGCGGGCAGCAGACTGCACCGATCCGCAGCACCGCCAGCGAGACCTCGACGAACTCGGCCCAGTTGGGCAGCTGGTAGGCAACCGGTTCGCCCGGCTCGACGCCGAGGGACAACAGGGTCGCGGCCGCCCGGTCCACCCGTCGGTCCAGCTCACGCCAGGTGAGCGAGGTGTCGCCGCCCCGGCGCACGTCCACCACGGCGGTGGCGTCCGGCCGCTGCCGGGCCCAGTGCCGCAGCAGGTCGGGCAGCGATTGCGGCGGGGTGGCGGGCGCGGCCGATCCGACGGACATCCGGAGCCCGAGGCCGGTCATGTCGTCCAGGAAGGCCGGGTAGGAGATCCGGTAGGCGCGCGGGTACGTCAGGGTGCTGGTACCACGGGCCCTGGTGCCGGCCAGTGCGAGCGACATCAGCACCCGGTGGTCGTTGTACGAGGAGAGCCCGGCGCCCTCCAGCCCGCTCACCCCACGGACCAGCAGCCGGTCACCCGCCACGCGGAGGTCGCCGCCCATGCTGTTGAGCTGGAGCATCGCCGCGACCCGGTCGGACTCCTTGAGCCGGACGTGGCCGATGTGCTCGAAGACCGTCTCGCCCGCCGCGAAGGTCGCCAGCGTGGCGAGCGCCGGGAGCATGTCGGGAATGCCCCGGCAGTCCACGGTGGTGGCGCGCAGCCGGACGCCGTCATGGCGTATCCGCAGGCCGCCCGCCCGTTCGTCGAGCTCCATGGGCACGCCCATCCGCCCGACCACGTCGAGGAAACGCGCCTCGGGGTGGTCCACGGGGTCGCCGTCGAGCCGGGTGATGCCGCGCAGCAGTACGTCGGAGGGGTGAAGGGCGGCGGCGACGATGCCGAACGCGGCGGAGCCGAGGTCCGGCGGGATCGTCAGATCGGTCGGGACGGCCCGCTGGCCGGGTTCGATCTCGAACCGCCGCCAGTCGTCGGAGACGTCCACCCGCAGACCGAAGCGGCGCATCATCGCCACCGTCAGCTCGATGTACGGCTGCTCGTTGACCTGGCCCCGCACCTCGATGACGGTGCGCCCGGTGGCGAACGGGGCGAGCAGGACCAGTCCGGACACCCACTGGGAGAGGGTGCCGGGAACGACCACCCGCCCGCCGGACGGCCGGCCCGGCCGCACGTGCACCGGAGGGCAGCCGTCCGCCGAGTCCAGCCGGACGCCCAGCTCGCGCAGGGCGTCCAGCAGCGGACCCACCGGCCGGCGCTGGAAGTACTTCTGGCCGGTGACGGTGACGGGGGAGCCGGCGAGCGAGGCGAGACCCAGCATGAAGTACAGAGTGGTCCCGGAACTGCCGGCCGAGACGCTGTCGCGGCGCGGGCGGTAGGGACCGCCCCGCACGACATAGCTGTCGCCCTCGACGGTGATCCGGGTGCCGAGGTCGCGCAGCAGCCGGATGGTGTACTGCACATGGCGGGCGTCGGAGACGCCGGTGATCCGGCTGGTGCCCTCGGCGAGCGAGGCGAGTATCAGGGCTCGGTGCACGTGGTACTTGGAATGCGGAACCGTGAGCTCACCCCTGAGTGGCTGCCGGTTCGGCCTGAGCGTGAGATGCATGAACTGCCTTTCCGGCTCGGCGGGTCGGGGCGGGGCGGCGGCTCATTCCGGGATCGCGCCGTGCTCCAGGTAGGCGACGGCGCGGCCCACCGTGCTGAGCCGGTCGAAGATCTCGTTCGGCACCTCGACGCCGAAGCGGCGCTGGACCAGGACGAACACGGACACGATCGACAGCGAGTCGAGTTCCAGGTCGTCGACGAACGAGGACTCCAGGGCCACCTGGTCGGCCGGGATCTCGGCGACCTCGTCGAGGATCTCCTTGAGGATCTGCAGGGTGTCGCTCTGAACGGTGCTCATGGTCGGTCTCCTAGCGGACGTGACGGGTGTCATCGGTGGGTTCGGGAGGCGCGGTGGCCGGTACGGGCGCGGTCACCGGCGCCGAGGGCAGCCGGATCACCTGGCCCGCCCAGACGAGGCCGGTCCCGAAGGACAGCAGCAGGGCGAGGCCGCCCGGCGTCGCGGCGCCGGTGGCGAGCATCTCCTGCATGGCGAGCGGGATGGACACGGCGGAGGTGTTGCCGTGGGTCTCGATGCTGCGGGCCACCGAGACGTGGTCCGGCAGCTTCAATTCGCTGACCAGCTGGTCGGTGATCCGGGCATTGGCCTGGTGCGGGATGAAGGAGTCGAGCGCGTCGGTGCTCACCCCGGCACGTTCCAGGGCGCGCTCGGCGACCGGGCCGAGGTGGTACGCGGCCCACCTGAACACCTCGCGGCCGTTCATGGTGATCCGCGGCCAGGGGGCGTCCGGGGCGTCCCGCAGCGCGCTCCAGGACGCGCTCTGGCGGATGGTGTCCTTCTGGGAGCCGTCCGAACCCCAGGCGACCGGGCCGATGCCGGCCTGCCCGCTCGGGCCGACGACGACCGCGCCGGCGCCGTCACCGAACAGGAAGGCGGTGCCCTTGTCCCGGGTGTCGGTCAGCTCGGACAGCCGTTCCACCGCGATCAGCAGGACGTACGAGGCGCTCTTGGCGGCCACCATGTCGGAGGCCAGGGCGAGGCCGTAGCAGAAGCCGGCGCAGCCCGCCGAGATGTCGAACGCGCCGGGGGCCGGTGCGCCGATCCGGTCCGCGACCCCGGCCGCGAGCGAAGGGAACTGGTGCAGGTGCGAGACGGTCGAGACGACGACGCAGCCCACCCGGTCCGCGGTGATCCCGGCGTTCTCCAGGGCCCGTTCGGCGGCGGTGGCGGCCATGAACTCCACCGTCTCCGACGGGTCGGCCCAGTGCCGCAGCCGGATGCCGGAACGGCTGCGGATCCACTCGTCCGAGGAGTCGATCCGCTCGCAGATCATCGCGTTGGTGACCGGCCGCGAAGGCAGGTAGGTACCGAGTCCCAGCACAGCGGTCGCCGCGCCGCGCAACGTCGCGGCGCCCGCGGTCGAGGAGGTGCTCACGACGCGACCGCCACGGGCTCGAAGTCCTCCGGGCCGCACCAGCGCACCAGCGCGGCGCCCATGCTGAAGCCGGAGCCGAACGCGGTCAGCACCACCTGGTCGCCGGGGGAGAGACGGCCGAGCTCCTCGGCCTCCCTGAGCACCAGGGGCACACTGGCGCCCGAAGTGTTCCCGTACTTCTGGATGTTGATGACCGTCCGGTCCATCGGCACACCGAGTTCGCGCATGATCCCCTGCAGGATGTACAGGTTCGCCTGGTGCAGCGCGAAGAGGTCGATGTCGTCGGCGGTCCTGCCCGCGGTGTCCAGCAGCTCCTGGATGAACCCCGGCACCCGGCCGACCGCGAACCTGTGCACGGCCTTGCCGTCCAGCGAGCCGAAGTTGTCGCCGAAGCCGCTGCTCATGGGGGTTCCGTCGCGGCGTTGGCGCTTCTCGCGGGTCACCCAGACCGATTCGTAGCCGGACGGGTCGCTGCGCAGCAGCGTGGTGCCGATCCCGCGGTCGGGGGTGCAGCGCTCCAGGAGGTAACAGGCCGCGCCGTCGCCGAAGATGACCGCCGGCCCGGGGTCCTTCCAGTCCATCGTCCGGGTGCTGACATCCGCCATCACCACGGCGACCCGGCGGAACTGGCCGGTGGCGACGTACTTCGCGCCCACGTCCAGGGCGAACACCCCGCCCGGGCAGGCACCGCTGTTGATGTCGAAGCCGGTCGCGCCGGTCGCACCGGCCTTGCGGATGACGAGCATCGCGGTGGGCGGCGTCATGTTGTCCGGCGTGTACGTCCCGCAGACGACCAGGTCGACGTCGGCCGGAGTGATCCCCGAACGGTCGCAGGCGTCCAGCAGCGCCGCCGTGCCGAGATCCGAGGTCCACTCGCCCTCGGCGGCCATCCGGCGGTTCTCCACGCCGATGTTCGCCCGGATCCAGTCGTCCCGCGTCAGGAGGATCTCCTCCAGATCGGCATTGCTGAGATTCTTCTCCGGCAGGTAGCGGCCGATGGCCCGGATGCCCACGCCCCAGGGTCGCTCTTCGGTGCCCGAACTATTCATGATTGGTCTGCAACTCACTTTCGGAATGGAGAAGTCGAACGCGGGATCAGACGATTCGGCGCCGGGATTCTCGACGGTTCGCCCGTGCCTTCTCCCAGGCGGCGACCGCCTTTTCCACCAGATGCGGATGTCCGTGCAGCACCTCGGCCAGGGCCCGCTCCGCCTCGGCGGAATCGGCGAGGAACTCCAGCTCCTGCCGGCCGTCCCGCGCGCGCAGGAAGTTGTCGCCCATCACCACGAGCTTCCCGTCGGGCAGCACCCGGGAGCAGAGCACCGTCCCCGCGAGCGGGGAGTCCTCGTTGGTGCGGTGGAAGTCGACGATCCAGGCGTAGTCGGCGACTTCCAGGTGCTCGTGACCGATCCGGTAGACCGGCCCCCAGACCCCGTCCGCGCCGGCGCGCAGTACCGTGCGGTAGCCGTCGCGTTCCACCATCCGGAACCGCCAGCCGCCCTGCTCCTGCGGTTCGTCGGCCATCAGCAGCGGTTCCGGCGGGGAGAGCATCAGGAAGCCGACGTCGACCAGCCGGCTGCGCCCCTCGGCCTCGACGACGAGTGCCAGATGGTCCCAGTGCGGCCACCACTCGTTGCTGACCCGCCACATCTGGCCGGCCACCAGACGCACGCCGAACCCGAGGGTGCGCAGGAACTCGCCGAACAGGGGCGTGGTCTCCAGGCACGTCCCGCCGCGCCGCCGGCGCACCACCCGGTCGAAGGTGGCCGCGAGGTCCAGCGTCGGTACCTCGCCGTCGAGCGTGTCGAGCATTTCGTACGGAATCGCGAGCAGATGGGCCGAGCACAATGCCCGCAGGCATTCGGCACTCGCCTCCAGCGGCCCGTCGTATCCCAGGCGGCGCACGTACTCGTTCCACGGGAACGCGTCGGAACCCGAAGACGTGGACGAATTGAATGCGGCGGATTCCAAGGGATTCTCCGATGGCTGTGGATACGGGAGTCACGTGGTGACCGGCCTTTGCCGTGATGAAGTCTCGGGGGAGTGCGTCGCCGGCCATAAGGCCCGACTGCCCTGACCGAAGGTGCAGCCCGATGCCCCTGCCCCCGCGGTGAGATTCGGGCAGGTGGATCAGGTCTTGGCGGCTCCCGCCGGGCGGGCGACAGTACGCAGGACACCGGTCGGCGGTGGGGACTTCGCCCCCCGCCGGACGGGATCCGCGGGCGTCCCGCGGAGTGCCCCGCGACCCTGGAGAGGCGACGATGAACAGCAACGCCGTGGAAGCGGACGGGGCCGGCGCGGCCCGGCGCCCGGCGAACCGCAGCATCCTGTCGGTGCCGCCCGAGCTGGCCGACGAGCAGCTGATCGCCCGGATGGGCATCGAGATCACCTCGTGGGACGCCGACCGGATGGTCGGCACCATGCCGGTGGCGGGCAACCGCCAGCCGTTCGGCTGGCTGCACGGCGGCGCCAACGCCGTCCTCGCCGAGACGCTCGGCTCGCTGGCCGCCGGAATGCACGTTGCACCCCGTGGCGCGGTCGCCGGGCTCGAACTGTCCTGCACACACCACCGGTCGGCGCGCAGCGGACTCGTCACCGGGGTCTGCACGCCGCTGCACCGCGGCGACCGGGTGGTCACCTACCAGGTCGAGATCACCGACAGCCGGTCCCGGCTCACCTGCACGGCAAGGCTGACCTGCCTGATCAGCAAGCGCTGAAACGAGAGGCGGTTCCATGTCCACGCACACCGCGCGGCGCGCGGGCGCCACCGCAGGCCACGACCGCGACCGGGGGACGGTGCCGGAGCGGACCGACTTCCGCCGGGCGATGGGCCTGCTGCCCACCGGAGTCGCCGTGGTCACGGTCGGCTGCGGCGAGCAGACGGAGGCGGTGACGGTCGGTTCGCTGCTGTCCGTGTCGCTGGACCCGGCGCTCGTCCTGGTGAGCCTCGGCTCGACCGGGCGTCTCGTCGAGGCCATCGACCGGGTCGGCGGTTTCGCCGTGAACGTCCTGACGACGGATCAGAGCGATTTGTCCGCCTGCTTCGCCTCCCACGACCGGCCGCACGGCAGGGGTGCCGAGGAGCGGCTCGGGGGCGTGGCCGGTGCGAGCGGGCACGTACTGCTCCGTGACGCGGTGCTCTCGATGGAGTGCCGCACGGAGCACCGCTATCCGGGCGGCGACCATGTGCTGTTCCTCGGCCGGGTCGACGCACTGCACACGGCCGGAGCGGCCGGTTCGCCGCTGGTGCACCACCGCGGCGCCTACACCTCGCTGAAGGACCCGTGCTGAGCCCGGCCCGGCCGGCCCCGGACGCGTCCTCGGGAAGTCCCACGACGAAGGAGCGGAACAGATGGCACGTTCGATACTGGTCACCGGTGGCAACCGGGGCATCGGCCTGGCGGTGGCCCGCAGGTTCGCGGCGAACGGGGACAAGGTGGCCGTCACTCACCGGGGCTCCGGCGCCCCCGACGGCCTGTTCGGCGTCAAGTGCGACGTGACGGACGGCGCGGAGATCGCCAGGGCCTTCGCCGAGGCGGAGGAGGCCCACGGACCGGTCGAGGTGGTGGTGGCGAACGCCGGCATCACCGAGGACGGCCTGCTGATGCGCATGGGCGACGAGCAGTTCCGGCGGGTGCTCGACACCAACCTCGGCGGTGCCTTCCGGACCGCCCGGCAGGCGGCCACCGACATGGTGCGGCTGAGGCGCGGGCGGATGGTCTTCATGTCCTCGGTCGCCGGGCTGCACGGATCGGCGGGCCAGGCCAACTACGCCGCGGGCAAGGCGGGAATGGTCGGCCTGGCCCGTTCGCTGGCCCGCGAGTTCGGGCCCAGGGGCATCACCGTGAACGTGGTGGCTCCTGGTCTCATCGACACCGACATGAGCGCACAGCTCAGCGAGCAGCGGCGGAAGGGGATCGTCGCACAGGTGCCACTGGGCCGCACCGGCACCGCGCAGGAGGTCGCCGGGGCGGTGTTCTGGCTGGCCTCGGCCGAGGCGGCCTATGTCACCGGAGCCGTGATCCCGGTCGACGGCGGACTGGGCATGGGGCACTGAGATCCAGGTCCGGGGTACGCAGCGGTGGCCGGCGGAAGAATCCGCCGGCCACCGCTGCGTACCCCGGAATCCGTGCCCTTCAGCGGCCGCCGGCGACCCCCTCGGAGCGGCCGAGTTCGAGCAGCAGCAGGGCGATTGACGCGCCGCGCCGTCCCAGCGCGCCGTGGTAGCCGCGCAGCATCGCGTTCTCGCCGGTGAGGTCGGTCCGCGGGCCGCCGGCCTTCCGGCGCAGCTCTTCGAGTTCGTGCGCGGCCTCGGCGCGGGTCCGGATCAAGTCGATGAGCGCGGTGTCGAGCTCGCCGAGGCGCTCGCGCTCCCGCGCGATCCGGGTGTGCAGGGCCTTGGCCGCGCGGGTTTCGCTCATGCCGGCTCCCCGGGGCGCTCCGGGAGGCGGACGAGCGCGTCGCCCCGCACGGCGAGCGGGCCGTCGACGATCCGGACCGCCACACCGAGCCGGGCCCGGCGCTCGACGCCGTGGCGCCCGGCGGCCTCCTCGACGGCCTTGACCACCCCGGTGCAGCGCAGTCGCCCGTGCACCGGGGCGGGGGCCGAGAAGCGGACGCGGAAGGAGAGCAGGTCCCCGACCGGCACCCACTCGGTGAGCAGCCGCCCGAGCAGGGCCATCGACAGCATGCCGTGGGCGATGACGTCGTCCAGCCCGGCCGCACGCGCGGCGTCGCTGTCGATATGGATCGGATTGTGGTCGCCGGAGGCGCCGGCGAACAGGGCCAGCAGCGTCCTGGTGATCCGCTGCTCGGGCAACTCCGGCAGCTCGGTGCCGACTTCGGCCGTCGACAGACTGAACCCCGTCATGCGGACTCCTTGTCCGGCACGGGGCGGCGGACCGCGATCACCTGGTGCAGCTCGGCCACAGGTTCGCCCGCGGCGTCGGTGACGGAGGTGTCGCGCACGACGAACTCCAGCGCGCCGCCCTGCCGGGAGTACACATCGGTGATGACCGGGGCGAAGGTGAGCCGGTCGCCCGCGTGGACCGTGCGATGGTAGGTGAACCCCTGTTCCACGTGCAGGACACGGGAGAGGTCGACACCGATCGCGTTCAACAGGTCGGGAGCGGCTTCGAGATCGAGGCCGAAGAGGAAAGTGGGCGGTACGGGCAGGTCCGGGTGCCCGGCGGCCCGCGCGGCGGCCGGATCGACGAACACGCCGTCGGCCGCCCCCAGGACCCGGCCGAAGAACTGAAGGCGTCCGCGTTCCACGGTCACCGTGACGGGTTCGGGACCGCTCCCCACGACACTGCGGTCGATCATCGGGCCACCATCCGCCTGCTGTGCTCCCGCGCGGTGTGCAACAGCTCCCGGTTGCGCACCAGCTTGCCGTTGGAGGTGCGCGGCAGCCCCGTCCGGAAGTGGAACGCCTTGGGGATCTTGTGCGGGCTGAGCCGTTCCTTGCACCAGGCCAGCAACTCGGCTCTGGGCAGGGCCCGTTCCACCACCAGATGGGCCTCGATGGCCTCGCCGTAGACGACCACCACCTCACTGACGGCGGTGTGCTCCGCCAGCACCGACTCCACCTCCGTCAGATCGACCTTCAGCCCGCCGATGGCCACCATGGTGTCCGTGCGTCCGGTGATCTCCAGCACGCCGGAACCGGCCCGCACCGTGCAGCGGTCGCGGGTGCTCAGCCAGCCGTCCACGTACCGGTCGTCGGCGTCGGCGTGCAGGTACGGGTTCTCGGGCAGCCGTACCCGCAGGGTGCCGTCGACCACCCCGGTCCGTATGCCCGGCGCCGGCACTCCCACCGCCGGCGGCGCGTCGCGCCCGGTCAGGTCGGTGGCGATGATGCCGGTCTCGGTCATGCCGTACGCCTGGCCGATCCGCACCCCGTACCGCTCCCGGAAGCGGTCGAAGGTCTCGACGGGCAGGATCTCCCCGCCGGACACGGCGAGCCTCAGGTCCGGCAGCGCGGGAGGCTCCGCGACCCGGCCGAGCAGGTCGAAGTGGGCGGGGACGCCGAGCACGGCGTTCACCCGGTGCTCGCCCGCCACCCGCAGCAGCTCCTTCAGCCGCAGACTGCCGACGAAATGCAGCTCGACGCCCGCGGCCAGCGCGTGCAGCACCCCGCCGATCAGGCCGAAGGAATGGGCCAACGAGCTGAGCAGCAGCACGCGTTCACCGGCGCCGGGCATGTCCGGCAGCAGCCCGAAGCGGGCCACCTCGCCGCGCAGCGAATCACCGGTGCGCCCGATCACCTTGGGCAGGCCGGTGGAACCGGAGCTGAACTGGATCAGCCGGTGGGGGCCCTGCGCGGCCCGGCCGGCGGGCCGGCGTTCCACCACGACCTCGCACCCGTCCCGGAACGGGGTGAAGGGCTGCGCGGACGTGCCGGAGGTGAGCCAGAACTGCGGCTCGCACAGCTCCAGCAGCCGGCCGGTCTCGGCCGGAGTGAGCCGCGGGTCGAGCAGCATCACCTGCGCGCCCGCCGTCCACAGAGCGAACAGCGACCAGAGCAGTGTGAAGCTCGGCAGCACCTGAACGGCCACCGTGCTGCCCGCGGTGACCCCGTGCGCCTCCAGTATCCCGCGGGCACGGGACACCTCGTCCCGCAGTGCCTCACGGCTCACGGCGGTCTGCCCGTGCACGGCCCAGGTCCGGCCCTGGTGGTCAGGGTCCGACAGCAGCCCGCCGAGCCACGTCCCGAAGTCCGTTTCGCCCGTCATCACACCTTCCTTTCCTCGGATTCAGGCGCGGCCCCCGGATACGGCCGGAGGCCGGGTCGTGCCGGTGCGGGCCCCGGTCCCCCGTGCGGAACGGGAAGGACCGGGGCCCGCACCGGCCCTCCTACTTCTCGATGCAGAACTCGCCCACGGGCCAGCCGACGTGACGCTTGTCCGTGGCGAGGTACCCGAGCAGCTTGTCGCCGGGCTTCAGCTCGGTGCAGTTGAGCACGGCCGCACCGGGGCCGAGGACCCGTACGTGCCAGTCGTCCTGGAGGGCCAGACTGACCTCGGTGCCGTCGTCGGCCTTCGCCCGGACGGTCAGCAGCGGACGGGACTCCAGCTTCACCCGGCCCACGACGATCCGGCGGGTGCGACCGTCCGCGGTGACCCCCAGCACGGTGCTGCCGGCCTTCAACTCGCTGAGGTAGTTGGTGCGGTTGTCCGCGCCCATGACGTACGAGTGCAGGGCACCTGCGTTGACGCGGAACGGGCGGGTCGGCATGTACGGCAGCGGGTGGGTCTCGCTGACGCACAGCACGAAGCCGTGCGCGTACGAGCCGACCAGGATGCCCTCGTCCTTCTCGAAGTGTGTGCAGGTGTCGACGCAGACCCGGTCGCCGAGGCCGTTGTGCTCGATCGACTCCACCGTGAGCGTGGTCAGTTCGAGGTCCGGCGTGGTGGACCCGAGCAGTGCGGTCAGGCCGAAGACGTCGTTGGCGTCCTTGGGCGCGAGCAGCAGGCCGTCCGATCCCTTCTCCAGGACGTCGACGATGATGCCGGCCTCCTCCAGGTCGCCCGCCTCGCAGATCAGCCGCCCGGCGCTCTTGTCCGCCGCCGCGATCACGATCTCCAGCGGGATCTTGGTCGGGTCGCGGAACCTCACCACGGTGTACGCCAGCGCCTGGGCGGCGGCGCAGGCCACCTTGAGGGTGGCGTCGTCGATCACCTCGACGAAGGCGCCGGCCGCGTCCCCGGCGGTCAGCTTCAGCTTGTCCAGCTCCGCGGCGGACGCGATCCGGGTCAGCACGAGGTCGGCGACGTCTCCCGCCTCCGGCGGGAACACCGCGCCGGGCTCGGCGAGCAGGACCTTCTGGACCGTCGGAGGCAGCGTCGCGAGCGTGTCCAGGCGGTCGTCGAGAACGCCGGCGAGCCGGGCGTGGACCGCGGCGTCGACGACGGCCTCGCGCTGTTCCGCAGCGGTGGTACGGAGGTCAACCCAGGCGAATTTCAACGAGATCATCCTTACTGCGCAGGTCCGGCGGTGTCCGCCGACGGTGGTGGGCCGGTGTCCGAGTGCCCGGCGGTACGAGGGCCCGTCGTCCGGATCGGGCCGGATCCGGACGAAGGGCCCGAGGTGCCTTCCGGGGATGGACTCTTCCAGCGGACACCCGCCCACGACAGGGTCGATAGGGCTGCTCGACCGGGCCCTGACCGGCGGGACGACACCCTGGCCGATCTGCCACCTCCATCGTGCTGCCGCCGCCGAAACCCCCTGACGCGGCACCGCACAGACACCGGCGGACAGCCCCTGACCTGCGCCGACACCCTCCACCATCGGGGAGCGCGCCCTGGTCGGCCGCCCGATCGGGCAGGCCGTCCGAATCTTCTCGCCGTCCTTCGGCGCCGCAATGCTGGCCTGGCGCCGCGGAGGACCGCGACGCCCCGGTCCAGAAGCAGTCGCCCACCGAATCGAGGTCACCATGGTTGTTCCGGACGGCTGGTGGAGCCGGCACCGGGGCTACGCGGCCCGCATCATGTCCGCGCTCGACGCCGACCCCGACCGCACCGCCGTGCACTGGCGGGGGCGGCCCGTCCCGGCGGGGGAGTTCGCCCGCACGGTCACCGGCGCCGCCGGCGCCCTCAGGGATCTGGGAGTGGGGCCCGGCCGCGTGGTCGGCATCCTGGTCGCACCCAACAGCCCGGACATGCTCGCCGTACGCTACGCGGTGCATCTGCTCGGCGGCGCGGTCTGCTACCTGCGCTCCACCAACCCCGGAGACACGTCCCACGTACTGTCCGCCGAAGCCCAGCTGCGCATCCTGCTGGACACCTCCGCCACCGTGCTGTTCACGGACCAGGAGCACGCGGCGCGCGCCGTGCTGCTCGCCGACCGGGCACGCGGCCGGATCGCCGTCACCGGTTCCGGTGTGCGCGGGGCAGGGGTCGTCCCGCCGACCAGCGGGGCGCGGGACGCGGCGGCCGCGGTCTGGGAGCCGGAGGCGCTGGCGCTGATCGCGTTCACCAGCGGCAGCACCGGGCGCCCCAAGGGCATCAGCCTGCCGGCCAGGGCCTGGGACAGCGTGGTGTCGGCCACCGGCGCGTCGATCGGCGAGGGCGACCGGGCCAGGCTGCTGGTCACCACCCCGCTCAGCCACACCGTCGGGCCGATGGCCGACGCGGTGCTCGCCGCGGGCGGCGCCGTCCACCTGCACGAGGAGCTGGACGCGGACGCGGTGCTGCGGACCGTCGCCGAGCACCGGATCACCCGGACCTTCCTGGCCACCACCCACCTCTACCGACTCCTCGACCACGCCCGGACCGAGGACCTAGACCTCACCTCGCTGCGTCAGCTGATCTACAGCGGCAGCGCCGCCGCCCCGGCCCGGATCGCGGAGGCGAACAAGGTGTTCGGCCCCGTTCTGGTGCAGGGCTACGGCACCAGCGAGGGCGGCCGGATCACCCTGCTCGATCCCGGCGACCACCAGGACCCGAGCCTGCTGAACACGGTGGGCCGTCCGTTCCCCGAGGTGGAGGTCACGATCCGCGACCCGGACACCGAACGGGAACTGACCACCGGAACGGCGGGCGAGGTCTGGGTGCGCTCGCCGCACGTGATGGCCGGCTACTGGTCGGACCCCGCGCTCAGCGCCCGTGTGCTGCGCGACGGCTGGTACCGCACCGGCGACATCGGCCGCTTCGACGAGCGCGGATACCTGCATCTGCTGGACCGGGCCGCTGACGTCGTCAAGACCGACGGCGTCAAGGTCTACCCGGCCGTCGTCGAACGCGAGCTGCTGGCGGTGCCCGGAGTGGCGCAGGCCGCCGTGTACGGCGTCCGCGACCTGGACAACGTCGAGCATCTGCACGCCGCGATCGTGCCCCGGCCGGGTGCGCGGGTCGCCGTCGAGGACGTCCGCTCGCGCATCGGTACGGCCCTGTCCCCCCTGCACGTGCCCGAGGAGGTCCTGCTGCTGGACGAACTGCCGCTGAACGCCTCGGGCAAGCCCGACAAACCGCGGCTGCGGTTGCGTGAATCCGTACCGGCTCCCTACACGGAGAGTGAGTTGACCCGATGAACAAGCACCTGGACTTCTTCGCGCGCGAGATGGAGGAATTCGGCGCCCGGCGCCGGGAGTTCCTGGAGATCGGCCGACGCGCCGGCCGGTTCCCGAGTGCCGTGGCGCGGCAGGGGCAGGACGGCACCGACGTGGAGATCAGCGTCTGGTGCAGCAACGACTACCTGGGCATGGGCCAGAACCCGTTCGTCCTGGAAGCCATGAAGAACGCCGTCGACGCCTTCGGCGCCGGATCCGGCGGCTCCCGCAACATCGGTGGCACCAACCACTACCACGTCCTGCTGGAGAACGAGCTGGCGGCGCTGCACGGCAAGGAGGAGGCGCTGATCTTCCCCTCCGGCTTCACGGCCAACGACGGTGCGCTGACCGTGCTGGCGGGCCGGGCGCCCGGCACCCTCGTCTTCTCCGACGAGCTGAACCACGCCTCGATCATCGACGGGCTGCGCCACTCCGGGGCCGAGAAGCGGATCTTCCGCCACAACGACATGGCGCACCTGGAGGAACTGCTGGCCGCCGCGGACCCGGAGCGGCCCAAGCTGATCGTGCTGGAGTCGGTGTACTCGATGTCCGGCGACATCGCACCGCTCGCCGGGACAGCCGCTCTGGCCCGCCGTTACGGGGCGACCACCTTCATCGACGAGGTGCACGCGGTCGGCATGTACGGCCCGCAGGGCGCGGGCATCGCCGCCCGCGAAGGCATCGCCGACGAGTTCACCGTGGTCATGGGCACCCTGGCCAAGGGCTTCGGTACCGCAGGCGGCTACATCGCCGGTCCCGCCGCGCTGATCGATGCCGTCCGCAACTTCTCCCGCGGCTTCATCTTCACCACCTCCATCCCGCCGGCCACCGCCGCGGGCGCCCTCGCGGCCGTCCAGCACCTGCGCTCCTCCGAGCGGGAGCGCACCCGGCTCGCGGCCAACGCCGGTCTGCTGCACCGGCTGCTCAATGAGCGGGACATCCCGTTCGTCTCGGACCAGTCGCACATCGTGTCCGTCTTCGTCGGCGACGACGGCCTGTGCCGGCAGGCATCCGCCCTGCTGCTGGAGCGGCACGGGATCTACGTCCAGCCGATCAACGCGCCGAGTGTGCGGGCCGGCGAGGAGATCCTCCGGGTCGCCCCGTCCGCCACCCACACCACGGGCGACGTGGAGAAGTTCGCCGAGGCGGTCGACGGCATCTGGCGGGACCTCGGCATCCCGCGCGCGCAGGAGCGGGCCGGGCGCTGACCCGCTCCGCGGCCCGCCGGGCCCGTGCGGTGCTCCATACGACGGCGCCGGCCGGACGGGTCACCCCCGTCCGGCCGGCGCCGACGCCTTTGGCGGACCCGGCGGCGGTCGCCGGGCAACGATCGACGAACGGAGTCCTGATGTCTCTCTCGGTGGCGGCGGTCCTTGCCGAGTCCGCGGCACGGCGACCGGACCATCCGGCGCTGATCCTCGGTGATCATGAGCTGACGTATGCCCAACTCTGGTACCAGGCACGGCAGTACGCGACCGTGCTGGCCGACCGGGGGGTGGGTCCGGGTGACCGGGTGGCGCTGCTGCTGCCCAACACGGAGCACTTCCCCATGGCGTACTACGGGGCCCTGGCGATCGGGGCGGTCGTGGTGCCGGTGCACACCCTGCTCAAGGCCGACGAGATCGCGTACGTCCTGGGCGACTGCGGCGCCGGTGTGCTGGTCTGCGCCGGGCCGCTGCTGGAAGAAGGCCGCAAGGGCGCCGGGGCGGCCGGAGTGCCGGTCCTCACCGTCCTCGACGAGGAGGGGCCGCGGGAGTCCCGGCTGGACGCGCTCGCGGAACCGGCCGCCCCGCTCGCCCACTGCCTGCCGCGCCGGCCCGACGACCTGGCGGTGGTGCTCTACACCTCGGGCACCACCGGACGTCCCAAGGGTGCCATGCTCACCCATCTCAACGTCACGATGAACATCGGCGTGACGATGCTCTCCCCGTTCGACTTCACGGCCGACGACATTCTGCTCGCCGTCCTGCCGCTGTTCCACACCTTCGGCCAGATCTGCGGCATGGGCGTCTGCTTCCGCGCCGGCGCGACGATGGTGCTGACGTCCGGTTTCGACGCGGCACGGACGCTGGACCTGATGGTGCGCCGCCGCTGCACGGTGTTCATGGGCGTCCCGACGATGTACATGGCCCTGCTCGACGCTGCCGCCCGCGACCCGCGCCGGCCCGCCCTGGACCGGGCGTTCTCGGGCGGATCGGCACTTCCCGTGACGGTCCTGGAGGAGTTCCAGCGGACCTTCGGCTGCACCGTGTACGAAGGCTACGGACTCACCGAGACCTCGCCCGTGGTCGCCTACAACCAGCGTGCCTGGCCCCCGCGCCCCGGAACGGTCGGCAAACCGGTCTGGGGCGTCGAGGTGGAGATCGCCAGGGCCGATGTGGAGGGCCGGATCGAGCTGCTGCCGGCCGGGGAGGTCGGAGAGATCGTGATCCGGGGGCACAACGTGATGGCCGGCTACCTCAACCGGCCCGAGGCCACCGCCGAAGTGCTGGTGGACGGCTGGTTCCGCTCCGGCGACCTCGGAGTCAAGGACAAGGACGGCTACCTCGGCGTCGTGGACCGCAAGAAGGACATGGTGCTGCGCAACGGGTACAACGTGTACCCCCGGGAGATCGAGGAGGTACTGATGCGCCATCCCGCCGTCGCCCAGGTCGCCGTCGTGGGGGTGCCGGACCCGCGCCACGGCGAGGAGGTCTGCGCCGTGGTCGTCGCCGGTCCGGGATCGTCCCCCGGCGCCGCCCTCGGGGCACGGCTCGTCGACTGGAGCAGGGAGCGGCTGGCGGCGTACAAGTACCCGCGCCGGGTGGAGTTCGTGGACGCGCTGCCGCTCGGCCCCAGCGGCAAGGTCCTCAAGCGGGAACTGGTGGCCCGGTACGGCGGCTGAACCCGTGAACGCGCTGTCCCGCCCGTGCTCCGGAGCACGGGCGGGACAGCGCGTTCACGGGACCGGCGTTCACCGGCCGCCGCCTACCGGGCGGCGGCCCGCTGGGCCCGGGCCTGCTCGGCGACCCACCCGTACGACGCCGCGACGCCGTCCAGCGAGCCGTTGAACCGGGGCGCCACGAAGCGGGCGAACAGCTCGAAGCTGCGCTTCATCGCCTCCCGGTCCGCCCAGTCCAGGACGTTCACCAGCAGCCGGCCGAATCCGCCGGTCGCCTCCTGTACGTCGCGTACCGCGTCGATGCACTCGTCGACCGAGCCGACGATCGTGCTGCGCCGGTCGATCAGCTCGGCCAGGGCCTTGCGGGCCTCCGTCCGCGAGTGCACCGGCGGGGTGCCGAGCAGCCCCCAGTACTCGTTGCGATAGCGCATCCAGCCGTCGACGAGGTCGTCGAGCGCCTGCTCGCGGCTGTCCGCGACATGCACCGACAGGGTGACCCGCCAGTCGGCCCGGTCGATCGTGCGTCCGTGCTCGGCCGCCGAATCCACGGCGTGCTGCCACTGGGCGGCCAGGTCGTCGACGGAGGAGCCCGGCCGGGGCGGGACGCCGAAGGAGAGCGGGGCGGCACCGTACTGTCCGGCCAGCCGCATGCCGAACGGGGAGACGGCGCTGGAGACCGCCAGCGGCAGGCCGGAGGCCCGACGCGGACGCAACTGCAGCCGGGCATCGTGCAGTTCGAACCAGTCGGTGACCTGGGTGACCGGTTCGTCACCGGTGAGCAGCCGGTGGATCACGTCCAGCGACTCGGCGGTGCGACGGCGGGTGTCCGCCGGGTCGATGCCCAGGAAGTGCATGTCGGACGGGATCGAGCCAGCGCCGACACCGAGGGTGAAGCGCCCGCCGGTCAGATGGTCGAGCTGCACGGCCCGCGAGGCCACCATGAACGGGTGGTGGTACGGGAGGCTGACGACCCCGGTGCCGAGCCGGATGCGCCGGGTCCGCTCGGCCGCGGTGGCGATGAACAGCTCGGGCGAGGAGACCGTCCCCCAGCCGGCCGAGTGGTGTTCGCCGACCCAGAGCTCCTCGTAACCCAACTGGTCCAGCCACTCGGCGAGTTCGAGATCGCGCCAGAGGCTCAGCGCCGGGTCCTCGCCCAGCGGGTGCAGTGGCGACAGGAAGGCGCCGAAGCTGATTCTTTCCACGGGACACTCCTTGTGCGGTTGAGTGGTCGGGGGATCAGGCGGTGGGCCGCGGCCCGGTCGCCGGGCAGAGCGCGACCAGCGGGGCCAGCCAGCCGTACTCGGCCGGCGGCGGTGCGGCGGGGGGCGGGGCCGGCGAGGGCCCGTCGGCGTCCGGGCCGCGGCGGAGCAGCAGTGTGACGACGGCGTCCCCGCGCGGCAGCGGGCCCAGGGGGTACGCCCCGTCCAGGTGGTCGCGCACCCAGCCGACGCGCTCGGCGGCCGCGATGTCGACGCCGATCAGCAGCACCTGGTCGAGCCAGTCGTCCTCCAGCATGACCCCGGCCAGCTCCAGTGCCCGCGGGGCGAGTTCGCCGCCGTCCGAGACGCAGCTGACCGGGCCGGTGATGCCGTAGCACCTGCTGACGTGACCGAGCACCGAGGTCGTCACCGACTGGAAGAACAGCAGCGGGCTGTGCACCTGCCCGGCGACCATGCGCCGGGTGGCGGTGTCCGTCGTGGTGATGTCCCCGCAGGCGGTGGCGAGCACGATCGCGGTCCGCTCGCCGCGGCCGGCCACCGGGCCGGAGTCGTCCTGCGGTCCGCCCAGGCAGGCGTCCACGGCCGCGGCGACCAGCGGACTGAACCGCGAGGTCACGAAGCCGGGGACGTTGGGCAGCGGGACCGGTGCCGCACCGGGCAGGCCGTCGGCGGCCGCTCCCCAGGGTGCCCGGCAGGCCCCGGCCACGACGGCCATCGGCTGTACGAGCGGCATCGTCATCTGGTTCCTCCCGTGGAGCTGTGACGGAACGGGCGTCGGCGGCCGGTCACCGCGCTCACACCCGCTTCAGCACGAGTGCGGCGTTGACCCCGCCGAAGGCGGCGTTGAGCGAGAGCGCGTGGGTGATCTCGGCGGGCCGGGCCCGGTTCGGGACGTAGTCCAGGTCGCAGGCGGGGTCCGGCTCCTGGTAGCCGATCGTGGGCGGCAGCAGGCCGTCGCGCAGCGCGAGGAGAGTGATCACCGCCTCCACGGCGCCGGTGGCCTCCAGCATGTGGCCGGTGCTGCTCTTGGTCGAGCTGACCGGCACGTGGGGCGCGTGTTCGCCGAAGACGCCGTGCAGCGCGGCCGTCTCCGCCACGTCGTTCAGCGGGGTGCCCGTCCCGTGCGCGTTGACGTAGCCGATGTCCTTCGGCGCCAGCCCCGCCCGGCGGAGCGCGGCGTTCGCGGCCCGTGCCAGGCCCTCGCCCCGCGGGTGCGGTTTGACCACGTGGTACGCGTCGGCCGCCATGCCCCAGCCGGCCAGCTCGGCCAGCACCTCGGCGCCGCGGGCCCGTGCGCGTTCGGCGGACTCCAGCACCAGCACCGCGGCGCCGTCGCCCTGGAGCAGCCCGGCCCGGCCCGCGGCGAACGGGCGTACCACGCCCTCCTTGCTGAGCGCCCTGCCGGAGTCGAACTTGGCGAAGACGTCCTCGGTGACCAGATACGCGCCGCCGCAGACCACGGTGTCGGCCGAGCCCCGCCGGATCAGCTCGGCGCCGTACGCGATGCTGTTGGTCGAGGCGACGCAGGCGTTGACGAAGGCCAGGCACGGAGCGCCCAGGCCGAATGCCTCGCCGATCCGGCGGGGCAGTGCCGCCGGCAGGCTGTCCAGGATGCGCGGGTCGGTGCTGTCGCGGCCCTCGGCCTGGTCCGTCCAGAACGTCCGGGCCGCCGAGTGGTCGCCGTTGGTGCCCAGCAGGACGGGGGCGCCGCGGGCGTCGGTGCCCGCGACCCGGAGCGCTTCCGCGGTGCAGGCGTGCAGCACCTCGGCCTGGGTCGGTGTGTGGCCGGGCTTGACCACGACCCCCGGAATCTCCGGTCCGGCGCCCTCGAAGGTGGCGGCCCGGCCGGCGTGGAAGGGGGTCGGGTCGAAGCGGCTGACGGGGACGAAGCCGGGCCTGCCCCCGAAGACGCCGCGGCGCAGGGCGTCGGCGCCGAATCCGAAGGCTGTCAGGACTCCGTAGCCGGTGATCGCCACCTCACGAGGCATGGCCGGCCTCCTCCCGGCCGGTTCCGGCGGACTGCAGCCGGAGCACGTTGCGGTGCAGCGCGCCGACGGAGTCGCTCGCTCCCAGCGCTTCCTCGTCCTCCTCCGCGACAACGACTCCGTGGCGTTCCTCCAGCAGATGGATCAGCCAGGTGAACGCCAGTGAGTCGAGGACCAGTTCGGTGCCGCTGTCCCACTCGCCGAGGGGCAGGCCGCTGTCCTCCAGGAGTCGGACGAGCTCCGTCTCCGTGATCACCGGGCCACGCTCTCCGCCGTCGCCGCGCGCCGCTCGACCACGGTCCGCACGAAGGCGCGGAGGTCCGGGACGAGGGCTGGGTCGAGCTCTTCCTCGGGCAGCTCGATGCCGTACCGGCCCTCCAGCTGGAGCACCAGCTCGATCGTGGCGAGCGATTCCAGGCCCAGGCCCTCTTCGCCGAGCGGCAGGTCGTCCTCGACCTCGGCGGGCAGCGGGAGGTTGATCACGTCCCTGATCACGGTCAGGATGAACTCGCGGGTCTCTTCATACATGGGGTGTCTCCGTCGGTGGTTGTCCGAGGCGGTGGGCCGGCCGGGGGCCGGATTCTGCGCGATGCCCGCGGCCTGTCCTGCTCAACGGACCGGTACGGGCCGGGCCGGGTCGAGCGGGTCCGCGGGCAGGGAGTCGTGCCCGGCGCCGGCCGGGGCCCGGTGGACCACGGCCGAGAGCGCGCGGATCACGCGGGCGGGCGAGCTGCTCTCGAAGAAGGTGCGGCCGATGGCCAGTCCGGCGCAGCCGGCCGCCATCACCTCGGCGGCGTACGCGACCGGATCGACACCGGGACTGCTCGGACCGCCTGCCGCCAGTACCGGTATCGGGCAGCTCTCCACGACGTCCGCCAGCCGCTCCAGCGGCGTCGCCCAGGTCGTCTTCACCAGGTCTGCGCCGAGGTCGGCGGCCACGTTGACGACGTGGGAGAGCAGCGCCGGATCGTGCGGATCGGCGATCCGCGGCCCGCGGGGGTACACCATGGCCAGCAGCGGTACGTTCCAGCGCCGGCAGGCGTCGGCCACCGAACCGAGGTCGGCCAGCTGGCGGCTCTCGGTCTCGGAGCCGATGTTCACCTGCACGCTCACCGCGTCGGCGCCCAGCCGGACGGCCTCCTCGACGTCGCCGACCAGTACCTTGGCGTCCGCGTCGCGGGCGTGCGCCGTGCTGGCGCTCAGGTGCACGACCAGGGAGCAGTTCCGCAGCAGGCCCGCCTCGATGCTCGCCGCTCGCCCCTTGTGCACCACGACGGCGTCGGCGCCGCCCTCCACGGCCGTGCGGACGAGTCCGTTGAACCGCGCGGCGGGGACGATGGGACCGTCTGCCACCGAGTGATCCATGGGGACGAAGAGGAATCGTTCGTCGCAGTGCCGGGACAGCCGCGCCAGGCGGACCGCCGTCCCTCCGGAACTTGGTCTCATGATCCACCCTTCAGCACAGGAAGTTGACGTTGGCGGGTCGAGTCTCACTCGGTGCGCCGGTGCTGTTACCCCTCGAACGGACTGCTCCTGTGATTGGCTGCGGCGGCTCTCATCGAGGTACCCGACCGGTCAGGTCGTACCGGCCCGCCGCTCGGCCTGCTCGTCCGCTGCTGTTCCGGCGGTGCGGCCGCTGGAACGCTCGGGGGAGACCGTCTCGTCGGTGACGGTGTCGGTACCCGGACAGGGAGGGGCGGCCGGATGGCGGCGGGGACGCGGGCGGAGACGGACGGAACACGGAATCCCTGGATCCGGCAGCTGCCCGGCCAGGGTGCGGCGGGGCGGGTCCGGTTGATCTGCCTGCCGTACGCGGGCGGCGGCGCCGGGGTCTACCGCGACTGGCTGAACGCCGGGCCGGACATGGGGGTGGAGGTCCTCGCCGTGCGGCCGCCCGGACGTGAACAGCGGTTGGGGGAGCCCGCGTTCGACGATGCCCGGTCCCTGGCCGCACGCCTCGCCGTCGTACTGGAGCCGTATCTGGACGGCCCGTACGCCCTCTACGGCCACAGCGTGGGCAGCGTCGTCGGCCTCGCCCTGGCGCACGAACTGGAACGCTCGCCCCGGTCGCGGCAGCCGCTCGGGCTGTTCGTCGGGGCCGGCGTCGCACCGGACGTGCTGCGTCCGCAGCCGGAGTGGAGCGGTTCGGACGCCGAACTGACCGAGTGGCTGCGGCGCACCGGCGGGACGCCCGGGAGTGTGCTCGCCCGGCCGGGGCTGGTGGCGCGGGTGTTCCCGGCGCTGCGGGCCGACCTGGCCATGGCGGCCGGATACCGCAAGCGGCCGGGTGAGCGGCTGACCGTGCCGATCCGGGGTTTCGCGGGAGCCGACGACCCGATGGCCACCGCGGCGGCGATGGCCGGCTGGGGCGCCGAGACCACGGCCCGGTTCCAGCTCTCACAGGTGCCCGGCGGCCACTTCTTCCTGGCGGAATCGGGCCGGCACGTGCTCGCCCGGATCGCGGAGCAGCTGCACGCCGCGGCCTGACGGGGCCCGTCGGACACACCCGGAGCGCTCTATCCAACACCTGTTGCACAGATGACAGATGTTGTGGAAGCATGGCGCTCCAGGGCAAGGTCCACGAGGGAAGGCCAGTTGTGAAAGCGAAAAAGGCTCCGGTCGAGGCCGGTGGGTCCGACCGTGTGACTCCAGAACTCTGGTGGCTGAGCGGCATCATGGCCTTAGGCGGCTTCGCCAGCCTGCTGGACGCGACCATCATCAACGTCGCCATCGGGCCGCTGGCCAAAGTGTTCGACTCCGACCTCGCCACCGTTCAATGGGTGGTGACCGGTTACCTGCTCGCCATCACCGCGGCGATCCCGATGAGTGGCTGGGCCACGGCCCGGTTCGGCGCGAAGCAGACGGTCATCTTCTCGCAGGTCGTCTTCCTGGTCGGCTCGTTGCTCTCCGGACTGGCCTGGTCCGCGTCCAGCCTGATCATCTTCCGGGTGATCCAGGGCATCGGCGGAGGCCTGGCGGTCCCGGTGGGCCAGGCGCTGCTGGCCCAGGCGGCGGGGCCCAAACGGCTCGGCAAGCTGATGTCCATCGTCACCATCCCCGCCCTGTTCGCCCCGCTCATCGGCCCCTCGCTCGGCGGCGTCCTCATCGACCACCTCAGCTGGCGCTGGATCTTCTTCATCAACGTCCCGTTCTGCGTCGTGACCATCGCGCTCGTGCTGGCCAAGGTGAAGAACGTCGTCGCCCCCTCGGCCGGAGCCCGGCTCGACCTGACCGGCCTGGTGCTGCTGCTGCCCGGCCTGGCACTGCTCGTCTACGGACTCTCCGAGGCCGGCTCGGCGGGTGGCTTCGGGTCCGGCAAGGTGATCGGCGGCCTGGTGGCCGGAGCGGTGCTGCTGCTCGCCTTCGGCGTGCGGGCGCTGCGCATCCGGACGGAGGGTCTGCTGGACCTGCGGCTGTTCAAGGTGCCCAACTTCAGGTCCGGCACGCTGGCCGGTTTCCTGATGAGCATGGCGATGTACGGCGTGCTGATCCCGTTGCCGATGTACTACCAGGTCGTGCGGGGCACCAGCGTGCTGAACTCCGCGCTGCTCCTCCTTCCGCAGAGCCTGGGCTACCTGCTGGCGATCGTCCTGATGAACGCGCTCACCGCCCGACTGGGCGTCCGCAACCTCACGGTCATCGGCATCGTGCTGGCCCTGGTCGGCACCGTTCCGTACGCGCTCATCGACGCCCACCCGGATCAACTGCTCCTCGGTGCCACCCTGGTGGTCCGCGGGTTCGGCCTGGGTGCGTCGATGATGCCGACCATGACGATCGCCTTCGCGAGCGTGCCGAAGGAGACCGCGCCGAGCGCGACCAGCGCGTTCAACGTCTTCCAGCGGGTCGGCGCCTCCCTGGGCACCACGATCCTCGCCGTCGTGCTCCAGCAGCAGCTGAAGGACGAACTGCCCGTGAACGTGCACTCCCTCGGCCAGGTGGAGCCCGGCGGGACGGTTGCCCGAGGTCTGGCTGAATCCTTCGGCGCGCCGTTCTGGTGGGCGATGCTCTTCACTGCTCTCGCCCTGCTCCCGGCCTTCTTCCTTCCGGGACGACGGCCGGCCGCCGAGGCCTCCGCCGGTGGTGCGCCCGACGTCCCGCCCGCACGGGAGAGCGAGAGCGCGATCCTGGCCGACTGACCGCCTCCGGCCGTCTCATGAGCTGCCGTCGGCGCACGGGCCCGTGCGCCGACGGTGTCGGCATGCCGCCCGAGCGTCCCCGACGACGCAGGCGCGCAGCCCCGAACGGCGACATGTGTCGTCGACTTCTTGCCATATTCCCCAGGGGGGTCGCCCGGACAGCGGTCCGGTTGCGAGGATGGAGGCGGGATGGCGTGGGGTTCGAGTGGGACGAGTGACGCGATTCCTGTGGAATGCTCGGCCGTCGGCCCCTCACGCTCGTTATGGGGGGGCGAAGAATGTGCGATTTTCGGGTTCTCGGGGCGTTGGAGATACTCGATGGATTTACGTGGAAGTCCGCGGGAGGACCGAAAGTCCGGATACTCCTCGCAGTGCTGCTCGCTGCCGCAGGCCGGACCATATCCATCGATCGGCTGGTCGAAGAGCTCTGGACCCCCGGTTCGCATCCACATCGGGACCAGCGCAATCTGGTCCAGCAGTATGTGATGCGGCTGCGCCGCCAACTCGGTGACCGGGACCGCACGGTGCTGGTCACCAAGGCCCCGGGCTACCGGTTGGTCTTCGACCCGGCACGACTGGACGCCTGCCGTTTCGAGGCCCTCCACGCCGAGGGCCAGGGGCTGTTCGCCGCGGGCGCCTACGAGAAGGCGTTCACCGTCCTGGGCAGCGCCCTCGAACTCTGGCGCGGCCCCGCCATGGAGGACGTCCCGGTCTCGCCCACCGTCCGCACCGAGGCCGAACGCCTCGAAGAGGCCCGCCTCGCCGCTGCGGAGTTGCGCATCGACGCCAGCCACCGGATCGGTGGTCACATCGCCACTCTCGCGGAACTCCGCGCCCTGCGCGACGGCAATCCGCTCCGGGAAGGGCTCTGGGAGAAGGAGATGACCGCGCTTGTCGAGTCCGGCCGCCGGGCCGAGGCCCTCGACGTCTACCAGCGCGCGCGCCGGGTGTTCCAGGACGAGCTCGGCCTCGAACCCGGCACCGCCCTGCGCGATCTCCAGCAGCTCATCCTCACCGACGGCAGCGCCGGCGGCGGGCGGCTCTAGAAGGCTGTGCCGCGGTTCCCGGCCTGCTCCCCCCGGGACTCCCGCCCGCGCCGGAGCGCGGAAGCGGGACGCATTCCCCGATGAGGACCGAAGCTGTCCGCAAGGACGCGTAGCGTGCACCCATGCCCGTCAGGAAGAACTCCGCCACACCCGCCGTGCTCTCCCCTCGCGCTCTGAACCGCGCCACGCTGGAGCGCCAGTTGCTGCTGCGTCGCACCGCGATGTCCGCGAAGGACGCCGCGGAGCACCTGGTCGGTCTTCAGGCACAGAACACCAAACCGCCCTACTTCCAGCTCTGCGCCCGCCTCGACGGCTTCGACCCGGCCGAGCTCGCCGGGCTGATGGAGTCCCGAGAGGTGGTCCGCATCGTCACCCTGCGCTCCACCATCCACCTGCACACCGCCGCCGACGCGCTCACCCTGCGCCCGCTGGTCCAGCCGGCCCGCGACCGGGAGCTCAACATCTTCCGCAAGGGGCTCGCCGGGGTGGACCGGGACCGGCTCGGGTCGGTCGCCAGGAAGTTCGTCGAGGAGCGGCCCCGTACGCCCAAGGAGATCCGCGAGGCGCTGCACGCCGAGTGGCCCGACGCGGATCCGCAGTCCCTGGGCGTGGCCGCCCGCTGCCTGCTGCCGCTGGTCCAGGTCACCCCGCGCGGGGTGTGGGGGAGGAGCGGCCAGGTCGCACTGACCACCGCCGAGCACTGGCTCGGCGCCCCGTCGCGGCCGGCCCTCGCGCCCGATGCCGCGGTGCTGCGCTACCTCGGTGCCTTCGGGCCGGCCTCGGTGAAGGACATGCAGACCTGGGCCGGGCTGACCCGGCTGCGGGAGGTGTTCGAGCGGCTGCGGCCGCAGCTCATGACCTTCCGGGACGAGAACGGGGTCGAGCTCTTCGACCTGCCAGACGCCCCGCGCCCGGACGAGGACACCCCGGCCCCGCCGCGCTTCCTGCCCGAGTTCGACAACGTGCTGCTCGGCCACGCGGACCGTACCCGGGTGATCCCACCGCAGTACCGAGGGCGCAACGGGAACGGCAACCAGGTGTACGGCACGGTGCTCGTCGACGGGTTCCTCGCGGCGGTCTGGCGGCTGGGCGACGGTGGCGGACCGGGCTCCGGGGCGGCGATGCTCACCGTGCAGCCGCTCGGCACGCTGAGCCGGGCGGAGCGCGACGCGGTCACGGAGGAGGCCGTACGGATGCTCTCCGTCCTGGCGCCGTCGGCGGGCGGCGCCGACGGGTACGGCATCCGGTTCGCGACGTTCATCGACTTCGGGGAGTGAGGCATGCGGTGGGGCGTGCGGTGTTCCGGGCCGTGCGGGACAGCTCTCACGGCAGCAGCCCCGCGCGCCGGGCCGCCACCACCGCCTGCAGCCGGGTGTGCGCCCCCAGCTTGCGCATCGCCGAACGCAGATAGCCCTTCACCGTCTCCGGCCGCAGCCCGAGCCGCTCCGCCGCCACCGCGTTGGTCGCCCCCGCCGCCACGCAGGCCAGCACGTCCAGCTCGCGCGGGGCCAGCTGCACCCCGGAGGGCCTGGCCGTCCGGGCCCCGGCCGCCGAGGCCAGCAGCCCGCACACCGCGAGCAACTCGTCGCGCAGTGCCGGGTCGACGACCTTCGGGACCAGGGCCCGGAGCTCGCGATGGGCCTCGCGGACGTCCTCCCATGCCTCCGGAGCCGCCCTCGGGTCCGTGACCTGCTCCCGGGTCACGGCCAGCAGCTGCTGCACCTCGTCCCGCACCGCCAGGGCCTGTTCCACGTCGCGGGCGGCGGCGACCGCCGCGTCGAACGTGCGGTCCCCGAGCGTGATCGGCTCACGCAGCGCCCCGTACAGCACCCCGCGCACCCTGCGCCGCACCACGACCGGGACCGCGACCACCGAGCGCAGACCCTCCTCCGCGACCGCCAGGTCGTACTCGTGGCTGATGTGGCGCGAGGAGTGGTAGTCGGTCACCGCGCACGGCCGGGACAGCGCGATCGCCTTGCCGCCGAGCCCGCTGCCCGCCGAGATGACGAGCCCGCGCAGCACGCTGGTCTGCGCCCCGTTCAGCTCGGCGATCCGGGCATGACGGGCATCGGCGAGCAGCCCTCCGAAGGCCACCGGCAGCCCACTGGTCCGGCGCAGCCGCAGCAACGCCGCCTGCATCTCGACCGCATCGACGGATTCCGGCACGCTGACGCCTTCCTGCCCGGGCTCCCGGGGGGCTCGGCCACCCCCTCGATGCACCCCCGTTCGGGGGTAGTGAGACCTGGGTCACTGTTTACATGATGTTAAGTGACCGGTCCGGTCCGCAATGAGGAGGGCACATGTCGGCAACCAGTGCGACGGAGACGTTCCGGGCCGCCCGGGACTTTCTGCTGAAGCACCGCGAGGACTATCAAGCGGCGTACGAGGGCTTCAGCTGGCCCAGGACCGACCATTTCAACTGGGCACTCGACTGGTTCGACGCCATCGCCGAGAACAACGACCGCACCGCCCTGCACATCGTGGAGGAGGACGGCAGCCGCACCGAGGTGTCCTTCGCCCGGATGTCCGCCCGCTCCAACCAGGCCGCGAACTGGCTGCGCGCCCAGGGCGTCCGCGCCGGGGACCGGATCCTCGTCATGCTCGGCAACCAGGTCGAGCTGTGGGAGACCGCCCTTGCCGCGATGAAGCTGCGCGCCGTGGTCATCCCCGCCACCCCGCTCCTCGGCCCGGTCGACCTGCGCGACCGGGTGGAGCGCGGCCGGGTCCGCCACGTCCTGGTCCGGGACACCGACGCCGCGAAGTTCGACGAGGTGCCCGGCGACTACACCCGGATCGCGGTCGGTGCCGAGGTCCCCGGCTGGCTGTCGTACACCGGGGCCGACGAGCAGCCGGACACCTACGAGGCGGACCGGGAGACCGACGCCGACGAGCCGCTGATGCTCTACTTCACCTCCGGCACGACCGCCAGCCCCAAGCTCGTCGAGCACACCCATGTGTCCTACCCCGTGGGCCACTTGTCGACGATGTACTGGATCGGCCTCAAGCCCGGGGACGTCCACCTCAACATCTCCTCGCCCGGCTGGGCCAAGCACGCCTGGTCGAACCTCTTCGCGCCGTGGAGCGCCGAGGCGACCGTCTTCATCTTCAACTACACCCGCTTCGACGCGGGTCGGCTGATGGCCGAGATGGACCGCTCGGGCGTCACCAGCTTCTGCGCCCCGCCCACCGTCTGGCGGATGCTGATCCAGGCCGACCTCTCCCAGCTGAAGACCCCGCCGCGTGAGGTCGTCGCGGCCGGTGAGCCGCTGAACCCGGAGGTCATCGAGACGGTGCGGCGCACCTGGGGCGTAACCATCCGGGACGGCTTCGGCCAGACCGAGACCGCCGTCCAGGTCGCCAACACCCCGGGCCAGCTGCTGAAGGCCGGCTCGATGGGGCGGCCCAGCCCCGGCTTCAAGGTCGAGCTCCTGGATCCGGTCACCGGTGAGCCCGGCGCGGCCGAGGGCGAGATCTCCCTCGACCTGTCCGGCCGCCCGGTGGGCCTGATGACCGGCTACCACGGCGACCCGGACCGCACGGCCGAGGCCATGGCGGGCGGCTACTACCGCACCGGCGACATCGGCTCGCGCGACGCGGACGGTTACATCACCTATGTCGGCCGCGCCGACGACGTGTTCAAGGCCTCCGACTACAAGATCTCGCCGTTCGAGCTGGAGAGCGCCCTGCTGGAGCACGAGGCGGTCGCCGAGGCGGCGGTCGTCCCCGCCCCCGACCCGGTCCGGCTCTCCGTCCCCAAGGCGTACGTCGTGCTCGCGGAGGGCTGGGAGCCCGGCGAGGAGACGGCGAAGGTGCTGTTCGAGCACTCCCGGGCGGTCCTCGCCCCGTACAAGCGGGTCCGCAAACTGGAGTTCGCGGAGCTGCCCAAGACCGTCTCCGGCAAGATTCGCCGCATCGAACTCCGCGAGCGCACGGCCCAGGGCACCGGCACCGAGTACAACGAGGGGGACCTGCGATGAGCGAGCTCTCCTACGCGCACGGCACCGGCACCGCGGCGCTCCTCGGCGACACCATAGGACGCAATCTCGACCGCGCCATCGAGGCGTTCGGCGACCGCGAGGCACTCGTGGACGTCGCCTCAGGGCGGCGCTGGACCTACACCGAATTCGGTGCAGCGGTCGACGAACTGGCCCGTGCCCTGATGGCGTCGGGGGTGGCCAAGGGGGACCGGGTCGGGATCTGGGCGATCAACTGCCCGGAGTGGGTGCTGGTGCAGTACGCCACTGCCCGCATCGGCGCCATCATGGTCAACATCAACCCGGCGTACCGCGCGCACGAGCTGGCGTACGTGCTGAAGCAGGCCGGGATCTCGCTCCTGGTCTCCTCGCTCTCGCACCGCACCAGCGACTACCGAGCCCTGGTCGGCCAGGTCCGCGCCGACTGCCCCGCGCTGCGCGCCGTGCACTTCATCGGCGACCCGTCCTGGGACGAACTGCTGGCCGCCGCCGGATCCGTGACGCCGGGACAACTCGCCGGCCGCGAGGCGGAGCTGTCCTGCGACGACCCGATCAACATCCAGTACACCTCCGGCACCACCGGCTTTCCCAAGGGCGCCACCCTCTCCCACCACAACATCCTCAACAACGGCTACTTCGTGGGTGAGCTGGTCGCCTACACGGAAGCGGACCGGGTCTGCCTGCCGGTCCCCTTCTACCACTGCTTCGGCATGGTCATGGGGAACCTCGGTATCACCTCGCACGGCGCCTGCATCGTGATCCCGGCCCCCGCCTTCGAGGCCGCCGCCGTGCTCGCCGCCGTGCAGCAGGAGCGCTGCACCTCGCTCTACGGCGTCCCCACCATGTTCATCGCCGAGCTGAACCTGCCGGACTTCGCCTCGTACGACCTCTCCTCGCTGCGCACCGGCATCATGGCCGGATCGCCCTGCCCGGTCGAGGTGATGAAGCGGGTCGTCGCCGAGATGCACATGGACGAGGTGTCCATCTGCTACGGCATGACGGAGACCTCGCCCGTCTCCACCCAGACCCGCCGCGACGACGACCTGGAGCGCCGCACCGGAACCGTCGGCCGGGTGATGCCGCACATCGAGGTCAAGGTCGTCGACCCGGTGAGCGGGGTGACGCTGGAGCGCGGTGCGGCGGGCGAACTGTGCACCCGCGGCTACAGCGTGATGCTGGGGTACTGGGAGCAGCCCGACCGGACCGCCGAGGTCATCGACGCCGGCCGCTGGATGCACACCGGCGACCTCGCGGTGATGCGGGAGGACGGCTACGTACAGATCGTCGGCCGGATCAAGGACATGATCATCCGCGGTGGCGAGAACGTGTATCCGCGGGAGATCGAGGAATTCCTCTACGGCCACCCGAAGATCGCGGATGTGCAGGTGGTGGGCGTACCGGACGAGGCCTACGGCGAGGAGATCCTGGCCTGTGTGATCCCGAGGGACCCGGTGGACCCGCCGACCCTGGACGAGGTGACGGACTACTGCCGCGAGCAGTTGGCGCACTACAAGATCCCGCGGCTGCTGCGGATCCTGGAGACCTTCCCGATGACGGTCAGCGGGAAGGTCCGGAAGATCGAACTGCGGGAGGGCTACGGGCAGTAGGACCGGATCGCCCCGGGCGCGGTCAGGCGGCCTCGATGATGTCGCCGGTGCCGCCCCGGGTCGCGGCCGCCCATTCGATCAGCAGCACCTCGTAGGCGGCGGACTCCACCGAGGACCAGTCCTGGCCGGCGCGCGCGTCCACGAATGCCCGTATCGCCTCGTTCGCCCGCGCGGCGGACGGGGGCGTCGGGCGGGTCGTGCGCGGCCGGTCGTCAGGTGTGTTCCGTGGAGTTAAAGCCATGTGCACCACCTTAAGGCCCGCCACTGACAGCGAGCCGAACATTTGTGGCCCCCTGGCCTGAACGTGACCGATTGCACTCACTGTTGCCGGTCGGCTCCGGTGAGCTGCCGGAGGTGACCGGAGTCCGGGATCTCGCGCCGCATGCAGACCCTCGGCCAGTGATCCAGGCCGTGTTCGGCCTCCTGCGCCCTGATCTTCCGCAGCCCGTCGGTGAGTTCGGCTCCGTCAAGGGTGCGGAAGCCGAGGCGGGCGTAGTACGGCGCGTTCCAGGGGACGTGGGAGAAGGTCGTGAGCGTGAGCGCGCCCAGGCCGCGCTCGACGGCCCAGCCGGCGAGATGGTCGATGAGCGCGCTGCCCAGGCCGCGCCGCGCGGCGGACGGGTGCACGGAGACCTGCTCGATGTGGGCGGCCCCGTCGACCGGGTCGGCGATCAGATAGCCGATCGGGCGGTCGTCCGGGTCCGTGGCGACCCAGGCCCGGCCGGCCCTGCGGTAGTCGTCCAGCACCCCGAGCGCCGGTGGGTCGTCGTCCGCGACGGCGGACATGCCGAGTGTGCGGAACGGTTCGCCGGCGGCACGTTCGATGTCCTGGATCAGCGGGAGGTCGGTGCGGCGGGCGGTACGGATGCGCATGCCGCCAGTATGTCGCCCGGCATGCCGAGTGACATGTCGCCCGGTGATTCGCTCAGGCCCCGGTGCTGAGCAGCTCGTCGGCCGGGCTGTTGACCGGCAGCGGTGTTCCCGCCGGTTCCATCACGAAGAGCGGCATGCCCAGGCCCTCCGCGCGCGCCGCGGCGTCCGGCGCGTACCCCGCGAGCGAGAAGAAGACCCCGGCGACCGACGCGCCGAGCGCATGCAGCCAGAGGCACTCCACATCGCGCAGGGTGGTCGGCCGGCCGGCGGTGTCGACCTGGGCCATCAGCCCGGTGGCCCGCAGATCGATCCGTGCGGGGGAGGGCTTCGGGGGCCGCACCACTTCGCGGTAGCCCAGCCACCTCAGATACCGGGCCGCGGTCGCCAGCGCGTCGCCCGCACTGTGGATGGCGACGGCGCGGAACGCGGGCCGGGGCGCCGGGGCCGTGCGCGGCAGCGGGATGTGCGAGGGGCCGGCCGGCCGGGGCCCGTCCCCGGGCCCGGGTTCGTCGCCGGGTGTCGCCACCGGCCGGACCGGGACGCGCAACACCGTTCCGCACGGGCAGCACAGCTCGGGCTGCGGCCACTGGTCTTGGCGCCCGCAGGCGGGACAGCGCACCGTCACCCAGTCGTCGTTCCAGGTGCGGTGGGTGATCGGAACGCCCTGGGCGCCGGGCAGTAGGGGAGGGGCGGTCGGCGTACCGCACGGGCAGGGGTAGGCGGGCGGGCTGTACGCATGGTCGCGGAGGCAGGCCGGACAGCGTACCGGCACCGACTCCACCTTGATCTCCCTCCGGCGTTCTCCCACCGGCCCCGCGCGCTCCCCGGCGTCCTCGGCCGACGGGGCGCCTCCCCGGCGTACCGGAACGCGCCCGCACCGGCCGTGACGGGCCGGCTCCGCTCCGGACCCCATCGTCCACCAAGAGCGACGTCCTGGGGAGGGACTTGGCGTACTTCGCGGACGGGGCGGGCGCATCGGCGGGCGTGTGCGCCGTCCCTCGCGGTGTGCGCCGTCTCCTGCGGTGTGCACCCGTCTCTTGACGGTCGACGGGGCGCGCCTTAGATTTACTTCCGTATCACAGAATCAGTTTTCCGTAATGCGGAATTGGTGCTCTCAGGTGGCGCGACAGAGCCCGACTCCACCAGGTCCGAGCAGGAGCACTCAATGCCTCGAATGACCGCTGCCCGAGCGGCAGTTGAGATCCTCAAGCGCGAAGGCGTCAGCAACGCGTTCGGTGTGCCGGGCGCGGCGATCAACCCCTTCTACGCGGCCCTCAAGGCCTCCGGCGGGGTTCATCACACGCTGGCCCGTCACGTCGAGGGCGCCTCCCACATGGCGGAGGGCTACACCCGGGCGCGTCCGGGCAACATCGGCGTGTGCATCGGCACGTCGGGGCCGGCCGGCACCGACATGATCACCGGCCTCTACTCCGCCATCGCCGACTCCATCCCGATCCTCTGCATCACCGGCCAGGCCCCGACCGCCGTGCTCCACAAGGAGGACTTCCAGGCGGTCGACATCGCCTCGATCGCGGCGCCCGTCACCAAGGCCGCGACGACCGTCCTGGAGGCCGCGCAGGTCCCCGGCGTCTTCCAGCGGGCCTTCCACCTGATGCGCAGCGGCCGTCCCGGTCCGGTCCTCATCGACCTGCCCATCGACGTCCAGCTCACCGAGATCGAGTTCGACCCCGATCTGTACGAGCCGCTGCCGGTGCACAAGCCCGCCGCGACCCGCAAGCAGATCGAGCGCGCACTGGAGCTGCTGAACGCCTCCGAGCGACCGCTGCTCGTCGCGGGCGGCGGCATCATCAACGCCGACGCCTCCGAGCTCCTCGTCGAATTCGCCGAGCTGACCGGCGTCCCGGTCGTCCCGACCCTGATGGGCTGGGGCATCATCGCCGACGACCACGAGCTGAACGCGGGCATGGTCGGCCTGCAGACCTCGCACCGCTACGGCAACGCGAACTTCCTGGAGTCCGACTTCGTCCTCGGCATCGGCAACCGCTGGGCCAACCGTCACACCGGCAAGCTGGACGTCTACACCAAGGGCCGGAAGTTCGTCCACGTCGACATCGAGCCCACCCAGCTCGGCAAGATCTTCGCCCCCGACCTCGGCATCACCTCCGACGCCAAGGCGGCGCTGGAGCTGTTCGTCGAGGTGGCGCGCGAGCTGAAGGCGGCCGGAAAGCTCAAGGACCGCTCGCAGTGGGCCGCCTCCACCCAGGAGCGCAAGGCGACCCTCCAGCGCCGCACGCACTTCGACAACGTGCCGCTGAAGCCGCAGCGGGTGTACGAGGAGATGAACCGGGCGTTCGGCCCCGAGACCCGGTACGTCACGACGATCGGCCTCTCCCAGATCGCCGGCGCGCAGATGCTGCACGTCTACCGGCCGCGCCACTGGATCAACTGCGGCCAGGCGGGCCCGCTCGGCTGGACCATCCCCGCCGCGCTGGGCGTCGCCACGGCCGACCCGGACGGCTCCGTCGTGGCGCTCTCCGGCGACTACGACTTCCAGTTCATGCTGGAGGAGCTGGCCGTCGGCGCGCAGCACCGCATCCCGTACGTCCACGTCCTGGTGAACAACTCCTACCTGGGGCTGATCCGCCAGGCGCAGCGCAACTTCGACATCGACTTCCAGGTCAACCTGGAGTTCGAGAACCTCAACTCGCCGGAGCTCGGCGTGTACGGCGTCGACCACGTCAAGGTCGTCGAGGGCCTGGGCTGCAAGGCCATCCGGGTCACCGAGCCGGACCAGCTGCTGCCGGCCTTCGAGGAGGCCAAGAAGCTGGCCGCGGAGTTCCGGGTGCCGGTGGTCGTCGAGGCGATCCTGGAGCGCGTCACGAACATCGCGATGAGCGGCACGGACATCGCCTCCGTCAACGAGTTCGAGGACATCGCGACGGACCCGTCCCACGCACCGACCGCGATCCGCCCGCTCGCGGCGTCCTGACGACCCGCCGGCGGCCCGTGGCCCCCGTCCCCGACTCCGGGGGCGGGGGCCACGGCCGTTCCCCGGTACGCCGGACACGCGGGGACCGGGGGCCGGGCCCGAGGCGGGGACCTGCGGCCGGGGCCCCAGGGCCGGGGTCGGGGGTCGGGACGGGGGCTTGGGACCGGGGCGGGAGCGGAGCAGGGGATCGGCGCACCGCCTGCGCACGCACGAAGAAGGGCGCGGAGTACGGGACCGTATCCGTACTCCGCGCCCTGGCACGGGAAACACAACACAACACAACAGGGGCCGCGGCGGCGGCGATCGGGCCGGGAGGGTTCGTCCTCTTCAGGTCAGAGAACGAGGAGGCATCCCGGCCCTCACCACCGCACTGGCATCGCACGACCGCCGCGGCCTCGTCCTGCCCGCGCCGCGTGACACCCCTCATCCGGGTACGCGGCGCGAGCAGGGCTCGGTGGGAGGCTCAGTCCTCGTGCAGGGCGCGGACCGCCTCCTCCACGCGCTTGCCGTAGTCGGCGTCGGCGGCGTGGAAGTGGGCGAGGTTCTTCTCGATCACGTCGTCGCGGGTCACCTGGGAAAGGCCCCCGGCGATGTTCGCGACCAGACGGCCCTTCTCGTCCTCGGACATGAGCCGGTACAGCTCACCCGCCTGGAAGAAGTCGTCGTCCTTGGTGTGGGCGGGCGCCGCGTGGGTGCCGGTCCAGCCGTGGATGGCGAGCGGGGCGGAGAGCGCCGCGTCGGTCTGGGCCGGGCCCGCGTACGAGTTGGGCTCGTAGTTCTTGTCGTGGCGGGCGCCGTTGCGGGTGGCGTGCAGCCCGTCGCGGCCGTAGTTGTCGACGACCGCGGTGCGCGGCGCGTTCACCGGGAGCTGGGTGTGGTTGACGCCCAGCCGGTAGCGGTGAGCGTCCGCGTAGGCGAACAGCCGGCCCTGCAGCATCTTGTCCGGCGAGGGGCCGATGCCGGGCACGAAGTTGTTCGGGGAGAACGCGGCCTGCTCGACCTCGGCGAAGACGTTGTCCGGGTTGCGGTCCAGCACCAGCCGGCCCACCCGCTGGAGCGGGTAGTCGCTGTGCGGCCACACCTTGGTCAGGTCGAACGGGTTGAAGCGGTAGTCCGCGGCCTCGGCGGCCGGCATGACCTGCACGTACAGCGTCCAGGACGGGTTCGTGCCGCGCTCGATGGCCTGGAGCAGGTCCGTCTGGTGCGAGCTGTTGTCCTTGCCCGCGAGCTCGGCGGCCTGCTCGCTGGAGAGGGACCGCACACCCTGGTTCGTCTTGAAGTGGTACTTGACGAAGAAGGCCTCGCCCGCGGCGTTCGTCCACTGGTACGTGTGCGAGCCGTAGCCGTTCATGTGACGGTACGAGGCGGGGATGCCGCGGTCGCCCATCAGCCAGGTGACCTGGTGCGTGGCCTCGGGCGCGTGGGCCCAGAAGTCCCAGACGTTGTCCGGCTCCTGACGGCCCGTGAACGGGTCGCGCTTCTGCGAGTGGATGAAGTCGGGGAACTTGATCGGGTCCTTGATGAAGAACACCGGGGTGTTGTTGCCGACCAGGTCGTAATTGCCCTCGTCCGTGTAGAACTTGAGGGCGAAGCCGCGCGGGTCGCGCACCGCGTCCGCGCCGCCCAGCGAGTCGGCGACGGTGGAGAAGCGGATGAACGTCTCGGTGCGCTTGCCGACGGCGGAGAGGAAGTCGGCGCGGGTGAAGCCGGTGACGTCATCGGTCACCTCGAAGTAGCCGTAGGCGCCGGAGCCACGGGCGTGGACCACGCGCTCCGGGATGCGCTCCCGGTTGAAGCGGGCCAGCTTCTCCAGCAGGTGCTGGTCCTGGAGGAGGATCGGGCCACCGACACCGGCGGTGGCGGAGTTCTGGTTGTCGGCGACCGGGGCGCCTGACTCGGTCGTAAGCACACGCTGCGTCATGGTGTCGGGGCGACCTTCCGTACGGGAGCTGCTGAACTGCGACGGCTCGGGGGCTCCAGGAGCGTAAGTACGCCCCGAACCCGGCGTCAACAGTTTGTTGAATTTGATGAGTGGTGTTCCGGACGGCGCCGACGCCTGGGCGCGACAGGACAGGTGTCAGCGCCGACGCCGTCCGGAAGTCTCTGGGGTGTGCCGGGCCGGTCAGGCCTGGACGGGCTGCCCCGACAGGCGCTCGACCGAGCGCAGCAGTGCCGAGTGGTCCAGGCCGCCGTCGCCCTGCGCGCGCAGCGAGGCGACGAGCTGGGCGACCACGGCGCCGACGGGCAGCGCGGCACCGACATTGCGGGCGGCGTCCGTGACGATGCCCATGTCCTTGTGGTGCAGGTCGATCCGGAAGCCCGGCGCGAAGTCGCGCTTGAGGAAGTTGTCCTTCTTGCGGGTCAGGACGGTCGAGCCGGCCAGGCCGCCGTTGAGCACGTCCAGCGCGGCGGAGAGGTCGACGCCGGACTTCTCCAGGAAGACGACTGCCTCGGCGCACGCCTGGATGTTGACCGCGACGATCAGCTGGTTGGCGGCCTTCACCGTCTGGCCGGAGCCGTGCGGACCGCACAGCACGATGGTCTTGCCGAGCGCCTGGAGGATGGGCTGGGCCGCGTCGAAGTCGGCCTGCTCGCCGCCGACCATGATCGACAGCACCGCCTCGACGGCACCGGCCTCGCCGCCGGAGACCGGGGCGTCGATCACCCGGATGCCCTTGTCCTTCGCGTTCTTCGCGAGGTCCACGGAGGTCTGCGGGGTGATCGACGACATGTCGATCAGCAGCGCGCCGGACTTCGCGTTCTCCAGGATGCCGTCGGCGCCGTAGGCGATGGCCTCGACCTGCGGGGAGGCGGGCACCATCGTGATGACGACATCGGCGTCCCGGACCGCCTCGGCGATCGAGCCGGCGCCGGAGCCGCCGGCCGCGACCAGCCGGTCGATCTTGTCCTGCTCCAGGGTGTAACCGGTGACGTCGTACCCGGCCTTGATCAGGTTCTCGGACATGGGGGAGCCCATGATGCCGAGTCCGATCCACGCAACCTTGGGGAGGTTGTTGCTCATGATGGTGCCTTCCGATAAGCGTGTGTACGAGGGGGAGTTCGCTGCCCTCAGCGGGCTGCCCGCGCGGTGGCCGGGAGCCACTCGAAGGCCTCGGCGCTCGGCCGGTCGCCCGGCTTGTACTCCAGGCCGACCCAGCCGTCGTAACCGGCCTTCGTCAGCTCGTCGAGGAGCTGCTCCAGCGGGAGCGAGCCGGTGCCGGGCGCGCCGCGCCCCGGGTTGTCGGCGATCTGGACGTGGCCGGTCTTCGCGGCGTGATCCGCGATGACCTGGCTGAGGTCCTCGCCGTTCATCGACAGGTGGTACAGGTCCAGCAGGAACTTGGCGTTCCCGAGACCGGTCGCCGCGTTGACCTTGTCGACGATCTCGATCGCGGCCGGTGCGCTCACCAGGGGGTAGCGCGGCGACTCCGGCTTGTTGAGGGTCTCGATCAGGAGTACCGCCCCGATCCGGTCGGCCGCACGGGCGGCGACCACCAGGTTCTCCAGGGCGAGTTCGTCCTGCACGGCCGGGTCCACGCCGTCGACGCGGTTGCCGTACAGCGCGTTGAGTGCCTTGCAGCCGACCGAGGCGGCGAAGTCGGCCGCCACGTCGATATTGGCGCGGAAGCGGTCCGACTCCGTGCCCGGCACGGAGAGCGCGCCGCGGTCGGGGCCGGGCAGCTGTCCGGCATAGAAGTTCAGTCCCACCAACTGCGTGCCCGCGTCGTCGAGCGCCTTCTTGAGGGCGTCGAGCTCGGCCTGCGGAGGGGTGGGGGTCTCGATCCAGGGCCACCACAGCTCGACCGCCGTGAAGCCGGCCGCGGCGGCGGCCGCGGGACGCTCCAGGAGCGGGAGTTCCGTGAAGAGGATCGAAAGGTTCACATCGAAGCGCTGGTCCGGGTAGCCCATGAGGGTTCGGCGCTCCTTCCGTATTGCGGAAGTTAGTTTCTACGTAACGGAAGATTGCCCGGAGCTGCGGAAGCTGTCAAGGGGGTGCCCGGAATTCGGTCCCGGGTCTTTCGCGCCGGTTGCGCAAGGTGGGACCCCAATTGCGCCGGTTGCCGATGAGCTCCGGGGCGGGCCAGGGTTGCTGGTGCCACCCATGCAGCCCGACCCCACACGAGGTGCCTCGCATGAACCACGCCACCAGCCGGCGCACCGTCCTCGGAGCGCTCGTCGCGGGCGCGGCCCTGTCGGTGGCTCCCGCGCCGCCCCGCTCCCCGGGGCCCGCGCCGGATCCCGCGGCCGCCGTCGGCCCGCGCCCGCGCACCACCCCGCGGCTGCTCATCGGCACGTACACCTCGGCCGAGGGCGGCGGCACCGGAATCGGGACGGCCGGCTACGACGCCGTCACCGGGGCCATCACCGCCGGTCCCGTGATCACGGGCGTGGCCGACCCCTCGTACCTGGCCATGCACCCCTCGGGTGCCACCGTCTACGCGGTCGACGAACAGGACCGGGGCAGCGTGAGCGCCATCGCCCTGTCGCCGGACGGCGGCCACCGGGTGCTCGGAACGCGCGGTACGGGCGGGGCCGGGCCCACCCATCTGTCCGTCCACCCCACCGGAAGGTGGCTGCTCACCGCGAACTACACCTCGGGCAGCGTCGCGGTGCACCCCATCGGGGGCGACGGATCGCTGGGGGAGCGTACCGACCTGGTCGCCCACACCGGCCCGCCGCCCGGCCCCGGCCAGGACGGACCGCACGCCCACCAGATCATCACCACCCCCGACGGCGGCCACGTCCTCGCCGTGGACCTCGGCAACGACACCGTGTACACGTACCGGCTGGACGAGCGGCGCGGCACGCTCGACGAGGTCTCCCGCGCGACGCTGCGCCCCGGCGCCGGACCCCGGCACCTCACGTTCCACCCCGGTGGCCGCCACGCCTACCTGGCCTGCGAGGTCGACAACACCGCCGTCGTCTGCGGCTACGACCCCGTCACCGGCACCCTCTCCCCGGGCGCCCCGCAGCCCACCGGGACCGGTGCGGGCGCTCTGTGGAAACCCTCCGCGGACGGCAACCACCCACGCCCCCGGCCCACGCCGGCCACGGACCGGGGCGACGCCGGCACCAGCTACCCGGCGCAGTTCCTGGTCACCGCCGACGGCCGGTTCGCCTACCTCGCCAACCGGGGGCACAACAGCATCGCGCGCTACGCCGTCGAGCAGGACGGGGCCGCGCTCCGGCTGCTCGACACCGTGCCCGTCGGCGGCGACTTCCCCCGGCACACCGCCTTCTCGCCCGACGGGAAGCTGCTCTTCGCGGCCAACCAGAGGTCCAGCACGGTGACGGTCTTCCGGGTCGGCGCCCGCGACGGCTCCCTGACCCGCACGGGTGAGGCGTTCACCGCCCCGGTCGCCGTCTGCGTACTGCCCTGCCCGGACCCGCGCCCGGCCGGGCACTGAGGCCCGTCCGATCTCCCCACGGCCCGACCCGGGTCCGTTAGGGTCGGGCCCGAGCCGCGGGCTTCACAGCGACGCGGCGAACGCATGAGGGAGGCACAGTGCGCTTGAGAGTGGAGTTCACCACCGAGCCCTTCGATCTCGACGAGGCGCCCGCCCACGCGGTCGTGGCCCGCGAGGTCATCCAGTCGGCCGACCTGGACGCAGTGGACGTCGGCCCCTTCGGCAATACGGCGGAGGGCGGGGCGGACGAAGTGCTGGCCGCGGTGGACTCGCTGCTGCGCCGCGCCCTGGCATCGGGTGCCACCCGGGTGTCCCTCCAGGTGAACGTGGTCGGAGAGGAGTCCAAGTGACCGAACCGGCCGATCACCCGCTCGTCACCGCGGTCAAGCCGCTCGTCGACGCCATGGGCGCCGAGCTGCTCGGACCCGGGCAGGCCCAGCCCGACGATGTCGTACTGGCCTGGGAGGGCGAGGACGTCATAGCCGTCCGGCTGCCACAGCTCTCGGAGTCCCTCGATCACATCCTGGTCGCCATGGAGCGCCGGCACGGCATGCCGCTCGCCGACCTGGACCGCAGGACCAAACAGTCGGTGGTGCGGACCCTGGAGGCACGTGGTGCCTTCTCGGTACGGCACGGCGTGGAGACGGTGGCAGGAGCGCTGGGGGTCAGCCGCTTCACCGTCTACAACTACCTGAACAGGGAAAATGCCGCCAAAGGCGAGTAGTTGAGGCGGTAGGTGAGCGAAGGCCGCACAAGACCGCGGAGGGCCGTCGTCCGGAGCACCGGGCGACGGCTTTTTGCGTTCGCATAATTTCAACAAAGTGTTGACGTGATGTTGCGGAGGGCGTTAGCTATCCGCAGCCCGACCGACGCGAAGCGAAAAACGCACAGCGAAAACAGCCACGGAGGCTCCCGTGACTTCGAGCTCCACACCGGGCCTCGCCCGGTTCAACACCCTGGCGGACGACGAGGCCACCACCGCGTTGCACGAGGTGTGCGCCAGCGCGGCATGGGGAAGAGCGATCCTCTCCCGACGCCCGTACACCACCGCGGAAGCCCTCCTCAGTTCCAGCGATGCCGCCACGGCCGCGCTGACCACTCAGGATCTGGCCGACGCGATGGCCGGTCACCCGCCGATCGGCCGCCCGAAGCCCGGGGACCCGACCTCCTCCCGCGAACAGCGGGGTATGGCCGGCGCCACCGAGGAACTCAAGGCCGAGATGCTCGAACTGAACCTGGCCTACCAGGAGCGGTTCGGACATGTCTTCCTGATCTGCGCCACCGGAGCCACCGGCGAGCAGATGCGCGACGCGGTGAAGTCCCGGATCGGGAACTCGCCCGAGCAGGAGCGCGGAAACGTGCGCACCGAGCTGGGCAAGATCAACCGCATCCGGCTTACCCGTCTCGTAACCGAAGGAGAGTGACGGTCTTGAGCACCGACACCACCGCATCGGTGTCCACCCACATCCTGGACACCAGCATCGGCCGCCCCGCCGCGGCCGTCGCCATCACGCTCGCAGCCCGCAGCGGCAGCGACGCACCTTGGACGGCACTCGGCGGATCCGCGACCGACGCGGACGGGCGATGCAAGGACCTGCCGGCGCTGCCGGAGGGCACCACCCATGTACGTCTCGACTTCGAGACCGAGGCGTACTTCGCAGCCAAGAAGCAAGCCGAGGCGCAGCAGGACGCCCCCCGCGTAAGGGACAGCGGTGCCTTCTTCCCGGAAGTGGCGATCACCTTCGCCGTCGTACCGGGCGAGCACTACCACGTACCGCTGCTGCTCAACCCGTTCGGCTACTCCGTTTACCGAGGGAGCTAGCAGACATGCCCACGATTCTCGGCCAGAACCAGTACGGCAAAGCAGAGAACCGCGTCGTCAAGATCACGAGAGACGGCGACACCCACCACATCAAGGACCTGAACGTCTCCGTCGCTCTCTCCGGCGATCTGGACGACGTCCACTACAACGGTTCGAACGCCAACTGCCTTCCGACGGACACCACGAAGAACACCTGCTTCGCGTTCGCCAAGGAATACGGCATCGAGTCGGCCGAGCAGTACGGCATCCACCTCGCCCGGCACTTCGTGGACAGCCAGCCCTCGATCCACCGCGCGCGCATCCGCATCGAGGAGTACGCCTGGGAGCGCATCGCCGGCTCCGACGGCAACTCCAGGTTCATCGGCGCCGACGAGGTCCAGCACTCCTTCGTACGCAAGGGCCAGGAGACCCGCCTCGCGCAGATCACGTACTCCGCCGAAGGCGACGGGGAGGGGAAGTTCGAAGTCCTGTCCGGGCTCAAGGACCTGACCGTGATGAACTCCACGAACTCCGAGTTCTGGGGCTTCATCAAGGACAAGTACACGACGCTCCAGGAGGACTACGACCGCATCCTCGCCACCTCCCTGTCGACGTGGTGGCGGCACAACTGGATCTCCGACGAGCAGCGCATGCCGCAGTGGGAGAAGTCCTACGAGCAGGCCAAGAAGCACATCCTGCAGGCGTTCGTGGAGACGTACTCGCTCTCGCTCCAGCAGACGCTGTACCAGATGGGTTCGCGGGTCATCAACAGCCGGAGCGAGATCGACGAGATCCGCTTCTCCGCGCCCAACAAGCACCACTTCCGGCAGGACCTCTCCGCCTTCGGCCTGGAGAACGAAGCCAAGGACGGCGCCGTGTACTACGCCGCCGACCGCCCCTACGGCCTGATCGAGGCCACCATCCTTCGCGACGGCTGCGAGCCGCACATCCCGGTCGACATGACCAACCTCTGACGCGGGGCGCGCATCCCCGCCGGCCGCGGTCGGCGGGGATGCGCCACACCGGAGGGAACAGCTAGCCATGGCAACGCCTGCAAAAGGGCCGGCAGAAGGCCCGTGTTCCACCCGGCCGGAAGGACCCGAGGTCCACCCGGTCGACCAGAAGCTCCACCCCTCGCGGCTCGTGCCCGCCGCGCTCCAGCACATCGCCGCCATGTACGCGGGAGTGGTCACGCCCCCGCTCATCATCGGCCAGGCCGTCCGCCTCGACACCGCGGGCCAGACCCGGCTCATCGCCGCGAGCCTGCTCATCGCAGGTGTGGCCACCCTCCTGCAGACCCTCGGCGTCAAGGGCTTCGTCGGCAACCGGCTGCCCTTCGTCAACGCCGCCTCCTCGGCCGGAATCGCGCCGATGCTCGCCATCGCCGAGACCAACGCCAAGGGGGACCAGCTCCCCGCCATCTACGGTGCGGTGATGGTCGCCGGCGTCTTCTGTCTCGCCATCGGACCCTTCTTCGGCAAGCTTCTGCGCTTCTTCCCGCCGCTGGTCACAGGCGTCGTCATCACGCTCATCGGGGTGACCCTGATGCCGGTGCCGGTCGCCTGGGCGCAGGGCGGCGACAAGACCGCCGCCGACTTCGGCGACATGAAGTACCTGGCACTCGCCGCCTTCACGCTCGTGGTCATCCTGCTCATCCAGCGCTTCGGCCGCGGCTTCGTCAAGCAAGTGGCCCTGCTTCTCGGTCTGTTGATCGGAACCGTGGCCGCGATCCCGTTCGGCATGGCGGACTTCGGAGCGCTCCGCTCCGCCCCGGTCGCCGCGCTGCCGACGCCCTTCGCGTTCGGCGCGCCCGAGTTCCAGCCCGCCGCGATCATCTCGCTCTGCCTGGTGACGCTCGTCCTGATGACGGAGTCCAGCGCCGGAATGCTCGCCATCGGCGAGATCTGCGACCGCGAGACCGACGGCAGGACCATCACCCGGGGTTTGCGCACCGACGGCATCGCCACCCTCCTCGGCCCCGTCTTCGGCGGCTTCCCCACCTCCGCCTTCGCCCAGAACGTCGGCGTCGTCTCCCTGACCAAGGTGCGCAGCCGCTACGTCGTCGCCGCCGCGGGAGGCGCGCTCCTGGTCCTCGGTGTGTTCCCGGTGCTCGGCGCGGTGGTCTCCACGGTGCCGATGCCGGTCCTCGGCGGCGCCGGCATCGTCCTGTTCGGCTCGATCGCGGTGAGCGGCATCCGTACCCTCTCCGAGGCCGGACTCGACGACAGCTCCAACATCATCCTGGTCGCCGTGGCGCTCGGCGCGGGCATCATCCCGCTCGCCGCGCCCGAGTTCTACGCCGGATTCCCGTCCTGGGCGCAGACCGTACTGGGCTCCGGCATCAGCGCCGGAGCACTCGTCGCGGTCCTGCTCAACCTGTTCTTCCACCATCTCGGCACCCACGGCCGCACGGCCGTGGCACTCAAATCCTCCTAGGGTCCTGCCGTGCCCACACCGCCGGAAAGAGAAGGAAGCACCATGGCAGCATCGGCAGCCCCTGACCATGTGGAACGCATCGTCATCGAGAACTGTTCGATCGCGACCGTCGACGCCGACGACACCGAGTACGCCTCGGGCCATGTCGTCGTCGCGGGCGACCGCATCGAGTCCGTCGGCGCCGGCCGGGCCCCCGAGAACCTGGCCGACGTCGTACGCCGCATCGACGGCACCGGGCACCTGGTCACCCCCGGCCTGATCAACACGCACCACCACTTCTACCAGTGGATCACCCGCGGCCTCGCCACCGACCACAACCTGTTCGACTGGCTGGTCGCGCTGTATCCGACCTGGGCGCGCATCGACGAACAGATGGCCCGCGTCGCGGCACAGGGCTCGCTCGCGATGATGGCCCGAGGCGGCGTCACCACCGCCATGGACCACCACTACGTGTACCCGAAGGGCTCCGGCGACCTGTCCGGCGCCATCATCGGAGCCGCCCGTGACATGGGCGTACGGTTCACCCTCGCCCGCGGGTCCATGGACCGCAGCGTCAAGGACGGCGGCCTGCCGCCGGACTTCGCGGTCGAGACCCTCGACGGCGCGCTCGCCGCCACCGAGGAGACCGTCCGCACGCACCACGACGCCTCCTTCGGGGCGATGACCCAGGTGGCCGTCGCGCCCTGCTCCCCCTTCTCCGTCTCCACCGAACTCATGAAGCAGGGCGCCGAGCTGGCGCGCCGCCTCGGAGTCAGGCTGCACACCCACGGCAGCGAGACGGTCGAGGAGGAGAAGTTCTGCCACGAGCTGTTCGGCATGGGCCCGACCGACTACTTCGAGTCGACCGGCTGGCTCGGCGAGGACGTGTGGATGGCGCACTGCGTCCACATGAACGACTCCGACATCGCCGCCTTCGCCCGTACGGGCACGGGTGTCGCGCACTGTCCGTCGTCCAACGCACGCCTCGCCGCGGGCATCGCCCGCGTCCCGGACATGCTGAGGGCCGGCGTACCCGTCGGCCTCGGCGTGGACGGCACGGCGTCCAACGAGTCCGGCGAACTGCACACCGAGCTGCGCAACGCGCTGCTCATCAACCGGCTCGGCGCCCACCGCGAGGCCGCCCTGAACGCCCGCCAGGCGCTCAGGCTCGGCACCGCCGGCGGGGCCAGGGTCCTGGGGCGCGCCGCCGAGATCGGCTCCCTGGAACCCGGCAAGCTCGCCGACCTGGTCCTCTGGAAGATCGACGGCATCGGGCACTCCTCGATCGCCGACCCGGTGACCGCCATCGTCTTCGGCGCGGCGGCCCCGGTCACGCTCTCCCTTGTGGGCGGAAAGCCGGTCGTCGAGGACGGACGGCTGTTGCACGCCGACGAGGACGCCATCGCCCGCGATGCGCGTCAGGAGGCGCAGCGCCTCGCGCGGATCGCCGCCGGGGGCTAGGAGGTGGCCGCCTTATCTCCGCGACGCCGCGGAGATAAGGCGGCCACCCCCACCCAATGAACTCCGGTCGGGGGGGACGGCCCCCGACCGGACTTGAGCAGCCGAGCGGGCTGCTCAAGTGCCGCCCCGAGCCGTGGCCCAAAGCATCACGGTCTCGGGGCGGTCAGCACTACCTGGGCGCAGTAACCACAACCGAATACTGGCAAGTCCTTGCACGACGCACCACCTCCCTGAAGCGAGTGCCGCCCAGGCACTGGAAAACAACCGGAGGAGCCGCAGTGGCCACCAAGCCCAGGTTCACCAAGCAAGGCACCACCCCCGACGAGGAAACCGAGGGGCGGACCGAAAACCCGTCAGGCAAGCATCCGGTCGACGAGAAGCTGCCGCCGCTGAAGATGGCGACCACCGGCCTCCAGCACGTCGCCGCCATGTACGCCGGCGTCGTCGCGCCGCCGCTGATCGTGGGCGCGGCCGTGGGCCTGTCGTCCAAGGAACTCACCTTCCTGACCGGTGCCTGTCTCTTCACCGCGGGCCTCGCCACCTTCCTCCAGACGCTCGGCATCTGGAAGATCGGCGCCCGGCTGCCGTTCGTCAACGGCGTCACCTTCGCCGGCGTCGCCCCGATGATCGCGGTCGTCAACTCGACCGACGACAAGAAGGACGCGCTCCCCGTCATTTTCGGGGCGGTGATAGTGGCCGGCGTCCTCGGGTTCATAGCAGCGCCCTTCTTCAGCAAGCTGGTGCGCTTCTTCCCGCCCGTCGTGACCGGCACGGTCATCACCCTCATCGGCGTCTCGCTGATGCCGGTCGCCTTCGGCTGGGCCCAGGGGCCCAACCCGGCGGCGAAGGACTACGGCTCGACGACCTACCTCGCCCTCGCGGGCATCACCCTCGTCGTCGTTCTCCTGCTGCGGCGCTTCACCACCGGCTTCGTGAAGCAGATCGCCGTACTCCTCGGCCTGATCATCGGCACCCTCATAGCGATCCCGTTCGGCGTCACGGACTTCAGTCCGATCGGCGACGCGGCGATCATCGGCTTCCCCACGCCGTTCCACTTCGGCGCCCCGCAGTTCGCCGCCGCGGCGATCGTCTCGCTGTGCGTCGTCATGGTCGTCTCGATGACCGAGTCCACGGCCGACATGCTGGCACTCGGTGAGATCGTGGAGCGCCCGGCCGACGAGAAGACCATCGCGGCCGGCCTGCGCGCCGACACGCTCGGCTCGGCGATCAGCCCGATCTTCAACGGCTTCATGTGCAGCGCGTTCGCCCAGAACATCGGCCTCGTCGCGATGACGAAGATCCGCAGCCGGTACGTCGTCGCAACGGGCGGTGGCTTCCTCGTCCTCATGGGGCTGTGCCCGATGGCGGCCTCGCTGATCGCGGTCGTGCCGCGGCCCGTCCTCGGTGGCGCGGGCGTGGTGCTCTTCGGTTCGGTCGCGGCGAGCGGCATCCAGACCCTGGTCAAGGCCAACCTGGAGAAGGACAACAACGTCCTGATCGTGGCCGTGTCCCTGGCCGTCGGCCTCATCCCGATCGCCGCTCCGGAGTTCTACCACTCGTTCCCGGAGACCGCGAAGATCATCCTGGACTCGGGAATCTCGACCGGCTGTGTGGCGGCCGTGATCCTGAATCTCCTGTTCAACCACATCGGCGGCGGCCGCGACGCGGACGTCGTGACGGCACCGATGGAACCGGGCGACGAGATCGCGTCCACCCGCGCCGGCTCCGCCCCGGCACTGCACTGACCACGCGCGTGTGAAGCGGCGGCCGTCCGTGATACGGAGGCCGCTTCACGCCGGGCGACCCGGACGGCCGGTCCCGCATGAGCCGCAGCGCGACGCGGCGGGACCGGCCTCGGCGTTCCATCACTCGGGTCAGCCGATGTGGAAGCTGTCGCCGTACACCTTCCAGTCGAGCGGCGGGTCCAGGTTCAGGTTGCCCTTCTTCAGGAAGACCCGCTGGGCGGTGTCCACCCGGCTGGTGTCCTCGTGGGCCTCCTCCTGCTTCATCGCCCAGACGCGGGCGTCGAGGAAGGCGCCCAGGTACGTGACCTCGTCGCCGCCCTGGGACGGCGGCTTCGCCTTCGAGAGGGCCCGCTTGCGGATGGAGCCGAAGCTGGTGCTGTCGCCGCCGTCGCCGTGCATGACGATGGCGTCGTAGTACGCGAACTGGCCCAGCGTGCCGATGCCGTCGGCCTTGCCCTGCTTGACGGCCGGCTTGAAGTACACCCGGTCCCGCTCGTCGTTCTGCGCCTGCTGGAACGCCGGGTCGGCGGCGGCCTTCACCCAGTCCTTGGTGAAGTTCGGGTCGAGACCGCTGTGCGAGGGGGTGCCGTTGACCTTCCGCAGCGCGGGGAGGTACTTCGCCAGTACGTTGCCGGGCTTGCGCTCGGTGTACAGCTCGACGAGGTCGAGCATGTCGCCGGTGCCGGAGCAGAAGCCGATGATGCCCGCGGTGTAGCCGCGGTCGTCGTCGATGTCCTCGATGTACTTGTACTGGGACTTCCAGTCGAGCGAGGAGTTCTCGGCGCTGGAGACCAGTTTCATGGCGATCTCCTTCTTCGCCGGATCGTCCAGCCCGGTCGCGGCGACGGCCCTGGGGGCCGCTGCCGTCGGCTTGCCGGCAGCCTGGTGCGAAGGGGCACCGGCGTAGGCGGCGACGGGAATGGCCGTGAGGGCCAGTCCGACCGCGATGACCGTGATACGCACGGAGCGGGTGTTGAGACGTGCGGCGCGCTTAGGGGGAGCGTGCACCAGTCCTCCAAGGGGAGCTCTTCGTTCCGACGGTCTGTTAGGAAGCTTTCCTATCAGGGTGCGGGGTGGTCGTACACCCCTTCGGCGCCGGGGAGTTGAGAAGTTCTCCCGGAACGCGGGAGGCCCCGCACCGCGCCGGAGGCGCGATGCGGGGCCGAGGTGCAGGTCGGCGGTTGGACCGAGGTGGCGCGGCGGCCTCAGCAGTCGAGGTAGGCCACGTGGATCCAGACGCCCGTCGGGCCGCCCCACAGGTTACCCATGACCCAGTCGCCCTGCTTGCCGCGGGCGTCGAGGTTCTGGCCCCGGTTCACCTGGCCCAGGACCGGGTACTCGCTGCCCGGCCCGCCGCGGAAGTTCACCCCGTTGTCGTTGACGGTGCAGACCGCGGCCGGTGCCTTCACGGCCTGCACGGCGTTGGAGCTCGGCGCGGCCTGGGCGGCGGGGCTCACGGCCAGCCCGAGGCCGGCGGTCAGCGCCATCGCGGCCAGCATCAACTTCTTCGTCATGTGGTTCTCTCCTCCGTACTCCGGCCCACGTCGGCGCGAGCCGTCGATCAGCCCAACGGAGCCGCCGACCGGCCGGTCACGGGTCGGGTCCGATCTTCGGGCAGGAATGAAGGCGCAGGTCATACGGCCTGCGCACCGGCGTGCGCAGGCATCGGGGCGGACGCTTCCCGCGCCCGTCGATCACGGGTTTGAGCGGCACCGGATCCGGAAACCTCCGCCGCACGCCCGCCACGCGCCCGCCGGTGGCGGCGACCGCGGAGGCGGCGGAACGATCCGCGCCCGTGCGCCTGTAGCGTCATGGGTATGGAAGATCAGTCTGTAGTGGATGTCGGCGACGTACGGCTCGCGTACCGGACCTGGGGCGACCCCTTCGGCTCGCCCGTGGTCCTGCTGCACGGCCTCGGCGGCTCCGCCGCGAGCTGGGAGGCGGCCGCCGCCCTGCTCGGCGAGGAATGGCGGGTGTACGCACTCGACCTGCGCGGCCACGGCGAGAGCGACTGGCCGGACGAGTACTCCTTGGAGCTGATGCGGGACGACGTCCTCGGCTTCCTGGACGAGTGCGAGCTCGACCGGGTCGGCCTGGTCGGCCACTCCATGGGCGGTGTCGTCGCCCATCTGCTCGCCCAGGAGCACGCGGACCGCGTGGAGCGGCTGGTACTGGTGGAGACTCCGCCGCCGTTCCCGAGCGGGCTGAAGCCGGCCGCCGAGCCGGAGGGGCCGGTGGACTGCGACCGGGCCGTCGTCGCTCCCATCCGGGCCGAGGTGGCCGACCCCGACCCCGAGTGGGCGGTCGGCCTCGGCGAGATCGTCGCGCCGACGCTGATGATCGCGGGCGGTCCGGAGTCCACCATGCCCCAGGGGCGCCTCCAGGAGATGGCCTCGCTGATCCCGGACTGCCGGCTGATCACGATCGGGGGCGGCCACCGGGTGCACGAGGTCCACCCCGACCAGGTCGCCCACCAGATCACGGAGTTCTTCACCAGCTGAGGACCGGCGCCCGGGGCAGGAGCACCGGGGCGGGAGCGGGGAACAGGACTCCGGGGCAACCGGGCGCCGCCTGCGGGTGTTGTCGGTGACCGGACCCGCGCGGGCCACGCCGCCCGAACCGCCGAGCGGCGCCCTCCTCCCGCGTACCGCTCAGTCGCCGGGCTTCCAGTCCGGGCGGCGGCCGCTCATCGCGATGGTCCGGTCGACGAGGGGCGCGTCGGCCGGGACCGGGACGGGCGGGCCGAAGATGCTTTCCGGCCGGGGGTTGTCGTCGCTGGGGGTCAGCATGGCCAGTGAGACGCGAAGGCTCGCCTCGTCCCCCTCGTAGTTCTGGCCGGTCGACCGGGCGAGGTCCCAGCCATGGATCACCAGCTCGTCCAGCGCCACCAGCAGCGCCACCTCGCCCGGCAGATCCACGCTGCCCGCCCTGGTCATCCCCTGCCGGGCGGCAGGATCGCGCCAGGCCGTCACCAGCTCGTCCAGCAGTGGCGGCAGCGTCTCGCGCCAGTCGTCACCGAGGACCGGAAGGCCCGCGTCCGGAGGGGTGTCGGTCGTCGGGCCGAAGTCCTTTCGCGCCGCGTCGCGGAACGCCGTGCTCAGCCCGGCCACATGGGCGAGCAGCTCGCGCACGGCATGGTCCGGGCAGGGGGTCGGGCCGTCCAGCTGCTGATCGTCGATGCCGTCGAGCAGGGCGACGATCTGCCGCGCGGCGGGCTCCAGGTCGATCGTGGGAGTCGTCTTCGTGTGCGTGTCCATACAGTGCTGACTCCTCCGTCGCCCGGAACTCATCGCACGACGCGTCCGCGGAGCACGATCCGGCTCGGATGGTTCAGCGCACCGGGGTCGAGCGTCGGATCGGTGGCGTACGCGACGACATCGGCGGGTGCGCCGTCCACCAGGCCCGGCAGCCCGAGCCAGGCCCGCGCCGTCCAGGACGCGGCGCCGAGTGCGGCGTGGGCGGGGAGGCCCGCCCGTACCAGCCATTCCATCTCGCCCGCGACCGTTCCGCACGGGAAGGAGTCCGTCCCGGCCAGCACCGTCACCCCCGCTTCGTGGGCCGCGCGCACATTGTCGAGCATGGTGTCCCAGCCGGCCAGCCACAGATCACGGCGCGCGCTCGGCTCCCGTGCCCGCATCGCGTCCTCCTTCGCACCGAACACGCTCAGCGTCGGCACGAACGCCGTTCTCTGCGCGGCCATCCGGTCCAGCAGGGCGGGGTCGAGATGCATCCCGTGCTCCAGGCTGTCGGCGCCCGCCAGTACGGCGTTGCGGGTGCCCTCGGCGGTCTGGCAGTGCACGGCCACCCTGCCGCCCGCCGCGTGCACCAGCGCCACCACCGACCTCAACAGCGGCAGTGGCATGGCCGGTTCGTCGGCGGCCCAGTCACCGATGACCTTGCACCACCCGCCCGAAGCCGCCGCCTCCTCCACGGCCGCCCGCGCCAACTCGTCCTCGCTCACATCGCGTCCGAAGCCGGGGAAGAACCGTCCGGGTGTGGCCAGCCACCGTCCCGCCGACGTCACATGAGGCAGCTCCGGGTCCTTCGCCACCCATGCGGGCATCCGCTGCGAGGTGCCGGGGGTGCGCACCGCGAGCACTCCGGCGTCCCGGTGCTCGCCCAACTGCCTGCGCAGCAAATCCTCGTCGAACGGCGAGCCCGGTTCCAGCGCACCCGGATGCGTATGCACATCGACGAGACCGGGCAGCAGCCAGCCGCCGTCGACGACCGTCTCCGCGTCCCGCCCGGCGAGCCCGCCGGGCGGAGGGCCCGCGCGGAGCACCTCGCCGTCGATCCAGAACGTGCGTTCCTCGCGTTCGGGCAGCACAACCCCCCGTATGCACAACATGATCAGACCGTACGCCACATCGGGGGCCGGCCGCCGGACGACCGACGCGCGCAGGCCGCCCGTACACATCGCCACATTGCGGAAGCTTCCGCTCCACCCTCTTGTCGCAGACCCCCGCGCCATGCGATACAGGTCTGGACCATTGCTTCCGGACGGAAGGCATGACCGTGCAACGCCCCCACGCAACCGCCGCGTCGGCCTGCTCCGCCGCCCTGCTCCTCGCCGCGCTCAGCGCCTGTGACTCCGCTTCCCGGGCCGACACCGTCGAGCCGACGGTGCCGGGCCATGTGACGGCGCAGGCGAGCAGCGCCACCTCCGTGCACGTCATGTGGGAGCGGGCCTCCGACGACACGGCGGTCACCGGCTACGAGGTCTACCGCGAGGGCGAGCGGGTCGAATCGGTCCCGGCCGCCAAGGTGATGACCGACGTGGACGGGCTGACCGCGTCGACCGCCTACACCTTCACCGTCCGCGCCCGCGACGCCGCCGGGAACCTCTCCGCGCCGAGCGCCGCCGCCCGCGCCACCACACCCGCCCCGACCCCCGCCGACCACGAACCGCCGACCCGCCCGGTGAAGCTGCGCGGAACGGTGGACGGCAGCCGGGCGGTGAACCTCTCCTGGGGAGGCTCGACGGACGATGTCGGAGTCACCTCGTACGACATCTATCAGGAGGACTCCCGGATCCACAGCGTGCCCGGCACCCGGACCACGGCACATCTGACCGGCCTGCGCCCCGGCACCGTCTACACCTTCACCGTCCGCGCCCGCGACGCCGCCGACACCTCCTCGCCGGACAGCAACGCCATCGACCTCACCACCGCCGCCGCCCCGGGCGCACCCGCGAGCACCGCCCCCACCGACCTGCGGATCAGCAACCGCGTCCAGGGCAAGGAGTACGCCATCGACCTGGACTGGAAGCAGCCGGAGACGGGCGGCGAGATCCCCGCGTACCAGCTCTTCATCGGGGGCCGCCTGACCACCACGATCGTCTGGGGCGCCACCCCGCCCAAGGGCCGGGCGAACTACCGCCTCACCGTCACGGACCCGCGCGGCACCCGCTACTCGATGAAGCTCCGCGCCAAGCTGCCCGACGGGAAGTGGGGCGACTTCTCCGCCCAGCGCACGGTCGTCCTCGGCGACTGAGCCCGCTGCGGGCTGTCCCGGGCCGGCGGGCGGCGGCATGACGTCACGGCCGGGCCCGGTCGGTGACGCGGACGGTCTCCACCCACCTCGGGGGCTGCGGGGCGTCCGGGCCGATCAGTGCCGCGACGAGCCGGCACGAGGGTGCCTCGTCCGGCCACGGCGTGCAGCCGTCGGTGAGCACGACGACGATGTCCGGGCGGTCCCGCGACGTGAGGGCGGCGGTGATGCCCACCCGCATGTCGGTGCCGCCGCCCCCGCCCAGGGTGATCTGCTCGGCGGCCGTCACCCTGGACACGCTGTGCACATCGGCGTCGCAGGCCAGCACGGTGACGCGGTTGCCCCGGATGCCCACCTCACGCAGTACCCCGGTGACCTCCGCGAGCGCCGAGCCGAGATCCTCGTCACCCATCGAACCCGAGGTGTCGATGACGACGGCGACCCGGGGCAGCGGCCGGCGCAGGCTGGGCAGCACCACGCCCCGGAGCGCCGCGCTGCGGCGGGACGGCCGGCGGTAGGTGTAGTCGACCGCCCCGGCGGCCCAGGCGGCGGCCTCCCGTACCGCGCCCGCGAGCGCCTGCCGCCAGTCCACCGTGGGCTCCAGGATCTGTTCCGCCCAGCGCTCCCAGCCCGCCGGGAGGCTGCCCCGGCCGCGCCGGTGGGCGCGCATGGCCGCCGCGGCGTGGCGTCGCAGTGCCTCGGCCTCCACCGGGCCGACGGGGTTCGGCCCGTCCGTTCCGGCCAGCTCCCACGGCGCCGGGCGGCCATGGGCGCCCGAACCGCAGTCGTGCGGGGGCGGGCCCGGCGGTAGACGGGGGAGATACGTCTCGAAGAGCTGCCCGGTCGGCAGGCCGAAGAGCCGCGGCTCCATCCTTCCGGCCGGCAACGGCAGTCCGTCGGCGATGAGGTCGTCGTTGATCTCGCAGTCCTGGGCGACATTGACGCGGTGCGGGTCGCGCTGGTCGGCGGCGGGCAGCCGTTCGGCCCGCCCGTGATGGTCGCGCAGCAGATGCGCCACCTCGTGCAGCCACACCGCCGCGAGTTCCGCCACCGGTGTCCCCTCGACGAAGGCGGGCGACACGTAGCAGCGCCAGTGCCGGTCCACGCCCATCGTCGGCACCCCGGTGCTCGCCACCACGGAGAGCGCGTACAGCGCCGAGGCCAGATAGGGCCGGTCGGTCGCCGCCCGGTAGCGGGCGGCGAGCAGCTTGGTGAGGTCCAACTGGAGCCGCTCCGGGGCGGTTTCCGGTTCCGGCACCGGTCTGTCCGCCTCAGCCGCTCTGCGGGAGGGCGCCGGACAGCTGCAGCAGTTCCACGAAGGCGTCGATTCCTTCCGGAACCGGCCAGTCGGGGTCCCGCATCGTCGCCAGATCCACGGCCGCCCTGGCCGCCACATCGGGCACACCCGCGTCGACGGCCTTCGCCAGCACCGCCCAGCCCGCTTCCCAGCGAGGCCTGGTGAGATCGCCCTGAACGGCTGCGACGACCGCGATGAGGAAGGCCAGCTGCCGGTCTCCGCGCCCGGGCAGGGCGAAGGCGTCGGGGTTCGCCAGTACGCGGTCGGGGTCGGGCAGGTCGAGATTCTCCAGGTAGGACAGCAGCTCGATGCCCGCGCCGTCCCCGACCGCCCCGGTCAGCGCGGCGGCCACCGCCTCCCGCCCGGTGCCCGTCGCGTACCCGGTGGCGAGCAGCCGCAGCGCCATGTCCCAGCTCCGCGGGGACGGCCAGGCCCGGCCCCGGCTCTCCGCCTCGGCCGGAATGTGATGGACGAGGCCCGGCCGTGCGGTCAGGAATCCGGAGATCGCGCCGCGGGCCCGCGCCGCCGCCCCCGGAACCCTGGCGGCATCGACGACCGGCACCGCCACCTCGGGCCACGTACCGGCCATGCCCCGCGCGACGGTGCGCGGATCGTGTGTCCACTGGAGGTGCACGAAACGGTTGGCGAGCGGTGGGCTGAGGTGCCAGCCGTCCGCCGCGCTCGACGGCGGGTTCGCCGCCGCCACGATGCGTACGGACTCCGGCAACGTCAGGCTGCCCACCCGTCGTTCGAGCACCACGCGCAGCAGCGCCGCCTGCACGGCCGGGGGAGCGGAGGACAGCTCGTCGAAGAACAGCAGTCCCCGGCCCGCGCGCGCGAGCCGGACCGCCCAGTCCGGCGGGGCCATCGGGACCCCGGTCACGGCCGGATCGTCACCGACGACCGGCAGCCCGGCGAAGTCGGACGGTTCGTGCACACTGGCGATCACCGTCTCCAGCGTGAGGCCGAGGCCGGCGGCGAGCTGCTCCATGCCGGCCGACTTGCCGATCCCCGGCTCGCCCCAGAGCAGCACGGGCTGATTGGCCGTCACCGCCAGTGCCAGCGCCTCCAGTTGAGGGCTGGCGGCGGCTTCGGTCCGCGAGGTCCGCAGCCTGCGGTTCAGCTCGTCGGCGGCGTCCAGCGGTCCCGGCGCGTCGGCCGGGCGCGGCGGTACGTGGGGCTGTCCCGGCCTGCCGGGGGCGATGGTGCTCACCCGTCCTCATCCTCTTCGTTCTCCTCGGCGGCATTCTTCTTCTCCCACTCGTACCATCAGTCGGCACCGAGGCCCGGATGCTCGTTCTCCACCCGTTCCCTGAGGAAGTCCAGGTCCGTCCGCCGGTACTTGCGGATCAGCTGGTCCAGCGAGAGTCCCGCCCGGTCGACGACGTCGATCCGTGCCCCGGCCCCGATCAGCGCAGTCACGAGTTCCGCCGGACCGCCCTCGGCGACCGCCACGCGGAGCGGGGTGCGGTTCTGGTGGTCCACGGCCTCCAGATCGAGACCGGCCGCCAGGAGCCGGGGGAGCAGGGGCTCGTGGTCGAGGAGGTTCAGCACATGGAGCAGGGTTCGCCGTCCGCCGTCCCGTACGCGCGGGTCCATCCCGGCGTCCAGGAGCTCCAGGACCCCCGGGGTGTCCCCGTGCTGGGCGCGCAGAAAGAGATCCCGGAGTTGCGCCCGCAGGGCCTTGGGCAGCCGGCCGATCCCGGAGGTGGCAGAGTGCTCCACGGCGAAGCAGCCGGTGACCGCACCGCCGAAGGCCCGCAGCGCGTTCTCGCGCTGTCGCTCCTGGGGGCTGTGCGGGGAGTCGAGCCGCCCGTCGCGGAAGGCGACCTGGTGCCACTCGCCGCGGCACCTGACCCGTACCGGCGCGGGCGGCGTCGGCGGCCCCGCCGTCGTGTCGAGGCCGGGAAACAGGGCCTCGGCGACCAGCGGATGCAACTGACCGGGAGTCACATCACCGGCCCGCAGCAGTTCGAGGTCCGGCAGCCGCTGCCAGAACGCCGGGGGCAGGCGGGCCACGTCCCCGACCGCTTCCCGCTCGACCACTCTGATCCGCGGCCTTCTGTCGCCGCCCCGGCCCGTGAAGTCCAGCAGGGCGCAGCCACGCCACTTGTCGCCGGTCTCAAGGAGCGTCACCGGGTACAGGTCCGCGAGCCGTCCGGCCTCCGCCGCCAGCCCCGGTACATCGAGCCCCAGCCGGGCCAGGATCGTCTCCGGTGTCGTCCGGAGCCGCGACGGCGTCTGAGGGGCGGCCGCGTCGAAATCGATGCCCACCGCCGCCAGGGACTTCGCCACCCGGCCCCGCCGGTACAGCAGCGTCGCCCACTCGGCGCGGGCCACCGGGTCACCGGCGCCCGGATCCGCGACGGGCAGTTCGTCCGCCCCGCGTGGTGTGCCGTCGGCGTGGAGGAACGGCAACCGGTCGCCGCCGCCGGCGCGTACGCGCAGTTCGCCGGTACGGCGCGCGTCCCACAGGTACCGGCAGGCATGCCAGTCCAGGACGCCCAGGGAGCGGGTACGGGGTGTCGAGCCGTGTCGCACCGCCCCGAACCGGAGCGAGATCCGCTGCGGTCCCTCGACCAACGAGGGCGTGCGCAGATACAGGTACGGAGCCGTCGCCCCGGGCACGTCCGCCGTGACGCCGTAGCCCGCCAGGACCACGGTCAGGTCGGTGACGAGCGTCGAGCGCCCGTCCACTCCCCGCGGCAGGTACTGGCGCACCAGGTCCGGTACCAGACCGAGGAGATCGTCACGGAGCGCCGCGGCCACGTCCGGACCGTACTGCGCGGAGACCTGCGGCAGGTCGAACGCCACATCGAACCGGGCCGCCGCGCAGGCCCCCTGCCAATCCCCGGCCGCACGTCGTTCGGTGGACGCCTCGATCATCCACCGGGGCACCGCGTACCGGTGGGCCTGCAGTCGGCTCGCCCTTTCCTGCGGGTCGAGGAAGGCCGTCACCGCGTCGGTTCCCATGTTCTGCGCCCGCTCGGGACGGACCGGCGCCATCGTCTCTCCTCCACGAAAAGGTGGCAGGACCGGCCGGATCGAAACCGGCGTTCTCCGGCCTGGCGCCAAGGGCTGTCCCGTAGGGCGCGACGGCCGCCGCCTCTGCGCTCCAGCCTGCCGCGATTGATCCTATCCGTGGCGGTCCCACCATCGCGCACCACTGCCGCCGTTGAGGAATGGTCTGAACCTCTTGACGGGTTGGTCCAGACCATTTAGTTTCCCCTGTGCTCCATGGAACGAAGGAATCCCGCTCCCCCCAGGACCGTCTCGCCGGTCCCTGCCTCAAGGGAGAATCCCATGTACGAGCACGTGACACTCAGACGGAGAACGGCGACCACCCTCATCGCCGTTCTCGCACTGCTCCTCGCGCTGCCTTCCCTGCAAGCCGCACCCGCGCACGCGGCGGGCAAGCTGACGGCGACCTTCACCTCGGCCGACAACGGGTCGTGGTGGAAGGGGACGTACGTCCTGCACAACGACACCGATACCGCCGTGACCGGGTGGAACCTCGAATTCGACCTGCCGGCCGGGGTCGCCGTCGACACCTCGTACAACGGCACCGTCACCACCCAGGGCACTCATGTCACCGCGGTCAACGCCCACTACAACGGTACGGTCGCGGCGCACGGCACCAGCGAGCCGTACAGCTTCTGGTTCGTGGCGACCGGACCGATCGCCGCACCGACCGGGTGCCGGATCAACGGTGACAAGTGCGACGGCTCCGCCGACGCGCCGCCGGGTGCGCCCGGCGGGCTGAAGCGGACCGATGTCACCGCCCGCACCGCGTCGCTGTCCTGGACGGCGGCCGCGGCGGGCGACTTCCCGGTGGCGTCGTACGACATCCTGGCGGGCGGCAAGGTGATGGGCTCGGCCACCGCGGCGACCTCCGTCACGGTCACCGGGCTGACCCCGGCCACCGCCTACTCCTTCACGGTCCGGGCCAAGGACACCCGGGGCAACACCTCCGCCGAGAGTGCACCACTGGCCGTCACCACCGTCGACCCGGCCACCGACACCTCCCCGCCCACCGCACCGGGCGCGCTGCACGCCACGGCGGCCGACTCCTCCTCCGTCACACTGGCCTGGACCGCCGCGACGGACAACCAGCGCGTCGCCGCGTACGACATCTACCGGGGCGGGGCACTGGCCACCACCGTCCCGGGCACCACTACCACCGCCACCATCGGCGGACTCTCTCCCTCGACCTCGTACACCTTCACCGTCAAGGCGCGTGACGCGGCGGACAACACCTCCCCCGCCGGTAACGCGCTGACGGCGAAGACGGACGACATCGTCGGCGCGGGCAACTACGCCAAGGTCGGCTACTTCGTCCAGTGGGGCATCTACGGCCGCCAGTACTTCGTCAAGAACCTCCACGACTCGGGGGCCGCCGGCAAGCTCGACATCGTCAACTACGCCTTCGCCAACATCGATCCGTCCAACCTCACCTGTCTGAACGGTGTCACCAAGGGCACCACCGCCGACCCCCAGGACCCCGAGCAGGGCACCGGTGCGGGCGACGCCGACGCCGACTACGCACGGCCGTTCGGTGCCGCCCAGTCCGTCGACGGCGTCGCGGACGACGGCTGGGGCAAACTGCGCGGAAACTTCAACCAGTTGAAGAAGCTCAAGAAACTCCACCCGGACCTGAAGATCGTGGTCTCGCTCGGCGGCTGGACGTACTCGAAGTACTTCTCCGACGTGGCGGCCACCGACGCCTCCCGCAAGAAGTTCGTCTCCTCCTGCATCGACATGTACATCAAGGGCAACCTGCCCGAGTACAACGGCGCGGGCGGCCCCGGCACCGCCGCCGGAATCTTCGACGGCTTCGACGTCGACTGGGAATGGCCGGGTACGGGCACCGGGCACCCCGGCAACCACTACTCGCCCGACGACAAGGACAACCTGACCCTGCTGCTCGCCGAGTTCCGCAAGCAACTGGACGCCCTCGGCGGCGGACACCGCCTGCTCACCGCCTTCACCCCCGCCGACCCGCAGAAGGTCGGCGAGGGCTGGGACCTGGGCAAGGTCTTCGACTCCCTCGACGTGGCGAACGTCCAGGGCTACGACTTCCACGGCTCCGGCAGCGACAACTCCTGGGAGCCGAACCGCACCGGCCACCAGGCCAACCTCCACACCGACGACCAGGACCCCTACGACTTCCACTTCAGTGCCGACGCCGCCGTCAAGGCCTACACCGACGCGGGGGTCGAGCCACGCAAGCTGACCCTCGGCATCCCGTTCTACGGCCGGGGCTGGCAGAACGTCGCCGACGGCGGGGCCGCCGGTGAGTGGCAGACGGCGGGCGGCGCCGCACCCGGCCAGTTCGCGGAGGAGGCCGGGACCCGCGGTTACGCCAACCTCATCGGCGCGTACCCGACGATGACGGTCCATCACGACGAGCAGTCGGTGTCGACGTACGGCTACACCGGCAGTCAGTGGTGGTCCTTCGACGATGCCTGGTCCATCGGCAAGAAGACCGACTACGTGAAGTCCAAGGGGCTGCTGGGAGTGATGATCTGGGAGATGTCCGGTGACACGTCACAGGGCACTTTGATGAACGCCCTGGACACCGGCCTGAAGTAGCCGGCCCGGGGCCGATCGACCGGTTCGCGGAGCCCAGGCGGGTTTCGCGGACCGGATGCGCGGCGACGGGGGCAGGGGGGAGAGAAGGGCCGGGGCCGACCGGAGTCAGGGGCTCTTCAGTGCGCTCTCGGCAGCGGTCAGGCAGCGCTCGGCCAGCGCCGCCGGTCCCTGCGGTCCCGCGGCCGGGGCGTCGCCGGCCGCCCAGGTCTCCACCGCTGCCCGCACCGCCGCACCCGCGACCCCGGCCGTCAGCCGGACGTCCAGCGAGTCCGCCCCGTCCGGCAGTCCGGCACGCGCCGTGAGCACCCCTGCCAGGGTGACGTCCGCGTCGTGGCACGCGTCGTTCCAGACCGACTGGAGCGCCGGGCTGTCCGCCGCCATCCTCAGCAGCGACCGCACCCACTCCAGCGACTCCGTGGCCGCCGTGTCACCGGGGTCCGCGGCCAGCGCGCACGCCGCCGCGTGCCGCAGCGCGTCCGGCACCGACAGGCCGGCCGGGGCGTCCCGCACCGCCTCCACCCACTGCCGGGCGCCGGCGGCGAGCAGTGGGGTGATGGCCTCCTCCTTGGTCGCGAAATAGCGGTAGAAGGTGCGCGGGGCGACGCCCGCCGCCCGCGCGATGTCCTCGGCGCGCGTGCTCCGCAGGCCGTGCTCCACGAAGAGCGCCGCTGCCGTGCGGGCGATATCCAGTCGGGTCGCGGCCTTGCGCCGCTCCGTCAATGAGCCACCTTGCATGCGGATCAGGTTATGCCCTGGGGGCACTTCGCCCGCCGGACAGGCGGTGGGCAGTAAGTGCCCATGTGGCAGAATCTGCCACAAGTGCATGTGCTGAACGAGCAAGAGGTGGCAAGAGCGGTGCGTCGGCGGCAGTTCCTTCTTCAGACGGCCGGCCTCGCCGGCACCACGGCCGCGCTCGGGCTCACCGGCTGCTCGACGAGCAAGGACGTGAAGCTCCACCTGCTCGTGGCCAGTTACGACAAGAGCATCGGTGCTTCGCTCGGCGACCAGTGGGACAACATCGTCGCCGCTTTCGAGAAGCAGCACGACGGCATCAGGATCGACCTGGAGCGGGTCCCGTACAACAAGATCGACAAGGTGCTCGCCCAGCGGGTCGAGGAGGGCCGCGCGCCCGACATCGCGCAGTCGAACGTCTTCGCGCCCTATGCCGAGGACGGCCGGCTCTACAACATGACCCAGCTGTTCGACATCGTCACCCAGGCCGACTTCATCCGGACCTTCACCCAGGCGGGCACGGTCGACAACGCCGCCTACGGCATTCCGTTCCTGGCCAGCACGCCCCGGCTCTTCTACAACAAGGAGCTCTTCCGGCGGGCCCGTGTCAGCGGTGCCCCCACGTCGTGGGACGAGTTGCGGGCGGCCGCCCAGGCGCTGAAGGCGATCGGCGTGAAGACGCCGTACGGGCTCCAGCTCGGCCCCGAGGCGGCCGAGGACGAGGCCCTGTCCTGGATGCTCGCGGCCGGCGGCGGCTACACGGACGAGCTGGGAGAGTACGACTTCCTGCGGCCGGAGAACCCCGAGGCCCTGGCCTGGCTGCGGGACGAACTGGTCGCCGAGGGGCTGGCCGGTGCCGACCCCACGAAGCTCAACCGGACCGACGCGTACGCCCAGTTCCTGCGGGGCGACATCGGCATGATGATCGCCCACCCCATGCTGATGGGTGCGGCCGACCAGGCGAAACTCCCTTACGCGCACGCCGCGTTCCCCAAGAAGAACGGCGGGGCCGCTCCTCCGGTGGGCATCAGCGACTGGCTGATGGCGTTCCGGCGCAACGACCACCGCAAGGAGTGCGGCGCCTTCCTCTCCTTCCTTTACAGCGGGAAGTCCGCCCTGACCTACGGCGGCAGCCAGTCCGCGCTGCCCGTGACGTACTCCGCCTCCGACGCGGCGACCGGGAAGCCCGCCGAACAGCCGCTCTCGCCGTTCGTCGAGCAGTTGGAGGAGGCGCAGTTCGCGCCGGTCAACATGCGGTCCTGGCCCGCCGTCCGGGGTGCGATCCGCACCGATGTGGGCCAGGCGGTGATGAAGGGCGGCGACCCCGAGTCCGTGCTCGCCGGGCTGGACGAGTCGGCCGTCAAGGCGGACATGGAGGCGGCGACCGGCTGACGGCCGAACGTACACGGAATGACCTCAGCCCCGGTGCTATGCGGGACGCTGTTGGCTAATTCGGAGAATGGTGTTACTTCGCCCCGTCGAGCTTGAGCTCGGCGGGGAGAAGTGCTGCGAAGTGGCGGGTGTGGGCTCGGGGCATGCCCGACGACCTTTCTTTTGCGTCCTGCCGCCTCACCTCACCCCCGACATGGCGGAAGTTCTGCACCCACATCTGCCCGCAGACTCTCCACCTGCGGCAGCATCCACAGCGTCTGTGGGGTCTGCCTGGACCAGGCAGCCTGCAGCAGTCGTGTCCCGTCCTGGCCGATCCGCAACACCAAATCATCTGGCACGGGACTTGACAGACGAAAATTCTCGGCCCGGATCGCGTCGTGCTGGAACCAGTCCGGCCCAGCAACCTCGACCAGCCCGACCCGGGGAGGCACGGGCCAGCACATTCAACGCCGACCGTAATGTCTCCGACACCGCTCCAGCCAGCACACATCCCGCGCCGCCGTCAGTACGTCGGTGGAGTCGATCTTTGCCCGCACCGCCTCCGAGGCCTGCCGGTTGGTGAGACCCTCCACGAACTGCACCACTGAGACGGGCGCCAGCCTGCCCGGTGACCAGGCTGGTTTCCCTCGCGTCGCAAACAGGTCCGCGCACTCCTCCTCACAGAACAACGGCCCCAACACGTCCCGGACTCGGATCGCCAGGCTCCCCTTCGGGAACGTGGCCCGCGCCACCCGTACACCTCCGCCGCGATCTCGCTCGGCCCACTCGGTGCATCGACACCCGCACCCGCCCCATACGACAACACCGGCCTTCAAGGCCACTACCAGGTCTTGCAGGCCGACGTCACGCGAGCCCCCGAATCAACCAACAGCGTCCTGCGCGTACCGGGGGCGGAGTGCGTGCGCCGGCGACAGGAACAGCGCAGCTGCTCGTACGCCGGCAACTCAGAAAGTTCGGCCCCTACAACGCATCTCCACGGCCCAAAAGCGTTTTTGCGCACAGAATTTGAGGCCGGAGCGGCCCGCGTCGCTGATCCTTCCCGGGCAAGTCCGTCGGCCGCCCCGACACCAGCGCAGTGCTGGCACCGGCTGTGTGTTCGGCAGGAGATCAGATTTGTGATCAGCAAACTACGCGGGGAGATTGCCCGACGGCATGCTGGCGGCAGCACCAGGCAATGAGCACTGACATCCGATGATTTGCAAACCAGGACGAACTGGGAGCCGCGAAGCATCATCGTCCGTTTTATGGCGCTGAGGAGGCTTGCTGGGTGTAGCGCGCGGCGCTTGTTTGATGCGTGGAGACTGCGCTGTCCTCTTCGGCCCTGACCAACTGGCGCAGCTTCGCACGCGTAGCGGTGTCGGTTGAATACACCACGGTCCCCACCATGCCACGTGTCAGGAGCACTTTGTACGTGTTGCGGATAAGGCGGTCCACATCTGCGTCAGGCGTAGACTTTTTGAAAATGGGATCCTTGGATGCCGTCCGGTCAGTGACCCAGCGATCCTCGCGCCATACCAGATCAGGTCCCAGGATCACACCGCTCCAGTCGTACTCAAATCCTTGAGCGGTGTAGACGCATCCAACCTGTCCGAAGCCGGCCGGGTCGGTTGCCCAGAGCGCGGCCGGAGGTGCTCCCGCGACCGCCCTCTCACCGAAGACGTTCCAGGGCCGTTCCCAGCCCCCGATGACGACATCCGCAGGCAGGGGCTGCCCGGGCGGAACCTTCCTGGACCACTTCCAGCAGTAGCCCGCCGATATGCGTGCCCCGAAACCCTCGGCTCGGCGGGCCTCGAGAAACTCCTCCATTTCCCATGGACTGTCCGCGACAATGAGTTGCATCTTGTCGTCCGGGTCCCACCGCACGGGGCCTCCCGGTTCCAGTCCCAACAGACGGACAGTCCATCGCAGATAGGCATCGCTGCCTCCGCACCTGAACTGACTGTCCAGAGGCACCACCCGGCATTGCAGCCCTCTGGCGGCTGCCGCCGCTCTGATCTCTGCAACGGTTCCCATCTCTCCGGGCCGTACAACCTGGTGTTCATCGAGCAGGAAGACCGGCACTCGTGCCGCATCGATGAGTTCTTCGATCTGGGCCTTGCCCGTACGGCCTGCTGCCGGGGTGTAGCGGTTTGCCGAGGTTTGCCTCATGCGATGTGCCTCGTCACAGATCAGCACGTCGAGACTGTTTTGCTCGGCTGTCATGAAGCTGTTGAAATACTTGAAGAGCTCCTGCACTTCGCGCTTCCGGGCCCCGGCGACCTTGCGCATGGTAGTGGTGAAGGAGTTCGACCCGGTTGCGTGCAGAGCTGTGATTCCTTGGCGGTACAGCTCGCCGAGCAACGAGAGCGCGATAACACTCTTGCCGGTGCCCGGACCACCGGTGACGACCACGACCTCCTTGTGGTCGGACCGCCTTGCCCGGCGCACAGCGTTGAGCACCGTCCGGTACGCGACCTGCTGCTCGTCCAGCAACACGAACTGTTCCCGCTCGCGCACCTCTTGTGCAGCCACGGCCATCAGCTGTCGGGAAGGGCCGACTTTTCCGGCCAGCAACTCGTCGGCTGCGGAGGCTCCGGAGTCCGTCCCCAACCTCGTACGCAGGTAGTCGATGAACTCGCCGCGCCTCGCACCGATGAACAGGTGACCGAACGCATCCTGCTCGGCCTCGAACAGCCCACGGACCCCGAACTCGGTCGCGTTGTGCAGATACGCGGCTCCGGAGACGCGATGAGGGTGCGCGGCCAGTGCGCCGTTGAAGGAGACCAGATACTGGCAGTAGGCGCGCACTTGGTCGACAGGATTGAGCACGGGCCGGGCGTACGCGTCGATGTGGCACAGCGATGGATCCTCGTCATCCGGCTCGGCGCTGCTCCACTGTTTGAGTTCGACGACAACGTACGACGGTTCTCCGGTCTTGGGGTGCACACCCGCCAGTACTGCGTCAGCACGCTTGCTGTTGAGCGGCAATCCGTACTCCAGCAGGATCTCCACCTGGTCGAGACCGGCTTCGTTGAGTGCGTTGGCCAGCACGGGGATGCTGCGCTCCCAGGACCGTGCCTCGGAAGTGCTGGGGCGGTAGCCATGCACGTGGACGAATTGCTCAGCCAGCCGGATGAAGAGAGAGCCGGACAGACACTCGGCGGCGACCGCGGCGGCGGACTCGCGGAACAGCAACGGATGCTCCCAGGCAGCACGAAGGAACTCGTGCGGGTGGGGGCGTGTCCTTCGAGACCCCGCCGGAGCGGAGCGGAAGCCCGTCGGGCCGCAATGGCAATTAGTCGAACTCTATCGTGAGCTGCTGTGCAAGGGCTTGCTCGGCCTCTGTGACCAGGGGCGGGAGCTTCTTCTTCTTGGGTTTGGCCAGAGGCGAGTCGGCGACTGTGCCGGAAATCAGCGTGCGTAGGGCGTTACGGGTGTCCTCGTTCTCGGAATAGATGACGATCCCGCTCCGTGCTCGCGTCAGCAGGACGTGGTAGGCATGCCGAACCAAGCGGTCCACCTGCGCGTCGCTCACTGTCTTCCGCTTGAGCTTGCCATCATGGGTTTTTGTCCGGTCCACGGTGAAGCGGCCGTCCTGCCAGACGAGGTCCGGACCGATGATGACGCCGGTCCAGTCGAACTCGAAGTTCTGCGCGGTGTAAATGCATCCGATCTGTCCGAAACCTCTCGGATCGGTCGCCCATTGACTCGACTCCGGCACGTTGTCGAGCTGGACACCGTCCTTGGCGTTCCAGGGTCTGTGCCAGTCACCGATCTGGACCTCGACCCGCAGTCGGCCATCCAGGGGTGTCTTCCACTCCCAGCAGAAACCTGCCGTCATGCGCGCACGGGATCCGTCCTTCTCCATGCGCTCTATGAGGAAGGTCTCCATGTCCTCCGGGCTTTCCGCCAACCGCACGTCGATGCGGCCGTCCGGTATCCACGCGGGGGCGCTGGTCGCTTTGAGGCTGAGCAGCTTCGTCACCCATTCGCGGAAGGCGATACTGCCTTCCGCGCGGAACATTCCGGGCAGCTCGACAACCTCGTAGTCACAGCCGCAAGCGATGGCCCGCTCAACGAGATAGTCGACGGTGCCGACCTCGTCCGGGCGAAGGGACTGCCAGTCGTCGAGCAGGAAGGCAGGCATCTCGGCGACGCGGATCAGTTCGTCGGCCTGCGGAAGGCCTCGTTCCTTGACCCATCTCTTGACGTCCCGGCCGTCCGACTTCTCACGCACCCGATGGGCCTCGTCGCAGATGAGAACCTCCAGCGAGTTCTCCTCCAATTCGCCGAACTGCTGAAAGTACCGGTAGTCCTTTCGCGCCTGTTTGGCGACGGCTCCCCGCTTACCGTATGGCGCGGCGTCGACGGCTGCCTGACGCAGGTTGCTGGTGAAGGAACGGGAACCACTGGCATGCACGACGTGGTGTCCCTCCTGCTTGAGGGAGCGCAGGAGTTCCACGGCAACAGCGGTCTTCCCGCTGCCGGGGCCACCCTGGATGATGACGACCTTCTTGCGACCGCTCTTCGAACCACCGGCACGCACTTTTTGCCGGACCTCCTGGAAGGCGATCTCCTGCTCCTTCTGGAGAGCGAAAACTGGGTGCGGACTCCCGACCCGGCTGAATGCTTCGCTCGACGACGGCGCTTCGTACTGTTGGGCCTGACACAGCACATCAGCCGCGTGGCTTCCGGAGAATCCTTGAGCCAGTCGTGACGCGATGAATGCTTTGAACTCCCCGAGTCGGTCTCTCGTGTACAGACGGCCGTGGTCGTTCTGTGGCAAGTCGAAGAGTGAATCAACCTCATGGCTGGCGTTGTGGAGCAACGCGACGCCGGCGATCCGTTGGCGGGCGCCGCGCAGCGGTGCGAGGTGCTGGACGAGGTACTCGCAATAGCGCTGCACCTGGCGTACGGGATGGAGCTTCGGCTTGTCGTAGCCGGCATCGACCGCAATCGGGTTCGTCGACGACACCACTGCCTTGTGCCACTGCTTCAGTTCGATGACGACGTACGACAGATCCTCGGACGTCGGATGCTGCCCGGCAAGGATGACATCGGCGTCACCGGCCATTCCAGGGGTGGAGTACTCGATGAGCACCTCGACCGAATGGAGGCCGAGGGCGACGAGTACGTGGATGACTTCCGGCAGGCTGTGGTCCCAGGAAGCGATCAGGCCTTTGTTCGGCTGCTTCTTGTTGGGGTGGGACTGTACGTACTCGTTGATCAACCGTTCGGTGAGAGGCAGATGCTCTCGGCCGACGGGGGTAATGAGCGGGCTCAGTTCAGCAGCCGACTTCCGGAGCAGCATTGGGAGTTCCCCACAGGCACGATGGATCTCGTGCGGGTGGGGGCGTTTCCTGAACGGAAGCCCGTCGGGCCGCAATGACTTTCGACGTACCCTAGCCGGACTTGGTCGATCGTGAACAACAATCGATTGATCCGAGGACGGCCCTCGTGTCGGGTTTCCTGCAGCGCGCCGTATGGACGGTCCCGCTGCTGTATCGCCTCGCGCGGGCTCCCGGCACACGGGTGATGGCGGGTCCCCGGACCCGCCGCCCCTCGGCTAGCCGAGAAGGTGCGCTGCCGCCTGCACGGCATTCCACACCAGGTCCGAGCCGAAGCTCGCGGCGACGCCGATGAGGATGTCGCGTACCCAGGTGTGGCGTGCGGGCGTGTACTTGGGGTGGGGCATGCGGAGAGCATCTCCTTCGGGAGTCGGGCGGAAGGGAAGGCTCCCAACCGGGAACTCTCCGTACTCACCGAAGTGAGGCCACCGGACCACCGAAATCGCGTGCAGCGCAGGACCGTACCCCGTACACCCTCCGGGGAGGGCGCGCGGCGCACAGCAACGCTATCGCACGGTCGGAGAGGCGAATCAACGCCTCGGCGAAGTCACCGCAGGCCGGATGCCCAGCCGATGGGGGCGGGTGCGGCCGGTCAGGCCCGAGGTAAGGTCGGGCGGGATTGTGCGTTCGTTCGCAGAGCGAGATGGATACCGCGGAGGTCGGACCGTGACGGCAGCAGGAACGCCTTCGGCCCCGAAGCCGGGCCCTCCGCGCAAGGAGCGCTGGTTTCAGTCGCGCCGTTCCACCTTTTCGTGGGAGCAGGAAGGGCTCGATCACGTCCGGCAGCTGATGCCGGCTGCCGAGCCGTACCGTGCCTGGGCCACGTTCTCCTTTACCGCGGCCTCCGGCCGCACCAACGAGTGCGACCTCTTCATTGCCGTGCCCGGTGGTCTGTATCTGCTGGAGCTCAAGGGGCACCCCGGCCGAGTCATCAACCACGGCGACACCTGGCAGTTCCATGACGACCGCGTCCGCACACTGAAGAACCCGCTGCACCTCACTGACCTGAAGTGCAAGGAACTCAAGGGCCAGTTGGAGCGGGCTGCACGGTCCATGGGCGTCGATCCGCGGCGGGTCCCGTTCATCAAGCCTGCAGTTTTTCTCCATGCACCCGGCCTGGTGAGCGGTCTCGACGAGTTCCAGCGGATCAACGTGTACGGCCGCAATGACGGTGCCGGCGGACTCGGCAAGATCTGGGACGACCTGCTCGGCAAGCCGCCGGAGCGCGAGAGCTGGCGCGTCACTCCACAGTCCGCCCAGCTGCTGGAGCAGCTGATGCAGAAGATCGGCATCAGCGACTCCACCGCACACCTCCGGTACGGCGACGACTGGAAGCTGGAACCCGGCGTGCTGGACGCGGGCCCCGGCTGGGAGGACCGTCTGGCTGTCCGCGATGACGGGCTGGTCCAGGAGGGCGGGCGCGTCCGGATATACCTGGTCGAGCAGCTGGCCGGGGAGGCAGCCAAGCGAGCCGCGGATCGTGCAGCCCGCCGCGAGTACCAGGTGCTGCAGGGGATCACGCACCGTGGCATCGCGCAGGCTGTACAGATCCGCCAACACCAGGGCGGCCCGGCGATTCTTTTTCGCCACCGCCACACCGATCTGCGGCTCGACGCCTACTTGGACGCCTACGGCGGCAAGCTCACCCCGGAGACCAGGCTGGACCTGGTACGCCAGCTTGCCGAGGCGCTCCGCTACGCCCACAACCGCTCCCTCTACCACCGTGCGCTCGCCGCTCGGTCGGTTTATGTCTCGGCCAACGAGGACGGTTCCGATCCCGTGGTTCGGATCACGGACTGGCAGACGGCCGCCCGTGATTTCGACACCACTTCGATGCGCTCCATCGGCGACACCCCGCTTGATGGCACCCTGATCGAAGACGCTTCTCAGGTCTTTCTGGCCCCGGAGACCGACCAGGAGTTCGCCGATCCGGTGGACCTGGACCTTTTCGGACTGGGATCGCTCGCGTATCTCCTGCTCACGGGGGAGCCCCCGGCAGACCGGCGCAGCGCGCTGATCGAGCGGTTGTCCGCGGAGGGTGGGCTGCACCCCTACGCAGTGGCAGATGGGCTCTCCGACAGCCTCGACGACCTCGTCTACCGCGCCACGCGTGCGGAAGTCGTGGACCGGCTGCCTTCGACGGAGCGCTTCCTGGATCTGCTGAACGAGGCCGAACAGCAGACCACCGTTCCCGACCAGTCCGTGTCCGTCGAGACCGACCCTCTTACGGCGGTGCCCGGGCAGTCGGTCGATGAGACCTGGATGGTCCGGCGGGTACTCGGAACGGGGGCCACGGCCCGCGCACTGCTGGTCGAGCGGGTGGTGGAAGAGGCCGAAGGACCGGACGGCAGGGCGGTCGTCGAGGAACGCGTCTTCAAGGTTGCGCTCGACCAGGACAAGGACGCCCGGCTGTACGCAGAGGCCCAGGCACTCAAGGCGGTGGGCGGCGGCCGGATCGTCAGGCTCCTCGAAGAACCCCGCGAGATCGCCGGTCACACCGTCCTGGAACTCGAATACGCGGGGGAGTCCTCCCTCGGCGCACGGCTGCGCGGCGAAGGGCGCCTGACCTACGACCAGTTGGAGCGGTACGGCAACGACCTCTTCATTGCGCTCGACCAACTCGCCGCCAAGGGCACCCGGCACCGCGACATCAAGCCGGACAACCTCGGCCTGCACAAGCGCAACGATGGTTCGTGGGAGCTGCTGCTCTTCGACTTCTCCCTGGCGGACGCCTCCGAGCGCGACATCACGGCGGGTACGCGCGGCTACCTCGACCCGTTCCTCGGTAGCACCCGCCGCTCGCTGTACGACGATCACGCCGAGCGTTACGCGGCGGCTGTGACCTTGCACGAGATGGCTTCGGGAGAGCGTCCCGTCTGGGGTGACGGCCAGACCGACCCTCGCATGAGCGAGGACGTCGCACTGTTCGTCGCGGCCGAGCTGTTCGAGCCGGGACTTCGCGACGGTCTCACCGTCTTCTTCCAGCGCGCCCTGCACCGTGACGTCGACCGTCGCTTCGACACCTTCAAGCAGATGGAGAACGCGTGGCGGCAGATCTTCCGCACCGCGGACTCGGCGAAGCCGGCCACCACCCCTGCCACTGTCGGGGCCGTCGCCGCCAGCACGGAGGAAGCCCGTGAGACGGCCGCCGCTGCCGCCGAGCTGACCACCGCCTTGGAGGCGGCCGGACTCTCCCCGCGCGCCGTCTCTGTCGCCAATGGTCTGAGCGCGGGCACCGTCGAGGAACTGCTCGATGTCCCCCCGCACACGATTGCCCGTGCCCGTGGTGCGGGAACGCTCGTACGCAGGGAGCTCAACCGGCGCCACAAGCAGTGGACGGCGATGCTGCGGCGGCCGCCAGCGGAGCCCGCCTCTTTCGCAGCGGCCCCTGTGTCGCGGTCACTGTCCGCCGATCCGCAGGCACAGGCGCAGCTCGTCGCCGCCGAACCCGTCGACTCGCTCGCCTCACGCCTCACACCTGGACCGGCCCGGAAGGGCAATCTGCGCCCCGACATCATCCGTCTCACGCTCGGTCTTCCGCGCTCGGCCGCCGATGGCGGTGGGCTCTCCCCGCTCGGGGCATGGCCACCGCAGACGGCCATTGCCAAGCACCTGGGCAGCAGTCAGGCCACTGTCTCCCGCCATCATGTGGCCGCGATCGAGGAGTGGGCCGCCACCGACTGGATCCCGCAGATCCGAGACGAGCTGGTACAGATCCTGGCCCAGTCGGGGCGTGTGATGACGGTCCAGGAAGCGGCTGCCGAACTCCGTGTGAGGCACGGCGCCGGGGACGACACCCCCGAGCGCACGCTGGCCAAGGCTCTGGCCGTCGTCCGCGCAGCCGCTGACGCCGAGGCCCTTCAGCGCGGCACTGAACATGATCCGCGCCTCGAAGTGCTGCGCCGCGGCAACCGTGTCCTGCTGGCACTCGACTCGCTGCCGGGCACGGACGACCCCACCCCGCAGGAGCTGGCCGACTACGCGGCAGCCCTCGGTGCGGAGGCCGACCGGCTGGCCGATGAGGACCCGCTGCCGGGCCGGGCCACCGTCGTGCGCACCCTGCGCGAGGTGGCGGCACCCAGCGGGATGACTCCGCTCGCCGACACCCGCCTGGTCGGCCTCGCCGCGGTGGTCGCCCGGCATGCCTCCGCATCGCCACGCCTGGAGATCTACCCCAAGGCACTCGGGCTGGCCCGCGCCCTGCGTATCTCCCAGGCCGCCGCCGGAGTGCGCCGGGAGACGGGCATCTCGATCAGTGAACTCGTGGCACGCGTCAAGGCACGGTTCCCATCGGTGCCGGTTCCTGATGCGCCCACGCACATCGAGATCGAGGACGTGCTCAAGGAAGCCGGCTTCCCGCTCGAGTACGACACCGTTCGCAGGCGCTTCTTCCCTCCGGCGGTCGAGGGAGCACGCTGGTCGAGCTCCACCTTCACCCGTACCAGCGTGCTGGTCGCCGAGGCCCGGACCGCAGCGGCGGCCGGGCGGGACCCGCAGGCCGTGCTGCGCACGAGGCTCACCACGTCTGCCGAGCGCGGAGGCTTCCTCGCGCTGACCCTCAAGGGCGCCGACCTGCCGGGTGCGGCGGCTGCGGTGGCAGCCGACTTCGGAGTCGTCCCGGTGGACTTCAACAAGGAGTTCCTGAACATCTTCCGGGCGCTGGCCGACGAGTTGAACACCGACTGGTCCAAGGTGCTGCGTGCGGACTCCGCCTTCACCGGCAGCGGAGAGCTGAAGCCGGGCCTGCGCTCGTACGTCCAACGGGTCACCGGGCGGATGTCGGAGCGCCTCGTCGGTATGGCGGAGGAGGCGGGCCCCAAGACGGTGCTGTTCGTCCACAACGCGGGGCTCCTCGCCCGCTACTTCGACGGCGGCGGCCACGACCTGCTGGTGACCCTGCAACAGGCGGCCCGCCGCCCGGCGCAGAGCCCGCACGGCCTGTGGTGGCTGTGCCCGATGGAGGACCCGAAGCAGACGCCGTCCCTGGACGGCCGTACGGTGGAAGTCGTGGACCGGGCGACCGAGTGGGCGGTGCTGGACTCGCTGTTCCTCAAGGGGCTCAAGGCCACAGCCGCCGAGACAGCCTGAGCCTCCTTTCTACCTGGCTGTATTCGGCACTTCACTCAACGCAACGCTGGTCGTAGAATCCACCGTTCAGGGGGATCAGCGGGACCAATCCGGCCAGGGCGACTGTGTGAACACGACCCTGCCGTGTGTCTGCCCCGGGTTCAGCACGTACCCGGGGGCGTGTGCGCTCCGTCGGCCCCGGAGAAGCTGGACGAGGAGCAAGGACCAGAGTGACAATTCCGGGCACGTTCGGTGGCGGTACAGACCTGGAACGACTCAAGCAGGTTCTCGCCGACTGGCGGACCTCCCTTGTGGACCTGAGCGGGCGCAATCGCCTGCTCAACTTCCGCCACACCAAGTCGGCGACCTTGGAGATCACGCAGCCCTCTGCGGAGACACTGGTACGGGGCTTGGAGCGTGGATGGGACTTCGCTCCGCTTCCGGACGAGGAACTTTCGGGCGAGGAGGAAGCGGGCTCGGCCGAGGGCGGCACCGCCGCGCGCCGGCCGGCTGTGACCCGGAGTTCCGCGGACGGCATCGTGACGCAGAAGGCCACAGGGTCAGCCCTTCAGCGTGCCCTGACCGGTCTGCGGAGCCGGTCGACCCAGATATTCAACGATTACGGTCTGTGGACGCTGCAACTCGGCGCCGGCGTCCTGCACTGGCGCGAGGACGGAGCCGAGACGGGCAGCGACGCCCCGCTGGTCCTGATGCCCGCCCGAATCACCCGGATGCCCAACGGGCGGATGCGCCTCGAGCTCAACGAGGATGAGGAGCCGCGCCTCAACCCGGCTCTCAAAGTGAAGCTGGAACAATTCCACATCGACTGGGTGCCCGTCACCGAGCAGGATCCGACCGACCTCGGCGCCGTACTGGCCGCCGTCACCGAGTCGGTGGCGGGCAAGCCCGGCTGGAAGGTGTCGCCCCGCGTCGTACTCGCGCTGTTCGCCTCCCACAAGGAGTCGATGTACCAGGACCTGCTGGAGAACGAGAGCCGCGTCCTGGCCAGCGATCTGGTCAAAGCGGTGGCCCTCGGGCCCAAGGCCGGTCTGGCCTCCGATCGCTTCGACTTCGAGGAGATCGATCTCGACCGCATCGACCAGCTCAGCCCGCCCGAGGACAGCCCGCTGGTCCTCGACGCCGATGCCTCCCAGCGTCAGGCTGTGGCCGCCGCTGTGGCGGGACAGTCCTTCGTGCTCGACGGCCCTCCCGGCACCGGGAAGAGCCAGACGATCACCAACATGATCGCCGGTCTCATGCATGCGGGCCGCAGCGTGCTCTTCGTCAGTGAGAAGGCCGCCGCCCTCGATGTCGTGCTCGACCGCCTCCGGTCGGTCGGCCTGGACTCGTACGCGCTCGCCCTGCACAGTCACAACACCAGCCGCCGAGCGGTGGCACAGGAGCTGGGCCGGGCGCTCGAAGAGGAACCGCAGGCGCCCCAGCTCTCGCAACAGGCCGTCACCTTGGCCCGCGAGACCCGCCAGGCGCTCAGCGGCTACGCCGACGCGATGAACGAGGTCTGCGAGCCGCTCGGCAAGACCCTGCACGACGTGATCGGCAGAGTGGGACGGCTTTCCGACGCACCCGTCGCATATCTGACCCCGGCGGCCGGCGGCGGCAAGGACCAGAAGCCGTTCGACGCCGCCACCCTCAGCAGCCAGGACCTGCACCTGGTCATCGAGGCCACCAAGGCCATCGCGGACGCCTGGCAGGCGGTCGCCGACCCGTCCTTCCCGTGGCGGGACCTGCGCGCCGGCACCGCGCATCCGCGACCCGCGCTCGACCAGGCCGTGGCTGCCCTCGAAGGGCTTGTCACGGCCGTGTCCCGCTACCCGGAGCTCGGGCCAGGAGGATCTCCCGCCGGTGACGAGAGCGGCGTCGTCCGGCTCACCGGTCTTCTGTCGCTCATCGAGTCCCGGCGCGCCGTGCCCGAACACTGGCTGACCAGCGACGACTTCGCCGAGACGGTGGACAACCCGGTCGACGCCTTCCTCACCGAGCTGAGGAAGGCGAACCGCGCAGCGGCCTCCGCACGGTCCGCAGCCGGTGCACGCTGGGAGGAGCTCTCGGCGCGCCTGACGGCGGAGAAGAGTGCTGCGGAGAGCACACTGACCAGCCTCTTGCCCCCCGGGGCCGACCTGTCCCCTCTCACGGAAGAGCGGGCGGGCGAACTGGCCCGGGAATTCGAAACGACCGCGGACGGGCTCGACCGTACGCATGGAAATCTCTCGGACTTGGCTCTGCGGTTCGGACTCGATGTTCCCCGCAACACCGAAGCAGCCACCCAGGTGTGCGACATCGTCGAGCTGACCGGAAGTGCGCACCGACCGCTCGGGCCCTGGCTCGAACCCGGTGGCGCGGCGAAGGCCGATCAGGCTGCCGTGCGTGTCATCGCCGACCGACTGCGTGCCTTCTCCGCCCGCCGCGACAAGGTCCTGTCCGCGCAGGCGGAAGCCACCGCGCTGGCCGGGCCCGGATGGGCCGACCTTCCCATCGGGCTCAGCGCGGATCCGTCCGCGGCCGAACAGGCTCTCGCCGAGCTGAAGCCGGCCGGACTGGACATCACATCGTTCACGCGGCGATACGCCGCAGAGGTTCTCGACCGGCTCTCCGCCCTCGCCGATACCCTCGAATCCGCTGAGCGGCATGCCGAGTCCGCGTCCGCGCTGCTGGGCCTCGACCGACCGCGGAGCACGGCGGAGGCCGAAGACCTGGTCGCCCTGATCGACCTGACCACCGCCCCGCACCGCGCCCCGGCCATGTGGCTCGACCCCGCAGTGCTGCCCCGCGTGCGGGAAGCCGTCGCTGAAATCGCCGAAGCCGCAGGCCGCTTGACCGACGCCGAGCAGGCGGCCCGGGAAACCTTCCGCCAAGAGGTACTCAGCACACCCGGGCTTCCCGATCTGATCCACCGGCTGACAGAGGGTTCCCGGGGCATCGGCGGTCTGCTGTCCAGCGGCATCCGCGCAGACCGCAAGACCGTCGCTGCTATCACCGTCACGGGTTCGTGGCGCAGCGATCTCTACGACAAGTTGCCGACCGCCCTCGCCTGGCACACCGCACACGACCGACTCAAGCAGCTCACACTCGACCACCGAGAGCTGCTGGGCGCCTACGCGGCCTCTGAACTTCCCGACGTCCCCGCGCTGCAGGTTGCAGCGGCGCACGCAGATTCCCTGCACCGGCTCGCACCGGACGCTGTCATGGCCCCGCACCGCCGCACCACACTCGCCGCCCAGACCGCGGACAGCGTCACTCCCGCGCCGGAGTTGCTCGGCCTGGGGGTCGCACTGCGCGATGAGCTGGGCGCCTGGACAGCCCAGTTGAACGATCCGAGCCTCCGTTCCGACGCCGATGAGCTCATCAAGCAGCCCATGGGGTCGGTAGCCCGTCGGCTGCGCGCCCATCTCGACCCGCTGCGTGAGGCCATCGCGCTCCTGGACACCCTGACCGCAGTCGGCCGACGAGCCGGAGGAGCCTCCGAACGCACGGTGTCCGGCGCCCGTGCTGCGGTCGCCGCGGCGCACAAAGCCCGGCGTGAGACTGCGTCGTTCGCTGCCGAGGAGGCGACCCACCGCCGGTTGTTCGGCCCTTGGTACGGAGGTCTGGACACGGACCCCTCTCGCCTCCGCGACGACGCACGCGGCGTCGTCACCGGCCACGAGGCAACCGGTCAATTGCTCCGCCTGGCGTGGGAAGCCTCCGAGCCGGCAGGAACAGCCGGACCGGACCAGGTCGCGCGCGCAAGCGCGCAGGACATCGAACTGCTCGGGAGGTACGCCCCGGACGGCCACCCCGACTCGGACCTGCTGCGCCTTGCGATCGAGACGGCACGCACCGTCGAGAAGCTCGCCGCTGGCGCGCTCGCAGACCCCGCGCGAAGGGCCCGCCTCGCCGAGGGCATGACCGACGGCCGGCCCGAACCTCACGAGGCCCTGCGACAGGCCGAACGGATCCGCTCCGAGCTGGAGATCTGGCAGAGCCATGCAGGTCTGCCGCATCTGTCAGGCGCAGGCCACCAGCTCCTGACTCTGCCGCTGGACGAGGCAGCGAGGTGGTTCCGCGCCCACGTCGAGCCCTTCGAGGACGCTGCCGATCTCGTCCACTCCGTCGCCCGCGTTGCCGACACGCCTCACGACCTGACGCTGGGCCGCGCACGCGAAGCCGTGACGGCCGTCGTGCAGGCACGGGCAGCCGCAGCACGCTTCACTGAGGATTCCTCCGCCCACCGTGATCTGCTCGGAGAGCTCTACCGAAGCACCGCGACCAACCGCAGCGACGTACTCGATGCCCTCGACTGGGCCCAGAAGGTACGCAGGACATCCGACGGAGCTCACTCCGCACCCCTGACCCCGGCCGCCGCGCACACCATGCTGACGGCGCCCGCCGACCCGTCCGCGGCGCAACGCCACCAGGACTGGCGGCGGCAGCGCGATGCCCTCGCCGAACACTTCCAGCCGCCCCGCGACCGAGACCTGCGGCGCGAGCTCCAACAGTCCCTGTCGGCGGCCCGCACCTACCTGTCCCGCCTGGACGACGACCCCTACGGCCCCGAGGCATGGACTTCCTGCGCCCAGGCACTCACCCGCCTCAAGGGATACGGGCTGGACGGACTGCCCGGCCAGCTCGCGCAGCGCGACGTCTCCGCCGCCGAATTCCCGGCGGCGATGGAGCGTGCCGTCCTCACCGCGTGGATCGAGCGCCGATTCGAACTCGACGCCCGGCTCAAGCCCATGCGGGCCGTCGAGCGGGATCAGCTGGTGGAGCGCTTCCGCACGGCTGACCGGGACCTGGTGGAAGCGGCCCACGCCGACGTCATCGCCGCCTGCAACGACCGCCGCCCACGGCGTACGTCGGTGGGCCAGGCCGCAGTCCTGCGCAGGCAGGCCCAGCTGAAGACCCGCCACATGCCGGTCCGGCGACTCCTGGGTGAGACCCGCGAAGTCGTCCGCCTCATCAAGCCGTGCTTCATGATGAGCCCGTTGACCGTCAGCCAGTTCCTCCCCTCGGACTTCCGCTTCGACGTCGTCATCTTCGACGAGGCATCCCAGGTGCTGCCCCAGGACGCCGTCAACTCCATCTACCGCGGCGACGCGCTCATCGTGGCCGGAGACCAGAAGCAGCTGCCACCGACCTCGTTCTTCAGCGCGGGCGGCGACAGCGATGAGGACGACGAGTGGGACGAGGACGGGGCAGTCGGTTTCGAGTCCGTACTCGACGCCTGCAAGGCGAGCGGTGTGCTGCGGGGTCTCCCTCTGCGCTGGCACTACCGAAGCCGCCACGAGAACCTCATCGCCTTCAGCAACCACGAGTTCTACGACAACACCATGGTGACCTTCCCCGGTGCGCTGGAACAGAGCCCGGACGTCGGTGTCGAGTTCATCAAGGCGGACGGTGTCTACGACAAGGGAGGCCGCAGCAACAACCTGCTGGAGGCGGCCCGGGTCGCCCAGCGGGTGATCCACCACTTCGCCACCCGCCCCGGACTCACCCTGGGCGTGGTCGCCCTGTCGAAGGCGCAGGCCGAAGCCATTGAGGAGGCCGTGCAGAGGGCCAGGGCCGCCCGCCCAGACCTCGACCGCTTCTTCACCGACGACCGTCTCGACGGCTTCTTCGTCAAGAACCTGGAGACCGTCCAGGGCGACGAGCGCGACGTGATCATCCTGTCGGTCGGCTACGGTCCAGACCAGCAGGGCAAGCTCGCCTCGTCGTTCGGCCCCATCAACAGGGAGGGCGGCTGGCGACGGCTCAACGTGGCCGTCACCCGCGCCCGGCGGCGGATGGAGGTCGTGGCCTCCTTCTACGGCGGCGACCTGCGCGACAGCCCCAACAAGAGCGTGCAGCACCTGAAGCGGTACCTCCAGTACGCCCAGCACGGCCCCCAGGTCCTCCAGACACAGGCCGCCGACCCGGACGCCGCACCGGAGAGCCCGTTCGAGGAAGAGGTCCTCGACGTACTACGGGGCTGGGGCTACTCGGTACAGCCCCAGGTCGGCGTCGCCGGCTTCCGTATCGACATGGCCGTACGCCACCCCGCCGCACCCGGCAGCTACGCCCTCGGTATCGAATGCGACGGCGCGATGTACCACTCGTCCCGGGCGGCCCGCGACCGTGACCGCCTGCGCGAGTCGGTTCTGAGTGATCTGGGCTGGAAGCTGCACCGGATCTGGGGCACGGACTGGTACCGCAGCCGCCGGGACGCCATGGCGCGCCTGCGCGCGGCTGTGGAGGCGGCCTGCGCACAGAACCCGCACGAGAGCAGGCCGGAGCCGGAGCGCGTACCGGTGGTGGTTGAGGAAACCCCGCAGGCCCGGGATGCCGCCGCGCCTGCGGCGACCGGCGCAGCGCCCCCAGCTGCTTCCGCGCCGACGGTGACGTTCGTGCCGGTGGACGACGGCCCAGCACCTTGGAGCCGGCCGTACCAGGAGGCGGAGGACGTCGAGCTGGACAAGCTGCGGAAAGCCTCAGCCCGTCGACGGAACCGGCACGGCATCGAGCTCCAGGACCCGGACGCAGGCGGCGTGGTGGGGGACGTGGTCCGGTGTGTGATCGAGGTCGAGGGTCCGGTCACGGAGGAGCTGATCTTCACCCGCGTCCGTTCGGCATGGGGCCTCGCCCGCTCGGGTCAGGTCATCCAGGACCGTATCCGCCGGGTCCTGCGGAAGCTGGTCACCAAGGGCGAGATCGTCCGCGTCGGCGACGCGTACGACCGCCCCGGTCATGAGGTGGAGGTCGCCCGCACCCCGACGTCGAGGTTCACCCGCAAGGTCACCCAGGTTCCGTCGGCCGAGCGGCAGCTCGCGCTCCGCAGCGTGGTGGAGGAGAGTCCGGGTGTGCAGCGTGCGGAACTGCTGAGGGAGGTGGCGCGCTTCTTCGGGTGGGCACGGCTCGGCTCGGACATCCGGGACGCGCTCACGGACGACATCGATGACCTGGTCGCCCAGGGAGCGCTGGACGAGACGGACGGGGGGCTGCTGCCTGGGGACGGCGACTGACACGCCGGGGTGTGAACGTCGCCCGGCATGCACGCAAGGCTGCGTTCGCCTGGTGCGTCGCCCCGGGCCTGGCCTCAGTCGGCCAGGTGCCCGTCACAGGTGTCCTGGTAGGGCTGGCCCGGTACGTATTGCTTCCACTCCTCGCTGGTGAGTCCGCCTCCGGCCACGGTGCAGGCGGTCTCGACGAGATCCGCGCTGATACCGGGAAGGCTGCCGAGGTCCCAGACGGTGAGCGGGTTGTCGTCCCCGCTCACCGTGACGGCATACCTGCCGTCCGGGTGGAACGCGAGGTCGGTCATCTCTTGTCCGTGACGGGCCATCGTGGTGGCCAGGTGGATACGGGTGGGGTCGGCCACACTCCACAAGGTGACGCCGTCGCTCTCATCGAGGCCTGCAACCAGATTTCCAGCAGGGTGGAAGACATACGTGGCGAAGTTGTTCTGGTCCTCGGGTACGTCTGCTGTCTTTCTGGGGCTGCGCGGGTTCTCGATGTCCCACAGGACGATGTCGTGTTGCGAGTCGCCCGTCGCCAGAGTCTTGCCGTCAGGACTGAAGGCGGAACTGCCGTTGCTGTCATCGAGTTCTACTGCTTCGTAGGAATCGTCGGCAGGCCACAGGAACGTCCTCAACCCCGGCAGCGCCACGAGAGTCCCATCGGCACCGAAGTGCGCAGAGTGAACGGTGGAGACGTCGTTGAACGTGCCGACCGCACGAGGGCGTCCCTGCTCTCTGATGTCCCACATTGTGGCCCAGCCTGGCGAGAAGTAGGTTTTCGCCCCGCTGACGATCACGCTCTCGCCTTGCTTGCCGAAATCCACAGACGTGATGGGATCGGTATTGCGGGACAGGTCGGTGACCTTCTGCAGGCGGGCACGGTCCCTGATGTCCCAGATCAGCACGTTGCCGAGCCGATCGCCCGCCGCGAGCAGCCGTCCGTCGGAGCTGATCGCGATATCTGTGACGAACCCGGGCATCGGCGCGGCGGCTGTACGTCTTGGGCTGGTAGGGACGCTCATGTCGTAGAGCGTGACAGCTTGGTCAAATCCAGCGGTGGCCAGCGTCCGCCCGTCCGGCGTGAAGGCCGCGGAGGTGAGGGAGGCCTTCTTCCCGAGTGCAGCGACGGCACGCGGCGGGCCGCCGCCTACCGGGTCCCACTGGATGATCCGGTCCCAGTCGGCAGAGACGATCGAGCGTCCGTCCGCGGAGAAGCGCAGCGTCTCCACCGTAGAGGTGTGCCCGTTCAGCCGGGCGGACTCGGTGGGGTGTGCGGGGTCGGAGATATCCCAGAGGGCGATGGTCTCGTCAGAGCTTCCCGTGGCCAGAGTGCGGCCGTCGGGGCTGAATTCGACCGCGGTCACGTAGTCCTTGTGGGCGGTCCAGCTCGACAGCTCTCTGGGGGTCGCCGGAGTCTTCACATCCCAGACCTGTACGGTCCTGTGGCGCCTGGTGACGAGGAGCCTGCCGTCCCGGCTGAAGCTCTGGCCCTCGCCGACGCGTGGGAGCCGGGTCAGCCGACGGAGGGCCGCTGGGCGGGACACGTCCCAGAGCGTCGCGCCCGATGTGTGGGTGACCGAATCGCTGTTGACCGCATCATCCCGGAAGGACACGATGCCGGTGGAGCTGACGAGTGTTCTGCCGTCCGGGGCGAAGAGCACCGAGGTGCTGTCGTAGACATTTTTGCGCACCTTGAGCAAGGTGGGCCGGGCGCGGTTGCGGATGTCCCACAGGACAAGCGAGCCATGCGCTTGTGATTCGTCCGACGGCGCGTACCTCCCGACTGCAAGCAGTGTGCCGTCGGGACTGAAATCGGCCCCACTGGGTCTGCCCGACACGTCCGGGGATCTCAGTGAACCATCGCGCCGCGGCTGCGTGGGCCGGGTGATGTCCCACAGGTTCACCACGCCGTTGTCGCAGATCACAGCGAGCGTACGAGAGTCGCGGCTGAAGGCGGGCCTGCGCGCAACGCCGGCGCAGGGGGAGAAGGAAGCCAGTCGGGTATTCCGGGCTCTGTCGCCGACACTGCGCAATACCAGCCGCATCCTGTCCGCCTGCGCCGCCACCTGCAGCCTGCCGTCAGGGCTCAGCAGCGGGTCCTTCTCGTTATAGGCAGAGCTGCCGGTGAGTCGGCTCTGGACCAGTGTGTCCGACACTGCTGCCCGCGTCTCCGCGGTGGCCCGCAGCCCGTGCGCTGCCATCGCGATCTTCAGTGCGAGCCGAGGGTCGGCGGCACGCCTGGCCACAGCCTCGGCGACGAGCGCCCGGTGGGTGGCGGATTTGCGCTGTTCCTTCGCCACGCCTTGCTGCTGGAGAGCGAGCACGCCGCCGACGAGCGCCAGGACGAGAGCGAATACGGCTGCGCCGAGCGCCTGCTTGAGGCGCAGAGTGCGGCGCGCCTCACGGGCTCGTGCAGCACGGTCGGCCTCGTCGCTCGCGGCCACGAACCTCTCGTCCAGCCGGGGCAACCGCCGGTGCCTGAGCCGTTCCTCACGCATCAGTCCGAGGGCGGCTTCCAGCAGGCTGCCCCGGTAGTAAAAGCCCGGGTCGCCACCGGACGCGTCCCAGGCACGCGCGATCTCGGAGAGCTGCTGGCGCGCGATCAGGACGCTGCGGTCCTCCTCGATCCACTGGTGCAGCCGGGACCACGACCGCAGTAGCGACTCGTGCGAGAGCTGAGTGCCGTCCTGATCGACGCTGATCAGCCTGGCCGCGGCGAGACGGTCACGGATGGCGGCTGTGAGGTCCTGTTGCTGCGACGGGATGCCGTCCAGCAGTGCGTCGGGGGCCACCTTGCGCCGTACGGCAGTGCCGGTGCCCTCGACCGTCACGTGAACCAGGCGCAGCAACAGTTCGCGCAACGCATCCTGGCCCGCTCTATCGAGGTCCTGATAGAGGCGCTCGGTCGTCGTGCTGATGGAGTGCCAGATGCCGCCGGTGGCCTGATATCCGGCCAGCGTCAGCGTGGTTCCGCTACGCCTGCGCCATGTCTCGCGCAGCGCGTGTGCGAGGAAGGGGAGCGCGGTGTCGAGGTCGGGTCCGGACACGGTCACGGCAGGCATGGGGCCGGAGGCGGTTGCGGTGCCGAACGCCGACGTGGCCGAGGGTGTGCTCTCGGCGTCCGCAACGTCTGCGGTGCTCGCGTCGTCGGTCCCGTTCGACAGTTGCCCCCACCGCAGATCCTGTATCAGCCGATTCGTCAGACCTTGCTCCAGATCCAGTCCTACGACGCCGGCGGGACCCTCGATCGCCGCGCGCAGCTCGTCGTCGGTCATCGGAGGGACCGGCAGTTGGCTTTCCCCCAGGACGGGGACGAGCGGGTCATGGGCGAGGCAGCTGCCGTAGTGGTCGGCTCGCAGACCGAGGACCACGCGCATGCCGCGTTCCTTGCGCGCCTCGCTGTCGTCTGCGTTCTCGTGCCCAGCGAGAACGAGTACCTCGATGAACCGAGCCCTCTCGGTGGGGTCCGCGCAGCGGGTGAATATCTCTTCGAACTGGTCGACCACCAGCAACCCGCAGGGTGGCCGGCCGGACTTCGGTGGTGGTAACCGACCGCCTTCGGCGAGTACGCGGTGGACGTCGGCCGAGGCCCGTCCCGTCGCCCGCGCCCACAACTCTGCCAGCGCCCGGAGAGGGTGTTCCCCGGGGGCGGACAACAACAGTGCCGGCCATGGCAGGTCGTGCGGCTGGGCCATCGAGGAGTGTCGCTGCTCCAGTCCGGCCAGCAGCCCGGCTCTCAGCAGGGACGACTTACCCACTCCGGAGGCGCCGATGACCACGGTCATGGGCGCCGCGCCGTCCGGCGTGGCTGCGCACACGGTGTCGATCAGCCGTCGGGCGAGTTCTTCCCGCCCGAAGAAGTGGTGGCTGTCGGCGGCGCTGAAGTATTCCGTGCCGGGGTAGGGGCACGGAACATCGGCCGGTGGATCGTCCCGCCAAGCCGCTCCATCGTGTGACGTGTCGCCGCTTTCGCGATAGGCCCGGTTCCGGGCGATGAGCAGTGAGCCCAGCGAACCTTCGCTCTGACGCCGTGGCCGGATCGGTCCCTCCGCGAACGCGCGGTCCAGTGCGCTGTACAGGCTGTCCATCGTCAGCCAGGGCGGACCGGCCGGATCACCCTCGGTCAGCAGCCGCAGCAGCCGGCCGCTGAACAACGTGTGACGCCGCTCCTCGGGTGCGAAGGACAGGTCGTAGAGAGAGGTGGCACTGAGCAGCAGGCTGCCGTCCGGCCGGACGGATACGAACGGCTCCTGGGCAGGGACACCGCTGCCGTCGGGAACGTCGGCCCGCCCGGAGTAGCAGCAGTCCAGTACGACGATGCCGCCACCCGCACACGCGCTCAAGAGACCCTGCACCGTGTGGTACGGCACGGCCCGTGAGATCTCCTCGTGGGACCGGGTGCCGTGGGTCGCCAGATACAGCTCGTCGCGGGGACCCAGCAGTCCGTGTCCGACGTAATGGACGTACACGACCCCGGTCGCCTCGCGCGCCACCCGCTCGATTACGCCGAGCACCTCCTCGGTGTCCGCGTCGGCCGGGATGCGATGTACATGCTCCGGGCTGACTCCACAAACGTCCCGCAGGGCGGTCTCCAGGTCGTCGAGCGTGGTGGCGGCCGAGGGCAGATCATGCAGCTCTGAACCGGATACGTGCCTGTGACTGCCGAACAGGACGGCATGGGCACCGGCCGCGGCGAGTCCGGCTGCTCCAGATATCACCGCTGTGGGGCCTCTGGCGACAGCTCGCCGTCGGCGGGCGGGACCGGGTCGGCTCCCGTGCCGAGGAGGGCGGCCAGCTCCCTCGCCAACTGGGCATTCTGTTCCGCGTTCATTCCTCTGACACGGGTCGCGGAGACGGTGACCGTGGTCCCGTCGGGCCGGGTGATCGTGACGGTCTGGTCGCCCCGGCGGCTCTGCACCCACGCGACGAGCGCTCCGGCGAAGACCACGGCCACGCCACCCGGCCCGAGCACCGCGAGCAGGGCCTCCGCACCCAGCCCCATGGCGTCGGACGGTATCGGTGACGTTGTGTGCCCGCGGATCCGTCCCCTCAGCTCGGGCTCGTCGGACAGCCAGCGGCGAAGGTCGTGCAAGCCGCCGGAATCACCGTCCTCGACGGAGACGGTAATGCGCACGCTTCCTCCAGCGGATCGCTCTTCGCACGTCGCGGGGCGCCACCCTACGATGTCCGATCCCAACGGGCCTAGCCGGTTTCCGGTCCCGTTGTGGCGGGCCTGACGCCGTCGGGGGACTGCCTCGCATGGGAGGGATCCGCGCTGACGAGCAGCTGTCACCGAGGAGAGCCGCGGCCTCCTGACGGAGAGGCCGGCGCAGCGCCTGGGGGAGCACACCTGGGCCCCTTTCAGCCCGCCTGAGGAGGGTGGTGCCAGTGAGCTGGAGGCGCTCTTCGCCAGGAGCGACATGGGCCGTGCTGTCCGGTTACGGATGAAGGGTCCGGGGAGGGGCGGCAGGGCTGGCAGGATGGATGCGGATGAGCTGCGGGCCCGGGTGGGGTCCGGGTCACGGAATGAGGGGGCGCCCCGGTGGACAAGGCCGCACTGCTGAAGGATCTGCGCAAGCAGGTCACCGCGCTGGAGGACGACCTCCGGGCTCGCACGGAGTCGGTGGACGAGTACCGAACCGACCTGGAGCGCGAGTACGCGGCGGCCCGCGAGGCGAGCCGTACGGCGGCGACGTACGGGGCCTGGCGGGACGAGCGCGTGACGCAAGCGGCGGCGGCCTGGGCGCTGGCCACGGTGTTCGTACGGTTCTGCGAGGACAACGGCCTGGTCGACGACCCGTTCATCGCGGGCCCGGGAGAGCGGCTCGCGGACGCGGAGGACCGGCAGGCGGCGTTCTTCCGGGAGAAGCCGGAGCTGAACGACCGGGACTGGCTGGTAGCGGGCTTCGGCCACCTGTCGGATGCGCACAAGGCGGTGGCAGGGCTCTTCGACCGGGGCCACAACGCGCTGTGGGGGCTGAGCCCGTCGTACGAGGCAGCGACGCGGCTGCTGGGCTTCTGGCGCGAGCGGGGCGCGGACGGCGAGATCATCCACGACTTCACGGACGGGGAGTTGGACACCCGGTTCCTGGGCGACCTCTACCAGGACCTGAGCGAGCACGCGCGGAAGACGTACGCGCTGTTGCAGACGCCCGAGTTCGTGGAGGAGTTCATCCTCGACCTGACGCTTGAGCCTGCGGTCGAGGAGTTCGGCCTGGACCCGGCGTGGAAGCACAAGCCGGCGGGGTGGCCGGGAGAGGAACCGGTGGTACGGGGCCTGCGGTGCATCGACCCGGCGTGCGGGTCCGGTCACTTCTTGCTCGGCATGTTCGAGCGGCTGCTGAAGAAGTGGCGGGAGGCGGAGCCGGGCACGGAGGACTGGGAGCTGGTGCGGCGGTCCCTGGAGTCGGTGCACGGCTGCGACAAGAACCCGTTCGCGGTGGCGATCGCCCGGTTCCGGATGCTGGTGGCGGTGCTGAAGGCGTGCGGGGAGCGGCGGTTGGCGGCGGCTCCGGAGTTCCCGATCAACGTGGCGGTGGGGGACTCGCTGCTGCATGGGCGGGGGGCGGAGACGGTTACGGAGACGCTGGACTCGCTGTTCGGGGGCGAGGGTCAGGGGATGTTCGCGTACCGGACGGAGGATGTCCGGGAATACGCGGCGCGGGTTGACCTGCTGGGGCGGGGGAGCTACCACGTGGTGGTAGCGAATCCGCCTTACATTACGGTCAAAGACAAGCAGGAGAACGAGAACTATAAGAAGGCGTATGACGCCTGCTATAGGCAGTATGCGCTCTCAGTGCCCTTCGCTCAGCGGATTTTCGAACTCTCAGTGCGGGCTGGCGGTACTCGACGCGATGGCGGATTTACCGGACAAATCACAGCGAACTCATTCATGAAGAGGGAGTTCGGTAGGAAGCTGATTGAAGAATTCTTCCCGAAAATTGACCTGACGCATGTGGTCGACACATCTGGAGCGTTTATTCCAGGACATGGAACGCCGACAGTTATCTTGGCGGGCCGAAATCAAATCTCACGTTCGTCGGATACGACACGATCGGTGATGGGTGTGCGAGGTGAGCCAAGTCAGCCTCTAGATCCGGCTGCCGGAATTGTCTGGTTGGCAATTGTAGAGCAGATCGAGGTTCCGGCGAGCGAGTCCGATTGGGTGACGGTGGAGGACTCTAACCGTGAGAAATACTCTGAGCATCCATGGTCACTCAGCGGAGGCGGGGCGGCCGCGCTTCACCGCAACTTGGAGTCGGGGTCTGAGGGTTCGCTTGGTGGTGAGGTTTCGCGAATCGGCTTTTATGGGATGACGCATGCTGACGATGTGATGACTAAACCAGCACGAGTTTTCAGGCGGAACCACGCTGAACCGGAGTATCATCTTCCTCTAACGGTTGGTGAAGAAGTCCGTGACTGGGGTGCTGTGACTGCCCATGACATCTTTCATCCTTACAGCGATATGCGGCAGCTCGTGCCCATCGAGCAGATGTCAGCGCATGCAAGCAGTCTCTGGAGATACCGAACTGAATTGGGTTGCCGTTCCACCTTTAGTAAAGGGACATATTTCAGTGACGGGCGGCCCTGGCACGAGTGGCATCAACTACCGAAGGATGAGGGTGTCCATCCATGGTCCATTTCCTTCGCTGGTATCACGACACATAATCATTTTGTTATAGATCGAGGCGGGAAGGCATTCAAGCAGTCTGCTCCCATCATCAAGCTACCTGCGGGGGCTGCGGAGGAGCAGCATTTGGAGTTGCTTGGGGTGCTGAACTCATCGACGGCTTGCTTCTGGCTCAAACAGGTGAGTCAGGGGAAGGGGGGGAGCGGCGTTGGGTGTGGCATCAAGGACGAGGCGTGGGAGGAGCGGTACGAGTTCACGGGAACTAAGCTTCAGGAGTTTCCACTCCCAGCCAAGCTGCCGCTTGAACTCGGTCGCACCCTCGACGCCCTCGGGCGCAAGTTGGCAGCCTACGAGCCCTCTGCTGTTGGTTCCTCCGTGCTCATGGCTAGGGCGAGCCTTGACGCGGCAAGTGCTGCCTACGTTTCGGTCCGCTCTCAGATGATCGCACTTCAAGAAGAGTTGGATTGGGACGTCTACGGTTCGTACAACCTCCTCACGCCCGGCGAATTGGCACGAACAACCCTTACAGATCCTTCTGAAGTTCCTGAGGTGGCCCTCGGTGAACGGGCATTCGAGATTGTCCTAGCTCGAAATGTGGCCGCAGGTGAGGCCGAGACCGCGTGGTTTGAGCGGCACGGTTCTATTTCTGTGACTGAGATTCCTGCTCATTGGCCCGCCGAGTACAAGAGTGTTGTCCAGGCGCGCATTGACATCATCAACTCCCGCAAGGACATCGCGCTCATTGAGCGGCCCGACTGCAAGCGCCGGTGGTCCTCCGAGCCGTGGGAGAAGAAGGAGAAGGAGGCGCTTCGTAACTGGTTGCTTGACCGCTGCGAGGACGAGAACCTGTGGTTCGCCCTTAGGGACGGTTTCCGCGCCCCTCGTGCGCTCACCGTCTCGCAGCTCGCCGACGCTCTTCGCCAAGAAGCCGACGTGCAAGCGGTCGCTGAGTTGTACGCCGCCGACCACATGGGTAAGCGCGATGCCACCCTTGCAGCGGTGCTGGCGGACATCATCGCCCCTGAGCATGTCCCGCACCTAGCCGCCTTGCGTTACAAGGACTCGGGTCTGCGTAAGCGCGAGCAGTGGGAGCAGGTTTGGGACCTCCAGCGCGAGGAGGATAGGACGGGAAAGCGGCTCGACATCCCCGTACCTCCGAAGTACAGCGCCGCTGACTTTCTCAAGCACACGTACTGGTCACATCGAGGCAAGCTGGACGTGCCCAAGGAGCGGTTCATCTCCTACCCCGACGCGTCCCCGGACTCGGACCCGACGCTGCTGCTCGGCTGGGCCGGCTGGGATCACAAGGATCAGGTGCAGGCCCTGATCAACGTGATCAATGACCGTACTGAGCAAGCTGGTTGGGAAACCTCGCGCCTGACTCCGCTCATCGCGGGCATCCAGGAGCTGATGCCGTGGGTTCACCAGTGGCACGGCGAATACGACGAAGAGTGGGACGGCACGCCCGCCGAGGAGTACCAGGCGTACCTGGACGAGCAGCGCGCCAAGCATGGACTCTCGGCCGAGGACCTCACGGCCTGGCGGCCCGAGAAGAAGACGCGCGGCCGGGCGAAGAAGGCCGACTGAGCCCCGCGTACAAGGGTGTGCAAGAAGACGCCCCGCCGCCGGAAAGCTCGGTGGCGGGGCACCGCCGTCACGCGCAGTCAGCCCTGCGCGGCGAACTCCACGAAGGCCGCCCAGCCACCAGAGGCGACAGACAGGATCGGCCCCGTCTTCTCCTTCGAGTCGCGGACATGGACGGTGCCGGGCCGGGCCGCGACCTCGACACATTCGCCGCCCTCGGCTCCGCTGTAGCTGCTTTTGTACCAAGCCAGCTCCGTAGCTGCCGTGTTGGTCTCCGCAATCTTCATAGCTCTCCCAGCAACTTTTCGACAAAGGCAAGCGACTCCCGGGGCGTGAGAGCCTGCGCTCGGATGATCCCATAGCGGGCTGCGAGGGAGCGGACCTCTTCGGGATCCGTCACGAAGGTGCTGCGCCCCTGAACTTCCAAGTACGCAACCTGTTCCCCACCTTTGCGTGAGATCAGGGTGAACGGTCCGTCGACTCCGGCATTGTCCTCTCGGTCGAGCGGCATGACCTGAATCTCCACGTTGCGCTTCTCACCGATGAGAAGCAACTGCTCCAACTGGCCATGGAGAACGCTCGTACCTCCGAAGGGGCGGCGGAGCACCGCTTCTTCGATGGCGAAGCTCATGAGCGGGGCCGGCCACCGGCTGAAGATCTCCTGCCGTGCCAGGCGCCCGGCCACTCGTTGCTCGATGGTCTCGTCATCCAGGAGAGGCCGCCGCCTGGTGAGCAGAGCACGCATATACTCCTCCTTTTGCAGCAGGCCGGGCACGGCCTGAACGGCGTACAGATGCAGCTCGACCGCCTCCGCCTCCAGCCTCGCCGCGTCCCGGAAGAACGCCGGGTACTGCGCCCGAGCAACCTCCTCCTTGCTGGCCTTCAGCACCCCGCCCGCGTCCAGCAGTTCGTCCGCCTGGTCGATGAACTTCGGTGGCGGGATCCTGCGCCCCTGCTCGAACGAGGCGATGCTCGACGCCGAGTACCCCGTCATCGCCCCGAACTCCGCCCGCTCCAGCCCCGCCCGCACCCGGAAGAGCTTCAAGTGCTGGCCGAACACATGCAGGATGCCCGACCCGACCTCGTACTCGTGCTCCGGCTGCTGTCGCTGATCGTCCACGTCCCACGCCTCCGTAACGTCCCGCGTCGTCCTACCTGCCCCGAACGTCTCACCCACGCATCGGCCAACGCCGCTCACCGGAGCCGGTCATGCCCCGTACCGCGTACAGCCCGCGCGCGGACGCGTACAACAGGGACCCGTCGGCGCGTCTCTCCTGGTCAACGGTATGCACGCGTCGAGATCGTTTGCTGGATGAACCGAGCAGTTCCCCCAGACGTGCGCACCCTGTGGCCGCCCGGCGAGGAGAGTGAGGTGCGCACCGCGCAACTCGTCCCTCGGCGGACACGTAATCCATGCCATCCAGGGCGCGTTGCACGTTCAGGGGGCAGCCCCGAGGACTCTGAGGAATGCCTGGTTCCGCTCGATTCCTGACGTTCGTCTGGCTCTCCGTTCGCCACCAGCGGCGCAGCGGACACCGACCTGAGGTCGCATATGCGCCAACGCCCAGTGCGCACGGTGCACGGAGCTGACTAAGACCTGTCCCGTAACTGCTGGTCAGGGGTGAGATGATCTTTCGTGTCTGGTGTGATCACGGCGTCGCAGCCCTCCTGGATAGCCCCGTTCAGCGGGTTGAGCCCGCGTCAGTTCGGCAAGCTGATCACCGCGCTCCGGCGCGAGGGTGCGGATCCGGTGCGCAAGGGCCGGCCGTGGAGTCTGCCGCTGGAGGACCGCGTTCTGCTGGTCGCCGCTTACTGGCGCACGAACCTGACCTTGCGGCAGCTGGCGCCACTCTTCGGGGTGTCGAAGTCCGCGGCCGACCGCATCATCGACCACCTCGGGCCGTCGCTCGCCCTCCAGCAACGCAAGCGGTTCCGCAAGGACGCCGTGCTGATCGTCGACGGCACCCTGGTCCCCACCCGCGACCACAGCGTCGCCGAACAGTCGAAGAACTACCGGTACTCCACCAACCACCAGGTCGTCATCGACGCGGACACCCGGCTGGTCGTCGCGGTCGGCCGTCCGTTGCCCGGCAACCGCAATGACTGCAAGGCGTGGGAGCTGTCCGGCGCGAAGGCCGCCGTCGGCAGGACCACGGTCATCGCGGATGGCGGCTACAGGGGCACCGGCCTGGTCATCCCGCACCGCCGCGAAGCCGGCCGGAACGAACTGGAGCCATGGAAAGAGGAACACAACGCCTCACACCGCAAGGTCCGCGCCCGCGTCGAGCACGCCTTCGCCCGGATGAAGACCTGGAAGATCCTCCGCGACTGCCGCCTCAAAGGTGACGGCGTACACCACGCGATACTCGGCATCGCCCGCCTGCACAACCTCACCCTCGCCGGGTGACGAAGGAACAAGCAGGTCAGCAAACACGTCGTAGATCATTTACGGGACAACGCTTAGGGTGATCGTTCCCGGCGGACCGGAACGAGGGGGCGGGCCGTATGGCGGCGATCAGTGAGCGACGGCGCAGGGCGGACATCGTGCGCTACTGGCGGGCGGTGGAGATGTTCAGCCCGCAGAAGGTGGAGAAGACCTCGCCGCCGAAGCACATGTATCCCGTGGAATCCGGGCGTCCTCTGCCGTGGGAAGAGGGGCATCCCGTACGGCGGCGGAGCCCGGGTCGGAACATGGTCAGGCAGCACACCGTCTACTGCGGGGTTTACCCGGTCGCGTCCGTCCGCGATGTCCTGCTCGATGTCTTCGGCGGCAGCGAGGAGGACCACGACGGCCGCGTGGACGGTGACAGCGCCCTGCTGGCCTTCGAGGTCACGGATGAAGGGCTGCTGGTCCAGGACTCCATCACCTTCTCCGCGTGCGCCTGGGCGACGGGGCGCAGCCGTAAGCCCGGCCCCGGGGCTCAGGGCTGGCTCGACGGCTTCGAGGCGGAAGCCGACGAGTGCGAAAGTGTTGTGCTGGGTATCGGCGACGGCAAGGTGACGATCGCGGACACCGCGCCAGGGCGGCGGCAGCGGCCTTTCGCGGGGTTGCTGTGCGAGATCACGGTCGGCGCGGTCGGCGGTGCCTTGAACGCCGCGTTCGGACCGGTGCTCGGTGACCTGGCGGTTGGTGCCCTCTCCGGCGCCGTCGACGCAGTGGCCGACAGCGGTGCAAGGCGCTCCACCAGGCGCGAGGACGACGGGCCGCTGGACGGGAGCCCGTTGGACGAGGGCGACGCAGCTGATGCGGCAGATGGCGACGAGGGTCCGCCACGGCTCGGCGAGAAGCCGTTGACCGTGCGTGACCTGTCGGCCGTCACCCGCTGGGTGGCAGAACAGTTCGGCGTCACCGACGATCTGCGGCCGGAGACGATTCGGGTCCAGTGCAAATCTGTGTCCCGGCGAAAGGCGGGCCGGTCGGGCGGGTCGGACTTCCTGAACAGCTTCATCGCGGCGGACCTCGGCCTGGTCGCGGGCAGCCTCAGCAAGGACGAGCCAGGGCCTGCGCTACGGGACTACCTGACCGCCTCGACCGCGCTGCGCGGCCGTGCGCGCATCGACCTCAAGCACGACCCCGGAGCGGTACTCGATGGTGTGCAGCCGGTCCATTTCCCGCTCGGGCGATGGCCGGCGAAGACGGAGCACCCGCTGGTGCTGAGCCAGCAGTTCGCAGTGAACCGGATCGTGGAGCAACTCGCCGACACCGATGGCCTGTACGCGGTGAACGGCCCGCCCGGTACAGGCAAGACCACACAGCTACGGGACCTCATCGCCTCCGTGCTGGTCATGAGGGCGGAGCGCCTGGCTGAACTCCGAAGGCCCGAAGACGCGTTCACCGGCCAGCCGCATCGCTGGAGTACCGGCACCTACCAGCGGTCCGTCGCGTCGCTCAAACCGGAGCTGACGGGTTACGAGATGGTGATCGCGTCGGCCAACAACGGCGCTGTCGAGAATGTCTCCAACGAGATTCCCGCGCTCGAATCCGTCGCCGCGGAGTGGCGGGAGGAAGCGTCCTTCTTCCCGGAACAGGGACGACTCGTCCTCGACGGCGTACCGGCGTGGGGAACCCTCGCCGCAAAGCTCGGCAACAAGGGGAACCGTTCGGATTTCCGCAGCAAGTACTGGTTCGGCCCTCCGCGCGAGGAGCGGGCCGAGCGTGGCGAAGGCATGCGGGACGTCCTGAAGGCGGCTGCTTCACGCGGCTTCGACCTGATGTGGTGGCGGGAGTCCGTCGCTCGTTTCCGGGACGCACGGCAGACGGTGCAGGCCCTGCAGGACGAGCGTCAGCGAGCGTATGAGGCACTCCTGGATTTCAACGGTTCGGACGCGGCTGTCACTACTTCCCAGGAGGCGGTTCTCAGTGCTCAGCAGGATCTGGACGCACTTCGGCAACCGGCCGCGGAGGCCCGTGCGGCTCGCGGCCGAGCGCAGAGGGACCTCGTCGGCCCCGCGGGCCGGAGGGCGGAGCACCGCCGGCACCGTCCCGGCCTGACCGCGGGCATCTTCACGCTCGGCGCGGCGCAGCGCGACTGGCAGACGGAGGATCAGCTGCTGGCCGAGGCGGAGCAGGCAGCTCGGGCCGCGTACGAGGAACACACCCAGGCGGCCGCCGCGTACGACCGGGCCGAAGCGGCCCGCAGAGATGTCCTGGACGAAGCCAGGCAGGTGCTCCAAGCGGCGGAAGGACGCCACGCACAACTCCGGGCCACCTTGGGGGCAGCCCTTGAGCGCTGGGACACTTTCATTCCGGGCCAAGAAGAGCGCGGTGAGCGGACGGAGGAGGATGCCAGGGAGCTCTCCTCGCCCTGGTCCGATCCCGAGTTCACCAAGGCCCGCACACGACTCTTTCTCGCCGCGATGGATCTGCACCGTGCGTTCATCGAAGGCGCGGCAGACCGGATGCGCAAGAATCTCGACGCCGCGATGGACGTCCTCTGCGGCGACGCTCCCAAGACACTGAAACCGGAAGTGGCGCTGGCGGCCTGGCAGAGTCTCTTCCTCGCTCTGCCGGTCGTCTCCACCACATTCGCCTCACTGGACCGGATGTTCACCGGTCTGGGGCCCCGGTCGCTGGGCTGGATGCTGATCGACGAGGCCGGCCAGGCGACCGCCCAGATGCCGGTGGGTGCCCTGTGGCGGGCGCGCAGAGGCGTCATCGTGGGCGATCCGCTGCAGCTGGAGCCGGTGGTCACGCTGCCGCACACGGGCCAGCAGGCGCTTCGCCGTACGTTCGGTGTGTCTGAGGAGTGGGAACCGTCCCGCACCTCGGCGCAGCGCGTCGCGGACCGGCTGAACAGCTACGGCACATGGCTTCCGGCACCTCAGGGTTCTGAGGACGACCGGGTCTGGGTGGGGTCGCCGCTGCGCGTGCACCGGCGCTGCGACGACCCGATGTTCACGATCAGCAACGAGATCGCCTACGACGGGCTCATGGTGCACGGGGTGCACCGGGACGACGATTACGCGGTGGCCCGGCGCGGGGTGTGGTGGCCGGTGAGCGGCGGGCGGGCACCGCAGGGCAAGTGGTCGCCGGACGAGGGGGATTGCGCGAACGTCATCGTGCACCGGCTGGTCGACCAGGGCCTGGATCCTGAGCGTGAGCTCTTCGTCATCAGCCCGTTCCGGGATGTCGTGGCCGGACTCCGTCGCAGCCTGTGCCGGGTTGTCCCCCGTGACAGGGTGGGCACCGTGCATACGACCCAGGGGAAGGAAGCCGACGTAGTGCTGCTGGTCCTCGGCGCGGGCGGGGACAAAGCAGGCCCGCGAGCCTGGGCGGCCTCCGCCCCGAACCTGCTGAACGTCGCGGTGAGTCGCGCTCGTCGGCGGCTGTTCGTCGTGGGAGACCATGACGCATGGCGTGGACACCAGCACTTCGACGTGCTCGCACGTCAGCTGCCGTGCATCTCGGAGGCCGAGCAGGCGGCCATGCGGGAACTCGCCCCGACGGTGCTCGCCGAAGGGTGCCGCTGCCGATAGGCAAGGGCGCAGTCCACCCGGGGCGGCGGCCGAAGCGGGCCTCCATGCCGAGCCCGTCACTCTCCCTTCCGTGTACAGCTCGCACACGCACGCGTACAGCCCGTTCTCGTCCCCGCGTCTGCCCTGGTCAACGGTATGCCGTGGGCGAGATTGTCGTCCTCATGAGCCGAGCTACCACCCCAGAGGTGCCGATCCAGCAACCGGCGGCACTCGTACGCGAATTCGCCATGCAGTTCACCTCCACTCCACGCGGCGCCCGGCTCGCTCGGCGCCTCGTCTCGCACCGGCTCGACGAGTGGGGCCACCCCTACGACTCCACCCCCAACGAGACCTTCACCCTGATCGCCGCCGAGCTGGCAACAAACGCCATCCGTCACGGCCACGTGTCCGGACGCGACTTCCATGTAAGGCTCATCGAATGCACATCCAAGGCAATGACGTTTCTCCGCATCGAGGTTGCTGATACCCGCACCGAGCGGTGCCCTTCCCCCGAGGCGCCCACTCCGCCGGCTACCGACGATGAGTCAGGTCGTGGCCTGTTTCTCGTCTCGCAGCTCGCAGACCGCTGGTGCGTGGCACCTCGAGTCGGAGCCCCGGGCAAGAGCGTATGGGCGGAAATCGAACTCAATCACGGTTAATTCCAACCGAGTTGGCCGACGAAAAATCATCTGATTCTCAGTCACTCTCGTCGCTAACATCATGATTGTCACAGTGGGCCCATCCGGCTCACCCGAACCACTTTCCAGGACGACCGTGAAAATCAAGCGCGTGCGCGTAGAGAACTTCTGCTGTCTGCACAAGGTGGACATCGCCTTCGAGGAAATCACCTGCTTCATCGGCCCGACCGGTGTCGGCAAGTCCACCGTGCTGCGCGCACTCGACTGGTTCTTCAATGGCGAACGTTCGGTCTCGCTGAGCACGGACGATGTCCACTCGGCGGCCGACGGCGAGCGCATCTCCGTCGAGGTCGAGTTCGACGGGCTCACCACTTGCGACCGCGATGCCCTCGGCCGATACGCACCCGAGGGCGCCGAGACCTTCAGTGTCTGGCGGACCTGGGAGGCGGGGGACGACAAGATCACCGGGAAGGCTTTGGCCTACGGCCCCTTCGAGGAGATCCGGCGGCACGCCAAGGCGATGGACAAGCGTCGGGCGTACAACGATCTCCGCGAGAGCGACCCCGGGCTCGGACTGCCCCCGGCCGGGAAGGCCGAGGCCGTTGACGAGGCCATGAACCTCTGGGAACTGGCGAACCGGAACCGGCTCACCGAGACCGAGATCGAGGGGACACATTTCTTCGGGTTCGCGGGGCAGAGCAAGCTGGCCGCGCTGATCGACTTCGTCTTCATCTCGGCCGATCTCCGTGCCTACGAGGAGGCTGACGACTCCAAGGCGACGGCTCTCGCCCGCATCCTCAATTACTCGGTGGACCGCTCCCAGGCGAACGCGCAGCTCGGTGAGATCGAGGATGCCGCTCACCTGGCACGCCAGAAAGTGCACGCCGATGTCTACGGGACCGTGCTCCAGGATTTGTCGGCTGCGTTGTCGAGGGAGGTGGCGCAGTTCACGACCGGTCGGGACATTGTCGTCACCCCCACTGTGCAGGCGCCCAGGGCCTCCAAGACCGTGTTCGAGGCGAGTGTCATGGACGGGGCTGCCAAGACGTCCGTGTATCGCCAGGGGCACGGCTTCCAGCGCGCGCTGATCATCGCGACCTTGAAGTACCTGGCCGAGCAGCGACGTGCGGACGGAGGGACGCGCACGCTCTGCCTCGCTGTCGAGGAGCCTGAGCTGTTCCAGCACCCGCCGCAGGCAAGGGTGTTCGCGGAGGTGCTGCGCGGGCTGGTCGCGTCGTCCGTGGAGGGTCGGACCCAGGTGATGTACGCGACGCACAGCCCTGTGTTCATCGACCCGGAGGGCTACCACCAGATTCGCCGGCTCAGCCGTGAGGTGGTGGAGGCGCATCCGGTCACCAGGGTCTGGCAGGTATCCGAGGCCGAGTTGTGTGCGTCGCTCACGGGACTGGTGGGCGAGGATGCGATCAAGCGGCGGACGGGTCCCCGGCTGGCAGGCTCGCTGGCCGAGGGCTTCTTCGCCCATGCTGTGGTGCTTGCCGAGGGCACTACGGACGGGGCCGTACTCACCGGCTGCGCGGAGAGGGCCGGAGTGAGCCTTGGCGCGGAGGGGATCACGCTCATCGATGTGACGGGCAGGGACAACATTCTCCTTTGCCATGCGATTCTCAGCTCCCTCGGTGTGCCGTGTCATGTGATCTTCGATGGTGACGCCGGAATGCTGGAGCGTAAGACGGAGTCCGTACAGCATCTGGAGCCTGAGAAGCGGCAGGAGAAGGTACTGAACTTCGAGGGCCAGGCGCGGAAGATCGCTGACGACAACGCGAGCCTGCTCGGATACCTGGGTGCCTCGCGGACGCCCTGGCCCGCGACCGAGCCGTCCGCGAATTACACGGTGTTCGAGGACGTGCTGGAGACATATCTCTCGGAGTATTGGCCGGCCTGGGGCGTTCGACGGCAGCAGTTGATCGACACGGGGGACGGGGTGCCCGACAAGAATGCGGCTACCTACCGTGAGGCCGCCCGAACGGCGACGACCGAGCCCCCGTACGTTCTCCAGGCGGCCTTGGAGAACGTACGGGCCTTGACCAGGGCCTTCTGACTCTCCGACCTGATGAAGGTCCGTGGAGGGCACGCACCTCGTGCCCTCCACCGCATCGTCCGGCGCCGCCTCAGCCGCAGGCGCTCGCCCTGGCCTCCGTAACGACCACGTCCTCAAGCCGGACGGACAGTGACTGGTCGCGCCGCGCGTCCCACAGCCATACGCGGTCCCCGGAAGTGCCGAAGGTGAGCAGGGCCCGGCGGGCACGGGCCCCGCATCCGCACGTTCGCCAGGGCCGCTCAGGTCACCGGCCAGCGGACCCGGACCCCGCTCGCGGACCCGGTACCGTCCTCCCGGCCGATCGCCGGGTGACCGTGCGCACCATTCGTAACATGCTGCCTTCTCCGTTCCCATACTGCTTTCGCACGACGTCAGCGCTCTTGGCCCCGGTCGTGCGTAGTTGGCCGAGATAGCTCTCTCGTATCACGGCCAAGCCTGGAACCATGCGCTTCATTGCCCCGGGGAGCATGACGGGGCCAACGAGGGGAAGCACAGAGCACCATGGCGTTCAAGGACGATCCGGCGGAGAACGGTACCGAGGCCGGAACAGGGCTCGGACGAGGGATCTTCGACTGCGACGGAGCCCATCAGAGCCCTCGAAAGAACGACTACGAGCGGGTCTTCCAGAGCGGGATGGTCGTCCTCGACACCAACGTGCTGCTCAACCTCTACCGCTCCAACGCCCGTACCCGGCAGGACACCCTGGCGGTGCTCACGAAGCTACGGGACCGGCTCTGGGTGCCGCACCAGGTGCTCACTGAGTTTTGGCGCAACCGCGAGCAGAAGTCCGTCCGCCACCACCACAGCACCAAGGCCAAGGAAACATCGGCGGCCTTGGAGCGGGTTCGGCGGTCCGCAAGTGACGCCGTCGATCGGTGGGTCAAGGACGTACGCCTCAAGCATGACGAAGTTGTCACCCAGCGGATCAACGAGAGTCTGTCCGCACTCACCGAGACCGTGGAGGAACTGCAGGGGATCATCGACGGTCAGGCCGAGCGCGACGCGCTGGAGGGCACGGCCGAGACCCACAGCGACCCCGTGCTCGTGGAGCTGGAGCCTCTCCTGTCGGGCCGCATCGGCGAGCCCCTGCCGACGGACGAGTACGACAAGGCCGTCCAGACGGCTCAGAAGCGGGCCGACGAGGAAATCCCGCCCGGGTACGAGGACTTCAAGACTAAGCCTGCCGAGCGGGCCGCCGGAGACTACCTGCTGTGGTTGCAGTTGCTGCAGGAGGCTCAGCGACGTACCTGCGATGTGCTGCTGGTGACGGGTGACGTCAAGAAGGACTGGTGGCAGCAGCGAGATGGTGACATCCCGGCGCGCCCCAGGGCCGAGCTGGTGGTGGAGCTGAGGGAGCAGGCAGGCGTGCGCCTCTACATGCTGACTCCGGCGGAGCTGCTCACCTGGGCCGAGCAGTTGCTCGAAGGGCTGCACGTCGACAAGGACTCGGTGGACGACCTGGAGCAGCTGCGCGGAGCGGACCGGGACGACGACGAGCTGGACGAAGGTTGGAGCCAGCAGTCGCTGGACGCGTTCATCGAGCAGCTTGTCGCGCGCTATCCGGCGCATGCCAAGGTGATCGTCGCCGCTGCTGCGAACGGAGGGTTCGTGGACCGGAACACGGTCTACGACCTCGCGGGCTACTCGCCGGATCGGCAGCTCAAGGGATTCACCCGGCCGGTCAGCACAGTGGCACGTGAGCTGGAGGACCTGGGGGTGCTGAGCGGCGAGGAGCCGTTCCTGCTGCACACCATCTACGGATCGCTGACGGAACCCTCCTGGGCCAGCGGATTCCGTATCCCGGACGAGACGATCCCGCTGCTTCGTGAGTCCTTCGAGGGCGGTCAGCTCTGGCCAGCTTTCTCCAAGGGCGGTGCTGAGTCCGCCGAGGAAGACAAGGCATCGGAGCGCGACGAGGCGTAGGCGATCGGCGTCCTCCGGCTGATTCGCGCCCTTGTCCCTGTCTTCCGCCCATGTCACACAGGTGGGGGAGTTACAGGAGACAAGGGGCGGTCATGGACGATGGTGCGGGGTGGAACGGGAAGGGGGCAAGTCCCTCGGCGTGGGCGCAGAAGCGCTTCGGTACACAGGCGAGCGGTCTTGTTGCGGGCGTTCCGAAGCGACTGACGCGGGCACATCAGCGGGCGAGGGCCGTCCATGCCGAGGCGAACCTCAAGAAGCGTGGACCGTACGGACACGTCCTGGCCGAAGCGGTACGCGAGGAGCTGGCCGATGAAGCCGTTGCCCTCGGCGGCACGGTCCGTGAGCTGCGCGGCTACGCCTACGCGGTGATCAACGGCCACGCCCTGTTTCCGTTCCGGTACGCCGACCGTGCTGTCCCACTCGATCGTGCCCGGTTGCGGGCCGATGTCTCGCCCCAGCGCAGGCGCATGCTGACCGCCCACGGGCCCGAGGCGCCGGAGGGACTCTTCCCACTGGACGACATTCTCACCACGGACGCCTACGAGGAGCTCCATGAGGCTTTCGAGGAGCTCGGGCGCACCACGAAGCTCGTCTCCGTGTTCTTCACCTCCGCGTGGGAGGACGGTATTCACGCCATCCACTGGGGCGACGCGCACCTCGACGGGGACCGGACGTTCATCTGGTCGCACGTCGAGCCGCTGACCCCGGAGAGGAGGTGACTCGAAGAGCCTTTGCTGATGTTTCCATCTCTTGGCTGGTATGCCGTGTGAGCTGGCAAGATAGGGGTGAGATGCGCGCAGCGCGGAATGTGTGAACCGCCGAGTGAGGGAACGAGAGTCACCGATGCCCACGAATGAGCTCTTCCTGCGGGATGTCATCGACATCAAGGAAGACGTCCATGCCGGCGATTTCAAGGTGGAGCTCACTGGTGGCTTCACCGAGACCGATGCCCGGGTCGCCGAGTATGTGGTCACCGACCAGCTCAAGGCGGCCTTCGGTAAGGCCCTCGGGATCGTGCGCGCCGCTGCGCGCAGTGGTAATTCGCACGCCGCCTACCTCCACGGTTCGTTCGGTTCAGGTAAGAGCCACTTCCTGACCGTGCTGCACGCGGTGCTGAACAACGTGCCGGCTGCCCGTGCCAAGCCGAGGCTCCAGGAAGTCATTGCCGAACACGACGACTGGCTGAAGGGCAAGCGGTTCCTGATGGTGCCGTACCACCTCGTCGGCTCGACCGACCTGGACTCGGCACTGCTCGGTGGGTACGTCGCTGAGGTGCGGCGGCTCCACCCTGATGCGCCCGTCCCGCCCGTCTATCGAGCGGACTCCATGCTCGCCGACGCGGAGAGGTTTCGCGGGGCGATCGGTGACGCGGCCTTTGCAGAGTTGCTGCCTGTGACCGGTGGCACGTCCGATGTGGTCGAGGACGATCTGGATGTGATCGACGGGGCCACCACGCAGTGGACACCGGCCGAACTGCACCGGGCCTTCGCCGCGCTCGCCGGTGATCCTCTGCGGGATCGTCTGGTCTCCGCACTGCTGACCGGGCCGATGTCTTCGTACGCCGAGGGCGCCCGAGGCGATGCACACGCGTTCCTGCCGCTGGAGAACGGTCTCGCCGTGATCAGCCGGCACGCCAAATCCCTCGGCTATGACGGCATCATCCTCTTCCTCGATGAGCTGATCCTCTGGTTGCAGGCACACATGTCGAACCGCGAGAAGGTGAACTCCGAGGTCAGCAAGTTGGTCAAGCTGATCGAGTCGGGGGACAGCGCGCGGCCGGTACCGATCGTTTCGCTCATCTCCCGACAGCGCGATCTCTCCCAGCTCGTCGGCGCCGATGTAGTGGGCGCGGACGTGAAGAATCTGGAGCAGCAGGTCGAGTACCTTGCCGGGCGCTTCGACGTGATCAGTCTTGAGGACCGCAATCTGCCGGAGATCATCAAAGAGCGCATTCTCAAGCCCAAGGACCAGCTCGCCCGGGCTGCTCTCGATGATGCCTTCGCGACCATCGAGTCGAGCAACTCGCAGGTCAAGGATGTTCTGCTCGACGCTCATGGTGCGACGCATGCTGATTGGGCAGACTTTCGGGCGGTATATCCCCTTTCGCCTGCACTGCTCAATGTTCTTGTGGCGCTTTCCGGTGCCCTGCAGCGCGAACGTACTGGTCTCAAACTGTTGCAGGAGATGCTTCGGAGGCGGCGCGGGGACATCAAGCTGGGCGAACTGATCCCGCTCGGTGATCTGTGGGACGTGCTCTCGGACGGTACCGGGGAAGCCTTCACCGACCGCCTCAAGAACGAGGCCGAGGCCGCGCACACCTTCCACGCCAAGGTCCGGGCACACCTCCTGGAGAAGTACGGCTCCGAGCAGAGCGAAAAGTTCATCGCCGACGACCGGTTCGTCAAGACCCTGCTTCTTGCCGCGCTCGCCCCCGACGTCCCGGCGCTCAAGAGGCTCACCGGCGGGCGGATCGCCGCGTTGAACCACGGCTCGATCCGCTCCCGTACCGTCGCTCCCGGGTCGCTCGTGGTGACCCGACTGCGTGAGCTGCAGGCCGAGTTCGGCGAAATTCGCGCCGATGGCGACCAGGACCCCGTCTTCACGCTTCACTTGTCCGACCTGGACATCGAGCCGCTGCTCGACATGGTCGCCGACGAGGACAGGACCGGAGCCCGGCGGATCTGGGTCAAGGACCAGTTGTGGAAGGCGCTCGGACTCAAGGACTCCGGAGCCTTCGTGTGTGAGCACGACATCGTGTGGCAGGGAACGAAGCGCACCGCCGAGTTCGTCTTCGAAAACGTCCGTGACACCGCGCAGCTTTCCGCTGACCAGTTCCGCCCAGGCGTGGACGGGCGGGTCCGGTTCATTCTGGACTACCCTTTCGATGACGGTCAGCACTACCCGAATGACGATGCACAGCGCGTCGAGGCGCTCCGGTCCGAAGGGCTCATGGCTCCGACGCTGGTCTGGCTGCCCTCGTTCTTCTCCGAGCAGAAGAGTGCCCAGCTCGGGCGGCTGATCAAGATCAACTATCTGTTGGAGCGGGACCGGCTCGACGACTATGCAGGGCACCTCCACTCCGACGACCGGGTACGCGTGCGCCACCAGCTCGCAGCCCAGCGCGACACCCTCACCTCACAGCTCACCGCGACGCTCGCTCAGCTGTACGGCATCGCGAAAGTGGACGAGAACAGCGTCTCCGCGGAGGTGAGCGAGGGAAAGCACATCCTGTCGCTGCTGCCCGAGTACGCGAGGCCGCAGCTGCAGGGCGGCAAGTCGTTCCAGGACAATCTGCAGCACCTCGCCGACGGTGTCTTTCGCGCTCTCTACCCCAAGCACCCGGACTTCAGCAGGACCGGAGACCGCAAGGCTGTCAGTCTCGCAGAGCTGAAGACCGCTCTGACCTGGATCACCCGTGCCATGGACGACGGCGGCCGCCGTATCGAGGTCGACAGCCACCATCTCAAGATCGTCAAGAGAATCGTTGAACCGCTGGAACTCGGCCAGGTTCATGATGGTCCGCTGGTTCTGCGCAACGACTGGCGTGCGCGTATCAACCAGGCTGCCCACCAGCACCGCCCCGGAGTCGAGGACCTGACGGCCGAGGAGGTCCGCACCTGGATCGCTGAGGATCTCGGCTGGACCGGCCTGGACAAGAACACCAGCAGCCTGATCATCGCGACCTACGCGCTGCTCGACGATCGTGCCTGGACCTACCACGGCAGCCCGCTGCCCCAGCCGCCCGAGTTGGAGCGCATCGGCGCCGGCTACGGGCTGCGAGCACAGCAGTTGCCGACCGACGAGGAATACGCGACCGCGAGGGTGCGGGCGGCAAAGCTCTTCGGTGTGGCCGTCCAGCCGAATTTGTTCGCGCGCAATGTGAACAAGCTTTTCACCGGCGTCAGCGAGAAGGTCGCGGAATACGAGCAGTCCGTCAACGCCTTGCGCACCTCGCTGAGCAGGCACGCGGAGGCACTCGGTATGGACCGGGAGACCAGCGAACGGCTGTCCTCCGGGAAGGATGCAGCGGACCTGCTTGCCCGCCTCGGGCGCCACCGGGACGCGACCGCGCTCGTACAGGAGCTGGCAGGTGCCTCCCACGACACCGGTGACACTATGCTTGCCACCGCAATCACCTCGGCAGGCGATGTCCTCCAGGCGCTCGACGACGCGGACTGGGCGCTGCTGGGCGGTGTGCGGGGGTTTGCGGGGCGGCAGGACAGTGTGGGTGAACGGGCCGAACGGCTGATCGCGGAGATCGCCGAGACCGCTGCGACCAGCGAATTCGAGCGCTCGCTGATCCCCGTACTCGGGTCCATCCGGGCCAAGGCCGTGGTCCTGGTCCAGGACGCGGCCCGGCTGACACAGGTGGAGACGCCCGTCACACCGCAGCCGGTGGCGGTTCCCGAACCGCCCGCCGCCGACGACGTATCCCTCACCCAGCACGGCAGGCCGTCCGTCCCCTCCAGTGACCCCGCCCCGTCAACGGCCCCCGGTCAGCCGAGCACGGGCCTCTCCCGTACGGTCAGGCTTCAGCCCAGCCACGTCGAGAACTCGCTGAACAAGGCCATCGACAATCTCTGGGACGAGATCCTGGCCTACTCGGCCGCGCACCCCGGCATGGCTGTGGAGATCACGTGGCAAGTGGTCCCTGCCGAGGACGGCACCACCAGTTCCACCGAAGACGAGACGCAGTCCTGATGGCTCTGCGGCCGCTCATCGACCGGCGGATCGTCGAGGCACTTCTGGAGACCGAGCTGCGCCGTGCCGCGGACTGCAGACTTCTGCTCGTCAACGCGCGGTACGACAGCACGGCTCCGACGGAGTTCACCGCCCGCGTCGATGGCAGGCAACGGCCGGTGAGGGTCACCGACCAGGACTCCGTCCTCGGGATCGTCGCCGCGTGGCAGGAGCTCCTGGACGGCTCGGAAACCGATCGGCTGCTCGTCGTCACCAGCGATGTTCCAGCAACTGCTCTGGGCTGGGATGTACGCGCACACGCGGTGGGACGCCGCAGCCTCAGCGTCGACCGGGCCGAGATCGTCAAGCAGTTGTTCGGTGCTACCGACCTCGATCCCCGGATGATCAGGGAGACGTGGCTGCTCACGGCGCTGCTGGAAGCCGAACCGGTGGACGGCTGGCCGCGCAGCGGCTCGGTTCTCACCCGGGACGCCGCAGTACGGGCGCTGATCGGCGAGCGGCTGGGCCTCGGGCGTGGTTCCACGGGCCACCGCCTCGAACTGGACACGAATGCCCTGCTCGCCTGGTCCCGGACGACAGCCGGTCCTGCCCGGTTCCGGGAGCTGCCGGAGGCAGAACGCGAGGGCCTGACAGCTTGGCTCACCGGCACCGTCGGAGCAGCCGCGCCCACTCTTCTCTCTTTGGTCGCCGATGGCCGGGGGCAGGACGCGATGGCACTCGGCGTGCTGGGCTCCGTACTGAGCGCACCAGAGGCCCCTGCCGGGACAAGCTTCGCGCTCGGGGGCCTTTTCGGCTCTACCCTGCGCTCGGTGGATGACCTGCCGAAGTTCACCGCCTCGGTGATCGGTACCCTCGCCCGCTGGATCGCCGAGGCCGAGGTCAGTACTCCTGCAGGCGCCGAGGCGCGCCAGCGCGTGTACGCCGTGCTCGACCGGGCCGACGAACTCGCCTCCGAAGCAGGGCTGGGGCAGGCGCTGCGCGTCGACCCGCTATTGCCGTCGGGCTTCAGGGCGCGGCTGCGGGATCTGGCCGCCGCTCTCCCGGATTCCTCCAAGGCGGCCGAGGCTGCTCTGGACCAGGTACTGGCACACCAGCTGGCACGCCTGCACCCGGCGAGCTGCGAGGCGGCGCGGATGGCAGTGAGGGTGGTGCGGTGGCTCGATGGGCCGACTCCGACCGCCGAGTCCGTTGGCCAGGCCGTCGGTGAACAGTTCGCCCAGTGGGGGTGGACCGACCGGGCGCTGCGTGTCCTGGCGGCCGGGGACCCCATGGGTGATCCGGTCGTGGGGCAGGCGTACCACCTGCTCATCGGTCATGCACGAGCACGGCGCAGCGCTCTCGACGAGCAGTTCGCCGTACGCCTGGCCGGCTGGACACGCACCGCGTCGTCCCAGGCGCCGGGGGGAGCCCTCCTGATCGAGGACGTACTCAAGACGCTGGCGGTGCCGCTGGCATCCGGAACGAGCCCGCTCGTGCTCGTGCTGGACGGCATGAGCGCCGCGATAGCGGCCCAACTGGGCGACGAGGTCGACCGCCGGGTATGGACCGAGATCGTTCCAGCACCGCAGGCTGCCGTTCCTCCGCGACGCCATGCCGCCGTTTCCATGCTGCCCTCCGTCACCACCATCAGCCGCGCATCCCTGCTCTCAGGGGAACCGACCAACGGCAAACAGGCCGCGGAGACCAGTGGGTTCGAGGCGTTCTGGAAGCGGCATCGGCGCGTCGGCAGGCTCTTCCACAAGGGGGAGATCGGTGGCGCCGAGGGACATCGACTCGCCCCCGAACTGCTGGATGCGCTTGCCGGGGACGCCATCGTTGCCGTCGTTCTCAACACCATCGACGACGCCCTCGACCACGGGCAGGAAGGCGAGCGGACCAGCTGGCGGCTGAGGGACATCAGTCACCTGCTGGATCTGCTCAACGCGGCACGCGGATATGGCCGTCCCGTCATGCTCGTATCCGACCACGGGCATGTGCTCGATCGTTCGCCTCAAGGGCAGGGGCCCCTGAAGGCGCCCGGGGCACAGAGCGCCCGCTGGCGTACCGGCGAGGCGGGCGAAGGCGAAGTCGAGCTCAGCGGCCCGCGGGTGAGGGAAGGCGGCGGCACCATCGTCGCGCCGTGGCGCGAGGACATCCGATACACGCCACGCAAAGCCGGCTACCACGGCGGTGCCGCGCTCGCCGAGGTGACCGTGCCCGTGATCATGCTCGTTCCGTCGCAGGAACTGCTGCCGTCCGGCTGGGTGGTACTGCCGAACGAGCAGACCGTGCCAGCCTGGTGGCGGGCCGGCAACGACACCGCAACAGCACCTGCGGAGACCGAGGAGCCGACGGCACGTAAGCCTCGGCGCCGCGCGGAAACCCAGGCCGGCGAGGCGCTGTTCGCCGCTGACGAAGTGACACCGGCGATGCTGACACTCGGCGGAAAGGTCGTCGGCTCGCAGCGCTACAAGACACAGCGGAAATTCGTACGCCGCCCGCCGGACGGCAAGGCTGTCGTCGCCGTCATCGATGCGCTGGCCGACGCCGGTGGCAAACTCACCCCGGACGCCGTGGCCGCAGCGGCGGCCGAGGCCACCGGCCGGTCGCAGCGAAACGCGGAAGTCTTCGTCACCGTCGTGCAGCGGCTCCTGAACATCGAGGGATACGGCGTGATCAACCTGGTGGACGCGGGGCGGACCGTGGAACTCAACATCCCGCTCCTGCAGGAGCAGTTCGGAACGGAGCAGCCATGACCGGTGCAACCGAGGTCAGCGCGGCACGCCGCCGCGAAGTGGTGGACGCCCTGCGCCGTGGAACCGTTCCCCAGTCCGGGCTCGATCTCTTCGCAGTCGGCCTTGACCATTTCAGCGGGGCGCTGAACGACGACATCGCGACCGTCGCACGGGGTGGATCCGCTTTTCACGCCATCCGTGGTGAGTACGGCTCCGGCAAGACCTTCTTCGCCAGGTGGCTGGCCGAGCGGGCCAAGCGTGCAGGCCTTGCCACCACCGAAGTGCAGATCTCCGAGACGGAGACACCGCTGCACCGGCTGGAAACCGTCTACCGCCGACTCACGGAGCGACTCACCACCGCCACCCACCAGCCCAGTGCGCTACGGGCCGTGATCGACTCGTGGTTCTACACCCTCGAGGAGGAAATCCTCGACGCGGGTGAAGTGGAGGACGACGACGAGAAGGCCCTCGGGACTGCCGTCGACGCACTCATGGAGCAGCGCCTCGCCGAGGTCGCACGCACCACTCCCGCGTTCGCCGCAGCCCTTCGCGGTTACCGCGAAGCGAGGGCTGCCGGGGACGCCGCTACGGCCGAGGCGCTCATCGCGTGGCTGGGCGGTCAGAAGTCGGTCGCATCCTCCGCGCGGCGTGCAGCCGGTGTGCGCGGCGATCTCGACCACTTCGGCGCACTGGGCTTCCTCCAAGGGCTCCTGACCGTGCTGCGGGACTGCGGCCACCCCGGGCTGCTGGTGGTGCTCGACGAGATCGAGACCCTCCAGCGCGTACGCGGAGACGTGCGCGAGAAGGGCCTCAACGCCCTGCGGCAGCTGCTCGACGAAATCGACACAGGCCGCTTTCCCGGCCTCTTCCTGGTGATTACGGGGACACCCGCCTTCTACGACGGACAGCAGGGCGTGCAACGGCTCCCCCCGCTTGCCCAGAGACTCGCCACCGACTTCACGACCGACCCGCGATTCGACTCACCGCGCGCCGTGCAACTGCGGCTGGCCGGATTCGATCTGCCCCGGCTCGGGGAACTGGGGCGGAACGTACGCGACTTGTACGTGGGAGCGGCCCGGAACCCCGAGCGGATCGCGGCGCGGGTCGATGACGCGTACATCGGTGAACTGGCCGCCGCGGTGACGGGCGGCCTCGGCGGGAAGGTCGGCGTGGCACCGCGGCTGTTCCTGCGCAAAATCGTCGCCGATGTGCTCGACCGGGTCGATGAGTTCGACGAGTTCGATCCTCGGCTGCACTATGCGCTCACCGTGTCCAGCGCCGAGCTGAACGAAGTGGAGCGCAACGCGGCGGCGTCGAGTGCGGGCGACATCGAACTGGAACTGCCGTGAGCCCCCTCGATGATCTGGATCCGGTCCTGGTGCACCACATCGTCAACTCCCTCGGGTGGCGCGGACTGCGCCCCCTGCAGGAGGAGTCGATCGGGCCTGTCATGGCCGGGGAGGACACCATTCTGCTGGCTCCCACAGCGGGGGGAAAGACCGAGGCGGCCAGTTTTCCTCTGTTGTCGAGAATGACGGCGGAACGCTGGTCGGGGACGTCGGTGTTGTACGTGTGTCCCCTCAAGGCCCTGCTCAACAATTTGCTACCACGGCTCGAGACGTATACCGGCTGGCTCGGGCGTACTGCGGCTCTCTGGCACGGGGACGTGACCGCCGGGCGGCGAAAGAGGATCCTGGCCGACCGGCCGGACGTGCTGCTCACCACACCGGAATCTCTCGAGGCGATGCTGGTCAGTGCCAACGTCGATCACAGAGCATTCTTCTCGGGTCTGCAGGCGATCGTCGTGGACGAAGTCCATGCGTTCGCCGGCGACGACCGCGGGTGGCACCTGCTGGCAGTGCTGGAGAGGCTTCAGAAGACAGTAGGCCGCCCCGTGCAACGCATTGGGCTCTCCGCGACCGTTGGCAATCCTGCCGAGCTGCTCCACTGGCTCCAGGGTTCGGCTGCGGGCCGCCGTTCGGCTCGTGTGGTCGCACCGCATCTCGACGAGCCGCGACAGCAGGGTGCACATGCGGTGCCGGGTGACATCGAACTTGATTACGTCGGTTCGGTCGAGAACGCGGCGACTGTGATAGCGGCACTCCATCGGGGTGAGAAGCGCCTCGTGTTCTGCGAATCGCGCCGCCTGGTCGAAGAGCTGGGCGAAAAGCTCCGCCTGAGAGGCGTGACCACGTTTCTGTCGCACGCCTCTCTGTCGGTTGACGAGCGACGCCGTGCGGAGCAGGCATTCGCCGACGCGCGCGACTGCGTCATCGTTTCGACCAGCACGCTGGAACTCGGCATCGACGTGGGCGACCTGGACCGAGTGATTCAGCTCGATGCCCCCATGACGGTGGCATCCTTCCTGCAGCGTCTCGGACGTACCGGCCGCCGGGCGGGGACCAGGCGCAACTGTCTGTTTCTCGCGCTCACCGAGGATGGACTTCTCGCCGCAGCGGCTCTGTTGCTCCAGTGGAAACGGGGTTGGGTCGAGCCTGTCGTCGCGCCCCCGGAGCCCCGCCACATCGTGGCTCAACAGCTCCTTGCTCTGTGTCTCCAGGAACACCAGGTGGGCGACAAGCTGTGGCAGGAGTGGTGGAACGGCTTCGGTCCCTTCGGGCAGCCGGCCGAGCCGATCGTGCGCCATCTCGTGGAAGAGGGATACCTGGACCAGGACGGCGGCATGCTCTTCATCGGTCCTGAGGCGGAACGACGCTTCGGGCACCGGCACTTCATGAATCTCACGGCCGTCTTTACCTCACCTCCCCAGTTCACCGTGCTGCAGGGGCGCAGTGAGATCGGCAGAACCGATCCCGATCTGCTCACCGAGGAGATCTTTGGGCCGCGCAAGCTGCTCCTCGCAGGTCGGAGCTGGCTCGTGACGTACATCGACTGGCATCGCAAACGCTGCTTCGTCGAGCCGACCGACAGCGGAGGGAAAGCCAAGTGGAGCGGTCTTGGCTTCGAACGTGCCACTTCTTTCGAACTGATGCGAGCCATGCGTGAGGTCCTGCTGGGGGTTGACCCGGACGTAGCCCTCTCGAAGCGTGCGGTCACGGCGCTCGCTGAGGCGCGGGACCACTTCATGGATGTTGTGCACCCGGGCGGCACACTCATCACTCGCACTTCCGGCGGGCAGGTCCGCTGGTGGACCTGGGCAGGTCACCGAGCGAACGCCACGCTCGCGGCGACGCTCGGCACCGTTGTTGCGCCCGCCCAGCGGGTGAACGACTGCTGGATTCGGCTTCGGGAGGATGTAGACCGGCAGCGCTGGAAGCAGGCTGTGGCCGATGTGTCGGACCAGCTCTGTCTGCCCGACGTCGACCAGCGGGCCGTAAAGGGGCTGAAGTTCGGTGAGGCGCTTCCGCCTCGCCTTGCGCAGGCGACTCTGGCGACGAGGTTTGCCGACCTCGAGGGTGCACAGGCCGTCCTGGAAGCGCCGGTCAGATTTGTCACCCTGCCCCCTTCCTGACGCCTTTCTGACTTCGAGTTCATCGCGATATGGCACCGCCCCCCGTGCCGTCGGCACCGGGGGGCGGTCGCGTACGCGAGAGGTGTCAGCCCAACTGCTCGTACGCCGGCAGCGTCAGGAAGTCCGCGTAGTCCTGGTCCAGGGAGACCTGGAGCAGCAGGTCGTGCGCCTGCTGCCACTTGCCGGATGCGAACGCCTCCTCGCCGATCTCCGCCCGGATCGCGGCCAGTTCCTCGGCCGCGACCTTGCGGGCCAGCTCCGCCGTGGCGTGCTCGCCGTTCTCGAAGACCACGTCCGCGTTGATCCACTGCCAGATCTGCGAGCGGGAGATCTCCGCGGTGGCGGCGTCCTCCATCAGGTTGAAGATGGCGACCGCGCCCATGCCGCGCAGCCAGGCCTCGATGTAGCGGATGCCGACCGCGACGGCGTTGCGCAGCCCCTCGTAGGTGGGCTTGGCGTCCAGGGTGTCGATGGCGATCAGGTCACCGGCGGCCACCGCGACGTCCTCGCGCAGGCGCTCCTTCTGGTTCGGCTTCTCGCCGAGGACCGCGTCGAAGGACGCCATGGCGATCGGGACCAGGTCCGGGTGGGCGACCCAGGAGCCGTCGAAGCCGTCGTTCGCCTCGCGGTCCTTGTCGGCCTTGACCTTCTCGAACGCGACCTTGTTCACCTCGGCGTCGCGGCGGGACGGGATGAAGGCGGCCATGCCACCGATGGCGTGCGCGCCGCGCTTGTGGCAGGTGCGGACGAGGAGTTCGGTGTACGCGCGCATGAACGGCGCGGTCATCGTCACCGCGTTGCGGTCCGGCAGGACGAACTTGGAGCCGCCGTCGCGGAAGTTCTTGACGATGGAGAAGAGGTAGTCCCAGCGTCCCGCGTTCAGCCCGGCGGCGTGGTCGCGGAGCTCGTAGAGGATCTCCTCCATCTCGTACGCGGCGGTGATCGTCTCGATCAGGACGGTCGCGCGGACGGTGCCCTGCGGGATGCCGACGTAGTCCTGGGCGAAGACGAAGATGTCGTTCCAGAGGCGGGCCTCCAGGTGCGACTCCGTCTTCGGGAGGTAGAAGAACGGGCCCTTGCCGAGGTCGATGAGGCGCTGGGCGTTGTGGAAGAAGTAGAGGCCGAAGTCGACCAGCGCGCCGGGCACCGGGGTGCCGTCGAGCTGGAGGTGGCGCTCGTTCAGGTGCCAGCCGCGGGGGCGCATGACGACGGTGGCGAGCTCGTCGGCGGGCTTGAGGGCGTACGACTTGCCGGACTTCGGGTCCGTGAAGTCGATGGCGCGGGTGTACGCGTCGATCAGGTTGAGCTGGCCGAGGACAACGTTCTCCCACGTGGGGGCGGACGCGTCCTCGAAGTCGGCGAGCCAGACCTTCGCGCCCGAGTTCAGGGCGTTGATGGTCATCTTGCGGTCGGTCGGACCGGTGATCTCCACCCGGCGGTCGTTCAGCGCGGCCGGGGCCGGGGCGACCTTCCAGGAATCGTCCGCGCGGATCGCCGCCGTCTCGGGCAGGAAGTCCAGCGTGGAGGTGCGGGCGATCTCGGCGCGGCGCTCGCCGCGGCGGACGAGCAGCTCGTCGCGGCGGGGCGTGAACTGCCGGTGCAGCTCGGCCACGAACGCGAGGGCCGCGTCGGTCAGGACCTCTTCCTGCCGGGGCAGGGGCTCGGCATCGACGATGGCCAGCGGGGACGGCGCTGGTGCGGACATGAGCTGTCACTCCTTCAGCGGGCGGTGCGGGCGGCGTCTCACGGCCGCCGGGTCGCCTGAAATGGCACGGCGTGCCAGGGCTCCGGGATACGGGCGTGGAAGCCGTCCGAGGTGCAGAGGGCTTCTGACCAGTGGATAGTAGTTTCCTCATGGTGGAAGTTCAATGGTTTGTTGATATCGAGATTCTCCGGGTCGACAGAACTGCCCCGATGCTGGCGCAGCGTGCCAGTCCGGTCACCCGAGGTGTTTCAGGTCCTCCACCGTGTCGATGTCGTACGCCTGAGCCACATCGGAACACTCGACGAGCGTGATCGCATCGCGGTGCGCCCGCAGATACGCCCGAGCGCCCTGGTCGCCCACCGCCCCCGCCGCGATCTCCGCCCACAGGTCCGCCCCGAACAGCACCGGATGGCCGCGCTCCCCGCCGTACGCGGCGGCCGCGATCCCCGTCCGGGAGCGGTACGCCGCGCGCACCCGGGCCACCGCGTCCGCGCCGATCCCCGGCTGGTCGACCAGGAGGACGAGCGCCGCGTCCGCCCCCGTGGCGGCCAGCGCCCCGAGCCCCGCCCGCAGCGAGGAGCCCATGCCCTCGGCCCATCCGGGGTTGACGGTCACCGCGCAGCCGGTGAGGTCGGCCCGCTCCCGCACCCGCTCGGCCGCCGCGCCGAGGACCACCTGGACGGGGCCGCAGCCGCCGTCCCGCAGCATCCGCACCGCGTGCTCGACCAGTGGCCGGCCATGGTGTTCGAGCAGGGCCTTGGGCCGCCCGCCGAGCCGTCGCCCGCCGCCCGCGGCGAGCAGCAGTCCGGCGACCTTCGGGGCTGGTGTTGTCGCAGTCATGCGGTCTGGCATACACCGACGCGCCCCGTATATGCACCCTTCGTGCCCCGTCGCGCACCCGTCGCGCACCCTTCGCGCAAGCAAGCGGAGGCGGGTGCGGACGGCGACGGCGTCCACCGCGTGACGCGCGGATCACCCATACGGGACACCCCGAATTCTGTCCGCGGAGTGGCGCCCGATACCTGTCATGGCGTTAACTTGCGCGCACGCCCGGACACTTGACCAAGGTGTGGGGACCGGTCGGAACACTGGCACAAGGATGTGCGAGGGGGAGTGCTTTGTTGCGAAGCGTGGGGCAGACGCGGGTGACCGGCAGCGGCGAGGATCCGAGGGTGAGCGAGCTGCGCACGGCCGTCTCCCGGCTCCGCCGTGAGCTGGCGGGGCATCCGCGCGAATTCCCGGACCGGGGGATCGCCGAGGAGGAGCTGGCCGCCCTGGACGCGATGGCGACGGGCGGAGTGCCCGAGATTCCGCGGCTGCGCCGTTCGCTGCTGCTGATCGCGGGGGCGATCGGCTCGGTGAGCGCGCTGGCCTCCGCGCTCAGGGACGTACGGGTCGCCGTCGATCTCTTCGGCGAGCCGCCGCGCGGCTGACCGGCGACAGGACGGCGGGCGGCGCGGTCAGCGGCGGATGAGCCTGCGGGCCGTCGCCGCCGCGACCGCCGAGGTGCGGGAGTCCACGCCGAGCTTGGCGTAGATGTGCACCAGGTGGGACTTCACCGTCGCCTGGCTGAGGAAGAGCCGCTTGCTGATCTGCAGGTTCGACAGCCCCTCGCCGACCAGTTGGAGGACCTCCAGCTCGCGCTTGGTGAGGGCCTCCGCGGGGGTCCGCATACGGTCCATCAGACGGTGGGCGACGGCCGGTGCCAGCGCCGAGCGGCCCGCCGCCGCGGTGCGTACCGCCGCCGCCAGCTCCTCCGGCGGGGCGTCCTTCAGCAGATAGCCGGCGGCGCCCGCCTCGACCGCGGCCAGGATGTCGGCGTCCGAGTCGTACGTGGTGAGGATCAGGACGCGGGGCGCGTCCGGCTGCGCCGTGATGGCCGCGGTGGCCTGTGAGCCGTGCATGCCCGCCCCGAACTGGAGATCCATGAGGACGACGTCGAACTCACCGGTCGCGGCGAGTTCCACGGCCCGCTCGGCCGTGGCCGCCTCGGCGACCACCCGGAAACCGGGTTCGGAGTCGAGCACGGCGCGCAGCCCCGCCCGCACCACCGGGTGGTCGTCGGCGAGCAGCAGCCTGATGGGGGTGTCGGCGGGGGTGGTCATGCGGTGTCCTGTCCTGGGCGGCCGTCGGGGATCGGGAGCGGAAGGGTCAGGGCGACGGCCGTGCCCTGACCGGGGGCCGACTCGACACTGAGCGTGCCGCCCAGCGAACGGGCCCGCGCACGCATCGCGGGCAGTCCGAAGCCCCCGGTGTCCCGGTCCGCGACGACCGGGCCGAGCCCCGGGGTGAACCCCCGGCCGTCGTCGACGACGTCCAGCGACACCGAGGTGTCCATGAAGCTGAGGGTGATCTCCGCACGCCCGGCCCCGGCGTGCTGAACCGTGTTGGCCAGCGCCGACTGGGCGGTACGCAGCAGCGCCACCTCGTACGGAGTGGGCAGCTCCACCGGCGTGCCGCTCACCGCGAACTGCACGGTGAGGCCGGGGCCGGTGGTGCGGGACGAGAGGCGTTCCAGGGCGGCCGCCAGGGAGCCGTTCTCCAGGTCCGGCGGCGACAGGGCGCGGACGAAGCGGCGGGCCTCGGCCAGGTTGTCCTGGGCGGCCTCCCGGGCCCGGCGGACATGCGCGGTGGCGGGGGCGTCGGCGGCCAGGGTGCGTTCGGCGGCGCGCAGCAGCAGCTGGATGCTGGACAGGCCCTGGGCGAGGGTGTCGTGGATCTCGCGGGCCAGCCGCTCGCGCTCGGCGAGTGTGCCGGCGGTGCGTTCCGCCTCGGCCAGCTCCGCCCGGGTCGACATCAGCTCCTCGATGAGCTCCCGGCGTCGCTCGCTCTCCCGGAACAGCGCCTCGTACCCGAGGACCGTGGCGACCGCGACGGCCGCCCCGAGCACCGGCCCGATGAAGGTGCCCGGTGTGATGGGCTCGCCGTGCAGCACGAAACAGGCGATGGCGGCGGCGGCGGTGACCACGACGGCCGGCAGGGCCCAGCGGGTCGGCAGCAGATGCAGCTGCAGGAAGTAGAGCGGGAAGGCCACCCACAGGGCCTCCGGCGACAGGACGAGCAGCGCCAGCCACACGACGCCCAGCGCCGCCAGCCACAGCGCACCCGCGCGGGTGCCGGGCTGTACGGCGGGGGCGAGCGCGCCCGCCGCGTAGACGGCGGCCATCAGGCAGCTGACCGTGACGACCGCCGGGGCGCGGGTGCCGTCGCTGACGGCCCGTACCGCCGCGAGTGCGAGCAGCCCCACCAGCAGTGCGTGCAGACACAGCCGCAGCGCGGCGGCGACCGGGGGATGGGCGCGGGAATCCATGATTCATCCAGCCTAGACGGGGGGTGCCGGGTGCCGGTCAATCGAAAGGTTGATGTCGGGCCCCACTGCCGGGCGATGTTTCCGGGCGTCCGGCGGCCGAGGCTTGGAGCATGTTCGTCGCATGGAGAGATCTCCGGTTCGCCAAGGGCCGGTTCGCGCTCATGGGCACGGTCGTGGTGCTGATCACGCTGCTCGTGGGTCTGTTGTCCGGCCTCACCGCCGGTCTGGCCCGGGAGAACACCTCGGCCATCACCGGGCTGAACGCCGACCACCTCGCGTTCGCCGCCCCGCCCGAAGACCGGTCGGTGTCCTTCACCGACTCGGTCGTCCAGGAGAGCGCCTGGCGGAGCTGGGCGGAGCGGCCCGGGGTGAGCGGCGCGGAGCCGCTCGGCATCCGCACCCTCAACGCCGTCGCCGGCCAGGGGGAGCGCACGGCCGCGGTGTCGGCGTTCGGCGTCCAGCCGGACGGGGACCTGGCGCCCACCGGCGGTGCCCGGGTCGGCCCGGGGAAGGTGGTGCTGTCCGAGCAGGCCGCCGACGACCTGGCGGCCGGGGCCGGTGACCGGCTGCGGCTCGGCTCCACCGAGGTCACCGTCGCGGCCGTCGCGGGGGACGCCTCGTACAGCCACACCCCGGTCGTGTGGACCTCGCTCGACGACTGGCAGCGGTTCGGCGGCGACGGCGACAGCGGGGCACGGCATGCCACGGTGATCGCCCTGACCACCACCGGCGGCGCCGATCTCGGCGCGGGCGACAAGGCGGCCGGCACCAGCACCCTCACCCTCGCCGACTCCCTCACCGCCATCGGCTCCTACCAGGCCGAGAACGGCTCGCTCCAGCTGATGCGCGGCTTCCTCTTCGCCATCTCCGCCCTGGTCATCGGCGCCTTCTTCACCGTCTGGACGATCCAGCGCAGCGGCGACGTCGCCGTGCTCAAGGCGCTCGGCGCCTCCACCCGGTACCTGCTGCGCGACGCGCTCGGGCAGGCCGTCGTGATGCTCGCCATCGGGACCGGCGTGGGCACCGCACTCGCTTCCGGCATCGGCGCCCTGATCAGCGGCGGGGCCGTGCCGTTCGTCCTCGACGCGGCGACCGTCCTGGTCCCGGCGGCCATCATGATCGTCCTCGGTGCCCTCGGGGCGGCCCTGTCCATCCGGCGGATCACCGCCGTCGACCCGCTCACCGCACTCGGGAGTGCCCGATGACCCTCACCCTCGCCGACGTCACCCTCACCTACCCCGACGGCGACACCCGGCTCACCGCTCTCGACCGGATCTCGCTGGACGTGCCCGCGGGTTCGCTCACCGCGGTCGTGGGACCGTCCGGCTCCGGCAAGTCCAGCCTGCTCGCGGTGGCCGCGACCCTGGTCACCCCGGACACCGGCCGGGTGGTCGTCGCCGGTACCGAAACCGCCGGTCTCGGCCGCGCGGATCAGGCGCGGCTGCGGCGCGAGCGCATCGGCATCGTCTTCCAGCAGCCCAATCTGCTGCCGTCGCTCACGGCGGCCGAGCAGCTCCAGGTGATGACCCACCTCTCGGGCGGTCAGGCGCGCGCGGCGCGCGGCCGGGCACTGGAACTGCTGGACGCGGTCGGCCTGGCCGACCAGGCCGGACGCAGGCCCCACCAGCTGTCGGGCGGCCAGCGGCAGCGGATCAACATCGCACGGGCCCTGATGAACGACCCGGCGGTGCTGCTGGTCGACGAACCGACCAGCGCGCTCGACCACGAGCGGGGCGCGGCGGTGCTGGACCTGCTGGTCACGCTGACCCGGGAGCGGTCGACGGCGACGGTGCTGGTCACGCACGACCTGGCCCATCTGGACAAGGCGGACCGCACGGTCCGGATGGACGACGGCCGCCTGACGGTGCCGGAACCGGCCTGAGACACGGGGGACATACGGGGAGGGGGGTGGCCGGTGGCCACCCCCCTCCCCGTATGCCGGCTCTCAGCCGGTGGAACCGCTGCTCGCCAGCGCGTCGGAGAGCTCCTTGGCGGCCTGCTGGAGGATCGGCACGATCCGCTCCGTCGCGCTGTCCGTCACCCGGCCCGCCGGACCGGAGATCGAGATGGCGGCCGAGGTGGGCGAGTTCGGTACCGAGACCGCCAGGCAGCGCACCCCGATCTCCTGCTCGTTGTCGTCGACCGCGTAGCCGACCCGGCGGACCTGCTCCAGCGCGTCGAGGAAGCCGTCGGGGGTGGTGATCGTCTTCTCGGTGGCGGCCGGCATGCCGGTACGGGCGAGCAGGGCCCGCACCTCCTCCGGCGGCGTGTGCGCCAGCAGCGCCTTGCCCACCCCGGTGGAGTGGGGGAGCACCCGGCGGCCGACCTCGGTGAACATGCGCATCGAGTGCTTGGACGGCACCTGTGCCACGTACACGATCTCGTCGCCGTCGAGCAGCGCCATGTTCGCGGTCTCGCCGGTCTCCTCGACCAGCCGCGCGAGATACGGGCGGGCCCAGGTGCCCAGGAGCCGGGACGCGGACTCGCCGAGCCGGATCAGCCGGGGGCCCAGCGCGTAGCGGCGGTTGGGCTGCTGGCGGACGTATCCGCAGAGCACCAGCGTGCGCATCAGGCGGTGAATGGTGGGCAGGGGGAGTCCGCTGCTCGCGGAGAGTTCGCTCAGCCCGACCTCACCCCCCGCGTCCGCCATCCGCTCCAGCAGATCGAAGGCGCGCTCAAGGGACTGCACACCACCGCTGGTAGCGGCGGGCTTGGAGTCGGATGTGCTGGCGTGGGACGGCGGCACGTCAACGTTCCTTTCGAGGCGGAAGAGCGGGTGCCCCGCCCGGCGAGGCACCCAGCAGCCTACCGGGCGGTTCCCGATCGGCCCACTGCTCCGGGTACGGCGTCCTGGCCGGTCAGAGCCCGTTTGTCCTGGTGTCGGCAGTCGGCGGGGCAGTTCTTCGGGCCGGCACTGGTCCTATGTTACGTTCCGCTCTCCGAAAAGAGTCTTCTGCTTTGTGGAAATCTCCAGTTGTGGGCACGGAATGGCCCGACGGCCGCCCGGCGAGGAAAGTGGGTCTTGACGGGCCCGAATCCCGAGTGAAGACTCCTTCAACAGTTCGTTGAATTCGTCAGCGTTCGAAAGTCCGAAGTGAGGAGCACGGGTGTCCGGTGCGGACGTGAAACTGGTACTGCGCTCGACGCGTGTGGTCACCGCGGACGGGACGCGCCCCGCAGCGGTCGCCGTCGCCGACGGGAGAATCGACGCCGTCCTGCCCTACGACGCCGAGGTGCCGGCCGGCGCCCGGCTGGAGGACTTCGGCGACGACGTCCTGCTCCCCGGAATCGTCGACACACATGTCCATGTGAACGACCCGGGCCGCACGGAGTGGGAGGGCTTCTGGACCGCCACCCGCGCGGCGGCGGCGGGCGGCATCACCACCCTGCTCGACATGCCGCTCAACTCCCTCCCGCCGACCACCACCGTCGACCACCTGCGCACCAAGCAGCAGGTGGCCGCCCCCAAGGCGCACATCGACACCGGTTTCTGGGGCGGCGCGATCCCGTCCAACGTCAAGGACCTGCGACCGCTGTACGAGGCCGGGGTGTTCGGCTTCAAGTGCTTCCTCTCGCCCTCCGGCGTCGAGGAGTTCCCGGAGCTCGACCAGGAGCAGCTGGCCCGGTCCATGGCGGAGATCGCCGGCTTCGGCGGGCTGCTGATCGTGCACGCCGAGGACCCGCACCACCTGGCCGACGCCCCGCAGCGCGGCGGGCCCGCGTACTCCGACTTCCTCGCCTCCCGGCCTCGCGACGCCGAGAACACCGCGATCGAGGGACTGATCGCGCACGCCAGGCGGCTCGGTGCCCGCGTCCACGTCCTGCATCTGTCCTCCAGCGACGCCCTGCCGATGATCGCGGCGGCGAAGCGTGAAGGCGTACGGATCTCGGTGGAGTCCTGCCCGCACTTCCTCACCCTCACCGCCGAGGAGGTCCCGGACGGCGCCACGGAGTTCAAGTGCTGCCCGCCGATCCGCGAGGCGGCCAACCAGGACGCGCTGTGGGAGGGGCTGGCCGACGGGACGATCGACTGCATCGTCTCCGACCACTCGCCGTGCACCACCGACCTCAAGACGCCGGACTTCGGCACGGCCTGGGGCGGGATCTCCTCCCTCCAGCTCGGACTGCCCGCCATCTGGACCGAGGCCCGCAAGCGCGGCCACTCGCTCGACGACGTCGTGCGCTGGATGTCGGCCGCCCCCGCCGAACTGGCCGGACTGACCCGGAAGGGCGCCATCGAGGCCGGCCGGGACGCGGACTTCGCGGTGCTCGCCCCGGACGACACGTTCACGGTCGACCCCGCCGAGCTCTTCCACCGCAACCAGGTCACCGCGTACGCCGGCAAGACCCTGCACGGCGTCGTGAAGTCGACCTGGCTGCGCGGGGTACGGATCGCGGCCGAGGGCACCGTCGGCGAGCCCACCGGACGACTCCTCGAAAGGAACCGGTGACCATGACGGCGACAGTCCGTTTCACCGGTGACGCGAACCCGTACGGCGGCGGCGACCCGTACGCCGACTACCGCACCGCCGACTTCCCCTTCACCGGCCTCGTCGACCTCGCCGACCGGCGGCTCGGCGCGGGCGTGATCGCGGCCAACGACGAGTTCTTCGCCGAGCGCGAGAACCTGCTCAGGCCGGAGCCCGCCGAGTTCGACCCCGAGCGCTTCGGCCACAAGGGCAAGATCATGGACGGCTGGGAGACCCGCCGCCGCCGCGGCGAGAGCGCCGAGGTGCCGCACCCCGCGGACGAGGACCACGACTGGGCGCTGGTACGGCTCGGGGTCCCCGGAGTCGTACGCGGCATCGTCGTCGACACCGCCCACTTCCGCGGCAACCACCCGCAGGCGGTCTCCGTCGAAGCGGCCTGCGTGCCGGGCTCCCCGTCGCCCGGCGAACTGCTCGCGCCCGAGGTGAAATGGACGACGCTCGTCCCCCGTACGGCCGTCGGCGGGCACGCGGCCAACGGCTTCGTGGTCGAGGGCGAGCAGCTCGTCACCCATCTGCGGGTCAACCAGCACCCCGACGGCGGGATAGCCCGCCTCCGGGTGTACGGCGAGGTCACCCCCGACCCCGCCTGGCTGGCCGCCCTCGGCACCTTCGACCTGGTCGCGCTGGAGAACGGCGGCACGGTGGAGGACGCCTCCGACCGCTTCTACTCCCCGGCCACCAACACCATCCAGCCCGGCCGGTCCCGCAAGATGGACGACGGCTGGGAGACCCGGCGCCGGCGCGACAAGGGCAACGACTGGATCCGCTACCGGCTCGTCGAGCAGGCGGAGATCCGCGCCGTCGAGATCGACACCGCCTACCTGAAGGGCAACTCGGCGGGCTGGGCGAGTCTCTTCGCCCGGGACGGCGAGAGCGGCGAGTGGACCGAGGTGCTGCCCCGGACCCGGCTGCAGCCCGACACCGACCACCGCTTCGTCCTGCCGGAGGCGGTCCGGGCCACGCACATCCGGATCGACATCTTCCCGGACGGCGGGATCTCCCGGCTCCGGCTCTTCGGATCGCCGACCGAGGAGGGCGCCGCGCGGCTGGCCGCCCGCCACCGCGAACTGGGCGGCTGAGGGCTGTCCCGGGCCGGGACCTTTCGTCCCGGCCCGGGACCGGCGCCATCCGGGCGTGCCCGATGAGTCCGCTTCCGGGGCTTGTGCGACCCTTGTCGCATGATCTTCATCGCCGTCAAGTTCACCGTCCGCAGCGAAGAGCGCGACAACTGGCTCCCGGCCGTCGAGCCCTTCACCCTCGCCACCCGGCAGGAGCCGGGCAACGTGTTCTTCGAGTGGTCGTACAGCGTCGAGAACCCCGACCAGTTCGTCCTGCTGGAGGCCTTCGCCTCCCCGGAGGCCGGTGCGGCCCATGTGAAGTCCGAGCACTTCGCGGCGGCCATGGACCTGATGGCGGACCTCGTGGCCGAGACGCCGGAGATCATCAACGTGGAGGTGCCGGGCGAGGGCTGGTCCCGGATGGCGGAGGTCACCCCGCGCTCGCGGTGACGCCGCACGCTTCCGCCTCCCGGTGCGGGAGCGGTCAGGCCGCGTGGCCGCCGTCCACCGTCAGCTCGGTGCCGGTGATGTACGCCGCCTCGCCACCGGCCAGGTAGGCGACGAGGGAAGCCACCTCGTCCGTCGTGCCGAAGCGGTCCAGGGCGGTCGCCGAGCGCTGGCCGGCGGCGAACGGGCCGTCGGCCGGGTTGAGATCCGTGTCGACCGGACCGGGCTGCACCAGGTTGACCGTGATGCCGCGCGGGCCGAGCTCGCGGGCCAGCGGCTTGGTGAGACCGGCCAGCGCCGACTTGCTCATCGCGTAGAGGGTGGAGCCCGGACCGCCCGCGTGCCGGCTCAGGGCCGTACCGATGGAGACGATGCGGCCACCGCGCTCCATCAGCCCCGCCGCCGCGCGGCAGGCCAGGAACACCGCCCGCACGTTCACCGCCAGCACCCGGTCCACGTCGGCCGGGGTGAGGGTGCCGATCGGGCCGAGCACGCCGATGCCCGCGTTGTTGACCAGGATGTCCAGCCGGCCGAGCGCGTCCGCGGCCCCGGTCACGGCCGCCTGGACCGCCTCCGGGTCGGCCGAGTCCATGCGCAGGGCGACGCCCCGTCGGCCGTACGAGCGGATCCCCGCCACGACCTCGTGGGCGGCCGCCTCGTCCTGTACGTACGTCAGCGCCACGTCGACGCCCTCCCGGGCGAGCCGCAGGGCGGTCGCGGCGCCGATCCCGCGGCTGCCTCCGGTGACGAGCGCGGTGCGGGTCGTGCCGGTGCTGGTGCCGGTGCTGGTCATGATGGGTTCCTCGCTGGTCGGTGATGTCCGGGCCCGGTGCCCCGACATGGACCAGGAAAGTCGTTCCGGCCGTCCGTCACCGGCGGGAATCGGACGCCTGCCCCGGGCGCCGTCCATGGCCCGGCCGATGAGTTCCGGGTGGCAGCGGAGTCGGAGGAGAAAGACCATCGGTGGACCGGAACACAGGAGAAGGACCATGGCCGAGCTGACTCTCACCACCTTCCTGTCGCTCGACGGCGTCATGCAGGCGCCGGGCGGGCCCGACGAGGACCGCGGCGGCGGGTTCGAGTACGGCGGCTGGACCGTGCCGTTCGCGGACGAGGGCATGATGCGCTTCATCGACGAGCTGTTCGGCCGCTCGGCGGCCTTCCTCCTGGGCCGCCGCACGTACGACATCTTCGCCGCGTACTGGCCCAAGGTGACCGACCCCGAGAACCTGGTCGCGAGCAGCCTCAACGCCCTCCCCAAGTACGTCGTCTCGACCACCCTGGACAAGCCGGAGTGGCACAACACGACCGTCATCCCCACGGACGTCGCCGAAGAGATCGCCCGCCTCAAGGAGCACACGGAGGGCGGCGAGCTCCAGATCCACGGCAGCGGCGCACTCGCCCGTTCCCTCATGGCGCACGGCCTGGTCGACGAGTACAACCTGCTGTACTTCCCGGTGGTGCTGGGCAGCGGAGACCGCCTCTTCCCGGAGGGCGGACAGCCCACCGCCTTCGAGCGGACCGAGGCGCGGGAGACCCCGAGCGGAATCTCGATCCGCACCTACCGGCCCACGGGCCGGGCGCGGTTCGGCACCTTCCCGCTCGATGAGTGAGAGGGCTGTTGTGGGCGGGGCGACGCCGGTACGGTGATCGTTCCGCGTGAGAGCCGTCGAGGTCTCCACATCGTTCCCGCCGTGGAGAACCAGGAGAAACAGCCAGGTGTCCTCGATCGCCGTGCCCACCCTCGCCCCGTCCCGCCGCGCCTGGCTCACCGACCTGCCCGTGCTGCTCGTCGCCGTCGTCTGGGGTTCGAGCTACCTGGCGGCCAAGGGCATCACCACCGCGCAGACGGTCCTGGCCGTGCTCGTGCTGAGGTTCGCCGTCGTACTGCCCGTGCTGGCAGTGGCCGGCCGGCGCAGGCTGCGGGCGCTCGGCGCGGCGCAGTGGCGGGGGGCCGGCCTGCTCGGACTCGTCCTCAGCGCGATCTTCCTCGTGGAGACGTACGGCGTCGTGCACACCTCGGCGACCAACGCGGGGCTCATCATCAGCCTCACGATGATCTTCACCCCGCTCGCCGAGGCCGCCGTGACACGTGTCCGTCCGCCCAGGGCCTTTCTCGCCGCCGCGGCGCTCTCGGTCGCCGGAGTGGTGCTGCTGACCCAGGGCGGCGGATTCACCAGCCCCTCGGCCGGCGATCTGCTGATGCTGGTGGCCGCCCTCGCCCGCACCGTGCACGTGCTGCTGATGGCCCGCATCAAGTCGGTGCAGGGCGCCGACTCGCTGTCGCTCACCACGGTCCAGCTCGGCAGCGCGGTCGCCGTCTTCGCCCTGCTCGCGGCCGTGCCCGGCACCGGGGAGGCGCCGTGGACGGTGGCCGCGGGATTCGGCGTCCGGGAATGGGGCGGGCTGCTCTTCCTCTCCGTCTTCTGCACGCTCTTCGCCTTCTTCGTGCAGATGTGGTCGGTGCGCCGCACCTCGCCGTCCCGGGTCAGCCTGCTGCTCGGCACGGAACCGCTGTGGGCCGCCGCCGTCGGCATCGCGATCGGCGGCGAGCGGCTCGGCGTCCTCGGCGCGGTGGGTGCGGTGCTCGTCCTGGCCGGCACCGCCTGGGGCCGCCGCGCGGTCACTCCGGCCGCCCCCTGATCCGGCCGGCGGCCACCACTGCCGCCCGCCCGTCGCGCCGTCCGTCCGAAAGTCTCGTCCTTCGCGACTTTGGTCGCCCCTCACGCCCGTACGGCCGGGACCACTGGCCCCACCTGGGTAGTTTTGTGGCATGACGCGTACGGAATACCGCTGGCTGCTGCCCTCGGCGATGGCCGACCCCGAGCTGCCCGGCGACCGGCGCGGCCGCGCGCGACGCACCGTGCGGGACTGGGCAGTCGACCTCACCGCCTTCCTCTGCGCGGCCCTGGTCGGCATGCTCACGGTCGCGACGATCGAGGCCGACCCCACCACCCCGGACGGCGTCCTGTTCGCCGACATCGTGATCGGCACCCTGGCCTGCTGCGCCCTGTGGGTGCGGCGGCGATGGCCGCTGGGCATCGCGGTGGGCCTGGTCCTGGTCGCCGCGGTCGAGCCGGTCGCGGCGGGGGCCATGCTCGTCGCGCTGTTCGGGGTGGCCGTGCACCGCCCGTTCCGGCCCGTGGCGGCCGTCGGGGCGCTCACCCTGGCGCTCGCCCCCGTACAGCCGTATCTGCGTCCCGACCCGGGCACCTCGTTCGTGGAGGCCACGGCCATCGGTGTGCTGCTGCCCCTGCTGGTGATCAGCTGGGGCATGGTCGTACGGTCCAGGCGACAGCTCGTCGTCACCCTGCGCGAGCGGGCCCACCGGGCCGAGACAGAGGCGGAGCTCCGCGCCGAACAGGCGCAGCGGCTCGCCCGCGAGGCCATCGCCCGCGAGATGCACGACGTCCTCGCCCACCGGCTGACCCTGCTCAGCGTCCACGCCGGAGCCCTCGAATTCCGCCCCGACGCCCCGAAGGCCGAGGTGGCCCGCGCGGCCGGGGTCATCCGGGACAGCGCGCACGAGGCGCTCCAGGACCTCCGCGAGATCATCGGAGTCCTGCGCAGCCCCGGCGAGAGCGACGGCGACCGGCCGCAGCCCACCCTCTCCACGCTGGACTCGCTGATCGCCGAGTCCCGGCTGGCCGGCATGAAGGTCACCTTCGACAACCGCGTCGACGACCCCGGCACCGCCCCCGCCGCCACCGGCCGCACCGTCTACCGCATCGCCCAGGAGGCCCTGACCAACGCCCGCAAGCACGCACCCGGCACCGAGGTCACCGTCACGGTCGCCGGATCCCCGGGCGAAGGGCTCACCGTCGAGGTGCACAATCCGGCACCCACCGAACCCTTCGAGCGGGTCCCCGGCTCCGGCCAGGGACTCATCGGCCTCACGGAACGCGCCACCCTGGCCGGGGGCAGCCTCGACCACGGACCGCGACCGGACGGCGGATTCCGGATCAGCGCCTCGCTGCCGTGGCCGGCCTGACCGTCGCGCGGCGTCCCGGTCCCCGGCGCGACCGGTGTCCTGACCTGGCTACGGTGGGCCCCATGACCACCCCGACCCCGACGGATCCCTCGGCGCAGCCCATCCGGCTGGTCGTCGTCGACGACGACCCGCTCGTACGGGCCGGACTCGCCCTCATGCTCGGCGGCGCCGACGACATCGAAATCGTGGGGGAGGGGGCGGACGGCACCGAGGTCGAGGAACTCGTCGGCCGGCTGCGCCCCGACGTGATGCTGATGGACATCCGGATGCCGGGCATGGACGGGCTGACCGCGACCGAGGCGCTGCGCAGTCGCCCCGGTGCCCCGCAGATCATCGTCCTGACGACGTTCCACGCCGACGAACAGGTGCTGCGGGCCATCCGCGCCGGAGCGGCCGGTTTCGTACTGAAGGACACCCCGCCGACGCAGATCGTCGACGCGGTACGACGGGTGGCGGCCGGCGATCCGGTGCTGTCGCCCGCGGTCACGCGTCAGCTCATGGCCCGCGCGGCCGGGACCGGGCCCCGGACCGGCCGCGACGACCGGGCGGACCGCGCCGACCGGGCACGGGCACGGATCGCGTCGCTCGCCGAGAGGGAACGTGAGGTCGCGATCGCCGTCGCCCGCGGCCGTTCCAACGCCGAGATCGCCGCGACGCTCTACCTCAGCGTGGCGACCGTGAAGACACAGGTGTCCCGGATCCTGGCCAAATTCGGCTTCAACAACCGTGTCCAGATCGCGCTGTTGGTGCACGACGCGGGGCTGCTCGACGATGACGGCACGGAGCCGGCGACATAGGGTGAACCGGTCGGTCCGAAGCGATCGAGCAGAGCTCGGGCCTGTCCGGCGGAGCAGGGCCGGACAGGGCGGGCCGTCAGACCGGGAGGGGCGATCCCATGTCCGATGCCAGTGGCCGTGCCGAGGTCGATGTCGATCTGACCGGGATCGCGGACTTCACCGCGAACCCGTATCTGTACTACGAGAAGCTGCGCGCCGCGGGCCCGGTGCACACCGTACGCACCGACGAGTTCGAAAGCGTCTGGCTGGTGGTGGGATACGACGAGGCCCGCGCCACCCTCGCCGACCCGCGGTTCGCCAAGGACTGGCGGGGTCTGCCGGGTGCCCCCACCGAGAGTGACCCCATCTCCTTCAACATGCTGGAGCTGGACGCCCCCCACCACACCCGGCTGCGCAAGCTCGTCGTGCGGGAGTTCACCGCCCGCCGGGTCGAGGCGCTGCGCCCCCGCGTCCAGCAGATCACCGACGGGCTCCTCGACGCGATGGTGCCCGCCGGACGCGCCGATCTCGTCGACGCGCTCGCCTTCCCGCTGCCGATGACCGTCATCTGCGAGCTGATCGGTGTGCCGGACCTGGACCGCGAGGCATTCCGCGGACTCTCCAACGGTGTCATCACCCCCGCCTCGCCGCTCCAGGGGATCGAAGCGGTGCGCGCCATGAACGAGTACCTGAGCGAACTCATCGAGGACAAGCGGTGCTCGCCGGGCGACGACCTGATGAGCGCCCTGATCCGGGCGCGCGACGAGGAAGGGGACACGCTGTCGCCCGACGAACTCGTGGGGATGGCCTTCCTGTTGCTCGTCGCGGGCCATGAGACCACGGTCAACCTGATCACCAACGGCGTACGGGCGCTGCTCGGCCACCCCGCCCAGCTGGCCGCCCTGCGTGCGGACCCGGAGCTCCTCGACGGTGCGGTCGAGGAGATGCTGCGCTACGACGGGCCGGTGGAGACCGCCACGTTCCGCTATACCCGTGAACAGGTCGAGATCGGGCGGCGGACCATCCCGGCGGGCGCCCCGGTCCTGGTGTCCCTGGCGGGCGCCGACCGGGACCGCGGCCGCTACCCGGAACCGGACACCTTCGACATCCGCCGCGACGCCCGGGGCCACCTGGCCTTCGGGCACGGCGCCCACTTCTGCCTGGGTGCTCCGCTGGCCCGCATGGAGGGCCGGATCGCGATCCGTACGCTGCTGGAGCGCTGCCCCTCCCTCGCTCCGGACGCGGGGGCAGGGGAGTTGGACTGGATCCCCGGGATGCTGATCCGCGGGGTGCGCGGGCTGCCCGTCCGCTGGTGAGACAAGGAGCCACGGAATGAACGGACTCGACCTGGAGCTGGCGCGGATCACCGCCTTCGGGGACGGCGCGGCCACCCTCGAAGTGGACATCCGCCAGGAACTCCAGCAGCAGAACGGCTTTCTGCACGGCGGGGTCCTGGCCTACGCGGCCGACAATGCGATCACCTTCGCCGCCGGCACGACGCTCGGCCCGGCCGTGCTGACCGGCGGCTTCTCCATCCAGTACGTCCGGCCCGCCACCGGCAGCACACTCGTCGCCGACGCCGAAGTGGTGCACACCGGCCGCCGCCAGGCGGTGGTCCGCTGCGAGATGTTCGCGGCAGGGGAGGACGGGGAGCGGACGCTCTGCGCGGTCGCGCAGGGGACCGTGCTGTCGGCCGCCCCGTCCTCCTGAACCCAGGCCCTCAGGGGGCGGGCCGCGCCGCGCCGTCGGCGATCTCGGCGATCGCCACGGGGCGCCGCTCCCGGCGGGACACCTCGCACGCCTCCGCGATCAGCAGCGCGAACCACGCCTCCCGGCCGTCGCACGGATTGGGCCGCTCGCCCCGCACCACCCGTACGAACGCGTCCAGTTCGGCCTCGTACGCCGGGGCGAACCGCTCCAGGAAACCGGGCCACGGGGAGGAAGGAGCCGGGGGGCCCTGCGGTTCGGCCGAGGTGACTGGGGTGCGGTCGTCCAGGCCGACCGTGATCTGGTCCAGCTCGCCCGCCAGCTCCATCCGTACGTCGTAACCGGCGCCGTTGCAGCGGGTGGCCGCCGCCGTGGCCAGGGTGCCGTCGTCGAGGGTCAGCAGGACGGCCGCCGTGTCCACGTCGCCCGCCGCCCGGAACATCCCGGGCCCGGCATCCGACCCGGTGGCGTACACCTCCGTCACCTCACGGCCCGTCACCCACCGCAGCATGTCGAAGTCATGGACCAGACAGTCCCGGTACAGCCCCCCGCTGAGCGGGAGATACGCGGCGGGCGGCGGGGCGGGGTCCATCGTCACCGACCGCACGGTGTGCAGCCGGCCCAGCGCACCGGCCCGCACGGCGGCGCGAGCCGCCCGGTACCCCGCGTCGAACCTGCGCATGAAGCCCAGTTGGAGCACGCTCCCGGCCCGGTCGACCTCGCGCAGCGCGGCCCGGGTCCCCGGGAGGTCCAGCGCGATCGGCTTCTCGCAGAATGCCGGGAGCCCGGCCCGTGCGGCCCGGCCGATCAGCTCCGCGTGCGCCGAGGTGGCCGAGGCGATCACCACGGCGTCCACCCCCGCGCCGAACACCTCGTCGGCACCGGGGGCCGTCGTCGCGCCTGTGCGGTGCGCGACCTCGCCCGCCCGCGCCCCGTCGGTGTCCGTCACCACCAGGGCGTCCACCTCGGGATGGCGGGCCAGCACGCCCGCGTGGAAGGAACCGATCCGGCCGGTGCCGATGAGTCCGATGCGCATGGACCCAACGTGCCGTCCGCCGACTGCGCTGTCAACCATATGTCCGGACAAGGTGCCCCTTGTTCGTTGGTCATGCTGTCCGGACAACAGGACGACCGGGCTTCCGGAGGTTCTGACGTGGGGGATACCCTCCACGCGTGCCCAAACCCACCACCGACCCGGCCGCGCTCGAACTCGGCGTGGACCGCTCCAGCCCGATCCCGCTCTACTTCCAGCTCGCCCAGCAGCTGGAGGCCGCCATCGAGCAGGGCAGGCTCGCCCCCGGCAGCCTCCTCGGCAACGAGATCGAGCTGGCGGCACGGCTCGGCCTGTCCCGGCCCACGGTCCGCCAGGCCATCCAGTCGCTGGTCGACAAGGGGCTGATGGTGCGCCGTCGCGGCGTCGGCACCCAGGTCGTGCACAGCAGGGTCAGGCGCCCGCTCGAACTGAGCAGCCTCTACGACGACCTGGAGGCCGCGGGTGGGCACCCCACGACCCGCGTCCTGCGCAACACCGTCGAACCCGCCGACGCGGTGGTGGCCGAAGCCCTGGCGGTCGCCGAGGGCAGCGACGTACACCTCGTCGAGCGGCTGCGGTATGCGCACGGCGAGCCGCTGGCGCTCCTGCGCAACCACCTGCCGCCCGGGATCGTCGGCCTGGACACCGCGCGGCTGGAGGCCACCGGCCTGTACCGGCTGATGCGCGGCGCCGGCATCACTCTGCACAGCGCCCGCCAGACCGTCGGCGCCCGGCTCGCCACCGCCGAGGAGGCGGCCGGGCTCGCCGAGGCGGAGGGGGCCGCCCTGCTGACGATGGAGCGCGTCGCCTTCGACGACACCGGACGGGCGGTCGAGTTCGGCTCCCACATCTACCGGGCGTCCCGCTACACCTTCGACTTCCAACTGCTCGTACGGTGACGACGGCCGCCCCCTGCCCCGTTGACGTCCCGTACGCCCACCGCTAGAACTCCTCCAGCCGCAATCGGGCGGCCGGGAGAGAAGGCGGACCCACCATGCGTACCTCTCGCAAGGCAGCAACCCTGATCACTGTCGCGGCCCTCGGGATCGGCATCGCCGTCTCCGGCTGCAGCGGCTCCGGCGGCCGGAGCGCCGAGGAGAAGCCCGCGGGCACGAACGGCGGCGCGGCCGCCGGCACGCCCCGGATGAAGATCGCGATGGTCACGCACTCGGGGGAGGGCGACACCTTCTGGGACATCGTGCAGAGCGGCGCGAAACAGGCGGCGGCCAAGGACAACGCCGAATTCCTCTACTCGGCGAACAAGGAAGGCAAGGAACAGGCCCAGCTCGTCCAGGCGGCCATCGACCAGAAGGTCGACGGGCTGATCGTCACCCTCGCCAAACCGGAAGCCGTCAAGGACGTCGTCGCCAAGGCCGTGAAGGCCGGCATACCCGTCGTGACCATCAACTCGGGCGCGCAGTTCTCGACGGAGATCGGCGCGCTCGGGCACATCGGGCAGGACGAGAAGGTCGCGGGCGAGGCCGTCGGCGACGAGCTCGGCGCACGCGGCCGCAAGAAGGCCCTCTGCGTCATCCACGAGCAGGGCAACGTGTCGCTGGAGGAGCGCTGCGCCGGGGTGCGCAAGACCTTCGGCGGCAAGGTCGAGAACCTGAACGTCGAAGGCACCAACATGCCGGCTGCCACCTCCTCGATCGAGGCGAAGCTCCAGACCGACAAGGACATCGACGCGGTCGTCACCCTCGGCGCCCCCTTCGCCGCCGCCTCCGTCAAGGCCAAGGCCGGCTCCGGCAGCACGGCCGAGATCGACACCTTCGATCTGAACGCCGAGGTCGTCAAACGGCTGAAGGCCGACGAGGTCGGCTTCGCCGTCGACCAGCAGCCGTACCTCCAGGGCTACCTCGCAGTCGACGAACTCTGGCTGAACCGGACCAACGGCAACGTGGTCGGCGGCGGGAAACCGGTGCTCACCGGTCCGGCGATCGTCACCGCGAAGGACGTGCCGCAGCTGGAGAAGTACACCGCGCGCGGCACCCGGTGAACCTTCCGCGCGCCGCGGCGCCCACCCGGAGCCGACACACGCGTCCCGCCCCTGCCGGGCGGTGCCGTCGGCCGCTCGGGGATACTTGGCCAGCCGGGCCGGGAGCGCACCGTCCCCGGCCACTCCAAGCAGCACAGCGAGCAGCACTAGAAGGGCACGGCGTCGTGGCAAGGGTTCGGACAGGGGTACGTGCGATGGGCGCCGTGCTTGCGGCGGTGCTCGGGGCTTCCCTCGTGGGATGCAGCAGCACCGGTGGCAAGCGGGCGGAGGAGCGCGCGGCCCGGGCCGCCGCCGAGGGCCGGGCCGCGGTGGACACACCCCGCTGGACCTTCGCGATGGTCACCCACTCGGGCGACGGCGACACCTTCTGGGACATCGTCCAGCGGGGCGCCGAGCAGGCGGCCGTCAAGGACAACATCAAGTTCCTGTACTCGCACAACGACGAGGCGCAGCAGCAGGCCCAGCTGGTGCAGGCCGCCATCGACCAGAAGGTCGACGGGCTGATCGTCACCCTCGCCAAGCCCGACGCGATGAAGGACGTGGTGACCAAGGCCGTCAAGGCCGGAATCCCGGTGATCACGGTGAACTCGGGCTCCGCGGAGTCCAAGCGGTTCGGCGCACTCACCCACATCGGCCAGGACGAGTCCATCGCGGGCGAGGCGGTCGGCGAGGAGCTCAACGCGCGGGGCCGCAAGAAGGCGCTCTGCATCCTGCACGAGCAGGGCAACGTCGGCCACGAGCAGCGCTGCGCAGGAGCGAAGAAGACCTTCGACGGGCAGCTGCAGAACCTCTACGTCGAGGGCACCAACATGCCCGACGTCCAGGCGTCCATCGAGGCGAAGCTTCAGGCCGACAAGGACATCGACGCGGTCGTCACCCTCGGCGCGCCGTTCGCGGACGCCGCCGTCAAGGCGAAGAGGACCGCGGGCAGCAAGGCCGAGATCGACACCTTCGACCTGAACGCCAAGGTCGCCACGGCCCTTCAGGACAAGACCCTCGGCTTCGCCGTCGACCAGCAGCCCTACCTCCAGGGGTACGAGGCGGTCGACCTGCTCTGGCTCTACCGCTACAACGGCAATGTCCTCGGCGGCGGACGCCCGGTCCTCACCGGACCGCAGATCATCACCGCCAAGGACGCCGCCGAACTCGCCCAGTACACGAAGCGGGGGACCCGATGAGCACGACCGCCGGACCGTCCGCCCCGGCCGGGGCGGACGAGCGGCTGCTGCGCACCTCACCGCTGCGCAGGCTGCTCGGCCGCCCCGAGCTCGGCTCGGTGGTCGGTGCCGCGGCCGTCTTCATCTTCTTCTCGATCGTCGCCGACAGCTTCCTGCGCGCCTCCAGCCTGGGCACCGTGCTGTACGCGGCCTCGACGATCGGGATCATGGCCGCGCCGGTGGCGCTGCTGATGATCGGCGGCGAGTTCGACCTCTCCGCCGGTGTGCTGGTCACCAGCTCCGCGCTGATCTCGTCGATGTTCAGCTACCAGATGACGGCCAACGTGTGGGTCGGCGTCTTCGTGTCGCTGCTGGTCACCCTGGCCATCGGGGCGTTCAACGGCTTCATGCTGACCCGCACCAAGCTGCCGAGCTTCATCATCACGCTCGGTACGTTCCTGATGCTGACCGGCCTCAATCTGGGCTTCACCAAGCTGATCAGCGGGACCGTGTCCACCAAGGCCATCGGTGACATGGAGGGCTTCGATTCGGCCCGCAAGGTCTTCGCCTCGCAGTGGACCATCGGCGGCGTCGAGTTCAAGGTCACCATCCTGTGGTGGGCGGTACTCGTCGCGATCGCCACCTGGATCCTGCTCCGTACCCGCTTCGGCAACTGGATCTTCGCGGTCGGTGGCGAGGCCGACGCGGCCCGCGCGGTCGGCGTCCCGGTGATCCGTACCAAGATCGGGCTCTACCTCGGGGTCGCCTTCGCCGCCTGGGTCTCCGGCCAGCATCTGCTGTTCTCCTTCGACGTGGTGCAGTCCGGCGAGGGCGTCGGCAACGAGCTGATCTACATCATCGCGGCCGTCATCGGCGGCTGTCTGATCACCGGCGGCTACGGCTCCGCGATCGGCTCCGCGGTCGGTGCCTTCATCTTCGGCATGACCAGCAAGGGCATCGTGTACGCGGAGTGGAACCCGGACTGGTTCAAGTTCTTCCTCGGAGCCATGCTGCTCCTGGCCACCCTGCTCAACGCATGGGTACGCAAGCGCGCGGAGGCGACGAAATGACGGCCCCCAAGGCACCGGCCGACCAGGAGGCGCCCCACCGGGCGCTCGTCGAGCTGGACCACGTCAGCAAGTTCTACGGCAACATCAAGGCCCTGACGGACGTCTCGCTGGAGGTCCACGCGGGCGAGATCTCCTGTGTGCTCGGCGACAACGGCGCCGGCAAGTCCACCCTGATCAAGATCATCGCGGGGCTGCACCGGCACGATGCCGGGTCCTTCCTCATCGAGGGCGAGGAGACCACCCTCGCCAACCCGCGCGACGCCCTGGACCGCGGCATCGCCACGGTCTACCAGGACCTGGCCGTCGTCCCGCTGATGCCGGTCTGGCGCAACTTCTTCCTCGGCTCCGAGCCGACCACCGGCGCCGGCCCCTTCAAGCGCCTCGACGTGCGGCTGATGCGCGAGACGACCCGATCCGAGCTGCTGCGCATGGGGATCGACCTGCGCGACGTGGACCAGCCGATCGGAACCCTGTCCGGCGGTGAGCGCCAGTGCGTCGCCATCGCGCGGGCCGTCTACTTCGGTGCCAAGGTCCTCGTCCTGGACGAGCCCACCGCCGCGCTCGGCGTCAAGCAGTCCGGGGTCGTGCTGAAGTACGTCGCGGCCGCCCGCGACGCCGGTCTCGGCGTGGTTCTCATCACGCACAACCCGCACCACGCGTATCTCGTCGGGGACCGTTTCGTCCTGCTGAAGCGGGGCGCCATGTCCGGCAGCCACACCAAGGCGTCCATCACTCTGGACGAGCTGACCCGCCAGATGGCGGGCGGCAGCGAGCTGGAGGAGCTCAGCCACGAGCTGGAACGGGCCCCCGCACCGACCCATCTCGGCGGCCACCCGGCTCACGGCAAGCACGAGTAGCCCCCGGCCGGCAGCGGCCCTCTGCGCACCGGTCCGCCAGCCCCGGTGCCCCGGCAGTGGCAGAATCGAGGCCGACGGGCGCAGTCCGCCGCCGGGAGCACCGCCCCCGGCTCCCCCAGACCCCGCAGGGACGATGAGCACGTACCGCGACTTCACGCACCGCGGCTCCGCCCGCGCCACCGTCCTGCGGACCGTGGGCACCCGGGAGCGGCGCTCGCACCTCACGGCCCCGCGGGTACCCACCGTCGGCATCGACATCGGCGGTACGAAGGTGATGGCGGGCGTCGTCGACGCCGACGGCAACATCCTGGAGCAGCTGCGCACCGAGACACCGGACAAGTCCAAGAGTCCCAAGGTCGTCGAGGACACCATCGTCGAGCTGGTCCTGGACCTCTCCGACCGGCACGACGTGCACGCCGTCGGCATCGGCGCGGCCGGCTGGGTCGACGCGGACCGCTCCAAGGTGCTCTTCGCCCCGCACCTCGCCTGGCGCGACGAACCGCTGCGCGACGCTCTTGCCTCCCGCCTCGTCGTCCCCGTCATGGTCGACAACGACGCCAACACCGCCGCCTGGGCGGAGTGGCGCTTCGGCGCGGGGCGCGGCGAGGACCACCTCGTCATGATCACGCTCGGAACCGGCATCGGCGGCGCGATCCTGGAGGACGGTCAGGTCAAGCGCGGCAAGTACGGCGTCGCCGGTGAGTTCGGCCACATGCAGGTGGTGCCCGGCGGGCACCGCTGCCCCTGCGGGAACCGCGGCTGCTGGGAGCAGTACAGCTCGGGCAACGCCCTGGTCCGCGAGGCCAAGGAGCTGGCCGCCGCGGACTCCCCGGTGGCGCACCAGATCATCGAGCGGGTCAAGGGCAACATCCCCGACATCACCGGGCCCCTCATCACCGAACTCGCCCGCGAGGGCGACGCCATGTGCGTCGAGCTGCTCCAGGACATCGGCCAGTGGCTCGGCGTCGGCATCGCCAACCTGGCTGCCGCGCTCGACCCCTCCTGCTTCGTCATCGGGGGCGGTGTCAGCGCCGCCGACGACCTGCTCATCGGCCCCGCCAGGGACGCCTTCAAACGCCACCTCACCGGCCGCGGCTACCGGCCCGAGGCCCGGATCGCCAAGGCCCAGCTCGGCCCGGAGGCGGGTATGGTCGGCGCGGCCGACCTCGCCCGGCTGGTGGCCCGCAGATTCCGCCGTACCAATCGCCGCCGGGTCGAGCGGTACGAGCGGTACGCCCAGATCTACGACCAGGCCGCGAACACCATCCGTAACACCCGCAACACCCGCACCTCCTAGGGATGCCCAGACACATGACCGCAGCCGAGCACCCCGTCCTGCCGCGTCAGTCCACGCCGCCCGACGACGGCCGGCCGCCGCAGGACCGGCGCCGGGTGATCCGCCGCAGGCTGATCACGGCGACCATCATCGTGCTGCTCATCGGCATCCCGGCCGGCTATCTGCTGATCTCGGCCGGGCAGAGCCGCCGCGCCGGCCAGAACAAGGAGGCCGAGGCCTCCGCGCAGGGGCTCCAGGAGGGCTGGCCGTCCCGGATGCAGCGCCGGATCTTCGAGCTGCCGATGCCCGGCAACTCCCTGGACGTGCAGTACTACGAGACCAACAACTGGAAGGCCAGCCGGCTGTACGTGGAGTTCCGCACCACGTCCGCCGGGCTCGACCGCTTCCTCGGCCGGATGGGCAGCGGGCGCTCCGACCTGGAGCCCGGCAAGGTGACCATCGGCGAACGCGACCAGAAGGTCTCGGGCTGGAAGTTCGACCCCGGGACCGAATGGGCGGGCACCAGGCACACCAACAAGGACCCGCGCCCCACCCAGGACATCATGGTGAACATGACCGACCCGATGAACCCCGTGGTGTACGTGGTCTCCGCGGCGACCCCCTGAGCGCAGGCCCTGGGCCGCGTCACCCGGCGGCGGCCGTCCCGGCCGGTCGCGCGCGGGCGCGCAGCGTCCCCGGCGCCAGGCCGAGCCGGGCCTCGGCCGTCTCGATGGCCACGTCGCCGTAGTCCGGGCCGCCCTGCGGCGCGTCGTCGTTGGCGTACGCCCCCAGCCCGTCGACGGTGATGAGGATGTGCAGGGCCGCCTTGACCGTGTCGTCGGTCGTGAACTCTCCGGCCCGGACGCCCATGCCGACCAGGGCGATCAGCTCGTCGCGCGTCTGTGACTCCTGCGCGCTCACCGCCTCGCGCAGCGCGTCCTTGAACCTGCTGAGGTGCCGCGCGTTGAGCCACAGGCGGCTCAGGTCCCGGTAGTCGCCGTCCGTCAGGCGCACGAGGAAGCGCGCCAGCCGGTCCACCGGCGGCAGATCCTCCTCGTCCGACGGCAGGAGCGACCCGCGTTCCGACGTGGCGGCGAAGGCGAACGCCTCGCCCAGGAGATGGTCCGCGACCGGGAAGTAGTGGCCGATCAGGCCGGGGCGGACGCCCAGGGTGTCGGCGACGCGGCGCAGCGTGACCCGCTCCAGTCCCTCCTCCAGTCCGATGCGGGCGGCGGTCCGCAGAATCTCCGCGCGGCGCTGCTCGGGCGGTTTCCTGGATTGCTTCGGCCGAAGTCTTGACGTCATGGACCAAAGGCTATTGGATCGGTGACCAATAAGTTGTTGGCCATGTGCCCAATAAAGGCAGCGTCGCCTGGACATCCGAGAGGCCTCGATGACGACACAACCCACCACCGCCGCAGGAGCCCTCGAAGGGCAAGGCTCCGAGCGCTCGGGGCAGCTGGAGACCCGCGGGATCGACCTGATCCCCGCCGACGAGCGCGGCGGTCGCCCACGACAGCTCTTCGCCGTCTGGGCAGCGCCGAACGTCAGCTATCTGAGCCTCGTCGTCGGCGGCACGCTGATCCTGATGGGGCTCACGCTCCCGCAGGCCATCGGCATCATCCTGGCCGGGAACCTGCTGTGGATCTGTACGGGCGTCATCGCGGCCGGCGGTCCGGCCGCCGGCACCAGTGGGTCGGTCATCTCCCGCGCGTTCCACGGCGTCATCGGCAACAAATTCGTGCTCGTCCTGACCGGCTGGCTCATCGCCGCGGCCTATCTCGCCCTCAACTGGTCGGCCGCCTCGGTCGCGGGCATCGGACTTGCCGCCCGGATGGGTCTGCCGGACAACGCGGCCGTCCACGCGACCGTCATCGTCCTCATCGCCGCGGCGACGCTGCTGATCGCCATCTACGGATACGCGACGATCGTCCGCCTCTACACCGCGCTCAGCGTCCTGCTGACCGTCGTGTTCATCGTCGTCACGGGATACGTGCTCGCCGAGACCGACTGGTCCTACGCCCCGGCGGAGCCCCTCAAGGGCGGTGCGCTGGTCGCCACGACCGGCATCGGCTTCGCCATCATCGCCTCCACGCCGCTCTCGTACAGCAACAGCCCCGACCTGGCCCGCTACCTGCCGCGCGACAGCAGCCCGTTCGCCGTCGCCGGCTGGACGGCGCTGGGCGCGTACGTGCCCAGCGTCCTGTTCACCACGGTCGGCGCCCTCGCCGCCACCACGCTCGACATGACCGACCCGCAGGCCGCGCTGGAGGGCATTCTGCCGGGCTGGTTCGTCCCCGTCTTCGTCATCGCGGTGGTCGTCAACACCATGGCGAACAACGGCATGACGGCCTACAGCGCCAGCCTGTCCATCCAGTCGGTCGGCGTCCGCCTCGCACGTATCCCCGCCGTCCTGACCATCGGCATCCTCGGCACGGCCATGACGCTGTACGCGATCCTCGTCTGGGACTTCCTGACCAGCGTCAACACCATGCTCCAGCTCGTGGTCGTCGTGACCGGCCCGGCCATGGCGGTGGCCGTGACCGACCTCGTCATGCGGCGCAACCGCTACAACGGGGCGGACTTGATCGGAGAGGAACGCGGCGGGCCGTTCTGGTACCACCGCGGTGTCCACTGGTCCGGCGTCCTCGCGCTGGTCAGCGGCGGCGTCGTCTCCCTGCTGTGGGTGAACACCACCTTCTGGACGGCCCCGCTCGCGCGGGTCATGGGCGATGTCGACCTGTCGATCCCGGCCGGCATGGTTGTCGCCGCCGCCGTCTACTGGGCCACCGCCCGCATCCTGCGGACCATTCCCCGCCCCTGACGGTCCCCGCCGCCCCGCCCCCACGCACAGCACCACCGGAAGGAAACCCGTGTACGCCGATGTCATCGTGACGGCCGACCACGTAGAGACACTCGCCGATGAGTCTCACGGCCCGCAGGCCACCGCGACCGCGACAGCGAAGGCGATCGCGATCCGCGACGGCCGCATCGTCGCGATCGGCACTGCCGCGGACCTCGAACCCGTGCGCGGCCCCGGCACGGTCGTCCACGCGTTTCCGGGCGCCACGATCCTGCCGGGCCTCACCGACGTCCACGCCCACCCGGTGTGGGGGTCGATCGAGATCGGCAGCGGCGTGGACCTCTCCGGCGCCTCGACGCTCGACCAGGTGTTCAGCTGCCTGGCCGACGCCGCTCAGGGGCGGCCGGCGGACGGGTGGATCACCGGCTTCGACCTCGACGTCAACGTGTTCGACGGTGATCCCACCGGCACCGTGTTCGCGGACCGGTTCCCCGGGCGGCCGATCTCGCTGATGACGCGGGACGCGCACGCGCTCGTGGTGAGCCCCCGGGCGGTCGAAGTCGTCGGGCTCACCGGCCGCGAGACGTTCACCGACGCCTCGTCGGTCGAGGTCGGACCGGACGGCCGCCCGACCGGACACGTGGTCGAGCTCCAGGCGATGGACCTGGTGTTCGCCCACTACCCCGAGGTGCCGGTGGACACCGCCGCCGGGTACGTGCTCGACCAGCTCGACAGCCTCGCGCGCAGCGGGCTGACCGGGCTGCACGCGCTCGACTTCTCCGACCCGTCCGAAGCCGTGTACCGGCACATCGAGGAGGACGGCGAGCTGCCGCTGCGCATCCGCTGCTCCCCGCTGGTGCCGGCCGACTCGGCCCCCGAGGTGTGGCAGGACATCGCCGACCAGCAGGGACTGCACGGGCGGCGCTGGCATGTCGAGGGCGCCAAGTTCATGCTCGACGGCACGGCGGACAACGGCACGGCGTGGTTCGAGCGGCCGGACACCCACGGCGAGAACCGTGAGCCGCTCTGGCGCGACCTCGACGCCTACCGGGCCGCCATGCGGTTCTTCACCGAACGCGGCATCCCGACCGCGACCCACGCCATCGGTGACCAGGCCGTGCGCTTCGCGCTCGATGTCATCGAGGAGGTCGGCCCGGCCGGCCGCGCCCCCCACCGCATCGAGCACATCGAGTCCGTCCCCGACGACCTCCTCGGACGGTTCGCCGAGCTCGACGTCGTGGCGAGCCTCCAGCCCGTGCACGGCACCCGGCACACGCGTGCCGACGCCACGGACAACTGGTCGCGGCGGATCGGACCCGACCGCGCCGCCCACGGCTGGCGCACCCGCGACCTGCTGGACCACGGCGCCGTAGTGGCACTCGGCTCCGACTGGCCGATCGGCCCCGGCGACCCGCGCATCGGTCTCGCCGACTGTCAGCTTCGACGCCCGGTCGAGGAGCCGGACACCGCACCCGTCCAGCCCGGCCAGGCGATCTCCGCCCGCGAGGCCTACACCGGCATGACCGCAGCGGCCGCGCACGCAGCCGGAGCCTCGCACGAACTCGGCCGGATCGTGCCGGGCCACCTCGCCGACCTCACCGTCTTCGCCGCGAACCCGCTCGGTCTCGCCCCCGACGCACAGCCCGGCAACCCCGTCCTCGCGACGGTCGTCGGTGGAGCGGTGCAGCTCCACCCGAACAGCACAGAAGGAAACCAGTGACCGCCATGTCCATCCCCCGCCCCGAGAACCGTCCCCACATCAAGGCCGCGGCCACCGACCCCTACGAGCGCGGCGTCGCCCGGGGCGAGCAGCTCCACGACGGCATCCCCGCCGCGATCGAGGTGTACGACCGGCTGTTCGCGCTCGGTGGCATCACCACCGCCCGGATGCGGGAGGACGCCGAGCGCGCCCTCGAAGCGATCGGGCGCTTCCGGCCCGCGGCACACGCCGAGATCACGGGCATCGCCAAGGGGGCCGGTGCCGAGGAGTGGCGCGTCGCCGCGCTCAACGCCCGCACCGAGATCCTGGCCCGCAGCGTCGCCGTGCCGCCGGGGGAGTGCACCACGATCGTGCGCCGCAGCCCCGGTGACGACGGTGCCGTGCGGACGTTCGGCGTCCAGACGTGGGACTGGCACGTCGAGCTCAACGGCATGTGGCACACGCTGGAGTCGCGCGGCGGCACCCATGACGTCGTCGGCCTCACCGAGAACGGCATCCTCGGCAAGATGGGCGTCAACAGCGCCGGTCTCGCCCTGCACTTCAACATCCTCGGCCACGTCGACGACGGCATCGGCGGCATCCCCGTCCATGTCCTCGCGGCGATCGTCCTCGAAGAGGCGGGGAGCGTCGCCGAGGCCGTCGAGATCATCCGCAGCGCACCGCTCGCCTCGTCCGGATCGTTCGCGCTCTTCGACGAGACCGACGCCGTGCTGCTCGACATGAGCCCCGTCGGCATCTTCGAGATGCGCCCCGAGAACGGCACGCTGCTGCGGACGAACCACTTCCTGACGCCGACGCCGGCCACCGGCGAGAAGACCTGGCTCTACCAGCCCGATTCGGGCGAGCGCTACGACTTCGTCCGTGACCGCCTCGCCCGCAGGCAGCCGCCGACCACGGTCGACGAGCTCGCGGACTTCCTCGTCACCGGGGCGGGCGAGCCCCCGGTGACCTGCCTGCCCGACCCGGACATGCCGCTCGGCCAGCGCTGGGCCAGCCTCGCGACCATCACCCTCGAACCCGCGACGCGCACCGCCAGGATCCTCGACGGGACGCCCGCCGACATCGGCGTACGCGACTGGCGGGTCCTCACCGCCGGCTGATCCCGGCACGGTGCCCACGGGCGCGTCATGTGAAGGGCGCATTCGTAGCAGTCGGCTAACGCACGGCCCGCAGCAGACCGGCGATCTCGGTGAAGCCGTGCCGCTCGGCATGTTCGAGGGCGGTGACGCCCTCGCCGTCCGGCAGGTAGGCCGTGGCACCGGCGGTGATCAGCAGCTCGACGATCTCCTGGTGCTCGGGTCCGCCGTCGCCGAGGATGACGGCCTCCAGCAGAGCGGTCCAGCCGAGCCGGTTGACGTGGTCGACGTCGATGTCGGTCTCGCGGAGCACGGCCCGGACATAGTCGACGTGGCCGCGCTCGCTCGCGGGGATGAGGGAGGTGCCGCCGAAGCGGTTCGTCACCTTCAGGTCGGGGCCCGCAGGGAGCAGGGCGTGCATCATGGCGACGCTGCCGGTGACGCCGGTGACCAGCCAGGGGCTGTCGAGGCGGTCGTCCTGGACGTTCGGGTCGGCACCGGCGGCGACCAGCGTCTCGGCGACGGCCACGTGATCGGCGAGCGCGGCCAGCAGCAGGGGGGTGCGCAGATGCGCGTCGCGGGTCTCCACCGCGGCGCCCGCGGCGAGCGCGGCGAGCGCGGCGTCGGCATCACCCGCCTCGGCGGCGTGCAGCAGATCGCGGTCGAGGTCGTTCATCGTGGTGCTCCTCGAGCTCCAGGGAGTGCGGGTGCGCAGCGCGGACAGGGTCGTCGTCATTGTCGTACGCACCGCGATCCCGATCCCCGCCCTCAGGGCCGCGCGGACGCGGGCGGAGGAGAGGGGCGACCGGCGGTGCACGGTACGGGGGGTTCCGTGCACCGCCGGGGTCAGGGCGGCCGTACCTCTCAGAGGCGTCGGCATGGTCAATGGCTACTTGGCGAGCTCGGCGACGCCGGCCTGGGCGAACTTCTCGTCCAGGTCGCCCGACGGGGCGCCGGCCACGCCGATGCCGGCGATCGGCGCACCCTTGGCCGCGACCGGGGCGCCACCGGCGAGGAAGAGGGTGCCGGGGATGTCCTTCAGGGTCGGGGCGTTGGTCAGGCGCTTGGCGAGCTCGGAGGTGGGGGCGTTCCAGGAGACGGCGGTGAACGCCTTCTTCTGGGCGGCCTCGTAGGACTGCGGGCCGGCGCCGTCGCCGCGCAGGGTGACGATGGTGTTGCCGTTGCGGTCGACGACGGCGACGGAGACGCGCTGGTTCTCCTTCTCCGCGGCCTTCAGGGTGGCCTCGGCGGCCTTCGTGGCGGCCTTGATGGTCAGGTGCGTCGTCTGCATCGTGTTCTTGTTCTTCACGTCGGCCTTGGCGACGGCGGCGGCCGGCGCGGCGTTCGCCGAGGCCGCGCCGAAGGCACCGGCACCGAGCGCGGCGAGGGCGACGCCGGTGGCCAGGACGCGGGTCCGCTTCGAGATCTTCTGCATGGTGACTGTTCCTTGCGGTCGTCGCTTGGGTCCGGGGCCCGGGCGGTCCCGGGGCGGGGAGACCGGGAGGACCTGTGCCGTCCGGCTCCGAGATCAATCCTGGGGCCGCGGAGGGCCTCGACCCGTCGACCCGGCGGCTCGTCGTCGGCTTCCGCCCGGAGGACCCCGGGGTCAACCGATCGGTTGACCCCGCCCGGCACGCGCGGCGGGAGCGGCACGGAAGCGTACGGCGCCCGACACCCCGCACAAACCATAGATGCCATCGATCAATGTCATCGAAATTGAGTCTTGGACTCTATAGAGGCTGGTCGTGCATGGTGGGTTACGTCAGTCCAACGGGGCCGGCAGCTACCGAGAGGAGTGAGCATGTACGACCTCGCCGAAGGGGTCGGGACTTTCCAGCGCGATGTCTTCCCGGCCAAGGCGGAGCTCTTCGCGCACCTGGCCGACACCCACCGGCCGTCGACACTGTTCATCAGCTGCTCGGACGCCCGCGTGGTGCCGGAGCTGATCACCAGCAGCGAGCCGGGCGAGCTCTTCGTCGTCCGCACCGCCGGAAACCTCGTACCCGCCCACACCCCCGCACCGGACGGCATCGCGGCCGGCATCGAGTACGCGGTCGCCGTCCTGGGTGTGCAGGAGATCGTGGTGTGCGGGCATTCGGCCTGTGGCGCGATGACCGCCCTGGCCGCACGCCAGGACCTCTCCGGCGCACCCGCGGTCGCCGACTGGCTGCGTCACGCCGACGCCTCGGTCGCCCGCACCGCCGTCGGCCGGCAGGACGTGGCCGCGCTGGTGCGCGAGAACGTGCTCGCCCAACTGGCGAACCTGGCCACCCACCCCTCGGTGGCCCGCGCAAGGGCCGCGGGCGCGGTCACCCTGCGCGGCTGGGTCTACGACATTCCCACCGGCACCGTCGAGGAACTCGACGTCACCGGCCGGTCCGCAGCCCTCGCGGCCTGACCGCCGGCCCCCACGGACCTGATCCCCGCCGCCCCACCGGCATCCGGGATCACTCCTCACCCCGTACCCGCCGCTCCCGCCTCCCCCACTTCGGCGAGCGGCACCCACGAAAGGAAACACCCCATGGTGCACGCCCAGTTCGACCCCACCGCCCGCCAGCTGCTCGCCGCCGCCGCCGTCGAGGCCAAGGTCCGCAAGGACCTGTCGTGGCAGCAGATCGCGGACGCCGCCGGACTGTCCGTCGCGTTCGTCACCGCCGCCGTCCTCGGCCAGCACGCCCTCCCGGCCGCCTCCGCCGAGGCCGTCGCCGAGCTCCTCGGCCTGGACGAGGACGCGGCCATGCTGCTCCAGACCATCCCGACCCGCGGCTCGATCCCCGGCGGCATACCCACCGACCCGACCATCTACCGCTTCTACGAGATGCTCCAGGTCTACGGCACCACCCTCAAGGCCCTGGTCCACGAGCAGTTCGGCGACGGAATCATCTCCGCGATCAACTTCAAGCTCGACGTGAAGAAGGTCACCGACCCCGAGGGCGGCGAGCGCGCCGTGATCACCCTGGACGGCAAGTACCTTCCGACCAAGCCCTTCTGACAGCATCAGCATCTGAGCGAACCCTGGGCGGGCCGACGGAATCTCTTCCGTCGGCCCGCCCGGCGTTTACGGATTCAGCGGCATCGCCCTCAGGCGGCTTCCGGGTCAGGGCGGTTGGTCAGGTAGCCGCCCATGGCGGTGAAGTATTCCGTCGCGGGCAGCTCCCGGCCGTCCTCGGTCCGTACGCGGGTGATGGCCAGGCCGTGGTTGCGGCCGGTGCGCGCGTCGGTTCCGGCGACGATCACCACGCCCTCGCCCTCACGGTAGAAGATGCGTCCGGGCGTGCCGCCGTAACGGCCCCGGGACACCACCGAGGCGAGGACTTCGAGCCGCTTGCCCCGGTGGAAGGTGAAGGCGCTGGGGTACGGCTCCGACTGGGCGCGGACCAGGCGTTCGAGGTCCTCGGCCGGCCAGTTCCAGTCGATGCGGATGTCCTCGGCGGCGCGCTTGTGGAAGAAGCTCGCCCGGGACCGGTCCTGCTTCGTGAACTCCGTCTGCCCGGCGGCGATGAGGCCGAGCGCTCCGATGGTGACCGGGGCGATGAGGTCGACGGTCTTGTGGAAGAGGTCGGTGGCGGTGTCCGTCGGCCCGACCGCGACCGCCTCCTGCCGGACGATGTCACCGGCGTCGAGCTCGTCGTCCATCATGTGCGCGGTGACGCCCACTTCGGACTCGCCGTTCATCAGGGCCCAGATCAGCGGGGAGAAGCCGGCGTACTTCGGCAGCAGCGAGTCGTGGACGTTCAGCGTGCCGTGGCGCGGGAGGCCGAAGATGTGCGGCGGGATCCAGGTGCGCCAGTTGTTGGCGACGATGATGTCCGGATCGGCCTCCTTGAGGCGCTCGAACAGCTCGTCGTCGTCGGGACGGTTGCGGATCAGCACCGGGACGCCGTGCTCCTCGGCGAGATCGGCGACCGAGTCGCTCCAGATCTTCTCGTACGCGTGCTCGCTCCTGGGGTGCGTCACGACCAGTTCCACACTGTGCTCGGAGTCCAGGAGGGCTTGCAGGGTGCGGTGCCCCCAGGTCTGGTAACCGAACATGACGACCCGCATGGGGTTCCTCCTCAGGGCAGGGATGGATCGGCGGTAAGTAAAGCAAGGCTTACCTTAGTTTGCAACAGGTTGATTTCGGACCTTTGTTGACGATCCATCAGGTGAATCGATGGCGCCGGATGTCGACTTGACCTATCGACAGCACCATGTGATTAGCTTAGGCTCACCTAAGTTTGGTTGGGTGGCCTGCTCGGCACGCCCGCCTCTCGCATCTTTCCTACGCCTGACAGGCGACTTTCCCGCACGATGGGAGTGACATGTCACAGGTTCTTCCTGGCGACGCACCACTGGTCCACGACCTGATCGGCATCGGCTTCGGCCCCTCCAATGTGGCGATGGCGATCGCGCTGAGTGAACACAACACCCGCGTCGGCAGGCAGGAGTCGGTCACCGCTCACTTCTTCGAGCAGCAGCAGAGCTTCGGTTGGCACCGCGGCATGCTGATCGACGACGCCACCATGCAGGTGTCCTTCCTCAAGGACCTGGTGACGCTCCGGAACCCGGCCAGCGAGTACAGCTTCCTCTGCTATCTGCAGAGCAAGGGCCGGCTGATCGACTTCATCAACCACAAGAACCTCTTCCCGCTGCGGGTCGAGTTCCACGACTACTTCGAGTGGGCCGCGGCCAAGGTCGACGACATGGTCTCCTACGGGCACGAGGTCGTCTCCGTCACGCCCTTCGTCCAGGACGGCGTCGTGGAGTACCTGGACGTGACCGTCCGTTCGGCACAGGGCCTCTCGGTCCACCGGGCCCGCAACCTCGTCGTCGGAACCGGGCTGCGTCCCCTCATGCCCCAGGGTGTGGAGCGAGGCGAGCGGGTCTGGCACAACTCCGATCTGCTGCGGAAGGTCGACGGCCTCGAAGCCGCCTCGCCCTCGCGGTTCGTCGTCGTGGGCGCCGGCCAGAGCGCCGCCGAGAACGTCGCCTACCTGCACCGCCGCTTCCCCGAGGCCGAGGTGTGCGCGGTCTTCTCCCGCTACGGCTACAGCCCCGCCGACGACAGCAGCTTCGCCAACCGGATCTTCGACCCCGGCGCCGTCGACGACTACTTCGCCGCGCCCGAGAGCGTCAAGACCCGGCTGATGGCCTACCACGGCAACACCAACTACTCCGTGGTGGACATCGACCTGATCGACGACCTGTACCGGCAGATGTACCAGGAGAAGGTCCTCGGCACCGAACGGCTGCGGTTCCTCAACGTCTCCCGGGTCACCGGGGTCGAGGAGACGCCCGACGGCGTCCGTACCACCGTGAACTCCCTCGTCACGGGCGAGGAGACGCTCCTGGACGCGGACGTCGTGGTCTTCGCCACCGGCTACAGCCCCGCCGACCCGCTCGGTCTCCTCGGTGAGGTCGCCGGCCACTGCCTGCGCGACGACGCGGGCAGGGTCCGGGTCGAGCGCGACTACCGCGTCTCGACCGGCCCCGAACTGCGCTGCGGCATCTACCTCCAGGGCGGTACGGAGCACACGCACGGCATCACGACGTCCCTGCTGTCGAACACCGCGATACGGGTCGGGGAGATCCTGGACTCGCTCCTGGACCGGGGCGTCAAGTCCGCCTCCGACGAGGCCCGTCCGGTCGCCGACGGCACCGGTACGCACGCGTGAGGTTCGGGGCAGGACACGCGGCCCCGGCGGATCATGAGGGATGACGGACATCGAGATGCGCACGACCGCAGTTGAGCGCCCCGCGCCCGGGGGCACGAAGCGGGCCCGTCGGCGGCGGGGCGTGGGTCTGGGTGTGCTCGTGGTCGTCCTGGTGGTCGCGGCGGCACTGTCGCTGGCCGTCGGTGCGCGCGCGCTGAGCCCCGCCGAGGTCTGGCACGGGCTGTTCACGGCGCCCGAGGCCGACCGGCGGCTCACCGAGGTCGGGCTCATCGTGCAGACCGTGCGGGTGCCCCGGACGGTGCTCGCGATCGTGGCGGGCCTCGCCCTGGGCGTCGGCGGCGCGCTGATCCAGGGGTACACCCGCAACCCCATCGCCGACACGGGGCTGTTGGGGGTGAACGCCGGCGCCTCGTTCGCCGTGGTCTCGGTGGTCGCGGTCCTCGGGCTCGCGAACCCGTTCCAGTACGTCTGGTTCGCCTTCCTCGGGGCGGCGGTCGCCGGTGTCGTGGTCTTCGGTCTCGCCAGCATCGGCCGGGGCGCGGGCAACCCGCTGACGCTCGCCCTGGCCGGGCAGGGGCTCACGGTCTTCCTTGCGGCGATGACCACCGCGGTCGCGCTCTCCGACCAGAAGTCGCTGAACGCGCTGCGGTTCTGGAACGCGGGCTCGGTGGCCGGTGTCGGATTCGACGTCATCCGGCCGGTCACCCTGTTCATCGCGGTCGGACTGGTGCCGGCCCTGATCACCCTGCCCGCCCTCAACCTGCTCAACCTGGGCGACGACGTGGCGCGGGGGCTGGGCGTGAACATCGCGCTGAGCCGGACCGTCGGCATCGTCGCCATCACCCTGCTGGCGGGCGCGGCCACGGCGGCGTGCGGCCCCATCGCCTTCCTCGGGCTCATGGTGGCCCATGTGGCCCGGTACCTGACCGGGCCGGACTACCGCTGGCTGGTGCCGTACGCGGGTCTGCTCGGCTCCGTCGTCCTGCTGGTCTGCGACATCGCGGGGCGCCTGGTGGTGCGTCCGGGCGAGTTGGACGCGGGTGTCGTGGTCGCCCTTCTCGGCGCCCCGTTCTTCGCGGTTCTGGTGTGGCGAGGAAAGTTCAGGAGCGCATGAACGGGACGGACATGAACCCATCGGTGGCGCCGGGCGTACGGATCGGCCAGGTGTCGTTCGTATGGCGGCCCTGGCCCGTCCTGGTCACCCTGCTGCTGGCGGCGGGCGCCTTCCTGGTGTTCTGCCTCTCCATCGGCGTGGGGGACTTCCCCATCAGGCTGCCCCGGGTGATCGCCACGCTCCTCGGCCGGGGCGAACAGGTCGACGAGTTCGTGATCATGGATCTGCGGATGCCGCGCGCCCTGGCCGGTCTCGTCGTGGGATTCGCGCTGGGCATGTCCGGGGCGATCACGCAGTCCGTCGCACGCAATCCGCTGGCCAGCCCGGACATTCTGGGCATCACCGGGGGAGCGGGCGCGGTCGCGGTCTTCCTGGTGACCGTGTCGGGCGGGGCGGCCGCGGCGGTCACCGGCTCGGTGGGCCTGCCCGCGGCGGCTCTCGCGGGCGGACTCGGCACGGGGCTGCTGGTGTACTTCCTGGCCTGGCGGCGCGGGATCGACGGTTTCCGGCTCATCCTCATCGGCATCTCGGTGAGCGCCGTGATGGAGGCGATCACCACCTGGCTGCTGGTCTCCGCCGACATCAGGGACGTGGCCAGGGCACAGTCGTGGCTGGTCGGTTCGCTGGACGGCCGGTCGTGGGACGAGGTCCGGGTGGCGTTCTGGTGCACGCTCGTCCTCGTGGTGGTCGTGGCCGCGGTCGCGTTCCAGTTCAGACCGATGCATCTCGGCGACGAGGTCGCCGCCGGCCTGGGTGTCCGGTACTCGCGAGTGCGGGCGGTCCTGCTGCTGTGCGCGGTCCTGCTGGCCGCCCTGGCGGTGAGCGCGGCGGGCCCGGTGCCGTTCGTCGCCCTGGTGGCGCCGCAGGTGGCGATGCGTCTGGCGAGGTTCCCGACACCCCCGATGGTGGCCTCCGGCCTGGTGGGCGCGTTGCTGCTGATCGGGTCGGACCTGGTCGCGCGCACGGCGCTGCCGATCACCCTCCCGGTCGGTGTGGTCACCGCCGCGATCGGCGGCCCGTTCCTCATCTACCTGCTGGTGCGGGCGAATCTCAGGTAGGCGGAAAGAATGCAGGACAGACCCAGACAAGGGGGCCTCGTGGCCACTCAGTTCACCACCGGGACCGGGACCGGGGCCGAAGCCGCGGAGGCACCACGGCTGGCAGCCAGGGGAGTCACGGTCGGGTACGGCGGCCGGACGGTCATCGACGCCCTCGACGTGGCGATCCCCCCGGGGGTGATCACCACGATCATCGGCCCCAACGGCTGCGGCAAGTCCACCCTGTTGCGCACCCTGACCCGGCTGCTGAAGCCGTCCGGGGGGACGGTCGTGCTGGACGGCGAGGACATCGGCAGGCTCCGGACCAGGGACGTGGCCAAGAAGCTCGGTCTGCTGCCGCAGGCGCCGGTCGCGCCGGAGGGGCTGACCGTGGCCGATCTGGTCGCCAGGGGACGCCATCCGCACCAGAGCTGGCTGCGGCAGTGGTCCGCGGACGACGCCGGCGTCGTGGAACGCGCGCTGGCCATGACCGGGGTGTCCGAACTGGCCGACCGTCCGGTCGACTCGCTCTCCGGCGGACAGCGCCAGCGTGTCTGGATCTCGATGACGCTGGCCCAGGGGACCGACCTGCTGCTGCTGGACGAGCCGACCACCTATCTGGACCTGGCGCACGCGATCGACGTGCTCGACCTGGTGGACGACCTGCACGAGTCGGGGCGCACCGTGGTCATGGTGCTGCACGACCTCAATCTGGCGACGCGTTACAGCGACAACCTGATCGTGATGCGGGAGGGCTCCGTCCTGGCGCAGGGACACCCGCGCGAGGTGATCACCGCCGAGCTGCTGCGCGAGGCGTTCGGGCTGCACGCCACGGTCATCGACGACCCCGTGGGCGACCGGCCGCTCATCGTGCCGATCGGCCGTACGCACGTCCGGCTCGACTCGTAGGGCCCGGCGACCGGGGGGTGTGCACCCAAGTCATGCCCGACAAAGGAGAGTTCGCAAGTTAGGCTAGGCTTGCCTCACTTACGCAGGATAAGGTTTGGCTGCCCTTACAACGAGGTGCAGTGGACCGTGTGAAAGCAAGGGATTCCGGATGCTTCTCCATCGAACGACGCGTGTGAAGCCCTGGCGGCGGGTGGCGGCGATACTGTCCGCCGCGACCCTCGGCGTCGGCCTCCTCGCCGGATGCGGTTCCGACTCGGCGGACAAGAAGGGCGAGGACGCCCCGGCCGCCGCCTCCGGAGCGTTCCCGGTCGCCGTGGAGCACGCATTCGGGTCCACGGAGATCACCAAGGCCCCGAAGCGCGTCGTCTCCGTGGGCTACACGGACGACCAGGCCATTCTGGCGCTCGGCATCAAGCCGGTCGGCATGGTCGACCAGTACCCGAACCCGGCGGGCAAGTCCCCCGACATCAACACCCAGTGGCCCTGGGTCAAGGACAAGTGGGGCGACACCCGCCCCGAGGTCATCATGAACAACGGTGACTCGGGCCCCAATTACGAGAAGATCGCCTCGCTGCGGCCGGACCTGATCATCGCGGTCTACTCCGAGATCGACAAGGCCGCCTACGAGAAGCTCTCCAGGATCGCCCCGACGGTGGGCCGCACCAAGGCCGAGAAGGAGCCCTTCAGCGCGCCGTGGCAGGACAACGCGGTGCACATCGCCAAGGCGCTGGGCAAGGAGGCCGAGGGCAAGGAGCTGGTGAACGGTATCCAGGCCAAGCTCGACACGGCCGCGAAGGCCCACCCGGAGTTCGCGAAGCAGACCGCGGTGGCGCTGTCCTGGTACAAGGACTCCGTCGCGCCGTTCACCTCCACCGACGTACGCGGCCGGCTGGTCACGGGCATCGGCTTCAAGTACCGGACCGAGATCGACAAGGTCGCGGACGGCAAGTTCTTCACCGTGCTGTCCCCCGAGCGCGTCGACCTGGTCGACGCCGACCGCATCTTCGTCATCAACGACAAGGCGGACACGGACGCGTTGAAGAGGTTCGAGCTGTTCACCAACCTGCCCGCCGTCAAGAACGGCAAGGTCTCGTATCTGCTGGACAGCGAGGGCCCGGCGGTCGGTGCCGCCATGTCCCAGGGAACCCTGCTCTCGCTGCCGTACGCGATCGACGAGCTCGTCGAGTCGGTCAAGTAGCCATGCCGGTCCAACTGCCCCGTCCCCGCAGAGATTCGGTCTTCGTGTGAGTGCCACCGACACCCGCGCAGCCTCCGCGACCCTGCGCACGGCGACCAGCGGCGAGGCCACCGCGTGGGTCGTGGCGCACTGCCGCCGGGCCCCGTGGCTGACCGCCTCCACCCTGCTTACCACGGTGGCCGGGGCGGCGCTCCAGGTGCTCCCCGTACTCCTGCTGAGTCAGGTGGTCGACGGGGTGACCGGGGGCGGATCGCGCTCGGCGCTCGTCACGGTCGGGGCGGTGATGGTGGCCGCCGCGCTGCTCGGCGCGGCGGCCACCGCCGTGTCGACGTACCTGATCGGGCGGCTGGGGGCGGGTCTGCTCGCCCGGCTGCGGGAAGCGGCCGTCCGCGCGGTGCTGGGGATGCCGAGCGCACGCGTCGAACAGGTGGGCCGGGGCGATGTACTGTCCCGGGTCGGCGACGACGTGGCTGTGCTGTCCAAGGGGATCCGGGCGGCCATCCCCACCGTGTTCTCGGCGGGCGTGCTGGTCGTCATCGCCACGGCCGGCATGTTCGGACTGGACTGGCGGCTCGGCCTGGCCGGCGCCGGTGCGCTGCCCGCCTACGCGCTGGCCCTGCGGTGGTACCTGCCCCGCTCCGCCCCGCTCTACCGCAAGCAGCGGGTGGCCCAGGCCGACCGCGCGCAAGCACTGATCAGCGGTCTCGACGGGATCGACACGGTACGGGCGTACCGCCTGGAGGGGGCCGTCCGGGAGAAGGTGACCGAGGAGTCGTGGCGGGTGCGCGACTACGGCGTCGAGGTGTTCCGCTTCTTCGGGCGGTTCGTCGGCCGGGAGAACCGCGCCGAGTTCATCGGGCTGGTCCTCATCATCGTGGTGGGGTACGCCCTGCTGGAGGCCGGCGCCGCAAGCCTGGGCGAGGTGTCGGCGGCCCCGCTGATGTTCCACCGGCTGTTCACCCCGCTGGGCGCCATCATGTTCACCTTCGACGAGGCGCAGAAGTCGGGCGCGAGCCTCACCCGCCTGGTCGGGGTGGTGGGGGAGCCCGCGGAGGACCGGCTGGTGGGCGACGTGTCCGTCGCCCAGGCGGACGCCGGACCGTATCCGGTGACCGTTCAGGGGCTGACCTTCAGCTACCCCGGCGCCGAGGAGCCGGTCCTGCGGGACGTGAACCTGTCCATCCCGGCCGGGGGTTCGCTCGCCCTGGTGGGGGCGACGGGCGCGGGCAAGTCGACGCTGGCCGCGCTGATCGCAGGCACCGGAACCCCGCAGGCCGGTTCGGTACACATCGGATCGCAGGACCTCGCCGGTCTGGACGAGGCCGGGGCGCGGGCCCTGGTGAGCATCCTGACGCAGGAGACGCATGTGTTCTCGGGTCCCCTCGCCGAGGACCTGCGGCTGGCCGCGCCCGCGGCGAGCGACGAACGACTGCTGCACGCGTTGCGCACGGTCGGTGCCGACGGGTGGGTGGAGCTGCTGCCCGAGGGGCTGAACACCAGGGTCGGCGAGGGCGGCGAGCGTCTGGACGTCACCAAGGTCGCCCAGATCGCCCTGGCACGGCTGGTATTGGGCCGTGCCCCGGTGGTGGTGCTCGACGAGTCGACCGCGGAGGCGGGCAGCGAGGGCGCCGCGGAGCTGGAGCGGGCCGTACTGGCCGCGTGCTCGGGCCGGACCACGCTGTTCGTGGCACACCGGCTGACCCAGGCGATGGCCGCGGACCGGATCGCCGTGCTGTCCGAGGGGCGCGTGGTGGAGGAGGGAACGCACGGAGAGCTGGTGGCTCTGGGCGGCCAGTACGCGCGCCTGTGGCGGGCCTGGCGAGAGGGTAGTTAGGTACCCCTGAGTTAGGTTAGGCTAACCTTCATGCCTCGGAAGGATGCTGAGTCTTCGATGACGGAACCGCGCGCTCCTCACGTGCTGCTCTCTCCCGCTCGCCTGGCCGGCGTACGCCGGCGGACCGGCGACTACGGCGACCGGACCATCGCCGGAGCGTGCGCCATAGGACTGGCGTACTGGGCGACCGGCCTCGGCCCCGAGGGCCTGGACCTCACCCCCGGTGCGCGGTTCACCGACGTACTCGGCTGGGTCGACAACGGCGGTGGCGGGAGCGCGGGTTGGGAGGCCGGCCCGGACGGCCGGACCATCACCGTCCCCGGCGGCGTCGCACCGTCCGACGCGCAGCTCGCCCTGGACGACCTGGCCGACTTCCCGGACCGGTCCATCGGCACCATCGGCCCGTCCGGCCCGGCGGCGAGGATCGAAGCCCTGGCCGAGTGGAACGACACCCGGGCCGACCGGGTCCGCCCGACCATCATGGAGATGTTCCGGGAGCAGGCGCGCAGCAGGCCGGACGCCGTCGCGATCACAGACGAACGCCGGTCGTTGACGTACCGTCAAGCGGATGAATATTCGAGCCAGTTGGCCAACCACCTGATCGAACGCGGACTCACCTCCGAACAGGTCGTCGGTATTTCGCTGGGCCGCTCGGCGGAGATGGTCATCGGGCTCCTCGCCGTGCTGCGGGCGAAGGGCGCGTTCGTGCCGCTCGATCCGCAGTGGCCCGCCGCGCGCCGCGCCGTCGTCGTCGAGGACGCCCGCGTCGTGCTCCAGCTCAACGACTCCGGCGAGCACGGAGCGGGTGAACCGGACGCCGTGGCCGTCGACCTCGACGACTGGCGGTTCGGCGACCAGCCCGTTCAGGGGCCGGACGCGAGCGTCCCGGGCACGGCCCTGGCGTACGTGATCTTCACGTCCGGTTCGACCGGACGGCCCAAGGGCGCCATGATCCGGCACGAGGCGATCAGCGAGCGCCTGCTGTGGCAGGTCGACGAGATCCTGGGCTTCGGCCACGACGACGCCTCGCTGTTCAAGGCGCCGCTGTCCTTCGACATCTCCATCAACGAGATCTTCCTGCCCCTGGTCTCCGGCGGTCGGCTGGTGATCCTGCGGCCCGGCGGCGAACGCGACCCGCACCACCTGCTGAGCGTGATCGCCGAGCACCGGGTCACCTTCACCTACCTGGTGTCGTCGATGCTGGACGTGCTGCTGGAGATCGCGGGCGACTCCGGCCGCCTGGACAGCCTGCGCCACGTGTGGTGCGGCGGCGAGGTGCTGACCCCCGAGCTGTACGAGCGGTTCCGCACCCGCCTCGACATCCCGCTGTACCACGGCTACGGCCCGGCCGAGACGACCATCGGTGTCTCCCACGTCATCTACCGGGGCGAGGCCGAACGCCTGTCGACCTCGATCGGGAAGGCCAACCCCAACACCCAGCTGTACGTGCTCGACGACGAGCTGCGCCCGGTCCCGGTCGGGGTCGGCGGCGAGCTGTACGCGGGCGGACTCCTCCTGGGACGTGGGTACGTCAACGCACCCGGCCTGACCGCCTCCCGGTTCGTGGCGAACCCCTTCGCCGACGACGGGTCCCGGCTGTACCGGACCGGTGACCTGGCCCGGTTCGCCCCGGACGGGTCGTTGGACTTCCTCGGCCGCGCCGACAACCAGATCAAGATCCGCGGCATGCGGCTGGAGACCGAGGACGTCGAGGCCGGCCTCGCGGAGCACCCCGGGGTACGGCACAGCTGCGTCGTCGCGAAGAAGAACGCGGCGGGCGGCACCTACCTGGTGGGGTACGTGATCCCGGCCGCCGGCCACGAGGACCTGCGGGCCGACGACGTCAGGGCGTGGGCCGTCGGGCACATGGTGGAGTACATGGTGCCCGCCCACCTCGTCGTGATGAAGGAGTTCCCGCTCACCGCGAACGGCAAGCTCGACCGGGGCGCCCTGCCGGAGCCCGTGATCGGCACCGGTCCCGTCGTGGCGCCCGCCACCGAGAACGAGCGGGTGGTGTGCGCGGCCGTCGCGTCGGTGCTGCGGCTGGAACAGGCCGGTACCGACCAGGACTTCTTCCGGCTCGGCGGCGACAGCATCCTGGCGATCTCGCTGCTCGGCGCGTTGCGGGAGGCCGGTCTCCACGTCACCGCGCGGCAGATCTTCACCCACAGCGTTCTCGGGGCACTGGCCGCGGTGGCGAGCCGTGAGGAGGTGTCCGCCGCGGACCACGGCGATGTCGCGACCGGCCTTGTCGTGGGATCGCCCATCGTGCAGTGGCTCGGCCGGACCACCGACGCCATCGACGGCTTCGTGCAGTCCGTCGTGCTCAACACACCGGCACAGCTGAGTGCCGAAGCGCTCGACGAGATCCTCGCCGCGGTGCTGGAGCGGCACGACATGCTGCGCGCCAGGCTGGTGCGCGGCGAGCGGTGGAGCTTCGACATCCCCGAGGCCGGACAGGCCGCCGCCGGGTGGCAGGAGTGCGACCGGCCACTGGCGGAGTGCGTGGAGCTCGCCACCGAGGGGCTCGACCCGGACCGCGGTGTGATGCTGCGCGCCGTGTGGCGCCGCGAGGCGCGGCAACTCGTCCTGGTCGCCCACCACGTCGTGATCGACGGCGTTTCCTGGCGGATCCTGATGGACGACCTGGCCACGGCATGGCAGCAGCACGCCTCCGGAAATCAGGTCCAACTCCCGCCCGTGGGAACGTCGTTCAGGCGCTGGACCCAGCTGCTGGAACGTACGTCCTTCGAAGCGGACCGCGCCCACTTCGAGCGGCCGCTGCCGGGAACGGACACGCCGCTGGGCAGGCGCCCCCTGGCCGAGTCCGACACGGTCGCCCGGGAACGCACGCGGACCGTCGACATCGGGCCCGAGGACACGGCCGCGCTGCTCGGCACCGTTCCCGCGAGGTTCCACGCGGGCGTCAACGACGTACTGCTGACCGCGCTGGCCGTCACCCTCGCCCGGTGGCGCCGCGACCGGGGCCAGGACCAGACCTTCGCCCACATCGAACTGGAGGGACACGGCCGCGAGGGACGCTTCGTGGCGGACGCGGCCGGCTTCGATCCGGAACTCTCGCGGACCGTGGGCTGGTTCACCACGCTGTTCCCGGTGACCGTGGACCCCGGCACGGCGGCCGACCTCACCGCCCCCGCGTACCTGGCCGCCGCCCTCAAGGCGGTCAAGGAGGACCTCGCCCGGGTGCCCGGCAACGGCCTCCCCTACGGCGTCCTGCGCCACCTCACCGAGTCAGGGTCGGCCACCCCCGCACCCCAGGTGCTCTTCAACTACCTGGGCCGATTCGACGCGGGCAGCGGCGGCGACTGGCAACTCGCGGGAACCACGGGACAGTTGGGCGAGAAGCGCGACCCGAGGATGCGCCTGCCGCGCGCCCTGGAGTTCAACGCGATCGCCGAACCCGACGCGAGCGGCGAGTACCGGCTGGTCACCACCCTCTCCTGGCCCGAGGGGATGTTCACCGACGAGGACATCACCACCCTCAGCCAGTACTTCCGGTCCGCCCTGACCGCCCTGGCCGCGCTCGAAGAGGGCGGCCACACCCCCAGCGACTTCCCGCTGGTACGGCTCACCCAGGCCGACGTCGACGACCTGGACGGCCCGGCGCTGCTCGACGTCCTGCCGTTGACACCGCTGCAGGAGGGCCTGTACTTCCACTCGGTCTTCGACGACGAAGCCACGGGCAGCTACGTCGAACAGCAGCTGCTGACCCTGGACGGCGACGTGGACGCCGACCGGCTCGCGACGGCGGCCACCCGGCTGCTCACGCTGTACCCCAACCTGGCGGCCCGGTTCACCGCGCTCGCCGACGGCCGGGTCGTCTCCGTACTCGAAAGCGGCACGGCGGCGCCCTTCACCACGCTGGACCGCCCCCACCTCACCGACGAGGAGATCCGCGAGCACGCCGAACGCGACCGTCGCGCCGGATTCGACCTGGCCACCGGACCGTTGATGCGCTACACGCTCATCCGCGCCGGCTCCGGGCGCGAGGTACTGGTGCAGACCGTGCACCACATCATCGCCGACGGCTGGTCCGTCCCGCCGATGCTCCGCACGCTGCTGGCCGAGTACCACGCGCCGGGGACCGTGTACCCGCTCGGCGGCTACCGCGACTACGTGAGCCGGCTCGCCGGACGCGACCAGGACGAGAGCGAGCGGGTGTGGCGCGGCGAACTCGCCGGTCTGGCCGGCCCCTCGCTGGTCGCCGAAGGGCACACCCCCTCCGAACGGTTCGCCGACATCGCCGTCGAGGCCGCCGAAGACCTCGACGGGGCCGTCCGGTCGGCCGGAGTGCCCCTGAGCGTGGCCGTGCACAGCGCGTGGGCGGTGACACTGGGCGGCATCCTGCACCGCAGCGACGTAGTCCTCGGATCCACCGTCTCGGGCCGTGACGCCGAGGTGCCCGGCATCGGGGACATGGTGGGCCTGTTCATCAACACCATCCCCGTGCGGGCCAGGTGGACCGGAGACACCACGGCACGCGAGCTGCTCGCCGCGGTGAAGGAACACCAGAGCGCGGTGCTGGCGCACCAGCACGTCTCGCTGGCCGGGATCGCCCGCCAGGCGGGCACCGGCCCCTTGTTCGACACGCTGGTGGTCTTCGACGTCGCGACGGACGTGGACGCACTGCGCGGGCCCGACGACACCCTGACCATCACCGGCATCGTCAACGAGGGTGCCCCGCACTACCCGTTGACGCTGGTGGCGGAGCGCACCCCCGACGGCCGGCCGCGCTTCAACCTGATCTACGACGGGGAGCTGGTGCGCGAGGCGGGCGCCGAGGCGATCCTGCGCACCTTCACCGAGACCCTCACCTCCCTGCTGAACCGCCCGGACGCCCTCGTCGGCGAACCGGCCCCGGACTCCGCCCGCCGCCCGGAGCCGGTCTCCCCGGCGACCCTGGGTGAGCTGTTCGACACCGCCGCGCGCCGTCACCCGGCGGCCACCGCCGTCACCCAGTGCGCCCTGGACGGCGCCACCCGGTCCCTGACCTACGGCGAACTGGCCGAAGTGAAAAGCGAGTTGGCCTCGGTCCTGCGCGCCGCCGGAGTCGGCCCCGGCAAGCGGGTCGCCGTCGCCGTGCCGCGCTCCGTGGAGCAGGTCGTCGCCCTGGTCGCGGTCGTCAGCGCGGGCGGCGCGTACGTGCCGCTGGACCTGGCGTACCCGGACGAGCGGCTGGAGTACATCCTCGCCGACGCCGCCCCGCAGGTCGTGCTCGTGGACCGGGACCAGCGGGACCGCTTCACCCGGCTGCTGGTCCGGGCGGGTGTTCAGGCCCGGGTGCTCGTCCAGGGGGACGAGCTGCCGCGCGACACCACCGAACCCGGCACCGTCCGGAACGACCCCGCGTACGTGATCTACACCTCCGGCTCGACCGGACGGCCCAAGGGCGTCGTCGTCCCGCACTCCGCCGTGCTGACGCTCCTCGCGAACACGGGGCCCGGCATGGAGTTCGGCCCGCACGACGTATGGGTCCAGTTCCACTCCTTCTCCTTCGACTTCGCGGTCTGGGAGCTGTGGGGCGCACTGGCGCACGGCGCGGAGCTGCTGCTGCCGGAGTACGCGCTGACCCGCTCCCCGGTCGACTTCCACCGGCTGGTCCGCGAGCGCGGGGTGACCGTGCTCAACCAGACCCCGTCGGCGGTCTACCAGTTCATCGAGGCCGACCGGCACGCCGGCGCACCCGTCACCGCGCTGCGCCGGATCATCTTCGGGGGCGAGGCGCTGGACCTCGGGCGGCTGCGCGGCTGGGTCGAGCGGCACGGCACCGAAGCGCCCGAGCTGGTCAACATGTACGGCATCACCGAGACCACCGTCCATGTCACCCACCGGGTGCTGACCGACGAGGACTTCGCCGACGGCGGCGAAGCCAGCCCGATCGGCGGCCCGATCCCCGGCCTGGTCGTCCATCTGCTCGACGACATGCTCCGGCCGGTGCCGCCGGGCCGGGTGGGCGCCATCTACGTCGCCGGGGACCAGGTGTCGCTCGGCTACCTCGGTCGGCCGGGGCTCACCGCGGGCCGGTTCGTGGCGAACCCGTTCGCATCCGACGGCTCCCGCATGTACCACACGGGCGACCTGGCCCGCCGCACGCTGAGCGGGGAGCTGGAGTTCGCCGGCCGGGCCGACGACCAGGTACAGCTCAAGGGGTTCCGGATCGAGCTCGGCGAAGTGGAGTCCGCCGTGCGGGAACTCGACGGCGTCGTCGATGCGGCCGTCACCGTGGCGGACGGCGGCGACCACCTCGTCGCGCACGTCGTGGGCCGGGCGCCCCATGACCTCACCGGCCTGCTCGCCGCCAAGCTGCCCGCGCACATGGTGCCGGGCCGGGTGCTGCCGGTCGACGCCCTGCCGCTGACGGTCAACGGCAAGCTGGACCGCGCGGCCCTGGCCGAACGCGCCGCCGAGGACGGGGCGGCGGTTGCCGCGCGGGGCACCGGCCCGGTGGCCACTGCGGACACCACCCCGGTGGCCGCGAGCGACTCCGTACTGACCGCACTGGTCGGCATCTTCGCCGAGACGCTGCCCGGAGTCGCCGTGGACGCCGACACCGACTTCTTCGGCGCCGGAGGCGACAGCATCGTCGCCATCACCGTGATCAACCGGGCCAGGGCGCTCGGCCTGCCGATCGCACCCCGGGATGTGTTCCTGCTGAAGACCCCGCGCGCCCTCGCCGGCCACCTGGGCACGCGCACCCCGCAGGCGGTGGCGTCCGCGCCGTCCCGACGCGAGGACGGCCCGCTGCCGGCCACCCCGATCATCCTGCGCCGGCGCGAACTGGGCGGATCGCTCGCCCGGTTCGTCCAGGCCCGGGCGGTGGCGGTGGCCGAGGGCATCGGCCTCGCCGACATCCGGCGCGCCGCGAACGCCGTCGTCGCCGCGCACCCGGTGCTCCGGCTCCGGCTGAGCACCGGGCACGGTGTCTGGGCGCTGCGCACCGAACCCGCCCGCGAGGTCACCGTCGTACCGTCGGACGCCGCCGACGCGACGGCCGCGGCGGACGAGGCGGCCGGCCGGCTCGATCCCGGAGCCGGGGACGTCATCGCGTTCTCCTGGCTGCCGGCTTGCCGGACCCTGGTCGTCACCGTGCACCACCTCGCCGTGGACGCGGTGTCCTGGCTGATCCTCCTCGACGACCTGGCCGCCGCGACGAGCGGTACGCCCCTGGCTCCGCCGACCACGTCGTACGCCGAGTACGCCGAGGCGCTGGCGGTGCGCTCCGCCCAGGAGACCGACGGCCTCGGCCGCTGGATCACCACGCTCGCGGCGCCCGCGCCGCTGCCCGTGGCCCGGGGCCTGCGCGATACCACGGTCGTACTCGCCCCCGAGGCGAGCGACCTCGTGACCCGCACCGCCCCCGCCGCACTCGGCGTGGGCCTCACCGAACTGCTCTGCGGCGCGTTGCGCACCGCGCTGACCCGCGTCCAGCCCACCCCCACCGATCTCGCGATCGACCTGGAGCGGCACGGCCGGGTCCCGGCCCTGGAGCACCACGACTACTCCCGTACCGTCGGCTGGTTCACCGCCATCGCACCGGTGCGGCTCACCGCGCACACCGACCCCGTCGCGGCGGCGCGCGAGGTCGCCGAACGCCAGCCGGACGAGTCCGGGCACGTCGCCTACGGCCGGCTCAGGTACCTCAACCCGCAGACGGCCCCGCTGCTGACCGCCCGCCCGCAGGTGCTGTTCAACTACCTCGGCCGGGGCGGCGAGTCCCAGGCCCTGCGCCTCAGCGGCGGCGAACACGACAGCCCGTACGCCGTCGAGGTCAACGCCTGGACCGACGACACCACCGGAAGCCTGCACGCGCAGTTCACCCTCGCCGAGGGCGTGCCCGACGAGATCGCCGGGCACTGGATCGGCGCACTGGAGCACATCGCGGACGCCTCCGCGACTGCCGAGCGCACGGCACCGGTCACCCCGCTCCAACGGGGCCTGTTCTTCCAGGCCCAGATGGCGGGCACGGCCGGACACTACGTCGCACAGAGCTGGTTCACCTTCGGCCGGCGCCTGGACGCCGACGCGCTGGCCGAGGCGATGGCGTACGTGATCGCGCGCCACCCGGTCGTGGGCGCCGGCTTCACCACCGACGACGACGGAAACCCGGTCCAGGTCCTCGGCGCGGGCCGCCGGGTCGACGTCCGTACGGTCACCGCGACGAACGAGACGGAAGCCGAGGAACTGCGCACCCGGGACCGCGAGTCGGGCTTCGACCCGGGCGAGCCGCCGCTGATCCGGCTGACCGTGGTGCGGCTGCCCGACGGCCGGGACGGCCTGCTGCTCAGCTACCACCTGCTGCTCTGGGACGGCTGGTCCCGCGAAATCGTGCTGCGGGAACTGTTCGAGGCGTACGAGGCCGTCCTGGCGGGCGAACCGCCGGTCCCGGCCCCCGCCGTGCCGGGCTTCGAGGAGTACGCCCGGACGCTCGCCGCCAAGGACCCGGAGGCGGCGAACCGCTTCTGGGCGGAGCACCTGGCGGGCCTGCCCGGTCCGACGCTGCTCGCCGGCCCCGCCCCGGTCCTCTCCGACGAACTGCCGCACTCCCTCACGCACACGATGTCCGCCGAACTCTCCGACCTGCTGCGGGAAGCGGCCAGGGCACACGGCGTCACCCTGAACTCGGTGCTGACCGGTGCCTTCGGCCTGCTGCTCGGCGCCCGCACGGGCCGCGCCGACGCGGTGTTCGGGGTGACCGTCTCGGGCCGGGAGGGCGAGGGCCACGACGGCATCGTCGGTGTGCTGCTCAACACGGTGCCCATGTGGACCCGGGCCCGGCCCGACGACACGGTCGGCGGGTACCTGTCGGCCGTACAGGCGGCCCGGGTCGAGGCGATGGACCACGAGCACCTGGGGCTCGGCGAGATCCAGCGGGCCGCCGGCCACGACGCCCTGTTCGACAACCTGTTCGTGCTCCAGAACTTCCTGGACCTGGACGCGTTCGCCGAGATGAACACCCGGCACGGCATCACCTCCGTACGGGCCGACGACTCCACGCACTACCCGTTCACCTGGGTCGTCACGCCCGGCGACCGGTTCACGGTCAAGCTGGAGCACCGCGACGGCGACCTCGTGGGCGCCCGCCGCCTCCTCGACGACTACCTCCGCGTACTGGAGGACCTCGCCCGGTCGACGGGGCAGGTCGGCGCCCTGCCGGGGCTCGCCCCGGACCCCGGGCCCGCCGGACGCACCGACATCGGCACGGACACCGTCGTCGACCGCTTCGACCGGGCGGCGGACCGCGATCCCGGACGGCTCGCGCTCGTCGCCCACGGATCGACCATGACCTTCGCTCAACTCCGGGACCGCAGCCGGACGTTGGCGGGTGTGCTCGCCCGGCGCGGCATCGGCCCCGAGACGGCCGTCGGCCTCGCTCTCCCGCGTTCCCTCGACTCGATCGTGGCGCTCTTCGCCGTACTGCGCGTCGGCGCCGCCTACGTACCGCTGGAACTGGACCACCCGGACGAGCGGATCGCGGCGATCGTCGCGGACGCCCGGCCCGAGGTGATCCTCACCGTCAGCGCCGTGTCGCACCGGCTGAGCGGCGAGCTCATCGAGCTGGACCGCCCGCTGCCCGAGGCCGAACCGTACGTGACGTTCGCGCCGGACGACCCGGACCGGCTGCGCCACCCCGCATACACGATCTACACCTCCGGCTCGACCGGGAAGCCCAAGGGTGTGGTGACCGAGTACGCCGGGCTCACCAACATGCTGATCAACCACCAGCGGCGGATCTTCGAACCGGTCCTCGCCGACCACGGCCACCGGGTCTTCCGCATCGCGCACACCGTGTCGTTCGCGTTCGACATGTCGTGGGAGGAACTGCTGTGGCTCGCCGACGGCCACGAGGTCCACATCTGCGACGAGGAACTGCGCCGCGACGCCCCCCGGTTGGTCGAGTACTGCGGTGAGCACGCGATCGACGTCATCAACGTGACCCCGACCTACGCCCAGCAACTGGTGGCCGAGGGTCTGCTCGACGACCCGGGACGGCGGCCGGCGCTGGTGCTGCTGGGCGGCGAGGCCGTCACCCCGACGCTCTGGCAGCGGCTCGCCGAGACGGAGGGAACGGCCGGCTACAACCTGTACGGGCCCACCGAGTACACCATCAACACCCTCGGCGTCGGCACCTTCGAGTGCCAGGACCCGGTGGTGGGCGTGGCGATCGACAACACCGAGGTGTACGTACTGGACCCGTGGCTGCGCCCGCTGCCCGACTCGGTCCCCGGCGAGCTGTACGTATCGGGCATCGGCATCGCCCGCGGCTACCTCGGGCAGAGCGCCCAGACCGCCCACCGCTTCGTCGCCTGCCCGTTCGGCGCGCCCGGCGAGCGCATGTACCGCACCGGGGACCTGGTGATCCGCCGGCCCGACGGGAACCTGACGTACCTGGGCCGCACCGACCAGCAGGTCAAGATCCGCGGACACCGGGTCGAACTGGGCGAGGTCGAGGCCGTGTTCCAGGCGCACCCGGCGGTGCGGTTCGCCGCCGCGGTGGCCCAGCCCGACCCGCAGGTCGACGGCGCGTACCGGCTGGCCGCCTATCTCGTACTGGACGGCGCCGACCTGGCGCAGGTCGCCGGCGAGGTGGGCGCCGGCCTGCCGGACTTCCTGCGCCCGACGCACTACGCCCGGGTCGACGGCATCCCGCTGACCGTGAACGGGAAGGCCGACACCAAGGCGCTGCCGGAGGCCAGGCCGCTCGGCGCGCTGACCACGGCGGGCGAACGCGGCCCGGCGACCGGGACCGAGACCGTGGTGTGCGAGTACTTCGCCGAGGCACTCGACCTGGACGACGACGAGGTGAGCGCGGTGAGCGACTTCGTGTCCCTCGGCGGTCACTCCATGCTGGCGGTGCGGCTGACCGGGCTGCTCCGCCGCGAGTACGGCCCTGTGATCACGATCCGTGATCTGTTCACCCTGCGAACCCCCGAAGCGATTGCGCGCCACCTCGATGACAACTCCTGACACGCAGCGCCCCCGGCCGGGGGCCCGGATCCTGCGGACCGCGCTCGGCCGCAACGTCGGCGCCATGGTCCGGGGCACCGTCCTCATGGGCCTGTACCAGGCGGGGGAGACGGCCTTCCCCATCGCGCTCGGCCTGATCGTCGAGCACACCATGCAGGACCGGAGCCCGGCCGCGCTCGGCCTGTCGATCGGCGCGCTGGCCGTGATCATCACGACGGTCTCGCTGTCGTGGCGGTTCGGGATGCGCGTCCTGCAGAAGGCCAACACGACCGAGGCGCACCGCTGGCGGGTGCAGGTGGCCGCCTGCGGGCTCCAGCCGGTGGCCAGGGACATCGACCTGAAGTCCGGCGAGGTGCTGACCATCGCCACCGAGGACGCCGACCAGACCGCCGACATCATCGAGGTGGTGCCGCTGCTGATCAGCTCCCTGGTCGCGGTGGTGGTCGCGGCGCTCGCGCTGGGTCTGGCCGACATCCGGCTCGGCCTGCTGGTGATCGTGGGGACCGTCGCGATCCTCTCCATCCTCGCCGTGATGTCCAAGCGGATCGGCGCCAGCACCCGTGAACAGCAGGCCCGGGTGGCGCGGGCGGGCGCGAAGGTCGCCGACCTGATCACCGGCCTGCGCCCGCTGCACGGCTTCGGCGGCAACCACGCGGCGTTCGGCTCCTACCGGAAGGTCAGCAGGGACGCGCGGCACCAGGCGATCACCGTCGCCAGGGTGAACGGCGCGTACGCGGGCACCGCACTGGCCCTCAACGCGGTGCTCGCCGCCGCAGTGTCACTGACGGCGGGCTGGCTGGCGTTCGACGGCCGGATCACCATCGGGGAACTCGTCATGGCGGTGGGCCTCGCGCAGTTCATCATCGAACCGCTCAAGATGTTCTCGGAGATGCCCAAGTACGTGATGATGGCGCGTGCCTCGGCCGAGCGGATGGCACTGGTCCTGACCGCGCAGCCGGTGACGGCTCCCGGGACGCGACGCCCAGTGGCGGGCGGCGGCCTGGCGGTGGACGGCGTCCGGTACGGGGCGCTGCGCGGGCTGGAGTTCGAGGTGGCCGCCGGGGAGTTCGTGGCGATCGCCGCGTACCGGCCGCGCGCGGCGGCCGACCTCGCCTCGCTCCTCGCGGTGAGGGTCGCGCCCGAGGCGTACGGGGGAGTGGTGCGGGTCGGCGGACAGGCGCTGGCGGACCTGTCGGTCGAGGCGGTCCGCGAGCACATGCTGGTGAACCCGTACGACGGGGAGATCTTCGCGGGCACGCTCCGCACGAACATCGACCCGTCGGGAACGAGCCGGACGATCGCCGAGGCCGTCGAGGCGTCCATGCTGACCGATGTCGTCGCCCTCCACCGCGACGGGCTCGACTACGCGGTCCGCGACCGCGGGGCGAACCTCTCCGGGGGCCAGCGGCAGCGGCTGTCCCTGGCCCGCGCCCTGGCCGCCGACTCCGAAGTGCTGGTCCTGCACAACCCGACGACGGCGGTGGACGCGGTCACCGAGCAGCTCATCGCCCGCAACGTCGCGAAGCTGCGCCGGGGCCGCACCACGGTCGTGATCACCAGCAGTCCGGCCCTCCTGGACGCCGCCGACCGGGTGCTCGTCCTGGACGACGGCGTCATCACCGCCCAGGACACCCACCGCAACCTCCTGGCCGGCGACGAGAACTACTGCCTGGCCGTGGCCCGTTGAGAAGCCGGGCCGGGGGCCTTTCAGAGCAGGGCCCAGGCGACGTCCCTGAGCAGGGCGTGGCGCCAGCCCGCCCGGTCGTGATCCGAGGCCGACCGCGACACCCGTACCGTCGCGCCGGCCTGTTCGGTCAGCGCCTCGGTCAGCTCGCAGTGCGGCAGCATCCGCGTCTCGTGCTCCCCGACATCGAACGCGCAGCGCAGACCGGACAGGTCGGGGCGGCGCCGCAGCCGCGCGGCGACGGCGCCGCCGACCGGACCGCCCAACGGGTCCGGCAGGTCCTCGGCCCCCGGCGACCACCAGAAGGACGGTGACTGGCAGGCGACCCGCGAGACCAGGTCCGGGAACTCCAGCGCCGCGTACAGCGCGCTCAGCCCGCCCAGGCTCTGCCCCGCGACCACCAGCCGGCCGGGGTCGGCGGGCACGCCGGACTCCGCGACCAGCGGCAGGAGTTCGTCCCGGACCGCCTCCCACAGCTCGGGCCTGCACCCGAACTCGGCCTGCCGGTCCTTGGCCGGAAGGAAGACCAGGGTGACGGGCGGGATCTCGCCGCAGGCGGCGGCCGAGTCGAACGCGGTCATCGCCGGGTGCAGATGCAGCCAGTCGTCCCCGTCGAGCAGCAGGACCACCGGCCCGCCGCCGCCCACCGGGTGGACGCGCACGGTGCGCCGCCCGCCGAGCCGCTCGCTCGCCCAGCGGATCCGGGTGCGGGGGAGCGGCAGCACGTCGTCGGCGCCGACAACGGGCCAGTGCGGCTGGTCCGGGGCGTCCGGCGTCGCGGCGATGGACCGGTCGGCGCTCGCACCGACCGGGTTGAACGGATCTGCACAGGCCGCGCCGCCCGCGATGAACCGGTAGGTCACCCGCAGCCGCGCGGGCATGCGCACTTCGGCGTACCAGCAGTCGGTATCGGCCCACCGGCGCAGGGGGATCGGCTGCGACCAGCTCTCGAAGTCGATCAGCGCCTCGGACCCGCGCCACAGGAACAGGGTCCGCCAGCCGCCGTCACCGGCAGGTACGGGCACCGGTGTCCGTACCGCCGCCCAGAACTCGTCGGTGCCGGGCCTGCCGTGCAGTCCGAACCCGGCGAAGGCGTTGCCCCCGTCCTCGTCGCGGACCCGCTCGGTCACCGGGCGCATCGGCATCTCCTTCGCATCGGCATCTCCTTGTGAGAGGGAAGGGGAAGAGGTTAGGCTCACCTTGTATTAGGTGAGCCTAACCTAATAACTCTGCTCGCTTCAGCTCCGATCCCACCCGCACCCGCGCCCTGACGCACACTCACGACGCCGCCGTCACCGGCCCGTCGGCCCCGAGGAGGCACCGACACATGAGCACCAACCCCTTCGACGACCCCGAAGGCCGCTTCCTGGTCCTGGTGAACGACGAGGGACAGCACTCGCTCTGGCCGTCCTTCGCGGAGGTACCCGGCGGATGGACGATCGCCCTCGACGAGAACGGCCGCGAGGCCTGCCTGGACTACATCGAGACCCACTGGACCGACCTGCGCCCCCGGTCCCTCGCGGCGGCCACCGACTGACCCCGAAGTCTTGATCACTGCCACGCCGCGCCCGGCTCCTCCGCTGCCGCCCGCGCCCTTTGCGCCGACACACTCCGTGCGCCCCGCCCACCCCCAGGACGCCGCCGCACTCGCCGGACTGTCCCGGCCCTTCGTGCGCTCGGGGTCGCTGCGGGAGCGGCCCGCCTCGCTCTACGCCGCCCGCGCGGCCGACTTCCTCGTGGCGCAGGCTCCCGGATCCCCGCTCGAAGGCTGCGTCGGCCTGCGGGTGTACCCGCCGGGTCCGGGGGAGGGCCGCGGGTCCGTGGGCGTCGTGTACAACTTCTGCGTCGCCGCGCACCGGCAGGGGTGCGGCGTGGGAGCCGGGCTCCTGCGCGCTCTGCTGGCCACGGCGCGCGCCCGGTCGCTGGACGCCCTGTTCACGGCGACGACCGGCGGTGGTGACCTGTTCCTCCGCCACGGCTTCGCGACCACGACCGCGCGTCCGGCGCCCTCGTCCTGGGTGGAGTCCCTGGACCCACGGCGCGACGCACGGATCCTCGCGAAGATCCTCTGACCACCTCTCGCGCATGCGCAGCGATGGCGGCCCCTCGCGCATGCGCAGCGATGGCGGCCCCTCGCGCAGGTGCACCGATGGCGGCCCCTCCTGCATGTGCGCCGATGGCCGCCCCGGACCGGCGTCCGGGGCGGCCATCGGCCGTTCCGAGGGTGTCCGACGCGGTCAGACGGTGCCGCTGCCGTGCTCCGGGCCGTCGCCGGGAACCACGGTGGTGCCGGGGCCGGGCCCGCCGAGGACACCGTGGAGCACGGCGTGCGGCACGCGGCCGTCGAGCACCTGCGCCCGGCCCACGCCGCCGCGGACGGCCCGCAGGCAGCCCTCCATCTTCGGCAGCATCCCGCCGGCCAGCCCCGGCAGCAGCCCGTCCAGCGCGTCGGCGGTCAACCGGCCGATCACCTCGGTGCTGTGCGGCCAGTCCGCGTACAGCCCCGCCACATCGGTGAGCATCACCAGCCGCTCGGCATCGAGCGCCACGGCGAGGGCGGACGCCGCGAGGTCGGCGTTGACGTTGTAGACCTGTCCGTCCTCGCCGCGTGCCACGGGGGAGACCACCGGGATGTGCCCCTGCTCCAGGAGCGCGCCCACCATGCCCGGGTTCACGTCCACGATGTCACCGACGAGACCGATGTCCACCACCCGGCCGTCCACCCGGGCCGGCCGCCGTACCGCCGTCATGGTGTGCGCGTCCTCGCCCGTCATGCCGACGGCGAAGGGCCCATGGGCGTTGATGTGGCCGACCAGCTCCCGCTGGACCCGGCCGCTCAGCACCATGCGCACCACCTCCATGGTCTCCGGGGTGGTCACTCGCAGCCCCGCCTCGAAACGGGTCTCCAGGCCGAGGCGGTCGAGCATCGAGCTGATCTGCGGCCCGCCCCCGTGCACGACGACCGGGCGCAGTCCCGTGCGCCACAGCTCCACGATGTCGCGGGCGAACGTCCGTTGCAGTTCCGGGTCCACCATGGCGTTGCCGCCGAACTTGACGACGACCGTTCCGCCGCGCGGTTCCTCCGGCCGGCGAAGCGGCCTGGCGGACGGATGCGCATCCGCGCCCTCCGTGACGACCGGTCCCATGTCTGCCCCCACCCTGGTCGTTCGTCCGAGTCACCCCTGACGCCTATTTAGCTTAGCCTAACCTAAACAGACGTCAGGGGTGTGCGGGCGCGGGCCGGTGGAGTCCTGCAACTCGCGGCAGAGCAGGGCGTCGGGCGTCTACCCCTTGGTCCACGCGCCGGTGAAGGCGATGCCCGCCGCGTACTCGTCGGTGACGAGGGAGGTGCCGGTCGTCGCGGCCGCGGTGCCGGTGTCCCGCGCGGGGGAGCCGACGGCCGGTGCCGCCTGTGCCGAGGCCGGCAGCCCCGCGGCCGGTATGGCCCCGGGGAGGATTCTCTTCATGGTGTCCTTCAGCGGTCCGGGGTCACGCCGCCGGCTCGGGGCAGCTGGGCGGGGCGGACACGCTGAGGAATGTCGGCCGATGGCTGCAAGTGGCGTTCCCCGGAGGCCTGTTGGAAACACATCGCCAAGGTGTCGACGAATTCACAGCCATCCGTTGCGCTGCGCCTGCAAGGCCATCTGGAAGCGGTTCGCGGCGCCCAGCCGGGCCATCAGGACCTGGAGGCGGCGGAAGAGCGTGCGGCGGCTGATGCCCAGTTCCCGGGCGATCACGTCGTCGCCGGCGCCTCCGGCGAGGAGCCACAGCAGACGGCGGTCGGCGGGTTGCAGGCCGCCCGGGCGAGTGGTGCGGCCGTGGAACGGCAGCGCGTTGTGCCAGGACTGCTCGAACAGCGCCATGAGTGCGGAGAGCAGCCCGCACGGCTGCACGATCAGCATGGTGTTGTGTACGTCCGCCTCCTGGATCGACAGGGACACCAGTGCGTACGCCTCGTCGATGATCATGAGCTTGACCGGCACCGACGGCAGCACCCGGGCCTGCTCGCCGGCCCTGATGCACGGCTCGATGGCATCCTTCAGGCGGCCCGGATGCTCCAGCGACTCCCGCGAGTACACGACCCGCTGCGTCACGCCCCTGGCGAGGGTGGCCAGCGCGTCGTCCGTGGCTCCGGGCAGGGGGAAGTACGGCGGTGACTCCAACTGCCGGATCTGCTCGCGGGCGCTCGCCCAGGCCTGACGCATCCGGGGGCCGATGGCCTCGCCGGTGACGACCTCCACGAGATCGTCGTTGTACGCGGCGAGCCGCTGCCGCCGGAACGACTCGAACGCGCCCCCGACGGTGATGCGCGACTCCTCGACCTCGGCCGCACGGTGCCGGGCGAGGATCTCCAGCCCGGCGGCCGGCGGAACCGGGGCCACCACGTCCCCGCCCTCCTCGGCGGCACTGGCCAGACCGGCATCGACCAGTGCCCCGTACGCGGCGGCCAGGTCCGCACCGTCCAGACCGGCCGCTTCTGCGATCGCACTCAGCGGGGCGGGGGCCAGTTCGAGCAGTGCCGGATAGACCCGGCTCGCCTCGTGACCGATGCCCAGCAGCCGAAGCGCCTCGCCGAGTCTCGCGTTCGTCATGTGCCCCATTATCGACGCCTCCGGCCGGCGGATGTGGCCGATCCGTGCCAGTGGCACTCCTCGGCACCATACGTGCGCGGCGCGGGTTACCGTCCTGGAGCCGCCGACGACCGGCGGCGGCGAGGGCGCCGGGCGCCACCGCGAGCAGGGCCGTCCGTACGGCCGCGCTCCACCCCTCGCAGGCGAGGAACCCGCACGAGGAACCCATCGAAAGGAAGGCGTACGCCGTGGCCAAGGGGCGAAAGAACGGTCTCTACTCAGGGATCTCCGAGGAACTGTCCGCTCTGATGCGGACGGGCTGGGCGGACACCGAGCGGCACGACCTGCAGCTCGACGAGCAGGCCCCGTACGCGGCCCGCCGCCGCACCGCGCTCTCCGCGCGCTTCCCGGGCGAGCGCCTCGTGATCCCCTCCGGGAACCTCAAGACCCGTTCGAACGACGACACCTACCCGTTCCGCCCGTACACGGGTTACGTGCACATGACCGGGGACCAGGCCCGGGACGGTGCTCTCGTCCTCGAACCCCGCGCGGACGGAGGCCATGACGCCTACTGCTACCAGCTGCCGCGGGACAGCAGGAACAACGACGAGTTCTGGACGGGCTCCACGGCCGAGCTGTGGATGGGCAGGCGCCGCTCCCTGGCCGAGTCGGAGCTGGTGCTCGGCCTGCCCTGCCGGGACGTCCGCACGGCGGCCGCCGACCTCGCCGCCGCCTCCGGTGCGCCGACCCGCATCGTCCGGGGCATCGACCCGTCCCTGGAGGGCGCCGTCACGACCGACGAGGAGCGCGACGCCGAACTCGAAGAGGCGCTCAGCGACCTCCGCCTCGTCAAGGACGACTGGGAGATCGGCGAGCTCCGCAAGGCCGTCGACTCCACGGTACGGGGATTCACCGACGCGATCGGTGAGCTCTCCGGCGCGATAGAGACGTCCGAGCGGTGGATCGAGGGCACCTTCTTCCGCCGCGCCCGCCTCGAGGGCAACGCGGTCGGCTACGGCTCGATCTGCGCCGCGGGCGAGCACGCCACGATCATGCACTGGACGGACAACGACGGTCCGGTGCGCCCGGGAGAGCTGCTCCTGTTCGACGCGGGCGTGGAGACGCGCACCCTCTACACCGCCGACGTCACCCGCACCCTGCCGATCAGCGGCACCTTCACTCCTCTGCAGCGCAAGGTCTACGACGCGGTGTACGAGGCCCAGGAGGCCGGCATGGCGGCTGTCAAGCCGGGCGCCGCGTACCGGGACTTCCACGAGGCCTCCCAGCGCCACCTGGCGGTACGACTGGTCGAGTGGGGCTTCATCGAGGGCCCCGCCGACCGCGCGTACGAGCTCGGCCTCCAGCGCCGCTTCACGATGGCCGGCACCGGCCACATGCTCGGCCTGGACGTCCACGACTGCGCGCATGCCCGCAACGAGGAGTACGTCGAGGGCGTGCTGGAGCCGGGCATGGTGCTCACCGTCGAGCCCGGCCTGTACTTCCAGCCGGACGACCTCACCGTGCCCGAGGAGTGGCGCGGCATCGGCGTCCGGATCGAGGACGACCTGGTCGTCACCGAGGACGGCAACGAGAACCTGTCGGCCGGACTGCCCAGGTCGGCGGACGAGGTCGAGGAGTGGATGGCCCGGATCGCGGGCTGAAACGGTCGGGGCGGTGAACGCGTGAGCCGGGCGGACCTCATGCCCAGAGCCGTTCACCGAGAGTCCCGGCGGATCCGGCACCGGGCAGGACGTAGGCCACGGCCGAGGCCCGGTGCTGGAGGAACGGGTTGAGCGCGTCACGGGCGGCCAGCCGGTTCTGGACGCGGGTGAACTGGGCGGCGTCGCGCATGAAGGCACAGAAGAGGAGGCCGCGGTCGCTCGGTCCGTCGTCGTAGCTGTAACTGCGACGGAGCATACGGGCACCGCCGTCGAAGCGGGGGCTGGCGAGGCGCACGTGGGCGGTGGCGGGGATGACGTAGGAACCGTCGGGGTTCTTGGCGTAGATGTCCGGCTCGTCGCGCTCGGCGGTGCCGGTGAGGGCGACTCCGTCACGGGCACGGCGGCCGATCACGCGGTCGCGCCGCTCCTCGGAGAGGGCCGCGAAGCCGGCGACGTCCATGTGGATCCGGCGGTAGACCAGAACGGTGCCGTTCCCGTGGGCTCCCGGTGGGCCCCAGACCCACTGCTCGGCCGCCGCGCGATCGGGGTTGGCGGTGCCGTCCTTGGAGCCGAACAGGTTGCGCGGGGTGGTGCCCGGGGGAGTGTGGGGCAGGAAGCCGGACTGGGTCCAGCGCGGCACCGCACCGGCGGCCTGTGCGGCACTGCCGACGAGTTCGGCGACGACGGTGAGCGTCCAGCGGTCGGCCGCGCTCAGCTGGACCAGGACGTCGCCGTTGCTGCGGTGCGGGTCGAGGCGGTCGCCGGGGAACGGCGGTAACTCCGCCAGCGAGGCGGGGACATCGAGGTCGAGCCGGGCGGCGAGGGCGGGGCCGACGCCGACCAGGGAGGCGAGCCGGGTCGTGCCACCGCCCTGGAGCCGCGGGTCCGGCGGGGAGTCGGCGGCCGCGGTGGCGAGTGTGCTGCTCAGCGCGGAGAGGACGCTGCGAAGAACCTTCCGGTCGGCGGCGGCCGAGGTCCGGGGGAGGTCGAAGGAGAGCAGGTGCGTCGCCGGCTGCTGGGGCGCCGTGACACCTGCCTGCCGGGCGCCGTGGAAGGGAATCGCGGACTCGGCCGGCGGGGAGCCGGCGGTGGCCCGGCCGGCCGGCCGGTCGCCCCTCGCCAGTTCGTCGGCCGCCGCTCCTGCCCCGGCGGCGAGCACCGCTCCGGCGGCGAGCATTGCCCGGCGCCGCCCGATACCGGTTGCCGCGGGTCGGGACGGATCCTGCGCATTTCCGTGTTGGGTGGGCATGGGCTTATTGGAGACGATAAAACATCCTCCATGCAAACCCTGTCTGCTTTACGCCCGTTGAACCGCTCGGCCGTCCCGACGGCAGTGTTCCGGGCGGTGTTGCGTCTGTCGATAGTGGTCGTCCCGCTCGCGCTGGCGGCCACCGGATGTTCCGGCACGGAGCCGACCCCCGCCGACGCGCGGCATCCGGCGGGGAGTGTGCTGCGCGTTCCACAGGATTTCCGCTCGGTGCAGCAGGCGGTGGACACCGCTCGTGAGGGCGAGACGGTGCTGATCGGCCCCGGCGTGTACCGGGAGAGCGTGCGTATCACCAAGCCCCGCGTGGTACTGCGCGGAACGGACCGCAACAAGGTGGTCTTCGACGGCGGTGTGCGTCTGGCCAACGGCATCACCGTGACCGGCGCGGGCTCGGTGGTGGAGAACCTCACCGTGCACGGCTACCTCGCCAACGGCGTGCTGTTCACCGGCGTCACCGACGAGCGGTTGCAGCAGCGCGGGGCCGGCGGCTCCGCCTACGACCCGCTGGACACCACCCGTTTCCCTCCCGTCCGCGGCTTCCGCGCGACCCGGGTCACGGCGTACAACAACGGCCTGTACGGCATCTACGCCTTTGACGCGCGCGACGGCGTGATCGAGGACTCCTACGCCTCCGGGCACGCCGACTCCGGCATCTACGTCGGCCAGTGCAAGCCCTGCTCCACCGTCGTCCGCGGCAACACCGTGGAGCGCAACGCGGTCGGCATCGAACTGACCAATGCCTCGGACGGCCTGTCGGTGCTGGGCAATCGCGTCGCCCGCAACCGGGTCGGCGTCACGGTCAACTCCAACGACCTGGAGGCCCTCGCCCCGCAGCACGGCGCGGTGATCGCGGGCAACGTGGTGGCCGACAACAACGCCGCCGACACACCCGAGCAGGCGGACGGGGGCTTCGGTATCGGTATCGGCATCGGCGGCGGCACCGCGAACCGCGTCCAGCGCAACCTGGTCCGGGGCAACCGGGCGGCCGGAGTGGTCGTCACCGACCCGCCGGGGCACCCGGCGAGCGGCAACCGTGTCGAAGGCAACCGTGCCACCGGCAACGGCATCGACCTCGTGCTGGCCTCGGTCGACCCCGGCAACTGTTTCGCGGGCAACCGGCCCGACACCCAGAGCCCGGACGGCCTGGAGGGACGCGCGGGCTGCGGCACCCGTGGCAGGGGCACGCTGCCCACCGGCCGGACCGCGTCGGTGCAGCCGCCGCCCGGCGTCCCGTTCAGCCAGGTGCCGGCCCCACCCGCCCAGCCGTCCATGCCGGATCCGACGGCCCCGGGCAGCCCGGCGACCGGCCTGCCCGGGGCCGTCGACCCGGCCGCGTACCCGCTCCCGAAGGACGTGGACGCCGTGCCGCGCCCGCGCTGAGCACGGCGCTGCGGTGGAAGCCGGGGCGCACCGGCATTGAGATCTCAGCCGGTGCCCCACGGCGCCTCAGGGAGCTTCGCCCGGCCGTCGCGCCCGGTGAACTCCACGGTGGTCGGTGTCCCCAGACCCGCCATCCGCATCGTCACCCGCCGCAGGCCGCCGTCACCGTCGACCCAGTACGTCAGCGGCGACCGTCCGCCGTCGGACCCCGCCCCGGGCGTGGCGCCCTGGGCACGCGGCCCGGCGAAGCGGTCGTAGTCATGGCCGTCGATGCGGTCATGCGCCAGCCATCGGGCCCCGGACTGGGCGAGCAGCATCGGGTTGTCGGGACGGTCCGCACCGAGCCCGATCAGCAACTGGAGCCCGGCGTCCAGGGGATCGGTCGTGTACGAGCGCGAGGACCAGCCCGAGCGCGGGATGTGCTCGGCCTGCTGCCAGGGCTGCTTGTCGTCGCCCTCGGGCGCGGGGGCCAGGCCGAGGCCGCCGGTGTCCCAGACGATCAGCCCGCGGTCGAGCTGCCCGGCGGCGGGCGGCCCGGAGGTGGCGGAGGACCCGGAAGTACCGGTGGCCCCGGTGACTTGATAGCTCCCCACGGCCCGATGGGTCCGGTAGTCCACGACCCCCTTGACCCGCACCACCACTCCGCCGCCCTCGGTGGCGGTCAGGGTCACCGCCACGGGACTGGCCTGGTACAGATTCAGCCGCGACAGCGCCAGCCTGGACGCCTCTTCCGTCGTCACCGGCCGCTCGGTGGTGGCGTCTTCGGAGTAGCTCCGGTAGGCGGCCACGCCACCCACTGCGGCGCCGCACGCCGTAATCGCGATCAGTGTTCTCAACCAGAGTGCCCGACGCGGCGTACGGCCGTCGGTCTTCCTCTTCCGAACCATGCGGTCGCCTTCTCTCATCGGTCGGTCACAACGGAGGTCGGTCATGCGGGAGGGCGGGTCCGCGAACCTCTGGTCCGCGAACCCGCCCGAGCCGGCCCGGACGGCTACCGGTGCCGGTCGCCCCGATCCAGGGCTAGTGGTGCTGTGCCCTTCGCCTGCGCATCAGTACGACCAGTGCCGCACCGAGGCCGGTGAGCGCGGCGCAGCCGGCCAGAGCCAGCTGAACCGCCTGGCTCATACCCGTGGACGCCAGGCCCCAGTGGGAGGTGTGGCCGGGTTTGCCCGGTGCGCCCGCGCCCGGAGCCTCCGGCCAATCCGGCTTGTCAGGTTTACCCGGCCACGACCCCGGCTTCGTCGGCTTCGGTGTCGGCTCGGGGGTGTGAAGCCGTCGGTTGACCGCTGTCACCGAGACCCCGTCGTCGAGGTTGTCGGAGGTCAGCACCAGCGGCCCGAACACGGGCTCGTCCGGTGCGGCGTAACCCGCGGGCGGGCTGACCTCCTGCCAGTAGTACGTTCCCGGCACGCCGTTGCCGCGGCAGATGCCGTTGGTCCGGGTGATGCAGGGCTTGCCGACCTTCGTGTCCGGGTCCTCCCCGGTGGTCTGCAGTTCGTCGGAACCGTTCGTCTCCTTCCACAGCTGGAACTTCGCGTGGGCCAGCGCTCTGCCGTGCTCGTCGTGCTTGACCAGGCGCAGCTCGCCCTCCTGTTGCCGGAAGCCGAAGTCGTAGGTGTGGTCGTTCTCGCCGGGCCCGCCGGTGGTCAGCGCGCGCTCCGGGAAGCGCGCGTCACGCGGGACGATGCCCTTGGAGTCGACGAAGTGGTTGTCGCCGACATCCGCTTCCGTGGGCACCCACTGGTGGAGCGGACCGCCCTCGGCGTAGTCGGCCGGTTTGTCGAGGCGGATGGTGTACTTGGTCCTCGGCTGGAGACCACCGGTGACATTGGAGTCGTCGAAGTAGTACTCGCCACGCGCCGTCGTCACGGTCGTCCCCACGAGCTTGCCCGACTCGTCGTACAGGTTGACGGTCGCGCCCACGACCGGGCGCTGGCCCGGGTTCTGGATGCCCTTGCGCTCGGGGTCGTACCAGACCCGGTTGCCGATCTGGAGCGGGGCCTGGTCGCAGAGCACCTCCAGGTCGCCCATCGAGGCGCCCTTGCCGAACGGGGCCACAGCACCCGGCGGGTTGAGGCGCAGGCCGAACTTCGGGTCCTGCGTGCCGTCGCGCTGGAGGAACGACGTGCCGTACCCGAGAGCGGTGTGGTTGGGGTCGAAGGCGGAGACCGCGATGGTGTTCTCGACCTTGGAGAGCGCCATGCCGGCGAACGCCGTGTTGCGGTGACCACCCCAGCTGGTGTCGAAGAAACGGGTGCCCCGGGGGGAGAGCCCGCAGCCGTTGTTGGTGTCCATCACATACGTGCCGTCCGCCTGGCAGGCCTTGTTCAGGTCACCGCCCGACATGACGACTGCGACGGAACCCGGCGTGGGACCGGCCGGCGCGCGGTCGCCGAAGCGGTCGCGGAAGGCCAGCAGCATCGAGCCGTCGGACTCGAAGTCGATCTCGCCCAACTCCGGTTCGGGGTTGGCGATGGTGGAGCTGCCACACGGACGGCCGTTCTGGGAGTCCGGGTAGGTACTCGTCCACGGGTACCAGCCCGCGCCGTCGCACGGGCCGCTGCCGACCGTGGACTGGCGCGGGTAGTCCAGCGGCTGGTCCAGCACCGGCTTGCGGAACGCCCCGGTGCCGAGGTCGAAGGGCATGACCACGGCGCGCAGGTCCGACAGCTTCCCGGTGGACTCGCCGGAGCACACCCCGCCGACGTAGCCGACGCCGTCATGCAGGCCGAGGCCGAACGGGCGCCAGTCCTCCGCCGCCGGACAGCCCGGGTCCGGGATGGCGGCGACGGCCTCGGGCGCCGCCGCGGTCGCCACCGTGGCGTCGTAGCGGTAGAGCTTGCGGTTGTTGAGGTTGACGACGAACAGGTCCTTGCCGTCATCGGTGATCTTGATGCCGCCCAGGCTCTCCTTGCCGGGTGCGGTGAGGAAGGCGTCGTCGGTGCCCTGGCCGTGCGCTGTCGTCCCCGCGTCCGGGACGACGGTGAACAGGGTGGTCGCCTTCTGCGCGCGGTCGGTCACGTAGATGCCACCGGCGCCGCCCGGACCGTAGTCCGTGGTGCGCTTGGCGAGCGCCGAGGAGAACACCCGCTTGTCGGCCTTGTTCCACGCGATGCCGAACAGCGTGCCGGTCTCGGCGTCGGTGGCGATGTCGGTGACGTTGACGTCGACGCCGTCCTGGCCGCGCGCGTCGTACGGGAAGGAGACCAGCGTGCGCTGGGTCCCGCCCTCGCGCGTGGCGGGCTGACAGGTCGTCACCAGCGGTGCGTTCTTCTGGCAGTAGTCACCCGGATTCCACAGCCCGGTGGTGTACGCCACGTTCTTTCCGTCGGAGAGGTCGACGAACTCCTCGTTGCTGCTCAACCGGTTGGGCGCACCGTCCAGTCCCTGGCGCGAGGCGAAGGCGGGGAACAGCACTCCCGGCTTCGGATTCACCACCTGCACCCGGTACCTGCCGCCGCCGGGCCCGTCCGCAGCCGGGGTGAGCGTCACGGTGCCGTCGGCCGCCGTGACCCCCTCGATGCCGGCCCCGGCGTCGTCGGTGAGGGTCACCCTGACGCCCGCGATGCCCGGTTCCAGCGCGGGGGTCCACACTCCGGTGTTGTCCACGGCCCGGATCACCCGGACCGTCACCGCCCCGTCCCCAGCCTGCGAGTGCGCCACGGGCGCCGCGGCTAACGAGCCACTGCCGATTCCGAGGGCGACCGCGGCCAGGGAGCCGACGGTACGGCGACCGGGCATGCCCGGCCTCCGCCGACGCGTCCCGGGCGCGGCTCCCTTCACTTCTTCATTCGTTGATTTCATCTCCTGCTCTCAGTGTTCAGAAGGACCTGAGGCCCTGCCAGTGAGGGAATACATAGAGATGCGGAGAACCGCCTTTACACGGATCTTAGAAGGGCTTCGGGCAAGATCATGGAGGAATGGTGAACTCGCCCGCCGCTGAATCTCCATGCGGGGTCCACTGATCTTGTCGCGGGCAAAGAATCGAAACTGTGAGCTAAATTCGCACTCATGTTTCATTTTTGCTGTGATGTGGACGCTCTCCGAGATCCGGCCGATCTCGGAGAGCGTCCGCGCCGAAGCGGCCGGTGTGCGGCCCTTCGTCCGGAGAATCCCCAGCGCCTGCGAGACGTCCGCAACGCTTCCCGTTCCCTCGGGGCGTCTCGCTTGCGTGCGGGACTTCACCGCGCTTTCGGTAATCGGGTGGTTTGTTCGTGCAACGGGATTCGCCAGATCATTTCGAGGCAGCGCTCGATGAATCCGGTCCGGCCGGCAGCGCAAGCGTCTGTGAGGCCGTGGCCTGTCCGGCGGAGGACGGCCACATCGTCCTCGGTCTCGTTTCCGCCGAAGCTCCCCGATCCTGCTCAGCCGGCGCCGGACCGGCCCCGCTCGGCTCCACCCGCCAGGCGGCGTCCGGGCCGGTCGCCGAGTTGCAGGGACAAAGACCGCAAGGTTCCCCCGGCGACGTGAGATCTCGTGCGCTATGGGAGCGTGAGTGGGTGAGTGAGACAACGACTGAAACCCTGCAATACCGCTTTGACGGGCCGGACGACGCGCCGATCCTGGTCCTGGGCCCCTCCCTCGGCACCTCGTGGCACATGTGGGACCGGCAGATACCGGAGCTCACCCAGCACTGGCGGGTCTTCCGCTACGACCTCCCGGGCCACGGCGGCGCGCCCGCCCACCCCGCCACCGCCATCGCCGACCTCTCCGACCGGCTGCTCGCCACCCTCGACGGCCTCGGTGTCCAGCGCTTCGGGTACGCGGGCTGCTCCATCGGCGGTGCGATCGGCGCCGACCTCGCGCTGCGCCACCCGCAGCGGGTCGCCTCGCTGGCCCTGGTCGCTGCCTCGCCCCGGTTCGGCAGCGCCGACGAATTCCGCCAGCGCGGGGTGGTCGTGCGCACCAACGGTCTGGAGCCGATGGCCCGCACCGCGCCCGAGCGCTGGTTCACCCCCGGGTTCGTCGCCGCCCAGTCGGCCATCGTCGACTGGGCCGTCCAGATGGTCCGCACCACCGACCCCGGCTGCTACATCGCCGCCTGCGAGGCCCTCGCCGCCTTCGACGTGCGCGGCGAACTCGGCCGCATCGGCGTCCCGACCCTCGTCCTCGTCGGCGCCGAGGACCGGGTCACCGGACCGGGCGACGCCCGCATCCTGGTCGCCGGCATACCGGACGCCCGGCTCGCCCTCGTACCCGGCGCCTCCCATCTCGCCCCGGTCGAGCAGCCCGGAGCCGTCACCGATCTGCTGCTCACCCACTTCTCCTCGGCCTGGCAGGACACCCTCGCCGCCATCCCCGCCCCGTCCGTCATCCCGCAGCTCTCCGCGCCCGTGCTGCCCGTCGCGGAGATCACCGCCGCCACGCCGCAGCCCGACCCCGGGACCACAGGACGCGCCGACCCGCACGAGCGCGGCATGAAGATGCGCCGCGAAGTGCTGGGCGACGCCCACGTGGACCAGGCCATGGCCGCCTCCGACGACTTCACCGAGGACTTCCAGGAGCTGGTCACCCGCTACGCGTGGGGTGAGGTGTGGACCCGGGAGGGGCTGGACCGCCGGACCCGCAGCTGTGTCACGCTCACCGCGCTGGTCGCCTCCGGCCGTCTGGAGAGCCTGGCCGCGCACGTCCGGGCCGCCCTGCGCAACGGCCTCACCCCGGCCGAGATCAAGGAGGTGCTGATGCAGACCGCCGTGTACTGCGGGGTGCCCGCCGCGGGCGCCGCTTTCACAGTCGCGCAGACCGTGATTCAGGAAGAAACGCGGCTCCGCCCGTAGCAGGATGGGGCACATGAACGCCGTGAATCCCATGCACCTGACACTGACCAAGAAGACGCACTCCTGCATCCGGCTGGAGAAGGACGGGCGGACGCTCGTCATCGACCCGGGCGGCCTCTCGGAGGAGGACGCGGCCGTGGGCGCCGACGCGATGCTGGTGACGCACGAGCACTTCGACCACTTCGACGAGGGACGGCTGCGCGCCGGTATGGAGGCCAACCCGGCCGCCGAGATCTGGACCCTGCGCAGCGTCGCCGACCGGCTGACGGCCGCCTTCCCCGGCCGCGTCCACACCGTCGGCCACGGCGACACCTTCACCGCGGCGGGCTTCGACGTACAGGTGCACGGCGAACTGCACGCGGTGATCCACCCGGACATCCCGAGAATCACCAACATCGGCTTCCTGGTGGACGGTTCACTCTTCCACCCGGGCGACGCGCTCACCGTCCCCGACCGGCCGGTCGACACCCTGATGCTCCCGGTGATGGCACCCTGGAACAAGATCTCCGAGGTCATCGACTACGTACGCGAGGTCAAGCCGCGCCGCGCCATCGACATCCACGACGCGCTGCTCGCCGATCTCGCCCGCCCGGTCTACGACAACCAGATCGGCAGCCTCGGCGGCGCGGACCACGGCCGGCTGGCCCCGGGGGAATCGACCGGACTGTGACCGGCGCCGGTCCGGCGGCTGTCAGTGCCAGCAGCTAGGTTTACGTACATGCGCATCGCCACCTGGAACGTCAATTCGATCACCGCCCGGCTCCCGAGGCTGCTGGCCTGGCTGGAGAGCACCGGCACGGATGTGCTGTGCATCCAGGAGACCAAGTGCGCCGCCGAGCAGTTCCCGGCGGACGCGCTCCGCGAGCTCGGCTACGAGTCCGCGGTCAACGCCACCGGGAGGTGGAACGGCGTGGCGCTGGTCTCCCGCGTCGGGCTGTCCGACGTCGTCACGGGACTGCCGGACGGCCCGGAATACGAGGGGGCGCAGGAGCCGCGGGCGATCTCCGCGACCTGCGGCCCGGTCCGGGTCTGGTCGGTCTACGTGCCCAACGGCCGCGAGGTCGAGCACGCGCACTACGCGTACAAGCTGCGCTGGTTCGAGGCCCTGCAGAAGGCAGTCGCCGCGGACGCCGCGGGCTCGCAGCCGTTCGCGGTGCTGGGCGACTTCAACGTGGCCCCGACCGACGAGGACGTCTGGGACCCGGCCCTGTTCGAGGGCGCCACGCATGTCACCCCCGCCGAGCGCGCCGCCCTCGCCGCGCTGCGTGAGGAGGGGCTGTCGGACGTCATGCCGCGCCCGCTCAAGTACGACCGCCCGTACACCTTCTGGGACTACCGGGAGCTGCGCTTCCCGAAGAACAAGGGCATGCGGATCGACCTGGTCTACGGCAACGCGCCCTTCGTCGCGGCGGTCGAGGACAGCTATGTGGACCGCGAGGAGCGCAAGGGCAAGGGTGCGTCCGACCACGCCCCGGTGGTCGTGGACCTCAGTATCTGAGGATCCGTTGTCAGTGGTGGCCGTTAGCGTGGTTCCTGTCCTTATTCCGCTTGCTGGCTGCTTGCTGTGAACAGGACGGCCCCGCCCGTTCAGCGCCGGGCGGGGCTCCATCCATCGCCGCCGGTCAGGCGGCGGCGGTGCGGCGCATGCCCAGTGACGCCCCGGCGGTGCCCAGCGCCAGGACCATCAGCAGGGCGCTCACCCACAACGGAGACCGGAAGCCGAACCCCGCGCCGATCGCCAGCCCGCCCAGCCAGGGGCCGAGCGCGCCACCCACATTGAACGCGGCCGTGGCGAACGAGCCGGACAGCGTCGGTGCGTCGGCCGCCAGCCGGAACACCCACGAGATCAGCGCGGTACCGGTACCGAACGCCAGCATCCCCTGGACGAGGACGAGCGCCACCGTCGCGAACGGGCTGCCCGCCATCAGCGCGAACCCGGTCCAGCCGACCGCCAGTGCCACCAGACCGGCCGCGGTGAAGGCGACCGGCCGCAGATCGACGAGCCGGCCGGCGGCCGTGACGCCGATGAAAGAGCCCAGCCCGAACAGCGCCAGCAGACCGGGCACCCAGGCCGCGGTGAGCCCGGTGACACGGGTGGCGAGCGGCTCGACGTAGGAGAACGCGCAGAACGTCGCCCCCTGCACCAGGGCGCTGGTCAGCAGGGTCAGCAGCAGCCGCGGACCGGTCAGGGTCCGCAGCTCGACGCTCGCAGGGGCGGGGGCGGACTCGGGACGCCCCGCCGGAACGGTCCTGGCGATCACGAGGACGGCCGGTACGGAGACCAGGGCCACGGCCCAGAACGCCGATCGCCACCCCCAGTGCCCGCCCAGCGCCGCACCGGCGGGCACCCCGGCGACACAGGCGATGGTGACGCCCCCGACCACCACCGAGGTGGCGCGGGCGCGGGCCTCGGGCCCGACCATGGAGACCGCGGTCACCAGGGCCACCGCCCAGAAGCCCGCATTGGCCAGCGCCCCGACGACCCGCGTCGCGAGGAGCAGCCCGTAACCGGGCGTGAGCGCGCCGACGACATGGACGGCGCTGAAGACGCAGAGGAAGAACACCAGGGCGCGGCGGCGGGGCCAGTTCCGGCTGAAGAGCGCCATCAGCGGCGCCCCGACGATCATCCCGATTGCGAAGGCCGAGGTCAGCAGCCCTGCGGCGGGAATGGAGACGTGCAGGTCGGCGGCGATGTCCGAGACCAGCCCGGACAGCATGAATTCGGATGTGCCCTGGGCGAAGACGGCGAGCCCGAGCGCGTAGACGGCGAATGGCATGAAGGAACCCCATGGACGACTGACGGATGGACCAGGCAAGGGGTGTGGGCCCGCACCCGCCCGTCATGACAGGCGGCGACGCGGAAGAACGTCCGGGGTACTCAGGGACGTGACCGGCGGCGCGGAAGAACGTCCGAGGTGCTCAGGGACGTGACCGGCTACGCGGCAGGCGCCGGAGCCGGAGGATCCGCGCGCGGTGCACCGGGAGCGGTTCACGAGCGCGGAGGGAGGAGCGCAGCCCACACAGCGGGGGTCCTGCGGCGGCGGCCGGTGGGAATCGCCCCGGGCCGGTACTCGGCGTCACGGGAGCGATTCGACGGCGGATCAGCCACCGGCGGACCGGTGGCTAGCCTCTGTCGGACTCGGGGCTGGACATGATCGCGAAGCTACCAGCCCGGATCGCCTCGCCTCCACCCCTTTTTCCGCCGGAACCGTGCCGGGGCGGTGGTAAGCGGCGCGCGCGGAGGCGCGCGAGCGGGCGCCCGCTTCGGATTCAGCACTCGAACGACAGGCCGCGTGTCTGCGTCTCCCATGCGGCCGGGCACCGACTCCCACCGCTCCTGCAGCGTTTTCATGATGGCACGCTCCATCGGAACCGTCACGCTTGAGTACACGCCCTCAACGCCCGGAACTTCGTGACCCATTCGGGACTCGACCGCGAACCGGCTGTGCCCGTCCTCGTCGAGCCAGGATTTCGCCCCATGCCGGATCAGGTACAGACGCTTCCCCGTGAACGCAGGAACTCCCGGCAGGGCCAGACGCTCACCGGGCCAGCGCGGCCCCTCCTCCGCCTTCGCCCCGTCAGCGATCGGGCGCCAGTACTTGTGGTCGAAGTTCGCCGACCGCGAGTTGCCCCCGCTGATCGACGGGAACACCCATCGGGAGTCATGCTCCTTGAGGAGTCGCTCCAGCATCTCGGCGAGGAACGGGGGCACCACAAGAGTCCTGAGCGACTCGTACTTCGGTGGGAAGAACTGCAACCCGCCGCCTTCGTACTGGACTCGGCGCTCCACCCGTATCGCAGGCATCAGCCCTTCGCCCTTGCCGTACCGCCCCACGTCCTCGGCGTAGCGTTCGGCCTCGTCAGGATCGACCCGCAGGTCCGACCCGGGCCACGTCGGGTAGCAGTACTCCCGGGTGAGGCCGTACAGCTCGGCCGGCCGCATGCCCGTCGCCGCCATCGTCCACATGATGACGTACCCGGCCGGCCCGAACACCGCGTGTGCGTTCCGGGCGCCCGATCCACCGCCCGCTGCGCCGTCCTCATGGAAGCCCACGCCCCGCGCCACAACGGATTTGGGCAGCACCGCAATCTTCGCCCCCTCGGCTCCTCCTTGTGGATGCGCCGGCCCGAGTTCGGCTTCGGACTCCGCCCCGTCGAGGACGAGAAGTCCGCGGAGAACACCGAGGGAGCCCACGGCAGGCGCGTCGTTGCCCGGCGCGGCATGCGGGACGAGCGTGACTGGCCCCAGTCCATCAAGCAGGGCGAAAAGTGGCCGTGGACCGCGTACAAGCCCATCGACGCCGACCAGTACACCGGCTACTCAGCGACAGGAGCGATCTGGTGAACATCCAGAACGACTGGCACACCGCCCTCGCAGGCGAAGCAGTAGAACGCACCCTCCATCAGCAGGTCGTGCGCGCGGGCCATGTTCCCGGCCAGCCCGGCGCCCACGGCGGCGATATGACTGTTGAAGCGCTTCCCGCCTGGTACGCGGACACCACGTTCCGGTCCGCCCTCGAAGCGTCCTGGGCCGCCACTCTCGACACCCTGAACATCCGGTGGGAGTACGAACCCGAAAGGGTCGCCCTTCCGTCCGGCGCCACGTACATCCCCGCCTTCCGCCTCCCCGACATCGGAGCCTGGCTGGAGGTCAAGGGCACCGGGGTACCGAGGGTCGAGAAGGCTATCGAGTTCGGGGAGTCCCTGGCCTGCGACTGCGAGATCTGCGCCTGGACCTGCGACTGGCCCGGCGGCGAACTTGTCGTCATCGGGCATCCGCCCAGGCCCTACGACCCGTGGACTGACCCGCAGTTCGGCGACGCCGACGACATCAACCACCGGGCGATGGCCAGGGTCAGCCGACGCCACGGCGGACACCCCAACTGGTCGTCCACGCGCCCCCGCACCCTCTGGCTCACCCGCTGCGCCGACTGCAACCGGGGCACCTGGTTCGAGTCCGCGCAATGCCGGTCCTGCCGCGGTTCCCTCGCCGACTGCCAGGGCTACCAGGCCGGCGCGTCCGAGCTGGAGTTCCGCCGGATCAAGGGCCCGATGCCAGTGGGTGGCGACGACGGCGAGGCGGTATGACGCGCCCGGTGCCCCCCGGTTCCGCCTCTGCGCCCGTCTCCGGCCGCGTGAGCCCCACCAACGTCTCCGGGGCGGCGCGGACACCCCTCCGAGGCCGTCACGCGGGCGCGCAGGGGCCCGGACGGGGCCAACCGCCGACGACGGGCCGATGCCCGGACAGGCCGAAATCGAGTTACGGCCCATGCAGCCAACCCTCTGGAGCCTCTGATGCACCCACCGACCCATTCCGCCGCGATAAGCCTCTGCTCCGGTATCGGCGCCTTCGACAGAGCCATTGAGCAGCGGACCGGCGCGCAGCCGCCCCGATGACCTGTTGGCCTACTTACCCCGTTTCAGCGCCAACCGCCGATCACGCCATGCCTGGCCAAACGCACCACCGAACGCCATGGAGGCGGCAGCACATCCGCGAGTTGCCGCGTCTCGCCAGTCCGAACCCCACCAGGCCATCGGCACCACCGCCGCCAACAGCCCAATCCCTGCCGCCACGCAAACCGGCATCACCAGCCACGAGATACACCCCATGCCCGAAAGCTACACAGGAGTCCGACCCGATGACCGGCCGCATCGCGCTCGACAACCTCACCGGCGACGCCCTCGACCAGCCGCACGCGCGGGCAGAGAAGGCCGAGCGGGCCGTCGACCACCTCGCCGACCGATACCGAGGCGCCGAGGCCGCCATCGAACGCGTGCGGCGTCCGTGCGGCCTCACCATCGCCGCCTCGGTCCGCGTCCAGGCCGTCCAGCAGGCCCGTGACACCCTCGCCGCCCTCGACGAGCAGCAGCCCACCGCATGACCCGCCGCACGACCGCATGACCGGTCGGCCGGACCCCACCCGGTCGGCCGCCCCGCCCCGTCCCACCGCACGCCCGCAAGGAGCAGCCGTGAACGAGTCCGCCGAATGCCTCATCTGCAACCGTGGCCTGTACGCCGACGAGCTCGGCCGGTACGCCTGCAACCCATGCACCGACCGCATCGACGAACACCTGCGGGCTCTGGCCGGGTCGAACGGCCTGTACGCCCGCCTGAGCGCCCAGCTGGCCCTAAGGGCAGGGAACGGGTGGCCCGGCGGTCTCCGGTAGCCGCACAGCCCCCGTACCGGTCCGTCTGGAGATCCTCAACCTCATGACCGCCGGTGGGCCCGTTCTCGGCCCGCTCGAAACGTGGGTGTGGGACTGGCGCGAACACGGACGGGCCGAGGTGTGCGAAGCCGGGACGCTGCAGCAGCGCCTCGACCACGCCGTCCGGACGCTCAGGTTCAACCTCGAATGGGCCGCTGCCAATCACCCCGCGATCGATGAGTTCGCCCGCGAGGTGTCGCTGATCCGCCGCCAATGTGAGGCCCAGGTGTCGGGGGAGCGCCGGCCGCGCACCGTGCCCGTCGCCTGCCCCTGCGGCGCCGTCCTCCGCATCACTCTGGACACCCCCGGCTGCCGATACCCCCGATGCGGCGAGCAGTACGGGCACAGCGAGTTGATGGACCTGCCGCTCGACGACCACCGGATCGCGGCGTGAACGAAATTCCGATGCACGCAAGCCAGTCAACCGACAGGATCCCGGAATGCAGAAGATTCCCACCGTGTTCGTCCGCGACTTCGACAACAATCCCGCGCACGTCCTGCCCAGGGTGACCCCCGGCTGCGAATGGGTGCTCACAGGCGAAGGGCAGGCCACCCGCAAGTACGACGGCACCTGCGTGATGCTCGACGAGGCAGGCAAGTGGTGGGCGCGTCGCGAAGTGAAGCCCCGCAAGCCGGAACCGCCGAACTACATGGCCCTCTCCGTCGACACCGAGACGGGCAGGACCATCGGCTGGGAACCAATCGGCCAGTCATCGTTCGCGAAGTTCCACGCAGAGGCCCTACAGGCGGCCGGGTCGAGCAAGTGGACCGCCGGGACCTTCGAGCTGATCGGCCCGAAGGTGAACGGAAATCCCGAGGGCGGCGACGTTCACCGGCTCGTCGAGCACGCTGCGGCGCAGCACGTCTCAGTGCCAGAGCTGACATTCGAGGGGATCCGTAGCACTGTGCTGGCCCTGGCAGCGGTCGACGGATGCGAAGGCATCGTCTGGCACAACCCCGACGGACGGATGGCGAAGATCAAATCCAGGGACTTCCCGAAAGCATGACAACGAAGCGCCCCCGTACCGGTTCGGCGGTGCGGGGGCGCTGTCATGTGCGCTAGGTCCGTCGGATGCCTCGGCGACGAGTGGAAGCTGCAAGGCGCGTCAGGAGTACCGGACAGCGGTGCCGTACCCCTGGTAGACCGTCTGGGTTTCGATCGACTCGCCAGACAAGAGACCCACGCTCGTGTGCGTATCTGACGTTCGCGACGAAACGCACCGCAATGACCGCGTCAGCCCCTTGACTCGTGGCTGTCGCCGCAAGGTCGGAATAAGCCTGAGCAAGAGTCCGGGCCTCAGCCCCCAGACCATCCGACTCAGCGCTGCCTCACGCCCCGTCATTGGTGAATCAGTAGTGGTCATATGCACTGGCCGGCCCCCCATTGCATCAGAGTGGTGGGCAGCGTAAGCCAATGAAACCGACCGCAATAGCCGCCCACGACGGCTGGCCGTCACGAGCGACTGATCCGCCGGACGAGCCGTGTCACTCCGTAGGCAGCCTGCGGGCGAGATCCGCCGTCAGGTCCCCGGCCGCCTGTCCCTCGGCGCTGTCGTCGGCGAAGTGACGCAGCAGGCTGACCACCTCGCGCGCCTCGTCCGCGGTCAGTAGCGGAAGCCGCGGGTCGGATGGGTACGTGCCGGTGACCGGGGGATAGGAGTCCATGCCCAGAACAACGCGGTGCGGGGTGGCCAGGACGCGGTGGAGCCCCCGCCGTGAGGCGAGGGCTCCAGCTTGTGTGAATGGTGCATCCCATCGCGGCGGGGGTCTAGAACTCCCGCGGCAAGGACGGCAGGTCCGGGCATGCCTGCCCGGACGGTTACTCTCTCCAAGCCCCGCCGGATGATCCGGATGCCCTGGTGTGCCGCCGTACTGGCGCCGCCACTCCGACGCCGGACCAGTCCCGCAGCCTCCTCGGCCTCGGCGCTCTGGCGGCAACCTCGATGTACAGGAGACTTGATGACTGAATTTCCGCCGCAGCAGGTACAGCGGCGCGTGGACGGCAGCGCCGCAGATATGGAGACGCTCGTCGACCTCGGACTTGTCGAGGAGCAGCCGGTGCCGCAGTATGCCGGGCTGTTCGTCGAGCCTGACATCCCACCCCTCGACGACGAACCCGAGTGATGGATGCCCCCTGTTCCGGCTACGGCCGGGCAGGGGCAGTTTCGTGTGTCCGGGATCAGGTTACGCGCCCCAGAAAAGGGGCCAGCTAACCTCTAGACAAGGCAATTGCCAACCACATCCACGCTGCAGTCGACGCCACCGCAAGAGCGATATAAACGAGTCTGGACCACTGCTCCGTGCTCACCAAGCTCCCCCTCCGTGGACAACCAGCCCGGTATCTCTATGGCCGTGTCAACCCAAAAGACATGCACCTCACACCGCCCCCAGTTCCGGCTTCGGCCAGGCAGAGGGCGGTTTCGTGTGTCCTGGGTCAGCCGAGCGGCGTGGACTGGTGCGCCGCGGCAATGGCGTCAATCAGGGCTGCGAGGTCGAAGTCGGCCTCGGACTTTCCGAGAGGCAGCCGGTGCCGCAGTACGCCGGGCTGTTCCTCGAACCCGACATCCCGCCGCTCGACGACGCGTCCGAGTGACAACGCCCCTCTCGCTCCGGCGGGAGGGGCGTTCCTGTCGCCTACGGGCAGGACTCGTCGAACTTGACCGCAGTGAATTCGACTGGTTGCCCGTTGAGTGGGGCGCCGGCCTTCGGGTCCTGGGTGCAGATCTTCCAGTTGCTCTCCATCAGGACCATGCGGTCTTCGCTGGCGTCAGCGACCGTGATCGATGCACCCGAATCGAGGGCTCCTCGCGCCGCCTTGACGGACTTGCCGGCAAAGTTGGGCATGGTGTTTCCGGCCAGAGCAGGCTCCTTCTCGTCCTTGGACGGGCAGGATTCCTCGAGTTTCACCGCTCCGAAGTCGAGTTTGGTGTCGACCGGGATGTTCTTCCCTGGCGTCTGGTTCTGGGAGCAGACCTTCCAGTTCCTGTCGAAGGCCTGCATGCGGTCGCGGCCAGCACTGTCGTGGGATGTCAGGAGATGGAAGCCGTCGGCCTGCGCCTTGTCCTGTGCGGACTGCAAACCCATGCCGACGAAGTTCGCGACCGTTGCGCGCTCGACAGGCTTGCTGTCGTCCTTCTCTGGCTGTGCCGTGCCCGAGGCGGGGGCGGAAGGGGAAGGTGGCGGAGTGGCGGGCTGCTGGGCAGTGGTGGCCGGGTCGCAGCCCACCAGGGTCGCGATGGTCAGGCAAGCGAGCACGGCAGTAACTGTGCGGGTGTTCAAGTTGTCCCCCCAAGGGTGGTTCATGAAGGAATGACCGTAACCGGGCCTCGCTGCCGGGTGAGGCACTTACTCCTGGTGTGACGTATTTGTGATCGGACAGTGAGGGGAAGGTGTCATCGGTTGGGGGCAGGGTGGGCCGCTAACCGTCCGACCCGCGTGGCCTGTTGGACGGCGCGGGGTCAAAAGGACGGAAACGCTCATGCTCAATGTCCCTGACCGAACAGCCGACCTCTTCGGCGACCAGTTCATCCGTGACGACTTCGAGCAGGCACTCAAGGCCGCCGGACGCTTCCAGCAGATCCAGCGGATCTACCTTGACGACGGACCCTTCTCTGGCGTCGTCCGGGTTGTCGACCAAGCTCTGCAAGACCTCGATCTCGCAACCGTGACTGCCGGCGACCGCGCCGTCGTGGCTGGCGTCCGCACTCTGACCCGGCAGCTCAAGCTCACCGGCTACGCCATGGCCCATGCGCGCGAGGCGGGGGAGCCAGCTCGTGACGACTGGTCGAACCTTCTGATGTTCGTCCGCGAGCAGTTCACCGGGTGGGAGGAGCGGGCGGACCATGACGGGCCGACCCTGTGCATCCAGTGGATCGTCGACCCCTGCGAGCACTTCCTGTCAGGTCCGGGGCCAGCGGGGGGTCGCAACGACGCCTCGCCGCACTGCGCCAACTTGCCACACGATTCGGCGGAACACACGGCTTCCAGCAGGCATGGGCCCTCAGGGTCGGATAGCCGTCGCACACATCGGAGCCCGGTCCACTTCCGATGTGTGCTGGGTGCGTTACTGATCGCTGGCGGTGGCGTGCCGCCCATCAATCACGGCGACAGCGGCTCGACCTCGAAGATGCCGGATGTATCCGCATCTTCGAGGAGAAGATCAGCGGCAGGATCAGCCACGACAAGCGCCCCGAACTCTCCAAGGCCCTGGACCGGATGCGCGAGGGCGACATGCTCTGCGTGCAAGAAGTCGACCGCCTCGGCCGCAACCTCCTCGACGGCCTGCTCCTCATGGGGCACCTTGGCCAACAGGGCATCCCGCTGCGCGTCCTCAAGGGCATCGGCGCCGACGACCACTACCCCGAGGAGCACGCGAAACACGACCCGCAGGCAGACATGATGCTCAAGCTGGCCATGCTGCTCGCAGGGGAGCGCCGCAAGGACATCAGCCGCAAGACGAAGAACGGCCTCGACGCTGCCAGAATGTCCGGCAAGCAGCTCGGCCGCAAGCGGGTAATGACGGAGACCCTCACGATCCAGGCCGCCGCCCTCCGCGACAAGGGCTTCACCATTAGGCAGATCCAGTCGCACCTGCGGATCGCCGACGGGAAGAACAAGGGCAAGAACCCCGGTGTCGGCGCCATCTGCCAGGCGTTTGAGCGCCCATGACGCCAGGAAGTCCGAAGGGCTGCAACCTGCCGAGGCGACCGAGTAGCTCCGTGTTGCATGCCCCCACCGTTCGGCGGTGGGGGCATGCGCGTCAGCGGCTCTCGATCCAGAATCCGTCGGCCTGATTGCAGAGGCTGTCTGGGCAGTGCCACGAGACCCCGACCTCGGGGTCGATCCTCTCCCCGAGTTGGCTCAGTATCCGCCGTAGCCACCGGGTACGCCCACCACGACAATGGCTACGCGGCCGTAGCCGTTGTCGTACCCGTACCCGTACCCGTTGCCGTATCCGTACCCGTTGCCGTACCCGTAGCCGTACCCGTTGCCGTATCCGTAGCCGTACCCGTCGCAGTCATCCCACCAGCCGCACTGGTCGTAGGAGTGGCTAGCCGCGGAGGTCGCGTGGGCAGGGGCGGCAGCAGCTGCCCCTCCGGCACCAACGGCGGCGCCACCAGCCAGCATCACACCGGCGGCGGCTACAGCGAGGGAACGCTTGATATGAGGTGCTCGCATGAGTCTCTACCTTTCCTTCCGCCACCGAAGATCGAAGGCGGGTGGCCACAGCGCATGCAAGGCATACGGTGCGGTTCGCAGAGGTCACAGCTCCAAGCGGGAGCACGTCTCGCCGCTCATTGGTTCCGGTCCTTCCGGAATCTTGCCGCCCGAGGCGTGCCCCGGTTGCGACTCTCACAGGCATCACGTTAATAGCACATGCCCTCTCCAGCATCTTGAGCAGAAGTCTGCTCAATTCCGCAGGCTCAGCGGTCGGCGGTCAGGCCCGAGCCATGACGTCCCCCCTGACGCCGTCCCTCTTCGACGGTGACGCCCCAGAGCCCACACCACCCGCATGGAGTATGGGCAGAGAAGTGGAGACACAAGGCGGTCGGCGGTCCGAGGGCGGGCCAGACGGTTCAGACCGTCGAGCAGCGCGGGAAAGGGACACGGAACGGGCGCCGACGCCGATGCTGAGCTCCATCACCCAGTCCGGGGTGGGTGGCCGCCGCTCCTCACCCTGCTGCCGCTCAGCTTCACGCCGTTCCTCATCGGCGATCCACCGGTCGGTCTGGGCGAGCTGCTGCTCCTGCACTCTCCTGAGGAAGCGCAGCATGACCAGGCGCGACGGACTATCGAGCGTATGTTCGATTCTAGATCCTTCCTGGACCTCCGCGAACTTCGCCCGCCCCTGCCACACTGGCCGCGGCCCGCCGTGTCACCCCCGTCGCGGCGGGCCGCCCCGGTTGTCATACCGGCCCAGTACCGTGAACTCATCACATTCGCGCCTATGGCTGGGCGCAGCTACGAGACTGCCCCTCACCCGGAACAGCGCCCGGGGGAGGGGCGGACGTGCGTCAGCTGTCGTCTTTCGGATCTGGATGCAGCGCAGCCTTCTTCACGGCCGTCTCCAGCTCGACCCGGGGCACCCCGGCCGCCTCGGCGTGCTCGGTCACCGCAGCCTGGAACGTCGCCGCCGCCTCATGCCAGGCCGCCCACCCCTCCTTCGCGCACGGCTCGGCGAGGGCCTTGCGCTGCTCCTCCATGGCGGAACGTCCAGCACGATCAGAGCTTCAGGGATATCGATTGCCACGGCCGGATCGTAAACGGCAGCACTGACAATCGAACGGAGCCGCGCAGGTCAGGCCGCTGTGACGACATCCGCCCGGACTGCGGCTTCCCATTCCACCAGCAGCCGCTGATACTCCGCCTCACCCTCCGGCGACAGCGGGCCGGCCGCCCACAGCGCGCGGATGTCCGCGTTCACGGCGGCGGGGGAGCGCACAGGGGTGGCAGGCGAAGAGGTGATCGACATGAGAACAGGCTACGGGGCGGGACTGACAATCGTGTCGACGGCGTCCAGGGCGAGATGCCAGGGGAAGGCCTGCGGGTTGCCCTGCTTCGGAGGGTGCGACTGGTACCCGTCAGGCCCGTCGGGGAAGCGCGGGCCTGTGCCTGCCGGACGCCCTCGTCGATGCGCTGGGTCGGCCCGGCCGCGCAGGCAATGAGGTAGAGGGCTCGCTTCGTCATGCGGGGAGTCCACATTGCTCGGCCAGGCGGCGCAAGTCCCCGCCGGGAACTGGGGTCGCTCCAACCACGTCGGCTACGAGGTCGACCGTGGACTGCCGGCCGATGACCTCTTCCGGGGCCAGCCGCGCCGCTTCGACCAGCGATTCGGCAGCGGTCTCCTTCTGTCGTGTCAAGAGCTGAGCGCGTGCCATCGTGATGAGGTGCTGGGCCTGCCGCTCTTTCGACAGCCCATACAGGGCTTCGCTCTCCAGCCCATCCGCGGCTTCGATCGCCGACCACCCGTCCTCGAACCTGGTCAGCACATCCACCCGGTGGAGACTTACGTTCGTCGGCCCGAACATCGTGTAGTCCTCGTCGAGGTCGGCACCCTGCTGGTCAGCCACCTCGGCAGCCTCGTCAACGTGTTCACTGGCTTGCCGAACTGCGGCCGTTGACCGGTCCAGGGATGCGGCTGCGATCGCCGCGTTCAGGTACGGCATGCCGAGGGTCGACAGCCCCAACGGCCCGCGCGCCTCCAGCTCCGTGGACAGGCGCCGCGCCGCCCCTATGGCGAAATCCGCGGCCGCGCGCGGCTGCTGCTGGTAGGTGAGCGACTTTGCTACCCGCCGCGACGCCGCACCGATCGCGACCGCGTCGCCGGAGCGCTCCGCCGCGGCCAGGGCTCGGTCTGCAACCACCGTGGCCTGCACGGCTGTTGCTGGACCGTACTCATGAAGGAAGGACGCGGTCAGTTGCAGGACCCGCGACAGCAGGGCGTGGGCCTCGCTGGCTTCGGCGCCGGCCCGCGCGGCGGATTGCCTGGCCTTGACGATCAGCGCGGGCAGGGCCCGGCCGAGTGCCCCGTAGTGGCAGGCATGGAACGCCTCGCAGCAGTAGGTGAGTCGACGTCGCAGCTCCGCAAGCGGCGGGGGATCCCCGTCCTCGTCATCGTTGCGGTACAGGACATCGATGACGGCGAGCACCTCGACAGGCGGCGCGGTCGCCGAGGGCGGCTCAGGAGGCCCGTTCATCAGTAGCTGCTCCAAGGGGATACGCAGGACCTCGGCCGCGCGTACAAGCACGGATAAGCGGGGGGTCCTGTTGGCGCTGTCCGCCTTCCAGATCCTGCACCCACCTGCGTGTCTGCCCCATCATTCGGCCGAAGTCCGCTTGCGTGAAGGCGCGGCGCTCTCGCCAGTAGGCGATGCGGCGGCCGATGCGCCCAGTCTCCATGGAGCACTCCCCGAACAGGGCACGCACTTTGCGTGCCCACCCCCGTTGTACCCCGACCTACCTTGCAGTCACAGCAGATCGACGAGAGCTGGGGACGCCATGACCGTGAGGGACTTACCGCCAGTCGGTGAACTGACGGAGCAGCAGCAGCGTGGGTGGTCCTGCGTCTGGTGCAGGACTGCTCTCACCGTAGGCGAGGACAGAGACCTCGGCGAGAAGCGGGCCCGGCCTGCTAACGGCGCCGCCTACAGTTGGTTCTCGCGGGCCTGTTCGGACGCCGCGGCCTGCGCCGGCCGCGAACAGGGGGCAGCCGCTATGACGGCCATGGCCGATCGGCGGGCATCCTGGCCGCTGCCCGATCCTGGAAGGCTGACGTGGGCGCAGGCTCAGGGCCGCGCCTGCATCTGGTGCAACCGGCCCTTGAGCGCCGGCGCGATCAGCGCCGGCATCGTCCGCGATCAGCAGGGCGCGCATGTCCCGGACACCGAGGTGTGGGCCGGGCCCTGCTGTCAGTAGAGCGACCGCCATTCGACGCAGAGTGCGCCAGAGGCGACTGGCAGCCCTGCGGCTTCATGGCATATGCCGCAGGCTGGATGTACCGTCGGTGTTCGAACATATGTTCACGCGAACGGGTGATCATCGTGGAGCCCCCTCCATCGTTGGTCACATTGCCGGTCTCGGGTCGCAGTCCACACCCCCCAAGGTGCAGCGACCCGGGGCCGGTTTTGTGTCATGGTGGGCTGATGGTCGCACTGTGCCACGTTGACCTGGTGGGGGACGGTGGGAGTCGAGTGGGAGATGATCATGGTGAACGTGAGCCAACTGACGCTAACCGGGGCTAACAATTCGCTGCCGCTCGGGCTGGCTGCCGCCCAGGTGGGGCCTGTGTTCGGCGGTTGCGCACTCAAGGGGATGTGATCATGAACATCCCTTTCTTGGACAACTGGCGTAAGCGTCACGACGGTGCGCGGGGGGCGGGGCTCGCCGCCGCCGTCGCGGCCGATCCCGACGGTGTGGCCGAGCTCCTCGCCGAATGCGAGCTGCTGCGTGTCCGAGCGGGGCAGCGCGGGCTCGAACTCGACGACAGTCCGGCCTCGTTGGTGGCCCTGGACCAGTTGCCGCCGCGCTGGCGGGACGACCCCGAGGAGCTGCCCTGGCTGGGCAACGACGCGGGGCTGTACCTCGGGACGGTCCTGGTGCGGAACGTCCCCGGCGCGGTCTGGAGCATCCGGCCGAGCGGGCAGCCCGTGGTGCGGCTCGCCTCCGGGCGGGAGATCGACGTGGTCGAGGCCGGGCTGGACTGGGCGATGGCGGGCAGCCCCGAGCTCTCCCAGGTCTATTCGGAGTCGGCCGAGAGGTAAGAGATCACATGACAATTGGATAAGAAGCCTTATGCCCCATTTGTGCGTGTCGGCGGCGAAGTCCCTTTTCAGGCTGGATAGTTTGCGCTGACCTCGACACAGCGAAAAGTGGGTAGGGCAGCGTATGGCCGTCGATCCGTTGATCGAGCTGCGGGACGTCAACAAGTACTACGGACAGTTGCACGTACTGCAGAACATCAATCTCACCGTCGGCCGCGGGGAGGTGGTGGTGGTCATCGGCCCCTCCGGCTCCGGCAAATCGACCCTCTGCCGGACCATCAACCGGCTGGAGACGATCGAGTCCGGTCATATCGCGATCGACGGCAGACCTCTCCCCGAGGAGGGGAAGGGGCTGGCCCAGCTCCGGGCCGAAGTGGGCATGGTCTTCCAGTCGTTCAACCTGTTCGCGCACCGCACGGTGCTGGCCAATGTCTCGCTCGCCCAGCTCAAGGTCCGCAAGCGGAAGAAGGGCGAGGCGGACCAGCGCTCCCGTGAACTGCTGGAGCGGGTCGGACTGGCCTCGCAGGCCGACAAGTTCCCCGCCCAGCTCTCCGGCGGCCAGCAGCAGCGCGTGGCCATCGCCCGCGCCCTCGCCATGGACCCCAAGGCACTGCTCTTCGACGAGCCCACCTCGGCGCTCGACCCGGAGATGATCAACGAGGTGCTGGAGGTCATGCAGCAACTCGCCCGGGAAGGCATGACGATGGTCGTCGTCACCCACGAGATGGGCTTCGCCCGCTCCGCCGCGAACCGCGTGGTCTTCATGGCCGACGGACGCATCGTCGAGGACCGCACTCCCGACGCGTTCTTCACCGCTCCCGAGAGCGACCGCGCCAAGGACTTCCTGTCCAAGATCCTCAAGCACTGACGGGGAGCTCCGTGTTGCGTACGAGAAGAGTTCTGGCCGCCTGCGCCGGCCTCCTGCTGGCCGTGCTCGCCGCCGCCTGCGGCAAGGAGGGCAGCCCGCCGGTGAAGGGCCCCAAGCCCGAGCAACTGCCGGTCTACAAGGTCGACACCGCCTTCCGGCTGCCCGCCTCGCCGACCTGGACGAAGGCGAAGAAGCGCGGCTACCTCCGGGTCGGGGCCAAGGAGGACCAGCCCTACCTGGGCGAGAAGGACCCGGCCACCGGCGTCTACTCCGGCTTCGACATCGAGATCGCCAAGATGATGGCGGCCTCGCTCGGCTTCGACCCGAAGACGATCCAGTTCAAGACCATCGCCTCCGCCAACCGCGAGACGGCGCTGCAGAACGGGCAGATCGACTACTACGTCGGCACCTACACCATCAACGACATGCGCAAGAAACTCGTCGGCTTCGCCGGTCCCTACTACATGGCCGGACAGGGCCTCCTCGTCCGCACCGACGAGCACGACATCAACGGCCCGCAGGACCTGGCCGGCAAGACGGTCTGCTCGGCGGCCGGGTCGACCCCGTACCAGCGCATCGCCGCCGACTACCCGAAGGCGATCCTGGTCGCCTACGACACGTACTCGATCTGCGTCGACAACCTGCTGACCTACCAGGTCGACGCCGTCACCACCGACGACGCCATCCTGCTGGGCTTCGCGGCCAAGGCGCCCAAGGAGATGAAGGTCGTGGGCAAGCCGTTCTCCCAGGAGCCGTACGGCATCGGCGTCCCGCGCAGCGACAACGCGTTGCGGTTCGCCCTGAACGACGCCCTGGAGGCGAACGAGAAGAACGGCAACTGGAAGAAGGCGTTCGAGGCCACGCTCGGTCTGTCCGGGGTGCCCGCGCCGACGCCGCCGCCCATCGACCGCTACCCGGCCACCTGAGAGGGCGGGCATCGACCATGGACGTACTCACCGAGAATTTCTCGCTCTACGGCAAGGGTTTCCTGGGCACGGTCGAACTGACCGTCTACTCCTCGATCCTGGCCCTGGTCCTCGGCTTCATCATGGCCTCCTTCCGGGTGGCCCCCGTCGGCTCGCTGCGGGTGCTCGGCACGGTCTGGGTGATGGTGCTGCGCAACACCCCGCTGACCCTGCTCTTCTTCGCGGTGCTGCTCGGACTGCCGCGCTTCGGCCTGGTCCTCCCCTTCGAGGTCTTCGCGGTCCTCGCGCTCGGCTGCTACACCTCCGCGTTCATCTGCGAGGTGCTGCGCTCGGGCATCAACACCGTGCCGACGGGGCAGGGGGAGGCGGCCCGCAGCCTCGGCATGACGTTCGGCCAGACGCTGAACACCGTGGTGCTGCCGCAGGCGTTCCGGTCGGTGATCCCGCCGGTCGGCTCCACGCTCATCGCCCTCGCCAAGAACTCGGCGATCGCCGGGGCGTTCAGCGTCACCGAACTGCTCGGCACCTACAAGACCCTCAACGAGCTGGGCTACAGCATCATCTGGACCTTCGTCTGGATCGCCGTCGGCTACCTGATCATCACCCTGTCCATCAGTGCGCTCTTCAACGTGATGGAGAAGCGCTGGGGAGTCGCCCGATGACCACCCGCACCGCGCCGTCCGCCACCGCGCTCTACGACATCCCGGGCCCGGCGACCCGCAAGCGCCATCTCCTGTACGGGATCGTCTCGACGGCCCTGATCCTCGCCCTGCTGGGCTGGGTCGTCTATCTGCTCTTCGACACCGAGCAGTTCACCAGTGCCAAGTGGACGCCCTTCACGTACAAGGGAATTCAGGAACTGCTGCTGCGCGGACTGGGCAACACCCTCAAGGCGTTCGCGTACGCCGCGGTGCTCTCGCTCCTGCTCGGTGCGGTCCTCGCGGTGGGCCGGCTCTCCGACCACCGGCCGGTGCGCTGGATCGCGACGCTGCTGGTGGAGTTCTTCCGGGCCATGCCCGTACTGGTGATGATCTTCTTCATCTTCGTGGCGCTGAAGGTGCAGCCGCTGCCCGCCCTGGTCACCGGTCTGACCCTGTACAACGGCTCGGTGCTCGCCGAGGTGTTCCGTACCGGGATCGTCTCGGTGGAGCGCGGCCAGTCCGAGGCGGCGTACGCCCTGGGTCTGCGCAAGACACAGGTCACCACGTTCGTACTGGCCCCGCAGGCGGTGCGCGCCATGCTGCCCACCATCATCAGCCAGCTGGTCGTGGCACTGAAGGACACCTCGCTCGGCTATCTGATCACCTACGAGGAGTTCCTCCACGCGGGCAAGCTCATCGCGTCCAACCTCGACTACGATCTTCCCTTCATCCCGGTGGTGATGGTGATCTCGCCGATCTACATCGGGATGTGCATGCTGCTCTCCTGGTTCGCGACCTGGGTGGCCAAGCGGGAACGGCGCAATCCGAAGATGAAGGCCGTGAAGATCGCACCGGCCGAACCAGGAACGCTGCTGCCGGGAGTGCAGTAGCCGGGGCCGCCGCCAAGCGGTTCCAGCAGAGCGGTGCCCACCCGGCAGCAGTCGGTGATCACTTCACGCGCAACGGCACGGACACGTACGACGGGTCCGCCGGGTACGAGGAGAAGGTCAGCTGCGATCCGGTCGGGTCGTGCTCGATGCAGAGGGGGTCGACGGTGTCGACCACCAGGGTGAGACGGTGACCGGCCGGAACGTCGTGGGCGGTGGAGAACAGCTCCAGGTCCACGGGGTACGGCCGGCCCGGCGTCCGTCCGTGGAAGGTATAGGGGGCGTTGCTGACCAGCTTGCCGAGTCCGAGCGGCCCTTCGTCGTGTAGATGTGCGACGAAGGTGCCGCTCTCCTTGTTGCGCGTCGGTCCAGGTGCCGTCGGGCAGGCCGAGCAGCTCGGTGGCCGCCGCCGTGGCGTGGTCGCCCGGCCGGAACTCCAGGCGCTCGGGGCCGCTGGGCTCGGGGCGTTCGGCGGGGGAGCGCTACAGCGCGCTCTTCGCCTGCCAGTCGGCCCACGACACGTTCCAGGCCCCGTACCCGTTGCCCTCCGCGACCGTGCCCTTGGCGTCGGCGCCGGTGATCTCGAACGGGTCGCCGACCCGCACCTGCCCGTACAGCGCGCCGGCGTCGGCGTCGCTCATCCCGACACAGCCCGAACTGCGGTTGGCCACCCCGAAGTAGCCCGCGTTCCACGGCGCCGCGTGGGCGTACATCCCCGACCAGGTCAGCCGCATCGACGAGTCGACCATCTTGTCGTAGGCGTCGCCGAGACCGACCGTCTCGGAGCGCATGTTGATCGTGCCCTCCTTCGACATCAGCACGGCGGTCCCGCGCCAGGACGCCTTCTCGCCGCCGGGGGTGCCGGCCGACATGGGTACGTCCATGACGGTCTTCCCGTCCCGCTTCAGCGCCAGCCGGTGGCTGTCCAGGTCGACCTTGACCACCTGGTCGGCGCCGATCGTGAAGGCTGTCCGGTAGTCGCGTACGAACCAGCCGCCGGACGGGCCCGAGTCGATGCCGTTGAGATCGGCGTCGAGCGTGACCTTCGTACCGGACTTCCAGTACTCCTTGGGCCGCCAGTCGACGCGGTCCTTGCCGGAGTAGTCCTGCAGCCAGCCCCAGGAGCCCTCGGTGTTGTTCGAGGTGGAGACCTTCAGGGCCTTCTCCACCGCCGCCCTGTCCTTCACCGGGTTGTCGAAGACCACCGACAGCGGCTGGGCGACGCCGACGGTGGTGTTCTTGCCGGGTGCCAGCGTCAGCTTGTTGACCTTGTCGGCGGCGGCGGTCGTGAAGCCGGCCCTGCCACTGCCACCCTCGGTGTTCTTCGCCACGACGTCGTACGTGGTGCCTGGGGCGGCCGCCCGGTCCGACGTCCACGTCCTGCCGTCGGCGGATATCCGGCCGGTGAGCGCCTCGCCCCCGTCCGCGCGCACCGTGACCGTCTTGAGCTCCCCGGTGCCGAGCGTCACCTTCACCGGCGTGCCCGGGGCGGCCTGGGCGCCCCGCAGGTTCACCGAGATCCTGGCCTCCGAGGACGCTGCCGCGCCGCCCTTGTCCGACTCCGGGTCCGAGGCGGCGGCACCGGAGCAGGCGGTGAGCATGGCGCCGAGCGCCGCGGTACCGGCGACCAGGGCGAGCCGGACCGGGCGGCCGGGCGGAGCGGTGCGGCGTACGGGCCGACGTGCAGCGATCAACGGAAAAACCTCCAAGGCATTGCTTCTCGCCGAGGGAGAGGGGCACATCCGACGTCAGGTTCCGCAAATCACCCGAAAACCGGAAATGCCCTGTGTGACATGCGCCTCAGTGCAACGGTCGCCGTCCGTTCGCATGCGTCGTCGCCGGCTCCACCGCGGATTGCCGTGACGTCCGGTGCGATCCCCGGCGCGGGGTACCCTCCACCCCTTGACCCCGACGACCGCGAGTGGGAGACATCGGTGGGCAGAACAACGGACAACACGTCGTACCGGGCGCACCTGGCCCGCCGGTGACCGCCGCCGAAGCGACCACCACGACGGCCGCGGAACACAAACCCCGCTCGGTGCTGCACAACGGCGCCGTGATGGCAGCCGGATCCGTCGTCTCCCGGGCGACCGGCTTCATACGCTCGGCGGTCGTCGTCGCCGCACTCGGCACCGGGCTCCAGGCCGACGGCTACAACGTCGCCAACACCGTGCCCAACATCCTCTACACCCTGCTCATCGGCGGCGCGCTCAACGCCGTCTTCGTCCCCGAACTGGTGCGCGCGGCGAAGAACCACGCCGACGGCGGAGCCGCGTACACCGACCGGCTGCTCACCGTCTGCACCATCGGCCTGATCGCCCTCACCGGCCTCACGGTCCTCGCCGCCCCGTGGATCGTCTCGGTCTATGCCCCCGGCTACCACGGCCGACAGGCGGAAGTGACCGTCGCCCTGGCCCGCTACTGCCTGCCGCAGATCCTCTTCTACGGACTGTTCACCCTCCTCGGGCAAGTGCTGAACGCCCGGGGCCGGTTCGGCGCGATGATGTGGACCCCGGTCCTCAACAACCTGGTGATCATCGGTGTGTTCGGACTCCATCTGAGCATCGCGGCCGGCTCCGACGGCTCGCTGACCGCGGACCAGGCCCGGCTGCTCGGCTGGGGCACGACGGCCGGGATCGTCATCCAGACGCTCGCCCTGGTGCCCGCGCTGCGCGCCGCGGAATTCCGCTGGCGGCCCCGGTTCGACTGGCGGGGCAGCGGCCTCACCCGGCCGCTGCGCGCGGCCGGCTGGCTGGTCACGCTCGTGCTGACCAACCAGATCGCCTACTGGGTGGTGACCCGCCTCTCCACCACCGTCGGCCAGCGCGCCGACGACATGGAGCTGGCGGGCGGCGTCGGCTACACCGCGTACAGCTACGCCTTTCAGCTGTGGGTGGTCCCGCACGGCATCGTGACCGTCTCGCTCGTCACCGCGCTGATGCCCCGGATGAGCCGGGCGGCGGCCGACGGCGACCTGTCCGGCCTGCGGCGCGACGTCTCGTACGCCCTGCGCACCTCGGCGGCGGTCGTGGTGCCCGCGGTGGCCCTGCTGTTCGCGCTGGCGCCGTGGGTGATGGGAGCGGTGTACGGGTACGGGCGCACGGACGACGCGGACATCGACGCGATGGCCGGCATGCTGATGGCGTTCGCGCCCGGACTCATCGCCTACTCGGGGCAGTACGTGCTCTCCCGGGCGTTCTACGCGATGGGCGACACCCGCACACCGTTCTTCCTCAACCTGGTGATCGCGGCGCTCAACGCCGGGCTCTCGGCCGCCGCGTATCTGCTGCTGCCGGTCCGCTGGGCCGTCACGGGGATGGCCGGCGCCTACTCCGTCGCGCTGTTCGCCGGCTTCGCAGCCACCGCGTACGTGCTGCACCGCAGGGTCGGTGGCGGCGCGGCCGCACCGCTGCGCTCGCCCGCGCTGTGGGCACAGTTCCGGCTGGTGGTGGCGGCCGTGCCCGCAGGTCTGCTCGGGTTCTTCGCCGCGCGGGCCTGCACGGGGTACGGGGACTTCGTGGCGGTGGGCGTGGGCACCCTCGTGCTGCTGCTCACGGTGGCGCTGCTGGCGCGGCCGCTCCGGCTACGGGAGGTGAGCGCCGTGCTGGCGGCAGGGCAGTGGCGGCTGCGGCGGGCCTGAGCGGGGCGGCGGGGGGCTCAGCCGGTTGCCCGGTGCGAGTTGCGGGGGGCTGGTACGGGGGTCTGTGCGGCGCGGGTCACGTCGGAGACGAGTTCCACCACATCGGGGCCGTACGCCTGCGAGTTGACCACCTTCAGGAGCAGGCAGAAGGTGTTGTTGCCGTGTTTGCGGGCCAGTTTCTCGTAGTTGCGGGCCAGGTAGCGGGAGGCGGCCTGGTTGGTGATCGCCTGTTGCCCGCAGAACAGGAAGACCGGCCGGGCCTCCTGACCGGCCGTCAGACGGGCGAGAATCACGTACTCGGCGACCCCCTTCTCGACCCGGTAGCGCTCCGAGCCGATCTGGAAGGCGTTGCGGTCGGGGCCGGGTTCGGGGTCGGTGTTCACCTTCACTCCGGGCAGCAGGGAGTGAAGGTGGGCGGCCATCCGGCGGTTGGATACCGGGCCGCCGACACAGAACTCGGTGCGCTCGCCGATGCCCTGCTGTGCGATGTCGTGGGAAAGGATCTGCGCGTGTGCCGAGCAGTCCTTGATCAGTGCGGAGAGTTCGAGCAGGGCGAAGACGTCGTGGCGGTGGACCGAGCCGTCGCCGCTCGCGTCGCGGTTGACGACGAGCAGGCACTCGGAGTTGCCCGGCAGGCCGAAGAAGGCCTGCTTGCGGCGGAGTTTGCGGCGCCAGAGATAGGTGCGGGCGATCCAGCCCAGGGAGGCACTGATGCCGGCGGCTATCACGCCCAGCAGGACATTGCGTACGTCGTCAGTCATGGGCGGGCATGTTAGCGGGCATTCGGCCCCGGCTTCACGGGGGACCTGACGGGGCGGGCGGCGCGGCGTTACCCTGCGCGGACGATCCAGCACTGGAGGTGCGCATGCGACGTTCCGTTGCGCGGAATGTGTCGTTGTCGGCTGTTCTCGCCGCTGTCGTCACCATAGGGGCGGCGGCCCCGTCGTCGTCCGCGCCACCGTCGGCCCCACCGCCCAAGTCGCCTGTCGCGGTGGGCTACGGAGGGGCGGTCGCCAGTGTCGACGCGGACGCGTCGGCCGCCGGTATCGAGGTGCTCCGCAAGGGTGGCAACGCGGTGGACGCCGCGGTGGCGACCGCGGCGGCGCTCGGTGTGACCGAGCCCTACTCGGCGGGGCTCGGCGGGGGTGGCTACTTCGTCTACTACGACGCCAGGAGAGGCACCGTGGAGACGATCGACGGTCGGGAGACCGCGCCGCGCAGCGCGGACTCCTCGCTGTTCCTGGAGAACGGCAAACCGCTCGCCTTCGATCAGGCCGTCACCAGCGGACTGGCCGTCGGTACCCCGGGCACCCCGGCCACCTGGGACACCGCGCTCGACGCCTGGGGCAGCAAGTCGCTGCGGCAGGTGCTGAAGCCGGCCGAGCGGCTCGCCAGGGACGGCTTCGTCGTCGACAGCACCTTCCGCTCGCAGACCGAAGGCAACCAGGCCAGGTTCGCCGACTTCCCGGCGACCCGGGAGCTCTTCCTTCCCGGCGGTCAACTGCCGGTGGTCGGCTCCGTGTTCAAGAATTCCGACCTTGCGCGCACCTACGAAGAGGTGGGGCGCAAGGGCGTCGACGAGCTGTACCGGGGCGAGCTGGCCGACGACATCGTACGGACGGTCCGAAACCCGCCCGTCGACCCGGCGGCCACCCGGGTGGTGCGGCCCGGCGACCTCACCGCGAAGGACCTGCGGTCCTACCGGGCGCTGCGGCAGGCGCCGACGAAGACCGGCTACCGCGGCCTCGACGTGTACGGCATGGCACCCTCCTCGTCCGGCGGCACCAGCGTCGGCGAGGCGCTCAACATCCTTGAGTCCACCGACCTTTCGAAGGCGAGCGAGGCACGGTATCTGCACCGCTACATTGAGGCGAGCCGGATAGCCTTCGCGGACCGCGGGCGCTGGGTGGGCGACCCGGCGTTCGAGGACGTCCCGACGCGGCAGCTGCTCGACCAGCGGTTCGCCGACGCGCGGGAGTGCCTGATCAAGGACGACGCGGTGCTGACCAGCCCGCTCGCGCCGGGCGACCCGATGCACCCGGCCGACTGCGAGGCCGGGGGAACGGCCGCGCCGACGACGTACGAGGGGGAGAACACCACCCACCTGACCGCGGCCGACAAGTGGGGCAACGTCGTCGCGTACACCCTGACGATCGAGCAGACCGGCGGCAGCGGGATCACCGTGCCGGGGCGTGGCTTCCTGCTCAACAACGAGCTGACGGACTTCTCGTTCGCGCCCGCCAACCCCGCCGTCCACGACCCGAACCTGCCAGGTCCGGGCAAGCGCCCGCGCTCGTCCATCTCGCCGACGATCGTGCTGAAGCACGGCGAGCCGGTGCTGGCGCTGGGGTCGCCCGGTGGTGCCACGATCATCACGACCGTGCTCCAGTCGCTCATCGGCACGGTCGACCGTGGGCTCCCGCTGGTCGACGCCATCGCTGCGCCGCGCGCCAGCCAGCGCAACTCGGCGACGACGGAGCTCGAACCGGGGCTGTGGAACAGCCCGGTCCGGGCGGAACTGGAGTCGCTGGGGCACGCCTTCAAGCTCAACCCGGAGATCGGGGCGGCGACAGGTGTGCAGCGGCTGCCTGACGGCCGGTGGCTGGCGGCCGCGGAGAAGGTGCGCCGGGGCGGTGGCTCGGCGATGGTCGTGCGGCCGAGCGGACGCCCGTGACGGTGGATGTCCTTCGGGCGCAAAGGTGACGGAGCGTCAATAGTGGTCTGTGTGGGGCTGGTTCCTGGTGAGCATTCACTGGGAACCAGCCCCGCGGTCTTGACGGAGGTGCCTGCCCGGGGCCATGTTGTGCGCGTCGGTAAGGAAAGTTTCCTAATGGAAGGGCACCCCCCACTGTGCGTACTCGAACGCTCGCCCTCGCCGCCGCCTCCGGCGCCGCACTGCTCGCGACCGTCACCCTGACCCCGGCCGCCCACGCCGGTTCGGCCCCGTCCGGAGCGGGCCTCCAGGAGGGCTCGGTCAGCGCGGCCGACCTGCTGGCCAAGGTCACCTCGTGTTCGCAGATATCCAACGGCAAGTACCGTACGGACGAGGAGACTTCGGCGACCATTCCGGTCTGCGGCAAGAACGGAGCCGTGTTCTGGAAGGCCGACATGGACATCGACTGCGACGGCGAGATCACCGCCGCCTGCAACGAGGACACCGACCCCTGGTTCCAGAACGGGACGGCGTTCGAGACCTCCGCCGGAAAACCCCTGAACGCCGAGAAGCTGCCGTACGTCGTCGTCCCGAGCGTCAGCAGCATCTGGAACTACGGCGATGCGGGAATCAAGGGCGGTGGCGTCGTCGCCGTCATCTACAACAACAAGGTCGAGTACGCGGTCGTCGGTGACACCGGCCCCAACAAGATCATCGGTGAGGCGTCGTACGCCACCGCCAAGGCCCTCGGCATCGATCCGGATCCGGAGACCGGCGGTGCGGAGTCCGGCGTCACGTACATCCTGTTCAAGAACTCCAAGGTGTCTCCGATCGAGAGCCACAGTGCCGCCGTCACCGCGGGCGACGCCCTCGCCAAGCAGTTCATCCAGAACAACTAGGGCCTTTCCGGCGGGTCGGGGGCGGTCACAGCGCGGTCAGGATGCGCGGGCCGTCGTCGGTGATCGCCACCGTGTGCTCGGCATGCGCTGCACGGCTGCCGTCGGACGTGCGCAGCGTCCAGCCGTCCCGGTCCGGGTGGAAGACGTCGTTGCCGCCGCCGATCAGCATCGGCTCGATCGCCAGCACCATCCCGTGCCGCAACGGCATGCCGCGACCCGGTCGTCCCTCGTTGGGGACGGCCGGGTCCTCGTGCATCGACCGGCCGATGCCATGGCCCCCGAACCCCTCCGGAATGCCGTATCCCGCACTGCGGCAGACCGTGCCGATCGCATGCGCGATGTCGCCGATCCGATTGCCGACGACCGCCGCGGCGATGCCTGCCTCCAGCGCCTCGAAGGCCGTCTCGACGAGCCGGGTGTCGGCGGGCCGGGCGCGCCCGACGACGAAGCTGATCGCCGAGTCGCCGGCCCAGCCGCCCAGCGTCGCGCCCGCGTCGATGCTCACCAGATCGCCGTCGTTCAGTCGCTGGTCGGTCGGGATGCCGTGCACGATCGCGTCGTTGACCGACGCGCAGATCACGGCGGGGAAGGGGGTGGGCGCGAAATGTGGCCGGTAGTTCAGGAACGGCGATCCGGCGCCGGCGTCACGCAGCACGCCGCGGGCCACCTCGTCCAGCTCGCGCAGCGAGACGCCGACCCCTGCCGCTTCGCGTACGGCGGTCAGCAACTGGGCCACGACCCGGCCGGTCTCGCGCATCGCTTCGATGGATGTGTCTGTCTTGAGCTTCACCATGCCAATTACTATACCGGTCGCAGCGGTATTAGAATGACGGCATGGTACGAACGCCCCTGACCCCGGAAGAGCGCCGCCGCGGCGAGCGCCTCGGCGTGCTGCTGCGTGAGGCACGCGGCGGGCGCAGCATGGTCGAGATCGCGGCGAGCGCCGGAATCTCCGCCGAGACGCTGCGCAAGATCGAGACGGGCCGCGCCCCCACCCCCGCCTTCTTCACGGTCGCCGCGCTGGCCGGGGCGCTCGGACTCTCGATGGACGAGATCCTCGCCCGCTGCGCTCCGGAGCCGGACGTGGTGCCGCTGGCGGGGTAGCGGCGGTCCCGACGGCGCGCGGGGCCGTGCTTCGACCGCAGCGCGGTCGAAAAGTGCGCGTAGCCGTGCCGTAACACGGCTGATGTCGAATGCCTGCGGACCGGAAGGCACCGGCCGGCGTCGGCGAGGGCAGAGATGACAGTGCGTCAAGATGGTTGGGAAGTACGGGAGTTCACTCGCTACCTACGGGATCTCGTGACACTGCTCGACCCCGGGAGCGGCTGGTACGGAATCTTCTGCCGAAGCGATCCTGCCGGGATGCACGCCTGTCTCGACGGTGCGGAGATTCCGCCCTGGGACGTGATGGAGTCGCTCCTCCAGGATCTGGCGGTCCTGCGCGGCGCGGCGTCCGCCCAGCGCGAGTCGGTACGGGCCGCCGCCCTGTACTCCTCCTCGGTGGCCGCCCATGACCGTCGGCCGGGCGGGCGGCAGGTGCTCGTCGAGCGGCTGGAGCTGATGCGGCGGGAGCAGGCGAACGCGGCCCGGCGCCTCCGCGACGCCGGTGCGCGCGGTGCGGTGATCCCGGACGCGGACGCGGAGGCGGTTGCTCGGGCCAGGGACGACCACGAACGTGCCACGGCCCGCTGCTCGGAGCTGCGCCTACGGCTGGCCGCGGTGGCGACGGCGGTGCCGGAGGTGTCAGCGGCGCCAGGTGTGCCGGAGGTGCCGGTGGCGCCCGAAGCGGTGGATCGGGCAGGGGAGGGCGGGCCGCCGCCGCGCGGCCCGGATGCGCCGCCTTCCGGCCATCGGCAGCCCGCCCCCGGGCGCCGGAAGCCGCGTGGTGCCCGGTTCGCGGGGCTCGACATGGATGACGCCGACGACGCGCCCGTCCTGCCGGCCCCCGCCCCGCCCCTCCAGCCCACCACCGCCGCCGCGCCGCGCGGAGCGCGCTTCGCCGCCGCCACGGCCCGGGGCGACACGTCCTCCGGGGCCACTACCCGTGCCGCACCCCCGGACCCGGAGACCCGCCGGGCCGCCGCACGGGCCGTCGAGCGACTGGTCCGGCTACGGGCCGCGGGCCGCAGCGGTGAGGCGCACGCCGTGCTCTGCGAGGCGACCCGCTGGCCCGCCGAGCGGCTGCCGGTACTCGCCGACGAACTGCACCGCACCGGCCTCGACGCGGACTGGGCGACCCTGCTGTGGGAGGCCTCCTCGCTGCCGCCCGCCCAACTGGCCTCGTTCGCTGCGGCGTTGCACGCCGCGGGGCGCCCCGGCGACTGCGGCCGGCTGCTGCGCCAGGGTGTGGCGAGACCGCCCGGGGAGATCGCCGACGCGGCGGTGGCCCTGGAGCGAGCGGGCCGGGGGGCGCAGGCGGAAGCGTTGCTGGACGCCTTCGTCCGCGTACGGACTCCGCAGGATGTGGTGCGGGTCGCGGCGGGCGATCCGCACCGACTCGTACCGCGACTGCTGGCCGTGGCCCGGGCGGTCTCGCCCGCCAGGGAGCGGGATGTCGTCCACGCCCTGCGGGTGGCGGGCGTCGCGGGGGCGCCCTGAGCGGGTGCCCCGTGATGCCAGGCGGGCGCGCGGGCCCGGCTACTCGGATGCCGGCGGGTAGAACCGCCGGGCCCAGCGACGGAACGGGCCGATCGGGCCGTCGCCGGGGGCGAGCCGGGGTGGCTGCTGGTACTGCTTGTGGTTCCAGATCGGGAAGTCCGCGGCGGTGAACTCGCAACTGGACCGGAAGACGGCGCGGTCCAGGACCCTGGCCGCGGTCCGGCTCACCGCACGGGCGAGGGGGGCCGGGAGCCGGGACGGCTCGGCGAACGCGATGCGGTTGCGCTGCCGGAACTGCATCCGGTTGGGCGCGATGGCCGTCGGCAGCACCATCGTGCACATCCGCAGGCCCAGCCGGGGGGTGTGGACATCGGCGTGCAGACAGCCGAGTCCGTACCCGTCCACTTCCACGTCGACGACGAAGTCGCCCAGGAGCGGCGCCGACTCGTGGGCCCGCATGGACACGTGGAACGAGGCGTCGTCGTAGACCACGGGCCCGCCGATCTCGGCCCTGGCCCAGCCGTGCAGGGTGGCGAAATGCCCGAGGTCCACCGAGTTCTCGATGACTTCCTGGACATTGCCGGCCAGCTCCCAGGCGGCGCTGCGGGCGGGCCGGTGACCGATCTCGTGCCAGGCGGGAATGGTCCAGTCCGGAGCCCGGCCGTCGTGATGCCGCCAGACGAACACCGCGCCGTTGACCTCCAGGACCGGCAGCTGCGACAACGGCGACTTCGGCGGCTTCGTGTCGTAGCCGGTGCGCACGCATGTGCCGTCCGGACCGAACGCGAAGAAGTGGAAGGGGCAGACGAGATCGTCCCCGTCGACCCTGGCCAGTCCCAGATGGGCGCCCAGGTGCGGGCAGTACGGACGGATGGCGCGGACCGCCCCCGTACCGAGCCGGTACAGCACCACGTCCTGACCCGCCAGGGGCCGGGTGAGGACCGTGCCCGGCCGCAGCTCCTCGGAGAACGCCAGCGCGGACCAGCCGCTCGGACAGGGCAGGGCGGGCGCGCCCGCGGCGTCGGCCGGTGTCGGTCCTTCGCTGATGGCGCGCCCGTACTCGCGTGACAGTCCCACTGCTTACCCTCCCGGAATCGGTCCCTGGAGACTGCCCAGGCCGTTCCAAGATCCTCAGCAAATGCCTCACATCACCCGAACGGGAAGGGATTCGGTGAGAGTTGACGCAAGGTGGGGCCAAAGACCCTAACGGGCCCGCTGCTCGTAACCCACGAGCCTGACGCAGACGGCGAGCCCCGCGATCGCCTGCTCCAGCTCCGCGAGCCCCGGGTAGCTGGGCGCGATCCGGATGACTGCGTCGCGCGGGTCGTCGCCGTACGGGTGGGTGGCGCCGGCCGGGGTCAGCACGATGCCCGCCTCGGCGGCGCGGCGCACGACCTCCTTGGCGCAGCCGTCCGGCACCTCCAGGGTGACGAAGTACCCGCCCTTGGGCGAGGTCCAGGCCGCGAGCCCGGTCCCGCCGAGCTCGGCGTCCAGGATCCGGGCCACCACCTCGAACTTGGGCTGGAGCAGGGCGCGCTGGCGCTCCATGTGGCCCCGCACCCCGTCGGCGTCCCGCAGGAACATGACGTGCCGCAGCTGGTTCACCTTGTCCGGGCCGATCGAACGCTTGGCGTTGTTGCCGAGCAGCCACTGGAGGTTCGCGGGCGAGGAGCCGAAGAACGCGACGCCCGCGCCCGCCGCGGTGATCTTCGACGTGGAGCCGAACACGAACGCCCGGTCCGGGTTCCCGGCCTCGGCGCAGGCGCCGAGCAGATCGGCGATCTCGACGGGCTCGTCGGTGAGGTGGTGGGCGGCGTAGGCGTTGTCCCAGAAGATCCGGAAGTCGGGAGCGGCGGTGTCCATGGCGGCGAGCCGGGCCACGGTCGCGTCGCTGTAGCAGACGCCGTCCGGGTTGCTGTACTTCGGCACGCACCAGATGCCCTTGATCGCCGGGTCCTCGGCGACGAGCCGCTCCACGGTGTCCATGTCCGGGCCGTCGGCGGTCATCGGGACCGGGATCATGTCGATCCCGAACCGCTCGCAGAGAGCGAAGTGCCGGTCGTAGCCGGGCACCGGACACAGGAACGCGATCCGCTCCTGGTCCACCCAGCGCGACCCGGCGCCCGGCACCACGCTCAGCAGGGCGTGCACCAGGCAGTCGTGCATCAGCTCAAGGCTGGAGTTCCCGGCCGCGAGGAGCTGGCCGGCCGGCACCTGGAGCACCCCGGCGAAGATCTCCCGGAGCTCGGGCAGCCCCTGGAGCCCGCCGTAGTTTCGTACGTCCACGCCGTCGGCGGAGGTGTGCCGCCCGCCCGGCAGGCTCAGCAGGTCCTCGGAGAGGTCGAGCTGCTCGGGAGCCGGCTTGCCCCGGGTGAGGTCGAGCGAGAGTCCGAGTCCCGCCAGGTCCTGGTAGTCCTGACGGGCCCGGTCGAGGAGCCCGGACAGGGCGTCGGGGCTCAGCTCGGTGGTCATGGTGTTTCCTCTCGCAGGTGCCGCTCTGACTGGGGGCGCCTGCCGAGAATACAAACCGGCACGGAGCGCCGATGCGCCGGACTCCTCGCCCGCCGCCGGCCGCCGCGCCGCCCGGCCGGCTGAACGTGTGGACCGCACGGGTGTGAAACGTGATCGACTCAGCCGGTTCACGGCGATGGTCTTGCCCCGCTCTGTGACGGGGCTTACGTTCTCCTCTACGCACGTGTCTACGGGCGTAGAAACGCGTTGAGGCTCTCTGACGCCGCGTCGAAGGAGCAGCTCTTGTCCCAAGTCGTACGCGCCGCACTTGTCCAGGCGACCTGGACCGGCGACACCGAATCCATGATCGCCAAGCATGAGGAGCATGCGCGCGAGGCCGCCCGGCAGGGCGCGAAGATCATCGGCTTCCAGGAGGTGTTCAACGCCCCCTACTTCTGCCAGGTGCAGGAACCCGAGCACTACCGCTGGGCCGAGCCGGTCCCGGACGGGCCGACCGTCCGCCGGATGCAGGAACTCGCCCGCGAGACCGGCATGGTGATCGTCGTGCCGGTCTTCGAGGTCGAGCAGTCCGGCTTCTACTACAACACCGCCGCCGTGATCGACGCCGACGGCTCCTATCTCGGCAAGTACCGCAAGCATCACATCCCTCAGGTCAAGGGGTTCTGGGAGAAGTACTACTTCAAGCCCGGAAACGTGGGCTGGCCGGTCTTCGAAACCGCCGTCGGCAGGGTCGGCGTCTATATCTGCTACGACCGGCACTTCCCCGAGGGATGGCGCCAACTCGGGCTCAACGGCGCCCAGTTGGTCTACAACCCGTCCGCCACCTCGCGCGGCCTCTCCGGCTACCTCTGGCAGCTGGAACAGCCCGCTTCGGCCGTCGCGAACGAGTACTTCGTCGCCGCGATCAACCGCGTCGGCCAGGAGGAGTACGGCGACAACGACTTCTACGGAACCAGTTACTTCGTCGACCCGCGCGGGCAGTTCGTCGGTGAGGTCGCCAGTGACAAGGAGGAGGAACTCCTCGTCCGGGACCTCGATTTCGGCCTCATCGACGAGGTCAGGCAGCAGTGGGCGTTCTACCGGGACCGCCGCCCCGACGCGTACGAAGGACTGGTGGAGCCGTGAGCAGCCTGCACCAGCGGCATCTCGCCGTCAGCCCCGACTGGCTGGCGCTCTATTACAAGCAACCCCTGGAGATCACCCACGGCGAGGGCCGCCACGTCTGGGACGCCGACGGCAGGCGCTACCTGGACTTCTTCGGCGGCATCCTCACCACCATGACCGCCCACGCCCTGCCCGAGGTGACCAAGGCGGTGAGCGAGCAGGCCGGCCGGATCATCCACTCGTCCACGCTCTACCTCAACCGGCCGATGGTCGAGCTGGCCGAACGGGTCGCCACGCTCTCCGGCATCCCGGACGCCCGGGTCTTCTTCACCACCTCCGGCACCGAGGCCAACGACACGGCGCTGCTGCTCGCCACCACGTACCGCAGGTCGAACCAGGTCCTCGCGATGCGCAACAGCTACCACGGCCGGTCGTTCTCCGCCGTCGGGATCACCGGCAACAACGCCTGGTCGCCGACCAGTCTGTCACCGTTGCAGACGCTGTATGTGCACGGCGGCGTCCGCACCCGGGGACCGTACGAGCACCTGAGCGACGCGGAGTTCATCAAGGCATGCGTCGCCGACCTGGAGGACCTGCTCGGGCACACCCGCCCACCGGCCGCCCTGATCGCCGAACCCATCCAGGGCGTCGGGGGGTTCACCTCACCGCCCGACGGGCTGTACGCGGCGTTCCGCCGGGTCCTGGACCGGCACGGCGTCCTGTGGATCTCCGACGAGGTGCAGACCGGCTGGGGCCGTACCGGCGAGCACTTCTGGGGCTGGCAGGCGCACGGCGAGAACGGCCCGCCGGACATCCTCACCTTCGCCAAGGGCATCGGCAACGGCATGTCGATCGGCGGTGTCGTGGCCCGTGCCGAGGTCATGAACTGCCTGGACGCCAACTCCATTTCGACGTTCGGCGGTTCCCCGGTCACCATGGCGGCCGGTCTCGCCAACCTCTCCTACCTCCTCGAACACGACCTGCAGGGCAACGCCCGGCGCGTCGGCGGTCTGCTGATCGAGCGGCTGCGGGCGGTCGGCGCGGGTTCGAGTTGTGTACGGGAGGTGCGCGGCCGGGGCCTGATGATCGGCATCGAGCTGGTGAAACCGGGCACCGACGAGGCGAACCCGGAGGCCGCCTCGGCCGTGCTCGAAGCGGCCCGCGAGGGCGGACTGCTCATCGGCAAGGGCGGCGGCCACAACACCAGTGTGCTGCGGATCGCGCCACCGCTCTCGCTGACCATCCCGGAGGCGGAGGAGGGCGCGAAGATCCTGGCCGAGGCCCTTCGCTCGGTGGACTGAGCGACGGGGGTGCGGGCGGCGGCCCGGCCGGAGGCTGTGTAGCTTGGCCGCCGTCGCACCCCCGGATCAGCCCAGGAGCACCACCATGTCCGAGAACACCCACCCTGTCCCGTCCACCGCCCGGCCGGGTGCGTCGGCGGCCGACGCCGACGCGGTATGGGCCGTCCTCACCGCGATGTACGAGGCGTACGACGCGGGCGACCGCGCCGGGATCGACCGGGCACTCGACCCCGGGGCGACCGTCTGGGACTCCGCCGCCGACCCGCTCCTGCTCGGCAAGGCCGACCTCGACCGGATCCGCGACGCCCGCCCGGCGCCCGGCGAGGGGCCGCGGGAGACCGGTCTCACCGCGTACGACCGCACCGTGGACGTCTTCGGCGACATCGCTGTCCTGCGCTTCTGGCTCCGGGTCGACTTCGCCCCCGCCCCGGACGGCGCTCCGAACCGTCCCGAGCTCATCCGCAACACCGTGATCCTGCACCGGGCCGGGGCGTCCTGGCGGATCGTCCACCTCCACGAGGACGTGCGGCAGCCGGGCCCCACCGGCTGACCCCGGGCGCTGCGCACGGCCGCGCCCCGCGCACCGTGCGCAGCGCACAGTCGCCCGCCACGCCCCACCGATAGCGTCACGCCATTCCCCTGAGAAAGCCGGGAGGCGGCATGACTTACCGGGTGGCCATGGACATCGGTGGCACATTCACCGATGTCGTCGCGTACGACGAGACGCGCGGCACCTTCGAAGCGGCGAAGACCCCCACCACGCCGGGAGACCTCGCCGAGGGCGTCTTCTCCTCGCTGGGCCGGGCGGTCGACGACCCCGCCGACATCTCCTTCTTCGTCCACGGCACCACCCAGGGCCTCAACGCCCTGCTGGAGCGCAAGGGCGCCCGTGTCCTGCTGCTCGCCTCGGCCGGGCTGCGCGACGTCTACCAGATCGCCCGCGGCAACCGGGACCGCATGTTCGACCTGCACTACCGCAAGCCCGTACCGCTCGTGGACCGGTACGCCACCGCCGAGGCGGGAGGCCGCTTCGACTCGCGCGGCACCGAACTGGCCCCGCTCGACGAGGCCGCCGTACGGGCCGCGGCCCGCCGCGCCCGCGACGAGGGCTTCGACGCCGTCGCCGTCGCGCTGCTCTTCTCCTACGTGAACCCCGCCCATGAACTGCGGGCCGGCGAGATCCTCGCCGAGGAGCTCGGCGACGACGTGATGATCGTGCTCTCCCACCAGGTGGCCCGTGAATGGCGCGAGTACGAACGCACCTCGTCCGCCGTCCTGGAGGCGTACACCGGCCCGGTCGTACGCCGCTACCTCGGCCGGATCGAGGACCGCTTCGCCGCGCACGGGCTGACCGTACCCGTACAGGTCATGCAGTCCTCCGGCGGCGTCGTCAACGCCTCCTTCGCCCGCCGCCACCCCCTCCAGACCCTGCTGTCCGGGCCGGTCGGCGGCACCATGGGCGGGGTCTCGGCCGCCGCGCTGCTGGGCCGGCCCAACGCGATCTGCGTCGACATGGGCGGCACCTCCTTCGACGTGTCCCTCGTGCTCGACGGCCGCCCCAACATCTCCAACGAGGGCGCCGCCGACGGCTTCCCCGTCCTGATGCCGCTCGTGGACCTGCACACCATCGGAGCGGGGGGCGGCTCCCTCGCCCATGCCGAGGGGGGCGGACTGCGCGTCGGCCCCGAATCGGCCGGAGCCGTGCCAGGGCCCGCCTGCTACGGACGCGGCGGCACCCGGGCCACCGTCACCGACGCCAACGCCGTCCTCGGCCGGGTCGACCCCGACTGGTTCGCCGGCGGCCACATGACCCTGGACACCGGGGCGGCCCACCGGGCCGTCGCGGAACTGGCCTCCACCCTCGGCCTGGACCCCGTCGAGCTGGCCGGCGGCATCTGCGACGTCGCCAACGCCAAGATGGCCCAGGCGATCCGTACCCTCACCGTCGAACACGGCTTGGAACCACGCGAGTTCGTCCTCCTCGCCTTCGGCGGGGCAGGGCCCATGCACGCCGTGGAGATCGCCCGCGAGCTCGGCATCGAGGAGGTCGTCGTACCGCGCTTCCCCGGCGCGTTCTCCGCCTGGGGCATGCTCGGCACCGAGGTCCGCCGCGACCTCACGCTCCAGTTCTTCACCCCCGGTGCCGGCCTCGACGGCACCGCTATGGCCGAGGCCCTCGCCGGACTGGCGGCCGAGGGCGTCCAGGCCCTGGCGGAGCAGGGCGTACCGGCCGCGCAGCACCGTATCGAGCACGCCGTCGACATGCGGTACGAGGGCCAGGACTACACCCTGACCGTGCCGCTCACCGGCCCCGCCGAGCCGGCCGCCGAAGACTTCCTCGCCTCGGTCGCCGCACGCTTCGCCGGGCGCCACGAACGCCGCTACGGCCACGCGACCCCCGAGGCCCCCGTCGAGTTCGTCACCCTGCGCACCACCGCGCTCGGCGGGCTCCCCGAACTCGCCGCCGTCCCGTACGCCGCCGCGCCCGGCGAAGCCCCCGAAGCCCCCGTCAAACCGGTCGTCTTCGGTGGCGCCGCGCACGACACCGCCGTACTGCGCCGCGAGCACCTCGCCCCCGGGCAGTACATCCCCGGCCCCGCCGTCATCGTCGAGGCCACCTCCACCACCGTCGTCCCGCCGGACGCCACCGTCACCGTGGACGACAACGGATTCCTCGTCATCAAACTCGGAGGCGTCGCATGACCACCGGCACCAGTACCAGCACCGCGGACGGCCCGGCCCCGGCCGCCGTCGACCCGATCACCACGGAGATCATCCGCTGCGCGCTGCTCCAGGCCGCCGAGGACATGAACACCACCCTGATCCGGTCCTCCTACACCCCGACCATCTACGAGGCCAAGGACTGTGCCGTCGCACTCCTGGACCGCGACCACAACGTTCTCGGCCAGTCCTCCGGCCTGCCGATCTTCCTCGGCAACCTGGAGGAGTGCACCCGTGCCACGGAGCGGATGTACGGCGCCGGGATCTGGCGGCCCGGCGACGTGTGGGTGCTGAACGACTCGTACATCGGAGGCACGCACCTCAACGACGTCACCGTCTACGGCCCGATCTTCGTGAAGGACGAACTGGTCGGCTTCGCGGCCTCCCGGGCGCACTGGATCGACATGGGATCCAAGGACCCCGGCGGCTCCATGGACTCCACGACGATCCATCAGGAGGGCCTGCGCATGGGCCCGTTGAAGATCTACGAGAACGGCGAGCCCTGTGTACTCATCCATGACCTGATCTCCCGTCAGGCCCGGTTCCCGCATCCCACCCTCGGCGACATGCGCGCCCAGGTCGCCTGCGCCCGGACCGGGGCCCGCAGGCTCGCGGAGATCGTCGGACGATGGGGCCTGGACACCGTGCTCGCCGCCCGCGACGCCATCTTCGCCCAGACCGAGCGGCTGGAGCGCCGGGAGATCGCCGCGATCCCCGACGGCGTGTACGAGGCCACGGGACATCTCGACAACGACGGCATCGACCTGGACACCCCCCTGCACGTCACCGTCAGGGTCACCATCGACGGCGACCGCATGACGATGGACGTCACCGACTGCGCCGACCAGGCGACCGGGCCCGTCAACTGCGGTGCGGCGCAGACCGTCGCGGCCTGCCGGGTCGGTTACAAACTGCTCGTCAGCGGCGAAGCCCCGCTCAACGGCGGGTCGTTCAAGCCGCTCGACGTACTGACCCGGCCCGGCAGCATGCTCGCCGCCGTCGAACCGGCCGCCTGCCAGTACTACTACTCCCATCTCGGCCTCGTCATCGACCTGGTCGTCAAGGCGCTCGCCCCGGCCGTACCGGACCGCGCCGCCGCGGCCGGCTACGGCGACTCGATGATCGTCCAGTTCACCGGAACCGACCCGCGCAGCGGAAAGCTCTTCGTCTCCCAGGAGGCGACGGTCGGCGGCTGGGGAGCCTGGGAGGCATCCGACGGCGAGTCCTGCCTGATCAACAACGTCAACGGCTCACTGCGCGACATGCCCGTGGAGGTACTGGAGACCCTCTTCCCGGTACGCGTCGAGGAGTACGCGATCCGCCCCGACTCCGCGGGCGCCGGCCGTACCCGCGGCGGCAACGGGGTGGTCCGCCAGTACCGGTTCGCCGCCGACCAGCAGCTCTCCCTGTGGTGGGAGCGGTCGGTCACCCCCGCCTGGGGCATCTTCGGGGGCACCGCGGGGGCGGCGCCGCAGGTCACCCTCAACCCGGGCCGTGACGGCCGGCGTTCACTGCTGAAGGTCAATGCGCTGCAGGTGCGCGAGGGCGATGTGCTGCGCTGCGAGAGCGGTGGGGGCGGCGGCTACGGACCGGCGGGGGAGCGGGCGGCCGAGGCGGTGGCCGAGGACGTCCGGCAGGGCCTGCTGACGGCCGGACACGCGGAGACCGTGTACGGCGCCTGACGGACCGGCCGGGACAGTGGCGGAGGAGCCCGCGGAGGGTTCTTCCGCCACTGCCGTTTCCCCGCGGCCCCGTCATGGCCCCGTTCTCAGGGCGCCGCGCCCTCGTCGCGCAGCAGTACCCGGCACGCCAGATGCAGTGCAAGCCGCTGCGACGCGTCGTCGGGGTCGAAGCCCAGCGCGCGGATGCGCTCCAGCCGGGCGGCCACCGTGTTGCGGTGCACGCCGAGCACCTCGGCCGCCGCCGTCGGGGCCGCGCCCGCGTCGAGGACGACCGCCAGCGTACGCAGCAGGGTGCCGTCCCGGTCCGCCGCGAGCAGCGGGGCGAGCACCACCTCCGCCGGACCGCGCAGCATCTCGGCCGGTACGGCGGACAGGAGCTGCGCCGCGCCCATCCGGTCCCCGCGCACCACTCTCCCCGGCTCCCCGGCGGCAGCCACCCCGGCCGCCGCGCAGGCGTCGTTCAGGACCGGGCCGAGCGCCGCCGACGAGGCCGCCGTGCCCGCCACCCCGCCGGCGGCCGGCACATAGGGGGCCATCGCGGCGAGCGCGTCGGCCAGCCGCCGGGTCGCCGCCTCCAGCGGGTCCACCCCGTCCGCGGGGGCGACCGACTCCCAGGCCACCCAGCAGGGCCCGTACGCGACCAGCGGTCCGCCCGGTCCCGCCGAACTCCAGACCGCGCGCAGCGCGGGGCCGGGATCGGGGCCGTCCCAGCCCGCGACGGGACGCAGCGCGTAGCCGACGAGCGGGCCTCGGGCCGGCCAGCCCAGCGCGGCCGCCTCGGCACGCTCGTTCTCGCCGGGCTCGCCGTCACCGGCGGCCGCCTCCAGCAGCCGGCGCAGGAGCAACGCCGCGCGGTGGCCGGTCCGTTCGTCGTCCAGGCGACGCACCGCGCACCATGCGGTCAGCGGAGCGACCGCGAGGCGGAGCACGTCGCGCACCGTCTCGCCCCATCCCGCGACCCGCGAGCCCGAGCGGGCGACCAGGGTGCCCAGCGAGCCACCGGCACCGTCCGGGACCTCCAGCCGGACGCCGAGCGCACCGCCCTGTTCCGAGAGCGCGGCCCGCCGGCCGGCCAGCAGTTCGCCGGTGGGCCCGGTCAGCGCGACCGCCGTGGACGGCAGCACCGCGTGCAGCGCGGACAGCACCCGCCCGGCGTGCGGCCCCGTGTCCGCGAGCGCGCGGGCCGCCTGGGCCACCAGTGCGGTGCGCCCGGCGTCGGGGCGGGCGACCGCGGAGGCGATCCGGACCGCGGCGTCCAGCGCGTCCTCGTCGATGACCAGCAGCGGCACCCCGAGCCGGTCGGCGAGCGCGCCCACGGAACCGGGCCGGCCCGCTGCCCCGGTGACCACGACGCAGGCCGCGGCGTGCTCCCAGGCCTTGCGCAGTGCCATCTCCACGGTCCAGCCCGCCGCCGCGACCCGCCCGGTCAGTACGACCGCGGTATGGGGTTCGAGCGTGTCGAGCACCGATGTCCGGTCCACGATGCGCACCGAACGGACCTCCGCCTCCCGTCCGCTCGCCCCGGCCATCCGGACCCCGGCGAGCCGTCCCTGCTGGACGAGCTCCGCGACGGTGAGCGGGCCCTCGCGGACCGGGCGGTTCACCATGGCTCCTCCTGTGCGCCGGGTGTGTCCACCGCGCCGGTACGGGCCAGCCGACGGCCCTCGGGCGTCTGCCAGGCGGGCGCGGCGGGAATGACCACCACCTCGACCTCCACCCCCGGCACCGCCCGCTCCACATCCAGCACCCGCCGGTCGGCGGAGGCCGAGAGGATGAGGATCTGGTCCGGGGCGGCGGCCACCGGTGCCCCGTCCGCCAGCGCCAGCAGAACCTCGTTGTGCGCCTCCAGCCGGAAGTGGCGGCCGATCCCCTCCGTCTCGGCGATCAGCACACTCGTCGGCCGCGACGGAAGCGCCGGCCACGACGGGGCGGAACCGGGCCCGGTGGGGCCGTCCGGCTCCGGCGGCCCGTAGCCGTACGGATCGTCCTCGGTGGCCACCGGGTGCTCCACCGCCGTGATCCGGCCCCGGCACAGCCGCCGCGGCGACCACGGTGCGAACAGGTTGCCGGGCCGGGCCGAGCCCGCGCGGATCGCCCGGCCGACCGTGCCGGGCACCACGGAGCCGGCCAGAACGTCGCCCGGCATCGCGTAGCAGACGGCCACCGCCCAGCCGCCGGCCGCGGGCACGAGCGGCCGCACCAGGTCCTCCACCTGCCCGCCCGCCGACTCCACCACGACCACATCGCCCGACGGGGTCGCCAGCGCGAGGGGCGCCGCGGCCACGCCGGCCAGCGTGAACGTCGACTGCTCCAGCAGCGGCAGCACCCGCCCGCAGCCGTCACCGTCGACCAGCGGCAGCCCGCAGTCGGCCGCCGCGGCCACCGACAGCAGGGCGTTCTCACCGGCCGTGTTCAGCGCGACGACCGCATCGGCGCGGGCACCCAGCAGCCGTTCCAGGGCGCGCACCGCCCGTACCGTCTCCGCACCCGTCGGCAGCTGCTCGGCGAGCGCCGCCGACGAGCCGACCAGGGTCACGGTCACGCAGAGCCGCAACCCGCTCAGCTCGTCCGGGGCCAGCAGCCGTACCGGCCCGTGTGCGGCGACCGATGCCCGTGCCCAGTCCAGCGCCACCCGGAACGCCGATTCGGCCGCCCCCGCCGCCAGTACCAGCGACCCGGCCGCCAGCCGCTCCAGCACGGCGGCGTCCACCTGGACCGGTGCGCCGGTCACGAGGTCGCTCCCGCCGGTGCTCCCACGGCCCGGACCCGGATCCGGTGCACCCCGCCCGGGAGGTACGAGACGGGTGTGTGGACGGTCCGGGCGACCCGGGCGCCGCCGGGTGCCGCGCCCGCCGACACGACCCGCGCCAGCGCCTGGTCACGGGCCAGAGCGATGACCCGGTCCAGTTCCGCGCGGCCCGGCGCGACCACCACCTGCTCCAGTTCCACCCGGGTGTCCGCGCGCGCCGCGCCGTACGCGGCTGCCCAGATCCCGTCCGGCGAGCCCCCGAAGAGCGGCGCCGCGCCGCCCGCGTACAGCACCGTGCTGCCCGGCGAGCGCTCCAGCACACCGGTCACCAGCGCGTCCACCCGCTGCCGGGCGTCGGCGGGCGGTTCCTCGCCGCCGAACGGCAGGGTGTCCAGGCGGGGCCTGCCCACGTCCATCCAGAGTCCGCCGGGCCCCGGGCCCGCGTCCCCGGCTTCCAGCTCGCCGTCCGCGACGGCCGAGCAGCGGACCGCGGAGCCGGCCGCGTCCACCACGACGGCCCGCTCGGCGCCCGCCAGCAGCGCGGCTCCGCGCAGCGCGCAGGCCGTGGCGGAGGCGGTGGCGATCACGGGGTAGCGGCGGACGTACTCGGCGGAGACCAGACCGGCGTCGTCCCGGGCGAGGAAGAGCGGGGCCGTGATGCCTCGCGCGCGCAGCGTCCGCTCGGCGGTGCCGGTGAGGCGCTCGGCCCAGGAGCCGAGTGCGGCGTTGGCGGCCGCGGCGTTCTCGCGCTCGCGCAGGCCGGGTGAGCCGATCTCGTACGAGAGGGTGATGTGCGCACCGGGCAGCAGGCGGGCGATGACGGAGGCCGCGGTCAGTTCGGGCTCCGGGCGGGCGGGTGACCCGGCCGCGCAGACGGCGAACGCGGTGATCGACGCCGCCCCGGCCTCCCGGGCGAACGCCTCGACACCGGCCCGGTCCAGCGGTGCCAGCGGCCGGCCGGTGAGCGACGAACCGCCCGACACCACCCGGGTCAGCCCGCCCGGACGCGGCGACGGGCCGAGCGCGGGATGGGCGGCGGGCGAGATGCGGAGCACGGCGACGGGCGACGGCGTGCCCGGCGTGCGGTCGAGATCGGTCGTGAGACAGACGACGTCGGCCCGGTCGTACGGGGCGTTCCCGAGGCCGTCCAGCGCGTCGAGGACATCGCGCAGCGAACGGTCGAGGGAGGCCGACGAAGCGACCACGGCATGAACCGGCGGAGCACCGCCGGGGCGTACGAGCACGGCGACCGTCGTCGTACGCCCCACGTCCACACCCAGTCTCACCTGCGTCATCCTGCCATCACGTCCCGGGGACCGCGCCGTGGAGAGGACCTGCCGGGCCGGAGCCGGTACAGGTTCCCCGCTTCCGGGCCGCTATTCCAGGTCCCGGCCCTCGGTCTCCGGCAGCGGGGCGGCGAAGAGCAGCGCCACCACCAGGAAGGCCGTGATGAACAGAATCGTCGTGGAGAACCCGGTCGCCTGCGCCAGCAGAAAGCCGACCACCGACGGGGCGAGGGAGGTGGCGACCAGCTGGGCGGCGGTGGCCCAGGAGTACCCCGTACCGCGCAGCGCGGTCGGGAAGAACTCACCGTTCCAGGTGTTCCAGACCCCCCAGGCGCCGAGGCTGAAGAAGGCGAGGGCGAAGTTCGCGATGTACAGCTCGGTCATGGAGCTGGAGTAGGCGAAGAAGATCCCGCTGATCGCGGCGAGCGCCACGTACGGCAGGAAGACCTTCTTGCGGCCGAAACGTCCGGTCAGCAGCGACGCCGACACATAGCCGGGGATCATGAACAGCGCGCTCAGCGCGACGAAGCCGAGACTTGCCGACATGCTGAGGCCCTTGTCCTGGAGCAGCGTCGGCAGCCAGGTCTGCAGGCCCCAGTAGCCCCAGTTGAAGGTGAAGTTCACGACGAGCATCAGGACCGTGATCCGCAGCAGCCCGCCACGCAGCAGCTCCACCGGCCGTCCGGAGCGCTCGGGGGCGACGACCGCGAAGCGGGTGCCGTCGGGGACGTCGACGCCCAGCCTGCGCAGCACGGCCGCGGCGTCGTCGTGCCGGTCCTGCGCGGCCAGCCAGTACGGGGATTCCGGAACCCAGGCGCGGATCGCGAAGACCCAGAGACCGGCCAGGGCGGAGGCGACGGCAACCACGTGCCAGCCCAGGCCGCCCAGCAGCTGCGTCACGCCGACCGCGGCCAGTACCCCGATCGGCCAGCCGATCGACAGATAGACCGCGGCCCGGCCACGCGTCCGGGTCGGCAGCAGCTCCAGGAAGTACGGGAAGGTGACCGTGTAGATCCCGGCCAGCGCCAGCCCCGACAGCACCCGGGTGATCAGCAGGACCGTGAAGTTCGGGGAGAACGCGGAGGCCAGCGCGACGACTCCGTAGGCGGACAGGCTCCACAGACACACCGCGCGCCGGCCGATCCGGTCCGAGACCGGGCCCCAGACCAGCGCACCGGGGATCATGCCGAGCGCGACGGCGGAGAGCACCCAGCCGATCCGGCCGGTGTCGATGGAGAACGCGTCACCGAGATCGCCGGAGACATAGACGAGGGCGAGCTGCTCCCACGACTCGATGACGAAGGCCATGAACAGGGCCAGCGCCGCCAGTACATGGGCGCGTCCGAGCGGCATGGCCTCGAAGTAGGAACCGATGGGCCGCGGCCCGGCGGCCTGGCCCGGCCCCGTCTCCAGGGGTTCTCCGGTTGCACCGGAACGTGCGGTTGTCGCGCTCACCGGCTGTCCTCCTGGCTTTCGTACCGGCCGAATCGCCCCTCGGCGATTGGGGATGGCGGCACAGTAGACAGGCCCGGGAGCGGGAACCTGTGCGCAGCGCACAGCGGAGGGGAGGGCCGCTGTGCTGTGTGCCCGGCGGCCTGTGGTGGGGCCGCACCGGCGGGAACAGCCACGGTAACCCGGCGGGTGCGCGCGGCGGCCGGGGCCGTGTCCGGCGCGCATGTGACGGCCGGGCCCCGGCCGGTGGTTCCGGGGCCCGGCCGGTCGGTCAGCCCCGGTGGCCGGTGGGGCGGGTGAGGTCCAGGTCGCGGACCGCGTCGAGCTCGCCGTAGTAAGCGAGGTGCTGGTGGCGCACATCGGTGACGGTCAGCGTGGCCTTGGCGATGCCCCGGCCCACCATGGCCTTGAAGCGGACCGATCCGTCCTTCTTCGTGGTGCCGGTCAGCCTGTGCACCTTGCCGCCGGCCGTCAGCTCGGCCGTGACCTCCGCACCCTTCACCGGCTTGCCCTGCGCGGTCCTCACCACACCGTTCGCTGTGACCTTCCAGGCCGATTCGGAGCCGGGCCTGCCGAGCAGCACGGTGTCGGCCTCCAGGGAGGCGACGGCGAGATCCGACGGCGGGTGGGGCTGACCGAAGGCGACCCGGTCGACGGTCCAGAAGGCGCTGTTGGTCCCGGTGTAGCGGAAGCTCAGCCGTGCCGACTTCGCACCGCCCGGAACGGCCAGCTCAAGCCGCTCGACGGTGTTGCTGTCGGCCCGGTAGGACTTGACGAGCTGCGGGGTTCCGCCGTCGTACGAGACGTAGACGTCGCCGGTCTGGGGGCCGTCGACCCGGTAGTTCGTCGCGTACGAGACGGTCGCCGTCGCCGCGCCGTTGAGCTTGTACGCGGGGCTGACCAGGGTGGAGTCGAACTGCCCGGCACCGTGTGCCTTGTCGTCCCACTCGTCGGAGTCGGCGACCGCGAACACGTCGCGGGCGCGGACGTTCGTCTCGCGGCCCTGGCCGCGCTCGGCGTTGGTCCAGAACTCGTCCGTGGCGAAGGACCAGCCGCGCCACTCGGTGACGCCGCCGGCTGGCATCTTCGAGTTGTCGATCGACCAGCCCTCGGGTGCGGTGTTGGTCCACCCCTTGGCGTCGGCCGGGAGCTTGGTCTCGTCGACGGGAGCGCGCAGGGAGGGGCGCAGCGCGTCGAAGGCGTCCGGCTCCAGCTCGGCGAGCGAGGTGCCGTCGAGGTTCCAGGCGGGGTCGGTGGCGACGCCCTCGTGGCGCAGCACGGTGGGCGCGATGTCGGTACCGAGGCTCGCCGTCGGTGGTGATCGGATCACGCCACGTACGGGACGGGCGCATGAACCGTACTCAACATTTGGCCCAGACCCGTAATCATTTCGTTATCAAGCGGTGGTCGTGGTCATCGCCGCGGCTGTGGGCCGGTGGAGTGCCGGGCGGATGAAACAGAAACGTCTTCAGCGGTTAGCGGCAGCGGTATTGCCACAGTGGGTAACCCACTTCTACGTTCTTCATCACGCACCTTGTCTACGTGCGTAGACCCATTCCGCCACGAGTGAGGAGGGGTACATGAGCCGCACCGTCATCCACGGTGGTCTCGTCATCACCGCGTCCGACGAAATGCATGCCGACGTACTCATCGAGGGCGGCCGCATCGTGGCCCTCGCGGCACACGACAGCGACGCGGCCGAGAGCTGGAGCGCCGACCGCAGGATCGACGCCACCGGCAAATACGTCATCCCGGGCGGTGTCGACGCGCACACCCACATGCAGATGCCGTTCGGCGGCACCTACGCCGCCGACACCTTCGAGACCGGCACCCGGGCGGCCGCCTGGGGCGGCACCACCACGATCGTCGACTTCGCCATCCAGTCCGTGGGCCGCGCGGTCCGCGAAGGTCTCGACGCCTGGTATGCCAAGGCCGACGGCAATTGCGCCATCGACTACGCCTTCCACATGATCCTCTCCGACGTGAACGAGTCCTCGCTCAAGGAGATGGACCTGCTGGTCTCGGAGGGGGTCACCTCCTTCAAGCTGTTCATGGCGTACCCGGGCGTCTTCTACAGCGACGACGGCCAGATCCTGCGCGCCATGCAACGGGCCTCCCACAATGGCGGCCTGATCATGATGCACGCGGAGAACGGCATCGCCATCGACGTACTCGTCGAACAGGCCCTCGCCGAGGGCCGCACCGATCCGCGCTACCACGGTGATGTGCGCAAGGTGGCGCTGGAGGCCGAGGCCACCCACCGTGCCGTCCAGCTCGCCCGCGTCGCCGGATCGCCGCTGTACGTCGTGCACGTCTCCGCGGACGAGGCGGTCGCCGAGGTCGCCGCCGCCCGCCACAAGGGACTTCCGGTCTTCGGTGAGACCTGCCCGCAGTATCTCTTCCTCTCCACCGACAACCTCGCCGAGCCGGACTTCGAGGGCGCCAAGTACGTCTGCTCCACCCCGCTGCGGCCCAGGGAACACCAGGAGGCGCTCTGGCGGGGGCTCAGGAACAACGAACTCCAGGTCGTCTCCACCGACCACTGCCCCTTCTGCTTCTCGGGCCAGAAGGAGATGGGCCGGGGCGACTTCTCGAAGATCCCCAACGGCATGCCCGGCGTGGAGAACCGGATGGACCTCCTCCATCAGGCGGTCCTGGACGGTCACATCTCGCGCCGCCGCTGGATCGAGATCGCCTGCGCCTCCCCGGCCCGGATGTTCGGCCTCTACCCGAAGAAGGGCACCATCGCCCCGGGCGCCGACGCCGACGTCGTCATCTACGACCCGGCGGCCGAACAGACCATCTCCGCCGAGACCCACCACATGAACGTCGACTACTCGGCGTACGAGGGAAAGCGGATCACCGGCCAGGTCGAAACGGTCCTCTCGCGCGGTGAAGTCGTCATCGACGCAAGGAAGTTCACCGGCCGGGCCGGACACGGCATGTACACCCCGCGAGCCACCTGTCAGTACCTGGACTAGGAGCACCCGTCATGGACTTCGGACTCGTCCTCCAGACCGATCCGCCCGCCTCGGCCGTCGTCGGCCTGATGCGCCGCGCCGAACGCAACGGCTTCCGCTACGGCTGGACCTTCGACTCGACGGTGCTCTGGCAGGAACCGTTCGTCATCTACAGCCAGATCCTCGAACACACCGAACACCTCGTGGTCGGCCCCATGGTCACCAACCCCGGCACCCGCACCTGGGAGGTGACCGCCTCCACCTTCGCCACCCTCAACGACATGTTCGGCAACCGCACCGTCTGCGGCATCGGACGTGGCGACTCGGCGATGCGCGTCGCCGGCCGCAAACCCAACACGCTGGCCCGCCTGGGCGAGGCCATCGACGTCATCCGCGACCTCGCCGAGGGACGCGAGGCGACCGTCGACGGGCAGCCGGTCCAGATCCCCTGGGTGAAGGACGGCAGACTGCCCGTCTGGATGGGCGCGTACGGTCCGAAGGCCCTCGCCCTGGCCGGACAGAAGGCCGACGGCTTCATCCTCCAGCTCGCCGACCCGTTCCTCACCGAGTGGATGATCAAGGCGGTGCGGGACGCGGCGGCCGAGGCCGGCCGTGACCCGGACTCCGTGACCATCTGCGTCGCCGCCCCCGCCTACGTGAGCGACGACCTCGACCACGCCCGCGAGCAGTGCCGCTGGTTCGGCGGCATGGTCGGCAACCACGTCGCGGACCTCGTCTCCCGGTACGGCGCGCACTCCGGGCTCGTCCCCGAGGCCCTGACCGAGTACATCGCCGGGCGGACCGGCTACGACTACAGCCACCACGGCCGGGCCGGGAACCCCGACACCACCTTCGTGCCGGACGAGATCGTAGACCGGTTCTGCCTGCTGGGCCCCGCCGAGGCGCACATCGAGAAGCTGCGGGCCCTGCGCGACCTGGGCGTCGACCAGTTCGCCGTATACAACATGCACGATGCGCGGGAGGCGACGATCGACGCCTACGGTGCGCGGGTCATCCCCGCCCTGTCCGACTGACCCGCCCTTCTCCGGCTCTCCCGCCGTCCCGCTCCGGCGCACTCCCCAAGGCTGTCCGCACCCCCGTCCCCGCACCGCCGCTTCCCACTGTTCTGTTTCTCGCAGCTTCTCGCAGCTTCTCGCAGCTTCTCGCAGCTTCTCGCAGCTTCTCGCAGCTTCTCGCAGTTTCTCGCCGTTTTCGCACTCCGCCCCGCACGGCACCGTTCCCGAGCGAAGGGTCCAGCCGCCATGACATCGTCCGTCCCACCGGTATCACCCGTTCCACCGCAGGACCCGATACCCGACCCCTCGGGCCGAGTCGAACTCGCGCCCGGCGCCGTTCCCACCGACAACCGGTTCGTCAACGAGGACCTGTTGCCCGTGCCGCTGGAACGGCGCCGCTGGACGACGTACAACTTCACCGCGCTCTGGGTGGGCATGGCCCACAACATTCCGTCCTGGCTGCTCGCCTCCGGCCTGGTGGCCCTCGGCATGGACTGGAAACAGGCCGTGTTCACCATCGCGCTGGCCAACCTGATCGTGCTCGGACCCATGCTGCTCACCGGGCATGCCGGACCCAAGTACGGGATCCCCTTCCCGGTGCTGGCCCGCGCCTCCTTCGGGCTGCGCGGCGCCAATCTGCCCGCCCTGATCCGGGCCGCGGTGGCCTGTGCCTGGTTCGGCATCCAGACCTGGATCGGCGGCGTCGGCATCTTCACCCTGCTGGGGAAGATCTTCGGCGGCTGGGCGAAGGCGTCCGAGATCGGCGGCCAGCCGTGGACGCTCTGGCTCTGCTTCGTCCTATTCTGGGCGCTCGAACTCGCCATCATCTACCGGGGGATGGACGCCCTGCGGCGGTTCGAGAACTGGGCGGCACCGTTCGTCATCGTCGGTGCCGTCGTGCTGCTGGTCTGGATAGCCGTCAAGGCGGGCGGCTTCGGCCCGCTGCTCGACCAGCCGTCGAAGCTCGGCTGGGGCAAGGAGTTCTGGCCGGTCTTCTTCCCCTCGTTGATGGGCATGATCGCCTTCTGGGCCACGCTCTCGCTGAACATCCCCGACTTCACGCGCTTCGGGGCCGGCCAGCGCGCCCAGATCCGGGGCCAGTCGCTCGGCCTGCCGACCACGATGACGCTGTTCGCCCTGCTCTCGGTCCTGGTCACCTCCGGATCGCAGGCGGTGTACGGGGAAGCCATCTGGGACCCGGTCCAGCTCGTGGCACGGACCGACAACGTCTTCGGGCTGCTCTACGCCCTGGTGACGGTGCTGGTCGCGACGGTCTCGGTGAACATCGCGGCCAACGTCGTGTCACCCGCGTACGACCTGGCGAACCTCGCGCCCCGGTTCATCAACTTCCGTACCGGCGCACTGATCACGGGCGTCGTCGGCGTCCTCATCATGCCGTGGAAGCTCACCGAGACCCCCGAGCTGTACATCTTCACCTGGCTCGGGCTGGTCGGCGGACTGCTCGGCACGGTCGCGGGCATTCTGATCGCCGACTACTGGATCGTCCGCCGCACCGTGCTCGACCTCGCAGACCTCTACCGCCCCGGTGGCCGCTACTGGTACACGAACGGCTGGAACTGGCGGGCGGTCGTGGCGTTCGCCGTCGGCGGCGTCCTCGCGATCGGGGGCTCCCACTCCGCCCCCGGCGCGGGCCCGTTCCCGGCCGACGGCCTGATCCCGTTCCTGAAACCGCTCGCGGACTACGGCTGGGCGGTCGGGCTCGCCTCGTCGCTCGTGCTGTACGTGGTGCTCAGCGGGCGGTCCGGCGTCACACCGGCGAGGACGTACGACCCAGCAGGGCGCTGATGTCGTACGTCTGGTCCGGCGGCGGCGTGGTCGTGGGCACCGGCTTGTCGAAGGCCGAGAAGCCCACGACCGCGTCCGCCCCGCGGCCCTGAACGGTGATCTTCAGGGGGTACGGCTTGCCGGTGGCCGCGACGTACGTGGTCACCGTCCGGTCGTCCCGCACCCTGGTCACCGGCACCACCGGAGCCCCGTCGAGCGTGGTCCTGTGGCCCTTGTTCAGCGTCCCCCGGTCGTTTTCCGCGTTGTCGCTGATCAGCTTCCGGAACGTGTCCAGATCGCAGCCGTTCGCCACATCGCGCAGCCGCGGGTCGTCGGCCGACCCCTTCATGTAACGCCCGTTCAGGATCGCGGCGAAGCCGAACCACCGCCCGGGACCTGGTTCTTCCAGAAGTTCGCATCCGGCTTGACCCAGACGTCGTCACCGCGCTTCACGATCCGGACCGACCCCTGGCTCTGGCCAAGATCCACCGAACCGTTGCAGTTGCCGTCCCGGTCCAGGGTGAGCTCCAGAGTCATCGGCGGGATGTCGTCCCCCAGCTCGCCGCGGGCGCTCAGGTGCAGGGAACGGGCGCTCAGGAGGGCGTCACGGGAACGATCCGCGATCTGCTGCGCGGAGAGTTTGTCGATGCCGTTGTCCGCCTGCGCCGCACCGCCGCCCAGGACGCTTCCACCGGTGATTCCCAGCACGACGGCCGCCGCCCAGGCGGCCCGGCGGGTGCCCCTGTGTCGACCGGTCACGTCGCCTCCCTGGTAGTGCCCATAGGGCCCGTACAGGTGCCATCCGATTGCCATACGACCCTTCCGAGCGTACGCCGGGGCGGATGCGGTCGCGCGGCGGAGCGCACTCCCGAGGACGCATGCGACACATACACAGTGTGAGGTTTTGCCTCGTTTTGGGGCATGAAGGGTGGGGGACGGTGTCGGGGCACCGAGTTCACCACCAGCGAGGAGGAACAGCCAGACATGAAGCTGTCGATGGGGAGTGTGTCCAGGGCCGTGCTCCGGGGAGTCGTCGTGGCCGGGGCTGCCACCGCGCTCGCCGTTCCCGCCGCGGCTGCCACGGCCGTCACCGCCGTGCCGTCCGTGGCGACGCCGCCCGGTCTGTCCTGCGACACCGGCAAGCACGAGATCGACGACTACACGGGCTTCGCGCTGTGCCGCAACGACGGCAGTACGACGCAGACCTTCTGGGTGCACCTGGTCTGCGGCTGGTCCCCGGACGTGGACGGCGAGCACGTCACCCTCAACCCCGGACAGTCCGGTCAGTCCACCGCGCACTGTGCCGGCATCGGCACCGGCATCGGCGAGATCACCGTCCAGCCGTAGGCCGCGCAGGCCGCACCGGCGCAACCGCCGGTGCGGCCGCTGCGGCGCCACGCGCCTGCTGCGGTGCTACGGAACGCTCTGCTCCAGCAGCCGTGGCAGTGCGGTGGCCAGCCGCTCCCGCAGATGGTCCGGTCCGCCTTCCACCCACGGATGCCCGGCGTGGAACGCGGACCAGTCCACCAGCCAGTCCAGCACCGCCCCGGGCGTGAATCCCGGCGCGTGCGGCCCCAGCACCGTGCGCAGCAGGCGGGGCGACAGACGGGTGGCGTGGTGCTCCGCGAGCAGCACCGCGTCGTACAGGTCCTTGGCCCCCGACCGGCCTTCCGCCTCCTGGTCCTCGGCGAGCCACAGCAGCTTCCAGGCGAGCGAGAGCCCCGGGCTCGCGGTGCGGACGGGCGTCGGGGGCCCGCCGTCGCCGCGCGGGCAGGCCGTCCACCCCGGGGCCTGGGGGAGTCGTTCGTCCTGGGCGAAGTCCATCCGCAACTCGCCCGGCGGCAGCCCGTCGGCCTCCCAGGGGACGACGACACGCACCCCGGGCGTCTCGTACGTCCGGTACATCCATGTGGCGTCCGGCTTCACCCGGAGCGGATCGATGCGAATCCCCTCGGGCAGCTGCGGACCGGCTGCCAGGGCGGCCACGACCTCCTCGGCGGGGGAGGCCGGGGGATCCTTTTCCTCGGCCTCGATCCAGTGCAGCCCCTCCGGCGCCGGCGCCGGCCGGGCGCCGCCGGTGTCGTGGCACTCGCCGTCCGTCAGCGGCTCGGGAGCGGCCGCGCCGTGCGCGGCCTCCGGCCACTGCTGGACGGCCTCTGTCGAGTTGACGTACGGATAGGGATCGAGGCCGTCGACGAAGTCGCCTTCCGACGGCTCCAGCACGATCCAGTCCAGGTCGGCCGGCTCCCGCGCGGCCGCGCCCACCCACGCCTGGAGCGGGACGCTGCCGCGCAGGACCAGATCGTCGCCCCAGGGCGACTCGGCCATCACGCGCAGCAGATGGTCCTGGACGGCGCGCCGGGCGGCCCGCCAGCGCGGTGCGAGCGACGGATCGTCGTAGTCCGGTTCCCCGGGGAAGGGCCGGTCGTCCGCGCTCACAGGGAGACCCCGGCCCGCTCGTCCAGCCAGCCCGCGTCCACCGCCGGATGGTCGTCGTGCACCACGAACTCCTCCTCGACCTCCAGCACTTCGAGCCCGGCGGCGGCCAGCCCGCCCAGCAGCGCGTCGAGCTCCGCCCTCGCCTCCGGACGGCCCGCCGCGTGGCAGCGCTGCGTGACGAACCGCTCGTGGCGTCCGGGACCGGTGGTGCGGCGGGCATTGCGCGACAGGCGCGCGCCGTGCCGCCCGGCCACCGCCCGTGCGACGGCGAGCTGCGGCTCACCGGTCAGCAGCAGCTTGACGTGATGCTCGAAGTGGCAGTCGGGAGAGAGCGCGGCGGCCTCGTCGGCCGTCCGCGGTATGTCCTCGTTCCACGGAGCGGCCTCGATCTTCACGCGTATGACGGCGAAGCCCGCGGCGCGCAGCTCGGCCGACCGGAGCCCGGCGGCGGCCCGCTGCCCGGAGAGCGACCCCCGTCCCCGTTCGGTCAGCATGGGCTGATCGGGCGTGGCACCGCGGTCCAGGAGGATACGGGTGAGCTTCAGGCCGTTGTGCTCCGCCCAGCGCCCCAGCCGGTCGGCCTCCCGCGCGTCCCCCGTCCCGTCGTCGGCGCGAGGATCGAGACGCACCGTCAGATGCGTCTCGAACTCGCCCTCGAACTCCACTTCCACGCGCCCTCCAGCAGTGCTTTTTCGCCGTCCTCTTCCGCCGCAGAACGTAGCAAGCGGCACTGACACTCCCCGGACGCGACCGGGCACTCCCCGAGCGCACGTGGGACGCGCCTCGGGCCGCTTTCCACCGAACGGTTGAGCGGACCGCTCATTCCTCATTACCCTCCGGTAAGTTCGTTCGGGAGTACCAGGCGCGCGGTGCACAGGCCCTGCGCGGGTGTCCTCCGACACGAGGAAGGCGGTCAGCCCATGTCCTCAACGGAAGCGGTGGAAACCACCGAACCGGCCGGCCCGGCCGGACTGGCCGACAGCGCACGGGAGCTGGCCGAGGGCCGCACCACCTCGGCCGAGCAGGTGTCCGCCGCGCTGCGCCGCATCGAAGCGAGCCAGGGCATCCTCAACGCCTTCCGGCACCTGCGTGCCGAGGCCGCGCTCGCCGAGGCCGCCGAGGCCGACCGCCGACTCGCGGCGGGGGAGCGGCTGCCGCTGCTCGGCGTACCGGTCGCCGTCAAGGACGACACGGACGTCGCCGGGATGCCGACCTACTTCGGCTGCGACGGCGATCTGCCGGCCGCGACCACGGACAGCGAGGCCGTGCGCCGGCTGCGGGCGGCCGGGGCGGTGATCGTCGGGAAGACCAACTCCTGCGAGCTGGGCCAGTGGCCGTTCACCGAGGGCCCCGCCTTCGGCGCCACCCGCAACCCGTGGCACACCGGCCACACCCCCGGCGGCTCCTCCGGTGGCTCCGCTGCCGCGGTCGCGGCCGGTCTGGTGCCCGCCGCGCTCGGCTCGGACGGCGCGGGTTCCGTACGTATCCCGGCGGCCTGGACCCATCTCGTCGGCATCAAACCCCAGCGCGGCCGGATCTCCGGCCATCCGCACACCGACGCCTTCCAGGGCCTGACCGTCAACGGACCGCTGGCCAGGACCGTCGCCGACGCCGCACTGCTGCTCGACGCGGTCGCCGGCGCCCACCCCGACGACCAGCACCGGCCGCCGCCCGTCGCCGCCGCGGCCGCCGCCCGCCGCGACCCCGGCCGGCTGCGCATCGCCCTCGCCTGGCGCCCACCGCTCACCCTCACCGGCTCCGAGCCCCACCCCGATGTGCGCCGGGCCGTCCTCGAACTGGCCGAGGCCCTCGCCCGCCTGGGGCACGACGTCGAGGAGGCCAGGCCCCGGTACGGGCTGATCGGCCTCGGGTTCGTCCCCCGAGCCACCGCCGGGATCGCCGAACTCGCCGCCCGCCACCCCGACCCCGCACTCCTCGACCCGCGCACCCGCAGCGCGCTGCGCACCGGCACCCGGCTCGGCGGCCGGGTGGTGCGGGCCGCCCGGGAGCGCGAGGTGCGCCAGCACCGCAGGATCGGCGGGTTCTTCCGCCCGTCCCGGGCCGGCGCCGGGTACGACGTGCTGCTCACCCCGACGACGGCCCTGCCGCCGCCACCGATCGGCCGTTTCGACGGGCTGAGCGCCTGGCGCACCGATCTGGCGATGACCGAGGCATGCCCGTATGCCTGGCCCTGGAACGTGCTGGGCTGGCCCGGCATCAACGTCCCGGCCGGGTTCACCGCCGACGGGCTGCCCGTCGGGGCACAGCTGCTCGGACCGTCCCGCAGCGAGGAACGCCTGATCTCCCTCGCCGCCCAGCTGGAGGCCGACCGGCGCTGGTACGAGCACCGGCCCCCGGCCCCGCCCGTCCGGTCCGGGCCGGGCACGGTGCGCTGACGGCCTCCCGCCCCCGCCCGGCCGCGGCCCTCCCCGTTGTCGCTCGCACCTGAGCGCGGGAGGCGGGATCATGGACAAGGAGCGGATGGGTGGTGTCAGGTATGGCGTGTGCAGGCCCGAAGCCGGAGCCCGGCGAACCCTCGCCGCCCCGCACACCCCGGCACTCCCACGACACGGCGAACGACGCGACCGTGGTGGTCGCCGGCAGCGGAACGGTTGTCGGCTGGACGCACAGCGCGCAGGAACTGCTGGGCTACCGGGCCGCCGAGGTGGTCGGGCGGTCCGCCGGCTTCCTGCTCGCCATGCCCGAGGATCCGGTACGGGTGGCGGGGATCGCCGAGCGCTGCCGGGCGGGCGTGGGGTGGCGCGGCGTCGCGGACGTGCGGCGGCGCGACGGCAGCCGGATCGAGGTGGACCTGCGGGTCTCGGCCGCGTTTCACCTGGATGGCCGTGAGTGCTTCCTGGTCTCCGGAAGCGAACGGCGGCCGGAGTGGACGGTCGGGCAGTCCGTGCTGGACGCCTTCCTGTCCGGTTCACCGATCGGCATGGCGGTGATGGACCCGGATCTGCGCTACGTCTGGATGAACGACACCCTTGAACGCTTCAGCGGCGTCCCGCGCGAGCATCGGGTGGGCCGGCGGCTCAGCGAGGTGCTCCCGGGGCTGGAGACCGAGGCCATCGAGACGCTGATGCGCGGTGTGCTGGACACCGGGGTTCCGGTCATCGACTACGAGTACCTGGGCTGGACCTGGGCCGATCCGCGCCGCAAACGCGCCTACTCCACGTCGTACCTCCCGCTGACCGACAACGAAGGCGTGGTCACCGGCCTCTGCTACATGGTCCTGGACGTCACCGACCGGTGGAACGCCCAGCAGCGCCTGGCCCTGGTCAACGACGCCGGAGCCAGCATCGGTTCCACCCTGGACGTGATGCGCACGGCTCAGGAACTGGCCGACTTCGCGGTGCCGCGATTCGCCGACTTCGTGATGGTCGACCTGCTGGAGCCGGTCGCCAACCCCGGCGCGCCCGGCCCGTGGCAGCTGGGCACGGGGCTGTCCGGTGTGGAGCTGGTCCGGTCGGGTGCCTTCAGCTCGGCCCGGCCGAGGATGCGCCGCGCCGGGATGAGCTCGGTGCGCGAGGGCTGTCCTGAGGCGATCCGGCGGGTCGGGGACCCGGTGGACTTCGTGCCCCCGCCCCACGACATGCGGTACCTCATCGACGGCGAACCCCTCCTCATCCCGGTCCTCGACCCCGACAACCATCTGTGGACGGCCGAACAGCCCGCCAGGTCGGCGAGCATCCGCGAGTACGGACTCCATTCCGTCATCTGCGTACCCATGCGGGCCCGCGACACCGTGCTCGGACTGACCACCTTCGTACGGTCGGTGAACCCCGCCCCCTTCGAACCGGAGGATGTACTTCCGGCACGCGAGATGGTGGCGAGGGCCGGCGTGTGCGTAGACAACGCCCGCCGCTACACCCATGAGCACGCTGCCGCGCTGACCCTCCAGCGCAGCCTGCTCCCGCACACACTGCCCGGCGGAATGACCCTGGACGTGGCCTCCTCCTACCTCCCGGCGGACGCCAAGGACGGTGTCGGCGGCGACTGGTTCGACGTGATCCCGCTGTCCGGGGCCCGGGTCGCCCTCGTCGTCGGCGACGTCGTCGGCCACGGCATCGCCGCCGCGGCCACCATGGGGCGGCTCCGCACCGCGGTGCACACCCTCGCCGACATGGACCTGCCGCCCGACGAACTCCTCGCCCACCTCGACGACCTCGTGCTCCGGCTGAGCGACGAGGAACCCGAGAGCGCGGAGCAGGACACATCCGTACTCGGCGCCACCTGCCTCTACGCGGTCTACGACCCGGTCACCCAGCGCTGCACCATGGCACGCGCCGGCCACCCGCCGCCCGTCGTCGTAGCCCCGGACGGCCGCATCACCTTCCTCGAACTGCCCGCAGGACCGCCCCTGGGCCTGGGCGGGCTGCCCTTCGAGACGGCGGAGACCGAACTGCCCGAGGGGAGCCTGATCGGCCTCTACACCAACGGCCTGATCGAAGGCAGGGACCAGGACCCCGAACTCGGCATGTCCCGCCTCGGCGGCGCCCTGGCACAGCGCGGACTTCCGCTCGACGCCCTGTGCGCGACGGTCGTGGAACAGCTGGTCCCGGTGCCCCAGCCCGACGACGTGGCCCTGCTGCTCGCCCGTACCCACGAGCTGAGCGCGGATCACATCGCCTCCTGGGAAGTGCCCGCCGAGCCGGCCGTCGTCGCCGGTGCCCGGGCCCGGACCGCCCGCCAGCTGAGCGCCTGGGGCCTGGAGGAGCTGGCGATGACGACCGAGCTGATCGTCAGCGAACTGGTCACCAACGCGGTGCGCTACGCCAGCGGGCCGATCCGGATCCGGCTGCTGCGTCAGTCCGCCCTGATCTGCGAGGTCGCCGACACCAGCAGTACCTCGCCGAGGCTCAGGCACGCCCGCACCACGGACGAGGGCGGCCGCGGGCTCTTCCTCGTCGCCCAGCTCACCCGGCGCTGGGGCACTCGCTACACGGCCGAAGGCAAGATCATCTGGACCGAACAGGAACTGCCGACACCGGGTACCTGAGACCGGGCAGGAACCGCCCCGGCCGGCACCGCCGACGACGGGAGACCTGACACCGAGCAGGAACTGCCGACGCCGCGAACCAGACACCGGGCAGGAACTGCCCCGGCCACCGCCGATGACGGGAACCCGGGACCGCGACCGGTCTCACGGCACCCGGGCGGTCCATTCCCCGGTGCCGAACTTCGTCCGCACCAGCTCCCGCGCACGGGCCATCTCCTCCGCTGTGACCGCACCCGTGGTCAGCCCGTAGCGGTCGCGGAAGGAGGCGATCATGTTCTCGATCACCTGCTCCCGCGCGAGGCCGGTCTGACGGCGGAGCGGGTCGACGCGCTTCTTGGCGCTCTTGGTGCCCTTGTCGGACATCTTCTCCTTGCCGATCCGCAGCACCTCCAGCATCTTGTCCGCGTCGATGTCGTACGACATCGTCACGTGGTGCAGGACGGCTCCGGGGCCACCGTCGGTGCCGACGATCCGCTTCTGGGCGGCGCCGGCGATCTTTCCGGCCTCGGTGGCGATGTCGTTGAGCGGCTGGTACCAGGCATTGATGCCCATGTCGCCGAGCGCGCCCAGCACCCAGTCGTCGAGGTAGGCGTAGCTGTCGGCGAACGACAGCCCGGAGACCAGCGACTCCGGCGCGGACAGGGAGTAGGTGATCGTGCTCATGGGCTCCACGAACATGGCCCCGCCACCGGAGATGCGGCGCACCACGGTCATGCCGTGCTTCGCCGCTCCTTCGGGGTCCACCTCGTTGCGCAGCGACTGGAAGCTGCCGATGACCACGGCGGGCGAGGCCCATTCCCAGACCCGCAGCGTGGGGGCCCGCCGTCCGGCGGCCACCTCGGTGGTGAGGACCTCGTCCAGTGCCATGTGCAGGGCCGGGGCCTGCGGTTCGGTGTGCACCAGCTGCCAGTCGTAGTCGCTCCACTCGGTCGCACGGGCCAGCGCTCGCCGAACAGCGGTGCCGATGCCCTCCGCGGTCAGTCCGAGCATGACGGTCGACTCCGGCAGACCCGCCGTGATCCGGGCCGCCAGCCCTGCGGCGTCCGTCGAGGACGGGGCACCCTCCAAGGCCCTGTTGATCGAGAGGATCGCCTCGTCGGGCTCCAGGAAGAAGTCCCCGGCGACGCGCACGTTGCGCAGTACGCCTTCCTCGACGTCCAGATCCACGACGACAAGCTTGCCGCCGGGCACCTTGTACTCGCCATGCACGATTTCGTTCCCTTCCGGGGGGCGGCGTGGCCCCTGCGTCTCTTGCTCCGACCTGGGGCAGAAGCGCACATACTGTGCATCGCACTTTAGACCGTGCCCTGCCGGCGTGCCGCGGCCCCCGCACCGTTTCCGGATCGGGCGAGCCATGGGAGCCGGGAACCGGCCGGCCCACCGCCCGTCCGCCTCCTCTTCGACGCGATCTCCACGGCCTTCATCGCCGGCGTCATCATCAGCGCAGCCGTCCTCCTGGTGGCCCTGTTCGCCATCAGCAACAAGAAGCAGCAGGCCGTTCACGACGAGGCGGCAGGGGCCCCCGCCTGATCCACCCGCGTCCCCTGTGCGCAGGACCGGCTTTGGCGTGAGCGAAGGCCGGTCCTACTGATCGCTTCAGATCGAGTTGAACCGGGTGGGATTCGCGGACGGACGGCAGCCGGCGCCGCAGGAGCGGGGCCGCGGCGATCGGGCCACACTCTGCGACTGCGGCAGCCCCGCCCGTACTTACCTCCGAGGTAATCGACGCCCAGTCAGCGCCCTGGGCAGGCTGAGGCACATGAAGCCCACCGACACCGCGGACGCCACCCGCGCCACCGTTCAGAAGTTCCTCGACCTCCGCATCGCGGGGGACACCGAAGGGCTCACCGCGCTCTTCGCCGACGACGTCGACCGGCTGCTCGCCGAGAACCCCGCGGTGCCCTGGATCCGACCTCGCTCCACTGCCGCCGAATGCGCCGCCCAGTTCGTGGAGCTGGCCGATCACACCGTGCCCGAGGACGCCCGTGTCTCCATCGACACCTTCCTCGTCGACGGAGCCGACGCCGTCCTGATGGGGCATCTCGAGGGGACCGTCCGTGCGACCGGAAAGTCCTTCGAGGGCCCCCTCGCGCTGCGCCTCACCGCCGAGGGCGGCCGGATCACCCGGCTCCATCTGTACGAGAACAGCCTGTCGATCTCGCAGGCGTGCACGCCCTGATGGTCCGGGCGCCGGCCGGACCGGCGGTCCTACGCCCTGCCCCTGGGCTGCTGCCCCGTATCCGGTTCCGGGGCCCCGGCATCCTGACCGCCTACGGTCTCGCCGCGGATGACGCGGGGCGCCCCCGCTTCGCCTTCGGCGCCCTTCGTCTCCTTCATGGCCTTCGCCTCGGCCTTGAGGATGCGGGCCGACTTGCCCGCGGAACGGGCCAGATCGGGGAGGCGCTTGGCGCCCAGAAGGACTATCACCACGATCAGGATGATCGCGATCTCGCTGATTCCGAACATCAGTCGTCGCCACCCTCGTCGTCGTCGTTGTCGCCTTCGAAGAAGTCCCCTGCCTCGTCCACGACTTCGGCAGCGACCATGCCCCCGACGACGCCGACCGCGAGCCCGGCCGCACCCACCGCGACGGCCGTTCCCAGGCCCGGTCCGGAGCGGTGGCCGTCGTTGTGATGCCGGTCCTCGTGGTGGCCGTGACCGCTGCCGTGGTGCCCGGCGTACGGGTCGCCGTGCCCGTACGCGGAACCCGCCGCGTACGCCGACCGGTGCTCGATCAGCTGCTGGAGCCAGCCTTCGACGAGCGCCCGCCAGTCCTGATGGTGGATTCCGTCGTGCGCGACCGTGAACCGGGTGAGAGCGTCGTGCCCGTCGGAGAACAGCCCGGCACGCCTGTCCGCCTCCAGGACCACCTCCATGCCGCCCGCGGTGGCGAGGAAGGTCACCTCGATCTCGTCGACCGCGTGCGCGTACTGCGGCGGCGGGGTCAGCTCGATCTCCTGGTAGAAGGGGAGTTGCTGGCCGGTGCCGCCGATGCGGCCGTACTCCAGATCCGCGGACCGGAAACCGAAGCCGAGCTGTCCGAACGCTTCGAGGATCGCCTCCTGCACCGGCAGCGGGCTCACGGCGAGCCGGTCGAGATCACCGTTGTCCTTGGCCCCGGCGACCGACAGCTCCGTGTGCACGCCGAGCACGATGCCGAGGCTCTGCCCGTACAGCTCGGTGATGGGCGTCTCCCACGGCAGCGTGACCGTGAACGGCAGGCTGAGCAGCTCACCCTCGGCGAGCCGGAAGCCGCCGCCGACGGTGAAGCGCTCGAAGGCCACGACGCGCTCGTCCTCTCCCTCCTCGTGCTCTGCCTCCACCTGCGCGACGAGCTCCAGCGCGATGTGGTCGATGTCGAAGTCGGCGCTGCCACCCTTGAGATGGACCTGGCCGGACAAGGGGCCGCCGGGAGCGATCGCCCCGGTGGTGAGGACGGTGTCGACGGTTGGGCCGCCCACACCGAGCGAGCCGAGCAGTCGTTTGAACACCATGGCGGCGTCCACTCCCTTACGTGCGTACGAGGGGTACGAGGGAGCACGGGAAACACCGAGGGGGCTCCCGTGCTCTACAGACGTGTAGAGCATAGGGCCGGTCACAGGGCTTCCTGAGCCAGGAGGGCTCAGTGGGCGGGAAAGTCCGAAAAGGATCGCTCAGACGGTCCGGGCAGCCGCTTGACGAGCGTGTTTTGCCATGCTTTTACTCTGGCCGTGCGGTCGCTCGTGACGGCAGGCGGAAACGGTCCGGGGCCGTGTGGTGCGTGTGCGCCACACGGCCCCGGACCGTCGGATGGGGGTGTTCCGGCCTGGCCGGGGGTCAGCCCTTGCGGGACTTGACCTCGTCGGTGAGCTGGGGAACGACCTGGAAGAGGTCGCCGACGACGCCGTAGTCCACGAGGTCGAAGATCGGGGCCTCGGCGTCCTTGTTGATCGCGACGATCGTCTTCGAGGTCTGCATCCCGGCCCGGTGCTGGATCGCACCCGAGATCCCCGACGCGATGTACAGCTGCGGGGACACGGACTTGCCGGTCTGGCCGACCTGGTTGGAATGCGGGTACCAGCCCGCGTCCACCGCCGCACGCGAGGCACCCACGGCCGCACCCAGCGAGTCCGCGAGCGCCTCGATCAGCGCGAAGTTCTCCGCACCGTTGACCCCACGGCCACCCGAGACCACGATCGCCGCCTCGGTCAGCTCCGGACGGCCCGTCGCCTCACGCGGCGTCCGCGCGGTCACCCGCGTCCCCGTCGCCAGCGCCGAGAACGACACCGCCAGCACCTCCGCCGCACCCGCCGCCGCGACCGGCTCGACCGGAGCCGAGTTCGGCTTCACCGTGATCACCGGCGTGCCCCGCGACACCCGCGACCGCGTGCTGAACGACGCCGCGAACGCCGACTGCGTGGCCACCGGACCCTGCTCACCGGCCTCCAGATCCACCGCATCGGTGATCAGACCCGAACCGATCCGCACCGCCAGACGCGCCGCGATCTCCTTGCCCTCCGCCGACGACGGCACCAGCACCGCCACCGGCGACACCGCCTCGTACGCCGCCTGCAAAGCATCCACCTTCGGCACCACGAGGTACTCGCCGAACTCGGCATCCTCCGCCGTCAGCACCCGCACCGCACCGTGCTCACCCAGCACCGCCGCCGTACCACCGGCACCCGCGCCCACCGCGAGCGCCACCGGCTCACCCAGACGACGCGCCAGCGTCAGCAACTCCAGCGTGGGCTTGCGAACCGCACCGTCCACGTGATCGACAAAAACCAGAACTTCAGCCATGGGACTTCAATCTCCTGCGAGTAACGAAGAAACAGGGGGAGCACAACAGGAACCACAACCCCAACCCGAAACCGAACAGACACCGGAACCGGAACCGGGGCCAGGGGCCGGGCGCCGGGGGCCAGGGTCAGATGAACTTCTGGCCCGCCAGGAACTCCGCCAGCAGACGGCCGCCCTCGCCCTCGTCCTTCACGATCGTGCCCGCCGTCCGCGCCGGACGCTCCGCCGCCGAATCGACCACGCTCCAGGAACCCTCCAGACCCACCTCACCGGCCTCGATCCCCAGATCCTCCAGATCCCACGACTGGACCGGCTTCTTCTTCGCCGCCATGATCCCCTTGAACGACGGGTAACGCGCCTCACCCGACTGGTCCGTCACCGACACCACCGCCGGCAACGACGCCTCCACCCGCTCCGAGGCACTGTCACCGTCACGACGGCCCCGCACCACACCGTCCGCCACCGACACCTCGGACAGCAACGTCACCTGCGGCACACCCAGACGCTCCGCCAGCAACGCCGGGACCACACCCATCGTCCCGTCCGTCGACGCCATCCCCGAGACCACCAGGTCGTACCCGGCCTTCTCCACAGCCTTCGCCAGCACCAGCGACGTAGCCATCACATCACTGCCGTGCAGATCGTCGTCCTCGACATGAACCGCCTTGTCCGCACCCATCGACAACGCCTTGCGCAACGCGTCCTTGGCATCCTCCGGACCCACCGTCAACACGGTGACCTCAGCCTCGTCCGCCTCGTCCGCGATCTGCAACGCCTGCTCCACCGCGTACTCATCGAGCTCCGACAGCAGACCGTCCACATCCTCACGGTCCACCGTCAGGTCATCGGCGAAATGCCGGTCACCGGTGGCGTCGGGCACGTACTTCACACAGACAACGATCCTCAAGCTCACGCCGGCTCTCCTACCTGGGTGTGGTTCGTAGGGACGACAGTATGGCACTCAGTACCCTCTGTAAAGGTACCCGGTGTCGGATTCGGCCTTCCGGTGCTACGTTCCCGGCATGACTGACGCGCGCAGACCAGCGAAGAAGGCACCGATGCGGGAGGTGCTCGCCGAGGCGGCCTTCCAGCTCTTCCTGGAGCGGGGCTTCGAACAGACCACGGTGGACGACATCGTGGCGCGGGCCGGGGTCGGGCGCCGGTCGTTCTTCCGGTACTTCCCGTCCAAGGAGGACGCGGTCTTCCCGGACCACGAGCGGTGCCTCGCCGACATGACCGCGTTCCTGGAACGGGCCGGCGACGCCGATCCGGTGGACGCGGTGAGCGACGCGGCCAGGCTGGTGCTGCGCATGTACTCCGCCAACCCGGAGTTCTCCGTCCAGCGGTACCGGCTCACCCGGGAGGTCCCCGGACTGCGTACCTACGAGCTGTCGGTGGTGCGTCGGTACGAGCAGACGATGGCCGGATATCTGCGTGGCAGGTACGGGGAGTCGGGCGACGGGGCGCTGCGCGCCGAGGTGATCGCCGCGTCCGTGGTCGCGGCGCACAACAACGGGCTGCGGACCTGGCTGCGTTCGGGTGGCGAGGGGGATGCGGAGGCCGCCGTCGACCACGCGCTCGGGATGGTGCACCGGGTGTGGGGGAGCGAGGCGGAAGAGGGTACGTCGATGCCTTCGACGGACGGCGATGTGGTGGTGATGGTCGCCTCGAAGGGGGCTCCGATGTGGCGCGTGGTGCAGCAGATCGAGTCCGTCATCGGGCAGGGCTGACCAGGCGGTCCGGCTCGGTCTGGCACTGAGTGTCTTTACGTCCCGGCACTCAGTGCCCTATGGTGCGGACGCGCCGACGCGCAGGTGCGGCGCATCCGAGCCGAGCGCAGGGGGTCGAACGTGTCCCAGTCATCAAGTGGCACCGTGCAGACGGTGCATGAGGAAGCCGGGCTGGAGTACCACCGCTGCCGCTGGTGCGGCACGGCCTCCTTCCGCAGGCTGCTGTGCCCGGTGTGCGCGTCGGGTGACCTGCAGCCCGAGCGCAGCGCCGGCCTGGGTGTCGTGGTGCGGTCCGGCGTCGTCCACCGCTACACGGACGCCGCACGCAACGAGTCCCTCGTCCGTCTCCCCGAGGGCTTCGTGTTCCGCTGCCGTGTCGTGGGCGCGGCCCCGCACCGCGTGGCGGTCGGCGCCCAGGTGCGTCCCGTCGTCGCGGACGGCCCGGACGCGGGCGAAGTGGTCTTCGAGCTCTGCGACCCGCCGAGGGACGACGGCTGGCTCTGAGGGCCCGCCCGCCCGACCTCGTCCTGCGTCGGCCTTTCAGGGCCCGGTTGCGGTCCTGGAGGGCCGACGTCGTCGTTGGGGGGAGGGGGAAGGGGGAGGGATGCTCGCCGAGCTCCGGCGCGACCGCGGCTTCGGCTGCTTGTTCATCACCCACGATCTGGCCGCCGTCGAATACCTCGCCGACCGGATCGCCGTGATGTACCTCGGGCAGATCGCCGAACAGGCCCCGACCGCCGAACTGTTCGCCTCCCCGGCGGCCGGCAGGTCTCCTGCCACCTCGTCGGTGACGACGGCACCGCCCCGGACGCCGCCGCCCGCCCCCCCCGTACATACGATCCGTTCCACCCTTCCGCACGCCGCAGCAAGGAGCCGCAACCGTGTTCACCACCCGGCCCACCCTCCAGGGCACATTCGGCATGGTGTCCTCCACCCACTGGCTCGCCTCGCAGTCCGCGATGGCGGTACTGGAGGACGGCGGCAACGCCTACGACGCGGCCGTCGCCGCCGGGTTCGTCCTGCACGTCGTCGAACCGCACCTCAACGGCCCGGCCGGTGAGGTTCCGATGATCCTGGCGCCGAAGGACGGCGAGGTGCGGGTGCTGTGCGGCCAGGGCCCGGCCCCCGTGGGCGCGACCGTCGCCCACTACCGCTCCCTCGGCCTCGACCTCGTCCCGGGCACCGGACCGCTCGCCGCGGCCGTACCCGGCGCCTTCGACGCCTGGATGCTGCTGCTGCGCGACCACGGCACGAAGACCGTCGCCGAGGTGCTGCGGTACGCGATCGGCTACGCCGAGGACGGCCACGCCCCCGTCGAGCGGGTCGGCCAGACCGTGGAGACCGTCCGCGAACTCTTCGAGACCGAGTGGCAGTCCTCCGCCGACGTGTACCTGCCCGGCGGCAAGGCGCCCAGGCCGGGCGAGCTGTTCCGCAACCCCGCACTCGCCGCCACCTGGCGCCGGCTGATCACCGAAGCGGAGGAGACCGGCGGCGAGGACCGGGCCGCCCAGATCGACGCCGCCCGCAGGATCTGGAGCGAGGGCTTCATCGCCGAGGCCCTGGTCCGCCAGGCCGCCCGCCCCACCATGGACACCAGCGGCACCCGCCACACCGGCACCCTCACCGCCGCCGACCTGGCCGGCTGGTCCGCGTCCTACGAGGCCCCCGCCACGTACGACTGGAACGGCTGGACGCTCGCCAAGGCGGCGGGCTGGAGCCAGGGTCCCGCCTTCCTCCAGCAGCTCGCCCTGCTCCCCGACGAACTGCCCCGGTACGGCAGCGCCGACTACGTCCACCTGCTCATCGAGGGCTGCAAGCTCGCCATGGCCGACCGCGAGGCCTGGTACGGCGACGCCACCGACGTACCCCTGGACGCACTGCTCTCGGAGCCGTACAACGCCGAGCGCCGCGCCCTCATCACCGCCGAGGCCTCGCACGAGCTGCGCCCCGGCAGCCCGGACGGCCGCACCCCCGTGCTCAGCCGCCACGCCCACGCGGTCGCCGCCGGCGGTGACGGCTTCGACGCCATGGGCATCCCGACGGCAGGCGTCGGCGAGCCGACCGTCGCCAAGGACGGCACGACCCGTGGCGACACCTGCCACGTCGATGTGGTCGACCGCTGGGGCAACATGGTCTCCGCCACGCCCAGCGGCGGCTGGCTCCAGTCCAACCCGGTCGTGCCGGAGCTCGGCTTCCCGCTCGGCACCCGGCTCCAGATGGCCTGGCTGGACGAGGGCCTGCCCAACTCCCTCACCCCGGGCCGCCGCCCCCGCACCACCCTCACCCCGTCCCTCGCCCTGCGTGACGGCGTCCCGGTCATGGCGTTCGGCACGCCCGGCGGCGACCAGCAGGACCAGTGGCAGGTGCATTTCTTCCTGGCAGTGGCGCTGCGCGCCGAGGTCCGCGGCGGACTCGACCTCCAGGGCGCCATCGACGCCCCGAACTGGCACAACGACAGCTTCCCGGGCTCCTTCTTCCCGCGCGGGATGCGCCCCGGCAGCGTCACAGTCGAGGAGGGCATGGACCCGGAGGTCGTCGAGGAACTGCGCCGCCGCGGCCATGACGTCACCGTCGGCGACCCCTGGTCCGAGGGCCGGATGTGCGCCGTGGCCCGCGACCCGGAGACCGGGGTGCTGTCCGCGGCCGCCAACCCGCGGGGCATGCAGGGGTACGCCGTAGGACGCTGAGCGGCCACTTCCCCGACATGACCAGGTCGTCGGCGCCCCGGCACGACATGATTGGCTGGGGACATGATCGATGAATTCCTGGCCGGAGACCTGACCGAGGTCGAGGCGGCGGTACGCGCAGCGGCCGCCGCCGAGATCATGCCCCGCTTCCGGCAGCTCGCCGCACACGAGATCGTCGAGAAGAACGGTCCGCACGACCTCGTCACCACCGCCGACCGCCTCGCCGAGGAACACCTCACCGCATCGCTGACCGGGCTGCTGCCCGGCTCGGTCGTCGTCGGCGAGGAGGCGGTCCACGCCGACCCGAAGGTGTACGAGGCGCTGGGCGGCGACGCACCCGTGTGGATCGTCGACCCGGTCGACGGCACCCGCCAGTTCGTCCGCGGCGAAGCGGGCTTCTGCACCCTGGTAGCCCTCGCCCACCGCGGCGAACTCCTGGCCTCGTGGACGTACGCCGCGGCCCTGGACGAGATGGCGGTCGCGGTCCGTGGCCGCGGTGCCACGCTCGACGGCGAGCGGATACGCTCCGGTTCGCCCGCCCCCGGGGAGGCGCTGCACGTGGCGATGTCGCACCCCGACTACACCACCGACGCGCAGAAGCGCGCCCTGCTCGGCCTGCGCACCGAGGGGATCGAGGCCCGTCCCTGCGGTTCGGCGGGGCTCGAATACCTCGCCGTCGCCCGTGGCGAGCTGGACGCGGTCGCCTTCAACTGGGAGTACGCCTGGGACCACGCGGCGGGCCTGCTGCTGGTCGCCGAGGCGGGCGGCTCCCAGGCCACCCTCTCCGGCGCACCGTTCCGCATCACCGGCGGCAACGCGCTGCCGTTCACGGCGGCCCGCGACGGGAAGACCGTCGAACGCGTCCTCCAGGCGCTCCGCGACGGGGCCTGAGCAGGACTCCGATCAGGATCGGGACCCCGATCAGGCCAGGAGCTCGCGGGCCGGCGCCGCGAGCCGGGCGCGGGCCTGCGTTGCCCGCCGGCTCATCTCACCCGCCGCGGGCCCACCCCGCCCGTCGGCCCGTCTCACGCGCCGCAGAATCATCCCACCCGCAGGCTCACCCCACCTGCCGGGCCACCTCACCCGCCGCAGGCCGACCGGACGTCCCGCACGAGCTCCGCGGCCAGCTCCACCGCCTCCTCGTCCAGGCCCCGCAGCGCCTCGCCGATCCGCTCGGTGTACCGCTCGGGGGTGTCCGGCAGGGCGGCGGCCGCGGCCGCCGCGCCCTTCTCGTTCAGACACCAGGTGCGATGGTGGGCGTGGAGGGACTGGGCGAGGATGCCGAACGCCCGCGACAGGCACAGCGACACATGGAGCCGGTCGCCGCCGGGCGCCGACTTGCGGGCGGCCGCCACCGAGAACTCCGCCTCCCAGGCGGCATCGACGAGCGCGGTGCGCAGCGGCTCCGGATAGTTCCGGACCTCTCCCTGAAGTACCGTCAATTCCCTTTGCGGGTCGGCGATCACCCGGCCCAGCGCGACCTCGCCGGGATATGCGGGGGACCAGAACCCGAGCGGGTGCCCCGGCTGCACGCCCACCTCGAAGCGTCCCTCACGGCAGTCGGCCCAGACCGCCTCCACCCGGTCCAGATCGCGCAGGATCCAGTCCACCGGGACGCCGTCCACCCGCAGCCAGGCCCCGCCGTCGACCCATGGCCCCCACCCGCCGGGACCGGCGACCTCGGCGGGGGAACCCTGCACCTCGGAGGCCAGCGCGGTCAGCGCCGCCACGTCGGGGGTGCCGCGGTAGTACAGGCCCAGGTCCCAGTCGGAGTCCGGACGGTGGGTGCCACGGGCCCGGCTGCCGCCCAGCGCGACGGCCCGGATACCGGGCAGTGCGGTGAGCCGGGCGGCCATGTCGGCGATACGGGCGGGCACGTCGGTGACGGGGGCGGCGGGTGCGGTCGCTTCGTCGGCCGCCCGGGGCGTGGCCTGGGAGTTCGGTGTGTCCATCGCGCAGCTACCATACCCGCGCCCGCGTTGTCGGTGCCTCGGAATATCCTGGGTGCCCTGGCCGTCGGCTGACGAAGGAGTCCGAAGGTGCCGTCGATGCTCGATGCAGTCGTCGTGGGGGCGGGCCCCAACGGACTGACCGCCGCGGCCGAACTGGCCCGCCGCGGCTTCGCCGTGGAGGTCTTCGAAGCGCAGGACACCGTCGGAGGCGGTGCCCGCACCGAGGAGCTCACCCTCCCCGGATTCCGTCACGACCCCTGTTCCGCCGTCCACCCGCTGGGCATCGGCTCACCCGCGTTCGACGCGATGCCGCTCGCCCGGCACGGCCTGGAGTGGCTCCAGCCCGAGCTGGCGCTCGCCCACCCCTTCCCGGACGGCACGGCCGCCGTGCTCACCGGCTCGGTGGGGGAGAGCGCCATGTCGCTGGGACCCCAGGACGCGGGGGCGTACCGCAGGCTCGTCGCCCCCTACCTCGGCCACTGGGACACCCTCGCCCAGGACTTCCTGCGCACCCCGTGGGACGGGCTGCCCCGTGACCCCTACCGCTGGGTGCGCTTCGGTCTCGACGCGCTCCAGCCCGCGTCGCTGCTCTCCCGCCGCTTCGGCGGTGTGAAGGCGCGCGGCCTGTTCGCCGGGCTCGCCGCCCATGCCATAGCTCCCACCAGCGGAATCGCCACCGGCGGTATCGCCCTGCTCTTCGCGCTCGCCGCGCACGAGAAGGGCTGGCCCGTGCCGCGCGGCGGATCGCAGTCCATCTCCGACGCCCTCGCCTCGTACATACGCGAACAGGGCGGCACGATCCGTACCGGCACGGAGGTCAAGCGCCTCGACGAGCTGCCGCCCGCCCGCGCCTACATCTTCGACACCTCGCCCACCGCCCTCGCCCGCATCGCCGGACTGGGCCACGCCTACCGCGGCTACCGGTACGGAGCGTCCTGCTTCAAGATCGATTACGCCTTGTCGGGCCCCGTCCCCTGGACGGCGGAGGAGGCCCGGCGGGCCGGCACCGTCCACATCGGCCCCACGGCCGGTGAGATCGACGCCGCGCTGACGGCCGCCGTGACAGGCCGCGACCCCAGCGTGCCGTTCCTGATCACCGCACAGCCCAGCCTGGTCGACCCGTCCCGCGCACCCGAGGGCCGGCACGTCTTCTGGGCGTACGGACACGTCCCGTCGGGCTGGGAGGGTGACGCCACCGACGTCATCGAACGGCAACTGGAGCGCTTCGCCCCCGGCTTCCGCGACCTGGTGCTGGCCCGCGCGGTGGCGGGACCGCCCGAGCTCGCGACGCGCAATGCCAACTACGTCGGCGGCGACATCGCGTGCGGCGCCTTCGCAGGCCTGCAGACGGTGCTGCGCCCCAAGCTCGCCCGGGTCCCCTACGCGACGGCCCACCCCGCGGTGTTCCTCTGCTCCTCGGCCACTCCGCCCGGCCCCGGGGTGCACGGCATGTCGGGCCACCACGCGGCGAAGGCTGTCTGGCGGCGGCTGCGGGCGGCCTGAGCGGGCCGCACGGGGCATCATGGTCCACATGCGTTCACCCGAGGGCGTGACCGTCACCCTGGTCCGCGGCGACATCACCCGGCAGTCCGCCGATGTCATCGTCAACGCGGCGAACTCCTCCCTGCTCGGCGGGGGCGGGGTCGACGGCGCGGTCCACCGCCGGGGCGGTCCGGAGATCCTCGCCGCATGCCGGGAGCTGCGCGCTTCGCGGTACGGAAAGGGCCTGCGCACCGGCCAGGCCGTCGCCACGACGGCCGGGCAGCTGGACGCGCGCTGGGTCGTCCACACCGTCGGCCCGGTCTGGAGCAGTTCCGAGGACCGCTCGGCGCTCCTCGCCTCGTGCTACCGCGAATCACTGCGGACGGCCGCGGAGTTGGGGGCGCGTACCGTCGCCTTCCCGGCCATCTCGACCGGGATCTACGGCTGGCCGATGGACGACGGGGCACGCATCGCCGTACGCACGGTCCTGGCGGAGGCCGCGCCGCCCGTGGAGGAGGTGCGGTTCGTGCTGTTCGACGCGCACGCGTACGCGGAGTTCGAAGAGGTACTGGCTGCGCAGGGCTGATCCGGGGCGAAGCCGAAGAGGGCCGACCGGACTAGCGCGGGGCTTCCGCCGCCGGCCGGAGTCAGCGGACCGGGTCGAGGAACGAGTCGAAGGGGGACGGGAGCCGTCTCCACGCCTCGGGGCCCGCGGCGTATTCGGCGTCGGTGAGCAGGCAGGCGTCGAGGAGCCGGGCCAGCCCGTCCCGGTCGAGGCCGGGGGAGGTGAAGACGAGGTGCTGGCAGCGGTCGCCGTGCTCGGGGTGCCAGTCCAGGGCAGCCGCCGCCCGGCGGACCGGAGGCACCATGTCCCAGGCCGCGTCCGGCAGGGAGGCCAGCCACGGGCCCGCGCTCTCCACGCAGAGGGCGCCGCCGGCGGCGTACCAGGCCAGCAGGGTGTCGGGGCGGTCGGCGAGCCAGAAGCGGCCCCGGCTGCGCGCTGCCGCACAGCACAACTCCTCCAGCGCCTGGAAGAGCCGCTCGGGGTGGAAGGGGCGGTGGCGGTGCCAGACGAGCGTGGCGACCCCGGCCCCGTCCGCCTCCTGCGGCAGCAGCGCACAGGCCGGGTGCTGGGCCGCCGCCGCCGATTCCACGTCGAAGCCCGCGAACGCGAGCAGACCCAATTCCCCCGATTCGTACCATACTTGACGGGCCGTCGGGTGGAGCTGGGCCAGTAGTGCGCGGTCCTCTTCGCAGGCTTCGTCGCCGTCCACGAGAACGATCACCGGCGCGTACTCCAGCTGCCGTGCCCAGGTGTCGCCGACGGTCCGCCGGTCCGAGGCTGCTGCCGCCAGGCCGACGCCGGCCAGGTCGTCGCCGTTCCCGAGACAGGGCATGACGAGAGCGGGGTCGACGGCCGTCATCACATTGGTGAGTTCGAGGGTGTCGCCGCCGTGCGTGACGACGGCCTCGGCCATCGCCCTCGGCTCGACGGAGTCCCACAGTTCGACCACCGCGAGCCGGGTCGCCCCGTCGGCGGCCAGCCGCTCCAGCTCCGGCACCAGGTCCTCGCGCAACGCGCAGCAGGCGCAGTCGTCGACGAGCGGGGCCTGGCCGCGCGACAGTTCGCCCGACGCGTCGCGGACGAGGCGCCACACGGTGCCCTCGGCGGCCGTGGCCAGATCGTGGTGGAGCGCGACGCTGCCGGGGACGGTGCGCAGCAGCCGTTCCACCACCTTCCTGCGCGCGTCGGAGTGGAGCCCGCCGACGACGAGGACGGGCAACCGGTGGGGCCTGACGGCCGGGCGTAGTTCGTTGCGAGCCATGACCGCTACTATATGGCAATGATTTCCATTTCCAATATGTGGTTCTCCGCAGAAAGCAGGTAGCACCGTGTCCGCCCACTGCCAACTGACCGGCGCCCGGCCGGGCTTCGGCAACAACATCTCCCACTCGCACCGGCGCACCTCACGCCGCTTCGACCCCAACATCCAGCGCAAGAGGTACTGGTTGTCGAGCGAGGGCCGGTACGTCCGGCTCACGCTCGCCGCCAGGGCGATCAGGACCGTCGACAGCATCGGGATCGAGGCGGCCGTCGCCCGCATCCGGGCCGGGGGAGGGAAGGTCTGATGGCCAAGAAGAGCAAGATCGCGCAGAACGAGAAGCGCAGGGCGACCGTCGAGCGGTACGCCGCCCGTCGCGCCGAGCTGAAGGAGATCATCCGCCGGCCGTCCACCACGGACACCGAACGCCGGGCCGCCGCGGACGAGCTCCGGCGCCAGCCGCGCGACGCCAGTGCGACCCGGTTGCGCAACCGGGACAGCGTGGACGGGCGGCCCCGCGGATACCTGCGGAAGTTCGGTCTCTCCCGAGTCCGCGCACGCGAGCAGGCGCATGCCGGATTCCTGCCGGGGGTCACCAAGTCCTCCTGGTGACAGCCGCCCCGGGCGTGGAAGCCGCCTCAGGGGTTGTCCACCCTGCGCGGACTCCCCGCCCGGGAGCCCGGGAGCCCGGCACGGCCTCCGAAGAGTTCCTGGCAGCGCGAGGTCCATGTCGGATTCTCGCCAGCCTCGGGATTCCGGGTGACGGATGCTTGAGCCATGTACACCGACACCGAGCGCTGCGTACGGGCCGTCCACTCCAAGGACGCCCGCTTCGACGGCTGGTTCTTCACGGCGGTCCTGACCACCCGGATCTACTGCCGTCCCAGCTGCCCGGCCGTGCCGCCCAAGGTCGAGAACATGACCTTCTACCCCAGTGCCGCGGCCTGTCAGCAGGCCGGATTCCGTGCCTGCAAACGGTGCCGGCCCGACACCAGCCCCGGCTCCCCGGAGTGGAACGCCCGCGCCGACTCCGTGGCCCGCGCGATGCGGCTCATCCGGGACGGTGTCGTCGACCGCGAGGGCGTCCCCGGACTGGCCGCACGGCTCGGCTACTCCGCCCGGCAGATCGAACGCCAGCTGCTCGCCGAGCTCGGAGCCGGCCCGCTCGCCCTGGCCCGCGCGCAGCGCGCCCAGACCGCGAGACTGCTCATCGAGACGACCGGACTCCCCATGGCGGAAGTCGCGTTCGCCGCCGGGTTCTCCTCGATCCGTACCTTCAACGACACCGTCCGCCAGGTCTTCGCGCTCGCCCCGGGCGAACTGCGCAGCCGCGCCGCGCGGTCCGGGACACCCCCGGCCACCCCGGGCATGATCGCGCTGCGGCTGCCGTACCGGGCCCCGCTCAACCCCAGCAACCTCTTCGGTCACCTCGCCGCGACCGCCGTCCCCGGCGTCGAGGAGTGGCGCGACGGTGCCTACCGCCGCACCCTCTCCCTGCGGTACGGACACGGCATCGTCGCGCTCACCCCGCACCCCGACCACATCGCCTGCCGTCTCTCCCTCACCGACCCGCGCGACCTCACCCTCGCGATCAGCCGCTGCCGCTGGCTGCTCGACCTGGACGCCGACCCGGAGGCCGTCGACGAGCAGCTGCGCGCCGATCCGCTGCTCGCCCCGCTGGTCGGCAAGGCGCCCGGCCGGCGGGTGCCGCGTACCGTCGACGGCGCGGAGTTCGCCGTACGGGCGGTGCTCGGCCAGCAGGTCTCGACCGCCGCCGCCCGCACCCACGCGGCCCGCCTGGTCGGCGCGCACGGTCTGCCGGTCGACGACCCGGAGGGCGGCCTCACCCACCTCTTCCCGGACCCGGCGGCCCTCGCCGGACTCGACCCGGAACAGCTGGCCCTGCCCCGCAGCCGCCGCACCACCCTCACCACGCTCGTCTCCGCACTCGCCGACGGATCGCTGCGGCTGGGCACCGACACCGACTGGGAGCAGGCGCGGACCGAACTGACCGCGCTCCCCGGCTTCGGCCCCTGGACCGTCGAGGTCATCGCGATGCGGGCGCTCGGCGACCCGGACGCCTTCCTCCCCACCGACCTCGGCATCCGGCGCGCCGCCGAGGAGCTCGGCCTCCCCTCGACACCCGCGGCGCTCACCGCCCGCGCGGCCGCCTGGCGCCCCTGGAGGGCGTACGCGGTCCAGTACCTGTGGACCGTGGACGACCACCCCATCAACCACCTGCCCACCGAAAAGAACCGGGAAGTCCAGCCATGACCGATCCGCAGCCACCCGCGGCGACCCGGCAGCACACCGTCGTCGACAGCCCGTACGGTCCGCTCACCCTCGTCGCCACCGACGGGGTCCTCGCGGGCCTCTACATGACCGGTCAGCGGCACCGCCCGCCCGAGGTGACCTTCGGCGAACGTGACCCCCGGCCCTTCACGGAGGCCGTCCGCCAGCTCGACGCCTACTTCGCCGGGGAGTTGCGCACCTTCGACCTGCCGCTTCGCCTGGACGGCACCCCGTTCCAGCGCAGCGTCTGGGAGCAGTTGCGGCTGATCCCGTACGGCGAGACCCGCTCGTACGGCGAACTGGCCGAGAACCTCGGCAAGCCGGGCGCCTCACGGGCGGTGGGGTTGGCCAACGGGAAGAACCCGGTGGGCATCATCGTCCCCTGCCACCGTGTCATCGGCGCCTCGGGCGGTCTCACCGGCTACGGCGGCGGACTCGACCGCAAGCAGCGGCTGCTGGCCTTCGAGAACGGTACGCAGGACGACACCCCGGCGCTCTTCTGACGCCGCCCGCGCCCTCTCCCGTGGAAACCGACACGGCAACGGGCCCGGACACCGAGGTCCGGGCCCGTCCCGAGCCACCTGCGTACGCGCCGGCCGTCAGCCGGTGAAGATCTCCACCAGGGTCCAGATCGCCAGCCCCAGCATGCAGAGCCCGCCCATCCGCTGGACCGTCTTCAGCGGTACCCGCTTGGCGATGAAGCGCCCGGCGAGCAGCGCCAGCGCCGAGACGGACATCAGGGCGGCCGCGGACCCGATCGCCGTGGACCAGGTGCCGTTGCTCGCGGCCAGGTTGGCCGTGGTGATCTGGGTGAGGTCGCCCCACTCGCTGATGAAGACGGCCATGAACGCGGTCGAATAGACCGGCCAGAAACCGGTCACCGTCTTCGTTCCGCCGTCCTCGCCGTCATCGCCGCCACCCGAGCGCAGCAGCATGAAGGCCCCGAACGCGAAGAGGGAGGCGGAGACGAGCTTGACGATCCAGTCGGGCAGCAACCCGATCAGGCTGCCCGCCCCCACCGCGATGGCGACGTGCACGATGAACGCGGACGACGTGCCGAACCAGACGTACAGCGGCCGCATGCGGGTGCCCATGGCGAGCGACGCGAACATCGTCTTGTCGGGGAGCTCCGCAAGGAAGATCAGACCGAAGGCGGTGAGGATCGCCCAGGGGTCGAGGTGCATTCCGGGTGGCTTTCTGTGAGAGCCGGGCCCCGGGTCTTCGCGAAGCGCCACTCGGGCTTCCGGAGGACCACTCGGCCCGGCATGACGTCAGCGCCCACGGGGGCGCGGGCGTGTCATACCTGACCGAAGGTCTCGCCCGCCCGTGATGATCCACGGGCCCGGCCACCGGGAACCCGGGGGTTCCAGTGTGTCGACGACCGGTTTGCGGGGCTACTCCCCTTCGCAGCCATCAACTGTACCCCACCCCCGAACGGGGGAGAGCAGGTGTTCGATCCGGTGGCGGGGATCGGTACAGTCCCCTGGTGATCATCCCCGCCCGCACCGGAGGCGTTCCCGCATGAGCCGCCGCACCCGAAGGGCGGCCCCCGCCGAGGGGACGCCCCGGCCCACCGTCAGCGTCTGCCGCGGCTGCTGCTGCGGGACGCCCAAGATCCCGGACGTGGACCACGCCGGTCAGCTCGCCGAGCTGCGGCGATCGCTCGGCGCGGTCGCCACCGTGCGTGCCGTGGAGTGCCTGGACTCCTGCGAACGGGCCAATGTCGTCGTCGTGCAGCCGTCGGCCGAGGGCCGCCGGGCGGGCGGCCGCCCGGTCTGGCTCGGGCTGGTCAACGACCCGGACGCGGTGACGGACATCGTCACCTGGGTCGAGGCGGGCGGTCCCGGGCTGGTGGACCCGCCGGAGATCCTCGACCTGTACACGTTCCGCCCCTCGCGGCGGGTACAGCAGGAACTCGACCACTGAGACCTGTCCGGCCGAGCACGGCCGGGCCGTTACGGTGCTGCGGGCTTCACCATCACGAAGAAGGCCTGCGGGGTCTTCTCCCACTCGTCCGCCTCGCGGACCAGCCGGGACTGGACACGGAACCCGGCCTTCCCCAGCATCCCGGCCACGGCGTCGGGCACGAAGCGGTAGACGTCGAGCGTCACCGTGTGGCCGTACGCCTGCTCCAGGCGCACGCACTCGTCGCCGACCTTGAAGGCCATGAGCAGATGGCCGCCCGGGGCCAGGACCCGATGGAACTCGGCGAAGATGCCGGGCAGCTGCTCCGGCGGGGTGTGGACCAGGGAGTACCAGGCCAGCGCACCGGCCAGGCTGCTGTCCGCCAGGTCCAGGTCGGTCATCGAACCCTCGTCGAAGACGAGGTCGGGGTAGGTCGCGCGGGCCACCGCGATCATGCCGGGGGAGAGGTCGATGCCGAATGCGGCCAGCCCGAGATCGCGCAGACGGGCCGTCACACGACCGGGCCCGCAGCCCAGATCGCCCACCCGGCCGCCGCCGCCCGCCGTCACGATGTCCGCGAAGGCGGCCAGCACGGCATTGTCGTACGGCTTCTTCGGCATCATGTCGGCCAGCAGCACGGCGTAGTCGGCGGCGACGGTGTCGTAAGAGGCACGGGTGGCGTCGAGTGGGGAGGGTTCTGTCATGCGGGGGACCGTACAGCCCCCCACCGACAACTCCCGGCCGGGCCGACCGCCTTCCGGCCCCACCGGCACCTCGGTCCCCGTACCTCAGTCCCCGGAAGCCCCGTCGGAAGTCCCGCCCGAAGCCCCGTCGGAAGTCCCGCCGGGATCCCCGTCGGAACCCACGGCCGGCTCCGCACCGGCGGCCAGCCGCCCCAGCAGCGCCGGCAGCGCCGTGCCGATGGGCTCGCGGACGACCTCCTCGGCCAGTTCGTCGTACGGGGTCGGCTCCGCGTTCACCACGATGAGCCGCGCCCCGTTCTCCACCGCGATCCCGGCCAGTGAGGCGGCGGGCTGCACCTGGAGCGTCGTACCGACCGCGATGAACACCTCGCTGGCCTTCGCGATCGACACAGCCTGGCCCAGCACCATCGGATCGAGCCGCTCACCGAACATGATCGTGGCCGATTTCAGGATGCCGCCGCAGACCGCGCACGCCGGGTCGGCCTCTCCCGCCTCCACCCGGGCCAGCGCCTCGCTCATCGCCGAGCGGGCGTGGCAGCGGGTGCAGACCACCTCGCGCGCGGTCCCGTGCAGCTCCAGGACCTTGCGGCCGGGGAGCCCGGCGAGCTGATGCAGACCGTCGACGTTCTGCGTGATCACCCGCACCGGGACGCCGGACCGCTCCAGCTCCGCCACCGCGCGGTGCGCCGCGTTCGGCTCCGCGGACCAGGCCGAACTGGTGCGGCGCATCTGCCAGGAGCGGCGGCGGATCTCCGGATCGGCCATGTAGTAGTCGTACGTGACGAGCTTCTCGGCCTCCGGGTCCTTGCGCCAGAGCCCGTTGGGCCCGCGGTAGTCGGGGATGCCGGAGTCCGTGGAGATGCCGGCGCCGCTGAGGATCGCGACCAGAGTCATGGAGCGAGCGTAAGCAGCGCCGGTCACCGTCCGCGAGGCCATTTCGGTCTCGGGCAGCCGTCCGCCCCGTGGCGGATGTCAGGCCGCGGGGCCGGCAGGAGTGAACGGGGACGGGGTCAGGCCCGTCCAGGTGTTCAGCTCGGCACGTGCCGTCTGCTTGGTGACGCCGCCGTCCTGGAGCGTGCCGCTGCGCGCCACGTAGAACCGCCCGTCGTCGAGCGAGACCAGCCCGTACTGCCCGTACTGTCCCGGCGCCGGCCACCCGTACGTACCCGTCGTGGCGTCGTGCGCCCCCTCGCGCAGCAGCGGGAGCAGCAGTCCGCGCTCCGGGTGCTGCTGCCCGCGCACCCAGCCGCGTACCGGCTTGCGCGCACCGTCCAGCGCGAAGACCGAGTAGTTGGGGAAACCGGGCTTGGAGCCCTTGTAGGCGGCCATCAGCCAGTTGCCGCTGTGCCCGTCGTACTCCAGGTTCTGCACGCCGTAATTGGTGTTCCCGGTGTACGCGAAGAACTTGCCGCCGACGTGGGCGGGTCCGCTGGTGTGCGGGGCGGACTCGGTCAGTGGGCGTTCGTACTTCTTCCAGTGGGTGACGTCGTACTGGAGCAGCACCTGGTGGTCGTTGTCCGCGCGGCCGGTGTTGGCGTACACGCCGTACGCGACCGTCAGTCTCTTCGCGGCGCGGTTGCCGCGCCGGTCGCCGAAGGCTGGACCGAACGCGACGCCGTCGATGCCGCTGCAGCCGTAGCGGTGGTCGGGAGTGTTGCCCGTGTCGCCGTCGAAGACCCCGTCGCCGTTCATGTCGGCGGTGAAGTCCTTCACGACCTCCTTGAGGTAGACGGTCGAGACGACCCCGGTGGACTGGGCGTCCATGTCCATCCGGGTGATGCGGTCGACATCGAGGATCGCGATGTAGAAGGACTTCGCCTCCTTGTACTCCAGCGAGCCGTAGACCCGGCCGTCCTTCTCGTTGAAGTCCAGATCGCCGAGGTGGCCGGTGAATCCGGTGACCGAGCCGACCGGATTGCCCTTGAGGTCGGTCTTGACCAGCAGATTGGTCATCGAGAAGTACATGAAGCCCTTGCGGCGGTCGATGGCCATGCCCTGGACATGGCCGGACTGCCAGGCGCCGCCGTCGACCGACTGCGGCAGGCCGCCGGGTGCGGTCGGCACCGAGGCCGGTGCCGGTTCAGCGAGCGCCGTCGACGCCGTGGCGACGACTGCCGTACAGGCGAGCGCTGCGACGGTCGTGACCAGTCGCCCACCGAGGTGTCCCGTGTGCTTACGCATGATCCCTCCGCTGTCGTGGAGTCCGGATGATGCCGGTCGAGCGTGCACTGCGGACCAATGGCACATGAACTCGACGGTCCGGCAGCCGTCGACCGGACTACCAGGTGACGACCGGTCAGCACAACGGGACAGAAGGGTGATTGGGGTGGTATCCGGCCCCGGCCGTCAGCCGTCAGCCGTCAGCCGTCAGCCGTCCACCGGGCGGCCGTCCTCCAGCTCCACCGCGCCGCCGCCGGATTCGAGCACCTCCAGCGCGGCCTTCACGCGCAGCGCGAGGGCGCCGAGCAGATAGCGGTCGATCTCTTCGCGCTCGACCAGCCGCCAGGACAGGAGCTCCTCCTCCTGGAGCCGGATCGTCTTCAACCGGGTCTCGTCCAGCACCCCGCCGTCGTACAGGTACGCGGCGATCGGAGGCCGCTGCGGGCCGCGTGCCCAGTCGACGGCGAGCAGCCGCCCCGGTGCCAGATCGAGGCCGATCTCCTCGGCAGTCTCGCGCCGTGCGGCCTGGCGCGGGCTCTCGCCGTCGTCGGACTCGACTGTTCCGCCGGGCACCGCCCAGCCGTCCCGGTAGTTCGGCTCGACGAGCAGCACTCGCCCCCGGTCGTCCCGGAACAAGGTGGCCGCGGCGGCCAGCACCCGGGGGAGCCCCGCGATGTAGGAGGCGTAGTCAGTGGTGGTCACGCGGGAAGCGTAGTGGCAGGGGCGCAGTCCGGACGACGACCGCTCTGGGCAGCGGGTATCCGCTGCGGATAGGGTCGGGGGCGGCGCGACTGCCTGTTCGAAAGCAAGGGATGCAAGGTGGCGGACGGAGCAGTGATGGAGACCGCACGCGTACTCGTCGCGGCGGACAAGTTCAAGGGCTCGCTCACGGCCGTACAGGTCGCGGAGCGGGTGACGGCCGGGCTGCGGCGGGTCGTCCCCGACGTGCGGGTCGAGACCCTGCCTGTGGCGGACGGCGGCGACGGCACGGTGGCGGCGGCGGTGGCCGCCGGATTCGAGCGCCGCGAGGCGCGGGTGACCGGGCCGCTCGGCGATCCGGTGACCGCGGCGTACGCGCTGCGCGGCACCACGGCGGTGGTGGAGATGGCCGAGGCATCGGGCCTCCAGCACCTGCCCGCAGGGGTGTTCGCCCCGCTCACGGCGACGACGTACGGCTCCGGCGAGCTGCTCGCCGCCGCGCTCGACGCGGGTGCCCGGACGATCGTGTTCGGCGTCGGTGGCAGCGCTACGACGGACGGCGGCGCGGGCATGCTGGCCGCGCTGGGCGCCCGTTTCCTGGACGCGGACGGCAAGCCCGTCGGCCCCGGTGGCGGCGGCCTGGCCGACCTGGCGGAGGCGGACCTGTCCGGCCTCGATCCGCGACTGGCCGATGTGGACCTGATCCTCGCCAGCGACGTGGACAACCCGCTGACGGGCCCGAAGGGTGCCCCCGAGGTCTACGGCAGGCAGAAGGGCGCGACCGAGGACGACATCGCGACGCTCGACGCGGCGCTCGCCCACTACGCGTCCGTCCTCGGCCCGGACCACGCCGCGCTGCCGGGAGCGGGCGCGGCGGGCGGCATCGGCTACGGGGCGCTGGTAGCCCTCGGCGCCCGGTTCCGCCCCGGCATCGAGGTCATGCTCGACGTCCTCGGCTTCGCCCCGGCGCTGGCGCGCGCCACGCTGGTGATCACCGGTGAGGGCTCGCTCGACGAGCAGACCCTCCACGGCAAGGCCCCGGCGGGAGTGGCGGCGGCGGCCCGCGCCGTGGGGATCGAGGTCGTGGCGGTCTGCGGCCGCCTGGCCCTGGCGCCGGAGGCGCTGACCGCGGCGGGCATCCGCCGTGCGTACGCCCTCGCGGACCTGGAGCCGGACCCCGCGGTCTCCATGGCCCAGGCGGGACCCCTGCTGGAACGGGCGTCCGAGTCGATCGCGCGCGACTTCCTGCTGTAGCTGGCTTGCTCCGGTGGCCGGGCGGTGCACCGATCCGATGCGCCGCCCGGTGGCCGGAGATCAGCCCGGCGATCCCACCGAGGGCGCCGCGTCCCAGCCGTCCCCGGCGTCCTCCGTACCGTCTCCCGCCCCGCCCCCGTGGCTCAGCAGCTCGGACAGACTCTGGAGCTCCGCAGGCAGGTCCCGGCGCCAGGCCATCGTCACGAACGGCGCGAGAAGTATCATGCCGCCGTCCAGATGGGGCTTGACCGAGACGGTGACCGTCGTACCGAGCCGGCTCGGACTCAGCCGGAACTCCAGTTCCGGGGAGTGGCGGCCCAGTGGCGTCCACATGCCCGCACCGCGGAAGACGAGGTACTCGACGGGGGAGCTCGCGGTGCACCGCAGGCGGTGCGCCCGTCGTCTGCCCGGAAACTTGCAGGTGTACTCGTCACCCAGCTCGGCGGCGACCGGACCCTCGATCACCCGGTCTATGCTCGATGACCACTCAGCCAGGTTCCGCGGATCCCGGAGGAACGAGAAGACCTCGTCGGCGGGGCGGGACACATGGACATTCGCAGACACATGGGGCATGGCTCCACCTCTTACGGCGCCCGTCCGCCTGAATTTCGGCTTCCGGTTGCCCTCGTCGCGGTGCCGTCGCCCCTCAGCCTGCTGCCGATCGCGGGCCGGCGCACCCGTCGCAGGACCGATCGAGTGACTCAGAGGTCCTGACGGGTGACCTTGTCGGAGAGCTGCGCGCAGAGCCGCTTGATCTCGCGGTAGGTGCGGTTCCGTTCGGTGACGACCGCGGCCAGCAGCAGGGAGACGAGCGCGGTGGTTCCGATGAACCCCTGAAGAGTGATCATGTTGGTCAGCAGACCGTGGTGGGCGAAGGGGCCGGTCATCCGTCCTGCGGCCAGGATCGCGAGCGTGGAGACGCCCAGTGCGCAGCAGGCGGCCCCGGCCCGCTCGAAGCGGAAGGCGGCCCAGATCAGGAACGGGGATACGAGGAAGAGCAGCGAAGCGCCGGTTTCGGTCGCCACCACGGTGACGGCCACGGTGCACACCCCCAGCGCGGCGGCCTCCGCCCACCGCGCGGGGTTGATGGAGTACGGCAGGCGGGCGTTGCGCACGACGAGCAGGAACGGTGTCACGACCATGACGCCCATGGCGTCGCCCGTCCACCAGACCGACCAGGTCGGCCAGAACTCCTCGCTCGGGAGCGCCCCCGAGACGACCAGGGCGCCAGTGCCCACCGTCGCGCTGATCAGCATGCCCGCCAGCGCCCCCAGGAAGACCAGCGCCAGCGCGTCGCGCAACCGGTCGAGTTCGTTGCGGAATCCCGCACGCCGCAGCAGCAGGTAGGAACAGATGGGGGCGACCGTGTTTCCGGCGGCGATGACCAGTACGGGCAGCAACGAGGGCCCGAGGATGATGTTGGCGGCGAGTGCGCCGAGGGCGATGCCGGGCCAGATCCGTACCCCGAACACCAGCAGCGCCGCGACCGCGATCCCGGTCGGCGGCCACAGCGGGGTGACCTGGCCGCGCACCAGTTGCTGGAGCAGTCCCAGACGGGCCGTCGCGTAGTAGCAGGCCGCCACCGCGAGGACCTTCAGGACCTCGACCGTGTGCTGTCGGAGCTGCGCTCTGTCCACCATTCCAGCATCGGACACCAAGCAACTGCGTGCCGCCGGGGCGGACACGCCGGTATCGCGGAGGTGAAGTCGGCGGACGCGGTACGTCCCGCCCCGCCCGGGTACGCGAACGGGTCAGGCCCCGTCCACCGGCCCGGTCGTCCCCGACGGACCGTCGTAGCGGACGACGAGCACGGCGGCGTCGTCCTCGTGACCGGTCAGGTCCGCCACCTGGAGCACCCGCGTGGCCAGCTCGCCGGGGTCGACCCCGCCGGCCGCGGCGACCACCTCCGCCACCGCGGCGAGCCCCTCGTCGATCGGGTACGACGGCCCCTCCACGACCCCGTCGGTCAGCAGGACCAGATACCCGGGCCGCGCCAGCCGCCGACGGGTCACGGGGTACCACTGGTCGTGCAGGATGCCCAGGGGCACCCCGCCGTCGTCCTGGGAGATGCCGGAGTCGCCGTCGTCGGTACCCCATACGAGTGGCACGTGTCCGGCCCGTGCCACGGACAGCTCGCCGCTCTGCGGGGTGACGCTCAGCAGGCAGCAGGTCGTGAACAGGTCGCCGCCCAGCGAGATCAACAGATCGTTGGCGCAGGCCAGCACCGTGCCGGGGTCGGTCGTGACGCTGGCGAGCGCCCTGAGGCTGGCGCGGGCCTCACCCATGAAGGCTGCGGCCTCCACCCCGTGCCCCTGTACGTCGCCGATGGTGATCCCAGCAACCCCGTCCCGCATCGGGAACGCGTCGTAGAAGTCGCCGCCGACAGCCATGCCGTCCTGCGAGGGCGCGTACCGGGCTCCGATCCGGATGCCCGGGAAGTCGGGCAGTTCGGTGGGGAGCATGTGGCGCTGCAGGGCCAGGCCCATTTCCGCGCGGGCGCGCTGGAGCCTGATGTTCTCCAGGGCCTGATCGACAAGGCGCCCAAGAGTGAGAAGGAGCTCCTGGGTGCTGTCCGATGTGCTGCGGTGTCGGTGCATGGCCGTCCCTGCACGGTGCGATGCGATGCGCTCCTTCTGAAACCTTAGCCCTCCTGCAGCCATCCGCAGCCGGGCCCGTGGCCGGGACACGGAGCCCGCTGCGGATGGCCGGCCGCAAGTCTCCGGCGTCCCCCGCCGTGCCAGTACATCCTTTGACATACCTATGACCAGATATCTATTGTCGTAGCCATGCCCGACTCCCGCGCGTCCGCCCAGGACCTCGACCGTGTGGCCGCCGCGCTCGCGGAATGCCTGCCGGCGCTGAACCGGGCTCTCGACCGCAGGGTCGCCCAGGACTTCCAGCGTCCCAGGCCGCCCGAGGGACAGCTCGCGCTGCTGCGCTTCGTCGCGCAGCGGGAGGGCGTCACCGTCCGCGAGGCCGCCGACGCCCTGCTGATGCGGCCGAACAACGTCAGCGCCCTGATCTCCCAGCTCACCGGAGAGGGACTGCTGGAGCGCCGCCAGGACACCGGTGACAAGCGGATCGCCCACCTGCACCTGACTGCCAGGGCCCGGCGCGAGCTGACCGAGGTCCAGCGACTGGAGCGCGCGCACATCGCCGATGCCCTCCAGTCCCTCACCGATGGCGAGACAGGCGCGCTCGGCTCGGCCGTCGGCGCGCTGACGGCGCTCACGCGCAGCCTGCGCCCCGCGCACGCCGCCGAGTAGGCCCCGCTCCCCCGCCGAGGGGGACACGACGACCACGCGCCGTACGACCGCATCCGCCGCCGTGCGCGCCCGTGGAGTCTTCCCGCGCCCGTGGAGCCTCCTGTGCCCGAGAACGGCCGTTCCGGGGCCATCCGCGGCATCTCCGGGCACTCCGGCGCCTCCCGGCGCGCTCAGGCGCCTTCAAGCACTCCCGGCACACGTTTACCGGCACACCCGACAGACAAGGCACACCCATGCCGTCCACCACCGTGGATCACTCCGCCCTGCCCGCATCCTCCCCGCAGCCGGCGAAGCCGCCCCTGGGCAGGCGTTCCAATCCCTGGCTGACCCTGCTCGCGGTCGCCTTCGGCCTCTTCATGGTCCAGCTCGACGCGTCCGTGGTGGCGATCGCCAACCCCGAGATCGGCCGCGCCCTCGAAGCCTCCACCGCGGACCTCCAGTGGGTCACCAACTCCTACCTGCTCGCCCTCGCGGCCTCGCTGATCCTCGGCGGCAAGCTCGGTGACCGCTACGGGCGGCGCACCTTCTACATGGCGGGCATCGTCGGGTTCACCCTCTCCTCGGTCGCCATCGGCCTGTCGGGCTCGATCGACGGCGTCATCGTCTTCCGGGCCGCGCAGGGCTTCTTCGGCGGTCTGCTGATGCCCAACACCCTGGGCCTGCTGCGTGCCGCCTTCCCGCCGCGCAGGTTCGGCATGGCGGTGGGGATCTGGGCCATGGTCTCGGCCGTCTCCACGGCGCTCGGCCCCATCGTCGGCGGGCTCCTGGTCGAGCACGTCGACTGGGAATCGGTCTTCTGCATCAACGCCCCGATCGGCGTGATCGCACTCCTGATCAGCGCCGCCGTCCTGCCGCAGAGCAGGAACTCGACCGGCCAACACCGCTTCGACGTGCCCGGCGTCGTACTGCTCGCGTCCGGTCTGCTCTGCGTGGTCTTCGGCGTCGTCAAGGGCGAGACCTGGGGCTGGGCCTCGGCCGGCACCCTGGGCGCCATCGCCGCCGGTGTGCTCGTCCTGGTGGGCTTCGGCCGGTACGAGAACCGGATCGAGCACCCGCTGCTGCCGATGCGGCTGTTCCGCATCCGGGCGCTGACCGTCGGCACCGTCATCACCGCGCTCAACTTCTTCGTGATGCTCGGAGTGATCTTCTTCGTGATGCTCTACCTCCAGAACGTACGGGGCTTCTCGCCCGTGGAGGCCGGTGTGCGCACACTCCCGCTCAGCCTCGCCTCTCTGGTGGCCTCCCCGCTCGGAGCGGCGCTGACCGGCCGCTTCGGGCCCCGGCTCACGATGCCGCTGGGCATGCTGCTCCAGGCCGCAGCGACCTTCGGCATGCTCAGCTGGGACACCGCCTCTTCCTACGCCACGATGTGGCCGCCGTTCATCGCGCTCGGCCTGGGCGTCGGTATGGTGCTCGCGGCCTCCTCCGACGCCATCGTCGGCCAGGCCCCCGCCCGGGACGGCGGCGTGGCCGGCGGCCTCCAGGCCACCGCCCTCCAGATCGGCGGAGCGCTCGGCACATCGGTGCTGGTCTCGCTGATCAGCGGCCGGGTCGGCGCCACCCTGGGCGGGGAGCTGACCGGGGCGGGCGTCCCCGCGGGCGTCGCGGCCGGGCTGGAGGAGGCGGGGGACGCAGTGGCCATGGGCATCGCACCCGTCTCGCCCGGCATGCCCACCGGGCTCAGGGCGGCGGTCGTGGAGGGCAGTGGCCAGGCGTTCATGAACGGGGTGCACACCGCCGTGCTCGTCACCGGCGTCCTCTGCCTGCTGGGAGCCGTACTCGCGGCGGCCGGACTCCGGGGCACCTCCCGGGACGCCCGGCACTGAGCGGAACGCAACCTCGCACAGCCCTCGGCGGCGACCGCAGCGAACGCACCCACGCGGGCGGCCGCGGCGGTCGCCACTACTGGATGAACCGGGGGAGCCACCTGGCCCGGTACCCGGGGTGGCCGGCGTGTTCCGCGGCCAGCTGCCGGACGGCGAACCCCAGCCCGACGGCCCGGCCCGACCGGAAGTCGTGATCGGGGCGGTCGGTGTCCAGGCCGGAGACCTCCGCGTACTCGTCGAGGAGCACCCTGCTCGTCTCGATGCGGCGCAGCGTACGCGCCGGGTCCTGGAACGCGATGTGCTGGTCGAAACCGAGATTCCGCACGCTGAACGCGATGCCCCCGGACCGGTCGTGGACTTCGCCGGGCACATCGGCCGGACACCGCCAGCTGTCGCTGCCCGCCGCCTGCGCGATGAGCTCCTCCTCGGCGAGGCGCGCCCGTACGAAGTCGATCATGTCGGAGTTGTCTGTCATCGGGTTCCGAGTCCTTCGTCATCAAGGCCTGGTTTCCGGGGACGGCGCCCGCCAGCCGGTTGGGCCCCAACATACTGGGCGGGGCCTCACGGCCGCGCGGACCGCGGCCGTGGCCCCTCGGATGCGGAAGGACCCGGGTGCTGGGGAGCACCCGGGTCCTTCTCATGCGTCTTGCGTGCCGCTACGGCAGCTGCGCGGTCCGTGCCTCGCGCCGGTTGCCACGGAAGGTGTTCACCCGCCGTGCCGTCGCGAAGAGCGGGATGACCGCTCCCAGGACCACCTGCAGCGCACAGCCGGTCTGGAGGAGCAGCTGGCCGCCGGGGGCGTCGAACGCCCACGCGGCGAGGAGCCCCATCGCGGCCACGATCCAGCTGAGCATCGCCACCGCGAGGACACCCCGCGGCTTCGGGTACTCGACCCGGCTGACCATCAGCCACGCCACTCCGACGATCGCGAGCAGCGTCGGCACGAAGGGCAGCTCCAGGAGCACGATCGAGACGACCGTGAGCGCTCCGAAGGGGCTCGGCATGCCCTGGAACATGCCGTCCTTCATGGTCACGCAGGAGAATCTCGCAAGCCTGAGCACCACCGCCAGCAGCACCACGATGGCCGCCAGCGCCGAGACCCGCTGGTGTGCGTCGTCCGCGACCATGCCGTACACGAGGACGAAGTACGCCGGGGCGAGCCCGAAGCTGATCAGGTCCGAGAGGTTGTCCAGCTCGGCACCCATCGGCGAGGAGCGCAGCTTGCGCGCCACGAGCCCGTCGAAGAGGTCGAAGACCGCCGCGAGGAGCATCAGGATCACGGCGGTGGCCGCGGAGTGCCGGGCCATGCCGCTCTCGTCGCTGCCCGTGAGGTGCGGGATCAGGATTCCGGTGGTGGTGAAGTACACCGCCATGAAACCGCACGTGGCGTTGCCGAGAGTCAGGGTGTCCGCTATCGACAGCCGCAGAGAGAGCGGCATGTCCTCGCCGGCGTCCTCCTCGGACTCCGACTCGGGCACCCAGCCTGCCTGTGTGTCGGGATCAATCACGGTCAATTCGAGTCACCCCCGCGGTGGTGGCCTGGCCGACCTCGACCGCGACCTCGACACCTTCCGGAAGGTAGATGTCGACCCGCGAGCCGAAGCGGATCAGACCGATGCGCTCGCCCTGCTCCACCTTCGTGCCCTGCGGGATGTACGGGACGATGCGCCGGGCGACAGCACCCGCGATCTGCACCATCTCGATGTCGCCGAGCTCGGTGTCGAAGTGCCAGACGACGCGCTCGTTGTTCTCGCTCTCCTTGTTGAATGCCGGAACGAACCCGCCGGGGACGTGCTCGACCGAGGTCACCGTGCCGGCCAGGGGGGCACGGTTGACGTGAACATTCAGCGGGCTCATGAAGATCGCGACGCGGGTGCGCCCGTCCTTCCACGGCATGATGCTCTGCACCACGCCGTCGGCCGGCGAGATGACGCGGCCCTGGGTGATCTCGCGCTCGGGGTCGCGGAAGAACCACAGCATGCCCGCCGCGAGCGCGGTGGTGGGCACGGCCACCGCGGCCCAGCGTCCGGACTTGCGGGCCCGGGAGAGGCTGAGCGCCGCGGTGGCGACGGTCGGGAGGAGCCACGGCGAAGCTCCGCGCGCAAGGCGGACTCCGCCGCGTGGTGCAGAGGTTTGGCTGTCGGGCATGGATGACCTTCGTAGCGGATGATGCCGCGCTGGCAACGGGGGACGGCGGCTTTTCCGGCGATGTTATCGGTTGCGAGCAACAACTGGGCAAGCCAGCAGCCGAGTCGGACGGTTGGAAGGCACCGGCCGAGGGTGACAGGGTGTGATCTTCTTCGCGGCTAAATCGCCTCGAAAGGGACAATCACCCCTGGAACCGGTACTCCTCGAGGAGTCGGCGCCCGATGATCATTTTCTGGATCTCGGCGGTACCTTCACCGATAAGCAGCATCGGGGCCTCCCGGTAGAGGCGCTCGATCTCGTACTCCTTGGAGAAGCCGTAACCGCCGTGGATACGGAAGGCGTCCTCGACGACTTCCTTGCAGTACTCGGAGGCGAGGTACTTCGCCATCCCTGCCTCCAGGTCGTTTCGTTCCCCGGAGTCCTTTTTGCGCGCTGCATTTACCATCATTGCATGGGCGGCTTCCACCTTGGTGGCCATTTCGGCCAGCTTGAACTGGATCGCCTGGTGCTGGGCGATCGGCTTTCCGAAGGTCTGCCGCTGCTGGGCGTAGGAAACACCAAGCTCGAATGCACGCTGTGCGACACCGCAGCCACGCGCCGCCACATTCACCCGGCCGACCTCGACGCCGTCCATCATTTGGTAAAAGCCTCGGCCGGTGGTGCCGCCCAGCACTCGATTGGCCGGAATTCGTAGCCCGTCCATGATGAGTTCGGTCGTGTCGACGCCCTTGTAGCCCATTTTGTCGATTTTGCCGGGAATAGTGAGTCCGGGTCGGACCTCGCCGAATCCGGGCTCCTTCTCCACCAGGAATGTGGTCATCGACTTGTGCGGGGCGGTCCCCTCGGGGTGGCCTTCGTCACTCCGGCACAGAACGGCGACGAGCGAGGACGTGCCACCGTTCGTCAGCCACATCTTCTGGCCGTTGAGGACGTACTCCTCGCCGTCCCTGACGCCCTTGGAGGTGATCGCGGAGACGTCCGAGCCCAGCGCCGGCTCGGACATCGAGAACGCGCCCCGGACCTCGCCCAGTGCCATGCGCGGCAGGAAGGTGTCCTTCTGCTCCTGGGTGCCGTGCTGCTTGAGCATGTACGCCACGATGAAGTGCGTGTTGATGATTCCCGAAACGCTCATCCAGCCGCGGGCGATTTCCTCCACGCACAGCGCGTATGTGAGAAGCGACTCACCCAGGCCCCCGTACTCCTCGGGGATCATCAGCCCGAACAGGCCGAGTTCCTTGAGCCCCTCGACGATCTCGGTGGGGTACTCGTCACGGTGTTCCAGCTGGGTCGCGACCGGAATGATCTCCTTGTCGACGAAATCCCGGACCGTGGAGAGGATTTCCTGCTGGACGTCGGTGAGGCCGGCGGTCTGGGCGAGTCGCGTCATGGCTACTTCTCCACGTTCTTCTGCGAAGGCTGGTTCAGTTCGGGGCGGCCTGGCTGCTCACCGCCGCGCTCCTTGATGTACGTCTCGGTGGGGACCATCACCTTGCGGCGGAACACGCAGACCAGCGTGCCGTCCTGCTTGTACCCCTTGGTCTCCACGTGGACGATTCCGCGGTCGTTCTTGGACTTTGACGGAGTCTTGTCCAGAACCGTCGTCTCGCCGTAGATCGTGTCGCCGTGGAAGGTCGGGGCGACGTGCTTCAGCGACTCGACCTCGAGATTGGCGATCGCCTTTCCGGAGACGTCCGGAACGGACATGCCGAGCAGCAGCGAGTAGATGTAGTTGCCGACGACAACGTTCTTCCCGAAATCCGTCGTCCGCTCCGCGTAGTTGCTGTCCATGTGCAACGGGTGATGATTCATGGTCAGCAGGCAGAAGAGGTGGTCGTCGTACTCGGTGACCGTCTTCCCGGGCCAGTGCTTGTAGACCGCACCGACCTCGAACTCCTCGTATGTGCGTCCGAACTGCACGATCAGGCCTCCGGCGCTTCGAACTTGGAGGTGCGCTGCATGCCGGCCGCGCGGCCCTTGCCCGCGATGACCAGGGCCATCTTGCGGCTCGCCTCGTCGATCATCTCGTCGCCCAGCATCGCCGAGCCCTTCTTGCCGCCCTCCTCGGAGGTGCACCACTCGTACGCGTCGAGGATCAGCTCGGCGTGGTCGTAGTCCTCCTGCGAGGGCGAGAACACCTCGTTGGCGGCGTCGACCTGACCCGGGTGCAGTACCCACTTGCCGTCGAAGCCCAGCGCCGCCGCACGGCCCGCGACCTCGCGGTACGCGTCCACGTCACGGATCTGCAGGAAGGGGCCGTCGATCGCCTGGAGGTCGTGCGTACGGGCCGCCATCAGAATGCGCATCAGGATGTAGTGGTAGGCGTCCGCGCCGTAGCCGGGCGGCTGCTGACCGACGACCAGGGTCTTCATGTTGATCGACGCCATGAAGTCGGCCGGGCCGAAGATCAGCGTCTCCAGGCGGGGCGAGGCGGCGGCGATGTCGTCGATGTTGACGAGGCCCTTGGCGTTCTCGATCTGCGCCTCGATGCCGATCTTCCCGACCTCGAAGCCCATCGTCTTCTCGATCTGGGTCAGCAGCAGGTCCAGCGCCACGACCTGCTGGGCGTCCTGGACCTTCGGCAGCATGATGCAGTCGAGGTTCTGGCCGGCGCCCTCGACGACCGTGATGACGTCGCGGTACGTCCAGTGCGTGGTCCAGTCGTTCACCCGCACGACCCGGGTCTTGCCCGTCCAGTCACCGTTGTTCAGCGCGTCGACGATGGTGTGCCGGGCGCCCTCCTTGGCGAGCGGCGCGCAGGCGTCCTCCAGGTCCAGGAAGACCTGGTCGGCCGGGAGGCCCTGGGCCTTCTCCAGGAACCGCGGGTTCGAGCCGGGCACTGCCAGACACGAACGGCGCGGGCGCAGGCGGTTGACGGCAGTCATGCGGGGACCTCCAGAGGGTCGAGCTTGTTCGCTTTCCGGATCTCGTCGACGATACGGCCGATGATCTCCGTGATACCGAAATCCTTCGGGGTGAATACGGCGGCGACACCGGCCCCGATCAGGGCCGACGCGTCGGCGGGCGGAATGATCCCGCCCGCGATGACCGGGATGTCGGCGGCGCCCGCCTCGCGCAGCCGGGTGAGCACGTCCGGTACGAGCTCGGCGTGCGAGCCGGACAGGATCGACAGACCGACGCAGTGCACGTCCTCGGCGAGGGCGGCCGAGACGATCTGTTCGGGGGTCAGCCTGATCCCCTGGTAGACGACCTCGAAGCCGGCGTCACGGGCCCGCACGGCGATCTGCTCGGCGCCGTTGGAGTGCCCGTCCAGGCCCGGCTTGCCGACCAGCAGCCGCAGCCGCCCGGCGCCCAGGTCGGCCGCGGTGCGGGCGACCTTCTCTCGGACCAGGGCGAGCGGGGTGCCCGCCTCGGCGGTCACCGCGACCGGCGCCGACGAAACGCCCGTCGGGGCCCGGAACTCACCGAAGACGTCGCGCAGCGCCCAGGACCACTCGCCGGTGGTGACACCCGCGCGGGCGCACTCCACGGTCGCTTCCATCATGTTCTCGGTGCCCGCGGCGGCCTTCTTCAGCGCCGCCAGCGCCTCCGTGGCGCGGGCCTCGTCGCGGTTGTCGCGCCAGTCGTGCAGGGCGGCGACGACCCGGGCCTCGTTGGCCGGGTCGACCGTCATGATCGCCCCGTCGAGGTCCGCGGTGAGCGGGTTCGGCTCCGTCGTCTCGTAGATGTTGACGCCGACGATCTTCTCCTCGCCGCCCTCGATCCGGGCCCGGCGGGCGGCGTGCGAGGAGACCAGCTCGGACTTCAGATAGCCGGACTCGACGGCCGCCATGGCGCCGCCCATCCGCTCGATCCGGTCGATCTCGGCGAGCGACTCGGCGACCAGCTCGTCCACCTTGGCCTCGATGACGTGCGACCCGGCGAAGATGTCCTCGTACTCCAGCAGGTCGCTCTCGTGCGCGAGCACCTGCTGGATGCGGAGCGACCACTGCTGGTCCCAGGGCCGGGGGAGCCCCAGCGCCTCGTTCCAGGCCGGCAGCTGGACGGCGCGGGCGCGGGCGTCCTTGGAGAGCGTGACGGCCAGCATCTCCAGGACGATGCGCTGGACGTTGTTCTCCGGCTGCGCCTCGGTCAGGCCGAGGGAGTTGACCTGGACGCCGTAGCGGAAGCGGCGCTGCTTGGCGTCGGTGATGCCGTACCGCTCGCGGGTGATCCGGTCCCAGATGCGGCCGAAGGCGCGCATCTTGCACATCTCCTCGATGAAGCGGACGCCCGCGTTCACGAAGAAGGAGATCCGGGCGACGGCATCGCCGAACTTCTCCTCGGGCACCTGCCCCGAGTCACGGACCGCGTCGAGCACGGCGATCGCCGTCGACATGGCGTACGCGATCTCCTGGACCGGAGTGGCCCCCGCCTCCTGCAGGTGGTAGCTGCAGATGTTGATCGGGTTCCACTTCGGGATGCGGTTGACCGTGTACGTGATCATGTCGGTGGTCAGCCGCAGCGAGGGACCGGGCGGGAAGACGTGCGTCCCGCGCGAGAGGTACTCCTTGACGATGTCGTTCTGCGTGGTGCCCTGGAGCCGGGTGGGATCGGCGCCCTGTTCCTCCGCGACCACCTGGTAGAGCGCAAGCAGCCACATCGCGGTGGCGTTGATCGTCATCGAGGTGTTCATCTGCTCCAGGGGGATGTCCTGGAACAGCCGGCGCATGTCACCGAGGTGCGACACCGGCACGCCGACCCGGCCGACCTCGCCGCGGGCGAGGATGTGGTCGGGGTCGTACCCGGTCTGCGTCGGCAGGTCGAAGGCGACCGACAGGCCGGTCTGGCCCTTGGCGAGGTTGCGCCGGTAGAGCTCGTTGGACGCCTCGGCGGTCGAGTGACCGGCGTACGTCCGCATGAGCCACGGGCGGTCCTTCTGACGCCCACTCATGTCAGACGTTCCGGAAGCGGTTGATGGCGTCGATGTGCTGCTCGCGCAGTTCCTCGTTGCGCACGCCGAGCCCCTCGCGCGGGGCGAGCGCCAGCACGCCGACCTTGCCCTGGTGGAGGTTGCGGTGGACGTCGTACGCGGCCTGGCCGGTCTCCTCCAGCGAGTAGACCTTCGACAGCGTGGGGTGGATCTTGCCCTTGGCGACGAGCCGGTTGGCCTCCCACGCCTCGCGGTAGTTGGCGAAGTGCGAGCCCACGATCCGCTTCAGCGACATCCACAGGTAGCGGTTGTCGTACTCGTGGTTGTAGCCGGAGGTGGAGGCGCAGGTGACGATCGTGCCGCCCTTGCGGGTCACGTACACCGAGGCGCCGAAGGTCTCGCGGCCCGGGTGCTCGAAGACGATGTCCACGTCCTCGCCGCCGGTGAGTTCACGGATGCGCTTGCCGAAGCGCTTCCACTCGCGCGGGTCCTGGTTGTGCTCGTCCTTCCAGAACTTGTAGCCCTCGGCGTTGCGGTCGATGATCGCCTCGGCGCCCATCTTCCGGCAGATGTCGGCCTTCTGCTCGCTGGAGACGACGCAGACCGGGTTGGCGCCGCCGGCCAGCGCGAACTGCGTGGCGTACGAGCCGAGTCCGCCGCTGGCGCCCCAGATCAGCACGTTGTCGCCCTGCTTCATCCCCGCGCCGTTGCGCGAGACGAGCTGGCGGTACGCGGTGGAGTTGACCAGGCCCGGAGCGGCGGCCTCCTCCCAGCTGAGGTGCTGAGGCTTCGGCATCAGCTGGTTGGACTTGACGAGCGCGATCTCCGCCAGGCCGCCGAAGTTGGTCTCGAAGCCCCAGATCCGCTGCTCGGGGTCGAGCATCGTGTCGTTGTGGCCGTCCGAGGACTCCAGCTCGACCGAGAGGCAGTGGGCGACGACCTCGTCGCCGGGGTGCCAGGCGTTGACGCCGGGGCCGGCGCGCAGGACGACGCCCGCCAGGTCGGAACCGATGACGTGGTACGGCAGGTCGTGGCGCCGGGTGAGCTCGCTGAGCTTTCCGTAGCGCTCCAGGAAGCCGAAGGTGGACATCGGCTCGAAGATCGAGGTCCAGACGGAGTTGTAGTTCACCGAACTCGCCATGACGGCCACCAGGGCCTCGCCGGGCCCGAGTTCGGGCACCGGGACCTCGTCGAGGTGCAGCGACTTGCGGGGGTCCTTGTCGCGAGTGGCGAGCCCGTGGAACATCTCGGTCTCGTCCTTGTGCACGGTCACCGCGCGGTACGACTCGGGGATGGACAGGGCCGCGAAGTCCGCGGCTGTGCTGTCCTGCGATTGGATCGCGTCCAGGATTTCCTTCACGGGGTGCCTCCGGCGGATGGGGGCGCTGAGGGAACGCTTGCGATCCCTGCGAGCAGGAGAGGGAACGGGGTGGAGGTGCTGCCGTCGGTTCGGCTGTCAAAGCTTCGGCTTGCTCTGTGGAGCAGAAGGGTTTGCCTGTGACGCAGGCGTCCGGGCGCGCAGGCAAATCGCTTGCGGGGACAGCCGGCGTACGTGAGTTCGCAGCACGCCGGCCGCCCGGACAACTTCAACGTATGGCACTCCGTGACACCTGGCAAGGCACTCGGTGCCAACAATTTCTCTCACTTGTCACCCGCCGGGCACTTATGAGCAAGGAGAGGGGGGTTTCGTAGGCAAATGCCCCGTGAAATGCCGCGAATGATCGATCAGTGCGAGCGGTACACATAGGGCGTCGTGGTGCTCAGCGCGCGGAATCCGAGCCGCCGGAGGATCGGAGCGCTCATGTCGGTGGCATCGACCTGAAGGTAGCCGTAGCCGCGCTCCACCGCGATCTGGGCGCGGAAGGCCACCAGGGCCCGGTAGAGGCCCTTTCCGCGCCATGCCTCGACCGTGCCGCCGCCCCAGAGCCCCGCGAAGCCCGTGCCCGGGTACAGCTCCATCCGGGCCGAGCTCACCGGCTCGTCACCCGCCATGGCGAGCACGCCGACGAAACCGTCCGGGTCCTCGGCCAGCCGGGCCGGCACCTGATGCCGCAGCCGCGACCAGTCGGAGCCGAACGCCCGCTCATGGGCGAGGGCCATCAGCTCCACGTCGTCCGCGTCACGCACGGTGCGCAGCCGAACGCCGTCGGGGAGCTCCACCCGCGTCGAGAGCTCCGCGACCGGGGCGACCAGCAGGGTCTCCGGCTCCTCCGCCTCGAAACCGGCCGCCAGCAGCCGCCGGTCCAGATCGGCCGGCCGGTCGTGCGCGTACAGCTTCCACTCGAATTCGCCGTGCCCGAGCGCCGTGTAGTGCGCCACCTGGGCCGCGATCACCGCGTCCGCCCGAGCGGGAGCCAGGTCCGGGGATGACCAGACGACACCGTTCCAGTCGTCGGCCGCGCCGACCTGCCGTACGACGTCGCCGGTGCGCTCCACCCGGACCCCGGGGCCGTCGGGGCGGGCGTGCTCGCGCATCTCGCGGTCGAAGACGGTCAGCAGTGCTTCGTGATGATGATTCATCCGCCCACCACAACACCGGTGAGCGGGCCGGGCAACCAGGTTTCGGCGCGGGCCGGGGCGGGGGCGTGCCCGCCCCCGCCCGCGCCCGTTCAGCGGGCCTGGAGCGCCTGCTGGATCGTGCGCATCACTTCGTCGAGCGGTGCGTCGGTCCGCGCCACGGCGACCAGCACCTCGCCCTGGGAGGCCACCGAGGCGGCGGGCTGCTTCGCTGGCTCGGCGCCGACGGTCCGGCCGGCTCCGATGCCGCTCCCGAAGGTGTCGCGGACGATCGCGAAGGCGTGGTCGAGCTGGGCCTCCACGTCGCCCTCGCCGCCCGCCCGCAGCCAGCGGCGCAGGACGTGGTTGTGCGCGGTGACCACGGCGGACGCCGCGACCTCCGCCAGCAGCGGGTCGTCGTTGCCGACATGGTGGTCGCGCTCGTCGAAATGGCCCAGCAGATAGCGGGTGAACAGCCGCTCGTAGCGGGCCACCGAGGCGATCTCCGCCTCGCGCAGGGTGGGGACCTCGCGGGTCAGTTTGTATCGGGCCACGGAGACCGCGGGCTTCGCCGCGTACATCTTCATGACTTCCTTGATGCCGCGGCAGACGGTGTCGAGGGGGTGCTCGTGCGCCGGTGCGGCATTGAGGACGGCCTCGGCCCTGACGAGGGTGTCGTCGTGGTCCGGGAAGATCGCCTCTTCCTTGGAGCGGAAGTGCCGGAAGAAGGTCCGCCGGGCGACCCCGGCGGCGCCCGCGATCTCGTCGACCGTCGTCGCTTCGTACCCCTTCGTGGCGAAGAGTTCCATCGCCGCGGCGGCCAGTTCACGGCGCATTTTGAGCCGTTGGGCGGCGGCGCGCGTGCCGGCGGCACTTTCCTGTGCGTCGGGCGCGGCGGAGACACGGGGGGACCTGGCGGGCTGGGACATGGTGTGAACGTACTGCATCGGGTCGGGGGAGTGCGCCCGTGGGGGCGGGCCGCCCGAAGGATCGAGCAGCCCGCCCCAACCGGCACCTTTCTCAGCGCCGGGCATGTTCGCGGAAGCCGCGCCCCGTCTTGCGGCCGAGGCAGCCGGCGGCCACCAGGTGTTCGAGCAGCGGCGCCGGGGCCAGGCCCGGGTCGCGGAACTCGCTGTGCAGCACCTTCTCGATGGCCAGCGAGACATCGAGACCGACGACGTCGAGCAGTTCGAACGGGCCCATCGGGTAGCCGCCGCCCAGCTTCATCGCCGCGTCGATGTCGTCGAGCGTCGCGTAGTGCTCCTCGACCATCTTGATCGCGTTGTTGAGGTACGGGAACAGCAGCGCGTTCACGATGAAACCGGCCCGGTCCCCGCAGTCCACCGGGTGCTTGCGGACCTTGCCGCACACCTCGCGGACGGTGGCGTGGACATCGTCGGCGGTGAGCACCGTACGGACCACCTCGACCAGCTTCATCGCCGGCGCAGGGTTGAAGAAGTGCATCCCGATCACGTCCTCGGGACGCGAGGTGGCCCGCGCGATCGCGACGACCGGCAGCGACGAGGTGGTGGTGGCGAGCACGGCACCAGGCTTGCAGACCTTGTCCAGGGTCCCGAACAGCTGCTGCTTGACTGAGAGATCCTCGGCGACGGCCTCCACCGCGAGGTCGACATCGGCGAAGGCGTCCAGCGAACCGGCCGCGGTGATCCGGGCCAGGGCGGCGTCCCGCGCCTCGGCCGTCAGCCGCCCCTTGGTGACGGAGCGCTCCAGCGACTTGGCGATCCGGCCCTTGGCGGTGTCCGCCTTCTCCTGGCCGCGGGCGGCGAGCACCACGTCGTACCCGGCCTTCGCGAAGACCTCGGCGATGCCCGAGGCCATCGTCCCGGAACCCGCGACACCCATCGAACGCACCGTGCGCCCGGCCGATGCCGATCCGTCGTCGCCCGGCGTCAGGGCGTCCGGCACCACGGTCTGGCTGCCGGGCCCCTCGTACGTGTAGAAGCCGCGGCCCGCCTTGCGGCCGGTCAGCCCCGCCTCGCTCAGCTGCCTGAGCACCGGCGCCGGGGCGTGCAGCCGGTCGTGCGACTCGGCGTACATCGCCTCCAGCACGGTGCGGGCGGTGTCGATCCCGATCAGGTCGAGCAGGGCGAGCGGACCCATCGGCAGACCGCAGCCGAGCTTCATCGCCGCGTCGATGTCCTCCCGGGAGGCGTAGTTGGCCTCGTACATCGCGGCGGCCTGGTTGAGGTAGCCGAACAGCAGGCCGTCGGCGACGAAGCCCGGCCGGTCGCCGACCGCGACCGGTTCCTTGCCCAGGCTACGGGCGAGCGCGGTGACGGTCTCGACGGCCGGCGGCGCGGTCAGCACCGAGGAGACCACCTCGACCAGCTTCATCGCGGGCGCCGGGTTGAAGAAGTGCAGGCCGAGCACGCGCTCCGGGCGCAGCGACTCGGCGGCCAGCCGCGTCACGGACAGGGCGTTGGTGCCGGTCGCCAGGATCGTGGTGGGGGAGACGATGGCGTCGAGCTCCCGGAAGACCTGCTGCTTGATCTCGTACGACTCGGGCACGACCTCGATGACGAGCTCCGCCTCCGCGGCGGCCCGCAGGTCGGCGGAGGTGCGGAACCGGGCGAGGGCGTCGCCCCGCTCCTCCTCGGTGATCCGCTCGCGCCGCACGGCGCGGGCGGTCGCGGCTTCCAGGGCGGCGACGGCCCGGCGGGCGGCCTCGTCGCTGATGTCGATGCCGATGACCTCGTGGCCGGCACGGGCCAGGACCTCGGCGATGCCGGTGCCCATGGTGCCGAGACCGACGACGGCAATGGTGCTGAGCGGGGTGTCCATCACGGGACTCCAGAGAATGAGTGACGACTGTGAGGAGGCACGGAGCGCGCACTGTGAAAAGGGAGAACCGGCGCGACACGTGCGGGAGTTGCGTGTCGTGGTACTCGGGGCCGGCGCGCCATGGGCACGCCCGGACCCGGAAGGGGCGACGGACTCTGTCCCGGAGTCACGTCTGCAGAACTGCCGAACCGACAAGCACTCCGGGTGGCTGCGTCACCAGGCCACCGGAGCAAGCGGGGATGGTGTCCCGCTCACATGAGATTAACTGCCGGGTAACGAGCGCGCCAGCCCCGGCTCGCTGTGCCCCATGCCACATTTCCCCCGCCCCTCGATACGCAGAGTCCCCGCCGATACGCTGACGGTCATGGACGAGGAGTTCCGGTCGCTCGCGGACCGGCTTGCTGACGAGGCGGAAGCGGCGGGGGAGTCGGCGCAGTGCCGCGGACTGCTCGCCACCGAGGACGAGGAGGAACTGGCCCGCGTCCTGGTGGAACGCGAACGCCCGCTCTGGGCCCGTGAGATCGCCGCCTTCCGGCTCGGCTGCGGCGGAGACCGGCGGGCCTTCGAGGCGCTGGTGCTGCTGCTCAACCACCGCGACCCGGAGCGCTGCGTCTCGGCCGCCCACGCCCTGGTGCGCCTGGGCGACCCCCGTACGCCCCGGGCCGCCGCGGCCCTGGCGACCAACGCCCTGCGCACCGCGTACGCCCTGCACCCGGTGCGGCTGCTCACCGAGCTCCGGGCCCCGGAGTCCGTACCGGCGCTGATGAGCACCCTGGAACGGCTGCTCGCCCCCGGCGACCCGCACTGGCGGGTGGCGCTCGCCTGCGTCGAGGGGCTCGGGCAGCTCGGGGACGGGCGGGCCCGCCCGCTCCTGGAGGCGGCCCTGCCGCACCCGAGGCTGGGCGGCGCGGCCCGCGACGCGCTCGGCCGGCTGGGCGCGCCCTGAAGGAGCGCCGGACTCAGGAGGCGGCGGAAGCGCCGAGCGCGCGCAGGTACCGCACCTCGGGCACCAGCGAGCCGTCCGCCTCGAAGGACTCCTCGGCGCCGTCGGGACAGAAGCCCGCGCGCTCGTAGAAACGGCGGGCCGGGGCGTTCTCCTTCAGCACCCACAACGCCAGGTCCGGGAAGCCGTCGGCCGCGGCACGGGTGAGGATCTCCGCCATCAGGGCGCGGCCCGCCCCGGTCCCGATCTGCTCGGGCGCCACGTAGAGCGCGTACAGCTCGCCCCGCGCGAGCGGCCTGCCGTTCTCCCGGCGCGCCCCGTAGCAGCCCCAGCCGATCACTCCGAGGTCCGCCCGTTCGGCCACCACGTTCACGAGCGTGGTTCCCTGTGCGAAGGACGCGCGGCGCCGCTCCACGTCCTCGGCGACGGTGAGGTCCATGCCGTCCAGATACGACTGCGGCACCAGCCCCGCGTACGCGGCCCGCCAGCCGCGCACCCGGACCCGCGTGACGGCCTCGCAGTCGTCGACCGTCATGTCCCGCACATGTATCCGTGTCGTCATACGGGCCATCCTGGCGCATCCGCCGGGACGGCCCGTACGCGGGCCGGAGCGGGGCCGTCAGCCGCGGAAACCGAGCAGCCCGTGCAGGGTGGCGCCCCTGCTGCCGGTGCCCGTCCGCCGCACCGACCTCGAAGCCGCCTCGCCGGTCAGCGGCTGCGGGTCGGGGGACTTGGCGCACACCGCGTCCGCGCCGGCCCGGCTGCCCTCGCCGCGCGGGACGGTGCCCTTGGCGAGATAGTCCACGAGGTAGGTGTCCAGGCAGTCGTTGCCGCTCAGCGTGATGCCGTGATTGCCGCCGCCCTGCTCGACGACCAGGCTGGAGCCGCGCAGCCTGCGGTGCAGGGTGACCCCGCCCTCGTACGGCGTGGCCGCGTCGTCGGTGGCCTGGAAGAGCAGTACCGGCGGAAGGTCGTTGTTGGAGACCCGCACCGGATTCAGCGGCTCCACCGGCCAGTCGGCACAAGGGGCGTTGTACCAGGCGTTGTTCCAGGTGTAGAAGGGCGCCTTGGTGTGCACCCGAAGGCTGTCGGCGCGCCAGGTGTTCCACTGCCGGGGCCACTGGGCGTCGCGGCACTGCACGGCCGCGTAGACCGAGTACCCGTTGTCGTCCTCGGCGTCGGCCGCGCCGAATTTCTTGTACGCCTTCACGAGCGCGTCCTGGTCGCCGTCGTCGGTGTACGCGGCGAACACCTCGGCCAGGTAGGGCCAGTACCCGTTGTAGTAGCCGCCCGGCAGGAAGGTGTCCTCCAGTTCGCTCGGGCCGACCTTCCCGCCCGCCGGCCGTGCCTTGACGGCCTCGCGCATCGCGTACCAGGCCGCCTCGACCTTCGCCGGGTCGCTGCCGAGCCGGTACGTGGAGTCGTGCTTCGCCACCCAGGCGGCGAACGCCTTGTGGCGGGCGTCGAAGGCGTAGTTCTGGCCGATGTTGTCGTCGTACCAGACACCGTCGGGGTCCACGTTCGAGTCGAGGACGAAGCGCCGCACCCGCTCCGGGAAGAGCTTGCCGTACACCGCGCCGAGGTAGGTGCCGTAGGAGTACCCGAAGTAGTTGAGCTGCCGGGAGCCGGTGGCGCGCCGGATCACGTCGAGGTCCTTCGCGGCGCTGATCGTGTCCATGTACGGCAGCAGATCCGGGTACTCGCGCCCGCACGCCTCGGCGAACGAACGGGCCCGGTTGCGGTTGGCCGCCTCGACGCCGAGCGAGCCGGGCACCGAGTCGGGGCGCACCGGGGCGAAGTAGTCCGGTACGCAGTCCAGCGCCGGCCTGCTCTTCCCGACGCCGCGGGGATCGAAGCCGATCACGTCGTACTGCGCGGCGACCGCCTTCGGCAGTGCGGACGCCACGAATCCGGCCATCGACAGACCGCTGCCCCCGGGGCCGCCCGGGTTGACGAGCAGAGGGCCCTGGAAGGTCTTCGCGGTGTGCGGGACGCGGGACAGGGCGAGGGTGATCTGCCGGCCCGACGGATTGTCATGGTCGAGCGGTGTACTGACCGATGAGCACTGCAGCCGCGGATAGGACTTCGTGGCGCAGTCGGTCCATTCGAGCTTCGCGGCGGCGGGCCGCGCGCCGTTGTCGGCGGTTGCCGTGGCCGGTGCGGTGGTCACCAGGCCGGCGACCGTCGCACCGACGGCGAAAAGAATTACCGGACGTTTCGTCATATGGCCTCCCGTGGTGGGGGAAACACGGCTGCGGATGGCGCAGCCCCCGCCGCATGCTCCCCGCATTCGCGTCGGGAAGGGCCTGTTGTGTCAAGAGTTGACCCGTTTGCCCGTGCCGGTTGCGCCGGGCCGTCCGCGAAGGTCCGGGCGGACCGGGGCGGGTCGAGGCCGGCGGGGCGGGTCAGAGGAGGGTCAGCTGCGTGGGCCCGGGGCCGTCGAGCGGTGCGTGCTGTTCCGTTCGCGGTTCGTTCCGGGTGGGGAGCCGCCGGGCCGTGCCGCGGTGCGAGGGGCCGATGCCGAACTCGGCCGCCAGCTCGTGGACGTACCGGGTGATGCGGCGCTGGTACCACTTGGGCGCGTAGGCCCCCTCGGCGTACAGCCGCTCGTACCGCCGCACCAGGTGGGGGTGGTGCTTCCCGAGCCACTGCGTGTACCACTCCCGGGCGCCGGGCCGCAGATGGAGGACGAGCGGGGTCACCGAGGTCGCCCCGGCGGCGGCGATCGCGCGGACGGTGGCGCGCAGCTGGTCCGGATGATCGCCGAGGAACGGGATGACGGGGGCCATCAGCACACCGCAGTCGATGCCGTTCTCGCTCAGGGTGCGGACGGCATCGAGGCGGCGCGCGGGGGAGGGGGTGCCGGGCTCCACGGTGCGCCACAGCGCCTCGTCGACGAAGCCGACCGAGACGGAGATGCCCACGTCGGTGACCTCGGCGGCCTGGCGCAGCAGTTCCAGGTCGCGCAGGATCAGCGTCCCCTTGGTCAGGATCGAGAACGGGTTCGCGTGATCGCGCAGGGCCGAGATGATGCCGGGCATCAGGCGGTAGCGGCCCTCGGCGCGCTGGTAGCAGTCGACATTGGTGCCCATCGCGATGTGCGCGCCGTGCCAGCGGCCGGACGCGAGGTGGCCGCGGAGCAGCTCGGGGGCGTTGATCTTGACGACGATCTGGGAGTCGAAGCCGAGGCCGGTGTCGAGATCCAGATAGCTGTGGGTCTTGCGGGCGAAGCAGTAGACGCAGGCGTGCGAGCAGCCGCGGTACGGATTGACGGTCCATTCGAACGGCATCCGCGACGCGCCCGGCACCCGGTTCACGATCGAGCGGGCCCGGATCTCATGGAAGGTGATCCCCCGGAACTCGGGGGTGTCAAAGGTGCGCGTGGTCACCGCGTCGGCGGTGAAGAGCGCGCTGTTCCCGGTCGTGGCGGGGTTCTCGACCAGATTGTCCCAGCGCATGGACGCCTCCTCGGTAGCACTGGACAGAGAATAGAACACTTGTTCCCTTGATCGTTTTCTCCCCTTCGTCCCGGCCCGGATTTTGAGCGGCGTGCCCGAGGTGGTTGGCTCAGCACACCCCCGAACAACCGAGTGCTGGAGGAACAGCCATGGCGCAGGTCGAGGCCACGACAGAGCGAGTCATCGCCGCGGACGCGGAGACGGTGTTCGACGCGCTGGCCGACTACAAGGAAGTCCGCGGCAAGGTGCTGCCCGGACACTTCAGCGAGTACGAGGTGCGCGAGGGCGGTGACGGCGAGGGCACCCTCGTCCACTGGAAGCTCCAGGCCACCAGCAAGCGGGTCCGCGACTGCCTGCTGGAGGTCAGCGAGCCCACCGACGGCCAGCTGGTGGAGAAGGACCGCAACTCCTCGATGGTCACCACCTGGACCGTCACCCCGGCCGGCGAGGGCAGGTCGAAGGCCGTCGTCTCGACCGTCTGGAACGGCGCCGGAGGCATCGGCGGATTCTTCGAGAGGACCTTCGCGCCCAAGGGCCTCGGCCGGATCTACGACGAGCTGCTGCAGAACCTCGCCGCCGAGGTCGAGAAGTAGCCCGCCGGACTCTTGACCGGCCTCACCGGTTCGGGTGGTTTTCCCGGCCCGTCCAGTGGTGCGCCGTAGTGGCTCCCACCGGGGGCTAAGCCCCCCGAGTGCGCCGTCAGCGCCCCCCGTCGCGTTTGCCCTCCCTTCTCGCCCAATGGCAGAAATGGGCGGCGCAGATGCGACGAGGGGAGCGGCACGTGGTGGGTGGGATCACTCTGTTGGAGGAGGAGCCGGGCGGCACGGGGACCGCCCAGGCTGCTGCCGCGTCACCCGCCGGGCCGCCCTTGCCGCCCTCCGCCGAGACGGAAGCGGTGGAACGGGACCAGGCGTCGGCCCCGTACGACGGACCGGAGACCAGTCCCCGGCGCATCCGGCTGATCTTCCTCGGGCTGATGCTCACGCTCCTGCTCGCGGCGCTCGACCAGATGATCGTCGCCACCGCGCTGCCGAAGATCGTCGGCGAGCTGCATGGCCTGGAGAAGATGTCCTGGGCCGTCACCGCTTATCTGCTCGCCTCCACGATCGGACTGCCGATCTACGGAAAGCTCGGCGACCTCTTCGGCCGCAAGGGCGTCTTCCAGTTCGCCATCGTCGTCTTCGTCATCGGCTCCGCGCTCGCCGGCTGGTCCCGCACCATGGACGAGCTGATCGCCTTCCGCGCCGTCCAGGGCATCGGCGGCGGCGGGCTGATGATCGGGGTCCAGGCGATCATCGCGGATGTCGTGCCGCCCCGGGAACGCGGCCGGTTCATGGGGCTCATCGGCGCCGCGTTCGGCCTCGCGTCCGTGGCGGGCCCGCTGCTCGGCGGCTTCTTCACCGACCACGCCTCCTGGCGCTGGTGCTTCTACATCAACGTCCCGTTCGGCCTGGTCACCCTCGCCGTCATCACCGTCGTACTGAAACTCCCCAGGCCCACCGTCCGGCCCCGGCTCGACGTCCTCGGCGCGCTGCTGCTCGCGGCCGCCTCCACCTGCCTGGTGCTGCTGACCAGTTGGGGCGGAACGGAGTACGCGTGGGGCTCGCGCACCATCCTGGGGCTGGGGGTCGGCGCCCTCGGAACAGCCCTGCTCTTCCTGGTAGTCGAGCACCGGGCGGCCGAACCCATCATCCCGCTCCGGCTGTTCCGCGACTCGATCTTCAACGTCACCGCGCTCGTCGGAGCGATCGTCGGGGTGGGACTGTTCGGCGCCGCCAGCTATCTGCCCACCTTCCTCCAGATGGTCGACGGGGCCACGGCCACCGAATCCGGGCTGCTGATGCTCCCGATGATGGGCGGCATCGTCATCGCGTCCGTCGTCTCCGGCCAGCTGATCTCCCGCACCGGGCGCTACCGCGTCCACCCGATCCTCGGCAGTGCGATCTCGGTGGTCGGGATGTGGCTGCTCTCCCGCCTCGAAACCGACACCCCACGGCTCGAATACAGCATCGCGCAGGCCGTGCTCGGCATCGGGATCGGGCTGATCATGCCGGTCCTGGTGCTCGCCGTGCAGAACTCCGTCGAGCCCGCCGACATCGGCTCCGCCACCAGCGCCAACAACTACTTCCGGCAGATCGGCGGCAGCGTCGGCGCCGCCGTCTTCGGGACGCTCTTCGCGGGCCGCCTCGCGGACGCGCTCGCCGTCCGCCTGCCGTCCGGCGCCGACCTCCCCGACCCCGGGTCGATCACCCCGCAGCTGGTCCATGCCATGGAGCCCGCGCTGCGCGACAGTTATGTCCAGGCGTACGCCGACGCGATGCCGCGGATCTTCCTCTACCTCGTGCCGGTGCTCGCGCTCGGCCTGTTCTTCGCCTTCTTCCTCAAGGAGAAACCGCTGGTGTCCCACCACAGCCCCGAAAACGCCGCCGAGTCCATGACCGTTCCGGCCGCCCGCACCAACTTGACGAACACGACCACCGAGGCCGCCGCCGCTCCGCCGCCCGTCTACCTGTCGGGAGTGCCGGTCTGCGGCAGCGTCCAGCACCCCGACGGCACGAAGGTCCCGCGCGCCGCCCTCACCCTCATCGACGTCCAGGGCCAGCAGGTCGGACGGGGCGCCAGCGGCGACGACGGGCGGTACGCGCTGAGCGTGCCGGGCGCCGGTTCGTACGTCCTCATCGCCGCGGCCGGCGGCCACCAGCCGCAGGCCGTCAGTGTCACCGTGGGCGAACGGCCCGTCGAGCTCGATGTGGTGCTCGGCGGGGCCGGGCGCCTCGCCGGGACCGTCGTCACCGCCGACGGCATCCCGGTGCGCGACGCCGCCGTCACCCTCACCGACGTCCGCGGCGAGGTCGTCGCGTCCACCCGCAGCGGTCGCGAAGGCGGCTATGTGATCTCGGAGCTGGTGGCCGGGGAGTACACCCTCGCCGCCAGCGCCCCCGCCTTCCGGCCCGCCGCGCTGCCGGTGAGCGTGCAGGCGGCCAGGGAGACCCGGCAGGACATCGAGCTCGCCGGCGGCGCGGTGCTGCGCGGCGTCGTACGGGCGAGCGGCGGCCGGCCGGTCGAGGACGCCCGGGTCACGCTCCTGGACGCGGCGGGCAATGTGGTCGACACCCTCACCACGGGCCCCGACGGGGCATTCCGGTTCGTGGACCTGTCCACCGGCGAGTACACGGTGATCGCGGCGGGGTATCCGCCCGTGGCCACCGTGCTCCAGGTGGCGGGCGGCGGACGCACCGAACGCGACCTCCAACTGGGGCACGAGGACTGACCGTCCGGAGGGACGAAGGGCCGGCCGCCGGCCTCCCCGGCCGGCCCCGACCCGTGGCCGGGCCGCTCCGCGCGCCGGGCGCACCACCCCTGGGGGTGATTCCGCCGATGACCGGCGGGTGCCGGACACGGGAGCCGTACCGTGGAGCCACGAACCGCGGAACGCAGCGGTGGGGAAGGAGCCTCCCAGCCATGGAACCCGAGGTGCCGCCACAGCGGACCACGTCGCCGAGCGGCGCCATGACGGGCCGTGTGCCGCTGGCCGTCGCGGTGGTCGACGCGGACGGGCTCGTCTCCCACTGGTCGACCGGCGCCAGACGGCTCTTCGGCGTCACCAGGCACGAGGCGGTCGGCTGCCCGGCCGGTGAACTCCTCCCGATCTCCGGCGTGTTGGGGCGGGTGGAAGAGGAGGGCCGCTCCGGAGGCGGCCCCGGTCCGGTCTGCGGACTCGGATCCGAACTCGACGGACCGCCGGGCGGGAACCTCTCGTACCCGGCTACGGGCCGGGCCCGGATCGACGAACCGGAGCGCGGCCGGATCGACGTCCTGTGGTGGGCCTACCCGCTGGTCGGCCCGGGGGCCGAGCGCTTCCTGGTGCTCGCCGCGGACGCCGGACGGCTCGGCGGGGACGGCGAGGTGGACGGCCGGGACACCGGGACCGTCGCCCCCGCCTTCGCGCTCCACACCGACTTTCCCGGCTACCAGGAACTGGCGGGCCGACTGCCCGAGATCCTGCCCAGCATGAGCGTCGGCGAGGCGACCAGGATCGTCGCCCAGGTCCTCGAACTCGGCTATCCCGTACTGGAATTCAGCCATCGCAGCCAGGTCCCGGTCACCCCCGAGTGGGGTGTGCCGCGACGCACCTCCCGGCTCCCCGTCCAGGGCCCGCCGGGCGAAACCGGCGGATCGCCCGTGCCCCGCACCGCGCCCCGCCCCGAGCTCGACCTCGAATACGCGGCGGTCCGCGAACGGCTGGAGTTCCTCAACGAGATCAGCGGCCGCATCGGCACCTCCCTCGACCTGGAGCGCACCATCCGCGAGGTCACCAGCGCCGCCGTACCCCGCTTCACAGACTTCGCGGGTACGCATCTGCGCGCCGCCGTCCTGGCCGGCGAGGGCTTCCCCGACGGGCCGCCCGACGTCACCACCGTCTGGCACCGGGTCTGGGTCGAGCACAACGACGAGCCCGGCCGCTGGGACGACACCGTCCCGGTCGGCGAGTCCATCGCCTTCCCCGAACACACCCCGTTCTTCCGGTGCATGGTCACCGGCGAACCCGTCCTCGTCCGGTACGTCAGCGAGGAGCTGAGCAACCGGATCTCCGGCGAGTTCGAGAAACGCGACCTGCGCCCGCTGATCACCCACCGCTCCCTGCTGATCGTGCCGCTCAAGGCCCGCGACGTGGTCCTCGGCTTCATGGTCCTGATGCGCCGTCCCGGCCGTGAGCCCTTCGACGGCATGGACCGCACCACCGGCGCCGAACTCGCCGCCCGCGCCGGGCTGGTACTCGACAACGCCCGGATGTACACCTACCAGGAGAACGTCGCGGAGACGCTCCAGGACAGCATGCTGCCCCAGGTCGCACCCCGGATGGCCGGCTGCGACATCGCCACCCGCTACCTGCCCGGCACCCGGCTCGGACGCGTCGGCGGCGACTGGTTCGACTCGGTGAAACTGCCCGGCTCCCGGACCGCGCTCGTGGTCGGCGACGTCATGGGGCACGGCCTCAACTCGGCAGCGATGATGGGTCAGTTGCGTACCGCCGTACTGACCATGGCCACGATGGAGGTGCCGCCGGCCCGACTGCTGCGCAACCTGGACGACCTGGCGCAGCGCCTGGGCGAGCAGTACCTGGCGACGTGCCTCTACGCCGTCTACGACCCGATCCGTTCCGAGGTCCGGATCGCCAACGCCGGGCACATCCCGCCCGTGCTCGTCCGGGCCGAGGACGGGCGGGCCGAACTCCTGACCCTGCCCACCGGCGCCCCCATCGGTGTGGGCGGCGTCGCCTTCGAGACCGCGACCGTACGGGTGCGGCCCGGCGACCGTCTGATCCTGTGCACCGACGGCCTGGTCGAGGTGCGCGGCCAGGACATCGGGGCCGGGCTCGCCGCGCTCTGCGCCTCGGCGGCCCATCCCGCCGCCTCCATGGACGACGCCTGCGACACGATCATCCGCGCCCTGAACCCGAGCGGAGGCCGCAAGGACGACGTGGCGCTGCTGATGGCCCGGCTGAACGGCATCTCGGAAGTCGATGTCGCAGAGTGGCAACTCGCCCTGGATCCACGAGAAGTGGCGCGGTCGCGACGCCTGGTGCGCGGGAAACTGCTCGACTGGGAGCTGTCGGACGCGGTGGAGTCGGCCGAGCTGATGGTCAGCGAGCTCGTGACCAACGCGGTGAAGCACGGCCGGTCCCATCACATCGTGCTCCGCCTGGTCCGCACCGGCGCCCTGCTGTGCGAGGTCAGCGACGACGAACCCGCCCCGGCCACACTGCTCGACGCCGCCACCCACGACGAGTCCGGACGCGGCCTGCTCCTGGTGAGCAGCCTGGCCCGCGAATGGGGCACCAGCACCACGGCCCACGGCAAGACCGTCTGGTTCGAACAGGCGCTGAACGGGATCCCGGGGCCCAGGTCGCACACCTGGTGAAGTCCTCGCCACGAGCGGGTGGATGCTGTGCGGGGTCTTGCCGCTGCCGTCCCGGGACGGTAGTCCGGTCCTGAGCACAACACCGCACGACGAACGGACCGGGGAGCGCGCATGGACGTGTCACAGCACTACCGCGAGGCGTGGGAGGGCTTCTGGGCCGCCACCTCGGACCTGCCCGGCGAGGCGATCTGGGACTCCGACCCCTCCCTCACCTCCGTACCCGACACCGAACGTCTGCTGCCGCACGCCGACACCTCGCTGCCCGTCGTCGACCTCGGCTGCGGGAACGGTACGCAGACCCGCTATCTCGCGACCCGTTTCGACCGCGCGATCGGTGTGGACCTCGCGCACGCGGCCATCGCGCACGCCCGCCGCGCGGACACCGCGGGCGTCGCCGAGTTCGCCCAGCTCGATCTCGTCGACGAGGAAGCCGTGGCGGACCTGCACAAGCGGATCGGCGACACCAATGTGTACATGCGAGCGGTGATCCACCAGAGCGAGCCCGGGGCCAGGCCCGCCGTCGCCGCGGCGGTCGCGGCGCTGCTGGGGGAGCGCGGACGGGCCTTCGTCGTCGAGCCGACCCCGGCCTCCAAGGATGTGCTCCAGCTGGTGGCGCAGGGGCCGGACGGCCCGCCGGAGAAGCTGCGCCGGGTGCTTCAGTACGGGCTCAAGCCGGCGAGCGCCACGGAGGAGGAGGTACAGCGGCTGCTCCGGGAGGCCGGTCTCACCACACTGGCCGGCGGTGCGACCGCCCTGGCCCAGACCGAGTTCCTGCCCGACGGGACCCGCGTCGAGCTGCCGTCACGCTGGTACGTGCTGGCGCCCGCGGAGCGTCGGGACGGAGGCCGGCGGTAGGCCCTGTCGTCGAACTGCCGTCTGCCGCCCGGTTCGACGACAGGGCCGCCGCGGCGGGTCAGCCCGTGGGCCCGCGCCGTCGCGCCGCGGCGGCCAGGGCCGGGCTGCGGTAGTCGGTGTCCGAGGGGTTGAGCGTGACGCCGGGCGGGACGATCGCGTCGATGCGGTCCAGGATCTCGTCGTCGAGACGGAGCTCGGCGGCGGCCAGCTGGTCGGTCAGCTGGTCGACGGTGCGGGGCCCGAGGATCACCGAGGTGACCGCCGGGTGGGTCGCCGCGAACGCCAGCGCCAGGTGCGTCAGCGAGACACCCGCCTCCCGTGCCACCGTCAGCAGTTCCTCGACGGCTTCGGCCTTGCGGCGGTTGCCGGGCAGTTCGAGGTCGAACTTGTGGGCCACTACGCGGCGGAAGGCGTCCAGTTCGACCGGCTCGCCGTGGCGGAACCGCCCCGTGAGCCAGCCGCTGTTGAGCGGGCTCCAGGTCAGCACGCCGAGTCCGTACTTCTGCGCGGTGGGCAGCACGTCGGCCTCGATGCCGCGTACGAACAGCGAGTACGGCGGCTGCTCGGTGCGGAAGGGGATGTGGTTGCGCCGGTCTGCGGCCCACTGGGCCTCGACGAGCTGCTCGGCGGGGAAGTCCGATGTGCCGATGGCCATGATCTTGCCCGCGCGCACCAGGTCGGACAGCACGGACAGCGTCTCGTCGATGTCGGTGGCCGGGTCGGGGCGGTGCACCTGGTAGAGGTCGATCCGGTCGGTGCCCAGCCGGCGGAGGCTGTCCTCGACGGCCCGGGTGAGCCAACGCCGGGAGTTTCCGCGCCGGTTCGGATCGTCGTCCCCCATCCGGACCGGGAAGTGGCCCTTGGTCGCGAGCACGACCTCGTCGCGCCGGCCGTGCAGGGCCTTGCCGATGATCTCCTCGGCCTCGCCGCCGGAGTACTGGTCGGCGGTGTCGATGAAATTGATCCCGCCGTCCAGCGCCGTGCGGATCAGCCGGGTCGCTTCGTCGTGGTCGCTGTTCCCCCAGGCGCCCAGGTGCAGGGTGCCCAGGGCGAACTTGCTCACGGAAATTCCGGTGCGCCCGAGAATCCGGTGCTGCATGACTGCCCCCTGATGTCGTATCCCCGTAGAGAGGAGCGGAGTTGCTACCTCTTCGACGCGGTGAAGGTAATACATGCAACATTCGTGTTGCAAATTGAGGCTTCGGCGGAATGCTGATGTAGCGTTTCGCCATGACGGTGCAGAAGCAGCAGGCGAAACGGCCCCTCCGGGCGGACACCGAACGAACGGTGCGGACCATCCTGGAAGCGGCCGAGCGTGTCCTGGCCGCCAACCCGGCGGCGACCATGGAGCAGCTCGCACGGGCCGCCGGGGTCGCCCGGACCACCGTCCACCGCCGCTTCGCCACCCGTGAGGCGCTGCTGGACGAACTCACCGGCTGGGCCGCCCGCCAGTTCGCCGAGGCCGTGGAGGCCGCCCGCCCGGACGCCGCTCCTCCGCTCGTCGCCCTCTACCAGGTCACCGCCAATGTCCTGCGCGTGAAGACCGACTGGTCGTTCGCCATGAACCGCACGGCCGAGGACAGTCACCCCGAGGCGGCCCGTCTCCACGCCGAGGTCCGGGCCACCTGCGCCCGGCTCTTCCGCCGTGCCCAGGAGGCGGGCGTGCTCCGCCCCGACATCGACCTCGACTGGACGCGGCGCGTCTACTACGGCCTCATCCACGAGGCGGCCAAGGAGGGGGTGGAAGGCGGGGACGCCGACGCGCTCGCCACGCGCGTCGTGGACACCCTGCTGCGTGGCGCCGGGGCTCAGGGCGGACTTGCGGGAGCCTGATCGGCCCCGGTGGAAATCACGGGCGCACGGCTGCCGTGCTCGGCATGATGACGCCATGAGCGAAGAGCCGAGAAGCAGGCCCCCGCAGGTGGGCGACGAGCGCGCGTCACTGAGCGGATTCCTCCAGTACCAGCGCGAGACCCTGGCCATGAAGTGCGCCGGGCTCACCGGGGCGCAGCTGCGGGAGGCGGCCGTGCCTCCTTCGGACCTGACCCTGCTCGGGCTCGTCCGGCATCTCGCCGAGGTCGAACGGTCCTGGTTCAGGCGGGTGCTGAAGGACGAGGTGGCGCCGCCGCACTGGCCGGGGCCGAACCCCGGCGAGTTCGCCGAGTTCGAGGTGGCGGACGCCGATCCCGAGGAGGCGTTCAGGATCTGGCACGAGGAGTGCGCGCGCTCCCGGGCCACCGTCGAGGCCGCCGAGTCCCTTGACATCACCGGGAGTTACGGCGAAGAGGTGTTCTCGCTGCGCTACATCCTCACGCACATGATCGAGGAGTACGCACGCCACAACGGCCAGGCGGACCTGCTCCGGGAGCGTATCGACGGCGCCACCGGCGAGTAGCCGTACCGGGCCCGGTCGAGTGCAGTGGGCCCGGTGGGGGCCGGTCGGACCCGGGCCCGACCGGCCCATGACCGGACCGGCGGAGGCGGTCCGGTCAGGCCCGGTCCGCCGCCGGTGTCCGTGTCCCGGCTCGCTCGCCGTAGCGGTGGGCCCACGGCAGGGCCTCCTCCAGCCGGGCCGATACGCCGAGCAGGAGATCCTCGCGGCCCCATCCGGCCGTGAGCGAGACCCCCAGCGGCAGGCCCTGCGAACTCCAGCCCAGCGGAAGGCTGATGGCGGGGAACCCGGTGGCGTTCGCCAGGACGGTGTTCCCCGTGAACGCGGTCATCGCGGCAAGCTCCGCCGCCGGGTCCGAGTCGTCACGGAGCCGGCCGACGAGGGTGGGCGGGGCGGTCACGGTCGGGGTGACCACCACGTCCGCTTCTGCGTAGTCGAGCGCCCAGGCGCGGGCGCGGGCCTGGACCGCGCCGATCGAGGCGGCCAGCTCCGCAGCGGTGAACTCCTGTGCACGGGACCGGAGATGGCGGACGATCGGGCGCAGGGCCGACCCGTCGAACGCCATGGTCCTGGACCCCACCAGGGCCGTGAACATCACCTGGAAGCCCTCGATGAGCTCGGGGTCCGGCGCCTGGTCCCGGACGAACACATCATGGCCGAGCCCGGCCAGCGTGCGGGCGGTGAGCTCCGCGGCGGCGGCGACCTCCGGATCCACGGGCGCGCCCGAGACCGACCCCTGGGCGAGCGCGATCCGCAGCCGTGGCAAGGGCGCGTCGCAGGCGCGCTCGTAGCTGCCGACCCGGGGCGGATGCACGGTGCCGGCCCCGGTACGGGTGGTCAGCGCGTCCAGGAACGCGGCGGTGTCGCGGACCGTGCGGGCCAGCGGGCCGCGCACGGAGAGCCCCATCCCGTCATTGCCGGCCGGGCCCGCGGTGACGAGCCCCCGGCTGGGCTTGAGCCCGACCACCCCGCAGGCGCTCGCGGGGGAGCGCACCGAACCGGCGGTGTCGCTGCCCTGCGCGATCGGCACCAGCAGCGCACCGACCGCCGCGCCCGCGCCGCCACTGCTGCCGGCCGCGCTCCGGGCGAGGTCGAACGGGCTGCGTGCCGGGGCGGACACCTCGGGCTCGGTGTAGCAGGCGGCCCCGAACTCGGGAACGGTCGTCTTGCCGAGGCTGATCAGCCCGGCGTCGGCCATGACCTGGACGATCTCGTCGTCGTGCTCCGGAATCCAGTCGCGGAACAGCGCGGAGCCCAGCGTGGTGCGCACCCCCGCGGTGGCCTCCAGGTCCTTGACCGCGGTGGGTACACCGAACAGGCGCGGCAGTCCGGTGCGGTCCGCCGAGCGCAGGACGCGTTCGGCCCCGGCCGCCGCGATGCGGGCCCGGTCGGCCGACACGGTGGTGAACGCCCCTACCCGGTCACCGGCCGCGATCCGGGCCAGCAGGTGGTCCACCACCTCGGTCGGGCTCGTCTCGCCACGCTCGTAGGCGGCGGCCAGCTGTAGAGCCGTGAGGTCGTGCAACTCCGTCATGCGCGCTCCCATTGAAGTTTCGTTACGCGTATCGATATGGTGCGGGCATGGTGGTCGAGAAGGCAAGCACTCCCAAGAGCGGCCGTCCCCGGGCGGTGACGCTCGACGCGATCCTGGACGCGGCGACCGAGCTGGCCGACGACCGGGGGCTCGATGCCGTGACCTTCCGCGCGCTGGCCGACCGGCTGGAGGTGTCACCGATGGCGATCCACCGCACGACGGGCGGCATCGACGCGCTCCAGCACGCGCTGGTGTCCCGGATCGTCGGCGAGGTGACCCGGTCGGTGGACTGGCCGCAGGACTGGCGCGGCATCCTCCGGCTCTTCGCCGAAACGCTCCACGACCTGCTCATGCGGCACCCCGTCATCCTTGAGGCGCACCGCCGCGCCTCGCTCGTCGGGCCCGGCGCCGACGACGTCGCGTACCGGGTCGTGGCGGCGCTGCGCGACGCGGGGCTCGACGAGGAGGCCGCCGCGTACGCGTACGGCACCCTGCACGACTTCGTCACCGGCCATGTGGCGATCCGCCTCGGCCGAGGCGACCTGGAACTGCACCAGCTTCCGCCGGAACTACGGGCCGCGTCGGTGTTCGCGGACCACCACGACTACGACCGCCGGTTCTCCTTCGGCCTCGACTTCGTCATCGGCGGGATCGCCGCCGCTGCCGCCACCCCCGTATCCCACGAGGAGCAGAGATGACCCCCTCCCCGCAGGACCTGCCGAAGACCTCGCAGACGCCGAAGACGCGGGAGGCGGAGCTGCCCGAGACGGACCCGACCGTGACCGACCTGCCCGAGACGCACCGTCTGACGGCCCCGGGCGGGCGCCGCATCGCGTACTGCTCGTACGGCGACCCCGCCGCCCCGCCCGTGATCGTGCTCCACGGCACCCCCGGCAGCCGCTACGAGGGGCTCGCGCTGCGGCAGGCGGCGACGGACGCGGGCCTGCATCTGGTCTTCCCGGACCGTCCGGGCTATGGCGGGACCGACCCCGTACCCGGTCGCGGCTTCCACCGCTGGAACGACGACTTCGTGGCCCTGCTCGACCACCTCGGCCACGAGCGGGCCACGCTCGTGGCGATCTCGGGCGGCGGCGGGTACGCGCTCTCGGCGGCCCAGCAGCACCCCGGGCGGGTCACGCGGCTGATCCTCGCGTGCGCCGCCGTCCCCGGAGCGCCCCGCTCGGCGTACGCGCGCCGGATTCCGCTGGTCAAGTGGCTGAACCGGATCGTAGTCTGGGCCCCGGTGATCGCCCGGCCGATGCTCGCGGGGAAGGGGATCTTCAAGAAGACGAGGCGCGAGCCGAACCTCGACGCCTGGCCCCGCTCCGACCGGCTGATCATGAGCACCCCGGCTTTCCGGGCCCTGTCCGAGGTGGACACCGCCGAGGGGCAGCGCCAGGGCGTGGACGCGGCCGTCACCGACCTCGCCGGCTACTCGCGCCCGCTGCCGGACCCGCTGGGCTCGGTCTCCGTACCGACCCTGTTCCTCCATGGCGACGCGGACGGCAACGTCCCCGTCGAGGTGGCGCGCTGGGCGCACGCGCAGATCCCGGGTGCCGAGCTGCGCACCGTCCCCGACGGCGGTCATCTGTTCCTGCTCGCGGACCCGGAGCCGCTCCTGCGGGAATTGACCTGAGCCGGTGGGGCCGGTGGTGTGAGGATGGCCGCCATGACATGGACGGCACCTCACATCGAACGCACGACGGACGACGGCGACCAGCTGAACGTTCCGAGCGCGGCGGACGAGCGGGTCATGCTGGAGGGCTGGCTCCGGTGGCACCGCGAGACGCTGCTCACCAAGTGCGCAGGGCTGACCCCGGTACAGCTCGCCCGCACCACCGCCCAGCCCTCCGGCCTCACGCTCCTCGGCCTGGTGCGGCACATGGCGGAGATCGAACGCTGGTGGTTCCGCCGGAGCTTCGCTGGTGAGCCGATCGGTGATGTCTTCACCGGTCCGGGCGACGGCGACGAGGGGATCGAAGGCGTCGACGCCGCCCACGCCGAGCGCGACTTCGCCACCTACCGTGCCGAGACCGAGGCGTGCGAGGCCGCGGTGGCGGGGCGCGGCCTCGACGAGACCTTCGTGTACGCCACCCGGGGCCGGACCGTCAGCCTGCGCTGGGTGTACCTGGTGATGATCCAGGAGTACGCCCGCCACAACGGCCACGCGGACCTGCTGCGCGAGCGGACCGACGGCGCCACGGGCGACTACCCCGCACCGTGATGAAGGTGGCCGGCCCCCCACCGGGGGACCGGCCACCACTTGTCCACGAGGCGTACGGCGCCGCGCCTCAGCCGGTGTCCGCCCCGGCCGGATACACGGCCGCGAAGGCCGACCGGAAGAGGGCGTCGACCTCCGGACCGCTGAGGCCCTGTGCCCGTGCCTGGTCCAGCCACTCGGTGAGTGACGTGCGCAAGGGGGAGTCGGCGCCCGCCTGGGGCGGGACGAGGGAGCGAGTGATGAAGGTGCCTGCCCCCTGCCGGACCTCGGCGAGCCCCGCGCGCTCCAGCTCGCGGTACGCCTTGAGGGTGGTGTTCGGGTTGACCTTGGTCTCGGCCGCCACCTGAGCGGCCGTGGGCAGCCGGTCCCCCTCCTCCAGGGCACCCATGCGCAGCGCCTGTTCGACCTGCCGCACGATCTGGAGGTATGTCGCCACTCCGCTGCGCCGGTCGATACGGAACACGACCACTGCCGTCACCTCCGGTTCGAACGCCGAAACCCCGAGTACCTGCGTCGGCAGGTCCTAGAGGGGCCGACGGGACACCTGCCACAGGACGAACGCGGTGAGCACGACGGTACCCGCGAGCAGGATGCCCGCCCCGGTCCACTGCATGGCCGGCATCTGGTCGAAGCCGAGGTACTCGTACACATTGTTGACGATGCCGTGCTCCTTGACGCACGCGTCGGAGGCCGCCTCGGTCTCTTTGGCGCACAGGCCCCAGCCGTAGAGATGGCCGTCGGCGGAGCCGATCCAGCGGTCCACCTCGAACGACTCGTTGAGCCGGGCGGGCATGTCCGCTTCGAGCGGGTAGGTGATCGTCCGGGTCGGGGCGAGGTGGACGATCATCGCGTCCCAGACGACCCCGACGGCCCCGGCGAGGACGAAGGTGATCGCCATGGACATCAGGACGCGGCGGACCAGCACACCGACGGTGATGCCGACGGCGGTCATGAAGAGACAGAGCGCGGGGAGCACCGGACCGGTGGCATCGAACACCGACCCGTCCGACCACTGGCTGGGGAACACCGAACGGTAGGGCTTCCACCACCAGGTGAACAGCGCCGAGAGCACGACGGTGGTCACGAGCACCGACGCGTAGATCCAGGCGAACTTCGTCGCCACCCAGCGCAAGCGTGACACCGACTGGGTGGTGACCAGCTGCGCGGTGCCCTGTTCCTGGTCTCCCGAGATGAGCGGGGCGCCGACGAAGACGGCGAGGATCAGCGGCAGTCCGCCCAGCGCGGTGAGGACCAGACCCACACTGTCCGAGTCGAACATCGGCTGCGCCAGCTCCTTCCCCGGCCAGCCCGCGGCGTCCAGGATGTCCTTCATGTGGCCGCGCTCGTAGACGAGCCAGACCGAGCCGAGGACCGTCAGGGCGAGCAGGCTGAGCAGCGCGGCCCGGTGCTGGCGCGCGACGAGCCAGCTCAGCCCGCGCAGCATGCGGGGCCGGGGGGTGCGCCCGGTCCGGGGCGCGTCGGTCAGGGTGGTGCTCATGAGGTGTGGCTCCCTTCGGCCTCGATACGGGCACCGGGCGTGAACAGCGGGGGCGCGTCCGGCGCGCGGAGATGCGCCAGCAGCACCTCCTCCAGGCTCGGTTCGGCGACCACCCAGTCACCCGGCAGCGGGCCGTTCGGGCGGATCAGCGCGTGGAACTGCCGGCCCTGGACGCGGTACTCGATCACGGTGTGCGGTGCCAGCGCGGCGGCCGGGTCACCGTTTGTGGCGAGTCCGGTCACCAGCGAGTGGGCCGGGACGAGCGCGTCCGCGTCGCCCGCCATCCGGATCCTGCCGTCGGCGAGGACGAGCAGGTAGTCGCACATGTCCTCCAGTTCGGAGAGCATGTGGGAGGACATCACGACCGTGGTCCCGCGCTCGACGGCCTCCGACATCAGCAGGGTGCTCATGTCGTGGCGGGCCAGCGGGTCGAGGTCGGACATCGGCTCGTCGAGCAGCAGCAGATCGGGCCGCTTGCCGAAGGCCAGGGCGAACGCGACCCGGGTGCGCTGGCCGCCGGAGAGCGTGCCGACCCGGGCGTCCATCGGCACCTGTCCGGACCGCACGATCCGCTCCGCCGCGGCCATGTCCCAGCCGGGGTTGAGCTCGGCGCCCATGCGCAGCGTCTCGGCCACGGTGAACCGCTTGAACAGCGGCTTGTCCTGGCCGAGGAACGCGAACTTCGGCATGACCTCGGGGTCGTCCACGGGTACGCCGAAGATCCGGAGGTCACCTCCCGTGGGCTGCACCTGACGGGTCGCGATCCCCAACAGGGTGCTCTTTCCCGCTCCGTTGGGGCCGACGAGGCCGCAGATCCGGCCGGCCGGCAGCCGGAACGAGATGTCCTGCAGCGCCCAGCCGCGACGGTAGCGCTTACCCAGACCGCGGGCCTCCAGGGCCCATGCTCCGGACCCGCCGTCCGGAGTGAATGCGTCTGCCATGCACCTAGCCTCAATTCCATTAGTCAATTAATGGAATCATGGTCTGGGGTGGTGGAAAGTGTCAAGGTGCGCCGGGTGGCCTCCCTGGCGGGATGTCCGTGATGCGGCTGTTCGGGGTGTGCGTCGCACTCTCTTCGGAGGACTGGACCATTGAACGTCTCTGTGGCTCTGGCCTGGCGGTTCCCGGGCGCGTAGCGTGACCCGGCATGAAGATCCTGATCAGCGCGGACATGGAAGGCGCCACCGGTGTGACCTGGCCGGGCGATGTGCTGCCGGGCACTCCCCAATGGGAGCGGTGCCGTTCCATGTTCACCTCCGACGTGAACGCGGCGGCGCTCGGCTTCTACGACGGCGGCGCGGACGAGGTCCTCGTCAACGAGGCCCACTGGTCCATGCGCAACCTCCTGCTGGAACGGCTCGACGACCGGGTCCAGATGCTCACCGGCCGGCACAAATCCCTCTCCATGGTCGAGGGCGTCCAGCACGGTGACGTCGACGCCATCGCCTTCATCGGCTACCACACGGGCGCCGGTGCGGAGGGCGTGCTCGCGCACACCTATCTCGCCAACTCCATCACCGGGGTCTGGCTCAACGGCGCCCGCGCGAGCGAGGGGCTGCTGAACGCGCATGTGGTGGCCGAGTACGGGGTGCCCGTCGTCCTCGTCACCGGCGACAACCTGACCTGCGTGGACGCCGAGGGCTACGCCCCCCGGGCCCGCAAGGTCGCCGTCAAGGACTACGTGTCGCGGTACGCGGCCGTCTGCCGCACCCCGGCCCGTACCGCCGCCGACATCCGCGCCGCCGCGAAGGAAGCCGCCGCGCTCGCCGTGCGGCACACACCGGTGGAGGGCGGACCCTTCACCGTGGAGCTGGAGTTCGACGCCGAGCACCTGGCCCAGGCGGCCACCGTCGTCCCCGGCGTGGCGGCCAGTGGCGAACGGCGCGTCGCCTACACCAGCGCGACGATGTACGAAGGAATCCGCACGTTCAAGGCGGTGACGACGATCGTTTCGTCCGCCGTGGAGGAGCAGTATGGCTGAGCCGACCGGCCCCCGGGAAAGCGTCGACCAGCAGGCGCTGGACGAATCGGTGACGTTCACCTCCGAACTGATCCGGATCGACACCACCAACCGCGGCGGCGGCGACTGCCGGGAGCGCCCGGCCGCCGAGTACGTCGCCGAACGGCTGGCCGCCGCCGGTCTTGAGCCCACCCTGCTGGAGCGCACCCCCGGACGTACCAATGTGGTCGCCCGGATCCCCGGCACCGATCCGTCCGCCGACGCCCTGCTCGTCCACGGCCACCTCGACGTGGTCCCGGCCGAGGCGGCCGACTGGACCGTGCACCCCTTCTCCGGCGAGGTCCGCGACGGAGTCGTCTGGGGACGCGGCGCCATCGACATGAAGAACATGGACGCGATGGTCCTGGCCGTCGTACGCGCCTGGGCGCGGGCCGGCATCCGGCCCCGCCGCGACATCGTGATCGCGTACACCGCCGACGAGGAGGCGAGCGCGGAGGACGGCTCCGGCTTCCTCGCCGACCGGCACGCCGGGCTCTTCGAGGGCTGCACGGAGGGCATCAGCGAATCCGGCGCCTTCACCTTCCACGCCGGACCCGACCTGCCGCTCTACCCGATCGCCGCCGGTGAACGCGGCACCGCCTGGCTGAAGCTCACCGCACACGGCAAGGCCGGGCACGGCTCCAAGGTCAACAGGAACAACGCGGTCAGCTCCCTCGCCGCCGCCGTGGCCCGGATCGGCGAGCACGAATGGCCCGTCCGGCTCACTTCGACGGTCCGTGCCGCGCTCACCGAGATCGCCGCGCTGCACGGCATCCACCCCGACCTGGACGCCCCCGGCTTCGACGTCGACGAACTGCTCGGCAAGCTCGGCACCGCCGCCGACCTGGTCGCTCCGACCGTCCGCAACAGCTCCAACCCGACCATGCTGGAGGCCGGGTACAAGGTCAACGTGATCCCGGGCCACGCCACCGCCTTCATCGACGGCCGGATGGTGCCCGGCGGCGAGGACGAGTTCCACGCCACCCTGGACCGGCTGACCGGCCCCGACGTCGACTGGGAGTTCCACCACCGCGAGGTCCCGCTCCAGGCCCCGGTCGACTCGCCGACCTTCGCGAAGCTGCGCGCCGCGATCGAATGCTTCGACCCGGCCGGCCGCACCGTCCCGTACTGCATGTCGGGCGGCACGGACGCCAAGCAGTTCTCCCGGCTGGGCATCACCGGCTACGGCTTCTCACCGCTGAAGCTGCCCGTCGGCTTCGACTACCAGGCGCTGTTCCACGGCGTCGACGAACGTGTCCCCGTCGACGCCCTGCACTTCGGAGTCCGGGTCCTCGACCACTACCTGCGTACTGCCTGACCGCTACAGGGGGAATCGATCATGCTGCCCACCGGGGCTCACGGAACCTGGCCGTCGCCGATCGACGCCGCGCTCGCCGCCTCCCACGACGGACGCCCGGAGTACGTCGGCACCGTCGGGGACGAGGTGTGGTGGACGGAGCCGCGCCCGGCCGAGGCGGGCCGCCGCGCCCTGGTCCGCCGACGGGCGGACGGGAGCACCGACAGCGTGCTGCCCGCACCGTGGAACGTACGGAGCCGGGTCATCGAGTACGGCGGAGTGCCGTGGGCAGGCACCGCGCGGACCGAGGGCGGCCCGCTGATCGTCTTCGTCCACTTCGCCGACCAGCGGCTGTACGCCTACGCCCCCGACGGGCCGGGCGAACCCGTGCCGCTCACCCCGGCCACGGCCACCGGCGGCGGGCTGCGCTGGGCCGACCCGCAGCTCCACCCCGACCGGGGCGAAGTGTGGTGCGTCCTGGAGGAGTTCACCGGCGAGGGCCCCACCGAGCTGCGCCGGGTGATCGCCGCTGTACCCCTGGACGGCTCGGCCGCCGACGACCGCGGCGCGGTACGTGAACTCACCGACGACAGCAGCCGGTTCGTCACCGGGCCGAAGCTCTCGCCCGACGGGCGGCAGGCGGCCTGGATCGCCTGGGACCATCCCCGGATGCCGTGGGACGGCACCGAGGTGATGCTCGCGGACGTCGCCGCGGACGGCACCTTCCACCACCCCCGGTCCTTCGCCGGCGGCCCCGAGGAATCGGTGCCGCAGATCGAGTGGGGCGCCGACGGGCAACTGCTCCTCGCCAGCGACCACAGTGGCTGGTGGAACCTCTACCGGGCCGATCCGGACCGGGGCATGGTCGCGCTCTGCCCCCGTGAGCAGGAGTTCGCCGGACCGCTCTGGAAGATCGGGCTCAGCTGGTTCCGGTCGCTGGACAACGGGCTGATCGCCACCATCCACGGCAAGGGCACCACCACGCTCGGCATCCTCGACCCGCAGACCGGCGAACTCGTCGACGCCGCCGGACCCTGGACCGAATGGGCCGAGACGCTCGCCGTGCACGGCAGCCGGGTCTTCGGCGTCGCGGCGAGCCCGTACAGCGCGTTCGAGGTGGTGGAGCTGGACACCGCGACGGGCCGCACCCGGGTCATCGGGGCGCCGCACAAGGACGCCGTCGACCCCGCGTACTACCCCCGCCCCGAGGACCGCACCTTCACCGGGCCCGACGGACGCGAGATCCACGCCCACATCTACCCGCCGCGCAACCCCGACCGGACCGGCCCCGAGGACGAGCGGCCGCCCTACGTGGTCTGGGCGCACGGCGGCCCCACCGGCCACGCCGCACTCGTGCTCGACCTGGAGATCGCCTACTTCACCTCGCGCGGCATCGGCGTCGCCGAGGTCAACTACGGTGGCTCCACCGGCTACGGCAGGGCCTACCGCAACCGGCTGCGCGAACAGTGGGGCGTCGTCGACGTCGAGGACTGCGCGGCCGTCGCCGAGTCGCTGGCCGACGAGGGCACGGCCGACCGGCGGCGGCTCGCCGTCCGGGGCGGCAGCGCCGGCGGCTGGACCACCGCGGCCTCACTGACCGGCACCGATGTCTACGCCTGCGGGACGATCATCTACCCCATCCTCGACCTGACCGGCTGGGGAACGGACGAGACCCACGACTTCGAGTCGCGGTACCTGGAGTCCCTGGTGGGCCCGCTCGCCGAAGTCCCGGAACGCTACCGCGAACGCTCGCCGGTCGGCCGCGTCGACCGGCTGGCCACCCCCTTCCTGCTGCTCCAGGGGCTGGACGACCCGATCTGCCCGCCCGTCCAGTGCGAGCGGTTCCTGGCCGCGCTCGACGGACGCGGCATCCCGCACGCCTACCTCACCTTCGAGGGCGAGGGACACGGGTTCCGGCGCGCCGACACCATGATCCGCGCCCTGGAGGCCGAACTCTCCCTGTACGCACAGACCTTCGGGATCGACCGCACCGACGTACCGCGGCTGGAGCTGAAGAAGTGACCCTCGCACCGCTGACCCGTCCGGCCCGGCTGCGCCCGGGAGCCAGGATCGCCGTCGTGTCACCGAGCGGGCCGGTGCCCGCCGACCGCCTCGAAGCGGGCCTGGACATCCTGCGCGGCTGGGGCCTGGAGCCCGTCGAGGCACCACACGCCCGCGACGTCCACCCGGAGCTGGACTACCTCGGCGGCACGGACGGGGCGAGGGCCAGGGATCTTCAGGAGGCCTGGTGCGACCCGTCCGTGGACGCGGTGATCTGCGCCCGGGGCGGGTACGGCGTGCACCGGATGGTCGACCTGGTCGACTGGGCGGCGATGCGCGCGGCCGGGCCCAAGGTGTTCATCGGCTACAGCGACATCACCGTGCTCCACGAGGCGTTCGCGCAGCGCATGGGGCTCGCCACCCTGCACGGCCCGATGGCCGGCACCGAGACCTTCCTCAAGGACCCGGACACCCAGGAGTCCCTGCGGGCCACCCTGTTCGAGCCGGAATCGGTGCGGACCCTCGGCCTGCCCGCGGCGCGGGCGCTGGTCCCCGGCCGGGCCCGCGGGATCACCTACGGCGGCTGTGTCAGCCTGCTCGCCGCCGACCTCGGCGCACCGCACGCCCGGACCTCGGCCCGGGGCGGGCTGCTGGTGATCGAGGACACCACCGAGGACCCGTACAGCATCGACCGCATCCTCACCCAACTGCTGCGGGCCGGGGCGCTCGACGGGATCGCGGGGGTGGCCTGCGGCTCATGGGCGGGCTGCGGCCCGTACGAGGAGGTGCGGGCCGTGCTCGCCGACCGGCTCGGCCCGCTGGGCGTACCCGTCGTCGAGGAGCTGGGCTTCGGGCACGGCCCGACGACGCTCACGGTCCCGCTCGGTGTGCCCGCCGTGCTGGACGCCCCGGCCGACGGCGGCCCCGCCACCCTGACCGTCGAGGTGCCCGCACTGCGCTGAACGGCGGCGAATCGTAAAGAAGTTGGGCATCGTTCGGGAAACGTCGTTCCGGTCGTTGACATCACTATGACACGTGTCACAGCATGAGCGCGATTCATTACTTACTGGTTGGTAAGTCGCCCTCGGTGTGGAGGTCTTCGTGTCGCGTGCTGTTCCCCGCCCCCGGTCCGGCTATCGGACGTTCTCCCGGAAGTCGGTCGCGTACGTGGCCGGGGCCGCGCTCGCCGCACCACTGGTCCTCACCGGTGCGGCGCGCGCGACCGCGGCCGAGCCTTCCCAATACACCGTCACCCCGCTGAAGTTCACCATCCAGGCGGGCGGCCGTTCCTGCACCGTCGACGCCGATCTGTACCGTCCCGCCGGGGCCGACGCGCAGCATCCGGCCCCCGCCGTGCTCGCCACCAACGGCTTCGGCGGCAGCAAGTCGGACGGCTCGACCGACGCCATCGGCAAGGCCTTCGCCTCCCGCGGCTATGTCGGCCTCGTCTACTCCGGCCTCGGCTTCGGCAAGTCGGGCTGTCTCATCACCCTCGACGACCCGGCCGTCGACGGCAAGGCGGCCGCCGGGCTCATCGACTTCCTCGCCGGGACCCGCGCCGCCGACGACGGAACCAAGGCCGACTACGTCACCCGGGACGGCAGCGGCGACCCCAGGGTCGGCATGATCGGCGGCTCGTACGGCGGGGCCATCCAGATGGCCACCGCGGCCGTCGACCGGCGCGTGGACGCCCTCGTACCGCTGATCACCTGGAACGACCTCGCGTACGCGCTCGCCCCGAACAACGCCGGAACCCGTGAAGGCGTCTCGTCCGACACCGCCGGGGTCTTCAAATGGCAGTGGACCAACGGCTTCTACCTCATGGGGGAGGGGCAGGCGATCCTCAACGCGAGCCTCGACCCGTCCCGGTTCAACAGCCTCACCTGCCTGCACTTCGCGTCCAAGGCGTGCGACACCATCCGGCTGCTCAACTCCGGCCGCTACCCGGCCGACCGGACCACCGAGATGCTCGACTACGCGCGCAGCGTCTCGCCCGTCGACTACCTCGGCAAGGTCGAGGCGCCCACCCTGCTCGTCCAGGGCCAGGCCGACAGCCTGTTCAACCTGAACGAGGCCACCGCCACGTACAAGACCCTCAAGGCACAGGGCACCACGGCCAAGATGATCTGGCAGGCCTGGGGCCACAGCGGCGGGCAGGTGCCCGGTGAACTCGACCTGGGCAAAGGCAATTTGGAGACCAGCTACGTGGGGCAGCGCGTCCTCGCCTGGTTCGACCGCTACCTCCAGCACCGGAAGAACACCGACACCGGGCCCGACTTCGCCTACTACCGCGACTGGCAGAGCGGATACGGCACCGCGGACTCCGTACCCGCGCTCTCGCAGAAGCTGTACCTGTCCGGCGACGGGAAACTCGTCGACAACCGGTCCAAGGTCGCCCGGGGCAGCCGCCAGTACGCCAACTGGCTCGTGCCCACCAGCCATTCGGAGAGCTCGCTCGCCGGACTGATCGGGCTGCCCGACCCCAAGCCCTATGACACCAAGGGCACCTACCTCGGCTGGACCAGCGCCCCGCTTACCTCGCCCCTCGATGTCGTCGGCGCCCCGAAGGCCACCCTGAAGGTCGTCTCGCCGAAGACGGAGCGGGTCCAGAACAGCGGCGACGCCGCCGACAAGCTCGTTCTGTTCGCCAAGGTGTACGACGTCGCCCCGGACGGCGGCAGGACGCTGGTGAACCGGCTGGTCTCCCCGGTGCGGGTGCCGGACGTCACCCGCCCGTTCACCGTGCAACTCCCGGGTGTCGTCCACCGGTACGAAGCGGGCCACCGGCTCGAATTCGTGATCGCGGCGAGCGACAGCGCGTACTCGGGCAACCGGGGGATCAAGCCGGTCACGGTGGTCAGCGCCCCGGAGGACACCGGTGTGCTGGAGCTTCCGGCGGTCGGCGGCCCGCTGAAGTGAGGCCGTCGGCCGGGTGACGGGTCCGGACGCTCCGAGAGCGTTCGGACGCTCTAAGCTGCCGGGATGCCTGAAAGCGACTACCTGGCCGTGGGGCGGCGCACGGCGATCCGCCCCATCACGCAGGCCGATGCCGAGGAGTTCACCACCCGGGCGCGGGAGAGCCGGGACACGCACCGCCCCTGGCTCTTCCCGCCCGACGACGCCCGCGCGTACGCCGCCTACGCGGGCCGGCTGATCGACGACCCCACGAAGGCCGGCTTCCTCGTCTGCGAACGCGGCGGCTGCAGCACTTCCGCCGACCCGATCGCGGGGTTCATCAACATCAACAACATCGTCGCCGGAGGGTTCCGCTGCGGCGCGCTCGGCTACGGGGCCTTCGCCCACGCGCTGGGACGCGGTCTGATGAGCGAAGGGCTGGAACTGGTCCTGCGCTACGCCTTCGGGCCGCTCGGGCTGCACCGCCTCGAAGCCAACATCCAGCCCGGGAACGAGGGCTCGCTCGCCCTGGTGCGACGGGCCGGATTCCGCCTCGAAGGCTTCTCGCCGGAATTCCTCTTCATCGACGGAGCCTGGCGCGACCACGAGCGGTGGGCGATCACGGCCGAGATGGCCGGACAGAAGTCCTGAACGCGGCGGATGTGCCGCGGGCACCGGTCGGCGGGCGTGCCCGGCCGGCCGGTGCACCCCACTGGCCCACTCGGGGTTGGGCAAGTCTTTGCCGATGGCCGATTAGGGTCCCCGCCGGGCCCACAAGCCCTTCCCGCACGGGTTCCGGCGCACGGCACTCCGTACAGGAAGCGGAAAAACGCGGCCGAAAGCATGGGGGCGCGCCGCCGTCCGGGTAACGACCGTGTTGACCGTACGCAATCGCAGGAAGAGGCTCGTCATATAGCTGCTAGATACAAGTGGTTCTGCCGGGCGGGACCGGATCGGGAGGACGCGTATGTGTGGCATCACGGGCTGGGTCTCCTTCGACCGCGATCTACGGGAGGCGGAGGCGGCCGCGACCCTGGACGCGATGACGCAGACCATGTCGTGCCGGGGCCCCGACGACCGGGGGACCTGGACCGACGGGCACGCCTCGCTCGGACACCGGCGGCTCGCGATCATCGACCTCCCCGGCGGTCGCCAGCCCATGACCGTCGACACCCCCGAGGGGCCGGTCGCCCTCGTCTACTCCGGCGAGGCGTACAACTTCACCGGACTGCGCGGCGAGCTGACCGCCCGCGGGCACCGGTTCACCACCGACTCGGACACCGAGGTCGTGCTGCGCGGGTACCTGGAGTGGGGCGAGGCCCTCGCCGAGCGGCTCAACGGCATGTACGCCTTCGCGCTCTGGGACGGCCGCCACGACCGGCTCGTCATGATCCGCGACCGGATGGGCGTCAAGCCCTTCTACTACTGGCCGACCCCCGACGGTGTGCTCTTCGGCTCGGAGCCCAAGGCCATCCTCGCCAACCCGCTGGCCCGCCCCCGGGTGACCCTCGACGGGCTGCGGGAGCTCTTCACCGTCGTCAAGACCCCGGGCCACGCCGTCTGGGACGGCATGTACGAGGTGGAGCCCGGCACGGTCGTCACCGTGGACCGACGCGGCCTGCACCGGCACGTCTACTGGCGACTGGAGACCCGCCCGCACACCGACGACCGCGACACCACGATCGCCACCGTACGGTCACTGCTCGACGACATCGTCCGCCGCCAGCTGGTCTCAGACGTACCCCGCTGCGTCCTGCTCTCCGGCGGACTCGACTCCTCGGCGGTCACCGCGCTCGCCGCCCGGCAGCTCGCCGAGAGCGGCGAGAAGGTCCGCACCTTCGCCGTCGACTTCGTGGGACGCACCGAGAACTTCGTCCCCGACGAGCTGCGCACCACCCCCGACACCCCGTTCGTGCACGACGTGGCCCAGCGGTCGGGCACCCTGCACCGGGACATCGTGCTCGACCCCGACACCCTCGCCGACCCGGAGGTACGGGCCAGGATGATCCGGGCCCGGGACCTGCCCATGGGCTTCGGCGACATGGACGCCTCGCTCTATCTGCTCTTCCGGGCCATCCGCGAGCACTCGACCGTCGCCCTGTCCGGCGAGTCCGCCGACGAGGTCTTCGGCGGCTACCTCCAGTTCTTCGACGAGCGGGCCCGCACCGCCGACACCTTCCCGTGGCTGGTACGGATGGCCGAGCACTTCGGCGAGGACTCGGACGTGCTCCGTGACGACCTCGGCCGCGCCCTCGACCTGGAGGGCTACGTCCGCCGCAGTTACGGGGCCGCCGTCGCCGGCATCGAACGGCTCCCCGGCGAGAGCGACTTCGAGTACCGCATGCGCAGGATCTGCCACCTCCACCTGACCCGCTTCGTGCGCGTCCTGCTCGACCGCAAGGACCGGGCGAGCATGGCCGTCGGCCTGGAGGTCCGGGTGCCGTTCTGCGACCACCGGCTCGTCGAGTACGTCTACAACGCGCCCTGGGCCCTCAAGTCCTTCGACGGCAGGGAGAAGAGCCTGCTGCGCGAGGCCACCGCCGATGTGCTGCCCCGGTCGGTGTACGACAGGACCAAGAGCCCCTACCCGTCGACCCAGGACCCCAAGTACGCCCTGGCCCTGCAGGAGCAGGCCCGCGAGCTGCTCGCCCGTCCGGACCACCGCGTGTTCGACCTGATCGACCGCGACCGGCTCCGCAGGGCGGCCGACCACGGCGCGCCCCAGATCACCGCGGCCTCCCGCCGCGGCCTGGAACGCACCCTGGATCTCGCCACCTGGCTGGACCTGTACGAACCCGAGCTGATACTCGGCTGAGCGGCCCGCCCGGCCAGGAGTTATCCGCCGTCGCCTCCCCGCCCACGGTCCAGCCAGGTGCCGAACTCGCTCTCCCGGACCAGCCGGCCGAGCTTGCGGTACTCCTGGATCACGGCCGAGACGATCTGCTCCATACCGAGCGGACTGCCCGATTCCGCTGCCAGATAGGCGGCGGTCACCGCACAGGCCCGGATCGACCCGCCCGCCAACTCGAAGCGGCCCGCGCAGAACTCCAGGTCGAGCCCGGCCTCGCGCGGGAGCACCGTCCCCAGGCAGCGGTCCCACAGGGCCAGCCGCTGCCGGGCGTCCGGCATGGGGAACTCCGCGATCACATCGAGGCGCCGGGTGAACGCCTCGTCGAGATTGCCGCGCAGATTGGTGGTGAGCACCGCGATCCCGTCGAAGGACTCCATCCGCTGGAGCAGATAGGCCGACTCCACATTGGCATGCCGGTCGTGCGCGTCCTTGACCTGCGAGCGCTTCCCGAAGATGGCGTCCGCCTCGTCGAACAACAGGATGCCGTTGACATCGGAGGCCTCGACGAAGATACGTTCCAGGTTCTTCTCGGTCTCACCGACGTACTTGTCCACCACCGTCGACAGATCCACGACATAGAGCTCCATGCCGAGCTCCGACGCCACCACCTCGGCCGACATGGTCTTGCCGGTGCCGGACTCACCCGCGAACAACGCGATGATGCCGCGCCCCCGGCCACCGCCCGGCCGCATCCGCCACTGGCCGAGCACCTGCTCGCGGTGGCGGGCCCGCAGGGCGAGTTCGGACAGCTCGCGGCGGGTCGCGGCGGGCAGCACGAGGTCGTCCCAGCCGACCGCCGGTTCGATGCGACGGGCGAGCCGTTCGAGCCCCGCGCCGTTCTGGGCCCGGACCGCCGTGCGCAGGTCCCGCACGTCCACCGGGCGGTCCTCCAGGACGGCCAGCCGGGAGGCCACCGCGGCGGCCTTGCGCACCTGCTCGGAGTCGAGCCGGTACGAGGCGGTGGCCTCGATGAGCTCCTCGTCGGCCGACCCGCTCCCGGCAGGCAGCCCGACGGACGTGGCGGCCTCCGCGAGCGCCTGCCGCCACCGCCGCGCCAGGCCCGCGGGGCCGGGCGAGTGGACCTGGACCGGGACCGGGCTCTCCCCGGCCCACAAGGGGTCCCAGTTCTTCTTCCCGTACGCGACCAGCGGAGCACCGCCGACCGCCGCGCACAGGGCCCCGAGCAGCCGGGCCCGCTCGGGGCGTTCGGGGGCGAGCGCCTCCAGCGGCCCGAGGACTATCCCGCCGTTGCCCAGCCGGACCTCGGCCGCCAGCGTCCGTACGGCTTCCGCCGGCTCGGGAAGCGCGGCGAGCTCCGCGATGTCGACCACCAGGGGACGGCGCCCCGCGGCGAGCAGCGCCTCGACCGCCAGCCGGCCGGGGTCGCCGCCCCGGTCGAGCAGATGCACCAGACCGCTGCCCGTGCCCAGCGCCGCCGCGACCCGCAGCACCTCCGGCCCGGTGTCCGTCTCGGAGTCCGGGGCTGCCCCGGTCCCGACCGCGCGGACCAGGCCGCGCAGCCTTCCGTCGATCTCGTCGTCGCCGAGCAGATACGCGCCGATCCGGTCCGGCACCCGCAGCACCCGCGAAAGCAGCGGGCGTTCGGCGTCGCGGACCTCCAGCAGCCCGCCCGCGATCAGCGGGGCGGACGGCGAGAAGCGGAAGCGGCCGGAACTCGCGGCGGGCAGTCCGCACAGTTCCAGCGCCAGGCCGATGGTGGGCCTGCGCCTGGTGAGGTCGTCGTTGAGATAGCCGTAGAGCTGCTCGAACCGGCTGTCGATGTCCGGGGCCAGCGCGACCAGCAGCAGGTCCATGTCCAGCTCCACCAGGCCGAAGCTCTCGGCGAGCCGCCCGATCCGGCTCCCGGGCGGGGACTGCGGCGAGGGCCCGGAGCCGTACTCCGGTACGGGCGCGAACGCGTCGCGGGCGTCCACGATCCGCTCGGCCGCCTCGGGGGTGAGGTACTGCCCCCGGTACGGATCGTCCGGCTGCGGGTCGGTGGCCCGCCGGACGGCCACGGCGTTCCTGACCCGCTGCTCGACGTGGACCAGCCGCCCCCAGAGGTCCTCGATGACCGCTGTCGGGGCCTCGGCCGGTTGGTGGACGGCACGGGTGCCCTGTGTCGTGGTCACCGGGCCGCGCCCCCGCGCCTGCGCCGGCCGGGCGGCAACTGCCGTTCCCGCTGTGCCGCGAAGCCCCGGTCGCCGGGGTCGGACGCCCCGTCGTAACGCAGCCGGCGCCCCGGTTCCGTACCGTCGCCGTCCCGGCCGGGCGCGCTCCGCACCACCAGTCCCTCGGTGACCGGCGGTCCCGCGGTCGTCCGCTCACCGGCCAGCGGAGCCCACACCCGCAGGTCGATCGCGGCCTTGAGCTCACCGCCGAGCGCCGACCAGACGTCCGAGGCGGACGGCCCGTCGGTGCCCGGACCCGCCGCCTCGATCTCCACGGTCAGCCCCAGCTCGGCGAGGCTGCCGGTGTGCATGTGGGCGGGCAGCGCGTCCGACCGTACGAGACAGCGCAACGCCTCGGAGAGCAGGCGGTGTTCGTCCTGCGGGCGATTGGTCCAGGCGGTCACCAGGTACGTCAGCTCGTACCAGCGGGGCGGGGTCCGCCAGCCGATCACGACCCCGTCCTCGTCGTGCTCCTCGGCCGCGCCGGTACGGCGGCGGCCCGCGTCCTCACGGATGCGGTGCAGGAAGACGCTGATGGTGGGGGCGTTGCGCCGGGCGGACCAGTCCTTCGTCGGCGCGTCGAAGACCAGATCGACGCCGCTGTCCTGGAGTCCGGCCTCGACCAGCAACAGCCGCAGCCCCTCGTCCACTTCGTGGATCACCGGCGCCCCACCTCGTCCGGCGGGACGATGGTGCCGGCCACCACCAGGAAGCGCGTGGTGACGGGGCCGAACCCCGGTCCCGAGGCGGTGATTTTGCGCGGCCCGGTCTGGTCCTTCGCCAGGATCAGCAGCTGCGCGATGAACGTTCCGTCGCGGCGCGGGAAGGCGGGCGGCGCGGCCGCCGTGATCCCGGGTTTCCAGGTGAGCTTCACCGGTGCGCCGGGAGGGAAGTCCTTGCCCCGCACGGAGGTGACGAATCCCGGCTTGCCGACGGCGGGCACCGAGACGATCCGGGGCTGGAGGATGCGCAGCGGCTTCCTGGATACGTTGTCACGGGTGTCGGCGTCGGTGCCGGTCGTGGTCAGCGTTCCGGTGATGGTCGTCCTCAGCGCCCGGTCGGGCTTGAGCACGACGCGGACGACCGTGGAGGCACCCGGTGTCAGGTCGGGCAGTGTGCACACGCCTGCCGTGCAGCCCGGCGGAAGCGGATCTGCCGGGATCGACGCGGGCAGCCCGAGCTTCAGCCGCAGTCCGGTGGCGAGCGCGTTGCGGCCGTTGCGCACGGTGTACGTCACCACCACCCGGCCGCCGACGTAGCCGGGGCTGGGTTGTGCCCGCACCGTGACCCCGGGCCCCGCCTCGGGCTCGGGCGGCTGGGGGGCCGGCCGTGGCGGCTTGGGCGGCTTGGGCGACGGGGTGGGAGCCGGGGGCACGTCCTGGACCGGGACGGTGGTGGCGGTGGCGTTGTCCGTGGGGTTCGGGTCGACCACGGCCCCGGTGACCGACCAGCCGATCTGCTGGTCCCCGCTCGTCACGCCGGTGAGCCTGGCGGTGACCTCGATGCTCTCTCCGGGCCGGAGCACGCCCAGGTCGCACCGGGGCGATCCGGTGGCGCAGGTGCCGGCCGGGGTGGTGAGCTCCTCCAGGCGCACGCCGGGCGGAGCATCGACGGTGAGTACGGTGCCGGGCGATGCGGCCGGGCCCCGGTTGGTGACCGTGACCGGCACCGTGACGGAGGAACCGACCTCCACCGAGGGGCCGGTGGGGGGCGCGGTCAGGGCCAGGTCGACCGACTGCTGGAAGGCGGGTTCCTTCTGCCGCCCGCCGAGCCGTTCGCCGAACGGAGTCAGGGTGCCGGAGGCGAGGTCGAGCATGGACAGCTGCTCCGGGGAGCTCGGACCCACCTCCCTGCGGGAGCTCAGCACCAGCCGTTCCGCGTCGGGCGACCAGGCCACGTCGCGGGGCTGGAAGGGCCCGGTCAGCGAGGTGTCGGGGATCTCCTGATGGCACGCGTCGGGGTTGTCCCGCTGCACGGAAGGCAGCACGACCCGGCAGTCGTCGCCGCTCAGCGAGGTCACGAGGATGCCGGAGCGCTCGTTGACCCGGCCGCCGCCGTCCTTGCGGTTGAAGGCGATCCGGGTGCCGTCGGGGGAGAAGGCGGGGCTGTCGTCGATCTTCTTGCATTCACCGGGGCAGACGGTGACGCTGAGGTCCCGCTGCTGGTCGAGCGCGGCCACCGGCACCGTCCAGACGTGCTTGATGCCGCCCAGGCCCCGGATCACATGATTGCGGGTGAAGGCGAGGGTCTTGCCGTCCGACGACCAGGTCGGCTGCGCGTCTCCGCCTGCCAACTGCCCCTCGGGCGGCACGATCCTGCCCACGATCGCTCCCGTGGCGACGTCCGCGATGAGAATGCTGCTCGGCCCCGCGGCCTCGCCGACCCCGCCGGGCGAGGTCCTGGTGAACGCCAGCTTGGTGCCGTCCGGAGAGAACGTGGGGTCGGTGTCCCAGTCGCGGGGACCGCGTCCGGCGAGCGGCAACGCCGTCTTGTTCTGGCCGTCGGCGTCGGTCAGCCAGATCCGTTCGACGCGCTGCTTCGGCTCCCCCTCGAAGCGGGTCACGACGATGCGCCTGCCGTCCGGGGTGTAGTTCTGCCGTTCGGTCCACGGGTCGTAGTCCGCCGCCGGGTTGAACAGCGGGTCCTTGGCGGGGTCGGTGTTCGTACTGGCCTCCGGGTCCTCCTTCAGGATCTCGACCCCGAGGTCCCGGGGATCCGCACCGTCCTGCCGGACGTCCTGGAGTGTCACGTCGTTCGCCAGGAGCTGGGTCCGCCGGGCCACGACGACGCTCCCGGGGTCCATGGGGCCGACCCAGGTGGGCGATTCGACCGCCCGGTCCTCGCCGAGCGTCAGGCCCGGCTCGTTCCCGTTGAAGGCGGTCGCCCGGTAGACGTGGTCGTAGTCCTTGCACCCGCAGGTCGTGTCGGGGCTGAGGAAGAGCAGATCGTTGCCGTCCGGCAGCCAGGCGGCCGAGCGGGTGCGCCAGTCGGCCTGGACACCGGCCAGCAGGGGACGGTCGGCTCCGATGCCCTCGGTCACCCGGAGCCTGGGCCCGGTCTCCTCGTCCGTGGTGAGGGTGTACGCGATCCGGGCGCGGTGGGTGTCGTCGTCCACCGGGTTCCACTCCGGCTCGGTCGCGTCGCCGGCCGGGCCGTCACTGATCACCCTCGCCGCGCCGCCCGCCACGGCCCGTTCGTATATCAGTCCGTTCCCCCCGGGACCGGAGTCGCAGGAGTACGCGATCCGCGAGCCGTCCGGGGAGAACGTCGGGGAGGTCTCGTTGTTGGGGGTGTCCGTCAGCCGCCGCAGTCCGGAGCCGTCGACCCCGACGGTCCACAGCTCGCGCTGGACCACGTCGCCCGGTCCCCGCTCCGCGGAGTCGAACACCACGGTCTGCCCGTCCGGGGAGAGTTCGGGATGCGCGGCGTCCCGGTCGGTGGTGAGCCTGCGCACCGCTCCGCCCGCGTCGCGCACGTACACCTGCGGACGCACACTGTCGCGCAGGCTGGTGAAGACCACCACCTCACCGCGCGCGGAGGGATCCTGGTCGTAGTGGGCCGGTCCGGGGCCGAACAGCGGCGCGGTGGTGGCCTGGTCCGAGACCCGGCCGAGGCTGCGGTGCTCGGTACCGGCGTAGGCGATGCGTCCGGCGTCCACGGGGCTTTCGTCCGCCGCCGCGGCGAGTCTCGGCGCGCCCTGGGGGGCGGACGCGGAACCCGCCACCAGCAGCGGTGCCAACAGCACCACAGCGCCTGTCAGTCGGCCCAGCCGGGTACGGCTCGCCGGGCCAGCGGTGCCGGTCACGGCCCACCTCGCAGTTCTGTCGAAGACTCTCCACGACGAGCATCCCGCTCGCACGGGGGCAATCACAGGTCCGGGGGACCCGGCCAGGGGGAAGGGACGGTTGCCCTTTGCGGCGCCTTCCTGCCCCGCCCGGCCGTTCCTGCCGCCGACACCGGCGCGCCCCCGTGCGGCGACGTCGTCACGCCGTCCGCACGGGAGCCCGCGCCGGGACGCGGATGAGCCCGCGCCGGGTATCAGATGAGCCCGTGCCGCATGGCGTAGCCGACGGCATGGGCCCGGTTGCGCAGTTCGAGGCGGGTCGCCACCTCGTGCAGCACGTTCTTGACGGTGCGTTCGGAGTACGAGGTCTTCTGCGCGATCTCCGCGGTGCCGTAGCCCTCCGACACCAGCCTGATCATCTCCGCCTCCCGCGTCGTGAGGGTGGAGAGCGAGAGCCCCCGGGGGTCGAGGACCGTGCGCTGAAGGCTGCTGACATGGGTGAGGAGCTTTCCGAGCAGGTCGCCCGGCAGCACCCCTTCCCCGTTCGCCATCGCCGTCACCAGGTGGACGAGACTGTCCTGGTCGGCCTCCCCGCGCCTCAGCACGGCGGCGACACCACACTCGATCATGGTCTGGAGCGCACCCGATTCGAAGAAGCCGACGACGAGCCCGGTACGGGTCGAGGTATTGCGCTGGAGGCGGTTCAGGAGCTGGACGGTGGGCTCGTTCACCATGTCCACCACCACCAGGGAGACTTGCGCCCGGTCCGCCTCGGACTCGGCTATCAGCTCTATCTCGGGCCGTGGACGTAATTGGTGCACCACACCGGTCTGCAGGATCAGGTCCTCCGCGTACACCGCCACGGAGACTCTGCCCCCGGGGGCCTCGGGGGTGCCTCTGCCGGCGGCGTACACCGACGAGGCGGACCTGCGGAACAGGCCGCGATCCACTGCTCGTTCGTTCGTTTCTGCTGCTGTCGTCGTCATTCTTCTGCGTGCCTGTCTTCCTCAGCTGCTTCCGTCCGATACGCCTGGGTTCCGATCTCGACCGCGGGGTCTCCGGCACGGGGACCGGGCCCGGGGAGGGCTCGCCGGGACATCGTGCCGTTGGGCCGCCGGGGCACCACCCCTGCCCGTTCGTTGCCCTCTCGTCTCTGCTGCGCGGCCGGGGGCTCGGCCTAACGTCGCATCGTGACCACATCTGCCGAACTCGAAACGCCCACGGTGACGGTGTCGCCCGGCACCGAAGCGACGACGACCCTGACCGTGCGCAACGACGGTGACATCGTCGAGGCGTACACGCTCGAAGTGGTCGGCGACTGCGCCGCTTGGAGCACCGTCGAGCCGGCCCGCGTGTCCCTCTACCCGGGCACCTCCGAAGTGGTGACCGTACGGCTCGCGCCGCCCAGATCCCACGAGGTCCGGGCCGGCGAGATACCCCTGGGCGTCCGCGTCCTGCCCGCCGAGCACCCCGAGTCGGTGGCGGTTCCCGAGGCCACGGTGGTCGTCGGGCCCTTTCACGAGCTCCGGGCGGAGCTCGACCCGCGGCGGCGCTCCGGCTGGCTGGGCGCCCGCTTCCGGGCCGCGGTGCAGAACAGGGGGAACACCGCGGTCGATGTCGCGCTCACCGGCAAGCAGGCCGGGGAGGAACTCCGCCTGGCCTTCACCGAGGGCCAACGGCGCCTGGAACCGGGCGAGTCCGCCGAGGTGGGCCTGCGGGTCCGGGCCCGGAAACTGATCTGGTTCGGGAAGCCGGTCGCCTGGCCGTTCGAGGTCGAGGCCGCCGAGACCGCCGAAGGGGACACCGACGGGGAGCAGCCCGGCCGCTCCGATACGCTGCCCGGCGAGTTCGCCCAACTGCCGGTGCTGCCACGCTGGTTGCTGATCGTCCTGGCCGCGCTGCTGGCACTGCTGCTCGCGTGGTTCGCGCTGGTGAGGCCCGCGGTGCGGAGCACCGCGAAGCAGGCGGCGAACGAGGCCGCGCAGGAGAAGACGCCCCCCGGTGGGAAACAGGACGCGACGGCGGGCGGCACGGGTGACCCGACCGGCGGCCAGGGGCAGGAGAAGGGTGACGGGAAGGGCAGGCCGAACGGCTCCGGGGGCGCCGGCTCGGGAGGTTCCAGTTCGGGAGCGGACGGCGGGACCGGCGGCACCCAGCAGAGCTCGGCGACGATCGATGTGCAGACCCGGTCCGGCGGCGAGAAGAAGGGGACCTACCGGGTTCCGGAGGGCAAGGTATTCGGAATCACGGACATCGTGGTGGCGAACTTCCAGGGCGACGAAGGAGTGCTGACGATCTCCTTCGGGGAACGGAAGATCACCACCATCGCACTGGAGACCTTCCGCAACCAGGACTATCACTGGGTCACCCCCATCCAGATTCAGCAGAACGACACCGTCACCGCATCCGTGACCTGCAACAAACCCGGCACCCCGGCGACCGGAACTCAGGCTTCCGAATGCCACCAGGTGCTCAATGTCAGCGGTGTGCTGAGCGATCTCGCACCTTAGGAACAAAGCGTCTGACCTCCTGCTTCCTCCACGGGAGATGAGAACAGCAGAGATCTCGTTCCAGGGAAACCCGGCTTGCCGGTCTTTGGCGGTTTCCTTCCCTGCGCACATTAAGAGGTGGGGGAGGGCGGTCAAGGACCGGATCCGGTCACCAAAGCCCGACAGGGCCGCCGGAGTCCGAGAATTCTGGCTGGTTTCCGCCTGTGCGACACCGGCGGCCGGGGGCCCGAATTTCCCTCTGGGTACCGGCCGCTGCCCCGGTGAGTGCCTTCCGGAGATCCACTGTTCACACCGTTGTCACATGGCTGGAACAGAAATGTTCCGGCCGTCGGGCCCGGCCCGCAAAGGGAAGCGTTTCCTGCCCCGCGGGTGCCTGGGAAGGCAGCACCCTTGCCCCGTGCCCAGGACCTTGGGACCTACTGTCCGCCACCGCCGCCGGGGAAGACTCGGCGGCGAACGAATGACCACGCGAAGGAGCGAGCATGCCGTCGTACCTCACCCCGGGTGTTTACGTGGAGGAGGTGCAGTCCGGTGCGCGGCCCATCGAGGGAGTCGGCACCGCGGTCGCAGCCTTCGTCGGTTTCGCGGAGTCCGGCCCCTTCCACCAGCCGACTCTGGTGACCAACTGGGACCAGTACGTCCAGACCTTCGGCACCTTCACCGCCGGCACCTATCTGACCCCCGCGGTCTACGGCTACTTCGCCAACGGCGGCGGCGCGGCCTACATCGTGCGCATCGGCGGCCCCGCGCAGGACCAGACACAGCAGTCCGTGTCCGGGTCGGCCGCGCCCGCCGCCCTCGGAGGGTTCCAGGTCTCCGCGCGGCCCGGCGCGGGCGCGGACCTCTCCGTCGAGGTCACCGACACCGAGGGCGAGAACCCTCCGGAGGACCGGTTCCGGCTGCTGGTGCGGCAGGCCGGCAAGGTGGTGGAGACCTACGACGTCTCCAGCCGCAAGAACGTCAAGGGCTATCTCGTCACCCAGGCCCGCCAGTCCAAGCTCATCGAGGTCACCGAGCAGCCCGGCGTGGCCCAGACCCGCCCCGAGAACCAGAGCTTCGCCCTCGCGTCCGCTGCCGCCGCCCCCGGAGCCGGTGTCGCACGGCTCGACCCGTCCGAGTACGTCGGTGACGCCGCCGCCCGCACCGGGTTCGCGGGACTCGAAGCGATCGACGAGATCACCATGGTCGCCGTCCCGGACCTGATGAGCGCCTACCAGCGCGGGGACATCGACGCCGACGGCGTCAAGGCCGTGCAGCTGGCGGTGATCTCGCACTGCGAGCAGATGGGCGACCGGGTCGCCGTCCTGGACACCCCGCCGGGCATGAACGCCCAGCGGGTCCGTACCTGGCGCAACGACGACGCCGGATACGACTCGCGCTACGCCACCGTGTACTACCCGTGGCTCAAGGTCTTCGACCCGGCGACCGGCCAGAACTCCTTGGTGCCGCCGAGCGGTCACGTCGCGGGCGTCTGGGCACGCAGCGACGGCGAGCGCGGTGTGCACAAGGCCCCCGCCAACGAGGTCATCCGTGGCGCGCTGGACCTGGAGATCCGCCTCAGCAAGGGCGAGCAGGACCTGCTGAACCCGATCGGGGTCAACTGCGTGCGTGCCTTCCCCGGGCGCGGCATCCGGATCTGGGGCGCGCGCACCCTCTCGTCCGACCCGGCCTGGCGCTACCTCAATGTGCGCCGCCTCTTCAACTACCTGGAGGAGTCGATCCTCCTGGGCACCCAGTGGGTGGTGTTCGAGCCGAACGACGACCGCCTCTGGTCGAGCATCCGGCGCAACGTCACCGCCTTCCTCACCGAGGAGTGGCGCCGTGGCGCGCTCTTCGGCCGCACGGCCGAGGAAGCGTTCTACGTCAAGTGCGACCGCGACAACAATCCGCAGGAGTCGATCGACCTCGGCCAGGTCGTGTGCGAGATCGGCGTGGCTCCGGTGAAGCCCGCGGAGTTCGTGATCTTCCGCCTCGCGCAGTTCTCCGACAGCACGAGCCTCGTCAACGAGTGACCCGACAGGGTCCCCGAACGGAACAGGTGACACAGAGTCATGGCAGAGGGCGACGCTCTTTCCACCCACGTCTTCGGCGTGCAGCTGGGCGGCTATCTCGTCGAGTCGATCCAAGAGATCAGCGGATTGACCGTCGAGGAGGAAGTCGTCGAGGTCCGTCAAGTGACCGCCGAGGGCAAGCAGATCATCCGCAAGCAGCCCGGCGCACGCCAGGCGGGCGAGGTGACGATCACCCGCGGGCTCGACAAGAGCAGCGAGTTCACCAAATGGATCAAGGAGACGCTCAACAACGGTGCGGTCGACACCGCGCGCCAGAACCTGACCATCGAGATCAAGGACTCGAAGGGTGAGACGGTCCGGCGCATCCAGCTGATGCAGGGCTGGGCCAGCAAGTGGGAGGGCCCCTCGCTGAAGGCCGGCGAGTCCAGTGCCGCCACCGAGTCGGTGACCATCACCTTCGAGGAGATCGTGGTCGAATGAGGCGCAGGACCGTTACGTCGGGCGGGCTCGACGAAGTCCTCGACAGCCTCGCGTCCGCCCAGCCCGCCGCACGCGAGGAGGCCGCGCCCGCGCCGCCTCCGGCCCGTGACCAGCAGGCGATGCGTTCGGAGTTCGAGTTCGAGCTCCCGCGCGGATACGTGGACGACGAGGGCCAGGTCCACCGGCGAGGATCGATGCGGCTCGCGACGGCACGGGACGAGCTGCGCCCGCAGATCGATCTTCGGGTGAAGGAGAACCCGGCGTACCTGTCGGTGGTGCTGCTGAGCCAGGTGATCACCCAGCTCGGCACCATCACCGATGTGCACGCCGGGGTCGTCGAGCGGATGTACGCCACGGACGTGGCGTTCCTCCAGGACTTCTACCGCCGGATCAACAGCGAGGGCCACACGCACGCCGCGGTGACCTGTCCGCTGTGCCACGGATCGTTCGAGGTGGACCTCTCGGGTGGGCGCCTGGGGGAATCGTGACGTACGCGCTTCCCCGGCTGCGGGAGGAGATCGCGTACGTCGCCTACCACTTCCATTGGCCACGAGAGGACATCCTCGACCTCACCCACGCCGAGCGTCAGGAGTGGGTACGGGAGATAGCGCGGATCAACACCCGCGTCAACGAAGGCGGGTGATCGTGTGGGTCTCGGGAACTGGTTCCGCCGAGGGGACCGCCGGCAGTCCCCAACGCCCTCCCGGGACGGGTCCGGAGACGGGGACGTGACCGGCACCGGCTCCGTCGCTGCCGCCGTCACTCAGGAACCGGAGGCCGGCCGGAGCGACAGCGGGGCCGGTCCGCGGGACGGCGGCCCGGGTGGCGCGGGGGAAGACGGTCGGGACGGTGGCTGGGACGGCGGCTGGCGGCGGGTCGCACCGCCGGCGGTGACCGTCGCCCGGTCCTCGATCGGGGTGAGCGACGGTCTGCGGTTCCGGGACGGCCTCGCCTCGTGGCAGAACCTCGCGTTCGCGGGCGAACTCGGCCATGCCGTACTGCCGTTAGCACCGGTGGGCCTGATCCACGGCGTCGCCCGTCCGGGCGGCGCGCGGTCCACGGCTCCCGGCGGACCGCTGCTGCTGCGTGCGGCCCGGACCGGGACGGACGGGGAGGCGGAATCCGCGGCGGGCGGGAGGCCGGCTCCCGAGACCGTTCAGAGGTCCGGCGGTGCGACGACCACTCGCTCCTCCGGGAGCGGGACACCGGGGCGGCAGAGCCGCATCGGCGGTGCGACCACGCGGGAATCCACGGCAGGGGCGGCCCCGGCCAGGAGCACGGCGCGGGCGAGCGGAACACCATCGGCCTCGGTTCCGGGAACGGCCCCGGTTCCGGGAACGGACGCGGCTCGGGTTCCGGCCGCCGCGTCGGCGGCGCAGCAGCCCGCGGGCACCGCACCGGCACAGGTTTCGCTCCAGCGCGCCCGGCCCGCCGCCGTACGGCCTCGGCGGACCGCCCCGCCCCTGATCGTGGCCCGGCGTCCGGCTATGGCGTTGCGGCAGATCGCCGGGATTCTGCCTTCCGAGGCTTCCGCGGCTTCCGCGCCGGCCACTTCCGTCGCCACTGCCGACACCACATCCGCCGCTGCCCCGGCAACGGACCGCACCGCTGATCAGCCGGCTGCCGCACCGGTACGTCCCGCTCTGGGCAAGCCCCTGCGGGAGCTGCCCATCGGGGCGGTCGCCGCCGACTCGACGGCGCCGGGCGGGGTTGTGCCTTCCGCCCCGGCAGGGCAAGAGCCGGCGGGCATGCCCGTGTTGCAACGCCAGGCGTCGGAGACGGCAGCGGAGGCGGCGAAGCCGTCGGTGCGTCAGCCGCCGCCCTCGGACGGTCGAGCCCCGAAGGCCCAGGCTCCACGGTCATCGGAGCCCTCGCAGGCTCCGCACTTGTCGCAGCCATCTCAGCCATCTCGGTCACCTCAGCCGTCTCAGCGGTCACAACCGTCGCGGCCTTCTCAGCCGGATGTGTCCGGTTCACCGGCTCGTACCCGTGGCGGTATCGGTGCCCCCCTCACCTCGCTTCCGTCGACCGCCAGGCTCCGGAGCGACGCACCGCTGCTCGGTGACCGCCGCAGGGCGCAGCCGGGAAGTGCGGCCCCTCGGCCGGACACGGCGTCGGCGGGAGAGCCCGGGGCGGCCCCGCTCCAGCTCTCGTCCTCGTCCTCGTCCTCGTCCTCGTCCTCGGCACCGGCACCGGCACCGGCACCGGCACCGGCACCGGCACCGGCACCGGCACCGGCACCGGCCGATCCGGCATCGAAGGTTCTCAACACGCCTGCCGAGATGCCGGTGCGCTCGTCCGGAGCGCCCGCTCGGCCCGGCGCGTCCACGCCGGAACCTGCCGCCGTCCAGCACGCGGCAGACACCACACGTCCGAACACCCCTCTCAACACCCAGCCCCCATCCGTGTCTCCTTCCGCTCCCGCTGCGCCGGTACGTGTGCGGAGGATCACCCCGGAGCGGGAGAAGGGGCCGGCAGCCGGGGCTGCGGTCGGCCCCGGGGGATCGGCATCCGTCGTTCAGCGCTCGCGGGCCCTCCTCGCGGGCAGGGCCCTGGACGTGAGCACCGGCTCCGCCGAGGGCTTTTCGGCGCCCACGGCGGCGGGCAGCTCGGCCCGGCCGGTCGTGGCAGCCACCTGGCGCCGTGATGCACAGCAGTCCGGGCGTGACGCGTCGCCGTCGCCGGCGCGCGGGAACGCGGGTACCGGGGAACACCGGACACAGCCGGACGCCGCACCCCGGCCCTCGGCTCCCGGCGGGCCGACGCCCGGTGGCGCGGGGCCGGGTGGGACCGTCCAACGCCTCGTGTCCGCACGCCCGTCGACCGGCACCATCCCGAGCAGCGGTACGCCCTCGGACCGCACCCCCGCCGGTGCCCCCGGCCGCGTCGCGCGGACCGGAGCCGGAGCCGGGACCGAATACAGGACCGGGACCGGACCCAGGACCGGAACCGAATCCAGGACCGGGACCGAATCCAGGACCGGGACCGAATCCAGGACCGGGACCGAATCCAGGACCGAAACCGGAACCGGAACCAAGCCCGACCGGCGTCCAGGTCGCGGACCGGCGGCAGCCCGCTCGCTCCTGCGGCTCGTACAGCGTTCGCCGCGCGGCAGCGTGACAACGCCACCGTCGCAGCCGGACGTGCACTCCCCGGGGCAGAGCCCCGCAAAGCCACACTCCGCACCGCCGCCCCCGGCGCCACGCCGTCCCGTACCCGACATCCCGTCCGCGCCGTCCGCCGTGACTTCCGCGCCGTCCGCCGCCCGGCCGGTCCCGGTCGTGCGCCCGCATCCGCCCGGTACCGGCCGGCCGGGAGCAGCAGCCGTACCCGTACAGCGGATGGCATTCCCGGTGGTGCCGGAATCGGCCGCCCCCACGACCACCGGACCGGTGCCAGAGTCCGCCATGTCCGCGCCCACCGGACCTCCGGCCCTGGCGGTACGGATTCCACAACGCGCACAGACTCCGCCTCCGAATCCGACGCCGTCCCCGAGTCCGCCTCAGGCTGCCGGGGCCCGTGCCTCCGCCGCCACCGCCGAGGTGCTCCAGCGCGCGGCGGCCGACGCCGGGATCACCGGCGTTCCGGTACGGGCGGCCCCGGTGAAGCGCGCCGAGCCGCCGGGCAGGCCCACCCCGACCGGACCGGACGCCTCGGCCACCGGTGACCCGCCGGCCGCGCACCGGGTCACCGGGGCGGACATCGAGGAACTGGCCCGCCGGCTGATCGATCCGGTGAGCCGCCTGATCCGCGCGGACCTGCGCAGAGGGCGGGAACGTACCGGACGGCCGTACGACGGCCGCCGCTGACAACGGTCCGGCTCCTCCGCAACGTACGTGGCAACAGCAGAGAAGAAGAGAAGCACATGACGGACAACATCTTCGCGACGAGTGTGTTCTTCAAGCTCGTCATCGGAGGCAGCGACCTGGGGGCCTTCCACACCTGCTCGGGTCTGGGCGCCGAGGTGGAGATGGAGCAGTACGCCGAGGGCGGCAACAACGGTTTCACCTGGCAGCTGCCGGGGCGGATCACCTGGACCAACATCACACTGACCCGCCCCGTCACCGCCGACACGCTCAAGATCGCGCGCTGGCTGAACGAGACGATCCAGCGGGTCGAGCCCAAGGACGGCGAGATCGTCGCGCTCCGCCCGGACCTCGGCCGCATCATCAGCTGGCAGGTGCACGGCATCGTGCCGGTCCGCTGGCAGGGGCCGTCCTTCGACCCCGCCAACTCCCAGGCGGCGATCGAGATCCTGGAGATCGCGCACGAGGGCCTGGAGCCGTCCTGATGAACCGTCATGTCCCGTATCGGGCACAGCAGTAGCCACAGGTAGCAGAGAAGATTCGGGAGGGAGGAGCGCAATGTCACCCGCTGTCCGTACGAGCCGTGCCCGCGCCCAGCTGACCATCATGGAACCGCCGACGACCGTCGGCGCCAAGCCGGGCGGGAGCCTCGCCCGGCTCACGTTGCAGTTCAACCCCGCGAAGCTGTCGCTGAGCAAGAGCACCGAGTGGCGGCGTACGCCGTCCCGGATGGCCGGGCAGTCCGCGCTGCCCGAATTCGTGGGCAGCGGGCCCCGGTCGTTGTCCCTGGAGGTCTTCCTGGACGCCACCGCCACCCATGACAACTCGGTGGAGAAGGCGGTGGAACAGCTCATGACGGCCTGTGTGCCCACCCCGAGCAGCCTGGCCCGCAAGACGCCCGCCAGCCCCTGGGTCCGCTTCGACTGGGGCACGTCGAAGACGACCTCGTTCGACGGCGTGATGTCCAACCTCTCCGTCTCGTACACCCTGTTCGACGTCGACGGAAAGCCGCTGCGCGCCACCTGCTCGCTCTCGATCGAGGAGGCGAGCGTCGATCCGGCCGGGCAGAACCCCACCTCGGGCTCGCGGGAGGCGCGCCGTACCCACCGGGTGGTCGCCGGTGACAGCCTGCCGCTGCTCGCGTGGCGGGAGTACGGCGACGCCACCGCGTGGCGCACCATCGCCGAGGCCAACGACGTCGACGACCCGATGCAGTTGATACCCGGCAGGGAGCTGGTCGTGCCCGGACTGGAAGACCACACCCCGGAGGGTGGCCGATGACCGCCGCCGGCCGATCCTTCGCCGCGGATCCGATCGTCGAGGCCCCCGGTGAGCTGCCTGCCGCCTGGGCGGCCCAGCTGGTGAGCTGTGTGGTGGACGAGAACGTCGGCCTGCCGGACACCGCCGTGCTGATGTACCGGGACCCCGATCACAAGCTGCTCACCGCCACCGGAATCACCATCGGTACCCCGGTGAAGATCTCCGTGGTCACCGTGCAGGAGCGGGTGCGCGAGCGGCTGTTCACCGGTGAGGTCACCGCCGTCGAGCTGGACAGCGACACCACCGGTTCGTTCACGGTGGTCCGGGCCTTCTCCAAGGCCCACCGGCTCCAGCGCGGCCGGAAGGTGGTGGCCTTCCGCAACATGAAGACCGCCGACATCGTCCGCAAGGTCGCCTCGGGTGCCGGGCTGGCCTGCGGAAAGATCGAGGCCGCCCCCATCACGTACAAGCAGCTGACCCAGCCCAACGTCTCGGACTGGGAGTTCCTCCAGTACCTCGCGGGCGAGAGCGGTGCGCACGTACGGGTGGACGACAAGGGCCTGTTGCAGTTCGTGAAGCCGAAACCCGCCTCCTCGGCACCCTCGCCCACAACCTCCGCCACCCGCCACCCGATGGTTCTGGAGTACGGGCGCAACCTGCTGGCCCTGCGGGCCGTGCTGACCGGTGCGGACGGGGCGGACAGCGTGGAGGTGCGCGGCTGGAACGTCGACACCAAGACCCGGCTGGTGGCCCGCGAACAGTCCATCCGCAGCGACACCGTGTCCCCCGGGATGAGCCCGTCGCTGGCCGCCGGGGCGTTCGGCCCGAACGCGCGGATGACGGTCGCCGACACCCCGTACCGGACCCAGGCCGAGGCCACCGCCGTGGCCGGATCGGTGGCCGCCTCGGTGAGCTCCGGATTCGGTGAGATCGAGGCGGTCGCCGAGGGCAACCCGCAGCTGCGGGCGGGCCTGCCGGTGGCCCTCGGCAACGTCGGGCCCGCGTTCGCCGGGCGCTACACGGCGACTGCCGTGCACCACGTGCTCGAACCGAACGGCGGCTACCGCACCACCGTGCTGGTGAGCGCGGCGCCCGACCGCTCGTTGGCGGGACTGACCAGTGGCTCCGACGCGCCCTCGCGCGGCCCGCGCATGCCGGGGCTGGCGATCGGTGTGGTCACCGACATCCGGGAGGGCAAGACCGAACGGGGCTGGGTCCGGCTGAAGTTCCCCTGGCTCGACGACACCTATGTGACCGACTGGGTCCGGACGGTGCAGTGGGGCGGCCAGGGCGGCGGCGGCGTGTTCAGCCCCGAGGTCAACGACGAGGTGCTCGTCGGGTTCGAGCAGGGGCTGCTGGACAGTCCCTATGTGCTGGGCGGCCTCTACAACGGGGTCGACAAACCCTCGCCGCACGACGTGCCGCTGGTCGACCCGACCAGCGGAAAGGTCAACCGCCGTTCACTCGTGTCCCGTTCGGGCAACCGGCTGGAGCTCCTGGACGCCCCGCGCGGACCGTCCGGTGTCCGACTGGCCACCGGCGACAAGCGGCTCGAAGTCACCCTGGACGAACGGCGGAGCGAGATCGCGGTGACTGTGTACGCTCGCGGCGGCACTCGCGCGCTGAGCTCCGTGACCCTCTCCTCGTCGGGCATCACACTCGACGCCGGTACGGGCGACGTGAACATCAAGGGCCGCTCGGTGAACGTCAACGGCAAGACGGGCGTCACGATCGACGGCGGGCTGCTCGGCGTGCTCAAGGCCAAGCTCATCAGGATCAACTGACGCCCCCCACCAACCCTCCGAGACCTCCAGAAGTCCCTTTCCCAGCAAGGAGAACACCGACCATGCCCCCCGCAGCCCGCACGGGCGACAGCACCGCCCACGGCGGCGTCATCGGTACCCCGCCCCCGGGTGCGGTGGCCGTCGCCACCGTGCTGATCGGCGGCCGGCCCGCGGCCGTCACCGGGAGCCTGCACGTGTGCGTGGTCCCCCCGCACGCCGCGCTCGGACCGGGAAACGTGATCACGCCCAACCCGGCCGCCGCGGTCACCGGGCAGGTCCTGATCGGCGGGCTGCCCGCCGCCCGGATGCGGGACAACACCAGCTGCGGCGCGCCCATCATCAGCGGTGCGCCGAACGTACTGATCGGGGGCCCGGTGTGAGCGGCAGCGGGTTCATCGGACGCGGCTGGGGCTTCCCGCTGCGGGTCGGCGCCACGGGCGGCATCGGCATGGTCGAGCGGGACCGGGAGATCGAGGAGGCGATCGGGCTGGTTCTCGGCACGGCGCCGGGCGAGCGGCCGATGCGCCCGGAGTTCGGCTGCGGCATCCACGACTACGTCTTCGCACCCGGTGACGGTGCCACCGCCGGGCGCATCGCCCAGGAGGTCCGCACATCGCTGGAGCGGTGGGAGCCGCGCATCGAGGTGACCGACGTGGTGGTCGCGTTCGACGCCATCGAGGAGGGCACCTTGTACATCGACGTGCACTACACCGTGCGGGCCACCAACGACCTGCGCAACCTCGTCTTCCCCTTCTACACGATTCCGTCCTCCGAGGGCTCCGAAGAATCGGGAGTGCGCTGATGGCCCTGCCCGCACCCAACCTGGACGACCGGCGTTTCCAGCAACTCGTCGACGAGGCCAAGCGGTACGTACAGCAGCGCTCTCCCGAGTGGACCGACCACAACGTGTCGGACCCCGGGGTCACGCTCATCGAGACGTTCGCGTACATGGTCGACCAGCTGCTGTACCGGCTGAACCGGGTTCCGGACAAGAACTACTCGGCCTTCCTCGACCTGTTGGGCGTCACGCTCTTCCCGCCGACGGTGGCGCGGGCGGAGGTCGACTTCTGGCTCTCCGCGCCGCAGCCGGAGACCGTGCGGCTCCCGGCGGGCACGGAGGTCGCCACCGCACGCGGCGAGGCCGAGGAGGCAGTGGTGTTCTCGACCTCCGAGGAGCTGCCGATCGTGCCGAGTTCGCTGATCAGGCTCGTCACCGCGCCGGCGTCGGGCGACCAGACCGACCGCACCGCACCGCTCGGCGCGGGCAAGGACATCCCGTGCTTCCAGCCCCGGCCGGAGCCCGGTGACGCCCTGCTGTTCGGGCTGCCCACCGCCGTGCCCCGGTGCATCGTCGCCGTGCGGCTGGACAGCCGGGTGGAGGGTGTCGGCGTCGACCCGAGGCAGCCGCCGCTGGTCTGGGAGGCGTGGGACGGGGCCCGCTGGGTCGTCTGCCGGACCGGAACCGACAGCACCGGCGGGCTCAACAGGCCCGGTGAGGTCATCGTGTTCGTCCCTGCCGGACACACCGCCTCGGTGACCGCGGGGGTCCGGGCGGGATGGCTGCGCTGCCGGGTCACCGCGCCGGAGCCGGGCCAGCCGTTCTACTCCGAGTCGCCGACGATCCGGGAGGCCGAGGTGTTCACCGTCGGCGGCACCACGGGCGTCGAACACGCGGAGACCGTCCTCGACGTGCCGCTCGGCATCTCCGAGGGCGTCGCCGGGCAGCGCTTCTCCGTGAGCCGGGCCCCGTTGCTGATGGACGGTGAGCCGCCGGTCGTCCAGGTATCCTCCGCGGAGGGCTGGCAGGTCTGGACCGCCGTGGAGCACTTCGGCGCCTCCGCCCCGCACGACCGGCACGTGCGGATCGACGCCGTCTCCGGCGAGTTCGCGTTCCCGCCGGAGGTACGCGATCCGGACGGCACGATGCGCTCCTACGGTGCGGTGCCCGAGAAGGGCGCACAGCTGCGGGTTCCCCGCTACCGCACGGGCGGCGGGGCGGCCGGGAACGTCGCCCGCGGCGCCATCTGCGTACTGCGCAGCTCGGTGCCGTACGTGGCGGGCGTGGACAACCGCGAGGCGGCCCGGGGCGGGGTGGACGGCGAGACCGTGGAGAACGCGAAGGTCCGGGCGCCCAACATCCTCCGGGTGCAGGAGCGGGCGGTCACGGCCGGGGACTACGAGGCCATCGCCCGTGAGGCCGCGCCCTCCCTGCGCAGGGTCCGGTGCGTGCCCGCCGTCGCGGGGGAGGGCGGCGCGGTACGGGTACTGGTGGTGCCCGACGCGGTCGTCGACGAGGGCGGCCAACTGCGGTTCGAGCAGCTGATCCCGTCGGACTCCGTGCTCTCGACGGTCACGGCACGACTCGACGAACGGCGCCTGGTGGGCACCCGGCTGGTGGTGGAACCGCCCGCGTACCAGGGCGTCACGGTGGTCGCCAGACTGGTGACGAACGGCGGTGACGTGGACCGGGTCCGCGCGGACGCGATCGCGGCGCTGTTCGGCCACATCGACCCGCTGCGGGGCGGGGCGGACGGGACCGGGTGGCCGTTCGGCAGGCCGGTGCAGTACGGCGAGATCTTCGCCGTGCTCCAGGGCGTGCCGGGAGTGGGCCTGGTGGACGAGGTGCGGCTGTTCCCCGCGGACCCGATCACCGGCCGGCGCGGGGCGGCGGTCGACCGGATCGATGTCGCCCCGGGCGCCCTGGTCTTCTCGCACCAGCACCAGGTCGAGGTCATCGCGAGCACGGCCGGTGACGGCTCGTGACCAGGGCCGCGGTACCCGGTCTCGCGAGCCGCTACCCGATCGGCGGGCTGCTGCCCGCGCTGTACGCGGACGACGACCTGGCCCAGCGGTTCACGGCGGGCCTGGACACCGTCCTGGCACCGGTCCTGTCCACGTTGGACAACCTCCCCGCCTACTTCGATCCGGCGCTGGCCCCGGCCGACTTCCTGCCCTGGCTGTCGTCCTGGGTGGCGGCCGAGGTCGATCCGGCGTGGCCCGAGGAGCTGCGGCGGGCCGTAATCGCCCGCGCCGTCGAGCTGCACCGGTGGCGCGGCACCCGCCGCGGCCTGATCGAACAACTCCGGCTCTGCTTCGGTGTGCACGCCGACATCCGGGACGGCGGCGGCGCCACGTGGTCGTCCGAACCGGGCGCCCAGCTGCCCCCGGCCCCGACCGGGGAACTGCTGGTACGGGTCTGGGCGCCGCACGGTGGACCGGTGGACGCGAACCGCGTCCGGGACGTCGTCGCCGCCTCGTGCCCCGTACACCTCACCTGCCGGGTGGAGATTCTGCCGGGCCCACCGGACGAGACAGGAGGCTGACGCGATGCGCTCGTGTCCGGCGTGCGGTACCGCCAACCGCGAGGACGACGAATTCTGCGGGAACTGCGGCTCCTACCTGGGCTGGTCCTCCCGGACGCCGCGAATCCCGCCGGCTGCGGCGGAACCCACCGTCCCCGAAGCGGAACACACCGCCCCCGCGGCGGAACCTGCCGGCCCGTCAGCACCGGCACGCCCGGCCGCCGAGCCGACGACCGGCACTCCGCCCGACCCCGAGCCCGTGACGGGCACCGCCCCGGAGACCGCGGCACCCCCGCCCGAAGCCCCGCCTTCCGTGCCCCCGGAGCCGCCGGTGCCGGATCCCCCGGCACCGCGTTCGTCCACGCCGCCACCATCCACACCGCCACCACCGCCCGCGCCGCCCGCACAGGCACCGGAGCCGCCCGCGCGACCGGTCCAGCCCGCCCCCGTACGGCCGGAACCACCGGCGCAGCCGGCCCCCGTACGGCCTGCGCCGGCCGCTGCGGAGGAGCCCGTGGTCGCGGTGCGGCCGGCCGAGCCGATCGCCCGGCGGCCCGTCGTGAGGCCCGTGACGGCGGACGAGGAGCCGGACGGGCCGCCGTGCCCGGCATGCGGTACCCCGAACCTGCCTGGACGCCGGTTCTGCCGCCGCTGCGCCGCACCGTTGCAGACCCGGGAGCAGCCGGCGCCGCTGCCGTGGTGGCGCACGGTGTGGCCGTTCCGCCGCCGGGTGCGGAGCGGATCGGGCCGGGCGTTCCGGCGGACCGTGCTGGCGCTGGTGGTCGTCGGGCTGCTGTTCGCGGGCTTCCTGCTCGTACCGGCCGGGCGTTACGTCTTCGAGGACGTGCGGGACAAGCTCGGCGGAACGGCGGAGATCAGCCCGGCCAGGGCCACGGCGAGCGCCCAGGCCCCCGGCCACCCGGCATCCGCCGCCATCGACGGGCTGACCAACAGATACTGGGGCGCACCCGCGCTCGACTCGTCGTTGACATGCGTCTTCGACAAGCCGTTCCGGCTGGTCGGCGTGGTGGTGTACACCGGTGTGTCGACGAAGCCCGAGGAATTCCGGCAGGGGGCCAGGCCCACCAAGGCAGACCTGATCGTCACCACGCAGGACGGCGAGGTCCGGAAGAAGGCGGTGACGCTCACCGACAAACCGGGCAAGCAGACGGTACGGACCGGCATCAGCGATGTCGTCTCCGTCCGGCTGGTGCTGAGGGCCGCGGCCGGCCAGGGCGAGGGACGGCCGATCGCGGTCGGGGAGGTCGAGTTCTTCAAACGCACCTGACCGGCCGGGCGTCAGGCCGCACCCTAGCCCCGCCGCCCCTTGTAATTGATCTTCATGGTGTCCATGTCCGTCACCGTGGACCGCAGTGCGCCATGGCCGTACCCGTGCTCGTCCAGGTAGGTCTCGGCACGGTCCTCGGCGATCGCGGCCGCCAGCTCCTCGCCGTCCTCGGCGTCGGAGACGACCACGTACCGGAAGCTGAAGTGCTTGAGCACACGGTCGTACGCGAGCGAGCCCTCCTCGGTGAACTGCATCGCGGTCAGGCCGTGTGCGTCCACCTCGGACAGCAGCCGGGTACGCGCCTCGTCCGTCAGCCCGTCCCAGGCGCCGCGCACGATCACTCGGTAGGTGTGCTGCGTGCTCATCGTGTTCCGCTCCGCGTTCCGTCCGGGCATGCCGCACCGGCCCATGCCACCGATCCCCGTCGAGGGCCAAGGTTACGGCGGTGGGGACGGAACGCACCCGAATTAACGGGCGGGGTGGGGCCGGTCGGGACGCGCGCCCCGAAGCCGCCCGGGTCCGTCCTTGCCGGAAGAGCGTCTTTGCCGAAGTCTGGCAGCGAAGCCCCTGGCAGGAGCGTTGCCGAACGTGTTCCATGGTCATCGGGGGGCGCCCGGACCTGTGGCGGCCCGCGTGAGGGAGCGAGGTTGCCTTGGCCACGACCGTACGACGTGCCGTACTGACCCTGCCCGCCGGGCCGCTGGGCCCGGAGAATCCGTTGCCCGCGTTGCGGCCGCTCGACGAGATGCATGTGATCGACGAACGCGACCGGGCCGCACTGCCACGTGACATGGCACGCCAGATCGGCTTCGAACCACTGTCCACCGTGCTGCCGGTGCGCATCCTCGACGGCTACGGGCGTGAGCGCACCTCCACCGCACTCGACGCGATCGTCATCGAGAACGACCGGCTGCGGGCCACCGTCCTGCCCGGTCTCGGCGGCCGTGTCCACTCCCTCCACCACAAACCGACCGGCCGGGAACTCCTCTACCGCAACCCCGTGCTCCAGCCCGCCGACTTCGCGCTCAACGGCGCCTGGTTCTCCGGCGGCATCGAATGGAACATCGGGGCCACGGGCCACACCACACTGTCCTGCGCCCCGCTCCACGCGGCCCGGGTCCCCGCGCCCGACGGCGGCGAGATGGTCCGCCTCTGGGAGTGGGAGCGGCTGCGCGACCTGCCGTTCCAGGTGGACCTGTGGCTGCCGCACGACTCCGACTTCCTGCACGTCGGCGTACGGATCCGCAATCCGCACGAGCACACCGCGCCCGTCTACTGGTGGTCCAACATCGCCGTACCCGAAGGCGAACGCACCCGCGTCCTCGCCCCCGCCGACGAGGCCTGGCACTTCGGGTACGAACGGACCCTGACCCGGGTCCCGGTCCCGGTGTCCGGCTCGGTCGACCGTACGTACCCGCTGCGCGGCGCCTTCCCCGCCGACTACTTCTACGAGGTGCCCGACGGCGCCCGCCGCTGGATAGCCTCGCTCGACGAGGACGGCCACGGGCTCGTCCAGACGTCGACCGATCTGCTGCGCGGCCGCAAGCTGTTCCTCTGGGGCAGCGGCGCGGGCGGGCGGCGCTGGCAGGAGTGGCTCACCGAGCCCGGCACCGCCGGATACGCCGAGATCCAGGCCGGGCTCGCCCGTACCCAGCTGGAGCACGTCCCGCTCGAACCGGGCGCCGAGTTCAGCTGGCTGGAGTCGTACGGCCCGCTTTCCGCGGACCCGCTCGCCGTGCACGGCGAGGACTGGGCGGCGGCCCGTTCCGAGACCGAACAGCGGCTCGCCGAGGCGCTGCCGCGCGCCGATGTCGATGCCGCGTATGCCGCCTGGCGCCCCTGCGCGGACACCGAACCCGGGGAGTCGCTCGCCACCGGCTCGGGCTGGGGCGCGCTGGAGATCAGGCGGGGCAAGTACGAGCTTCCCGGTACCCCGTTCGCCGACTCCACCCTCGGCGAACAGCAGCGGCCCTGGCTGGAGTTGCTGGACCAGGGCACGTTCCCCGAGCCGCGCCGGGTGGTCCCGCCCGGCCCCTCCCTGGTCTCCCCGCACTGGCGCGACATGCTGGAGACGGCCCCCGCCGAACCGCTCACCGAGTACCACCTGGGCGTCGCCCAGTGGCATGCCGGTGACCGCGCCCAGGCGGTCCGCGGCTGGGAGCGCGGGCTGGTACTCGCCCCGTCCCGCTGGCCGTTGCTGCGGTGTCTCGCCGTCGCCGCCGGGGAGGGCCGGCAGCGGGACCGGGCCGCGGACCTCTACGGCGAGGCGTTCGACGACCTGTGTGCGGAACGCCGCGACGACGGCGAGGAATGGACGGCGGCCGCGGCGGCGCTGGGCCGGGAGGCGGTGGAGGCGCTGCTGACGGCCGGCCGCGCCGTGGCGGCCCGCTCCGTATGGGCGGCCCTGCCTCCGGCGATCCGGCAGCGCGGCCGGTTCCGTCTGCTGGAGGCCCGGCTGCTGCTCGCCGAGGGCGACCGGGCCGCGGCCCGAGCCGTCTTCGACGAGGGCTTCGAGGTCGAGGACCTGCGCGAGGGTGCGCAGATCCTGGACGAGCTATGGGCCCGGCTCACGGACGAGCCACTGCCAGGCAGGTACAACTTCCGGATGCGTCCCAAGAGCTGACGAGACGTCACCGATGCCGTTCGGCCCTCACCGGCCGGACGGCAGGCTCCGGTCGACGTACTCGAAGACCGAGCCGTCCGGGTGCACCGCGATCAGATTGCGGCCCACCGGCGTCGGTACCGGACCCGCGATGATCCGGGCACCGACGCGGGTGAGGGAGGCGTGCGCGTCGTCGACGTCCTTGACCGCGATCGTCGCCGTCACCTTGCGCAGGATCTCCAGCTCCGACTCAGGGCCGCTCATCAGGAGAAAGCAGCTGATCGCGGCGACCGAGACCCCGCCGCGCTCGAAACGGAGCGCCGAACTGCCCGTGAGGTCCTCGTAGAAGGCCACCGCGGCCTCCAGGTCGTCGACGCAGATACGCAGCGTGGTTCCCAGAATGTCCATGCGAGCCAGGGTAGTTGGCGGCACATCGGCGTGTGATCGATTCGTCCGGGGGAGAGGCGACGCGCTCAGACCCGGCAGAGCACCTCGCCGTGCGGGACCAGGAACCAGGCGTCGTCCCCCGTGCCCCACTCGCGCCACGCGTCGGCGATCTCCGCCAGCTCCTCGGTGCTCGCACGGCCGCCCTCGACGGCGATCTTCGCGTACACCGAACCGACCGTGCGGTCCGCCCACAGGCCGCTCCACCAGACCCTGCTCTCCGGGGTGGCGAAACACCAGTTGCCGGCGGTCGGGGTGATGTCGGTGAAGCCGGCCCGGCGGGCCCAGGAGAGCAGCCGGCGGCCCGCGTCCGGCTCGCCGCCGTTGGCGCGGGCGACCCGGCGGTACAGGTCCAGCCAGTCGTCCAGGCCCGGAACCTCCGGGTACCAGGCCATCGCCGCGTAGTCGCTGTCGCGGGCCGCGACGATGCCGCCGGGGCGGCAGACGCGCCGCATCTCGCGCAGCGCCTGCACCGGGTCGCCCACGTGCTGGAGCACCTGGTGGGCGTGGACGACGTCGAAGGAGTCGTCGGGGAAGCCCAGCGCGTGCACATCGGCGACGGCGAACTCGACGTTGTCCAGCCCGCGTTCGGCCGCGGCCCCGGCCGCCTGGGACAGGATCTCCTCGGTGGTGTCGACGGCGGTCACCCGGCCGGGAGCAACCAGCGCGGCCAGATCCGCGGTGATGGTGCCCGGTCCGCAGCCCACGTCCAGCACGGCCAGACCGGGGCGGAGCTCGTCGGTCAGATAGGCCGCGGAGTTGGCGGCGGTGCGCCAGCGGTGCGAGCGCAGCACCGACTCGTGGTGGCCGTGGGTGTAGACGGCGGTCTCCTTCGGCATGGCAGTGGATCCTTTCTCGGAACGCGGCCGGAAGCGTTCCGGAGCGTGCCGGGAACGCGGGCCGCGAAGCGGTGATCGGTACGGCCACCGTACGCCGGAGTTCCGGAATTTGAGATCCCTATCTCGACATGTGGTCAGCGCCCATTCGCGCCCCGGCCCCGGGCCGGGGAGAGTGGACGCATGGCATCTGCTTCAGTCACTTCCGTCAGCGAAATCCTCGAACGCCACGGCGAGGCGCTCCGGCTCTTCACCGACCGGGTGCACGCGGTGCGCGAGGACCAGTGGTCCGCACCGACGCCGTGCACCGAGTGGACCGTCCGGGACCTGGTCGCCCATCTCACCGCCGAACAGCTCTGGGTGCCGCCGCTCGTCACCGAGCGCCGCACCGTCGCCGAGGTCGGCGACGCCTTCGACGGCGATGTGCTGGGCGACGACCCCGTGGCCGCGTGGGACCGGGCGGCGGCCGGGGCGCGCCGGGCGTTCGAGGCGCCGGGCGCGCTGGAGGGGACGGTGAACCTGTCGTACGGGGACAGCGCCGCCGACGCCTACTGCGCGCAGATGGTGGCCGACGCCGTGGTGCACGCCTGGGATCTGTCCCGGGCGATCGGCGCCGACGAGCGGCTGCCCGCCCGGCTGGTCGACTTCGCCGGCCGTGAGGTCGGACCGTACGCGAAGGACCTCTCGCAGAGCGGTCTGTTCGCTGCGCCCGTCGAGACCGCACCGGACGCCGACCCGCAGACCCGGCTCCTCGCACTGCTCGGCCGGCAGGGCTGAGACCTCGGCTGTCAGCCGCCGGTCCCGAGGGCCGTGCTCGTCGGGTCACGGCAGTGCCGTGGCTACGAGAAGGTGGGCGAATCCTTCGCCAGGGTGCTCTCGTGGACCTCCAGCCACTCCCGCAGTTCCCCGCAGTCGGTGAGCCCCCGACCCGGGTAGTCCACCCGGTAGCCGTTCGTGTTGCCCGGCAGACCTGTCTCCAGGCACTGGGCGGCGTAGGGCATCGTGAAGGCGATGCCGTGGGAGTTCTCCCGCACTGCCTTGCTCACATGGCTCTGCAGGATCACCGCCGCTGAATTCGCCTTCGCCGCAAGGTCGTCGGTGCCCGCCGTGAGTCCCCCGACGATCGCCGGATCGCGTCGGGACTTCGCGTCGAGCCTTTCGAAGCGCTGCATCAGGAGGCGCATACGGGTGGAGGACTGGATCAGTTCGCCGTAGCGGGTCACCTGCTCACGCGCCCTGTCCCGGTCCTGTCGGCCGTCCGCCTCGTTCCTCGTCGCTTCCAGGACGCTTGCCGCCTGTCTCTCCCCCGTCTCCAGGATGCCCTGTGCCTGGAGGTGCCCGGCCAGGACCGTGCCGACGACGGCTGCGAGGGCGACGTACGTGGGTGCATGCGCCCGAAGATGATTGCTCAACTGCGTTGCTGTCAGCATGGGTTGAAATTACCTCTCGGGTGCGGCGGCTGTGCTGCGGACCGGCGGTCCCGGGATGCCTGTGGGCGTCTTGGCGATACGGCGTCGTTTCCGATCACACGGATGGAGACAGCTGTTCGCGCACCCATTCGACATCCGGGTCGACATGGGACCGGCCGGCCACGACGACCGTCGGCACGGTCTCGTTGCCGTCGTTGGCCGCCCGCACCGCCGCCGCTCCGTCCGGGTCGCGCCAGATGTCGACCCAGTGCAACCGGCTGGCGCTACGGCCCAACCGGAAGCGCAGGCGCAGACAGTACTTGCAGCCCGACCGCCAGTAGACGACCGGCCGGCCGTCGACCGCGCTGCGGCGTTGTGCCTCCAGCGCACCGACGGACCTGGGAAAGACCAGAGGCGAGTTCACGCCTGCGAGCAACACGAACACCACCAGGATCGCCGCGGCTTCGCCGGGGCTTCCCCGGAGGACCGGCCCGGTCGCGACGGCTGAGCCGCAGAGCACGAACAGCATCGGCAGAATCCACGCGCGCATCATGACGACGCAGGTTACCGATGGGTCGGAACATGTCTCGAACCAGGTCGATCAGCCGGGCGTTCGACAGACCCGGCCGATGCGGGAGGGCGCTCATTGCCCCGCGACCGCCGAAAGGCCGGAGAACAGGATTAGTGTGTGTTCGATGTTCCGGCATTCCGGCACCCCGGTCAGGAGAGGCAGAAGTGAACACACCGCACCTGGACGTGGCCGTGCGCGAGTGGGCCGAGCTCGGCGAGGGCCCGACCTGGGACCCGTCCACCGAACGGCTGATCTGGGTCGACATCGTCTCCGCGCGCGTGCACACCTACGACCCGGTGAGCGGCCGCCGTACGGTGCTGGCGACCGAACAGCACGTCGGCGCCGCCAAACCGCGCGCCGGCGGCGGACTCGTGGTCAATCTGCGTGACGGCATCGGCCTCTACGACGCCGACGGAGCCTTCCGGTGGCTGGTCCACGACCCGGTGCCGGGCCGGCGCGGCAACGACGCGGCGGTCGCGCCGGACGGGGCGCTGTGGGTGGGCACCATGCGCTACGACGGGGCCCCGGACGGCGGCAGCCTCTCCCGGGTCGCGGCCGACGGCACGACGACCGCGGTGCTGCCCGTCGTGGCGTGCGGCAACGGCATCGGCTGGAGCCCGGACGGGCGGCTGATGTACTTCATCGACACACCGACGCGCCGTATCGACATCTTCGACTTCGACGGGGAACACGCCGTGAACCGGCGCCCGTTCGTCACCGTCGAGGAGGGCGCGGGATTCCCCGACGGGCTGACGGTCGACGCCGAGGGGGCCGTCTGGGTCGCGCTCTGGGACGGCGCGGCGGTGCGCCGGTACACGGCCGACGGCGCGCTGGACCGGATCGTCGCGGTGCCGGTCAGGCGCCCGACCGCCTGCGCCTTCGGCGGCCGGGACCTGAACGACCTGTACATCTCCACCGCCCGGACCGGGCTCACCGCTCCGCACCCGCTGTCCGGCTCGCTGCTGGTGCTGCCGGACGCGGGGCGCGGAATGCCCCAGGCGGCCTTCGCCGGCTGACACCGCCTCAACGGCGCCCCGCCGCTCCGTCGGCGGGCGCGGCCGGCCGAACCCTCGTATAAAGGGCCCTGAGTGCGAGACGGCGCGACAGGGTGACGGGGCGGCGGCGAAGGAGGCCCGGATGGCGCGGCAGCGGACCGAGCGGCCCGGACGGGCCGGGGACGGCGCGCGCTCCGTACGCGAGGACCGGGGCCCCGTCCGGTACGGGCCGCCCGCCCCCGATCCGGGTCTGCCGGTGCTGCCCGAGCTGGCCGAGGTGCTCGCCGCGGCGGCGGGCCGGGGCGACCCCGAACCGACCGGTGGCGGCCAGGCGCTGCGCACGGCCGCGGCCGCCTACTGGGAGCGGCGCGGGCTGCCCGGCAGCCCGGAGCGCGTCGCCGCGGCCCCGGGCGCCTCGCCGCTGCTGCTCGCGCTGATCGCCGCGCACGGCGGCGACGTACTCATGCCGCGCCCCTGCCCCGCCACCTGGATCCCGCAGGCCCGGCTGCTCGGCAGGCCCGCCTACCATGTGCCGACCCCGGCCGAGTGCGGTGGCGTGCCCGATCCGTACGCGCTCCTGGAGACCGTGCGCAGGGTGCGTGCCGAGGGCGGCCGGCCCCGGCTGCTGATCATCTCCATGGTCGACGACCCGACCGCCACCGTCGCCCCGCCGGAGCTGGTGCGCGAGGCGTGCGAGGCGGCGATCGCCGAGGGGCTGCACGTCGTGAGCGACGAGACCTGGCGCGACACCCTGCACCGGCCGCGCGACACGGTCCTGCTCAGCCCGGCCGAGATGTGCCCGGACGACGTCACGGTCGTCTGCGACCTGGCCGGAGCACTGACCCCGTCCGCCTGGCCGGTCGCGGTAGCCCGGTTCCCGGACACCGAACGGGCGGCGGTGCGCCACGCCCGTACGCTCGACATCCTCACCGCGCTCGGCGCGCTCGTCGCGGGGCCGGTCGCCATGGCCGCCGCCCACGCGCTGCGCGAACCGGACTCCGTGAAGGACCGGGTCCGCCGGGCCGCCGCGCTCCAGGCACGGATCGCCGCCGCCGCCCACCGCGCGGTCCTGGCCTCGGGCGCGCTGGCCAGGCCCCCGCAGGCGGGCCGGCACCTCTACGCCGATCTCGGCCCGCTCAGGTCCCGGCTGGCCGCCCGTGGCGTCACGGACTCGCTGGAGCTGGAGGAGTACCTGACGGAACGTCTCGGCGCACCGACACCGGGCGGACACCGGTTCGGCGACGAACTGGGGGCGCTGCGGGTGCGGCTGGGCACCGGGTCGCTGCTCGGGTCGGCCCCGGAACAGCAACTGGAGTCCCTCACCGCTGTGGCGCCCCTTGAATTGCCGCATGTGGCCGAGGCGCTGAGCATTTTCGCAACGGCCCTCGACGAACTTCGATGAGGAACTGCGAGACGGGAGTCTCTCGATGACGGAACAGAGCGAGCGCTCCCGCACCGGGACCGCACAGCCGCAGCCGCAGCCGCACCGCACAGCCCGCGGCCGGATCGTCGAACCGCGTCCGCTCGGCGAGATCCGGGAATGGCCCAGGAGCTTCGCGGACCGGCTCACCGCGCCCCTCCCTGGTGTCATAGGCATGTCCCGACTGGCCCGCGAGCACTCCCTGCGGCCCAACGCGGAGGGACTGCGAGGCATCCACCGCCTCCCGTACGCCCCCGAACCCCTGCCGGCCACCCCCGCGGGCAGCACGTCCGTCACCTGGGCCGGGCACGCCAGCTGGATCATCCGCACCGGCGGGCTGACCGTCCTCACCGACCCCGTCTGGTCCCGGCGGATCCTCGGGACCCCGGCCAGGATCACCCCGGTCGGCGTCCGCTGGGAGGACCTGCCGCCCGTGGACGCCGTCGTCATCAGCCACAACCACTACGACCACCTCGACGCCCCCACCCTGCGCAGACTGCCCAGGGACACCCCGCTCCTCGTCCCCGCCGGGCTCGGCCGCTGGTGCCGCCGTCGCCGCTTCACCTGTGTCACCGAGCTCGACTGGTGGGAATCGGCCGAGCTCGACGGGGTCCGCTTCGACTTCGTGCCGGCCCACCACTGGTCCAAACGGACCCTCACCGACACCTGCCGCTCCCTGTGGGGCGGCTGGATCATCTCCGCCCCCGCCCCCGGCGCCCGGCGGATCCACTTCGCCGGGGACACCGGCTACGGGCACTGGTTCGGCGAGATCGGCAGCCGGTACCCCGGCATCGACCTGACCCTCCTGCCGATCGGGGCGTACGAACCGCGCTGGTGGCTCGGCGACGTGCACACCGATCCGGAGGAGGCCGTGCAGGCGTACGAGGACCTCGGCGCGCGTGCGATGGCGCCGATGCACTGGGCCACCTTCCTGCTCTCCGCCGAGCCCGTGCTCGAACCGCTGACCCGGCTGCGCACGGCCTGGCAACGCGCCGGACACCCCCGCGACCTGCTCTGGGACCTGCCGATCGGCGCCTCGCGCGTACTGGAGCCGGCACCCCGCACGATCAGTGGCTGAAACGGGTCCGCAGCCTCCGCAGCACCGCGGGTGCCCCGCTGATCAGCAGCGTCAGACCCACCGCCGCGACCACCCCCTGCCACGGCTCCGGGAAGAGCGAACCGCCCAGGATCCCGATCACCTGATACGTCGCCGCCCACGCCAGACACGCCGGCACATCGCCACGGGCGAACTGCCGCAGCGGCATCCGGCTCAGCAGACAGGCCAGCATCACCGGTATCCGCCCGGCGGGCACCAGCCTGGACAGCACCAGCACCATCGCCCCGTGCTCGTCCAGCTTCCGCTGCGCCTGCGCCAGCCGGTCCGGAGCGGCCCGGTCCCGGATCGTCCGCAGCCATTTCGAACCGTTCTTCGACCGCACCCCCCGTTGGCCGAGCCAGTACAGACAGATGTCACCGAAGAACGCCGCGGCCGAGGCCACCGCGAAGACGATCAGCAGCGAGAACGGCGACGACTGATGCAGCGCCACCACCGCGGCCGAACTCACCAGCGCACCCGTCGGCACCACCGGCACCAGCGCCCCCAGCGTCACCAGCAGGAACAGCGACGGGTAGCCGACCGCCTGCTGCGTCGACTCCGGGGGCAGCTGTCTCACGACCTCCTGGATCACCTGGCGCCCTCCGGCCGCACGTGTTCGCCGTGGGACAGCCGGTGCACGGCCACCTCCGGCGCCAGCAGTGCCGCCTTGCGGGCGAACTCGTCACCCGGCGAGTGGAACTCGTGCGGCCTGACCCCGTCCATGCCGATCGGCCAGTACGTGCCGTAGTGCACCGGCACCGCCGCCCTCGGTGCCAGCCGGGCCAGCGCCTGCGCCGCCCGCCCCGCGTCCAGATGACCGTGGCCCAGATACGGTCCCCAGCCGCCGACCGGCAGCAGCGCCATGTCCACCGGCCCGACGGCCTCGGCCATGTCGTCGAAGAGCCCCGTGTCCCCCGCGAAGTACGTCCGCGCCTCGCCCTCGACCACGAAGCCGAGCGCGGGGGAGCGATGCGGGCCCATCGGCAGCCGCCTGCCGTCGTGCATCGCCGGAACCGCCCGGACCAGCACCTCGCCGACCCGGACCTCGTCCCCCGCGGCGACCTCGGTGATCCGCAGCCCGCGCTTCGAGCCCAGGCCCCGCAGCCCCGGCACCGAGCGCACCGCGCCCAGCGGCACGATCAGCCTGCTGCCGGGGGCGAGCCTGGCCAGGGACGGCAGATGCAGATGGTCCGAGTGCAGATGCGAGACGAGCACGACGTCCGCGACCGCGGCCTCGGGACCGGGCAGCTCACCGCGGCGGCGGCGCAGATGCGCCAGACGCCGCACGAAGAGCGGATCGGTCAGCACCCGGACCCCGGAGTCCTCGATGGTGCAGGTGGCATGACCCCACCAGGTGACTTCCACCGGCACCGTCTGCCTCCCGTCCGCCGTGGCTCTCTGTTACGGTCCCTTGAACGTTCCGGTCCTTCGAACGTTCCGGTCCCTTGAGCGTAGTGCCGGAGCGGATGCGGGCGGATGCGGGCGGCCTTCGGCCGAGGAGGAGCCCTCAGTCCGTCAGCCCCAGCGCCCCCGCTGCCTGGACAGCCAGCCAGACCTCCGCCAGCGCCCCCGTCGACGCCATGTCGCGGTCGGCCAGCGCACCGAATCGCCGCAGCCGGTACGTCAGCGTGTTCGGATGGATGTGGAGCGCGGCCGCTGCCGCATCCGTGCGGCGGTCGCGCTCCATCCAGGTGCGGGCGGAGACCAGCAGCTGCGAATCGTGCGCCTCGTCGTAGCGCAGCACCTCACCGAGGACGTGCTCGACCAGTGCGGTCAGGACCGCGGGGTCGTCGGGCAGCCAGCGGCCCATGGAGTCGTCCCCGTAACGGATCACCGGGCGGCCCGACTCGACGGCCTTCGAGACCGCCCAGAGCGCCTCGCGCTGTGCGACCCGCAGCGCGGCGCCCGGCTGGAACGGGCGGCTCATCCCGGCCGCCACGCCCGGTAGCCCGCGGATCTCCACAGCCAGCTGCGGCGCCCCGAGGACATAACGGTCCTCGCCCCGGGTGAGCAGCAGATGCGGATGGTCCTGGAGGCAGCGCAGCAGCGCCTCGTCCGTGGTCTGCCGGACCACGAGCAGCACGGTGTCGCCCTCGATCGCATGCCGGGCGAGCCTGCGCCGTGCCGTCTCCGGGTCGAGGACCTCCTGCAGGAGTTCGGCGAGGGTCTCCGCGCCCTCGCGGCGCAGCGTCTCGCGCTCGTTGCGCACCATCGCGACCCGCAGCGCCGCCACCGTGGCGATGTGCTGGACGACGGCGAGTCCGGCGGGCTGGGCACCCTCCCGCTCGTACGCGACAAGGAACCCGGCCGGACCGCCGGGCGCCGGCACGGGCAGCACGAATCCACCGGGGACGGTCGGCGGGGCGTCGACCGAGTCGGGCAGGACGCCCGGATCGGGCGCCGGTACGCCCGGCAGGAGGGGGCGCCCCTGCGGCGTGCAGAGGTACACGTCGTATCCCGAGAGGCGTTCGAGGCGGCGCAGCAGCGTGGGCGTGTCGAGGTCCTCGGCGACCAGCCAGCGCAGCGAACCGAAGACCTGCAGCTGGGCGCCGAGCCGGTGCCGGGCATCCTCCTGGACCGATGCGGCGACCTCCTGGGCCACCGCGATGAAGGGGACGGCGAGCGGGACCTCGAGGACCGGGAAGCCCCGCTCATCGGCCGCCCGGAAGAACGCGTCGTGCAGCGGGGGCATGTGCAGCTGCGCCGAGAGGGCCAGCGCGGAGACCCCGGCGTCGTCCAGCCGCTCCAGGTACGCGCGCTGCCCGGCGGCGGTCCTGGGGATCGCAAGGCCCGTCGTCATGATGACCTCGGCGCCGAGCAACCAGGGTGTCGGATCGGCCAGTTCGCTCGCGTGCGCCCAGGAGACCGAGCGGCCCAGACCGTTGCTGCCCGCCTTCACCGTGAGCTGGAGCGCGGGGTAGGAGAGAAGATCCTCAACGGTGAGTTTGTTGCTGGCCACAGATGACAGCGTATCCCTTTGTGACTTTCACAATTGCCGCTCACGGTTCGGGATCACAGACTGAGGGACCACTCCCCGTGCATGAACAGTAGGTGAAGCGTCCGTGGCTTCTTCGATCACCGAAGTCGAGACCAACGGGGTCGAGCGGATACCCGAAGCGGACCGCACCGCCCGCCCCCTCGACCTCTTCCGGCTCGCCTTCGGCGGCGCCAACACCTTCGCCACCTGTGTGCTCGGTGCGTTCCCGATCCTGTTCGGGCTCTCCTTCTGGCAGGGCCTGGCGGCGACCGTGCTGGGGCTGCTCGTCGGCGCCCTGCTGCTCGCCCCGATGGCGCTGTTCGGCCCGACCAACGGCACCAACAACGCCGTCTCCTCCTCCGCCCACCTGGGCGTGCACGGCAGGATCGTCGGCTCCTTCCTCTCGCTGCTCACCGCGGTCGCGTTCTTCTCGATCTCCGTGTGGTCCTCGGGCGACGCACTCGTGGGCGGAGCCCACCGGCTCGCAGGTCTCCCCGAGTCCGACCTGAGCTACGGCGTCGCCTACGCGATCTTCGCCGGACTGGTGCTCGTCGTCTGTGTCTACGGCTTCCGGTTCATGCTGCTGGTCAACAAGATCGCGGTCGTCGCGGCCTCGGCGCTCTTCGTCCTCGGCGCCTTCGCCTTCGCCGGAGACTTCGACCCGGGGTACGCGGGAGCCTTCGCCTCGACCGCCGATCCGCTCTTCTGGCCGGCCTTCATCGGCTCCGCGCTGATCGTCCTGTCCAACCCGGTCTCGTTCGGCGCCTTCCTCGGCGACTGGTCGCGCTACATCCCGACCGCCACGCCGCGCCGCCGGGTCATGGGCGCCGCGTTCCTCGCCCAGGTCGCCACCCTGCTGCCGTTCCTCTTCGGCCTGGCCACTGCCTCGATCATCGCCACCGAGGCCGCGAAGTACGTCGACCCGGCCGCTCCCAACTACGTCGGTGGCCTGCTCGCCATCTCGCCCGGCTGGTACTTCCTGCCGCTCTGCCTGATCGCCCTGATCGGTGGCCTCTCCACCGGCACGACCGCGCTGTACGGCACCGGGCTCGACGTCTCCAGCGTGTTCACGCGCTTCAGCCGGGTCCAGTCGACGTTCTTCATCGGGGCTCTGTCGATCGCCTTCATCTTCGTCGGCCGGTTCGCACTCAATCTCGCGCAGTCCATCTCCACCTTCGCCACTCTGATCATCACGTGCACGGCCCCGTGGATGATCGTGATGGCCCTCGGCTACTTCACCCGGCGCGGCTGGTACGACGCGGACGCCCTCCAGGTCTTCAACCGCCGCCAGACCGGTGGACGCTACTGGTTCAACCACGGCTGGAACTGGCGCGCCCTGTCCACCTGGGTCATCTCGGCCGTCGTGGCGCTCCTCTTCACCAACCTGCCCGGCCAGTTCGTCGGCCCGCTCGGCGACCTCGCGAACGGCGCGGACATCTCCCTGCCGGTCGGCCTCGTCCTGGCGGCCGTGCTCTACCTCGTCCTGCTCACCGTGTTCCCGGAGCCGCGCGGGGTGTACGGGCCGGACGGACCCCGACTCGTCCGGGCGTCGGACACCGAGGTCCCGCCGATCATCGGCGGTACGGACGAGCCCCTCGTCGCCGAACCCGCCGCCGCTCGCTGAGCGCCCACCCCGCCCGTCACCAGGAGCCACCCATGAGCACGACCGAGAACACCCCCGTCCAGGAGATCCGGGCAGCCGCCGACGCGCTCGTCGCCGCCTTCGCCGAGGGACGCCTCGACGACTACTTCGGCGCCTTCGCGCCGGACGCCACCTTCGTCTTCCACTCCACCCCGCAGCGGCTCGCCTCCACGGCCGAGTACCGAGCGCTGTGGCAGCAGTGGGTGGCCGAGGACGACTTCCGGATCCTGGCCTGCACCTCCACCGGACAGCTGATCCAGCACCTCGGCTCCACCGGGGTCTTCAGCCACGACGTCGAGACCAGGATCGCCACCCGGGCCGGCGAGGAGACCGTCCACGAGCGGGAGACGATCGTCTTCGCCCGCGCCGAGGACGGCAGCTGGCCCGCCGTCCACGAGCACCTCTCCGCCCGCACCGCCGGCTGACGGCACCGCCGCGCCGGACGTTCGCCCGCACCGACGGGTGACGACGAGAACCACCCGTACCGCCGCCCGACCATGAGGAAGACCGGTTCCATGAGCATCACGTTCCGCAACTACATCGACGGCGCCTTCGCGGACGCCACTGACGGCCGCACGCTCGATGTCGTGGACCCCAGCACCGGCGCGGTCTACGCCACCTCCCCGCTCTCCGGCGCCGCGGACGTCGACGCGGCGATGGCGGCCGCCGCTGCCGCGTTCCCCGTCTGGCGCGACACCACCCCGTCCGTGCGCCAGCTGGCCCTGCTGAAGATCGCCGACGCGATGGAGGCGCGCGCCGACGAGATCGTCGCCGCGGAGAGCCGGGACACCGGCAAGCCGCTCCACCTCACCCGCAGCGAGGAACTGGCCCCCGCCATCGACCAGGTCCGCTTCTTCGCGGGTGCGGCGCGGCTGCTCGAAGGCCGCTCGGCCGGTGAGTACATGGAGGGGATGACCTCGATCATCCGCCGCGAGCCGGTCGGCGTCTGCGCCCAGGTAGCACCCTGGAACTACCCGCTCCTCATGGCGGTCTGGAAGTTCGCGCCCGCGCTCGCCGCGGGCAACGCCGTGGTCCTCAAGCCCTCGGACACCACCCCGGCCTCCACCGTGCTCATCGCCGAGATCATCGGGGGCGTCCTGGAGGAGCTGGAGCTGCCCCGCGGCATCTTCAACGTGATCTGCGGCGACCGTGAGACCGGCCGGATGATGGTCGAGCACCCCACCCCGGCGATGGCGTCCATCACCGGTTCGGTCCGGGCCGGCATCCAGGTCGCGCAGAGCGCCGCCAAGGACGTCAAGCGGGTCCACCTGGAGCTCGGCGGCAAGGCCCCGGCCGTCGTCTTCGAGGACGCCGACCTGGAGAAGGCGGTCGAGGACCTGATCGTCGGCGGCTTCTTCAACGCCGGCCAGGACTGCACCGCCGCGACCCGCGTCCTGGTCCACGAGTCCGTCCACGACGAGTTCGTCGCCGCCCTCGCCAAGGCCGCCGCCGACACCAGGACCGGGCAGCCGGACGACGAGGACGTGCTCTACGGCCCGCTCAACAACGCGGGCCAGCTCGCCCAGGTCAGCGGCTTCATCGACCGCCTCCCCGCCCACGCCAGGGTCGAGGCGGGCGGCCACCGGGTCGGCGACAGGGGCTACTTCTACGCCCCGACCGTCGTCTCCGGCCTCGAGCAGGACGACGAGATCGTCCAGAACGAGGTCTTCGGACCCGTCATGACCGTCCAGTCGTTCACGGACGAGGCCCAGGCCGTGGAGTACGCGAACGGCGTCGACTACGCCCTCGCCTCTTCCGTATGGACCAAGGACCACGCACGGGCGATGCGGATGTCCAAGAACCTCGACTTCGGCTGCGTCTGGATCAACACGCACATGGCGCTCGTCGCCGAGATGCCGCACGGCGGCTTCAAGAAGTCCGGCTACGGCAAGGACCTCTCCGCGTACGGCTTCGAGGACTACACACGCATCAAGCACGTCATGACCTCGCTCTGACGCCCGCCCCGCACATGCGCCCCCGGCGCCCGGGGGCGCATTGTGTGCCGACACGTAGTTCCTCCGCCCCGGCATACGCCTTTTTGCACGGGAGCAGGAGGGGTAGGGTCGCCCGTACGCCAAGCACGGGGGGAACGCCCATGGGGGACGTGACGGACGTACGGGTGGCGGCCATCGCCAGCCTCACACCGCTGGAGGAGCTCGACAGCGACCCGTTCCTCGTGGACACCCGCGGTCAGCAGGACATGTGCGCCCGCTGGGCCGCGGACAAGGGCTACGTCGTCACCCGGCAGCTGCGGCTCTACGGACTGCGCCCCGACCACCACGCCCTGTGGACCGACGTCGAGAGCGGCGACGTCGAACTGTTCGTCGCCGCCAACGACCGCGTGCTGGCGCGCGCACTCACCTCGGTGCCGGAGTTCGCCGCGGAGTGCGAGCGGCGCGGCGTACGCCTGGAGCTCGCCGGACTCGACGAGCCGCCGTACAACGCCCGTACGAAGGCGAGCGTGCACCGCAGGCTCTCCATGCCGACCGCCGGCTACGACGGCCGCTGACCCGCCGGCCGCCGTGGCCCGCGGCCCCGCTGTGAAAAGCTGGGGGCCGAGGCCCGGAACGGCGGGGGCCGGACGTGAGGTGGAAACGGCGTGGGTGACGGGCGATGGCGAGCAGCCGGCAACGCCCTGATGCGAGTGGTCGTGGTGTGGGCGGTATCGACGCTCACGATGCTGGCGCTCGCCGGGATTCTGCCGGACTTCCAACTCCAGTCGGAAGACGGCGACAGCATAACCAAGATCGCGTTCACCGCCGCCTGGGGCGCCGGAGCGTTCGGTCTGCTCTCCGCACTGGTCTGGCCGGTCGTGGTCAGGGCGCTGCTCATCGTGCCCGCGCTGGTCCTCGGGCTGCTCGTCTTCTTCCTGAACGGCTCGCTGCTGCTGCTCGCCCTGCGGCTCATCCCGGACGGGCGCGGCGCCGCCAACCCGGAGACGGCCGTCGTCGTCGCGGCCGTGATGTCCGCCGTCGCCTCGGCGACCTCCACGGCGCTCGCCGTCCGCGACGACAACGCCTACCGGCGCAGGCTCTCCCGGCTGGCCGTCCGCCGCCGGCGCCGCACCGGCACGGACAGCGGGCGCAGCGGACCGCCGGGCACCGTCTTCATCCAGCTCGACGGAGTCGGCCACGACGCGCTCGCCCGCGCCGCCGAGGAAGGGCTGATGCCGACCGTCGCGCACTGGCTGGCCGACAAGGAGGGGCACCGGCTCACCCCTTGGCGCACCGACTGGTCCAGCCAGACCGGGGCCAGCCAGCTCGGCATCCTGCACGGCAGCAACCACGACGTCCCCGCCTTCCGCTGGTACGAGAAGGAGACCGGCGACGTCATGGTCTCCAGCAGACCCGCGAGCGCCCTCGAACTCCAGCGCAGGGCCATCGCGCGCACCCACGACGGAGGGCTGCTCACCGTGGACGGCGCCAGCCGCGGCAACCTCTTCAGCGGCGGCGCCGACCAGCTGGCGCTCGTGCTGTCCATGGCGGCCCGGTTCGGCAAGGGCCGCCGCTCACGGGCAGGGTACTTCGCGTACTTCTCCGACCCCGCCAACGCGGTGCGCACCGCACTGTCGTTCGTCGCCGAGGTCTGCCGCGAGGTCGGCCAGTCGACCCGGGCGCGGATGCGGAAGGTGGCGCCCCGGATCAAGCGCGGCGGGCTGTACCCCTTCATCCGGGCCTTCGCGACCGTCGTCGAGCGCGATGTGGTGGTCTCCGCCGTCATCGGGGACATGTTCGCCGGCCGGACCGCCGTCTACGCCGACCTGGTCGCCTACGACGAGGTGGCGCACCACTCCGGACCGAACAGCCGCGACGCGGCGAAGGTGCTCGCGCGCCTGGACCGCTCGCTCGCCCTGATCGTCAAGGTCGCCGAACACACCCCGCGCACGTACCGGATCGTGCTGCTCTCCGACCACGGACAGAGCCCGGGGGAGACCTTCGCGGGGGCGTACGGGCTGACCCTCAAGGACCTGGTGCGGGCCGGCTGCGGGCTGCCCGTGTCCCGGCGGGCGCAGCGCACCCGCAGCGGCTCGGAGGCGCGGGACGCGGTACGGATCGCCCTGCACCGGCCGGTCGGCGAGGGCGCGGCGGAACCTCTCGCCAGGCCGCACGACCCCGTGGTCCTCGCCTCCGGGAACCTCGGCCTGATCTCCTTCCCCGACATCGCGGGACGCGCCTCGCGCGAACAGCTCGACCGCAGCCACCCCGCCCTGCTCGGCACCCTCGCCAACCACCCCGGCATCGGCTTCCTGCTGGTCCGCAGCGAGCGGCACGGATCGGTGGTGCTGGGCCGCGGCGGGGCACAGATCCCGGTGTCGGAGCTGGTGGACGGGGAAGGGCCGCTGGCCCCGTTCGGTCCCGGGGCGGCCGCTGCGGTGCGGCGGACCGACACCTTCCCGCACGTCGCCGACATCATGGTCAACTCGATGTACGACGGCGCCACGGGCTGCGTGCACGCCTTCGAGGAGCAGATCGGCTCGCACGGCGGCCTGGGCGGCGAGCAGTCCAGGCCCTTCCTGCTGTGGCCGGCCGACCTCTCCGCGCCGGTGGCACCGGACACGGAACTGGTCGGCGCCGAACAGGTGCACGAGGTGCTGCGGCGCTGGCTCCGGGAGTGTTCGGGGCCGCAGATCCCGCTGGCCGCGCCGGGCGAGGTGGAGGGCGCCGACGAGGAGGACGGAACGGCTCAGGCGGCGGGCTGAGGGGCGTTGTCAGTGGTGGGCGGCAGGATGGGGGCCATGACGAACTCAGCTGTTGTGCTCGCCGACACCGCCGCCTACGCCGCCGCCGTCGAGGAGGCCTCGCGGGCCGCCGCCGCGTACTACGCCACGGGCGAGAGCACGCTCGACGACGACGCCTACGACCGGCTGGTGCAGGGGATCGCCGCGTACGAGCAGGAGCACCCCCAGGAGGTGCTGGACGCCTCCCCGACCGGCAAGGTGGCGGGTGGCGCCGCGACCGGGGACGTGCCGCACACCGTTCCGATGCTGTCCCTGGACAACGTCTTCTCGGCCGAACAGTTCGTCACCTGGACGGCGTCGCTGGAGCGCCGGATAGGCCGCCCCGTCGCCGCCTGGAGCGTGGAGCCGAAGCTCGACGGACTGGCAGTCGCGGCGCGCTACCGGGCGGGCCGCCTGGAGCAGCTGATCACCCGGGGCGACGGCACCGCGGGCGAGGACGTCTCGCATGCGATCGGCACCGTGGTGGGCCTGCCCGAGCGGCTCGCCGAACCGGTGACGATCGAGATGCGCGGCGAGATCCTCATGACGACCGAGCAGTTCGAGCGGGCCAACGCCGTGCGCACCGAACACGGCGGCGCCCCCTTCGCCAACCCGAGGAACGGCGCGGCGGGCACCCTGAGGGCCAAGGACCGCGCGTACACGGTGGAGATGACGTTCTTCGCCTACGGTGCCCTGCCGCTGCCCGACTCCGGCGAGCTCACCGAGACCCTCGCCGAACTCCCGCACAGCGAGGTCCTCGCCCACGCCGCCCGGCTCGGCGTGCACACCGCGGCGGACACGGACGTGGCGCCGCGCACCGTCACCACCGTCGAGGAGGTGCAGAGCCGGGTCGAGGAAGTCGCGGCCCTGCGCGCCTCGTTGCCGTTCGGCATCGACGGCATCGTCATCAAGGCCGATCTCGCCGCCGACCAGCGCGAGGCCGGATCCGGGAGCAGGGCGCCGCGCTGGGCCATCGCGTACAAGCTCCCGGCCGTCGAGAAGGTCACCCGGCTCCTGGCCGTCGAGTGGAACGTGGGCCGGACCGGCATCATCGCGCCGCGCGCCGTGCTGGAGCCGGTCGAGATCGACGGCTCGACCGTCAGCTACGCCACGCTGCACAACCCCGCCGACATCACCCGCCGCGATCTGCGCCTGGGCGACCGGGTGATGGTCTACAAGGCGGGCGACATCATCCCCCGGATCGAGGCCCCCGTCGCCCATCTGCGCACCGGCGACGAGAAGCCCATCGAATTCCCCGAGTCGTGCCCGCAGTGCGGCTCCGAGATAGACACCAGCGAGCAGCGCTGGCGTTGTGTCCGGGGCCGCGACTGCCGACTCGTCGCCTCCGTCTCGTACGCGGCGGGCCGCGACCAGCTCGACATCGAGGGCCTCGGCGCGACCCGCGTCGTCCAGCTCGTCGACGCCGGTCTGGTGGCCGACTTCGCCGACCTGTTCACACTCGACCGCGAACAGCTGCTGGGCCTGGAACGGATGGGCGAGACCAGCACCGACAACCTCCTGGCCGCCATCGAGACGGCCCGTACCCAGCCGCTCTCCCGGGTCTTCTGCGCGCTGGGCGTCCGTGGCACCGGGCGCTCCATGTCGCGGCGCATCGCGCGGTACTTCGCGGACATGGACCGGATCAGGGCGGCCGATGCCGAAGAGCTCCAGCGGGTCGACGGCATCGGCAAGGAGAAGGCCGCGGGCGTCGTCGCGGAGCTGGTGGAGCTGGCCCCGCTGATCGAGAAGCTGGTGGCCGCCGGGGTCAACATGACGGAGCCCGGCGCGACGCCGCCGCCCGCGCCGGGGGAGGAGAGCGCGGAAGCGGACGCCGCCGGGGACGGGGAGGGCACGGGTCTACCGCTGGCGGGGATGACCGTGGTGGTCACCGGGGCCATGACCGGCGCGCTGGAGAAGCTCTCCCGCAACGAGATGAACGAGCTGATCGAGCGGGCCGGCGGGAAGTCCTCGTCCAGCGTCTCCAAGCGCACCTCGCTCCTGGTCGCCGGGGAGAAGGCCGGATCCAAGCGCACCAAGGCCGAGGACCTCGGTGTCCGAATCGCCGCGCCGGACGAGTTCGCCGAACTGGTCGCCGTCTTCCTGCCGTCGGAGGTGTGACACACGACAGACTCCGGCCCTTGGATTTTGCTGGGGAGTGGCTTTCTTTGCCTCCCTATTGCATAGTGAGGGCTCGGCCATGCCTCGCTATCAGCGGGTCCATGGATGGTCTGCGTGGCTGTGGTGCCAGGGTGGCGGAGGAGAGGCGATGCGTTCTCTGCACGACGGGCGGCGTCCCGTCCCGTCCGCCCGCCGGGGCCACCGGGGTGTCACCCGTGGCCTCGCCCTCGATCTCGGCAGCTCCCGCACCCGCGTCTGGGTGCCCGGACACGGCGTCCTGGCCGACACCGACGTCCGCGACGGCTCCGGTACGGAGTCGGGGCACGGCAGCCCGGTCCGGCGGGGGCGCATCGTCGACCCCGAGTCCTGCGGCCGGCTGCTCGGCCGTATCGCCGACACGGCACTGGGCACGGACCGCACCGGCTCCGTGATCGTGGTCAGCCACCCCGTCCTCGCCGGCGCACGGCACCGCGCCGAGGCGGCGGAACTGATCGCGGCCCTGGGGCCGACGACCGTCATCGCCCTGGACAGCGCGCGGGCCGCCGCCGCATGCGCCGGACCACGGACCGGCGGGCCGCTGCTCGTCGTCGACATCGGCGCCGGGCTGACCGAGGCGACCGTGCTCGTCGACGGACAGGTCCGCGACGCCCGCCAGGCCGAGACCGGGCTGGACGACCTCGACCCGGCACAGCCGCCCACCGCGGTCGTCCGCACCGTCCTGGACATGGTCATGGAGATGTGGAAGCAGGACCGGCACGGCGCCGTCCTCGGGGCTCTGCGCAAGGGCCCGTTGCTCGCCGGGGGCGGGGCCGCCCGGCCCGACATCACCAACCGGATCGCGGTCCGCCTCGGCGTACCGGTCCGTCTCGCCGACGACCCGGCGACCGCGGTCGTACGCGGAGCGGGTCTGGTACTCAGCTCCGTACTCCGCCAGGCCGGCGCGGCACCGGCCCTGACCGGCCGAACCGGGTGACCCCCCTCCCTGGGCCGCCCCCGGGGAGTGTGCCCCCGAGGGCATGCCCGACCCTGATCCGCCGGACAGGCCCGAGGGCACGGCCGGGCGCCCCGGCACGCCTCGGCACCGCGCAGACGGCCCGGCTGCTCCTCGCCGCCCTCCTGCTCTCAGTCCTCACTGTCGTCGTCGGCACCCCCGCAGCCGCCGGATCCGCACTCCCCGCCCGGCCGTTCGCGGGGGTGCCGCCCTCCGCCGCGTACACGCCCGGCGCCCATCAGCCCACCCAGCACACCGACCGGACCGCCCGCACCGGCACCGGCGCGGCCGGCACCGTCCACGACACCCGGCGCAGCCGCACGGCCACGGCGACCGACCACCACCGCTCCCAGCCGCCGCCCGAACCCCGGCCCCAGCCCCGGGCAGGCAGCGACCAGGCCCGCACCGCACACCACCTCCCGCCGCCCGGCCCCGACCTCCTGCTCCCCGGCGCCTACGGCGTCCGAGCACCGCTCCGCGCCCACCGCCCGGCCCCCGCCGCGCCCCCACATGCCACCGACCGCTCCCGTGTCACGCTCCCCGGCGTACGCGGGCCTCCGTGGACGGCCGTTCACCGGCCACCGGTCCTGCCACCGGTCCCGTCCCGCTGAACCGCCGTCCCGTCCTCGCCGAGGTGAGGGCGCCCGGCGCCCCCTCGGAGGAAACCCATGACTCGCGCCACCACGGTGCGAGCGGTTCTGGCTGCGGCCGTACTGCTCGTCTCCGTGCTCATCACGCTGACCATGTCACCCAGACTCGGCCTCGATCTTCAGGGCGGCACCAGAATGGTGCTCCAGGCCAAGGACTCGGACACCGCGAAGGCGGACCGGGACAGCACCGACCGCACCCTGGAGGTACTTCGCCAGCGCATCGACTCCCTCGGCGTCGCCGAACCCACGCTGACCCGCTCCGGCGAGGACCGGATCATCGTCGAACTCCCGGACGTCCAGGACCCCCGCAAGGCCGCCGAGGTCATCGGCAGAACCGCCCAGCTCAGCTTCCACGCGGTCCAGGGGCAGGGCACACCGACCGAGAAGAAGCCCGGCGCGCCCGGCACGCCGAGCGGCGAGAAGTCCGGCGACGGGCCGACGCTCCCCGACGAGCAGGGCCGCGCCCTCGACCTCGGCCCGGCCAGGCTCTCCGGCGCGGGTGTCAAGGACGCCACCGCCGCCTTCGACGCCCAGCAGGGCGCGGGCTGGACCGTCTCCCTCGACTTCCACAAGGACGCGGGCCGGGACTGGACCCGGCTGACCGGCGAAGCCGCCTGCCACCCGGTCCAGGACGACCGGCGCCGCGTCGCCATCGTCCTCGACGAGCAGATCATCTCCTCGCCGCAGGTCTCGCCCTCCGTCGCCTGCAACGCCGGACTGCCCTCCGGATCCACCCAGATCACCGGATCGTTCAGCGCGGACGAGGCCCGCGAACTGGCGCTGCTGATCAAGGGCGGTGCCCTGCCGCTCCCCGTCGAGATCGTCGAGCAGCGGACCGTCGGCCCGACGCTCGGCGCCGCCGCCATCGACGCCAGCGCACGGGCCGCCCTCATCGGCGCCGCCGCCACCGCGCTCTTCATCACCATCGTGTACCGGCTCTTCGGCGCACTGGCCGCCGTCGCACTCGGCGCCTACGGACTGATCTCCTACGCGGCCCTGGTGGCCCTCGGCGTCACCCTCACCCTTCCGGGCCTTGCCGGATTCGTCCTGGCCATCGGGATGGCGGTCGACGCCAATGTGCTGGTCTTCGAGCGGGCCAGGGAGGAACACACCCAGCACCCGGGCCGCTCGCTGCGCTCCTCGCTGACCGCCGGTTTCCGTGGCGCCTGGAGCGCCGTCGCCGACTCCAACGTGACGACGCTGATCGCGGCCGGGCTGCTCTTCTTCCTCGGCTCGGGACCGGTGAAGGGCTTCGGAGTCACCCTCGCCATCGGCGTGCTGGCCTCCATGTTCTCCGCGCTCGTCATCGCCCGCGCACTCACCGAGATCGCCGCCGGCTCCCGGTTCGTCGGCGACTACCGGGGCGTCAACGGCATCTCCGGCCCCGGCCGGGTGCGCACCTGGCTGAACCGCCGCGACCCCCAGCTGATGCGGTCCCCGCGCCGCTGGCTGCTGATCTCCTCGGCACTGGTCGTCGTCGCCGTCATCGGCATCTTCGTACGCGGCGTCAACCTGGGCGTCGAATTCACCGGCGGCCGGCTCGTCGAGTACTCGACGAGCCGGCCCGTCGACGTGGAGCAGGCCCGCACCGCACTGGCCGGCGCCGGCTTCGGCGACGCCGAGGTCACCACGGCGGGCGCGGGCGACATCTCCGTACGGACCGGGAAACTCGACAACGACGGCGAACACGCCCTGCGCGCCGCCCTTGAGGAAGAGGGCGGCAAGACCACCAAGGTCCGCGACGAACTCATCGGCCCCAGCCTCGGCGACGAACTGCGGCGCAACGCCCTGATCGCGCTCGGCATCGCCGTCCTCGTCCAGCTGGCGTATCTGGCGATCAGATTCCGCTGGACGTTCGCGGTGGGCTCGGTCGCGGCGCTGGTCCACGACGTCATCATCCTGGTCGGCGCCTTCGCCTGGCTGGGGCGCACCGTCGACGGCATCTTCCTGGCGGCGCTCCTCACCGTCATCGGGTACTCCGTCAACGACTCGGTGGTGGTCTTCGACCGGGTGCGGGAACTGTGGGCGAAGGCCCGCCGCGCACCCGTCGCCGAGGTCGCCAACCGGGCCGTCCTCCAGACCGTCCCGAGAACGCTCAACACCGGAATGGGGGCCCTCTTCATCCTCACCGCACTTGCCGTACTGGGCGGTGACTCGCTGGCCGACTTCGCGCTCGCCCTGCTGATCGGCATCTGCGTCGGCACGTACTCCTCGGTGATGACCGCCGTCCCGGCCGCCCTGGTCCTGGAACGGAGCAGCAAGGCACCGCCGCCCGCCCGGAAGCGGGCCCCAGGCCGCCGCTCCGGCACGAGAACGGCGCGTCGCGACCCGCTCGACAACGGAGCACGCGTCTAGCAACAGGTGCGCCGCCCCGCCTGCCGGGCCGGGCGGCGCACCTGTGCCGGTCGTGGTGTTCCACGGGGCCGGGGCGGAGAATTCCGAGCAGTCGCCCCAGTGATCGGAGTGTGCCCGTGCCCGGCCTGCTGCGTGAGGCATGGTCCACCGTCGTTCCGGACCTGAACGACCGTCATGGACCGCTGCCGCCCCTGATGCTCGCCCTGACCGTCGTCACCGGCCTGGTCGACGCCGTCAGCTATCTGGAACTGGGCCGGGTGTTCGTGGCCAACATGACCGGGAACGTGGTCTTCTCCGGTTTCGCCATCGCCGGAGCACCGGGGTTCTCGCTCGCCGCGTCGCTCGTCGCGCTCGCCGCGTTCGCGGTCGGTGCACTGCTCGGCGGCCTGATCGTGCACCGCACCCTGACGCACCGCGGCCGGATGCTGCTGTACGCGCTCCTCGTGGAGACCGCCTGCGTCCTGGCCGCACTGATCGTCACCGTGGCCTCCGGCCACCCCTTCACCGGCGGGGTCCGCTTCGCGCTCGTCGTGCTGCTCGGTCTGGGACTCGGCGTGCAGAACGCGGTCTCCAGGGCGCTGGCGGTACCCGATCTCACCACGACCGTGCTGACCCTGACCATCACCGGCATCCTCTCCGACAGCCGGTTCGCCGGCGGAGGCGGCAGCCGGGCGGGACGGCGGGTCCTCTCGGCCGCCGCGATGATGCTCGGTGCGGTCGCCGGCGCCGCGGCCGTACTGCACGGACACCCGAGACTTCCGCTGCTGCTCGCCGTGGCCGTCCTGGCCTGCGTGACCGTCGCCGCGATCGCGCCGGCGCGCTCCGGGGCACCGTGGACCGCTCCGGTCGTCAGGAAGTGAGCGAGCGCAGGTGGTCGGCGGTGGCCCGGTCGGCGGGCAGGAACGTTTCGATCGCCAGCTCGGCCACCGTCACATCCATCGGTGTGTTGAACGTCGCGATGGAGCAGACGAAGGAGAGCACTTCGCCGTCGTGCTCGATCAGCAACGGCAGCGCGAAGGGCAGCGACGGAGCGGGCACGTAGCCGGTGGAGCCGGTGCTCTCCGGTACGGGATAGCCCGCGACCTCCTCGTACAGCTCACGCAGCTGCGCCGAACGGGCCAGGGCGATCTGACGTTCCATCTGGGACAGCAGATCGGCCCGCCATTCCCGCAGATTGAGGATGCGCGGGGCCAGACCCTCCGGGTGCAGGGTGAGCCGCATGGCGTTCAGCGGCGGTACGAGCAGGTGCTCGGCCACCGGGTCCATCAGCATCGCCATACCCCGATTGGCCGCCACCACGTCGTACGTACCGTCGACGACCAGCGCCGGATACGGTTCGTATGCCTGGAGCAGCCGGTCCATCCCCTCGCGCAGCGCGTCCAGAGCCGGGTCGTCGAACGCGGTCTGTGCGTAGCGGGGCGCGTAACCACCCACCAGCAGAAGGGCGTTGCGCTCCCTGACCGGGATGTCGAGATGCTCGGCCAGCCGCAGGATCATCTCCTCGCTGGGGCGGGAACGGCCCGTCTCGATGAAGGAGATGTGCCGGGCCGAGGAATCGGCACGGAGCGCCAGCTCCAGTTGGCTGATCCGGCGCTGCTCCCGCCAACTGCGCAGCAGCGGCCCTACCCCCGTGTCAATCGCCACAGTCGTCATACCGAGACCGTAACGTCACCGGCACCGCCGACCGGCACCGATCGTCGATGAGGAGTCGCCGTATGCCCGCCGCACCGCTGTCGCAGCAGGAGATCGAGGACCGACTGGGTGAACTGCCCGGCTGGTCGCTGGAAGGGGACCGGATCACCTGCACCTACCGGCTCCACAGCCACTTCGCCGCCCTCGGGCTTACCGCGCACGTCGCCGCGATCCAGGACGAGATGAACCACCACTCCGATCTGACCCTCGGCTACAACACCGTCTCCCTCTCCGTGAACACGCACGACGCGGGCGGTGTGGTCACCGAATCCGATCTGAAGCTGGCCGCGCGGGTAGCGGCGATCGCCGACGGGCACGGGGTGCGGTAGCCGCGGCGGCCCGCGGCACCCGGCCCGCCGTCACATCGCCGCGCCGAACCGTGGGTGCGCGGCGAGCCAGCGCGTGCAGCTCTCGCTGCGCTTCACCGCCTCCGCGTACGCCGCCCGGGTGTGCCCGTTCACCGCGCCCGCCGCCGCGTCGGCCGCCGCCGACCGAGGATGCCAGCCCAGCAGATGGCGCCAGCTGAGCGGCGAGCCGGTGATCGGCCGTGTCACCACCCCGGGCGTCGGTGGGAACGTCGCCCGGCACAGCCCGACCGCCCGGCCCACCTGCACGAGGTGGACGACGGACGCCGTGTCCGTCTCGTACACCGAGACCGGACTGAACCCGGCCCGCGCGCAGGCGCTGACGAAACAGTCGGCGAAGCAGCCCTCGCCCGGCACGTCCACCCAGCACTCGTCCGCAAGGGCGGAGAGGCTGAGCTCCTGCTCACCGGCCAGCCGATGGGTGTCCGGCAGCATCACGAAGACCGGGTCGATGCCGATGACCTGCCAGGTCAACCGGTCGTGCGCCGGCGGCGGGCTCTCCCCGCAGGTCCCGATGAGCGCGAAGTCGAGCCTGCCGTCGATGAGTTGGGAGGCGATCTCGCCGACCGACCAGGAGGTGTACGTCGACACGGGCGCGGCCGGGTGCGCGGCGACCAGCCGGTCCACCAGGCCGCCGAGCAGCGGTCCGTGCGTGCCGCCCAGCCGGAAGCGCTCCATGGTTCCCCAGGCGTTGGCGAACCGCACCGCCTCCTCCTGGAGTTCGCTCACGGCGGGCAGCACCACCCGGGCCCGTTCCAGCACCAGCTCGCCCAGGAGCGTGGGCCGGGCGCCGGTGTGGTCCCGGTCGAAGAGCGGGCCGCCGAGCGCCTTCTCGATCCTCCGCAACTGTGCGCTCAGCGCGGGCTGGGCGAGCCCGAGGGCCGCGGCCGCCTTGGTCAGGCTGCCGGTGTCGGCGATGGCACGTACGGTTCGCAGATGGCGCAACTCCAGCTCCATAAACGCAAGTTATGGGCCAGGGGGCCCACCGGCAATATGCCGGTGTCCATTCGGTGGAGGTCTGTCCGAAACGGCGACTGACAGACCCTGGTCCGCGCCCGGTCACCCGTCGGTGAGCTCGACCAGCCGCACGCCGCTGTATGCCGGTATATCGTCCCGGGTGACGACCGCGCGGACCGTGACCCACCCGGTGGCACCGCCGGGGCCGGGGGTGAGCCACACACTGCCGTCGGCGTCGGTCACGAGGTGCGCGATCGGCCGGCCGTGGCCTCGTCGGAGAAGGCGCCGGTGCCGTTGTCGTAGTACACGGTGAGCGGCAACACACCGGGGGACTGGACCCGGCCGCCGGACGTCCAGTCGAGCAGCAGGCCGCGACCGTCGATGAGGACCCGGTCCGCGCCGCTGGTCAGTTCCAGTGCGCCGGCCCGGCTCCAGCCGGCCACCGGCCCGCCGTCGCCGGCCACCTCCACACGGTCCACGTCGAGCACGAGCGGATCGGGCGACTGCTTGTCGTCGGGGAAGAACACGAGCACGAGCCGGCGCAGCGGGTGGGTGAGCCGGCCGTCGCCTCCTGCCCCGCCCATCAGGGGAAACCTCTCCTCGGCCGAAAGGCCGTCGCGCCTCGGGGGGGGCCTGGCCCCCGAGGCGAATGACGCGTGAAGGAGGTGTTGCGCGGGAGAGCCGTGACGCGTCATGCATGCGACTTGCTGAACCGGCAACGAAACTTGCCAGGCGATCCGGCCCGGGGTGAGGCTGTCCCCATGAGTCAGCACACCGATCACGCGAGTCAGCCCACCGGTCACGGCCATCACCAGCACGCCTCCCACGGCCACCGCCACGGCGCTCCGCAGGGAGACCACCACGACCACGGCGACCTCGACTGGGACGTCATGGGGCCGATGCTGGAGCAGGAGGCCGAGATCAGCCGGCCGCAGTACGAGGAGGCCGCCCGCTGGATCGCCGGGCTTCCCACGGCACCGAAGGTGCGCAGGGTGCTCGACATCGGCAGCGGACCGGGCGTCATCGCCTGCCTGCTCGCCGAGGTGTTCCCCGAGGCGGAGGTCGTCGCCGTCGACGGCACCGCGGCACTCCTGGAACGCACCCGCGCCCGCGCCGAACGGCTCGGCCTCGGCGACCGGGTCGGCACCCGGCACGCCGACATCCCCGACGACCTCGAAGGGCTCGGCGAGGCGGACCTCATCTGGGTCGGCAACGCCCTGCACCACATGGGAGACCAACGCGCCGTCCTCGCCGGATTCGCCGCACTGCTGCGCCCCGGCGGAACGGTCGCCCTGGCCGAGGGCGGTCTGCAGCCCCGCCGCCTCCCGCGCGACATCGGCATGGGGCGGCCCGGTCTGGAGGCCAGGCTCGAAGCGATCAACGCGGACCGGTTCGAGAACATGCGGGCCGCACTGCCCGGCACCAAGCGGGAGACCGAGGACTGGAGCGCCCTGTTCACCGCCGTGGGGCTGGAGCCGCAGGGCACCCGCAGCTTCCTGCTCGACCTTCCGGCACCGCTCCCCGACCGGGCCCGCGACCATGTCGTCGCCGAACTCACCCGTCGCCGCGAGATGTTCGAGGACGACCTCTCGGCCGAGGACATCGCCGTACTCGACCGGCTGCTCGACCCCGAGGACCCGGCCGGACTGCGTCGGCGCCCCGATGTCTTCCTGCTCTCGGCGCGGACCGTGCACCTGGGCCGCCGGAGCTGACGCCGACCGGATCCCCGGCCCACGGCCCATCGACGGATTGGAGTGGTACGCGGGGTCCGGACAGGACATCTCGTCCACTGGCACGGGGTGTGCGGCATGCCCAGGATGAGGCTTCGCGAGCGCGGCCGTCAGCGGCCCGGCGCGTGACAGGCCTTGTCGAGAGGGAGCCGAATGCAGAACACCCCAGCCACCCCGGACACCGGAGCGACCCCGGCGGCCGCCCCGTCGCAGACGCGCATTCCGGACGGTCGCCCGGTGAGAACGCCCGTTCCCGGCCCCCTTTCGGGTGTCGTGGTCGCCGACTTCGGGCGGGTGCTGGCCGCTCCGTACGCCACGATGCTCCTCGCCGACCTCGGCGCCGACGTCATCAAGGTGGAGCGTCCCGGCGCGGGCGACGACACCCGGGCCTGGGGGCCGCCCCACGCCCATGGGGAGTCGACGTACTTCCTGTCCGTGAACCGCAACAAACGGTCCTTCGCCATCGATCTCGGCACACCGGAAGGGCGCCGCGACGCCCATGCGCTGGTGCGCCGGGCCGATGTGCTCTTCGAGAACTTCCGTCCCGGCACGATGGACAAGTACGGACTCTCCTACGCGCAGGCCGAGGCGCTCAACCCCGGCATCGTCTACTGCTCGGTGACCGGATTCGGATCCGGCGAAGGCGCCGGGCTGCCCGGCTACGACTTGCTGCTGCAAGCGGTCGGCGGGCTGATGAGCGTCACCGGTCCCGCGCCGGGACAGCCCGTCAAGACGGGTGTGGCGCTCGTCGACGTGCTCACCGGACTGCACGCGGCCGTGGGCGTCATGGCGGCGCTGCGCCACCGCGACGCGACCGGTGAGGGTCAGCACGTCGAGGTCGATCTGCTGTCCTCGCTGCTGTCGAGCATGGTGAACCAGGCGGGTGGCTACACCCTGGCCGGTCAGGTGCCGGGCATCCTCGGCAACCGTCACCCGTCCATCGCCCCGTACGAGGTCTACCGGGCGGCGGACCGGCCGCTGGTCGTCGCCGTCGGGAACGACCGGCAGTTCCAGGCACTGTGCCGGGGCCTGGGTGCCGAGGAGCTGGCCACCGATCCCCGGTTCGTCTCGAACGCGGACCGGGTGGCACACGTCGACGCGCTGGCCGAGGAGGTATCCACGCGGCTCGCAGCGCGCACCGCGGCCGAGTGGTTCGCCACGCTCACCCCGCTCGGGGTGCCCTGCGGCCCGGTCAACGACCTCGCGGGCGCCTTCGATCTCGCCGAGCGCCTGGGCCTGTCGCCGCAGGTCACACCGGCCGACGCGGACCCCGACGACCCCATGCGCCTGGTGGCCAACCCCATCGGGCTGTCCCGCACCCCGCCGCGCTACGAACGGCGGCCGCCGCGTGTCGGTGAGCACACCGAGGACCTCAGGCGCTGGCTGGATGGCTGACCTGGGCTTTTGCGGCACCAGTGTCTTGCCCGGCCCGTGTCAAGGCAAGACACACTGCCGCCAGGGTGAGTGGGCATCAGAAAGTCCCCTGTGCAGCCTAATGGCGAGTCAACCGAACTGCGAACAGGGGCAGTTGGAACTCATCTAATGATGTGAAAATCGCATATCGCGTATTTCGTGTAACCCGACTGGCGCTCGGGCGCCGACCTTCGACGTGTCTGAAATGACACGTATTCGGATCGTCAGTAATTTCATCCGCAGATCGACCGCATCGGTCGGTCTCTCTGAGACAGGAGAAGCGAAATGATTACGCGTTCCACGATCGTTACGGCTGCCGTAGCGGCCGCCGCGGCCCTGGCCGCCACCGGCATCACCTACGCTTCGGCTGCCACCTCCGAGCCGGCTCAGGCGGCTGCCCCGGCCGTCCAGCAGGCTGCTCCCGTTTCGGCTCTCGGCGGCGGCGACGTCGGCAAGGGCAACGAGGGCAAGGGTGGCAACGAGCGAGGTGGTGGTGGCGGCGGCGGCGGCTACGGTGGGGGCCGGGACCACTACGAGGGCCGCATCCACATCAACGAGCGGACGTACAGTGACGAGCGCGGCGGCTGCGTGACCGTGGTCAGCGGCCTCGGCTCCAAGACCCTCAACATCCGCAACGACAGCCGCCACACCGTCGAGGTCTTCCGCGGGGTCACCTGCGACAACGGCGCCCCCATCGCCACCGTCGGACCGCACAGCGACAGCAACGGGGTGCACCCGGGCCACGTCGAGGGCGGTGTGTGGGTCAAGAACGGCGTCGTGGGCAGCTTCCGGGTGATCGAGCGTCACTACGACGACGACCGCGGTGGCAGGGACTGGTAAAACCGAGTCACTCAGGTGACGTAGAACCCCGGCCCGCCGTAATCGGGCCGGGGCTCCATTCAGGCTATCCGACCGGGGCGACCCGGTCGGATAGCCTCACCTGAACGACCACCACAGGTTCGAACACCTGCCAGGCCATATTAAAGCCGGACGGCGAGGCTCTGCCAGCCGACCGGTACGGCCCTTGGCAGGGCCCGGCGACCGGGCGGCAGAACGTGGCGTCGGCGCGGCAGACGCCGCCCACGTCCCAGCCGCCAGGGGGTCGGCGGGTCGTCTTGACCCAGGCGAGTGACGGCCCGGGGCGGGACGGCCCCGAAGGGCCGCCGGAACGGCGGTCCGCACTACGCACAGCCGCACATGTCCCCGTGCGGGCCTGTATCCGGCCTATGCGCCGGTGGCGTCCCGCACCGGCTCCAACCGCCACCACTGGCCGGGGGAGTCGGTGTCCTCCCACTGCTGGACACGCGCGCCGTCGGCCTTGCTGCCGTCGGCCACTTCGAGGACGAGCCCGCTGATGAAGCTGACCAGGGTCACCACCCCCGGCGCCTCCAGATGCCGCTCGATCAGCCATTCCTGGGCGCCGTAGTTGTTGGCCCGCCACTGCTGGATCACGGCGCCGTTCTCGGTGGAGGCGTTGGCGACATCCAGACGCTTTCCGCTGTGGACATTGACCAGATAGTGGAGCGCGGCGCCCTCGTGCACGGGCGAGAGCTGCCACTGCTGGGCCGCCGAACCGCTCTCCGAGCCCTGCTGGACCGGGGCGCCGCCGCCCTTGGCGGAGCCGCGCACCTCCAGCAGCAGCCCGCTGGCCACATTGCGCAGCAGGTAGCGGCCCGCCGCGACGGCGGGCGCGGTGTCCCCGCTCATGTTCCGGTCCCTTCGGTCCCAGGGCTGTCCAGTGGCGGACCGCCGCCCGGCTCGGCAGCCGGGCGGCGGTTCGTTTCGCCGGTGGTTCAGGCGACGTTGAACTCGCCGGGGTTCGGGCCGAGGCGCTTGCCCTCGTCCAGTGCGGCGAACGCGGCCAGGTCGTCGGCGTCCAGCTCGAAGCCGAACACATCGATGTTCTCCGCGATCCGGGACGGCGTCACGGACTTCGGGATCACCACATTGCCGGTCTGGAGGTGCCAGCGGAGCACCACCTGGGCGGGCGTGCGGTCGTGTTTCCGGGCGATCGCGACGACCGTCGGGACCTCCAGGAGGCCCTTGCCCTGGCCCAGCGGCGACCACGCCTCGGTCACGATGGCGTGCTTGGCGTGGAAGGCGCGCGACTCGGCCTGCTGGAGCTGCGGGTGGAGCTCGATCTGGTTGATCACCGGGACCACGGACGTCTCGCCGAGCAGCCGCTCCAGGTGCTCGGGAAGGAAGTTCGAGACACCGATGGCCTTCGCACGTCCGTCGGCGTGGATCCGCTCGAACGCCTTGTACGTGTCGACGTACGCGTCCTTGGCCGGCACCGGCCAGTGGATCAGGTACAGATCCACGTAGTCCAGCCCCAGCTTGTCGAGCGAGGCGTCGAAGGCGCGCAGGGTCGAGTCGTGGCCCTGCTCGCTGTTCCACAGCTTCGTGGTGACGAACAGCTCTTCGCGTGCGACGCCGGAGGCCGCGATCGCCCGACCGGTGCCCCGCTCGTTCTCGTAGATCGCGGCGGTGTCGATGCTCCGGTACCCGGACTCGATGGCGGTGGTGACCGCCTTCGTGGCCTCGTCGTCCGGCACCTGCCAGACACCGAAACCGAGCTGCGGCATCTCGACGCCATTGTTGAGAGTGATGGAGGGGACCTGGCTCACGTGCGGTCGATCCTTACGTCGTCGGTTGGTACTCCCTTGCTCAACGATCACCGGCCGCCAGGCATTCCCCCGCCGCCCGGACTTCCGCGGCCCGCGTCATCGCCCCTTCGGCGCCCTGCTGTCGCTCCGGCCTCTTCCGTGCGGGCCATTGACCGGGACCCGCCGGCACGCAACGCTTGAGCACGTCACTGAACAACGGACACTCCTGTGAACGCGGCACCTCCGAGATCCTGCGGTACCTCCGAGATCCTGCGACGACTCCGAGATCCCGAACGAACGACTCCGAGCGAGGTCGAAGTGACGAACCCTTCCAGGCGAGCCCTGCTCGGCGCGGCCGTCGGCGGCGCCGTCGCCGCCACCGCCGGGCTTTCCGCCACCGCGCACGCGGCGAGCTGGAAACTGCGCTGGTCGCCCTCGGCGAGCAGCGGCGGTCTCGGCGCCTTCGAGACCGTCGAGGACGACCGGGCCGACTCCCATCCGGCCGGGCAGCCGCACATCCTCACCGAGGGCGACAACTTCCGGTTCAACATGCACACCGTCGACCGCGACACCTCGACGGACCGTCAGCGCCAGGAGGTGACCGGACTGCGCACCGGCGGGAGTTCGTACCTCAAGTGGCTCCCCGGGGAGACCTGGAGGGTCACTTACCGCATGTGCATCCCCGGCTCGCTGAAGGCCACCACCAGCTTCACCCACATCATGCAGATGAAGCAGCCGGGCACCGGCACCTCGCCGATCGTCGTGCAGTCCCTGCGCCGGGTGAACGGCGTGCAGACCATCGAGCTGAAGCTGACCGTCGCCGACATCCTCGTCGGCCGCACCGACCTCGTGCCGCTCCAGGACAAGTGGATCGACGTCGACTTCCGGATCACGATCGGTGACGGGGCGGCGGGCTCGGTCCGCTGGATCCTCAAGGACGGGGCGACCACGGTCATCGACAGGTCGAAGTCCGGCGTCGACACGCTCCTCGCCGACCGGGTACGGCCCAAATGGGGCATCTACCGGTCGCTCGGCGACACCTCGGGATCCTTGCAGGACACCCATCTCCTGCTCACCCGAATGCGCGGCTACCAACTGCTCTGACCGGCCCGTTCCGGCCGCAGGGCCCGCCCGTGCCCGGTCCAACCGGATTGCCCCGCAGGAGATTTGGGCCCACGCGGGGCATTGACAGAAAGCTTCGCAGGGAATCCTATGCAGTGTCGGTTAGGAACCTTTCCTAACACCGAACCGGAAGGGATCACCCGTGCACCCTGCCGCACCCCCACGCCGCTTGGTCGCCGCCCTCACAGGCCTCAGCTGTCTGCTCCTGCCCCTGCTGGGCCATCTTCCGAAGGCCACCGCCGCCGACGCCCCCGCAGTGCCCTTCGGCAGCCACCGGCTCCCTTACGCCACAGGGATGCTGAAACCATCGGGCACGCAGACGTCGCTCGACCAGGCCGTGATCAAGACGTACAACGCCTGGAAGTCCGCGTTCGTGAAGAAGAACTGCGGAAACGGCTGGTACGAGGTCATCTCGCCGGACGCCGACCACCCCTACGTCGCCGAGGCCCAGGGCTACGGGATGGTCGTCACCGCGACGATGGCGGGCGCCGACCCGGAGGCGAGGACCGTCTTCGACGGCATGGTGAAGTACATGCTCGCGCACCCCTCGGTGAACAACGCCAACCTCCTCGCCGCCGAACAGAACGCCTCCTGCAAGAGCGTCGACGGCTCCGACTCGGCGACCGACGGGGACCTCGACGTCGCCTACGGGCTGCTCCTCGCCGACAAGCAGTGGGGATCCACCGGCACGTACGACTACAAGGGCCTCGCGGTCAAACACATCAACGCCATCAAGAAGAGCGAGGTCAACCCTACCACGCACCTGATGCTGCTCGGTGACTGGTCGGACTCGGGGGAGTCCCACTACTGGATGACCCGCTCCTCGGACTGGATGATCGACCACTTCCGCGCATTCAAGTCCGCCACCGGTGACAGCACCTGGGACACCGTGCGCACCGCGCACCAGGACCTGATCACCACCCAGCAGTCCAAGTACGCTGCCGCGACCGGCCTGTTGGCCGACTTCGTCGTCAACACCCAAGCCACCGCCAAGCCCGCACCGGGCGAGGTGCTGGAAGGCCCCAACGACGGCGACTACTCCTGGAACGCCTGCCGCGACCCGTGGCGCATCGGCGCCGACGCCGTCACCAGCGGGGACAGCGCCTCGCTCGCCTCGGCCCGCAAGCTCAACTCCTGGATCAAGGCCAAGACGGGCGGGAACCCGGACAAGATCGCCAGCGGCTACCACCTCAACGGTTCGGTGTTCGACAGCGGCAACGACATGGCGTTCACCGCCCCGTTCGTCGTGACCGCGCTGACCGACTCCGGCTCCCAGGCCTGGCTCGACGCGCTCTGGAGCAAGCTCGCCGCCACCTCGATCGACCCGGATCTCTACTACGGCGGCAGCGTCCAGCTCCAGTCGATGATCGTGGCATCCGGCAACTACTGGGTCCCGTAGGGAGGTTCGGATGCAGATAGCGACGCTCACCACGTCACGACGAGCAGCGGCCGCCCTCACGGCCGTACTGCTCTGCACAGCCCTGGTGCAGGCGGTTCCGCAGCAGGCCGCCGCGGCCGCCACCCGGTACGAGGCGGAGTCCGCGACGATCGTCGAGGGCGCCGCCGAGTCCAACCACTCCGGCTACTCGGGCACCGGATTCGTCAACGGCGACAACGTCGTCGGCAGCTATGTGGAGTTCACCGTCACCGCGGCCTCAGCCGGCACCGGCAAGATCGCCGTCCGCTACTCCAACGGCACCGCGGACGCCCGGCCCGCCGATGTAGCCGTGGGCGGCACGGTCGTCTCGGCGGCCCGCGCCTTCAACGCCACCACCGACTGGAACACCTGGGCCACCTCCACCCTGAACACCCCTCTCAAGGCGGGCAGCAACAAGATCCGGCTGACGTCCACGACCGCCAACGGGCTGCCCAACCTCGACTACCTGGACGTCACGGTCACCCCGTCGGACACCGAGGCACCCACCGCACCCACGGCGCCCAGCTGCTCGGACATCACCGAGAACAGCCTCACCCTCACCTGGGGAGCCGCCACGGACGACGTGGGTGTCGTCGCGTACGACATCTACGAACACGGCAACAAGTTCGGCGAGGCACCGGGCACCGCCACCACGAAGAGCCTGACCGGGCTCAGCGCCGACACCACGTACAACCTCACACTGTTCGCGCGTGACGCGGCCGGCAACGTGTCGTCGGTCAGCCCCGTCGTGGACTGCACCACCCCGAAGAGCGACGACACCACCGCACCCTCGGCACCTGGCACCCTGTCCGCCTCGGGCCTCACCGTGAACAGCGTCGCCCTGAGCTGGGGAGCGTCGACGGACGACAAGGCCGTCACCGCCTACGAGGTACGCAGCGGCAGCACCGTCTACAAGACCGTGACCGGCACACCGCCCGCCACCACGACCACGCTCACCGGGCTCGCCTGCGCCAGCCCGTACAGCCTGGACGTCGTCGCCAAGGACGCGGCGGGCAACGCCTCACCGCCGAGCAACACGGTCGCCTTCACCACCCCGGCCTGCGCCACCGACGGCGGGGTGCCCTCCGGCATCACCACCGTCTCCAGCGGCTGGTCCATCCCCTGGGGCATCCACTGGATGCCCGACGGCAAGACCGCGCTGGTGACCGAACGGGACAGCTTCAAGGTCCTCAAGGCCACCCCAGACGGCACCCGGACCCAGGTCGGCACCGTACCCGAGGCGGTCACCACCGACGGCGAGGGCGGACTGCTCGGCGTCGCCGTCGACCCGAAGTGGTCCGCCAACCACTACGTGTACTTCATGCACACCGCCGCCGAGGGCAACCGCGTCGCCCGGATGACCTACGACGGCAGCTCGCTCAGCGGGTACAAGGTCCTGCTCCAGGGGATCAAGAAGAGCAGGTACCACAACGGCGGACGGCTCGCCTTCGGCCCCGACGGCTATCTGTACGCGTCGACCGGTGAGGCGCAGACACCCGACCTGGCCCAGGACAAGAACTCGCTGAACGGCAAGATCCTGCGGATGACCACGGACGGCAAGGCCGCCCCCGGCAACCCGTTCGGCAACTACGTCTACAGCTACGGACACCGCAATCCGCAGGGCCTCGCCTTCGACCGCAACGGCCGTCTGTGGGAGGCGGAGTTCGGCGACAGCAAGAAGGACGAGCTCAACCTGATCAAGCCGGGCAAGAACTACGGCTGGCCCGTCTGCGAGGGCACCTGCACCACCACCGGCATGACCAACCCGAAGAAGACCTGGAACATCTCCGAGGCCTCGCCCAGCGGGATCGCCATCGTCCGCAACGTCATCTACATGGCCGCGCTGAAGGGCGAACGGCTGTGGCGGGTGCCGATCACCGGTGACACCGAGGAGCTGGGCACACCGAGCGCGTACTACGTCGGTACGTACGGCAGGCTGCGCACCGTCACCGAGGTGCCCGGCCAGGACCAGCTCTGGCTCTCCACCACCAACTGCGACAACAAGGGGAACGAACCCGACGGCTCGGACAAGCTGTTCCGCGTCTCGATCACGTAGCACGGGGCGCCGTACGCGCTGTACCGCCGGGGCCCGCCGGGTCTCAGCGGTACAGCGCGTCGACCTCCGCCGCGTACGCCGTCTCGATCGCCCGGCGCTTCAGCTTCAGCGACGGGGTGAGCAGACCGTGCTCCTCGCTGAAGGGGTGCGCCAGGATCCGGAACGTACGGATCGACTCGGCCTGCGAGACCGCCGTGTTGGCGGCCACCACCGCCCGCCGGACCTCCGTCTCCAGATCCGGATCGCGCACCAGTTCCTCCGGCTTCAGCGGCGCCCGCCCCTGCATCGTGAGCCAGTGGTCGACCGCCTCCTGGTCGACCGTGACCAGGGCCGCGATGTACGGCCGGTCGTTGCCGACCACGATGCACTGCGCGACCAGCGGATGCGCCCGCACCCGCTCCTCCAGACCGGTCGGCGACACGCTCTTGCCGCCCGACGTCACCAGGATCTCCTTCTTCCGTCCGGTGATCGTCAGATAGCCGTCCTCGTCGAGCGAGCCGAGATCCCCGGTGGCCAGCCACCCCTCGCGCAGCACCGCGTCGGTGGCCTTCGGATCGCCGAGATAGCCCCCGAACACATTGCCGCCGTGCAGCCACACCTCGCCGTCCTCGGCGATGTGCACGGTCGTCCCCGGGATCGGCAGCCCGACCGTGCCGTACCTGGTGCGCTCCGGCGGATTGGCCGTGGCCGCGGCGGTCGACTCGGTCAGCCCGTAGCCCTCGTACACCGTGACGCCGGCGCCCCCGAAGAACAGGCCGAGCTGCCGCTCCATCCCCGAACCGCCGGACATGGCGTGCCGTATCCGGCCGCCCATCGCGTCGCGAACCTTCCTGTACACGACCTTGTCGAAGAACTGGTGCTGCATCCGCAGCCCGGCGGACGGCCCCGGACCGGTGCCGAACGCCCGCGCCTCCAGCGCCTCCGCGTACTTCACCGCGATGTCCACGGCCTTGTCGAACGGCCCGATCCGGCCCTCCGCCTCGGCCTTGCGCCGGGCGGCGTTGAACACCTTCTCGAAGATGTACGGGACCGCCAGGATGAACGTCGGCCGGAACGACATCAGGTCCGGCATCAGCGCCCTGGCCGACATCTCCGGCTGGTGGCCCAGCCGCACCCGGCCGCGGATCGCCGCGACCTCGACCATCCGGCCGAAGACGTGTGCCAGCGGCAGGAAGAGCAGCGTCGCCGCCTCGTCACCCGGCCTGGAGCGGAAGACGGACTTCCAGCGGGCGACCATGGTGTCCGTCTCGAACATGAAATTGGCGTGCGTGAGCACGCAGCCCTTGGGGCGTCCCGTCGTCCCCGAGGTGTAGATGACGGTCGCCACCGAATCGGGCGTCACCGCGCGGCGGTGGCGGTGCACCACCTCGTCCTCGACGTCCGCCCCCGCGTCGACCAGCTCGGACACGGCGCCGGCGTCCAGCTGCCAGAGCCGCTTGAGTCCGGGCAGCCGGTCGATCACCGAGGCGATCGTCATGGCGTGGTCCTCGTGCTCGACCAGGACGGCCGACACCTCGGAGTCGTGCAGCATCCACAGCACCTGCTCGGCCGAGGACGTCGGATAGACGGGTACGGACTGGGCGCCGACCGTCCACAGCGCGAGATCGAAGAGCGTCCACTCGTAGCGCGTGCGCGACATCAGCGCCACCCGGTCGCCGAACCTGACGCCGTGCGCGATCAGCCCCTTGGCCAGCGCCAGCACCTCGTCACGGAACGCCGCAGCAGTGACATCCCGCCATTGTCCGCTCGCGTCTTTCCGACCGAGCGCGACCCGGTCCGGGTCCTCTTCGGCATGGTCGAACACCACATCGGCCAGGCCGCCCACGAGGGGCGCGGCCGCCATGGGTGGGACAGTGAACTCGCGCAATGACCTGCTCCTTGTGGCGCTCCGCACAGCGCCGTGACGCTACCCCACCGGGCGGCGCGGCGGGAGGGCCCCGAATCGGTGGACAACCTGTCATATGCACAGGCCAGTCACCGAAATCCGGCCAGATGGGCAAGGCTCGGGCGTGGCCGGACACGTAGGGTGAGCGGCAGGCACTGGAATCTCCACCGAATCTGTACGCCGCTACCACTCCCGTTCCGGACGCATACGCGGTGTTCTGCCCTCATCCGTCCCGGATCGGGTGGACCGGTTCCGTGACCTCTGCCGTCCATTGCTTCCCGTGCGCGCAGGCGGTCATGCGCTCTCCCGGCCGTTGACCGAACCGAGCGTGCCGACGCCCCGGATCAGCCGGTCGCCGCCCGCCAGGATCGCCGCCGCCAGGGCGTCCGCGGCCTCGTGCGCCCCGTCGCGCCGGCGGCCGTGCGACAGGACGAAGTCCACCCCGCCCAGCTCCGGCAGGCCCGCCCTGGCCGGCACCTGCGCAAGGCCCGGCGGGATCAGCCCCCGGCTGTGGGCCATCACGCCCAGCCCCGCGTGGGCCGCCGCGATCAGCCCGCTCAGGCTGGTGCTGGTGCAGGCGACCCGCCAGGACCGGCCGTGCTCCTCCAGCACCTCCAGGGCGCGGGCCCGGGTGATGCCCGGCGGCGGGAAGAGGATCAGCGGAACCGGACGGTCCGGGTCGATCCGCAGCTGCGGTGCGCCGATCCAGGTCAGCGCGTCCTGCCAGACCAGTTCGCCGTGCGTGTCACCTGCGCGCCGCTTGGCGAGGACCAGATCGAGCCGGCCGGCCGCGAGCCGCTGATGCAGCGTCCCGGAGAGCTCCACCGTCAGCTCCAGCTCGACCTCCGGGTGGTCGCGGCGGAACGACTCCAGGATCTCCGGCAGCCGGGTCTGCACGAAGTCCTCGGAGGCCCCGAACCGCAGCCGCCCCCGCAGCCGGGTGCCGGTGAAGAACGCCGCGGCCCGCTCATGGGCCTCCAATATCGTCCGGGCGAAGCCGAGCATCGCCTCGCCGTCCACGGTGAGGTCGACCCGGTGGGTGTCCCGGGTGAACAACTGCCGCCCCGCCGCATCCTCCAGGCGCCGCACGTGCTGGCTCACCGTGGACTGCCGTACCCCCAGACGGCGGGCGGCCCGGGTGAAGCTCAGCGTCTGGGCGACGGCGAGAAAGGTACGGAGCTGTGCCGGTTCGTACATGAAACCAGGCTATCGCGCAACGTGATGACAGTGAGAGCGGTGTGCGGGATTCCCGATCGCCCCGATCGGGAGCAGCATGGAGCGGGCACGACCGGAACCAAGAGAACATGTGGAGCACATGAGCCGCCGCACCCTGAAGCTGCCGTCCTGGCTGCCGCTCGACCCGTACATCCTGGCGCTGATCGGCGCCGTCGTGCTCGCGGCGATACTGCCCGCGTCGGGGACCGCCGCCGACGTGGCGGGCGGTGCCTCGACCGGGGCGGTCGCCTTTCTCTTCTTCCTGTACGGCGCCCGGCTCTCCACCGCTGAGGCGCTCGACGGACTGAAGCACTGGCGACTCCATCTCACGGTGCTGATCTGCACCTTCGTGGCGTTCCCGCTGCTCGGACTGGCGGGCCGGGGGCTCGTTCCGCACGTCCTGACGCCGCAGCTCTACAGCGGCTTCCTCTTCCTCTGCCTGGTCCCGTCGACCATCCAGTCGTCGATCGCCTTCACCTCGATCGCCCGGGGCAACGTGCCCGCGGCGATCTGCGCGGGCTCCTTCTCCTCGATCGCCGGGATCTTCCTCACCCCGCTGCTCGCGGCCGCCCTGCTCGGCAACGACGGCGGCGGATTCTCGGCGGACGCGCTGCTGAAGATCGGGGTCCAGCTGCTGCTGCCGTTCGTCGCCGGGCAGTTGCTGCGCCGCTGGATCGGCGGCTTCATCACCCGCCACAAGAAGGTCCTCGGCCATGTCGACCGCGGCTCGATCCTGCTCGTCGTCTACACGGCCTTCAGCGAGGGCATGGTCGCGGGCATCTGGCACCAGGTCACGCCGGCCCGGCTCGCGGCGCTGCTCGGCGCCGAGGTGCTGCTGCTCGCGCTGATGCTCGCGCTGACCTGGCACGGGGCGAAGCGGCTCGGCTTCGACCGGGAGGACCGGATCGCCATCCAGTTCGCCGGTTCGAAGAAGAGCCTGGCCTCGGGGCTGCCGATGGCGAGCGTGCTGTTCGGGGCGCAGGCGTCCCTCGCCGTGCTGCCGCTGATGCTCTTCCACCAGATGCAGCTGATGGTGTGCGCGGTGATCGCCAAGCGCCGCTCGCGCGATGCGCGCGAGGAGCAGCCGGTGAGCGGACCGGTGTCGCCCCGGCCCGCCGTGGCGAGCTGACGGCGAGGCCCGCCCGGGGATGCTCCGCCGGGCGGGCCGGTCGCCTCAGTCCTGGGCCACTGTCGCCTCCAGGGCGATGCGGTGCTCGCCCGCGTACACGTTCATCGACGGACCCCGCAGGAAGCCGACCAGGGTCAGTCCGGTCTCGGCCGCCAGGTCGACGGCGAGGGACGACGGCGCCGAGACCGACGCGAGCATCGGGATCCCGGCCATCACCGCCTTCTGGGCCAGCTCGAACGAGGCCCGCCCCGACACCAGCAGAATCGCCCGGGACAGCGGCAGCCGCTGGTCGGTCAGTGCCCGGCCGACCAGTTTGTCGACCGCGTTGTGCCGGCCGACGTCCTCCCGGATGTCGAGCAGTTCGCCCGTCTCGGAGAACAGTGCCGCCGCGTGCAGGCCCCCGGTCCGGTCGAAGACCCGCTGGGCGGCGCGCAGCCGGTCGGGGAGGGCGGAGAGCAGTGCCGGTTCGACCCGGAGCGGGGGAGTGTCGGCGACCGGGTGCCGGGTCGTGGTGCGTACCGCATCGAGACTCGCCTTGCCGCAGAGCCCGCAGGACGAGGTGGTGTACACATTGCGTTCGAGCGTGATGTCGGGGACCGCGACGCCGGGGGCGAGCTTCACGTCCACCACGTTGTACGTGTTGACGCCGTCGGCCGTCGCACCGGCGCAGTAGACGATCGACTGCACCTCGGAGCCGTCACCGATGACGCCCTCGCTCACCAGGAACCCCGCCGCCAGCGCGAAGTCGTCGCCCGGCGTGCGCATCGTGATGGCGAGCGGCCTTCCGTTCAGCCGGATCTCCAGGGGCTCCTCGGCGACGAGGGTGTCGGGGCGGGTGGAGACGGCCCCGTCCCGGATGCGGATGGTGCGGCGACGCTCGGTGACCCGTCCCATGGCGGTTGAACCCGATTCTGTACGTGATGGAAGCCGGGACGGGCTGGAAGCCGAGCCGGACCTGTTCTTGCTGTTCCTGCTGTCCTGTACATGGAGTGTGACATCGCAGCCGGTGCCGCAGCATGCGCAGAGAGCGGCGGTCACCGCCCGACCCTGCCGGTCGACAGAATATTGTCTGCAATATCCCTTCCGGGAGATCGAGGCTGTTGTCAACTCTCCAACGGTCGGGCGCTATTCCTGTGGGAACACGTGCACGTGTACCGAGCGGTAGCGACCAAGACTGGATGGTTCCTGCCATACGTAGCGAGGGGACCCCGTACATGACCGGCTCACGTGTCGTGGCGCTCGGCCACTATCAGCCCGCCAAGGTGCTCACCAACGACGATCTGGCGGCCATGGTCGACACCAGCGACGAGTGGATCACCAGTCGCGTCGGCATCAAGACCCGCCACGTCGGTGGACCGGACGAGCCGGTGGACGAGATGGCCGCGCACGCGGGGGCCAAGGCGCTGGCCGCGGCGGGGCTCCAGCCGGCCGAGGTCGATCTGGTCCTGGTCGCCACCTCGACCGCGATCGACCGCTCGCCGAGCATGTCGGCGCGCGTCGCCGCCCGGCTCGGGATGGGCTCGCCCGCGGTGATGGACATCAACGTGGTCTGCTCCGGCTTCACCCACGCCCTCGCCACCGCCGACCACGCGATCCGGGCCGGGGCCGCCGAACGAGTCCTGGTCATCGGCGCCGACAAGATGGCGGACATCGCCGACTGGACCGACCGCAGCACCTGCGTCCTGCTCGGCGACGGTGCCGGCGCGGCGGTCGTCGTCGCGGAGCCGGGCGCGGAGGGCCGGCCCGGGATCGGGCCCGTGCTGTGGGGTTCGGTGCCGGGGATGGGGAACGCGGTACGGATCGAGGGGACGCCGCCGCGGTTCGCGCAGGAAGGGCAGTCCGTCTACCGCTGGGCCACCACGCAGCTGCCGCCGATCGCCCGCAAGGTGTGCGAGAAGGCCGGTGTGGCGCCCGAGGAGCTGGGGGCGGTGGTGCTGCACCAGGCCAACCTGAGGATCATCGAACCGGTCGCCAGGAAGATCGGCGCGGTCAACGCGGTCATCGCCAGGGATGTCGTGGATTCCGGCAACACGTCCGCGGCCTCGATCCCGATGGCCCTGTCCAAGCTGGTGGAACGCGGCGAGGTCGACAGCGGCGCGCCGGTTCTGCTCTTCGGCTTCGGCGGGAATCTCTCGTACGCGGGTCAGGTGATCCGCTGTCCCTGAGGGGCATTGCGCTCGGTAGTCTGTAGACGATATGCAATGGGTGCTTATCGGCTGGAGGGGGACCGGGATGTTGTCCGCAGGGCTGCCGCAGGGGGCCGTGCCGAAGCTGGAACGGCCCGGTCCATTGCGCGAACGCGTGTATGAGGCGCTGCTCGAACTCATGACGACGCGTGTGCTCCGCCCCGGCCAGCACCTGGTCGAGAGCGAGTTGGCAGGCCATCTCGGGGTGTCCCGCCAGCCGGTGCGCGAGGCGTTGCAGCGGCTGAACACCGAGGGCTGGGTCGATCTCCGGCCCGCCCAGGGTGCGTTCGTGCACGAACCCACGGAGGAGGAGGCGGACCAGTTGCTCTCGGTCCGCACCGTTCTGGAGGCCGAGGCCGCGCGCCTCGCCGCGGCCGACTCCGACGCGGCCGGCATCGCGGCCCTGGAGGAGCTCTGCGCCAAGGGCGAGCAGGCCGTCGCCGACGGCGACGTGGACCTGGCGGTCGCCACCGACGCGGCCTTCCACGCCAAGGTCATGGAGCTGGCGGGCAACGTCGTCCTGGCCGGGCTCGCCGGCCAGGTGGACCGCCGCGTCCGCTGGTACTGCACCCCGGTGGCCGCCCGGCGCGGCACCCGGTCCTGGCTGGAGCACCGCTCGCTCATCGAGGCGATCTCCTCGCGCGACGGACAGCGGGCCACGGAGATCATGCGCTCCCACACGGAACACACGCGCGCGGCGTACCACCGGCGCGACGAGAGCTGAGGGCTGTCCCGCGCGGGCCGTGTGCGCGGGGCGGCAGGCAGACTTGCCGGTGTGAAGATACTGAGCAAAGGCGCCAACGTGCCGGTCGTGGCCTCCGCGGTCAGGGCCGTACTCGACTGGTCGGCGGGGCCGGGAGTCCCGGACGTGGATGCTTCCGCCCTGCTGCTGACCCGCGGCGGGCGGGTGCGGTCCGATGACGACTTCGTCTTCTACAACCAGCCGCAACACGCGTCGGGCGCCGTGAGCCACCTCGGCAAACGGCCCGGCAGCGAATCGCTGGACGTCCGGCTGGGTGCGCTGGGGCCGGACGTCGAACGTGTCGCGCTCTGCGCCTCCGCCGACGGCGGCACGTTCGGTAAGGTGCCGGGGCTGTGTCTGCGGCTGCTCGATGCGGCGTCCGGTGCCGAGCTGGCACGCTTCGACATCGCCGCCGGTACGGAGACCGCGTTGGTCGGCGGCGAGCTATACCGCCGCGACGGTGGCTGGAAGTTCCGCGCGATCGGCCAGGGGTACGCCGACGGACTGGCCGGACTGGCGACCGACTTCGGGATCAGCGTCGACGAGGAACCGCCCGCGGCCGGGCCGGGCCCGCACCCCGCGACGACTCCGCCCCCCACCCCCGCCCCGTTGTTCCCCCCTCCCGCACCGCCTTCGTGGCCCGCGCCGGAGCGCACCGGGGGCGGCGGGCCCGGCCCCCGGCTCACCAAGGGCGAGGAGCGGCTGCCGGTGGACATGCGCGAGCGCCTGTCGCTGCGCAGGGAACAGGTCCTGGTCAGCCTGAGCAAACACGGCGTACCGGAGCTGCGGGCACGCGTCGTCCTCGTCCTCGACGCATCGGGTTCGATGGGCGGTCTCTACCGGCGGGGCACGGTGGCGGGTGTCGCCGAGCGGATGGTGGCCGTCGCGGCGCAGCTCGACGACGACGGTCGGATGCAGGCGTGGACGTTCGCCACCAACCCGGCCCGCCTCCCCGACCTCGCCGTGGGTGATCTGCCCGAGTGGCTCGGGCTGCACGTACGCGTGGGCCAGATCTTCGGTTTCGGCCGCAGGAAGCCGCCCAGGGGACTGGTGCCCGGTCAGATCGACATGCGTACGGTCGGCATCCAGAACGAGGAACAGAAGGTCATCGCCGAGGTGCGGGCCTTCGTGCGGGACCGTCCGGTGCCCGACCCGACGCTGGTCCTGTTCTTCTCGGACGGCGGTGTCCACCGCAACCGGGAGATCGAGCAGGAGCTGCGGGCGGCCGCCGAGGAGCCGGTGTTCTGGCAGTTCGTCGGGCTCGGCAGCTCTCAGTACGGTGTGCTGGAACGGTTCGACACCATGCCGGGCCGCCGGGTCGACAACGTCGGCTTCTTCGCCGTCGACGACATCGAGCAGATCTCCGACCAGGAGCTGTACGACCGGGTCCTGTCGGAGTTCCCGTCCTGGCTTCGGGCCGCCCGGCAGGCCGGAATCCTGCGCTGAGACGGCCGGTCGGCCGGTGGGGCGGCGACCCCACCGCCCGTCTTTGTCCTCGGTGTGGAGAAAGTTGTGGTGGATTCCTGCGCAACTTCTTCCCACTCCCGGCAACCGCTGCTACGTTCCCCTCGAAAGCCCGACGGACAGGCCGATGTGGCGGGGAGGGGCGCGTGAGACGTATGACTGCACGACCCGCGAATGCACATCAGGCGCGACTGCTGCGGCTGTTGCGCGACGGCGGGCCCAACTCCCGGGCACAGCTGGGGGATCAGGTGGATCTCTCCCGCTCCAAGCTCGCCGTCGAGGTCGACAGGCTGCTGGACACCGGACTTGTCGTGGCCGACGGCCTCGCCGCATCCCGCGGCGGGCGCCGCTCGCACAACATCCGGCTCGCTCCGCAACTGCGCTTCCTCGGCGTGGACATCGGAGCCACATCCGTCGATGTGGCCGTCACCAACGCCGAGTTGGAGGTACTGGGCCACCTCAACCATCCGATGGACGTACGCGAGGGCCCCGTCGCCATCTTCGAGCAGGTGCTGTCCATGGCGGCCAAGCTCCGGGCCTCGGGGGTCGCCGAGGGTTTCGACGGCGCCGGCATCGGCGTACCCGGCCCGGTCCGCTTCCCCGAAGGCGTACCGGTCGCACCGCCGATCATGCCCGGCTGGGACGGCTTCCCGGTCCGCGAGGCGCTCAGCCAGGAACTGGGCTGCCCCGTCATGGTCGACAACGATGTGAACCTGATGGCGATGGGGGAGCAGCACGCGGGTGTCGCGCGCTCCGTGGGCGACTTCCTCTGCGTCAAGATCGGCACCGGCATCGGCTGCGGCATCGTCGTAGGCGGCGATGTCCACCGCGGTACGACGGGCAGCGCCGGAGACATCGGCCACATCCAGGTGGAACCCGAGGGGCGCGCATGCGCCTGCGGCAACCGGGGCTGCCTGGAGGCCCACTTCAGCGGTGCCGCGCTCGCCCGCGACGCCGAGGACGCGGCCCGTACCGGGCGGTCGGCGGAGCTCGCCGGCCGTCTCGAAGCGGCCGGGAAACTCACCGCCGCCGATGTGGCGGCCGCCGCGGCCGCCGGTGACGCCACCTCGCTCGACCTGATCCGCGAAGGCGGCAACCGGGTCGGCCAGGTCATCGCGGGACTCGTCAGCTTCTTCAACCCCGGTCTGGTGGTGATCGGCGGCGGTGTGACCGGCCTCGGCCACACCCTCCTCGCCAGCGTCCGGACCCAGGTCTACCGGCAGTCGCTGCCGCTGGCCACCGGCAATCTCCCTATCGTGCTGGGCGAGTTGGGGCCGGCCGCCGGAGTGATCGGCGCCGCCCGGCTCATCAGCGACCACCTCTTCTCACCGGCCTGACCCCGGGCCGGCCACGCACGGGCGCGCCCCGGAAACACCGGGAGCGCCGGAACACCCGCACCACCGCACCTGGTACAGCCCTGCCCGCTCATCGGCCTTCCCCGAGCTCCCGGACACGTCCCGACAGACGTGTCCGAACAGGGGAGACCCCATTCGCCGAGGGGATTCGTCATGGCACCAGAACCACCCCTGCTCACCATGTCCGGCATCACCAAGTCGTTCCCCGGAGTGCGCGCCCTCGACGGCGTGGACCTGGAGGTCCAGGCCGGCGAAGTCCACTGTCTCCTCGGGCAGAACGGCGCCGGCAAATCCACCCTGATCAAGGTGCTCGCCGGGGCTCACCAGCCCGACGACGGCGAGATCACCTGGCGCGGCGAACCGGTCGCGCTGAAGTCGCCCATCGCCGCGATGCGGCTGGGCATCGCCACCATCTACCAGGAACTCGACCTGGTCGAAGGGCTGTCCGTGGCCGAGAACGTCTTCCTCGGCCATGAACCCACCACCGCCCGCTTCGTCGTCCGCACCCGCGAGGGCCGCACGGCCGCCGCCGCTCTGCTGAAGCGGCTCGGCCACCCGGAGATCGACCCGGCCCGCCCGGTCGGCGAACTGTCCGCCGCCCAGCAGCAGATCGTCTCGATGGCGAGGGCGCTCTCGCACGACGTCCGGCTCATCGTCATGGACGAGCCGTCCGCCGCACTCGATCCGGACGAGGTCGACAACCTCTTCCGCACCGTCGCCTCGCTCACCGCCGACGGCGTCGCCGTCGTCTACATCTCGCACCGCCTGGAGGAGATCCGCCGGATCGGCGACCGGGTAACCGTGCTCAAGGACGGCCGGGCCGTGGCCGTCGGACTGCCCGCCGAGACCACCCCGACACGCGACATCGTTGCCATGATGACCGGCCGCAATGTCGAGTACGTCTTCCCGCCGCGCACCACGGACCGCGCGGGCACGGCCGGGACGGAGCCCGTACTGAAGGTCGAGGGGCTGACGAGGAAGGGCGAATTCGCCCCGGTGGACCTGGAGTTGATGCCGGGCGAGATCGTGGGACTGGCCGGACTCGTGGGCTCGGGGCGCTCCGAGATCCTGGAGACCGTCTACGGCGCCCGCAGGCCGAGCGCCGGACGGGTGACCGTGGCCGGCAAGCAGCTGAGGACCGGCAGCGTCCGCGCGGCCGTCGCCGCCGGAATCGGCCTCGCCCCCGAGGAACGCAAGGCGCAGGCCCTGCTGATGCTCGAATCCGTCACCCGCAACGTCTCCGTCTCCGCGATGTCCCGCTTCTCCAGGGCGGGCTGGATCGACCGCGGGGCCGAACGCCGGGCGGCCCGCGAAGCCACCCGCGAACTCTCCCTGCGCCCCGACAACCCGGACACCCCCGTCCGCACGCTCTCCGGCGGCAACCAGCAGAAGGCGGTCCTGGCCCGCTGGCTGCTGCGCGGCTGCCGGGTGCTGCTGCTCGACGAACCGACCCGCGGTGTGGACGTCGGCGCCCGCGCCGAGCTGTACGCCGTGATCCGCCGGCTGGCCGACGAGGGCCTCGCCGTCCTGCTCGTCTCCAGCGAGGTGCCCGAAGTGCTGGGCCTCGCCGACCGGGTGCTGGTGCTCCGCGAGGGCCGCGTCGTGCACACGGCCGACGCCCGGGAGCTCGACGAGCACCGCGTACTCGACCTAGTGATGGAAGGGAGCCCGACGTCATGACGCAGCCCGTTTCCCCGACGCAGCAGGGCGGGCCGGACAAGGGGGCCGTCGCCCCGGTACCCGGACCCCGGGAGAAGGACGGCCCCGCACGCAGCAGTGGCCGGCGCCTGGATGTCCGTAACCTCTCGCTCCTCGGCGTCCTCGCCGCGCTGGTCGTCGTCGGTGGGTTCACCGAGCCCGACGCCTTCCTGGACACCGGGAACCTCCAGCTGATCCTGACCCAGTCCTCCGTCATCGGCGTCGTCACCGTCGGGATGACCTTCGTCATCACCAGCGGCGGCATCGATCTGTCGGTAGGCGCGATGGTCGCACTCGCCTCCGTCTGGGCGACCACGGTCGCCACCCAGGAGTACGGCTTCGCGGGCATCCTGTTCACCGCGGTGATCGTCGGACTCGGTGCCGGGCTGGTGAACGGGCTGCTCATCGCGTACGGGCGGATGGTGCCGTTCATCGCGACGCTGGCCATGCTCGCCTCGGCCCGCGGGCTCGCCCTGCAGATCACCGACGGGAAGACCCAGATCGTCACCGTCAAATCGGTCCTCGACCTGGGCCTGCCCGACTCGTACTTCCTCGGCATCCCGCCGCTGGTGATGATGTTCGCCGCGGTGACCGTCGTCGGCTGGCTGGTTCTGAACCGTACGACCTTCGGACGGCGCACGGTCGCGGTCGGCGGCAACGCGGAGGCCGCCAGGCTGGCCGGCATCGACGTACGGCGCCAGCGGCTCTTCCTCTATCTGCTCTCCGGGCTGTGCTGCGGCATCGCCGCCTTCATGCTGATCATCCTGTCCGGCTCGGGCCAGAACACCAACGGAAATCTGTACGAGCTCGACGCCATCGCGGCCGCGATCATCGGCGGCACCCTGCTCAGCGGCGGGCGCGGCACCATCGTCGGCTCCGTGCTCGGTGTCCTGGTCTTCACCACGATCACCAACATCTTCGCGCTCAACAACCTGCAGAGCGACGTCCAGCAGATCGCCAAGGGCGCGATCATCGTCGCCGCCGTCCTGGTCCAGCGCCGCACATCGGCGCACGGCGAGACCTGACCCGTCACCGCCCCACAGCCCCTCCCGCCACGCCAGATGCCACGCACCGGATGAAGGGTTCGACAGCCATGCCAGAAACCAGCCGCAGACGACTGCTCTTCGGCACCGCAGCCGTCTCCGCGGGCGCCCTGCTCACCGCCTGCACCAGCAACGACCCCAAGACCGAGGACACCGCCAAGAACACCGGCCCCGCAGCCGACGACAAGCCCGGCAAGCCCGTCACCATCGGCTTCGCCGGTCCCCAGGCCGATCACGGCTGGCTCAACGCGATCAATGAGAACGCCAAGTCGCGGGCGGCGAAGTACTCCGAGGTGACACTGGAGTCCACCGAGGGCTCCAACGACACCGCCGCCCAGATCGGCCAGGTCAAGACCCTCATCAACAAGAAGGTCGACGTCCTCGTCATCCTCCCCGCCGACGGCAAGGCGCTCACCCAGGTCGGCCTGGAGGCCATGCGGGCAGGCATCCCCGTCGTCAACCTGGACCGGATCTTCGCCTCCCCGCAGGCCTACCGCTGCTGGGTCGGCGGCGACAACTACGGCATGGGCCTCAACGCCGGCACGTACATCGGTGAACAGCTCAAGGACAAGGCGGACGCCAAGGTCGTCGAGCTGGCGGGGATCGACAACCTGGAGCTCACCAAGCAGCGCAGCCAGGGCTTCGCCGACGCGCTGAAGAACTACCCCAACATCAAGCTGGTGGCCCGTCAGGCAGCCGACTTCACCGTCGAGTCGGGCCAGGCGAAGATGGCCCAGCTCCTCCAGGCGCAGAAGAAGTTCGACGCGCTGTGGAACCACGACGACGACCAGGGCGTGGGCGCGCTGCGCGCCATCCAGCAGGCGGGCCGCGACGAGTTCCTGATGGTCGGCGGCGCCGGGGCCAAGTCCGCGATGGACGCCATCAAGGCCGGCGACAGCGTCCTGAAGGCCACGGTGCTCTACCCGCCGACGATGGCCGCGTCCGCCATCGACCTGGCCCGTGCGCTGGCCCAGGGCAAGGGCGTCGGCGGCCTGGCCGAGCTGGAGATCCCGACCAGCCTCACCCTCTACTCGGCAGTGGTCACCAAGGAGAACATCGACCAGTACCTGCCGACGGGCTTCAGCTGATCCGCCCCGCAGGAGGGCGCTGACCAGCTCTCCTGCCGTATTCATCGAACGACCGACGAGGAGGAGGCCCCGATGGCCCGTAGGGAAGAGACGGATCAGGAGGCCGCAGCGCCACCGACGCGGCGGCCGGCGACGAGTGCGCCGGTGCTCGGCGTCGGCATGGTGGGATACGCGTTCATGGGCGCCGCCCACTCACAGGGCTGGCGCACCGCGGGACACGTCTTCGACCTGCCGATGAGGCCGGCTCTCGCCGCGATCTGCGGACGCGACCGGGCCGCGGTCGACGCGGCCGCCGCCCGCCACGGCTGGGCGGCGGCGGAGACCGACTGGCGCGCCCTCATCGCCCGGGACGATGTGCAACTCGTCGACATCTGCACCCCCGGCGACAGCCACGCCGAGATCGCCATCGCCGCCCTGGAGGCGGGCAAGCACGTGCTGTGCGAGAAGCCGCTCGCCAACACGGTCGCCGAGGCCGAGGCGATGACCGAGGCCGCGGAGCGCGCCGCCGCCCGCGGCCAGGTCGCGATGGTGGGCTTCAACTACCGCCGGGTGCCGGCGATCACGTACGCCCGGCAGCTGATCGCCGAGGGGCGGCTCGGCACCCTGCGGCACGTCCGCGCCGCCTACCTCCAGGACTGGCTCGTAGACCCCGAATCACCGCTCACCTGGCGGCTGGAGCGGGAACGCGCCGGCTCGGGCGCGCTCGGCGACCTGGGCGCCCACATCGTCGACCTGGCCCAGTATCTGGCGGGGGAGCCGCTGGTCGGGGTGTCGGCGGTCAGCGAGACCTTCGTACGCGAACGGCCCCGGCTCGCGGGCCCGTCGGCCGGGCTCTCCGGGGCGGCGGACACCGGTGTGCTGGGGGCGGTGACCGTCGACGACGCGGCGCTGTTCACCGGCCGGCTCGCCTCCGGGGCGCTGGCCTCCTTCGAGGCGACCCGGATGGCGGCCGGGCGGAAGAACGCACTGCGGCTGGAGATCAACGGGGAGCGCGGCTCGCTCGCCTTCGATCTGGAACGGCTCAACGAGCTGTCCTTCCACGACCACACCGAACCCGCCGCCACGGCGGGGTTCCGGCGCATCCTGGTCACCGAACCCCGACACCCCTACCTGGAGGCGTGGTGGCCGCCGGGCCACGCCCTCGGCTACGAGCACACCTTCGTGCACCAGGCCCGCGACCTGGTGCGCACGATCGCCGAAGGGACCGCCCCCGCACCGTCGTTCGCGGACGGACTCCAGGTGCAGCGGGTGCTCGCAGCCGTCGAGGAGAGCGCCGAGAAGAACTCCGTACACACACCCGTGGTTCTCTAGGAGGCCGGCCCATGCCCCGTCCCTTCACACTCTTCACCGGCCAGTGGGCCGACCTTCCGTTGGAGGAGGTCTGCCGGCACGCCCGGGACTTCGGCTACGACGGCCTCGAACTCGCCTGCTGGGGCGACCACTTCGAGGTCGACAAGGCGCTGACCGACCCCGGCTATCTGGACGGCCGGCGGCAGCTGCTCGACAAGTACGGACTGAAGTGCTGGGCGATCTCCAACCACCTGGTCGGCCAGGCCGTCTGCGACGACCCGATCGACGAGCGGCACCGGGGGATCCTGCCCGCGCGGATCTGGGGCGACGGCGAGCCCGAAGGGGTCCGCCGCCGGGCCGCCGAGGAGATCAAGGACACCGCGCGGGCGGCCGCGGCTTTCGGGGTGCGTACCGTCGTCGGCTTCACCGGCTCGTCGATCTGGCACCTGGTCGCGATGTTCCCGCCCGTTCCGCCGCACATGATCGAGCGGGGGTACGAGGACTTCGCCGAGCGGTGGAACCCGATCCTGGACGTCTTCGACGCGGAGGGCGTGCGGTTCGCCCACGAGGTGCACCCCAGTGAGATCGCGTACGACTACTGGACCACGCACCGCGCACTGGAGGCCGTCGGCCACCGGGCGGCGTTCGGGCTGAACTTCGACCCCAGCCACTTCGTCTGGCAGGACCTGGACCCGGTCAACTTCCTTTACGACTTCCGGGACCGGATCTACCACGTGGACTGCAAGGAGGCACGCAAGCGCCTCGACGGCCGCAACGGCAGGCTCGGCTCGCATCTGCCCTGGGGCGATCCCCGGCGCGGCTGGGACTTCGTCTCGGCCGGACACGGCGACGTGCCTTGGGAGGACGTCTTCCGGATGCTCCGGTCCATCGACTACGACGGGCCGGTCTCCGTGGAGTGGGAGGACGCCGGGATGGACCGGCTGGCCGGTGCGCCGGAAGCGCTGGCCACGCTGAAGCGGTACGACTTCGATCCGCCGGCGGCGTCGTTCGACGCGGCCTTCGGGGGCGGCGACTGACCAGCCCCCGGTCAGGGCGGTGGTGCCGGGGCGGGGCGGGCCGGGAGGGGAGCTCCGTGGCCGTCCCGCGCCCACCCCTGCCCTCACCCCGCTTTGTCCTGACGCGGGAAAAAGTTCGACCGGATCGCTGCTCAAGGGCTTTCCGTCCCGGACGAACAGGTCTACGGTCCACATCGTGTACATGACATGACTCGGGTCGCAGGTGTCCCGCACACCCCCAACGACCCGCGCGGCAGTCCCCGCGCAGAACGGCACGGCAGCACCCCGCCCGTACAACCGGCACACTCCGGAGGACACTCGTGCACCGAACCACCAGAAACAGGAGCAGAACCCGGCTCCGCGTCCGCAAATCTCTCGCCCTGTTCACCGGCGGTCTGCTCGCCGCGGCCACCCTGACCCTGGGAGCCACGCCCGGTGCAGCCGCGACGGGGCCGTCCTCGCCGGCCGCCACCGACGCGGCGGCCGAGGAATTCCAGCAGGTCACCCTCGCCAAGGGGGTGGCGGAGACCGGCGAGCCCATGACGCTGGCGGTGCTCCCCGACCGCAGCGTCCTGCACACCGCGCGCGGCGGCGAACTCTGGCTCACCGACAGTGGCGGCGACACCACGCTCGCCGGTGTCCTGCCCGTCTACTCCCATGACGAGGAGGGCCTCCAGGGCGTCGGCGTCGACCCGGACTTCAGCAGGAACCGGGCGATCTACCTCTACTACGCGCCCCCGCTGGACACCCCCTCGGGCGACGCCCCCGAGAACGGCACCGCCGCCGACTTCGCCAAGTTCGACGGAGTGAACCGGCTCTCGCGCTTCGTCCTCAAGGAGGACGGCACGCTCGACACCGCCAGCGAGAAGAAGGTCCTCGACATCCCGGCCTCGCGCGGCATCTGCTGCCACGTCGGCGGCGACATCGACTTCGACGCGCAGGGCAACCTGTACCTGTCGACCGGCGACGACTCCAACCCGTTCGCCTCCGACGGCTACACCCCGATCGACGACCGGCCGGACCGCAACCCCGTGTTCGACGCCCGCCGCAGCGCCGGGAACACCAACGACCTGCGCGGCAAGATCCTCCGCATCAAGGTCGCCGACGACGGCACGTACACCGTCCCCGACGGCAACCTCTTCGCCCCGGGCACCGACAAGACCCGGCCCGAGATCTACGCGATGGGCTTCCGCAACCCCTTCCGCTTCACCGTCGACAAGCCCACCGGCATCGTGTACGTCGGTGACTACGGGCCCGACGCCGGCGCCGCCGACCCCAAGCGCGGACCGGGCGGCCAGGTCGAATTCGCCCGCGTCACCAAGGCCGGGAACTTCGGCTGGCCGTTCTGCACCGGCAAGAACGACCCGTTCGTCGACTACGACTTCGCGACCAAGACCTCCGGCGAGGCCTTCGACTGCGCCGCACCCAAGAACACCTCCCGGTACAACACCGGTCTGGTCGACCTGCCGCCGGCCCAGCCCGCCTGGATCCCGTACGACGGCGCGTCCGTGCCCGAGTTCGGCACCGGCTCGGAGTCCCCGATGGGCGGACCGGTCTACCACTACGACGCCGACCTCGACTCGCCGGTGAAATTCCCCGAGGCGTACGACGGCAACTTCTTCGCCGGTGAGTTCGGCCGGCGCTGGATCAAGCGCATCGACCAGGACACCGACGGCACGGTCAAGTCCATCAACGCCTTCCCGTGGTCGGGAACCCAGGTGATGGACATGACGTTCGGTCCCGACGGCGCGCTGTACGTACTCGACTACGGCACCGGCTACTTCGGCGGCGACCAGAACTCGGCGCTCTACCGCATCGAGAACGCCACCGGCGGACGCTCGCCGATCGCCGAGGCGTCCGCCAACAAGACCTCCGGAACCGCTCCGCTCAAGGTCGCGTTCTCCTCGGCCGGAACCACCGACGCCGACGGCGACACGCTCAGCTACAGCTGGGACTTCGGCGACGGCGGCACATCGACCGCCGCCGACCCCACGTACACGTACAAGAAGAACGGCAGCTACACCGCCACCGTCACCGCGACGGACCCCACCGGCCGCACCGGCTCGGCCAACGTCCATGTCACGGTCGGCAACACCGCTCCCAAGGTGAAGCTGGAACTCCCCGGTGACGGGCAGCTGTTCTCCTTCGGCGACGAGATCCCGTTCAAGGTGACCGTCACCGATCCCGAGGACGGGACCATCGACTGCTCGAAGATCGAGGTCCGCTTCATCCTCGGCCACGACAGCCACGGCCACCCCATCACCTCGGCGCACGGCTGCACCGGAACCATCAAGACGGAGATGGACGGCGGGCACGACCCCAACGCCAACATCTTCGGCGTCATCGACGCCTCGTACACCGACGGCGGCGGAGGCGGCCAGGCCCCCCTGTCCGGCCACGACCAGTCCGAGCTCCAGCCCCGCCACCGGCAGGCCGAGCACTACAGCGCCTCCCAGGGCGTCGCCCCGCAGAACAAGGCGACCGCCCACGGCGGCAAGACGGTCGGTGACATCCACAACGACGACTGGATCTCCTTCAAGCCGTACCTCCTGACCGGATCCACCAAGCTGACCGCGCGGATCTCCTCCGGCGGCGCCGGCGGCTTCCTCGAAGTCCGGACCGGCTCGCCGACCGGCAAGATCCTCGGCTCCGCACCCGTCCCGGTGACCGGTGCCTGGGACAACTTCCAGGACATCGACGTACCGCTGCGCGGCGTCCCGACGACCTCCACCGAACTCTTCCTGGTCTTCAAGGGCGGCGCCGGGGCGCTCTACGACATCGACGACTTCGAGCTCTCCAACAGCGCCCCCGACAAGACCGCCAAGCGTGTGCTGGTCTTCTCGAAGACGGCCGGATTCCGCCACGACGCGATCCCCGACGGCATCGCGGCGCTGAAGGAACTCGGCAAGGACAGCAACATCACCGTCGACGCCACGGAGACGGCAGGCCAGTTCACCACCAGCAACCTGGCCCGCTACGACGCCGTCGTCTTCCTCTCGACCACAGGGGACGTGCTCAACACCGACCAGCAGAAGGCCTTCGAGAACTACGTGGCCACCGGCGGCGGTTACATGGGCGTCCACGCGGCGGCGGACACCGAGTACGACTGGGCCTTCTACGGCGGACTCGTCGGGGCGTACTTCTCCTCGCACCCCGCCATCCAGCCCGCCACCGTCCGCGTCGAGGACCACAGCCACCCGGCCACCGCGCACCTCGGCGACGAGTGGAACCGCACCGACGAGTGGTACAACTACCGCACCAATCCGCGTAGTCAGGCCAAGGTCCTCGCCACCCTCGACGAGACCACCTACACCGGCGGCACCATGAAGGGCGACCACCCCATCACCTGGTGCCAGACCTACCAGGGCGGCCGCTCCTTCTACACCGGCCTCGGCCACACCAAGGAGTCCTACGCCGAACCGGAGTTCCGCAAGCTGCTCCTCGGCGGCATGCGGTACGCGGCCGGCCAGGTGAAGGCCGACTGCAAGCCCGACACCGGCTACCGGTCGATCTTCAACGGCAAGACGCTCGAAGGCTGGAAGCAGGCGGGCCCGGGCAAGTTCGACATCGTCGACGGTGAACTGCGCTCCGAGGGCGGCATGGGCCTGCTCACCTACCAGGCCAAGGAGCTCGGCTCGTACTCGCTCAAGCTCGACTGGAAGATGCAGGGCGACGACAACTCCGGTGTCTTCGTCGGCTTCCCGGAGTCCGACGACCCCTGGTCCGCGGTGAACAACGGGTACGAGGTCCAGATCGACGCCACGGACGCGGCCGACCGCACCACGGGCTCGATCTACACCTTCAAGGCGGCGAACGCCAAGGCCCGCGACCAGGTCCTGCGGCCGCCCGGCCAGTGGAACAGCTACGAGATCAAGGTCCAGGGCGAACGTCTCCAGGTCTTCCTCAACGGAGTGAAGATCAACGACTTCACCAACACCGATCCGGTCCGGAGCCTGAAGAGCGGCTACATCGGCATCCAGAACCACGGTGCCAATGACCATGTGTCGTTCCGCAACATCCAGCTGAAGGAACTGCCCTCGGCGTAGGGCACCCACCCCGGCGACGGCGGGCGGGGAAGGGACCACCCCTCCCCGCCCGGAGGGACCCCCTCCCCGCCCGCCGTCACCGCCCCACCGGCCCCGCCCTTCCGTCTCCGTCGCACAGCGCCACCCGCTCTGCCCAGCCAGCACCCCCAGCCAGGGAGGCAGCCCGTGTCAGCACCCGCCGTACGTACCGGAGTCTGGTTCATCGGAGCACGCGGCTCCGTCGCCACCACCGCCACCGCGGGGTGCGCGGCGGTCGCGGCAGGGCTCCACCCGGCGGCAGGCATGGTCACCGAGACCCCACCTTTCACCGACAGCGGGCTGCCCCCACTCACCTCACTCGTCTTCGGCGGACACGACACGGTCGGCTGCCCACTGCCCAAACGGGCCGAGGCACTGGCCGCCGGGGGAGTGCTGCCGCACGGACTCCCGTCGGCGGTGCGCGCCGAACTCGCTGCCGCGGACGCCGGGATCCGGCCCGGCGGACCACTGCCCGGCGACACCCGCGGCGACGAGGAACTCATCACCGCCTTCGCCGCCGACCTCACCGATTTCACCCGCGGCAACGACCTGGCCAGGACGGTCGTCATCAACGTGGCGTCCACCGAACCCCTCCCGGACCCCGGCGCACAACGACTGCCGGCCAGCTCGCTCTACGCGGCCGCGGCGCTGCGGGCCGGCTGCCCCTACATCAACTTCACCCCCTCCACCGGGCTGCGCACCCCCGCCCTCCAGGACGCCGTCGCGGACTGCGGACTTCCTCACGCGGGCCGCGACGGCAAGACCGGCCAGACGCTGCTCCGCTCCGTACTCGCCCCGATGTTCGTGCAACGCGCCCTGCCCGTACGGGCCTGGTCGGGCACCAACCTGCTGGGCGGCGGAGACGGAGCGGCGCTGGCCGACCCGGGCGCGGCGGCCGCCAAGAACGCGGGCAAGGAACGCGTCCTCGCCGACACCCTGGGAACCGCCCCCGAGGGCGAGGTCCACATCGACGACGTGCCGGCCCTCGGCGACTGGAAGACCGCCTGGGACCACATCGCGTTCGACGGATTCCTCGGTGCGCGGATGGTGCTCCAGACCACCTGGCAGGGCTGTGACTCGGCACTGGCCGCACCTCTGGTCCTGGACCTCGCCAGGCTGGTGGCCCGCGCCCACGAGCGCGGGCTGAGCGGCCCGCTGCCCCAGCTCGGCTTCTACTTCAAGGACCCGGACGGCGGGCCGGCCGCGCTCTTCGAGCAGTATCAGGCGCTGCTCGCCTTCGCCGGGACGCTGCGGGGGGAACGATGACGGCACGTGCCTGGGCCGAACTGCTACGGGTGTCCGCGCTGTTCACCGTCCCCGGCGACGCGCTGGCCGGGGCGGCGGCGAGCGGCCGGCGTCCCGACCGCGGAACCGTGCTCGCCGTCGGAGCCTCGCTCTGCCTGTACGAGGCGGGCATGGCGCTCAACGACTGGGCCGACCGCGAGGAGGACGCCGTCGACCGCCCGCACCGGCCGATCCCCTCGGGCCGGATCGCACCCGCTGCGGCGCTCGCGGCGGCGGGCGCGCTGACCGCCGCAGGGCTGGGGCTCGCCGGCCGGGCCGGCCGCCCGGCCCTCGCGGTGGCCACCGGACTCGCGGCGACCGTGTGGGCGTACGACCTCCGGCTGAAGCACACTCCGGCCGGGCCCGCGGCGATGGCCGCCGCACGCGGACTGGACCTGCTGCTCGGGGCCACCGCCACCGGAGGGGCCGGGCGCACGACGGGGGCGGTGGCTCCGGGCGTGGGTGCGGGGACGGGTTCGATTTCAGGTGCGAGTGCGGGGGCGGGGGCAGGCCCGGGGCCGGGATCCGCCGGTGGTGCGGCGACGGCTCCGGGATCGGCCCGTGGTGCGGCTCCGGTCGCGCGCGGCTCCGTTCTCGGCGCGCTTCCGGCCGCCGGTCTGCTCGGTGCGCACACCTACGCCGTCACCGCCGTCTCCCGGCACGAGGCACACGGCGGATCGACCACCGCACCCCTCGCCGCGCTCGCGGCCGTCGCCGCACTGGGCGCGGCGGCGCTGCACACGCGGCGCGAGGACCAGGAGCCGGGCGCGCACAAGGGATTCGGCGGGCAGGACGAGTCGCCCCGACCGCGTCTCTCGGATCGCTCACCCGCAACCCCCGCCCGCACCGCTTCCGGCCTCGTGCGCACCGCGCTCACCGGCTCCTACGTCCGGACCGCCGCGGTTCCGCTCCTGCACGCCGCGCTCAACCCCTCCCCGCCGCTCACCCAGCGCGCCGTCGGCGGCGGCATCCGGGCGATGATCCCGCTCCAGGCCGCCCTCGCCGCCCGCACCGGAGCGGTCGGCACGGCGCTCGCCGTCATGGGACTCGTACCGATCGCCCGCACCCTCGCCCGGAAGGTGAGCCCGACATGACGATCCGCCTCGGCTACGGCACCAACGGGCTCACCGACCTCCGCCTGGACGACGCCCTCGGACTCCTCGCCGACCTCGGGTACGACGGGGTCGGCCTGACCCTCGACCACATGCACCTCGACCCTCTCGCCCCGGACCTCGCCGCCCGCACCCGCCACGCGGCGTCCCGGCTCCAGGAGCTGGGGCTCGGTGTCACCGTCGAGACCGGCGCCCGCTATGTCCTCGACCCACGCCGCAAGCACGGCCCCTCCCTCCTCGACCCGGACCCGGAGGCCCGCGCCGCCCGCACCCGGCTGCTCGTCCGGGCCGTCCACGTCGCCGCCGACCTCGGCGCCCACGCCGTGCACTGCTTCAGCGGCATCACTCCACCGGACACCGCCCCCGACACCGCCTGGCAGCGGCTCACCGACTCCCTCGCCCCGGTCCTCGAAGCCGCCGACCGCTCCGGCATTCCGCTGGCCGTCGAACCCGAGCCCGGACACCTCCTCGCCACGCTCGCCGACTTCCACCATCTGCGCGTCCTCAGCGGAGACCCGCCACCGCTCGGGCTCACCCTCGACATCGGCCACTGCCAGTGCCTGGAACCCGCCATGCCCGTCGACTGCATCCGCGAGGCCGCGCCCTGGCTGCGCCATGTCCAGATCGAGGACATGCGCCGCGGAGTCCACGAACACCTCCCCTTCGGTGAGGGCGAGATCGACTTCCCGCCCGTACTCGAAGCACTCGACACCCTCTCGGACACCGGCTACCAGGGCCTGACCGTCGTCGAACTGCCCCGCCACTCCCATGCCGGCCCCGAACTCGCCCGCAACTCGATCGACTTCCTCCGCAAACACAGCCCGTCGAGTCACAGTCCGTCGAAGCACAGCCCATCGAGCCGCTGAAACCGCCGAAGGGAGCGACGCCATGCCGATATCCCCGACGAACCCCCCGATGCTGACCCGCAAGGACCTCGACGCACAGCTCGGTGGAGCCGCGCGCGCCTGGCTCGACGAGGCGCTCGCCGAGGCCGAACACGCAGCCTCCCACCAGGACACCGAGCAGCCCGGCAGCCCCTACGCCGCCCCACCGTGGGAACTGCGCTATGCCGCGGCCGGCCGGCAGTGCGGACTCGAACACGCCGACTCCGTACGCGCCCTCCTGCTCGTCGAAGCCCGTGCCACGCTGCCCGCTCTGACCAGGCTCTACGAACAGGGCACCGCCGCCGAACGGCGCGCCGTCCTGCTCACCCTGCACCGGCTGGACCTCGGCCCCACCGCCCTTCCGCTCGTCGAGGACGCCCTGCGCACCAATGACACCCGGCTGATCGCCGCGGCCGTCGGCCCGTACGCCGCCACCCATCTCGATGCGCACAACTGGCGCCACGCCGTTCTCAAATGCCTCTTCACCGGGGTCGATGTCGAAGCCGTCGGCGGACTGGCCCGACGCGCCCGGGGCGACGCCGAACTCGCCCGCATGCTGGGCGACTTCGCCGCCGAACGCATCGCGGCGGGCCGCAGTGTCCCCGCCGGCCTCACCCGCGTCCTCGAACTCACCACCCCCGGTGCCGCCGCCCCCACGGAGGAGTCCTGATGCGCATCTTCGACCCGCACATCCACATGACCTCCCGCACCACGGACGACTACCAGGCGATGTACGACGCGGGGGTCCGCGCCCTCGTGGAACCCTCCTTCTGGCTCGGCCAGCCCCGTACCTCGCCCGCCAGCTTCTTCGACTACTTCGACGCCCTGCTCGGCTGGGAGCCCTTCCGCGCCGCCCAGTACGGCATCGCCCACCACTGCACGCTCGCCCTCAACCCCAAGGAGGCGAACGACCCGCGCTGCGTCCCCGTCCTGGACGCCCTGCCCCGCTATCTCGTCAAGGACTCCGTCGTCGCCGTCGGCGAGATCGGCTACGACTCCATGACCCCGGCCGAGGACACCGCCCTGGCCGCCCAGCTCCAGCTCGCCGCCGACCATGGCCTGCCCGCCCTCGTGCACACCCCGCACCGGGACAAGCTCGCCGGGCTGCACCGCACCATCGACGTCATCCGCGAGTCCCGCCTTCCCCCGGAGCGGGTGCTGCTCGACCACCTCAACGAGACGACCGTGAAGGACGCCAGGGACAGCGGCTGCTGGGCCGGCTTCTCCATCTATCCCGACACCAAGATGGACGAGGAACGCATGGTCGCGATCCTCAGGACCCACGGCACCGAGAAGGTGCTGGTCAACTCGGCCGCCGACTGGGGCCGGAGCGATCCGCTCAAGACCCGCAAGGTGGGCGACGCGATGCTCGCCGCCGGGTTCGACGACGACGACGTCGACAAGGTGCTCTGGCGCAACCCCGTCGAGTTCTACGGGCAGAGCGGCCGGCTCCAGCTCGGCACCGCCACGCCACAACCGCTCCACGAAGGCAACTCCATCCTGCGCGGCGGGGAGTGAGGCGATGCGCTTCCGCCATCCCGACGGCTCCACCGTCCACCTCTCGTACTGCACCAATGTCCACCCCGCCGAGACGCTCGACGGCGTCCGCGCCCAACTGCGCGACCACTGCGAACCCGTCCGCAGACGCCTCGGCCGGGACCGGCTCGGCATCGGCCTCTGGCTCGCCAGGGACGCCGCCCGCACCCTGATCAACGACCCGGCCGAGCTGCGGTCCCTGCGCGCCGAACTGGACCGCCGCGGCCTGGAGGTCGTCACCCTCAACGGCTTCCCGTACGAGGGGTTCGGCGCCGACGAGGTCAAGTACCGGGTGTACAAGCCGGACTGGACGGACCCGGAGCGGCTCGCCCACACCACCGACCTCGCCCGGCTCCTGGCCGGCCTGCTCCCGGACGACGCCACCGAAGGAACCATCTCCACCCTCCCGATCGCCTGGCGCACCCCCTTCGCCTCGGACCCGGAAGCGGCCCGCACGGCACACACCGCGCTCACCACCCTCGGCGAACGCCTCGACGCACTCGCCGAACTCACCGGCAAATCCATCCGCATCGGCCTCGAACCCGAGCCGGGCTGCACCGTCGAGACCACCGCCGACGCCATCGCCCCGCTCACCGCCGTCGGACACCCACGCATCGGCATCTGCATCGACACCTGCCACCTCGCCACCTCCTTCGAGGACCCCGGCACCGCCGTCGACGCGCTCGGCGCGGCGGGCATCCCGATCGCCAAGGCACAGCTCTCCGCGGCACTGCACGCCGAACACCCCCACCTCCCCGAGGTACGCACCGCACTCGCCGCCTTCGCCGAACCCCGCTTCCTGCACCAGACCCGCACCCGTACCGCCGCCGGACTGCGCGGCACCGACGACCTCGACGAGGCCGTCACCGGCCGGGCCCTGCCGGACGGGGCCCCCTGGCGCGCCCACTTCCACGTCCCCCTGCACACACCACCCGCACCACCGCTCACCTCCACCCTTCCCGTACTCCGATCCGCACTGACCCGCCTGGTGGGCGGCGGACACCCCCTCACCAGGCACCTGGAGGTCGAGACGTACACCTGGCAGGCGCTCCCGGCCGCGCTTCGCCCCCGTACCCGCACCCAGCTCGCCGACGGCATCGCCGCCGAACTCACCCTCGCCCGCGACCTCCTGGTCGACCTCGGCCTCAAGGAGCTCCCATGACCACAGCCGAGCAGCCCGCCGGGACCGTCACACCCACCCCTCTCCTCGTCGTAGACGTCGTCGGCCTCACCCCGCAGCTCCTCGACCACATGCCGCACCTCAAGGCCCTGGGGCAGTCGGGCACCCGTGCCCCCCTCGGCACCGTCCTCCCTGCCGTCACCTGTGCCGCCCAGTCCACCTTCCTCACCGGCAGCACCCCCGCCGAGCACGGCATCGTCGCCAACGGCTGGTACTTCCGCGAGCTCGGCGACGTCCTGCTCTGGCGCCAGCACAACGGCCTGGTCGCGGGCGACAAGCTCTGGGACGCCGCCCGTCGCGCCCACCCCGGCTACACCGTCGCCAACATCTGCTGGTGGTACGCGATGGGCGCCGACACCGACATCACCGTCACCCCGCGCCCCGTCTACTACGCCGACGGCCGCAAGGAACCCGACTGCTACACCCGGCCGCCCGCCCTGCACGACGAACTCACCGAGAAATTCGGCACATTCCCCCTCTTCCACTTCTGGGGCCCCGGCGCCGACCTCGTCTCCTCGCAGTGGATCATCGACGCGACGCGGCACATCCTCGACACCCGCCGCCCCGATCTGGCCCTGTGCTACCTCCCGCACCTCGACTACGACCTCCAGCGCTACGGCCCCGACGACCCGCGCTCCTACCGGGCCGCGGCCGAACTCGACCGCGCCATGGCCCCCCTCCTGGACGACGCCCGCCGCGAAGGCCGCACCGTCGTCGCCCTCTCCGAATACGGCATCACCCGCGTGGACCGGCCCGTCGACATCAACCGGGCCCTGCGCCGCGCCGGCCTCCTGGAGGTCCACACCCAGGACGGCATGGAGTACCTGGACCCGATGGCTTCCCGGGCCTTCGCCGTCGCCGACCACCAGATCGCACACATCTACGTACGCCGCGCCGAGGACCTCGAAGCCACCCGCGAAGCCCTCCGGGACGTCCAGGGCATCGAGCAGCTCCTCGACGACGAGGGCAAGAAGGCACACGGCCTGGACCACCCGCGCTCGGGCGAGCTGGTCGCCATCGCGGAGCCGGATGCCTGGTTCACGTACTACTACTGGCTCGACGACGCCCGCGCGCCCGACTTCGCCCGGCTCGTCGAGATCCACCGCAAACCCGGCTACGACCCGGTCGAACTCTTCCTGGACCCCCAGGACCCGTACGTCAAGGTCAAGGCGGCAACGGCCGTCGCCCGCAAGAAGCTGGGCATGCGCTATCGCATGGCGGTCGTGCCGCTGGACCCGTCACCTATTCGCGGCAGCCACGGCCGCCTTCCGCGGAGCGACGAAGAAGGTCCGCTCATCCTGTGCTCCACCCCCCACGCGTTCACCGGCCCCGTCCGGGCCACCGAAGTGAAGTCCTTGCTTCTCGAGCTTGCCGGACTGCACTGACAACGTCCCGCCCCCAGAAGGAGTTCCTCCATGAGTCGCCCCACCCCCGTCGACGCCGAGCTCGCCCACAAGCTCAGCCGGCGCTCCATGCTCGGCGTGGCAGCCGGAGCCACCGCAGCCGCCCTTCTCGGCGCCGCCGCCCCGGCCGCCACCGCCCAGGGCAAGCCCCAGGGCGACCCCCTGCTGCCGCCCGGCCGTCTCGGGATCCAGCTCTACACCCTCCGCGACAAGGTCTCGACCCTCGGCTTCGACAAGGTCTTCGCCGAACTCGAGGCGTACGGCTACGACGAGGTCGAGTACGCCGGCTACACCCAGGGCTCGGCCGGGGCCATCACCCTCGCCCAGCTCAAGCAGCTCACCCGCGACCACGGACTCAAGGGCATCGGCAGCCACGTCGGCTACTACGACAACAACAACCCGAACGCCTACACCTTCGCGCAGAACCTCACCAAGGTCCTCGACGACGCCCAGGCCCTCGGCCTCAAGCACATCGGCACCGCCTCGGGGCCGTTCCGCTACGGATCGACGGTCGACGCCTGGAAGCGCGCCGCAGCCGACTTCAACGCCTACGGGGCCGCGGCCAGGGAGCGCGGCATGAAGTTCTACCAGCACAACCACGCCGAGGAGTTCTCCTTCGCCACCGACCGGCCCGACGTCCGCCTCTACGACGTACTGCTCGCCGAGACCGATCCCGACCTCGTCTTCCTCGAGATGGACATCTACTGGGCCTACGTCGGCCAGTTCCGGTTCGGCAAGCGGGCCGACGGCACCCCCGACACCTTCGACCCGCTGCACTACGTACTGAAACAGCCCGGCCGGTACCCGCTCTTCCACGTCAAGGACGGCGAGCACGACATCGCGGCCCGCGACGGCTACCGCATGGTGGACGTCGGGGACGGCGACATCGATTACAAGAAGTTCCTCTCCGCCGTCACCAGGACCCACGGCGGCCGCCGAGACCACCACTGGCAGGTGGAGCACGACCAGCCGATAGTCGACTCCTTCACCACGGCCCGCCGCTCGGCTGCCTACCTCCACACCCTGCGCCGGAAGGGCTGCTAGGACCCGCGCGTACGACGGTCCTCCTCGCAAAGGGCGGGAGGACCGTCGTCGTACGTTTCTGATGCCGCGATTGCCGGGCGGTCTTGCACCAAGCGTACGGGTGTGACTACGGATCGTGGGTGGAGCGGGCGAGATGCCGCGGGATCACGTCGACCGGATCCGCTGCACCGCACTGACCACCGGAAATGCAGGTGAGAGCCACCCTGAACCCCTGGTATTGTTTTCCATGTCGCCGCGGGAAACCGGGGCCGACCACCTGGTCCGGGTGGCGGAATGGCAGACGCGCTAGCTTGAGGTGCTAGTGCCCTTTATCGGGCGTGGGGGTTCAAGTCCCCCCTCGGACACCAGTAGAAACCCCAGCTCACCTGGGGTTTTTCTGTTTCTCCGGCTGTGGCGCGACCAGCCGCGTGACCAGCAGCCGAGCGAACTTCCTGGTCGGACCAGGAGTGACAGGCCGATCCGGCCGTCACGACGTGCGTGCGGTGCGTCACCTGGTCCCGTTCATGCGAGGTTGCGGCTATGCGCGTTGTGGCATGAAGGCATGAAGCCGCTCCGCCGAGCACGCTGAAGCAGTGACCGACGGGTGACCAGGAGTGCCCTGGTGCGCGCCGTTCGGGCCCGGGGCAGTCGCCGTGAACCCCGACTGTCAGAGGCAGCGGCTAGCGTGCGCCCATGAGCGATGACCAGCAGAAGCCGATGGCGGCTCAGTCGTCTCGCCCCGAGGTCATGCAGAACGTAGGCCCTGCTGGGCGGCCGGGAGACGGTGCGAAGCCGAAGGGCATCGCGATGTATCACGACATGCGGGTCGAAGAGGACTTCACCAAGTGCGCCACCCGCCTCTTCTCGATCCTCCAAAAAGCCGCAGCGACAAGCCCTGGCGCCCCGCGTTACGTCTACCTCGACATCCAGGGGCACCGCAACGCCGCCGGTGACTACGACGCCGATGCCCTGGAGATCATCAACGAGTTCCTGCCGGGGTTCCTCGGCCCGTATCTCACGGAGATCAGCACACCGATCTACCACGTGAGGAACCCCGAGCCGCAACGCGAGGACATCCCTGACCTCCTCGGCATACGAGACCCCGACCGTGAACACTCCTACGACCACCGAGAGCTGCGCGTACGCAACCGGGACAACAGCCCTGACGGGCGCCGGTCCAGACCCCCGGTCCGGGCCATCGCCGACTACCTCGGTCTCGATGAGCCGATCTGCCTGATCTGCTGGCAGGCGCCGGTGGAGAGGGCCCATGTAGTCCCGGAGTCGCTCGGCGGTTCCAACGATGTGCGCAACTTCGCCCTCCTCTGCCCGCGCCATCACCGCGATGCACCCGATGTCGCGGACGCCGAGGCGTTCTGGTCCTGGGTCGACTATGCCTGTGAACGCGACGGCCATATGAAGTGGGAAGGCGTGGACCCGGAGATGCTGGCGAAGGCGGAACGCGTCGGCCTCCACATCGAGACGCGCGGACCGGTGCGGAAGAGCCTGCGTCATTTCGACCGGGTCCGTGACGAACTCGTGCGTCACTACGGCTGGTGCCCGGAGGACTTCGCCGGCGGCTACCACTGGGGAGCGCTGATGGAAGAGTTCCACACGGTGATGGACTCGGCCACCAGCACTCACTTCAACGTTTCCAAGAAGGCATCCACCGAGGCATGGGCCTTCGAAGTGGCCCGCAGACGCCTGAGGGACGGAGTTGCGGAGCACGAGGCCGGCAACGACCGGTCGGCGGTGTCGAGCCGTCCGTCGGTTGAACTGGCGGAACGGGCGGTGCGCAAGTCACCCGACAGCGATGGTGCGCAGAGCCTGGTCGATGCCGCACGGCGGGCCGACATCGCGATCGAGGCTGCGGCACTGGTGCGCGACATCATCAGGTCGGCGGGGGTGTCCAGTGCCGAGGAAGTACTGCGGGGCATCAAAGAGGAGGTGGCGGACCGCACCGCGCAATTCGAGCGGCTGAATGATGAGTTGATGGGGCATACGGCCTGCCGGCACTGTGGCCACGCCATAGCCCGGATCGGGGACGCTCCCTGGCGCCACAGCGCTGCGGCGCCCATGTCCCGTGGCTGCCGTGCCGCGAGTTTCGACCGGGACGGCACCTGGGACGATTCCCTCGACCGGGCGTGGAAGGCGAGTCCGCCGAAGACCTATCGGTGAGCTGTTGCTGGTGCTGTGACCGCATGGGTTCGCCGGGGCAATTCGGTCGAGACAGGTCCAGCGGTCTGAGTAGCCTCGTCCTGTGGTGGATGAAGAGGTGTACGTCCGGTATCGGGAAGACGCGAAAGTGCTGGCCGCGATCGGGGAGCATGTCGACGCCCAGGTCGGCCGTGTCACGGTGCGACTGCCCAGGGCTGTGGCCGAGGCCGCGGTGGACGCCTGGGAGCGTGACGAGTCGGGTGACCTCGGTGAGGAGACCCATGAGCAGTACGCGCTGCGGGACCAGGCTGGTGATTTGGCGCTGATCGGCCTGGTGATCTCGGAGCGCGGCCGATGGGAGGGTGAGGAGGTCGTGATCGACCTGGATGTCGTCTCCGCGGGGGCAGCCGTGCGGGCATCGCTCTAGTCAGGCCGCGGCGGCCACCGGTCTGCCGCCCCAGGTGAGGGCCTTCTCGCTGCGGATGTGGATGTGGATGTGGATGCGGATGCGCGCGCGGTCGGCCGGCCGCGTTTGTGCGCGGCCGGCAACAACGGCTCCAGCACGGCCCGTCGACCCTCGGTCAGGATTCCCGTCCCGCACGACGGCCACCCCGGATCGAGATCCACTTTCGTGCGGACCTCAGGCGGCTGCCGGCCGTTCGCGCAGCAGCAGTCCCGCGGTCACGGCGACCGTCGCCGCAGCCAGTCCGTGGACGCCGTACGCGGTCGCCGCCGGGCCGCCTGCGTTCAGCACGATCAGCATGTCGCCGACCGGGACGACGGCCATTGCCGCCATCGCCACCCCGAGCGCCTTGCGCTGCCCGGCCGGCAGCAGCGCGAGTATCACCAGTCCGAAGCCGATGTCCCGCATGCCCTTGACCGCCAGGAAGCCCTCCCCCTGGTCCTGCGGCCAGGTCGGCAGCCCGAACCCTTCGGCCGTCGGCTGCGGTGCGAGCAGGAAGCTGATCCCGGTGTAGAGGAGGAACAGGCCGCCGAGGACGGCGAGGACGGTGGCGAGGCGCTTCATGGTCATGGCAGGTCTCCTGAGGGTGTTGTACGGCGGGGCGGGGCGGAACGGAACGGATCGACGGCGCACTCGGCGTCGGGCCGGTCAGGGGCAGATGATGTAGCGGCCGCGGAGGCCGCCCTTGGCGGTGGCCCGGTGGGCTTGGGCGGCCCGGTCCAGGGGGACGACCGCGTGGACGCGGGCCGGGAGTTCGCCCGAGGCGGCGCGGGTGAGGAGGCCGGCCAGTCGCGCGCCGTCGAAGGCGGTGAACACGGAGGCGACCGAGATCCCGCGCTCGGCGGGCGGTTCGAGGCCCGGCCGCAGCCCGACGTAGGCCCCGCCGTCGCGGACCAGCTCGAGCGCTTCTTCATTCAGCTGGGCGGGGTCGACGACTGCGTCCCATTCCGGCTCGGCGTGCGTGGTGAAGTCGGCGCCGAGGCCGCGGACGAATTCCTCGTCGCCGGTGCGGGCGAGCCCGGTCACCCGCCAGCCGCGCTCCCGGGCCAGGACGGCGACGTTCGCTCCGACCGCCCCCGCGGCGCCGGTCACCAGCAGCCGGGCGGCCCCGGCGGGCGTGTCGCCGAGCAGGTCGACGGCCTGCGCGGCGGCCAGCCCGTTGAGGGGGACCGTGGTCGCGGACAGCAGGTCCAGCTCGTCGGGGACCGGGACGACGTCGGCCGCCGAGACCACGATCTGCTCGGCGTAGGTGCCGTAGTCGCGGTCGAAGCCGACCACCAGGCCGGCCACCCGGGTGCCGACGGCCAGGTCGACGCCCGGCCCGGCCGCGTCCAGGATGCCGGCGAACTCCCATCCCAGGCCCGTGTGTTCGGGCTGATCGACCAGCCCCATCGAGTGGAAGAAGCCCGCCGCGACGCCGAGATCGGTGGGGTTGACCGTCGCGGCGGCGATCGCGACGCGGATCCGGCCGGGGCCGGGCTCGACGACGGGCGCCTCGATGACCTCGATCGAGTCGGGCCCGTTCGGGATGCGGACGACGGCGGTGCGGAAGGTGGCGGTGCCCATGGTTTTGTTCCTTTGCGGTGGGGTGATCGTTTCCGTGCTCCCATGCTCGTTTCGTGGATTCCGCGGCGGAAGAAGGCACTTGAAAGTGCGTAAGCTGCCGCCAGGTACGGAAGGGGAGATCGATGTCGACGCAGACGGCGGCTCAGCAGCGGGCTGAGGCGAAGGCGAGCTACAACGCGTTCATGGAGGGCTGCCCCAGCCGCCAGTTGCTGGACCGAATCTCCGACAAGTGGGTCGCGTTGATCCTCGCGGCGCTCGGCAGCGACGGCCCGCACCGCCCCGGGGTCGACCACGAGGACGGGCCCCGGTCGATGCGCTATTCCGAACTGTCCCGCCGGCTCGCGGGCGCCAGCCAGAAGATGCTCACCCAGACCCTGCGTTCCCTGGAAGTAGACGGCCTGGTCACCCGTACCGTCACGCCCACCGTGCCCGTCACCGTCACCTACGAACTGACCGACCTCGGTCTGTCCCTGAACCACGTCATGGCCGGCCTCAAGGACTGGGCCGAAACGCACATGACCGACGTACTCGCCCACCGCGAGGAACACCACCGCAGGGCAGCCGAGCACTGAGCGCGCCGGTTGAACCCGCAGCCGGACGAACTGGGGCGTTCAGCGGTGTTCCGTGAATCGCGTCCGCGCGGTCGGGCTTCGCCGGTGTTGCTCAAGTTCTTCGAGATTCGCGCGTGGTTCTCGAGTTTCCTCCGGAACCGCTGGTCCCGGGATTGTTCAGGGTGCCGATGGAATGGCGACGGCCCGCAAAGGCTGCAGGTGGGCAACCAGGAAGTCGCGCGCGACGGCTTCGCCCCGGTGCGCGACGTCTTCTCCAGCTGCAGCAGCGTCGACAGCCTCACCTTCTCCGTCTTCCGCTTCGCGGTGCCCGGCAACCGGGTGGCCATGAGGACCAGGAACAGGGCCAGGGCCTCGTCGATCGCCTTCGCCTCCAGGTGCCGCACAACCGTGGTGAGCATCGCCGTACGCTTGGGCTCCGCCGCCCGTTCCGGCAGCGGCGCCTTCGGCCCCAGCGCCTGCCGGGCCGGCGCCGCCGTCCGGTTCGGCGGGATCTGCGACAGCCTCAGCCGGCCGAGCTGAACGAGCCGATCTCGGCCACCCGCTCCGGCGCGTGGGCGAACGCCGTCCCGGTCGTCGGCGGCCGGCGCACCCGCTCCAGCTGGTGGTGCTTCGTCCGCCGCAGGGCGATCAGGTCCCGGTCCGCATCGTCCGGGAAGAAGAACCGAACCGTTCCAGCTGCTCGGGCCTCGTCGGCTCCTCGGTGAGCTTTCTCTCCGCCGCCCGCGCTTCCGTCCCGCTCGTCACGATCCGGTCTCGGACAACGGGTGGGGGCTTGTTTTCGGCCGTGTAATCGTTTCCAATCTTCCGTGTAATCGATTCCACGGGTTCGGCCCGCTGGTTTCGAGGCTCACGGAAACCACAAGGAGGTGGTCCGGACGTGACGAGCATCAAGGACGTCGCGGCTCAGGCAGGGGTCTCTGTCGCCACGGTCTCCCGCGTTCTCAACAGTCATCCCTCCGTCAGCCCGGACGCGCGGACCCGGGTCCTCGCCGCCGTCGACGCCCTCGGCTACCGGCCCAACGCCGTCGCCCGTTCGCTGCGCACCGATCAGACGCGCACCCTCGGCCTGGTCATCAGTGATGTGCTCAATCCGTACTTCACCGAGCTGGCCCGCTTCGTCGAGGAGGAGGCCCGCGCCCTCGGCTACAGCGTCATCATCGGAAACGCCGACGAGCGGCCGGAGCTGCAGGACCACCACGTCCGCACGCTCCTCGACCGAAGGATCGACGGGCTCCTCGTCTCTCCCGCCGACGGCGACTCCCCGCTGATGGCGGACGTGGCGCGCGCCGGAACCCCGATGGTCTTCGTGGACCGCTGGATGCCCGGCGTCGACGTCCCCGTAGTACGCGCCGACGGCCGCCACGCGATCCGCGACCTGGTCGCCCATCTGTACGCGCTGGGCCGCCGCAGGCTCGCGATCATCGCCGGCCCCGCGGCCACCACCACGGGCGACGAGCGCGTCGAGGCCTTCCGCGAGGCGTTGCGCGCGCACGAGCTCGGCCTGCCGGAGGTCTACATCGGCCAGGGCGACTTCCAGGCGGACAGCGGCCGGCGCGTCACCGAAGGCTTCCTGGCGCTTCCCGAGCCGCCCGAGATCGTCTTCGCCGCCGACAACCTGATGGCGCTCGGCGCCCTGGACGCCATCCGCGCCGCCGGCCTGCGCGTCCCGCAGGACATCGGGCTCGCCGCATTCGACGACATCCCGTGGTTCGTCCACACCGACCCGCCGATCACCGCGATCGCCCAGCCGACCGGCGAACTCGGCCGCGCCGCCGTCCGCGCACTGGTCGACATCGTCGAGGGCCGGTCCCCGCAGTCCGTCACCCTTCCCGCCCGCCTCGTCGTACGCCGTTCCTGCGGCGAGCCCGCTTCGGACCAGAGGAGCAACTTGTGAGCAAGCCGGACGAGTTGCTGCGCATCGAAGGCGTACGCAAGACCTTCCCCGGTGTGGTCGCGCTGGACAGCGTCGACTTCGACCTGCGCAGCGGCGAGGTGCATGTCCTGCTCGGCGAGAACGGAGCGGGCAAGAGCACCCTCATCAAGATGCTCTCCGGTGCCTACCGCCCGGACAGCGGGCGGATCTTCGCCCAGGGGCGCGAGGTCCGCATCCACAGCGCGCAGGACGCCGAACGGCTCGGCATCGCGACGATCTACCAGGAGTTCAACCTGGTGCCCGATCTGACGGTCGCCGAGAACATCTTCCTCGGCCGGCAGCCGCGCCGTTTCGGGATGATCGACCGCCGCCGCATGGAGGCGGACGCCGAGGTGCTGCTGCGCCGGGTCGGCCTGCACGTCTCGCCGAAGGCCAAGGTCCGTGAACTGGGCATCGCCAGGCTCCAGATGGTGGAGATCGCCAAGGCGCTCAGTCTGGACGCGCGTGTCCTGATCATGGACGAGCCGACCGCGGTCCTCACCTCGGAAGAGGTCGACAAGCTCTTCCGGATCGTGCGGCAGCTGCGCGAGGACGGGGTCGGGGTCGTCTTCATCACCCACCACCTCGAAGAGATCGCGGCGCTCGGCGACCGGGTCACGGTGTTGCGCGACGGCCGGAGCATCGACCGGGTCCCGGCCTCGACGCCCGAGGCGGAGCTCGTACAGCTGATGGTGGGACGCAGCATCGACCAGCAGTACCCCCGTGAACGCCCCGAGACCGGCGAGCCGTTGCTCGCGGTGCGCGGTCTGACCCGCAACGGTGTCTTCCACGACATCAGCTTCGAGGTGCGGGCCGGTGAGGTGGTCGGTCTCGCCGGTCTCGTCGGCGCGGGCCGTACCGAGGTCGCCCGCGCCGTCTTCGGCGCCGACCCCTACGACGGCGGCACCGTGGACGTCCTCGGTGAGCGGCTGGCCAAGCACGACGTCACCGCCGCGATGGGCGCCGGGATCGGCCTCGTACCCGAGGACCGCAAGGGGCAGGGCCTGGTGCTCGACGCCTCGGTGCAGGAGAACCTCGGCCTGGTCACCCTGCGTTCGGCGAGCCGCTCCGGACTCGTCGACCTCAAGGGGCAGCGCCTGGCCGCCGCCCGGATCGCCGAACAGCTCGGCGTACGGATGGCGGGTCTCGGCCAGCACGTCCGTACGCTCTCCGGCGGCAACCAGCAGAAGGTCGTCATCGGCAAGTGGCTGCTCGCCGACACCAGAGTGCTGATCCTCGACGAGCCGACGCGCGGCATCGACGTCGGCGCCAAGGTCGAGATCTATCAGCTCATCAACGAACTGACCGCATCGGGCCACGCGGTTCTGATGATCTCCAGCGATCTGCCCGAAGTCCTCGGCATGAGCGACCGGGTGCTGGTCATGTCCCAGGGCCGGATCGCCGGAGAGCTCCCCGCGCACGAAGCCACCCAGGACGCCGTGATGGCCCTCGCCGTCAGCGCGGCCCCCATGACACATCTGCCGGCCGGCCCGACCGGTCCGGCAGCGAACGAAGAGGAGAGCCCCCGTGGCCACTGACACGCTCAAGAGCGATACGGGCGCCAGTGGCGCCGCAGGGCGCACGGTCCGCCGGCTCCTGCTCGACAACGGCGCACTGAGCGCCCTGGTCGTACTCCTGGTGGCGATGTCGCTGCTCTCCGGCGACTTCCTGACCACGCAGAACCTGCTGAACGTCGGTGTACAGGCCGCCGTCACCGCGATCCTCGCCTTCGGTGTCACCTTCGTCATCGTCTCGGCGGGCATCGATCTGTCCGTCGGCTCGGTGGCCGCGCTCTCCGCGACGGTCCTCGCCTGGTCGGCCACCTCGCAGGGGCTGCCGGTCTGGCTGGCGCTCGTCCTCGCCGTCGTCACCGGAATCGCCTGCGGTTTCGTCAACGGGGCCCTCGTCTCGTACGGCAAACTGCCGCCGTTCATCGCGACCCTGGCGATGCTGTCGATCGCGCGAGGTCTGTCCCTGGTCATCTCCCAGGGGAAGCCGATCGACTTCCCCGGCTCGGTCTCCGTGCTCGGCGACACGCTCGGTGGCTGGCTGCCCGTCCCCGTCCTCGTGATGGTCGTGATGGGACTGATCGCGGCGCTGATCCTGGCCCGCACCTACATCGGCCGTTCGATGTACGCCATCGGCGGCAACGAGGAGGCGGCCCGCCTCTCCGGACTGCGCGTCAAGCGGCAGAAGCTGGCCATCTACGCCCTCTCCGGGCTCTTCGCCGCCGTCGCGGGCGTCGTCCTCGCCTCCCGGCTGACCTCCGCGCAGCCGCAGGCCGCGCAGGGGTACGAACTCGACGCGATCGCCGCGGTCGTCATCGGCGGCGCCAGCCTCGCCGGCGGTGTCGGGAAGGCGTCCGGGACGCTGATCGGCGCGCTCATCCTCGCCGTGCTGCGCAACGGGCTGAACCTCCTCTCCGTGTCCGCCTTCTGGCAGCAGGTCGTCATCGGTGTCGTCATCGCCCTCGCGGTGCTGCTGGACACCGTCCGCCGCAAGGCCGGATCCGGAGCCGTCGCACCGGGCGGTTCGTCCGCCGCGCCGGGCTCGCCGGGATCCGGCCGCAAGGGGGCGGGCGCGGTCAAGTTCGGCATCACCGCACTGTGCGTGGCCGTCGTCGTCGGCGCGGTGTCCTACTTCAACTCCGGTTCCTCCGGCGGCAACACCAAGGTGGGCATGTCGCTCTCCACGCTCAACAACCCCTTCTTCGTGCAGATGAAGGCGGGCGCGCAGGCGGAGGCGAAGACGGCCGGGGTCGACCTCACCGTCACCGATGCGCAGAACGACGCCTCGCAGCAGGCCAACCAGCTCCAGAACTTCACTAGTTCGGGCATGAAGTCGATCATCGTCAATCCGGTGGACTCGGATGCGGCGGGCCCCGCCGTCCGGGGCGCCAACAAGGCGGACATCCCGGTGGTCGCCGCCGACCGAGGGGTCAACAAGGCACGGACCGCGACGCTCGTGGCATCCGACAACGTCGCCGGTGGCAGGCTCGCCGCCAAGGCGCTGGCCGACCGGCTCGGCGGCAAGGGCGGCATCGTCGTGCTGCAGGGGACGGCCGGTACCTCGGCCAGCCGTGAGCGCGGCGCGGGCTTCGCCGAGGGGCTCAAGGCGTATCCGGGCATCAAGGTCGTGGCCAAGCAGCCGGCGGACTTCGACCGCACGAAGGGGCTGGACGTCATGACCAACCTGCTCCAGTCCCACCCCGGGATCACCGGTGTCTTCGCCGAGAACGACGAGATGGCGCTCGGTGCGGTCCGGGCGCTCGGCAGCAAGGCGGGCAAATCGGTCTCCGTCGTCGGATTCGACGGAACTCCCGACGGTCTGAAGGCGGTTGGTGCGGGAACGCTGTACGCGTCCGTGGCCCAGCAGCCGAAGGAACTGGGCCGGATCGCCGTGCAGAACGCGGTGAAGGCCGCTGAGGGCAAGAAGGTCGACAGCACGGTGAAGGTGCCGGTCAAGGTCGTCACCAAGAACAACGTCGCCGATTTCTCCTGAACAGCGCCCCTTCGCGCAGCGTCCGACCTCGGAAAGCAGGAACAATGCACGTCAACGATCAGGACCGGTACGACCTGCTGGTCGTGGGCTCCGCCAATGCCGACCTGGTCGTCGGCGTCGAACGGCGCCCCGCCGCCGGTGAGACCGTGCTCGGCTCCGACCTGGCCGTCCACCCGGGCGGCAAGGGCGGGAACCAGGCGGTCGCCGCCGCCCGCCTCGGAGCCCGCACGGCACTGCTGGCCCGGGTCGGGGACGACGCGCACGGCCGACTGCTGATGGAGTCGCAGAAGGCGGCGGGCGTCGAGACCGCCGGCGTCCTCGTGGGCGGGGCCCCCACCGGGGTCGCGCTGATCACGGTGGACCCCTCGGGTGACAACAGCATCGTGGTGTCGCCGGGGGCCAACGCCCGCCTCACCCCGCAGGACATCCGGGCGGCAGGCCCGCTGTTCGCTGCCGCCCGGGTCGTCTCCGTACAGCTGGAGATCCCGCTGGAGACGGTCGCCGAGGTGGCCGCCGCGATGTCGGCCGATACTCGGCTGGTGCTGAACCCGTCCCCGCCCGCGCCGCTGCCCGATCATGTGCTGGCCGCCTGCGACCCCCTGGTGGTCAACGAGCACGAGGCGCGCTACATGCTGGGCGACGACGCGGGCAGCACACCCGAGGAGTGGGCGCGCGCACTGCTGGGTCTCGGCCCGCAGTCGGTCGTGGTCACGCTGGGGGCGGCGGGGGCGCTCGTCGCGGACGGCCGCACGGGCGAGGTGGTGACCGTGCCGAGCCTCAAGGTCGAAGCAGTGGACACGACCGGGGCGGGCGACGCCTTCACGGCAGCACTGGCCTGGCGGCTCGGCCTCGGCGAGGAACTCGCCCAGGCCGCCGCGTTCGCCGTGCGGGTGGGGGCGGCGGCCGTCACCAGGCAGGGCGCGCAGGCGTCCTTCCCGACCGCCCACGAGGTCCCGGCCCCGTGAAGAAGGCAGGAATTCTCAACCGGCACCTCGCGGGGGCCCTGGCCGAACTGGGCCACGGCGACGGAGTGCTGATCTGCGACGTGGGCATGCCCATCCCGCTCGGCCCCCGCGTCGTCGACCTGGCCTTCCGGGCCGGCGTCCCGTCGTTCGCCCAGGTGCTCGACGGCCTGCTGGACGAACTCGTGGTGGAGGGAGCGACGGCGGCCCACGAGGTCACGGAGGCCAACCCGGAGGCCGCGCGTCTCCTGGACGACCGCCTCCCGGGACTCGTCCACATACCCCACGACGAACTCAAGGCACTCTCCGCGGGAGCCCGGCTGGTGGTACGGACGGGGGAGGCGCGGCCGTACGCGAACGTGCTCCTGCGGTGCGGGGTCTTCTTCTGACAGGGACACACGGCGAATCACAGGGCCGCAAGGCGAAGGAACACACCATCAGTAACCCACGGCCGAGCTTGCCTTGGGGCGGACGTGACGTAGCGTTGCCCTTTTGGTGGTGTTCGAAGGAGCACCGCGAGGCACCGTTGTGCCCCCATCAGTCATGGGGCACCGAGGGGTTTTGGGATGAAGCTCTGCTTCCTCGTCGAAGAGCTGTACCGGCATGACGGCATGCCGCTCGACGTCGTCCGGCAACTGACGTCGTGGGGACACCAGGTGGACGTGGTGCGCCCCGGCGGCTCACTCCTGCGGATATCGGAGGAGGTGCGGGCGGGGACCCACGACGCCTGGGTACTCAAGACCGTGTCCGGCGGCCCCGGGCTCACCCTGCTGGAGGCCGCGGCGGCGGTGGGACTGACCACGGTGAACGACGCGCGGTCGATCCGCGCGGTACGTGACAAGGTCCTCGCCTCGGTCATCGCCCGGCAGCACGGGCTGCCGGTCCCGGTGACCTATTCGGCACCGAGGGCCACACTCTTCGCGGACGTGCCCGAGGAACTCTTCCCCCTGGTGGTCAAGCCCGCGGACGGCAGCTCGGGGCGCGGGGTACGGCTCGTGTCGGAGCCGGGGCGGCTGGCGGACGCGGAGCAGGCGGACGAGGGGCAGCTCATCGCGCAGCCCTACGTGTCCAATGCGGGCTCCGACCTCAAGGTCTACTGTCTCGCGGGCGAGTTCCACGCGACCGTGCGCCGCTCCCCGCTCCACCCGGACGCGCCGGTCGACGAGAGAGCCGTCCCGCTGCCCGCCGAAGTGGCCGAGGCGGCGGCGAAGGTGGGAGCGGTCTTCGGCCTCGATCTCTACGGCATCGACGTGGTGCTCGGCCCGGACGGCCCCGTGATCGTCGACATCAACGACTTCCCGAGTTTCCGCCAGGTCCCGGACGCCGCATCCCGTTTGGCCGGAGCCGTACTCGAGCTGGCCAGGACCGGCGGCACGGACCGGAGGGGCGCGATCGCCCCCGCCCCGCGCGTTCCCGTGCAGCCGGAGATCTCCCACGCACGGCACCGTCCGCACCCCACCGTCGGCCCCGAAGCGGCCATGGTGGCTGCCGTACCGGAAGGCGCGCGGATATGAGGGTCTGTGTGCTGACCGACAAGCCGGATCATCCGCTGCTCGTCGCGGCCGCCGCCGCGCTGACCGGGGCGAAGCACCAGGTGAAGTTCCTGAACCCGGACGCCGGAACGGGATCGCCTTCGCAACCGCCGGCCCCGGACGATCTCGCCGACGTCTACCTCCTCAAGGCCCATACCCACCGGGCACTCGCGCTGGCCCGTCTCCTCGAAGGGCTTGGCGCCCGGGTGGTGAACTCCGCTGCCGCGACGGAGCTGTGCCAGGACAGGAGCCGGATCGCCGCCGTGGCGGAAGGCGCCGGTCTGCCGATGCCCCGCACATGGACACTGAACGCGCTGTCCGAAGCCCTCCACGGACCGGAGCCGGCCGAGAGCGGCTATCCACTCATGGTCAAGAGCCGCCACAGCCGCCGCGGGGACCTGGTCGCCCGCGTGGACGGCCCCGCCGGTCTCCGGGCCCTCGCTGCAGAGTGGTCCGACGAGCCCGTCGTGCTGCAGGAGTTCATCGCGAACAGCGGCTGGGACCACAAGCTGTGGGTGATCGCGGGAGAGGTGTTCGCAGGCGTGCGCCCCGCGGCTGTGGGCGCACCGCCGGGCGGCGCGCGGTCCGCCCCGCTGATACGCGACCTGCCGCAGAGCTGGACCCGGCTCGCCCTGCGCACGGGAGACGTCCTCGGCCTGGACGTCTACGGTGTCGACCTGCTGGACCGCGAGGGGGCGCCCGTGGTCGTCGACATCAACGCCTTCCCGGGCATCCGCGGCCCGGAGGGCGCCCCGGAGGCGTTGGCGGCCCTGGCGCTGCGCCCCCGGCCCGGCCCTCCCGGCTACGAGGCCTGAGACACCCCGGCCTCCACCAGGAACTCGCTCGGCGTGCCCGACCACGATGCCCTCGCCCGGGTGTCCCGCATCGCCGGCACGGTCCTGGCCGCCCCGCCGTCAGCTCCGGTTCGCGTAGACGATGAGGTTGTCCACCGGGTGGCCCTGGGCGTCGAAGGCGCCGTCGCAGGTGATGAGGCGCAGGGCGCGTGTGCCGGTGGCACCGTAGACCTTCTCGGTCGGGAACGCCTTCTTGCTCACGGTCTCGGTGCCGGTGACCCGGAAGTGGAGTTCCGCGCCGCGGTCGTTGCGGACGGCTATGTCCGCCCCCTTGTCGATCTCCTTCAGATCGTGGAACACGGCCTTCCCGTAGCGGGTGTCGTTGTGTCCGATGATGACCGCGGCACCGGGCTCGCCGGGAGTGGCGCCGCCGGTGTACCAGCCTGCGGTCATGCCCTTCTCGGCGGGCGGGACTTCGACGGTGCCGTCCTGGTTGAGGCCGAGGCGCATCAGCTCGCTGTGGATGCCGAGCGACGGGATGCTGACGCTGACGGGGACGGCTGTGGAGGAGTGGGTACCGTCGGACTTGCCCGCTCCCTTCGTACCGGTCTGCTTCGGGGCGTCGGGAGCGGTGCTCGCGGCGGCGCCGGGTGCGGCGGTGGACGAGTCGTCCACGGCCTCGGCGGAGCAACCGGCGAGAAGGAGGCAGGCGAGCACCGGAAGCAGGGCGCGTCGGAGCGAGGGCGAGGGCGAGGTACGGGGCATGAGGGCTCCAGGGCCGGGCGGAGATGGGCAGTGGCGCCGCCCGGGAACGGACGGCGCCACGAAGTGAAGGGCGGTCGGTCAGCCGTTGCGCTGTGCGGCCGAGCGGCGGCGCAGCACGACGGTTCCCGCTCCCGCGAGGAGAAGCGCGGCGGCGGCCGAGCCGGCGATCGTGGCGGTGCTGTCGCCCGAGGTCGAGGTTCCGACCGCTCGCTCACCCGCGGCGACACCACCGCGCGGCACGGGCACCGGCGAAGCCTTGGGGTCGCCCTTCCCTTCCCCGGCCACGGCGGGAGCAGGGCGGTCGCCGGCGGCCACACCGCCACGCGGCACCGCGGACGGCTGCGCCCTCTTGGCTGGAGCGCTGCCGGACTTGTCGGCAGCGGCTGCCGCGGCCGTACGCTCGACGGACGGAGCCGACGGCGAGGGCGCGGCGTCGGCGAACGCCGCGGCGGACGGGACGAGCACCGCGCCCGCCGCGACGGCGGCGAGGACGGCGGTGCGCAGGGACAGACGGTTGGGCATGGGGATGACTCCATTCCAGTTCGGCCTCGATGGCGCCCGGCGTCCGGTTCGCCATGGCTGGTCCGCGGCGTCTGGACCGCACCGGGCACGAGGCATGCCGACAGGCTGGCGTGAAGTTATGAAGAAGCTGTCAGAACGCTGTGGTCATCGCATCAGACCTGGTCCGGGCCGTACCGACCCCCGTCGTCCGGACTCCTGGTTCCTGCTGCCTCTGCTGTTCCCGCTGCTTCCGCCGCATCCGTGGGCAGGCGGAGTGTGAACACCGAACCCTTCCCCTCGACGCTCGCCGCGCTCGCCGAACCCCCGTGTGCCTCCACCAGTTTCCGTACGATCGCCAGTCCCAGCCCGCTGCCCCCGGTGCGGCGGCTGCGTGACTTCTCGGCGCGCCAGAAGCGGTCGAAGACGTGTGGCAGGTGCTCGGCCGAGATGCCGCTGCCGGTGTCCGCGACCTCGACCACGACTTCCCCACCGGGCGCCGTCGCGGACGACGCCCCGTACGCGCGCACCGTCACACGTCCGCCCGACGGGGTGTGCCGCACGGCGTTGGCGACCAGGTTGCCGATGGCCTGGCGCAGCCGGACCGGGTCGGCCCACAACGCGGGGGAGGGGGCGTCGGCCATCGCCGGGAGCGCCGTGAGCGTCACCCCGGCGGTCTCCGCCCGTGCCTGGTGTGCCGCGGCCACCTGTGCGAGCACGTCCTCGACGCGTACCGGTTCGGGGTGCAGACGCAACGCGCCCGCGTCCGCCGCGGCGAGGTCCTGGAGGTCGTCGATGATGTGCTGGAGTTGAACGGCCTCCGTGTGCAGCGAGGCGATGAACGCCGGGTCGGGCTCCGCCAGGCCGTCCTGGGCCGCCTCCAGCCAGCCCCGGATGTTGCTCAGCGGGGTCCGCAGTTCGTGGGCGACATCGCTGACCATGTCCTTGCGCTGCGTCTCCAGGCGCGCGCGGTGGTCGGCCATGTCGTTGAAGGCCGCGGCGAGCCGGCCGATCTCGCTGTCGTCGGTGACCTGCACGGGCGCGGAGTCCTCCCCGTCCCGCATCCGCTGCGCCGCGCCCGTCAGGGCGTGCAGCGGCCGTACGAGCCGGGATCCGGCGAGCACCGTCGCTCCGACGGTGAGCGCGAGGACGAGTGCCGCGGCGCCCGCGATCTTCGCGGTGTTGGCGGGGGAGAGGTCGAAGCCGGGAACGGTCGTGCCGCCCTCGTCGCCGATGAACAGCAGCGCGGGCGAGGCGACATAGGAACCGAGCTGTTCCCGGCGGGCCGTGTCCACGCACGAGGCGGCGGCACGGTCGTCCTCGCCGGTCCGGACGCTCGGCACAGGGACGGGAACCGCGGCTGAGACACCCGCGGCGGCCTTCGGCGCGGAGCCGTCGCCCCAGGACAGGTCCAGGTTGAGCTGTATGCCCGTGCGGTTCTGGCGCTTCAGGCAGGCGTCGGCGAGTTCATTGAGGGTGGCCAGGGCCTTCCGTTCGGTCGTGGTCGGGGTGTCCAGGTCCTCGGACGCGCACCGGGTGTCCTGAACGCGGTCGGGGTCATTGCCCACGACCTGCACCCGCGGGCGTCCGCTCGGGCCGCGGACGACGTCCGCAGCGATCCCGACCCGGTTCAGGCACTCCGCGTTCCGTTCGGCGGCGCGCTGCAACGCCGTACGTTCGGCGGTGGGCAACCGGAACGGACCGACCGCACGTGGGTCGACCCGGTCGGCCGCGCCACCCGTCCGGTCGGCCGTCCGGGAAAGGGCCGTGTCCACGGACAGCGGGTCGACGATCGCCGACGCCTGGGGCGGCAGCGCGGGCGGTGACGACCGGGAGGCGGAATCGGCCAGCGGGCGGCGCTGCTCGGTGGTGAGCGCGATCCGCCGGCCGGACTGCCGCGCCAGTTCGCGCACCGTGCTGTCGACGCCCTCCCAGGTGGGATGGCCCGCCGCGTAACCGAGCAGGCTGTCGTAGATCCGGGCGTCGGCGGTGAGGTTCTGGCCCTGCTCCTGTCTGATGGCGCCGGAGGTGGTCTGTACGGCGATCCAGGCCGTGGCGGCCACCGAACAGGCGGCCACCAGCGCGGACACCGCCAGCAGCCGGACGAACAGGCTCTTGCGGAGCGGCGGCCGGGTCCGCCGGTCACGAGGCACGCGAAGCGTTCCTCGCCGGGTCCGTCAGCTTGTAGCCGACACCGAAGACGGTGAGCAGCCGGGCGGGCCGGCGCGGTGCGGGTTCGATCTTCTTGCGCAGGTTCATGACGTGCACGTCGACCGTGCGGAAGCTGATGTACCGGTCGAAGCCGTGCAGCTCCTCCAGGAGCCGCTGCCGGGTGAAGACCCGGTCGGGCTCGGTCGCCATGGCGGCGAGGATCCGGAACTCACCGGGTGTGCAGTCGACCGGCCGGCCCTCCACGGACACCTCGTGCCGGTCCGGGTCGACGACGAGCGCACCGACTCTCAGCGCCTGGTCCGCGGCGGTCCCGGCGCCCTCCACGCTCCGTCGGCTGCGCCGCAGCAGGGTCCGTACCCGGGCCATCAGTTCACGCGGGCTGTACGGCTTGGTCATGTAGTCGTCCGCGCCGAGATCCAGCCCCAGCAGCAGGTCGTCCTCGGTGCTGCGGGCCGTCAGCATCAGCACCGGCAGCTCCCGGTGCTCGGCGCGCAGCACACGTACCACGTCCAGACCGTCGGCCCGCGGCATCATCACATCGAGCACCAGCAGATCGGGCTCCCGGTGCCGGACCTCGGCGAGCGCCGCGAGGCCGTCACCGACGACCGTGACGGTGTGGCCCTCGTGTTCGAGGTAGCGGCGTACGAGTTCGGCCTGTTTCTCGTCGTCTTCGGCGACCATGACGTTTGCGCACACGCGAACGATCGTAGATGACCACGAAGAGACCGTTCATGGCGCCGGATTGCGCGAGCCGGACCACCGCGGTGCGGGGGAGTCCGCACCGAGGCCGGGAGCCGGCTCGCTCCTGAACGCGCGGTGCCGGTACCGCTACCGCACCGACGCGACCACCGGGTAGTGGTCGGAGAGATTGGTGTACGTGTAGCTCGTGCCCCAACTGGACACGGTCCAGGGCGCGCTCTTCTCCTTGACCACCTCGTTCGTCCACCCGGACGGCTTCGCGTGCCCGGCGCGGTGCAGCACGTAGTCGAGGTCCTCGCGGGGATCGTCGGGGTAGCGGTCGGCGGCGATCGAGTTGTCCTGGGTGTCGAAGGAGTACGGGTGCCCGGTGCGGGCGTCGGCCGCGGTCAGTCCCGCGTCGGTGAGCATCGAGGCGTACTCGGAGGAGTGCGAGTCGACGTTGAAGTCCCCGGCCACGATGACCTGTTCGGAGGCCGGAATGTTCTTGGCGTCCAGGAAGGCGTCGATCTGCTTGAACTGCAGGCTGCGCTTGGCGGCGGCCTCGCCCGCCTTGCAGCCGGAGTCGGTCGACTGCGTGTGGGTTCCCACGACATGGACCCGTGCGCCGCCGACATTCAGCTCGACGTAGGCGAACCCCTTGTTGGACCAGCTGTCGCTGCCGCAGGCGTCCTTGTAGATGTGCTGCTCCTTGCGGACGACGGGCCACTTGCTCAGCACGGTGACACCCCCGTCCTCCGGAGTCACCGCCGAGTACGCCCCGCTGGTCGCGTCCCAGCCGCTCTTGCTCCGGCCCACCACGGGGGTCTGGTACGGGTACTGGGCGGACGCGTTGCGCAGCAGGGCGTCGGAGGCGGAGTTGTCGAAGGCCTCCTCCAGCACGACGACGTCATTGTCCTGGAAGAACGACGTCTTCGGTATCTCCGCGGCACGGTGGTCCTGGCCCCAGTTCGGGTACAGCGTCTTGCTGAAGATGAACGTGTTGTACGTGAGGACGCGCAGCGACGGAGTCTCGGCCGCCGATGCCTGCGGTGCGTTGGCGGCCAGCGTCGCCGCGGCGAGCGCGGCAGCCAGGGTCGCGCCGGAGATGCGGCGGATCGCGGGATTCGGCACAGGATCTCCTCGTGTGGGGGGAGGGGGCGGAAGACGGTGCCACCCATCAAAGCAGGGGCAGTTACCCGTGGGTAGACATTGGATGCCCTCAGACTTGCCACGACCGTACGAATGGGTAAGTTCGGCGCAGCGGGTTCGGCCGGAGCGGGTTCGGCCGAGGTAGGGAGAAGCGTGGAACCAGTGACCGGACGCGACGCACGGGGCACACTGCCCGAAGGGCTCGGCGACGCTCTGCGGTCCACCGCCGAGGAGATCGCGGCGGTGGTCCGCGGGTTCGCCGACACCGGCGTTCCGGTGCCCCGGTCGGAGTGGACCGTCGGGGAGGCCGCGGCACATCTGGCGCAGGCCAACGAGCTGATGGCCGACCTCGCGGCCGGGCGGGAACGCCGGTACGGGGACGGGACGCCGCAGAGCCTGGCCGCCGCCAACGAGCGTGCGCTCGCGGAGTTCGACGAGCGGGCCGCCGAGCCGCTGGCGGAGATGATCGTGGCGCACACGGACGCCTACCTCGCCGCCGTGGGGCGGTGCGCGACGGACGGCACCGGGGCCGACGGTGCGGCCGGGAACGTGGCCACGCCGCTGGGGTCGATGAGCCGGGCGGTGCTGGGCTCGTACCTGCTGACGCACATGCTCGGCCACGGCTACGACCTCGCCCGGGCGCGGGGCCGTCGGCACATGATCGACCGCACACGCGTCGAACTGTCCCTGCCGTTCCTGATCACGGCGATGCCCCGGGTCACCGATGCCACCACCACCGCAGGGCTCACCGCCGGCTACGCGATCCGGCTGTGGGGCGGCGCCCGATTCGGCGTCACGTTCACCGACGGCGCCGTGACCGTCACTTCCCGGCCGCCGGTCCGCCCGGACTGCACCATCCTCATCGAGCCGGTCACCTTCTTCCTGATGGCGCTCGGCCGCGTCGACCCATGGGGCGCCATGGCCCGGGGCCGGGTGTTCGCCTGGGGCCGCAAGCCCTGGCTCGCACCCCGTTTCCCCGGGCTGTTCAAGGCACCCTGATCCGCCGGACAGGCCCGCCCTACGCCGGGTTCCCGTGGGACTCCATGAGCTCCTGGTGGGCCGCCGTCACATCCTCGGTGAGTACGGTGACGATCTCCTGCCTGGTGGGCGTCGTCCCGCCCGAGTGTTCGGCGTACAGACGCAGATCCCGTTGCGCGGCGGCCTTCTGGCAGAGCTCGCGGGCGAAGCGGGCGTTGCCCAGGGTGTCGGCCATGCCTCCGTCCACGGCCGAGGCGAAGAACGAGCCGAGTGCGGCCGCCGCCCCCTCGTCGGGTTCGTCGCCCTGGCCGGACAGGACGGACCGGGCGATCAGGAGCAGTTCCTGGGCGGAGTAGGAGGGGAAGTCGACGCGGGTGTTGAACCGGGACACCAGGCCCGGGTTGGCGGCGAGCAGACCGGTCATCTCCTCGCGGTATCCGGCCAGTACGACGACGAGCCGGTCCCGGTCGTCCTCGGCCCGCTTCAGGAGCACCTGGAGCGCCTCGTCGCCGAACGCGTCGCCACCGCTGTACCCGCTGTTGGACAGGGCGTACGCCTCGTCGATGAACAGCACGCCGTTCAGGGCGGAGTCGATGACCTTGCTGGTCTTGATCGCGGTCGAGCCGAGGTGCTGCCCGACGAGGTCGACGCGCTGGGCCTCGATGACATGGCCGGACCGCAGCAGCCCCAGCCCGGCGAAGACCTTGCCGATGATGCGGGCGACGGTGGTCTTGCCGGTGCCGGGCGGTCCCGCGAAGACGAAGTGCCGGGGCCGGGCGCCGCTGGGCAGGCCCTGCTCCTCGCGGAGTGCCGCCATGCGCAGCTGTGCGATCAGCGTGAGCACCTGCCGCTTCACCGGCTCCAGACCGATCATGCCGTCCAGCGCCTGCTGGGCCTCCGCGAGCAGGCGCGCCATCTCCTCCCGCGACAGCCCGCCCGTCCCGTCCGTCTCCGCCGATGCGGAGTCCGGCCCGGCGCCCGGAGCGGCCACCGGGGCAGCGGGTGCAGCGGGTACGGGGGAGGGCGCGGCCGTGCGGGGCGGCGGGGGCCCCTCCGGGGAGGGGGGCGGGGACGAAGGCGCGGGGGACTCCCCGGCCACGGACGAAGCCGTCGGAGCCGTGGAACGTGCCTGCGCCCTTACGTTCACGTCCAAGAGGTTCGGCGCACACCGGAACGCGTACTGGTACCGCTTCAGCGCCTCCTCCGGCCGGCCCAGCGACTCCAGGGACCGGCCCATGAAGTACTTGACCTCCGCGTCGAAACGGCTCCCCGTCTCCAGCTTCTTCGGCAGCTCCGCCAGCACGTTCAGGGCCTCGTGGCAGACCCCCTGCGCGAACAGCGCCGCCCCCACGTACAGCTGCGCCTCGTCGTGCAGGAACGCGTCACGGATGCCCGGGGCGAAACGGAGCACGAGGGCCCAGTCCTCCTTGAGGAAGGCGTACCGCGTACAGACGAACCGGGTCTCGTCGCAGTCCAGTTGGGCCGTGGACAGCCCGGCCCAGGCCTCGTCGAGCTTGCCGGCGTCCAGCAGCGAGGTCATGGCCGCCACCCACAGGTCACGGGCGTTCTCCAGCCGGAACGTGACGTAGTGGCCGAGCTGGAACCGGGACCGCAGCGGCATCCCGAACTTCGAACGCAACGCGCCGAAGAAGCCGGACGCCCGGACCATGCCGTCCAGCGCCTCCTTCTGACGCTGCCCGGTCGCATGCAGCCCCAGCCATGCGTCCGCGGCCAGAGGATCGTGCGCGGCGGCGAACGAGAACCGTTCGGCGGCTGCCGCTTCATTGCCCTGGTTCAGCAGGGCCACTGCCTGCTGCCACGCCTGCTCGGCCTTCCTGGGCGAACCCCGGCCTGCGGCTGTTCCCTGCACCGATACTCCCCTCGACGGGCCCCGGCCCGTGCGCCGACGGCCGACGGGGCTCGCCGTGACGACCTGGAACAACCGCCAGGATATCCAAGACATCCATCATGACGCGGCGGCCGGTGAACACACTCGGCGCCCCTTCGACCGCGTCGGCACAAGGGTGGCGAAGGGCGGCGATGAACCGGACGTCGACGTCTACGAAAGGTCGCTTTCAGGACAGTTGGACGGTTGGCGCACGCCAGGACGGCGATCACCCCGCGATGCCCGGAGGAGATCGGCCCCTCTGACGCTAACGTTGATCCGCACGGTGACAGCGACGGTGCCGGGGAGGGCGCATCGCGCGGAACACCGGGAACGAGGAGTGCGCGACATGCTCGATCCCACTTCGGTGGCGGCGATTTCGGCGGTGCTCGGTGCGGTCGGCTCGGGGATGGCCAACGAGGCCGGCAAATGGGCCTGGGAATCCACCGGTGGTGTCGTGCGGAGAATCGTCGGCCGCGAGGTCCCCGCGCCCGAGGCCCCGGACGAACGGGACGACGTGGCCCGCATGGTCCACGACCGGATCCGTACCGATCCGCAACTCGCCGCCTCCTGGACCGCTTTCGCCACCCACATGCGACGCGAGCCCGCCCCGGTCCGGGCCGCGCGGTCGAACCTCCCCGCCTCCATAAGGTTCTTCACGGATCGCAAGGAGGCGCTGAAGCAACTCCAGCGGGAGGCGTCCCGCCGTCCGGACGGGCGGCCCCGGCTCGCCCTGGTGCACGGTCCGGACGGCATGGGTTCAAGCACCCTCGCCGTGCACTTCGGCGCACAGCCGACCCGCCTCTTCCCGGACGGCCAGATCTACGTCGACCTCGGGGGCCGCGGAGCCGGTGGCGCGCGCGACGTCGGAACCGTACTGCGTGCCCTGCTGCGCCAACTGCGGGTGCCGGACGAAGAGATGCCGACCGGGACCCATGAGCTCGGCGAGTTCTTCCACCACCGCGTGGCGGACCTGAGACTCCTGATCGTGCTCGACCACGCGTACTCCGCCTCGCAGGTGCGGCCGTTCCTCACCCCGGCACCCGGGGTGTTCACGGTCCTGGTCGCCCGCGCGCCCTTCCCCGGCATCGACGCCGTGCGGGTGCCCGTCGGCCCGCTCTCGGACCGGGACGCGGTGCGGCTGCTCACCGACATCACCGACAAGTCCACGGTCGCCGCCGCCCGTGCCACCCTGCCGTCGCTGCTCCAGCGCTGCGGCGGGTCGCCGTACGCCCTGCGCGCCGCGGCGTACCAGCTCTCCGCGCCCACCCTTCCGCCACGTCGCGCCGAGCCGGACGGCGACCCGGTCCGGGGCGCCGCCGAGGACAACTACCGGCTCCTGACGCCGGAATCCGCCCGGCTCTACCGGCTGATGGCGCTGCGCGACTGGCCCGCCTTCGACGCCGCCACGGCCGCCCGGACCACCGGCCAGGACCCCGACCAGGCGGCCGGGCTCCTGGAGGACCTGGCCGACCGGATGCTGCTGGAACGAGGCTCCGGCGCGGCCGGCAGCGGCCGCTACCACTACCGCCACGCGGTCCGTGCGCACGCCGAGGCGGCGGCGATCCGGGACGACGGGATCGCGGCGTGCTCCGCGGCGCTCGCCCGTACCCTGAGCGCCTACGCCGACCTGGCCGCATCGGCCGCCCACCAGGCGCTCCCGGAGAGCTGGCGGGTCCCCGCGCCCGCCGAGGACCGCACGGGGCAGACGTATGCGGACCGGGGCGCCGCCCTCGATGCCCTGCTCGCGGAATCGGGCAACCTGGTCGAGGCGGTGCGCTGCGCCGAGGAGTCCGGCGACCCGGACACCGCCGTACGCCTGTGCCGTGCGCTGTGGCCGCTCCAGCTCAAGGCCGGTCACCACGAGATGCTGCTGCCGGCGCTCCGCATCGGCACGCGCCTGGTCGACACCCATCGACCCATGAGTGCCGACGCCGGAGCGCTGCACGCACAACTCGCCCACTCGCTGACCGAGTTGAGGAGCTGGCAGGAGGCGGGGGAGCAGGCGCGGGCGGCGGCGGGGGCCGAGGAAGCGGCGGGCCACAAGCGGGGCCATGCCTCGGCCGTCGAGTTCCTGGGGCTGCTGCGACTGCGGCAGTGGCGGTACCAGGAGGCGTACGACTGCTTCGAGGAGGCCGGCGCCATCCTGGGCACCATGGGCGGGCAGGACGAGGGGACTCGCGACGTGCCGCGTGCCGAGGCCCTGCTGGGGCGCCATCGCGGACGGGCGCTGCGCGGCCTGGGGCGACGGGATGAGGCCCGGCGGAGGCTGGAGACCGCGCTGTCGTACTTCCGGTCGAGCGGCGACACGTACAACACGGCCCGGACCCTCACTGATCTCGCCGAGACCTGGCTGGACGAGGAGAACACCGGGGCGGCGCTCCCGCTGGTCGAGGCGGCGATCGCCACCCTCGACGGCCAGCGCGCGACGTACCACCTGGCACATCTGCGAACCCTGCGGGAGCGCTGCGTGGCTGCCTGACTGCGTGGTCGCGGTCCTCGTACCGCGGTGCTCCTAGCCGACCGGGTCCGGCGGTGTCAGAGGAGCGACGCGTACGCGATGGAGCCGGTCGCCCGTCCGCAGGACGAGCCCGTCGGTCACGGCCCGCGCCAGCCGCGCCCGGGAGGTGACCGCCTCCCGGCTGTCCGAGGCCAGCCAGGCGTTCAGGGCGGAGGCGTACACGGCGGGGTCCGCGCCGGACACGTCCTCCGTTTCGGCGTCGGGCACCGCCACCATCCGGAGCGGCTCCTCGCCGCGCACCCGGACCACGCACTCGGACGGGCCGGTCACATAGGCCGCCAGGGAGCAGCCCCGATGGCGGCGGAGCACCTCGGCGGTCCAGAGCGACGGCGAGCCGAAGCGCGGATCGTCGGGTTCGCCGTCCCGGAAGATGACATCGGCCAGCTCCAGCCGGTCCATCTCGCGGGTGTCCTCGTGCACGGCGACGTGCAGTTCGCCGCCCTGGTCCCACCCCGGGCCGGACCGCCGGCCCGCCCACCGGCTGACCGCGACCTCTCCCGGCCCGAGCACCCGGGTCAGGACCCGCAACGGCACGGTGACCGTTCCGGCCTCGTACCCGGGCAGTGGGAGCGGCTCCAGCGAGGCGGGCCGGCCGGGCTCCGGCGCCCCCATCATCGAGTAGAAGAGCTTCCGGAGCCGGACCGCGGATTCGCCCGGCACGGAGGTGGTGTACTCGGCGGGGCCGGGCAACGGCCGGTGAGAGCCGATGACTTCATCGATCTGTGCCGCCAGGGACGCGTCGGGGTCGAGCCTCGGTGCCTCCCGCATGAACGCGGAGATCGGCGCGTCGGGGTCCAGGGCGTGGAGGGGCGCGGCGCCCAGGAGCACCGGGGTGCCGAGGGCGGCCGCGTAGAAGGTGACGGATCCGTGGTCACCGATCACGGCATCGGCCGCCAGCAGGGCCTGTCGCCACCCGGTCAGCGGATCGATCAGGGCCAGCCCGCCGCGCCGCGCCCGATCGAGCCAGGCACGGATCTGACCGGGGCCGTGCCCGTGCCAGATGTTGGGATGCAGTACGGCCGCGAACCGGTACTCGTCCACGGGGAACTCGTCGGCGACCCGGTCCAGCAGGGCGGCGACCACATCGCCTCCGCACCAGCCGTCCCCCGGGACCTCGGCCCCGTCACCGAAGAGCGACTCGGAGTTCCAGGTCGAGTTGAGCAGGACGAGCCGCTGACCGGGCCGGACTCCCAACGCGCGGCGGAAGCGTTCGCGGCGCGGTCGTGCGGCGAGCATCCGGTCGAAGCAGGGGTCTCCGGCGAGCACGGCGGTCGGTGCGGCCTCGGGGCAGGCGAGGCGCAAGCGCTCGACCTGCTCGGGGTGGGAGAGCACGAGCGCGTCCGCGACGGGAGTGCCCCGGCTCGACAGCAGCCACGGAGGCGCGAGCCCGAACACGGGCGCCCCCGCCCCCGATCCGGTGTCCGGTGTCCGGTGTCCGGTGTCCGGTGTCCGGTGTCCGGTGTCGCCAGCCTTTTAGTGTATCCAACACCGTGCGAAAGGACGGCCAACTTCCCGGACAACGCCTCCAGTTGACCGCCGAAGCTGGCGGATACGACCAGGTCCACCCCGGTCTCGACCGCCTGCTCCCACGGCAGCACCGGCACCCCCGTGTCGGCCAGCAGCTCGGCCGTGCCGGCCGCGAAGGCCGAGGAGCCCGTGCAGGTCACCAGCAACTGGACCCGCAGATCGTCGTCGAACAGGGGCAGCACATCGAGCAGCCGCGTCGCGGCGGTCACGTTGTGCACGACGACCAGCACCCGCAGGCACTTCCCCCGGGTCGCCCACCGTGCGGCGTCGTCCCCCACCGGCACCCGGACCCACCCGGCCCGCCCGTACTCCATCCACAAGCCCCTCATCCGCCCCGGCCCGCCCGCAGGCTCCGTACCGCCCGTGCGACCGGCCACGCCAGTCAACCAGCACGATCGCCGGTCGGGCCACCGAGGGGGCGTCACACGGCCATCGCCACGGAGGACTTGCCCAGAGTGTCGTCGTGCGGAGCGCGCCCGCGCCCCCTCCGCGTGCGGTTCCCGAAGACGACGACCCGCAGCAACACGAACCGTCCGACCCCCGCCAGAGCGGACGCCGACAGATAGACCGTCTGCGCCAGCAGGGGGGAGGGAGCAGGCTGCACGGCGAACAGGCACAGCAGCGCCCCCGTCGTGAACGCATAGCTCACGGCGACCGTCGCCCCGGACTGGAGATGGACCCCCCACCCCCTACGTTCGCTCCGGAACGAGATCCGTCGGTGCAACTCGGTCGCGACGACCGTGGAGACCACGGTGACCAGTGCGTTCGCAACGGCCATCGGCATGCGCGCGCTGAGCAGCACCACCGCCGCGCTCGACGCCAGCCCGACCCCGCCGCCACACACGACGAACCGCGCGAAGGCCGCGAGGAGTGGCCGAAGGGCGCGCGTCCGCAGACGCGTTGGGGCGGTCACTGACGGGCCTCCGTAAATTCTGAGGGGGAACGGTGGATCGAATCCACTTCAGAACCTACGGATTCGGCGCCGTTCGAGCGACTCGATAATGTCCGGCTCAAGCGGGGGACAACCCGGAACCCACCCCGGGCCGAACACGGGAGACATGTTCGGTGACGTATGTGGCCATAACTCTCGCGACGCCCAGGTAGGTTAAGGCCATAGCTTGATCACTTTCGCGTCCGGAGGTCTCCATGAGTGAGCAGCAGCCGTCCGTCACCCCTCCCGCCAGGCCGGTGTCGGAACGGATCGACACCACCAGGCCTCATTCCGCCCGCTTCTGGAACTACTTCGTGGGCGGGAAGGACAACTACGAGGTCGACCGTGAGATCGGTGACCAGATCAAGGCGTTCTTCCCGGGACTCGTCGACGTGGCGGTGGCGGGGCGGCAGTTCCTGCGGCGTTCGGTGAGCCACCTCGTTCAGGAGCGGGGGGTCCGGCAGTTCCTGGACATCGGGACCGGCCTGCCCACCGCGGACAACACCCACCAGGTGGCCCAGGACATCGCGCCCGAGGCGCGCATCGTGTACGTCGACAACGACCCGCTCGTGCTGACGCACGCCCGCGCGCTGCTGACCAGTTCGTCCGAGGGCGTGACCGACTACATCGACGCCGACCTCTACGACCCGGACAGCATCCTGGCCGAGGCGGCGAAGACGCTCGACTTCGACCGGCCCGTGGCCCTGATGCTGCTCGGCATCCTCGGTCACGCGGACGACTTCACCAAGGCCCGCGAGGTGGTCGGCCGGCTGATGGCGGGGCTGCCGGCCGGCAGCTACCTGGTGGTGTACGACGGCACGCGCACCAGCGAGGGCATGATCGCCGCGGAGAAGGCGTACATCGAGAGCGGCGCGGTTCCGTACTACGTGCGCGAGCCGGACGAGATCGTCACGCTCTTCGACGGGCTGCGGATCCTCGACCCCGGCTTCGTCCGGCTCAGCGAGTGGCGGCCCGACGCCGACAGCGCGACCGTGCCCGCGGACGTCGACGCCTTCGGGGGGATCGGCGTCAAGGAGTGACGTGGCCCGCAGCCCGATGCGGGTGGCCGGCCGTCGGATCACGCGTGTCCGCGCGGCCGGCCGGGCGACTGCTGCAAGATGTTGGTGCAGGTGGTTGACCAGTACCTAGGGGGAACGCCGGATGACAGGGTACGGATCCGGTGCGGACTGCATCGACACCACCAGGCCGCATCCCGCGCGGGTGTACGACTGGATTCTCGGCGGGACGGACAACCATCCCGCCGACGAGGAGCTCGGGAGACAGATCGCCGGGCTCTCACCGGACACGAAGCACATCGCACGGCACAACCGGTGGTTCATGCACCGCGCGATGCGCTGGCTCGCGGGCGAGGCGGGGATCCGGCAGTTCCTCGACATCGGTTCCGGCATTCCCACCGAGCCCAATCTGCACCGGACCGTCCAGAGCACGGCTCCCGACGCCCGGGTCGTGTACGTGGACAACGACCCCGTCGTCCTGGCCCATGCCGGGGCGCTGCTGAGCGGGAGTGCCGAAGGAGTGACGGCGTACCTGGACGCCGATGTGCGGGAGCCGGAGAGGATCCTCGAACTGGCCGCCGACGTCATCGACTTCGACCGGCCCGTCGCGCTCTCCCTCATCGCGCTCCTGCACTTCATCGACGACGGCGATGAAGGTGGCGGCGGCGAGGGAGCGTACGCGCTGGTGGAGCGGTTGACGGAGCGGCTTCCCGCCGGAAGCTGCCTGGTGCTGTCGCAGCTCACCGGTGACTTCGACCCCGGGAGCGTGGAGAAAGGGGTGGCCTCGTACGCGGCGGGCGGTATGACGCTCGTCCCGAGGTCGCACCGGGGCGTCAGCCGGTTCTTCGACGGGCTGGAACTGGTCGAACCCGGCCTGGTGTCGGTCGTCGACTGGCATCCGGAACTCAGCCTCGGCGAGCTCCCGGTGGAGACACAGCCGGTGCCGATCTACGGTGCGGTCGCCCGCAAGCCGTAGCGTGAGACGGGCGCGGGGGGCCGGGGACCGTCCGGAGACGGCCCCCGGCCCCCGCATTGCCGGGTTCGTCGGCTGCTTCCGCGGCTACTTCCGCAGTTCGACCGTGAAGCCGCGCCCGGTGGAGACGGACGGTGTCCTGACCTCCGTGATCCCGGTCGCGGGGTCGGTGAACCAGCCGGATCCGGCCCTGGCGAGCTCCGCCGCCGAGTTCACCCGGCGCAGGCGGCTGTGGCCCATGACGACCTGCGACGGTGCGTGCTCGCCGTGCACGGTCAGGTCGTACGAACGGGCGGCCACCTTGCCCTTGTAACTGCCCACGCTCGCACCGATCCTGACGGTGGTGCCACCCTCCTTGCCCCGGGCGGGTGCCTCGACCCGTACGTGCTGGGTGGCCGAGGCACCCTGCGCGAACTTCCTCGTCACGCCGTCGTCCTCGTAGAGCGTGTACTGCGTGGTGCCCTGCGGGTGGATGTCGTAGCCGAGCCGGGTCCGGTCCCGGGACTCCCAGGACATCGTGCCCTCGGGCCACATCGGCACGATCGATCCGCCCTTGACGAAGAGCGGCAGGGTGTCGAGCGGCGCCTCGTAACCGTCGATCGTGGTCGGGCCCTGGTACGTCCGGCCCGTCCAGTAGTCGGTCCAGGTGCCCTTGGGCAGGTAGATGCCGTTACGGACGTCCGTGTCGCTGTACACCGGCGCCACCAGGAAATCGGGGCCGGCCAGGAACTCGTACTTGGCGTCGGGACCGAGCGCCGCCGGGTCGTCGGGGTACTCCAGCGCGAGCGGCCGGACCGCGCCGACACCGGTCTTCGTGGCCTCCTTCGACAGGGTGTACATGTACGGCAGCAGCCGCTCCTTCAGCATCAGGTACTTGCGGTTGATGGAGGTGTACGGCTCCCCGTCCAGCCACGGCTGCTGGTCGTGCGGCTTCTTGGTGGTGATGTCACTGGCCCAGCCGTCCATGGTCATGATGGCCGGGAGGAACGCCTTCCACTGGAGGTCGCGGGTGTACATCTCGGGGTCGTGACGGTAGATGCTGCCGACGTCACCCGTGTTGTACGCGATGCCGGACATGGTCGCTCCGGCGTACGTCGGGATCTGCCAGCGGATGAAGTCCCAGGACAGGCTCTGGTCCCCGCTCCACAGCACACCGCAGCGCTGCGCACCTGCCCAGGACACGGGCAGCCAGACGAAGCCGCGGGCGTCGCTGTTGTTCTCGATGCCGGCCTTGGCCTGGTCGCAGGCGTCCAGCGCGAAGCCGTAGCCGCCGCCGACCCAGGCGACGTCCAGCTTGCGGACGCGTACCCCGGCCTTGGCCTCAGCGGCCTCGTCGGGCAGACCGTTCTGGGTCCAGAGCCCGAGCTGGGCGTGGTTCTTGTTGAGCCCCGCACCCGTCTCCGACAGGTTCTCGTAACCGCAGCCGTAGCCGTCGTTGACGAGCATCCAGCCGAGCGGCATCCCGTTGCCGACATAGCTGTCGGAGACCTTCAGGGCGTCCAGGGTGTGGCGCTCGCCCCGGTTGGCGTTGTGGAGGTAGCAGTCGGCGGATCCGGGCTCCAGCCCGTACACCGGGGGCATGAACGGCTTGCCCACCAGGGAGGTGTACTTGCCGATGACCGACTTGGTGTCACCGGTGAAGTAGTAGGCGTCCAGGCGCCGTTCCTGCTGACCGGTCCGCACCGGGGAGTCGAAGTCGTAGATGCCCGGCGTCATGGTGTTGCGGAACACGCCGTAACCGGCCGTGGAGATGTAGAACGGCTGGGAGTTGTTGTAACCGCCCTCGTTCCAATTGGTGTTGTTGCCGACGTTCATGAGCCGGCCGCGGTGGGAGAAGCTGCCGTTCTGCTCGCCGCCACCGAAGAACTGCTCGTCGGCGCCGCGCTTCAGGCTCTGCCGCATGCCACCGCCGGTCCAGCGCAGCGGATCGGCCTCCTGCCAGATGGCCGTGCGGTTGTCGGCCTTGTAGAGGCCGAAACGCAGCGGCTTCTTGTACACGCGAAGCACCACGCCCTTGGAACGGATGCCGTAATAGGTGCCCGCGTCGAAGGACTTGGTGTGCGGTTGCGCGGTGGGCTGCTGCCGGATCATGTGGCTGTCCTTCGGGTCGGCGAGCACGCCGTCCGGGGATGCCTGGAGCCGCAGCGTGTCGTCGGTGAAGAACTCGGCGCGGGCCTTGAGAGCACCTGCCTCGATCTCGTACCTGCCGTGCGAGCCGCTGAGACCGGTGAGGTTCCCGGCATCGGTGGCCTCGGGCAGATATGCCTTTCCGCTGAAGGAATTGTTGTGCACGTCGTAGGGGACGACCACCACGTGGTAAGTCCCGGAAGCCTTCGGTATGACCGCGGACTCGGGGTCGGCGGTGCCGGCGCTGGAAGCCACCTGCTTGTTGGCCGAGTCGTAGATGTACATGTCGAAGTCGTCCGTGGGCGTCTCCCATTGGATGGAGACGGGGACGCCGCCCTCGGGGTTGTCGTCCCACTGGCCCTCGGGCGGGTCGACGGTCAGGTCGAACCGGGCACAGACCGCATTCTCGGGGTCTTCGGCGGCCGTGCCGCACTTGCTGGGCGAGTCGACGGTTCCCTTGGCGTACACCGGGCTCTGCCACGTAACGGTCTTCGTCGCGCTGTCCAGGGTGCCCGAGGGTGTGGCCGCGGCATGGGCCTGCGGGGCCGGGCCGGTCAGGGCGGTGAGTGCGAGGACGATCACCGACAGCGTGCCGAAGGCCGCTTGGCCGGGACGGTTCTTGAGTATCCGCAAGGAGTGTTCTCCGTTCGTACCGAACAGCGAAATAGGTGACACCTGCGCAGTCGTGATTGGAACTCTGGAGATTCGAGCATCAGAATTCACCGTACGACCGGTGCATGTCAACGCTTGGCCGGTGCTCCGGCCGGCGTTCCGGGTGCCACCCGATGCCGTCCGTCCGCTTCACTGCCGGGGCCGAGCGCCGACGTCACAACGGCCCCCGACCCGCGGTGGACCGTCGGCGGTACCGGCTACGGTCTGTAGCCGCCGCTCACCCCGGCGCGCCCTTCGCCTCGGTGTGCCCCGCTCACCCCGGCGCGTCCGCCAGGGCGCTGTCCGCCGCCGCGCGCGAGTGCTGCCAGACGGTGGTCACCGGCACCCACACATGGACGCCCTCCGGCATGCCGACGGTGGCCGCGCCGAAGGTGACGCCAAGGTGGGAGGGGTCCGCGGCCACGGAGAGGCTGCCGACGACGTGGCCCTCGGTGGCCGCCGGGTCGGCGGTCCGTACGGCGGCGTACGCCCGCTCGCCCGGGGACAGCTCGTAGGGGCCGCTGCCGGCGGGCGGGACGACTTCGGCGGAGCCGTCGAGGCCCCGGAAGGTGATCGTGGGGATCCGGTCCACCGCGCAGGACCGGCCGCCGTTGTTGACGACGCTGATCCGGGCCGTGTTCCGCTGTCCGCCGGGTGCGGCGTGCACCGTGAGGGCCTTCTCCTGGCAGGTCGCCGGGCGGCTCGCGGCGTCGGTCGTCGCCGACGCCGTGGTGCCGGTCAGTGGCAGGGTGGCCGCGACGGCGAGTGCGGCGGTGAGGGCGGGGCGCAGACGCATGGTGTTTCTCCCGTTGGATCGACAGCCTGCGGGTACGGCCGGACGGCCCGCCGGCCGGTGCGGCCGACATGGACAGTGTGAACCGCATGACCTGATCTCCGCGACAGATCGGACATATCGGTTCGGTGTGTCCGGTGCGGGGGCGGTCCCGCAAGGGACCGGCGCGGCCACCGGGCCCGCCCCGCGCGACGTCAGCGGGTCCGGACCGTCGCCATCACTTCCCGGTCCGGTTGCAGCGTGAGCGAAGGGACCGGCTCGATGACACCCGGGTCCACGTCCAGCTCGAAGCGGCGGGCCAGCACGGCCAGGATCAGCACGGACTCGACCATCGCGAACCGGGCGCCCAGGCAGACCCGGGGGCCGCCGCCGAACGGGAACCAGGCGTACTCCGCGATGCTGTCGCCCTCCTCAGGGTCCCAGCGCTCGGGGCGGAACTCCTCCGGCTCGGGGAACCACCGTGCGTCGCGCTGGGTCGCCCACTGGCTGGTCCACACCCGGGTGCCCTCCGGCATCGGCACACCGCCGATCTGCGCTCCGGCCTTGGCGACACCGGTGACCAGCCAGATCGTCGGGTAGAGGCGCAGTGTCTCCTTGACCACGGACTGGGTGTACGTCAGCCGCGCGTAGTCGTCGAACTCCGGTTCCCGGTCGCCGAGCACCCGGTCCAGTTCCTCGGCGAGCGCGGCACGCACCCGCGGGTTGCGGGCCAGCAGATACCAGGCCCACACCAGAGTGGAACTGGTCGTCTCGTGCCCGCCGATGTACAGCGTGACCGTCTCGTCGCGGATCTCCTGATCGGTGAGGCGCTCACCCGTCTCGTCGACCGCCGTCAGCAGCCGGCTCAGCAGATCGGGGCGCTCGTCCCCGCCGTCGCGGTGACGGGCGACGACCCGGCCCACCTCGGCGTCGATGACCGTCGCGGCCTTCTTGATCCTGGCTCTGCCGGGGGTCGGCACCCAGTCCGGCAGCAACGCGCCGATACCGGCGAACTCCTTGCCGATCTCCTGCTGCGCCACATCCATCGCCCGGCCCATCGCCTCGGCGTCGGCCGCCGTGTCGACGCCGAAGATCGTGCGCACGGCGATCCGTTGGGTCAGCGCCGCCATCTCCCGCTTGATATCGATGCGTTCACCGCCCGACCAGGTGTCCGCCAGCTCCACCGTGCTGCTCGCCATCGTCGCCGCGTACGACCGCACCTGCTTGGGCCGTACGGAGGGCTGCACCAGCGACCGCTTCCGCCGCCAGTCCGTGCCGCGGGCGACCACCACGCCGTTGCCCATCACGGTCCGGAAGGCGATGCCCAGGGCCGGCTGGTCGAAGGAGCGTTCCGTCTCGGTGAGCAGCTCACCTATGCAGTCCGGATCCGCTATGTACACACAGGAGTTGGGGCCGAATCGCCAGCCCACCATGTCCCCGTGGGAGCGCAGCCGCTCGAAGAAGGCGAGGGGGTTCTTTCCGAACTGCGGCAGATTCCCGATGAACGGCAGCCCCTTCGGGCCCGGCACGATCCGGTGGCTCCGCGGCTCGGCGTCGATGGCCGGGCCGGTCTCCGTGGACATGAATGTCTCCGCTCCCTTGTGGCGCACCCGATTCGGTGCGCGGCGACCTGACTTCAGCGGTACCGCACGCCCTGGAACCTGTCATCGGCCTTGTGCGGTACGTGAGTTGTCGAGGGTAGTCGCTGTCAGCCACCGCCGGCCCGGCCCGGGAGCGGGCCGGGCCGGCGATGTGCCGGGCACCTGTACGGAGCCCGGGCCGCGCTGCGCGGTCAGACGCCCGGCGGGACCCGGGACGGGCGGCCGCTGCCGCGCGTGAGGCGGTAGCCGAACACGGCCGCGAGCGCACCGAGCACTCCGCCGCCCACCGTCCACAGCCAGCGGTCGGTCCACCAGCCCGACGCCCAGCCGTCCTCCGGCGCACTGGCGAGCGGGGCGTCGGACGAGCTGTCGTCGCCGTCGGCCGAGTCGTCCGAGGCCTGCGCGACGGAGGACACACCGGGGACCAGCGGCTCGGCGAGCGTGCCGTCCACATCGCCCGCGCCGCCCTTGTCGGCGGCCGTGACCTCGATCTCGGTCTTCACCGGCAGGCCCAGGTCAGCCGACGGCAGATCGACGACCGTGAGGCGTACGTAGTAGCTGCCCGGCAGCGGGTCGTCGGCCCACGGCTCGGACCAGGCGCGGACGGTCCGCAGTACGCAGGTCAGCTCGACCGCCGACGCGTCGGCCGCGGCCTTGCCGGTCTGGCGGCCGTACATGCAGGCCTGGCGGCGCCGCAGCCCGTCGTACACGTCGACCTGCCAGGTCGACGCGCCGTGCCGGGTGGCGCTCTCGGGCAGGGTGATCTTCGCCTTGACGGTGGCCCGCTGGCCCGCGTCGGCGGGGAACACCCAGTACAGGTAGTCACCCGTGGACGCCCCGGCGGTGGCGAGCTGGTCCGGCTTGATCGCCGTCGCCGTACGGAAGGTGGTGCCGGCCTCGGTGGGGCCGGAGCCGTCCTCCGAGGCGCTCGGGCTCGGGCTCGCCGACGGGTCGTCGGCCACCGCGGCGCCCGCCGACGTCAGCAGGGCGATCCCGGCGAGCAGCACGCCCGCCAGTGCACGTGTCCTACGCATCATCAGTTGGTCCTCCAGACAGCGACGCGCCAGCGCGAGATCCAGCCGAAGACCAGGCCCGCGACCAGCCCGGTGAGCACCAGGACACCCAGCAGCCACCAGCCGCGGCCGAGGCCGAACGCGGCGGCGTCGGCGGCGTCGTCCGGGGCGTCCACCAGGTCCACGGTCAGCTCGACCGGCATACCGGGCGAGGTCTTCACCGAGGCGGGCGCCGAGAAGGAGTTGCTGACCTGGAGGCACACGGTCTCGGCGGCCGGCTTGTCGCTGTCCGAGCCGTCCACATCGGGCTTCGGGTAGCGCAGGCCGGAGGAGATCGCGTCCGTACGGCCGGTGCCCGACTCCGAGCCCCGTACGATCTCGCGGCCGTGCACGGTCAGTGCGCGCATCAGCACGCCGTAGTCGTTGTTCACGGCGCGATCGGCGAAGACGCTGACCGAGGCCCGCAGTTCCTGGCCGGGCAGCACGTCGACCCGGTACCAGCGGTGCTGGCCGAACTTCTCGCGGTCGGTGTAGAGGCCGGCCTCCAGCTTCGGAGCCGAGGAGCAGCTGTCCGCACCCTCGGTCGCCACCGGGGTGACGACGGGCTCGGCGGCCCGGTCGACCAACTGCTTGACGCGGCCGGAGAGTTCATCGGTGTGCTGGACCGCGGTGTACGTTCCGCCGGTGGCCTCGGCGATGCAGGTCAGCTGTTCGCGGATCTTCGCGTTGGGCACCAGGCCCAGGGTGTCGATGACGAGGTGGATGCCGCGGGCGGCGATGTCACGTGCGACCTCGCACGGGTCGAGCGGGCCGCAGGTGTCCTCACCGTCACTGATCAGTACGATCCGGCGGGTGGAGTCGCCGCCTTCGAGGTCGTCGGCGGCGCCCAGCAGGGCCGGGCCGATCGGGGTCCAGCCGGTGGGGGCCAGGGTGGCGACCGCGGTCTTCGCCTCGGTGCGGTCCAGCGGGCCGACCGGATAGAGCTGCTTGGTGTCCTTGCAGCCGACCTTGCGGTCGTCGCCCGGGTAGTCGGCGCCGAGCGTCCGGATACCGAGCTCCACCTGCTCGGGCACCGCGTCCAGAACCTCGTTGAACGCCTGCTTGGCGGCTGTCATCCGGGACTGGCCGTCGATGTCACGGGTCCGCATGGAGCCGCTGACGTCGAGCACCAGCTCGACCTTGGGGGAAGCTTTGGCGGGGGCTTCGTCGGCGGCGGCGGGGAGTGCCGTGCCGAGCCCGGCGGTCAGGGTGGCGAGCAGGATGCCCACCCCGGCCGTCAGCCTTTTTCTTATGATCATCGCCGGATACTAGTGAAGATCGCCGTGCTTACCCAAACCGGTCCCAGGACCGCCGGGGAACCGTCAGAAACCGCCGAGCAACGGCCCCGAGGCCCGCTCCAGCACCGAACCGACCCGCTCCCAGGTGGCCGAGTCCCGCTGGACGGACGGCAGTCGGACATCCTCGCCGGTACCCCAGCCGGCGGCGATGGCGACCGGGTCGGCGCCGGTGGCCGCGGCCGCCGCCAGTGCGGCGGCGCCCAGAGCCACATGCTCGTCGCTCCCGGGCACGATCACGGGACGCCCGGAGAGCCGCCGTACCGTCTCCACCCAGGCCCGTCCCCGGGCGCCGCCGCCGATCAGCCGCAGTGGGCGGGCGGCCACCTCGGGGTCGGACGGGTCGAGACCGCAGGACCGCAGCAGCTCGTCGAGGGCGCGCACCACGGTGACCACGGCGCCCTCGTAGGCGGCGCCGAGGAGCTGACGGGGCGTGGTGTCGTGCCGGAGCCCGGTGAGCAGACCGGCGGCGGTGGGCAGATCGGGGGTGCGTTCGCCGTCCAGGTAGGGGAGGAGCACCGCCTCGCCGCCGGGGGAGGCGTCGTCGCGGTCCAGGCCGAGCAGCGCGGCGACCTTGTCCACGGCGAGCGTGCAGTTGAGGGTGCAGGCCAGCGGGAGGTACGTGCCGTCCGTCGCGGCGAAGCCGGAGAGCGCCGAGGATGCGGGCCGGGTCCGGGACGCCGCGAAGACCGTTCCCGAGGTGCCGAGGCTGAGGACGGGGTGGTCCAGCAGTCCGGCGCCGCCCAGCCCGAGGCCGACGGCGGCGCTCATGTTGTCCCCGGTGCCCGCGGCGACGGCGGTCGTGGCGGGCAGACCGAGAGCGTCGGCCGCCCCGGCGGTCAGCGAACCGACACGGGTCGCCCCGGTCGGGGCCACTTCGGGGAGCAACGCGGCGTCCAGGCCAAGGAGTTCGAGGAGTACGGGGTCGTAGACGCCGGTCGCGGTGGAGTACCAGCCGGTGCCCGAGGCGTCGCCGGGGTCGGTGGCGGCGGTGCCCGCGAGCCGTTCGGTCAGGAAGTCGTGGGGCAGGCGTACGGCCGCGGTCGCGGCGGCGATGTCCGGCTCGTTCTCCCGCAGCCACCGCCACTTCGACGCGGTGACGGCGGCCACCGGCACCGATCCGGTACGCGCGGTCCAGGCGTCGGGGCCGCCGAGCGCCGCGGTGAGCGCGGCGGCCTGCGGGGCGGAGCGGGTGTCGTTCCACAGCATCGCGCGGCGCAGTGGACGGCCCGAACCATCGAGGACGACCAGTCCGTGCTGCTGTCCGGCGACCGCGATGCCGGTCACCGCCGACGCGGCGGCTCCGGACTCCTTCAGCCCGGCGGCGACGGCGTCGCGCAGCGCCCGCCACCACACCTCCGGGTCGCTCTCGCGGGCCCCCGCCGCACCATGGACGACATGCGGCGCGCGGCCGACGGCGAGCAGCCGGCCGCTCGTGGCGTCGACGAAGGCCGCCTTGGTGGACTGGGTGGAACTGTCCACGCCGATGACGACGGTACGCGGCGGCATGGCGCCCTCATTCCTGTGCTGCGGGCCCGTGCGGTGGTACCGCACGGAGTTTGGACATGGTCGAAACAAAATACGCGACCGAGTCTCCGTCGAACAGTGCTCATGTGAGGGGTTACGCGCCCGAGGTGGCGCATGCATCATTAGTCATGACAGTGAACAAATGAGGTCCGGGGCGGTTCGACCAGCCCAGGGCCCGACGGCACCGAAGGCGGTCACACGATGACGGAACGCTTCACGCCCACCCCCGAGGACCGGTTCACCTTCGGACTCTGGACGGTCGGCTGGCAGGGGCGCGACCCGTTCGGCGACGCCACCCGCGCGGCGATCGACCCGGCCGACTCCGTGCGGCGGCTCGCGGAACTGGGCGCGTACGGCGTGACGTTCCACGACGACGACCTGATCCCGTTCGGTTCGACGGACACCGAGCGCGAAGGGATCGTGAAGCGGTTCCGGCAGGCGCTGGACGCGGCCGGGCTGGTCGTCCCCATGGCGACGACCAACCTCTTCACCCACCCGGTGTTCAAGGACGGCGCGTTCACCGCCAACGACCGCGACGTACGCCGTTACGCCCTGCGCAAGACGCTGCGCAACATCGACCTCGCCGTCGAACTGGGTGCCACCACCTATGTCGCCTGGGGCGGCCGCGAGGGCTCCGAGTCCGGTGCTGCCAAGGACGTGCGGGTCGCCCTCGACCGGATGAAGGAGGCCTTCGATCTGCTCGGCGACTACGTCACCGGACAGGGCTACGACCTGAGGTTCGCCATCGAGCCCAAGCCGAACGAGCCGCGCGGTGACATCCTGCTCCCCACCATCGGCCATGCCCTCGCCTTCATCGAGCGCCTGGAGCGGCCGGAGCTGGTCGGCGTCAACCCGGAGACCGGGCACGAGCAGATGGCCGGGCTGAACTTCCCGCACGGCATCGCGCAGGCCCTGTGGGCGGGCAAGCTCTTCCACATCGATCTGAACGGTCAGTCGGGCATCAAGTACGACCAGGACCTGCGCTTCGGCGCGGGTGATCTGCGCCAGGCGTTCTGGCTCGTCGACCTGCTGGAGACGGGCGGCTACGAGGGCCCCCGGCACTTCGACTTCAAGCCGCCGCGCACCGAGGACCACGACGGGGTCTGGGCCTCGGCCGCGGGCTGCATGCGCAACTATCTGATCCTCAAGGAGCGCGCCGCCGCGTTCCGCGCCGACCCAGCCGTCCGGGAAGCACTGCGCGCCTCCCGCCTCGACGAACTGGCCCGCCGCACCGCCGAGGACGGTGTCGCCGGGCTGCTGGCCGACCGGTCGGCGTACGAGGAGTTCGACGTGACGGCGGCGGCGGAACGGGGGATGGCGTTCGAGGCCCTCGACCAGTTGGCGATGGACCACCTGCTCGGCGTCCGCTGAACCCGGGGCGCGCCCGCCGAACCCGGGCCGCCCGGCCGCTCAGCCGGCCGGGCGGCCCGCGTACGCCACCGGGTCGGCCAGCGCCTCCGTCAGCACCAGCGCCGCCGCGCCCCGGGCCGCGTCACCCGCGACGGACGAGGCGCGCAGCCGCCCGCTCCCCGGGGACCAGAGCCCCGACACCACACGGCCGGTCAGTTCCTGGTCGGCGGGCGGCGACAGCCACGGCATCAGGTTCCGGTAGATCCCGCCGAGCACCACCGCGTCCGGGTCGAGCAGATTCACCGCCCCGGACAGCACCCGCCCCAGCATCCGGCCGGCCTCCGCGACAGCGGCCACCGCCCGTCCGTCCCCCGCGCGGGCGCGCCGTTCCAGCTCGGCCACCCCGGCACCGCTGCCGGACTCCGCGATCCCGGCGGCCCGCAGGAGCGCCGCCTGTCCCGCGTACTGCTCCAGGCAGCCGCGCGAGCCGCACCGGCACTTTGGCCCCTCGGCGTCCACCACCACATGCCCGATCTCCCCGGCGAATCCGTGCGCCCCGCGCAGCAGTTCACCGTTGACGACCAGCGCACCGCCGACACCGATCTCGCCGGTCAGGTAGAGGAAGCTGCGCAGGTCGTCGAGTCCGCCGAACCAGAGCTCGGCCAGCGCCGCCAGATTGGCCTCGTTCTCGGAGGCCACCGCCAGCGCCTCGTGTCCGGGGCGGGCGCGGGCGAGCGCGGCCGCGAAGAGGTCCTCGGCCGGAACCCGGTTCCAGCCCAGGTTGGGCGCCTGGCGCACCGTACCGCCGGAAACCAGTCCGGGCAGGGCGAGGGCCACGCCGACCGGGCGGAGCTCCTGTTCGCGCGCCGACTCCAGGGTGCGTGCGGCGATGCCGGCGGCCCGCGCCAGGACCTCTCCGGGCGGCGCGCCGCGGTTGTCGAGGTGCTCGGTGAGCCGCACCCGTCCGGTGCCCGCCAGGTCCACGACACACACCGACACGTAGTCGATGTTGACCTCCACACCCAGCCCGGCGGGCCCGGTGCGTGCCACCTTGAGCGCGGTGCCGGGGCGGCCCGCCTGACCGCTGAACGTCTTGCCGGACTCGGTGAGGAAACCGGTGGCGAGCAGCTGCTCGACGAGCGAGGACACCGCGGCCCGGGTCAGCCCCACCCGTGCGGCGACCCCGGCTCTGGTCGCCCCGCCCTCGGCCTCGTCGCGGACGGCGCGCAGCACCAGGCTGAGGTTGCTCCGGCGCACGGTGTCCTTGTCGGCCTTGGGCCCCAGCGGTGTGATGCTCTTCATGTCGGAGCCGAGCCTATGCGATCCCTTGTGCGACTCCCGGGTGCGATCCCTTCCGCGGCCCCGGCCCGCTCAGAGCGCGCAGCGGAATCCGCCGTGGCCCGTCGTGCTGTCCGGCGTGTTGGAGGTGCGGGCGGCCACCCGGTAGCGGGTGCAGTAGGAGCTGTGACAGAGGTAGGAGCCGCCGCGCAGGACCCGGTTCGCGCCGACCGGCGGCCCGACGGGATCGATGCGGGAGGCCGGGCGGTCGGCGACGTGCCAGTCGACGCTGAACCGGTCGGCGCACCACTCCCACACATTGCCCGAGGTGTTGTACAGGCCGAAGCCGTTGGGCGGGTAGGAGTTGACGGGGGCCGTGGAGAGGAAGCCGTCCTCGCCGGTGTTGCGCACGGGGAAGTCGCCCTGCCAGATGTTGCAGCGGTGCCTGCCCCCGGGGGTGAGCTCGTCGCCCCACGGGAAGCGGGCCCGTACCAGTCCGCCACGGGCCGCCTTCTCCCACTCGGCCTCGGTCGGCAGCCGCTTGCCGGCCCATCGGGCGTAGGCCGTCGCGTCGTTCCACGACATATGGACCACGGGGTGATTCCGGCGGTCGCCGATCGAGGTCCCGGGACCCTCGGGCGCCCGCCAGTACGCACCGCTCACCGCTCGCCACCAGGGTGCGCCGGGGACGATGCCGGGCAGCACCGCGTGGCGTGCCTGCGGGGGTACGAAGGAGCCGAACACATAGGACCAGCCGATGAGTTCGGCCTCGGTGCGGTAGCCGGTGGCCTTCACGAACACGGCGAACCGGGCATTGGTCACACAGGTCGCGTCGATGTGGAACGGGCGGACGGCGACCTCCCGTACCGGCCCCTCACCGTCCGCCGCGAACCCGTCCTCGTCCTCGCCGCCCATCAGGAACGGGCCGCCCGGGACGGCGACCATGCCCCGAAGGACCTCGGCCGGACGGCGTACGGGGACGGCGAAGTCCGCCGGCGGAGGGCAGGGCGAGCCGTCCGGCGGCGGGGCGGCGAGCGTGGAGTCCGCCGGGTCCGTCGCCTGTGCCCGGGACGGTCCGCAGCACGCGTTCATCGTGACGCCCCGGTGACGAGGGGCGAGCCGTCCTCGGTGGCGTCGCCGGGAACGGACCTGTCGTCGAGCAGCCCGGCCAGTTCCTGCCCGGTGGTGCGCAGCAGCAGGGCCACCCCGCCGAGCGCGGCCGCGTCGCCGCTGAGCGCGGAGCCGCGCACCTCGACGGTGCGGGGCGCGGTAGGCAGGGAGAGGGCGGCGAGCTGTTCCCGGATCGGGGCGAGGACGAGTTCGTCCAGGGCGGCCGGTTCACCGCAGACCACGATGCACTCGGGGTCGACCTGTGCCGCGAGGGCCGCGAGGACCCGCCCGGCGGTGACGGCCGCGCCGCGGAACACATCGGCGACGTCCGGCCGGCCCGCCGCCGCGAGCGCGACCATCTCCTCGGCGTCCTCGACCATCACGCCCCGGTCGGCGCAGGCCGCGAGCAGAGCGGGAAGGCCGATGAGGCCCTCCAGACAGCCGCGGCCACCGCAGTGGCAGGGCTTTCCCTCCGGGTCGCAACTGGTGTGGCCGATCTCGCCGGCCGCGCCGTGGGCGCCGCGCACCAGCTGGCCGTTGACGACGAGCCCCCCGCCGACCCCCTGGGACCACCCCAGGTAGACGGTGTTGTCGAGGCCGCGGGCCGCACCCCAGGTGACCTCGGCGAGCGCGGCGAGCCTGGAGTTGTTGTCGGTGAGTACGGGGGCGTCGAAGTGCCGGCCGAGTTCGGCGGCGACGTGGCTGGCGAAAGGCGTCATGTTGCGCGGATCGCCGGAGGCCGGATTCTGGACGAATCCGGGGAGCCCGAGGCCGATGCCCTGGACCGGAGCGAGGCTGATGTTCTCGCGCCGTACCAGCTCCTCCACGGCGGCGACGGCCTGCGCGGCCCGCTCGGGGGCGCCGCTGTCCGGCGGGGCGGGGACGCTGTACCGGCCGACGATCTCGTGGGCACAGTTGGCGACGACCACATGGATCCGGTGGCGCTGGAGGTCGATGCCGATCAGCTCGGCACCGCGCGCGTTCAACGCGATCTCCAGTGCGGGCCTGCCCCGGCCGCGCGGATGTTCCGGGTCCGGGGCGGGCTGCTCCACGACGGCCTTGCGTTCCAGCAGATCGGAGACGATCGCGAACAGGGTGGTGCGGGAGAGCCCGACCCTCGCCTTGAGCTCGCCGCGGCTCAGCGCGCCCGACCTGCGCAGTTCACCGAGTACGGCGGCTTCATTGGCCCTGCGCAGACGTTGCAAGGCATCGGTGCGTTCCGTCATGCACGCATGGTCGATCGGCCGAGGTGTTTCTGTCAACGCGCCGGAAGAATTCACACGCTTTTTATTCCCAAGGGTTGACGTAAAAAAGTCGCCGTCCCTACAGTTCCGGTCACTTGCCTGCCCGAGCACGTGCTTCGGCACCGGTCCGAGCGCCTGCTCGGGCCCTCGGCGGCACCAACGTGAGCGACCCGTCGAAAGGGCGAACAGCCAGTGGCTCCGCGCAACGTCCTGTTCCTGATGACCGACCAGCACCGGGTCGACACCCTGGGCTGTTACGGCAATCCACTCGTCGACACCCCGGCTCTGGACGCCCTGGCGGCCGAGGGGACCCGGTTCGACCGCTTCTACACGCCGACCGCCATCTGCACCCCCGCCCGTGCCTCACTCGCCACCGGCCTTCACCCGTTCCGCCACGGCATGCTGAACAACCCCGAGCGCAACGGCGGCAGCAAGGACGAACTCTCCGACGAAAGTCCCATGCTCTGGCGCCAGTTGATGGACCGGGGCTACCAGGTCGGCCACGCCGGCAAATGGCACATCGGCCGCGAGCGCGGCCCCGAGTTCTACGGCCTGGACGGCGAACACCTGCCCGGCGCGCTCAACCCCGTACACCATCCCTCGTACGAGAAGTGGCTGGAGGGCAACGGCTTCCCGCCCTTCGCCGTGCGCGAACCCGTCTTCGGCACCGCCGCCAACGGCACCGGACGCGGCCACCTCATCGCCGGCCGGCTCCAGCAGCCCGTCGAGGCCACCATCGAGGCGTTCCTCACCGACCGGACCCTCGCCCTGCTGGACCGGTACGCCGCCGACTGGAAGGCGAGCGGCACGCCCTTCATGCTGTCGTGCCACTGGTACGGCCCCCACCTGCCGTATCTGATCCCCGACGAGTACTACGACCTGTACGACCCCGCCGACGTGCCGTTGCCCGCCTCCATGGCCGAGACCTTCGCGGGCAAGCCCGATGTGCAGCGCCAGTACAGCGCGTACTGGTCCTCGGACGATTTCGACGACGCCGCCTGGCGCAAGCTCATCGCCGTCTACTGGGGCTACGTCACCATGATCGACCACCAGATCGGGCGGCTGACCGACGCGCTCCGGGAGCACGGGCTCCTGGACGACACGGCGGTCTTCTTCACCGCCGACCACGGCGAGTTCACCGGCGCCCACCGGCTCAACGACAAGGGCCCGGCGATGTACGAGGACATCTACCGGATCCCCGCGATCGCCCGTGTCCCGGGCGCTCCCGCCCAGGTCAGCGACGACTTCGCCAACCTCATCGACCTCAACCCGACCATCCTCGACCTGGCGGGCGCCCCGATACCCGAACTCTGCGACGGGGAAAGCCTGTTGCCGCTGCTGATGGGGGAGAGGCCCGGGGTAGCCGGGACCACCCGGGGATCCGCGACGGCCGCAGGGAACGCCCGTGACCAGATCGTCGCCGAATTCCACGGCCACCACTTCCCCTACTCCCAGCGCATGATCCGCGACCGGCGCCACAAACTGGTGCACAACCCGGAGAGCGTGCACGAGCTGTACGACCTGGAGACCGACCCGCACGAACTGCACAACGTGTACGAGGCACCCGCCTACGCCGGTGTCCGGCGCGACCTCACCGTGCGGCTCTACCGCGAGCTGCTGCGCCGCGGCGACCCGGCCTACTCCTGGATGAGCTACATGGCGGACATCGGTGGAGACCGCGCGGCGGACGTCGACGGAGTCGCGGAGGAAGTCGCATGAGACAGAAACTGCTGCCCGGCCACGCACCGGCGGACGAACCGGCCGCGGCCGCACCGGTGAAGAGCCCGAATCCGGCGAAGCACCCGGAGAAGAAGGCCCGCAGCACGGGCCGGATCCGCTCCCTGCTGCTCGGCCTCGCCTCCGCCGCGCTCGGCCTGGCGGCCTGGTCCGTCCTCGCCAACAGCGGCATCGACGGCTTCCCCGGACCCGTCGAAGTGGCCCGCCGGGCCATCACCCTCATCGGTGACGGCACGCTCCTCGCCGACGCGGGCGCCAGCCTGAAACGGGTCCTCATCGGCTACGTCCTCGGCGTCGCCCTCGCGATCCCCGTCGGCTTCCTGATGGGCTGGTACCCGGTCGTCCGCCGGCTGATCGAACCCTGGCTGCAGTTCTTCCGCATGGTGCCGCCGCTCGCGATCATCCCGCTCGCCATCGTCCTCATGGGCATCGACGAGACCCCGAAGATCTTCGTCATCTTCCTGGCCGCGTTCCTCAGTTCCGTCGTCTCCACCTTCCAGGGCGTCGTCGCCGTCGAAGTCACCCTCGTCGACGCGGCCCGGGTGCTCGGCGCCCGCGACCCACAGGTCTTCCTCGGCATCGTCGTCCCCGCGTCCACGCCGTTCATCCTGGTCGGCATGCGGATCGGCCTCGGCGCCTCCTGGGCGACCGTCGTGGCGGCCGAACTCATCGCGGCCCAGGGCGGACTGGGCTTCCGGATGCAGCAGGCCCAGCTCTACTACGACCTGCCGACCATCTTCGTCCAGCTCATCGCCATCGGAACGATCGGCCTCGTCATGGACCGGCTGCTGCTCCTCGCCGAGCGCCGGCTCACCCACTGGCAGGAACGGCGGTAACCATGCCCACCATCAACTTCCACGAGGTGTCCAGGGGCTTCACCGTCAAGGACGGCGAGTTCCTGGCCCTGGACCGGGTCGGACTGGACATCGAGGACGGCGAGTTCGTCACCGTCGTCGGCCCGTCCGGCTGCGGCAAGAGCACCCTGATGAACATCGCGGCCGGTCTCCTGGACGCGACCGGCGGCGAGGTCACCGTCGACGGCGTCCCCGTCCGCGGACCGGCCCCCGAACGCGGCGTCATCTTCCAGCAGTACGCGCTCTTCCCCTGGATGACCGTCACCGCCAACGTCGAGTACGGACTGAAGGTCGCCGGAGTCGGCAAGGCCGAACGCCGCCGCCGGGCCCAGGAGGTCATCGAACTCGTCGGCCTCACCGACTTCGCCGACGCCCTGCCCAAAACCCTCTCCGGCGGCATGAAGCAGCGCTGCGCCATCGCCCGCGCCTACGCCGTCGACCCGAAGGTCCTCCTCATGGACGAACCCTTCGGCGCGCTCGACTCACTGACCCGGGTCCGGATGCAGGAATCCCTGCTCGACACGTGGAGCCGCGACCGGCGCACCGTCATGTTCATCACCCACGACGTCGACGAGGCGGTCTTCCTGGCCAACCGGGTCGTCGTGATGGCCGCCCGTCCGGGCCGCATCCACACGGTCATCCCCGTCACGCTGCCCTACCCGCGCACCGAGGAACACCGCCTCTCGCCCGAGTTCGCAGCGCTGCGCGCGCAGGTCTGGCATGCCGTCCACCGTCAGCCCGCTCCCCTCGAAGGAACAGCGTCGTGAAGAAATCCCGGTTCATCGGCCGCCGCACGGCAGGTCTCCTCCTCGCCCTCGCCATCATCCCCGCCGCCACCGGATGCGGCGGCGACTCGTCCGCCGGCTCCTCGGGCGGTGACAGCAACAAGGTCCGCTTCGGCTACATCGCCGACTACAGCGGCTCGGCGGCGCTCGCCGTCGCCCAGAAGCAGGGTCTGTGGAAGAAGGCGGGCATCACCCCCGAGCTGAAGGTCTTCACCAACGGCCCGCTCCAGGTCCAGGCACTGGGCTCCGGCGACCTGGACTTCGGCTACGTCGGTCCGGGCGCGCTCTGGCTCCCCGCCTCCGGCCGCGCCTCGATCGTCTCCGTCAACATGCTGGGACTCGCCGACCGGGTCATCGCCCGGCCGGGCTCAGGCATCGACAGGCCCGCCGACCTCAAGGGCAAGAAGATCGCCGTCGCCGAAGGCACCTCCGGCGACATGATCCTCGACCTGGCGCTGCGCGAGGCCGGGTTGGAGCAGAGCGACGTCACCAAGGTCGCCATGGACGCCTCGACCGTCGTCACGGCCTTCTCCTCCGGCCAGGTGGACGCGGCCGCCACCTGGTACCCGCTGATCGACACGATGAAGAAGAAGGTCCCCGATCTCAAGGAGATCAGCCGGACCGAGGACTACTACCCCGAGCTGACCTTCCCGAACGTCTTCGTCACCCAGCCGAAGCTGGCCTCCGGAAACCCGGAACTCGTCAAGAAGGTGACCGGGGTCCTCAAGGCGGCCGGCGACTGGATCGCCGCACACCCACAGGAGTCGGAGACCGTCGCCGCCGACTTCCTCGAACTGCCCGCCGGTCAGCTCAAGGGGTCCACGAAGTACGTGAAGATCCTCCCGTCCGCCGAGCTGACGAAGCTCAGCCAGGACGGCACGGTCGACGGCTGGTTCGACGGACTCGCCGATGTCTTCGTCCGGATGAAGAAGCTGCCCGAAGCAGGCAGGGCCAAGGACTACTACCTCGCAGACCTGTACGCCACAGCCGGAAAGGCGGACCACTCATGAACGACCCGAGCGCCACGGACGACGGATACGCCTCCCGCCACCTGAACACCATGAGCGCGCCCGGACGGCGGGGATTCCTCGCCGGAGCCGCGGGCCTCGCCGGTGCGGCCGTGCTCCCCTGGACCACCGCCACCGAAGCCGCGGCGGCCGCGCCCGCCACCGCGACCGCCCTCCGTGTCGTCACGGGCGGACGCGCCCGTGCCACGGTGCTGTGGTGGGGAGCGGGCAGCGCCCGGTTCGCCGCCACCGAACTGCGGGACTACGTCCAGCGGATCACCGGTGTCCGGCTGCCGCTGCGAGCCGCGAACGCCCCCGGCACCGCCGTTCCCGAAGGCATCACCGGCCTGGTGAGCCTCGCCCCGGGCACCGGCCGGGAGACCACGGTCCCCGCGAGCCGGCTCGCCGACGCCGGCCGGGAACTCTCCGGCTCCCCCGAGGACTCCTTCACCCTCCTCGGCGACCACACCCACCTGCTGCTGACCGGGATCGGCGACCGGGCACCGCTCTACGCCGTCTACGCGCTCCTGGAACGGCTCGGCGTACGGTTCTTCGCCCCGTCCTTTCCCGCGTACGAGGGCCACGCCGAACAGATCCCCAGCACCCCGGCCCTCACCCTCCCGCCCGTGCGCAGCACCGACCGGCCCGACTGGCAGCTGCGCCGGCAGTACGCCGAGGAGGGCTTCAGCCACACGGAAGCCAGCCTGCCGCCGCTGCTCGACTGGATGGCGAAGAACCGGCTCAACACCTTCGTCCATCCGACCGACTACCTGGGCCTCGGCGTCACCACGTACGACAAGGTGCGGACCGTCCTCACCCGCGAGGCCACCAAGCGCGGCATCCGCATCGAGACCGGCGGTCACGGCTACGACAGCTTCCTGCCGAAGGCCGACCACCCGCAGTACTACGAGTCCGGCGGGCCGCTCTTCGACATCTACAACCCCGAGGCGCTCGACGCCTACATCGACCGCGTCGTCACCTTCCTGCGGGACCGACCCGAGATCACCGTCTTCGACTGCTGGCCCCCGGACGTCGGCGCGTTCCAGAAGGCGATCCTCGACCGGTACGGCAAACCCGCCAACGCCGAATCGGTGGTCGTCAACAAGCTCGTCCAGGTCTTGCGGGAGGAGCTGCCCGGTGTCCGGGTCGAACGGATCGCGTACGCGTCCACCGTCCGGCCGCCCGATCCGGAGTACGCCTGCGACCCCGAGGTCATCGTCGACTTCGCCCCGTACTCCCGCAACTACGACGGGAATCTCGGCGACCCCGCTGTGAAGGCCAACACCGGGCTCGCCGACGCGCTGCGCGAGTGGCGGTCCGCGTTCCGCGGTTCGCTGGTGATGTACGAGTACTACCGGCGCTACCGCTGGCGCAGCCTGCCGGTGCGTCCGATCGCCACGATCGAGGGCGACGTCGCCTTCGAGTCCCGGCTCGGCCTGAACGGCATGGGCATGTACAGCGAACCGGGCGACTGGATCACGTACGAACCCGTCCAGAGTCTCGTCGCCGCACTGGCCTGGGACAACAGCCTGGACGCGGACGCGTATCTCGACGGCTACCTGCTGGCGCGCTTCGGCGAGGAGACCTTCACCGCGATACGTCGCTACTACGACCTGACCGGTCTCGACCCCGACACCCACGCGGTCACCCGGCTCACCGACAACTACACGCAGGCCCGCGACGCGCTCCGGGAGGCCACCGGCCTGGCGAAGGACGCCGCGGCCCGCACGGTGCTGGACCGGCTGACCCGCAACATCGACATCGCGCTGGCCGACATGCGCATCGGCCTGGCACCGGCGAACAGCGCCGAACTCGCCGCGGCCCGCCGGGAGTACCGGGCGCTCGTGCACCGCAACCGGTTCAACGGCGTCTGCCTGCCCAACGTGCAGGCCTGGTGGCGCTGGAACGGCCCGGCGGGGCAGACGCCGTACGACGATGCCACGGTCCGTCAGGAAGTCGTCGACAGCTACGCCGCCCCCGCCGCCGGATTCGGTGACCCGGGATTCCTCGCGCTGGCACGGGACGGTGATGCCGCGGCCCTCGTCGTCGAGGCACAGGACGTCGACTTCACCGGTCACACCGTCCAGTGGACGGCGACCGCGCCCGACGGCGTGGTGCTGGAACCGGCGAGCGGCACGCTGAAGGTGCACGGCACCCGGGGTGCGGCCGCCACGGTGACGGTGCGCGCCACGGCCGGGGCGGCGACCGGAGCCCAGCGGATCACGCTGGACTTCCGGCTGCCGGACGGGACCGAGCTGGTCCCCGCACGGGTGGAGGTCGCCGTGTCATGACCGGGGCCGGCCCGTTCGAGGCGGAGGAGCCCGCCGCGAACGGGCCGGCCGCGCGGGGTGCGGGAAGCGGGAAGGTCCGGCGCTCAGGCCTTCGAGCCGCGCTCCTTGAGCATGTCCGCCATGAGCGCCATCTCCGACTGCTGGCCGCGCACCATGCCCGCCGCCAGGTTCCTGATCTCATCCGTGTCCGCCGAGGTGGCCGCAGCCGCGGCCATCTCCACACCGGCCTGGTGGTGCGGGGTCATCAGCTTCAGGTACAGCACTTCGGCTGCCCTGCCCTTCGCCGCCCGCAGCTCGTCGAGTTCGGTGTTGGTCGCCATGCCGGGCATCAGCGAACCGTCGCCCCTCGGGGTGAAGGGGTGGTTCATCCACTTCATGGGCACGGCCGAGGAGGACTTCGCCCGGCCCCACATCTCCAGCCAGCCGAGCATCATGCCCCGCTGATTGGCCTGCGTGTTGATGATGTCGTAGGCGAGCCGGCGCACCGCCTCGTCGGACGTGCGGTCCCGGACGATGAACGACATCTCGACCGCCTGCTGATGGTGGATCGACATGTCACGGGCGAACCCGACATCGACCGAGGTGTCCGAGGGTGCGGTCGCGGCGGAACCCTCGGCGGAGGGGGAGCCCGCCGACGAGGACGGCCGTACGAGCATGAGCGCGACCAGGGCCGCCGCCAGCAGCAGCACCACGCCGCCGGCCAGCATCATCGGGCGCGAGGAGCGGACCGAGGACGTCACTGGGCGACTCCGCCCGTGCAGGCCGCGCCCGGCTCCGGGGTCTGCGGGCCCTGCACGTACTTGGTGAAGAACTGATCGACGCGCGCGTCGGCGGCGCCGTTCACCGTGACCTGCTTGCCCCAGGCGCTGAGCATGAGCGGGTCGGCCTGGTCCTCTACCGGGCTCATCAGGGAGTACGGCGTCGCCTTGACCCGCTCGCGGAGCTTCTCGATGTCGGCCGGCTTCGCCTTGCTCGTGTACGTGACCCAGACCGCGCCGTGCTCCAGGGAGTGGACGGCGTTCTCCTTCGGTATCGCCTTGGTGTAGACGTCGGCGTTGCAGTTCATCCAGATCGGGTTGTGATCGCCGCCGACCGGCGGGTTCATCGGGTAGCCGACCTTCTTGTCGACGTGGTTCTGGGTGAGCTTGTCCCAGGTCCGCTCGCCCTTCACCGGAGAGGACTTGGCCTCGGTCTCGGCCTTGTCCTTGTCGTTGGCGGCGGACATCAGATAGCCGCCGCCCGCGACGAGCGCGGCGACCACGGCGACGGACGCGGTGATCGTGATGATGCGATTGCGCCGCTCACGGGCCCGTTCCTTGCGGCGGGCCTCCTCCAGCTTGGCGCGGCGTGCGGCGGCAGAGGTGTTCTGTTGCTTGGCGGATGCCATGAGGGGGGTCCTTCGGTTCAACGGAAGTGAGGGAGCTGAGGGCATGCGGAGTCCGTTCCCCGGGTGTCGCGGGGAACGGGGCCTGCCTCTAGATCCGCTGAACCTGCAGACGGAGATGGTCGACTTCCCGCACGGCGTCGTTGGACGGGCCGCGGATCGCGGCGGCGCCGGTGAGCGGGGCGACAGGAACGGTGACGGTCGTGCCGGGGAGGGCGGCGGGTGCGCTCTGGCCGGGCAGCACGACCGGGGTCGAGTGCTCGGAGCTTCCGTGGCAGGAGCTGCCCATGCCCCGGTCCTCGGGGGAGTCGGCCACCACGATGCGCGCGAGCGCCTGGTGCGTGGGCGTGATGGTCCGGGCGACGGCCGTCGGCTCGGCGGCCGAGGCGTGCGCGGCCGGGGCCGTGATCGAGCAGCACGAGACCATGGCGAAGAGCACGAACAGCCAGCCGAACACGGCCGACGCGCAGGTGCCCTGCGTCCGTCGGCGCGTCGCTTCGCTCAGCCCGGTCATCCCGTCATCGTACGCGGTGTGTGAAGTTTCAAAGAGGGGTGGGAGGGGGCGGACCGGGCGGATGTCGTACGGGTGCCCCCTCGCACGATCGTCCGTGCAAGGGGGCACCCGGGGCAGCGGGACGTCACGGGGCGGAGCCCACCTCGGCCCCGGGCAGGGCTCCTCCACCGGTTCCGCCCGCGGCTTCTCCTCCCTCGGCCCGAGCCGGCCGAACACGGCCGCGAGGACCACCGCGGCCAGCGCCCCGGCGGTCACGCCGCTGCCGAAGACCGTGCGGACCCAAACCGGCAGCCCCGCGTGCATCTCCGCCGCGAAGACCGGCATCGCCGACCACATACGGGCGACCGACGAGCAGGCCGGCTGACGGACGGGCCGACGGGCGGGCAGGTCGGCTGACGGGCAGGCAGACCGGGCGGGTACGGGCCGACCGGCGCGCGAACGGCCGCGACGGCTTCCGCCCCGTGCCATGATGCGCCCATGCCGTACTTGGTGCCGCCCCACATTCCCCCGGGTCGCCTCGCGGACTCCGCCCAACCGGCTCTCGCCGTCGCCGACGACCTGCTTCTGCGGCCGTGGCGGTGCGCGGACGCCCCGTCGGTCGTCGCCGCCTTCTCCGATCCGGCTATCCAGCGCTGGCACATGCGCCGGGCCGACAGCGAGGACGAGGCGCGCGGCTGGATCGAGCAGTGGCAGAAGGCCTGGCACGGCGAGACCGCGGCCCACTGGGCCGTCGTGCGTCCCCAGGGGGCGGGTGACGGAATCGGGGAAGTCCTCGGCCGGATCTCGCTCCGCTCACTGATCCCGGAGGGCGGCCAGGCGGAATGCGCCTACTGGGTGCTGCCGGCCGCCCGCGGACGGGGCGTGGCGCCGCGGGCCGTCTCGGCGCTCGCGCGCTGGGCGTTCGACGAGATCGGGTTCGAGCGGCTGGAGATTGAGCACTCCGTGCTGAACGAGGCGTCCTGCCGGGTGGCGGCCAAGACGGGGTTCGCCCTGGAGGGCACCCGGCGCCACTCCCAGCTGCACGCCGACGGCTGGCACGACATGCATCTGCACGCCAGGCTCCGCGGGGACGACGCGAAGGGCTGACCGCGGCCGGGGCGGTGCACGCCGTTCGCGTCGTCCCCGCCGAGCCGCGCCGCTCAGTCCCGTTCCACGTCCACCTCGGTGAGCCGCGCGTACCGTCCGGGGTCGGCGCGCCTGATGCGCAGCGCCACCACGGCCCCGGCCACGAGCACCACCGGCAGCGGCAGCAGCAGCGCCACATTGACCGCACCCGTGCGCCCGGTGAGCAGGTCGAAGTGGAGTATCGCGAGCACCGACAGGAGCGCGAGACCCACGAAGGCGATCAGCGGTGCGACCGCGACCCGCCAGACCGACATGCCACGCCGCTCCCGGCGGAAGAAGAAGCAGACGGCGAGCGCGGCCAGCGCCTGCATGATCATGATGCCGAGCACGCCGGTGCTGTTGGTCCACAGGAAGATCTCGGCGTACGGATCCGCGTCGATCAGGGCACCGCCCACGACGATCACCAGGCCGAAGACGGTCTGCACGACGACCGCCGCCACCGGTGAGCCCTGCCGGGGCGACACCCGGCCCAGCCGGCGCGGCAGCAGACCCTCGCGGCCCAGGGCGTAGAGGTAGCGGGCCGCGGCGTTGTGGAAGGCGAGGGTCGCGGCGAACGCGCTGACCACGATCAGCACATGCATGGAGTCGGCGAGCCACGGGCCGACGAACCGGTCGGCCGCGTGGAACGTCAGCTGCGGGCCGTCCGAGGAGCGGGCCATCGAGACCGACTCGTCCGTGCCGAAGCTGCCCATCAGGATCCACACCCCGGCGGCGTAGAACAGCGCCAGGAATCCGATCGCGACAAAGGTGGCACGGGGCACCGTGCGCTCCGGGTCACGTGCCTCCTCGGCGTAGATCGCGGTCGCCTCGAAGCCCGTGAACGCGCCGATGACCAGGACGAACATCCCCGCCATGCCGCCCGAGGAGGTCAGCACGGACGGGTCGAAGGACGTGACGTCCAGGGCGGCGGTCCCCCGGTCCGCCAGCACCCCGACGTCCATCACCAGCAGCACCAGGACCTCCAGGACCAGCGCCACCCCCAGCACCTTCGCGCTCAGTGTGACCCGCAGCCAGCCCAGTACCCCGGTGCCCAGCACGCAGATCGTCGCCAGCGGCCACCAGGGCAGTTCCGCACCGGTGAGATCGCTCAGGGTCGTCGAGGCGAAGTAGCCGAACCCGGCGGCGACACCGGGGGCGATGAGGTTGTACGAAAGCGTCGCCAGGTAGGCCGTGGCGACACCGAGCGTACGGCCGAGCCCTCGGGCCACGTACGCGTAGAAGGCCCCGGCGTTGCGCACGTAGCGGCTCATCGCGGTGAACCCGGCGGCGAAGAGCACCAGCAGCGCACCGGAGACCAGATAGCCGAGCGGGGTGCCCGGACCGCCGATCCCGATGGCGAACGGTGCGACACCGGCCAGCACGGTCAGCGGTGCGGCCGCCGCGACGACGAAGAAGACCAGATCGAAGGTGCCGATCTGCCCCTTGGCGAGGCTTCCGGACGGACCGCCGGAAGGCGGGGCGGTATCCCGGAGGGCCTCGGGGGCCGAGGCGGGGGAGGCGGGGGAGGCGGGCGGCGGGACGGCCGTCGAGGGTTGCGTCATCGGTGGTTCCTCAGGTGCGAACGGGCGGCTGGACGCCGAAGGCGATGCCTGCTCCAGGCATGGGTCGGCGGAAAAGACCAGTTCAGGGCGGCCGGATTGGGCGCGGCGCTCAAGCTATCTGGTATACCGAATACCAAGCAAGGGGGTACGGAAGGTTTCCGGAATCTGCGATGATCGCGGCACGGGAGCCGGAAAGAGACCGGCTCCGACGGGCAGGAAGCGAGTCCATGAGCAGCAGCCGAACCGCCGGCCCCATCGCCACCGGCACCATCGGTGCGGCACATCAGTCGCTGCGCGACCAGGTCTATGTGGAACTGCGCGAGCGGATCATCGACGGCCGCTACCCCTCCGGGCACCGGGTCGTCGAGCGGGAACTCGCGGACGAGCTGGGCGTGTCCCGTATCCCTGTACGGGAGGCGATCCAGCGGCTGGAGACCGAGGGGTTCATCGCGGCGCAGGCGCGCAAGGGCGCGTTCGTCGCCCCGCTCGGCCCGGCCGAGGCCGCGGACTTCTTCGACATCCGGGAACACCTGGAGGCGCTGGCGGCCGCGCTGGCCGCCCAGCGCGCCGACCGGGCCGGCCTGCGCACCCTGGAGAAGCTGCTGGAACGGGCCCGCCGCGCCGCCGACTCCTCCCGCCGGACCCGCGAACTGGGCTCGGTCCATGCCGACTTCCATCAGCAGATCGTCGTCATGTCCGGCAATCCGCTGCTCCAGGGCCTGATGGCACCGCTCGACGGGCGGCTGCGCCGCCTGTTCAGCCTCACCTCCGAGCCGGGCGACGGTCCCATGATGTGCGGGGAGCACGAACTGCTCTACGAGGCGATCCGCAGCGGTGACGCCGAGGCGGCGGAACGTATCGCCCGCCGTCATGTGGCCGGGACGCGCGAGACCGCGATGCAGATGCTCGCCGCCGGCACGGCCCCTGTTGCCGAACCCGCGGATCCCGGCCCCCGGCGCCGGCCCTGACCCGGACGACCGACCCGCGCACCACGTCACGCACCACCGAAGGAGACCACCGCCCCATGGCGACGCCCGCCCCCGCCCGCCCCCATGTCCTCTTCACCGCCGTCCGCTGCGCCGACGGGCGCATCCGTGACCTGCTGGTCTCCGAGGGCCGGATCGCCGCGTACGACCCCGCGGAGCTGCCCGACGGCTGCGCGACCGTGGACGCCCGGGGAGCCCTCGCCCTGCCCTCGCCCGTCGACGCGCACATCCACCCCGACAAGTCGACCTGGGGCGGGCCCTGGCTGAGCCGTGAACCTGCCGAAACGCTCCGGGACCTGATCGAGGGCGACGTACGGGCCAGGACCGCCTTCACGGATCCGGTGGCGGAGCGGGTCGGGGCCCTCATGGACCGGGCCATCGCCCGTGGCACCCGCGCCATGCGGGCCCATGTGGATGTCGCCCCCGTCCACGGCCTGTCCGGAGTGCATGGAGTGCGGGCGGCGGCCGATGCCCGCAAGGACCTCATCGACGTCCAGATCGTCGCCTTCCCCCAGCTCGGTCTGTTGAGCGAGCCCGGCACCGCCGAACTGATGGAGCAGGCCCTGTCCGAGGGCGCCGATGTGGTCGGCGGCCTCGATCCGATCGGCATCGACGGTGACATGGAGGGCCAGTTGGACTTCGTGTTCGGGCTGGCCGCCCGCAAGGGCGTACCGCTCGACATCCATCTGCACGACGGCGGACCGGCAGGCATCCGCCAGGTCACCGAGATCGCCCGGCGTACCGTCGCGGCGGGGATGCAGGGACATGTCACCCTCGGCCACGCCTTCGCTGTCGCCGAGCTGGACGGCGCCGGGAACGAGTCCGTCGCCGCGCTGTTGGCCGGGGCCGGTGTCTCCCTGGTCACGTGCGCGCTGGGCGGTGACCCCGTCCTGGACCCCGCGCGGCTCACCCCGCACGGTGTGCGGCTTGCCGTCGGCTCGGACGGTGTGCGCGATGCGTGGACGCCGTTCGGTGACGGCGACATGATCGCGCGGGCCCATCTGCTCGCGTACCGCACGGATGCCCGCACCGATGCCGAACTCGCCGCCTGCTACGAGGCGGTGGCGCAGGGCGGCGCCGCCCTGCTCGGACTGCCCGCCTCCCGGCTGGAGACCGGCGACCCGGCCGACTTCGTCCTGGTGGCCGCGGGGTCGCTGCCCGAGGCCGTGGTGGACCGCCCGGTCCCGTCCCTGGTCGTACGCGAGGGCCGAATCATCGCCCGCGAGGGCCGGCTGGTCCGGTGAGCGCGGGGTTCGGCGCGGCGACGGGGCCGGTCAGCCGCGATCGAGCGCGCGATCGGTGAGGGCACCCGCGCAGCCGGTGTAGCGGGCGGGGTCGGTCAGTTCGCCCAGGTCGAGACCGGCGAGTTCGGGCTCCTCGTCGAGCACGTCGGCGAGGACGTCGGACAGGTCCGTGGTCTCCGCGCGGGCCCGGTCGGCGGCGCCGGCCAGAACCTCCTGGGCGCGCTTGCGGCCGATCCGTTCGGCGAACACGGCGGCCAGCCGTTCCGAGACGATCAGCCCGTCGGTGAGCTGGAGATTCTCCCGCATGGCGTACGGGACGACGCGCAGGGCCCCGGTGAGTTCGGCGGCGCAGCGCGCGGCCCCGCCGACGAGCCGCAGCAGCTCGCGCAGCGGCTCCCACTCGGCGTGCCAAGCCCCGGCCGGCCGCTCGTCCTCGGCGGCGAGCGATCCGTACAGCGTCGCCGCCAGCCCCGGGGCGCGACGGGCGGCCGCCGCGATCAGCGTGGCGTGCACCGGACCGGCCAGGTGCGCCATGGCGGACGAGTCGTCGCCCTGCCCCTCGGCGACCTCACCGATCTCGGTCCGGGAAAGGCTGAGCACATCGGCCGCCGTCTTGCCGAGCGCACCCGCGGTGAAGGCGAGCGCGCCCGCCAGGTCCGCGATCGGGGTGCGCAGGGTGTGCCACGGCAACAGCGGTTCGGCCAGGCCGAGTTCGCTCGCGAACGCCTGGATCAGGGGCAGTCCCGGATCGATCGCGTCGATGTCCTCGCTGGGCGCGTACGCCTCGAAGGCGGCCAGCGTTCCCGCCACGCCGCCGAGTTGAACGGGAAGCGACTCCCGTACGGCCGCGAGGCGGTCCCTCGCGTCGAGGATCAGCGCCCGCCACCCCGCCGCCTTGAGCCCGAAGGTGGTCGGCACGGCGTGCTGGGTGAGGGTCCGGGCGGCCATCGGGGTGTTGCGGTGCACGGTGGCGAGCCGGGCCACCGCGTCCGCGGTCCGCGCCAGGTCGTCCAGGAGCGGAGCCAGGGTGCGTGCGGCGACCAGCATGGCGGCGGTGTCGAGGATGTCCTGGCTGGCCGCGCCCCGGTGCACGAACGGCCGGTTGTCCGGCGACACGGCGGCGACGAGGTCCATGACCAGCGGGATGACCGGATCGCCGCCCGCGCGTGCGCGCAGCGCCAGATCCCGTACGTCGAACCGGCCGGTGTCGGCCGCCGCGGCCGTCACCGCCTGCCCCGCCCCCGCGGGGGCGAGCCCGCACTCGGACTGGGCACGGGTGAGCGCCGCCTCGGCGTCGAGCATCGCCTGCAGGAAGGCGCTGTCGCCGGTGGCCGTCTCGGCGGGGAAGCCGGCCCGCCCGGGGGCGAGCAGTCCGGCATCGCTCTCGTACATCGACTCAACTCCAGAAGACCCCGGCCATGATCCGCAGGACAGACCCTAGCCTTCGCCGCCCATCCGGTGGATGCCGAACACCGCACCCTGCGGGTCCCGCACGACCGCGATCCGCGGCCCGTCGGGGATGTCGGTCGGCGGCATCAGCAGTTCGCCGCCCGCACCCTGGGCCGTGGCGGCCGTCGCGTCGACATCCGCCACGGCGAAGTACGGCAGCCAGTTCGGCGGTGCCTCCGGCGGGAACCGGTCGTCCATGACCAGCATCCCGCCGAAGTCCTCACCGGCCACGCCCCACTGCGTGTACCGGTCCGACGCGGCGTTCACCGTCCACCCGAAGACCGCGGGGTAGAAAGCGAGGGCCGGGTCGGCCTCGCGGGTGACGAGCTCGACCCAGCCGAGCGCGCCGGGGTCGTTCAGCCGCTCGGCACCGGCGAAGGCGCGCCCCTGCCACAGCGAGAACACCGCACCGGACGGATCGGCGACCACCGCGAACCTGCCCTGGTCGAACACGTCCATCGGGCCGACCAGGAGCGAGCCGCCCGCCGACTTCACCCGCTCGACGGTGCCGTCCGTGTCGTCCGTGGCGAAGGAGACCGTCCAGGCGGTCGGCTGACCGGGCTGGTAGACCGGGCTGAGCGCGGCCACGCGTGCGTCGCCGAGGTGCGCCATCGTGTAGCCGCCCGCCTCCTCGCGCGGGTCGGTCTCCGGGCGCCAGCCGAAGAGTGCCGTGTAGAACGACTTGGCTGCTGGGATGTCGGGGGTACTCAGCTCGACCCAGCAGGGGCCGCCGGTCACCGGTTCGGTGAGCTTCATTCGGTTCCTCCGTGGCTGCGTGGACACGCACGTGGGCCTGCGGCTGCCGGTCCTCGCGCAGTTGAACGCTATGGCCTCGGGCAGGGTGCGGCCATCGGGGAAAAATGTTTTACGAGTGTAATACCTGCTAAAATATTTGGGTGAGTGATACAACTACCCGGTCCCGGCGGCCCTCCGCCCGCAGACTCCCGCTGGCGGCCCCGCTGCGCCTCGCCCGGCCCTCGGACATGTGGTTCAAACCGGCACTGAGCGTGGTCGTCGCCACCGCCGTACCGGATCTGGTGCTGTTCGCCATCGACCGGCTCGACCTCGTGATGTACACGATGGCCGGTTCGCTCTGCGCGCTGTACGGCCACAACCTGCCGTACGCCCGGCGTGCCCGCGCCGTCGCCGGAGTCGTCGTCTCCATGGTCGTCGGCCTGGCGATATCCCTGGTCGCGGCCTCTCTCACCGGGTCCACCGCCGTACTGATCGCGGTGGGGGCGCTGCTCGCGGCGGCGCAGAAGACGCTCTGCGACGCCACCCGCATCGGCCCGCCCGGACCGGTGATCTTCACCTTCGTCACCTCCGCCGCCCTCTTCGTCCCACAGCATCCGGGCCAGGTGCCCGGCCATCTCGCGCTGACCCTGGCGGCGGGCGCCATCGCCTGGCTGGTCACGGCCGGCCCCGCGCTCGTCCGCCGGGAGGGTCCGGAGCGCCGGGCGACGGCCCGCGCCCTCGACGCCGCCGCGGCGTACCTCACCGACCCCGGCCACCGCACCCGGCACGCCGCGGCCGCCACCGTGCACGCGGCCTGGCAGACCCTGCTCGCCGCCGGACGCCCCTCGCCCGTACGCCGGTCACTCGAACGGCTCGTCGTGCACGCCGAAGCCGCCCTCGCCGCAGGCACCCTCGGCGACGTACCGGCCCTCCCCGCTCCCGCCCCCGACCCGGAACAGCTCCGCGCCTGGGCCCGGCGGACCCGCGCCCGGGGCCCCGTCCCCACACCGCCGCCCGCCCCCGGCACGACGGAGGAACTCTTCGGCATCGATGCCGAACGGGCCGCCCGCGGCACAAGCCGCCGCGAGGCCCGCCGCGCGCTGCTGCGCAGCCTCGCCCCGGGCTCCCCGCTGCTGCCCATCGGCGCCCGCACCCTCGTCGGCTGCGCCCTGGCCGGCTACGTCTCCCAGGCGGCCGGCGTCGGCCGCCCCTACTGGGCGATCGTCACCGCCGCCTCCCTGTACCAGGCCAATGTGACCCTGTCCTGGAACCGGGCCCTCCAGCGCACCCTCGGCAATCTGCTCGGTGTCCTCGTCTTCGCCGCGATCCTCCCGGTCAGCCGCACCGGCCCGCTGGCCCTCATCGGCTTCTGCCTGTTCTTCGGCTTCGCGGCCGAGGCCCTGATCACCCGGAACTACTGGCTCGGCTCCGTCGCCGTCACCCCGATGGCACTGCTGGTCCTGGAATTCGGCGGCACCCACCCGGCCGGTGAACTCATCGGCGACCGGGTCCTGGACACCGTCATCGGCGCCGGGGTGGGCATCCTCGCCGCCATGCTGGTGACCAACCGCCGCGCCGCCGGACGCCTGGAGAAGGCGCTCGCCGCCACCGACCTGGCCCGCGCCCACGCCGTACACGCACTGGCCGCCCCGCAGCCGACGCCCGCCGCGCTCGACGCCGCCCGCCGCAGGCTGACCGGATCGCTCGTCGAACTGCGCGAGGCCGACGACACGGCGGCGGGCGAATGGTGGCAGCGCGCCCTGCCCCAGGAGCGGGTCCTCGCGGCCGAGCAGGCCGGACACCGTACGCTCGCCGCTACAGCAACACGGCGGGGGCCGATCGCCCGCGCCCCGGAGAACGGAGCGGTGTGACCGACGACATCGTCGCCACGGTGGTACGGCAGTGGCAGGCCGTCAACCCGGAACTGGACACCGGACCGATGGAGCTCATCGGCCGCATCAACCGCTGCGCGGCCCTGCTCCAGCAGGCCGAGGACGCCCCGCTGCGCGAGGCCGGGCTGACCCGGGCCGAGTTCGACCTGCTCGGTGCCGTACGCCGGACCGACCGCGAACTCACCCCCGGCGAACTGGCCAGGGAGACGTTCTCGTCCGGCGCCGCCGTCACCAAGCGGCTGCGGGTCCTTCAGGAACGCGGTCTCGTCGACCGCCGCGGCGACGACCGCGACCGCCGGGTCAACCACATCCGCCTCACCGAGGAGGGGCGCGCGCTGGTGGACATGCTGCTGCCCCGGCAGCTCGCGTACGAACGCGCGGTGCTGTCCGGTCTCGACGAGCAGTCCCGTGCACAGCTCAGCGCCCAGCTCAGCGAGTTGCTGCTGCAGTTGGAGGGGCGGATCGGCGGCGGTCGGCGCTGAACCGGCGCCGGTCCGGGGCGGCACGCGGGTCCGTGCCCACGGCACCGGGAAAAATGCCGTGCGGACGGTGGTGCACCGCTGCTAGCGTCCGCCGCATGAAGCGCGCTGCCATGACGACGACGCCGGAGAGTGTCCCGGCGCGCTGACAGCTGTGCAGTGAGAAGCCCCGGGGCGAGTGCCCCGGGGCTTCGCCCTGCGGTCACCCGCCCGACGACCGCGAGGAGACCGCCATGCACGACCACCGCAAGCTCGGCCGCGAACTGGGCCTGTTCGACACCGACCCGCTGATCGGCGCGGGACTGCCCTACTGGCTGCCCGACGGCGCCGCCGTGCGCCACACCCTGGAGGAATACGTCCGCACCGCCGAACGGCGGGCCGGATATCGGCATGTGTACTCGCCGGTGCTCGGCAAGCGGGAGCTGTACGAGATCTCCGGGCACTGGTCGCACTACAGCGACGACATGTTCCCGCCGATGGACCTGGGCGGGGAACAGGTCGTGCTGCGGCCGAGCCTGTGTCCGCACCACGCCGTCATCTACCGCTCCCGCTCGCACAGCTACCGCGAACTGCCGCTGCGCATGGCCGAGCTGGGCGGCATGTACCGCTCCGAGCTCTCCGGCGTGCTCGGCGGACTGACCCGGGTGCGTTCCATCCAGCTGAACGACGCGCACATCTTCTGCACCCCGGACCAGGTGGCCGAGGAGGCGCGCGCCGCCCTGGAGCTGATCGACGCGGCGTACCGGGCACTGGGCATCAGCGCGGCCCGCTACCGGCTCTCCCTCCCGGGCGCGGGGGGCAAGTACGTCGACGATCCCGGGATGTGGCAGAAGTCCACCGCCCTGCTGACCGAGGTACTCGACCGCTCGGGAGTGCCGTACGAGGCGGCCGAGGGCGAGGCCGCGTTCTACGGTCCCAAGATCGATGTCCAGGTCGTCGACGGGTCCGGCCGGGAGTTCACCCTCTCCACCGTCCAGATCGACTTCCATCAGCCGGGCCGGTTCGACCTGCACTACATCGGCGCCGACGGTGCGAAACACCGGCCGGTCATGATCCACCGCAGCATCATCGGCAGTGTGGAGCGAGCCGTCGCCCATCTGATCGAGGTGCACGGCGGGGCCTTCCCCGCCTGGCTCGCCCCCACCCAGCTGGCGATCCTCCCGATCTCGGACGCCGAACTGCCGGACGCCGAGGCGCTCGCCCGGCAATGCGCAGACCTGGGGTTGCGGGCCGAGATCGCCGGACCGGGACGCGGCACCCTCGGCGCCCGCATCCGGGAAGCCCGACTGGTGCCCTGCCAGGCGGTCATCGGGGCGAGGGAAGCCGCCGGGGGACAGGTGGCGCTGCGGCTGCGCGACGGGGCCCGGCTGGAGCCACGGCCCGCGGACGGCGTTCTCGCACGGATCGCCGCCCTGGTGGAGGCGCACGCCATCGAACTCCGGATGTAGCCACCCGGGCGGAAGGCGGGTCACCGCAGCGGACCGCCGGAGCGGGACGGCGCACTCCGGCGGTCCGCTCCGGCGCGCGCTCGCCCGTGGCCGAGCGGCCGGGACCGGTCAGACCTCGCCCAACAGTGCGGCGGACAGGTGGAGTTCTCCGGCGCGGCGGACGAGCGCCGTGTCGTCGCCGCGATCGGCGGGTGCCGATGCCATCAGGGCGAGCCGGTCACGCCGGCTCGCCCCGGTCAGCGGTACGGCCACGGTGTTCATGCCCCGGACCGACTCCCCGCGGCTGAGTGCGTATCCGGCGGAGCGGATCTCCTGGAGCTCGGCGAGCAGCGCGGAGCGCGAGGTGACGGTGGACGGCGTGGCCGCGGGCAGCTCCTCGTGCGGGTAGAGCGAGCAGACCTGTTCCGGCGCCATGCGGGAGAGCAGCAACTTCCCGCCCGACGTGGCGTGGGCGGGGTGCGTGCTGCCGGGTTCCGGCATCACCCGTACCGGCTGCGCGGACTCGCGGCCGTCGGTGACGATGATCCGGTCACCGATCAGCGCGGTGCACTGCACGGTCTCGCCGGTGCGCAGCGCCGCGTCGTCCAGCACCGCCGCGAGCCGTTCACGGTCGGCCGGGCCGAATCCCGCCGGGCTGCCGAGCCGGACCAGCTCCGGCCCGGCCGAGTAGCCGCGGCCGGAGAAGTCCCGCGTCGCGAAGCCCCGTCCTTCCAGGGTGCTGAGGACCCGGTGCGCGGTGGACCGGCCCACGGAGAGCAGTTCGGCGGCCTCGGAGACGGTGAGCGTGTCGTGGATGAGGAAGAGCTGCATCAACCGGAGCCCGGTGTCCAGCGATTCGATGGTGTAGCCGCGATTCGAGCCCATGGTGTGTCGGTTCCCCTTCGGTCCAGGTGCGCTCGGCGGTGCGCGGGATGCCGGTCCGTACCGTCCGTCAGTTCGGTGACCGCACCGTCCACCCGCCACCGAGTCATGAATGCGCTGCTTTCGATCCGGTTCGATCACATGTGCGTCTGTCCTGCATCAAGGGACGGATGCGCATGCACGGCAGGGTCAAAATCCCCGAACTCGCTTGAAGTAACCGTATGTTGTCCCGTTCTCCGGTACGAGCATCTTGTCCTGGTGTCGAATCACTTCTGCTGTAACTCCTTGTGCATGCATGACGGCGGTGCGTGCAAAAACTCGTGAGTGTATTACCGCTGGAGCGCTCGCGCAGGGGGTTGGGTGAATGTGCCGAAGCACTGATTCGATCTGACTAAGCTCACGCGCAGTGAAGTCGAGTTGATATGAATTCGAGCGCTTGTTCCCGACTGCCCCTGCAAGTGTGCATACCTCCCGAATCAACCGCCAGAGGTCTTAGATGGTTCGTGTTGAATCACCGCCGATCGACCGAGAACCCTCCGTCGCTCGCGCCGTGCTGCTGCCCGTGTTCCTGATGGGCGGCGCCACCGCCGCCGCGGCGGCACTGGTCTCCACGGCCGCGCGGATACCAGTCGTCTGGTGCGGTGCCGTCGCCACCGTCGTGGTAGCCGCCCTGAGCGTCCAACTCGCCCGCCGGGCACGCGAACTGCGTGCCCAGCGCGCGGTGTACGAACGGCGCTTCGCCGACCTGGAGCGGCGCATCGCCACCCATGACGACGAGACCGTGCGGATCAGCAAGGAGCTCCTGCCGGCCGCCATCCACCGTCTGCGCGTGGGCAATTCGCCCGAAGAGGTGCTCCGCGACGTCGTCGACGCGGACGAGCTGTACCGCGACCTGCCCGACGCCCAGCGCACCCTCGTCTACACGGTGCTGCACATCATCGACAACGAAGAGGCGATGCGTGACTCCGCGCAGCGCGCCTTCGTCAACGTCGCCCGGCGCGTCCAGGCGATCGTCCACCGCCAGGCGAGTGAACTGCGCGAGATGGAGGAGCACCACGGGCGCAACCCCGACGTCTTCGACGACCTGCTCCGCATCGACCACGGCACCGCGCTGATCGGCCGCCTCGCCGACTCCATCGCGGTACTCGGCGGCGCCCGTCCCAGCCGTCAGTGGCCCAAGCCCGTACCGCTGTTCAGCGTGCTGCGCGGCGCCATGTCGCGGATCCTGGAATACCCCCGCGTCGATCTGCACTCGATCGCCAAGGTCGCCATCATCGGCACCGCCGTCGAGCCGCTCATCCACGCCTGCGCCGAACTCCTCGACAACGCCACCCGTTACTCGCCCCCGCAGACCCGGGTGCACGTCACCGCCGTCGAGGTGCAGACCGGCATCGCCATCGAGATCGAGGACGGCGGCGTCTCGCTCAGCGAGGAGGCCCGCTCGCGGGCCGAGAACATGCTCGCCAGGGCCCAGGCCGGCTCCAACATGAACGACCTCGGCGAGTCCCCGCGCCTAGGCATGGCCGTCGTCGGCCGGCTCTCGCGGATGTACGACCTCCAGGTCTCGCTGCGGCAGTCCGCGTACGGCGGTGTCCGCGCCGTGCTCATCGTGCCCCGCGCCATGATCACCACCGGACCCGCTCCCGGCATCGCCCACGGCATCGGTGCCACGTCGAGGCCCACCAGCGACATCGACCAGGAGGCGATGAAGCACGTCGTGCCGGCCCGCCGCCGCAAGCCCCGTACCCCCGTGGCCCAGCGACCCGCCACCGGGCCGGTCGCACCCGCCACCCGGCCGGCCCTTCCCGCAGCCGCCATGGAGGACGACGTCCCCGTGGTGACCGAATGGACCGCGGGCGGGCTCCCGCAGCGCCGCAGCCGCGGCAGGGCGCCCCTCGGCTCGCACAACCTCCCGGCCCAGCCCGCCGACCCCACCGCGGGCCAGCGCAACGGCTACACCAACGGCCACGCCAACGGCCACACCAACGGTCACGGGCCCGGCGGATCCGGCGGCAAGGAACAGCCGCCCGGACTCTGGCTGGAGGCCTTCACCAACGCGGTCAACGGTGTGCCGCAGGACCCGAAGACCGACGAAGACTCTGACGATGCGTGGGACAAGGGAGACCTGAAGTGATCCAGCAGCGGGGAAACATGGACTGGATGCTCAAGGAACTGGCCGACGACGTACCGGACATCCACCAGATCGTGGTGCTCTCCGCCGACGGTCTGCGCATCGCCCGGCACGGCGGCGACCCCGATGTCGCCGACCGCCTCGCGGCGGCCTGCGCCGGACTGCAGAGCCTGGCCGCCGCCGTCGCCTCCGAGATCCCCTACAGCGACGGGCTCATGCGGCTGGTCGTCATCGAGGTCACCGGCGGCTTCTTCTACCTGATGGCCGCCGGAACGGGCGCCTACCTCGCGGTGCTCGCCGGTGAGACGGTCGACGCGGGCCTCGTCGGCTCGCGGATGCGGGACATGGTCGTCAGGATCGGTGCCCACCTGACGAGTCCGCCGCGCCATGACGGGCAGGCCGGATGAGCTCTCCCCGACGAGAACGCCGAAAGGCCGATCCGGCACTGAGCGATCCGGAACGGCTGTACGTGATCAGCGGCGATCCCGACGGCAGCGAGAGGGCGCAGCTCGACCTGGTCACGATGATCGTCGCCCAGGCAGAGCCGTCACCGACGGTCCAGCCCGAGCAGGCCGTGATCCTGCGGCTCTGTCAGGCACCGTTATCCGTCGCCGAGATCTCGGCATACCTCGGTCTGCCCTTCAGCGTGGTGACCTCGCTCCTCACCGAACTCCTCGCTGCCGAGCTCATCGAATCGCGCGCACCCATCGTCCGCGCCACTCTCCCGGACAGGTCCCTTCTCGAAGCGGTGATGCATGGACTTCAGAAGCTCTGACGCGATCACCGGCCCCCGGCACGAGGACGTCCTTCCCACCACGGCGACAGCCGCGGTGAAGGTCGTGATCGTCGGCGGGTTCGGGGTCGGCAAGACGACCATGGTCGGTTCCGTCAGCGAGATCCGGCCGCTGACCACCGAGGAGACCATGACCCAGGCCGGTGTCGGCGTGGACGACAACTTCGGCGTGGAGAGCAAGACCGCCACCACCGTCGCCATGGACTTCGGCCGGATCTCCATCAGTGAGGAGCTGATCCTCTATCTGTTCGGCACCCCGGGCCAGGAACGGTTCTGGTTCCTGTGGAACGGGCTGTTCGAAGGTGCCCTCGGGGCGGTGGTCCTCGTCGACACCCGGCGCCTCGAAGTCAGCTTCGACGTCATCGGGAGACTGGAGGAGCGCGGCGTGCCGTTCGTCGTCGCCATCAACACCTTCCCCGGTGCCCCGAAGCACCCCGTCGAGGCGCTGCGGAGCGCCCTGGACCTCCCCGACGAGGTCCCGATGATCGACTGCGACGCCCGACTGCGCGGCTCCAGCCGCGATGTGCTGATGACCCTGATGCGCTATCTGCACAGTCTGGCCCTCCCGCTCGCCTGACCGTAGCACCACCCCCTCGCGCATCCCCGTCCGTCCGGTACTTGGCCTGATCCCTGGAGCGATCGTGACAACCCCATTCCACTACGAGCCCGGAGCGGCCCCCGGGCCGGTTCCGCCCCCCGAATGCCCGGCCCACGGCCTAGGCATCGGCCCCGGCGGAGTGCGCCGGTTCTACGGCCCGGAGGCCGAACGGGACCCCCACGGGCTCTACGACAAGCTGCGCGCCGAACACGGCACCGTGGCCCCCGTGTTGCTGCACGGGGACGTACCCGCCTGGCTGGTCCTCGGGCACAGCGAGAACCTGCACATGACCCGCACCCCCTCGCAGTTCTCCCGCGACTCCCGGCGGTGGCGGGCCCTGCAGGACGGCAGCGTCGCCCCGGACCACCCGCTGGCCCCGATCTTCACCTGGCAGCCGGTGTGCGTGTTCGCCGACGGGTCCACCCATGAGCGTCTGCGCGGCGCGGTCACCGACAGCATGGGCCGGATCGACACCCGCGGCGTCCGCCGCCACGTCAACCGCTACAGCAACCGGCTCGTCAACGACTTCTGCCAGCAGGGCCGCGTCGACCTGGTCGCCCAGTTCGCCGACCGGCTGCCGATGATGGTGATGTGCGCGATCATCGGCATGCCCGAGGAGTACAACGACCGGATGGTCCAGGCCGCCCGCGACATGACCCGCGGCACGGCGACCGCCGTCGCGAGCAACGCCTATGTGCTCGACGCGCTGACCCGGCTCGTCCAGCGCCGCCGGCGCGAACCCGCGGACGACTTCGCCACCTGGCTCACCGAGCATCCCGCCGGGCTGAACGACACGGAGGTCAGCGAGCATCTCCGGCTGATCCTCATCGCCTCCTACGAGGCGACCGCCAACCTGATCGCCAACGTCCTGCGGATGGTGCTCACCGATCCGCGATTCCGGGCCAGGCTCAGCGGCGGTCACATGACGGTCCCCGAGGCGGTCGAGCAGACGCTGTGGGACGAGCCGCCGTTCACCGCGGTCTTCGGCCGCTGGGCGGTCGGTGACACCGAACTCGGCGGCAAGCAGATCAAGGCCGGCGACGCGCTGATCGTCGGCATCGCACCGGCCAACTCCGACCCGGTGGTCCGGCCCGATCCGGGCTCCGACATGGCAGGCAACCGCGCCCACCTCGCGTTCAGCGGCGGCCCCCACGAATGCCCCGGACAGGACATCGGACGGGCCATCGCGGACGTCGGCGTGGACGCCCTGCTGATGCGGCTGCCCGACCTCGAACTCGCCGTCGAGGAGAGCGAGCTGAGCTGGGTCGGCAACATCATGGGCCGGCACCTGGTGGAACTGCCGGCCGACTTCGCCTCCCGCCCGCCGCAGGACGACAAGGAACCGCCGTCCATGGGCAGGCCCAACCTGCCGCGCCAGGACTGGGAGGTCCAGTCGACGGTCCGGCACACCGCACCCACACCCGGACGTGTCTCGGCCACCGCCCCGATGAGTACGACATCCACGGCCACCGCCGTCGACGACTCCGGGAGCCCCGCCGCCGCGTCCGCCGTCGGCGGGATCCCGCAGCAGCGCGGCGAGTCCGCGCCGGCGAGGCTGTGGCGGGCCGTCTCCCGGTGGTGGGGCGGCAACTGACCCGACACGCCCTCCGGGAGTGAAGGCGGCACCGGCGTACGGCCCGGTGGCGGAGGACCTCCGGGTCCGCGGCCACCGGGCCGTACGCCGTACCCGGCCACCGGGTGAACGCCGCCGCCCGAGGTCGCTCGGCCCGGGACCGGGCCCGCCCCCGTACCATGCACAAGCGTGAAGCTGACAATTCTGGGCGGCGGCGGATTCCGGGTTCCACTCGTGTACGGGGCGCTGCTCGCCGATCACGCCGAAGGCCGTGTGTCCGCGGTCACCCTCTACGACACCGACGCCGACCGGCTCACCGCCGTGGCCCGGGTGCTCGGCGAACAGGCCGCCGGCGTCCCGGACGCACCCGCCGTCACCGCCACCACCGAGCTCGACGAGGCGCTGCGCGGCGCCGACTTCGTCTTCTCGGCGATCCGCGTCGGCGGCCTCGAAGGCCGGGCGGCCGACGAACGGGTCGCTCTCGACGAGGGCGTACTCGGCCAGGAGACCGTCGGCGCGGGCGGCATCGCGTACGGACTGCGCACCGTGCCCGTCGCCGTCGACCTCGCCCAGCGCATCGCGCGGATCGCCCCCGAGGCCTGGGTCATCAACTTCACCAACCCGGCGGGCCTGGTCACCGAGGCCATGTCCCACTACCTGGGCGACCGGGTCATCGGCATCTGCGACTCGCCGGTGGGGCTCGGCCGCCGCATCGCCCGGGTGCTCGGCGCCGACCCCGACCGGGCCCGGATCGACTACGTCGGGCTCAACCATCTGGGCTGGGTCCGCGGACTGTACGTCGACGGCCGGGACGAACTCCCGAGGCTGCTCGCGGACCCGGAACTCCTCGGCTCCTTCGAGGAGGGCAGGCTCTTCGGCACCGACTGGCTGCGGTTGCTGGGCGCCGTCCCGAACGAGTACCTGCACTACTACTACTTCAACCGGGAAGCGGTCCGCGCCTACCAGGACGCCGAGCAGACCCGCGGCGCCTTCCTCCGCGAGCAGCAGGAGGGTTTCTACACCCGGATGAAGGACCCCGCCACCCCCGCCCTGTCCGCCTGGGACCGCACCCGCGCCGAGCGCGAAGCCACCTACATGTCGGAGAACAGGGAGGTCGCCGGGGTCGGCGAGCGGGACGAGAGCGATCTGGAGTCCGGCGGCTACGAGCAGGTGGCGCTCGCCCTCATGCGGGCCGTCGCCCGCAACGAACGGACCTCGCTCATCCTCAACGTCCGCAACCGCACCACGCTCCCGGTGCTCGACGCGGACGCCGTCATCGAGGTGCCGTGCCTGGTCGACGCCAATGGCGCCCACCCCGTTGCCGTCGACCCGCTGCCCTACCACGCCGTCGGGCTGGTCACCGCGGTCAAGGCCGTAGAGCGCGCGGTGCTGGACGCGGCGGCGAGCGGCTCCCGCAGCACCGCCGTGAAGGCCTTCGCCCTGCACCCGCTGGTCGACTCGGTGACCGTGGCGGGACGCCTCGTCGACGGCTACATCAAGGTCCATCCCCAACTCGCCTATCTGAACCGTCCGTAGCGGCTCCGGAGCTGTTGCGGTGTCGTGGACTCCGTTCCCGAGGAGCGGAGCTCGCTGCTGACCAGGAGGTGGAGCTGGGCGTCCAGCCACGCCCCGGAACGGGTCGCGAGGGCCTCCTCGGCCGGCCGGGCCCCGTCGTCCAGTGCCGCGACGAAGGCGCGCAGCAGCATCGCGGCGCGCGTCAGGCCGGTGCGGGACAGTGCGGTCGCCGCTTCGTCGATCCGGGCGCGGGCGGGGACGTTCAGATGACGCAGCCCGCTGTGCGGCACCGCCGACATGGCGGATATCGCCTCCTCCAGCGCCGCCGTCAGCGGATCGGACGGCCGTCGTACGACCGCCGCCAGGGCCGTGGCGCCGTCACCGGCGGCGAGATCGGGCACGACCGTCCCCGCCGGGGTGAGCACCCCGAGCGGATCGATCCGCACGCCACCACCGGAGCGGTGCAGCGAACCGCTGATGTGCGTGGCGCCGCCCTCCAGCGCATCGGCCAGGGCGTCCAGCGCGCCGGGGCACTCCGGGCGGTACTCCGACACCACCAGCGCCCGGCTGCCCGACGCGTCGCGCACCACGGCTTCGAGCCGCTGCTCGGCGGGGTCGTAACCGACGCTCTCCACCTCGGACAGCGCGACGACATGGACGGCCTCCGCCTCGACCCGCGGCCGGATCAGCCGCGGCGGCCTGCTGCTCCAGCCTTCCGTCAGGGCGGTCAGATCCCGTACCAGCAACGGCTCGGGAAGTTCCGTCCAGGCGGCGCCGACCGGGGTGATGGTCGTCGTGCCGAGCCGGCCCCTGGAGACCGTCAGCGCATGGCTCGGGGTGCGCCGGACGCTCTCGCTGACCAGGCTCCCGGTGGCCAGCGAGGCCAGCGGGGTGGCGAGGACCCGACGGGTGGCCAGCCGGTGCGCGGAGAGCTCCTTGCCATCGGGGGCCGTCCAGGTCTTGCGCAGTACGAGGACGGTGCCCGCGCCGGGGTGGGCGAAGTACACCTCGGAGACCAGGGACTGACCGCTGCCGTGGACGCGGCAGCCGAGCGAGATCAGCCGGACCCGGCGCAGCGGGGTGTCCCCGGCCTCGCGGCTGCCGAGCACGCCGGGATGCGCGGCCGCCCGCCGCCGGGCGTGCACCTCGGTGAGCAGGGCGGCGACCGACTCGGGGCGGTACTGGGCGGTGCGGTCGGCGTACGCCGTGAGCTGGTCGGTCAGCTCGGCGATCGCACCCGCCGGCCAGTGCATCGACCCGGCGGTCAGCGCGGCACCGGCACGCGCGAGGGCTCCGCCGTGCACGGGTCCGACGTGGGCCACGCCCTCCGCCAGCAACTCGTCCACCAGTGCGAGTGCCGCGTCGAGCGCGGGCAGCGCAGTGGACGGCGCGGCGGCACGGCCGCCGACCTGGACGGGTACGGAACGCTCGTCGGTCCGAGTGGCGTCGGCGGCCCGGAACGCCCACACCGCGAGCGCCAGCACCTCACCGCGCAGCGCGGCGGCCGCGTCCGTCAACGCGTAGGCGATCTCGCCGGGGACCGGGAAACGCACCGTGCAGGTGGGGAGTTCGACCCGGGGCTCGGGGTGATCGGGGGACGGGCGGTGCACGACGGCGGCATAACCCCGGTCGAAGGTGCGCCGGGCCGAGGCGACCGGACGGGTGCCGACGGCGTCGGTGAGCGCGTCGTCGTCGGTGCTGCCCGGGGACCAGTCGGTGAACGCGGCGGGGGCGCTGTCCGGATCGGCCTCGGCACCGCGCTGATGGGCCAGGACCAGGGCGATGAGATGGCGGCACACGCCCGGTGCGGCGCAGCTGCAGTCGCCCTCGTCCAGACCGGTGCCGGGCGGCAGCGACGTGGTGGTGCCGTCGTCGAACCTGGCTCGCACCGTGGTGTCCGGATCGGTCGTGAGCACGGGCACCGTCCCCGCGTCCAGCTCCTTCGTGGCACGTTTGACCAGGCCGCGGTTGGCGAGTGCCGCGAGCGTATCCGGGGTGAGGGCGAGCAGATCGGGGCGCACGGCGGCGCCGTTCCCCGCAGCGGTCACCGGCCCGGTCATCGGCCCAGCCTCTCGGCGACGAACTCGGCGAGCCGGCCCGGCGTCATCGCCCCGACGTGGGCCCCCGCCGCGGCGAGCTTCCCGGCCGTCACCCGGTCGTACTCCGGGTCGGCGTCCTCGTCGAGCGCGGCCAGCCCCAGCACGGTCGAGCCCTGCTCCACCAGCCCCCGCACCGCCCGCACCAGCCGGTACGGGTCGCCGCCCTCGTAGAAGTCGGTGATCAGCGCGACGACGGTGCGACGCGGGTTCTCCACGAGACCCGCGCCGTACTCCACGGCCCGTGCGATGTCGGTGCCGCCGCCCAGCTGGACCCGCATCAGCAGCTCCACCGGATCGGTCACGTCGGAGGTCAGGTCCACCACCTGGGTGTCGAAGGCGACCAGATGCGTCTTGAGACCGGGCAGGCCCCACAGACACGCGGCGGTCACCGCGGAATGGATGACCGATCCGGCCATCGAGCCCGACTGGTCGACCAGCAGGATCAGCTGCCACTGCGTCACATGGCGTCGGGTACGGGAGTGGAAGTGGGCGCGCTCGATGAGCAGGCGCCGTTCGTCCGGCTGGTAGTGGGCGAGGTTGGCCTTCACCGTCTGCCGGAAGTCGAAGTCCCTCGCCAGCGGGACCCGGCTGGGCTTGCGGGAGCGGGTGCCGTGGAACGCCCGGCGGATCTCCGGCCGGAGCCTGTCCAGGAGCTGTTTCACCACCGACTCGACGATGCGCCGGGCCAGTCGCAGCACCTGTGGGTTCATCAGATGCTTGGTCCGCAGCACGGCGCGCAGCAGCGTCTGGCTCGGCTCGACCCGCTCCAGCACCGCGGGGTCGGTGACGATCTCCTGGATGCCGTACTTCTCGACGGCGTCCCGTTCCAGGCGTTCGATGGTCTCCTTCGGGAAGAGCCGGTGGATGTCGTCGAGCCAGTCGACAGCGGTCACCGGTGACGGTCCGTCGCCGCCCGTCCGGGGAGCCGAACCGGAACGGCGCACCCCGCGGCGGGTGAGCTCGGGGTCGCGGCCGTAGAGCCAGTCGAGTGCGGCGTCCCGGCCGGCGTCGGCCGGACCCAGCTGTCCGGTGTGCCGCTCGGCGGCGGCGCCGAGGACCAGGCGCCAGCGCTCCAGCCCCGCGTCGGGAGCCGTGCCGGACCCCTCCTCGGGCCCGGGTGCCCGGCCGGGTGCCTGTTCGGGCGTGGTCATGGGGTGGCTTCCAGTTCGTAGCGGGCCAGCAGTCGGGACACGGACTCCTCCAGAGCGCGGGCCCGGGCGATCAGCAGGGGATCCGCGGTGGTCCGCAGCAGGGAACGCGAGGAGCCGCGCACCCCGCGCCGTTCCAGCAGACGGGCGGCGATCCGGTCCCGCTCGCGCGGCGGGAAGAACGCGAACGCCTGACGCAGCGCGGGCAGTCCGGACAGGAACTCGTCGTCGGACAACGCACCGACCAGGCCGTCCAGCACATCGATCAGCGACTCGGCCCCACCGCCCGGCCCATCGCCGTCGTCGTCGCCCACCACGCCCGTCACCTCGTCGCGGGCGAGTGCGAACAGTCCGGCCAGCCAGTCGCCGAGCGCATCCGCACCGGCCCTCGCCACCGCACGCACCGCCTCGGCCGGATCCCCGGACACGCCCGGGGATCCCGGGACCCGGCCGAGGGACCGGGCCAGCCCGAACGAGGCCCCGCGCAGATCGACCGGCGCCTGCGGATCCTCGGAGATCCGCCGCGCGACCCCGGTCGCGACCTCCCGGGTGACGGAGAGCGACTCCGGTGCGTGCAGCACCGCGTCACGCACCGCGACCACGGCCCGAAGCCGGGGGAAGTCCACCCCCGACGAGCCTCGCGCACCCTCCAGCAGCCACAGCAGCCGCACCGTCGCCCCGTCGACCACTGCCGCGAGCAGCGGACCGCGCGCCATGCCGAACACCCGGTCGTGGCGCCACAGACCGAGAGCCGTGGCGAGTATCTCCCCGAGCGGGCCGCTGGCCTGCAACTCGCGTACGCAGGAGGAAAGTTCGCCGAGCAGCTGCTCCGAGAAACCGCCCATCCCGCACAGCACGGCGTCGAACAGTGCCCCCGCAAGACCGTCGGCCTCCGCCGCGCCGCCCCGCGTCCGCCCGGTGAGGGCGACGGCTGCCGCCTCGGCCAGAGTCGCTCCGTACGCCCCGGCTTCCACCAGCGCGGCCTCGCGCCCCAGGACGGGCCGCGCCTCCCAGCGTTCGGTGAACACCGGGTCGACACCGTGCGTGGGACCGGCGGTCCGCTCCAGGCCGGGGATGCCCAGCACCCGCAGCCGGTGGAGCACCCGGCTCCGTTCCAGCTCGGCGGCGTCCGTCAGATCGAGGCGGTACGTCGCCTCCGGGCCGCCGTCCAGCCCCAGCGCGGCCAGCTGCGCCGCCACGTCGTGCACCAGGGGCGGCGCCGGGGTGTCCGGATGGAGCCGCCCGATGCGGTCGCCGCCGCAGGCCGCGACCATCTCGACGACCGCGGGATGCGCCCCCGCCGTCAGCGTGCCCCGGCCCGTCCATGGCAGCGGCTGGTCCAGGTCATCCGTGATCAGGGCGCCCGCCAGACCGTCCAGCACATCGATCCGGGCCGGGCTCGGATGGCCGCGCAGGGCCGTGAGCCCTTCGGCCAGGCTCCGGGCGGCGATCAGATCGGCGGTGGACACCGGGTACTTCCGTGCCCGCAGCCGCTCGACGACCACCCGGAGCAGGCCGTCCGCCGCGGCCTCGGGGCCCGCCTCCCACACCTGCTGGTAGTAGCCGGGCGACGGCATCCCCGACTGGTACCCGGCGAACGCGTCCAGCTTCCGGAAGGAGTACGGCACCAGGAAGCTCCCGGCCATGGCGTCGTCCGGCGGGGCCGGCACCACCGGCCACCCGTCCGCGCCGTGCTCCCAGCCGTCGCCGTCCGCCCCGTCGCGTGCACCGGGCCCGGTCAGCGCACGGAGCGCCGGCTGGTGGAAGCCACCGGTGACCACCAGGACCGGCCGGTCACCGGCCGCCTCCACCGCCGCCCGCACCCACGCGGCCATGTACGTCTCCCGCGCCCGGTCGCCCGCGTCGGCCTCCGCGTCACCGCGCACCAGCGCGAAGTACGCGTCGAGCCGTTCGGCGAGACCGCCGTCCGGCTCGACCTCGAACAGGCGGTCCCACAGGGCGTCGGAGGAATCCACCGCGAACTGCCGGCACAGCCGCTCCGTCGCCTCCGCGTAACGGGCCTCCGCGTCGGCGTAGCGGTTGGTGCGCTCGGCGAACGCCGGATGCCAGGCCGGCAGATCGATGAACCGGACCTCCGCCCCGGCCGCCCGCCCCGCCCGCAGCGCGACCCACTCCGGCGAGTAGTCGCACAGCGGGGCCCAGGACGTCGCGGCCCGCTGCCCGTCGCGGTAGTGGCTGAACACCGCGACCGGCAGCTCGTGCCCGAGCAGCAGCTCGTCCAGTCGGCCGTTCATCTCGGCGGGCCCCTCGATCAGCACCTGGGCGGGCCGGAGCTCCGCGACGGTCCGCTCGACGAGCCGTGCGCAGGCGGGGGAGTGGTGACGCACCCCCAGGAACACCGCGGACATCAGTCGGCCAGCAGATGGCGTGCGTCGTGCAGGGCCTTCCACTGCGGTCCGCGACGGCGCGGCACCTGCTGCTCCAGATAGCGGCGCAGCCGGGCCAGGTCCTCCGGGCTGTCCTTCGCCGCGGTACCCGCCAGGCATGCCACCACATCCGCGGCACTGCCCGGCTCACCGCGCAGGAACCAGCCGCGCACCCCCACGGCGTGGGCGACGGACACGGCCTCCGCCGTGCTCATCACCGCCGACGGGCGGTCCGAACCGGCGCCGCCCTTCTCACCGGCCCCCGCACGCAGCTCCCGGAACGTTCCGACCAGGACCTCCAGCACATCCCGGTCCGGCGGCGGCTCCACCCCCGAGCGCCGCAGCAGGGTCGTCACCTCGGCCTCGACCAGGGCCAGTTCGGTGTCCAGGTCGGGGATCGGGAAGACCGTCTCGAAGTTGAACCGCCGCTTGAGCGCCGCACTCATCTCGTTGACGCCCCGGTCCCGGGTGTTGGCGGTGGCGATCACATTGAAGCCCTGCCGGGCGAAGACCATGCCGTCCGGCCCCGTCAGCTCGGGGATGGCCACCACCCGCTCGGAGAGCAGCGACAGCAGCGAGTCCTGCACCTCCAGCGGACAGCGGGTGATCTCCTCGAACCGGACGAGCCTGCCCTCCGCCATGCCGCGCAGCATCGGGGCCGGGACGAGCGACCGGGGCGAGGGCCCCTCGGCGACCAGCAGCGCGTAGTTCCAGCCGTACTTGATCTGGTCCTCGGTGGTGGCCGCACCGCCCTGCACCGTCAGCGTCGAGTCGCCGCTGACCGCGGCCGCGATCAGCTCGGAGAGCAGCGACTTGGCGGTGCCCGGCTCGCCGACCAGCATCAGCCCACGGCTCGTCGCCAGCGTCACCAGGGCCCGGTCCACCAGCGAGGGATTGCCGACGAACTTCCGGCCGATACCCGTGTCCGCGTCACCGATGATGAACCGGCGGGCCGCACGCAGGCTCAGCTCCCAGCCCGGCGGACGCGGATCACGGTCGTCCGCCCGCAGCGCCGCCAGCTCGTCGGCGTACCGCACCTCGGCCGGAGGCCGCTGCACCGGCTCCTCCGCCCCGCTACCCGGCGCACCGGCACGGGTCTCCTCCCTCATGGTCACGGCGCGACGCCCTCGGTGAGTTCGGCCAGGTCGCTCAGGAACTCGGACACGGCCACCGCGTCCAGCCCGGTGAAGCGGAGCCGGTATTCGCCGCGGTTCCAGTGATCGTCGGGCCGGCTGTCGAGCCAGACCGTCTCCAGGGTCTGGTCGGGGAACATGTCGACCACGCCGACCGCGATGCCCGGGTCCAACGCGATCACGAGATAGCAGTCGTCGCTCAGGCGCTTGGAGATCCAGCGCTCCACCCCGGCGTCCTGCGGCACCCCGCGCTCCCAGCCGCGCCGCTGCAGTCCGAGAACCTTCCCGACCGGAACCTTGAGTCCCTCGAACCGGGTGAGCCGATACCCGTCGGTCTCCTCCTCGGAGAGCGCGAGCACGCTCCGCCCGAGCTGCGGGAACGGCTGCAGGATCTCGTAGTCGGCGAACAGCTCGGACCAGGCGGCCAGTTCGTCGCCGAGGTGCAACGGGTGCGCGAGCCGCACCGTCGCGTCATCGGCCAGGACGAAGACGTCGTCCTCCGCGTCGGCGAACGTACGGTCCTCCGCGACCCGGAACGCGGTGCCCGTCCCGTCCTCCGGGCCGCTCAGCCACACCAGCCGGCGCACCAGGTGCCACAGCAGCGGATGACCGACGAACAGCTCCTGGAACTCCTGGGCTGTCCAGGAACGCCCGGTCACCATCGCGGCCTCCAGGCGCCGCACCTGCTCGGAGGAGATCGTCCGGACGTCCTTCTTGAGCGCCATGAACCGCTTGCGCTCCGCCGGCGCGAGCTCCTCGTCGTCGCGGGCACCCGGCTTCGGCAGGTCCTTGCGGCGCTTGCCGTCACCGTCCAGCACGTACGGCCGCAACTGCTCGTCGAAGCCGACCGTGAACGAACGGGTGCCGTAGTCGATGACCGTCGATCCGTCCGCGTCCAGCCCGAGGTCGGGCACGAGACGGTCGGAGAGCTGTTCCCCGGTCAGCCCCAGCCCTGCGGCCACCTCTGCGATCTTCTCCCCGGCCCGTACCTTGAGCCCCTTGAACTTCACCCGCTGGGAGATGCCGTGGAGATGCAGCAGCGCCACGTCGGTGCCGATGGCGGCCAGCACGTCGAGCCCTTCGACGGCCCGGTGGTGCGCCGACTCACCAGGCCAGGACCGGATCACCGGAGTGAGCCGGCGGACCGTCTCGTCGTCGCCCAGCAGCCCCAGCGCGTGCAGCGCCCACGACTCCTTCGCGGGCATGTTCGCCAGCCGCCACTGCTCGAACACGGCCCAGGCGAACTCGGCGAGCGAAGCGGCTTCGGCCGTTTCGGTCAGCGAGGCGATTCCCGGGTACACCTCACCGGGCTTCGACAGAGCCAGCATCATCAGGGTGTGGCGCACCGCCGCCGCCGGCAGCGCACCTCCGGACCGGACCATGATCTGCGGCAGCACCGAGGGCTCCGCCCAGCCCGGCAGCACCGGCATCCTGGCGGGCAGCGCACGCTCCAGCGGGTCGGCGGCCAGCAGTTCGTCCACCACTGCCGCGGCCTCAGCGCCGTACGCCCGGGCGGCCTCGCGCACCACGTCGTCGCCGTGCGTCGTGGCGATCGACGTCAGAGCCTGCTCGGCGGCGTTCCGCGCGGCGCCCGCCTTGCCCACGGCGGCCGGCACCAGGAGCGGGGCGGCCGCCACGCCGTGCCGGGCGAACCAGGCACGGGCGGTCGCCGAGGTGGACTTGAGCCGGACCGACCAGTCCGCCATGTGCCGGGCGACATCCGCATCGACGAACGGGAGCAGCAGCGGGGCGAGCGTGCTCGGCTGCCTGGGCACGGCGCGCAGCAGCAGCGGCAGCGCGGTCAGACCGAAACGCGCGGCGACCGGCTTGAGCGTGTCCTCGGCGTCCCAGAGATCGGTCGGGTTCCAGTTGGCGAGCAGGGGGGTGACCACTTCCTCGTCGCCGTGGACGAACACCCACGCCGGTCGCAGATCATCCGCGGCCGTGCCGTGACGCAGGACGTCGATGTACTCGTTCATGTCGCCTTGGTTGCGATCACGGGTGTACCAGGAGGAGGCGGCCGCCCAGGCCGCCCGCTCCTCGGGCAGCCACTCCAGCTTGGGCTCGGACACCGGGACCAGCCCGGTCACGGGCTTGGCCCTGACCGTGGTGCGGGGCCGGGACCACGGCGGAACCGTCAGCACGGCCGGCAGTGCGTCTACCGGTGCGTCGGCGACCAGATCCACCGGATCGAGCAACGGCTGGACGATCTCCACGACCTCGGGGCCGAGCTCGCCGAGCGCCAGTGACACCACCTCGTGGTGGGCACCGACATGACCTCGGAGCAGCTGCAAGGACAGGGAAGCCGCTGCCGAACCGCCGCCCGTCCCGGCGGCCAGCAGCCGCAGCGCCCGCACCGGATAGCGGCGCATGGCTTCGAGGAGCGAGGGGCGGACGTGCTTGGAGTCCGCATGCGCCAGCAGGCCGAGGAAGGCCTCGTCCGTGGGCAGCTCCACCAGGGCTTCGGCGGCGAGCTTCAGGCTGTCCGAGTAGTAGTGGTTGGCGTCGAGCGCGTCGGCCAGCGACGGGGCGATGGCCGGGCCGACGCCCTCGGCGACCGTGGCGATGGTCGCGACACCGAGGGTGTGGTCCGGGCCGTACGGCAGCAGCGGCAGCTGGTCGGGCGAGTACAGAGAGCTGAACACCATGGCACGCAGCGTGCGGTCCTGCTCCGCGTGCACCGCCGGATCGGCGACGAGGTCGTCGACCCAGTCCGTCTCGCTCGGGGCCAGATAGGAGACGATGATCCTGCGCAGGGTGTCGGTGCGGCACACCGCCAGCGCCTCGACCGCCGCCCGGTACGTGGCTTCGTCGGCCGCGGCGAGCAGCGCGCGGACCCGGTCGATCGGCGACCGGTGGTGGTGGGCCCAGTACGAGTGGCGCGGGCCCGCGAGTGCCAACAGCCGGGGCGCGCCCCGCTTGAGACCGCTCTGCTGCCAGGTGGCGTCGACGGAGAACACCTCGGTCGCGGCCCGTGCGGCGAACGGGAGGCCGTAACGCTCCGACCAGAAGTCTGCCCACCCCGGAATGTCGGCGATCGCGGTCAGCGCGGCCGCACCGGCCGGTGTGGGGGCTCCGTCGAGGTGTGCGCGCAGTGCCTCGGCCGCCGCCGTGTCCGAATGCGGCGAGTCCGCGAACTCCTCCATCCAGGATGCGTCTTCGGTGAGCTTGGTCTCGATCGCGACGATCGCCTCCCGCCGCAGCTTGGACGGCCCGCGGCGCACTCCGCCCCGCCGCGGGTGGAGCACCCGCTTCCAGTTGTCGGGCAGGGTGAAGGTGTCCTCGTCGGGGAGAACGGGCGCGCCCGCGTCCGCGACCACGTCAGGGGAGGCCGCAGCGGCCGGGGCTGCGGGTGCCGAGGCGGACGCCTCGACCTCGCGGTACCCCTTCTTCTCCTTCTCCGCGATCGTCTTCACGACCTGGGCGGCGGCGGACTCGGCCGACGCGTACTCCTTGGTCTGCGTACGTCCGTCGCTTCCGCACCGCCCGTAGCGCACCGTCACCACGGCGCCTTCGGCCTCGGTCTCCCAGAACTTCGACGCAGTGCCCTCGACATACTCCCAGCGGCGCACAGCTCCGCCCCCTTCCCGCCCACAGCCCGCTCCGCCGCGGGCTTTTCGATCAGTGGTGCCACAGTAGAACGGAGCACTGACAACGCAGCGTGACCAAGGCGTCCTGACGGTGAATCCGCAGGTCAACCACTGGATCGCAGGCTTGCGCGGGCCACGCGGCTCCGGACGGTGACGAGTGGCGCGTCACCCCGGGCCGCACTGGAGAAGGAGCATCGCCTCAGGCCGCACCGGGGAAGCCGCATCACCCCGCGCCGCACCGGAGGACCTGAAACCGCGCCCGGCCGTGTCAGGGCGCGGAGACGGCGCGCTCGCCGCCGGACGGCGCCCAGGACGGCGCCACACCGGTGACCTGGCACACCATCAGGAAGAGCGGGATGGGCGGGGTGTAGGGCGTGCGGTTGTCGGGCTGGTGGATCAACCGGGGCCGGACGGCGGGGACGTATGCCCCCTGCGCGTAGAAGGCCTGCGCGGGCCAGTCCAGATCCAGGTCGGAGCCCGCGGGCACGATCCACCACCAGCGCTCGGCGTCCGCGAAGACGCAACCGGTGCGCGGCAGGTGGGACATCAGCCGGAAACCGTACCGGGCCGGCACCCCCACCGCGTCGCAGCCCAGGCTCGCCGACAGCGCGGGCGGCAACGGCAACGGCACCGTGCCTGCCGCACCGGAGGGGGGTCGCAGCTCACGGGGGCGGCGCGTGCCGAGCAGGTGGGACATCGCGTTCTTCAGCATGACCGCTCCGAGCCGTGCGGCAGTTCCGCCCAGACGATGCGGCCCGAGCCGTTGCACGCGTCGCGGGAACCCCACGAACTGGACATCGCGTCGACGAGCAGCAGGCCGCGTCCGTGCTCGTCGTCGGCGGTACGGCACAGCTGCGGCCCGCCGGGCTGGTGTCCCTGGTCCTGCACGGCTATCCGCAGCCGTCTGTCGAGGCAGCGCAGCTCGCACACGACGCGAGCGCTCATGGTGTGCACGATCGCGTTGGTGACCAGCTCGGAAACGATCAGGATCGCCGATTCGTGGGCGTCCGCGTCGAGCTGCCACAGATCGAGCCGGGCCCGGGTCAGCCGCCGTGCGCCGGCCACCGATTCGGGGTGCGCGGGCAGGGCGAAGCAGTACCGGAGCGCCTCCGTCCCGGGACTGAGATCCATGAGCCGGGGGATGAGCGCACTGCCAGGTGCCACAACCGATTCCTCACAGTGGGGGCTGCGTCACGCTCCGCGCACTCACCTGAATGAGGGCGGTCGCGACATCGTGAACTGGTTCACTCACCAACTCTCCCCCTGTCGCGAACACTTGGCAAGGGGCACTCTGAAAATTTCAGAGTGGCTGTGTTCTGGGCGGCCCGCGCATGGCACACTGCTCAAAAACAGCGCATGGGGAGGTCTGAAGTGAGCGAACCGCGGTCCGCCCCGACCGTGGGTCAGGTCGTTCTCGGCAAGCGCCTGCAGGATCTGCGGGAGCGCGTCGGCCTGAGCCGTGACCAGGCTGCAAAGGTGCTGCGGGTCGCCCCTGCGACGATACGCAGGATGGAGACCGCCGAGGTCGCTCTCAAGATCCCCTATGTACAGATGCTGCTGAAGGCCTATGGGGTCTCCGACGACGAGGCTGACGCCTTCGTGGAGCTCGCCGAGGAGGCCAACAAGCCCGGCTGGTGGCAGCGGTTCCACGATGTGCTGCCCGACTGGTTCAGCATGTACGTCAGCCTTGAGGGCGCCGCGAGCCTGCTGCGCATGTACGAACCGCACTTCGTCCCCGGACTGCTGCAGACCGAGGACTACGCGCGCTCGGTGATGCGCACCGGAGCCGTGGGCCAGACCAGACCCGAGGACATAGAGCGCCACGTGGCGCTGCGGATGGAGCGCCAGTCCCTGCTGACGCGGCCGGATGCCCCGAAGCTGTGGGTGGTGATGGACGAGACGGTGCTGCGCCGTCCCGTCGGCAGCGTCGACGCCATGCGGGAGCAGATCGACCGGCTGCTCGAAGCGACCGAGATGCCGCATGTGACACTGCAGATCGCGGAATTCTCGACGGGACACCACCCGGGTACCTACGGCCCGTTCGTACTCTTCCGCTTCGGTGTCCCCGAACTCCCCGACATGGTCTACAGCGAGTACCTGACCGGTGCCGTCTACTTCGACGCGCGCCCCGAGGTGGCCTCCTACCTCGAAGTCATGGACCGCATGGCGGCTCAGGCCGCGACTGCACAACGCACGAAGGAAATCCTCCGGGACTTCCGCAAGGAGCTGTGATGGATCCCATATACAACGGCATGCCGGCCGCCGAACTCGGCTCCGAGGGCTGGCACAAGCCGTGGAGTGGTGGGAACGGGGGAAATTGCGTCGAAGCGATGAAGCTGTCCGACGGCAGGGTCGCCGTGCGCCAGTCCGCCGACCCGGACGGCCCGGCCCTGATCTACACTCCGCGCGAGATCGCCGCGTTCATCCAGGGCGCCAAGTCCGGTAAGGCGGACTTTCTGCTCACCTGATCCGCGGCCTTCGGCCGGGCCCCGCATCCGGCCCGGCTTTCTTGCCCGAATCACCGGCGCCGGAGCCGTCCCGGCCGCACACTCTTGTTGTTCGCCGACCTCTGGACCCATGGAGCGCGCTATGACCGGGCACGACCCCCGAGCCATCGAGATCGACACCACCAAGCCTCATCCCGCCCGGATGTACGACTGGTTCCTCGGCGGCAAGGACAACTACCCGGTCGACGAAGAGATGGCCCGGCAGCTGCTCGCCCTGGACGCACGGGGGCGTGACATGGCCCGGGTGAACCGAGCCTTCATGCACCGGGCCACCCGATGGCTCACCGAGAACGGCATCCGTCAGTTCCTCGACATCGGCACCGGCATACCGACCGAGCCGAACCTCCATCAGATCGCCCAGCGGACCGCCCCGGACGCGCGCATCGTCTACTGCGACAACGACCCGATCGTCCTCGCGCACGCGGCGGCCCTGCTGCGCTCCACCCCGCAGGGCGCCACCGAGTACATCCAGGCCGACGCCCGCAAGCCGGAAGCCATTCTCGAAGAGGCCGGCAGGGTGCTCGACTTCGACAAGCCGATCGCCCTGTCGCTCCTGGCCCTGCTGCACTTCCTGGACGACGAGGACGGCGCGGCCGAACTCGTCGACCGTCTCGTCGAGCGGCTCGCCCCCGGCAGCTACCTGGTGCTCTCGCACACCACCGGGGACTTCGACCCCGAGCGCGCGGCGCAGGCGTCCGAGATGTACCGGGCCCGGGGGATGACGCTGTGCCTGCGCTCGCACGCCGAGGTCTCCACGTTCTTCGACGGACTCGAACTCGTCGAGCCGGGGGTGTCGCTCTCCGCGGACTGGCACCCGGAGCTCGGCGAAGTGGTCGAGGTCTCCGGCGACGAGCCGATCCCGGGCTACGCGGGCGTCGCCCGCAAGCCCTGACCTCGTTCTCCTGGCCTGGTCCGGCCTGGTCCGGACCAGGAGGTCCGGACCAGGAGGCCCCGGCCCCTGAGCCGGGCCCGCCGCAGGTCCCAGGGCCCCGGCTCCTGAGCCGACCACGCCGCAGGTCACAGGGGACCGGCGCTCTGAGCCGGCCCTGCCGCAGGTCACAATGGACACATGTCACGACGCACGAAACGACCGGGACGAGCCGCCCCTGCCGAAGCACGGCCCCCCGTGGTCACCGCGGACTCGCCGTGCCCGTGCGGCCTGCCCGCCACGTACGCGGACTGCTGTGGCCGGCTGCACGCCGGGACCGCCGCCGCGCCGACCTGCGAATCGCTGATGCGTTCCCGGTATGCCGCCTTCGTCGTCCGGGACGAGGCATACCTGCTGCGCACCTGGCACCCCGACACCCGGCCGCCCGCCGTCGACTTCGACCCCGGGATGCGATGGGTGCGTCTGGAGGTGCTGGAGACGACCGACGGCAGCCCGTTCCACACCACGGGTACGGTTACCTTCCGCGCGCACTACACGGACAACGGGCGGCCGGACTCGCTCCACGAGAAGAGCCGCTTCGTCCGGCACGACGGTGCCTGGGTGTACGCGACCGCGGTCTTCGTCGACTGACACCCGCGGTGCCGCGGCCCGGCCCGTTCAGGCCGCCGTCCCGGCCAGGGCCCTCTCCGGCTGCAGCTCCTGCGCCAGGTCCTCCGCCAGCAGCCGCTTGGCGATCACGTCCACCGCGGCCCTCAGCTGCCGGTCGTCCGGGCGTGCCCCGTGCTCGTCCAGGCGCTCGTTGAGCCACCGCGCCCACGCGTCGGTGATCGCGGCGGCCTCCCGGCTCCCGGCGGCGGTGTGCGTGAACACACGGCCGTCGCCGGTGAGATAGCCCTCCTCGATCATCCGGTCGAAGACCGGCACCAGCACCTCGGGCGGCAGCCGGTGCCGGGTCGCGATCAGCCGCAGACCCGCGTGGCCCACCATGCGGGTGAACAGCTCGACCTGCATCACCGCCCAGGCGCCCGCCATGTCCAGCCGGGTGTCCGAGTCCGCGACGATCCGCCGTGCCGTGTCCGGGCCCACCCCGTGCAGGATCTTGGCCACGGCGAACTCGAGGAGCTTGGCCGAGTCGCCGGTGCCCGGCTGCGCGAAGCCCTCGCCCATGTCCGTGGAGCCGACCCGGGCCGTGTCCCGCAGCTTCACCTGCTTCAGGAAGAGAGCGACGAGGAACCCGAGCACCGCGACCGGCACCGTCCACAGGAACACGGTGTGCAGCGTGTCCGCGTACGCCTGGGCCAGTGGCGCGGACTGCGCGGGGGGCAGCCCGTGCAGTCCCGCCGGGCTCTGCGCGGCCTTCGCCAGCGTCGCGGGGTCGCCGCCGGCCCGCGCCGCCGCGGCGACGCCGTCGGTCAGATTGGGCTTCAGGGCGTTGGCGTAGATCGTGCCGAATACAGCCGTGCCGAAAGAGCTGCCGAGCGTACGGAAGAACGTCACGCCCGATGTCGCCGTACCCAGGTCCGCGTAGTCGACCGTGTTCTGCACGGCGATCGTCAGTACCTGCATGGCCAGACCGATGCCGACGCCGAGCACCAGCATGTACAGCGACTCCAGCCACACCCCGGTGCCCGGACCCATCCGGGAGAGCAGATACAGCCCCACCGCCATGATCAGCGAGCCGACGATGGGGAAGATCCGGTACCGGCCCGTCTTGGAGACCACGTTGCCGCTGAAGATCGAGGCGACGAGCAGCCCGAGGACCATCGGCAGTGTCCGTACGCCCGACAGGGTCGCCGAATCCCCGTCCACGTACTGCAGATAGGTCGGCAGGAAGATCATCGCGCCGAGCATCGCGAAGCCCACGATGAAGCTCAGGATCGAGCAGACGGTGAACACCGGATTCCGGAAGAGCCGCATCGGCAGCATCGGCTCCTGCGCCCGGAACTCCACGAGGCAGAAGAGCGCCAGTGCGACCAGGCCGCCCGCGAAGAGACCGAGGATGACGGGGGAGCCCCACGCGTACTCGTTGCCGCCCCAGCTCGTCGCCAGGATCAGCGCGCTCGCGCCGACCGTGACCATCGCGATGCCCAGGTAGTCGATGACGGGCCGGCCGGCGGCCTTGACCGAAGGGATCGTCCGGGCCGCGGCGATGACCACCGCGATCGCGATCGGCACATTGACGTAGAACGCCCAGCGCCAGCTCAGATGGTCGGTGAAGAGTCCGCCGAGCAGCGGCCCGATCACCGTCGAAACCCCGAAGACCGCGCCGATCGCTCCCTGGTACTTGCCGCGTTCACGCAACGGGATCACATCGGCGATCAGCGCCATCGAGGTGACCATCAGTCCGCCGGCTCCGATGCCCTGCAGCCCGCGCCAGACGATCAGCAGCGTCATGTTGGTCGCGAGGCCGCAGAGGAACGAGCCGGTGATGAAGATGACCGCCGACAGCTGGAAAATGATCTTCCGGCCGAACAGGTCGCCGAACTTGCCCACCAGGACCGTGGCCACCGTCTCCGCGAGCAGATACGCGGTCACCACCCAGGACATATGGGCGGCGCCGCCGAGGTCCGAGACGATCGTCGGCAGCGCGGTGCCGACGATCGTCTGGTCCAGGGCGGCCAGCAGAATTCCCAGCACGATCGTCGCGAAGACGATGTTCCGGCGGCGCGGATCGAGTACGGGCGGCGCGGCGGCACTCTGCGCGACGGGGGCGGTCTCGCTGGCAGTGGTCACGCTTGCACCATCACACCGGCCCGCGCTTCGCGCATGTGGGGGACGGCCGGACGGGTCGTCAGGCCGGCAGATCCCGCAGAGAAGCCTTAAGCCGGGTCACGAACGCCTCCCGTACGGGCCCCGCCACCCGGTCCAGCGAGAGATACGGATTGAGGTCCTCCAGCTCGACGAGCAGCAGCTCGCCCCGCGCGGTCCGGCAGGCGTCGACCCGCTGGATGCCGTGGTCGAGGGTGTTCCACTCCACGAAGCCGCGGGCGAACGCCAGGTCCGCCGCGTCCGGCGCGTACGGCTCCAGCACCCACCGCTGCTCCGGGTCCGGTGCGTACAGCGCGTACTGGAAGTCGTGGTCGATGAAGTAGAAGGACACCTCGTAGCGGAAGTCGATCCGGGGCTGGACGAGCATCGTGCCGTCCTCGCCCGCCGGCAGCGCGGCCTCCCGCACGAACCGCAGCCCGGCCGAGTCCGCCCCCAGCTTAGGCTTGACCACGTACTCGGGTGCCTCGGGCAGCGCACCCAGGTCGGCCGCCCGGTCCACCGTGGGGATCACCGGGTGCCCGGCCCGGCTCAGATCGACCAGGTACTGCTTGCCCGCCATGTCCCCGCGGCCGTGCAACGGGTTGTAGACCCGGGTGCCCAGCTCCCGCGCCCGTGCCCGGAACGCGTCGTACGCCTCCTGGTAGTGCAGCACCGGACCGCTGTTGCGTATGACGACCGTGTCGAAGCCGTCCAGCAGCGCGGCGGCGTCCCGGGGGTGACAGAGCGCGACGTCGAACTCCTCCCGCAGCCGCGCGGTCAGCTGGATGTCCTCGTCGCAGTAGCGGCGGCCACGCGCCTGGTAGGCGAGGTCGGTGACGAACAGGACGGACGCTCGCGGGCCGGCTGGCATGGCGTTCCCCCAGGGGGTGTGTCGGTGGAGAGCTGATCAATAACCTTGACGGCGTTGCCCGTTCACGACCCTGGAGCGTCATGACGTCTGCCCCGCACGAGCCGGCCGCATCGCAATCGCTGTCGCTGCCCGACATTCTCTCGCCCGCCTTCGCGGCCGATCCCTACGGGGCGTACCGGATCATGCGCGAGAGCGCGCCGCTGATCCGGCACGAGGCCACGAACAGTTACATCGTCTCCCGGTACGAGGACGTCGAGCGGGTCTTCAAGGACCGGGCGGGGGAGTTCACCACCGACAACTACGACTGGCAGATCGAACCCGTCCACGGCCGGACGATCCTCCAGCTCAGCGGCCGCGAGCACGCCGTCCGCCGGGCCCTGGTCGCCCCCGCCTTCCGGGGTACGGACCTCCAGGAGAAGTTCCTGCCGGTCGTCGAGCGCAACGCACGCGAGCTGATCGACGCCTTCCGGCACACCGGTGAAGCCGATCTCGTCTCCGCCTTCGCGACCCGCTTCCCGGTCCTCGTCATCGCCGACATGCTCGGCCTGGACCGGGCGGACCACGAGCGCTTCCACGGCTGGTACACCACCGTCATCGCCTTCCTCGGCAATCTGGCGGGCGACCCGGAGGTGGCCGCGGCCGGTGAGCGGACCCGCAGGGAGTTCGCCGAGTACATGATCCCGGTTATCCGGCGGCGCCGGGACGAGCCGGGCGACGACCTGCTCTCCGCGCTCTGCGCCGCCGAGGTCGACGGGGTGCGGATGAGCGACGAGGACATCAAGGCCTTCTGCAGCCTGCTGCTCGCGGCGGGCGGCGAGACCACCGACAAGGCCATCGCCTCCGTCTTCGCCAATCTGCTTACCCACCCCGAGCAGCTCGCCGCGGTGAGGGAGGACCGCGGCCTCGTCGACCGGGCCTTCGCCGAGACCCTGCGCCACACCCCGCCGGTCCACATGATCATGCGCCAGACGGCGAAGGAGGTGGAGCTCAGCGGCGGGACGGTCCCGGCGGGGGCCACCGTCACCTGCCTGATCGGCTCCGCCAACCGCGACGAGTCGCGCTACCGGGAGCCCGACCGGTTCGACATCTTCCGCTCCGACCTGACCAGCACCACCGCCTTCTCGGCGGCCGCCGACCACCTGGCGTTCGCGCTCGGCAGGCACTTCTGCGTCGGCGCGCTGCTGGCCAGGGCGGAGGTGGAGACGGGGGTGAACCAACTGCTGGACGCGATGCCCGACCTGCGGCTGGCGGACGGCTTCACCCCCACCGAGCACGGCGTCTTCACCCGGGGCCCGCGCTCGCTGCCGGTGCGGTTCACCCCGGTCACCGGCTGAGACCGGGGCAGCCGGGGGATCAGGGCCGTGAGCCGCCCCGTCTCCCTGCTGCGAGACGGATGTGGCGAAGGGGTCACCAGGAGCTGCCGGGGCGCACCGCGAGCCGGGGGTGGTGGGCGGCGAGGACCTTGTTGGCGCGGGCCAGTTCGGAGAGTGCCTGCTCGCGGTCGGCCCGGTCCTCGTCACAGAGCCGCGGACCGCGGAACCTGCGCACCTCGCGCGCGGCGCAGTCGGCGTCGAATTCCGCCTGGAGGATGTGCGGCGGGATGCAGGACCCGATCAGCGCGGCAACCCGGTCCGGGATCGGCACGGGGACGAGGAGGTGTGAGGCGGTCATGGGGGGTCCCTCTCGCAATGGTCGGCCAGGAGGCTGGTTCTCGGCTCGGCCGCCGGGTGCGGCGGCCGATATCTCCATGTGTACGGGACGCGGTTCCGGGTTTCTTGCTGAGAACGTCTCCGTGTGGCAACCGTTTGAGAGTGACCGTCTATTTCGCCTTACCCGTAAGTAAGTTGACTCATGGTGAGGACCGTGATCCGGCTGATGACCGACTCAGAGCGCTGTTTCTTCGCCACGGGCCCGTAACTGGAGTGCCCGCAGCACGGCCTCGGTGGAGAACCGGCTCTCGGGATCGGTCAGTTGCTCGCCGAAGATGGACTCCAGATTGCGCATCCGGTAGCGGACGGTCTGCGGGTGGACGTCCAGCAGCTCGCCCATGTGGGCTGCGGTGCCACGGGTGTCCAGCCAGATCCGCAGGGTCTCGACCAGCCGCTCCCGGCGGGTGGCGCTGATCCCGGAGATCGGGGCCAGTTCGCGCTGGGCGAGCTGGTCGACCAGTACCGGGTCGGAGAGCAGCCACAGGGTGATGAGGTGGTCCTCGCAGAGGATTACGGGCGCGTCGTCGATGATGTTCGTGTCGACGAGTTCGAGCACGCGCCGTGCCCAGCGGATCGAGTCCGAGGCCAGGGCGGTGGGCACGGTCAGGCCGATGGCGGCGTGGGTGCCGAGGAGCGCCTCGTCCAGCATGCGTCTTCGGGCTTCGTCAAAGACTCCGGGGATCAGTAAGTGAGGTTGGGGGGCGCTGAGATCGGCCAGGACGTCGCGGCCTGCCACGGCCCGGTCCAGGGTGGCGGGGGAGCGGACGGCGACCAGGGTGACTTCCTCGGGAAGCGTCCATCCGGTCTGTTCGCAGAGCTCGGCGATGGCGGTACGGGGGGCGGGGCGGCCGGCGAGGATCAGGTGCAGCAGCCGGCGGCGCATGGCCTCGGTCTGTTCGCCGGTCTGTGACTGCACCTCCAGGAAGCCTTCCCGGGACAGGGATTCGAGCTCGTCGATGTAGGCGAAGAGCGCGTCGGCGAAGCTGAGCATGAGGGTCGGCGAGAAGTTGTAGCTGCGGCCGACCTTCTTCGCCCGGCGCAGCGCGACCCGGGCCCCGAGCCGGTAGGCGCCCTGGAGCGTCTCCATCGTGCGCCCCTCGTACGCCTCGAAGCGCCCGAACCGCCGGCACATGTCGTCGCGCAGCGAGGTCGAGGCGGACGGCTCGGCGACCAGGTCCACGAACGAGGAGAGGCTCTGCTCGACACCGACGCGGATGGCCTGTCCGTTGGGGCCGCTGAGCAGCCGGGCGTACTCCGGATAGGCCCGGGTGACCTCGACGCCGATCTCCTTGATCAGGCTCGGCAGTTCGGGCCGCATGATGGCGGCGAATTCCTGGGGGAGCGGCCCGAGTGGATCCCCCGTGTCCCACGGCTGAATGAGTTCTGGCATGACTGTCCCCTTGCTCTCCGGCGCCCGGTGGGGGGTCAGGCGGTGGGGAAAGCGCTCCCACGGACCGACAGGTGCGTACCAAGTCCGCGATGAAGATAGACCAAGTGAGCTGCACTGCCCACTACTTCTGCAAGGTCGAAGTGCAGGGGACACACATTATCGGCCGCATTGTGGACGTCGGCGCAGGTGGGCGGCAGTGCTCACTTTCGGACAATGTATTTTGGCCGCTTGTTGCTCTACGACAAAGCCCGACGCCGCACAACTCGGGGTGGGGGTCAGGCGGGTGGCGGGCAGCGGGTGGCGGGTGCAGGAATCGGCGGTCGGCGGAAGTGGCGGCGACGGTGTCCACTGTGTGCTCGCGCCGCCTCGTGCCGGACTCCCCGGTTCCCTGCGACCGGGCATCGCCGCCGGTCGGGCTTCCTGCCGCAGGACGGTGTCCATGGCCGGCGAGCACGCTCTCCGCCCCTCGGCATACGCATCCGTTGACAAGCTCCAGGCGTACTTCTGCTCATTTCTGGATCAAAAAACGAGTATCGCAAAAGATCTTATCCGGCAGGATTGTGTCGCCGTGTTTCTCGCAAGTAACATCACGGCTCGACCAATTGAGGCATGCAATTCGTCGGTAAATCACTGCTCGACCTTCCGGCTCCGGATCCACCCGCGAAGTAACTCCGAGACGGTGCCGTCAGCGTTCCACCGGCGCAGCTGAGCCCCAGAAAGTCCCGTCCGCAACACACGCAGTCACTCCTGGCGTCGATGCCGCCTGCGTTGAAACCGGCCAACTCCATGTACGACGCCGCCCAATGGGGTGGCAGCCAAGAGGGGATGACATGAGAATCGCTTCGACCGGAGCGCGTGCGGGGCTGCTGGCAGCCTGTACCGCGTTCGTCGCCGTGCTCTCCACCGGAACGGCCACCGCGGCCACTCAACTGAACGGGCACTGGGGGCCGTTCAGCCGGTGCCCGGTGGACGCGCCCGCCATGCTGGCGGCCGACGGCGTGACGGACATCGCGACCTGTATCTCCTCGCATTCGGCCGGCGGGTCGATCAAACTCGGCAATACGCAGGTGGTGACCGGCAACACCGACCTCCAACTCGGTGTGATCCAGCACAGCGACGGCACCACGTCGCTGATCGCTCCCCCGGAGGGCGCGCTCGTCGCAGATTCCGCGGACCTGCCGGGTGGCCTGCTCGGTCTCATGTGCCCGAGCGGCATCCCCGTCGTCTCGGGAATCTGCAACCAGATCACCAACAGCACTCTCAACAAGGTGACCGCCACGATCGAACCGGCCGGGGCCCCGAGCGACTTCAATATGGCCGCGAGTTTCGGCACCGGCCAGCCGATCCTGTCGATTCCGGTCCGCATACATCTGCGGAACCCGTTCCTCGGCGACAAGTGCTACATCGGGACCACGTCCAAACCCATCGTGCTGAAGCCGCAGAACACGACGGCCCCCTCCCTCTCGCTCCAGCAGTTCGCCGGGGACGGGACGCCCAGTGACACCGGCGAGATGGGGCGTTACGTCTTCGAAGGCGCGGACCAGGGCGACTTCGGCTATGCGGTTCCGGGCGCAAGCGGCTGTGGTGCGGGCCTGCTGGACTGGGCGGTCAACCTGAAGACCAGCCTGCCTTCGGCGGCGGGCAAGAACAACGTCGTGCTGAACAGTGCCGAGACGTACTTCGCGAGCCCGTACGACCCGGCGTCCCTGGCCCCGGACGAGGGCAAGGCGCTCTCACGGTACTGGCACTCCGCGGCGCGGTAGAGCCCGCATTCCTCGGCCATGCGTGCGCCGTACTGCCGGAATACAGAGCGAAAGAAAGAAAGAGTCGCATCTCTTCTCAACTCCGAATAGGTGGAGTAACGTACTGCCGGGTAGTCGGGAAGAAATCGCACATCGATCAATGGCATCGCCTGAATTCGCGCAAAGCGATCCGGCGGAATATCGGTTACTCCGGAATCAGTCGCACGCATGATGCGGCCGAAGATTTTCCGGTGAATCAGCAAACCGCCTGCCACATCGGCGGGAGCACCTCCCCAAGAAAATTCCACGGTGGGTCGTGACTGTCCTTTCCTTCTGTGTCGCACCCCACTGATTCAGCAACGGGACAGGAAAAGGGAGAAGTTCTATGCGGAAGAAGACGAGCATCCTGGCGGCGGCCGCTGCCGCTGCCGCCGCGGTCGCCCTGACCGCTCCTTCGGCGATGGCCGGGCCCACCGCGGCCTGGAACATCGCGCCGACGGGCAGCTTCACCGGTGCCGCCGGCCAGACCATCCTCACCGACAACGTCGGCAACCAGATCAAGTGCGCCACCGCCACGGCCAACGGCACCGCCCCGGCCTCGCCCGTCGCCGGGCCCGTGCTCGCCCAGATCACCACGGCCACGTTCAACGCGCCGTGCACCGGTCCGTTCAGCAGTACGTGGACCGTCACCAGCGAGACCTCCGGCACCAACGGTCCGTGGCGGATCAACGGCAACACGCCGGGCGGCTACACGGCGGGCGCCGGTACCAACGCGACCGGTCTGACCACGGGCTACATCGACAACATCAAGGCCACGGTCACGGGTTCCAGCGTCCTCGGCCCCTGCACCTTCACGGTGACGGGCTCGGTGGACGGCCAGTACAACAACCCGACTGCCGGGGGAGCCAACGGCACCCTCGCCGTCGCGCCCGCCGCGACCAGCCCGCGCACACTGACCATCAGCAACAAGGTGGGCGGCGGCTGCGGGATCGTCGGTGCGACGGCGACCTTCAAGGGCACCTACACCGTCAAGAGCGCTTCCGGCCTCTCGCCCGTCATCACCTACAGCTGACGGACCACTCGCTCGGAGCGGATGGCCCGGCCATGGCAGTGATGGCCGGGCCATCCGGTGTGGCGCCGGTGCTCCGGGACGCATGCGGGACACTCAAGAACTGACAATTTCCCGTTCGTCGATTGTCACGGATCGTCAAGAATGACAGCGGTCGTCGGGCCTCATGAACCGTTCAAGATTCACTGCTTCCCCTCAGTTGCCACGGCGCGTACCGTACCGCTCGGTAAGTCTGGCGGTGCTGCCGGTGGATCAAAAATCCACACGTAGTTCTGAACGCGAGTTCCCGGAGGTATCGAGACATGGCAAGCAACGTGCGCTGGACAACTCGCCAGCCCGCGCGAATTGCCGCCGGTGGCCTCCTGGTCGTCGCGGCCACCTTTCTTCCGGGCGCGGATTCGATGGCCGATGCGCCGCGAACGGAGATATCCCTCGACTACAACTGCCGGTCCCCGCAAGGTACGTATTCGATAGCGGCGGTCGTCGCGGGGCGATTCCCGGCAGGCGGCGCGGTGGGCCGACCGGTGGAGTCCCGCGATGTGACGGTGCGGGTCGATCTGCCGAAGGCCGCGCTGGACGAGCTGGCAGAGCTCGACGCCACCGCCGTGTCGGCCGTCGCGCAACTGAAGGTCCTGCACGCCATGTCGAAGAAGTCCGTCATAGCCGAGTGGTCCGGGCTCCAGGCTCCCGCGCAGGACATCGCCGGGCAGGACAGTCTCGGGCTCGAAGCCGCGGGCGCGGTCCCGACGGCCACGTTCGGCTCGCCCGGCACCGCCACCCTGTCCGCCTCGGACCTGACGCTGGCTCTGAACCCGTTGAAAGAGGACGGCTCGGCCGCCGTACCGGACGTCATCGAAGTCGCGTGCCGGCCCGTGGACGGAGCGGACGCCACACTCGCTTCCTTCACCATCGACGGCCCGGTGTCGGAGAAGCCCGTCGAGCCCACCCCCGACCTGCCCGACCTGCCCGACCTCGCCGGGAAGCTCCCGCCCAGCCAGCGGGAGAAGCTGAACGACGCCCGCCGCGCGGCCAGGGCGGAGGGCGACCCCGATCCCGAACCGTGCCCCTTTCCGCCGATTTCCATTCCCACGCCGGCCGAGACATACGTGGCAGGGTTCACGAACGTCAAGAAGCTCAAATCGGCGGCGCTGCTCGGGCCCGCACATCTGAATGTCATTCTGATGAAGACGTACACCGCAGATCCGTGCACGGACACCTTCACGGTGCTCAGTGAAGCAGAATTCGACTACAAGGGGCGTCGGCAAATGCCTCCGGCGCAGGGGACATTCCTCACCTACGGATTCATGCCGACGACCGCGACCATGGTGATGACCCAGGTGGGTCCGCCCGCCCTCATCAAGTCCGTCAGCCACAACGCCGACCCCAGGATCCCGGAGGACACGACCGTCACCGCCGAGTTCCAACTCACCATCAGCAATGTCCGCGTCAATGGCGAACCCCTCGACGTGGGCTCCAACTGCCGGACGGTCAAACCGATCAAGCAGACGCTCTACGCATTCGGTACGGGCAATCCGCCCTCGGGATACACGGTCAACCGCGGCGGCACGATGAGTGGGGATACCGATATCCCGGCATTCACGGGCTGCGGTGTCGACGAGGACGTGTCACCACTGCTGACGGCGTCCATCTCCGGTAGCGGAAACTACATCAAGATGACGCAGTCCCCCCTGTGCGTGGGCAGCAACCCGGACAGCCCGGACTGTCCCCCGAAGAAGCCCGTTCCGGAACGCTGAGCCCGTTCGACGCCGGCCGCCGGCCCCGACCCCGTCAAGGGTCGGGGCCGGCGGCCGTGCCGTTGTCGCGGCCGGGTGTGTGCTTCTTCGTGGACGCCGAACGTGCGGCAGGTGCCAATCCCCGGGTGGACGATCTCCCGCGTCCTTCGGAATTCATCACTCCCGGACAGGTTTTTCCCGGCGATCACTCACTCGTTTACAAGTGATCGCCGCCCCTCGGGCATCGTGGAGAAAGTTCGGCTTTCGGTATTGCGGAGTCAGGTTACTCAGTCGTAGCGTCCCGTATGGCCAGCACAGGAATGCGCCGGCATCCGCTTGCCGGTGCCCCGCGGCTCCGGCTCGTCGGGCCGTGGGCCCCCACCTCTCCACCGAGTGCTTGCGCATGTTTCAACAAAGCCGGGCGGCTGATTTGTCAATGAGTGACAAGTGATCCACTCCCGGCACCTGGTTCGTCGATTTCCGCTGCTCAACGGCTTGCCCTGACGGTTTCGGCGGACATAGCGTGCGCCTCCTGGTGCATGTGTGACGAGCCGCCATTGCATTTATCGGAGCCGGAGCGCTGACAGATGACTTCGTTCACAACAACTTCGAAGGAGGGCCGATGGGAATCGAAGTAGTAGTCGAGGGCCTCACGAAGTCCTTCGGCAAGCAGAACATCTGGCAGGACGTCACCCTCACACTGCCCGCCGGAGAAGTGAGCGTGATGCTCGGGCCTTCCGGCACCGGAAAGACCGTCTTCCTGAAATCCATCATCGGTCTGCTGAAGCCGGAACAGGGTCGCGTCCTCATCAATGGCGTCGACATGGTGAACAGCCCGGAACGCGAGATCATGGAGACCCGGAAACTCTTCGGGCTCATGTTCCAGGACGGCGCCCTCTTCGGATCGATGTCGCTCTTCGACAACATCGCCTTCCCCTTGCGTGAACACACCCGCAAGAAGGAATCCGAGATCCGGCGGATCGTCATGGAGCGGATCGACATCGTCGGCCTCCTCGGGGCCGAGGACAAACTGCCGGGCGAGATCTCCGGCGGAATGCGCAAGAGGGCCGGCCTGGCCCGCGCCCTCGTCCTGGATCCGCAGATCATCCTCTGCGACGAACCGGACTCCGGACTCGACCCGGTCCGCACCGCGTACATCTCCCAGCTGCTCATCGATCTCAACGCGCAGATCGACGCGACGATGCTGATCGTCACCCACAACCTCGACATCGCGGCCACCGTCCCGGACAACATGGGGATGCTCTTCTGCCGCAACCTCGTCACTTTCGGACCGCGCGAGGTGCTGCTCACCAGCGACATGCCGGTCGTCTCCCAGTTCCTCGCGGGACGCCGCGAAGGGCCCATCGGGATGGCGGAGGAGAAGGACGCCGCCACCCTCGCCGAGGAGGAGATGAACGGCTACGGGGTCGGCATCAGCTCCGCCAACGCGCCCCGCACCGTCGTACCCCAGCTGGAGCCCTCGCCCGGCATGCCCGTCCGGCAGGCCGCGTTGCGCCGCCGGGAACGGGTCCTGTCGATGATGGGCCAGCTGCCCGAGGCCGCCCGCACGGCCATCATGAAGAGCTACACCCCGGCCGTGGGCGGTGAACGCCTGTGACGGCCCCCATGCCGGTGCGGCCCCCCGAGCCGCCTCCGGCCGAGGCGGCCGGCGCGACGGCGTCCCAGCGGCCGGAGCAGAAGGCCCCGAACCGGCTGCTCTCCCCGCTGCGCGAGACCGGGAAGCTTTTCTCGCTCGCTGCGACCGTGAGCCGGGAGGTCTTCCGACGTCCATTTCAGGTACGGGAGTTCATCGAGCAGTTCTGGTTCGTCGCCAGCGTCACCATCCTGCCCGCCGCACTCGTCTCGATCCCGTTCGGCGCGGTCATCGCCCTCCAGGTCGGCTCGCTGACCCAGCAGCTCGGCGCGCAGTCGTTCACCGGCGGCGCCAGCGTACTCGCCGTCATCCAGCAGGCCAGCCCCATCATCGTGGCCCTGCTGATCTCCGGCGCTGCGGGCTCCGCCATCTGCGCGGACCTCGGATCGCGGAAGATCCGCGAGGAACTCGACGCGATGGAGGTCATGGGCGTCTCGCCCATCCAGCGCCTCGTCGTCCCCCGCGTCCTGGCCACCATGCTGGTCGCCGTACTGCTGAACGGGCTCGTCTCCGTCGTCGGCACGCTCGGCGGCTACTTCTTCAACGTGATCCTCCAGCACGGCACCCCCGGCGCCTACCTGGCCAGCTTCTCCGCCCTCGCCCAGCTCCCCGACCTGTACATCAGCGAGGTCAAGGCGCTGATCTTCGGCTTCATCGCGGGCATCGTCGCCGCCTACCGGGGACTCAACCCGCGCGGCGGCCCCAAGGGTGTCGGTGATGCGGTGAACCAGTCCGTCGTCATCACCTTCATGCTGCTGTTCTTCGTGAACACGGTCCTCACGGCGATCTACCTCCAGATCGTCCCCGCGAAGGGGAGCTGACCGATGTCGATGCTCAGCTGGCTCGACCGATCCGGTGAACAACTCACCTTCTACGTACGTGCGTTGATCTGGGTTCCCCGCACCCTGCGCCGCTATCTGCGCGAGGTCCAGCGGCTGCTGGCCGAAGTGGCCTTCGGCAGCGGCGGACTCGGTGTCATCGGCGGCACCATCGGCGTGATGGTCGCGATGACGCTCTTCACCGGCACCGTCGTCGGTCTCCAGGGGTATGCGGCCCTCAACCAGATCGGCACCTCAGCCTTCACCGGCTTCATCTCCGCCTACTTCAACACCCGCGAGATCGCCCCGCTTGTCGCCGGACTCGCACTCTCCGCGACCGTCGGCGCGGGCTTCACCGCCCAGCTCGGCGCGATGCGGATCAACGAGGAGGTCGACGCCCTGGAGGCGATGGGGGTGCGGTCCATGCCGTACCTCGTCTCCACCCGGATCATCGCCGGGGTCGTCGCGATCATCCCGCTGTACGCGATCGGGCTGCTCTCCTCGTACCTGGCGTCCCGGTACATCACGGTCCTGTTCAACGGCCAGTCCGAGGGCACGTACGACCACTACTTCAATCTCTTCCTCTCCCCGGACGACGTGCTGCTGTCGGTGCTCAAGGTGCTGATCTTCAGTGTGATGGTGATCCTCGCCCACTGCTACTACGGCTTCCACGCCACAGGCGGGCCCGCCGGAGTGGGCGTCGCGGTCGGGCGGTCGGTGCGCAACGCCATCGTGCTCATCAGCGTCACCGACTTCTTCCTCTCCCTCGCCATCTGGGGCGCGACCACGACGGTGAAGGTGGCCGGCTGATGAACTCCCACCGGACGCAGACCGTCCGCCGCAGACTCGCCGGAGTCACCTTCCTCCTCGTACCCGCCGTACTCGTCTGGGTGTCGGTCTCGGTGTACCGGAAGGACTTCACCGACGACGCCACCGTGACCGTACGCACCTCCAGCGTCGGCAACGAGATGCACGACAACGCCGATGTGAAGCTGCGCGGCGTCGTCGTCGGCCAGGTCCGCGACATCTCCGCGGACGGGAAAGGGGCCCGGCTCACCCTGGCCATCGACCCCGACAAGCTCGACCGGATCCCGGCCGACGTGACGGCCCAGATGCTGCCCACCACGCTCTTCGGGGAACGGTTCGTCGCCCTCGTACCGCCCGAACTGCCCTCCACGCAGCCGCTGCGGGCCGGCTCCGTCATTCCGCAGGACCGCTCCAGCAACGCCATCGAGCTGGAGGAAGTCCTCGACAACGTCCTGCCGCTGCTGACCGCGGTCAAGCCGGAGAAGCTCGCCGCCACCCTGGGCGCGGTCTCCCAGGCCCTCCAGGGGCGCGGCGAGAAGCTCGGCGACACCCTCGCCACGCTCGACGCCCACCTGGCGAAGTTCAACCCCCAGCTGCCCACGCTCAACGCCGACATCAAGGAACTCGTCAAGGTGAGCAAGGTGTACGGGGACGCCGCCCCCGACATCCTCGACGCACTCACCGACTTCACCACCACCAGCGGCACCATCGCCGAACAGCAGGCGCAGCTCGCCGGGCTCTACGGGTCCACGACCGCCTCCGCCCAGGACCTCACCTCGTTCCTGCGGGAGAACAAGGACAACCTGATCCGGCTCTCCGCCGAGAGCAGGCCGACGCTGGAACTGCTGGCGAAGTACTCCGCCGAATTCCCCTGCACCCTGCGGACCCTGGCCGGTTTCGTCCCGGCCATGGACAAGGCGCTCGGGAAGGGCACCGACCGGCCCGGACTCCACGTCACCGTCAAGTCCGTGAAGTCCAAGGGCAAGTACGTGCCCGGCAAGGACACCCCGGTCTACGACGCGACCGGCGGACCGCACTGCTACTCCGTGCCGTACGTGGGCAAGGCCGTACCGACCGCGGACACCCGCGCGGCGGTGCCGGTCACCGCACCCGGCGGCACACCCGCCGAAGACCCGGCCGGCACCGCACCGTCGGACCCGAAGTCCGGTCTCGGCATGCCCAATTCCCCGCAGGAGAGCCGGCTCGTCAACGAGCTGGTCGCTCCCTCACTGAAGGTACAGCCGCAGACCCTGCCCGACTGGAGCAGCGTGCTCATCGGTCCGGCCTTCCGCGGTGCGGAGGTGAAGCTCAAGTGAAGCGCCGCTCTCTCGCCGCTCCGCTCGCGAAATCCATCGTCTTCATCCTGGTGACCGTGCTGGCCACCAGTGTGCTGGCGCTGTCCATCGCCAATACGGGTATCGGCGACACCACCACGTACAAGGCCAGGTTCACCGATGCCACCGGACTGGTCGTCGGCGACAGCGTCCGGATAGCCGGGGTCAAGGTCGGACAGGTCGAGTCCATCCGGGTGGCCGACAAGAGGCTGGCAGAGGTCGGCTTCGCCGTCCGCAAGGGGCGCAAGCTCCCCGCGTCGGTGACCGCCTCGATCAAGTACCTCAACATGGTCGGCCAGCGCTACATCGACCTCGACCAGGGGGCCGGGCCGGTAGGACGGAGCTTCGCCGCCGGAGCGACCATCCCGGTCTCCCGCACCACCCCGGCGCTCGACCTCACCCAGCTCTTCAACGGCTTCCAGCCGCTCTTCGAAGGGCTCTCCCCGCCCGACGTCAACCAGCTGGCCGGCTCCATCGTCCAGGTGCTCCAGGGCGAGGGCGGCACCGTGGACAGCATCCTCTCGCACGTCGGCTCGCTGACCGGCACGGTCGCCGCCAAGGACAAGGTGATCGGCGAGGTGATCAAGAACCTCAACACGGTCCTGAAGACCGTCAACGACCGCGAGGCCGGCTTCGACGACCTCGTCGTCACCCTGCAGAAGCTCGTCACCGGATTCGCCGGTGACCGCAAACCGCTCGGCAAGGCGGTCACCGCCATGGGCGCGCTCACCACCGTCACCGCGGACCTCCTCGAGGACGGCCGGGCACCGCTCAAGAGTGACATCAAGCAACTCGGCCGTCTCTCCGACCAGTTGGGCAAGGGCACCCCGCAGATCGAGAACTTCCTGCAGAAGACCCCGGCCAAGATGGCGGCGATCAGCAGGCTCACCTCGTACGGCTCGTGGCTCAACCTCTACCTCTGCGAGGCCAAGGTCAGCGGAGTGACGACCGAGGACGGCAGCACCCCGCCCACCGGCATCGAGGTCAGGAAGCCGAGGTGCCAGTCATGAGGATCAAACCCGTACGGGAACGCAACCCCGTCGCCGTGGCCGTCGTGGGGCTGGTCGTGCTCGCCCTCATCGGCCTGGGCGCCTACCGCGTCGACTCGCTGCCCTTCATCGGCGGCGGCACCACCTACAGCGCCGACTTCACCGAGTCCGCCGGACTGAGCGAGGGCGACGAGGTACGCGTCGCCGGAGTGAAGGTCGGCGAGGTCACCAGCGTCTCGCTCGACGGCCCCAAGGTGAAGGTCGGCTTCAAGGTCAAGGACGTCTGGATCGGCAACTCCTCCACCGTGGGCATCGCCATCAAGACCCTGCTCGGCGAGAAGTACCTCGCCGTCGACCCGCTGGGCGACGCCCCGCAGGACCCGGACGAGCGCATCGGGGCGAGCCGCACCACCTCCCCGTACGACGTCACCCAGGCGTTCAACGGACTCGGCGAGACCATCGGCGAGATCGACACCGCACAGCTCGCCAAGAGCTTCGAGACGATCTCCGCCACCTTCAAGGACTCCCCGCCGGACGTGAAGAGCGCGGCCGAAGGGCTGTCCGCCCTCTCGAAGACCGTCTCCGAACGGGACGCCCAGCTCGCCACCCTCCTCAAGGGCAGCAAGCAACTCACCAAGACCCTGGCCGACAAGAAGAGCAGCTTCGAAACCCTGCTGGAGGACGGCAACCTGCTCCTCGGCGAGATCCAGGCCCGCCGCGACTCCATCCACCAGCTGCTCACCGGCACCAAGAACCTGGGCACCCAGCTCACCGGCCTGGTGAAGGACAACAACAAACAGCTGAAGCCCACCCTGGACTCGCTCGGCCGGGTCACCGCCGTACTGGTGAAGAACCGCAAGAGCCTCGACAAGGTGCTCTCGCTCGCCGGCTCGTACAGCCGGCTCGTCGGCAACACCCTCGGCAGCGGCCGCTGGTTCGACAACTACGTCTGCGGAGTCGTCCCGAAGGAGTACGTGCCCGCGGGCACCCCCGCCGGGGCCGAGTGCAAGCCACCCAAGCAGCAAGGCGGCCGCTGACATGAGAATGAAGCGCATCGTCGGCATCGGCGCCGGACTCGCCGTGGTGGCCGTCGCGGCCACCACCGGCGTGATGGCCATGGACGACGAGGGAACGACGACCGTCACCGCCTACTTCGACCAGGCCACCGGCGTCTACGCCGGATCGGACCTGCGGATCCTCGGCGTCAGGGTCGGCCGGGTCGAATCGGTCACGCCCCGGGGCAAGGAGGTCGAGGTGACCCTCCGCGTCGACAAGGGCGTCAAGGTCCCCAAGGAGGCGCACGCCGTGGTCGTCGCCCCCAGCCTCGTCGCCGACCGCTACATCCAGCTCGCCCCCGCCTACGACGGCGGACCGGAGCTCGCGTCGGGCGCCGTACTGCCGGCCGCGAACAACGCCACACCCGTCGAGGTGGACCAGCTGTACGACTCCATCACGGAGCTGTCCAAGGCGCTCGGCCCGGAAGGAGCCAACGCCGACGGCGCACTGTCCGGACTCCTCGACACCGGCGCCAAGAACCTCGACGGCAACGGCAAGGCCATCGGGGACTCCATCGAGCAGTTCGGCAAGGCCACCAGGACGCTCGACAACAGCAGCGGGAACCTCTTCGACACGCTGTCCTACCTCCAGACCTTCACCACCATGCTGAAGGACAACGACGGCAACGTGCGGGCCGCCGAACAGCAGCTCAACTCGGTCACCGGCTTCCTCGCCGACGACAAGGAGAACCTCGGTGCCGCACTGAAGGAACTCGGCACCGCACTCGCGCAGGTCAAGGGCTTCATCCAGAAGAACCGCGGCGCCCTGAAGGCGAACGTGGACGCACTGGTGCCGCTCACCCAGACCCTGGTCGACCAGCGGGCCTCGCTCGCCGAGTCGATGGACACCCTGCCGCTCGCCGCGGGCAACGTCGTCAACGCCTACGACCCGGTCAACCGCACCCTCAACGGCCGCACCAACCTCAACGAGCTCTCCATGGGACCGCTCACCGGTGCCACCGGAATCGCCGGCCTCACCCCGGTGGACAGCGCACGGCGCAAGACGCTGCCCACCCTGCCGCTCCCGGCCGTAGGCACCGTCTACGGCACCCCGGCGAAGACCGCCACGGAGAAGAAGGGGGCGAACCGATGAGCCGTACGCTGCGCAGACCCGGGCCCCGCACGACCGGCATCGCCGCGGTGCTGGCCGTGGGCGTCGGCCTGGCCCTCGTCGTCACCTCGTCCGGCCTGCCCTCGTTCACCGGGATCGACCAGGTGCCGCTGCCCGGCGGCGCCGACCTCGGCGACCACCCGTACGAGATCACCGCGGAATTCGCCGACGTACTCAGCCTCGCCCCGCAGGCATCGGTCAAGGTAAACGATGTCGCCGTCGGCCGGGTCACCAAGGTCTCCCTGGGCTCGGGCAGCTGGAACGCCAAGGTCACCATGCGGGTCAACGGCAAGGTCGAACTGCCCGCCAACGCCTACGCCCATCTGGAACAGTCCAGCCTCCTCGGCGAGAAGTACATCCAGCTCGCCGCCCCGGCACGCGGCACCGCGCAGGGCAGACTCGCCGACGGGGACCGGATCCCGCTGACCCGGACCAACCGGAACCCCGAGGTCGAAGAGGTCTTCGGCGCCCTGTCGATGCTGCTCAACGGCGGTGGCGTCAACCAGCTCAAGACCATCACCACCGAGCTCAACAAGGCGCTCGCCGGACGCGAACCCCAGATGCGCTCCATGCTCGGCCGGGTCAACACCCTCGTGACCAACCTGGACGGCCACAAGAAGGACATCACCGACGCCCTCGACGGGGTGAACCGGCTCTCCGCCACCCTCGCCACCCGCAAACAGGACGTCGGCACGGTCCTCACCGGGCTCAGCCCCGGCCTGAAGGTCCTGGAGAAGCAGCGCGGCTCGCTCCTCACCATGCTGCGCTCGCTCGACACCCTCTCCACCGTGGCAGTCGACACGGTCAACAGGAGCAAGGCCGACATGATCGCCGACCTCAAGGCCCTCGCCCCCAGCCTCAAGGCGCTCGCCGACTCCGGACGCGACCTGCCCGACTCCCTCCAGGTGCTGCTCACCTACCCGTTCACCGACGAGGTGCTGCGCGGGGTGAAGGGCGACTACCTCAACGTCTACCTGGATCTGACGGCCGTGCCCGGCACCCGGATCATCCCGTCGATCGTCCCGGAGGAAACTCCGGAGACCGGCGCCGCTTCGAGCCGGTCCGGGCAGGCACTGCCGCTGCCCCTTCCCCAGGTCCCGACGGCGGGCACGAACGGGAGCAGCCGATGATCACCCTCGCCATCCGGCTCAAGAACATCTCCTTCCTGATCATCGCGGTGCTCGTGCTGGGCTTCCTCGGAGTGCGCTACGCCGACCTCGGCCACTACGTCGGGCTGCGCAGCTACTACACCGTCACGGTCCAACTCCCGCGCACCGGAGGGCTGTACACCCACTCCAACGTCACCTACCGCGGTGTCTCGGTGGGCCGGGTCGGGCCGATCGAGCTCACCGACGACGGGGTCGAGGCCGAACTGCGCATCGAGAAGGACGCCCCGAAGATCCCGGACGGCCTCGAGGCCGTCGTCGCCAGTCTCTCCTCGGTCGGCGAGCAGTACGTCGACCTGCGGCCCACCCGCACCGAGGGCCCGTACCTGGCGAACGGCTCCGTCATCGACCAGGCCGACACCACCGTCCCCGCGCCCGTCACCGATGTCCTCACCAGCGTCAACGACCTGGCGGGCTCCGTCGACCTGGAGTCCCTGCGCACGGTGGTCGACGAGTTCGGCACCGCGTTCGAGGGGCGCGGCGACGACCTCCAGGTGCTGCTGGACACCGGGAGCGAGTTCGTCCAGGCCGCCGACGACGCACTGCCCGTCAACACCCGGCTGATGGCCGACGGCCGGACCGTGCTGCGCACCCAGGCCGAACAGGGTGAAGCGCTCAAAGGCTTCGCCAACGGGGCCGAGGAACTGGCCGCCCAGCTCAAGAGCTCCGACACCGATCTGCGCAAGCTGATCGCGGTCGCCCCCGACGCGACCGGACAGATCAGCGGACTGCTGCGGGACCTCGACCCGAGCTTCGGTGTCGTCGTCGCCAACCTCCTCACCACCTCCGAGGTCGCCGTCACCCGGCAGCGCGGCATCGAGGAACTTCTGGTGAAACTGCCCGCGGTGGCGGCCGCGGGGGCCAGCGCGATCGACGAGAACGGCGCCCGGTTCGGCATGTCGGTCACCTTCTTCGAACCCCTGCCCTGCACCGCCGGATACGGCGGCACCGTCTACCGCAGCGGGCTGGACACCTCGGCCGGGCCGCCGGTCAACACCAAGGCCCGCTGCACCTCCTCGCCCGGCACCGGCATCAACGTCCGGGGCAGCGCCAACGCTCCGAAGGGCGGCGCAGTGCCCGAGCCCGCCAAGCCCGGCTCGATGCTGCTGGGCGGCGACGCGGACCGGCTCCCGGGCGCGCTCGGTGTCACCGGCCGCAGCCCGGCGGCCGGTGACGGCATGGCCGGACTGCTGGGCCTCGGACAGGAAGGCGGCCGATGACATCCCGGACCAGGACCCTGACCGGCTGGGCGGTGCTGCTCGTCGCGGCGCTCGTCTGCGCCCTCGGCGGCTGGTCGTACGCGCAGGCGCGCGGCGACGACAGCCTGGCGTACGCGAAGAGCCGCGATGCCGCGCTGGCCGACGGGAAGCACCACCTCGCCCGGCTGAACAGCCTCGACGCCAAGGACGCCAGGAGCGTGGACGCCGGCCTCGGCGCCTGGCTCGACGCCTCGACCGGGCCGCTCCACGACCAGCTGGGACGGACCCGGAGCAAGGACGCGAAGGAACTGACCAAGTCCGGTGCCACCGCACGCGGGAAGGTCACCGACGCGGCGCTCACCGCGCTCGACGAGCGGACCGGGACGGCGGAACTGATCGCGACCGTCGACGTCGAGGTCACCCCGCGCACCGGAAAGGGCGGCACCGAGCGCAAGCGCTTCGAGGCCACGCTGTCCCGGACCGCGGACGGCTGGAAGGTCAAGGCGCTCACGGCGATCCCGGTCGGGAGCGGCGCATGAAACAGCGGGGAGGGACGGCGGTCGTGAGCACGGACGTGGACGCGCGGGACGTCGAGGAACGAGCAGAGGCCGCGGCGGGGCCCGGCACGGCCACCGACGAGGGGCAGCCCGGCCCGCCCGCCCCGGTCCGGCGGTGGCCGCGCGTCGTGGCGGCGGTCCTGGCCGTCGTACTGCTCGCGGCGGGCGGCGTGCTCTTCGCCCAGGGCAGGGCGCTGCGCGACACCCCCGCCACCTCGAACCGCGCGCTGACCGACAGCGAGGCGACCACCCGGGTCGCGGGCGATGTCAGCAACGCACTGGGCAAGGTCTTCTCCTACAGCCCCCAGGCCACCGCCGTCACCAAGGAATCGGCGAAGCAGCTCCTGGCCGGCAAGGCGCTCCAGCAGTACGCCGCCCTGTTCGGCCAGGTCGAGAAGCAGGCCGCCGACCAGAAGCTGACCCTCACCACCCATGTCGTGCGGGCCGGAGTGACCCGGCTGACGGAGAACAGCGCCCACTTGCTGGTCTTCCTCGACCAGATCTACGAGCGGGAGGGCAAGCCGGCCACCACGGCGGCTGCGCAGCTCTCCGTCACCGCCCAACTCCGGGACGGCCACTGGGTCGTGGCCGAGATCACCTCCAGATAGCAGTGCCCACACTCGCGCAACTCGGTACGGATCGGCCGGCAGGGGAGAGACAGCAATGGCACGGGTACGGATCACGAGGAACCCGCTGATGGCGGCGGCGGTCGTACTGACGGTCGTGGCGGCCGGTGCGGCGGCCTGGGGCGGCGTCTCCCGCTACGAGGCCGCGCACGACGAGTCGGCGGCGTACGCGCAGGCGCGCGACGAGGCGCTGGCCGCGGGCGAGCAGGCCGTGCAGAACATGAACACGCTGGACCACCGGAAGCTGGCGAAGGGCCTCGACAGCTGGGAGGACTCCACCACCGGCGATCTGCACCAGCAGCTCGTGGACGGGCGGGACGCGTTCGTGAAGCAGATCCAGGAGGCGAAGACGGTCAGCACGGCCCAGATCCTGTCCGGGGCGGTGACCGAACTCGACGACCGGGCCGGGAAGGCCGGAGTGATGGTGGCGCTGCGGGTCACCGTGACCGCGCCCAAGGGCAAGCCCGCGGTGAAGGAGAGCCGGATGCTCGGCCGGCTCAGCCGTACCTCCGAGGGGTGGAAGCTCAGCGCCCTCGGCCAGGCACCCGTCGGCAACACGGCCGGCTGAGAGGCGGTCGGGTGACCTCTGACCGGGCGGACGCGGCCTGGCACGCACGCTTCCCGCGTTGTCGTCGGTCGACGACGCTCCGCGTCGCCTCCCTCCTCCGCCTTGGAATCGCACGCACCGGGCCGCGTCCGCTTTCCGATCCGAGGTCACCCGACCGCCTCTGAGCCACCGACTCCCACCCCGCCCCGCCACCGAGAGGACCCCGGACATGTCGACGACCCGTCACCTCGTCAACCGTCAGCGCCGCCTGGCCACCGCCGCCGCGGAACGCGCCGCCGCCCCGGCGCGCGGGCACGCGACCCCGGCCCTCGACGAGCCGGTACCGGACCCGTCCGCGAAGGACACCGTCACTGACGACGAGGCCTCGGACGACGCCGACCCGGCAGCGGGCGATGAGAAGGCGGAGGTCCGGGAGAAGACGGAACCGGGAGGCACGGCGCCCTCCCGCCTCCGCGTCCGGCTGCCCGCCGTCCTCTGCGCCCTCACCGTGCTGCTCGGGGCCTTCGCCGCCTGGGCGTTCACCTCGGCCGGCAGTCTGCGCGACGACCCGTCCCGGCAGAACACCGCCCTCACCGACATCGGCCGCACCAGCGAGGTGAAGGGCCAGATCGCCGACGCCGTCGGCGCGGTCTTCTCGTACAACTACGCCTCGCCCGCCAACTCCGAGGAGGCGGCCAGGACCCACCTGGTCGGCAAGGCGGTGCAGCAGCACAAGGACATGCTCGCCCAGGTCCGGGCCCAGGGGCAGAAACAGAAGCTCGTGCTCACCACCACCGTCACCGACAGCGGCGTGGAGCTCCTGGACGGCGACCGGGCGCGGCTGCTGATCTTCGCCGACCAGAGCAACACCCGTACCGGCAAGTCGGACGAGACGACCTACGCGGCGGCCATGTTCGCCGTGGACGCCGTTCGCCGCGGCGACACCTGGCGGATCTCGGCCATCGATACGTTCACCCGGTGACCCGGGGGAGAGGGGAGCACGCATGAGGTTCAACGGCACGATGCGCCGCGGACTCGGCGGCACGGCGGCCGCGGTCGTCGCGATGGCCGCGCTCACCGCGTCCCAGGCACCGGGAATCGCCGCTCACGAAGCGCCGCCGAAGGAACGCCCCAAGACCGACGAGGTCAAGTGGTCGCACGTGCCCAACGACGACTCGTACCACACCGAACTGCCGCCGCTGCAGTCGCCGAAGCCGCCGAAGGCCGGGAAGAAGCAGAGCTTGGCCGCCGCCCGGTCGTGGGCCGAGGCGGGCATCCCGGCCACGGTTCTCGCCGCGTACCGCAAGGCGGAGAACGCACTCGGGAAGACCGACCCCGGCTGCCGGCTGCCGTGGCAGTTGCTCGCGGCGATCGGCAAGGTCGAGTCCGGCCAGGCGGGCGGAGGACGGGTCGACGCCCGCGGCACGACGCTCACCCCGATCCTCGGACCGGTCCTCGACGGTGCGGGATTCGCCAACATCCCGGACACCGACGGCGGTGCGTACGACGGCGACCGGAACTACGACCGGGCGGTCGGCCCGATGCAGTTCATCCCCTCGACCTGGGCCCACTGGGGGCAGGACGGGAACGGTGACGGGCGCCGCGACCCGAACAACATCTACGACGCCGCACTCGCCGCCGGGCACTACCTCTGTGCCGGGCCGCGCGATCTGTCGGTGAAGGCCGATCTGGACCGGGCGATCCTCAGCTACAACCACTCGGACACCTATCTGCGCACCGTGCTGTCCTGGCTGGAGTTCTACCGCAAGGGAATCCACCCGGTGGCCGACGGCAAGGGCACCGTCCCGAAGAGCCCCGGCGCGGGCGGACCGAACAAGCCGAAGCATCCGGTCGGCGGCCCCGGCGCCCCGGACGGCGACATCATCGTGGGCCCGCAGCCCGGCGGCTCGCACCAGCCCTCGCCGTCCACCACCCCGAAGCCCTCCGGATCGCCCACCGGTTCCCCGGACCCCACCCTCTCCCCGGACCCCACCGACCCGGGCACCGGCTCACCCGATCCCACCGACAGCGGATCGACCACCCCGGACCCCGGTACGAGCCCCGACCCCAGCACCTCCGAGCCGGGCCCCGGCTGCCCGACGGACTCGGCGTCACCCGACCCGTCCGGCACGGCCGGAACCACCGAGTCCCCGGAACCCGACCCGACGACGAGCGAAGACCCGTGCGCCACGCCGTCCGGCTCAGCCTCCACCGGCTGACAGCACCTCGGCCAGGTCGTACCGCACCACCTCCTCCAGCTGCGCGTAGGTGCAGCCGGCCGGGGTGCGGTCCGGCCGCCAGCGGCGGAACCGGGCGGTGTGCCGGAAGCGGTCGCCCTCCATGTGGTCGTACGCCACCTCGCAGACCCGCTCCGGGCGCACCGCCACCCATGACTGGTCCTTCTTCCCGGACCAGCGGCTCTGCGTCCCGGGCAGCCGGGCCCGCTCGTGCGCCTCGGTATCGGCCCAGGCCGCCCACGGGTGGCCGGCGAAATCGACGCGCAGCGGCTCCAGCTCCGTGACCAGCTCCTCGCGGCGCTTCATCGAGAAGGCCGCGCAGACACCGACGTGCTGGAGCACGCCATCGGAGTCGTACAGGCCCAGCAGCAGCGAGCCGACGACCGGGCCGCTCTTGTGGAAGCGGTACCCCGCCACCACGCAGTCCGCGGTCCGCTCGTGCTTGATCTTGTACATCACCCGGGTGTCCGGGCGGTAGGGCAGGTCGAGCGGCTTGGCCACCACACCGTCGAGCCCCGCGCCCTCGTAGTGCTCGAACCACTCCTGGGCGAGGGCCGGGTCCGTGGTCGCCGGGGCGAGGTGGACGGGAGGCGACGCACCGGACAGCGCCGCCTCAAGCACGGCGCGGCGGTCGGACTGCCGGGTGGAGAGCAGCGAATCGTCCCCCACCGCCAGGATGTCGAAGGCGATCAGGCTGGCCGGGGTCTGCTCGGAGAGCAGCCGCACCCGTGAATCGGCGGGGTGGATGCGCTCGCTGAGCCGGTCGAAGTCGAGCCGCCCGTCGTGCACGATCACGATCTCGCCGTCGATCACACAGCGCGGCGGCAGATTGTCCCGGACGGCGGTGACCAGTTCGGGGAAGTAGCGGGTGAGCGGCTTCCCGGTGCGGCTGCCGATCACCACCTCCTCGCCGTCGCGGTGCACGATCGCCCGGAAGCCGTCCCACTTGGCCTCGTACTGCATGCCGGGCGGGATCCTGGACACGGACTTGGCGAGCATCGGCTTCACAGGAGGCATCACCGGCAGATCCATGGCCCGATTCTCACCCACCAGCGGGCGCAAGTCTCTCGATATGCGGCATATGTGAGCCCGGCCTACCGTGACCGTCATGGGTGCAGCGGTGAAAGCAGTGGAGCTCGAAGCCGGTGGACGGGCCGTACGGCTCTCCAATCCGGACAAGGTCTACTTCCCGGAGAAGGGCTACACCAAGAGGGACGTGGCCGAGTACTTCCTGGCCGTGGGGCCCGGCATCACCCGCGCCCTGCGCGACAGGCCCACCACCCTCCAGCGCTTCGTGGACGGTGTCGAGGGCGAGTTCTTCTACCAGAAGCGGGCCCCGAAGAACCTCCCCGACTGGATCCCCACGGCCCGGATCGCCTTCCCGAGCGGCCGGCCCGCCGACGAGATCTGCCCCACCGAGCTCGCCGCCGTCATCTGGGCCGCCAACCTCGGCACCCTCACCTTCCACCCCTGGCCGGTCCGCAGCGCCGACACCGACCACCCCGACGAACTGCGCATCGACCTCGACCCGCAGCCCGGCACCGACTACGCCGACGCGGTGCGCGCCGCCCACGAACTGCGGTCCGTGCTCGACGCCCACGGGCTGCGCGGCTGGCCCAAGACCTCCGGCGGCCGGGGCATCCACGTCTTCGTCCCGATCGTCCCGGAGTGGACGTTCACCGAGGTCAGACGGGCCACCATCGCCGCCGGACGGGAACTGGAACGCCGCATGCCGGACCGGGTGACCACGGCCTGGTGGAAGGAGGAACGCGGCGAGCGGATCTTCGTCGACTTCAACCAGACCGCCCGCGACCGCACGATCGCCTCCGCCTACTCCGTACGCCCCCGCCCGCACGCCCCGGTCTCCGCCCCGCTGCGCTGGGAGGAGACCGACGACGCCGAACCGGGCGACTTCGACATCAGGACCATGCCGAAGCGCTACGCCGACGTGGGCGATGTGCACGCGGACATGGACGACCACGCCTTCCGGCTCGACTCGCTCCTGGAGCTGGCGGACCGGGACGAGCGGGAACGCGGACTCGGCGACATGCCGTACCCGCCGGAGTACCCGAAGATGCCCGGCGAACCGAAACGGGTCCAGCCGAGCCGGGCCCGGCACGACCAGGACGCCGAGGGGTGAGCGCGCCCGACCTGGAGCCCGCCGCACCGCACGGGGAACATGCCCGGCCCCCGGCCCGCGGTGACCGATGGTCGGAGTTCAAGGCGTCCCCGTATCTGCCCGCCGTCGTGCTTCTGTTCATCATCGCGGCCGCGGCCGGTCTCTTCGCGGGCTCCTACACGTACGCGATGGCCAACCCGACCCCGCGCAATATCCCGGCCGCTGTGGTCGGCGAGCTCGACACCGCGCGCGACAAGGTCTTCCTCGACCGGCTGGAGGGCGCACTCGACACCTCGCTGGTGCTGCACGAGTACGCCACCGAAGCCGGAGCCCGCCTCGCGCTGGAGGAGCAGAAGGTCTTCGCCGTCCTGCGGTCCGAGAACGGCGGGGTCGGCCTGGACGTCGCGAGCGCTTCCGGGGCCTCGGTCGCCCAGTTGCTCGCCGAGTCCACGCTGAAGGTGGGGGAGGCGGCCCATGTGCCGGTGAAGGTCACGGACGTGAAGCCCCTGCAGCGGGGCGACCCGCGCGGCCTCGCTCTGTTCTACATCTCGCTCGCCGCGGTGATCGTCGGGTTCATCGGCGCGATCCAGCTGAGTGTGCACGCCAAGGCGCTGGAGCCCCTGGAGCGGGTCGGGTTCACCGTCGCCTACGCCCTGCTCGGCGGGTTCTCCATCGCCGCCGTGGTGGACTGGCTGCTCGGCTCCGTCGACCTGCCGTTCGTCCAGTCGTGGTTGATCCTCGCCTTCACCATGTTCACCACGGGCATGGTCTTCACCATGTTCAACGCCCTGATGGGGCGCTGGGCGATGATCCCCACCTGGGGACTGATGGTGATGCTCGGAAACCCGTCCTCCGGTGGCGCGGTGTCCTGGCCGCTGCTGCCGTCGGTGCTCGGCTTCATCGGCCGCTGGCTCCCCCCGGGCGCCTCGGTCAACGCCCAGCACGCCGCCGTCTACTACCAGGGACACCAGCGGGTCTTCCCGTACCTGGTCCTCGCCGGCTGGGCGCTGGTCTCCTGCACGGTGTTCTGGGTGTGGCGCCACCGGCACCCGGGTGGCCGTGACCGCATGCCTCAGCATGCGGCCACGGCCACCTGATCCGGGTCCGGGCTACAGCTCCTTGATACGGATGTCGCGGTACGAGACCACGTCCGTGGCGCTGTGGACCTGGAGTCCGATGTAGCCGGAGGCGTACCGCCGGCCGTCGGTTCCCGGGTCGTCGCCGCGCGGCGGCTCGAAGACCTGACCGCCGTTGTTGTCGAACTCGTTCAGCAGGACACCGTTGCGGTAGACCGAGTAGTGCTGGTCCACCACCCGGATCTCGTAGTCGTTCCAGGTGCCCTTGGGGGTGACCCCGGCGCCGGCCAGACCGACCCGGTCGAAGCCGTAGACCGAGCCGGTCTTGTACATGTCGCCGTCCGGCCGGTCGAGGATCTGCACCTCATGGCCGTACTTGATGGCGACCCACTCCGGACGTGACTCCTCCGGGTTGTCGTGGACGTTCGGGAAGCGGACGAACACACCGCTGTTGGCGTTGCCGGCGCCCGGGGCGTCGTCGCGCCACTGGAGCTTGAGCGAGAAGTCGCCGTACTGCCGGCCCGGGAACCAGAGCATGCCCATGCCGTCGACGGCGGTGGAGCTGGTGATCGTGCCGTCCGGGTTCAGCCCGAACTTCCCGCCGCCGACCTGCTGCCACTTGGCGAAGGACTCCGCCGTGCCGTCGAAGAGCTTCTTGTAGCCCTCGTCCTGGCCCGGCATGCCGATCCCCGACTGCTTGGCCGCCCGATAGATCTTCTTGTGCTCACGGGCGTCGATCACACCGGCGGCGAGCAGCTTGTCGAGGACACCGTCGACGTGCTTGAGGAACAGCGCGTGCGACGACCAGTCCTTCTCGTCCTCGATCAGCTCGTTGATGGTGCAGCGGTTGCCCGTGATGCGGTTGGGGACCCCGGTGTCGACCGTGCCCACGATGACGGTGAGCCGCTCGTCGAACTCCGGGCAGTTCGGCGCCGGTACGCCGCCGCTCTCCGCGACGGTGAACGACACCTGCTTCGCCACGGAGGTGTTGCCGGCCTTGTCCGTGGCCCGGTGGGCGACGGTGTGATAGCCGACGCGGTCGACGATGACGGTGGTGGTGTACGCGAGGTACGGGCCGCCGTCGAGCGAGTACTCGACCTTGTCCACGCCCGATTCGGCATCGGTCGCGGTGATGGTCACCTTGGCGCTGGTGATGTAGGCGTTGTCGGAGTTCTTGGCGCCCTCGACCTTCGCGGAGGTCTCCGGCGGGGTCTTGTCCTGCGTCGGCGGTGCGACGACGGTGAAGTCGGCCGACTTCTCGGCCGCCGTGTTGCCCGCCCGGTCGGTGGCCCGGTAGCGGACCGTGTGCGTACCGGTCTCGTGCACCATCACGGGCGCGGTGTACGGCTGCCAGGCGCCGTCCGCCCCGACCGCGTACTCGATGGTGTTGACGCCGGACCCGGTGTCGGAGGCGGTCACGGTGACCGTCGCCATGCCCAGGTAGCGCCCCTGGTCGTCCTTCTCGCCGGACACGGTCGCCGAGGTCTCCGGCGGCGTCTTGTCGTCCGTCGGCGGTGCGGCGACCGCGAAGTCGACCGATTTCTCCGCTGCCGTGTTGCCCGACTTGTCGGTGGCCCGGTAGCGGATGGTGTGCGTACCGACTTCGGTCACCACGACCGGCGCGGTGTACGGCTGCCAGGCGCCGTCCGCCCCGACCGCGTACTCGACGGTGTCCACGCCGGAGCCGTCGTCGGTCGCCGAGACGGTGACCGTCGCCTGACCGATGTACGCGCCGTCGGTGTTCTTGTCACCGTCCACCTTCGCCGAGGTCCCGGGCGCCGTGGTGTCCTCGCCGCCACCGCCGTCGGTCACGGTGAGGATGCCCTGCATCGACTCGTGCCCCGGCATGGTGCAGTGGTAGAAGTACCGGCCGGGCGTGAGCGTGACCTCGGCGGTGTGCCTGCCGCCCTGGTCGTCGGCCGGGTTGGCCAGGATGTTCAGTGTGACGTCGTTGTTGAACTCCGGGTCCGAGACGCTGAAGGTGAGGGTGTGCGGCATCCCGGTGGTGTTGCCGGTCGCCGCGCTGTTCTCGAAGACGATGGTCGCCTTGCCGGCCACCGCGGTCTTCGGGGCGGACAGATAGTGGTCGATGGGGTCGCCCGCGGTCCAGGTGAGGACCTGGTCGGCCGCCGCGTCGGCGGAAGCGGCCGTACGGCCGTACGCCGCCGTCGAGGTCAGCCCCAGCACCATCAGGAACGAACCCAGCAGCGCGAGCCACAACCGGGCCGGACGGTACCGCCTTCGTGAGAGGACCGGACGATGTCTCACTGCGTTGCCGCCTTCCTGGCCAGATCGCCGGCGGCCGGGGTCGGACCGCCGCCCTTGTACGTCACACGCCACAGCGCGGACTTGGAGTCGGAGGTGAAGAAGCCGCGCCCGTAGTCCAGGACGTACAGCGAACCGTCCGGGGCGAACTTCCAGTCCATCAGGTTGCGGATGCCGTCCGCGCCGACCGGGATGATCTTCTTCAGGGACTCGGCGTGCGTGGGCAGCCCGCCCTTGCCGACCGTCTTCGGGTCGGTGAGCACGGCGTGCCGCGGCTGGGTGTCGTCGTAGAAGTCACCGACGAACCACTTGCCGTCCCAGTAGGAGGGCCACTTGTCGGCGCTGGTGCTCGCCGCGTCGTACCGGTAGACCGGGCCGTTCATCGTGGCCTGACCGCCGCCCTTGAGCCACGGCAGCAACTGCTTCTGCTCCTCCACCTTGTAGCTCGGGATGCCGTTCGCGTCGCGCGGGTAGTCCACGCCACCACCCTGCGGCGAGTACCAGATGGTGTTGGACGTGATAGGCGGCAGGTTCACCAGGCCGTCGTTGTTCGGAGACTCGTTCTTGGGGTGGTCGCAGTCGTACCAGCCGAGCGGCTTGCTCGGGTCGGGCAGATTGCGGTCCCGGTAGGGCTGCTTGTTGCCCATGCAGTACGGCCAGCCGTGATTGCCCGCCTTGGTGATCGCGGCGAACGTGTCGTACTTGGCCGGACCCCAGGTGGTGCTCGGCGAGCCCGCGTCGGGGCCGACCCAGCCCGCGTACAGCGTGTCGGTGGTCTTGTCGACGGAGATCCGGGCCGGGTTGCGCACCCCCATCACATAGATCTCGCCGCGGGTCTTGCCGCCGCCTTCATCGGGCTCCTTGCCGGTGAAGAGATTGCCCTCGGGCAGTGTGTAGGTGCCGTCGTCCTCGGGGTGGATCCGCAGGATCTTCCCGTTGAGGTTGTTCGTGTTGCCAGCGGTGCGCCGGGCATCGGCGAAGGAGACGCCCTTGTAGCTCGGCTGCGGGTTGTTTCCGGAGTAACCCTCGCTGAAACCGGATGAGTTGTTGTCACCGGTGGCGATGTACAGATTGCCCTTGGAATCCCAGGCCATCCCGCCGCCCGCATGGCAGCAGCTGTGGATCTGGACGGGCCAGTGCAACAGCACCTTCTCGGAGGACAGATCCAGCTTGTTGGTGGCCGGATCGAGGGTGAAGCGGGAGACCTGACGTACCGCCATCTGCTTGTCGCGGTCCAGCTTCGAGTGCGGGGTGTAGTGCAGATACACCCAGCCGTTCTTCTCGAAGTCCGGGTCCAGCTCGATGCCGAGCAGCCCCTCCTCGACCTTGATCAGCTCGTCGCCGCCGCCCTTGTTGCCGAAGATCGTCAACTCACCCGCGAGGGTGACCTTCTTGGTCTTCGGGTCGTAGACGTGGATCTGCCCGAGGCCCTTGCCGATGTCGGGGTCGTTCCAGTCGGTGACGACCGGCCTGCTGCTGTCGGCACCGCCGCGCCCGATGTACAGCACGCGTCCGTCGGGGGCGGTGACCAGGCCGTGCGGCTCGCCGATCTGGTCGTTCTGCCCCGGCTGGTTGGGCTGGGTGACCCGTTCGGCCTTGTAGTTGGAGTCGATCGTCGCCTTGCAGTCGGCCTGCGAGATCCGGGTCGTCCAGTCCAGCGCGCCGCGCAGATGGTCGCGGAAGTCGGTCTCCGCGAAGCTGTCGGCCGTACCGCCCATCGCCGTGTAGAAGGACCGGCCGCCGTCGTAGTCGCGGCACCAGGAGACCGGGTGGTCCCAGCCGTTGGCACTCGCACCCGGCTTGTACGTGATCTCGCGGACCCGGGCCACGGTGTGCACCGAGCCGGACGGGTTCTTCGTCCAGTTCAGCCACTTGTCGGGACGCTTCCACTCCAGCGGGAGGTTCTTGGTCGCCGGATGCTGCCGGTCACCGATCTCGACCGTGGCGCGCTGCACGGCGGCCGGGCTGTCCGCCGCCGGGCGGGCACCGACCAGTCCGGTGAACCAGTCCGAGTACGGCTCCGTGCGCGCGGCGTCGTGGATGCCGAGGAAGCCGCCGCCGGCCTCCATGTACGCCTCCAGGCCGGCCTCCTGCTCCGGGTCGAGGACGTCGCCGCCGCCGGTCAGGAAGACCACGGCGTTGAACTTGCCGAGCCTCTTGCCGTTGGTGAAGACCGCGGGGTCGTCGGTGGCGACGGTCCTGAACCGGCCGGATTCCGGGCCGCTCAGGCCGATCTTCTCGATCGCCGCGATCCCGGCGTCGACCGTCGGGGACTCCTCGGTGGCCGAGGCGTGGAACACCAGCACCTTGACGTCGGCGCCGCCCGGCGGCGACGGCAGGGACAACGTTGTCGCCAGGGAGCCGGGCGGCTCCGGATAGGGCCTGGCCTCGGCCGCGTTGGCGCCGAGCAGGGAAGCGGTCAGTGCGCCGGCCGCGAGGCCCGCCGCGAGTCCGCGTCGCGATCTGGACCTGTGATGTGGTGCGCGCTGCATGTGGTCACCCACCCCTCTTTGGTCACTGCAACAGCGCATGAAGCTAGACCTCTTTTCGTGGTCCGCCAATAGCTATGGCGGCAATTGCACGAACTTTGTCCTGGCTGTGGATAAACGGAGATCCTCCGGCTACGGTGTGGGCCGTCCGGGGCGAGTCGGCGCTCCAAATTCCTTGGATCGGTGGGGAGTTCGGCATGGACAGAAGGAGCTTCAACCGGCGGATGCTGGTCGGCGGCGGGGTGGCGGCCGCGACCGGCCTGACATCGTTGTCCCTCGGCGCGATCGAGGCCAGCTCGGCGGAACCCGCGGTGGGGACCGCCCCGGCGGGCGGTGTGGTCCGCCATCTCAAGCTGTACGCGGAGAAGCTGGCGGACGGTCAGCTGGGGTACGGCCTGGAGAAGGGGAAGGCGTCGGTCCCGGGGCCGCTCATCGAGATCAACGAGGGCGACACCCTGCACATCGAGTTCGAGAACACGACGGATACGGCGGCCAGCCTCCACGCGCACGGCGTCGACTACGACATCGCGAGCGACGGCACCCGGATGAACAGGAGCATCGTCGAACCGGGCGGTACCCGGACCTACACCTGGCGCACCCATGCCCCGGGCCGGCGCAAGGACGGCACCTGGCAGCCGGGCAGCGCGGGCTACTGGCACTACCACGACCATGTCGTGGGCACGGACCACGGCACCGGTGGCATCCGGAAGGGCCTCTACGGTCCGCTGATCGTCCGGCGCCAGGGCGACATCCTGCCGGACAAGACGATCACGATCGTCTTCAACGACATGACGATCAACAACAAGCCCGCCCACGAGAGTCCGAACTTCGAGGCCACGGTGGGGGACCGGCTCGAAGTCGTCATGATCACGCACGGCGAGTACTACCACACGTTCCACATCCACGGTCATCGCTGGGCGGACAACCGGACCGGTCTGCTCACCGGTCCCGACGACCCGAGCCGGGTCATCGACACGAAGATCGTCGGCCCGGCGGACTCCTTCGGCTTCCAGATCATCGCGGGCGAACGCGTGGGCGCGGGCGCCTGGATGTACCACTGCCATGTGCAGAGCCACTCCGACATGGGCATGGCCGGACTGCTGCTGGTCGCCAAGCCGGACGGCACCGTGCCGGGGTACGAACCGCACCACATGGCGGCGCATGGCGAGGCGGCGCCGGACAAGGCCGCGTCCGGAAGCGCGCAGCCGGACGCGGCAAAGGACATGCCGAAGGGCGCGGCACAGGACATGCCGAAGGGCGCGGCACAGGAATCACCGAAGGGCGCGGCCGCGCACGACCCGGCGGCGCACGGCTCCTGACCTGGCCCGGCCGCGGGACTTGGCACCGTCGGGGCGTACCCACGTCCTGACGGCGTCAGCCCTCCGGCAATCCCCGCGTCGCCCCGTCCGCTTCGGCTGCCACGGCCGCCTCCTCGGCCGCGGCGGTCGGGGGCGGGCCGGCCGATCCGGTCGTTCCTGTCGACAGGCGCAGCTGCTCCTCCTCGACGATGCGCCGGGCCAGCGCCCCGTCCGACACATCCACGGCGTCCGGCGTCGTCTCGGCGACGTCGCTGCGCCGCGCGTACAGGTCGAACAGCCGTTCCTTGCGGGCCAGGATGTCAAGCATCCGCTCGTCGACGCTGTCGGCCGCGAGGAGCCGGTGCACCTGGACGGTCCGTATCTGTCCCATCCGGTGGGCGCGGGCCACCGCCTGGTGCTCCATCGTCGGCTTGATCTGCGGTTCGCAGATGATGACTACCGAGGCCGACTGCATGTTCAGCCCGACTCCGCCCGCCTGGATCTGGCTGAGCAGTACGGCATGACCGTCCACGGCGGCGAAGTCGTCGATCAGCCGCTGGCGGCGGTCGGCCGGCACGCTCCCCGACAACGGGCCGAACACGGGCGAATCCAGGGCCTGTCCGACCGTGTGGAGCACTTCGCGGAAGTAGGAGAACACCACGACCTTCAGGCCGTTGTCCGCGGCCTCGGCCACCAGTTCGCGCAGCCGGTTCAGCTTCGCGGACGTGGCGGGCCGGGCGTACGCCGCCCGGCGCATCCGCATGAAGTGCCCGGCGCCCACCGCCTCGCGGTAGGCGTCGAGATCGCCGGGGCTGAAGTCCTCCCACTCGTCGACCTGCACCAGAGCCGGGAGTTCGGTCAGCACGTCCACCTGGTTGCGCCGCAGATAGGCCGGGGCGACGGCCCTGCGGAAGGCGAGCGAACCGGCGGCTCCATGGGTGGTGTGTATCGAGGGGGCCAGCTCCGGCTGGAGGTGGCGGACCAGGCTGCGGAACTCCTCGACGCGGTTCTCCATGGGCGTACCGGTCAGGAACAGCACCCGTTCGGTGTGCCGTGTCCATCCGGAGACGGCCTGGGACCGGCGGGTGGCGGGGTTCTTGACGTAGTGGGCCTCGTCGACCACCAGCATGCCGGGCCGGGTGCCGCAGTCCGCGGCGGCCGGGAGGGTGTGCAGGGCGTCGAAAGTGGTGAGGGCGACCCCGCCGCCGCGCCGCCATTCGTCGAAGGCGGACTGCCGCTCGGGGCCGTGCACCGGCAGGGTGCGCAGAGTGGAGCGGGCGCGGATCTCGCGCGCCCAGTTGATCAGCACGCTGGCCGGGCAGACCACCAGGAAGTGCGTCTCGCCCCGCGCCGAGAGGTGCGCGAGCGCGGCGATGGCCTGCACGGTCTTGCCGAGCCCCATCTCGTCACCGAGGATGACCCGTTTCTGCGCGAGCGCGAACCGCGCGCCGAACGACTGGTAGCCGCGCAGCGAGACCCGCAGATGGGCGTCGTCCAGCCGCAGACCGCGCACCCGGTCCGCCATCCCGGACGGCAGGAACCCCTCGGCCGCGTCCTGGTCCGGCCCGGCGCCGGACATCTCGGCGAGCAGGCTGTAGTACTCGGCGGACCGCAGCTCGAAATCCACCCAGGCCGCGACGTCCGACTCCGCGCCCCGCAGCAGGTCGACGCAGACCTGCCCGAACAACAGGGGCAGCTCGCGCTCGTCCGCCTCGGCGACGGCGGCCCGCACCTCGGCGACGGCCTCCAGCGCCCGGGAGCGGGCCTGCCGCCCGGCGAACACCATGCGCAGCCGTCCCCGCGCCGGCCCCGCGGCGGCCAGCAGGGGCTCCAGGCGCCCGGACAGCCGGTCCGCCGCGGCCACCGCCCGCCGGACGTCGGGACCGGCCTCCACCAGCCGGTGCAGTGCGACGACCAGCGCGGTCGTGGCGTCGTCCGGGGCGTCCACGTCTATCCGGACCGCGACCGTGTCCCGCACCGCGTGGGCGATCTGCCCGGCCGCGGCCAGCACCTGGTCGGCGGTCTGCGCGCCGACCCCGGGGATCTGGCGCAGCTCGTAGCGATTGGCCTCGTGGACCTGGCCGACGGTGGTGAAACCGGCCTGCTCGACCGCGCCGAGCCGCAGCCTGCCCTCCGTGACGTCCTTGAGCCTGGCGGCCGGGATGGCGGCGAGCTCCCGGCGGACGAGGGAGTCGAGCAGCGGCTTCAGCGCGGTGTGCACGGCTTCGACGGCGCGGGTGTGATCGGCCAGCACCGTGCGCGCGGACTCCAGCAGCCGCTCGGCGTGGGTCAGCAGCTCCCGGGCGGCCCTTCCCGTGGGCGCTCCGCCCTCCGTCGCTCCGGCCTGTGTCATGTACGTCCCTCTGTCCGCGCAGCCCGGCTGCCGTCCCGCCCGGCACCTGCCCGGACGGCTCCTATCGTGCCACGCGGCACCGACAGCCCAGGCTGGTCAGGGAGCGGGCGGGCGGCGCTCGGCCGGGGAGAGCAGCAGGACCTCCAGGGCCCGTGCGCAGGAGCGGGCCTGCGCCAGGAACCAGTCGGTGCGCGCGTCCGTGATGACCGACGGGGTGGCCCGGACCGCCAGGGCGAAGCGGGCATGACCGGTGCCGTCCAGGACCGGGACCGCCAGGGTCCGCACCCCGTGGGCCGACTCGCCGTCGTTGAGCGCGTAGGCGTCGGACCTTACCTTCGCCAACTCGGCCTCCAGCGCGGCCGGTTCGATGATCGTCCGATCGGTGAACGCGGGCAGCGGCGGCAGTGAGGAGGGTCCGCCCTCACCCGGCCGGGCCCAGGCCAGCAGGACCTTGCCGAGCGCCGTGGAGTGCAGCGGCCTGCGCAGCCCCACCTTCGGTGTCACCGAACCGCCCGCCACGATCACCGCATGGGGGCCGCTGCGCAGCGCCAGGTCGGCGGTGGCGCCGGTGCGTTCGGCGAGATCGGTCAGCTCGGGGGCGGCCAGATGCAGACCGCGCTGGTGGTACGAGAGCCTGCCCAGCTCGGTCACGGCGGGGCCCAGCCGGTAGCGGGACGTACGGGCGTCCTGTTCCAGGAAGCCCGCGCCGAGCAGGGTGCGGGCCAGGCGGTGCGCCGTGGAGACGGAGAGCCCGAGACGGCGGGCGAGGTCGGAGGCGCTGAGGTCGGGGCCGTTGTCGTGGAAGCAGTGCAGTACGTCCAGGGCGCGCTGCACGGCCTGCGCGCCGCCGGGAGCGCGCACTGCCGCGGCCTCGGTCATATCGGTTCACTCTCCGCTCGTGGGGGCTGAGGGGCATGTAGTTGCCACATTACGGGAGTTGGAGACCCGGAAATCCGGGTGGTGAAACACTGTGTTCACACCGAATCCCACATCATGGGAAGCGAGTTGTGGGACTGCCCGGGCGCGTGGCAGTCTGCGACACGTCATCACCGACGAGCAGGAGGGAGCAGTGCCATGGCCGGTCGCCGAACCGCGACTCCCGCCCATGCCGCTCCGGTCCTCCTCGCCCTGACGCTGCGCCGTCACATCGACCTGGCGCGGGTCGCCAGCGCAGCCTGTCGCTGACCCCCCCTTCGCGCTTCTCCTGCGCGATCCCCTCCATCCTCCGCCGCGCCCCGGCGCGGCCGGGGCCTTCGGCCGTACCCGGTGTCCGCTTCCCGGCGTACGAGCCATGCCACCCGCCGCTTCGCCGACCCCTCGGGAAGATCCCATGACGCATGCCGTCCCGCCCCGGACGCTCTGGTTCACCCGCTGTCCCGTCCCCACCGCGACCGGCATCGCCGCCGACCGCCGGTGGCTCACCGAAGAGTTCGCCCCCGACGGCATCGAGGTGAGGTCCCTCCAGGACGCCTCCCCCGGTGCCGACCCGGCCGCCCACTTCACCCACGCCCTGCCGGGCCTGTTCCGCGAAGGCGGCAACGTGCCCGCCCTGTGGGCCCGTTCCCGCGGGGAGCGGACCCGGCTGATCGGCCTCACCTGGATCGAGGAACGGCAGACCGTACTGGTCCGTCCCGGCTCCGGGATCCGTGGCGTCGAGGCGCTGCGCGGGCTGCGGCTCGCCGTACCCGTGCACGACATCGCCATCGACTTCTGGCGGGCCATGGCCCTGCGCGGCTTCGAGGGCGCGCTCGCGGCGGCCGGACTCGGCCCGGACGACGCCGAATTCGTCGACGTACCCGCCGCCGGACACCGGGGCCAGTGGGCCGCCGAGCTGGCGGCGCTGCGGCGCGGCGACGTCGACGCCGTGTACGTGAAGGGCGCGCTGGCCGTCGAGGCCGCCCGGCGGGAGGGCGCGGAGGTCGCCGTCGAACTCGACGAGCTGGCCGACCGCCGGTTCCGGATCAACAACGGCACCCCGCGCCCCATCACCGTTCACCAGCAGCTCCTCGACGAACACCCCGGCCTCGTCGACCGCTTCCTCGCCGTCCTGCTCAGGGCCGCCGACTGGGCCACCGAACAGCCCGCCGAGGTCGCCCGGATCCTCGGCGCCGAGACCGGCGCGGGCGCCGAGGGCGTCGCCGGAGCCTACCGGCCGGGCACCCATCTCGCCCTCCACCCCGACCTCTCCCCGGACCGCCTGACCCTGCTCGCCGAGCAGGAGGCCGGGCTGCGCGCCCACGGCTTCCTGCCCGAACCCGTCGACATCACGGCCTGGGCCGACCCCGAGCCGCTGCGCCGCGCCACCGAACTGGCCGCCTCCCGCCCCGTCCGTCCCTGAGTTGTGAGGACCCCCGACACCATGAACCTCCCCCGACCACTGCGCACCGCCGTCGCCCCCGCGCTCCTCACGGCCACCGCCCTGATCGCCCTCACCGCCTGCGGCTCGTCCGCGGCCGACAGCGGCGGCTCCGGCGCCGAGGGCACGGTGGACATCCGCATCCCCGACCCCGGCAACTCCGGTGTGCTCGCCCTCGGCAAGAAGGACGGCAGCCTCGACAAGGCGCTCGCCGAGGTCGGCGCCAAGGTGCGCTGGACCGGCAGCGCGGGCCCCTTCGCCCCGGCCGCCCAGGCGATGAACGCCGACCAGCTCGACATCGCCACCGGCTCCATCACCTCCGGCATCACCTCGCTCGCCCAGCGCCCCGGCTTCAAGTTCTTCACCGCGGTCGACCCGGACGCCGCCGGCGAGGGCATCCTCGTCAAGAACGGTTCCGGCATCGGCTCGGTCGCCGACCTGGTCGGCAGGAAGGTCGCCGTCAACCAGGGCGGCACCGGCGAGTACCTGCTGCTGAAGGCCCTCGCCAAGGCCGGTATCCCCGCCGACAAGGTCAAGCGCGTCTATCTGCGCCCCGACCAGACGGCCGCCGTCTTCAACGCGGGCAAGGTCGACGCCTGGGCGGTCTGGGCGACCTACGCCGTGGCCGAGATCGGCAGCGGCAAGGCGCACTTCGTCGCCGACGGCGCCGCGATCGGCTCCGACAACTACAGCCTCAACGCCGTGCGCACCGGCTTCGCCGAGCAGCACCCCGAGATCGTCAAGGCGCTCTACCGGTACCTCCATGACGCCAGCGCCAAGGAGAAGCAGAACCCGGCCGCGTACCTCAACGTCTTCACCGACGTCGGACCGACCGCCGTCACCGGCAAGGCGAAGGAGGTCCAGACCGGATTCACCCGCGAGGGCGGCACCGTCGACCCCATCGGACCCGAGGACGTCGAGCGCTTCGAGGACGTCGCCGGCTTCTACGCCGAGCAGAAGGTCACCACCGAGAAGGTCGACGTCGCCGCCCACCTCCTCGACATCGAGAAGCTGAAATGAGTGGCACCGGCCTGCACCCGGGCCTCGTCCGGCCCCGCCCCCAGCGGCACAGGGCCCGCAGCCGCACCTACTCCGCCACCGTCCGGACACTCGGCCCCATCGCCCTCCTCGTCCTGTGGTGGGCGGCATCCGCCACCGGCGTCCTCACCCCCGACGTGCTCGCCTCGCCCGCCGAAGTACTCAGTGCCATAGGGGAGTTGTGGGGTAACGGGCAGCTGCCCGACGCGCTCACCACCTCCCTCACCCGCTCCGGCCTCGGCCTCCTCATCGGGCTCGCCGCCGGGCTGGTGCTCGGCATCACCACCGGATTCACCCGCCTCGGCGACGAACTCCTCGACTCCTCCATCCAGACCCTGCGCACCATCCCGTTCCTCTCCCTGGTGCCCCTGTTCATGGTCTGGTTCGGGATCAACGAGACGGCGAAGATCCTCCTCATCGCCGTCGCCACCACCTTCCCGATGTACGTGTCGACATCGAGCGGAGTGCGCAACACCGACCCCAAACTCATCGAGGCGATGCGCAGCTTCGGCATGGGCCGGTTCGCCCTCGTCCGCGAAGTCGTCCTCCCCGGAGCCCTGCCGTCGCTGCTCGCCGGGCTGCGGCTCTCCATGACCCTCAGCGTCATCGCCCTGATCGCCGCCGAGGAGATCAACGCCACGGCAGGCATCGGCTATCTGATGTCCCAGGCGCAGAGCTACGCCCGTACCGACATCCTCGCCGTCTGCATCCTCGTCTACGGGCTGCTCGGACTCACCGCCGACATCGTCGTACGGCTGCTGGAACGTGTACTGATGCCCTGGCGCACCCCTCAGGGAGCCACCCGATGACCGACCGCACTCCGCAGCCGGCCGTACGGGTACGGGAACTGCGGCGCGTCTTCGGCGACCGCGCGGTGCTCGACGGACTCGAACTAGACATCGCACGGGGCGAGTTCGTCGCCCTGCTCGGTGCGAGCGGCAGCGGCAAGACGACCCTGCTGCGCATCCTGGGCGCACTCGACGGGGTCGACGGGGGAGAGGTCCTCGTCCCCGAGGCCCGCACCGTCGTCTTCCAGGAGCCCCGCCTCGTACCGTCGAAGAAGGTCCTCGCCAATGTGACGGTGGCCCTGCCGCGCGGGAGCTCAGGACACGGGCTGCGGGCCCTGGCCGAGGTCGGGCTCGAACGGCACGCCGACGCCTGGCCCGCCACCCTCTCCGGCGGCGAGGCACAGCGCGTCGCCCTCGCCCGCGCCCTGGTCCGCGAACCCGAACTGCTGCTGCTCGACGAGCCGTTCGCCGCACTCGACGCCCTGACCCGGCTCAGGATGCAGGACCTGGTGGGGGAGCTGTGCCGCAAGCACCGGCCCGCCGTCCTCCTCGTCACCCACGACGTGGACGAAGCCGTACGGCTCGCCGACCGGGTCGCCGTACTGCGCGACGGCCGGCTGATCACCGACGAGCCGGTCACCGTCGACCGGCCGCGCGACCCCGGCGACCCCGCCTTCGCGGCCCTGCGCCGACGGCTCCTCGACGACCTCGGCGTCGAGACGGCCACGCAGCCCTCAACCACCCCCGAACGTACCGAAGTCGGAGTGATCTGAATGACCATCACCATCGGTGTGCACAGCAGCAACCCGTCCCTCTTCCACCTGTACCACCTCTCCCGGCTCGGCCTCGCCCAGGAGGAGCTCGCCCCGCTCGGCGAGAGCGTCGTCTTCCACCCGTACACCAACGGCGTCCGCACCGGCGAACTCCTCAGCCGGGGCGTCATCGACTTCGGCGGCACCGGCTCCACCCCGCCGGTCACCGGCCAGGCCGCCGGCCACGACATCGTCTACACCGCCGTCTCCGCCCCGCGCCCCGAGCACGGCGCACTCCTGGTCCCCGAGGACAGCCCCGTGCGCACGGTCGCCGACCTCAAGGGCACCGTCGTCCACCTCGCGATCGGCTCCTGGCAGACCCACCTCATCGCCAAGGCGCTGGACGACGCCGGGCTCTCCTACGCCGACGACATCACCGCCGTCCGCAGCACCGACGACAGCGAGGAACTGTTGCGCACCGGAGCCATCGCCGCCTGGGTGGCCCAGGGCGCCCAGCTCGCCGCAGCCCGCCGCACCGGCGGGCTGCGCACCCTGATCCGCACCGGCGACGTCATCACCGACCGCTCCGTCTTCTTCGCCCGCCGGGACCTGGCCGAGAGTCGCCCCGAGGTCATCGAGGCGCTCACCCGCGCTCTCCAGCGGGCCGACGACTGGGCGGCGGCCCACCCCCGCGAGGCGGCCGAGATCGCCGCCGCGGACCTCGGCGGATCCGCCGACGACTGGGAGACCGCGCTGCGCGCCCTGCCGTGGAAGATCGAGCCCGTCACCGATGCCTTCCTCGCCGAGCAGCAGGAAGCGGCCGACATCTTCCACCGCACCGGATTCATCGACCGCCCGGTCATCGTCGCCCACGCCCTCGCCGGTGCGGGCTCCGGCACCGGCGCGGACCGGGAGGTGTGACGACATGGCGACCGAAGTCCTCTGGTACGTCATCCCGCGCGAAGGCGCCTACCCCTGGGAGCCCGAAGGCCGTCGCCCGGTCGACCTCGGCTACCTCGCCCAGCTCGCCGGCACGGTCGAACGCCTCGGCTACAGCGGCGCGCTGCTCGCCACCGACCTGTACGACGTCTGGCCGCTAGGCAGCGCGCTGGCCGCCTCCACCAGCACCGCTTTCAAGCCCCTGCTGGCCGTCCACCCCGGCCTCGTCTCGCCCACCCTGCTCGCCAAGATGGCCCTCAGCTTCGACAACCTCTTCGGCGGCAGGCTCCGCTTCAACGTGGTCAACGGCTCGACGAAGTCGCTCCAGGAGTACGGACTCCACGTGGAGCACGACGAACGGTACGAACTGAGCGCCGAGTACTGGTCGATCGTGAAGCGGCTCACCGCCGGTGAGGTCTTCGACCACAAGGGCCGCTTCTACGACCTGAAGAACGCGGGCGCGTCCTTCAGGGAGCTGAGACCGGTCCAGGAATCACACATCCCGCTCTGGTTCGGCGGCTCGTCCGACCCGGGTATCGAGATGGCGGCCGAGCACGTCGACGTCTTCCTCACCTGGGGCGAACCCCCGCACCTGCTCAAGGAGAAGCTGGCGAAGGTCAGGGCGCGGGCCGCCGCGTACGGCCGCACGCTCAGGATCGGGCTCCGCCTCCACCTCATCGTCCGGGACACGGAGGACGAGGCATGGGCCGCGGCCGACCGGCTCCTCGACGTGACGAGCGAGGCTACGTACGCCCGGCAGCTCGGCGACCGGGCGGGAGAGGACGGCGTGGGCTGGCAGCGTCAGTTCCGCCAGCACGGCGGCAAGGTCCCGGCGCACGCCCGGGAGCTGGAGACGCACCCCAACATGTGGCCGGGCATGAGCCTGTTCCGCCCGGGGCCGGGCACGGCGGTCGTCGGTTCGACGGCCCAGGTCGTCGAGCGCCTCAAGGAATTCGAGGAGCTGGGCGTCGACACCTTCATCCTCTCCGGCAACCCGTTGCTGGAGGAGGCCTACCGGGTGGCGGAGACGGTGCTTCCGGCACTGGGCATCACCCGCTGACCGGCCGGTGGCGGGAGCACCGGAACGTGCCCCGCCCCTCCCGCCTCCCGTTCCAGTGGCCGTCTTCCCGTGGTCGTCGCAACACTCCCGAGCCGTGCCGACGACACGTCTCACCGATCGCCGCGCGCCATGTCGAACACCGACCAGTCCGTCCTGCCGCGCTCACGGACATGGATGCGCGGACCACGACAGACCATGTTCCGGCGCGCCAGGGCGCGCCCGTCGGGCCGCACCAGCCGCGCGGCCCCCGGTTCCGGCTCGACCGTGTGCTCCGTGATCCGGCCGTACGTCAGCACGTCGTCGAAGTCCACGAAGGCCACGCGCCCACCGTCCACCGCCACGCCCCCGACGCGGCTCACCCGCGTGGTGCGGACCCGTACGGAGCCGTCGGCCCGGACCTCGATCAGCGGGTGGTGCATGTACGGGCAGGCCCAGGCCGTCGTCCCGTGGACGTTGAGGGCGAGGCAGTCCGACATGTCCAGCGGGCCGGGCCGGGGCTGAACGACCACAGCGGTTCGCCCGTGCTGCTCCACCGCCGCAGACCGGGGTGGCTCAGCGGGTCGTCGCCGTACACCCCCTCGTCGAAGTAGCCGACCCAGAGGGCGCCCGACGTGTCGGTCAGCAGATGCTCGATCGCGTCGCCCACCCGGAACGTCCACGACGGACGCCCGAGCGCGTCGAAGACCTGCACATGGTCGGCGTCCACCTTGCTGCGGGCCTCCGCGAGCACGAAACCGCCGTCGGGCAGGGCGTCGAGCCAGGGACTGTACAGCGTGACGGCGCTGAGATGCGTCTCGTCCACCTCGCCCCGGTCCGCGGTGACGACCAGGGCCTCGTACGGACCGGCCGGTCCCGGCGCGGGGGCGCGTTCGGTGAGCAGCCAGTGCACCCGGCCGTGCACGTCGACGGTGCTGTGCATCAGGTGCAGCCGGCCGTATGCGCGCGGCAGGCGGGCGTACTCGGTCAGGCGGACGGACTCCATGGTGCTCCTCGGCGTGGTGCGTGAACGGTCGGCTGCGGGCATGCGCAGGACCGGTGGCGCGTTCGCCGGGTGCCGGAGCGGGGGGCGCTTACGCGGCATGGGCCTTTCTGGTGGTCATGGCGGAGATCATCCACGAGGGCGGTTCACGTGTGCAATGCCCGGCCGTCGGCGGGCTGCGGTCGCCGGTGCCCGGTGCGAGACTCGGAACGTCGGGGAGGACCCCCGTGCCGCACGGCACGGGCACCGCCGAAGGAGCCGGCCATGCTCACCACCCGTTACGTCGACGGAGCGCCCGACTGGATCGACCTGGGCACACCCGATCTCGACGGGGCCGTCGATTTCTACACCGGTCTCTTCGGCTGGGAGTACGTGGCCGGCGGCCCGGAGACCGGCGGCTACGGCATGTTCACGCTGGACGGGAAGACGGTAGCCGGCGCGATGACGGTCACCGAGGAGCAGGCGGCGCCGTCCTGGTCGGTGTATTTCCGGTCGTCGGACGCCGACGCCACGGCGCGGGCGGTCGAGCAGGCCGGCGGCACCGTACCGTTCGCCCCGATGGATGTCCTGGACTTCGGCAGAATGGCCGGATTCAAGGACCGGGCGGGTGCCTACTTCGGTATCTGGCAGCCGGGCGGGAACCCTGGGCTGGGCGCCGTGGGCGTCCCCGGCAGTCTGTGCTGGGCGGAGCTGTACACCCCGGACGTGCCCGCGGCCGCCGCGTTCTACGGCGCGGTCTTCGGATGGGAGAGCGCGCGGGCACCGTTCCCCGGGGGCGGCGGGTCCTACACGGTGATCCGGACCGGCGGCGGTGGCGAGGAGGCGGCCTTCGGCGGCTTCGTACCGCTGAACGCGGTGCCGGCACGGGCGGTGGCCGGATCGCACTGGCTGCCCTACTTCGAGGTCGCCGACTGCGACGAGGCGGTCGCGGACGTGGAACGGCTGGGCGGCAGACCGACCCTGGAGCCCACGGAGATGGAGGGTGTGGGAAAGTTCGCCAACGTGGCCGATCCGGACGGCGCCGAATTCGCTCTGATCAAGAGCGCGTCCACGCCACAGAGCTGACCGGAAGTCATCGGCGCGCCGCATTGATGAGGCGTTGATCGGTCGTTTATCGCGACCGGGCACTGTGGACCGCATGCTGATCAACACCGCGGCCGACCCCGCACTCGCCTGGCAGGAGACAGCGCTGTGCGCCCAGGCGGGGCCCGAGTTCTTCTTTCCCGCCCCTGGCAGCTCCACCCGTGAGGCCAAGCAGCTCTGCAACGCCTGCGAGGGGCGCGAGGCCTGCCTGGAGTACGCCCTCGCCAACGACGAGCGCTTCGGCGTATGGGGCGGGCTGTCCGAGAAGGAGCGGGACCGGCTGCGCAGAACCGGCCGCGACTGAGGGGCCGTGGCCGGACCGCCTCTCGGGCCTGGGACGATGCCCGTATGAATGATCACGACCGGGACAGTTCCCTCGCGGCGGCCGTACGGCTGCGCACCGAAGGCCACCAGGAGGAGGCCAGGCAGCGCCTGCTGGCCCTGTCCGCCGAGTTCCCCGCGGACGCGGAGATCGCCTATCAGGCCGCCTGGGCCCACGACGTGCTCGGGCTGGAGGCGGAGGCGGTGCCGTTCTACGAACGCGGCCTCGGCGGCACCGGGCTGTCGGAGGAGGACCGCAGAGGCGCGCTCCTCGGCCTGGGGAGCACGCACCGGGTGCTCGGGCAGTACGAGAAGGCCGTCGAGGTTCTCCGCGGCGGTGTCGAGCAGTTCCCCGACGACGGGGCGCTGCGGACGTTTCTCGCCATGGCCCTGTTCAACACCGGCGAGCACCACGAAGCCATGCGGTTGCTGCTGGAACTCCTCGCCACCAGCAGCACGGACCCGCAGGTGCGCCAGTACCGGGCAGCGATCGAGCACTACGCGCGGGACCTGCACGAAACGGTCTGAGTGCCGGCACGGGCGTCGACCCGCCGGCCACCGGACCGGCGGCGGACGGGTCGACGGGCCGGGCCCGGAACGGTCAGGCGCCGGCGCGCGCGACCATCCGCGCCTTGCGGGCGGCCAGCTTCTCGTCGAACTTCGCCGCCTCGCTGTCCAGGCCGCCCATGTACAGGCCCAGCTCCTCCTGCGCCTTCAGGCCGTCGGGGCCCAGGCCGTCGATGGAGAGCACCTTCAGGTAACGCAGCACGGGCTGGATCACGTCGTCGTGGTGGATGCGCATGTTGTAGATCTCGCCGATCGCCATCTGCGCGGCGGCCCGCTCGAAGCCCGGCATGCCGTGACCGGGCATCCGGAAGTTGACGACGACGTCGCGCACGGCCTGCATCGTCAGGTCGGGGGCGAGCTCGAAGGCCGCACCGAGGAGGTTGCGGTAGAAGACCATGTGCAGGTTCTCGTCGGTCGCGATCCGCGCGAGCATCCGGTCGCAGACCGGGTCGCCCGACTGGTGGCCGGTGTTGCGGTGCGAGACGCGGGTGGCCAGCTCCTGGAACGCGACGTACGCCACCGAGTGCAGCATCGAGTGGCGGTTGTCCGACTCGAAGCCCTCCGCCATGTGCGCCATCCGGAACTGCTCCAGCTTGTCCGGGTCGACGGCCCGTGAGGTGAGCAGGTAGTCACGCATCACGATGCCGTGTCGGCCCTCCTCCGCGGTCCAGCGGTGCACCCAGGTGCCCCAGGCACCGTCGCGGCCGAAGAGCGAGGCGATCTCGTGGTGGTAGCTCGGGAGGTTGTCCTCGGTCAGCAGGTTCACCACCAGGGCGATCTTGCCGATGTCGGTGACCTTGGACTGGTCGGCCTGCCAGGCCTCACCGTCCTCGAAGACCCCGGGGAAGTTCCGCCCGTCGGAGAACGGCACGTACTCGTGGGGCATCCAGTCCTTGGCGACCTTGAGATGGCGGTTGAGCTCCTTCTCCACCACCTCTTCCAGGGCGTACAGCAGCTGGGCGTCGGTCCACGCCTTCGGGCTGCCGAGGTGGGGAGCGGTGATCGTCACGGGGGACTCCTGGGGACGGGAGAATTACCTACGGATACGTAGGTTACGAGACCGTAGGTTAAAGCGGCGGTAAGGCCACCGCCAAGCCCGCTCTCACGATGCCCGGTTACGTAACGTTATGTACGCAGGTCCCGGGGCGGTTGGGTGCCCGTGGACGAGGTTCGGCGCGGTGCGCTGCGATCCATCCGTACCGGCGGCGCGCCGGTGACCGGGACCGGCCGGCCCCCGGCTGCGGGGCGCTCGGAGCTGTCGGCGTACTCGGAGCGGACCTTCACGGGGGCGCGGGCGCGGTCGGGGCGTGCGGTCAGAGCAGGTGGTCCGCCGCGCCGGCCTTCACTGCGGAGATGAGCGCCCGCAGCGCCTCCATGGAGTCGCTGACGTAGGCGGTGGTGTCCGTGGTGGAGCCGATGTACGCCCGGCCCTGGTCGTCGAGTCCGAAGCGGAAGCAGTTGGCGCCCTCGCTGCAGAAGGCTTCGTCCCAGCAGATATCGGTCATGGTCGCTCCTCAGAGGTCCTGGGCTATGGATCGGATGAAGTCGCGCGACTCCTCGACGGGCAGTGAGAGTGTGCGCAGACGCTCCAACAGGCCGCGATAGCGGCGCAGTTGCATGCCGGAGTCCAGCAGCATCGAACCATGCGAGGAGTCGAGCTGCACGGTGTCGAGCTGCGGTACCGCGGCGCCCACATAGGTGAACGACTGTCCGGCGCCCGGGAAACCGCCGGCCGCGAACGGGATCACCCGTACCGTGATCCGGTCCCGCTCGGACTGTTCGAGGATGTGGTCCAGCTGGGCCCTCGCCACCTTCGGGCCGCCGAACTGCATGCGCAGCGCCGCCTCGTGGATCACCGACTCGTACATCGGTGGACGGTCCCGCTCCAATATCTCCCGGCGGCGCAGTCGCAGCGACAGCCGGGCCATCAGATCGGGTCCGGGCAACTGTGGATCGGCCGTGTCGAAGACAGCCCGTGCATGCTCCTCGGTCTGCAGGAGGCCGGGGATGTGCGTGGTGGTGGAGGTCGTCAACTCCGCCGCGTGGTGCTCGAGTTCGGCGATGTCGAGCAGTCCCGGCAGCAGTAGCCCGCGGTGCTCCTCCCACCAGCCCCGGGCGCGCTCCTGGGCCATCTCGGCGAGCAGGTCGACCAGCCCGGTGTCCGGGCAGCCGTAGTTGAAGGCGAGGGTGCGGACCCGTTCGGCGCTGATGCCGAACCGTCCCGATTCGATGTTCGGGATGCGGGTGCGGTCGACGCCGAGCAGTGCGGCGGCCTGCTGCACCGGCATGCCCGACTGCTCGCGCAGTTTGCGGAGTTCGTACCCGAGTCGCTGCTGCCGGGCGGTCGGGGTGCTTCTGGGGGGCAAGGTGCGGTCCCTTTCGGGGTGGGAGTGAAATGACCGGAACCGCACAAGTAGTAGCACTGTGCTCCTCGGTGCGCTACGGTCGGTAGCGCAAGTCTCACACGGGGCGACCGCGCCCGCGTGTGATCGTCACCACAATTACCGAAATGTGAGCATCTTGATGAAAGGCGCGCTGCGTTGTCTGCCGGCCCCCGCACCTGCCGGACCCCACCCACCGGTGGCGGACAACCTGAGTTATTCGTTCGCACTGCCCGGCGGCGCCTTCTGCGCCGGCCTCGCACGCGGTGCCGTGGGTGACCTTCTCACCCGGCACGGCCTCACGGGACTCCGGGAGACTGCCGTACTCGCCGCATCCGAACTGGTCGCCACCGCCTACCGGTTCACCCCGGAGCGGGAGATGCTGCTGCGGGTGCACTGGCAGTTCGACGCGCTCCGCATCACGCTCTACGACCAGCACCCCCCGCACAACTCGGCCCTGAAGTCCGAGGAATGCCGCGAGCGCCGCAGCGACAGCATGTGGCTGCTGGCCGCCGTGGTCGACGCGTACGGCGGGGACTGGGGGCTGGCGCCCGCGCTGACCCCGTCCGGCGGCTGCAAGGCCTGGGCCTTACTCCACAGCTGACGCCCATACCGTCCCGGCCCTCCCCGCCCGGCGATCGGCCCGCCGGACGCGAGCTCTCAGCAGGGGCCGCCGAGCAGATCGGTCAGGCCGCGGTCGAGATCCAGGAACCGGTGCTCGTCGCCGACGGGCACCATTTCCTGCGCCCGCCCCAGAAAACGGCGCAGCTCCGCCGTGCGGACGTGCACCATCGCGATGCCCTCGGCGGCGTGGAACTCCAGGACCGTACGGTCGTAACCGAACGGCCTGACGCGTACGTCCCCGACACCGGCCGCCCCGTCCATCCCCGCCGCCAGCAGCTCACGGGAGAACTCCCAGGCGACCTCGGTGCCCTCCAGGGTCGCGGGGGCGGGAAACGCCATACGCACGGCGAACGGATCCTTGGGGTCGTAATGCAGGGTGGCGGGAAGGGTCTCCATCCGCGGTGCGGATGCGACCATGCGGGCCTGCACGGACTGCTCGATAGCGGTGGACAAGACCTGCTCCCTTTCTCGGCCAGATGAACGGTTCCCGGCACTGATACAGACGAAGGAAGTCCCTCATCCGTGCACCGGAAGGTGGCGTGAGCTGTATCACCGCCCACTGCCGCGCCCGGTCACTTTCCGGCTGCGCACCCTGGACCGGGCTGGGCTCGTGGGCTAGCTTCCAGCGCCATGAGGGTCAAGGGGAAGACGAGACGACTGATGTCATGGGGACTCTGTGCGGCGGCGCTGACCGCGGCACTGGCCACACCGGCAGCCGCGGCGACACCGTGGGAACGACACCGGCCCGGCGAACGACCGGCCTGGACGCTCACCGACACCGGAACCGATGCCCGCTTCCGCGGCCTCGCCGCCGTCAGCCGCCGCACCGCCTGGGTCGCGGGCAGCAAGGGCACGGTGCTGCGCACGTCCGACGGGGGCAGGCGCTGGCGCGACGTCTCACCGCCGGGCGCGGCCGCGGAGGCGCTGGAGTTCCGCGACATCGAGGCGTTCGACGGCCGGCGCGCGGTGGCCCTGGCCATCGGTGAGGGCGAGGCGTCCCGGGTGTTCCGCACGGACGACGGGGGAGCGACCTGGACGGAGTCGTTCCGCAACACCGACGCACGCGCCTTCTACGACTGCCTCACCTTCTTCGACAGCCGGCACGGGCTGGCGATGAGCGATCCCGTGGACGGCAAGTACCGCATCCTGTCCACCGCGGACGGCGGCCGGAGCTGGCGGGTGCTGCCCGACGCGGGCATGCCGGACGCCCAGCCCGGCGAGGCGGGATTCGCCGCCGGCGGCCAGTGCCTGGTCTCCTCGGGCCCCAGGGACGTATGGCTCGCGACCGGAGGCGCCGCCACCGCGCGGGTGCTGCACTCCGCCGACCGCGGGCTGACCTGGACCGCGACCGAATCCACGATCCCGGCCGGCGACCCGGCCCGCGGCGTCTTCGCACTGGCCTTCCGCGACCGCCACCACGGCATCGCGGTCGGCGGCGACTACCGGGCCGGAGAGCCGTCGCCGGACGCCGCGGCCGTGACGGACGACGCCGGCCGCACCTGGCAGCAGGCCGTCACCCCGACGGCCGCCTACCGCTCGGGCGTCGCCTGGCTGCCGCACAGCAGGTCCGGAGCCCTGGCGGTCGGCCCGACCGGCACCGACCTCACGACGGACGGCGGACGCACCTGGCGCACGGTCGACACCGGCTCGTACGACACCGTCGACTGCACCCCGGACGGCGGCTGTTGGGCCGCGGGAGAGAAGGGACGCGTGGCACGCACGGGGCGCTGAGCCTGTTCCGCTTCCCCCGGAGCGAGGCCGCTCCGGGGGAAGGGCTCCACTATCCGGGCAGCTGCCGACGGTAGGGAGCGAGCTCGTCCGCGGTCTTCGTCGCGATGAACTCGGTGATGCGGTAGGCACACACGCCCCGCACCGAGAACGGATCCTCCGAAACGATCTCCTCGATCCGTGCACGGTCGTCGCCGACGGCCAGGATCACCCCGCCGTCGCGCGGGTTCTTGCGGCCCGACGCGATGAACACCCCCGCCGCGTACTGTGCGTCCAGCCAGACGACATGGTCCTGCATCAGCTCGTCGACGCGCTCGACAGGGGCGGTGTAGGTCAGTTCGAGTACAAACATGATCGCCAGGCTACGGGTAGGGCCGGGACGGGCCCACGCGGACTCCGGGCCCATTCCTCGGGGAGCCCCCAGGGCCCGTCCGGCCCTGAGCCGCCGGACGGGCCCTGGCTAGACTCGGCCGCACCATGACAAGCGTTCCGATGCCCGCCGACGAGGCCGAAGCCCGAGCCGTCCAGGACACCTTGCGTTCCCGGGTGGTGCTCGACGAAGTCGGCCCGCCGCCCGGTTCCGGCCGGGTCACGGGGGTCGACGTCGCCTACGACGACGAGCGCGACGTCGTCGTCGCGGCGGCGGTGGTCCTCGACGGGGCGACGTTCGAAGTGGTTGCCGAGACCACCGCCGTCGGCCGGGTCACCTTCCCGTACATCCCCGGCCTCCTGGCCTTCCGCGAGATCCCGACCGTGCTGGCCGCGCTCGAATCCCTGCCGGTCGACCCCGGACTCGTCGTCTGCGACGGATACGGCCGGGCGCACCCGCGCCGCTTCGGACTCGCCAGCCACCTCGGGGTGCTCACCGGCCTCCCGGTGATCGGCGTCGCCAAGAACCCGTTCACTTTCACGTACGAGCAACCAGGGCCCCGCCGTGGTGACTGGTCGCCGCTGCTCGACGGCGAGGAGGAGGTGGGCCGGGCGCTGCGTACCCAGGACGGCGTCAAACCCGTCTTCGTCTCCGTCGGGCACCGGACCGGTCTGGACAACGCCTGCGCCCACACCCTGCTGCTGACCCGCGACTTCCGTCAGCCGGAGACCACCCGCAGGGCCGACTCGCTCTGCCGCCGGGCCCTGCGGGAGGCGACCGCCTGAGAGCGGGCAGGGCGCGTGAGTACGCGCACGGATACCTTTTGCCGATCATCACCGGCAAGCTTGTACCCATGAACGAACATAGAACGTCCACACGACCCGGCACCGTCTATCTCGCTCAGCGCCGGGTCGCTATAGGGATGACCCTCGGGATGATCGCGGGAGTGGCCTGGGCCGTCTCGATGGTCTGCACGCTGGTTTCCTGGGCACTCTGAGTGCCCGGCGCAAGGCCGCCCCGGCCCCGGCCCGCGGCTACTTGTGCTGATCCGGCCCCTGGGCGTTGAGCAGCGCGCGCCAGGTGGCCTCGTCCCCGACCCCCGTCACCGGCAGATTCCGGGACTCCTGGAACTCCTTGAGCGACCGCCTGGTCGAGGGCGTGTACGTACCGGTGCTGTCGGTCGGCGCCCCGGCGTGGTGCAGCAGGTACTGCACCGCCGTGATGGCATCGGGCTCGGTCGTGCGCGAGTCGACCGTGATGACCAGCAACGGCCAGGTGTCCTTCCCGACCTTGCCGTCCGGGGTCAGACCATGTGCCGCCTGGAACTTCTTCACGGCCTGGGCCGTCGCCGGACCGTAGTCGGCGTCGACCTTCACGTCGAAGCCGTTCGCCCGCAGCAGCAGCCGCACCGTACGCGCCTTCCAGAACACATCGCCCTTGCGGGCCAGCGGCCAGTCCGTGCCTTCCGACGGCCGGTCCGAGACACCCGCCCTGCCCTTGGCATCGCTCTGTCCCGTGGTGGTGGGCACCAGCCACCACACGAAGCCGCCGAGCACGAGCAGGAGCAGCGATGCGACGGCCAGGGCCGGGTACGCGACGGGGGAGCGGCCCCGCCGGCGGGCCGCCGCGTCGCGGTCGTCGGACGGACCGGTGGGCGCGGCTGCCGGGCCGGGCGCGGCCGCGGCCGCCGGGCGCTTCCCGGCCGCCGCCGCGCGCGCGAGGGCGAGCGCCCGGTCCAGGTCGTCGGCCGGTGCCCGCAGCGCCGTGTGCAGCTGCTCGACGATCCGGCTCGGGGCGTTGGAGGCATGAGCGGGATTCAGATAGCGCGACAGGGTGGTCTGGTCGATCCCCAGCCGCTTGGCGAGCGACTGCTGAGTGGGTTTCTCGCGGCCGTCGCGCGCCGACGACTCCCACCAGTTCCTCAGCAACCCGGCGAGCGCCCGCCCCGGCTGTTCCTCGTGACCCGCCACAGTGTTGTCCGTCATGGTTCTTCCCCGACTCTCTGTGTGCATAGCCGCAGGTCAGGGCTGTGCATCGGGAGCATGCCCGGGTGCGCCGACCTGCGGGACGCAGATCGTAGTGAAAGCGCCGATCCGTGCCGCGCGGCCGAGGAGCCCGCGAAGCGGTGCCACGGCCCGCTCACCCGGGGAACGAGGAGGCGGGGGCATGGGGCGACATCACCCGAACGAGTGCGTGCCGCCCCGGGCGTCGGCTCAGCGGGCCGCCGCGACCCGGAAGCGCAGGCCGGCCGAGCGCAGCCGCTCCAGCAGCGCGTCACCCATCGCGGCGGCGGTGGTGACCTGCCCCGATGCCGGCGGGAGTTCGTCCAGGGCGAGGCAGAGCGCGGACTCGGCGAGCATCTTCGCCGTCTCGTCGTAGCCGGGGTCGCCGCCCGAGACCTCGGTGAACACCCGGTGCCCGCCGCCCTCACCGACGAAGCGCACGGTGAACCAGCTGCGCCGACGGCGCTCCGCGTCCGGCCCCTTGCCCGGCTCGTACCGGTTCATCAGCCACGACCGGGCCGCCGGAACCTGCGCGGCGCCCAGGAGTGCGCCGACCGCGGCCGTGCCGCCGAGGGCCACGGGCAGATGACGGACCGAGGCGAAGTGGCGGTAACGGAAGTCGGGGCCGTACCGGGCCAGCGCCCGCGCCGAGCGTTCGACGATCTGCGGGTCCAGCGTGGGCAGCGGGAGCGCCCAGGTGCCGGTCTCCGCGCTGAAGTGCGGGGTGCCGAGGGGGGCGCGGGCCCGGCGGGCGACCAGCCGCGGCTCGTGCAGCCGGCGTTCCCGGGCGGCGCTCAGCATTCGCGGGCCGCGGCCCATCGCGGTGAGCGCCGAGGCGAACGTACCGCCGGAGAAGACGGCGTTGCTGCGTACGAAGCCGTCGACGCTCAGCGGTACGTCCGGCGGCAGCTGCTGGACGGTGAAGTACACCCCGAGGTCGTGCGGTACGGAGTCGAAACCGCAGGCGTGCACGATCCGGGCCCCCGTCTCGCGGGCCCGCGCGTCGTGCTTCAGATACATCCGGTCCACGAACTCCGCCTCACCGGTGAGGTCCGCGTAGTCCGTCCCCGCCTCGGCGCAGGCCGCGACCAGCTTCTCGCCGTACCAGAGATAGGGGCCCACCGTCGTGGCCACCACATGGGCGGACTCGGCGAGCTCGCGCAGCGAGTGCTCGTCCCCGGCGTCGGCGTGCAGCAGCGGGAGCTGCGCGCAGCGCGGCTCGATCGCGGCGAGACGGTCGCGCAGGCGCTCCAGCTTGGCCCGGTCGCGTCCGGCCACGGCCCAGCGGCAGCCGGCGGGCGCGTGGGCGGCGAGATATTCGGCGGTGAGGGCACCCACGAAGCCGGTGGCGCCGAAGAGGATCACGTCATAAGGGCGTTCTGCCCCGTTCTGCCCGTTCATGAGTACCTCCGCGGAGCCGGCGCCGATGTGGCAGGCAGAGGCTAGCGGAGGGGTCGTGGCGGTGTGCGGCCGGGCGGTCCCCATGGGGGAGGATCCCGAGGACGGAACTAAGCGCTTGCTCGGCCAAAGGGGTTGTGCGGAGCGCGGTGCGTTCTTAGCATCATCGCTGTTACATCAGTTGTGTCATACCGCAGGGGGCTCGATGGCAACGACAGAGCACGGCTCGCACGGCCCGCTGACAGGGGTGCGGGTGGTCGAACTGGCAGGCATCGGACCCGGTCCGTTCGCCGCGATGCTCCTGGCCGACCTCGGCGCCGACGTCGTCAGGGTCGACCGGCCCGGCGGTGCGGGGCTGGGCATCGATCCCGCGTACGACCTCACCAACCGCAACAAGCGCTCCGTGCTCGTCGACCTCAAGGCCGAGGACGGAGCCGCCAAGGTGCTCGATCTGGTCGAGCGCGCCGACATCCTGATCGAGGGCTACCGGCCGGGCGTCGCCGAACGCCTCGGCGTCGGTCCCGACGCCGCTCTGGCCCGCAACCCGCGCCTCGTGTACGGGCGGATGACCGGCTGGGGCCAGGACGGACCGCTCGCCGAACGGGCCGGGCACGACATCGCCTACATCGCGCTCACCGGCACCCTCTCCATGATCGGCAAGCCCGGCGAGCCGCCCACCGTCCCGGCCAATCTCGTCGGCGACTACGCGGGCGGCTCGCTCTATCTCGTCGTCGGCGTGCTCGCCGCCCTCCAGCACGCCCGCACCCCCGGCGGCCGGGGCCAGGTCGTGGACGCGGCGATCGTCGACGGCGCCAGCCATCTCGCCATGATGATCCACGGAATGCTGGCGGCCGGCGGCTGGCAGGACCGGCGCGGCTCCAACCTCCTGGACGGCGGCTGCCCGTTCTACGGCACGTACGAGACCGCCGACGGCCAGTACATGGCGGTCGGGCCGCTGGAGCAGCGGTTCTACGAGGAGTTCGGCCGGCTCCTCGGGATCGGGGACGAAGCCCCGGACCGGGGCGACATCGGCCGGTGGGAGGAGCTGCGCACCGTCGTCGCCGACCGGTTCCGCACCCGTACGCGTGCCGAGTGGACCGAGGTGTTCGAGGGATCGGACGCCTGCGTCGCCCCCGTCCTCTCGCTCCGCGAGGCGCCGCACCACCCGCACCTCGCCGCCCGCGCCACCTTCGTCGAGCACGACGGGCTCGTCCAGCCCGCGCCCGCACCGCGCTTCTCCGTGACCCCCGCCTCGGTGCGCGGCGGGCCCGCTCGACCCGGCGCGGACACCGAGGCCGTCGCCGCCGACTGGGACGTACCCGGCCTCGCCGGGCCGTGACCCCCACCGGGCCCGACCGGCCCGGCCCATCCCCCCGTCAAGAACCGGCCCCAGGAGGACCCCAGTGCAGCGGCAGATCTTCACCGAAGAGCACGAAGCGTTCCGCGAGACCGTGCGTACCTTCCTCACCAAGGAGGTACTCCCGCACTACGAGCAGTGGGAGAAGGACGGCATCGTCTCGCGCGAGGCATGGCTCGCGGCCGGCCGGCAGGGGCTGCTGGGCCTCGCCGTGCCCGAGGAGTACGGAGGCGGCGGGAACACCGACTTCCGTTACAGCGCCGTCCTCGCCGAGGAGTTCACCCGGGCCGGCACCCCCGGCCTCGCGCTCGGGCTGCACAACGACATCATCGGCCCCTACCTCACCGGCCTCGGCACCGACGAGCAGAAGCGGCGCTGGCTGCCCGGATTCTGCAGCGGCGAGACCATCACCGCCATCGCCATGACCGAACCCGGCGCGGGCTCCGACCTCCAGGGCATCCGCACCACCGCCGAGGACAAGGGCGACCACTGGCTGCTCAACGGCTCCAAGACCTTCATCTCCAACGGCATCCTCGCCGACCTGGTCGTCGTCGTGGCGAAGACCACCCCCGAGGGCGGTGCGAAGGGGCTCTCGCTGATCGTCGTCGAACGCGGCGCGGAGGGCTTCGAGCGCGGCCGCAACCTCGACAAGATCGGCCAGAAGTCCCAGGACACCGCGGAGCTGTTCTTCAACGACGTCCGCGTGCCCAAGGAGAACCTGCTGGGCGAGCGGGACGGCGCCTTCATCCACCTGATGACCAACCTGGCGCAGGAGCGGATGGGCATAGCGGTCGCCGGGATCGCCGCGGCGGAACATCTGCTGGAGATCACCACGAAGTACGTCAAGGAGCGCGAGGCCTTCGGCAGGCCGCTCTCCAAGCTCCAGCACATCCGGTTCGAGATCGCCGAGATGGCCACCGAGTGCGCCGTCACCCGCACCTTCGTCGACCGCTGCATCGTCGACCACTCCGACGGCACGCTCGACGCCGTGCACGCCTCGATGGCCAAGTGGTGGGCCACCGAACTGCAGAAGCGCGCCGCCGACCGCTGTCTCCAACTGCACGGCGGATACGGCTACATGGCGGAGTACCCGGTCGCCAAGGCGTTCACCGACGGCCGCATCCAGACCATCTACGGCGGCACGACCGAGATCATGAAGGAGATCATCGGCCGCTCGCTGCTCGCCTGACCCCGTCGCACAACCACCCTCGAAAGGCTGCTGTCTTGAGTACCGAAGCGTTCGTCTACGACGCGATCCGCACCCCGCGCGGCCGCGGCAAGGCCAATGGCGCCCTGCACGGCACCAAGCCGATCGACCTCGTCGTCGGCCTCATCCACGAAATCCGCAGCCGCTTCCCCGGCCTCGACCCGGCGGCCATCGACGACATCGTCCTCGGCGTGGTCAGCCCGCTCGGCGACCAGGGCTCCGACATCGCCCGGATCGCCGCCATCGCGGCCGGCCTCCCGGACACCGTCGCGGGCGTCCAGGAGAACCGCTTCTGTGCCTCGGGTCTGGAGGCCGTCAACCTGGCTGCCGCCAAGGTCCGTTCGGGGTGGGAGGACCTCGTCCTCGCGGGCGGCGTCGAGTCGATGTCCCGGGTCCCGATGGGCTCCGACGGCGGCGCCTGGGCGATGGACCCGATGACCAACTTCGAGACCGGCTTCGCCCCGCAGGGCGTCGGCGCCGACCTCATCGCCACCATCGAGGGCTTCTCCCGCCGCGACGTCGACGAGTTCGCCGCACTCTCCCAGGAGCGCGCCGCCGAAGCGTGGAAGGACGGCCGCTTCGCCCGCTCCGTCGTCCCCGTCAAGGACCGCAACGGCCTCGTCGTGCTCGACCGCGACGAGCACATGCGGCCCGGCACCACCGCCGACTCGCTCGCCGCGCTCAAGCCCTCCTTCGCCGCGATCGGCGAGATGGGCGGCTTCGACGCGGTGGCGCTGCAGAAGTACCACTGGGTCGAGAAGATCGACCACGTCCACCACGCGGGCAACTCCTCCGGCATCGTCGACGGCGCCGCGCTCGTCGCGATCGGCAACAAGGAGGTCGGCGAGCGCTACGGACTCACGCCGCGCGCCCGGATCGTCTCCGCCGCGGTCTCCGGCTCCGAGCCGACCATCATGCTCACCGGCCCCGCGCCCGCGACCCGCAAGGCCCTCGCCAAGGCCGGGCTGACCATCGACGACATCGACCTCGTCGAGATCAACGAGGCGTTCGCCGGGGTCGTGCTCCGCTTCGCCAGGGACATGGGCCTCCCGCTCGACAAGATCAACGTCAACGGCGGCGCCATCGCCCTCGGCCACCCGCTCGGCGCCACCGGCGCGATGATCCTCGGCACCCTCATCGACGAACTGGAGCGCCGCGACCAGCGGTACGGCCTCGCCACCCTCTGCGTCGGCGGCGGCATGGGCATCGCCACCGTCATCGAGCGTCTCTGACCGTCCCCCCGGCCATCCCTGCTTACGGAGAAGAACAGCAATGACCGAGAGCACGACCATCCGCTGGGAACAGGACGAGACGGGCGTCGTCACCCTCGTACTCGACGACCCGAACCAGTCCGCCAACACGATGAACCAGGCGTTCAAGGACTCCATCGCGGCCGTCGCCGACCGCGCCGAGGCCGAGAAGGACGCCATCCGCGGCATCATCTACACCTCCGCAAAGAAGACCTTCTTCGCGGGCGGCGACCTCAAGGACATGATCAGGATCGGTCCGGAGAACGCCCAGCTGGCCTTCGACACCGGCACCGCCATCAAGAACTCGCTGCGCCGCATCGAGACCCTCGGCATCCCCGTCGTCGCCGCCATCAACGGCGCCGCGCTCGGCGGCGGTTACGAGATCGCGCTCGCCTCGCACCACCGCGTCGCCCTCGACGCCCCCGGCTCCCGGATCGGCCTGCCCGAGGTCACTCTCGGCCTGCTGCCCGCCGGTGGCGGCGTCACCCGCACCGTACGCCTCATGGGCATCGCCGACGCACTGCTGAAGGTTCTCCTGCAGGGCACCCAGTACACCCCGCGGCGCGCCCTGGAGAACGGCCTGGTCCACGAAGTGGCCGCCACCCGTGAGGAGATGCTCGAAAAGGCCCGTGCCTTCATCGACGCCAACCCCGAGTCCCAGCAGCCCTGGGACGTCAAGGGGTACAGGATCCCCGGCGGCACCCCGTCCAACCCGAAGTTCGCAGCCAACCTGCCGGCCTTCCCGTCCAACCTGAAGAAGCAGCTCGCGGGCGCCCCGATGCCCGCGCCCCGCAACATCCTCGCCGCCGCCGTCGAGGGCTCGCAGGTCGACTTCGAGACCGCGCTGACCATCGAGGCCCGGTACTTCACCGAGCTGGTCACCGGCCAGGTCGCGAAGAACATGATCCAGGCGTTCTTCTTCGACCTCCAGGCCGTCAACTCCGGTGCCAGCCGCCCCAAGGGCATCGAGGAGCGCCAGGTCAACAAGGTCGCCGTGCTCGGCGCCGGGATGATGGGCGCCGGCATCGCGTACTCCTGCGCCCGCGCCGGAATCGAGGTCGTCCTCAAGGACGTCTCCACCGAGGCCGCGGCCAAGGGCAAGGCGTACAGCGAGAAGCTGCTCGACAAGGCGCTCTCCCGGGGCCGCACCACCGAGGCCCAGCGCGACGAACTGCTGGCCCGGATCACCCCGACCGGCGACCCGGCCGATCTGGCGGGCTGCGACGCCGTCATCGAGGCCGTCTTCGAGGACACCGCGCTCAAGCACAAGGTGTTCCAGGAGATCCAGGGCATCATCGAGCCGGACGCGCTGCTCTGCTCCAACACCTCGACCCTGCCGATCACCGTCCTCGCCGAAGGTGTGGAGCGCCCGGCCGACTTCATCGGGCTGCACTTCTTCTCGCCCGTGGACAAGATGCCGCTGGTCGAGATCATCAAGGGTGAGCAGACCGGCGACGAGGCCCTGGCCCGCGCCTTCGACCTGGTCCGCCGGATCAAGAAGACCCCGATCGTCGTCAACGACTCGCGCGGCTTCTTCACCTCGCGCGTCATCGGCCAGTTCATCAACGAGGGCGTCGCCATGGTCGGCGAGGGCGTCGAGCCCGCCTCCGTCGAGCAGGCCGCCGCACAGGCCGGGTACCCGGCCAAGGTGCTCTCGCTGATGGACGAGCTGACGCTCACCCTGCCCCGCAAGATCCGCAACGAGACGAAGCGGGCCGTCGAGGAGGCCGGCGGCACCTGGCCCGGACACCCGTCGGACGCGGTCATCGACCGGATGGTCGACGAGTTCGGCCGGCCGGGACGCAGCGGTGGCGCGGGATTCTACGAGTACGACGAGAGCGGCAAGCGCACCCGCCTCTGGCCGGGCCTGCGGGAGCACTTCGCGAAGCCCGACACGGACATCCCCTTCATCGACATGAAGGAGCGGATGCTGTTCTCCGAGGCGCTGGACAGCGTCCGCTGCCTGGAGGAGAACGTCCTGATCACCGTCGCCGACGCCAACATCGGCTCCATCATGGGCATCGGCTTCCCGCCGTGGACCGGCGGCGTGCTCCAGTACATCAACGGATACGAGGGCGGTCTGCCCGGCTTCGTCGCCCGCGCCCGGGAACTCGCCGAGCGGTACGGCGACCGCTTCCTGCCGCCCGCGCTGCTCGTGGGCAAGGCCGAGAAGGGCGAGACCTTCCACGACTGAGCCCCATGGCCGGCGCCCGCCCCGCGGGCCGCGTTCACTCCGCCGTGAACGCGGCCCGCAGCTCTTCCTTCAACGACCGCTGGAACGCGGTCACCAGCGCCTGGATCACCATCGGCTGCATATGTGCCGACAGCGACTTCATCGCCGCCACGTGCTCGGGGTCCGACTCCCGCTCCCGGTACGGCCCCCACACCTCGTCCCGGAACAACCGGGTCAGCTCCTGCGCGGCGGACCGGGAGTGCTCCAGCAGCACCGTGCGGGCGGCCAGGATCGTCTCGTGGGCGATAGGCACGCCGAGCAGTTCGACCCCGAGCCGCAGCAGCCCCGGATCCACCCGGTAGCTGCCGTCGACCGGCTCCGCGTGCTCCAGCACACCCATCGCGGCCAGCCGCGCGATGTCCTGCTCGGTCAGCGCCCGGCCGGCCCGCCGCTCCAGCTCCGCCCGCGTCGCGTGCTCCGCCGAGTCCGGTGCCCAGGAGGCCACCAGCGCACGGTGGATCGCCAGGTCGTGGGCGCTCAGATCCGGCGGGAGCTGCTCCAGATAGCGTTCGATGGCGGCCAGCGTCATGCCCTGGTGCTGGAGCTCCTCGATGAGCGCGAGCCGGGACAGGTGCTCGTGGCCGTAGTGCCCGACCCGTCGCGGCCCGATCACCGGGGGCGGCAGCAGACCCCGGGTGCTGTAGAAACGCACGGTGCGTACGGTGACACCGGCGCGCGCCGCCAGCTCGTCGACGGTGAGCGTCGGCTCCTCGGTCCCGGTCGCCATCTCTGCTCCTCGTGTCCGGCCCTGCGGGCGAGCGGCTGAACGCGTGACCCACCCCGGTGCAACAGTATTGCTGTCTCACCAGTGATGTGAAAGTGCCCGGTTGTCAGAGGTGCCGCCTAGCCTGGTGCCATGTCCGAGATCATGTACGTACAGGGGGACGCGACGGCGCCCCACGGCCAGGGCATCAAGCTGATCGTCCACGTCTGCAACGACCTGGGCGGCTGGGGCAAGGGATTCGTCCTGGCGCTCTCGCGCCGCTGGCCCGAACCCGAAGCGGCCTACCGCCGATGGCACCGGGAGCGCGCGGGCAATGACTTCGCCCTCGGCGCGGTGCAGTTCGTACAGGTGAGCCCGTACATCTGGGTGGCGAACATGGTGGGCCAGCGGGGGATGCGCAGGGGCAGCAACGGGGTCCCGGTGCGTTACGAGGCGATCGACACGGGGCTGGACGCGGTGGCCGGCCGGGCCCGCGAGCTGGGGGCCTCGGTCCACATGCCGAGGATCGGCTGCGGGCTCGCGGGCGGGAAGTGGTCCCGGATAGAGCCTCTGATCGAGGAGCGGCTGACCGGCCGGGGCATACCGGTGACGGTGTACGACTTCGACTAGTGGTCTGCCCGGCCAGTGGTGTGTACGGGCCCCCGGGGGCCTCGGCCTGCGGAAATCCGCCGGATAGCCTGACCCCGGCCGACGGACGGCAGGAAGAGGGGTGGGTCCGGTGGAGGGTGCCGAGGCGGGGCGCGAAGAGCCCGGACGTCCCGATTCCGTCGCGCCGGGCGACCCGGTGGACGGGTCCTTGCTGACCCTGCTCGGCCTCGGACCGGACGAGGACGCGGTCTACCGCCTGCTGGTGGACCGTCCGGACAGTGAACCGGACGCGCTCACGGGCCCGTTGGACGGCTCGGCGGTGACGCGTGTGCTGAACTCGCTCGTCGATCGCGGTCTCGCCAGTGCCGCGCTGCAGGAAGGGGACGGCACCGTCCGGTACCGGGCCGCCTCGCCCGTCCTCGCGCTCGGGCCGCTCCTGGAAGCCCGCCGGTCCGCGCTGCACCGGGTCGAGTCGCTGGTGGGGGACCTCACCGAACGGCACCGCGCCGCGCAGTCGCACGCGTCGGGCGCGCCGGTGGAGGTGCTGTCCGGTCCGGCGGCGATCCGGCGACGCCTGCTGACCATGCAGCGTCAGGCCAGGAGCGAGGTGTGCACCCTGGTGCCGGCCAGACATGTGCCCGCGGTGCTCAGTTTCGAGGACAACCACGAAGAGGTCGACTCCGAGATGATGCTGCGCGGGGTGGCCGTGCGCAGTGTCGTCGAACGCGAATGGCTGGAACATCCGGCGACCGCGGCCGTGCTGGCCTCCTGCGTCGCCCAGGGCCAGCACATATCCGTCACGGACCGGCTACCGATCAAGCTCGCCATCGTGGACCGCCGTGTCGCCCTGCTGCCCCTGTACCCCGAGCGCGAGACGGAACCGGTGGCGCTCGTCGTGCACCGGACGGGTCTGCTCACCGCTCTGGTCTCGCTCTTCGAGGAGCACTTCGGCAAGGGCTGGCGGCTGAATGCCTCCGGTACCGAGGAGCAACACGAGGCCCCGGTCGCGGCGATCGACCGGCAGATCGTGGCCCTCCTCCACGTCGGCCTGACCGACGCGGCCATAGCCCGCCAGCTGGGCATGGGCCACCGCACCGTCCAGCGGCGGCTGCACGCGCTGATGGACGAAGTGGGCGCGGCGACCCGCTTCCAGCTCGGCTGGTACGCCGCACGCGCCGGATGGTTGCCCGATGTTCCGGACAACTCGCCTACCGCTGAGTACTCCTGAGGCGTAATTGCGCCACGGCACTTTCGCGCCAGCTCCATCCCTTGTTCACACAACCGCCCATGGCGAACGATCAGCACGTCAACGCCCGGGGCCCCAATGGTCCGGGCGCAGGTGTGCGATGGGGAGGTCCCGTGAGACGAACGAGCGTGCTGCGGATGCTGGCGACCGGCGTGGTCGCCGCCGCGACCGGCGCGACGCTGCTGGCCGCGCCGGCCTGGGCGGACGACACCGCCGCGGCGCAGACGACGGACCCGGTGGGTGTCGCCCCGGCGATGACGCAGGGCCTGGACAAGACCGCCCGCGAGGGCACCCCGGCCGAGGCCGCGCGGGCCCACATCAAGGCCCATGAGGACACGTACAAGGTTCCGGTCTCCGACCTCAAGACGGTGAAGACCACCAAGGACGGCAAGCAGTCCTCGGTGCGCTTCCAGCAGAAGCACGACGGCGTTCCGGTCTTCGGCGCCGAGTACGCGGTGCAGACCCAGGCCGCGGACGGCGGCCAGCAGGTCACCTCCGCGACCGGCACGCTCTACACGGACCTCACCGTCTCCACCACGCCGAAGGTGAGCGAAGCCACCGCGAAGCAGCGGATGTTCACGCTCGACCGAGGCCTGTCCGGCGTGCAGGGCGCGAAGACCGAGGCGCACGGCCTGTCCGTGCTGCCCGACGCCCACGGCGGCAGGCTCGCCTGGCACTTCACCGTCACCGGCGGCAAGGCGAACGGCAGCCCGGTGCGCCAGGAGGTGTACGTCGACGCACGGGTGGGCGGCATCGCGCTCTCGTACAACAACATCGACGCGGCCGACGCGTTGCCCGCGCAGGGGACAGGCGTACGCGTCGACGGCACCGAGGCGAAGCTGGACGTCAACAAGGAGGCGGACGGCTCGTACACGCTCGTCGACTCCACGCGCGCCATGTACCCGCAGACCGGCGGCCAGATCCGTACGTACGACGCGAACCGCAAGCAGTACACGGACGTCGCGGGCGGTCCGGTCACCGACGACATCCGGCTCGGCACATCGGCGAGCGACCGCTTCGACGGCGCCAACACCTCCTCGGGCGCGGTCGACGCGCACCTGAACGCGGCGAAGGTGTACGAGTACTACAAGAACCAGATCGGCCGCGACGGTGTCGACGGCAAGGGCGGCACGATCTACTCCGTCGTCAACGTCGCCGCGAACGGCAAGGACTACGCCAACGCCTTCTGGGACGGCTCCAAGATGGTCTATGGCCACATGGACGGAGTCCCGCTCTCCGTCGGCCTGGACGTCGTCGGCCACGAGATGACGCACGGTGTCACCGAGCACTCCGCCGGGCTCGTCTACCTCAACCAGTCGGGCGCCCTCAACGAGGCGATATCCGACTACTTCGGCAACGCCATGGAGACCGCCGACAAGGGCGTCGCGATGAGCGACCCGACTTCCGGCCTCATCGGGGAGTACCTCTGCAACGGCACCAAGCCGCTGGAGGAGTGCGCCCTGCGCGACCTGAACGACGGGCGCAACGCGCAGAAGGACTACGAGCCCATCACGCTCGACATCGACAACGGCGGGGTGCACTACAACTCCACCATCGTCGGCGGCGCGCTGTGGGACATGCGCAAGAACCTCGACAGCAAGCTCGCCGACCAGATCGTCTACCGGTCCGCGCAGAACTACCTCACCCCGCTGTCCGGCTTCACCGACATGCGTAACGCGGTCCTCCTCGCGGCCAAGTCCCTGAACGTCTCGAAGGCCGATCTCGCAGCCATTACCAAGGCCTTCGACGACCACGGCATCGAGACCGGCTGGGAGCAGAAGGGCGGCACGCACGACGGCACCACCATCGGCGCCGACATCCTGCCCGCCTACGAGCTCACGGGCGGCGTCGACGAGCAGGCCGCCCAGATCAACGGCGACGTCTACGCCATCAGCCACGGCGACGCCATCGCCTGGGACCAGGGCAGCGCCGCCTTCGGCATCACCGTGGGCCGCTTCAGCAAGAAGCCGAAGCACGAACTGGCCCAGAAGGACGCCTATCTGCTCGACCCCTCCCTGGACGACGACCGCATCGCCTTCACCCGGATCACCGCCGACGGCATCGGCATCTACCAGGCGGGCGAGAAGGGACAGGGCGCGATCAAGAAGCTGGTTGACCGCGCGGACGCCGACGAGACCGAGCCGGTGACCGAGAACGGCGCGCTCGCCTACATCAGCACCACCGCTGACGGCGAGCAGGACGTCATGCTCCGCGAGGCCGACGGCACCACGGTCAACGTGACCCCGGAGGCAGGAACCAAGGCCAGTCACCTCGCCATGAAGAACGGCCGGATCGCCTGGGCCGGCGAGGACGGAACCTGGGTGTACGTGTACGACATCGCGAAGGACAGCACGCAGAAGAAGCGGATCAGTGGCTTCCTCTTCAACTATGTCTCGGACATCCAGCTGACCTCGGACCGCGTGTTCTGGCGGGAGACGAGCGGCTTCCTGGTTCCGTCCTCGAAGTTCGTGTCGGCTCCGCTCGACGACCTGTCGAAGGCGGCGACGCTGCGCTACCCGTCGAGCACCTACCTCGCCCAGTTCTCGGTCAACGACGAGTACTTCGCCTACTCCACGTACGACTTCTGGGGTGCGCTCGGCTCCTGGAACGGGCCGACCAAGGTGAAGGTCTCCGAGACCGCCGATGTGGTCGCGGGACTCAACAACTTCTCCCGCGTCTCCTGCTCCTCCGGCTCCCAGCTGGCCCCGTCGCTCGGTGACGGCCAGCGCGTCGCCTGGCTGGACACGACCGCGGCGGCCACCGACGTGGTGACCCGCGAGACGTTCGCCGGGACCTGCGAGTAGTACCCGCCGCACAGTCGCACCGAAGGCAGGGCGCCCACCGGACTCCGGTGGGCGCCCTGCCCGCTCAGGGTCTTTCGTTTGGATCAGGCCCCGTGAGCCCGGCGTGATCCAAACGAGAGGCCCTAGGGTGGGGGCGGACGCGGCGGAACGGGAGAGGGCCGATGACGGCACGGAGCACCGACGAGACAGGGCTGGCCCTGGCGCTGCGCACGGCGCCGCCCTCCGACGCGCTGAGCGAGCAGATCCTGGACGCCGCGCGCGAGCAGTTCATGACCTTCGGGCTGCGCCGCTCCACCGTCGACGACGTCGCCAAGCGTGCCGGGGTCTCGCGGGTGACCGTGTACCGGCGGATCGGCAACAAGGACAGCCTGGTCTCCGCCTGTCTGCTGCGCGAGTACCGCCGCTTCGTCGTGGAGGTGGACGGCGCCGTGGCCGCGCTGCCGACCACGGAGGACCGGCTCGTCGAAGGTTTCGCCGCGGTTCTCCGGCACATCCGCGAGCACCCGCTCGTCGGCGGTCTGCTGAGGCTGGAGCCCGAGACGATGCTGCCGTTCCTGACCCTGGAGAGCGGACCGGCCCTCCTCGCCATCCGTGACTACCTGGCCGACCGGCTGCGGGACGCCCGGCGCGCGGAGGGGAGGCCGGCCAGCGATCCGGCCCCGGTCGCCGAACTGATGGTGCGGATAACCGTCTCCTTCCTCCTCAACCCCGTCAGCTGTTTCGAGCTGGACGACGACACCCAGGTGCGGGAGTTCGCCCGCCGCTATCTGGTGCCGCTGCTCGCTGCCGGGTAGCGCCACCGGCGTGACCGCCCCTCTCACCGTCCCTCTCGTCGGGCAGGGGTTCCACGGGACGGTTGCGGGCCCAGTGCGGTCCCAGGTCGTCGAGCCGCCAGCCGAAGGGGTACGAACGGGGCTGCGGGCGCGCGGGAAACCTGCGTGGCCGGGCCGGCAGTCTGCGGACACAACGGGCGCGCAGCCGCAGGGCCGCCGACGCCGAGGCCCGCACCCACCGCGGCTGCGGCCGGAAGCCCAGTGCCGCGAGCAGCGGCTCGTCCAGCACCCCGAGCGCGATCCTCGCCACCAGGGGCCGCAGCGGTCGCGGATACCAGCTCGCGATCACGCGGAACGTGGCGTTCGCGACCCGCCGGTTCGCCGGGTCGTACGCGAACATCCGCTCCTCGTAGGAGTCGAGGAGCCGCTCGAACCCCTCGTACGTGTCGGGCACCCCCTCGATGCCCATCATCGCCCCCGTCTTCCGGCCGGCCTCCACCAGCGCCTGGACCTCCTGGGCGCACAGGGGGCGCCAGCCGAACCGGTCGATCCAGCGTTTCGGCCCCACGACCGTGGTCGCCAGGACGTAGCGGAAGTCGTCGTTCGGGATCCTGTACCTTCCGTGGATCCGGTTGAGGTGACGCGCGGCCGCCCGCCCGCGCTCCGAGTCGAAGCCGTCGGCGGCCATCTCGTACCCGATCAGCACCGTGTCGTCGTACCGCTTCTGCCCGGCCCGTTCGAACTCCTGGGTCCGGTCGAGGAGCACGGAGATCCGGGGAACGCCGTAGTCCCGGAGGAAGGCGACGCTCACTCCCTGCCGGTAGTCCCAGGGGAACTCGTACTGGGACATCAGCCGAAGGATCTCGGCGTAGTCGCGCGCCGGGTCCATCCGGCGTATCTCGTGCAGGCGGCTGTATCGGCCCATGGTGCGCCCTCCTGTCCGTGTGCCGACTCCCTGTGCGGCCTCTTTCGCGGGTTGTCACTGCGCCACGGACCAACTCACCTTCTTCTCAAGGGATATGACGCATCGTCGGGCACGGGAGTCAAAGTTACAAATACTATCGACTTGTTTCACAAGTCCCGTCAACACCGCCGACGGCCGGGGATGCGGCGGGGTGGGGCGGGGGGCCGGTGCGCATGGCTCCCGGGACGCTCGCATACTGGATCACGCAGGGACCGGGCGCCGAGCCGTGCGCCCGCCGACCGTCGGGAGCACCGCATGAACAGCGAACCGGCCAGGGGCAACGACCCCGCACCGCCCCCGCCCGGCGGTGTGCTCTGGAGCCTCTCGGGCGACATCCGGGCCCTGCTGATGCTGCCCGCCGCGCTCACCCTCCAGGTGGCCCACCCGGCGGTCGGCGCCGGAGTCGACGAACACTCCGTCTTCCGCACCGACCCCTGGGGGCGCGGCGAGAGGTCCCTGCGCTCGCTCCAGCTCTGGGTGTACGGGGGCGAGGCGGCGGCCGAGGAGGGGCACAGGCTGCGCGTACTGCACCGCACCATCCAGGGCACCGACACCCGGGGGCGCCGCTACCACGCGCTGTCGCCGGAGAACTACGCATGGGTGCATGCCACCGGCTTCCCGGTCTACCAGCACGCCGCGCGCTATCTCGTCCGGCCGCTCACCGCGGCGCAGGAACGCGCCCTGTACCGGGAGTGGCTCCAGGTCGGCAGGATCCTCGGCATCCACGACCGGGACATGCCGCAGACGATCGAGGAGTTCTGGCCGTACTACCGGAAGGTACTCGCCGAGGAGATCGAGGCGACCGCGGTCGTCGAGGACCTGGTCGCCACCGATCGCCCCGTACCGCCGCCGGACCGCGGGCCGCTGCCGCTCAGGCTGCTGCTGAGGGCGCTGTGGCCGGTGCTGTTCCCGCCGCTGGCCCGGTTCCGGCGCTTCGTCACCATCGGGCTGATGCCGCCGGACGCCCGGGAGGCCATCGGGCTGGAGTGGACGGACGGGCAGGAGCGCGCACTGCGGCGGTTCTGCGCGGTGGTGCGGCGCGTCGTGCCCGTGCTCCCCGAGCGGCTGCGCTATCTGCCGTACGCGCGCAGGGCACGGGCGGCCCACCGGCACAGCCTTCAGGGCCGGGGAGGGCTCAGGCGGAAGCCCGGCGCACCAGCGCGGTCGGCGTGATCACCGACTCCCGCTCGTCGCCCCCGGCCTCGCCGTCGAGCCGGCTCATCAGCATCCGCACCATCAACCGGCCCATTCCCTCCACGTCCTGACGGACCGTCGTCAACGGCGGATCGGTGGCCTCGGCTATCGAAGCCATGTCGTCGAAGCCGACCAGGGCCACGTCCTCGGGCACCCTGCGGCCGCGCTCGCACAGCACCCGCAGGGCGCCCGAGGCCATCAGGTCGTTGGCGGCGAAGACCGCGTCCAGGCCGGGCCGGCGGTCGAGCAGTTCCGCCATCGCCCGCGCACCGCCCTCGACGGTGAAGTCGCCGTCCACCAGCAGGGCCGGATCGCCGTCGGGCAGCACGTCGCGGTAGCCGTCGACCCGGTCCAGGGCCGAGGTCTGGTCGCGCGGTCCGGCGATGTGCGCGATCCGCCGACGCCCGAGGCCGACGAGATGGCGTACGGCCGCGGCCGCGCCGCCGCGGTTGTCGCAGTCGACGTACGGGACGGCCAGCTCGGACCCGGCGCCCGGCCGGCCCGGACGACCGCCGTAGACCGTGGGCACCTTGAACCTGCGGATGATCGCGGGGAGTTCGTCGTCGGTGTGCAGCGAGAACGCCAGTACGCCGTCCACATGGCCACCGGCCAGATAGCGGGCGACCCGGTCGAAGTCCCCGCTCCCCTCCACCAGGAGCAGCACCAACTGGGAGTCGTGCAGGGTCAGTTCGCGGCTGATGCCGCGGATCTGCTGGGAGAAGAAGGGGTCGGAGAAGATCCGGAACTCCGGCTCGTCGATGATCACGGCGACCGCGCCGTTGCGTCGGGTGACCAGGGTCCGGGCGGCGTGGTTCGGTACGTATCCGAGCTCCTCGACCGCCTTGCGCACCCGGTCCACCAGCGGCTTGCGCACCCCGGCCCCGCCGTTCACCACCCGGGAGACCGTCGCCCGGGAGACCCCGGCGCTGGCCGCCACGGCTTCCAGGGTGGGGCGGGCGTCGCGATCGGCATCGTGGGACGGACCGGGCAAGGGACGCTCCTCGTACACGCGGGATCGGGCCGGAAACGGCCGGGGCCGGCCGGACAGCGCCGACGCCGCCAGCCTAACCGGCGCCCCGGCCCGCCGCCGGGCATCACCGCCCCCACCAGGAGGAAGGGGCGGCGGCGCCCGGACCGGTCAGCGGTGCTCGTGCACGGAGTTCGTCGCCTCGATCTTCTTCCACGAGGCGGGCGGGGCCTGCTTCCCGGAGGCGTTCAGGGCGTGCGTCCCGGCCGCTGCCGGGGCCTCGGGCCGCGTCGGCCGGAACAGCCAGGTGTCGAAGAAGGCGGCGAGTGGCTTGCCCGAGACCCGTTCCGCGTACGCGACGAAGTCGCTCACGCTCGCGTTCCCGTACGCGTGCTCCGCGGGCCAGCCCTTCAGCAGCGCGAAGAACGTCTCGTCGCCCAGCTTCTCGCGCAGCGCCTGGAGCGCCAGCGCGCCCCGGTCGTAGACGGCCGCGTCGAACTGGTCGTCGGGGCCCGGGTCGCCCGGCTTCACCTTCCAGAAGGGGTCGTCGGCCGGGTGCAGGGAGTAGGCGTAGTCCGCCAGTTCCTGTGCGGTTCCCTCGCCCTCCTTCTCCGACCACAGCCACTGGCTGTAGCGGGCGAAGCCCTCGTTGATCCAGATGTCCTTCCAGCCCTTGAGGGACACGCTGTCGCCGTACCACTGGTGCGCCAGCTCATGGACGACGACCGAGACATTGGCACCGTTGGCGAACTGCTTCGGGCTGTAGAACGGCCTGGTCTGGGTCTCCAGGGCGAATCCGCTCGTCACATTGGGGGAGTAGCCGCCGAGCGCCTCGAAGGGGTACGGCCCGAAGACCTCGGTCAGCCACTCGGCGACCTCGGTGGTCCGCTCGATGCTGGCGCGGGCCGCACCGGCGTTGGCGCCGAGGTCCTCGCTGTACGCGTTGACGACCGGCAGCCCGTCCGAGGTGGTGTCCGTGGTGATGTCGAACCTGCCGACCGCCAGTGTGGTCAGATACGTCGCCTGCGGCCGGGCGGAGCGCCAGTTGAAGCGGGTCCAGCCGAGCCTCGAACTCTGCGACTGGAGCGTGCCGTTGCTGATCGCCTGGGTGCCGTCCGGGACGGAGACGGAGATGTCGTACGTCGCCTTGTCCAGCGGGTGGTCGTTGCTGGGGAACCACCACGCGGCCGACTCCGGTTCCTGGGCGGCCACCGCGCCGTCCGGGGTGCGGACCCAGGACGTCCAGCCGTTGATCTTCACCTCGGAGGGCTTCCCGGCGTACCGCACGACCACCGAGACGGCCTTGCCCTTCGCCAGCGGGGCGGCCGGGGTGATCTCCAGCTCCTGCTCGCCGTTCTTCACATGGCCGGCCTTCTTGCCGTTCACCCGCACCTCGGAGACGTCCAGCCCGAAGTCCAGGTTGAAACGGGAGAGTTCCTGGGTGGTCGTGGCGAGGATCGTGGCCGTGCCCTCCAGCAGATCGGTCGAGGGCTGGTACTTCAGCCGCAGGTCGTAGTGGGACACGTCGTAGCCGCCGTTGCCACTGGCCGGGTAGTAGGCGTCGCCGATGCCCGGGGCGCCCACGGTGCCTTCGGCGGCCGAAGCCGGGATCGCCAGCAGCAGGGAGGCCGCGATTGCGCTCGGGACGATGAATCTGCGGTGCACGGAATGCTCCAAGTCGTCGGGCGAGTGATCTTTCGAACCGTCGTGGTGATCTTTCGAACCGTCGTGCCGAGACTATTCAGCGACTGCCGCAACAGTCATGTCCATGGCCGCAGCTGTCACACGATCGCCATTCGGCCGCCACCCCGGACCGTCTTGTTTGCGCCATGATCATGCTATTCAAGCCGCTGATCGCCCTCTGTCGTACGGGAGTTGACCGGAGTACCTTCCGCCCATGCCGATTCGTGTGCTGGGCCGTGTCCGTGAAGTCCCGTCGTACGCCCGCAGGGCGTGGCTCGCGGCATCTGGTGCGTGCGATCGCAAGGCGGAGGATCGCCCTCGTACTGGGTGTACGAGGGCGATTCCGACAACGCCGCGAGCGTGCGTGCCAGGCGTCGCGAGCCAGACGGGACTTCACGGACACGGCCCAGTCCTCCGTTCGAGTTGTCGATTGCTGGTGGTGGCGGCCGTCGCCGCACTGATGGCCGTCCTGCTCCCACCCGCAGGCGCCCAGGGGGCGAGCCCCGGGAAGGCCCGGCCGCCGCGGAGCGAACCCGTCTACTCCTACGGGGACGCCGTCCGCGAATCGGTCTGGGTCGACACCGGGCTGGACGGCGACGGGGACGGGCGGAGCGACCGCGTCGCCGCCGACATCGTCCGGCCGCGCGAGCCCGCCCGGCAGGGCCGGAAGATCCCCGTGATCATGGACGCCAGCCCGTACTACTCCTGCTGCGGACGCGGCAACGAGAGCCAGCTCAAGACGTACGACGCCGACGGCCGGCCCGTGCAGTTCCCGCTCCACTACGACAACTACTTCGTGCCGCGCGGCTACGCCTTCGTCGCCGTCGATCTGGCCGGAACCAACCGCTCCGACGGCTGCGTCGATGTCGGCGGCCGCTCGGACGTGCAGTCCGCCAAGGCTGTCATCGACTGGCTCAACGGCCGCGCCCGCGGCTACACCACCCGCACCGGCGACGCCCGTGCCTCGGCCGGCTGGTCCAACGGCCGCACCGGCATGATCGGCAAGAGCTACGACGGCACCGTCGCCAACGGGGTCGCGGCGACCGGTGTGGAAGGGCTGCGCACCATCGTGCCGATCGGTGCCATCTCCTCCTGGTACGACTACTACTTCTCCCAGGGCGCACCGCTCTACGACAGCGGCCCCGACTGGCTCTCCGGCTACGTGGAGAGCCCCGGGGCACGCGACCGCTGCGCCGCCGTCCAGCAGCGGCTCGTCGACGGGGCGCCGCGCACCGGTGACTGGACGGGGCTGTGGACCGGGCGCGACTACGTGAAGGACGCCGGCAAGGTGCGCGCCAGCGTCTTCGCCGTGCACGGCATGCAGGACCTCAACGTCCGTACCAAGCACCTCGGACAGTGGTGGGACGCGCTCGCGGAGCGGGGCGTGGAGCGCAAGATCTGGCTCTCCCAGACCGGACACGTCGACCCGTTCGACTTCCGGCGCGCCGAATGGGTCGACACGCTGCACCGCTGGTTCGACCACTACCTCCTGGGCTACGACAACGGCATCGACCGCGAACCGATGGCCGACATCGAACGCCACCCCGACCAGTGGTCCACCGACCGCGTCTGGCCGCCCCGCACCACCCGGGCCACCACCGTGCGCCCCGGTACCGGCGACGCGCCGGGCGTCGGCACCCTGGCCCTGAAGCCCGCCCGCCCCGGCGCCACCGAGACGTTCACCGACGATCCGGCACAGGACGAGACCCGGTGGGCCGCCGACCTGGACCGGGCCACCGGAGCCAAGGCCGGGTTCCGCACCGCCCCGCTCACCACCGATCTGAGGCTCTCCGGCTCCTCCACGGTGACCGTCACCGCCACCCCGACCACGACGAGCGCCCATATTTCCGCGGTCCTCGTGGACCTCGGCCCCGACACCATCCGCGACTACGGCTCCTCCGGCGAGGGCATCGGCACCCTCACCACCCGCAGCTGCTGGGGCGCGAGCACCACCGGGGACAGCTCCTGCTTCAAGGAGACCGAGGCCCGGACCGCCACCGTCGACCGGACCGTGGTCAGCCGCGGCTGGGCCGACCTCGGTACGTACGCCGACGCGCACCGGGGCCGCCCCCTCACTCCCGGCAGGGCCGTCACCCTCACCATCGACCTGGCGGCAACCGACCACGTCGTCCCGGCCGGACACCGCCTCGGCCTGATCGTCGCCGGCACCGACCGGGACCTCATCGACCCGCCGGACTCCACGCCCACCCTCACCCTCGACCTGGCCCGCACCTCCGCGAAGCTGCCGTTCGTCGGCGGCACCGGCGCCTTCGTACGCGCCACCGCCGGCTCCGCGGCCGCCACGGCCACGCCGCGGGCGGACGACGTCCGGGGCGTCACACCGCCGCGTCCCTCCGCCCGTGTCCCGGGCGGCGGCCACCCGTGACGGACCGCCCGGCCGTGAAGGGCCCTTCCCGAGAGGGGCCCTTCGCACCGCTTGTTGGTCCACGGGAGTGAGCGCTGTGTGTGGTACTGCCTACGGAGAGCGAACAAGTTGCTTCCGTGAAAGGCGCCAACCGTGTCGCAGGACGAACAGAGAACGGGCGACCGGGGGGACCTGCCGGTGACGGCGGACCTCCCCGGCGACCCGGCCCAGAACCGGCACCCCACGACGGACCGGGTGGTGTTCGGCGTCACCGCCGTCTTCACCCTCGCCTTCGTGGTCTGGGGAGCCACCGCCACCGACTCGCTGCAGAACATCTCCAGCGCCATGCTCGACGGGCTCATCCACAACGGCGGTTGGGCCTTCATGCTCGCCGCGTCCGGCTTCGTGGTCTTCGCCCTCTGGCTCGCCATCAGCCGCTACGGCAAGATCGCCCTCGGCCAGGAGGGGGAGGAGCCCGAATTCCGGACCGTGTCCTGGGTCGCCATGATGTTCAGCGCGGGCATGGGCATCGGCCTGATGTTCTACGGGGTGAGCGAGCCGCTCGCGCACTTCATCAGCCCGCCGCCCGGCACCCATCCCGCCGACGCCGCCGAAGCGATGCAGACGGCGATGGCCACCACCCTCTTCCACTGGACGCTCCACCCCTGGGCGATCTACGCCGTGGTCGGTCTGGCCATCGCGTACAGCACCTTCCGCAGGCGCCGCCGGCAGACGATCAGCGCCGTGTTCGAGCCGCTCATCGGAGCCCGGCACGCCCACGGCGGTCTCGGCCGGCTGATCGACATCCTCGCCATCTTCGCGACCCTCTTCGGCTCCGCCGCGTCACTGGGCCTGGGCGCCCTCCAGATCGGCAGCGGCTTCCACGAACTGCACTGGAGGGAGAAGACCGGCACCGGGCTCCTGGTCCTGATCATCGCCGTGCTGACCGTGGCCTTCGTCGCCTCGGCGGTCTCCGGTGTCGAAAAGGGCATCCAGTGGCTCTCCAACATCAATATGGTCCTCGCCCTGATCCTCGCCGCCTTCGTCTTCATCGCGGGCCCCACCATCATCGTGCTCGACCTGCTGCCCACCTCGATCGCCGCCTACTTCGGCAATCTGGCACAGCTCGCCGGACGCACCGAGGCGACCGGCAAGGGCGACGTCGCCGAGTGGCTCGGCAACTGGACCGTCTTCTACTGGGCCTGGTGGATCTCCTGGACGCCCTTCGTCGGCATGTTCATCGCCCGGATCAGCCGCGGCCGGACGATCCGCCAGTTCATCGGCGGCGTCATCCTGGTGCCCAGCGCCGTCAGCCTGGTGTGGTTCGCGGTCTTCGGCGGTACGGCGATCAACCTCCAGGAGGCAGGCGAGCTCGGCGGCGCCGTCACCCAGGAGGCACAGCTCTTCGGAGTGCTCCAGCAGTTCCCGCTCGCCACGGTGATGAGCCTGGTGGTGATGATCCTGGTCGGCATCTTCTTCGTCTCGGGAGCCGACGCCGCCTCCATCGTGATGGGCACGCTCTCCCAGAAGGGCATCCTCGAACCCGCCAAGTGGGTCGTCGTCTTCTGGGGCGTGGTCACCGGAGCCGTGGCCGCGATCATGCTGCTCATCGGCAACGGGAAGGGCGACGCGCTCGCCGGACTCCAGAACCTGACGATCCTGGTCGCCGCGCCGTTCACCGTCGTCATGGTCGGCATGTGCGTGGCGCTGATGCGGGACCTGCGCCAGGACCCGCTGATCGTGCGGCGCGAATTCGGTGTGGAGGCCGTCGAATCCGCGGTCATCGCAGGGCACGCGAAGTACGCCGGTGACTTCGAGATCCGGATCGGTCCGGGCGGCAGCCAGGTCACCACCGGGCTCCACGAGGACCACGGACCGGAACCGGACTCCTCCGGCGCGGACGATCCGGCCGGCTGACGGCCGGTGGCACCCGGCGCCCGGCCGGAGCGCGACCGGCCGGGCGGTCCGGCCCCCGGAGCCGATTAGGATCGACACCCTGATGACTGCCACCCTCGTCGCCAAGGACCTCGCCGCCGGACACGGCGACCGCACACTTTTCGCCGGACTCGACCTCGTCGTCGCGCCCGGTGACGTGATCGGTCTCGTCGGAGTCAACGGCGCCGGAAAATCGTCCCTGCTCCGGCTCCTCGCCGGGCTCGACCGGCCGGAGGAGGGCGAGCTGCGGCTCTCCCCGCCGACCGCCACCGTCGGCCACCTCCCGCAGGAGCCGGAACGGCGGGCCGGCGAGACCGTGCGGGAGTTCCTGGCCCGCCGCACCGGCGTCGCCGAGGCCCAGGCCGCCATGGACGAGGCCACGCAGGGCCTCGTCGACGGGACTCCGGGTGCGGACGACGCGTACTCCGAGACGCTGGAACGCTGGCTGGCCCTCGGCGGCGCCGACCTGGACGAGCGCGCCGAGGAGGTCGCCGCCGAGCTCGGGCTGACCGTCGGCCTCGACCTGCCGATGACCGCGCTCTCCGGCGGCCAGGCCGCCCGCGCGGGCCTCGCCTCCCTGCTGCTCTCCCGCTACGACGTCTTCCTGCTCGACGAGCCCACCAACGACCTCGACCTGGACGGCCTGGAGCGGCTGGAGCGCTATGTCTCGGGGCTCCGCGCGGGCACCGTGGTCATCAGCCACGACCGCGAATTCCTGATGCGCACGGTCACCAAGGTCCTCGAACTGGATCTGGCCCAGCAGCAGATCAATCTGTACGGCGGCGGCTACGCGGCCTACCTGGAGGAGCGCGAGCGCGCCCGCATGCACGCCCGCGAGGAGTTCGAGGAGTACGCCGACAAGCGCGCCGCCCTCGAAGGGCGCGCCCAGATGCAGCGCTCCTGGATGGACAAGGGCGTCAAGAACGCCCGCCGCAAGGCCACCGACTCCGACAAGCTCGGCCGCAAGTTCCGCAGCGAGTCGAGCGAGAAGCAGGCCGCGAAGGCCCGGCAGACCCAGCGCATGATCGAACGGCTCGATGTCGTCGAGGAACCGCGCAAGGAATGGGAACTGCGGATGGAGATCGCCGCCGCACCCCGCTCCGGCTCGGTCGTGGCCACCCTGCGCGAAGCGCAGGCCGTACGCGGTGACTTCGCCTTCGGCCCGGCGTCGCTGCAGATCGACTGGGCGGACCGGGTCGCCATCACCGGCGCCAACGGAGCGGGCAAGTCCACCCTGCTCGCCGCCCTGCTCGGCCGCCTCCCGCTGGACTCCGGCCACGCCGCGCTCGGCTCGGGCGTGGTGGTCGGTGAGGTCGACCAGGCGCGCAAGCTCTTCCACGGCTCGGAATCGCTCCTGGAGGCGTTCTGCGCCGCCGTGCCCGACACCGAACCGGCCGAAGTGCGCACGCTGCTCGCCAAGTTCGGCCTGCGCGCCGACCATGTGATGCGCCCCGCCACGACGCTCTCCCCCGGGGAGCGCACCCGGTCGGCGCTCGCCCTGCTCCAGGGCAGGGGCGTCAACCTCCTGGTGCTCGACGAGCCCACGAACCACCTCGATCTGCCCGCGATCGAGCAGCTGGAATCCGCGCTCGACTCGTACACCGGAACGCTGCTGCTGGTCACGCACGACCGACGGATGCTGGAAGCGGTACGGACCACCCGGCGGGTCGAAGTGGCGGCGGGAAGGGTGACGGAGCTCTGAGCCCCGCACCGGGCCGTCGCCGACGGCCCGGTGCCCGGGGTCCGGGGTCCGGGGTCCGGACGGAATAGCCACCCTTCATGGTATCCCAAAGGGGTCGCATTTCCCGATTCCGAACCTCTGTCCGCCGGGTCATTTCCGGCAGGGTGTCCGCGCTCCTCGGTGGTGGCGGAATTTGGTATGCCAAGTGCTAGTGTCGGCGCAGCCAAGGACCGCCGTCCGGCCTCTACGGCCCCGACACCGCATCCGCAGGAGGCCCCGTGCGTACCCGCTGGCGCGCCATCCACATCCTCGCCCACCGCGACGGCGGGCACGCGCTGCTGCGCGACGGCGAGATCGTCTGGGACGGCGACACGATCGTGTACGTCGGCAGGCGGTACCACGGCCAGGTGGACGAGGAACTGGACCTCGGCGAGGCACTGGTGATGCCGGGCCTCATCGACCTGGACGCCCTCACCGACATCGACCACCTCGTCCTGGACTCCTGGGCGTCGCAGGAGACCGGCGGCGGACTCCTCTGGTCGCAGGAGTACTTCACCGACCGGCGGCATGACGTCTTCACACCGGCGGAGCGGGCCACCGTCCGCGAGTACGCGCTCGTCCAGCTCGCGCTGCACGGCATCACCACCTACATGCCCATCGCCTCGGAGGTCCACAGTGCCTGGGCCGAGCCGTACGACGAGCTCGTCGACATGGCGGAGACCTCCAGGCGGATCGGCCTGCGAGGCTATCTGGGGCCCGCCTACCGCTCAGGCGTCAATGTGACGCTGCCCGACGGCAGCCGCGGCGTGGAGTTCGACGAGGAGCGCGGCCGGGACGGGCTCCGGGACGCCGTGCGCTTCCTCGATCACGCGGCCGCACTGGACGACCCGCTGGTCAACGGTGTGCTGCTGCCGTGCCGCATCGAGACCCTCACCGAAGAGCTCATGCGGAAGACCGCCGACGTCGCGCTCCGCCGGGACGTCCTCGTACGGCTCCACTGCCTGCAGGGGACGACCGAACGGAACCTGGTGCGGGAGCTGCACGGCACCACCCCGCTCCAACTGCTCGAACGCACCGGGCTGCTGGACACCCGGCTCCTCGTACCGCACGGCATCGTGATCGACCGGCATCCCGAGGTGCACGGCGAGGACCGCGGCGACCTGGCGACGCTCGCGGCGGCGGACGTCTCGGTCGTCCACTGTCCGCAGACCTCCCTGCGCTACGGCCAGGTGCTGCACTCCTTCGGCACGTACCGGCGGGCAGGCGTCAACCTCTGCCTGGGCACCGACTCCTTCCCGCCGGACCTGATCCGGGGCATGGACCTCGGCGTCCACCTCGCCAAGGTCGCCGACGGACGCGCGGACGCGGCGCCCGCCGAGCACTACGTCGAGGCGGCCACCCTCGGCGGCGCCCGCGCGCTGGGCCGCACCGACCTGGGCCGGCTGGAGCCGGGAGCCCAGGCGGACCTGGTCGCGTTCCGGCTGGACGACATCCGCGACGGCGTCCAGGACGACCCCGTCCGGACCTTCCTGCTGAACGGCACCGCCCGGCAGGCCACCCACTCCGTCGTGGCGGGAAGCCCGGTCATGACCGACGGCCGGATCCCCGGCATCGACCCGGTGAACCTGCGTCGGCGCGCGCAGGGCCTGTTCGACCGGATGCGCGAGGCGTACAGCGAGCGCGACGTGCTCCGGCGCGGCGCCCGGGAGCTGTTCCCGCCGACGTTCCCGCTCTTCGAGGCGGGCCGCTCGTGACCGGAGCCGGTACGTCCCACGTCGCGCACGCCGAGCGGACGATCCGCTCCCGCATCCTCGGCGGGGAGTACCCGCCGGGCTCGCGGCTGCGCGAACGCGAACTCTCCGACGCCCTGGGAGTGTCCCGCATTCCGGTCCGCGAAGCGCTCACCCGGCTGACGGGGGAGGGGCTCGTGCTGATCTCGCCACGACGCGGCGCTTCCGTACGCAACCTCTCGCTCCGCGACGTGGCCGAACTCTTCGACCTCCGGCTGAGCCTGGAGGTGTTCGCCGCGCGCAGGGCCGCGGAGGCATGCGCCGCCGGCCGCGGCGGTGAGCGGCTGCGGGAACTCATGGAAGCGGCCGAGGACGCCACCCGGCGCGGCGACACGCTGGAGATCCCCGCCGCCAACACCGCCCTGCACGCGGAGATCGTCGCGATGACCGGGAACCGGCTGCTGCAGGACGCCCTGCAGCCGTCGCTCGGCCTGGTGCAGTGGCTGTTCACCCTCACCGGCGGCCTCGAACCGCGCGTCCAGTGCACCGAGCACCAGGACATCTGCGCCGCGATCCACGCGGGCAAGCCCGACCTGGCCGATGCCCTCGCCTACGCACACATCGAGAGGGGCCGCGGCCCCTCCCTGACGGCCCTGGCCGAGGTGCTTCCGGCCGAGTGACGGGCGGCGGCCGGACGACCGCCGCCGGACGACCCCCGCCGGAGAACCGCGCACCGGTGTCCGAGACAAGGAGATCCACCACATGCTGATCACGAATGTCCGCCCCTGGGGCGGCGAGCCGTGCGACATCGAGATCGAGAACGGCACGATAACGGCGCTCACCCCGCACGATCCGGACCGTGCCGTGACCGGCGACACCGTGGCCGGACGGGGACGGCTCGCCCTGCCGTCGTTCTCCGACGTCCACTGCCACCTGGACTCCACCCGCATCGGGCTGCCCTTCCGCCCGCACACCGGCGCCCCCGGCGTCTGGGCCATGACCATGAACGACCGCGCCCACTGGCGCGAGGACGAGTGGAGCGTCGCGGAGCGGGCCACGTACACCCTGGGCCGCATGATCGAGCGCGGCACGACACGGGTCCGCAGCTACGCGCAGATCGACGCGGACTGCGGCCTGGAGCGGTTCGAGGGCGTGCTCGCCGCCAAGGAGGCGCACGCCGACCGGTGCGAGGTCGAGATCATGGCCTTCCCGCAGGCCGGCCTGCTCAAGGAGAAGGGCGTGCCGGAGCTGATGGACCGGGCGCTGACCGCGGGCGCGGCCGTCGTCGGCGGCATCGACCCCTGCACCCTCGACCGGGACCCGGTGCGCCACCTGGACATCATCTTCGACCTCGCCGAGCGCCATCGGTCGCCGGTCGACATCCACCTCCACGAGCCCGGTGCGCTGGGAGTGTTCAGCGTCGACCTCATCCTGGAGCGGGTGCGCGCCCTCGACATGGCCGGGCAGGTGACGCTCTCGCACGCGTACGACCTCGGCGGTGTCGACGAGGCGACGACGCGCCGGCTGATCGAGGAGTTCGCCGAGCTGGACATCGCGATGGCGACCGTCGCCCCCTCGCAGCACCGGGCGCTGCCGCTGGCCGATCTGACGGCCGCCGGGGTGCGGGTCGGCCTCGGCGAGGACGGCCAGCGCGACTTCTGGTCGCCGTACGGCAACGGGGACATGCTGGACCGCACCTGGCAGCTGGCCTTCACCAACCGCTACCGCGCCGACGAACTGATCGAGCACTGCATGGCCGTCGCGAGCCGTGGCGGCGCCTCGATCCTGCACCCCGAGCTGCCGCGCCTGACCTCGATGGCCGACCGGCCGGGCGTATCGATGGGCGACAGCGCCGACCTGCTGCTGGTCGACGGCGACACCGTGACGTCCGCCGTTATGGACCGCAGCGGCGACCGTACGGTGCTGCACGCCGGCCGCGTCGTCGCGGACGGCCTGGAGCTGGTGGGCTGACCTCGGGGCACACGCGCCGGAGCCCGTCCACCACGCGGTGGACGGGCTCCGGCGTATCTGCCCCCGGTGTTACGCGGCTGCCTTCGCGGCATCCGGCACGGTGCCGTCGTCCGCCACGAGGTGGCACGCCACCTGGCGCGGGGCCGCGTCCGGACCGGCCTCCCCGGGCAGCGTGCGCAGCTCGGGCGACTGGGTACGGCACCGGTCGGTGGCCGGCGGGTACCGGGTGTGGAAGTGGCAGCCGGGCGGCGGGTCCAGCGGGCTGGGCAGGTCACCGCCGAGCACGATCCGGCAGCAGCGCCTGGGTGTACGGGTGCTTCGGCGCGGCGAACAGCTCGGCCGCCGGGGCCTGCTTCGACGATCCGGCCCAGGTACATCACCGCGATCCGGTCCGCCAGATACTCCACCGCCGCCAGGTCGTGCGTGACTGCTGCCGCTACAGCTACCGCTTCCGGCCGCCCCGGTCCGGGTCCGTCAGCCCGGCCCGGCGCAGCGCGTCCGCCATCGCGCTGTTCACCGGCGCCGGCGCCTGCCGGGCGGAGCCGCCACCGCTGCCACCGCGCCGGTCGCGGTCCTGGCCGCCCTGACCCTGGCGCTGCCTCGGCGGCCGGCCGCCCTGGCTGCCGCGCTCACCCCGCTCGCGCCGCTGGCCGCCGCCCTGGGAGCCCGCACCGGCCGCGGCCTCGTCGTCCAGCCGCAGCGTCAGCGAGATCCGCTTCCGAGGCACGTCGACGTCCATGACCTTGACCTTCACGATGTCGCCCGGCTTCACGACGTCCCTCGGGTCCTTCACGAACGTCCGCGACATCGCCGACACGTGCACCAGGCCGTCCTGGTGCACACCGATGTCCACGAACGCACCGAACGCCGCGACATTGGTGACGACGCCCTCCAGCACCATGCCGGACGCCAGATCACCGATCTTCTCGACGCCCTCCTTGAAGGTGGCCGTCTTGAACGCGGGCCGCGGGTCGCGCCCCGGCTTCTCCAGCTCCCTCAGGATGTCGGAGACCGTCGGCAGACCGAACTTCTCGTCCACGAAGTCGTCCGCCCGCAGCGAGCGCAGCACCCCCGTGTTGCCGATCAGCGAGGCGACGTCGCCGCCGGTCCGCTTCACCATCGCCCGCACCACCGGATACGCCTCCGGGTGCACGCTCGACGCGTCCAGCGGATCGTCGCCCCGGATGCGCAGGAAGCCCGCGCACTGCTCGTACGCCTTCGGGCCCAGCCGCGCCACGTCCTTGAGCGCCTTGCGGGACCGGAAGGGGCCGTTGGCGTCGCGGTGCGCGACGATGTTCTCCGCAAGCCCCGAGCCGATCCCCGAAACCCGCGAAAGCAGCGGTGCGGACGCGGTGTTGACGTCGACGCCGACACCGTTCACACAGTCCTCGACGACCGCGTCCAGCGAGCGCGACAGCTTCACCTCGGACAGGTCGTGCTGGTACTGGCCGACCCCGATCGACTTCGGATCGATCTTCACCAGCTCGGCGAGCGGGTCCTGCAGCCGCCGCGCGATGGAGACCGCCCCGCGCAACGACACGTCCATGTCGGGGAGTTCCTGCGAGGCGAAGGCCGAAGCCGAGTACACCGAGGCGCCGGCCTCGGAAACCATCACCTTGGTGAGCTTCAACTCCGGATGCTTGTCGATGAGTTCACCGGCCAGCTTGTCCGTCTCGCGGGAAGCCGTGCCGTTGCCGATCGCGATCAGGTCGACGTCGTGGGCCTTCGCCAGCCGCTCCAGCGTGGCCAGCGACTGGTCCCACTTGTTGGCCGGGACGTGCGGGTGGATGACGTCCGTCGCGACGACCTTGCCGGTCGCGTCGACGACGGCGACCTTCACACCGGTACGGAAACCGGGGTCGAGCCCCAGCGTGGCCCGCGTCCCGGCCGGCGCGGCGAGCAGCAGATCGCGCAGGTTCGACGCGAAGACGCGTACCGCCTCGTCCTCCGCCGCGGTGCGCAGCCGCAGCCGCAGATCGATGCCGAGGTGCACCAGGATCCGGGTCCGCCACGCCCACCGCACGGTGTCGCCGAGCCACTTGTCGCCGGGGCGGCCGCGGTCGGCCACGCCGAAGCGCCGGGCGACCATGTTCTCGTACGTCGACGGCCCCGGGGTCTCGGAAGGCCCCTCCGGCTCCATGACCAGGTCGAGCACGTCCTCCTTCTCGCCCCGGAGCATCGCGAGCACCCGGTGCGAGGGCAGCGCGGTGAACGGCTCGGCGAAGTCGAAGTAGTCGGCGAACTTCGCGCCCGCCTCCTCCTTGCCGTCCCGCACCTTGGCCGCCAGCCGCCCGCGCGTCCACATGCGCTCACGCAGCTCACCGATCAGATCGGCGTCCTCGGAGAACCGCTCGGTGAGGATGGCACGGGCCCCCTCCAGCGCCGCCGCACCGTCCGCGACGCCCTTGTCGGCGTCGACGAAGGCGGCGGCAGCGGCGAGCGGCTCCACCGACGGGTCCCCGAGCAGGCCGTCGGCGAGCGGTTCGAGCCCTGCCTCCCGGGCGATCTGCGCCTTGGTGCGCCGCTTGGGCTTGAACGGCAGATAGATGTCCTCAAGGCGCGCCTTGGTGTCGGCGGCCCGGATCTGCGCCTCCAGCGCCTCGTCCAGCTTGCCCTGCTCGCGCACCGAGTCGAGGATCGCCGTCCGGCGGTCCTCCAGCTCCCGCAGATACCGCAGCCGCTCCTCCAACGTGCGCAGCTGCGCGTCGTCGAGCATCTCGGTCGCTTCCTTGCGGTAGCGCGCGATGAACGGCACGGTCGACCCGCCGTCGAGCAGCTCGACGGCCGCCTTCACCTGCCGTTCGCGTACGCCGAGCTCCTCGGCGATCCTGCCTTCGATGGACGTCGTCACGGTTCTACCGACTCGCCTTCTCGTACTGGCTCTACTGGCTGTGCTTGCCGGGGCTGGGCCCCTTCGCCTGCATTGTGCCGGGTGGCCGGGCGCCGTGTCGCCCGACCACCCCAGGGCCTGTCGTACGGATCGGGCGGGGCGGCGGTTCAGTCCTTGCCCATCAGGCCGTCCGGGAACGCGCCCGCCGACGCCGCCGTGAACAGGAACCCGCGCGCCAGCTCGGTCAGCCGCTCCACACCCTCGGCGCCCAGGTGCTCGTACGGCGCCGCGTCCATCCGGTCCGTGGCCTCCTCCAGCTCCGAGCGGAGCACGACGCCGGCCTCCGTCAACTCGCCGTCGGCGTCCAGGAGTCCGCGCCCGCGCAGCCGCTCGCGCGCCGCGTCCCAGTCGTCGCGGTGCCAGCCGCGGGTGGCGAGCACCCAGCGCGGGGACATCCCCTTGCCGCTCGCGGTGTGGCTGACCAATGCCTCGAGCGGGTCGAGCCCGGCGGTCAGCAGTGCGGCGAGATGGCCGTCGCCGCGGTGCTCCCGCAGCAGTGTGCCGGCGTGCCAGTACGCCAGGTGCGGCTGCTCGGGCACCGGGAGATCGGCGTGGGCGGCGTAGAGCGGCCGGGCGTGTCGGGTGCACCCCTCGGCGGCGCGCAGTGCGAGCTCCGCCGCCTCGGCCAGTTCCGGGGAAGCGATGATCTCCTCGCCCAGCAGCCGGCGAAGGGTGGTGTCGGCGGCGCGCAGCCGGGCGTCCAGGACCGCCTGCGGTGAGGCGACGGACCACACGGCGGGCAGGTGCCGGGCGACGAGGTCGTGATTGAAGTTGTAGAACGCGGCGGTGACCGAGCCCGGCCCGACGGCACCCATCGCCGCCGAACGCGCGGCGAAGTAGGCGGCGTTCGAGTCGTCGATGCCGAGCTCCCCGAGCTCCTTGCCGAGGTCGGGGGAGAAGTAGACCGTCGAGTGCAGCGGGTTGATGGCGTTGTGGCAGCGGCGTCCGGCGCGCGGCGGCAGAGTACTCATGCGGGCACATTACCGACTGGTCGGTACGCGCGGTAACCCCGGTGCGGCGCCCAGTTCCCGACCACCGCGCGATGGCAGGAAAGGTGGGTTCTTCGTCATTGCGGCCATGGTCGGGGCCGACCAGGATGGCGGTCATGACGCAGCGATCCGTACTCGTCGTCCTCTACGACGGCGTGCAGAGCCTCGATGTCACCGGGCCGGTGGAGGTCTTCGCCGGGGCCTCCCGTTTTCCCGGGGCCGGGTACGGACTGCGCACCGCCTCGCTCGACGGCGCCCCGGTCCGCACCTGCAGCGGCCTCGTCCTCGTCCCGGACAGCAGCCTCGCCGACGCCGGGCCGCCCCACACCCTGCTCGTCCCGGGCGGCGAGGGCACCCGCGACCCCGCCCCGGCACTCGTCGACTGGCTGCGCGAACACGCCCCGCACGCCGAACGGCTCGTCTCCGTCTGCACCGGCGCGCTGCTGCTCGCCGGGGCCGGACTGCTGGACGGGCACCGGGTGACCACGCACTGGACGGTCTGCGACCACCTCGCGCGCAACCACCCGGCCGTCGAGGTCGACCCGGATCCGATCTTCGTACGCGACGGCAGGCTCGCCACCTCCGCCGGGGTCACCGCCGGAATCGACCTGGCCCTCGCGCTGGTCGAGGAGGACCACGGCAGGGACATCGCGCTCACCGTCGCACGGCACCTGGTGGTCTTTCTGCGCAGACCGGGCAACCAGGCCCAGTTCAGCGCCCAGCTCTCCGCCCAGACCGCCCGGCGCGAACCCCTGCGCGAGGTCCAGCACTGGATCACCGAGAACCCCGGCGAGGACCTCTGCGTCGAGGCGCTCGCCGCCCGCGCCCGCCTCTCGCCCCGGCACTTCGCGCGCGCCTTCCAGGCGGAGACGGGCCTCACGCCGGGCCGTTACGTCGACCGCGTACGCCTGGAACAGGCCCGCAGGCTGCTGGAGGACACCACCGACGGTGTCACCGGCATCTCGCGTGCCTGCGGCTACGGCACCCCGGAGGCCATGCGCCGCGCGTTCATCAAGGCCCTGGGCACCGCGCCCGCCGAATACCGCCGACGCTTCCGCACCCATCCGTGGCCGGCTGACCGCCGACCCGCACTCGATCGACCGCGAACGTGAGATCGACCGCGAACGTGAAAGGGAACCCATGCAGATCGCCATCGTCCTCTTCGACCGCTTCACCGCACTCGACGCGGTGGGCCCGCACGAAATGCTCGCCCGCACCCCCGGCGCCGAGACCGTGTTCGTCGCCGAACGGACCGGCCCCGTGCGCAACGACACCGACAGCCTCACGCTCGTCGCCGACAAGGCCTTCGCCGATGTGCCCGCGCCCGACGTGGTGGTGGTGCCCGGCGGCCCCGGCCAGCGCGACCAGATGGAGAACGAGGCGCTGCTCGGCTGGCTGCGCGCCGCCGATGCCACCAGCACCTGGACCACCTCCGTCTGTACCGGCTCGCTGCTGCTCGCCGCGGCCGGACTGCTGACCGGCCGCCGGGCCACCTCGCACTGGCTCATGCTGGACGTACTGGAGGAGCTCGGCGCCGAGCCGACCGGTGAGCGGGTCGTCATCGACGGCAAGTACGTCACCGCGGCGGGCGTCTCCTCCGGCATCGACATGGGGCTCACCCTGGCCGGCCGGATCGCGGGCGACGAGCACGCCCTGGCCGTACAGCTGCTGACCGAGTACGACCCGCAGCCGCCGTACGACGCGGGTTCGCCGGAGAAGGCCCCGGCGGCGATGGTCGAGAAGTTCCGTGCCCAGCGCCACTACCTCCTCCAGTAGCGCGCGGGCGCGGGCCGTCAGGCCCCGGTCGTCCAGGTGAAGCGGGGCTCGCGCCGCTCCAGGAAGGCGGCGACACCCTCGGCGGTGTCGCCGCTGAGGCGTGCCTGCCGCGACCAGTGCGCGTCCCGGTCGCGGCGCCCGTCGGCGAACTCCTTCGCCGCCGCCTGCGTCAGCCGCGAGCGGGCCGTCAGGGTCCGCGTGTACGCCTCGACCCGCTTCTCCAGCTCGCCGGCCGGCAGCACCTCGTCGACCAGGCCGGTACGCAGCGCCCGCGCGGTGTCGATCAGCTCGCCGGAGAACAGCAGGTGCTTCGCGGTGGCCGGGCCGGTCAGCGCCACCAGCCGCCGGGTCGACGACGCGGCGTACACGATGCCGAGCTTGGCCGGCGTGACACCGAAGGAGGCCCCCTCCTCGGCGAACCGCAGGTCGCAGGCGGCCGCCAACTGGCTGCCACCGCCCACGCAGTAGCCCCGGATCACCGCGAGCGTCGGCCCGGGAAACGCGGCCAGCGCCTCCTCGGCCGCCACCGCGAGCGCCTGCGGGTCGCCCACCGGGTCCCGGAGCGAGGAGATGTCCGCGCCGGCGCAGAAGGTGTCCCCGGCGCCCGTCAGCACCAGCACCCGGACCTCGGGGTCGGCGGCGAGCCGCTCCAGCAGACCGGGCAGCGCGCTCCACATCGTGGCCGTCATCGCGTTGCGCTTGGCGGGATTGCTGATCACGACGGTGGCTACGCCGTCCGCGACGGTGTGCTCCAGCCCGGGTTCCGTACGGTCCATGTGCCGGATGCTATCCGTACGGTTCGAACCTATGATCAAGAAGGGGTCTGGGACCAGGCACGCACCGTGAGGAGCTTCCCGTGGCAGATCCCGCAACCGAGGGCAGGAGACTGAGCCGCAGCTTCGGCTGGCTCGCCCTGCTCGGCACCCTGCTCGTCGTGGCCGGTCTGGTCGGTCTCGTCTACACCGGCGTCGCGACGCTGACCTCGATGATCCTGTTCGGCTGGCTGCTGCTGATCGGCGGCATCGTCGGGCTGCTGCACGCCATCGACTCCCGTGGCAGCGACTACTTCTGGCTGGGCGTCGTGGTGGCCGCGCTGAACATCGCCGCCGGGGTCGTCGTCATCCGCCACCCGCACGGCACCGCCGAGGCGCTGACCATGTTCGCTGCGCTGCTCTTCCTGACCGGCGGGGTGTTCCGCCTGGTGGGCAGCGTCGTGGTGCGCGGCCCGCAGTTCGGCTGGACGCTGCTGCAAGGCGCCTTCGGCCTGCTGCTGGGGCTGCTGGTGCTCTTCGACTGGCCGCACAGCAGCCTCTACGTGCTGGGTCTCTTCTTCTCGCTGGCACTGCTCTTCGACGGCCTCGGCCTGATCGCCATGGGGGTGGGCGGCCGCCGCATCGTCTCGATGGTCTCGGAACAGAGGGTGACCGACGAGCTGCCCGGCCAACCCCGAGGAGACGAACAGAAACGGTCCAAAGGCTGAGCCTTCAGCGTTCTGTCCGGCCAAAATCCGTCGATAGAGGTCGAATTCTGTTCAGTGGCACGGTCCGGACCAACTACGCCCCGCACTCTGTACTCGACGTGCAGTCACCATCGAGTGGAGAGCGGGTACCGGACTATGGAGAGCCGCGGGAGTGTCCCCGCCCGGCCCGTCCCGTACGAGGGAGTCTGGCGGTTCACCGCTCCGGCCGTGGACGTATCCGTACCGCAGGCCCGGCACGCGGTGCGCGATCTGCTGAAGCGCCAGGGCGTGCCGCTGGACGACGACGTCGCCGAGGGCCTGTTGCTCATCGTCTCCGAGCTGGTCACCAACGCGGTGAAGCATGCCGCGCTGCTCTCGCCGGAGCTGGCCGTCGAGGTGGCCGTCGGCGAGGAGTGGATCAGGGTGTCCGTCGAGGACAACCACCCCTACCGGCCGACGGCCCTGGAGACGGACTATGCGCAGACCGGCGGACGCGGTCTGCTGCTGGTCCGGGAGATCACCCGGGAAGCGGGCGGGGCCTGCGATGTGGAGCACACCGCAGGCGGCGGAAAGATCATCTGGGCGGCGCTGCCGCTGACCCCGCGCCCCTGACCGCCCGTACCCGACGGCGCCCCCGGTGCCGTCCGCCCGTCACCAGCCGGCGGACGGTCCCGTCAGCTCCCTGATCGCCGGACGCGCGGCGTCCAGCACCGTCATGAACCAGGCCGAGAACGGCGACCGGGCGTGCCGCTCGGCGAGCTCGTCGGCCGTCACGAACGCCGTCTCACCGACCTCCTCCGGGTCCGGGTCGAGCCGGTCCTGCGCCATGCCCACGAAGAGATGGTTGAACTCCTGCTCCACCAGGCCCGAGGCCGGGTCCGGGTGGTTGTAGCGGACCGTGCCCGCCTCGGCCAGCAGGGAGGGCGAGACCCCGAGCTCCTCGTACGTACGCCGGGCGGCGGCGGCGAAGGGCGCCTCACCGGGGTAGGGGTGGCCGCAGCAGGTGTTCGACCAGACACCGGGGGAGTGGTACTTGCCGAGCGCACGGCGCTGGAGCAGCAGCCTGCCCTGCTCGTCGAAGAGGAACACGGAGAAGGCACGGTGCAGCTGACCGGGTGGCTGATGGGCGGCGAGCTTCTCCGCCGTACCGATGGTGGTGCCGTCCTCGTCGACCAGTTCGAGCATGATCATTTCTGCTGTGCCGTTCGACGAGCTGTGCGCCGCGGTGGCTGGTGTGGTCGGCATACCCATCCTTCGCTATGGTCCCGGCCCGGTGCGCCGGTCCCGTCGATTCCGGTCAAGTCTGCCGTACAAAAGCCGCTTGTCCGCACCGCGGGGGTCTGGCATGTCCGGTCCCGCCACGCCGTGACGCGCGGCGGGACCGGACGGTGCGTCAGACGCCGAAGGCGGCCGGATAACGGATCGTGCCCTGTGGCACCGGCACGGATTCGTCCAGTACCAGGGCCATCATCGCCTCGTCCGGGACGTCGAAGCCCGGCCGGATCCCGTACCGCGACGCCGGTACGAAGCCGAACTTCGGGTAGTACTCGGGGTGACCGAGCACCAGGACGAGTGACTCGCCGCGCAGCCTCGCCGCGTCGAGCGCCGCGCGCACCACCGCCTGCCCCGCCCCCCGGCGCCGGCGCTCCGGGACTGTGGCCACCGGGGCCAGCGCGAGCGCCGGTGCGTCCCCGACCCGGCACCGGGTCAGCAGCGCGTAGGCCGCGATGTCCCCGTCCGGGCCGTCCGTCGCCACCTGGGCGAGGCCGGGCAGCCAGGCCGCCGGATCGGCGCGCAGCGCGTCGACGAGAGCCGCTTCGTCCGGCGTCGGGAACGCGGCGGCGTTGACGGCGTGCACGGCCGCCGTGTCCGCCGCCGTCTCCGCCCGGGTCGCCCAGCGAGGGTCGGCGGGGCGCAGCACATAGCCGGCGTAGCCGTACTCCGTGCCGTGGTCGCGCCGCATGGCCAGCTCCTCGCGGGTCGCCGCGAGCGCCCACGCCATGCCGGGAGCGGACACCTCGGCGGTCTCGACGCGCTCGGCGAGCGGGACGTAGTACTCGTCCCAGTCGCTGTCGGGCTGCACCCGTGCCCCGAGGACGTGGTAGCCGGCCGCGACGGCCGCCGCGGCGTTGCCCGCCACGGGACGCATCGACGTCTCCTGTTCCCAGAAGGCGCGCGCCTCGGCCGTCGGAGCGTCCGTCGTCCAGACGCACTCGCTGACGACCAGGCAGCCGCCCGGGGCGAGCAGCCGCTTCCAGTCACGCAGCGCGGTGTCGAAACCGATGATGTACGCCGACCCCTCGGCCCAGACGAGGTCGAACGACCCGTCGGGGAAATCGGGGCCGGTCAGCTCCGCCATGTCGGCCCGGACCGTACGGATGCGGTCGCCGAGCCCGCGGGCCCCGGCCGCCTCGCGCAGTTCGTCGAGGAACGGCTGGTGGAGGTCGACGGCGGTCACCTCGGCACCGGCCTCGGCGGCGAGTAGCAGCGCGGCACGGCCGGGCCCGCAGCCCAGATCCAGGACGCGCGGACGGCGCGGCAGCGGGCCGGTGAGCTCCAGCAGCCGCCGGGTGGTGGCATCGGAGCCGGGGCACTGCCGGGGCAGACCGTGATGCAGGGAGAAGAACGCCTCGGTACGGACGGCGTGATCGTTGTCGCTCAACGTGGGAACCCTTGGTGTACGAGGGCTCCGGCCAACGGGTCGACCCGTTGCGAGTCGTGGTGCTAGCCGAGAACCCGGGAGATGAGGAAGGACCGGATGCTGCGCCGGACGGGCGCCTTCGCGACGGTCATCAACCTCAGCTCCTCTCTCGCACATGGGGAGGCCGAACGCCTCTGCGAATACCCTACACGGCCCCGCGCACGGGGCCGTCGGACCGGCCGCTCAGTGGCAGAGCTTCGCCTCGTGCTCGGCATGGCCGCTCGGCTCCAGCTGGAAGGTGCAGTGCTCCACGTCGAAATGGTCACCGAGGCAGCCCTGCAGCTCATGGAGGAGCTTCTCGTGCCCGATCGAGTCGAGCATGTCCTGGCGCACCACCACATGGGCGGAGAGCACCGGCATGCCCGAGGTGATCGTCCAGGCATGCAGGTCGTGGACGTCCAGCACGCCGGGCAGGGCGGTGATGTGGGCGCGCACCTCCCCCATGTCGACCCCCTTGGGCGCCGACTCCAGCAGCACGTTGAGTGTCTCCCTGAGCAGCTTCACGGTGCGCGGGACGATCATCAGGCCGATGACCAGCGAGGCGATAGGGTCGGCGGCCTGCCAGCCGGTGGCCAGGATGATCCCCGCCGAGACCAGCACCGCGAACGAGCCGAGCGTGTCCGCGAGCACCTCCAGATAGGCGCCGCGCACGTTGAGGCTGTCCTTCTGCCCGCGCATCAGCAGCGACAGCGAGACCATGTTGGCGGCCATGCCGACCAGGGCGAAGGCGATCGTCAGCCCGCCCCTGGTCTCGGCCGGGGTGATGAAGCGCTCGACGGCCTCGAAGAGCAGGAAGCCGCCCACCCCGAGCAGCAGCAGACAGTTGGCCAGTGCCGCCAGGATCTCGGCACGGGCGTAGCCGAAGGTGCGGTTCACCCCGGCCGGGCGGTTGGCGAAGTGGATCGCCAGCAGCGCCATGCCCAGGCCGAGGGCGTCGGTCGCCATGTGGGCCGCGTCGGCGATCAGCGCGAGCGAGTCGGCGAGCACCCCGCCGACGATCTCCACGACCATCACGGTGAGCGTGATGCAGAGCGCGATGCGCAGCTGCCCCCGGTACGCGGCGGCCGCAGTGCCGGTGGGCGGCGGCCCGCCGTGTGTGTGCCCGTGGTCGTGCCCTGCCCCCATGGGGAACGCCTCCCGGTCGTCTCGCGGTCCCGGACGCGGTCGGCCCGGGCACTGCCAGTGAACTACGGGTGGGGGGTATCCGGCAACACGGCACTGAACACCGTTGTCATATGCTCTGACCTGCGGAAATGCTTGCAGGTCAGGAAGGTGGCGCGGCAGGACGGGCCGGGGCCGTACCGACGCGTTTTGTCAGGCGGGGCGGCGATCGACGATGATGATCGCGGGCGGCGCCGGATGATGCCGGTCCACCCCGAACGGGGCGCAAACGGTCGGTGAACTCGCGCTTCCGTTCATCCGATAGCCTCTGCCGACGTGCCGCCGGCCCGCATCCGGGCCGCACAGTCGCGCGCCGACCCCGTCAGCACCAAGGAGTGAGTTCGTCTGTCGACCGCCATCCTCACCGGTGCACCGGTACCCGGGTCGTCGCTCGCGGACGACCTGCGTTCACTGGGCTTCGACGTACAGGTCGCTGCCGATGTGACCGAGGCAGCACGGCTGCTCTCGGCCGTCCCCGCCGACCGCCGGGTCGCACTGGTCGACCCCCGTTTCGTCGGCCATGTCCACGCCCTCCGGCTCGGACTGACCGACCCCCGCTTCCCCGCGGCCACCGTCCCGGGCGCGCTCACCGCGCAGCCCGAGGCGCGCCCCGCGCTCGTCCGGGCCCTGGATACCACGGCCGAGGCCGTTGGCGCAGGCCTGCCCACGGGCCCGTCCACCGCACCGGTCACAGACCGCACCGTGCCGGGCCGCCTCGCCGTCACCATGGACGCCGAGGGCACCGCGGTGCAGCGCCCCGAGCTGGGCTCGCTGGTCGCCGCCGTGCCGACGGACGCACCCGCGCGCGCCGAGGCGGAGAGCGCCCTCGCCTCGGTCGACGACGAGGCGGTGCGGCTGCGCAGCGCGGTGAAGGCCCACGACGGCTTCTTCACCACGTTCTTCATCAGCCCGTACTCCCGCTACATCGCCCGCTGGTGCGCCCGCCGCGGCCTCACGCCGAACCAGGTCACCACCGCGTCCCTGCTGACCGCGCTGATCGCGGCCGGCAGTGCGGCGACCGGCACCCGCGGCGGTTACATCGCGGCCGGCGTGCTGCTGCTGTTCTCCTTCGTCCTGGACTGCACCGACGGGCAGCTCGCCCGCTACTCGCTCCAGTACTCGACGATGGGCGCCTGGCTGGACGCGACCTTCGACCGGGCCAAGGAGTACGCCTACTACGCGGGCCTCGCGCTCGGCGCCGCCCGCGGCGGTGACGACGTATGGGCGCTGGCCCTGGGCGCGATGGTGCTCCAGGCCTGCCGGCATGTCATCGACTTCTCGTTCAACGAGGCCAACCACGACGCGGTGGCCAACTCGAGCCCCACGGCGGCGCTCTCCGACCGGCTCGACAGCGTCGGCTGGACCGTCTGGGCGCGCCGGATGATAGTGCTGCCGATCGGTGAGCGCTGGGCGATGATCGCGGTGCTGACCGCGGTGACCACGCCCCGGATCGTCTTCTACGCACTGCTCGTCGGCTGCGCCTTCGCCGCCTGCTACACCACCGCCGGCCGGCTGCTGCGCTCGCTGACCCGCAAGGCCGAGCGCACCGACCGCGCCGCCCAGGCCCTCGCGGACCTCGCCGACTCCGGCCCGCTGGCCGAGGCCGCCGCCGCCTTCGGGCCCCGGCTCGGCGGCAGCTGGAGCGCCCCGATCACGGCCCTGCTCGCCGGGGTGCTCATGATCGCCTCCGCGTTCTCGCAGCCCTTCGGCAGCTGGCACACCATCCTGGCGGCGGTGGTCTACGCGATGCTCTCGGGCATGGCCGTCTCCCGGCCCCTCAAGGGTGCGCTGGACTGGCTCGTGCCCCCGATATTCAGGGCGGCCGAGTACTGCACGGTCCTGGTCCTCGCGGCCCGCAGCGATGTCCCGGGCGCCCTTCCGGCGGCATTCGGGCTGGTCTCGGCCGTCGCCTACCATCACTACGACACGGTGTACCGCATTCGCGGCGGCACCGGCGCGCCGCCCCGGTGGCTGGTACGCACGATCGGTGGGCACGAGGGCCGCACCCTGGTGGTGGCCGTACTCGCCGCCGTATTCACTCAGCATTCGGCTTTCACCGTGGCACTCACCGCACTCGCGGTGGCGGTGGCACTGGTGGTGCTCGTGGAGTCCATCCGCTTCTGGGTGTCCTCCGGAGCACCCGCCGTTCACGACGAAGGAGAACCCGCATGATCGGCCTCGTACTGGCAGCCGGTGCAGGACGGCGTCTGCGCCCCTACACCGACACGCTTCCGAAGGCCCTCGTGCCTGTGGGCCCTGAACAGGACGGCGCTGCGAAGACGGTCCTGGACCTCACGCTGGCCAACTTCGCGGAGATAGGCCTCACCGAGGTCGCCGTCGTCGTCGGCTACCGCAAGGAAGCCGTGTACGACCGCAAGGCCGAGCTCGAGGCCAAGTACGGCGTGACCCTCACCCTGATCGACAACGACAAGGCCGAGGAGTGGAACAACGCCTACTCCCTGTGGTGCGCCCGTGAGGTTCTGAAGCGCGGCGTGATCCTGGCCAACGGCGACACCGTCCACCCGGTCTCCGTCGAGAAGACCCTGCTCGCCGCCCGGGGCGACGGCCAGAAGATCATCCTCGCCCTCGACACGGTGAAGCACCTCGCCGACGAGGAGATGAAGGTCATCACCGAGGACGGCAAGGGTGTGCGGCGCATCACCAAGCTGATGGACCCGGCCACCGCGACCGGCGAGTACATCGGCGTCACCCTCATCGAGCCCGAGGCCGCCGAGGAGCTCGCGGACGCCCTGAAGGCGACCTTCGAGCGCGACCCCGACCTCTACTACGAGGACGGCTACCAGGAGCTCGTGAACCGCGGCTTCACCGTCGACGTGGCCCCCATCGGCGAAGTCACGTGGGTGGAGATCGACAACCACGACGACCTCGCGAAGGGCCGTGAGATCGCGTGCCAGTACTGACCCGGCTCATCCCGTCCCCGGTCGTCGTCGACATCCGTGGCGGCGCCCTGGACGATCTGGCCGGCCTCCTCGCGGACCAGCGGATCTCCGCCTCCGGCAAGCTCGCCGTCGCGATAAGCGACGGCTCGGGACGGGCCCTGCGCGAGCGGCTGACCCCCGCGCTGCCCGGCGCTCACTGGTACTCCGTGAGCGACGGCACCCTCGATTCGGCGGTCAAGCTGGCCGACGACATCAAGGGCAACCGGTACGACGCCGTGGTCGGCCTCGGCGGCGGCAAGATCGTCGACGTGGCGAAGTACGCGGCGGCGCGGGTCGGGCTGCCCATGGTCGCGGTGGCGACGAACCTCGCCCACGACGGCCTCTGCTCACCCGTCGCGACGCTCGACAACGACAACGGCCGGGGCTCTTACGGGGTACCCACCCCGATCGCCGTGGTCATCGACCTCGACATCGTCCGCCAGGCACCGGCCCGCTTCGTGCGCTCCGGCATCGGCGACGCGGTCTCCAACATTTCCTGCGTGGCCGACTGGGAGCTCGCCCACGAGGTCAAGGGCGAGGAGATCGACGGACTCGCGGCGGCCATGGCCCGGCAGGCGGGCGAGGCGGTGCTGCGCCACCCCGGTGGGATCGCCGACGACGCCTTCCTCAAGGTGCTGGCCGAGGGCCTCGTGCTCACCGGCATCTCGATGTCCGTGGCCGGGGACTCCCGGCCGGCCTCCGGCGCCTGCCACGAGATCAACCACGCCTTCGACCTGCTGTACCCCAGGCGGGCGGCCAGCCACGGCGAGCAGGTCGGCCTCGGCGCCTGCTTCGCCATGTATCTGCGCGGCGCCCGCGAGGAGTCGCTGCACATGGCGGCCACCCTGCGCCGCCACGGGCTGCCGGTCGTGCCCGAAGAGATCGGCTTCACCGCCGACGAGTTCGTCCAGGCCGTCGACTACGCCCCGCAGACCCGTCCGGGGCGCTTCACGATCCTGGAACACCTCAACCTGTCCACCGACCAGATCAGGGACGCGTACGCCGACTATGCAAAAGCCATCCATAGCTGAACTCCGTCCGGTCGTGCACCCCCCGGGTGTGAAGGACCGGCGCAGCGGTGAGCACTGGGCGGGTCGGCTCTACATGCGCGAGATCTCGCTGCGCATCGACCGGCACCTGGTGAACACCAGGATCACGCCCAACCAGCTGACCTACGTGATGACGGTCGCGGGCGTGCTCGCCGCACCGGCCCTGCTCGTCCCCGGCATTCCCGGCGCGCTGCTCGGAGTGCTCGCGGTCCAGCTCTACCTGCTGCTCGACTGCGTCGACGGCGAGGTGGCCCGCTGGAAGAAGCAGTTCTCGCTGGGCGGGGTCTACCTGGACCGGGTCGGCGCGTACCTCTGCGACGCGGCCGTGCTGGTCGGCTTCGGCCTGCGCGCCGCCGACCTGTGGGGCACCGGGCGGATCGACTGGCTCTGGGCCTTCCTCGGCACGCTCGCGGCGCTCGGCGCCATCCTGATCAAGGCCGAGACCGACCTCGTCGGCGTCGCACGCCACCAGGGCGGCCTGCCGCCGGTCAAGGAGGCCGCCTCGGAGCCGCGCTCGTCCGGCATGGCGTTCGCCCGCCGGGCCGCCGGCGCGCTCAAGTTCCACCGGCTCATCCTCGGGGTCGAGGCGTCCCTGGTCGTCCTGGTGGCGGCCGTCCTCGACGCGGTCCGCGACGACCTGTTCTTCAGCCGTCTCATGGTCGCGGTGCTGGCCGGCATCGCGCTGCTCCAGACGCTCCTGCACCTCGTGTCGATCCTGGCGTCGAGCAGGCTGAAGTGAGCACGCCCATGAAGCTCGGCGCGGTCGTCATCACGATGGGCAACCGCCCCGACGAGCTCCGCGCCCTGCTCGACTCGGTCGCCCGGCAGGACGGCGACCGGATCGAGGTGGTGGTCGTCGGCAACGGCGCCCCCGTGCCGGCCGTCCCCGCGGGAGTGCGGACCGTCGAGCTGCCCGAGAACCTGGGCATCCCAGGCGGCCGCAATGTCGGGATCGAGGCGTTCGGCCCGTCCGGTGCCGACGTGGACGCCCTGCTCTTCCTCGACGACGACGGACTGCTGCCGCTCGGCGACACCGCCGAGCTGTGCCGGCAGGCATTCGAGGCCGATCCCGGTCTCGGCATCATCAGCTTCCGCATCGCCGACCCGGACACCGGGGTCACGCAGCGCCGCCACGTGCCGCGCCTGCGCGCCTCCGATCCGATGCGCTCCTCACGCGTGACGACCTTCCTGGGCGGCGCCAACGCCGTACGGACCAAGGTCATCGCCGAGGTCGGGCCGCTGCCCGGCCAGTTCTTCTACGCGCACGAGGAGACCGACCTCGCCTGGCGGGCACTGGACGCCGGCTGGATGATCGACTACCGCGCGGACATGGTCCTCAACCACCCGACGACCGCCCCCTCGCGGCACGCGGTGTACCACCGCATGGTGGCCCGCAACCGGGTCTGGCTGGCCCGTCGCAATCTGCCCGCACCGCTGGTCCCCGTCTACCTCGGGGTGTGGCTGCTGCTCACCCTGGTCCGCAGGCCCTCGGGCCCGGCGCTCAAGGCGTGGCTCGGCGGTTTCCGGGAGGGCTGGGCGACGCCGTGCGGAACCCGCCGTCCGATGAGATGGCGCACGGTGTGGCGGCTGACCAGACTCGGCCGACCTCCGGTGATCTGAGAGGCTCTCCTCTGAGAGCATGGGACGTACGTTTTCTTCTCCACGGGACCTGTCCGCTCCGAGCCGCGCCCGCGACCGGCTGCGCATCTTGAATACGAGAGTTTCATCTGGTGAGTGACACAACCCATGATGGTGCGGTGGCATTGAGCACCCCACCATCCGCCGACGACGGCCTGACCTCGGCCGCCCTGGCCGCCAAGTACGGCCTGACGGTGAGCGGCGCCCGGCCAGGGCTCTTCGAGTACATCCGGCAGCTCTGGGGCCGGCGCCACTTCATCATGGCGTTCTCCAGGGCGAAGCTGACCGCCCAGTACAGCCAGGCGAAGCTGGGCCAGCTGTGGCAGGTGGCCACACCGCTGCTCAACGCCCTGGTCTACTACTTGATCTTCGGGCTGATCCTGGGCACCCGGAAGGGGATGACCCAGGATGTCTTCATCCCGTTCCTGGTGACCGGCGTCTTCGTCTTCACCTTCACCCAGAGTTCGGTGATGGCGGGCGTGCGGGCGATCTCCGGGAATCTGGGACTGGTCCGGGCGCTGCACTTCCCGCGCGCCTCGCTGCCCATCTCGTTCTCGCTCCAGCAGCTCCAGCAGCTGCTGTTCTCGATGATCGTGCTCGGGGCCGTGGCCGTCGCCTTCGGCAGCTACCCGAGCCTGTCGTGGCTGCTGATCATTCCGGCGCTGGTCATGCAGTTCGTCTTCAACACCGGCCTGGCGCTGATCATGGCCAGGCTCGGCAGCAAGACCCCGGACCTCGCACAGCTGATGCCGTTCGTGATGCGGACCTGGATGTACGCCTCGGGCGTCATGTTCTCCATCCCGGTGATGCTCAAGGACAAGCCGGCCTGGATCGCCGACGTGCTGCAGTACAACCCGGCGGCCGTCTACATGGACCTGATCCGCTTCGCGCTGATCGACGGCTACGGCTCGGAGAACCTGCCGGCGCACGTCTGGGTCGTGGCGCTCGGCTGGGCGGTCCTGATCGGTCTGGTGGGCTTCGTGTACTTCTGGAAGGCAGAGGAACGGTACGGCCGTGGCTGACGACAAGACTCCGGGGCGCGTCCCCACCGTCATCGCCGACGATGTGCACATCGTGTACCGCGTCAACGGCGCCGGCGGCGGCAAGGGCAGCGCCACCGCGGCGCTGAGCCGGATCATGCGCCGCGGCAAGGGCGAATCGCGCGGGGTGCGCAAGGTGCACGCCGTCCGCGGTGTCTCCTTCACCGCCTACCGAGGCGAGGCGATCGGCCTCATCGGCACCAACGGCTCCGGCAAGTCGACGCTGCTGCGGGCCATCGCCGGTCTGCTCCCGACCGAGCACGGCAAGGTCTACACCGACGGGCAGCCCTCGCTGCTCGGGGTGAACGCGGCGCTGATGAGCGATCTGACCGGCGAGCGCAACGTGGTGCTCGGCGGCCTCGCGATGGGCATGTCGCGCGAGGAGATCCGCGAGCGTTACCAGGGGATCGTCGACTTCTCCGGGATCAACGAGAAGGGCGACTTCATCACCCTGCCGATGCGTACGTACTCCTCCGGCATGGCCGCGCGGCTGCGCTTCTCCATCGCCGCCGCCAAGAACCACGACGTCCTCATGATCGACGAGGCGCTGGCGACCGGTGACCGCAAGTTCCAGATCCGCTCCGAGAAGCGCATCAGGGAGCTCCGCAAGGAGGCCGGCACCGTCTTCCTGGTCAGCCACAGCAACAAGTCCATCCGCGACACCTGCGACCGGGTGCTGTGGCTGGAAAAGGGCGAGTTGCTGATGGACGGTCCGACGGACGAGGTGCTCAAGGCGTACGAGCGCGAGACCGGAAAGTAGCGGTCCGTCCGGTTCCGCGCCACCGAGGCGGCCTCCGTCGGAGCTCTCCGGCGGAGGCCGCCTCGGCGTCCGGATCGTGGACCTCCGCCGGTGCTCTTCGCGCCCGGCAGTATGTCCCGGGCAGGATCTCGTCCCGTCGGATGACGTCAACCGGCTTGTGTGCGGGGAAGGTTGGCGGGGCGGACGGCGTTGCCGCAACGCGCCCAACACCCCGCCGTATGGATGAGCGTTGTACAACGTAAGCTGTAGCGGTGCTGATTCGAGGCAAGTGGGGCGATAGTGCCTGGCTGTACGGCCCGTAGGCAGTGCTCCGCACTCGGCAGAGCGGGCGGCGTGTCCGGAATGGGATGTTTTGGGTCAGCAGTGTAGAACGGGAGATGTGACGGCAATGACGGAAAATCTCCAGCTCCGAGGTGCTCACGCCGTCCCAGCGCCGGGCGGTCCGTGGTGACCCGTACCCGGCAGACGCACCCCGACGACGTCGTGCCCAGCACTCTCGACAAGGCCGCGGACGAGAATTTCCCCGTAGCCCCCTTCTTCCTGCCCCGCGCCTGGCGTGACGACCTGATGGCCGTCTACGGCTACGCACGCCTGGTCGACGACATCGGCGACGGCGATCTCGCCCCCGGCGGCGCGGACGCCCGCCATCTCGGCCTCGATCCCGCGCAGGCCGACGACCGGCTCGCCATGCTCGACGCCTTCGAGGCCGATCTGCACCGGGTCTTCGACACCTCGGGCGACGGTCCCGGCCACCCCCTGCTGCGCGCCCTGGTCCCCACCGTGCGGCGCTGCGCGCTCACCCCGGAACCCTTCCTCGGCCTCGTCGAGGCGAACCGGCAGGACCAGAAGGTCCGCCGCTACGGGACGTACGAGGAGCTCCTGGCCTACTGCGAGCTCTCCGCCAACCCGGTGGGCCGGTTGGTCCTGCAGATCACCGGCACCGCCAGCCCCGAGCGCATCCGCCGCTCCGACGCCGTCTGCACCGCCCTGCAGATCGTCGAGCACCTCCAGGACGTCACCGAGGACCTCGGCCGCGACCGGATCTATCTCCCCGCCGACGACATGGCGCGGTTCCATGTCGGCGAAACCGATCTCGCCGCCCCCTCGGGGAGCGCATCGGTGCGTTCACTGGTCGCGTACGAAGCGGAACGCGCTCGGGAACTGCTGAATGAAGGCACCCCCCTGGTGGGTAGCGTCCACGGCAGGCTCAAGCTGCTTCTCGCCGGATTCGTGGGAGGGGGGCGCGCCGCCCTCACCGCGATCGCGGCTGCCGGGTTCGACGTACTGCCCGGACCGCCCAAGCCCACCAAGCCCAGCCTGCTGCGCGAGGTGGGAGTTGTCTTGCGAAGAGCGCGTAGAGAGGGGTGAGCCGGACCGTGGAGGGACAGACGACGTACATGTCGGCACCGGTACAGGCCGCATACAGTTACTGCGAGGCGGTCACCGGACAGCAGGCGCGTAACTTCGCGTACGGCATCAGGCTGCTGCCGGCCGAGAAGCGGCAGGCCATGTCGGCGCTGTACGCCTTCTCCCGTCGGGTCGACGACATCGGCGACGGCGAGCTGGACGCGGACACCAAGCGGTCCCGCCTGGAGAGCACCCGCGGCATCCTGGACCGGATCCGGGACGGAGCGGTCGACGAGGACGACACCGACCCGGTGGCCGTCGCGCTCGCCGACGCCGCGCGCAGGTTCCCGCTCCCGCTCGGCGGGCTCGACGAGCTCATCGACGGCGTGCTGATGGACGTGCGTGGTGCGACGTACGAGACCTGGGACGACCTCAAGGTCTACTGCCGCTGTGTCGCGGGTGCCATCGGCCGCCTCAGCCTGGGCGTCTTCGGTACCGAGCCCGGCGCCCCGGGCGCCGACCGGGCCGCGGAGTACGCCGACACCCTCGGCCTCGCGCTCCAGCTGACCAACATCCTGCGCGATGTCCGCGAGGACGCGGGCAACGGACGTACGTATCTGCCCGCCGACGACCTCGCCAAGTTCGGCTGCTCGGCCGGCTTCCACCGGGCCACCCCGCCGCCCGGCGCCGACTTCGCGGGCCTCGTCCACTTCGAGGTGCGGCGCGCCCGCGCCCTGTTCGCCGAGGGTTACCGGCTGCTGCCCATGCTGGACCGGCGCAGCGGCGCGTGTGTCGCGGCCATGGCGGGCATCTACCGGCGGCTGCTCGACCGGATCGAGCGCGACCCCGAGGCGGTGCTGCGCGGCCGGGTCTCGCTGCCGGGCCACGAGAAGGCCTACGTAGCGGTGCGCGGGCTGTCCGGGCTCGACGCCCGGTACATCTCCCGGCGCACGACCAGGGGGCGTGTCTGATGCGACGTGCGGACATCTCGCGCACCATGTGCAGCACGGAGACCCGAACCGCCCGGCGGTCAACCCTCCGCTGCGCTGATGCGTCCCTGACTGAAGTGACCTGGCGAAAGGAGGACGCATGACGGACGACGCCCCGCGCTCCTCCCGCGCGGTCGTGATCGGTGGCGGGCTCGCCGGAATCACCTCGGCCCTGCGTCTCGCCGACGCCGGGCTTGACGTGACCCTGCTCGAAGGCCGGCCCCGGCTCGGCGGCCTCGCCTTCTCCTTCCGGCGCGGCGAGCTGACGGTCGACAACGGGCAGCATGTCTATCTGCGCTGCTGCACCGCCTACCGCTGGTTTCTCGACCGGATCGACGGGACGAGCCTGGCACCGCTGCAGAACCGATTGGACGTGCCGGTCCTCGACGTCGGACGGCCCTCGGGCCCCCGGCTGGGACGGCTGCGCCGCAACGCACTGCCGGTGCCCTTCCACCTCGCCGCCGGACTGGCCGGCTATCCGCACCTCTCGCTCGCCGAACGGGCCGGAGTCGGCCGCGCCGCGCTGGCGCTCGGCCGCCTGGACCCCGACGACCCCGCGCTTGACACCGTCGACTTCGGCAGCTGGCTCGCCCGGCACGGCCAGTCGCCGCGCACCATCGAGGCACTCTGGGACCTGGTCGGCGTCGCCACGCTGAACGCCACCGCACCGAACTCCTCGCTGGCCCTGGCCGCGAAGGTCTTCAAGACCGGACTCCTCTCCGAACCCGGCGCCGCCGACATCGGCTGGGCGAGCGTGCCCCTCGGCGAGGTGCACGACACGCTGGCCCGGAAGGCCCTCGACTCCGCATCGGTCCGCACCGAACTCCGCACGAAGGCCTCAGCCATCACCCGTACGGGGGATGGCGGCTGGATCGTGGACACCGGCGGCGAACGGATCGAGGCGGACACCGTCGTCCTCGCCGTCCCGCAGCGCGAGACCTACGACCTGCTGCCCGAAGGCGCACTCGACGCGCCGGAGCGGCTGCTCGACATCGGCACCTCGCCGATCCTCAACGTGCACGTCGTCTACGACCGCAAGGTGCTGCGCCGCCCGTTCTTCGCCGCGCTCGGCTCCCCGGTCCAGTGGGTCTTCGACCGCACCGACGCCTCCGGGCTCACCGGCCCCGGGCAGTACCTCGCCGTGTCCCAGTCCGCCGCCGACGAGGAGATCGACCTCCCCGTCGCCGAGCTGCGCACCCGCTACCTGCCCGAGCTGGAGCGGCTCCTGCCGGCCGCCCGCGGGGCAGGGATCAGGGACTTCTTCGTCACCCGGGAGCGCACGGCGACCTTCGCCCCCGCCCCCGGAGTCGGCCGGCTGCGGCCCGGTGCCCGCACCCGTGCGCCCGGCCTCAGCCTGGCCGGGGCATGGACGGCCACCGGCTGGCCCGCGACGATGGAGGGCGCCGTCCGCAGCGGGTTCAGCGCGGCCGAAGCCGCCCTCCGGGCGCTCGGCCGCCCCCATGAACATCCGCTGCAGGAGGCGGCATGAGCAGTACCACCGGAACAAGAGGAGAGTCAGTGACCCCGGCGAATCCGGCTTTCGACACCGTGGCCGACACCACGGACGTCACCGCGCTTCTGGAGCGCGGACGGGCCCTTTCCACGCCGGTGCTCCGGGCCGCCGTTGACCGGCTCGCACCGCCCATGGACACCGTCGCCGCCTACCACTTCGGCTGGATCGACGCCCAGGGACAGCCCGCCGACGGCGACGGGGGCAAGGCCGTCCGCCCGGCCCTCGCCCTGCTGTCCGCGGAGGCCGCAGGCGCCCCGGCGGAGGCCGGCGTACCCGGCGCAGTGGCCGTCGAACTCGTGCACAACTTCTCGCTGCTGCACGACGACCTGATGGACGGCGACGAACAGCGCCGCCACCGCGACACCGTCTGGAAGGTGCACGGCCCCGCCCAGGCGATCCTGGTCGGCGACGCGCTCTTCGCCCTCGCCAACGAGGTCCTGCTGGAGCTCGGCACCGTCGAGGCGGGCCGCGCGACCCGCCGGCTGACCGCGGCCAGCCGCAAGCTCATCGACGGGCAGGCCCAGGACATCTCCTACGAGCACCGCGAGCGGGTCACCGTCGAGGAGTGCCTGGAGATGGAGGGCAACAAGACCGGCGCCCTGCTCGCCTGCGCCTGTTCCATCGGCGCGGTGCTCGGCGGCGCCGACGACCGGACCGCCGACACCCTGGAGGCGTACGGATACCACCTCGGTCTTGCCTTCCAGGCTGTCGACGATCTGCTCGGCATCTGGGGCGACCCCGAGTCCACCGGCAAGCAGACCTGGAGCGACCTGCGCCAGCGCAAGAAGTCCCTGCCGGTCGTCGCCGCGCTCGCCGCGGGCGGTCCGGCATCGGAGCGCCTGGGCGAACTGCTCGCCGCCGACGCCAAGAGCAGCGATTTCGAGAGCTTCTCCGAGGAGGAGTTCGCCGCCCGTGCGGCACTCATCGAGGAGGCGGGCGGCCGCGAGTGGACCGCCCAGGAGGCCCGTCGACAGCATGCGGTCGCCATCGAGGCGCTGCACCGCATCGACATGCCGCAGACCGTGCGGGCGCAGCTCACAGCGCTCGCGGACTTCGTCGTCGTACGAAAGAGATGATCACTATCTGCTCCATATGACTCGCAGTCGCCGGCCGGCGCCCTTGCCGGGGCGCCGGCCGACGGAGACCCCAGCACAGCAGAGGAACTGACTGCACGAAGGGGAAGCCATGACAGCGACGACCGACGGAAGCACCGGGGCCGTGAACCCCCGCGCAGCCTCGGCCAGCAAACCGACCGACACAACCATCGCCGCGGACGACGTGTTCACCGCCGCGCGGCGGGCCGCGGAACGCTCGGTGGAGCACCTCCTCGGCAGGCAGGACGAGCAGGGCTGGTGGAAGGGCGACCTCGCCACCAACGTCACGATGGACGCCGAGGACCTGCTGCTCCGTCAATTCCTCGGCATCCAGGACCCGGACACCGTCCGGGCGGCCGGCCGCTTCATCCGCGGCGAACAGCTGGGCGACGGCACGTGGGCGACATTCCACGGCGGCCCCGGTGAACTCTCCACCACCATCGAGGCGTACGTGGCCCTGCGGCTGGCCGGGGACCGGCCGGACGAACCGCACATGGCCCGCGCGTCCGGATGGATCCGGGAACAGGGCGGCATCGCCTCCGCCCGGGTCTTCACCCGGATCTGGCTCGCTCTGTTCGGCTGGTGGAAATGGGACGACCTGCCGGAACTCCCGCCCGAGCTGATGTTCTTTCCCAAATGGGCCCCGCTCAACATCTACGACTTCGGCTGCTGGGCCCGCCAGACCATCGTGCCGCTCACCATCGTCTCGGCGAAGCGGCCGGTACGCCCGGCCCCCTTCCCGCTCGACGAACTCCACACCGATCGGAGCAACCCGAACCCGCCCAGGCGGCTCGCACCGGCCGCCAGCTGGGACGGTGTCTTCCAGCGCCTGGACAAGGCGCTGCACGTCTATCACCGGATCGCTCCGCGCGGGCTGCGCCGGACCGCGATGAACGCCGCGGCCCGCTGGATCATCGAACGCCAGGAGAACGACGGCTGCTGGGGCGGCATCCAGCCGCCCGCCGTGTACTCCGTCATCGCCCTGCATCTGCTCGGCTACGACCTGGACCACCCGGTGATGCGCGCCGGACTCGAATCGCTCGACCGGTTCGCCGTGTGGCGAGAGGACGGCGCCCGCATGATCGAGGCATGCCAGTCCCCGGTCTGGGACACCTGCCTCGCCACCATCGCGCTCGCCGACGCCGGGGTCCGCCCCGACCACCCGGCGCTGGTGAAGGCCGCCGACTGGATGCTCGGCGAGGAGATCGTCCGGCCCGGCGACTGGTCCGTACGCCGCCCCCGGCTCAACCCGGGCGGCTGGGCCTTCGAGTTCCACAACGACAACTACCCGGACATCGACGACACCGCCGAGGTGGTCCTCGCACTGCGCCGGGTCCGCCACCCCGACCGGGCCCGCATCGAGGCCGCCATCAGGCGCGGCGTCCGCTGGAACATCGGCATGCAGTCCCGCAACGGTGCCTGGGGCGCCTTCGACGCCGACAACACCAGCGCCTTCCCCAACCGGCTGCCCTTCTGCGACTTCGGCGAGGTCATCGACCCGCCGTCCGCCGACGTCACCGGGCACGTGGTGGAGATGCTCGCCGTCGAAGGACGGGCCGGCCACCGGGTCACCCGGCGGGGCATCGAGTGGCTGCTCGCCGAACAGGAGGCGAGCGGCGCCTGGTTCGGCCGCTGGGGCGTCAACTACGTATACGGAACAGGGTCGGTGGTGCCCGCGCTGGTGGCCGCCGGGCTGCCCGTGACGCACCCGGCGATCCGTCGCGCGGTCGGCTGGCTGGAGTCCGTGCAGAACGACGACGGCGGCTGGGGCGAGGACCTGCGCTCCTACCGGGAGGAGAAGTGGATCGGGCACGGCGCCTCGACCGCTTCCCAGACCGCCTGGGCCCTGCTCGCGCTGCTCGCCGCGGGAGCCCGGGACAGCGTTGCCGTGCGGCGCGGGGTCGCCTGGCTCACCGCCACCCAGCAGGCCGACGGCTCCTGGGACGAGCCGTACTTCACCGGCACCGGATTCCCGTGGGACTTCTCCATCAACTACCACCTCTACCGCCAGGTGTTCCCGCTCACCGCACTCGGGCGGTACGTGTACGGCGAGCCGTTCGCCGACCGCACGGCCGCCCGCAAGGGGGCCTGATGGCCGACGGCCCGGGGACGGCCGGCCCCGCCGCGCCGCTGCTGATCGCCTGCGCGCTCGGCATCGAGCAGTTCGCCCTGCGCAGCGGCCGGGGCAGGGCCGGCGTCACTCCCGGCCCGGTGACCGTACTCCGTACGGGCATGGGCCCCAGGGCCGCCGAGGCGGCCGTCGCACGGGCGCTCGGTCAGGACCGGGCGCCCGGCACGGCGGTCCTCGCCTCCGGCTTCTGCGCCGGGCTGCTGCCCGGCATGCACCCCGGGGACCTGGTGGTCGCCGACGAGACCCGGGAGGGCGGCGACCGTACGGTCTGCACCGGTCCGGGCCTGCTCGCCGAGGCCCTGGCCGGGGCGGTACCCGGCCGCGCCGTCCACACCGGTCCGCTGACCGGCTCCGACCATGTCGTACGCGGACATGAGCGGGCCGGGCTGCGGGCCACCGGAGCCATCGCGGTGGACATGGAGTCCGCCGCCACGCTGCGCACCGCTCTGCGGTCCGGGCCGCGCCCGGTTGCCGCCGTACGGGTGGTCGTGGATGCTCCGGAGCATGAGCTCGTCCGCATCGGCACGATACGCGGTGGAATATCGGCTTTCCGAGTTCTCCGTGCCGTCCTGCCTGCTTTCTACGAATGGCACCGATCTTTGCTGCTCCCCAGGAGGTGAGCCAGATGGCCATGCCGCTCCGTCAGTCCATCAAGGTTGCGACGTACCTCATCGAACAGAAGCTCCGCAGGCGGGAGAAATTCCCGCTCATCGTGGAACTGGAGCCCTTGTACGCCTGCAATCTCGCGTGCGAGGGCTGCGGGAAGATCCAGCATCCGGCCGGCGTGCTCAAGCAGCGCATGCCGGTGGCCCAGGCCGTGGGCGCCGTCCTCGAATCGGGTGCACCGATGGTTTCCATCGCGGGCGGCGAACCATTGATGCACCCGCAGATCGATGAGATCGTCCGGCAGCTGGTGGCGCGCAAGAAATACGTCTTCCTGTGCACCAACGCGGTGCTGCTGCGGAAGAAGATCGAGAAGTTCACGCCCTCGCCGTTCTTCGCCTTCGCCGTGCACATCGACGGGCTGCGGGAACGGCACGACGAATCGGTCGCCAAGGAAGGGGTTTTCGACGAGGCCGTGGCGGCGATCAAGGAGGCCAAGCGGCGCGGCTTCCGGGTCACCACGAACTCCACCTTCTTCAACACCGACACCCCGCAGACCATCATCGAGGTCCTCAATTACCTCAATGACGACCTGAAGGTCGACGAGATGATGATCTCGCCCGCCTACGCCTACGAGAAGGCACCCGACCAGGAGCACTTCCTGGGCGTCGAGCAGACCCGCGAACTGTTCAAGAAGACCTTCGCGGGCGGCAACCGGGCCCGCTGGCGGCTGAACCACTCGCCGCTCTTCCTCGACTTCCTGGAGGGCAAGGCGGACTTCCCGTGCACGGCGTGGGCCATTCCCAACTACTCGCTCTTCGGCTGGCAGCGGCCCTGCTACCTGATGAGCGACGGCTACGTTCCGACGTACCGTCAGCTCATCGAGGAGACCGACTGGGACAAGTACGGCCGCGGCAAGGACCCGCGCTGCGCCAACTGCATGGCGCACTGCGGCTACGAACCCACCGCCGTGCTCGCCACCATGGGATCGCTGAAGGAATCCCTGCGCGCCGCGCGCGAGACCATCTCCGGGAACCGGTGACGTCATGACCGCTGGAGAACCGGTCGCACTGGGTCTCCCCGGGCTGCCGGCCCGTCCGCTCGCGATGCGCCGCCCCTCGCGGCGCATCCGGGTCGGGTCGGTTGCGGTGGGCGGGGACGCGCCGGTGTCGGTGCAGTCGATGACGACGACGCGTACGTCGGACATCGGTGCGACGTTGCAGCAGATCGCGGAGCTGACGGCGTCGGGCTGTCAGATCGTGCGGGTGGCGTGTCCGACGCAGGACGACGCGGACGCGCTGGCGACGATCGCGAAGAAGTCGCAGATCCCGGTGATCGCGGATATTCATTTCCAGCCGAAGTACGTGTTCGCGGCGATCGACGCGGGTTGTGCGGCGGTGCGGGTGAATCCGGGGAACATCAAGCAGTTCGACGACAAGGTCAAGGAGATCGCGCGGGCGGCGGGGGACGCGGGTACGCCGATCCGGATCGGTGTGAACGCGGGTTCGCTGGACGCGCGGCTGCTGGCGAAGTACGGGAAGGCGACGCCGGAGGCGTTGGTGGAGTCGGCGTTGTGGGAGGCGTCGCTCTTCGAGGAGCACGGTTTCCGTGACATCAAGATCTCGGTGAAGCACAACGATCCGGTGGTGATGGTCAATGCGTACCGTCAGCTGGCGGCTCGTTGTGACTATCCGCTGCATCTGGGTGTGACGGAGGCGGGTCCTGCGTTCCAGGGGACGATCAAGTCGGCGGTGGCGTTCGGTGCGTTGCTGTCGGAGGGGATCGGGGACACGATCCGGGTGTCGTTGTCGGCGCCGCCGGCCGAGGAGGTCAAGGTCGGCATCCAGATCCTGGAGTCGTTGAACCTGCGGCAGCGGCGGCTGGAGATCGTGTCGTGTCCGTCGTGCGGCCGGGCGCAGGTGGATGTGTACAAGCTGGCGGATCAGGTGTCGGCGGGCCTTGAGGGCATGGAGGTGCCGTTGCGGGTGGCCGTGATGGGCTGTGTCGTCAACGGTCCGGGCGAGGCCCGTGAGGCGGACCTGGGTGTCGCGTCCGGCAACGGCAAGGGGCAGATCTTCGTGAAGGGCGAGGTCATCAAGACGGTGCCCGAGTCGAAGATCGTAGAGACGCTCATCGAGGAAGCCCTGAAGATCGCCGAGTCCATGGACGGGGCGGGGAAGCCGTCGGGGGCTCCCGCCGTCACCGTGAGCTGAAACAGAACCAGAGAGGGGGCCCGAGCGTGACGATTCTGGAGAGCATCCGGGGGCCGCACGATCTCAAGGCGCTGAACGAAGCACAACTCGACGAACTCGCCCAGGACATCAGGCGGTTTCTCATCCAGGCGGTGGCCCGGACCGGCGGTCACCTGGGGCCCAACCTCGGGGTGGTGGAGCTCTCGATCGCCCTGCACCGGGCCTTCGACTCGCCCGCCGACCGCATCCTCTGGGACACCGGGCACCAGAGCTACGTGCACAAACTGCTCACCGGACGGCAGGACTTCTCCAAGCTGCGCGGCAAGGGAGGCCTGTCCGGCTACCCGTCCCGCGAGGAGTCCGCGCACGACGTCATCGAGAACTCGCACGCCTCGACCGTGCTCGGCTGGGCCGACGGCATCGCCAAGGCCCATCAGGTGCTGGGGCGGAGCGACCACGTCGTGGCCGTCATCGGTGACGGCGCCCTCACCGGCGGGATGGCCTGGGAGGCGCTCAACAACATCGCCGCCGCCAAGGACCGCCCGCTGATCATCGTGGTGAACGACAACGAGCGCTCCTACGGCCCCACGATCGGCGGCCTCGCCGACCACCTCGCCACCCTCCGTACCACCGACGGCTACGAGCGCTTCCTCTCCTGGGGCAAGGACGTGCTCCGGCAGACGCCCGTCATCGGACAGCCGCTCTACGAGTCGCTGCACGGCGCGAAGAAGGGGTTCAAGGACGCCTTCGCCCCGCAGGGCATGTTCGAGGACCTCGGGCTCAAGTACGTCGGCCCCATCGACGGCCATGACATCGCGGCCGTCGAATCCGCCCTGCACCGGGCGAAACGCTTCCACGGCCCGGTGCTGGTGCACTGCCTCACCGAGAAGGGCCGCGGCTACCCGCCCGCGCTCCTGGACGACGCCGACCGCTTCCACGCCGTCGGTGCGATGGACCCGCTGACCTGCGCACCGCTCGCTCCCGTCGGCGGGCCCTCCTGGACCTCGGTGTTCGGGGACGAGATCGCCGCGATCGGAGCGGAGCGGCCGGACGTCGTGGCCATCACGGCGGCGATGCTGCACCCCGTCGGGCTGACGAAGTTCGCCGAGGCGTTCCCCGACCGGGTCTGGGACGTCGGCATCGCCGAGCAGCATGCCGCCGTGTCCGCGGCCGGACTGGCCACCGGCGGCCTGCACCCGGTCGTCGCCGTCTACGCCACCTTCCTCAACCGGGCCTTCGACCAGCTCCTGATGGACGTCGCGCTGCACCGGTGCGGGGTGACCTTCGTCCTCGACCGGGCCGGAGTCACCGGCCCCGACGGGCCCTCGCACAACGGCATGTGGGACATGTCCGTCCTCCAGGTCGTCCCCGGGCTGCGGATCGCCGCCCCCCGCGACGCCGGCGAACTGCGCGCCCAGCTCCGTGAGGCCGTCGCCGTCGACGACGCCCCCACCGTGATCCGGTTCCCCAAGGAGTCGGTGGGGGAGCCGGTCCCGGCGGTCGGCCGGATCGGCGGTATGGACGTGCTGCACCGGGCGGACGACCCCGACGTACTGCTCGTGGCCGTCGGCGTACTCGCCCCGGTCTGCCTGAAGGCCGCCGATCTGCTGGCCGGGGCCGGCATCCGCTGCACCGTCGTCGACCCGCGCTGGGTCAAACCGGTCGACGGGGAACTGCCCCCGCTCGCCGCCCGGCACCGGCTGGTCGCCGTAGTCGAGGACAACAGCCGGGCCGGGGGCGTCGGCTCGGCGGTGGGGCAGGCGCTGCGGGACGCCGGGGTCGACGTACCGCTGCGCACGTTCGGCATCCCCGAGCAGTTCCTGGCGCACGGCAAACGTGCCGAGGTGCTGGCCGACATCGGGCTCACCCCGGTCGAGATCGCCGGCCGGATCAGCGCCGCACTGGCCGCCAAGGAGGCGGCGACGAGGACCGAGGGGAGCGGGGAATGAAGGACGACGGGCCCAAGGGCTTCGACCTGGCGCGGCTCCTCGCCGAGCGCGGCGCCGAGCGCTACGAGCTGCACACCAGGTACCTCAATCACCAGCTGCCCCGGATGCTCCACACCATCGGCTTCGACAAGGTCTACGAACGGGCCGAGGGCGCACACTTCTGGGACGCGGACGGCAACGACTACCTCGACATGCTCGCCGGATTCGGGGTGATGGGCCTGGGCCGGCACCATCCCGTCGTGCGCAAGGCCCTGCACGACGTCCTGGACGCCTCGCTCGCCGACCTCACCCGCTTCGACTGCCAGCCGCTGCCCGGACTGCTGGCCGAGAAGCTGCTCGCGCACAGCCCGCACCTGGACCGGGTCTTCTTCGGCAACAGCGGCACGGAAGCGGTCGAGACGGCCCTGAAGTTCGCCCGCTACGCCACCGGCAGGCCCAGGATCCTCTACTGCACCCACGCCTTCCACGGGCTGACGACCGGCTCCCTCTCGGTCAACGGGGAGGACGGCTTCCGGGACGGCTTCGCGCCCCTGCTGCCGGACACCGCCATCCCGCTCGGCGATCTCGACGCCCTGCGGCGCGAGCTGAAGCGCGGCGACGTGGCGGCCCTGGTCGTCGAGCCGATCCAGGGCAAGGGCGTCCACGCCGCGCCGCCCGGCTTCCTGCGGGAGGCGCAGGAGCTGCTGCACAAGCACAAGGCCCTGCTCATCGCCGACGAGGTGCAGACCGGCCTCGGCCGGACCGGCGACTTCTACGCGTACCAGCACGAGGAGGGCGTCGAGCCCGATCTGGTCTGTGTCGCCAAGGCCCTCTCCGGCGGCTATGTGCCGGTCGGGGCGACCCTGGGCAAGGACTGGATCTTCCGCCGCGTCTACTCGTCGATGGACCGGGTCCTGGTGCACTCCGCGAGCTTCGGCTCCAACGCCCAGGCGATGGCGGCCGGGCTCGCGGTACTCGCGGTGATGGAGGACGAGCAGATCGTCGCCCGTGCGCGCCGCACCGGTGATCTGCTGCGCGACCGGCTGACCGCACTGGTCGACCGCTACGAGCTGCTGCACGAGGTGCGCGGGCGCGGGCTGATGACCGGCATCGAGTTCGGCCGGCCGTCCTCGCTCAAATTGCGCAGCCGCTGGACCATGCTGCAGGCGGCCCGCAAGGGTCTCTTCGCGCAGATGGTGGTGGTGCCGCTGCTCCAGAAGCACCGCATCCTCACCCAGGTCTCGGGGGACCACCTGGAAGTGATCAAGCTGATTCCGCCGCTGGTGATCGACGAGGCGGACGTCGACCGGTTCGTCACGGCGTTCACCGCTGTGATGGATGACGCACACAGCGGAGGTGGGCTGATGTGGGACTTCGGCAGGACACTGGTGAAGCAGGCGGTCGCCAACCGCTGATCCCGGAGATCTTTGCCTGAGAGGCAAGAAATTTGCCTCTCAGGCAGGCTCCTGGCCCAATGGGTACATGAATCCTCCAGACGGAGGGGCGGCCGACGAGCTGCCCGGAGTCGCACCACGCCTGCGCGATCTGCGTCGGAGCCGTGGTCTCACCCTGGAGACCGCCGCTCAGCGGGCCGGGCTCTCGCCCGCCCATCTCTCCCGGCTCGAAACGGGCCGCCGCCAGCCCTCGCTGCCGATGCTGCTCGGTCTTGCCAGGATCTACGGTACGACGGTCTCCGAACTGCTCGGCGAGAAGCCCCCGGAACGTGACGCGATCATCCGCGGCGGGAAGTTCGAGGGGGCCGAGGCGGACGGCTGGATGTACCGGCAGGCCGGCGGTTCCGGCCGGGCGATGCAAGCGCTCCGCGTCCGGGTCCCGCAGGCCGCGCAGAGCGATCTCGTCCGCGTCCATCCCGGCGAGGAATGGCTGTACGTGCTCACCGGACACCTGAGGGTCTGGCTCGGGGAGACCGTGCACGACCTCGCCCCCGGCGACAGCGCGCACTTCGACTCGCTCACCCCGCACCGGATCACGGCCGTCGACCGCGACGGTGCCGAGCTGCTCTTCGTCCACACCCTGCTGCAGAGCCCCGCCGCCGAGCTGTGCCTCGGCAGCGGTATCCACCGTCGCTGAGACCGGCTCCCCCGGTCGCCAGAGAGGACCGTCATGTCCGATTCAGAGAACTTCGACCCGCTGGGGTCCAGCAAGAACTACGAGGCCCAGGAGCGGAAGTTTCCGCGCGGCGTCGTGATCCGGCTGTTCGCCTACCTCATCGCCGGACACATCGTCGCGGCCTTCCTCTACATGCTCTTCGCGGTGGCCGGCAAGGGCTGACCGGGCCCGCTACCGTGCCTCGTCCAGGAGCCGGTCGCGCAGCCGGTCCCGGGTCGCGGGGGTGAGCTTCAGACCCTCGGAGAAGTAGCGGTCCGTGCTGCCCCAGGTCTCCTCGATGGTGGCGAACGCCGCCTCCAGATACTCGGCATGGGCGCCGAAGAGCGGGTTCAGCAGTTCCATCACCTCGGCCGACATGCCGTCCGCCGAGGTGTCGCTGCGCCGCACCTTGTAGCGGCGGTGGGCGTCGTTGGACTTCAGGTAGTCGGCCTCGATGGCCTCGCGCTCGACGCCGACGGCGAGCAGTGACACCGCGATCGACAGCCCCGCCCGGTCCTTGCCCGCCGCGCAGTGCATCAGGGCGGGCACGCTGTCCTCGGCCAGAGCGTGCAGCACCCGGCTGTGCTCGGCGGTGCGGTCCCGGATGATCGAGCGGTACGAGGCGATCATCCGGTTCGTCCCCTTGCCGTCGCCGAGGATCGAGCGCAGCTGCTCGACATCGCCGTCGCGGACCATGTGCCAGAACTGCGAGCCGTCCGCCGGGTCGGAGAGCGGGATGCTCACATTCCGTACGCCCGGCAGCTCGACGTCCAGCCCGTCGAGCCGGCGGTCGGCCGCGTTGCGGAAGTCGAAGACCGTGTGCAGGCCGAGGCCGCCGAGGAACGAGGCGTCCTCGGCGGTGGCGTGCGCGAGGTGACCGCTGCGGAAGAGCCGCCCGTGCCGCACCCGACGCCCGTCCACGGTGGGCAGCCCGCCCACGTCGCGGAAGTTGCGGACACCCGCCAGTTCGGGTTCCGTCGACGGGATCTGCGGCAACTGCTGCGTCACGGTGACTCCTGGAGTGTCTGATGCCGGCGCGAGTCGCAGGCAAGGCCACTCCCGCGACGATACGACATTGATTCTTCAGGCAATCATCTCGGCCTTTCCCTGTCGATACCCGGGCGAACTCCGGTTCTCCCGCATTGAATCCGCCCGGCCAATTCCTCGCCGGGCCGTTGCCCGCACCCGACCGATGGTCGATGATGTGCGGAACTGTTCGAATGTGGGGATGCGATGATCGAGACGGGCAAAACCGGCCGGACCTGGCTGCTCACCGGGGCGAGCAGCAGCTACGCACTGCGACTGACCGAGCAGGACGAGTTGGTCCATCTGCACTGGGGGCCGAGGATCGGCCTCGCGGCGGCCGAGGCGCTGGCCGCCGCACCGGAGCTGCCCTTCAGGGCCTTCGAGTCCCACCTCGACGGCCGGGAGGAGTATCCGGTGGAGGGCGGGCCCAGGTTCGTCCGCCCGGCCCTCTCGGTGCGTACCCCCGAGGTCCGGGGTACCGAGTGGGCCTTCGGCGCGGCCGAGGCGGACGGGGACGAGCTGCGGATCGGTTTCATCGACTCGGTGCACCGGCTCGCCCTGACCCTGCACTACCGGATGCGGGACGACTCCGACGTCGTGGAGCGGTGGGCCACCGTCGCCCACGCCGGCCCGGACGGCCCGCCGCTGGAACTGCTGCGCGCCGACGCGGCCGCCTGGTCGCTGCCCGCCCGCGACGGCTGGCGGCTGAGCCGGCTGCACGGGCGCTGGGCGGCGGAATCACGGCTCGAACGGGCGGAGCTGATCCATGGCGAGAGCGTCATCTCCAGCAGGCGGGGCCACACCGGCCACCAGTTCCTGCCCTGGGTCGCGCTGGACGCCGACGGCGCCGCGACCGAGGAGAGCGGCGAGGTGTACGGCTGCGCACTCGGCTGGTCCGGGTCGTGGCGGATCTCCGTGCAGCGGCTGCCCGACGGGCTCGTACAGATCACCGGAGGCGCCGGCTACGACGACTCCGGACTGCTGCGGATGGCGCCGGGGGAGTCGTACACCACGCCCGTCTTCGCCGGTCTGTGGAGCGGGCAGGGGTTCGGCGGGGCGAGCCGCGCCTGGCACGCCTGGCAGCTGGCCCATGTGATCCCGGACGCGGCGAACCTGCGGCCGGTGCTCTACAACTCCTGGGAGGCGACGGGCTTCGACATCTCGCTGGACCAGCAGCGGGCCCTTGCCGAGCGGGCCGCGGCGATGGGCGTCGAGCTGTTCGTCGTGGACGACGCGTGGTTCGGGCAGCGGACCAGCGACCGGGCCGGGCTCGGTGACTGGACACCGAATCCGGACCGCTTCCCCGGCGGGCTGAAGCCGCTCGCCGACGAAGTGCACGGGCTCGGTATGCAGTTCGGTATCTGGGTCGAGCCGGAAATGGTCAATGCCGACAGTGATCTCTATCGCGCGCATCCCGACTGGGTTCAGCACTTCCCCGGGCGGGTGCGGACGGAGTACCGCAACCAGCTGGTGCTCAATCTGGCCCGCCCCGATGTGCAGGCATATCTCTGGGAACAGCTGGACACACTGCTCACCGAAACTCCGGTCGACTATGTGAAATGGGATTTCAACCGCTGCTTCACCGACGCGGGCTGGCCGGGCGAGGGGTACCCGCAGAAGCTGTGGATCGAGCATGTGGACGCCCTGTACGCGCTGATCGACCGGCTCAGGGCCGCGCATCCCGCGGTCGCGTTCGAGTCCTGCTCGGGCGGCGGGGGCCGGATCGACCTGGGGATCCTGTCCCGTACGGACCAGGTGTGGACCTCCGACAACACCGACCCGCTCGACCGTCTCGCCATCCAGGAGGGCTTCGGGCACCTCCACCCGGCCCGGGTGATGGCCGCCTGGGTCACCGACAGCCCGAACGACCAGCTCAACGGCAGGGTCAGCTCGCTGCGCTTCCGTTTCGTGAGCGCGATGGCCGGTGTGCTCGGGGTCGGTGGGGACCTCACCGAGTGGAGCGAGGCGGAGCTGGCGGAGGCGCGGACCTGGGTGGACCTCTACAAGGAGATCCGGCCGGTCGTGCAGCAGGGCGAGCAGTACCGGCTGCGTGCGCCGCGCGGCTCACTGAGCGCGGTCCAGTACGTCCATGGGGACGACGCAGTGGTCCTGATGTGGTTGGAGGCGCAGCGGTACGGGGAGCGGCCCCCGGTACTGCGGCTGCGCGGGCTCGACCCCGCGGCGACGTACACCTGCCTGGACACGGGGGCGGTGCACCACGGTTCGGCACTGCTGCACCAGGGGCTGCACACCGGGCTCCGGGGTGATCTCGACGCCCGGGTGCTGAGGCTCCGACGGGGATGATGAGAGGCATATGTCCGTAATAGGGGCATATGCCCGAACATGGCCTGCTTATAAGGGACATGGGGGATGCCTCGTGAGCGGGATCATATCCGTGACGGTGTGTGGCGACGGGAGAGTCGGGTAATCCGTGCGCCGCGCGGAAAGCCAAGATCCTTAATCCACGGAGTGTGACCGGAATTCCGCGCCGATTTCCCCGGCGCGGATTCCCGTGTGGAACCCGTGGCTTGTTCTCGTCATCCCGACTCGCTTACGGTCACCGTCAATCCGGTCGGACCGCCTAATCCTGCCGCCGTCCGGAATTCACATCCACTCATCGCGTGGCAGGAGCGGGGGAACCAGGTAAGCCGCCGACCGGAGAAATCCGGCCGGCTCGGGGTGAAGTCGCGCTCAGCGCGGCCGGGCATCTCCAGCCCGAACCCGACAGCTCACCTCGCAGGCGCCGGAGAGGAAACACGCCATGCCCATATCGGGTAAGCACCGTCGTTCGAAGATCAGCACGATCGCCCGTGGCGTCGCCGCGGTGAGCGCCGGCGGCGCCGTCGTCGCACTGCCGCTGCTCGGCGCCACCGGTGCCCAGGCCGCGGAGCAGGCCGCCCCGGCCGCCGCGCCGCAGTCGGCTGCCGCCACGCACGCCGCCCCGGCCGCGCAGAAGCAGGCCGCCACCACGACGTACTCCGTCGTCTCCGGCGACTACCTGTCGAAGATCGCCGCCGAGCACCAGATCAAGGGCGGCTGGCAGAAGCTGTACCAGGACAACCGCACGGTCGTCGGCGAGGACCCCAGCCTGATCTTCCCTGGCATGAAGCTGACCCTCGGCGTCAAGGCCTCCGGCAACGCCGCGCCCACCGGCGCCGGCACCGGCTCGGCCCTCCCGTCGAAGGCGCCCTCGGTGGTCGTCGAGAAGTCCGCCCCGGCCAAGTCCTCCGCCGCCGCCCCGGAGTCCAAGGCCCCGGCCTCCGCCCCGGCCGTCACCCAGAACACCGGCTCCGGTTACGTCCACCCGGTCCCCGGCAATCACACCACCAACTACCGCGCCTCCGGCTCCAACTGGTCCAGCGGCAGCCACACCGGCATCGACTTCCCCGTCGGCACCGGCACGAGCGTCAAGTCCATCACCTCCGGCACCGTCGTCGCCGCGGGCTGGGGCGGCGCGTACGGCAACCAGGTCGTCGTCAAGCACGCCGACGGCCACTACTCGCAGTACGGCCACCTGTCCTCCATCTCCGTCTCGGCGGGCCAGGCCGTGAGCACCGGCCAGCAGGTCGGCCTCTCCGGCGCCACCGGCAACGTCACCGGCCCGCACCTGCACTTCGAGGTCCGCACGGGCCCGGCGTACGGCTCGGACATCGACCCGATCGCCTTCCTGGCCTCGCACGGCATCTACGTCTGAGCCGAACGGCCGGGCAGCTGAGCGACAAAGCATGACCTGAGCAACACGGAAGGGGCGGTGCGCGGCGGCGCACCGCCCCTTCTGCTTATTCCCCCTTTACCAAAAACTGACCGGGTGGTCTATCTCACCACCCGTCAACCCTTTATTACGGTCGCGTAGGTCACATTCGGCGGTGCAGGATAAGCGTTTGTGGCAGACGATTCGAGAAAAAACCAACGTGGCGTCAACAACCGACAGGGCGTCATCGGGTCGTACGCGGCGATCGGCGACAGCTTCACCGAGGGAGTCGGCGACCCCGGCCCGGACGGGACCTTCGTCGGCTGGGCGGACCGATTCGCGGTACTTCTCGCGGACCAGCTCCCGGACCCCGATACGACGGGCGCGGAAGGCTCCGCGCACGGGAATTTCAGATACGCCAATCTCGCCGTACGCGGACGCCTCCTCGACCAGATCGTCGAGGAGCAGGTGCCGCGCGCCAAGGAGCTCGCACCCGACCTGGTGAGCTTCTGCGCGGGCGGCAACGACATCATCCGGCCGGGCACCGACCCCGACGACGTGGCCGAGCGCTTCGAGCGCGCGGTCGCCGAGCTGACCGGGGCGGTCGGCACGGTCATGGTCACCACCGGCTTCGACACCCGCGGCGTTCCCGTGCTGCGCCATCTGCGCGGCAAGATCGCCACCTACACCGCCCATGTGCGGGCCATCGCCGACCGCTACGACTGCCCGGTCCTGGACCTGTGGTCGCTGCGGTCCGTCCAGGACCGGCGTGCCTGGGACGACGACCGGCTCCACCTGTCGCCCGAGGGACACACCAGGGTCGCGCTGCGCGCCGCCCAGGTCCTCGGCATCGACGTACCGGCCGACCCCGACCAGGAATGGCCCCCGCAGGCACAGCGCGGCACCCTCGAAGTACGGCGCGACGACATCCACTGGGCGCGTGAGTACCTGGTTCCGTGGATCGGCCGGCGGCTGCGCGGCGAGTCCTCCGGCGACCACGTCGAAGCGAAGCGCCCGGACCTCCTGCCGCTCTAGACGGCGGTCCGGGTCCGTGGTGCCGTCGCCCGCCGGACCCGCCTGAGCCTCAGGCGGGTCCGGCGAGCGACGGCACCACAGCCGCCGGGATCCGCTCCAGCACACCGCCCGCGAAGACGTCGTACAGCGGAAGCGTCTCCAGGTGCACGTACCCGATGTGGCAGTCGCAGACCGCCAGCGGACAGGCCCGCGGACCGAGCGCCCGCCGGTAGCTCCCGTCGTAGAGATTGCCCAGCTCCGCCGGTACGAAATGACAGCGGCGCACGGTGCCGTCACCGTCCACCGAGATGACCGACTCACCGGTCCGGCAGGGCAGCCCGGCCGACCGGTGCGGATGCCGGCTGTACGGGAAGAGCGGGTCGATGGCCGTCCAGCGGTCCGCCTCCTCGTCCGTGTACGTGTGCCCCTCCGCGGCGTTCACCCAGAGATAGACCTCGTCCGGCAGCTCTGCGCGCAGCCGTCGCGCCTCGTCGAGGTGGTCGTCGAGCCCGACCACACCGACGCTGTGGCGGATGCCGAGCGCGGTCAGCTCCCGGCATTTGTCGAGGAACCGCTCGTGCGGCGTCTGCCCCGGGTGGTACGTGCACCACAGCGCGATCTTCTCGCGGCCCGCCCCACCGGCCTCGGCCAGCCACCCCGTACGGCTGCTGATGTTGGTCTGGATCGCGACCCGGCGAATGTGCGGCAGCTGCGCCAGCTCGACCAGGGCACGGCGGTACCAGGAGCGGACCAGGCCCTCGCCCCACGGCGTGAACAGGACCGAGATCCGGTCACCGGTCTGCGCCGCGGCCCACGCCGTGAACCGCTCCAGTGCGGCCCGGTCGGCGCGCAGCTGCTCCCGGCTGTCGCGCCGCTTGGCGAACGGGCAGTACGGACAGTCGTAGTCGCACGAGGAGAGCGGCCCGCGGTAGAGGATCGTCAGGTCCATCGACGCGCTCACTTCAGTTCGTACGCGGCCATCGCGGCGCGCACCTCGGGGGAGAAGAGTTCCGGGCCCAGTGCGTCGGAGTGGGCCAGGCCCTCGGGGGAGAGCCGCAGCCGTCCGGACGCCACGGCCGACGCGTCGAGCCAGCCGCGCGCCTCGAACCGGGCCAGCTCGAGCGGGAAGTCGTCGGCCGGTGAGGTGCCGAACCGCTCCCGGTAGTCGGCCAGTGGCAGCCCCTCGGCCTGGAGCACCGACTGAAGCAGGTGGCGCCGGCGTGCCTCGTCGCCGTCGACGTACCGTCCGACCTCCGCGTGCGAGAAGTCCTCGGCGGCGGTGTAGCCGTCGATGATCGCCCGCACCTCCCGCATCTCCACCGCGTAGTCGAAGGAGTAGTGCAGCTTCGTGGTGTACGAACGGGCGCCGCACCCCAGGCCGATCATGCCGTCGGTCTGGCAGGCGTAGTCGTCGGGCCCGTCCGTCCGCGGGGCGTCGGCGCGTCGGAACATCCGCATCGACACCTGCTCGTAGCCATGGGCCAGGACGTGGTCCCGGCCCGCGCGGTACAGCCGCAGCCGCAGCTCGTCCCAGGCCGCGTCCGCCGCGGCCTCGCTGTCGGCACCGAGCCGGCCCAGTCCGGTCAGGGGGCGCACGTACAGCGGATAGAGGTACAGCTCCTCCGGCCGCCAGCCGAGCGCCGCGTCCAGCGAGGTGCGCCAGCTCTCCTCGGTCTGCCCGTCGATGCCGTAGATCAGGTCGATGTTGAGGACCGGGATGCGGGCTTCACGTATCCGGTCCAGCGCCGCCTCCACATCGGCACGGCGCTGCGGGCGCACGGCGGCCCGCGCCTCGGCCTCGACGAAGCTCTGCACCCCGATGCTGATCCTGGTCGTCCCGCGGTCGGCGAGGACGCCCAGCCGGTCGGCCGTCGCGGTCGACGGCGACGTCTCGACCGAGAGCGGAACGGACCGCAGGTCGGCGCCCATCCGTTTCTCCGCGATGTCGCAGAGCCGCTCCAGCTCCGCCGCGGTCAGGAACGTGGGCGTACCCCCGCCGAACGCCGCCGCGGCGAACCGCACCGGACCGTCGTCGCCCAGCGCGTCCCGGACCGCGGCGGCCTGCCGGTCCAGCGCGTCGAGGTACCGGGTCGTCAGCTCGCCGGGGGCACCGATCCGGGTGAACAGATTGCAGAAGCCGCAGCGGACCTCGCAGAACGGGATGTGCAGGTAGAGCGAGAGCGCGTCCTTGCGCTCGGCCGCCCACAGCTCGCGCAGCCCCGGCCGGTCGGCGAGCGGCCGGTATGCGGTCTTGTGCGGGTAGGCGTACACATAGCTCTGGTACGGCCGGACGGCCGGTGCGGCGGTCGTGGTGCGGCTCATGGTGCGGTGGCCCCCGGTTCCAGGAAGAAGTGCGCGTACGGAACGGTCCAGACGGACTCGTGACCGAGCCGGTGCCCGGTGTATCCATCGTCCCCGTACGCCGTGCCGTGATCCGAGCAGACGATGGCGAAGCAGCGGCGGCGACTGCTCGCGGCGGCGAAGAGCCTGCCGATGTGGGCGTCGACGTACTCCAGGGCGGCGGCGTGGGTGGCGCGGGAGTCGCCCGCCTCGCGGGTGGCCCCCGGTCGGTGGAACCAGTTGGGCTGGTGCAGAGCGGACACATTGACGAAGAGGAACAGCCGCTGCTCCGCCGGGAGTCCGGCGACGACCTTCTCGGCACGGGTCACCTGGGCCTCGAAGGAGGTGGGGGACGCCACGCCGAACTCCGGCTCCCAGTGGCTCTCCTGGAACATGTCCGGCAGTACGGAACCGAGCGGCGGCTGCCGGTTGAAGAAGCCGACACCGCCGATGCACACCGTGCGGTAGCCCACCTCGGCGAGGCCGGAGAGCAGATCCGGCGTGTCGTAGACGAAGGTGCCGGAGGCGGTGGACTCACTGCCCGCGAAACGCGCCGCGAACAGCCGGGGGTGCGGTCCGGGGCCGGCCGGCGTCGGCAGGAATCCCGCGAAGATCGCCTGGTGGGAGGCGTAGGTGAAGCTTCCCGGCGCATGCCGCTTCTCCCAGACACCGCCCGGCAGATGACGCGCCAGATGCGGAATGCGTCCTTCGGCGGCGAGCTCCACCGCCACGTCGTGGCGCAGTGTGTCGAGGGTGACGAGCAGCAGATCGTGGCTGCCCACGATCCCGCTCATGTCCGGTTCATTCGTGTCCGGGTTCAGGGCGTCCGCGGGAGCGGTGTCAGGGGTGGTGTCAGGCGGTGGCGGTTGCACGGTGGTTCCTTGCTCTGTTCTGTACGGCGGCGACCTGCGCCGCGTACGTGTCCAGTCCCTCGGCGCCGCTGCCGGGGAGCCCGGTCAGGCGCGGCAGCAGATCGCCGAAGGCGTTGACCTCGCCGACGGCGAAGCGCCGCCAGCCGGTCGCGGGCAGCAGATCGACTCCCACGCACAGGGTGTCCGGGAAGCACGCCGCGGCCCGTTCGCACACGGCCAGGGCCTTGCTCCAACTGCCGCCCGCCGCCTCGACGGCCGCGCGGACGGCGTCGAGATCTCCACGCTCGCCGCCGAGATGAAGATTGGTCATGGGGGAGTGGCTGGTGCGCACCACGGCGTGGGTGGCCCGGCCGTCCACCACCACGACCCGAAGGTCCGTCGCCCGGCCGTGCCGGGTGGCCTTGGGCAGCCAGCGCTCGATGTGCAGCCCGTCGGGTGCGAGCGCGTCGACGACCGCCGCGATCTCCGGCTCCGTCGTGATGCGGCGTACCCGCAGGGAGTTGAAGAGCCGGCCGGATGCGTCGCGCTCCACCGAGGTGGTGGCCCTGATGCGGCCCGGCCCGGCCGTCTCCACGGCCAGGACCCCCGAGGCGGACGAGCCGTGCGCGAGCTTCACGAAGACCCTGGACATGCCGCGGTCCGCCATCCGCTCGCGTACGTCCGCCCAGTCCCGCACCTCGGGTGCCGCGGCCCCCGAGGTCGGTGACGCCGGGACCGGCACCCCGGCCCCGTCCAGTACCCCATGGCAGAGCCGCTTGTCGAAGAGGACCGCGACATCACCGGGGTCGTCGAGCAGTTCGGCACCGGCAGCGGACGCCGCCCGCGTCACCGTCCGTACGGCCTCGGTGAACCGGCCGTACCAGAGGGCGGATCCCTCGACCCTGGTCGGATCGTCGACGCTCCGCAGAAGCCGTTCCACCTCGGCGTCCTCACCCGGCGAGTCCAGCCGTACGGTCTCGCCGGGCAGGAAGGCGGCTTCGCCGCGCAGGACCGCCGACCAGGGCACGACGCGCGCCGCCGGCAGCCCGGCGGCGCGCACGGCGTCCTGGAAGAACGTGACCCGGCGATTGCCGGGCACACCCACGACGGCGAAGCGCGGCGCCCGGCCCGCCGTACTACTCGCTGACGGCGACATAGCGGTCGACGTCCTCTTCCGGATCCCAGTACTCGACATCGTCGATCTCGCCGTTCACCCGCTCGGTTCCGAGCAGGTTCCGCAGGCGTTCCACCATCGCGTCGCTCATGTAGTGGTGGTGCAGATCCAGCGACTTCAGATGGGTGATCGGCTGACCCGAGAGCAGCGCCTCGGCGCCCTCGTCGCCCAGGGTCCCCATCGACAGCGAGAGCGATTCCAGCTGGGCGACCACCGGAGCGGAGGCCACGGCGGCCGCGATTTCGTCCTGGATCTCACTGTTCTGCAGCCCCAGATGGCGCAGGGCGGGGAACGTCGCACCCGAGAGCAGCGGAGCGAGGTCCTCGACCGTGGCGTCCCCGCCGTACTCGGTGACGCCGAGCCAGAGTTCGAGCCGTTCCAGCGCGGGAAGTTCGCAGGCGCCGATCGCGCGCACGACGTCGGACGGGAGCCCACCGGACTCGAACCGCAGTGACTTGAGCGACCTGTGCCGCACCGGCCGCAGCCCGATCACCGGCCGGTCGCCGACCTCTTCGCCGGAGCCGCGCACCGTCAGCTCCTCCAGCTCCCCGAACGCCTCGACCACCGGGGTGATGTCGCACATCTCCAGCCACGACAATTCGCATTCCTCGCTGACGACATCGGCGAGGAACAGCGCCCGCAGGGCGGGAAAACGGTCGGCGTGCGCGACCAGCAGATCGACGACCGGGGCGAACGGCTCGTACTCCTCCTGCCACCAGGCGCCGATCACCAGGGCCCGCACCTGTGTCGTGTCTACCGTGTCGAGGAAGTGCTGCCACAGCGGGCCGAACGTCAGATCGCCCTGCCAGGCGCTCTCCAGCCGCCACGCGACCGAACCGGCGTCCGGGAGCGGGGCATCGGTGGCCCGGCCGGGCCCGGGAAGGGTGTGGACGGGCAGGCCGTGGAACGATTCGGGGTGTTCGATGTCAGTCATCGCACGTCACTCCGAGGCCGAGGTGTAGCGGCCCTCGATGCCGCGGTCGCCCCAGGGCTTCTCGCGCTCCGACACATCGACCCGCACACCGTGCGGCTCCAGCGCCTGCACGATCCGGCGCTCCATCGGCTCGGTCATGAAGTGGTGGTGCAGATCGAGCTGTTCGAGATGGGTCAGTGGCTGGCCGTCCAGCAGCGCCGCCGCGCCCTCGTCGCCCATGGTGCCGTTGGACAGATCGAGGACACGCAGCTGGGCGATGACGGGGGCGGAGGCCACGGCCGCCGCGATCTCGTTCTGCAGCTCGCTGTTGCGCAGACCGAGATGGGTGAGCCGGGGGAAGCGGGTGCCGGAGAGCAGCGGGGCCAGGTCGGCCACATCGGCGTCGCCCCCGTACGCGGAGACACCGAGCCAGAGGTCGAGCCGCTCCAGCGCGGGCAACTCGCTCTCCAGAATGCCCCGGATCACCCCGACCGGCAGACCGCCGGTCTCGATGGTCAGCGAACGCAGCCGCTCGTGCTTCGTGGCGGAGAATTCCAGGCCGGTGCCGCCGCGCACACCCAGTTCCAGCATTCCGGGGAAGGCCTTCAGCAGCGCCGTGACATCCGTCTGCTCGATCCAGGAGATCTCGTTCTCCTCCGAGATCATGTCGCCGACGAAGACGGCCTCCAGCGAGGTCAGCCGGTCGGCGGCGGCGATGATCAGATCGATCGGGTAGGACGAGTCCTCCTCGTACGACTCGCCCCACTGACCGACGATCAGGGCCCGCACCCCGGCCGGGTCGACCGCCTTCAGGAACGCCTGGAAGGCCTCCTCCCAGGTCGTCTCGGATTCGTCTTCGTACGGATCGACCGAGATGCGCCAGGCTGCCGCATCGGCGGCCTGCACGGGCGCCTCACCCGTCGTGTACTGGAAGTCGACAGTGGGAAGGCCGAGCAACTCGTGCAGATGGTCCACACCGGACATGACCCTGAGCTCCTGGTACTGGGGGACGGGCTGATGTCCACAAGGTTTATCAAGCCGCACTGACAACGGCGCGACCGGGACCGCCGCGACGGTCCGCCGGTTCGGGCCGGTGCCGGTCGATTGTCAGACCCTCCCCGTAGCGTTTTCTTCGTGGCCGGCACAGCGGGTGCGGCCATCGAGGGGAGACGTCTGTGTACCGGCAGGGCGATGTACTGATCGTGTCGTTGGACGAGTCGGCGGTGCCCGCGCATCTCGTGGACGCGCCGGGTGAGCCGAGGGACGGCAAGGGACGCATGGTCCTCGCGCTGGGCGAGGTCACCGGCCATGCCCACGCGGTCCAGGGGCCGGGCCGGCTGATGCGCGAGGCGGGGGTGTTCGGGCCGATGCTGCTCCATCTCCCCGAGGGCGGACGGGTGGTGCACGAGGAGCACGCGGTGATCCCGCTGTCGAAGGGCTGGTACCGCGTGGTGCGCCAGCGGGAGTACACACCGGGCGCGTTCCGCGTCGTCGCGGACTGACGGCCTCCGGGCAAGGGGCCCGGAGACCTCGCGTCGCACGACGCGCAGCGCGTCACGCACAACACAGCACACAAAACGCAGCACACAACACACAGAACACCGATCGCAGAACACAGGGGACGGGGAAGACCGATGCAGTACGTGGACTCATGGCGGGCCGTGGCAGCGGCGACCGGCGCGGCCGACCGGTCCGCGGCCGAGGACGGGCTGCGGCTCGCCTACCGCAGCGCCGGACTCGCCGAGCCGGAGCGGATCGTCTGGGTCGATTCGCCCAGGGCCGCGGTGGAGGCCGTCGAGAAGCTCGTCGACGCCGGGCGCTCGGTGCGCGACGAGATACGGACCCGGCCCTGGGCGCAGGAGCGCCGCCGGATGTATGACGAACTGGGTCCGGCGGGCTGGTCCGCGCTGTGGTCCGCCACGGGCGCGCAGCTCTGGGAGACCACCGCGGCGCTCGCCGAGCGGATCAGGGCCGGTGTGGTCGCGGATCTCGCCCAGCGCCCCGAGGACGAGTCCGACGTCCGGCTGGTGCTGCTCGACGCGGTCCTCGGCCAGCACGACGCGGCCTGGCTCGCCGCTTTCGACGGCCGGGGCGACCGGCTCGACGGTCTGGCCGAGGTGGCCAGGCACGCGGGCTGGTGGTGGCCCTACGAGCGCGCAGTGGTGATCAGCGAGCGGCCTGAGGTGCTGCACCGGGACGAGGCGGGCCGGCTCGACCGCGGGGACGGCCCGGCGCTCGCCTTCCGTGACGGCTTCGCCCTCCACGCCTGGCGCGGCATGCCCGTGCCCGCCGAGTTCCTGGAAGAGCTGAATTCCCTCACCCCGAAGCGGATACGTGAGGAGGAGAACGCGGAACTGCGACGCGTGATGCTGGAGTTCTACGGATACGACCGCTACCTCACCGAATCCGGCGCCGAGCCGGTGCACCGCGACGAGACGGGCGTGCTCTGGCGCATCGCGATGGACGGCGACGAGGACGTGGTGATGGTCGAGGTGGTCAATTCCACCCCGGAGCCGGACGGCACGCACCGCGTCTACTGGCTTCGGGTGCCGCCGAGTACGAGGACCGCGAAGGACGGTGTGGCGTGGACGTTCGGACTTCAGGGCGAGGCGTACGCACCGGTGCGCCAGACCTGACCACCGCCGGCCGCCCGGACCGCGCGGCCCGACCACGGCCCGGACTGCTGCCCGGAGCGCCGACGGGGCGGGCGGGCTCAGGCCGTCAGTGCCTCGTGGTCGATGCCGAGTTCGCGGGCGAGTGCCTCGTCGGTCCAGGCCAGCATCGTGGCCCTGGAGAGCGGGCCCGCGTACGAAGTCGTCTGGACGGCCAGGCCGTCCAGCAGGGCGGTCAGCCGCCAGGCCGCGGACATCGGGTCGTCGCAGTGGAACTCACCGGCGGCGGCACCCTCTTCGATGACCTCCGCCAGTTCGGCCTTCCACTGCTGGTCGAGGTCGCCGGCCACATTGCGCAGCGCCGGGTCGCGCAGCGAGGCGGCCCAGCCCTCGATCCACAGCCGCCACCCCTTGGCCTGCCCCGTCGGCGCGTACCAGCGGACGGCGGCGCGCAGCCGCCGCACCGCACTGGTGCGGCGGCCCAGCACCTTGCGCAGCTGGGCGAGGTCGGCCTCGGCGGCATGCGCGAAAGCCGCCGCGACCAGTTTCTCCTTGGTCGAGAAGTGATAGAGCACGAGCGCGTTGCTCACTCCGAGCACGGCGGCCACATCGGCGATCCGGACCGCCGAGACGCCCCGGACCTCGATCTGTTCGATGGCAGCGCGCAGCAGCTCCTCACGTCGCTCCGCCACGCTCAACCGCACTCTCGCCACGGCGTCACCCTAGCGAATATGCCAGGCGCGGGAAGCGCGGGGGCGGAGCCGTCCACGCCCCCGCCCCCCTTCCTCAACCGGCGCCCCCGGCGCCGGCCCGCGCCGTCAGCACCAGATGTCGGCGCAGCCGGAGTTGTACGCGTCGATCAGCGTCTCCGTCAGCGAGGCACCCGAGGCGTCCGTGACGGTGGATCTCAGATCGACCTTGGCGGTCCCGAGCGCCGGCACGGTGACCTTCCAGCGGCCGTCGGAGCCACGGGCCGCCGTGGCCGGCTTCCAGTCGGTGCCGTCCGTGGCGTACCAGACCTTCAACGAGGCGATGGGCAGCGCCTTCGGGTCGCCCTGCGCGGTGAGACCGACCGTGTAGTCGAGCGGCTTTCCGGGGTCGGCCGCGTTCTCGCCGGTGAGCGGGAGCTGGTAGTCGAGGTCCAGCAGCCGGGCCGGGGCGGCCGACTTCTCGTACCCGGAGCGCAGCCGCCATTCGCTGGTGACCCTGGTCCCGAGCATCCACGTCACCGGGTCCGGCGACGTACGGGTGGCATCGACGGTCAGCCGGTACCAGTCCTTCTCGCGCGGCAGGTCGAACGTGGCGCGTCCCGGTGCGGCATTGCGGGCCAGCACTTTTCCGCTGTCGTCCGCGAGGACCGTGCTCCCGCTGTCCGCGCCCGGTGCCGTCTCGGCCCGGTGCCCGGCCGCGTCGGAGAACGCAGGCAGGGCCACCTTCAGTTTGTCGCCCTCCCTGACGACCTGGGCGGCACCGGCCCGTTCACCGAGTGCCGGGTTGAAGGGGGCGGACATCCAGTCGTCCCGGTAGTCACCGCCCGCGCGGTACACCGTGGGTGCGCCGACCAGCGTGCCCAGCGGATAGACCTGGTCGCGGACGTCGTACTGGTAGTGGAAGGTCGCCGTCGTCCACGCCACGCCGGGGGAGAAGTGGAGCGTCTGCTCCGACGGCGGCCGGTAGCGGGTCGCCTGCTGGTAGAGCGTCAGCCCGTGCCAGGTCGTCCAGGCGTACATGTCCTTGGGGTCGGACGGGTAGCCGTGGGTGCGCTGCGTGGTGCGTACCTCGGCCAGTGCGGACCGCCGGTCGAACCAGTCTGCTCCGGCCGGGACCCGGCCGTCGACCGAGTGGTGCAGATAGTAGGCGTCCGCCCCGGTGCTGACGCCGTTCAGGGTCAGCATCAGCGGCCCCTGGGCCAGCCGGTCCCGCAGCGCGGGCACACCGGACTCGTCCAGCCGGAGCACCGGAGTGGGCCGGTAGACGGAGAGCCCGTAGCCGACGTACAGGATGGCGGCCGTACCGGCGTCGGTCAGCTTCCGGTAGAGCCCGTTGTTGAACGAGGTGTTGCTGGTCGCCGGTGTCCACAGCACGATCCTGCCCTTGAGGTCCATCGCCGCCGGGTCGGTGTCCGCCCCGGTGCCGATGTCGACGACCTCGCCGGTCGCCGTGCCCAGCCAGCTGTAGATGCTGTACTGCGACAGCAGCAGCTTCAGGGCCTGCGGGGAGGAGCCGGGCTCGTGCGCGTCGACCTCCCGCTGCTGCCAGCTCAGTCCGCCGAAGAAGGTGAGCCCGTCCAGTGCCCCGCCGGTGCTGGGCACGGCCTCGACGCGGTACTGACCGGCGGAGCTCGGCGCGACGAGCCCGCTGTCCCCGGTGCCGGAGCCGGTGTCGATCCGCGAGGCGATGCCGGTCGCCGACTGGAGGGCGATCCGGGCGGATCCGTCGTCCACCCCGATCCGCACCGGCCGCGCGCCCCCGGTGTCCAGTGCGAGCGAGGTGTCCCCGTCCACCGCCACCCGCCGGGCGAAGTGGATCGCGGTGTTGCCGACGACGGTGCCGTCCACCGTGTCGTACTCCCAGGTGTGTCCGAGGGCCCGGTAGCTGCCGCGCGGCAGCGTCACCTTCCTCGGCGTGGTTCCGGTCAGCCCGATCAGCTGGGACGCGCCGGTCCGCTCGTTCTGCAGGACCACACCCGTCGAGGTGGCCTCGCTGCCCGCACGCGGCGCGGGGCCGGTCAGGGTGAGGGTGCACGTCTCCGGGTCGGCCTGGATGGAGACGGGCACGGTAGCCCGTCCGTGCCCGGCCCAGGTCGCGGTGACGGCACCGTCGTACGTCGTCCCCGCCTCGACCTCGGAGGGTTCGAGGGTGACCTTCGAGACCGCCGAGGAACGCGCGGGCACGGTCAGTGTCCGCGCGTCGACCCGCACCGCAGAGCCCTGCCCCGCGAAGAGCGTGAGCCGTACCGGCTTGTCGGTGGTGTTCGTCCAGGTCAGCTCGCGATTCTGGGGTTCGGCGGAGGAGTTCGGGTACGTGGCGTCGGCGGCCAGCGTGGCGGGTTCGGCGAGTACCGCGGTGGCCAGCGCGGCCGGCACGTCGGCCAGGCCCGAACCGGTGTCGGAGACGGTCGCACCGTCCACCCGTGCTGCACTGCCGACCAGTGCCGCCTTCAGCCGGGCACCGGACCAGTCGGGGTGGCGCTGCGCCAGCAGGGCGGCGGCGCCCGCCACATGGGGGCTCGCCATCGACGTACCGGAGAGCGAGGCGTACTGCTCGGTGACGGCGGCGTCGTCCAGGGTGCCCGCGGCGCGGGCGGCGACGATGTCGCTGCCGGGGCCCGAGATCTCCGGCTTGACGGCGGGCCGGCCCTCGCGCGGCCCGCGTGAGGAGAACGGCGACATCGCGCCGGACTTGGTGACCGATCCCACGGTCAGCGCGGCGTCGGCGGCGCCGGGCGCGCTGATGGTGTGGTCGCCGCTGTTGCCGGCGGCGATGACGAAGAGCGTGCCGTGCTCGGCGGAGAGCTTGTCGACGGCGGCGGACAACGGGTCGGTGCCGTCGGACCCCACGGTCTTGCCGAGGCTCATGTTGACGACCTTGGCGCCCTGGTCCACGGCCCACTGCATGCCGGCCAGGATCCAGGAGTCGTAGCCGTAGCCGTCGTTGTCGAGCACCTTCCCCTCGACGAGTTCCGCGCCCGGTGCGACCCCCGCGTAACGGCCCGCGGAGGCGGCCCCGGAACCGGCGATGATCGAGGACACATGAGTGCCGTGGCCCTGCATGTCCTGGACGTCGCCGTCGCCGGTGAAGTCCTGCGAGGCGACGACGGCGCTCTTCAGATCGGGATGATTCCGGTCGTAACCGGTGTCGAGAACGGCGACCCTCGTGCCCTTCCCGGTGATTCCGGCCCGGTGCGCCCGGTCGGCGCCGATCTGCGGGACGGACTTGTCGAGCGTGGCCCGCACCCGGCCGTCGAGCCACACCTTCCCGATGCCCCGGGCGCGGGCCCGCGACGCCGTGCCGAGCTGTTCCCAGACGGTCCCGGCCGACTTCTTGGGCACGTCGAGCGCGGTGGTCCGGGCGGTCGGGAAGGCCGCGGCGACCCGTGCCCCCTTCGGGGCACCGGGGCTCCGCGAAGCCTCCGTGGCACCGCCGACGAGGATGCGCAGCGAGTCCGTATCGGCATCCGCGTAGCCCGAGGCGGCGAGCTCGGTCACGTCGAACAGCCGCTGGTCCACCCGGCCGCGGGAGATCTGGCCGACGGCGTCGATCGGGACGGCGTACTCGTGGCCGCCCGCACGGAAGCGGGTGAAGCCCATGCCCTCACGCCCCGCGCCGGGCACGATCGAGCTGATCTGTACGCCGTTGCCGTGGCCGGAGTACGTCACCACGTCGCCGGTCAGCAGGGTGACGGTGCTGCCCCGGCCGGCCATGGCCGGGGATGTGGACGGGTCGGCGAAGGCGGGGGTGCTGTCGGCGGTGGCGGGCAGTGTTCCACCGGCAAGGGCGGCGGCTAGCGCGGTGGCGCAGACCGCCATCCATCTGGTCCGTCTCATTCTCACCTCGTGAACTCGTGGGTTCTCAGGGGGTGGCGAGGTGAGAGTGTCAGGAACATGGCGGAACGGAGCCGGGTGCGCGATGGCGGGTAGCTGCCATGGCAGCTACCCGCCGCACGGGCCGGGGGAACCCGGACGGAAGTACCGGCCGGGTCAGCGGTTCGCGGGGCGTTCCACCTCGCACCGGTCCTTGAAGCCCTGACTGGTCAGGCCGAGAGCGGAATTCGTCCGGGAGCGCATGTTCTCCACCGCGACCATCGTCGTGAGCTCCACGAACGCCGCATCGCCGAGCGCGGCCCGCAGCCGCTGCGCCAGCTCGTCGCCGACCTCCGGCGGAGTGACGCTCATCGCCTCCGCGTACTCCATGACGTCACGCTCCAGCGGGGTGTACACCTCGCTCTCCCGCCACACCGGCACATCGCGCAGCTTGCGCGGGTCCATGCCGTGGCGGTGGTTCTCCCAGTAGCCGAAGTCCATGCACCAGCTGCAGCCGATGGTGGCCGCCGACGCCATCACGGCCAGCGCCTTGAGCTGCGCGTCCAGCTTCTTCCAGCGGCCCGCCGACAGCTCGAACCGGGCAGTGGCCCACAGCACCCCGGTGTGATGGGCGGCGGCCCGAAGCGGATCGATGACCTTGCCGTACGTCCGGTTCGAGTACCACGACACGGCGCGGAACAGCAGGCTACGGGGCGGGTCGAGCGGGATTCGGACGGTCATGGCCGGTCTCCTTCGGTACGGCTCCGGTGCCCCGGGGCGTTGCCACGGGGCCGATTGCACCGATGAGACGGACGAGGGGTACCCGGATGTGACATCGCTGTCCGGGCGAATGCGGAATCCTGCGGCGGGTACGCACGTTGGACCCGGCATGACGGGATTCGACGCAAAGCAGGAAGCGCTGCTCGGGCTGTTCGCCGAGGAGAGCGGCGGAGTGCTCGTGACACTCAAGCGGGACGGCAGGCCCCAGCTGTCCAATGTCAACCACTTCTACTACCCCCAGGAGCGGATCGTCCGCGTCTCGATCACCGACGACCGGGCGAAGACGAGGAACCTGCGCCGCGACCCCCGGGCGAGCTACCACGTCACCAGCGCCGACCGCTGGGCATGGACGGTCGCGGACGCCACTGCCGAGCTGTCCCCGGTCGCCGCCGATCCGCACGACGCGACGGTGGAGGAGCTCGTCGCGCTATACCGCGACGTCCAGGGCGAACACCCCGACTGGGACGACTACCGCAGTGCCATGGTCCGGGACCGGCGCATCGTGCTGCGGCTGCGCATCGAGCACGTGTACGGGCAGCCGCGTGGCTGACGCGGCCCGGTCCGGCCGGCGTTCCCCCGGAATCTCCGCTCTCGCACCGTCGTACCCCCCGCCCATAATGAGACGACACCGACTCCCCCAGGAGATGCTGTGACCGGCGCCGACCCCTTGCCTCCGCTCCGCACCCGGCTGCGCTCGCTGCGCCCCGCCGCATTCGGCGCGGACCCGGACGGTGCCCGCATGGAGCGCATCCGCCGCTCGCCCAACTTCGCCGACGGGGTCTTCCAGAACCCGGTGGGGGCGCGGACCAGGCCGTCCGGATCGGCCCTGGAGTTCGCCAAGGTCTACTTCCGCAAGGAGGAGCGGGCACGCAGGGCACCGGCCGGCACCGTGCCCGTCCACGCCACCACCTACGCTGACCTCGCCGAGCCGCCCGCCACAGGGTTGCGGCTCACCTGGATGGGCCATTCCAGTGTGCTCGCCGAGATCGACGGCCGACGGGTGCTCTTCGACCCGGTCTGGGGCGAGCGCTGTTCCCCCTTCGCCTTCGCCGGGCCCAAGCGGCTGCACCCCGTCCCGCTGCCGCTCGCCGCGCTCGGGCCGGTGGACGCGGTGGTGATCTCGCACGACCACTACGACCACCTCGACCTTCCGACGATCCGGGCCCTCGCCGGCACGGACACGGTGTTCGCCGTCCCGCTGGGCGTCGGAGCCCACCTGGAGCGGTGGGGCGTGTCCACCGACCGGATGCGCGAACTGGACTGGAACGAGACCACGAACATCGCAGGGATCAGGCTGACCGCCACCCCGGCGCGCCATTTCTGTGGCCGAGGGCTGCGCAACCAGCAGCACACGCTCTGGGCGTCCTGGGTCGTCACCGGCCCCGAGCACCGGATCTACCACAGCGGCGACACCGGCTATTTCCCCGGTTTCAAGGACATCGGCGCCGAGCACGGCCCGTTCGACGCGACGATGATCCAGATCGGTGCGTACTCCCAGTACTGGCCCGAGAACCACACCGACACCACACCGCTCCCCGGAGCGTGGCCGGACATCCACATGACGCCTGCCGAGGGCGTGGAAGCCCACCTCGACCTGCAAGGACGCAAGCCCCACGGCGTGCTGCTGCCGATCCACTGGGGAACGTTCAGCCTGGCCTTCCACGCCTGGGCCGAACCGGGCGAGTGGACGATGGACGCCGCCGCCGGGGCGGGGCAGCCGATCGCCGTCCCCCGGCCCGGCGAACCCTTCGAGCCCGCGGGAACGCTTCCCCTCGATCCCTGGTGGCGGTCGGTGGCCGCTCCGCTCCGGCACCCCTGGCGCCGCGGTGGGACAACGGGCGTTTCCCGGGGTCAGGACGAACGCGATCTCGATCTCGCGGGTGAGCGGTGACCCGGGGCAGGACGAGAGCCAGAACGCGATGACGCAGTCGTCCGCCGAGCCGGCGGAGGCCGAATCGACGAGCGGCGCCGTCTCCCGGTACAGGGGAGACGGCGCCGTCCTGTCATTCGGGGCAGCGCCGCGTACGGCTCACCCCATGGCCCGGTGGCCGGAGCGCGTCACTTCACGCCGACCGCCCGGATGATCTCCTGGGTGACCTGGCCGCCCCGGTCGTCGCCGGCGGACGCGCGCAGCGAGACGAACTGCGCGTCGGCGGGCACCTTCAGGGTGCCGCGCCAGGAGGCCTTGTGCCCGTCGCGGTCCAGGCCCACGGACGTCCAGGTCCGGCCGTCGTCGTACGACACCTGGAGGGTGCCGTCGCCGATGGGCCCGGTATCCGGTGCGCCCTTGACGTACTCGGAGTAGATCCCGACGGGCAGGCGCTGCCCGGCGCGGATGTTGCCCGCGAGGTCGGTGTCGACATCGAAGCCGAGGTTGAGCAGCGGAAGCACCGTCCACTTGTCGGCGGGCGTCGCGGCGGACTTGAAGGTCCACTCGGAGTGGCCCTTCGTGGACAGCTTCCAGCGCTCGGGGTCGAGCGCGGTGTCGGTGACGACCTTGTAGGTGTGCTCGGCCGGATCGGCATTCCATGCGTACCCGGCCGAGCCGGTGCGCCGGTCGACGCGCGCCCCGTCGACGTAGACCTCGGTGGTCTGCTTGACGGACGTGTCGTTCCACACGTCGCCGAAACCGGTGTGGTCGGGGCCGGAGTCGCCCCAGCCGGGGGTGTTGAACTGGAGGTCGTTCCCGGCCCGCTGCTGGCCCCAGCCGAGCCCGGTGCCGAGCCAGGGGTGCCAGACCGGCTTGAACCAGTCGACCTCACTGCGGGTGCTGCCCCGGTAGGGGACCAGTCCGCTGCGCTCCTCGATGCCGAGGGGCACGGTGATCACGGACTCGTGCCACTTCTGGCCGGGGCCGGTGGAGACGTAGGCGGTGCGCTCGGCCGGGTAGTCGATGCGCTCCAGGAAGCCGACGCCGATACGGAAGGTGTCGGTGATGGAGTAGCGGAACTCACCGCCCCGGGTGGGCTTCACCGCGTGGAACTTGTCGTCCAGACGGGCGAGTTCGCTCTTCTTCGGGGTGTACGCCAGGTGGTCCGGGATGGCGCCGGGGTGGCCGTCGGACAGGTCGTAGACGTAGGGCGTGTTGCGGGTGCTCGTGAGCTTGACGCGCTTGCCGGACTTGGCCGCGGCCATCAGCCGGGCGCCGTCCGCGGCGTTGACCGTGGCGATGAGCATCGACCGGTCGGTGCGGTCGGCGTTGCCGAACCAGTTCATCAGCCGGCCCGGCTTGTCGTCCGTGACGAACAGGGTCCTGGCACCCGCGTCCTGGGCCGCCTGAGCCAGCTCGACCGGCGAGATCGCGCCGGTGGCGCGGACGACGACGGCCTTGCCGCGCACGTCCTTGCCGGTGTAGTCGGCCGGTGCCCCGCTGCCCGCGTCGACGACGGGCACAGTGCTGCGGCTGTCGGTGACGGTGCTGCCGGCCTGGACGGTGGCACCGTCCAGCGGCCTGCCGCCCGCCTCGACCTCCAGGAGCGGCTTGCCGAGCCGCCAGACCGTGCGGTACTCGAAGGTGCCGTCGGTGACCTTGTCGGTGGGGGCGGCGAAGATGCTGTCGTAGGTCAGCGGCACCTGGACCGCGCCGAGCAGGTCGGCGCCGTTCGCCTTGCGGCTGTACTCCATGACCAGCTGCCGGGTCTCGGTGCGCCGGTCGACCTTGGCGCTGATCTCCTTCAGCTGCCGCCCGTCCAAGGTGACCTCGCGGTCCTGGTCGAGGGCGATCTGGGGAGCGGCGAGGAAGCCGAGGCCGAGCGAGTCGGCGCCGTGGCTGCCGCGCACGTCGAGGTAGGAAGCCAGGCTGTACGCGCCCGGCTTCAGCCGCAGCTTCAGGGTGCCGGAGTCGCCGACATGCGCCGGCAACGGGTCGCTGCCCTCGACGAGTTGCTGCAGCGCGACGTATGCGGCGGTCGGGGCGCCGTCGCGGTCCTTGACGTTGATGGTGAGCGTGTAGCGCTCCTCCTCCTTCACCAGGCCGAAGGCGGTGTGCGCGACGGGGGCACCGCCGGCGCTCGCCACGATCTGTCCGCTGGTGTTGCCGACAGTGGCCTTCGCGCCGTCACCGGTCACCGTGGTGGACGCGGTGCCGTGCGCGGGCACGGTCAGCGACGTGTCGGCGAGCGAAACGACGCCGTCGGGAGCGCCCTGCGCCGCCAGGCTCAGCTCGACCGGCTGGTCCGAGGAGTTGGAGTAGGTGAGCGTCCTGGTCACCGGCTTGTCGTCCGCGTAGGGCCAGCTGTGGAAGCCCAGGTCGGCGCTTCCGGTCGCGGTGATCCGCGCGTCGATCGCGGCGGGCACGGAGACCCGGCCCGCACCCAGTGCGTACGCGGACGCGCCGAGCTGCTTCGAGGTCGACATCAGCGCGTCCTTGAGCTGCGCACCGGTCCAGTCGGGGTGCTTCTGTGCGAGCAGCGCGGCGACGCCCGCGACATGCGGCGTCGCCATCGACGTACCGCTCAGCGTGGTGTAGTAGCCGCTGCCGCTGATCAGCTGGGAGCGGGCGGCGAGGATGCTCACGCCGGGCGCGGACACGTCGGGCTTGAGGGCGTTGTCGCCGGTGCGAGGGCCCTTGCTGGTGAAGGACGCGGCCCGGTCCGCGGAGTCGACGGCGCCCACGGTGAGCGCGGAGTCGGCGGCGCCGGGCGAGCCGATCGTGCCGGGAGCGCCGGCGTTCCCGGCGGCGATGACGAAGAGGGCGCCGGTCTCCTTGGAGAGCGTGTTCACGGCCTGCGCCATCGGGTCGGTGCCGTCGCTGCCCTCCGATGAGCCGAGGCTCATCGAGACGACCTTGGCGTGCACGTCCTGCGCGGCCCACTCCATCCCGGCGATGATCTGCGACTCGCTGCCGAAACCCTGGTCGGTGAGGACCTTGCCGACGGCGAGGGTGGCGTCGGGCGCGACACCCTTCTCCTTGCCGTCCGACGCGGCGCCGGTACCGCCGACGGTGGAGGTGACATGGGTGCCGTGTCCGTTGCGGTCGGCGACCTGCTGCCCCTCGATGAAGCTCTTCGACTGGGAGACGCGTCCCGCGAGATCCGGGTGCCCGGCGTCGACGCCGGTGTCCAGCACGGCGACCGTCACGCCCTTGCCGGTGAGTCCGGACTCCCAGGCCTGCGGCGTGCCGATCTGCGCGTTGGACTCGGCCATGTCGCCCTTGACGCGCCCGTCGAGCCAGACCTTCTCGATGCCGTCGGCGAAGCGCCCCTCGTCCGAAGTCGCTTTGCGTGCACCTGACGTGGTGGCGTGCGGGGCCACGGACCGCCAGAATTCGCGCTCCTGGCCGGCGCGGACCGCAGCCCCGTCGAGGCTGGGCAGGGACCGCACCTTCTCGGCGCCCTGCGGCACACTCGGAGCCGTCCGCGCGTTCCTGCCGTAGGTGACGATCAACGGCAGCCCGTCCGCCGCGCCTTCGTCTCCGTCGGCGAAGCCCTGGCGTATCAGCTCGGTCACGTCGAAGAGCCGGGCGTCGAGGGTGCCGGCGCGCAGGTACGGCAGCGCCTCGTCAGGGATGACGGTGACGTGGCCGTTCGCTTCGCCGTCTCGGTGCGGACGGCTCCGCTGGCGTCCTTCGGGCGGTCCACGCTGACCGTACTGCTGCCCCGGCCGAGGTCGGTGACGGTGACCTTGTCGCCGGTGACGAGAGTGACGGTGTGGGTGGCGTGGGCGGTGGCCGTGAGACGTGCGGCTTCGGCGCTGGTGTGCGCAGCTGCGTGGCTGCCGCCGTCCGGTCCGGCTGCGGCTGCCTGCCCTGCCATGCCGGCCGGCAGCAGGATGAGTGCGAGCCCGGCCGACAGCAGCCCGGCTCTGCGTTTCGGGGGAACTCTTGTCATGGATCCCTCTCTTCATCGGACTCGGGAGGGGGTGATTCCCGAGTGCTGCGAAGAGTGTGGTTGGTCGGTGTCGCCCGGTCCAGGGCAGATCTTGGCGGGGAGGGCTCATGTCGGCTTGCCGCCAGCACTCGTTGCGATGCGTGGCCGCACGTGGATCGCGAACCGGATGGGCGGCACAAGTGCCTTACAGGCCAATGTACTTGGCGGGCGGGCCGGTGGAATGCGGGAGTTCCGCCCGATGGGCGGCCTGTTGGTGGAGTTGTGGACGCGGAAGGTGGCCGCACCCGGCCGGTGGCGGTCGTGGGACCACTTCACGGAGCGGCCGCCACCGGGCGGCACGCACAGGCTCTTGCGCTGGGCGTGGTCGAGCCCGTGTTCCCGATGCCGGGCAGCGCCGCCATGGGGCCCGTGCGCCCTCGCATGAATTTCCGTGGGTCCTTCGATGAAGATCGCTCTTTCCCGATTGGCAAGCTGTCCGGCCGAACTAGCCTCCTGGACCATGAGATTCCTAAGCAAAGCAGCTGGTCTAGGCCTTGCGCTGCTTTACCTCGTCCTGGGCATCTGTGCGCAACCCGCTGCGGCGCATGTGTCGCCGCAGCACGGCGAACTCGTCATCTCCACCAAGAACGACGTCACGAGCGGGCGTCTGATCATCCACCGTGACGTGGCGTCACCGCAGAATGCGGGCGCCTGGGCCTCGAATCTGCTGAGCGCCTCCGGTTGCCCCGCCACCGGCTCCGGCGTCGCCGGGGACTCGGGCGGCGTCCCCGGCGGGGTCGTGGTCGAGCTCGCGTGGAACTGCCACGTCGACAAGCTCGACCTGAGCGCGATGCTGAAGGACGGCGGGCTGACCCAGGTCGTCGCCGAGTTCGACGGCACCACGGCCAATGCCAACGCACAGACCCCCGTCGTCGACGCGACGGGCGCCCACGCGCTCCCTGCCTTCCCGTGGGCGGCGGTGTCACTCGGCGTCGCGCTGGCCGTCGCGCTGCTGCTCGCGGTGTGGCAGATCCGCACCGGACGACTCCGGCCCGCCCGACCGGCCGCCGGGGCCGGAGTCAACCGCAAGCCGGTGAAGCTGGCCACCATCGGCGTGGTGGCGCTGTCCTGCCTGGCCCCTCAGGTGGCAACAGCCGCGCCGCTCGCGCAGGCGCCGGCGGCGACAGCGAACACGGTCACTGGCACGGTCTTCAAGGACACCAACGGCAACGGCCGGCACGACGCGGGCGAGACTCCGATGTCCGGGGTCGATGTCACGGACGGCTCCGTCTGGACGACGACCGGCCCCGACGGCTCGTACAGCCTGCAGATGGACCCGACCCGCCGGGAGACCGACCTCGTCAGCGTCGTCTCTCCGAACGGCTACACCCCGGCACTGCGTGACGACTACGTCCCGCAGTTCTTCCACAGGGTTCCGGAGGACGGCGGCTCCGGCATCGACTTCGCCCTCGTGCCGGACGAGAACGCTGCCGACCCCCGCGAGAAGTGGGTGATGAACTCCGACATCGAGGTGTCCAACACCTCGGACGGCGCAGCGCGTTCCACCCTGCCGCAGTGGACGGGGCAGGTCGAGACGATGTCCGAGGTCGACGGCGCCACCATGGCCATCGCGACCGGTGACAACACCGTGACCGACTACGCGGACGAGCCGCGCCGCCAGGCCGGCTACGACATCCTGCGCAAGGGCCTGGCCGACGGCGGGCTCGGCATGCCCTTCTACCCCGTCGTCGGCAACCACGACGTCGGCGGCACCGCCACCTCGCAGGGCTACGGCGGCAGCCTGGAGTACTACCGCCGCAACCTCGGTCCCGAGTGGTACAGCTTCGACCGCAACGGCCGGCACATCGTCGTCCTCGAGGACAACTACGACTCCAGCGGCCTGAAGCCGCAGCTGGAGTGGTTGCGCGAGGACCTCAGGCGCCACGCGGCCGGCAAGCAGGTGCTCGTCTTCGCACACCGGTCCCTGTTCACCGTGTGGGGACCCGGCGCCGGCATGCAGCCTACTGTCGACGAGCTGTCCAAGTACGATGTGCGGCTCTTCGCCGCGGGCCACAACCAGCAGGCCGAGTACCGCCGTGGTGCTTTCGACCGCTCGGTCGAGGTCAACAACCAGGGCACCTACGGCATCGACGGTTCCCACCCGGACTTCAAGATCCTCGACTTCAAGGCCATCTACGACGACCCGAGGACAGGGCGGAACGAGGACACCGGCTATGTCATGGGCACCCACCGCCAGTTCGACGTCCACGACGCGGTCGCGCTGGTCAGTCCCGCCCAGGGCAGTGTGCACGGCAACAGCGCCGGAATCCCGATCGAGCTGTACGCCGAGGACGCCGGGCGCGCCCCTGCCACGGCCTCGCTGACCATTCGCGACTCCCGCGGCCACATCCGCTGGCACAAGGACCGGATGGGGTTCGGCGCCAAGGCCCGCAGGACCGGTGTCGAGAACTGCTACAAGGCCCCCGGTGGTGCCACCGAGCCCTGCCCGGCTGCCCGGACCTCCTGGACCCGGGCCGGCGGCAGCCTCCCCGGGATGAAGCCGGGCACCTACACGGCCGCGATGACCGCGGTCGACACTCGCGGCAAGGCATGGCCCACCATCACCAACACCTTCACGGTGAAGCCCGAAGGCAAGATCGCCGCGCCGAGGACCGGCCAGGACTGGCTGCGTCAGGGCCGCGACGAGGCGGGCCGCTCCGACAGCGGCGACAACCCCGGCACCGAGCTCGACCTGCAGTGGGCGGCCAACACCGGCGAGCAGTTCAACCTCAACGGTTCGGTCGTCGTGGACGGCAAGGTGATCGTCTCCTCCAGGGCGTTCGACTCGCCGCACCACATGATGCTGGCCTACGACATCGAGTCCGGCCGCGAGATCTGGCGCACCTATCTGGACGGTGACGCCGAGTCGGTACCGGCCTACCACGACGGCAAGGTCTACATGACGACCGCCGTCGGCCGGATCTACGCCCTGGACGCCGAGGACGGCCATGTCGTCTGGCAGAAGATCGAGGACGAACAGCAGCACGGCGAGACCGTGCGCCGGTACGGCCGGGCCGGTGGCCCGGTCACCGTCTTCGACCTGAAGGCCGAACCGCGCACGGTCGCCGTCCACCAGAACTGGGACAGGATCGAGTGCCGTGACGCCAGGACCGGCGACCTGCTGGGCGGCTTCGGGGGAGCGGCGAGCTGGGGCCAGTTCCACAGCACGGCTGTCCGGCAGCCCGGCTCCGACATCGCCTACCTGCACAGCGGATCCAGCAACACGGTGGTCGCCATGGACCTCGTCGGATGCCGCCAGCTGTGGGCGAAGGACACCAACGGCGACATCGCCAGTCACTCCTCCCCGGCCCTGACCGACCCGGCCACGGGCACCCCGCAGCTGGTGACGATGACGAACAGCGGCGTCCGCGGGCACGAACTCAGCACCGGTGAGGTGCTGTGGCAGGCCCCGCTGGGCGGCGGCAGCGCGTGCGAGCCCGGCCCGCCCCCGCTGACCAGCCCCGCGATCTGGGGCAGCACCGCCTACGTCGCCGGCCGTGACGGCGTCATCCGCGCCTACGACACCGGCGCGGCCGACCCGGCCGAGCCGATCTGGGAGACCGAGGTCGGCTACCAGCCCGGCAGGAGTCCGCTGGACGACAAGTGGAACGTCGCCAAGGGGTGCACCGAGGGCCCCGGATCGCCCACCGCGCACGCTCTGGTCACCAAGGACCTGGTGTACGCGGGTACCCGCGACGGCCGCCTGGTCGTCCTGGAACGCACCACCGGCAAGCTGCTGACCGAGTACAACCTGGGCGCCGGCGTGGCCTCGGCGCTCTCCGTCAGCGGTGACTACGTCTTCGCTCTCACCGACGACGGCACGCTCCACGCCCTGGCCGCCCGCCACCCGCGCGAGCACTGATCCACCGTCCGCGAGTCGCCTCCCCGCCAGGGGAGGCGACTCGCGGCGCTCCACTCCCGACGGGACCATCACAGTGCAGACCCTCCGCACCACACGCGCCCACGCCGCCCGTTTCCTGCTGATCGGCCTGGCCGCCGCACTGACACTGCTCGGCGCAGCAGGCGCGGCCGAGGCACACCCCTTCGGCACACCGCCGGTCGCCCAGGTCAGGGCCGACGGCCGTAGCGTCGAGATCACCTGGTCCGCCCAGCAGAACGACCTGGACGTCCTGCATCAGGCGGCCGAGGGGGACGAGGCGGCCTATCTCGGCTCGCACATCACCGTGCGCCAGGACGGACGTGAGTGCCGACCGGGGAAGGCGGACACCCTGCAGCTTGCGAGCAGGGGCGCCGTGGTGCGCTACCGCTGCCCCGAACCCGTGGACACGGTCGACCTCACCATCACCGTGCTGACCGACGTCAACCGCGCCTACCGCACCATCTCGGTGACGGAGAAGGGCGGCGGCGGCCTGCACACGGCGAGCGCCCCCACCCATACCCTGACCCTCGGCGGAGCCGACAGCTCCGCCACCGCGTCCGCGGCGACGACGACCGTGTGGACCACAGACCTTGCGGCACTGCTCGACCACGGAGCCGTACTGCCACTGGCCCTTCTCGTCTCGGCGGCGGTGGGCGCCTTCCACGCCTGTGCTCCCGGTCACGGGAAGTCACTCGTGGCCGGGTACCTCGTAGGCGGCCGGGGCAGCGCACGGGACGCACTGTGGCTCGGCGCCATCGTGGCAGTCATGCACACGGCATCGGTCACCGCACTCGCCCTGGGCTGGTGGCTCGCCGCCCAACACGCGCCTGACGTCGCCGCGGTGACGAACTGGCTGCAGTTGATCGCGGCCCTGGTAGTGGTCGCCGTGGGCGTCGGCCTGCTCCGGCGTCACCTGATCAACCGGAAGCACGGCCACAGCCATGGTCACCACCACGGGCACGGCCGTGATCACCACCACGATCACAGCCACCACATCCCGACGTCCACGTCCTTGCTCACCTGGCGCGGCATCCTGCTGCTCGGCACGTCCGGCGGCCTGCTCCCCTCCCCGTCGGCATTCCTCGTGCTCCTCGGCGGACTGCTGACGGGCCGGGTCGGCGCGGCCGTCGCGATGGTGGTGGCGTTCGGGGCCGGCATGGCGCTGACCCTGACCGGCGTCGGCCTTGCGGTACTACGCGGCCGCGACGTGTTCCTGGCCCGCGCGGCGGCCTCGTCCGCGCTGCGCGCCTGGAGCGCCCGCGTCCCGTTCGTCGCTGCCTGGGCCGTCGTCATCGGCGGCACCGTGGCAGCGGCCGTCGCCACCGGAGAAGTCCTCGCATCGTGATCCGGGGCAAAGGGCGGCGATGAGCGTCCACGACGAACTGGTGGTGGCCCCGGCCGCCGCGAACACGACGCACTGCGCCACCGGATCGCTCGGCTACCTCGACCACGAGCCGGACCCGCCGATCCTCACGTCCGGGATCACCGCCCCGCTCAGCAGGACGGGCCCGCACACCGCGGTGTTCGGTGCGGCGCGGCCCAGCCGCGGCGCGCGTACCTCCTCCAGCGTCATGACGCTCACGGCCGAGGACCTGGAGCCGGGAGATGCGGCGCCGCTGCGGTCGGCCTGAGGGCCGCCGTCGTCCGCGGGAGCCTTGCTCGCGCGGGGCGATCGCACGGGACGGCATGACATCAGACGGCCCGGCCCGTCCGGCACGACCGGACGGGCCGGGCTGTTTCGTGTGCTCATGGGCTCATTCCGATCGGCCATTCGGGTGCCGGTCGACCAGGTGTCAATGCGGAGTAATCGGCCTCTTGTGCGAGCGGTCATACCAGAGCGGGACGGATGGCGGGCAAGTTCGACAACTGCCCGCCGCACCCGCTTGTTTGACGACTACCGTGTGTTGCCGGTGATCAACGGTGGGCTCATGACTTTCGAGCCTTCCCGACCGATGAACCGAGCCTGACCGACCACCGTAGGTGCCACCGCATGAACGCCGATTCCTGGTGCCCCACGTACCGAGGACACTGATGTCTCAACTTCGCGCACCCGAAGCGCGACCGGAACGCCGAGAGGGCGGACGGCACGGCCGACCGGGTGCCCGTTCCCACTCGGCCACGGGCAGGCCGCGCGCCGCCCAGCCGTCCCCCGAAGCGCGTATACGCCCCCAACTCCTGCGCACGGCGGTGCTGCCGACCGTCGTGGCGGTACTGAGCGGAGCCGCAGCGGTCATCTTCACCGCCCGCTCCACCGGAGCCCGTCTCTCCGGCGAACTCTGGATCGCGCTGGGCTCCGCCGGAACCCTGGCGCTCGCCGCAGTGCTGGCCGCGTACCTCGCCGCCAACCGCGTCGCCACCACCGTCTTCGGCCGCTGTCTGGCGCTCCGCCGCGCCAGCGCCCAGGGCCAGGCCGAACTGCAACGGGTGCTGGAACAGCTCCGCAACGGCGAACCGGTGCCCGCCCGCAAGCCCGCACAGCCCTCCGCTCCGGGCAGCGACGGCTTCGAGCTGCTCGCCCAGGAACTCGGCCGCCAGCAGGAAGCCGCCGTGGCCGCGGTCGTCCAGGCGTCCCGGCTCTTCGACCACTCCGGCGAGGACCAGAAGGTCGAGGTCTTCGTCAATCTCGCCCGCCGGCTGCAGTCGCTGGTGCACCGCGAGATCCAGCTGCTCGACGAGCTGGAACACGAGGTCGAGGACCCCGACCTGCTCAAGGGCCTCTTCCACGTCGACCATCTCGCCACCCGCATCCGCAGGCACGCCGAGAACCTCGCCGTCCTCGGCGGCGCCGTCTCCCGGCGCCAGTGGAGCAACCCCGTCACCATGACCGAGGTCCTGCGCTCGGCGATCGCCGAGGTCGAGCAGTATCCACGGGTCAAGCTCGTGCCGCCGATCGCCGGCACCCTGCGCGGCCACGCCGTGGCGGACGTGATCCACCTGCTGGCCGAACTGGTGGAGAACGCGACCGTGTTCTCCGCCCCGCACACCCAAGTGCTGCTGCGCGCCCAGCAGGTCACCGCCGGACTGGCCCTGGAGGTGGAGGACCGGGGGCTCGGCATGCCGGGCAACGAGCAGAAGCGGATGAACGCCCTGCTCGCCGACCCCGACCAGGTCAATGTGGCCCATCTGCTCCAGGACGGCCGGATCGGGCTGTTCGTCGTCGCCTCGCTGGCCCGACGGCACGGCATCGCGGTCCGGCTGCAGAGCAACATCTACGGCGGCACACAGGCCGTACTCGTCCTCCCGCAGTCCCTGCTGGGCGCGGACGGGGACGCCCCGGCCGAGGGCGGCGCCGCCCCGGTCCCGCCCCCCGGCCCCGTACACCGTCCACCGGCCGAGCACGACAGCAGGTCCGGCCACCACGGGCCGGCCCCGGGGCTGAACCCGAACCCGGCGCCGGGCGTGAGCCTGAACCCCGGTACGGGCACCGCACCGGGCCCGCAGGCGAACACCGTCCGCCAGCCCTACGTGCCCAGCCAGCCGCTGCGTCTGCACCAACCGCCCCAGCAGGCACAGGGCGACCAGGGCCAGGGCGAGGCCCCGCCGCTCCCGCGGCGCGCCGAACGTCTGGACCGTACCGCCCCGGACGGGTCCGCCCCCGCGATCCGGACCACGGACGACGCCCCCGACGCCCGCCACGCCGAGCCCGGAGTGGTGCGCGGCACCATGGGCCGGCCCCAACTGCCCAGGCGCGCCAACCAGGAGCACCTGGTCCCGCAGCTGAGGGAGGCACCGGCCCCGCGCAGCGAGGACGAACAGGCACTGCACGATCCGGGACTCATGGCGGCCTTCCGGCGGGGCATCGAACTCGCCGAGGCCCGCAGCGAATCCGAGGCCGACACCGTCCCGGAGCCGGAAACGGGCCCCGGGACGGCGCCCGACCCGCAGACCTGGCAGCCCCGGGCCCCGCTCGAACCGCTGCCGGTACGCGGAGCCACCGCGACCGTCGCCCCGTACGCCTCGGGGCCCGCTCCGGACGCCGCCCCGGTCAACGACCCTCTCGAAACGAACACCTCCAAGGAGTAGATGCACCATGGCGACCGATATGCCGTCCGGTCAGGCCTCGGACCTCGACTGGCTGCTGAGCGGCCTGGTCCAGCGCGTTCCGTACACACGCAGCGCGGTCCTCCTCTCCGCCGACGGACTGGTGAAATCCCTTCATGGCATGGACGCCGACAGCGCCGACCACATGGCGGCGCTGGCCGCCGGCCTGTACTCGCTCGGCCGCAGCGCGGGAGCGCGTTTCGGCGACAGCGGCGAAGTACGGCAGGTGGTGGTCGAGCTCGACTCGACCCTGCTGTTCGTCTCCACCGCCGGGTCCGGCACCTGCCTCGCCGTCCTCGCCGGACGCGAGGCGGACGCGGCGGTGCTCGGCTACGAGATGACCATGCTGGTCAAGAGCGTCCGGCCCTATCTGATGACCCCTGTCAGACAAGCGGCCGGGTCACCGGGCGCCACGGGGCTGTGAGGGTGTCGGTCCCGCAGGACGGGCCGCTGCTCGACGACGCGGCCGGCCGGCTGATTCGCCCGTACACCGTGAGCAACGGCCGGACCCGTCCCACGACCGTGCTCGACCTGCTCTCCCTGATCATGGCCACGGGGACCGAGCCGCAGACGCATCTCGGTCCCGAGCACTCCGTCGCGCTGGGGCTGTGCGGCGGCCCCACATCGGTGGCCGAGATCGCCGCCCATCTGCGGCTGCCCGCAGTCGTCACCAAGGTGCTCGTCTCCGACCTGGTCGACTGCGGGGCAGTGACCGCGCACCCACCCGCCTTCCATGACATGCCCACCGACCGATCTCTGCTGGAGGCAGTGCTCGATGGCTTACGACGACAGCTCTGAGGGCTTCGGCAGCTTTGCCGCGTACGAGAACAACGCAAGCCCCGAAGGCTTCGGAAGCCACGGAAGCCACGGAAGCCACGGAAGCCACGGAAGTCACAGCGGCTACGGCCAGTCCGAGGGCTATGGCAGCCCGGAGAACCACGGACACCCGGTGAACCACGGGGATGCGCGCAGCTACGGGGATGCGCAGGGTCACGGAGACGCGCTGAGCCACAGTGGCACGCAGGGCTACGGAGACGCGCTGAGCCACAGTGGCATGCAGGGCTACGCGGATGCTCCGGGCCACGATGCCGAGCCGGGCCCCGGCGACCCCGGTGGCCCCACGGGCTCCGAGGGGTTTCCCGTCGCGCTCAAGGTGCTGGTGGCGGGCGGGTTCGGGGTCGGCAAGACGACGTTCGTCGGCGCGGTCAGCGAAATCGCACCGCTCAGCACGGAAGAGCTGCTGACCCAGGTCAGCGCCGCCACCGACAGCCTCGAAGGCATCGAGTCCAAGACCGCGACCACCGTGGCGATGGACTTCGGCCGCATCACCCTCGACGAGCAGCATGTGCTCTACCTGTTCGGCACCCCCGGCCAGGAACGCTTCTGGTTCATGTGGGACGAACTCTCCCAGGGAGCGCTGGGAGCGGTCGTGATCGCGGACACCCGCAGGCTCGCGGAGTGCTTCGCCGCCGTCGACTTCTTCGAGCGGCGCGGCATCGGATTCATCGTCGCGGTGAACGAGTTCGACGGCGCCTACCGCTACGCGCCCGAGGAGATCCGGGCCGCACTCGACCTGGGCCCGAACGTACCGGTGGTGCTCTGCGACGCCAGGATCGCCAGCTCGGGCACCGGAGCCCTGGTCACACTGGTCCAGCACCTGATCAACGCCACCTCGGCCCCGGCCCCGTTGACCGGCTTCGGAGCCCACCCGTGATCCGGGACACCACCGGCCGCATGCTGCTCACGCCCGTCGACGGCGACGCCCTCGTCCGTACCCAGCGGCTGAGGACGCTCGGGCTCGGCGAGCGCCCCGACGCGTCGTTCGACAACTTCGACGCCTTTGCCGACCGGGTGGCCGAGGTGACCGAAGTGCCCTTCTCGATGGTCAACTTCATCGACGGCAACCGGCAGTTCTTCGCCGGGCTGCACACTCCGGGCGGCGCCCACAAGGGCTCCGACCTGGGCGCCGCGGCCGCGCGCAGCAGCCGCAGCGGCCGGTACGTGGCGCTCGACCGCGGCTACTGCCCGCATGTCGTCGTACGGCGCAAGGCGCTCGTCCTGGAGGACGTCTGCGACTACCCGCGCTTCGCCGGCAATCCGGTGGTCGACGAGATAGGCATCCGTTCCTATCTGGGCGCACCCCTGATCGACCGCACGGGGGTCGCCCTGGGTGCAGTCTGCGCGGTCGACACCGTGCCCCGCCCGTGGGGCAGGGCGGGGCTCGACACGATCAAGTCCCTGGCCATGGAACTCGTAGTCCACATCGACCAGCGGGAGGGCAACGGCATCGGAATCTGACTCCGGCAGCGGTCAGACCTCGACCGTCGTACCGTCCAGGAACGTCAGCACCACCGAGTCCGCACCCGCACGCACCCGAACCGCGTCGCGCAGCGCCTCCGGATGCACGGCGTCCCGGGACAGGGCGACCAGCGAGACATGGATGCTCCGCCCGCCCGGGTGCGGCCCGCTGCGGAGGTACGGAATCGCCGAGTGCGGGCCGTACGCGTTCGACTGGACATCACGTGCCACGGCTGCCCCTTCGATGCCGCCGTCCCAGCCGTGCAGCCCGATCAGGACACTGCTCAGACCCTCGGCCGTACGGGCGAGTGCCCAGTCGGGACCCGACAGGGCGAACGGGCGCTCCGCATGGGCGACCGCGTGACCGCCCTCCCGCACCACCACGCCCTCGGGCGCCTCGACCCGGTGCACCCGGAACTCCCACGGGCCGTGCAGCACACTCGTCGTCTCGATCCGGTACGGGTGATCGTCACCGGGCAGCCGGGCCGCGTACCACGAGGCGGCGACGCGATCCTCGCAGCGCAACGGATGGATCCGGCGGCGCAGTGACGGGGTGCCGTCCGGTGCCAGGAGCGCCAGATGGCCGTCGATGGAGCGGGCCACGGCGTGCGGGGCGGCCTCGGGCGCCGTCGCCGTCGAGTAGGCGAACCGGGCGTAGTGCGGATCTCCGGTGCCCTCGGACGGGTCGGCCGACTCGTCGTACGGCGGGTTGTGGTCGCTGCCGTGGTTGATCAGCCGGACGACGCCGTCGTCACGGGTGCCGTGCAGCAGCCAGCCGACGGCGGGCAACGCGGTGTACTGGTCCGACTCCTCGACGGGCAGCGGGAGTTCGCGCGCCGTCCACACGTCGTGGTCGGCCGGCATCAGCAGCCCGAGGAAGCCCTTGCTCGCCCAGTACGGCGAAGCGGGGCCGGAGTACGGCTGGGTGCTCGGCAGGAACGTGTCGTACCAGCCGAGCGTCAGCAGCCCCCGCTCGTCCGGCACACCGCGCTCCGCGAAGTGCCGCATCGTGCCCGAGGCGAGCCGGCGGGTGAGCCCCGGCGCCAGCGGGGTGCAGTCGGCCAGCGCCCCCATCCACACCGGTGCCAGCGCGGCGAACCGGTAGGTCAGCGAACGGCCCTGGTGGACCGGCGCGCCGTCGGAGCCGAAGAAGTGCTGATAGTCCTCCAGGAACCGGCTCAGCCGCTGCCGGTAGACCTCGGTCCTGCCGCCGTCGTCGGCACCTGCCATCCGCGACCACAGCAGCGGGTACAGATGCATCGCCCAGCCGATGTAGTAGTCGAAGTTCCGGCCGTCCCCGTCGGTGTACCAGCCGTCACCGACGTACCAGTCCTCGATCCTGTCCAGGTTCGACTCGATGTCGGAGCGGCTGTACGGCGCGCCGACCGAGGCGAGGAACTGCTCGGACACCACCTGGAAGAGCCGCCAGTTGTTGTCCCAGGTCCGCCCGCCGACGAACCCGGAGAACCAGTCGACGACCCGCTCCTGCACCCGGGCATCGAGCCGGTCCCAGATCCACGGCCGGGTCTCGTGCAGCGCCACCGCGACCGACGCCGCCTCCACCATCTGCTGCGAACAGTCCGTCAGCCTCGGCCACGCCTCCCCGCTCCCGGGGTCCGTGCCCGCGGCCAGCCCCGCCGTGTACCGCTCGATCAGCGCGGGGTCCACCGCCCCGCCCGCGCCCGCGATCCGGCAGGCGGCGAGCAGGAACGACCGGGCGAACCCTTCGAGACCGTCCGAGACGACCCCCGACCAGCTGCCGCGGCCGGGCAGCCGGTACTGGGCGAAGCCGGGCGTCGCGTACGGCACCAGCGCATCCAGCATCCGGTCGGCGGTCGCCTCCCAGTGCGCCCGGGTCCAGCCGGTTCGTGACGACAGGAGCCGGTCGGGCGGCGGCAGTTGCAGATGCGGTGCGACGGACATGGTGGTGCTGCTCCTCGGGGGTGATGCTCGGGGTGGGTTACTGGACGAGTTCGGCTCGGTGGGTGTGGCCGCGTGAGCCGCCGACGGCGACGGTGAGCACGGGCCTGCGGCCCGGGACAAGAGTCACCGAACCATCGGCCCGCGCCACCGACCGCACGGGGAAGGGGAGTTCGACCGTGAGCGTGGTGAGAGTCCGGCCCGGGTCGGCGACCGCGACCCGGACCTGTCCGCCCTGGCGCAGCACCAGCACCGACGCCGGGCCCGAAGCGGTGATCCCGGCGGTCGTTCCGGCGCCCCAGAAGTTCACCGCGGTCAGCCCGGCCCGGCGCACCTCCACGGCCTGCGCGGTGGTGTCGTTGGCCACGATCCGGACCGGCCGGGACCGCGACCACACCGCGGTCGTCGCGGCCGACGCGCCCGGCAGCAGCACATAGGCGTAGTGGGCGTCGGCGGGGGAAGGGCCGTGGTCCGTCCAGAGCGTCAGGTAGCGGCGGGTGACGGGGTCGGTGCTGCCGCCCGTGTCCGCACCCGTGTCGATGGCCCGCCAGGTGCCGGTGCGCTCCTCACGCAGGGCACGCAGGGCGGTTCCATCCGGGAACACATAGCTGCCCACCGAGTCGACATGCGCCCACCGGGCCCGGCCGAACTCGCCGCTCCAGCCCTGCTCGACGGGGAGGCGGACGCCGTCGACCAGCAGCCGGTGGCGTCCGTCCGTACCCAGGTTGCGGTTCTCGACGATCGTCTCGACCGGCCGGCCGTCGCTCGCCGTGATGCCCGCGCCGAGCGCGATCACCGCGTTGTCGAGCAGGAACCACGACTTCCTGGACCGCAGGGTGGTGCCCTGGGCGCCGATCACCTCCATCGCGGCGGCCCCGTACCGGCCGTCCAGCACGGCACCGCCCGCGACGGTGTTGGCCGGTCGGTAGGTGGACGTACCCGCGCCGGTGCCGAGGTCGGTCCGCGGCCGGGTATCGACCGTGGTGCCGGGGAGGCGGTACGGATCGACGGTGGGCCAGAAGCCGTCGTTGAACTGCCCGAGGTCGTCGCCGTCGTACAGATACGTCATGCCGTCGCCGGTGTACCAGCCGTGCAGGTTCTCGCCGTTGCCCGCCTCGTACGCCGAGATCCGCTTCGACGACAGCGAGAGCGCGCAGGCCCAGCCGGGGCGGCGGTGCACGACGCGGTCCATGTCCGCGAAGACATGGCTGCCCGTGGAGCGCGGTCCGGCCGGCACGGAGTCGTCGTTCAGGACGGCCTTGGCCAGAGCGAGTTGGGGGATGGCCGCGAGCCCCTCGAAGGGGGTGGTGCGGTTGCGGGTCAGCCATCCCTTGACCAGTGGCCGCCAGCGCGTCGCGTACTCGGCGGGCGCGCCGGACGCCAGCAGCAGGATCGCCGCCAGGGCCGTCGCACCGTCGCGGTGGTCACCGGCGCGCTCCCGGGAGATCGCCCGGCCGCGCACCGAATCCATCATCAGCCCGTCGAAGATCACCGGGGCGAAGGTCCGCTCCACGGCGTCGTACATCACCGACACCTTCGGGTCGGCCACCGTCCACTCGGAGCCCGCCAGCAGAGCGAGCAGATACGCCGTGCCGCCCAGCAGTACGACGCCGTACGAACCGGTGTAGGCCACCACGTCGTGCTGGACGAACGAGCCGTCCTCGTAGAAGCCGTCACCCGAACTCGTGTACCGGAAAAGGCTGTTGCGGCCCGAGTCGCGTACGTCGGAGAGCGCGTCGCGGGCCGAGAAGAGCTTGGCGGGGTCCTGCCCCAGGAGCCCGCGCAGCGCGACGATGACCGCCTTGTCGGTGCGGTTCGCCCCGGTCTCGGAGAGCGTGGGGGAGTTGGTGCGGCGGTCCGCGTCCGGGCAGAACCGGTCGACGACCGCCAGATAGTCGGCCAGGTCGGCTGGCGGAAGCCGGTCGCGCAGGATGACGGAGCAGTCCATCAGCGCACGCGGGGCGCCGATCTCCCAGAACCACCAGTTGCCGGTCTCGCGCCTGGCCGGGTTGTACGCGGTGTCGTGGGTGAAGCGCAGCGCGGCGACGAGGGCGTCCGCCACCTGAGTGGACCCGGCGAGGGAGGTGCCCGTGGTGGCCCAGGCGGTCGCGACGGTGCGCAGCCGGGTGTAGCTCTGGCCGAAGTTGCCCGGGTCGGTGAGCGGTGCGAGGTCCGGCCAGAGCGCGGTGCGGCCCGCGCTGCGGTCGAGGCTGTCCCACAGTTCCGCGGCCGTGGTGTCCAGGGCCGCGACGGCGGTGGAGAAGTCGGGGTCGGCCGGGTCGAATCCGCTGCCCGTGAGCAGGGATTCGGCCCGCTGGAGCAGTGTGACGAAGCCGGCGGTGGGTGCGGCTGCGGCTCCGCCGGATGCTTCCGCGACGGGCGAGGCGTGTGCCGCGCCGGCCGGGGTCATGAGGGCGACGGCGGTGGCGCTGCTCGCCGCGAGCAGAGTGCGTCTGCTCAGGTTCACGGTGAACTCCCTTGTTTCAGCGGTCAGTCGGCCAGCGTGGACGGGTCGACGGGCGGCTTCGGAAGGTTCAGTGCGGCCAGCTCGGCCCGGCCCGTGGCGTCGATCGGGAACGCCCAGGTGTTCACGAAGAAGTCCGTGAGGTCGTAGCCCGCGACACGGCTGGAGTAGGTGGCGAGGGCCCGGTAGCGCTTGTCGTTCTCGGTGTAGTCGGACTGCGGGTTCTCCTCGCGGACCAGCTTGTGCATCCGGGGCCAGAAGTCGTCGCCGAACGCCAGCTCCAGCTGACGCAGCGGGACGAGCTTCTCGTACGCGCCGAAGGACTTCTCGTACGTCAGCCCGGCCGTGCCGAACTTCAGCCGCGCCGACTCGAAGTAGGTGAGACCCGTCTTCGGGTCGACGGTGAGGAGGTTGGACGGCTGCTGCAGGGTGCGCTGCGCGGCCAGCGAGTAGATGTTGACCGTGACCTCGGTCAGGCCGCCGGGCTTGTACGCCATCTGCTGGTGGAGATGGCCGAGTTCGTGGTAGAGCCCCCAGCCCCGGGTCCGCAGCCCCTCCACGGTCGTGGCCCGGTCCAGGTAGGCGCGAGGGAAGCCGTTGTAGCCATGGGTGGCGTAGGCGCCGACACCGCTGGGCACCTTGCTGACCTCGGTGAAGTGGTACGGCCCGGCCTTGCGCCGGTGTACCGGCTTCGAGCCGTCGAGACCGCTGATCCGGGCGTGGGAGTCGATGATCGTCTCGACCAGCCCGAGCAGTGCGGAGTGGTCCTCGCCGCGGTACAGCAGCGCACCTTCGCGAGTGAGCGTCATGATGGTGTTCGGCGCGTGCAGTTCGACGTACGGCGAGGTGGTGAGGGTGTCCAGCTGGCGCTGGTAGTCGGCCTCGGAGGTGCGGCCCAGGCTGAAGACCGGCATGGGGACGGCACCGGAGCGGAACAGCACACCGGCCTGCTCGCCGCGGCCCGTCAGGGTGAGGTAGACCGGCCCGCCGTGCGGGTCCGTGACGGTGTTGGCCCCCGCGGTCAGCGGATAGCTGCGCGGCTCGGTGATCTCGCCGTAGTAGTCCCAGGCGCCGATCCAGAGGGTGGGCAGCAGATCGTCGTGCGGCTGGACGGTGAGGGAGAGCGGGGTGCCGGCCGGGACGTACAGGCCGGTGGGCTGGAACTCCGAGCCGCGCAGGGCCTGGCCGAGCCGCAGCCGCTCGGCCTCGGCGGCGGGCCGGGCGGTCAGGGTCAGCTTGACCGGTTGGCCGGCCGCCCGCTCCGTGGCGGTGCCGGACGTGGCGGCCCGAGCCGTTCCGGTCGCGGCGCCGAGTGCGAGGGCCGCCCCGGCCGCGGCGGCCGCGGCGAGAACGGAACGCCGGCCGACGGGGGAGGAGGCGGCGGAAGAAGTGGTGGCGGAGCCGGCGGGGTCTGTGGGCATGCGCATGCGGAACTCCCTGCGGAAACGAGTGAGGGCGGAAGCGTGCGGAACGGTGCTGCTCGGCGCCAGCATGTAAGCGGTTGCTATGGGAGGCAAGGGGTGACAAGAAGTTACTGTTATTTTCTATGGCCAACTGCGGACAGGCGGGAAGTAACCGGTCACATCCCGGCGGAACGGCCGGGCCTCGGCGCGACGGAATCTCGTACCACGATGTGGGTGCCGAGCCGCAGCGCGCCCGTGGTGGGTTCGCGCCAGTCGTCCTCGTCCCCGCTGTTCACGGCGAGCCGTACCGCCTGACGCCCCATCTCCTCCAGCGGGACATGGACGGTGGTCAGCCGCGGTCGCAGCTCCTGGGCCACCGGAATGTCGTCGTACCCCACCAGGGACACGTCCTTCGGTACTCGGATCCCGGCCTCCTCCAGTGCCTGGGCCGCGCCCGCCGCCACCATGTCGTTGGCGGCGAAGACAGCGGTGAAGTCGGGCCCGTCCCGCAGCGCTTCGGCCATCATCCGGTAGCCGAAGTTACGGCTGAAGGCGCCGGGCCGGACCAGGTCGGGGTCCGGTGCGATGCCGCGCAGCCGCAGCGCCCGCTGGTGACCGGCGAGCCGGTCGCGGGTGGTGGAGAGCTTGGGCGGGCCACCGAGGTAGAGGATCCGTTCGTGCCCCTGCATCAGCAGATGGTCGGTGATGGCGAAGGCGCCGCCCTCGTTGTCGTACTCGACCGCGACGGTCGGGGCCTGCTCGCTCAGCGGCGGCCTGCCGCACAGCACCAGCTTCGATCCGCCCGCGTCCAGCTCGCGCGCCCTGCGGGCCAGTTCGCTGGTGTAGCCGCGGTCCGCGATGGAGCCGCCGACCACGACCACCGCGTCCGCCCGGCGCTCGTGCATCAGATCGATGAAGGCCAGCTCCCGCTGCGGGTCGCCCTGGGTGCAGCAGACCAGACAGAGCCGTCCGCCGAGCGCGGCCTCCCGCTCCACACCGCGCGCGATGTACGCGTAGAACGGGTCGATGACCTCGTTGACGATGATCCCGACGGTGCGGTTGGAGACGCCGGCCAGGGCGCGGGCGTGGGCGTTGACGACATAGCCCAGCTCGCGCATCGCGGACTCGACCCGCTCCCGAGTCGCCTCGGCGACCGGGTAGTTGCGGTTCAGTACGCGGGAGACGGTGGCCGTCGAGACGCCTGCGCGCCGTGCGACGTCGGTGACCGTCGCCCGCCGTTGTCCGTCCCCGGCCGTGCTCTGCCGGCGCATCCGGCTCACCCCCTGGTGGCTGTTGTGTGACGACGAGCCTAGAGCCTGTGCGGGGGAGGGGCTCACGCGATCCTCCCCAGATCGGCCCGTTGCACAGGGTGGTCGAACGGTGTGCCTTGCGCGTACCGGACCAGTTCGTCGACCGCGAGTGCTCCCAGTCGGCCGACCTCGTTGCCCTGGGCGCCGGCCAGGTGCGGGGTGAGGAAGACGTTCGGCAGGTCCCACAGGGGGTGGCCGTCCGGCAGTGGCTCGGGCGAAGTCACGTCGAGGACCGCGTCCAGCCGCCCGCTGACCAGGTGCGCGGTCAGCGCCTCGGTGTCCACCAGCGGGCCGCGCGAGGTGTTGACGAGCAGGGTGCCGGGGCGCATCAGGCCGATCCTGCGGGCGTCGATGATGCCGCGGGTCTCCGGGGTGTCGGGGGCGTGGACGGTCACCACGTCGCTGGTCGCCACCAGGGTGTCGAGGTCGGTCGGGGTGACGCCGAGCAGTTCCGCCTCGGCCGCACTGACATAGGGGTCGTAGAGCAGCACCTCCACGTCGAGGACCCGCAGGAGTTCGATGACCCGCCGGCCGATCCGGGAGGCCCCGACGACGCCGATGGTCAGCCCGTGCGTGCCGAGCCAGTGCTGGCGGTCGAGGTCGGCGCCGGTGCGGTGGGTGCGCCGGGTGCGGAAGAGCCCGGCCAGCGGGAAGACCCGCTTGGCGCCCATGATGATCGCCGCCAGGGTGTACTCGGCGACGGGTACGGCGTTGGCGGCGGCGGCCGACGAGACGACGATCCCGCGATCGAACGCAACCGGGGACAGAAACGTTTTCACCGTGCCGGCCGCATGGATCACGGCCCGCAGCGCGGGCGCCCGGTCCAGCAGCGCGGCATCGACGGGCGGGCAGCCCCAGCCGGTGAGCAGGACCTCGGCGCCACGAAGTGCCGCCGAGGCCTCCGGGGAGTCGAACTCGCTGATCACGGAAGGATTTAGCAGCTCGGCGGTCTCCTCCAGACGGGCCCGCACCGGTGGCGGAAAGACATCGTCCAGCAGTCCGGGGCTCATGACCAGGAGCGTGCGCGGCCGTCGCGGGGACGGTGCCGCGGCATCGCTACCGGAATGCGCCGGTGCCTCTTCGGTGGTTCGCACCCTGCCTCCGGACAGTAATCGCGTTCTATGGAATGACCGGCACGCTAAGGAGCGTGATGGCCGACCGTCAAGCTCTCTCCAGCCTCAACTGTCCAATTCACTAGCATATTTACTGGTTCGAGGTGACGGATTCGGCCACCGGGGCATCGCGACTCAACGACTTTTTCCTGGATCTCTTGACGCTTGGGTTAACCGCTTACTAACTTGCGGCCCCAGAAGGCCCACCACGCGCCACACCAGCCGAACAGGACGCACCATGGCTGAAACAGCACCCCCGTTGCCGCGGGAAAAGCGGCGGCAGAAGGCTGAAGCACCCTCCCCGCCCGCTGCCGGGGCCGTTGTCGCACAGCGCCGGCTGAGCCTCTGGCAGCGGATCAAGCGGGACCGGGTGATGCTGCTGCTCACCCTGCCCGGCCTGCTGTACTTCATCGTCTTCCACTACGTACCGCTGCTCGGCTATGTCGTGGCGTTCCAGGACTACCAGCCGTACCTCGGCTACATGCACAGCGTCTGGGTGGGGTTCGCCAACTTCACCGCGGCGTTCAGCGAGCCGGCCTTCTGGTCCGCGACGTTCAACACCCTGGAGATCGCCCTCGTCCAGCTGGTGTTCTTCTTCCCGATCCCGATCGCCCTGGCGCTGCTGCTCAACAGCATCGCCAGCGACCGGATCAGGCGCTTCGTGCAGAGCGTCGTCTATCTGCCGCACTTCATCGGCTGGGTCATCATCGTCTCGATCTTCCAGCAGATCCTGGGCGGTGCCGGGCTCCTGCCCGACGTCCTGGGCGGAATGGGGCTGCCGCGCTACGACATGATGAGCGACCCCGACGCCTTCCCCTGGCTGCTGACCCTCCAGGTGGCCTGGAAGGACGCCGGCTGGGGCACGATCATCATCCTCGCCGCGCTGCTGAACATCGACAAGCAGCAGTACGAGGCCGCCGCCATCGACGGTGCCGGACCGCGCCGCCGCCTGTGGCACGTGACCCTGCCGGGCATCGCCCCCGTACTCATCCTGCTGCTGATCCTCAACCTCGGGCAGATCCTCTCCGTCGGCTTCGAGCAGATCCTGCTCCAGCGCGACGCGGTCGGCCCGGACGCCGGTGAGGTCCTCGACACCTACGTCTACTACCACGGCATCAAGGACAACGACTGGGGCGTAGCCGCCGCCGTCGGACTCGTCAAGGCGGTCATCGGCACCGCACTCGTCCTGGGCGCGAACAAGTTCGCCCACCGACTCGGCCACGAAGGGGTGTACCGCGGTGCTGACCGCTGAGAAGACGCGCGCCACGACGGAATCCACCGCACCGGCGCCCCGCCCCGCACCCGCCGGGAAGTCCGACGGCCGGCCCCCGTGGATGGAACGGCCGACCCGCATCGGGCAGACCGCCAAGGCGATAGCCATCGTCGTGGTCGTCCTCGCCGTCGCCTACCCGCTGGTCGGCGTCATCGGCACGAGCTTCGCCTCGCAGACCGACATCATCAAGAGCTCCGGTCTCGTCCTGTGGCCGGACCACCCCACCCTGGACGCCTACCGCACCATCTTCACCGGCGGAGTCGTCACCCGCGCGCTGATCGTCTCCGTGGGCATCACGGTCCTCGGCACCCTCGCCAGCCTCCTGGTCACCGTCGGCATGGCGTACGGACTCTCCCGCCGCGACGTCACCGGCTCCCGCTTCATCCTGATGACGGCCCTGTTCACGATGCTCTTCAACGCGGGCATCATCCCGAACTTCCTGCTGGTCAAGGGGCTCGGCCTGTACGACACCTACGCGGCGCTCGTCATGCCCACCCTGGTCAGCGCGTTCAACCTGGTCGTCCTGCGCTCCTTCTTCATGAACCTGCCCGAGGAGCTGTACGACGCGGCGAAGGTCGACGGCGCGGGCGACTTCCGAGTGCTGGTGCGGATCGTCCTGCCGCTGTCCAAGGCCGTCCTCGCCGTGATCAGCCTCTTCTACGCGGTGACGTACTGGAACGCCTTCTTCAACGCGCTCCTGTACCTCAACGACTCCGACAAATGGCCGCTGCCGATGGTGCTGCGCACCTACGTGCTCCAGGGCCAGAGCCTGAACGCCGCCTCCGCCGGCGAGGTGCTCGCCCCGCAGCAGGCCGTGCAGATGGCGGTCCTGGTGATCGCCGTCGTACCGATCCTCTGCGTCTACCCGTTCCTCCAGCGCTACTTCACCAAGGGCGTGCTCACCGGCGCCGTCAAGGGCTGAAAAACCGCCCGACGGCTCTGAGCACAACCGCCGCCCCCCACTCCTTCCTTCCCCTCTCTCAAGGAGATTCAGGTGTCGAGCTCCACCCCCATCAACCGCAGAGCGCTGTTCCGCATGGGTGCGGGCGTCGGTCTGGGACTGGCCGCCGCCCCGCTGCTCGCCGCCTGCGGCGACGGCGGCACGACCGCGAAGGCAGAGGCCAAGAGCGCCTCGTTGCTGCCCAGCACCGCGGTTCGCAACATCGGCCTCAACCCCGACCTGGCGGGCACCGCGGCCGGCGTTCCGCAGGGCTACTTCAGCTACCCGGCCAAGCCGCTGCGCGCCACGAAGGGCACCCCGCTCAAGGGGGCGAAGCCGATCAGCGCGACGATGGAGACCTTCTCCCCGCCGCCTCCCTCGCGCGGCAGCAACGCCGCCTGGCAGGAGATCGAGAAGCTTCTCGGCGGCCAGGTGAACATCACCGCCGTCCCCGCCGACGACTACGGCACCAAGTTCTCCACCATGGTCGCCAGCGACAGCCTGCCCGACATCTTCATGTATCCCGAGACCGGAGGCGTCGACAACAAGGCCGCCTTCCTCCAGGCCAAGTGTGCCGATCTGACCCCGTACCTCGCCGGGGACAAGGTCAAGAACTACCCGAACCTGGCGGCGATCCCGAAGGCCGCCTGGCAGGCCGCGATCTTCGGCGGGAAGCTCTACGGCATCCCGATCGCCAGGACCGGCACCGGTGGCGCGGGCTTCTACCGCCACGACCTGTTCGAGGAAGTCGGCGTCACCAGCCTGGACCAGATCACCGACCTCGACCGTCTCGTCGAGGTCTGCAAGGAACTGACCCGGCCCAAGAAGGACCAGTACGCCATCATCGCGGGCGCCACCAGCATGCTCGCCATGTCCGCGGGGGCGCCCAGCATCTGGCGGCTGGACGAGAAGACCGGCAAGTTCACCCTGGACCTGGAGACCCCGGAGTACCGCAAGGCGGTGGAGACCGCCCGGCTGCTGTACAAGGCCGGCTGCTACTACCCGGGCACCCTCCAGATGTCCGGGGCGCAGAAGGCCCAGTACACGGACATGTTCAAGAACGGCAAGGGCGCCTACGTCCTCGACGGCATGCCCAGCTACCTGGCGCCCGGAGTCGGTTACGTCGCCGCCATGAAGGCGATCGACAAGAAGTACGACCCGCGCCCGTTCGTGCCGGTCGGCAAGGACGCCGTCGCCTGGATGGACAACGTCTCGCTCCAGAACACCCACATCAAGAAGGCGTCCGGGGACCGCGTCAAGGAGATCCTGGCCCTCGCCGACTTCGCCGCGTCCCCGTTCGGCAGCCAGGAGTACACGCTCATCAACTACGGCGTGGAGGGCAAGGACTTCACCCGCGACGCCAAGGGCAACCCGGCGCTCACCAAGCAGGGCACCCAGGACGTCACCGTGCCCTGGAAGTTCATGGCCTCCGCCGTCCCGGCCATCTTCAGCGCCGACTCGGAGCAGGGTGTCCGGCACGTCCACGACACCTTCAGCAAGATGATCCCGATGCTGGTGCCGGACCCGGTGCTTCAGTACTCCTCGCCCACCTGGGACTCCAAGGGCACCGGCAGCCTCAACACGCTGAAGGGCGACGGGCTGAAGGACATCATCGCCGGCCGCAAGCCCATGTCCGCCTACGACCAGCTCCTCAAGGACTACCTGGCCAAGGGCGGCGAGCAGGCCCGCGGCGAGTTCGAGGAAGCCTTCCAGAAGGGGAAGAAGTGACGACGCGACGCTCGGCCCTGAAGCTCGGCGGTGCGGCGGTCGCCGCAGCCGTCGCCGTACCCGCACTCGGTTCGACCGCCCTCGCACAGCCGCACGGCTTCGACCCGAAGCCAGGCTCCGACGGCGTCGGCGACCCGCTCTTCCCGACCCTCGGCAACGGCGGCTACCAGGTCGTCCACTACGACCTGACCTTCGACTTCACCCCGGTCACCTACGACTTCACCGCCGTGGTGCGGATCAACGCCAAGGCCACCCAGGACCTCTCCGCGTTCAACCTGGACACCGACGGCCACACCATCGACTCCGTCACCGTCGCCGGCCGCCCCGCGACCTGGGCGCTCGCGCCCGGCAAGAGCGGGCAGGAACTCACCGTCACTCCCGACCGACCGCTCCACAACGGCCAGGCGTTCACCGCCGAGGTCCGCTACCGGGGCAACGGCAAGGCACCCCGACTCGGCCTGACCGGCTGGAAGTTCGGCACGGACGGCGGCTTCGCCTCCGCCGCCCAGTCCTCCCGTGCCGACACCTTCCTGCCCTGCAACGACACCCCGTCCGACAAGGCGACGTGGACCTTCCACATCAGCGCCCCGCAGGGCTATGTCGCCGCCGCCAACGGCGAGCTCCTCCACAAGACCCCGCGCAGCGACGGCTCCACCGTCTGGCACTTCGCCCTGCGCGAGCGCATGGCGACCGAACTCATCGGCATCGCCGTCGTCAAGGGCACCTACCTCTACGGCACCAGCCACCGCGGACTCCCGCTGCGCCACATCGTCCCCCAGGGCCAGGAGGACAAGTACGGGCCGATCGTCGCCCGTACCGCAGACCATCTGGCGTGGCTGGAGGCCAAGTTCGGCCGCTACCCGTTCTCCGTCTACGGCGTGCACATCTACGACGGCTACACCGACGCCCTGGAGAACCAGACCCTCTCCCTGTTCTCCACCAACTGGTTCAAGCTCAACGCCAACGGCCAGCCCGGCTACGAGACCACGATGGTCCACGAACTGGTCCACCAGTGGTTCGGCGACTCCGTCACCCCCGACGACTGGCAGCAGGCATGGCTCAACGAGGGCCCCGCCGTGTACTACGCCGGTCTGTACGGCGAGGAGCGCGGCTGGTCGGTCTTCGAGGACAAGATGAAGGCGACGTACGAGAAGCTCGACGCGGTCCGCGCCGCCGACGGCCCGCCCGGACTGCCCAAGGCGCTCGGCGGCACCAACATCTACGACGGCGGCGCCCTCGTCCTGTACGCCCTCAGCCTCCGGATCGGTCAACGGAAGTTCGACCGGGTCATGCGCGAGTGGGTGAAGCGCTTCAAGGACTCCACGTACACCAGCGAGGCCTTCATCCGGCACACCGTCGACGTCACCGGCGACAAGTCCCTCGACCCGTTCCTGCGCGACTGGCTCTTCGGAGCCGTGAACCCGCCCATGCCCGGCCACCCCGACTGGAAGGCCACCGCGTGAACCGCCACTCCCTGAACGTCGTACGAGGAATCGCCGCTGCCGCCTCCGCCGCCTTCCTGGCCGCACTGCTCGTCGCCCCCACCGCCCAGGCCGCACCCGGTGCCCGCACCCTGTACGCGGCCCCGGACGGACACGGCACCTCCTGTACGGTCGCCCGCCCCTGCACCCCCGAGGGCGCCCGCGACCGGGCCCGCACCGACGCCGGCCACGACGTCCGCGTACTCCTGAAGAACGGCACGTACCAGCTCGACCAGCCCCTGCGGCTCGGCGCCGCCGACTCCGGGAAGGACGGCCACACCGTCACCTGGAGCGCGGCGCCCGGCGCCCGCCCCGTCCTCTCCGGCGGACAGGACATCACCGGCTGGCAGCAGAACACCGACGGCACCTGGACCGCCGAGGTCCCGTCCGGCGTCACCCCGCGCCAGCTCTTCGTCGACGGCAGGCGTGCCACCCGCGCCCGCGGCGAGGCCTGCGCGGCGAGCACCTGCGACGCCACGAAGACCGGCATGACCGGTGCGGTCGCCACGGGCATCGCCGACTGGCAGCGTCCCACCGACGCCGAAGCCGTCATCCGGGTCCGCTGGCGCAACTACCACTGCCGGATCACGGCCGTGAACGGCGATGTCATGACCTTCGCCCGGCCCTGCTGGACCAACTCGGCGAGCGGCACGAACCGCACCGGCCCCGCCTGGGACTCCACCACGGTCGACTCCACCCGCTACAGCGGCGTCGCCTTCTTCGAGAACGCCCCCGAACTTCTCGACCAGCCTGGCGAGTTCGTCTGGAACTCGAAGGACCGCACCGTCACCTACCTGCCGCGCAAGGGCGAGAACATGCGCCACGCGCGGGCCGTCACCCCGCACACCGAACAGCTGCTCGTCGTCGACGGCGCCCATGACATCACCGTCAGCGGGATCGGCTTCGCGTACGCGGCGTACCGGCAGCCCGGGACCGACGAGGGCTACGCGGGCATGCAGGCCGGCCTCACCCTGACCGGAGCCACCGGCCCCGTCGACCACGCCGGCCGCTTCTACACCAAGCCGTCCGCCGCGGTGACGGTCCGCGGCGGACAGCGCGTCAGCATCGACAACGCCCGGTTCAACCGGCTCGGCGGGGCGGGCGCGATCCTCGAAGCGGGCACCAAGGACAGCTCCGTGACCCGCTCGTCCTTCACCGACCTGTCCTCCGGCGCCGTCTACGTGGGCGACACCGAGCCCATGCCGTCGGCGGCGCTCGCGGGGGAGCGGAACACCGTCGCGTACAACACCATCACCCGCTCCGGCGTCGAGTACACCGACTCGGTGGGCATCTGGGCCGGGTACGAGGCCGGGCTGACCGTCGACCACAACAGCCTGGACCACCTCCCGTACTCCGGGATCTCGGTCGGCTGGGGCTGGAACCAGCCCGAGTCGCAGAAGTCCGTCCTGCGTGACAACAAGGTGACGGACAACCGGATCACCGACGTCATGGAGGTCGCTCAGGCGCAGCACGACGGCGGGGCGATCTACACCCAGGGCTCGCAGCCGGGCACGGTCGTCTCCGGCAACTACATCAACCGTTCCGCCTTCGGGAACACCGAGCGCGACGGCAACGGCATCTACCTCGACGAACAGTCCTCGCACATCCTCGTCGAGAAGAACGTCATCACCCGCATCGGCTACAAGTGGGTGTCGAACTGGGCGGACTACGGCATCCAGAACACCGCCCGCGGCAACTGGACCGACACCGCCGCGCCCGCCCTCGGCGGCACCGGCTCGGTCATGACGGACAACCTCACCGGCCTGGACCGGCTGCCGGCCGAGGCGCTGGCCGTCGCGCGCCGGGCAGGAGCCCACGGCGGTCCGGTCGAGCAGCTGCGCGCCGACCTGGCCCGCACCGGCACCGCCACCCAGTCCTCCACCGAGGGCACGGCGGGGGCGACACTCGCCCTGGACGGCGACACCAACACGGACACCCGCACACTGTCCGAGGCGGGCGCCTGGTGGCAGGTCGACCTGGGCGGCGAGCGGCACATCCGCCAGATCGAGATCTGGAACAACTCCTCGTCCACGACCGCCGACTTCGACGTGGTCACGGACGACGGAACGATCCACGTCAGTGGGAAGGCACTGCGCCCGACCGTCCTGGACCTGGACAGCCGCACCCGCACGGTGAAGATCGTGACGTCCGGCACCGGACGCGTGGCACTGTCCCAGGTGCTCGTCCACCCGTAGGGCCCGTACGCCCCCGATCCACCGGGCGGTCCCCGGGGACGCCGCCGGTCACACCCCGACCGGCGGCGTCGCCGTGCTCGCCCGCACCACCACCTCGCCCGCCACCCGCACCACCCGGGCCCGCTGCCCCGCCGTCCGTTCCCGCAGGGCCAGCGCGATCACGTCCTCTCCCATCGCGGTCAGCGGCAGCGCCACCGTGGTGAGCGCTGGTGACAGCTCCCGCACCAGCGGAATGTCGTCGAACCCGGCCAGCGAGACATCCTCCGGCACGCGGAGTCCCGCCTCCTTCAGCGCGGCGAGAGCACCCACCGCCATCACATCGGTGACCGCGAACACACAGGTCGGCCGCGGCCCGCCGCAGGCCAGCAACCGGCGGGCCGCCGCGTACCCGCCGTCGCGGGTGAACGTCCCCTCCACGACCCGGCCGAGGCCGATCCCCGCCTCCGCGAGCCCCTGCCGGAATCCCGTGAGCCGGTCGGAGACCGTGGTGAGCTCGGGCGGCCCGGTGAGCACCGCGAACGAGCGATGCCCGAGCCCCGCCAGCGTCCGGGCCAGGGCCGCCGCACCCGCCCGGTTCTCCGGCTGCACGGTGTCCACCCGCAGACTGCGGTGCCGACTGACCACGGCCACCCGCCCGCCGAGGCGGACGTACGGCGCCAGCTCGGCGTCCAGGGCCCGCTCCCACGCCCGGTCCTGGATGCCGGAGCCGATGAGCAGGATCGCCCGTGCGCGCTGGGCCCGGAGCATCGACACATAGGCGATCTCCCGGGCCGGTTCCCGGAAGGTGGAGGCCAGCATCACCAGCAGGTCCCGCTCGGCCGCGGCCCGCATCACACCGCTCGACACGGCGGCGAAGTAGGGATCGCTGACGTCATGACAGATCAGGCCCACCGTACGGTTGTTGGTGGAACCGGCGAGCGCCTGGGCATGGGCGTTGGGGATGTACCCGAGTCTTCCGGCCGCCACTTGTACCCGCTCGCGCAGATCCTCCCGCACCCGTGCCGTGCCGTTGAGCGCACGTGAGGCGGTGGCGAGGGAGACGCCGGCCTCCCGGGCCACGGCGTCGAGCGTCACATGCCCGGTCGAGGGGTGGCCGTCGTGCGGCCCCGGGCGGCGCGATGCTCCGTGTTCATTCAACTCGACCCCCAAGGGCGCGGTGGTGGGAGGCCCCCGAAACTTGCCGACGACCTATTGACCGTGCGTGCAGGCAGTCATTAGCGTGGCGAAAACCCTATCAGAAAGCGCTTTCTGAAAGCGCCTTCTCGTCACCGCAGGATCGCACAGCTCTCCACAACTGCCCCCGAAGTGCAGGGAGTTCACAGTGAGCCAGAGCGCGTTGACCAAAAGTCCACCCGAGACGACGGGAGTTGTCCGGCGGGCCGGACCCTCGGTGGGGGAGCGGTTCGCGCGGGCGGCCGAGCAGAGCTGGCGCCCCGTAGCCCTGCTGCTCGCCTGTTTCGCCGTTTGGTGGGTGATCTCCGCGGCTGAGCTGGTGAAGCCCTATCTCGTACCTTCCCCCGGCGCGACCCTCGACGTCCTGACCGGCAAGGCCGACTACCTCTGGCAGCACACCTGGGTGACCACGTACGAGACACTCCTCGGATTCCTGATCGCCGTGGCAGTCGGCGTCCTGGCCGCGGTGGTCATGGTGTACTCCTCGACCGTCGAGCGCACCCTCTACCCAGTTCTGCTGTTCGCCCAGGTCGTGCCGAAGATCGCGATCGCACCGCTGTTCGTCGTCTGGCTCGGCTTCGGGATCGGACCGAAGATCCTCATCGCCGTGCTCATCGCCTTCTTCCCCGTGGTGATCTCCATGGTCACCGGTCTCAAGGCGGTCGACCCGGAGATGCTCCAGCTGTCGGCGACGATGGGTGCCAGGCCCTGGCAGACCTTCCTCAAGATCCGCTTCCCGGCCTCGCTCCCGCACCTGTTCTCCGGCCTCAAGGTCGCGGTCACCCTGGCCGTCACCGGCGCGGTCGTCGGTGAGTTCGTCGGCGCCAACGAAGGCCTGGGTTATGTGATCCTCCAGGCCAACGGCAACCTGGACACCCCGATGCTCTTCGCCGGACTGCTCGTGATGTCCCTCATCGGGGTCGCCCTCTTCGTAGCCGTGGAGATCGCCGAAACGCTGCTGCTCCCGTGGCACGCCAGCCGCCGGGACACCTCCGCCACCACCACGTACTGACTCCGCCGTACCGACTTCGTCGCGAGAAGGGCCAGCCCATGCATGCGCGCAGACTCCTGATCGGTGTCGTCCCCCTCGTCCTGGCGGCCACGGCCTGCGGTGGCAACGACGCGTCCACCACCAGCGAATCGGGCAAGAAGCTGGACGAGGTCACGCTGACCCTCAACTGGTACCCGTACGGCGAACACGCGCCGTTCTACTACGGCAGGCAACAGAAGATCTTCGAGAAGCACGGCATCGATCTGAACATCCAAGCGGGCCAGGGCTCGCAGAAGACGGTGCAGGCCACCGCCGCGGGGCAGACAGACTTCGGCTGGGCCGACACGCCCGCGCTGCTCGCCGGTGTGGACCAGGGCGTCCAGGTGAAGAGCCTCGGGGTCTTCCTCCAGACCACCCCGGCATCGGTGCAGTCCTTCGACGCCGAAGGGATCAGCTCCCCGGCCGGCCTCAAGGGGAAGACCATCGCAGGGACCGCCGGTGACGCGCTCTCCAAGACCTTCCCGATCTTCCTGAAGAAGAACGGCCTCGGCGAGTCCGACGTCCGGGTCCAGAACACCGACCCGGCGGGCAAGATCGCCGCAGTCATCTCCGGAAAGACCGACGGACTGCTCGGCTACGCCAGCGACCAGGGCCCCACCATGCAGGACAAGGCCGGGAAACAGGTCTCCTATCTGCGGTTCTCCGAGAACGGGCTGAACTTCTACTCCAACGGGCTGCTCGCCGGCCAGAAGATCCTCGCGTCCAGGTCCGAACTCGCCGGGCGCATGGTGAAGGCCGTCAGCGAGTCCTGGGCGGCCGCCGCGAAGGCCCCCGGGCCCGCGGTCGCGGCGATGGACGGGGCCTCGGAGCAACTGCCGCCGAAGACGGTCCTGGCCGAACAGTTCGCAACGACGCTCACCCTGCTGCACACCCCGTCGACCGAGGGGAAGGCACCCGGGGTGAACAACGAGGCGGACTGGCAGCAGACCATCGATGTCTTCGCCGAGGCCGGCATGGTGAGCAAGCCGAAGGCCGTCGCGGAGTACTGGGACGAGAGGACGGCGCTGAAGGGATGACGATGCCCGAGCAGTACGCGACGAAAGCCGGAGCACCGGCCCCCGACGCCGCGACGAAAGTCGGGACGCCGGCCCCCGCCGCCTCACCGGCGGTCGCCCTGTCCGACGTGGCGGTCCGGTTCCGCAGCAGGAAACGTGACGTCACCGCATTGCGCGGAGTGTCGCTGGACGTGGCGCCCGGCGAGTTCGTGGCCATCGTCGGGCCCTCCGGGTGCGGCAAGTCGACCCTGCTCAAGCTGGTCGCCGGACTGCTGAAACCGTCCTCGGGCGAGGTCCGGCTCGGTGGCGAACAGGTCCACGGGGTGCGGCACGACATCGGTTACGTGTTCCAGCGCGCCGCCCTCCTGGAGTGGCGCTCGGCGCGCCGGAACATCCTGCTCCAGGCCGAGATCCGGAAGATGCCCCCGGCGCAGGCGCGCGACCGGGTGGACGAGCTGATCCGGATGACGGGCCTGGGCGGTTTCGAGGACGCGTATCCGCACGAGCTCTCCGGCGGAATGCAGCAGCGGGTGGCACTGTGCCGGGCACTGCTGCACGAACCCCCGGTGCTCCTGATGGACGAGCCGTTCGGCGCCCTCGACGCGCTCACCCGAGAGCAGCTGAACATGGAGCTGAACCGCATCTGGCGGGAGACCCGCACCACCGTCCTGCTGGTCACGCACTCCATCTCGGAGGCCGTCTACCTGGCCGACCGGGTGGTCGTGATGAGCCCGCGCCCCGGCACGATCTCGGAGATCATCGAGGTGGGGCTGGGCGCGGAACGGGAGTACGGCGAAACGCTGGGCCGCCCGGAGTTCCGCGACGCGGCGGCCCGCGTCCGCGATCTGCTGGGGGCGGCCTCCGCACACGACTGACGCACTGCGTGACGCCCCCGTCCCCCGCGCGGTGCGCGGGGGACGGGGGCGTCACGTGTTCCCGACCGCTCAGTACCGCAGCCGGGACAGATACGTGTAGCTCGCGAGCGCCGAAGCGAACGGATCAGCCGGCGCGTCGTGCTCCACCAGCCACTGCTTCACCCCGCCCCGCCGGGCCGTGTCGAACATCGCCGGGAAGTCCAGCACCCCCGAACCGACATCCGCGAAGTCCCCGTTCGGCGCCATGTCCTTCACATGCAGGGCGGGGAAGCGGTGCGGATGCCGCACGAAGAGCTCACCCGGCGCCGAGGCGCCACCCTTGGCCGCCCAGTACAGATCCAGCTCGAAACCCACCAGCTCCGGGTCGGTCTCGGCGAGCAGGATGTCGTACAGACCGACGCCGTCGACCACCTGATGGTCCGTGCCGTGATTGTGGTAGAGCAGCTTCAGCCCGGACTCGCGCGCGGCGAGTCCTGCCCGGTTGAACTCCCTGGCCACTTCCCGGTATCCGGCCGGGCTGTGCAGCGAACCGGGCAGGCTGGGCACGACGATCCACTTGCCGCCCAGCGTATGGATGTCCTCCAGCGCCTGCGGAAGACCGGCCCCCTTCACGATGTCGTATCCGACGTGTTCGAGGACGGCCCGCAGCCCGGTCCCGTCGAGCATCCGCCGGATGTCTGCCACGCTGTGCCCGTGCCGGCCGCTCACCCCGACCGTGGCGTAGCCGATCGAGGCCAGCCGCTCCAGGGTGCCCCGGAAGTCGGTCGCCAGTGGCGTACGCATGGTGTAGAGGTGCATGCCGATCCCGGACGGCGGGATGTGCCGACGACGGGACCCGGCGGAGGCGGGGGTGGTGCCGAGCCCGGCGGCTGCGGCGGCACCCACCGCCGTGCCCAGGAAGGAGCGTCGCGTGCGGTACATGCGGGGTCTCCCCTCTCAACTCACGTCGATGCGTACGGAACCGGTGGTCGTGTCGCCCTTGTCGTCGGTGACCGTCAGATGCGCGGTGTACGCGCCCTTGCGTCCGAAGGTGTGCGTGGCTGTCGCCCCGTCCGCCGTGACCCCGTCGCCGAAGTCCCAGTGGTACGAGGCGATCGTGCGCCCGGCGCCCGGCTGGACGGCACTGCTCAGCGTCACGGAGAGCGGTGCGGCGCCGGCCGTCGCGCTCGCGGTCACCGCCACCTTCGTACCCGATGGCTTCTCGACCCCACGGCCGTTGAAGCGCAGCCAGTCGACGGCGAACAGATCGGCCTTCTCGCCGCTCCACTCAGGGTTGCTGAACACCGCGTACAGCTTCACGGTGCCGCCGGGATCCGTCAGCGCCGTCGTCGGCGAGACGAGATTGCCCCAGCCGCCGGTGTTCGGGACGGACACCTCGCCCAGCAGTGGGCCGGTGGGCGATCCGGCCCGGAACTCGACACTGCCGCCGATCCCGCCGGACGCCGCGCCGACGGTCACCGACCCGACGTGCTTCAGGTTCACCGGGTCGAAGGCGATCCAGTCCCCGTCCTCGATCTCGGTCAGCCGCTTCCCGCCGGAGGCGTCGGCCCTGCTCGCGGTCACCGCACCGCCGTGCGCTCCACCGGTAGCCGTGAAGTGCTCGGCCTCGCGGAAGGAGGTACGCAGGGTGAGCGAGGCGGAACCGGTGAGCGGGGGTGCGCCCGGGGCGCCCTTGTCCTCGTACCGGGCGGAGATGCCGTAGTACAGGTTCTGCCCGGGGCCATGACTGTCCCCGGCGTCCGTGACGATCTCCCCCGCGCAGCCGGTGTAGTTGTCGAGGGGATGCAGATGGGTGTCGTGCCCGAGCTGCGACTGCACCACCACCCGCGAGCAGTCGACCGGCGCGCCGCTCCCGTCCTCCTTGTCCTTGACCTTGACGGTGAACGGAATGGTGTCACCGAAGCTGAACATCCCGCCGTCCGGCGGCTGTTTGATGGTCACCTCCGGACGGGTGTTGCCGACGGTGATGTCCTGCACGGCCTGCCCGGTCAGCCCACCGGGCCCGGTGACCGTGAGCCGCGCGGTGAACAGTCCCTTCGTTCGGTAGGTGTACGAGGGGTTCGCTTCGGTCGAGTCGGTGGTGCCGTTCCCGTCGAAGTCCCAGGCGTACGACACGGGTCGGTCGCCGGGAAGTCCGGATCCGGAACTGGAGAAGGCGACGCTCAGCGGTGCGGTTCCGTTGTCCCGGTCCGCGGTGATCTTCGCGTCCGGCAGCCGTCCGTCGCCGACGTAGTCGATCCGGTAGATGCCCGCACCTTCGTTGCTGCCACCGCGCCCCGTACCGCTGCCGAGCCCGAAGTCGATGACGTACAGCGCCCCGTCGGGACCGAAGTCGGCATCGAAGGGCTGGTTCCACTGCATGTCCTGGAAGATGCCGTTGACGGACTGGAGGTCACCGGCCTTGACGGGAGCGAACCGCGGATCGTCGAACGTCTGGTCCTTCTGCTGGAAGGAGAACGTCTTGAACCACTTCCGGGTCAGCTCGTAATTGATCCACTTCCCTTCGAAGTACTCGGGGAACTTGGTGCGATAGGTGTTGTCCGGGTCGTAGTCGTAGACGGGACCGCTCATCGGACCGCCGCCTCCGGTGCCGAGCTCAGGGAACTCGGCGGAGGCCGAGTAGGCGTACCAGACGGTGGCGGGCCGGGCGGGCGGCAGCTCCCGCAGCCCGGTGTTGTTGGGCGAGTCATTGACGAGCGCCGCACAGTCGAACTTCGGGCCGGACTTCTTCGCCGCGAAGTCGTAGTCGTTGAAGGGGGTGTTGTCACCGATGCAGTACGGCCAGCCGAAGTTTCCCGCCCGCGTGATGCGGGTGTACTCGACCGTGCCCTCGGGCCCGCGGTCGGCGACCGCCGCCTTGGCGTCCGGACCGTAGTCGGCGACCAGCAGCGCACCGCTCAGCGGATCGGTGGTGATCCGGAAGGGATTGCGCATCCCCATCGCGTAGACCTCCGGGCGTGTCTTCTCCGTCCCGGGTGCGAAGAGATTCCCCTCGGGCACGGTGTAGGTGCCGTCGTCCTTCGGCGTGATGCGCAGAATCTTGCCGCGCAGATCGTTCGTGTTGCCCGCGGTGCCCTGCGCGTCCCAGGCGCGGCGGCCGGGGCTCTCGTCGATCGGGTTGAAGCCGTCCGAGGCGAACGGATCGGTGTTGTCACCGGTCGCCGCAAACAGGTTGCCGGCCTTGTCGAAGGCGAGTGAGCCGGCCATGTGGGAATTGGCCCGTCCCTCGCCCCGCCAGGTCGGAATGGTCAACAGCCGCTTCTCCGAAGCGGGATCGACCGAATTGCCGGTGACGGTGAACCGGGAGAGGTTCAGCCGTTTCTCGGTCTTGTCGGAATGCAGCAGATAGAGCCAGTTGTTCGTGGCGAAGCCCGGATCGAGGGCGAGACCGAGCAGTCCGTCGGACTGACTGGTCATCTCCGGTGTGTAGGCCAGGTCCAGCGCGGTCGACACCTTCATCGTCGTCTGGTCGATGACCTTCAGCTTTCCGGTGCGCTGGGCGAAGAACACCCGCCGGTCGGGGGCGACGGCGAGCTCGAACGGATCGGCGAGATCACTGGTCGCCAGCGCGGTCCGCTGGAACGAACCGGTCCGCGTCGCCGTGCAGTCACCGGGTTTCGCGCCCGCGGCCCACTCGATGCCGCCGAGCAGGTGCTGGACGAAGCCCTCCTCCTGGAACGCCGAGGACGCGTGTCCGCCGGCGGTGAACCAGGAGCGGCCGCCGTCGTAGTTCTGGCACCAGGACCACGGATGGTCCACCCCCTCGTCGAGTCCCGTGACGCCGTCGCGGACCTTGATCTGCGCGAGGGTGTGGACCTTGGAGGTCGGATTGGTGCGCCAGTTGTACCACTCCTCCGTACGCTCCCAGAGATCCGGAAGGCCCTTGGTGGACGGGTGGGCGTGGTCGAGAACCTTGACTCGGCCGGTCTGTACGGCGGGGTGCTGGTCGAAGATCGCCCCGACAAGACCCTCGTACCAGCCCCAGTCGCGCTCGCTCGCGGACGCGGCGTGCAGACCGACCCAGCCGCCCCCCGCGCGAATGTACTTCTGCAGGGCCGTCCGCTCGGCGGTGTTCAGCAAGTCACCTTTCTCCGGTGTGGAGTTGGTGTTGTTGAACACGACGGCTTGGAAGCGGGCCAGATCGGTGTCATTGAAGACGGCGGAGTCGTCGGTCGCCTCGACCTCGAAACCGTTCTCGGCGCCGAGCTTCTTGATCGCATCGATTCCGGCCGGAATCGAGTCGTGCCGGAAGTTGGTGACCTCGGAGTAGACCAGTACCCGGAAGGGCGCCGCGTGGGCCCGGGGCGGCGTGGCCAGGAGCAGACCGACGACCAACGCCAGGAGAGTGGTGAGGACGACGAGCGGCGACGGGAACCGGTGACCCCGTAACGGGCAGCTGTACGAGGGACGATGACTCATGGGCGCTCCCTGTGCGGTAGATGCCGACTGCGGGATTTAGAAAGCGCTTTCTGGAGTGCATCGTTCAGATTAGGTTGAGGTCTCCATGGGGTCAATGGGCCGGGACGGCATGTGATGGCCGCACGGTGCCTGCGGTACGGGCCGGCGGAGGGGACGGGCCCCGCCCCCGCCCCCTCGGCTCCGCCCCTCCGCTTCACCCCTCCGCGTCCTCGGCCCCTCCGCCTTCTCCGCCCCCTCAGCGACCGAGGAAGCCGCCGATCCGCTCCCGCAGCCCCCGCGCGTCCAGCCCGTGTGCGGCGAGGTGCTCGTCCATCTCCCCGTACTTGCGCAGCTCGGCCCGCCCGACGCCGAGCCCGAGCACCCGGTGCGGGAGATCCGCGAGCGCGTCATTGGCGGCGGCCGTCGAGGTGCCCGCCAGATACGGCTCGACGATCACCACGTCCGCGACCCCGTGACCACCGACCGACCGCCTCAGCCCGGCCCCGTCGAACGGGCGCACCGTCGTCGCGTACAGCACGGTCACATCGAGCCCGTCGGTCGCGGCGAGCACGTTGTCGAGCATCGGCCCGACCGCGATCACCACCCCGCCCGCCCCCTCCCGCACCGCGGTGAACCCGTCCCCCGGGCCGACCGGCCGCGCCCGCTCGTTGGACTGCAGGGACAACCGCACGTACACCCGACCGTCCCCGGCCGCGGCCCGCCGCAGCAGCTCCTCGGCCTCGTCCGGGTGGCCCGGCACATGGACCGTCCAGCCGTCGAGGGTGTCCAGGAGCGCGACATCGCCCGGCGACATATGGGTGAAGCCGCCGGCCGGCCAGTCGTACGAGGCTCCGGCGCTCACCAGCACCCCGCCCACCCCCTGATGGCCGAAGTCGAGTTTCACCTGCTCGAACGGCCGCTCCACCAGAAAGCTGGCGAAGGTGTGCACGATCGGCCGCATTCCGGTGAGCGCCATCCCGGCACCCGCTCCGACCAGTAGCTGCTCCCTGATTCCCACATTGACCACCCGGTCCGGATGGGCCCGCGCGGCGGGGCCGAAGCCGTCCCGGCTGATCTCGGCCAGGACCAGGGCGAGGCGCGGGTCCTCGTCCAGCAGCTGTGTCGTGGTGGTGATGAAGCGGTCACGCATCGTGTCCATCTGGAATGTCCCTCTCTTCGGTCTTCGAACGGTGCGTTCAGTGCTTCGGGTCGACGTGCACGACCACGGCCCTCGGCCGTCCGGGGTGCGGCGCGGTGAACGCCGCGTACAGCGCCTCGTGGTCCCGCCCGTCGACGGAGTCGACCGACCAGCCCGCCGCCTCGAACCGGGCCGCGATCCCGCCGGGCCGGGCGTACGAGGCCGAAGCGTTGTCGATCACCACGGTGTGCAGCTGATCCATCCCGGCCGGGCCCGCGTAGGCGAGCGCCTCGTGGTTGCTGCCCTCGTCCAGCTCGGCGTCGCCGATCAGCACCCACACCCGCGGATCGGTGAGCCCCTGCGCCCGCAGCCCGAGCACGCTGCCCACGGCCAGCGGCAGCCCGTGCCCCAGCGACCCGCTCCCGATCTCGGCCCCCGGCACCAGCATCCGGTCCGGGTGGTGCCCCAGCGGTGAGTCGTACGACCCGAACCCCGGCAGCAGCTCCTCCCCGAAGAATCCGCGCGCGGCCAGGACCGCGTAGTACGCCATCGGCCCGTGCCCCTTCGACAGCAGGAACCGGTCGCGGCCGGGCGCGTCGACGGTGCCGGGCGTCACCCGCAGTACCCGGTCGTACAGCACCCAGATGGCGTCCAGGGTGGAGGTCGCCGCAGGGCCGTGCTTCTCGTCCCCGGTCATCAGGCTCATCAGGTTCATCAGGCGGTGCATGGAGCGGTGGTCGCGCGCCGGTGCGGCGGTGGTGTTCGTCATGGGACCAGCGTTGAACATCAAGCTTGGTTGAGGTCAAGCGGTAAAGGCGTTCGTGACCACCCTCCCGAGTGCGGTATTGTTCTCATGCGCGTTCGGCCAGGAGGAAACCCCAGGTCAGGCGGGCATCGGGACGTGGCGCAGCTTGGTAGCGCACTTGACTGGGGGTCAAGGGGTCGCAGGTTCAAATCCTGTCGTCCCGACTCGTGAGAGTCGCAGGTCAGGGCCGGTTTCGGAGACATCCGAAACCGGCTCTTGGCCATTCTTGGGGACCAGTTGGGGACCTGCCCCCTTGACCGGTGTCAGCGAGTCATGACGATCGGGCCCGGCAGGGAGTGAGGTGCGCGAAGCATGCTGAGGTGCGCGGAGAGCGCTGCGCCGACAGCCGTGATCTTGTGTACGTCCGGGTGTAATGGTGAACTCGGGTATTGGAACTGCCCGAATGCCTCTGGCAGGGCGGTCACGGTCGGCATGTCTGGATCAAAGAGGCAAGGACTTCTGCTGGATCATGCAGAGGGCGGGCGCCGTCGGTGACGACACGGCGTGTGCCAGGGTCGACGGGGTCCGTCTGTGCCCACTCCGGAGACCCGATGCCGATCTCAACTTCCAAACCTGAGGCCGTGGCATGCGTCGTTCGGTGATGGGCCCCCATGCTTGCGTTCGGACGAACTCGCCGAGGGCGAGTTCGTAGGCCCAGGTGTTGTTGAGGTACTGGGACTGGTCCGTCGTGAGCAGGGCGATGTCGATATCAGAGTCGGGTCGCGCGGCGTTGCGGGCGTATGAACCGACAAGGAGTAGACCAACGATGTCCTGACGGTTTGCGGCCCAGCGTGTGATGCGGTCGATGATCTCCTGTACTTCGGCGACCCGCTCCTGCGAGGTCCCGGTCTGGTTCGCTGATTGTTCGGCGCGGTGTGTCACGTGGGCTCCTGGATCAGGTGTCAGCACGCACGCCAAGATTCCGGTGTCTCGGCGAGCAGGCCATGGCCACGTTGAAGGGCTGGCGCCTCCTGCGGAAGCTCCGCTGCAGCACCAACCGCATCACCGCGACTATCCAGGCCGTCCGCTTCCTTGTGCCGGGCTGCGGGGATGAGCCGGCTGATCGAGGGTTCTTGGCTGCATCGACTGTGGCTGTGGTGTCGCGAGGTTGAGGGTGGAGGGTGTAGTTCCAGTCGCCGTGGAAGCGGTGCCGGTGCATGGGAAGGGCATCGATGTCGCTGTCGGTGACCTTGATGCCGGTGTCGTAGGTGCCCGGGTCGAGTTCGGCGTGAACTTTCAGCCCGGTGCGGGTGGTGGTCGCCGCGATGCTGTTCACGATGACGTCGTGGCTGGTCAGCGGGCGGCCGCGCCAGTTCATGGAGATGTGGGAGAACAGCCGGTGCTCGATCTTGTTCCAATTCGAGGTGCCCGGCGGCATGTGGCAGACCGTGATCTCCAGGCCCGTCTCGGCGGCCAGGGCAGCGAGTTCAGTTTTCCAGGCGCGGGTGCGGTAGCCGTTGGAGCCGCCTGCGTCCGCAGTGATCAGCAGGCAGGTGGCGGTCGGATAGTCGTGCCGGCCTCGGGCCTGCCGCCAGCGACGGATCGAGGCAACGGCGAACGCGGCCGTGTCGTGATCGGTGCCGACACTGACCCAGCCGGTGTTCGCGGCGACGTCGTAGATCCCGTACGGGATAGCCTTGCCCGGTCCCTGCCGGTCAAGGAAGTCATGGGTCCTGACCTGGGCCGGCAGTCCTTTCGGATGCCACTCGCGGCCTCCGTTCTTGTACTGGCCGACCAGCTCCTTCTTCTTGGTGTCCACGCTGATCACCGGATCGCCGGCACCCATATGCTCCTTGGCCCGGTCGTTGATGTAGCGGAACTGGGCATCCCGGTCGGGATGCTGCCTGCCTTCGAGGGTCTTGGCGTTGGCCTGGAGACTGAACTCCTCCTCCCGCAGCAGGTCGGCGACGGTATCCGCCGATACACGGTGGCCCTGCCTGGTGAGCTCGTCGGCGAGTCTGCGGGTGGACTTCCTCGTCCATCGCAGCGGCGACATCGGATCCCCTCGCATATCCGGTTCGACCAGCGTCAACAGCGCGGGCCGCAGTCCTGGATCCACCTCGGTCGCCCGCTTGCGCCCGCCACCGGGACGGCGGACCCGGCCCAGCGGTTCCGCCCCCGCCTCCAACTCGTCCACGCCTTGCGCACGGTGGTCTCGCTGACCTCGGCTGCCTGGGCAACTGCCCGGATTCCGCCGTGGCCCAGGACCCTGGCCTCGGCCCCCTCAGCAGACGGCGCTGCCGCTCATCTAGATGCGGGAACAACACCGCGAACTTCAGGCCGAGTTGACCACGGACCTCGCCAGATATGCGCATACCACACCAACGAGCTGAACCTCGGGAAGCAACACCTTGATTCTCTGCGAGCCCTTACGAGCTCGTGCATGGTTGGCGGTGACGATGGCCCTGCCGGCTCGTTGGGCCGTGCGTGGTGGGGATGCGGGCACGTGGGTTGATCATGTCGGAGTGTCGGGTCACGGGCCTTTCAGCGGCTGTGATTGCTGATCCGGTGGCGGAGCTGAGGTCGGTCTGGCAGGCCCGCAGAGATGTCGCGCTGCTCGGCAGACCACGTCGGCGAGCGGTCGGAGCGGGCGCGAAGTACAAGCTGGTCTTCGTCGACCGGCTCCTTTCTTCGCTCTGATCGGCTTCACTCACCCACCTGCATAGCGTGTAGGCGAGTTCAGCAAGAGGAAACTAAGTCTCGCTGAAGATTTCTTGACCGCGATCAATGATCGTCAGGTCTGCCTCGATGCTGAGGAGTGTCTCTGCGCGAGTCGGGCCACTTGGGGTGTCTGCAGACAGGTTCTCGTAATGGATCTTCATCGGTGCGTGGTCCGCGAGGAACTCCGTCCGCGGTGTCAGCGTCCCAGCTGACCGTCGAGCCAGGTGAGGGTCTCGGGGGTCACGGGGTCGGTGATGTCCGCGAACTCCTGGTGCTTCTTGAGGAACTTGGCCACGTAGGGGCATACGGGCACGATCCGCATCCCGGAGGCGCGGACGTCGGTCAGGGCCTGCTCGACGACGATCGCGGCGAGTCCCTGGCCGGCGTACGCGTCGTCGATCTCGGTGTGGAAGAAGACCCGGCGGTCGTCGCGGTCGCGGTAGGCGGTCAGGCCGGCGCGGTTGTCGTCGACGAGGATCTCGTAGCGGTGGCGGGTGTCGACGTGGCGGACGACGGGGTCGGTGGTGGTCCGGTCGCTCATGATGGGCCTTTCGGTTCGGGGGTCAGCGGTGGGAGGGGTTCTTGCGGGGTGCGATGACGGCGTTCGGCAGGGCGGGGGCGGGCAGCCGGTGGCCCGGGTAGCCGTCGACGGTGCCGAAGCGGTCGGAGGCCCGTTCCCACTCCTCCCGCGCTTCGACGATGTCCTGGTGGCTGCGGCCGATGAAGTTCCACCACATCACGATCTCCTCCTCGAAGGGCGGGCCGCCCAGGAGCACCGTCCGGGCCGGGTGGTCGGACGCGTTGGCGAGGGTGAGGGTGGTGCGGCCGGGGGCGGCGTAGCCGAGTTCGGCGGGGCGCAGGCGGGTGCCGTCGAAGTGGACGTCGCCCTCGTCGACGAGCAGGCCGTGTTCGAAGTCCGGGTCGACGTCGAGGGTGACGGTGGCACCTGCGTCGATCAGGACCTCGGCGCCGAGGAGCGGGCTGTAGGTCCGGACGGGGGAGGTCTCGCCGGCGAGGGTGCCCAGGAAGACTCGCAGTTCCGCCCCGTCGACGTGGCGCGGCTCGGGTGCGTGGTGCTGGAAGGCGCGGGGGGCGTGGCGGTGTTCGCCGGGGAGGGCGACCCAGAGCTGGACGCCGTGGAGCACGGTGGTGCCGGGGGTGGAGACCTCCGTGTGGCTGATGCCGTGTCCGCCGGTCATGAGGTTGATCTCGCCGGGCCGTACGAAGGCGTGGGTGCCCAGGCTGTCGCGATGCTCGATCTCCCCGCTGAACAACCAGCTGACGGTCTGCAGTCCGGTGTGCGGATGGGGTGCGACGTCCATGCCGCCGGAGTCGGCGACCCGGTCGGGGCCGTAGTGGTCGGCGAAGCACCAGGCGCCGATGAGCGTACGGGCCCGCTGGGGCAGCGTGCGCCGTACGGTCATCGCTCGCGGTCCGCCCAGCGGGACGTCCCGGGCGGTGAGGATCTCGACCTCCGTGTGATCCATCTCGCGGCCCCTCTCAGTTCAAAGTAGTTTCGCTTTCAACAATTATGGGTGATCATAGTCGTGATGACAACGCGCGAAGGAGCACAGGGTGACGGAGATGGTGCAGGCCGCGGCGGTTCCCCGGACCGCAGGCCGGATCTACCTGGACAAGCAGAGCCCCGCCGCGTACCAGGCGCTGGTGAAGACCGCCGACGCCGCTCGCGCGACGGCTGCCGAGGCCGGGCTCGACCGGATCGTGGTCGAGCTGGTCAACCTTCGCGTGTCCCAGCTCAACGGCTGCGCCTTCTGCCTCGACGTCCACGCCCGGGCCGCGCTGCGCGCCGGGGAGACCACCCGGCGCCTCGGCGTGCTCGCGGCCTGGCGTGACACCGAACTCTTCACCGCCCGCGAACGCGCCGCCCTCGCCCTCGCGGAGGCCACCACCCACCCCGCCGACGCCCTCGCCCAGGAGCGGGCGTACGCGGAGGCGCGCGAGGTCCTGGGCGACGACGAGATCTCTGCCGTGATCTGGGTGGCGATCACGATCAATGCCTTCAACCGGGTCTCGATCCTCAGCAAGCACCCGGTGCGGGAGGCCCCCGCGCGCTGAGTCCCTGCGAAGCCGTCGCCCATTCCGGAAGGTGTACTCGCACCCGCCGTGCCGTAACCGCAGCCGCTCGCGCCACTCGACGGTGGTGGCCGCCGTCATCGCTCCCGCGGCGGCCGTCACCGCCGCGGGACCCGTCCACGCGCTGACGTTGTCGACGGCGACAAGCGGATGCCGGCGGCCCTGGGGTCCCTGTGGATTTGGTCAGGCTGTGTGGCTGGGTCGAGTCGATGGCGTGACCCTGCGTGGCTGAACGGTGTCCATTCCCCGAGGCGCGACGGGGCCCGCGCCCTGCAGTCAGGTGCTCCTTCGCTCTTCACAGAACCTCCTCGTGGTGTGACCGGAACGCGCCTTGCTCCTCAACTCGCCAGCATTCAATACTTCGTTGAGCACACAAACGCATCAGGAGTCACGAGCGCACAGCTTGGTCCGGTCGGCCACCCGCCCGGGCGTTGACGGGGGAACTTGATGAGGTGTACGTGACTCGCCGTGACCAACGGCGGTCCTTGCTCGCGTGCCTCGACGGAGCATTCCCTCTGCCATCTCTTGGTGCCTTCATCTGGTGCCTGAGCAGGGATAGGAGGGGGAATGCCGACGAATGCAGTGAGCACAGCAAAGCCGACATATCCCGGCGTATACGTCGAAGAGCTTCCCAGCAGTGTCCGCACCATCTCGACCGTCACGACCTCGGTGACCGCGTTCGTGGGGCACACCCGGCGCGGGCCGCTGAACCAGCCGGTGCGGGTCACCAGCTTCGCCGAGTTCGAGCGCCGCTTCGGAGGGCTCAGCTCGCAGAGTGCCGTCGGCTATGCGGTGCACCAGTTCTTCGGCAACGGCGGCACGGTCGCCGTGATCGTCCGCGTCACCAAGGCGGGCAGCGGAAAGGCCGCCTGCGCCACCCTGGAGTCCACCGAGGGCCACAGCGAGTGCCCGGTCCTGGAAGTGCACGCCAAGGAGCCCGGACACTGGGGCAACGGACTCCGGGTCGCCGTCGACTACGACACCACGCGCCCGGACGACGAGTTCAACCTGCGCGTGTACGACGCCCGAGGCGGCGCCCGCGAGGCCTTCACCGGCCTGTCCATGGACGTTTCGCACGGACGCTACGCGCCGGCCGTCATCAACTCGGGCTCCCGGCTCATCCGCGTCGACGTCGTCGGTGAGGGCCGCCCCGACCCCTCGGGCACCGTCTCCAAGAAGTTCGGGCACGAACTCCCCGACCTGGCCGTCGACCTGACGGTCAAGATCGGAGAGGTCGAGCGCCAGTTCACCCTCCACGACCCCGGGACCGACGGCGAAGCCCCTTGCAACGTCGCGGAGTTGGCGCTTCTCCTCGAACGCAAGCTCCGAGCCCTGCCCGACGCCCCCGGCAAACACGCCTTCGCGGGCGTCCAGGTCACCGCGTTCGGCCGGCGCATCCAGGTCGTGGCGGGCTCCACAGACCCCGAGGACGTCGTCCGCTTCGTCGGCGAATGCGCAAACGACCTGGGCCTGGAAGGCTCGGTCAACCCGCCGGTGTTCCCGCTCAAGGGCGGCGAGGACGGCGACCCGCCCGGAGCGCGCGATCTCATCGGCTCCGAGGCAGACAAGAGCGGCATCCAGGCGCTGCGCGACGAGGACGACGTCAATCTGCTGGTGCTTCCCGAGCTGGCGGCGTACGAGAACACCGACGACGCGATCACGGTGGTCTCGGCGGCACAGCGGCTGTGCGAGGAGCGGCGCGTCTTCCTCCTGGTCGACGCCCCGAACTCGTGGGGCAGCGTGGACGCGGCTCGCGCCGGCCTCGCCGCCTTCGACCAGGTGCGCGGCAACCACGCAGGCCTGTACTTCCCGCAGCTCCAGCTCACCGACCCGCTCACCGGACGGCTGCGTTCCTTCCCGCCGTCCGGAGCGGTCGCGGGTGTCTTCGCGCGTACGGACGCCGAGCGCGGTGTGTGGAAGGCGCCCGCGGGCACCGAGGCGCGGCTCGCCGGCGTGCACTCCCTCGCGGTCAAGCTCACCGACCGGGAGAGCGGCCTGCTCAACCCGCTCGGCGTGAACTGCCTGCGGGCCTTCCCGCTGGTCGGCCCGACCGTCTGGGGCGCGCGCACGCTGGAGGGTTCCGACGCCCTGGACAGCGAGTGGAAGTACGTGCCCGTCCGCCGGCTCGCCCTGCATGTCGAGGAGAGCCTGCAACGAGGTCTGCAGTGGGTCGTGTTCGAGCCCAACGACGAGAACCTGTGGCAGCAGATCCGCCTCAGCGCCTCCTCGTATCTGCACAACCTCTTCCGCCAGGGTGCCTTCAAGGGCGGCACTCCGCGCGAGGCGTACTTCGTCAAGTGCGACCACGACACGACGACGGACGAGGACATCGCGAACGGCGTCGTCAACGTCCTGGTCGGCATCGCGCCGGTCAAGCCCGCCGAGTTCGTGATCGTCAAGATCCAGCAGACGTCCGGCCAGTTCGAGCTCTGAGGTCCCCGAACCCGAGACGGACCGGAGAGCGAGAAGGAGAGCGTGAAGGAATCCGATGGCTGAGTTCAACGTCAACGCCCATCGCTTCGACCCCTACAAGAACTTCAAGTTCCTTGTCCTGTGGGACGGTCGTACGGTCGCGGGCATCAGCAAGATCAGTCCGCTGAAGCGGACCACCGAGGTCGTCAAGCACCGCAACGGCGGCGACCCGAGCTCCCCGCGCAAGTCGCCGGGCCGCTCCGAGTTCGAGGGCATCACACTGGAGCGAGGGGTCACCCACGACCCCGAGTTCGACCGCTGGGCCAACAAGGTGTGGCAGGTCGGCGCCGGTCTCGGCTCCGAGGTGTCCCTGGCCGACTTCCGCAAGGACATCGTGATCCAGGTCCTCAACGAGGCCGGGCAGGTCGCCGTCTCGCACAAGCTCTACCGGACCTGGCCCAGCGAGTATCAGGTCCTCGGCGAGCTGGACGCCAACGCCAACGCGGTGGCGATTCAGAGTCTCAAGCTCGAATGCGAGGGCTGGGAGCGCGACCACGAGGTGCCCGAGCCGGAGGAGCCCTCCTTCCTCAACCCGGCCTGAACGAAGCCGAGTCGGGCGAACGGCATCAACGGAAGCGGCGCCGGCGCCGGTGCCGGCACCGGCTGCGGCGCACGGCATCGGACGAACGGACTCCACCGCATGGGCGGCGGCGAGGGCACGGGACGGGGGCAGGTGTGACGGTCACTCAGGCCGACGACCTCCTGGCGACATGGGAGGCGGGAATCGGGCGCGACGGCCACGGCCGTGCGCTGCTCCTGCACCGCGCCGCCCGTCCCGATCTCGGCGGCGACAGCGAGGCCCTGCTGTCCCTCCCCGTCGGTGCCCGCGAGGCCGATCTCTTCGCTCTGCGCCGGGCACTGTTCGGTGAGCGCTTGCAGGTCAGAGTCGACTGCTCGGCCTGCGGCGCCGACATGGAATTCGAACTGGACGCGGGGGAGTTCGCACGCTCCCTGCGACCGCCGGACCAGCGTGTGGCGCACCTCGACGAGGATGGCTGGGACGTCGCGTTCCGGGTGCCGACCGTCGCCGACCTGACGGCGGCGGCCCGGCACCCGGACGCGGCACTCTCGGCCGACGGGGCGCGACGGGCGCTGTTCGCCCGCTGTGTCGTCTCGGCAGTCCACGACGGGGACACCGTCTCCGTCGATGCCCTGCCCGTATCCGTACAGCGCAAGATCGCGGAGGCCGCCGAGGCCGTCGACCCGGCCGCCGATGTGACGCTCAACATCAACTGTCCCGAGTGCTCCGCGGCCACCCGCGCCGAACTGGACATCGCCTCCTACCTGTGGACTGAGCTGGACGCCTGGGCGCGCGACGTCCTGCTCGACGTCCATCTGCTCGCGACCGCCTACGGCTGGAGCGAGCCGGAGATCCTGGCGCTCAGCCCGATGCGCCGCCGCTACTACCTGGAGCTGTGTGCGGATGCCTGAGCCCAAGGGCGTACCCGGCGCCGAGTCCCCGGACGCGGGCGTCCCGGACCATCTCGACCGGCTGCTCGCCCGGCACACCGGGGGAGCAGTGCCGCGTGCCGGCGTGACACGGGTGCGGCCGAGGCTCGCCGGACCCTTCGAGCGGGTCGAGGCCGTGCGCGCGACGGGGCTTCCGGAGCCGGACGACACCGAGCCCCTGTGGCCCACGAATGCTCAACCAGTTCTCCAGCAAGTGGAGTTGGGTCGGGAGGTGCGTGAGGTCCGTTCCCGCTCGGAGCACGACCACACCGTCGTACACACCGAGACGCAACCCGCACCGACACGGCTCACCCCGAGCACACCGACCCCGGCCCGTCCCGAGGTGCCACTGCTGCGACCCGCCTCCGCACCGGTGCCGCGCGCCCTTCCCGAGACCTCGCGCCGCGCCGCGGCGCGGGAGCGCCCCGCTGGGACGCCGTCCCAGGGGGCGGTGTCGGCGCCCGTTCTCCCAGGTGCGGACGTTGCGGCCGTCGCCGTACCCGCCCCCCTCAGGCCCAGCGCCATGGACACGGCGGCGGCACGGGACGCGGTGCGGCAGTCGCCGGGCCGGCGCGGGGCGCGCGGCGGCGAGCAGGTGGTGCATGTGCAGATCGGGCGGCTGGAGGTCACGGCGGCCGGTGCGCCGTCGCCCGACACGCAGCGTGCGGGGCCGTCCGCCCCCGTCAGACAGGGCGCGACGGTGAGCCTCCAGGACTACCTGGCGCGGGGGCGCGAGTGAGAGACAAACGCAGGGGACGTTTCGGCAGCGGACGCATCGACGAGACACCGAGCCATCGGGGCACCGAGGGACTGAGGAACTGACGCCATGAGCAACGCACTCGCACTCGCCCACGTCACCCAGGCCCTCGCCCTGCTGATCGAGGACAACCTGCAGCCGGAGATCGACATCGCCGTCAACGTCGAAGCGCGCAAGCCGCCGGCCGATCCGCCGACGGACCCCACCATCACCGTGTTCCTCTACCAGGTCACGCCCGACACCTCGCAGCGCAACAACGACCTGCCGAGCAGGACATCCGACGGCAGGCTCGTCAAACGCCCGGCCGCAGCCCTCGATCTGCACTTCGTGATCAGCGCGTACGGCGACGAGGTCACGCTCGTCGGACAGCGGCTCATCGGCTCCGTGGTGCGCACACTGCACGAGATACCCGTCCTGCCCAAGGAAATGATCGAACTGGCCGGTGAGAAGCCCTACTTGGCGGGCAGTGACCTGGCCGATGCCATCCAGAGGGTGCGGTTCACTCCGACCGTGATGGACATCGACGAGACGTCGAAGCTGTGGGGGATGCTGCACCAGACGCCTTACTCGCTGTCCGTGGTGTACCAGGCGGCGCTCGTCTTCATCGAGGGCCGCGAGCAGCCCGTTCCGGCCGAACCGGTGGACCGGCACACGGTGCGGGTGCTGCCGTTCGGGGCGCCGGGGGCGCCGCAGCGGCCGGGACCGGTGGGCGGGGACGGGGGCGGTACCGAACCGGCCACGGGGTCCGGCGCGGGCTCCGGTTCCGATACGGGTTCGGGCCCTGGTTCTGTCGCGGGTTCGGGCCGCGCTGTCGGGGTGGGCCCCGCCTCGGCCGAGGCCGCTGCGCCCACGCAGAGCGGTGCGCCCGGGAAGGCTCCGGCCAAGGCGGTGGCCAAGTCCTCCGCGAAAGCGCCGGTCAAGGCAGCCGCCGCCAGGACCCCGGCCCGGACGCGCAAGGCCACGTCACGGGGTGCGGCCAGGGGCGCGGGGGCCGCCGCCCCACAGACCAAGGGCGCGGGCGCCGAGGACGCGGAGAGCTGAGGCGGCGTGCGGACGACGGGGGCAGGTGACGACATGGCGGCGAACGGGCCGGGCACAGCCGGCGGGCGGGGTGGAGCCCTGTCGTTGACGGCGGAGATCCGGCGGGTCCTCGCCCTCGTGGACGCGCATGCGGCGCGGGCGGGCGGCGCCGGTGCCACAGCAGACGCCACCACGGCGGACGTCACCACTGCATCTCCCGTACCCCCGGCGTCCCCGGCAGGGGAGCCCACCGCACCCGCGGCGTCCCCGTCGCCCGACCGCACCGCACCTGCGGCGGACGCCCAGCCCGCCCACGTACCGGAGACAGCCCCCGCGACCGCCGCCCCGCTCACGGCCCTGACCTCCTGCTTCGGCCTCACGCCCTTCGAGCGCGACCTCGTCCTGCTCACCGCCGCCTACGAACTGGACCCCACCACGGCCGCCCGCTGCGCCGCCGCCAGCGGTGACCCGGAGCGGGCCCACCCCACCTTCTCCCTCGCCCTGGCCGCGCTGTCCGAGCCGCACTGGAGCGCGCTCACCCCGGTCGCCCCGTTGCGTCGCTGGCGCCTGGTGGAGCTGGACGACGAGTCGCGGCTGACCATGTCCAGGCTGCGGCTCGACGAGCGCATCCTGCATTTCCTGCTCGGCTCGCCCTACCTGGACGCCCGACTGCACGGCCAGTTGCGCCGCACCCCGGTCGCCGACGGCCTGCCGCCCTCGTACGACCTGGCCGCGAGCCGCGTCACCACGGGCTGGACGACAGGCAGGCGCCCGGACGCCCCGCTCCTCGTCGAGCTGGTCGGCGGCGATCTGCGCAGCCGCGCCGACATCGCCGCCGCCGCGGCCGCCCGCGCCGGGCTCGGGATCTACGCGATGAACGCCGAGGACATCCCGACCGACCCCGCCGCACGCGACGCCCTCGCCCGGCTCTGGCAGCGCGAGGCGATCCTGCTGCCGGCCGCGCTGCTCGTCGAGGTGGGCGAACTGGACCGGGACCAGCGGGCGGCGACCGAGGCGTTCCTGGCCGGAGCCGCCGTGCCCGTCGTCGTCTCCAGCGAGGACCCGCGGGCGTCGGAACGGGCGCACGGCGAGCGGGTGAGCGTCCCGCGCCTGGACGACGAGGAACAACTGGGCCTGTGGGCACGGGAGTTCGACGGCGTCGTCGAAATCGAGGAGAGGCAGCTGCGGTCCCTGGTGGCGCAGTTCCAGCTGCCCCCGCATGTCGTACGCTCCGCGGCTGCCGCCGTCCGGCGCGATCTGCCCGGTGAGGACGGGCTCGACGGGGCACAGCTCGCCTGGCGGGCCGGACTGGGCGAGGCCCGCGTCGGCATGGACGAGTTGGGGCGGCGCATCGAGCCCGAGGCGGGCTGGGACGACCTGGTGCTGCACGAGCGGCAGACCGGTGTGCTGCGCGAGATCGTCGCGCATGTGCGGCAGCGGGCGAAGGTCCACCAGGAATGGGGATTCGCGGGGACGCTGCGGCGGGGCCTCGGTGTCACCGCCCTCTTCGCGGGCGGCTCCGGCACCGGCAAGACCCTGGCCGCCGAGGTGATGGCCAAGGAGCTCGGCCTCGACCTCTTCGTCATCGACCTCTCCCAGGTGGTCAGCAAGTACATCGGCGAGACGGAGAAGAACCTCCGCAAGGTCTTCGACGCCGCCGAACGCGGCGGCGCGCTGCTCCTGTTCGACGAGGCCGACGCCCTGTTCGGCAAGCGCAGTGAGGTCAAGGACAGCCACGACCGGTACGCCAACCTCGAAGTCAGCTATCTCCTCATGCGCATGGAGGCCTACCGGGGCCTCGCCATCCTCACCACCAACATGAAGAAGGCCCTCGACACGGCCTTCATGCGGCGCATCCGCTTCGTCGTCGACTTCCCGTTCCCCGCAGAGCAGGAACGCGCCGAGATCTGGCGCCGCGTCCTGCCGCCCCGGACCCCGGTCAAGGGCATCGAGCCGGACCTGCTCGCCCAGCTCACCGTCGCCGGCGGCTCGATCCGCAACATCGCGCTCTCCGGGGCCTTCCTCGCCGCCGAGGAGGGCGACCGACTCCAGATGCGACACATGCTCGCGGCGGCCCGTACCGAATACCTCAAGCTGGAACGCTCCTTGACACCGACGGAGGTCCGCGGATGGGTGTGAAGCGCGACGACCTCCGGGTGCCTCTTGACCCTCGCGAGATTCGCATCGATGTCGGTGAACTCGTCCTCGACGGCTTCCGCGTCGACCCCGACCGGGTCTCGGCGTCCTTCGAGCGTGAACTGTCCCGTCTCGTACGCGAACACGGCGTGCCCCTGGCCGCGGACGGCGCCCTCGCGTTGGAGGCCCTGTCCGGCCTGCCGCCACTCCCGGCAGGCCTGTCCGCCCGCCGCCTCGGCCAGGAGCTCGCCCGCGCGGTGCACGCCGGCCTCTCCGGACGCGGGGAGGTGACCCGATGAGCGCTGCCTCGACTCAGGACTCGCGCTCGGAGCAGTCCGCCGAACAGCGCCGCAGGAAGCGCAAGGAACGCGCTGCCAAGAACCGCGCGCCCGAGCCGAAGGACATCGTCAGCGGCGCCGGACAGCCCCTCGACGTCGGCGTACGCCGGGAGCTGGAGGAACAGCTCGGACACGACTTCAGCCGCGTACGCCTGCACACCGACCGGAACGCGGGCGTCCTCACCGACCTGCTGGGCGCGGACGCGGTCGCGGTCGGCCAGGACATCTTCTTCCGCGAGGGCGCCTACCGACCGGGCACCATCGACGGCCAACGTCTGCTCGCCCACGAACTGTTGCACACGGTGCAGAACCCGGAGGGGCTCGGGGCGCTGCGGGCCGGGCGCGATCTCGGCGCGGTGAGCCTGCCGCAGCAGGCCGCGGAGCGGGAGGCGGAGGCGGGGGCGCAGCAGCTCGTACGCCCCGAGGAGCAGGCCCCGGCGGGGACCCCGGAGATCGAGGAGGGGCAGGCCACGCCCGGCTGGATGCGGTACGCCACCGTCGACGCCGACCGGAACCGCATCGAGCAGATCGACCCGGCGACCCTGGTGGACCGCCTGACCAACTCGGTGGTGCGCTCGCTGCGCGGCGACCCGGAGGACCTGTCGAAGCGTACCCGTATGCAACTGGCGCGACTGCCCGAGGAGTTACTGGACGGGGTGCTCGTCAGTCTGGAGAACCGCCTGCTCAGCTCGGAGCACGAGCGGGTGCTCGATCTGGTCGACGACATCGAGTACGTCGACGAGCTGGAGCAGAGCTCCCTCGACGCGCCGGGTGTGGAGAGCGACGCGGCGGCGGACCTGTTCCTGGAGCGGGAGACGGTGTGGCGGACGGCCGAGGAGGAGCGGGAGCGGGGGTCGTTGCCCGAGGCGGCGCCGGGGCCGGAGAAGGAGCAGGCCCAGGCGGAGGGCGCGCCCGGGAGCACACCGGAGAACGGCTGGGAGCGCACGGAGGACGGGCAGCCGGCGAACGGGGTCGCCGTGACCCCGCCCGGCAAGAATCCGAAGCCCCGGCCGAAGCAGGGCGCCGACTCGCAGCAGGACAGGCGAGGTTCGGGCGCGGGGGCCGGGGCCGGGGAGCAGCAGACGGCGGCTCCGGCTGCCGCCCCTCGGCAGGAGTCGTCCTCGGGAGACGGTGCCGCTTCGGGCGGCGGGAAGTCCGAGGGCGGCCGGCAGGGCAGCGACAAGAAGGAAGCCGGCGGCGCAGACGGCAAGGAGGGGCAGGACCAGCAGGGCGCCCCGGCCGCGAGCAAGGAGGAGTCCGCGGCGAGGAACCGTCCCGGCGCCGGCGATGCGCTGGCGGCGGGGAAGCAGCTCAAGCCGCAGGACAAGGCCGGGCAGGACAGGCCCGGCGGCTCGCCCACGGCGTTCGGCAAGGACACCCAGCTGTCCGGCGCGGTCAGCAGGCTGGACGGCGTACGCAATCAGGACGTCGACGGCCCTGAGGAGAAGGCCGAGGACGATCCGTTCGGGGCGGGCAGCGAGTCGGAGGTCGAGGTCGGGGACGCCGAGCCGAGCGCCTGGGACACCAAGCTCCAGCCGGAGGACTTTCTCCCGGCCGCCGACCTGGATGTGTCCGGTGTGCCGACCGTGGACAAGTCGGAACCCGGGGCTGCCGATGCCGCGCTGCCGTCATTCCCGGCGCCGCCGCCGACCAAGGCCGAAAAGGTGCAGGCCGAGCGGGACGCCGAAGATGCAGCGGACGCGGATCTGGCGGAGCCCGAGCAGGACGTGGCTGCGGGAGAGCCGGAGCCTTCCGCGGAGGCGGACGAATCGGGGGCCGCCGACGGCCAGTTGAGCGGCATCGATGTGGAGCGGGCCGAGGCCGCTCCGGTGGGCGCGGGCGCGGCGTCGAAGGACCCGAAGAGCGGCGACGATCCGAAGGCAGGTCCGGTCGCCGCGCAGACCACTGTGCAGGAGGCGCCGGGCAAGGCCGAACCGGGGGGCGCGGCCAAGGAAGGCGCGGCCAAGGAGGAGAAGGGAACGCCTGCCGCCGGGGACAAGGCGGGCAGTGCGCCGGAGAAGGGTTCCCAGCAGGCGGGTGGCAGCAAGTCGGCGGTTTCGGAGCCCGGGGCCAAGCCGTCGGGTTCACCTTCGGGGGCGACATCGGCATCCGGATCCGGGCCCGCAAGCGGGACGACGAGCGGGACCGGGACCGGAGCTTCGGGCAAGAGCGAGCCGGCGCCCGAGTCGAAGGCACCCTCCGCCGACGGACCCGGTGCCGGGAGCGGTCCGCAGCCGGAGGCCCTGGCGCCGAAGGCACCCGCGCCCGCCGCTCCGGAACCCACGAAGGCTCCCGAGGCCCCGGCCCCGGAGGCCGCACCCGCCCCCGAGACCGCTCCGGCACCCAAGTCGGCGGGCCGGAAACAGGGCTCGGCCACGACGACGCCGCGTGGAGGAGGAGGTGGCGGCAGCGCCGCCAAGGCGGCCCCCGGCAAGGGAAAGAAGGGCTCGGCCCCGGCCCCCAACCTCGCCACCGTGTCCCCCGAAGCGGGCCTGTCCACCGCCTCAAAGCTCAAACCCCACAAGGCACTTCAGGCAATGTCGGGAGTCGGCGGCGCGGCGGACCGCACAGTCGGCGACGAGCACAAGGCACTCGCGGCCGCCCCGCCCCAGATGCAGCGCCCGGCGGGTGCGCCGCAGACCCTGGAGGGCAAGCCGAAGAGTGACGCCCCGGCCACGTACTCGCAGGACCCGGCGCAGAAGTCCGAGGCCCCCGAGGACGAGAAGGCGGAGGTCAAGGGCGCCAAGGAGCCCGAGGGGCAGATCGAGGCGGAGAAGGCGGAGGAGCCCGGCGGCTGGGACACCTTCAAGATGGCCCTGGGCTTCATCGGCGGCAAGATCGTGAACGGGGTCGCGAGCTTCTTCGGCGCCGACAAACCCGTTGTGGACCCGCAGGAACTGGCCGCCAAGTTCGCCGGGCTGCCCACCAAGGACGAGGCGCTGAAGAAGGCCCAGGCGGGCAACGCGCCTGGTGTGCAGATGCAGGGCGCCGCCGAGCAGACGGCCGGCGAGCAGGGTTCCAGCGTCGACACCAAGGGCCAGGAGACCGTCGCGACGGGCCGCGACGACGCGGGCCGCGCGATGGGCGAGAACCAGGTCTACCCCAACGCCCCCAAGGAGCAGATGAAGGGGAAGGTGCCTGGCGCCGACGGCGGCAAGGGCGGAGTCCCCGAGGCCAGCGCGTCCACCGGGGCCGTACCTCCCGAGGCCGCTTCGGAAGTCGCGGAGCACGACCGCGGCCCGCAGTTCCAACAGGCCTTCAGCCAGGGCCAGAAGGGCATGTCCGACAGTCGGCAGACCAAGGACAAGGACTTCCGCGAGTCGCAGGCCAAGCACAAGGCGAAGGTCGACGCCGAGATCGCGACGAACACCAAGAGCCAGGCGGACGAGCGCGGCAAGGCGATGACCGACGTGACCGCGCAGCGTGCCGACTGGCGCACCGAACAGGACGGTGAGCTCAAGAAGCTCGGCACGAAGAAGACGGAGCGGCACGAGAAGGTCCGGAAGGACGTCAAGGACAAGGAGGAGAAGACAGACAAGGACGTCACCAAGGAAAAGGACGACGGCGACAAGAAGATAAAGGACGAGAACACCAAGGCGGAGAAGGACGCCGAGAAGCAGCGTGACGACAGCGTCAGGGAATCGGGCAACTGGGTCAGCAAGGCCTTCAACTGGATCAAAGACAAGGTCATCGAGATCAAGAAGGCGATCGTCCGTGTCATCAAGGAGGCACGGGACGCGGTCGTCGGCTTCATCAAGCACTTCAAGGAGACTGTGGAGCGCTGGATCAACGAGGCGCGCAAGTTCATCGTCGACACGATCAAGACGCTGATCAACGACCTGATCGAGTTCGCCAAGGCGATGGTGCGGGCCGTCATCGAACTGGCCAACCGCATCCGGAAGCTCATCACCTCGCTCATCGCGGCGGCGATCGCCTTCGTGAACCGCCTCGCGGCGACGCTCAAGAAGATCGTCAGCGACCTCCTCGACGCGATTGCCAAACTGCTCAGCGACATCCTGAACATCCTGAAGAAGATGCTCACGGACGTCATCAAAGCGGTCGTCGACGCGGTCAAGACAGTCCTCGACTACGCCTCCAAACTCCTCAGCGCCCTGGGCGACTTCATGCTCATAGCGGTCGACTTCCTGTCCGACCCGGGCGGCTGGCTGAGCGGGGCGAAGAACTCCGCGGTGGACGGCGCGAAGAACCACCTCTTCCGCGAGGTCGTCTCGGCAGTGAAGGCATGGTTCCAGTCGAAGATCGAGGAGATCATCGGCGTCCCGAAGGCGATCATCGAGCGGCTCATCAAGGGTGGCTTCACCCTGGAGAAGATCGTCAAGGAGACGTGGGACGCGGTCGTCCCCATGCTCCCGGTGATCATCGGCGAGATCATCATCACGAAGGTCATCGCCAAGCTGATCCCGGGCGCGGGCTGGGCCATGGCGGTCATCGACGCGATCCGCACGGCGATCGGCGCGCTGAGCGAGATCCTGCGGGCGATCGGCGCGGTCATCTCCTGGCTCAAGGTCGTCCGCATGGGCGGCGCGGGAATCCTCTTCGCGAAGGCGGTGGCAGCGGGGGTCGTCGCGCTCCTGGAGCTGGCTTACGAGGCGCTGATGAGCGGCATCGGCAAGTACGTCGCCAAGGTGGGCAAGCGGCTCAAGGGAATCGCGGCGAAGCTCGGGAAGGGCGGCAAGGGCGACGGGAAGGCCCCGGCGGGCGGGTCGGACGACAAGGGTGGCGGCAAGAACGACGACAAGGGGGCCCCGCCGAAGACGACGGCAGCCCCGACAACTTCCACGCCCAAGCCGGGCGCCGCCAAGCCCGAGACCGCCCAAGGGCCTGGCAAGGGCACCGGCCCTGACGGCAAGAGGCCCACGGGGAAGGGCGACAACAAGGGCGCTCCCGCCAAGCAGGACACGAGCCCGACGCCGGCGGCGAAGCCCAAGCCCAAGCCGGAGCCTCCGGCGAAGCCGAAGCCTGACCTGGACACGAAGGCCAAGCCCAAGCCGAAGGACGGCGCGACGGGGAAGCCCAAGGACGACAAGCCGGACCAGCCCAAGGACGACAAGCCGGACCAGCCCAAGGACGACAAGAACGCCAAGGACGACAAGGGCGGGGCGACGAGGCCCAAGGAGGGCGGCAAGGACGGGTCGAACAAGCCGAAGGGTGACGGCAAGGACGGTCAGGGCAGGCCCAAGGGCGACAAGGACGGGCCTGAACCGACAAAGCCGAAGCCGGACAAGGACCAGCCGACCAAGCCGAAGCCGGACAAGGACGGCCCAGGGCGCAAGCCCGGCAAGAACGGACCCGGACGCAAGCCCGGCAAGAACGGACCCGGACGCAAGCCCGGCAAGAACGGACCCGGACACAAGTCCGGCAGGCCCAAGAAAAAGGACGACAAGGACAAGCAGAAGCAACAAGAGGACGACAAGGCGCAGAGGCTGGCGAAGATCGTCGCCCGAATCCGGCCCATCATTCGCAAGCGACTGGCCAAGGGCATGGATCCGTCGGTGCACCGGGAACTTCTGGCGAACCTGCGGAGCTGGTATCGGCTCACCCGTCTGGTGAAGACGGGAAGCCCCGACTTCGGCGTTGCGGCGACGCTCAATCCGACCGCCCCGGTCACCACGGGATACACCGATGCCGAGGACTTGGACACGAACGACTACATAGAGCACACCGACTATCTTGAGAATGAGCCGGATCCGAAGCTTCCCGCGCCTCGCACCCCGAATTTCGTCAACGGCGAACTGGCGAAGAATTTCAAGGCGGAGTATCTGAATGCCAAGTTCGCCAAGGCGCACGGAGAGAAAGCGCACTCACGCCTCGTGCAGGAGCCCATCGGGTTCCGGCATCTCAACAAGTACGACCTCAACACGGACGCGAGTAAGCGATGGGTCCGGATGCACATGCTTCCGGAGAAGCTCGGGGGGCCGTTCCGCGGGTCGAACCTGGTGCCGGCCCGGAACAAGGTCAACAACCCTGAATTCTATCGTGGGATCGAACAGTATCCGGAGAAGGAGATGGAGCGGAAGGATGCAAGCCGCGCCGACGGTCTGCGCATGGTCTGGTACAAGATAGACCTGAGCTATTGGCAGAGCACGGCCGAGGGGTTCCCGCATACAATTTCCGCTGAGTGGGGCGCCTATCGATATGACCGGGACGACAAGAAATGGGTAGAGAAGACGCCTGTGAACCGGGGCCCTCTTCAGTACTCTACGGGAACCCTGGAGAAGCCGCCTGCGCCGAACGGTCAGAAGAGCCTGGTTCGTGTGAATAGGGATTCATTGAAGCGAATGAGCAGGATGCTGCACGTTTCGGAGCCTTTCGCGAAGGCCATTATTGATGTCCGCGATCACAATGGAGATGGCACGCCCGCCCCGGCCAAGCCGAGAAATACGGTGGAACTGACTCAACGTCTCAGTGAACTCCCGGACACGCGCAAGAACCGCATAACGGATTTCTCTGCAGGCCTCATGGCTCTGGGGGCAGCGGAAGGCGAACAACTACTCGTTTACTGACCATGGCAAGTGGAGTGGAGAGCGGAAGAGATGCGCGTGCCGACCGACATCGAACGAAGGCTGTTTCAGGCGCAAAAGGAGATCATCGACTGTGCGGCTCTCGTGGTGAACCGCTCGGTCACAGGAGAGCTTGGCCAGATTTTCGAGGCTGCCCCGGCGCTCTTCTCCTACCTGCCCGACTGGCAAGGGGTGACTTTCAGTCGTGACCTCTGCGTCAACAGTCCGCGAATCTCCGAGATCGCGAACTGCTGGTACAGCGAGCCTGTCGGCCCGGACAGCATCGGCGGCGAATTCAGGGTGACCGACTTGTTCACCGCAGTGCTCAAACATGCCCCAGACCTTGCCTGGTCCGGTTCCACGGCTGAGGAAGTGGAGTTCTTTGCGCGGCTACGGGTTGTCGATGACACACCGCTCGCCGCGACGGGACAGTTCGCGGCAGTCCGAGTTCAGCCGCACGCCGATCCCTGGGAGGTCTGGTACTACGACATGGAGCTGAACAAGGTGGGGGGATGGGACCGGCAGTATGTCCAGCTGGATCTCACCTATCCCGAGTACGTGGAACAACTCGCCGTCACCAAGGGCACGTTCGGGTGGCAGTACCTCTTCGCTGATGTGCTTTTGGGGCACCCGGACTTCGAGAGTGTCAAGAATCAGCTGACGACCATGCTGGAAGTGTTCCCCCGGCTTTTCCCTGCCTCGGACTACACCGATCTCTCACGCCGCTTGGAGGCCCGCCTGTGACCCGCTACACCGACATCCCCAAGCCCATCCGCTCCGGCATAGTCCTCATCGACCCTGACCGCGGCACCCCCCAGCGCATCATCGTCCTCCAGTTCAACCCCGACACCCTGGAACGCAGCCTCTCACCCCAGACCGCAGGCGCCGGCGGCGACTCCGGCGGCGGAGGCAGTGGAAACGGGGACCGGAACGAGGCTCTGCGCCTCAAAGGACCCGCTCAGGAGGCGTGGAAGTTCACCGCCGAGATCGACGCGACCGATCAGCTGGAGGTTGCCGCGCCCGACGGGATCCACCCCCAACTCGCCACTCTCGAAATGCTCGTGCAGCCCACCACCGCGCAGCTCCGCGAGGCGAGCCGGCTGGCCAAGAACGGCACTATCGAGATCAGCCCCATCGAGATGCCGCTGACGCTCTTCACCTGGGGGAGCAAGAGGGTCATGCCGGTGCGGCTCACCGAGCTGTCCATCAACGAGTCGGCCTTCGACGTGAACCTGAACCCCATCCGGGCCTCCCTCGGCATCGGCCTCAAGGTGCTCAGTGTCAGCGATCTGCCGGCCGGGCATCTGGGCGCCGATCTGTACATGGCGCACCTCGCGCAGAAGGAGCGGCTCGCGAGCGCCGCACGTCGCGGAAGCCTGGGTGCGCTCGGACTCAACGGGGTGCTGGGCGGATGAACGAGATGCCCAACGGATGGAAGCGCGGAAACACCGATCAGGAAGGGCTGAGTCATCCCCATGGCTGACATAGAGCCGTACGAGAACGCCATGGACGCGATACCGGGCGCGCACCCGTACCCGAGATCGAGTCGCTACCACGACGCCGAGATCGGGATCCACCGGCAGGTGGACGGCACCGAAGTCCGGTACACCAAGCGGCGGTTACTGCCCCCGCTCCCGGACGAGGGTGACACGCAGCAGCACACCGTCGGTGCCGGCGAGCGCCCCGATCTGCTCGGGCAGCGCTACTTCGGGGATCCGGGCCAGTGGTGGCAGATCGCCGATGCCAACCCCGTGCTGGATCCCGGGGAGCTGACCGACGAGGCCGGCAGCACCATCGACATCCCGCTCGCCGGCGGTTTCCCGCAGGGGAGCCGCCGTGTCTGAGCAGCCGGTGGGGAAGGGCCCAGTCCACATCACCCTGCACATGGGGACGCAGCTCACCAAGCCCGTGCCGCAGGAGGTCGCCGAGGCGCTGCTGTCCGCGCAGATCACCGCGACGGCGGGGGAACGGAGCGGATTCCAGCTTGCCTTCGACCTCACGAAGAACGGTCTGATCAGCAGGCACCTCCTTCCCGAGGGGGCCTTCGATCCGAAGACGCGCGTCATCGTCACCGTCAGCATCAAAGGCACGCCCGAGGTGCTGCTCGACGGGCTGATCGTGCGCCAGGAGGTGGGGGCCAGCAACCAGCCGGGTCATTCCACGCTCACCATCACCGGGGAGGACCTCACCCTCCTCATGGACCTGGAGGAGCGGACCGACCGCTATCCCAACCTCCCGCCCTCCGAGCGCGTCCTCGCCATCCTGCGCCGGTACTCCGAGTACGGGATCCGCCCGGACGTCTACCGCGAGCAGATCCCCCAGCCGCCCCAGCAGAACCTGCGGGTGCACTACCAGACCGGCACCGATCTGAGTTACGTCAACGAGCTGGCACGTGCCAACGGATACACCTTCTACCTGGAGCCGGGCCCCGCCATCGGCCAGTCGTCGGCCCGTTGGGGCCCGGAGGTCCGCCTCGGCATCCGCCAGCACGCCCTCAACGTCAACATGGACGCCAACTCGACCGTCGACCAGCTGACGTTCGCGTACGACGGCACCGCACGCCAGGAGCCGCAGGCCCGGGTACAGGATCCGGCGACCAGGTTCTCCGCCCTGCTGCCGCAGCCGGCGATCAGTCCGCTGCGGCCACCGCTCGGCAGGCGGCCCACCCCGGCGCTCAGGCGCAAGACGCTGTCCGGCACCGCCAAGCAGCTGCGCGCGCAGGCCGAGGCCCAACTCCTCGCGCAGGCCGCCGTATCGGCCGACGTCATCAGCGGATCCGGGTCGCTCGACGTGAACCGGCACGGGTATCTGCTGCAGCCCCGCCAACTGGTGGGTGTGCGCGGCTCGGGGCGGGCGTACGACGGCGACTACTACGTCAAGTCCGTCACGCACAATCTGCGGCCGGGTTCCTTCCAGCAGAACTTCACGCTCTCCAGGGAGGGCCTGGAGGCACAGAGCGACATCGTCCGACCCTGACCGCCCGAGCGAGCAACACCAAACACACCAGGAGCAGTTCAGCATGGCGGCACCCAGCAATCGCTTCCTCGGCAAGTTCCGTGGCCGGGTCATGGACAACAACGACCCACTGCACCTGGGCAGGGTCACCGTGGAGGTCCCCGACGTCCTCGGTGACGAGCCGTCGACCTGGGCGCTGCCCTGCCTGCCGTTCACCGGGCCCGAGGCCGGCCAGTTCGTGGTGCCGTCGAGGGGCACGGGCGTGTGGGTGGAGTTCGAGCAGGGTGACCCGAGCTTCCCGATCTGGACCGGCTGCTGGTACGGAGACGAGAAGGAACTGCCACCCGACGCAAAGAAGTTGGTGGAGCGTCCGTCCGAGTTCAAGCCGGTCGTGGTGCAGACACCCGGGGCGCACAAGATCGTGATGTCGGACGCGCCGGGCGCCGAACGGGGGATCAGGCTGCAGGCCGACGGCGGCTCGTACATCCACATCACCAAGGAAAAAATCACCATCGCGACCGGTGAGGGCGCGGAGATCGTCCTTGAGGGCAGGCGAGTGACCATCAGCAAGGGCCTGACCGTGGACGCCAAGCAGTAGACAGGACGGGGGAAGAATCGAAGTGTCCGGGACAACCGGAGCATCCGGGAATCTGCTCGGCGAGGACGCCGTGATCAGCTGCCCGCACGGCGGCCGTGTCACGACCGCCACGCCATCGAACGGACCGGTGCTCCTCAACGGGGTGCCGGTCCTCACCGGCGCGCACACCCATGTGGTCGCCGGCTGCCCGCACACCGTCGACGGTGTGCCCTCACCCTGTGTGGCCGTCCGCTTCACCGCGGAGGACACCGGCATCACCGTCGACGGCGCGCCCGTGCTGCTCGACACCTCCGCGGCCCAGTGCTTCTCGGCGGCGTCCGTCGCCCAGGGGCCGCCCTTCGTACAGGCCACGCAGCGAGAGGTGACCGTCCCATGAGCCGACGGACCAGGGTCCGCAGCGACATTGCCTTCCCGTTCCGGGTCGACCGGCGGGGGCGTACCGCGCACGCGGATCACGACGAGCACGTACGGGACCTGATCGAGCAGTTGCTGTTCACCAGCCCCGGTGAGCGCGTGATGCGCCCCGACTTCGGCTGCGGACTCCGCGACCTGGTGTTCTCGCCCAGCAGCCCCGAGCTGACCAGCACCCTTGAGCTGTCCGTACAGGCCGCTCTGCAGCGCTGGCTCGGCGACCTGATCGAGGTCGAGGCCCTTGACATGGAGAGCGACGAGAACGTCGTACGCGTCCACCTCGCCTACGCGGTGCGCGTCACCGGGACCCGCCGTGACGACGTCTTCGAAGGGAGGGCCCAGGCGTGAACAGCACCACGACAGGAACGACGACCGGCACCAGGCGGGCCAAGGTGAGAGCCGCACAGCTCAACGGAGTCGACTTCGTCGAGGTGAGCGACGACGGACTCACCCTCACCGTCACCTTCCTCGGCAAGGCCCCGCACGGCCTGTGCCCGGAGAACGTACGCATCGACGGCGGCCGCCGCATCACCGGCATCCGCGCCGAGGACGTGAGCGTCGAGCGCGAGGAGGACCCGGAGCTCGACGACCGCCTGTACGTCAACCTCGACAGGGCGGGCGACTCCTCCCGCTACCGGCTCTCGCTGGTGGAGGCCGATCCGTACGGGCGGCCCGGCGAGGTGCCCTTCCGCGGCTTCGACCAGTGCTATCACAGCGCCGGGTTCGTCTTCCGTCCCGACTGCCCGGCACCGTTCGACTGCGAGGAAGCGCCCCACCGGGGGGAGAGCTTCCCAGCGGCGCCGGTCATCGACTACACGGCCCGCGACTACGGGACGATCCGCAAGCTGCTCCTGGACCGGCTCGCGCTCACCACTCCCGACTGGGCCGAGCGCAGCCCCGCCGACCTCGGCACGACCCTGGTCGAGCTGCTCGCCCACACCGGCGACCGGATCAGCTACCAGCAGGATGCGGTCGCCACCGAGGCGTACCTGGACACCGCCCGCCGCCGGATATCCGTACGCCGCCACGTACGGCTCATCGACTACGCGATGCACGACGGCGTGGGCGCACGGGCCTACGTCGCCATCGAGACGGCCGGCGAACACACCCTGCTCCCGGGAACCTTCCGCTTCGCCTCCGTGGACATCCGCGCCCTCGACCCGCACGACACCCCCGGACCCGGCACCGTCATCGACGACGCGGACCTCGCCGACCTGGACGAACGCGGCGCGGTCGAGGTCTTCGAACCGGTCGCCGCCGACGAGCCGCTGCGACTGCTCGACGCCCACAACGCGATCCGCCTGTGGACCTGGGGCGGCGAAGCGACCGGCCTGCCCAAGGGTGCGACCGCCGCCACCCTGCGCGACGAGTGGCGCGATCCGGAGCTCTGCCAGGAGCGCCGGCTCGACCTCCGCCCCGGCGACGTACTGATCCTCGAAGAGGTGAAGGGCCCGCGCACCGGCACCCCGGGCGACGCCGACCCCACCCACCGCCAGGCCGTCCGCCTCACCTCCGTCACCCCCGGCGTCGACCGCATCGAGGACCAGCCCGTCCTCGACGTCACCTGGGCCGCCGAGGACGCCCTGCGCTTCCCGCTGTGCCTGGCCACACTCCAAGGCCGCGACTGCGCACCCGTCGAGGACGTCAGCCTGGCGCGCGGCAACGTCGTGCTCGTCGACCACGGACGCTCCCTGACCCGGCGCGGCGACGGCCTGCCCGAGACGGTGACCGTGCCGCACGCCCCGGCCGTGGCCGGCACCTGCGGCACTCCGTCCTTCGGCTGCGCCGACCGCGACGAGGGCAACGCACCGGCCCGGCTCATCAACTTCCTCGCCGACAAGGCGGAATGCGGTACGTCGCTGAGCGCGGACGACATCCGTGAGCTGTTCGACGTCGTCGGCGAGGCGGAGACCGACCGCGCCGGGCTCGGTCTCGAACTCGCCGGGCAGCACGGCCGCGAGCGGGTGGTCCCCGGTACCTCCTACGCCCAGGCCGCCGCACTCAGAACCCTCCTCGCCCAGTCCGTCTACCCGGGCATCGAGCCCCGATTCCACCCCAGGCCCGGCCGCTCACCCATCACCCAGGCCGTCCCCTTCCCGGACCCGGCCCAGGTCAGCAAGGGCCAGGCCGACCGGCTCGCGGCGATCCCCGAGCGGATCAGGCAGCGCCTGGTCGAGCTGTGGCGCAGCGCCCGTTCCCGCGACGGGCTCGACGAGGCGGAGATCGCCGAACTCACCGTCCTCTACGGACTGAAGACCCTGGAACACCTCGAACTCCACCTCCATCCGGTCCGCGCCCTGCGCGAACTCCTCCACCGGAGCGACCGGTTGATCGCGGGCAAACTGCGCCGCATCGAGGTCCTCACCGCCCGCGCCCGCGCCGGCACGGTCCTCGACGGACACATCGCCTGGGAGATCGCCCACAGCTGGGGCCCGGCGTACGCGGCCGGACTCCACCCCGACGAGCCCGTCCTGCGCGGCCCGGCCTCCGCCGCCCTCGCCCACGATCCGTGCCGTGCCCTGCCCGCCGTGCGCGTCCACGACGGCGAGCACATCTGGGAGCCACGCCGCGACCTGCTCGAAAGCGGTCCCCGCGACCGGCACTTCGTCGGTGAGCTCGACGACGACGGCCGCCTCGCCCTGCGCTTCGGCGACGGCCTGAACGGCGCCCGGCCCACCCCGGGCGCCCGCCTGGAGCTGCGTTACCGGCTCGGTGGCGGCACCGCCGGCAACGTCGGCGCCGAGGCCATCAACCACCTGGTGGTCTGCCGGGAGGACGACGCACCGGTCCCCGTCGCGGGCGTACGCAACCCGCTGCCCGCGCTCGGCGGAGTGGAACCCGAACCCCTCCAACAGGTACGGCAGTTGGCCCCGCTCGACCTGCGCCGAACCCGGCTGCGCGCCGTCACCGCCGAGGACTACGCGGCGCTCGCCTCGGCTCTGCCCGGGGTGCAGCGAGCCGCCGCCGAGATCCGGTGGACCGGCAGCGTCCAGGAGGTCCACGTCGTGATCGACGCGTACGGCACCGGCACCCCCGGGCCCGCCCTGCTCGACTCGGTCGCGCACGCCCTGGAGACGTACCGGCGCATCGGCCACGACCTGGTGGTGAGCCCCGCCCGGCCGACCCCGGTGGACATCGGGCTGTGCGTGACCGCGAAGCCGGGGCACCAGCACGGTCAGATCCTCGCCGAGCTGTACCGCGTCCTCGGCCGCGGCCGGCTGCCCGGCGGACGGCTCGGCTTCTTCCACCCGGACGCGCTGACCTTCGGCGAGCCGGTGCGGCTCAGCCGTCTCGTCGCGGTCGCGGCCGCCGTCCAGGGAGTGGAGAGCGTCCAGGTCACCCGGTTGCGGCGCCTGTTCGATGAGGACCGCGGAGAGAGGGAGGAAGGCGTGCTGCGGCTCGGCCCGCTGACGATCGCCACTTGCGACAACGATCCGGACCGGCCCGAGAACGGCCACCTGGAGATCACCCTGGGAGGTGCCCGATGAGTGACTCCGACGAGTGCACCTGCGGCGGCGCGTGCGGCGGCGGTCACGACGAGCGCCGGGCGCCGTCCGCCCCGCACAACCCGCCGGGCCGTACCGCACTCGACTACCGGGTCGGCGACTACGGCTCCTTCCTGGCAGCCCTCCACGACCGGCTCGCCTCACCCGCCTACCCGGCACTGGACCGGCTCACCGTCCGTACCCCCGACGACCCGGCGCTCGGCCTGCTGGACGCCACCGCCGTCCTCGGGGACCTGCTCACCTTCCACTCCGAGCGGATCGCCGACGAGGCCTATGTGCGCACCGCCAACGAGCACCGCTCGCTGGTGCTGCTGGGCCGGCTGGTCGGACACCGGCCACGCCCAGGCGTCGCAGCCTCCACCCACCTCGCGTACCGCCTCGACCGGGACCCGCGGGCCGAGGCGCTGCCCGTGCTCATCCAGCGCGGCGCGCGCAGCCACTCCGTGCCCGCCTCCGCCGACGAGGAGTCCCTGACCTTCGAGACGGGCCGGGACCTGATGGCCCGCTGGGACTGGAACGAGCTCGAGGTGCGCCGCCGCCGGGCCACGCTCATCACCCCGGACGACGTGGAGCGCCGCTCCGAGCTGTTCGTCGAGGGCGCCGACCACTCCCTGCACACGGGCGACCAGCTGCTGTTCGTCTTCGAGGAGAAGGCGGGCGGCGACCGGCGCCTCGCGCCCATCGCGAAGGTCCGCGTCGACCGGGACGAAGACATCACCGGTATCGGCCTGCCCATATCGGCGCCGCCGACCCTGACGGAGCTCGTCGACGAGGTGCGGCGCTGGGTCGCCGAACCGGAGGGACCGGGTGAGCCGGGCGAGGAGCCGCCCACGCCGCAGGTGCCCAACCCGCGGCCGGTCAGCCTGTTCATCGAGGAGTTCGACCAGCAGGTGCTCGCACCCCTGCGGGCCGACCTGCCGGGCATCAGGACGCCGGGGAAGCTCGCCGACCGGCTGTCCGAGCCGGTGGAGCGACTCGGTGAGGCGCAGGTCCTCGCCGAGGCGTACGAGGACGTCGCGGCCTGGTTCGAGCAGCTGGAGGCAGTCCTCGCCGAACTGGCCGACCGGGCGATGGATCTGGCGCCCGGCCGGCCGGTGGACGAGGACGAGCGGGCCGCGGTGCGGAAGTACACCGCGCAGCGGCAACAACCCCGGGCCGCCGCCTTCGACGCCCTGGCCGCCCTCGTGCCCGCCCTCACCACCGGCCGGGCCGCCCGCGCCGGCCTCACTCCCGCCGTCCCGGCCCCGGGTGCCGACACGGCCCGTCTCCTCACGGCCCTGCACCCCGGCCTGGCCCGCACCCTCCCGTCGGCCCTGCGCGAGGCCAAGGCGCCGAGTGCGCCCAAGCTGCTGCGCGAGCTCCTCGCCATGCGGGTACGGACCGCCCCGTTCGGAGCGACGGCCCCGCTCAAACCGGTCCAGGACGACCGCGGCCGGGTCGTCCGCACCGCCGACTGGCCGCTCACCGGCGCCGTACTGACCAGCATGCGCGTCGTCTTCGACACCTCGGGCAAGGTCCCGGAGAAGGCGGAGTTCCAGTACATCGAGGGCAGCGCGTCCGACCAGCGGTCGGAGAACCTGCTCGGCCAGTCGAACATCCCGACGTTCCCACTCGGCCCCGGCACCGTCGACCTGTCGACCCGCACCGCCCCGGACCGCGAACTGAGCTGGCTGGCCCGGCGCCCCACCGACTCCCAGGAGCCCGGCGTCACCGCCCGGCTGCACGCGGGGCTGCCCGAACTCGGCCTGTTCGTGTCCCGGCCCGACGACGCCAACCGCATCCAGGTCGTCGTCAGCAACGGCTCGTCCGAGCCGGTGATCCTGCTGCCCGGCGTGCCCCAGCAGGTCACGCGCGACGGGTACGAGGTGACGCTCAAGTACACGGCGGCCGGTACCCAGCCGGACGTGGAGATCGTCATCGCAGGCAGGCCCGAGCCGGTCGACCGCACGATCCTGCAACTGGACAGCGTGCAGGACGCCATCACCGTCGGCAGCTGGGTCGCGGTCCTGCGCCCCGGGAAGAGCCGGCAGACCCGCCCGCCCGGCGAACCGGACCTGGGATTCGTCACCACCAAGGTCATGGCGGTGCGCACGGCCGCGTACGCCAACTACGGGATCACCGGGCGCGGCACCGAACTCGTCCTCGCCGACCCGTGGTTGGACGAGAAGGACGTGCTGCTCTCGCACATCAGGGACACCACGGTGTACGCGGCAGGGGAGCCGCTGCGAATGGCGGACGAGCCGCTCGGCGAGGACGTCCACGGCAACGAGATCGAGCTGGCCGACCTGCACGAGGGCCTGCGGCGCGGCCGGACGCTCATCGTCAGCGGGGAGCGCAGCGACATCCCCGGCACGGCCGGCGTCGAGGACACCGAGGTCGTGGTGATCGCCGAGGCCGAGCGGGCCACCGACCCGACCGCCCCGGACGGGCCCTCCCACACCAGGCTCACGCTCACCGCCGACCTCGCCCACCGCTACCGCCGCGAGACGGTTCGGATCCTCGGCAACGTGGTGGAGGCGACCCACGGCGAGAGCCGCGACGAACCCATCGGCAGCGGCGACTCCGAGCGCACCGACCAGACCTTCGCGCTCTGGCAGTCCCCGCTCACCTGGATGGCCGCCGACACCCCTCTGGGCGCCACACCCGCCCTCGAGGTACGCGTCGACGGTCTGCTCTGGCACGCCGTCGACAGCCTCGCAGGACGCGGCCCCCGCGACCGCGTCTACATCACCGGCACCACCGCGGACGGCCGCACCACCGTGACCTTCGGCGACGGAGTGCACGGCGCCCGGCTGCCCAGCGGCCACGAGAACGTCCGCGCCCGCTACCGCTTCGGCACCGGCAAGGCCGCCAATGTCGACGCGGACCGCATCACCCAGGCCGTCACCCGCCCCCTCGGCGTCACCGCGGTCACCAATCCGCGGCCCGCCACCGGTGGCGCCGACGCGGACGCGCCGGCGCTCACCCGCCGCACCATTCCGTTGTCGGTCGCGGCCCTGGACCGCCTCGTCTCGGCCCCCGACTACGAGGACTTCGCCCGTTCCCGCGCCGGGATCGGCCGGGCCTCGGCCCGTGAACTCTTCGATGGCAGAAGGCGGTTGCTGCATGTCACGGTCGCCGGCACGGACGACGTCCCGATCGCCGATCACACCGGCGAGTCGGACCTGCTGCGCTCCCTGCGCGCCTCCCTCGCCGAGTACGGCGACCCGCGCCTGACCGTGCGGGTCGACGTACGCGAACTCGTGGTGCTGCTCCTCGCGGCCAGGGTCAAGGTGGCCCGCGACCACTCCTGGGAGAGCGTCGAGCCGCGGCTGCGCCAGGCGCTGCTTCGCCGACTCGGCTTCGAGGGACGGGAGCTGGCCCGGCCCGCCGCCCTGTCCGAGGTCCTCGCCACGGCGCACTCGGTGCCGGGCGTCGACTACCTGGACGTCGACGTGTTCACCGGAGTCCCCGCCTCGGCGACCCCCGGCGAGCTGGCCGATCTGGTCACCGACCCCGGTCCACCGCGCCCCGTCGTCCCGGCGCGCTCGGCGACGTACGACGAACGCGTCCACACCGTGCGCGACAAGGACGGCGAGACGCTGTCGGCCGTCAGCGCCCGCTACGGGCTGCCGCTCGCCGAACTGCTGCGCCTCAACCCCGACATCACCGACACCCGGCGTCTGGCCAGGGGGCGTTCGGTGTACGTCTTCCGCGGCATCCGCCCGGCACAGCTCGTCATGCTGTCGCCGAAGGCCGCGGACACGATCGTTCTCACGGAGGTCAAGTGATGTCCCGAGAGCCGGACGGCCTCGCCGATCTGCTGCCCCAGTGGCACCGACTGCGCGACGCCGAGGAGGGCGAGCCGCTGCGGGCTCTGCTCGCCGTCATGGCCGAACAGCTGGACCGGGTGCGCGACGGTGTCGAGCAGGGCTACGAGGACCTGTTCGTGGAGACGGCCGCGCCCTGGGTACTGCCCTACCTCGGCGACCTCGTGGGCTACCGGACCCTGCCCGGCTACGAGCGGGTCCTCGCCCCCGGCCTGCGCGGGGCCACTACGGCCGGACTGGAGCAGGCCATCGCGCCACGTCGCGATGTCGCCGCGACCGTCGCCAACCGGCGCCGCAAGGGCACCCTGCACCTCCTGGAGGAGATCTCCGAGCAGGTCGCGAACTGGCCCGCCCGCGCGGTCGAGCTGTCGCGGCTCGTCTCCCATCAACAGCCGGTCAAGCTGTACTCGGACGGGGCCGGGCACCGCATCGAGCGCGGGCGGACAGCCGACCTGCGCGACGGCGCGGCGCTCGACCTGGCCGGCGGGCCCTTCGGGGCGGTCTCCCGCGCGGTGGATGTGCGGCGCGCCGATTCCCGCTACCGGCAAGGGGGCTTGAGCCCGGCCGGGGTGGCGCTGTTCGTATGGCGGCTCAAGGCGTATCCGCTGACCACGTCACCCGCGTACTGCATCGACCGGGCCCGCAACCTGTACACCTTCTCCATCCTCGGCAACGACAGCCCGCTGGTCACCAAGCCGGAACCGGAGCCGTCCGCCACCCACATCGCGACGGTCGACAACGTTCCGGCGTTCATCCGGCGCCGCCAACTGCACGACCGGCTCGCCGACTACTACGGGCCCGGCAAGAGCTTCGTCATCCGCCGCGACGGCGAGGACGAGCCCGTGCCGCTGTCCGACATCGTGGTCGCCGACCTTTCGCAGTGGCGCTACCGGCCGCGGCGCGGACAGGTCGCCGTCGACCCCGAGCTGGGACGGATCGCGTTCGGCGCGCGGTCCGCGCCCCGGCAGGGCGTATGGGTCGACTACCACTACGCGTTCGGCGCCGACATGGGCGGCGGCCAGTACCCGCGCGACCGCGTCGAGCGGCCCGACGCCACCGTGTACCGGGTGGGCCCCGGCCAGACGTACCGGCAGATCATGGACGCCTACCGGGCCTGGCAGCACGACCGCCGGGCGGGCACCTGCGGGCCCGACGGCATCGTCGAGATCACCCACAGCGGCGCCTACCAGGAACAGCTGGACTTCGACCTCGACCCGGGCGACCGCTTCGAGCTCCGTGCCGCGGAGGGCGCACGTCCCGTCATCCGGCTCCTGGACTGGTACAGCAACCGGCCCGACGCCCTCAACGTCCGTGCCGTGCCGGAGGACTGCGCCCCCGGGGAGCGACCGCGCATCGTGCTCGACGGGCTGCTCGTGGCCGGGCGCGGCATCAACGTCACGGGCCCGATGGGCGCGGTCGTCGTCCGGCACTCGACGCTCGTTCCCGGCTGGTCCCTGGAGCCGGAGTGCGCTCCGCACTCACCCGACGAGCCCAGCATCGTCCTGGAACGCACCACCGCCTGCCTCCAGATCGAGGACAGCGTCCTCGGCACCATCGAGGTCATCGGCGACGAGGTGTCCGAGGAACCCCTCGACATCCACCTGCGCGACTCGATACTCGACGCAACAGGACCCGACCGGGAGGCGCTGTCCGCACCGGACTGCCGGCACGCGCATGCCGTACTGCACATCCACCGCTCCACCGTGATCGGCGAAGTGCACACGCACGCGGTGCGCATCGCCGAGAACTCGGTCTTCACGGGGCGGCTGCACGTCGCGCGGCGCGGTATCGGCTGCATGCGCTTCTCCTGCGTTCCCGCCGGGTCACGCACCCCGCGCCGCTACCGTTGCCTGCCCGACCTCACGGGCCCCGGCGGCGCCGCGAAGGTGCGGCCGCTGTTCACCTCCGAGCGCTACGGGACCCCCTGGTACGGGGAGCTGGCCGAACGGTGCGCCGAGGAGATCCGGCGCGGCGCCGAGGACGGGGCCGAGATGGGCGCCTTCCACGACCTGTACCGGCCGCAGCGCGAGGACAGCCTGCGGGCCCGTCTCGCGGAGTACGTGCCCGCCGGGACCGACGCCGGGATCTTCTTCGTGACCTGAGCCGAGCCGCACCCGAGGGCGTCTGCCGCGCCCTTCCCACCGACGACGTGCGACCCGCACACTTCCGAACCAGGGGGACACCCTTCATGCACGCAGACATCTCCCGCTCCACCTTCCGGCCCTCGCGGCACTACTCGGCGGTCATCGCCCAGCAGGGCCGGGTCCAGCTCGACGCGGACGCCAACGAGCAGGCCGCGATCCAGCTCCACCAGGCGCGCACGACCGCCGTCGACCTGATCGGTCAGCACGGCGGCCCGCTCGGCGCCGACGGCGACACGGGCTTCCGCATCGAGTACCACGGAGCCACCCCCGACCTCGACACCCTGGACATCCATGGCGGCCACTACTACGTCGACGGCATACTGTGCGACGCGACCCGCCCGGCCCCCGGCGACGCGGTGCCCGACGAGGACGCCGCCGCCTCCGACCCCGACGACGGGATGCCCACCGCCGAACCGCCCGCGTTCTGGGACTACTGGGACCAGCCCGACGGCTACCGCGACAAGGAGAAGCCGGGTGACCGGCTGCCCACCGACTACCCCTTCGTCGTGTACCTCGACGTGTGGGAGCGGGCGGTGACCGCCGCCGAGGACCCGGCGCTGCGCGAGGTGGCCCTCGGCCCGGCGATGCCCGACACCGCCGCCCGCCGCAAGGTCGTCTGGCAGGTACTGCCGCTCGCCTACTCGAAGCTGGGCATCGAGGGCGATGTGCCGTCGCCCGACGAGGTGCGCCGGGCCTTCGAGCGCTGGGCGGCGGGCGAAGCCGCCCCCAAGTCCCGCCTCGCCGCCCGCAGCGAGCGCCCCGACCACGCCGACGAGGACCCCTGCCTCGTCAAGCCGGACGCCCGCTACCGGGGTCCGGAGAACCAGCTCTATCGCGTCGAGATCCATGAGGGGGGCGAGGCCGGCAAGGCGGGCAAGCCCGGCAACGCCACCTTCAAGTGGTCCCGCGAGAACGGCTCAGTGGTCTTCCCGGTCGATGAAGTCGACGGCATCTGGGTGCAGTTGGCGAACCTCGGGCAGGACGACAAACTGGACCTGGACGTCGGCGACCACGTCGAGCTCGTCGACACCGCGTACGCCTCCCGTCTGGAGCCCCTGCCGCTGCTCAAGGTCGAGGAACTGGACCTGCCGGGCCGCCGGGTACGTCTTTCCGCCGAGCCGGACCAGCACGTCGGGCGGCGCCCCGAACTCCACCCGTACCTGCGCCGCTGGGACCACCGGGCGGGGCCGAGCCACCGCGGCGGCCGCACCACCGCGCTGCGCGGCGGCGCCATCCGCATCGAGGAGGGCGCCTGGCTGCCGCTGGAGGACGGCGTCGAGATCTACTTCGAGAAGGGCCGGACGTACCGCACCGGCGACTACTGGACCGTCACCGCCCGCACCGCCACCGGCAGCGTCGAATGGCCCGTGAACGCCGCCCGCAAGCCGCTCCTGATCCACCCCGCCGGCATCGTCCGCCACTACGCGCCGCTCGCCCTCGTCAAGGGTGAGGGCAGCCCCGTCGACCTGCGCCTCGGCTTCACCCCTCTCGCCACCCGGGCCGTCCCGCCGGCCGGCGCGGCCGCTCTCGCCGCCGAACAGCAGGCACGGGAAGAGGAGCTGGCCGCCGAGGGCGCCGCCCCGGCCGCGACAAGGTCGCAGACGACCGCCGCCGCCGAGGCAGCGGTGGACGAGGCCGCGGGCGGAGAGGAGAACGCCTGATGGCCACGCCCCTGACCGCGTCCAAGCTGGTGGAGGTCCTGCGCGCCGAGGGCCTCACCGTCCACGAGGTACGCAACTGGCGCCGCCACAACCGCAACGCGAAGGGCCCGTACGGCCCGATGCACGGCGTGATGATCCACCACACCGTCACCTCCGGGACGGACTCCTCGGTCGCGCTCTGCTACGACGGCCACTCCAGCCTGCCGGGCCCGTTGTGCCACGGCGTCATCGACAAGAAGGGGGAGATCCACCTCGTCGGCAACGGCCGGGCCAATCACGCGGGCCTCGGCGACAGCGACGTGCTGCGCGCCGTCGTCAACGAGACGAAGCTGCCGCACGACAACGCCGCCGACACCGATGGCAACCGCCACTTCTACGGATTCGAGTGCATCAACCGCGGCGACGGCAAGGACCCATGGCCCGAGGCCCAGAAGGAGGCCATCGAGAAGGTCGCCGCCGCCATCTGCCGCGCCCACGGCTGGAGCGAACGCTCGGTGATCGGCCACAAGGAGTGGCAGCCCGGCAAGGTCGACCCGCGAGGCTTCACGATGGACGGAATGCGAAAGCGCATCGCGGACCGGCTGGACGGCCACGGCGGGGACAGCGGGAGCCACGAACCGAAGCCGAAGCCGAAGACCGAGTACGAGAGGTTCCCCGGCAGCGGATTCTTCCACGTAGGCCGGAGCCACCCCGTGATCACCATGATGGGGCGTCGCCTGACTGCGGAGGGCTGCAGCCACTACGAGACGGGCCCGAGCCCCGAGTGGACCGAGGCGGACCGCAAGTCGTACGCGGCGTGGCAGCGCAAACTGGGCTTCAAGGGGAAGGATGCCGACGGCACCCCCGGGAAGGTCAGCTGGGACCGGCTGAAGGTGCCGAAGGCGAAGCAGTGAGCACGATGGAGCCGGGGCCCGCCGTCGCTGGATCTCCGACTTCAGGGAGCGATTCACCCGGAAACGGGTGCGCCTCCAGCGCAGATCAAGGCGACGGCCCGGCCTGACCGGCCCCACCCGCGAACGGGTGGGGCCGGACCGGTCGCTACCCGGCCGCCGGGTTCGGCGCCGGGGCGTAGCCGGTGGGCCGGGTCGTGAACGTCCCCCGGCCCTGGGTCCGGCTGCGCAGCCGGGTCGCGTAGCCGAACAGCTCCGCCAGCGGCACGGTCGCCGTGATCACCGCCGTGCCTGCCCGCGCGGCCGAGCCGGTGACCCGGCCGCGCCGTGCCGCGAGATCGCCGAGGACACCGCCCACGGCGTCGTCGGGCACGGTGACGGTGACCTCCGCCACCGGCTCCAGCAGCACCATCGCGCTCGCCCGCAGCGCCTCACGGAGCGCGAACCGGCCGGCCGTGCGGAACGCCATCTCCGAGGAGTCCTTGGAGTGGGTGGCCCCGTCGGTCAGAGTGACCCGCAGCCCGGTCACCGGGTGCCCGCCGAGCGGACCCTCGGCAAGCGCGTCCCGGCAGCCGGCCTCCACCGCACGGACGTACTCCTGCGGCACCCGTCCACCGACGACGGTCGACCGGAACACGAAGTCGGGCCCGCTGTCCCCGCCGTCGTCACCGGTGGCCTCCAACGGCTCCGTGTCGATGACGACATGGGCGAACTGCCCGGCGCCGCCGTCCTGCTTCACATGGCGGTACACCAGCCCGGCCACCCCGCGGGCGACCGTCTCCCGGTAGGCCACCTGCGGCCTGCCGACACCGATCTCCAGCCCGTGCGCACGCCGGATCTTCTCCACCGCGACCTCCAGATGCAGTTCCCCCATCCCCGACAGCACCGTCTGCCCCGTCTCGGGATCGGTACGGACCGCCAGCGAGGGATCCTCCTCGACCAGCCGCGCCAGCGCCGTCACCAGCCGCTCGGTATCGGTCCGTCTGCGGGCCTCGACCGCCACCGAGACGACCGGGTCGGCCGCGGTGGGCGGTTCGAGGACCAAGGGCGCCGAGGGTGCGCACAGGGTCGCCCCGGCACGGGCCGCCTTCAGCCCGATCACCGCGACGATGTCCCCGGCCACCGCCGTATCGACGTCCCCGTGCCGGCCCGCCTGCACGCGCAGGATCCGTCCGACGCGCTCGTGGCGCCGCGCGCCCGCGTCCAGCACCGTGTCCCCCTTCCGGATCGTTCCCGAATACACCCGCAGAAGGGTCAGCCGGCCCGTCTCGGTCGAGCTCACCTTGAACACCAGAGCGGCGAACGGCGCCGCCGGATCGGAGGCCCGCTCCTGCACCGCGCCGTCCAGGGCGCCGCGTACCGGCGGCACGTCCAGCGGTGACGGCAGGTAGGACACCACGGCCTCCAGGAGCGGCTCGATCCCGCGGTTGCGGTAGGCCGAACCGCACAGCACCACTACACCTTCGCCGGTACGGGTCAGGTCGCGCAGCGCGGACCGCAGCGTCCGCTCGGACACCGACGACCGCGCGCAGAACTCCTCCAGCGCGGCCGGATGGAGCTCCGCCACGGTCTCCTCCAGCAGCCGCCTGCGCCGCTGCGCCTCGTCGCGCAGCGCCTCGGGCACCTGCCTCTCCTCGAACGTGCCACCGCCGTCGGCCCAGACCAGCGCCCGCATGCGCAGCAGATCCACCACTCCACTGAACCCGTTCTCGCTCCCGATCGGCAGCTGGACCACCAGCGGGACGGTGTGCAGCCGGTCCCTGATCGACGAGACCGCCGTGTCGAGGTCGGCCCCGGCACGGTCCAGCTTGTTGACGAAGGCGATCCGCGGCACCCCGTGCCGGTCGGCCTGCCGCCACACCGACTCGCTCTGCGGCTCGACGCCCGCGACGGCGTCGAACACCGCGATCGCTCCGTCGAGCACCCGCAGCGAGCGCTCCACCTCGTCGGTGAAGTCGACATGGCCCGGGGTGTCGATCAGATTGATCCGGTGACCGTCCCACGAACAGCTCACCGCGGCGGCGAAGATGGTGATCCCGCGGTCGCGTTCCTGGGAGTCGAAGTCGGTGACGGTCGTCCCGTCGTGGACCTCGCCCTGCTTGTGGACGGCGCCGGTGAGGTAGAGGATCCGCTCGGTGACGGTGGTCTTGCCGGCGTCGACGTGGGCGAGGATGCCCAGATTGCGAACGGCGCTCAGCGGACTGGTGGGTTGACGGTGCAGTTCGGTACGCACGGCCCATGGCCTTTCGGAATGATCCGGAACGGGAGGGCGCGATTCCCGGACGAACCGGGCCTGTGATCAGGCCGGGCGAAGACCTCCGGCACGGTGTGTCACACCGGTGAGCCGCCGCCCGGCCGTGTCGACGCCGGGCGCTGCGAGGTCAGTTGTCCGTCGCGGGGGACCGGTGCGGGCCGCGCAGCCTGCACCGGGCGCACGAAGACACCAGGATCACCTCGTACCGCGACGAGGGGACGACAACAGCGGTGCGGTAGCGCACGGCAGGTCTCCCCCCACTGGTCACGGTGCGCGCCGCAGTGTTGTTGTGGCGCGCGTTTCGTGGTGAGTGTAGGGAACCCGGGTGCGGGCAGGAAACCGGATTTCGTGGCCCCGCGCCCGGCGGCCGGTCGTGGACGGCCCGCTCCGCCCCGCATGCGTGCACCAGTTCCTCGATCGGCCCCATGTTCCTTGCCATGGACGGGCGTTGAAGGCGATGGCGAATGATGAAACGATCCTCGGGAGCCGCACTGGGCGGCGCTCGGGGAAGGAAACACATCGATGGACGGAGACCACGGCCAGGCTGCCGCCACGGTGTTCGACGCGCTGGGCGCCGACTACGAGCGGGCGTTCGCCGGATCCGCCGCCCACCACGCCTCGTTGCACCGGCTGCTGGGCGATCTCGCACCGCACAGCCGTATCCTGGACGTCGGCAGCGGAACGGGGCGGCCGACCGCCCGGACCCTCACCGAGGCCGGCCATGACGTGCTGGGGGTGGACGTCTCGCCCGGCATGGTCGAACTGGCGGCCCGGCAGGTCCCCGACGCGGCGTTCGAATGCGCCGACATTCGCGAACTCCCCCTGGAAGAAGGCAGTTTCGACGCGGTCTGCGCCTATTTCTCACTGCTCCAGATGTCCCGCGACGACCAGTTCCGGCTCCTGCGGAAGCTCGGACGGCTGCTGGTTCCCGGCGGTCATCTGGTCGTGGCCACGGTGCCGCTGGACGTGGAGGACTTCGACGTCGTCTTCATGGGCCACAACGTGCGGGCGACGAGCTTCGGCCCGGAGGAGTTCACCGAGCTGGTCACCGAGGCCGGGCTCTCGGTGCTGTGGGAGCAGAGCACCCTGTTCACCCCGGAGTACGAAGCGGCGGTGGCCGAGCCCCAGTTGTTCCTGCACTGCCGACGGGCCTGACACCCGGTCCACCTTCGGGTGCCGGGCCCGCCGCCCCTCAGTGCTCGACCGGCAGCTTCACCGGGCGGCGCGTGCGCCGGACCCCGGCGCACCGCCGCACGAGGGAGACGGGACGCCGGCCGGCCTTGAGCGGGGCCTTCCAGTTGCGCAGCGCCTGCCTGCCGCACCCGCGCCACTGCGCGGGCGAGATGGGTACGGGCTGCCCGCCCCGGGTGACCATCGCGTTCACCGGTGTCATCGGGTCCGCCGCCATGGTCTTGGCGAGCAGCACGCCGATCACCAGCGGGGCCAGCGACAGCGCCAGCGTCGTGCCGGCGGTGGCGACGTGCTGGATGCGGGGGCGGGACGGTGCGTCAGGAAGCATGATGGTCATTCGACCAGCGACGCCCCGTCGGAGGATCGGCCGACGTACTCAGCTCGGCCCGCCCTCGTACTCACGCCCGGGTGTACGAAGGCGGGCCGCCGTGCCCGTCCGCGACGGCCGCTACGCGGTGGTGCCGGGGCCGGAGCCCGCTCCCGAGGCGGCCTTGATGCCCTTGGTGATGTCGTCCATGACGGAGAGCGCGGGTGCCTTGGCGTTCACGTCGAAGCCCGACCGGACCACGACCAGCAGGTCCTTCGAGCGGGGCGACGGGAAGGCCAGCGACTGGACGTACCCGTCGTCACCGTTCTTCGTCACCACCTTCCAGCGCACCAGGTACCCCTGTTCGCCGGCCACGGTCACCGGCTCGGACTTGAGTTCCTGGTGCGAGGTGATGCCGCCGTAGATCTTCTCGCCGTACGATTCGGTGGCATTGGCGGAGATGTCCTTCTCCGCCGTGGCCTTCGCAGTCGTGGTGTCGAGCTTCAGGGCCTTGGCGGGCGCGGAGAAAACCCCGCCGCGCACACACTGCTCGGACGTGTCGCCGGGACACGGGTACTCACCCGTCGTCACTCCCGCACTCGTGACCCCGGAGGTGCCCTTCCAGCCGTCGGGCACCGGCAGGTTGATCCCGCTGGTCAGGTCGGTGGCGTAGCCGTCCTCGGTCCCCGGCATCCGCTGCTCGGGGGCGCCGCTCCCGCCGCCGCCTCCCGGAGCGCCCGGCCCGCGACGGGGGGAGTCCGAGGGCGGGGCGGACGGGGCCGTGGCCGCGCGCTCGTTGTCGGCGCCGGAGTTGTCCGACAGCAGGAAGACGCCGCCTCCTACCGCGGCGAGGACCACCACCGCGGCCGTGATGCCCAGTCCGACGCGCATCCGGCGGCGCCGGATCGTGGCGGGCGGCACGCGCAGTTGGTCGGTCCACCGGGTGCCGTCCCACCAGCGCTCGTGAACGGGGCCGATTCCTGTGTACCCGGGGTCTGGGTGCCAGCCGGGCGGGGTCATCTGGGTCACGGGCCCCACCGTAGAACGGTTGCGTGAGAATCGCATGAATCAGCTGTGACGGATCGATCCGGATCAATAGGGTGAGGCAGCGCTCCGTCCCACGGACGGAGCCCGGGTCCAGGACGCCCCGCCGGCCGGAGGGGCTCTCCGCCGTCCCAGCGGGAGGCCGAACGATGAGCGAAGAAACAGCCGTGCGGATCGAGCGCGACGGCCCCGTGTTCACGGTGATCCTCCACCGGCCCGAGGTCCGCAACGCCGTGGACGGGCCGACTGCCCGGCAACTGGCCGACGCCTTCCGGGAGTTCGAAGCCGACCCGGACGCGGCCGTCGCCGTGCTGTGGGGCGAGGGCGGTACGTTCTGCTCGGGTGCCGACCTGAAGGGCATCGGTACGGAGCGGGGCAACAGGGTCCTGGCCGACGGCGACGGGCCGATGGGGCCGACCCGCATGCGCCTGGGCAAGCCCGTCATCGCGGCGGTCTCCGGCCACGCGGTGGCCGGGGGCCTGGAGCTCGCCCTCTGGTGCGATCTCCGGGTGGCGGAGGACGACGCGGTGTTCGGGGTGTTCTGCCGGCGCTGGGGAGTGCCGCTGGTGGACGGCGGAACGGTACGGCTGCCGCGGCTCATCGGTGAGAGCCGGGCCATGGACATGATCCTCACCGGGCGCCCCGTACCGGCCGCGGAGGCCTACGCCATGGGGCTGGCCAACCGGATCGTGCCACCCGGCGAGGCACGCGGCACGGCGGAGAACCTCGCCCGCGAGATCGCCGCGTTCCCGCAGCTGTGTCTGCGCCACGACCGGCTTTCGGTGCGCGAGCAGCACGGGCTGAGCGAACCGGAGGCGCTGGCCCAGGAGTACCGGCACGGTCTGGTGCCGCTGACCGCGGGGGAGACACAGGCCGGGGCCGAACGGTTCGGAGGCGGCGCGGGCCGTCACGGATCCTTCGACGGGTGACCGGTGGGCCGGCGGCGGTGCCCCGCCCCGCTGCCGTCGGCCGGACCGAAAATGCGACGCCGCCGCCGCACGGGCCGCCCTACGCTCGGCGGATGCCGACCCACACGTACCCCGACAAGCCCCGGCCCGGTGACCGCGTCGCCGTGCTGTCTCCCTCCTCCGGCCTCCCCGGCGTCCTGCCGCTCCCCCATGAGCTGGGGCTGCGCAGGCTCCGGGAGGACTTCGGCCTCGAACCGGTGGAGTACCCGACGACGCGGAAGATGGGCTCCACTCCGCAGGAACGGGCCGCCGACATCCACGCGGCATTCGCCGACCCCGACATCAAGGCCGTGATCTCCACCATCGGCGGCGACGACCAGATCACCGTGCTGCCGTACCTGGACCGCGACCTGCTGCGCGCCAACCCCAAGCCCTTCTTCGGGTACAGCGACAACACCAACCTGCTCGTGTTCCTGGAGAACCTGGGCATCGTCGGCTACCACGGCGGCACGGTGATGGTCGAGATGGGGCGTCCCGGCGCGATGCACCCGCTGACCGCCGACTCCCTGCGGGCCGCGCTCTTCACCCGGGGCGACTTCGAACTCACCCCGTCCAAGGAGACCAACGGGGCAGGCGGCCGGTGGGAGGAGCCCCGTACCTTCGACTCCGAACCCGAGATGCGGCCGTGCGACGGCTGGACATGGCACAACGCCGACGGCCGGACCGTGAAGGGTGCGAGCTGGGGCGGAAATCTGGAGATCCTGGCCTGGCTGCTGATGGCCGATCGCGAGATCCGGCCGGTGGACAGCTACGCGGGACGGGTGCTGTTCCTCGCAACGAGCGAGGAGATGCCCTCGGCCGACGAGGTCTACCGGATTCTGCGGAACATGGGGGAGCGGGGGATACTCGCGCAGTTCCCCGCCCTCCTCATGGGACGGGCCAAGAACTGGTCGTTCGAGCAGCCGCTGGACGCCGAGGCGGGGGAGCGGTTCCGCGAGGAGCAACGGCAGGCGGTCCTGCGGGCGTTGAGCGAGTACGCCCCCGGGGCCACGGCCGTCCTCGACGTCGACCTCGGTCACACCGACCCCCAGCTGGTCATTCCCTTCGGCGGACGGATCGAGGTGGACGGAGTGGGCCGCCGCATCGTCGTCACCTACTGAGCCGGCGCCACCTGTCGGAGCCAACTACCGGCATCTCCTCTTTGGTCCGACCATATGTGGTGTGTGACATAGTTGAAGATCCGGCAGCAGACGCGACGGCAACCGGACGATTCCGGCCGAGGCAGGGGGTGACGGATGCCCGTCGAATGGCAACCCGTACGGCAGTCCCGTACGCATGAGCTCGTGCTCCAGAGCATCGAGGAGCGGGTCTTCGCCGGTGAGCTCAGGGCGGGCGACCGACTTCCGCCCGAGCGCGAGCTCGCGCCGGTGCTCGGGGTCAGCCGGTCAGCGCTGCGCGAGGCGCTGAGGGTGCTGGAGACCATCGGTGTGCTGGTCGCGCAGCCGGGCCGGGGGCCGGATGCCGGGGCGCGGATCGTACGCAACCCCGACGACGCGCTCGGGCGGCTGCTGCGACTGCACTTCGCGCTGGGCAGCTACAGCCTGGAGGACGTCCTGGAGGCGCGCGTCGTGCTGGAGCGTTCCAGCTTCGAGGCGGCCGCCGGGCATGCCTCCCCGGCGGATCTCGACGAGGCGGAGGCGCTGGTCGCGCGCATGGGGGAGCCGGACGTCACGGTGCCGGAGTTCAACGATCTGGACACCCGGTTCCATGTGCACATCGCCCGCAGCTCCGGCAATGAACTGACCTCCACGCTCACCTCCGCAGTCCGTGAATCGGTGCGACCGCTGATCCTGAGGGCGCTGGAGGAGGCCGAGGACTGGCCGGCCACGGCCGCCGCGCTCAACGCGGAGCACACAGAGCTGCTGAGGCTGGTGCGCGCGGGCGAGGGTGCCGGCGCTGCCGATCTGGTCGAGAAGCACATCCGCAGCCTTCACGGCACGCTGGTCGACGAGAACTCCGACCGGGGCCCGGAGGATTCCTGACGCAGGGGTGAGGGCTCGGACTGTCGGTCGGCCCCGAGCCCTTGGTGTGCGGATTAAGTGTTGTCAGGTGCATGACTATGCATGACTACGTGTGCCCAGGCTCGTGGCGCCGCATCCTTCACGTTCCGGACCGAGGCTAGTATGGTCGGACCATAAAAATGGAGAAGCGATCGGAGAGACCCCCATGCGCATCGGACTCTTCGCCACCTGTCTGGGAGACACACTGTTCCCCGAGGCGGTGAAATCGACCGCGGTCCTGCTCGCCCGCCTGGGCCACGACGTGGTGTTCCCGCCGGGGCAGACCTGCTGCGGTCAGATGCATGTCAACACCGGCTACCAGCGCGAACCCGTCCCCCTGGTGCGGAACTTCGCCGACCAGTTCGGCGACGCCTCGATCGACGCCGTCGTCATGCCGTCCGGATCGTGCGCGGGCTCGGTCCGCCACCAGCACGAGATCGTCGCCGAACGGTACGGGGACGCCGCGCTGCGCGCGGGCGTCGCCACCGTCAAGGCCAAGACGTACGAGCTGTCGGAGTTCCTCGTGGACGTCCTGGACGTGGACGACGTCGGCGCGTACTTCCCGCACCGGGTGACGTACCACCCCACCTGTCACTCGCTGCGCATGCTGCACGTCGGTGACAAGGTCCTGAAGCTCCTCCGGGCCGTCGACTCCATCGACCTCGTCGAGCTCCCCGAAGCCGACTCCTGCTGCGGGTTCGGCGGCACCTTCGCCGTCAAGAACGCCGAGACGTCGACCGCGATGCTCCAGGACAAGATGCGCAACATCGCCACCACCGGAGCCGATGTCTGCACCGCGGGCGACTCGTCCTGCCTCATGCACATCGGCGGCGGGCTCTCCCGCATCAAGTCGGGCACCCGCACCCTGCACCTCGCGCAGATCCTCTCCGCCACCCGTACCTCGCCGTACGTCCCCACGGAGGCCGTCCGATGAGCAGCACCTTTCTCGGCATGCCCGCGACCCCGCCCCGTTCCCCGTACGGGACGGGCAATCTGCGCGGCGACCGGAAGTTCCCCGAGGCCGCCCACGACGAGCTGCGCAACGAACAACTGCGCCGCAACCTCGGCCGGGCCACCCGCACCATCCGCGCCAAACGCCTGAACGTCACCGGTGAACTCCCCGACTGGGAAGCACTGCGCGAGGCGGGCTCGGCCATCAAGACCGACACCATGAACCGGCTCCCCGAACTCCTGGAGGAGCTGGAGCGGAAGGTCACCGAGCGCGGCGGCACCGTCCACTGGGCGCGCGACGGCGTCGAGGCCAACGAGATCGTCACCCGGCTGGTCAGGGCGACTGGCAGCAGCGACGTCATCAAGGTCAAGTCGATGGCCACCCAGGAGATCGGCCTCAACGAACATCTCGAATCCGTCGGCATCACCCCGTACGAGACGGACCTCGCCGAGCTGATCGTCCAGCTCGCGCACGACAAGCCGTCGCACATCCTGGTCCCCGCGATCCACCGCAACCGCGACGAGATCCGGCAGATCTTCCTCAAGGAGATTCCGGGCGTCGACCCGCGCCTGGACAACGTGCCCGCGCACCTGGCCGCCGCCGCCCGCGCCTATCTGCGCGAGAAGTTCATGACGACCAAGGTGGCGGTCTCCGGCGCCAACTTCGGGATCGCCGAGACCGGAACGCTCGCGGTCGTGGAGTCCGAGGGCAACGGCCGCATGTGCCTGACGATGCCCGACACCCTGATCACCGTCATGGGCATCGAGAAGGTGCTGCCGCGCTACCAGGACCTCGAAGTGTTCCTGCAGTTGCTGCCGCGCTCCTCCACGGGCGAGCGGATGAACCCGTACACCTCGATGTGGACCGGTGTGACGCCGGGCGACGGGCCGCAGGACTTCCATCTGGTCCTGCTCGACAACGGCCGCACCGCGGCGCTCGCCGACCGGATCGGACGCGAGGCCCTCAACTGCATCCGCTGCTCGGCCTGTCTCAATGTCTGCCCGGTGTACGAACGGGCCGGCGGCCACGCGTACGGATCGACGTACCCCGGACCGATCGGCGCGGTCCTCACCCCGCAGCTCGCCGGGATGCACGCAGCCAAGAACGACCCCAACAGCTCGCTGCCGTACGCCTCCAGCCTCTGCGGCGCCTGCTTCGACGCCTGCCCGGTCAAGATCGACATTCCGTCGCTCCTGGTCGAACTGCGCCACCAGCACACCGAGCAGTCCGGCATGACGGCGGAGAAGCTGGCCATGAAGGCCGCGGCCACCGTCATGAAGCACCCGAAGCTCTTCACGGCCGCGCAGAAGGGCGCGGGGATCGGCCGTGTCATCGGCGGGCGGGACGGCAAGATCTCGCACCTGCCCCCGCCGTTCAACGGCTGGAGCGAGAGCCGGGACACCGAAGTGCCGCCGAAGCAGACCTTCCGCTCCTGGCTGGCATCGGCCGAGGGCGCCGCGACGATGCGCGCCGCCGCGGGCGAGCACGAACAGAACCGGAAGAAGAAGGAGGAGGAGAAGTGACCAACGCTCGCGAAACGGTGCTGGGGCGGATCAAGGACGCCCTCTCCCTCGCGCCTGCCCCCGATGTCACCGTCCCGCGTGCCTACCGCACCGGCCGCACTCTCCCCGACGACGAACGCCTGGCCCTCTTCACCGACCGGCTCGTCGACTACAAGGCCACCGTCCATACCTGCACCGCCGACCGCACCGCGGAGCTCGTCGCCGAGGTGCTGCGGGAGCGCGGGGCGCGGCGGATCGGTGTGCCGGCCGGGCTCGACGCACGCTGGCTCGAAGCGTTCGACGGCGAGGTCCAGCAGGACTCCGCAGACATCCCGGCGCCCGGCCTCGACGCGTTGGACGGGGTCGTCACCGCCTCGGCCGTCAGCTGCGCCGAGACCGGCACCATCTTCCTGGACGGTTCGCCCGACCAAGGGCGGCGGGCGCTCTCTCTGGTCCCCGATCTCCATGTCTGCGTCGTCGATCTGTCGACGGTCGAGACCGGTGTGCCGGAAGCGGTGGCGCGGCTGGTGCCGCAGCGTCCGACGACGCTGATCAGCGGCCCCTCGGCCACCTCCGACATCGAGCTGGAGCGGGTGGAGGGCGTGCACGGTCCGCGCACCCTGGCCGTGGTGATCCGGACGGACATGTGACGCGTAGGGCCTGCGCGGCGGGGGGCGGGGTGCGCGGCAGTCACGGGACGGTCCCCGGGCCGCGCACCCCGGCGCTCAGCCGTGCGTGACCGTCACCGGCTCGAAGCCGATACGTGTCGTCGCCCCGTCCGCCCAGCGGACCTCCACCGTGTCCCCGTCCACCGTCACCGCGTCGACCACCGCGTCGAGCGGCGCCGCGTCGGACTCCGCGGTCAGCGAGGCCAGCGCCACCAGGACCACCGAGCCGGTCGCGGACGCGGACAGTCGGGGGACCACCGCCCAGGGCGTGTACGCGGTGCCCTGCGGAGCCCGTAGCTCGTCCCGGGACTCCCAGCCGTGCAGACCGTGCAGCGCGGAGGTCAGGGCGTCGTCGCGGCCGGTCGCCCAGCCCGTCTGCTCCACCCGCGCCCCGTCCGGCGCGCCGAGCACCCGGTGCGCCCGCAGTTCGTAGCGCCCGCGCACCACCGTGACGCTCTCCACCCGCAGCCCCGGCACCATCGGCGAGCCCGACGTGAACACCGGGCGGTGCCAGGAGGCGGCCCAGCCCCAGCCGTCGCCCCCGCCGGCGCCCAGCGCACGGATGACGCGGCGACCGCTGCGGGCCCCGGCGACGACCACGGCCAGGTGGTTGTCCGCCGCGTTCGCCCTCGATGTGGGACCGGTCACCGTGGAATACGACTGGCGGCTGTACAGCGGGTCGTCCTGCACACCCGACTCGCCCTCGTGCGGGCGCACATGGTCGCTGCCGTGGTTGTGCAGCCGTACGATCCCGTCCGCGCGGGTGGTCTGGACGAGCAGTCCGGGCGCGGGCAGCGCGAGAACCCGGTCGGGGCCCTCGCTCGGCGCGGGCTCCTCGGTCGCGGTCCACAGCGGATGGCCGTCCGGGGCGAGGAGCGACACGAAGGCCTTGGACGCCCAGTACGGCGAGGCGGGCGCCGAGTAGTTCTGCAGCGACGCCTCGTGCGGGCCGTGCCAGCCCAGGTTCAGCAGCCCGTCCGTACCGGTCGCGCCCCGGTCCAGGAAGTAGCGCAGAGATCCGTTGATCACCCGCCGGGAGGCGCCGGGCGTGAGCGGGGTGTGCCCGCTGACGGCGCCGAGCGCCACCGAGGAGGCCGCCGCGAAGCGGTAGGTCAGCGAGCGGCCGAAGTGGATAGGCGCCCCGTCGCCGCCGAACAGCAGCGAGTAGCCCTCCAGGTGCTCGCGCAGCCGGGCGCCGTAGTGCGCGGACAGTTCGGCGTCGCCCGAGTGATGCGCGTCCAGCACGGGGTAGAGGTGCAGTGCCCAGCCGTTGTAGTGGTCGAAGGCCCGGCCGTCGCCGTCCGCGTACCAGCCGTCGCCCCGGTACCAGCCCTCCAGCAGTTCGAGGGCCCGCTCCTTGGCCCGCGCGGTCTGCGCGTCGCCACGGCCCACGGACTCCAGGAATCCGGCCACGGAGTAGGGGAAGAGGTACCAGTTGTTGGGGGCGGGGGTGTGCCGCAGCGCGTCGCGCAGCCACTCCTCGGTCCGGTCCTGGACCCCGGCGTCCAGCCGGTCCCAGAGCCACGGGCGGGTCAGCCGCAGACCGATGGCCACCGAGGCGGACTCGACCATGGGCTGGCCGAACACGGTGTGGTCGCGGATCAGCGGCCAGGACTCGGCGTCCTCGCGGCCGGGGGTACGGGTACCGGCCGCGAGCCCGTCCGCGTACCGGTCCAGCCAGCCGTGCGGGTCCTTGCCCTGAGCGCCCGCGACCCGGAAGGCGGCGGCGAGGAAGGTGCGTGCGTAACCCTCCAGACCGTCGGAGCGCACTCCGGACGCGGACGGCCGGCCCGGCAGGTCCAGCAGGGCGCCGCCCGGCGTCGCCCACTGCCAGGCGGCCCGGAGCAGCCCGTCGGCGGCGGCCTCCCAGTGCGCGCGGGTGTAGCCGGTGTACGGGCTCGACACCCGGTCGTCCGCCGGGAGTTCGAGGGTTGAGATCGGATGCGGAGCGGTCATGCGAGGAATGCCAGCCTTTCGCGTCGTACGGGATGGGCGAAACCGTCGCCCGCGGCCCAGCGGCCGGCCTCGCCCGCCGCCAGATCGACCAGCCGCCGCAACTCGTTGCCCTGTGAGCCTGCGAGGTGCGGGGTGATCAGGGCGTTGTCGCAGCCCCAGAGGGGGTGTGCGGCGGGCAGTGTGTCCGGATCGGTGACGTCGAGGATCGCCCGGATGCGGTCCTGCCGGAGCACGTCGACGAGCGCGTCCTGGTCGACGACGGCGCCCCGCGCGGTGTTGATCAGCACCGCGTCCGGGCGCATCGAGGCGAGCAGTTCGCGGCTGACCAGCCCGTGGGTGGCCGGCAGCAGCGGGGTGTGGATGCTGACCACATCGCTCTGTGCGAAGAGCTCCGCGAGGCCGACGGGCCGGACGCCGAGCGCGGCGGCCTCCGCGTCGGAGACGTACGGATCGTGCAGCAGGACGGGCAGATCGTAGGGGCGCAGCAGTTCGACGACGCGCCGGCCGATCATGGAGGCGGACAGGATGCCCACGGTGCGGCCGTAGTTCCCGACCCGGTCCGGGGTGGCCAGCCAGTTGTCGCGGCGGCGCTGTGCCCGGTAGTCGTGGGCCCGCTCCAGGACCCGTTTGCCGGAGAGCAGGATCATCGCGACGGTGTACTCGGCCACCGGCAGCGCGTTGGCGGCGGCCGCCGAGGACACCTCGATGCCGCGCTCCCAGCAGGCCTCGGTGATGTGTCCGCGCACACTGCCCGCGGTGTGGACGACCGCGCGCAGCCGCGGCGCCGCGTCCAGGGCTGCCGCGTCCAGCGGCGGGCAGCCCCAGCCGGTGATCAGCAGTTCGGTGTCGGCCAGCACCGCGCGGGCCCGGTCGGTGGAGAAGTCGTCGAGGGCGGGCAGGGCGGCGAGATCGCACACCTCGTCGAGCGCGGCCAGGGACCGGGCACCGAGGAGCGCGTCCGCGGCGGCCGGTTTCATGGCGACGGCGGCGCGCGGCCGGTTCCGGGCGGCGGAGGCGGTGGCGGAGGGGTCTGTGCTGGGCATCTCTCTCCTGGTGGGGAACGGGGGCGGTGCTCCGGTCACTTCACGGCGCCTGCGGTGAGCCCCGACTTCCAGAAACGCTGGAGCAGGGCGAAGGCGAGGATCAACGGCAGGACCGCGAGCAGCGAACCCATGATCACTACGGGGTAGTACTCGGGTGAGACGACGGCGGCGCTGTTCCATGTGTAGAGGCCGAGGCTGACCGGATAGAGATGCTGGTCGGAGAGCATCACCATCGGCAGGAAGAAGTTGTTCCAGATCGCCGTGAGCTGGAAGAGGAAGACAGTGACCAGGCCCGGCCCCAGCATCCGCAGGGCGACCCGGAAGAAGGCCGCCAGCTCGCCGGCGCCGTCCATCCGCGCCGCCTCCAGTACCTCGTCCGGCACGTACCCCCGGCTGAAGATCCGGCCGAGGTAGACCCCGAACGGGTTGAAGAGCACCGGGATGAAGACCGACCAGAAGGTGTTGACGAGTCCGGTGCCGGACGCCATCAGGTAGAGCGGAAGCGCGAGCACGGTCTGCGGCACCATCACCGCCGCCAGCACCAGGGCGAACAGCTTCTCCTTGTGCGCGAAGCGGTACTTGTCGAAGGCGTACCCGCAGGCGATGCTCACCATCGCGCCGAGCGCGGCACCCAGGACCGCGTACAGCAGGCTGTTGCCGTACCAGCGCCCGTACAGTCCGCCGTCCATCGCGAACAGGTCCTTGAGGTTCTGGCCGAGGGAGAAGTGGTCCGGCGACAGCACATCGCTGCCGAACAGCGCGTCGCGGTCCTTCGAGGCGGCGAGCACCAGCCACAGCACGGGCAGCAGTGTGTACAGCACCGAGATGCCGACGACGAGGTTGACGACGGCGCGGCCGAGGAGCCGGGGCCGCCGCGCGCCCCGGGCGCGGGTGGAGCTCGCGCTCACCGGGCGTCCTCCTCGGGGGTCCCCGCGCGGTTGGACCAGCGGGTGACGCCGTACGAGAGCGCGATCGTGCAGACGAGCAGGACGACCGAGGCGGCAGAGGCGAGGCCGTAGTTGTTACGGGTGAACGCCGCGTCGTAGATGTACATGCTGGGCGAGAACCGCGAGCTGATCATCGGTGTGGCCTGGCCGAGCAGCATCGGTTCGGTGAACAGCTGCAGCGCAAGGATCAGGGTGAACATCGCGACCATCACGATCGACGAACGCACCAGCGGGGCCTTGACCTGGAGCGCGGTGCGTACCGGACCGGCGCCGTCGACCACCGACGCCTCGATCACCTCGCGGGGCACGGCCTGGAGGGCGGCGTAGAAGACGACCATGTTGTAGCCGAGATTGCTCCACAGGGCGATGTTCACGATCGACGGCACGACGGTGTGCACGCCGAGGAAATCGACGGTGATGTCGGCCTTGCCCAGCAGTTCGATCACCGGGCTCAGCCCCGGCGTGTACAGGTACAGCCAGATGACGGCCGCGATGATGCCGGGCACCGCGTGCGGGAGGAACAGTCCGAGCTGGGCCCAGGACCGCAGCCGCACCACCCCGGAGTCCAGCAGCAGGGCGAGCACCAGGGCACCGGTCACCATCAGCGGGATGTAGAGCAGGCAGTACAGGACGACGGTGCCCAGCCCGCCGATGAACGTCGGGTCGGTCAGCACGGCGGTGTAGCTGCGGAGCCCGACGAAGACCGTCCGCTCCGGGCCGAAGCCGAGTCCCGGCTGGTCGTCGGCGAAGAAGCTGAGCCACACGGCCGTCCCGACGGGGATCAGGAAGACCGTCACGAGAAGGATGAAGAAGGGGGTCATCAGGGCGCCGCACGCGCCGAGTTCACGGCGCCTGGCGGCCCTGCGGGCGCGGCGCGCCGGTCCGGCGGCAGGCGGTTGCTCCCCGATGGTCCCCGAGGGGTGCGCGGGCGGACGCGTGGAGGCGGGAGCGGGGGTGGTGAGGTGGCTGGACACGGTGTCACCTGCCTCTCTGCTGCTGGAAGGGCTGCTGCCGGAACGGGGGACGGGGGGAGGGGACGGGGCGCGGTCAGGTGCTGTGCTCGGTGGTGGCGAGTCCCAGGGCCCTGAGGTCCGGCATGGTGCCCCGCTGGGTCGCGCGCACGGCGTCGATCAGTGAGCCCCGGCCGCCGCCGACCCGGGCGAAGCCGTCCTGCATCACCTTCTGGGAGGCGGACATCCGGGGTCCCCATGTCCAGCCGTCCCTGATCTTGTGCGCCTCCTGCTCGAAGAGCGCGTAGATGTCCTGGCCGTCGTAGTAGCCGCGGTCGAAGGCCTTCCTGCCGACGGCGACGAGGCCGGGTGCGGCCGGGTACTGGCTGCTGGTACCGCCGGAGAGCCGGGCGCGCAGCGCGTCGGGGTGCGACACCTGCCACTCGATGAACTCCATGGCGGCCTCCGGGTGGCTGCTGCCGGAGGTGACCGCGAAGGTGGACCCGCCGTGGGTGCCGAGCACGGCGGCGGACGGGCTCCACTGGGGCAGCGGAGCGATGGCCCACCTGCCCTTCTGCGCGGGCCGGGCGTTCATCTGCGCCCCGGCGTCCCAGGCGCCGCTGAGCCGGGTGAGGACCTGGCCGGCGGCGAGCTGGGCGTCGTACTGCCGGCTGTCGACGGCGTTCACGACGACCAGGTCCTGGTCGATCAGCCGCTGCCAGTACGCGGCGACGCGGCGGGTCGGTGCGTCGGCGAACGACACGTTCCAGGCACCCGCCCGGGTGTCGAACCACTGGGCACCGGCCTGCCAGGCGAAGGAGGCGAACTGTGGGGCACCGTCCGTGGCGAAGGCCGCCATCCGGCGGCCGGGGGTCTTGCGGCGCACGGTCCGGGCCACGTCCTCGAACTCGGCCCAGGTGCGCGGGACCGGCAGGCCGTACTCGGCGAAGAGGTCGGTGCGGTAGTGCATCACCATCGGCTCGACGTCCAGCGGCACGCTGAAGACCCGCTTGTCGAAGGTGGTCAGGCCGAGCGCCTGCGGCAGCAGCGCGGCACGCAGCCGGTCGCCGACCAGGCCGGTGATGTCCCGGGCGACCCCGTCGATGGCGAAGCCGGGGATCTGGGGGTACTCGATCGTCGCGACGTCCGGGGCGTTGCCCGCCCGCGCGGCGTTGCTGAGCTTGGCGTACCCGCCCATCGAGCCCGCGGGGACCTGCTGGAAGTCGACCTGGACGGTGTCGTGGGTGCGATTGAACGCGTCCACGACCTCCTGGCTGCCGCGCAGGGCGGACCAGAAGGTGATGCGGGTGGCGCGCTTCCCGCCTCTGTTGCCCGGCCCGGACGGTCCGGACAGCCCGTCGCCGTTGCCGCTGCTGCCTCCGCAGGCACCGAGCGCACCTGCCAGCGGCAGAGCGGCGATCGTGGCAAGCACGGACCGACGGCTCTGTCGTCCGGGCATGTGCGCCTCCCGCGGCTGCTGAATCGGCTCACGGGGAATCCTGATCGACTGATCGGTACTGGTCAAGTGATCGCTCAGAAGAAGAACAAAACGGTCAAACGATCACTCGGTGGAACGGGGCAGCTCCTGGGCCGATCCACGCACCTTCAGCGTGGGCAGCAGCTCCGTGCGGCGCACCGGTCCGGTCGCGCCCGCCGCACCGGACAGCCGGTGGAGCAGCAGTTCGGCGGCGGCCCGCCCGATCTCCGCCTTCGGCGGCGCCACCGCCGTCAGCGGAGTGCTGCCGAGGGCCGCGACCACATCGTCGTACGCCACCACCGAGCAGTCCCGGGGCACCTCGACACCGCTCTCCGCCAGCCGCTGCACCAGCATCAGCGCGTCCACGTCGCCGTGCAGCACGGCCCCGGTGGCGCCCCGCTCCCGCAGCAGCGCGGCGAGGTCGAGAGCGGCCCGGCCGTCGGCCGCGGATGCCGAACCATGGGGCCCGGCCGCCGGGCCGGACCCGTGGGGCTCCGCCGCCGAGGGCGAGCTCAGCACCACCGACCAGTCCGCCACCTCCGGACGGGCCGCCGCGATCTCGGCGAACGCGGCACGGATGCTGCGCGCCGTCGGACTGTCGTCACGGGCGGCCAGCACGATACGGCGATGCCCCAGCGAGACCAGATGGTCCACGGCGAGATGGATCCCGTACCAGTGATCGGAACAGACGGAGTCCAGGGCGTGCAGCGCGCTTCCCGGCCGGGGCCGCCGCTCCATCAGCACGGTCGGCACCCCCACGTTCGCGAGCCAGCCGTAGTCCAGCTCCTCCGAGCGGGTACTGAGCCAGCGCGGCGCGATCAGCAGCCCGCGCGCCCCGTCCGCCAGCGCCCGCTCCACCAGCGGACGTTCGGCACCGGCCGACGGGGGCGCGATGTGCAGGGCGATCCGGATCCCGGACTCCTCCAGGACGGAGCGGGCGCCGTGCAGGGTCTCGTACAGGTACGTGTGCCGCTCCGGGACGACCAGGGCGACCGCCCCGGCCTCCCCGGCCGGCTCCTCGCCCCGGGCCGCCGGGACCGCGCCGGTCGGGACCGGCTCACGCACCGGGCGGGCCACCCCGTGCCCGCGCCGCAGCCGCCCGTCCCGGGCCAGTTCCTCGACGTCCCGCCGGATCGTGACCACCGAGACGTCGAGCTCGGCCGCGAGCGCGCTGACCTTCACGGCGCCGCGCGACTCCACCACCGACAGGATTCGCTGACGCCTGAGTTCAACCGGCTCCCGCATGCTGCTGGCCCCTTCGCCGTACCGCCGCGCACTGTTCGTTTGAGCGCTTCCGGTGAGCGCTTCGGCACGCAGCATAGCGATCGGTCTCCGGCCCGCCACCGGTGCGGACCACCCCGTCCGCCCCACCGACCCCAGCAGGCACTCTTGCGACTCCGTCACAACGCGACCTAACGTCAACGGACTTGAGACCGAAAGCCGAGGGGAGGGGCATATGGAGATCAAGAAGGTAGTGGTCCGCGAGGAAGAGGCGAAGAACCGCGAACGGCAGACGATCGAGAAACGTCCGACGCGCTGAACCGGTGCGTTCCGGTTCAGCCGGCACCTGACGCGATCGCCCTCCGGGGCCGTGCGCCACGGCCGGACAGTGACGAAAAGGGCGGACGCCGGACGCGGTCCGGCGTCCGCCCCCGTGCCGTGGGAGGCGCAGTGCGAATACATCTGGTGACCATGCCGTGGCAGCCGATCGAACTCCCCTCGCTCCAGGTGGGACTGTTGCACGCGCTGCTGGACCGGACCCGGCCGGACGACGAGGTGCGCGAGTTCCACGGCTCCCTGCGTTGGGCGGAATTCCTGCTGGAACGCTCGCAGGGGGCGATCCGGCCCGGCGATCACGTCGCGGTCGGCAGCGAATCGATCTTCGACGGCCTCGGGGACTGGGTGTTCTCCGGCGTCCTGTACAACGATCCCGAATGGGGCGTGGCGCAGCTCAAGGAGTACGCCACGCGGCGCGGGACCGACATGTCCACCGCGACCGCGATGAGGGTCCACGCGGCGGAGTTCATCGACGAGAGCGCGAGCGCGATACTCGACGACGCACCCGATGTCGTCGGGTTCACCTCCACGTTCATGCAGAACGTCTCCTCGCTGGCGCTCGCGGCGGAACTGAAACGACGCCGCCCCGGACTGACCGTGGTTTTCGGCGGCAGCAACTGCGACGGCCCGATGGGCCACGCCCTGCACCGCAACCACCGCTTCGTCGACCATGTGGTGCGCGGCGAGGGGGAGTACGCCCTGCCCGCCCTGCTCGCCCACATCGACGCGGGAACCGCACCGGCCGACGTACCCGGACTCTGCTGGTGGGACGGGCCGGAGTCGCGCGCCAACGAGGAGTCCCGGCGCACCGTCGCGCCCGCCGACATCCCCTCGCCCGACTACGACCTCTGGCAGCAGGCCATCGACACCTCCCCGCTCGCAGAGTACGTCCATCCGAAACTCGTGGTCGAGGGGGCCCGGGGCTGCTGGTGGGGCGAGAAGCACCACTGCACCTTCTGCGGACTCAACGGCTCGGCGATGACCTTCCGCGCCAAACCCGGAAACCGGCTCTGGGACGAGGTCGACCGCCTGGTCCGGCGCCACCGGATCCTGGACATCGTCACCGTCGACAACATCATCGACATGGCGTACTTCAAGGACTTCCTCCCGCTCGCCGCCGACAGCGGCTGGGACCTGCGCATGCACTACGAGGTGAAGTCCAACCTCACCGCCGAGCAGCTGGAGACGCTCGCCCGAGCCGGATCGGTCCACATCCAGCCCGGCATCGAGAGCCTCAACAACAAGGCCCTGGAGCTCATGGACAAGGGCGTCAGCGGGGCCCGCAACATTCGTACGCTCCGCGAGTGCGAGAACCACTCGCTCACCTGCTCCTGGAACTACCTCTACGGCTTCCCGGGGGAGACCGCCGAGGACTACGCCTCCGTCATCGACCAGATGCCCGCGCTCGTCCACCTCCAGCCGCCCGGCGGCGCCCACCGCATCCAGCTGGAGCGGTTCAGCCCCAACTTCGCCAACCCCGCGCTGGGCTTCCCCGAGAGGTGGCCCGCCGAGATGTACCGCCACGTCTACGACCTGCCCGAGGAACAACTGGCCGATCTGGTCTACCTCTTCGACACCCCGCCCGCCGGGATCGGCGGCGGGACCGAAGCGCGGCTGAAGGCCGCGGCCCGCGACTGGTACACCGGCCACCCCGCCTCGACCCTGGTCCTGGAACAGCCCGACGGCGAGGAGGTGCTGCTCGTCCACGACCGACGGCACGGCTGGCCGCGCCGCACCCACCGGCTGACCGGCTGGCACGCCGCCGCCCTGCGCCACCTGGAGGCGGGCCGCACCCGGACGGCACTGCACCGGCTGCTCACGGCCGAAACGACCCCGCCGACCGCCGAGGAACTGGACGCCTGGCTCCGCGAAGCGGTCGCTCTGGGGCTCCTCTTCGACGACGGGCGGTCGTACGTGTCGCTGCCCACCTGGCACGTGCCGGTCCGGTCGGTCGAGCGCACCCAGGCGCCGGACGGGACGGCCGGCGGGTCATCGGGCGCGCCGGACAACGGAGAGAAGGTCGCCGGATGAGCCCGCTGCCCGCACCCCCGACCCGCACCGCCCCCGCCCTGCCGGCCTGGCAGGTGCCGCACCGGATCCGAGGACGGCTGGTGACGGTCGACGAACCCCTGCGGCTCGGCGCCGGCGGCCGGCCGGCGGCGGAAGCGGTCCGGTTCCTGCGCGAGTGCCAGAGCCACGATCTCGTCGTGCGCTGGCTTCCGGCGACCGACGACCCGCTGTTCACCGGGCCCGCGCACGAGGTGGCCGACACGGCGGGCCTGCTGCGCCACCTGCCGGCCCCCGGCCCCCTGCCCGGCGAACCGCCGGAGCTCACCACCTGGCGGGACCGCCACGCCTACGGACAGCTCTACCACCGGCGCGGACCGGACTTCGTCACCGTCATGGACCGCAGGGAGCCATCGGCCGCCGCCCGCTTCACGATCGACGACCCCGATCTGCTCTCCACGTTCCGCACCGTCCAGGACCCCACCGCCGTGGCCGAACTGAGCGCCATCGGCCGGGAAGCGGTGGAGCTGCTGGTGGCGGAACGCCTCGCCCGGGTGACCGACGGCTGGGTGGTGGCCCTGCCGCCCCGCATCCGCCGGTGGCCCGTCCCCTGCACCGACATCTGAACGGGATGGAGCAGCTGCCCGACCCGCCGACCCCGTCAGCCGAGATCCCTTCCGCCGGTGCCGGGACCGACCGCTCCGGGCGGTCCGGACGTAGCCTGCTGCGCCACCGGCCGTTCGCGCTGCTGTGCGGGGAACAGATCGCCAGCTCCGTCGGGCGCCAGGTCACCACCCTGGCCCTCGCGCTGCTCGCCGTGACCCGGCTGGGCGCCGGGCCCTTCGGCGCCTCCGCGCTGATGGCGCTGAGCTACCTGCCCGGCGCGCTGCTCAGCCCGTTCGCCGGGGTGCTGGTCGACCGGGCACGGCTGCGCGGGCTGACCGTACTCCTCACCGTTCTCCAGGTGCTGGTCGTCGGCTCCGTACCCCTGGCGGACACCCTGGGACGGCTCGAGCTGCCGCAGCTGTACGTGGTGGCGGCCCTGTCCGGCGCGCTGACCTCCATGCTCGCCGTCGCCCTCCAGGCGGCCCTGCCCAGGGTCGTGCACCCCGAGCAGTTGCTGTCCGCCAACTCGGCGCTGACCGGTGCCCGGACCACCGGGCAGATCGGCGGCCCCGCGCTCGGCGGTGTGCTGGTGGGCCTGACCGGGGCCTCCACCGCGCTGCTGGCCGCCTGCGCGGCGTACGGCATCGAGGCACTGCTGCTGCTGGGTCTCCCCGCCACACTCAACTCCTCGGTCCGTGAGGCCGGTCGCGAGAGGGAATCCCGGACAGCCGCACTGCGCGCCGGACTCGAAGTGGTGCGCGGCGAAAGGCTGTTGCGCCGACAGGTGCTCGCCGGGGCCGGGTTCAATCTCGGCAGCGGAGCCGTCGACGCGCTCTTCGTGCTCTACGCCACGCGTGATCTCGGACTGCCGGCCTGGCAGTTGGGCACGGTCTACGCCGCGTTCAGCGTCGCCACCGTCCTCGGAGTGCTGCTGGCGGGGCGCTTCGCCGCCACCATCGGACTGGCCAGGGCAACCCGGATCTGCGCCGTGGTGGCCGCCCTCGCGATCTTCCTGATCCCGGGCGCCTCCCTGGGGCCCGGCTTCCCGGCGCTGCTCGCGTACCAGTTCGTCTTCGGTCTCGCGGCCACGGTCTGGGCCATCTCCATGACCACCACCCAGCAACTGATCACACCGCCCGAGCTCCAGGGCCGGGTCGCCGGGGTCCTGCAGGCCGCGCTCATCGGTACGGTGCCGATCGGCGCCCTCGGCGGCGGTGCGCTCGCCACCTGGCTGGGCAATGTGCCGGTGCTCAGCGGCGGGGCGGCGGTGGCACTGGTGGCCGCCGCCTGCCTCTGGCTGCCGTAGCGCGTGGAGCCGTCGGGAGGCGGCACAGTGGACCGTGCGGGGATCCACCACGCACGCGGCCCTCCCGGACCGCTGCCTGTCGGCGGGGCGGTTCCGGAAGGGCCGGCGGGAAAAGGGCCGGATCAGACGATGCCTTCCTCGATCTCCGCCTGCTCGCGGGCGTTCCCGTACGCCGACGGCGTGCTGTACGAACGACGGGCGACGAACCACCACACGGTGGCCAGGACCAGCACGGCGATCAGCGCGATCGACGCGTAGTTCATCGAGTCGACCGTCACCGGGGAGGACTGCGGGAGCAGGAACAGCACGGTCACGATGGCGACCCACACGACGGCGATCCAGCCGATCGGCTTGCTCCAGCGGCCCAGGTGCCACGGCCCGCGTTCGAACCGGCTGCCGGAGCGCAGCTTCAGGAAGATCGGGATCGCGTAGGCGGGCGTGATGCCGATGACGTTGATCGCGGTCACCGCACCGTACGCGGTGGCGGAGTACAGCGAGGGCAGCGCGAGCACACCTGCGACGACGACCGACAGCCACACCGCGTTGACGGGGGTCTGGGTGCGGGCGCTCACCTTGTGCCACAGCGCCGAGCCCGGCAGGGCGTTGTCACGGCTGAAGGCGAACACCATCCGGCTCGCGGCCGCGACCTCGGCGTTGCCGCAGAACAGCTGGGCCGCGATCACGATCAGCAGCATGGCGGTGGCCCCGGAGGTGCCCAGCGCGTCGATCAGGATCTGTGCCGGCGGCACCCCGGTGGCGCTCTTCTGGGTGCCCGCGTAGTCCTGGATGGCGAAGGTCAGCCCGGCGAGCAGCACGAAGCCGGCGATCCAGGAGACCCAGATCGCGCGGACGATGCCCTTGGCCGCCGTCACGGAGGCGTTCGACGTCTCCTCCGACAGGTGGGCCGACGCGTCGTAGCCGCAGAAGGTGTACTGCGCGAGGAGCAGGCCGATCGCCGCCACGTACAACGGGTTGTGCCAGCCCGTGTCATTGACGAACTCGGTGAAGACGAACGACGGCGACTGGTGGTGCGAGGGGACGATCGCCAGCACGGTGACGATCACCGCGACACCGGCCAGGTGCCACCAGACGCTGATGGAGTTGAGGACGCTGACGAGGCGGACGCCGAAGAGGTTCAGCACGGCGTGCAGCAGCAGGATGCAGACAAAAATGATCATTGTCTTGCCGGGCGTGGGAGTGAATCCCCACTGGAGGTTCATCAGCGCACCGGTGAACAGCGCCGCACCATAGTCGATGCCCGCGATCGCGCCCAGCAGACCCAGCAGATTCAGCCAGCCGGTGTACCAGCCCCACTTGCGGCCGCCGAGCCGGTCGGCCATGTAGTACAGCGCTCCCGAGGTCGGGTACGCGCTGGTGACCTCGGCGAGCGCCATGCCGACGCAGAGCACGAAGAGCCCGACACCGGCCCAGCCCCAGAGCATCACGGCCGGACCACCGGTCGACATGCCGAAGCCGTACAGGGTCATGCAGCCGGACAGGATCGAGATGACGGAGAAGCTGATGGCGAAGTTGCCGAAGCCTCCCATGCGGCGGGCGAGCACCGGCTGGTAGCCGAGCTCGCGCAGCCGCTCCTCCTCGTCCTTCGGCGGGGTTGCCTCCGCGCCCGACTGGGTCGGGGTGGATATGGACATCGGGAAAACCTCCATGAGCGGGTGGTGAAAAGGGACGGTCGGTCATCGGTCCGGGACGGGGCGGGCACACGGCATCGCGGTGCCGTCGCTCAGCGCTGCGGCCCCCGTCCGGTGTCGCGGGAGGCGGAGAGGCAGCGGCTGCGGGCACGCAGGAAGACGTCCTCCGCGTCTCCGGGGCCCTTGCGGCCCCGTGTGCGGTACACCCATGGAACCGAGGTGAAATAGGGGCCGAGCTCCTGGAACACCGTTGCGGCGTCAGCGAATTGGAGCGCTCCCCACAGGGCGTGGGCCAAGTGGTTGAGGTCGAGCAGGGAGTGCGAGATCGGTGGTGTGCGACGGAACCAGAGTTCCAGCGCACGGGCCGCGTCCCGTTCCGCGTCCTCGGTGACCCAGTGCAGGTCCAGGGCCTTCTCGTGGCCCTGCTCGCGGCGGTAACGCTCGACCCGCACATACAGCGGCAGCACATGCAGCGCGGAGCCGTCGGGCGCCGAAGAGGCGGCCCACTGAACGAAGTTGACGGCCTCCGAGAGCGATCCGCCGGCCTTGCGCACGTACACGAACTGGAGCATCCGGTGGTAGGCCTCGCGGTTGCACGGATCGCGCTTGTCGGCCTCGGCCAGCAGCCCCCACGGACCGGGGAAGAGCATCGGCCCCGGCGGGCGCAGCCGGTGTTCCTCCAGCTGCTGGTGTTCGTCCAGCTGGGACAGGGCCAGCAGGCATACCCAGGGCACCGGGTCCGCGGGCGAGGCGTTCGCGGCCGTCCGGCACGCCTGCCAGGCCTCCTGCCACAACTCCTGTGCCCGGTGGTGGCCCTCGCGGTGGGCGCGCACCGCCCGCTCGACGACGACGCGCGCCTGCATCACCGTGGCGGCGACGCTCCGAGGGTCCTCGGCCAGCCAGGCCTGCACCGCGTCCGAACCGGCGGCAACCGCCCCGAGCACCTGTGTGCGCTGGGTCCACAGGGTCCAGTCCGGCGTGCTCTCCAGCAGATTCCGCATGGACATCCAGCGTCCGGTGCGCAGGTCCTGTAACGCGACCCGTAGATCGTTGTCATGGCCGGCCGGGTGGTAGACCGGCCGGAAATCACTGTTGGCCATGGACTTGCCCTGTCCCTGCCCCTGCACGACAGAACGGCATACGACGGTCGGGAGATCTGCTCAGCACGTCACGCAACCCGTTGGCGGCATGGAACCCGTGCGACTGCAAAAGGCCGGGACATCGGTGGTCGGTGGTTCGGGGCAGGGTGTCGGTCTCATCAATCCTCAAGGACGTGGGGGGTGAAGCAGCTGTTGAAAAACGAACTGCTCGAAAGCGTCCGGTTGTTGCTCGGCGGTGAGTGTAAGGCCAGTCACTCCGAAGTCCGGACCGATTCGCGGATCTTACTCAAGTCAGTTGATTCCCCAGGACGTTGAAAGATGTACCGGTTGTTCCGGTCGTGCCCCGGGTGGCGCTTGACGTACGCGGTGGTCTGCACCACTCTGGGCGGCGAGTTCAGTGATCACGATTCCGTTCAAGCCGCAGAGCTTCCGCACAGCTGGAGAGTCGATGACAGGCCCGGTACTCGCCGTGGACCAGGGCACGTCGGGGACGAAGGCGCTGGTGATCTGCCCCGAGCGAGGTGTGATCGGTTCCGCTTCCGTTCCGGTGCGAACCCGGCACTGCGCCGGAGGAGTGGTCGAGGCGGACCCCGCCGAACTGCTCGGCTCGGTCGTCGAAGCGGGCCGCCGGGCGTTACGGGAGGCCGCCGAACCCGTGGTCGCGGTCGGCCTCGCCAACCAGGGCGAGACGGTGCTCGCCTGGGACCCGGACACGGGACGGCCGCTCACCGACGCGATCGTCTGGCAGGACCGGCGGGCCGCCTCGGTCTGCGCCGAACTCGACCAGTACGACGAAGAGTTGACGCACCTGACCGGGCTGCCGCTCGACCCTTACTTCGCCGCGCCGAAGATGGCCTGGATCCGCCGGGAGCTGACCCGTGAAGGCGTGGTAACCACCAGCGACTCCTGGCTCGTCCATCAGCTGACCGGCGCGTTCGTCACCGACGCGGCGACGGCGGGCCGCACCCAACTGCTCGACCTCGACCGCGCGGACTGGTCGCCCCGGGCCCTGGACGTCTTCGGCCTCGGCGACGAACGGCTGCCCGATGTCGTCGACTGCGACAGCACGGTCGGCACGACGACCGCCTTCGGCGGCGAACTACCGCTGACCGGCCTGCTCGTCGACCAGCAGGCCGCCCTGCTCGCCCAGAACGCCCTGGACCCGGGCAACGCCAAATGCACCTACGGAACGGGTGCCTTCCTGCTCGCGCAGACCGGGCCCGCCCCACGCCGCGGCTCCACCGGACTGGTCAGCTGCGTCGCCTGGCGGCTCGGCGGCCGCACCAGCTACTGCCTCGACGGGCAGGTCTACACCGCCGCGTCCGCCGTCGACTGGCTCACCGGCCTCGGGGTGATCTCCGGCGCCGCCGACCTCGACCCGGTCGGCACGGCCGTCCCCGACTCCGGCGGCGTCACCTTCGTACCGGCACTCGCCGGACTCGCTGCTCCCTGGTGGCGCGGTGACCTGCGCGGATCGATGACCGGCCTCGGCCTCGGCACCGCCCCGGGCCATCTGGTGCGGGCCCTGTGCGAGGGCATCGCGGCCCAGGTCGTCGAGCTCACCGAGGCGGTCGCGACCGACCTCGGCTCGCCGCTGACCGTGCTCCGGGTCGACGGCGGCCTGACCCGCTCCGAACTCCTCATGCAGACCCAGGCCGACCTGCTGCAACGGCCAGTCGAGGTGTCCGCCCTGCCCGATGTCACCGCACTCGGCGTCGGAGCCGTCGCCAGGCTGGGCCTCGACCCGCGGCTCCCGGTCCGCCAGGCCCTGCCCGACTGGAAGCCGGCCGCCGTGTACGAACCCCGCATCGGCGCCGACGAGGCGGCCGAACGGCTCGCCGGGTTCCGGACCGCCGTACAGACCCTGCTGGACCATGCCTGAGATGTACGAGAGTCACGCGATGAGCCCCACGATCACAACGGCCGGCGAGCTGACCGTCGACGAGCCGCCCGGCAGCCCGGTCTACGACGTGACCGTCGTCGGTGCGGGCGTAGTCGGCGCCGCCATCGCCCGCGAACTGGCCCGCTACCGGCTGCGCACCGCACTCCTGGACGCCGGTGACGACATCGGCAACGGAACCTCGAAGGCCAACACCGCCATCCTGCACACCGGTTTCGACGCCGTACCCGGCTCCCTGGAGGCCCGGCTGGTACGCGAGGGACAGCACAGACTCCGCGCGTACGCGGCCGAGACCGGCATCCCCGTCGAACGCGTCGGAGCCCTGCTCGTCGCCTGGGACGAAGAGCAACTCGCCACACTCCCCGCCCTATTGGCCAAGGCCGAGCGGAACGACTACCACGCGGCCCGCCTCCTGGGCGCCGACGAACTGCGCGCCCGTGAACCCCACCTGGGACCCGGCGCCCTCGGCGCGCTCGAAATCCCCGACGAGAGCATCATCTGCCCCTGGACGACCCCGCTCGCCTACGCCACCCAGGCCGTGCGGGCCGGAGTCCATCTGCACCTCAACTGCCGGGTGCGGCACATCGAGAGCGGCGACGACGCCCACACCCTCACCACCACCCGTGGACCGCTGCGCACCCGCCACCTGATCAACGCCGCCGGACTGTACGCCGACGAACTCGACCGGGAACTCGGCCACGACGACTTCACCGTCACCCCGCGCCGAGGCCAGCTCATCGTCTTCGACAAGCTCGCCCGGGACCTCGTCGACCACATCCTGCTGCCGGTTCCCACCGCCGCCGGGAAGGGCGTCCTGGTCGCACCGACCGTCTTCGGCAACGTGCTGCTCGGCCCCACCGCCGAGGACCTCGACGACAAGACGGCCACCGGATCGACGGCCGACGCGATCGCCCTGCTCCGCGAGAAGGGCCGCCGCATCCTGCCGGAACTGCTCGACGAGGAAGTCACCGCCGTCTACGCCGGACTCCGGGCCGCGACCGGCCAGGAGGACTACCGCATCCGCTCCCGGCCGGAGCTGCGGTACATCACCGTGGGCGGCATCCGCTCCACCGGACTCACCGCCTCCATGGCCATCGCCGCGCACGTCGCCGACCTGCTCGGCGGCTCGGGCCTCGATCTCGGCACACCGCACGAACTGCCGCCCGTCACCATGCCCAATCTCGGCGAGGCCTTCCCGCGCCCGTACCAGGACGCCGGACTCATCGCGGCGGACCCGGCGTACGGCACGCTGGTCTGCCACTGCGAACGGGTCTCGGCGGGCGAGATCAGGGACGCCCTGGCCGGCCCGGTGCCACCGCACTCCCCGGACGGCCTGCGACGCAGGACGCGGGCCGGCAACGGGCGGTGCCAGGGCTTCTACTGCGGGGCGGCGGTCCGCGCACTCTTCGAGGAGGCCAGGCCATGACCCGGCACGAACGGACTGTCGACGTGCTGATCGTCGGGGGCGGCCCGGCCGGCCTCGGCGCCGGGGCCGAACTCGCCGCGTCCGGCGCGGGCCGGGTCGAGATCCTGGAACGCGAACAGACCGCGGGCGGCGTCCCCCGCCACTGCCACCACGGCGGATTCGGCGGCCGCACCATCGGCGGGGGAGGGGCGACCGGGCCCGCGTACGCCGAGAGTTGCGTGGCCGCCGCCGTCCGCGCCGGAGCCACCCTGCGTACGGGTGTCACCGTCACCGGCTGGGCCGGACCGCTCACCGTGGACACCACCGCACCCACCGGCCTCGAACGCATCACCGCCCGCGCGGTGATCCTCGCCACCGGCGCCCGCGAACGCCCCCGAAGCGCCCGCCTCGTCCCCGGCAGCCGCCCGCCCGGTGTCTACACCACCGGCGAACTCCAGCAGGCCGTCCACCTGTACCAGCAGCGGATCGGCACCCGGGCGGTCGTCATCGGTGACGAGCCCGTCAGCCGTGCCGCGGCCGATACCCTGCGCGTCGCTGGTGTGGACGTCGTCGCCATGGTCACCGACCGGCCCGCTCCCAAGCTCGCCGCCCTGACCCGTCCGTCAGGCGACCGCACCCCGGTCCTCGGCCGCACCATCGTCACCGCCCTGACCGGCCGGGAACGGCTCACCGGAGTCTCGGTGCGCCACCAAGACGGCCGGACCGCGACCCTGCGCTGCGACACCGTCGTCTTCACCGGCGACTGGATCCCCGACCACGAACTCGCCCGGCGCGGCGAGGTCACCCTCGACCCCGGCACCCGCGGCCCCGCATACGACGCCGCCCACCGCACCGACCGGACGGGAGTGTTCGCCGTCGGCAATCTGCTGCACGGTGTGGAGAGCGCGGGCGTCGCACTGGCCGAGGGACGGGCCGTCGCCGCGCCCGTACTGCGTCATCTGACAGCCGGCGACTGGCCCACCGGACGGCCGGCCGTCGCGGTCGACTCCCCACTGCGGTGGATCGCGCCGAACCTCGTGGACCCGGACGGCGGCCTCCCGCTCCGGGGCCGCTTCGTCCTGCGCACCGACCGGCGGCTGTCCTCGCCGCTGCTCGTCGTCAGCCAGGACGGCCGGGAGCTCCACCGGCAGCGGCTGCTGCTGCCCGCCGTTCCGGACCGTCCGTTCCATCTGCGCGGCGACTGGCTCGACCGGGCCGACCCGGGCGGCGGGACCGTGCGGGTCTCGGTTCACTGACCGTACGTCAGGGAATCAGCAGCCAGTCCGATCCGATCGCCGCGACCAGACCGACGGCCAGCAGCCAACTGCCCAGGCGGGTACGGCCGTTCCGGCTGAGCTCGATCACGATCCCGCACAGGATCAGCGCGAGCCCGTACACCCCGACCACCAGGACGGACGACCGGCTGGCGATCCGCAGCGCGAGGACCACCGCCATCGCGGCCATGCCGACCGACGAGAGGGCCACCCGCAGCCGTCTCGCCTGACGAGGTGTCAGCTTCCGGTCCCCGGCCTCTTCGTCCGCCCCGGTCTCCTCGTTCGGCACCGCCTCCTCGTCAGCCCCGGGCTCCTCGTCCGCTGCGGGTTCCGTCTCCGCGGCGGGTTCCGCCTTCGCGACGGCCTCGGGCCCGGTTTCGGCACCGGCCTCGGGATCGGCCCCGGGACCGGTTTCGGGATCGGCCTCGGGACCGGGTATCGGGGTCTCCACGGCCTGGTCCTGGTCAGAAGTGCTCATGACGCGCGATCGTAATCGGTACGGGCCGCCCTGTTCACCGCTCCGGCGGACGGGCGGCGCAATATGACGCGGACGTGCGGCGTGCCCGGCCACATCCCTGCGGTTCGGCCTACCGGGCCCGGGGCCGCAGGCACGGCGCCTCGGCGGCCGCGTCGACCGGCTCGGCACGCACACCCTCTCCACCGGCCGCGCCCGCGCCACCCGCGGCCTCCACCCGCCCGGCCAGCTCACCGGCCCAGCCGATCAGCCCGTCGACGCCGATCCCGTACGGCCGGTCCCCGGCGAACTCCGCGAGCGCCGCCGTCCCACGCCGCAACAGCCGGGCCCCGCCCGTCGCGTTGCCCCGGGCCGCATGGGTCAGCCCCACGGCCAACTGGGCGAGACCGCGCCACAACTCCCGTTCCGCCACCGGGCCCGACTTCCACGCGTCCTCGAACACCTCGTGCGCGTGGAACGGCATCCCCGCGTCCAGCAACCGCTGTGCCTCCCGCACCGTCTCCTCGGGAGTACGCACCACCCCCTCCGGCTGCCGTTCGACCCCCGGCGCCCCGTACGGAAGGGGGCGTCCCAGCCCGTCGCGCGGGCGGGCGTTGCGCGCCCGGCCCTCGGTGTCGCGGTCCCTGCCAGTCTCGTCCACGCCACGATTGTGCCCCGCACCTGCGGCGAACTGTCCGAACCACTGTCCGTGGACCCCCGTACACGACTAGTGTCGAAGCCATCCGCACCACCTTGGGGAGGGTAGGCATGAAGCCGTCCCGGCCGCTGTACGAGCGCGAACCGGAACTCGCTGCCGCCGCACAAGCCGTGGACGCCCTTTGTGGCGCCCAGGCCGTCGGCGGGCTGCTGATCTTCAGCGGCGAGGCAGGCATCGGCAAGACAGCACTGCTCGGCGAGATCCAGACGATCGCCGCCGACCGCTGCTCCGTCTGGTCGGCACGAGGCGGCGAGACGGTCACATCCGTGCCGTTCCACGTCGTGCGCCAGCTGCTGCAACCCGCACTCGACCAGTTCCCGCCCGACGAGGTGCGGACCCTGTTCGGCCCCTGGTACGAGATCGCCGCACCGGCCCTCGGACTGGCCGAGCCGACCGGTCCGCAGCCGGACCCGCAAGGTGTGCGCGACGGCCTCGACTTCGTCGTCGCCCGGCTCGCCTCCCGGCTGAGCCACCGTCCGCTGCTCCTCATCATCGACGACGCGCACTGGGCGGACGGCGAATCCCTCGCCTGGCTCGCCTCGTTCACCGCCCGCCTCGGCGAACTGCCCGTCCTGGTCGTCCAGGCCCACCGCCCGGAAGAGCTCGCGGCGCGGCAGAACGAGAGCGGACCGGGCAGCGCCCACCCCTCCCAGGTCAGGGTCGCGCTGCGCGCACTCACCCCGGACGCCACCGCGGAACTGGTCCGCGCGGCCCTCGGCGAGCACGCCGACGACCCGTTCTGCCGCGAGGTGTGGGCCGTCACCGGCGGCAACCCGTACGAGGCGGTCGAACTCGTCGCCAAGGTCCAGGACCGCGAACTGGCACCACTGGAGGAGGCGGCAGGACTGCTGCGCGAGCTCGGTGCCTCGGCCCGGGGCAGCGGCCTCGTCGCCCGACTCGAACGGCTCGGCACCAACGCCAACCGGTTCGCCTGGGCCGCCGCCGTACTCGGCACGGACATCTCCCAGGACCTCGCCGCCACCCTCGCCGGAATGAGCTCCGCAGAGGCCGCCGACTGCACGGCACGGCTGCGCGAAGCCCGTATCGTCACCGGCTTCGACCCGCTGGAATTCGTCCACCCGCTCATCGCCAGCGCGGTGTACCGGTCCATCCCGCCGGCCACCCGCACCGCCATGCACGGCCGCGCAGCCTGGGCGATCACCCGGGCGGGCCTCGGCCCCGCCGCGGCCTCCCGCCACCTGCTCGAAGTGCACCCGGACGACGACCAGGAACTGGTCGAGCAGCTCCGCGAAGCGGCCAAGCAGCATCTCGCCGTCGGTGCCCCGGAGGCCGCCCGCCGCTGCCTCGAACGCGCCCTGCAGGAACCACCGCGCCAGCGCGTGAAGGCCACCCTGCTGTACGAACTGGGCTGCGCCACGCTGCTCAGCTCCCCGGCCACCACCGTCCATCACCTGCGCGCCGCCCTCGACATGCCGGGACTCCGAGACGACCAGCGGGTCGACGCCACCTACCGGCTCGCCGCGGCACACTCGCACAACAACCAGCTCAAGGAAGCGGCGAGCGCCCTCGCCGCAGAGGCCGCACGCACCGCTCCGGGCCCCGGCCTGATGCGGCTCCAGGCGGCCCACTTCCTCTGGGAGGGCATGCAGGCCGGCGAGGAGGACGGTCCCGGCCGATCCGGTCGGCTCGCACGGAACGCCGACCACCTCCAGGGCCGCGACAACGCCGAGCGCGCCCTCCTCACGCTCCGTGCCTTCGACGCCATGCTGCGCGGCGAGAACTCCCAGCTCATCGTCGACCTCTGCGAACGCGCCCTGGTCGACGGCCACCCCGCCCGCGGCCTCGGCTGGACCGACACCGAGTGGGGCTTCGAACTGCCGACCCTCGTCGGCATCACCTACGCCTTCACCGATCAGCTCGACCGGGCCGAGGAACTCTTCGGCGAAGCCGTCCGGGCCTTCGAGATCTCCGGCTGGAGCGGGGCGCACCTCGCGTTCGCGCACACCCTGCTCGGACTGGTCCACCGCCGTCGCGGACGGCTCGCCGAGGCCGAGGGCTTCCTGCGCGAAGGGCTGCGCCTCGCCGACCGGGTCGGCAGCGGACTCCCGGTCCACTGGGACGCGGCCTGCCTGCTCATCGACACCCTGGTCGCCCGCGGCCGGGTCACCGAGGCCCGCGAGATCGCCGACCGCTACGCCTTCGGCGCGCCCTACCCCAGCGCGATGGTGCTGCCCGACGGCCCGTGCGTACGCGGTCGCCTGCTGCTGGCCGAAGGCCGTACGAAGGAAGCGATCGCCGAACTCGAAGCGGCCGGCCATGCCCTCGAACCCCGAGGCAGGTTCAACGGGGTCTGGGCACCCTGGGCCGGCGACCTGGCCCGCGCCCTGACCGAGGAGGACCCGGCCCGCGCCGCCCAACTCGCCACCACGGCCCGGGTGCACGCCGAGCGCTTCGGCACGGACACCGCGATCGGTGAGGCCCTGCGCTGTGTCTCCCTGTTCGCCCGCCCCGAGGAGGCCGCTCACCTGCTGGCCGAGTCGGTCCGCCACCTGGAGGCGTCCCCGTCCGCGTACGAACACGCGCTGGCCCTCGTCGACTACGGCATCGCGATCCGCTCACCGCGCGAACTCGCCCGAGCCCACAAACTGGCCACCGCATGCGGTGCGGAATCCCTGGCGAACCGCGCCCACCAGGCACGGGCGTCGATCCGGTCCTCGGAGTGAGGTAATGTTTGTCCTGCGAGCCCGCCGGGGAACACCGGGGGGAACCGCATCGGGACGTGGCGCAGCTTGGTAGCGCACTTGACTGGGGGTCAAGGGGTCGCAGGTTCAAATCCTGTCGTCCCGACTGGAGACAGTCGCAGGTCAGGGCCGGTTTCGGAGAAATCCGAAACCGGCCCTCGGCCGTTCTTGGGGACCAGCCGGGGGCCAGTTGGGGACCGGCCCCCTTGACCGGTGTCAGCGGATCATGACGATCGGGCCCGGCAGGGAGCGCGGTGCACGCAGCACGCTGAGGCGCGTGGAGAACGCAGCGCCGGCAGCCGTGATCTCGCTGACCACCACCCAGCGCCGCCTCCGGTGCGTGGCGTCGCGCAAGGCGGCGGTGGAGATGCGTCCGCCGCGTGGGCCGGTGAACAGGCGTGCGTCGGGATCGGGACCGGCGGACGGGATGCGCTGGGCGACGATTGGGCGGATTTCCTCGACGATGGGAACCTTACGGGCGCGCTTGCCCTTGGTGCCCTTGCCGGTCAGCCCACCGGACGCGGATGTGGTCCGGCGTCGCACGGTCCAGATCCACTGGGTGGTGTCGATGACTCCGACGCGGCAGCCTGAGACCTCGCCGATCCGTGCGGCGGGTGCACGTGGCGAAGAGGACCACATCTCCCCAGCCGCGGTACTGGTCGTGGGAGGCGGCCAGGAGAGCGTCGGCCACTGCGGCGAGGGTTTCCCAGTCGGGCAGGGCCGGCGCGCGTGGGTGGAGGATGACGCGGACCAGGACGGCGATGGTGCTCTTCACGGTTGAGCGGCTGTGCTCGTCGGCGATCCAGTTCTGCACGGTGCGGTCGGCGACGTCATCAGTGATCACCGTACCGCGAGGTGGCCCGGAGAGGGGACCATGCGCATCGAGCGGGGACCACGCGCATCCGCCACCCGGCAAGGTAGGGGTCCAACGTTCTCAACTCCAGGCCGCGCAGAGCAAGGTCCATGTTCACTACGCCGTATTCGGCGAGCTCCTTGGTGGCGAGCGACGGGCTCAGGCCGGCCTGTGCGGCCTCGATGACGGCCTGGAGCGATTCCCGCGCTTCTTCTTCGCTGTCTTTTCCCTCGGACAGCGACTGGCGGCGCTTGCTGGTCGGATCGGTGCGCCGGACATGTGCCCGATACGGAGTTGGGCGATTAGGACGGCAGGAACGTTGGTCTTATCGGCCATTGAGCCCTTTGGCAGGGACGATACGTCGGCGGCGCAGCCATTCGACCGACATGAGCCAGTCGATGTCCCCGACCGCGTCGGCCCTTGCCCGGGCGGCCCGGAGCATCCGTTCGAACGTGCCGTCCAAGGCCCACCCCCGGATGCGGTCCCGGTTCGGAACTTCCACACGATCCCGTTGAGAACCCGCCGGTCGTCCAGCCGCCTACGTCCCCGTGGCGAAACGGGCAACAGCACCCGGACGAACTCCCACTCCGCATCCGACGATTCATGACGACGCATCACCTGGCCGTGATCCACCACGCAAGATCATTTGAAGATACGACTCAGCGGCGCCCCTGACCCGTGCCATGTGATCGGTGGTGGTGGGGGATGCCCGCACAAGCCGCGCGCCGAATGCCACCGGGCCCCGGGCCCGGTCAAGAGCCGTGCGACTTCCGGCTGCCGGAGTCACCAGCCGGCGTGCCCGTCGCCGTGGTGGCCGGTGCCGCCTGCGCCGCCCTCGGACCAACTGCCGGAGTCCAGGCCGTGGCCGAGACCGTGGCCGCCGGTGGTGAAGTCGGCGTAGAGGTCACTGAGCTCGACGAGGAGTTGGCGGGTGAGGAAGTCGGCGCCGGTGGTCAGTGCCGCAGCGAGTTCCTCGTCGGTGACCGGGACCGCTCCGGCGGTTGCGGGGGTGAGCCGGTGCTTTGCGGCGAGGGCGGCCATACGGCGGCGGTCGGTGATGCCGCGCAGTCCAGGGTAGGCGGCAGGGGCGAGGCGTGCGGCCTGGGCGAGCACGGTGAGGGTGAGGTCGGCGGTCGACCTTGCGGAGCCGGAGCGGACCACGCTGTCGAGGCGGGTCAGCAGCGCCTGGCGGCGCGGCAGGTCCACGGAGAGAATGTCGTTGCGGGTACGGCCGCTGGAATCGCGCCACCGACGGACACGGACCGCCTTCTGGTCCTCCAGCCGGGAGAGGTACTCGACGGTCAGGGAGCGCGGCGTACGGCCCAGCCAGTCCTTGAGGCCGGGCGGGGGAGCAGTTGCGCCGAGACTTTGCAGGACACTGCTCAGGCGACGGTCCTCGACGGGCCGGGCGTCCAGAACCTCGATCCGCCGGCGCCCGACGGCGATCCGTCCGGCCAGGCACAGATCCGCCAACTCCGAGGTCCGCAGGGCGTACCGAAGCCGGTCCTCGCTTCGTATCCGTATGCGCTGCCTGCCCGGGACTATCGCGAGCAGGAGCAGTTCATCCCCCGTGGTCATGTCTGCCAGGGTAGGCGCGGCGGTCCGCGGAAGGGAGAACTCCGCACTCCGAGGGACCTACCGCGCTGGCTTCCCCGACGGGCCTCACCCTGCGTCCTCCGAGTACGGGCAGGGCCAGGATCCTCAGCGTGCCGGCTGTACCGGAGCATCTGCTTCCAGGAGGCCGGGCCCGGACGCACAGGGCCTGTCTGTCGGGCCCCGTACGAGCCTTCGCCGCCTTTGACCTGCTGACCGGCACCCCGGCCTCTTCGTCGTTGCCGGCGTCCGGGATGCCTCACTGCTCAGCGACCGGCCGTCCCACCCGCAGCTCGTGGACGTCGCCGGAAGTGCCGCACGGCTCGACGAGCACGACGTACGGCGGAACCTGCGCACCCACGAGCAGCACCTCAGCGGCTCCCGTCACATTGCGCTCGGGGCATCGGCACCCTGGAGGCCGACCGGACCGCCGGCCACAAGCTCCTCGAAACGCTCGACGTCTCCCACGACGCCTTTCGGGACGCTCTGGCAGACCACCGGTGGTACACCGCGTGGCTCGCTCCCGCCATGCGGCACCTGCTCGCCCTCGAAAGCCGACCTCCTCCTGGACCCGAGCGCCAGGCAGGAGTGAAGGCGGGAAGGACGGGTTTCAGTCCGTCAACAGCGCGTCGCGCACCGGAATCCAGTCCAGGGCGGATCGGATGCCGTCCTCCAGGGACAGCTTCGGCTTCCACCCCAGCAGCTCGGCCGCCCGGTCGCTCCTGGTGTAGCCGCCGGCCACGTCACCGGGCCGCGGACCGGTGACGATGGTTGCCAAGGGGGTGCTGACGACGTTGTTGAACGCCTCGCACAGCTCCCGGACCGTGGTGCCGGAGCCGGTGCCGAGATTGATCGCGATCGAGCGCTTCGAGCCCGTGAGGATGGAGTCGAAGCGCTCGATCGCCGCGATGTGGGCCGCGGCGAGATCCCAGACGTGCACGTAGTCCCGGATACCGCTGCCGTCGCGCGTCGGGTAGTTCGTCCCGGTGATCGGGAACGGACGGCCTTCCTGGTGTGCCTGGATGAGCACACCCAGGGCATGACTGGGCCGCTTGAGCTGGAGCCCGGTACGCAGCTTGGGGTCGGCCCCGACCGGGTTGAAGTACCGCAGCGACAGCACGCGCGGCCCGGCCACGGCGATGTCGGCGAACATCTCCTCGCACACGGCCTTGGTCCGCGCGTAGGGGCTCTGTGGCGCCAGCGGCGAGTCCTCGTTGACGGGTGAACCGTCCTCGGCCCGGTAGATGGAGGCCGAGCTGCTGAAGATGATGCGGTCGCAGCCGTTGCGGTGCAGGTGGCTGATGAAGGCCAGGCTCTTGGCCACGTTCGCCTCGTAATAGCCGATCGGGTCCGCGACGGACTCGGGCACCACGATCAGCGCCGCGCAGTGCACCACGGCGGAGATGCCCGGGTGCTCCGAGAAGATCCGGTCGACCAGTGCGCCGTCCGCGATGTCGCCTTCGTAGAAGGTGCGGCCCTCGGTGAACTCGCGGCGGCCCCGAACGAGGCTGTCGAGGATCACCGGGGTGATGCCTGCGTCCAGGCAGGCCGAGGCGATGGTGCTGCCGATGTAACCGGCTCCCCCGGCGATGAGGACCTTCACCATGATGTTTCTCTCCCGGCCCTGTTCCAACCCCAGTAGGCGACCGGCAGCAAGGCTAGCGGAGAAGCCAGGCGGGGGAGGGTGGCCTCTCGGCTGCCCCGTCGGGCCCGGTTCGCGGACGTCGGCGTCACCGGGCTCCGTGACCCCCGCCGCCACCGCCACCCCGAGCGGCGGCGGTTGACAGAACGCGGAGGCGGGCAGCACCTACGGCACCCGCAGATGCCCCGCCTGCTGCTGCCCCGAGGATCTGACGCGAGCCGTACGCTTCGGGCGCCCGGGCGGGGAGCAAGACGGCCCTCGCCCCCCAATTGCCCGACTCCACCTCCGCGAATACGCCAAACTGTCCCGCGAGCCCGGATTCCCCGGATGCACCGCCCTCCGGCTCGCGAAGAACACAATGCCCATCCACCCCGCTCTGACGGGATGAAACCATGAACGGGAACCCCATGCTGACCTGCGAGAACACGCGATGAGTACACCCACCCTGGTCGTCGTGAGCGGCGGCCCGGGAACGGGAAAGACCACGCTCGCGCACGAGCTCGCCCGAGTGCTCGGATGCCCCGCGATCATCCGCGACGAGATCAAGCAGGGCATGGTCCTGTCCCACCCCGGCTACCGGAGTGGCGGCGACGACCCCCTCAACTACCCCACCCTCGATGCCTTCTTCGGTGTGCTGAAGGTGCTCTTGAAGGCCGGCGTCACGCTCGTCGCTGAAGCCGCCTTCCAGGACCGGCTCTGGCGGCCGAATCTCGAGCCGCTCACCGGCCTCGCGCCCCTCCGCGTCATCCGCTGCACCGCCCACGCCGACATCGCGCACGACCGAATCGTCCAGCGCGCGAAGCAAGACGCGCACCGGGCCGCCCATGGCGACCAGGACCTGCTTCGAGCGATCTCCGCAGGAGAGCACTCCCTCGATTCCTGGGTGCCGATCTCCCTGGACGTCCCCACCCTGACCGTGGACACATCGGACGGATACCAGCCGGGACTCCACGCCATCGCCGACTTCGTCCGGGCGCCCGTGCACGTCGGAGCCTCGCCCGAGCCGGACGCGGGCCGCTGAAGGCAGCCTCCGGGGCGATGCCGGCCGGTCCCTGCTCTGCCGGACAGCGACGCCTCCCGCAGGCGGCCGGCGCGCAGGCCGGTCCGGCCGGCTGACCGTGTCGGGTGTTCGCGCGTGGCCGAGTTGATGCTGCGCTGGACGAACGCGGTGCCGGTCACCGCCCGATTCCCTCGGTGGGGATTTCTGTGATGGGGGACCGTGCCGCGAGTGGGATGTCCCATTGTTCGTGGGCCAGGCGGGCGGCTTGGGCCGCCTGTTGGTAGCCCTGGTCGCCCCAGCCGTGGAGCGCGGCGGCCTGCTCGGGGGTGGCCAGGAGCCGGGCGTACCGGCGTCCGCTGGCAGGGTCGGTCGCGGACGGGCCGACTGCTGTGATCGGCGCCGCCAGTCGCAGCCGCGCGCACTCGCCGATGCGACCGTGGACTGCACCGGTCGCGTCGTAGACCCATCCCAGCCGCTCGATCCTTCCCAAGGGGAGAGTCAGTTGTGCTTCTTCGGCGGCCTCGCGTACCAGGGTGGCTTCGGGGGATGCGTCCGTGGTCTCGACCGTGCCGCCGGGCAGCATGGCCAGCGGATCAGCGGGGTCGATCACCACGACGACGCGGCCGTCGGGCACAAAGAGCCAGCCCCAGGCCTGGCGGACCGGGATTCGGCCGTGGACCAGGCCGGGGTGCCACGGCCAGTCGCGTCCTTTCCGGGGCCGCCGCCGACGCGAAGTCCTCCGAACCCGAAGTCTTGCAGCCCGGCAACTCCCACATGCCCCGGGTGGACCGGCCGAGCGGGACCCGGCCGGCCTCGTCGGTGACGACCGGGAGCGTACCGGTCAGAGCATGGCCCGTGGGCGGCCGCTACTCGATCGCCGCGCTGACCGTGTGCCCGGGGCCACGCAGGACAACAACAGCGAGCCCGTCCGCGTCCAGCCGCTCGGCCTGCTCCCAGCCCGCGGTGAGCAGACTGATCTCGCCCTCGTCCAGAGCGATGCTCCGCCGCTCCTTCGACGTGAGCTCGGCGGTGGGCGTGATGACCACGAGCGCGCCACCCCGACGCATCCGCTCGCCGAGCGCGTGCAGGACACGACTGCGGTCTTGCAGAAACGGGTACGCCAGACGCAGTGTCACCAGGTCGTAGCCATCCGGGTGCAGCTCCACCGGGTCATCGCGCTCGATGTCAAGCCGTAGCCAACGCACCCCCTCCACATCGGTGTGCTCGGCTCGGGCCCGGCCGATCGCACTGTCGGCGAAGTCGACGGCATCCACCACATAGCCGAGCGACGAAAGATAGACAGCCAGCCCGCCCGTCCCGCAGCCCACGTCGAGCGCACGCCCGCCACCGTCCGGCACAGGAGCGTGTTCGGCGAGCAGCGCCCGTTCGGTATCACCCAGCGGCCGGAAATCCTTCCCATCGGCATAGTGCTCGTGCCATGCCTCGCGGACGACGTACCCCACTGCTGCTCCTCAACTGGTGCGGTTCGCTGATGTGGTGTTCATGGGGGCCCGTGGCACGGAGCCATTCGAGAAGTTCCAAGTCCGCGTCCCCGGTTCCGTGCCGGTGACCGAAACGGCATTCAGCACGGCCAGGGCACGCCGGCTCGCCGCCACCGTCTGCCCGGGCGACAACACGATGCTGCCGGTCACTCGGGTCCCCAGCCCCAGGTGTCGAAGTATGCGGCCACGCCGGTACGGCGCGCCTCCTCCACGGCGCACAGGCGAGCGAAGTCGCTGGGCGGCATCAGCTCTTTCCATCCGACCAGCGGCAGGACACGGACCTCGTCGTGCTCCTCCCGGTCGAGGGTGATGCCACGGATCTGCGCTGCAGTGAGCCGGCCGCCATCGAAGACGCAGCCGATCGTGCTGTAGGGCCATCCGCCGCCGGGCGGGCCGTACACCGTGGCCAGGAGCCGGGGCGGCCCGGTCGGCGTGATTCCGGTTTCTTCCCGGCACTCCCGCACGGCCGTCTGCCAGGGGGGCTCACCGGGATCCATCGTCCCGCCCACCAGTTGCCACGGGTACGCGGGAGAGTAGACGGAGTGGATCTGAAGCGGCTGGTCGTCCTCGTCAGTGAAGTAGACGCACGCCCACAGGGTTGCCTTGGGGACGGTTTCGGCGTACTGCTCCATCGTCATCGAGGACCTGGCGGCTTCACCGCTCGACCGAATACTCGGGACCACCGGTCGCCGGGCCGCACTCGGCGAACCGATCGTGGTGGCAGGGGCCGTGTCGCGGCTCATGGGCTCTCTCCAGTCAGCGAGTTGCAGTATCGGTACTCAGTGCGCAGCCGGACCAGAGTCCGCCGGCCGCGCTCGACCAGTTCGGCATCCCCATGGGCGACGCCGAAGGCGACTCCGCTCACGGCATCGAGGGCTGAGTCGATGACCCGGCGTGATTCCTCGGCATCGGTCAAGGTCCGCCCGTACCCGGCCAGAAATGCCTCGTAGAGGTCGGGGCGATGAGCCCAGGCATCGGACAGACGAACCAGATCCCGGACCGCGGGACCGGGCTCACTTCGCTCAAGGTCGATCACTGCCAGGGCGCCATCGACGTCGTCGGAACACAGGATGTTGCGGAGCTGGAAATCGCCGTGGGTCTCGACCTGCTCCAGCAAGAACAGGGTCTTCGCCTGCCGGACGAGTCCGCGGACGAACCCTTCATCGCCCGGGGCCAGATGGGGCCGTGCGGCCGTCAGGTGCCGTTCGGCCTTCCCGACGGCCGGGCCGCTGCCTTCGGAGGCGGGCCACGGGGCAGATGCCTGGTGGACGCGGCGGGCCAGCGCGCCGATCCGTTGGAAGACATCGCGCTGCTGCCCGGGGGAGAGAACAGCGCCGTGCAGCGGCCGACCCGGCACCGATGTGAGCACCACCGCCCTCAACTTCTCGTCGACTGGTCCCACCGGAGCCGGCCCCCGTAGAGCTCCTGCTCGGCCCGCGAGACGCCACCGCGTCTTTGCTTGCGCGCGCTCACCGTCGCACCCCCAGCCCGGCGGACGGCCGGCGGCCGGGCCTGCACGTGCCCGGTGCCCGACGGATCTGGAGCCGGTCGGCTGCCCACCCCGCATCCGGCCGTACCGAGCAGCGGGCCAACACGCCGACTCGCTGCACACCAGTGGCAGGAAGAGCAGGGGAGGGCCGCAATCGTTCGAACCCGAGGGGCTCGTGCACGGAGGCGGGAAGAGAAAACATCGTGTCCTCCATCAGGCCATCGAATGGCACGGTTGCTCTAAGAACTGGCCCCGCAGCTCGCCGTAACGGGTGACGACGAGGGGAATCCTGGATGTCTGTGCGAATACCGCAGTTCGCGCCGGACGCGCGGGGGCAGGGCGTTTGAAACGTCTCCGTTCGATGGACGGTCACCCCTTCGGCCGCATCCGCCGCGGGTTTCCGGCCAATGTGAAAGCCATGCCGACCCGTGCAGCGACTGCGCCACTCCAGTGGGCGCCGCGCGGTGTCACGGGGGCGGCAATGGTCCGATTCTGTCCCGTCGCACCACAGCAGCGGAATGGGCCTGCCAGGCTGCCGACCCCGAGACGCACTCAGACGCCCCGGACTCCGCCTGCCGCCCCGCCCGCTTTCGGCGATCCGGCGCGCACAACGATCCTGCCGCGACAGCAAGGAGCCCCGATGCCGAACGACGACACACCCACCCACGAGGTGTCCACCGGCGGCTGCCTGTGCGGACACATCCGCTTCGAAGCGACCGGAGAGCCGTACGACCCCCACGTATGCGCCTGCCCCCACTGCTCCCGCCTGTCCGGCGGCCCGCTCATGGCCTGGGTCGGCTTCCGCCGGACCGCCTTCAGCTGGAAGGAGCTCGGCTCGCGTGGTGGCCGGCCGCCCGGGTTCGACGCCGAGGACTACAGGGCTCGGTACGCCGTCGAGTGCGGCATCAACCCGGGCGGAGGGCCAGTGGAGTTCGGGTGGTTCAGGGGTTGATGGCGTGTTCGGTGAACTGGCCACAGGAGCGGAACCCCAGGTGGCGGTAGACGGGCTCGCCGTCGGCTGACGCCTGCAGGACCGCGATGCGGTGGTCTCGGTCGCGGGCCGTGTGGAGTGCCGTGAGCGTGATGGCACCGCCGTAGCCCCGTCGGCGGTGGGCGGCCAGGGTGGAAATGTTGTAGATGCCGGCGACTCCCGCGTGATGAAACACTTCAGCGGAGCAGACCGGACGGCTCTCCACATAGCCGACCAGATACCGGGCCGGGCACTGCGCGGCCAGTGCCTGCGGGGCGGCCTGGGCGAAGAAGCGGCGGACGGTGTCAGCGGGCGGGTCCCAGTTCGCGGCAAGAACCGTGGCGTAGTCGGCGAGCTGTTCGGGCGTGGCCACCCGCTGGATGTCCAGCCCCTGGGCGGCAGGCGGTGGCAGGGTGTCGTCCAGTTCGGCCCACATCGCCGTCTCGCGTTCGGATGCCGGTAGACCGGCCGCCGTCAGGCGGGAGGTGAGGTCCACTGGTGTCGAGGCGGGCCCCACCCACCAGGAGAAACGACGGCCGGTGCGAGCCAGCGTCCCAGCAGTCTCGGTGATACGTGCCGTAGCGTCGGCGGTGAAGCGGGCCGCAGCAACGATGTTGAAAGTGTCGTCATCCAGGCCGCTGTCCGCAATCAGGAGGTCACCAGCATCTGTGACGGTCGCACCGGTCATACTCCGGTGCAGGTGACAGGCATGTTCCGCCAGGTTCCGTTCCATCCTGTTCATCAAGTCGGCTTCATCGAGGAAATGATCATTCATAGCGATTGATCCCAGCATGACTGGGCGGAGATCGCATGCGATTTCGGTTCGTCCGTCGGCAGTGTCGCGCTGGCGACCAGCACATTCGATACACGCCCTACCGGCGGCACGAACCGCCCGCTGTCTCCGGGGCTGACGCTTGGGCGGTGCGGTCTCGTACAGCGAGGCGGCGATCTCGGGAAGCTCATCGGTCTCGATGCGCTCGACAGCGTTCTGGATCACTCTCCAACCCCGCCAGGGCGACACCGGATTCCGCGCCCGTTACGGTCAATAGCCTCCTCTGCCTGTCAGTGACCGGGCTATGCCGACCCCATGGAAGCAGCCCAACAGATCGGTTGGCGGCTCCTGACGGCTCGCAGGGGCGGGATTGCTGTGAGATACGGGGGGACAACTGCTGTGCCCCATACCCGGGACCGCGCCTTCACCTCTCGGTCCGGGGCTGACCTGTTGCCGGCAGAAGATCCAGACCGATTCCTTGTGATCCGCGCCGCTCCCGAACTCTGGCCCGCCTGGCTCAGGCCGCGCCATGCTTCAGGGCGACGTCGGTGGCGAGCACGTAGCCCGGACTGTCATCGAGGAGTTCCTTGCGCCGGCTGCCGCGCTGGGTGATGACGTCGGCCTTGACACCATGCGGCGGGTGGTTGATGTCGTCGAGCCCGACCGCCACGCTCGACTACGGCCTTCCCAGCGTGCCCGCGGCTGAGCAGCTCCGTTCTGCGTGCCGCCTCGGTTCCATCGCCACGGCGAGGCGGTTCATTGCGTCTACGGCGACGGGGCCAGCTCGATGGGAAGGTGTCGGGGGCCGCGCAGTACGGCGCTGTGCCGGTATGGGGGAGGGTCTTCGACCAGGGTTGCGGTGGTGAGATGGGGAAGGAGTGCCCCCAGGGCGATCTGGGCTTCGACCCGGGCGAGGGGTGCGCCGTAGCAGATGTGGATGCCGCTGCCGAATCCGAGGTGCTGGTTGTCCCGGCGGGCGGGGTCGAACCGGTCGGGGTCGCGGAACCGTTTGGGGTCACGGTTGGCCGAGGCCAGCGCGAGCACCACGGGTACGCCCTTGGGGATGGTCGTGCCCGCGACGTCGACGTGGGCGAGGGGCGTGCGGTCCAGCAAATGGACCGGGGGTTCGTAGCGCAGCAGTTCTTCCACTGTGCCGGGAAGCAGGTCGGGTTCGCGGCGCAGGCGCTCCAGTTGGTCGGGGTGGCGCAGCAGAGTGAGTACGCCGTTGGTGATCAGATTGACCGTGGTTTCGTGTCCGGCGACGAGCAGCAGCACTGCGGTGGCCGCCAGTTCCTCGCGGGTGAGCCCTCCGGTCGGGCCGGGGTCGTTGACGAACGCGGACAGCATGTCGTCACCCTGGTGGCCGCGGCGCTGTTCGGCGAGGTCCACCAGGTAGCGGCCCATCTGCGCTCGGGCCTGGTTGCCGGCCTGTTGGCGCATGGTGAGGTCTTCGCCGGGCCGGATGTCGCCGGATTCGGTGATGGCGTTGGACCACTCGCGGAAGGTCGGCTCGTCTTCGCGCGGCACACCGAGGAGTCGGCAGATGACGGTGACGGGCAGGGGGTAGGCGAAGTCGTCGACGATGTCGACTCGCGTACGGCCCTGGAGCGACTCGATCAGTTCGTCGGTGATCCGGGTGATCTCGTCCCGCATCGCGTCGATCCGGCCCGGGCTGTGCGGGGGACCGAACGGCCGTGTGGCCAGGCTGCGCAGCCTGTGGTGTTCGGGGTCGTCGAGCCGGATGAAAGGGTGGGGCTCTTCCTCTTCCGCCGGCAGGCCGCTGTAGGTGCCGGCGCGGTTGCGGCGGTCGGAGCTGAGCCGTGGGTTGTGGAACAGGGCGACGATGTCGTAGTACCCGCCGACCAGGTAGCTGCCGTCCGTCTGACGCGCCACGCCCGCCTCGCGGAGTTCCGCGTACAGCGGGTAGGGGTCGGGGCGGTTGGCGTAGTCGGTGATCCGCTCCAGCAGGGTGTCGACAGCCATCGACGGGCTCCTCGTGACGGGGGAGGACGGAAGGTTCAGCCGGCGGGCCGGACCACGGTGAGTCGGCGGTCCGGCAGGTGACCGGTGAGCGCGACGGTGGGGCCGTGGGACAGTCCCTTCGAATCCGGCACGTCGGAGGGGAGCGCGAATTCGGTCACCAGCGGGTGGCCGTCGGCCGCGCCGGGCGCGGGCGGGAAGGGGGCGGCGGTCTCGATCAGGCCCTGGTAGTACTCCAGCCACTTGGCCATGTCGACGGTGACGGCGGCAGTGATCCGTCCTCGGTAGCCGTAGACCGCCACCAGACGGCGTTCACTGAGTGAGCCCTGGGCAATGACCACCTGGTCGGAGTAGGTGGGGACGCCCACGGACTTGATGTTGACCCCGAACTGACTCGACCAGAAGACCGGAACCGCCAGGTGGGGGCGGCGCGGCGGTCCGGGACTGATCATGTTGTGGGCCGCCACCTCGGCCTGCGCGACCGCGTTGCCCCAGTGCTCCAAGGAGAGCATCTGGTAGTCGAAGAGCGGGTGGGGGAAGCGGGAGACGTCGCCGGCCACGAAGACATCGTCGGTGACGATCCCGTACATGTCGAAGGCGCGGCACCCCGCATCGCAGGCGACGCCGTGCGGGCCCGCCGCCAGCCCGGAATCAGCCAGCCACTCGACGTTGCGGACCGCACCCATGGCGATGACGCACACGTCCGCGTCGATGTGGCTGCCGTCGGAGAGGTCGGCTCCGGTGAACCGCCCGCCGTCGTTCCCGCGCAGCGCGGTGACCGTCACTCCGCAGCGCAGGTCCACGCCGTGGGCCCGCTGCAGTCCGGCTGCGAGTTTCGCCAGTGTGCCGCCGAGGGCGCCCACCAGCGGTGCGGTGCCGCGTTCTGCGACCGTGACCGCGATGCCCCGCTCCCGGCAGGCCGAGGCGATCTCCGAGCCGGTGAAGCCTGCGCCGATGACGAGCACCCGGCGCGGCCCGGCGGCCAGCCGCTCGGCCAGGTGCCCGGCGTCGTCACGGGTGCGCAGGGAGAAGACTCCGTCCAGGGCCGCCTGCTCCCGTTGGGGCCAGGGGCGCGCTCGGGTTCCGGTGGCGATCAGCAGCCGGTCGTAGGGCAGGGACTCGCCGTCGCCCAGCAGGACCTGACGGCCGACCGGGTCGAGCCCTGTGGCACGCACTCCGAGCCGCCAGTCGGCATCAGGATCGCGGCGCATCGGCAGCCCGGTGGTGTCCGCCGCCGACATGCCGAGCAAGACCTGCTTGGACAGCGGCGGCCTGTCGTAGGGCGGGTGGGGCTCGTCCCCGACCACGGTCAGCGAGCCGGTGAAACCCTCCTCGCGCAGCTTCTCGGCAGCCCGCAACCCGGCCAGCGACGCGCCGACGATGACGATGGGACCCTCCCGAAGGTCACCGGGCACCGGCGATCACCGCTTCACCCACGAGGATCGCCTGGACCGGGCACGCCGCAGCGGCCTGGCGCACACGCCCCAGCTGCTCGTCCGGGACTTCCTGGCGGTACAGCAGCGCTTCCTCGCCATGCAGCTCGAACATCTCCGGTGCGAGAAACACGCACTGCGCGTACGCCTGGCAGCGGGTGAGGTCCACGACGAGCCGCATCCCAAGCCTCTTTCTCCGTCGCCTTTGAGCTCCCTGTCTCTTTCTAGGATCGGAATGCGCCAGGCGCTCGCCCGGCTACTCCGTCGGGACCAGATCCAGCGGGCAGGGCGTTCGAGAACGCGCAGATGGGGGAACGAGGCTGCGATCGGGCACCAGGAACGGAGCCGCCGTGAAAGAGATCAGTATGAGGATCACCGGCGCCAGCCCGGCAGCGGGTACACGATCACATGGAGCCCCATCATCACGTCAGCCTCGCCCGGACCGGCCCTGACCGCATGGCCAAGAATGCAGACCGACAGTGACCGGCAAGGCCACCAGATGCCGGGGCAGCGATCTTCGTCTCACCTGCTGTTGTCGTAACCACATCGCGTCAACTGCTCACGCCAGGATCAGAAACAGCTTCTTCACGGGGCGGGGCAGCCGTCCACCGAACGCCCGGGGGCCTTCACCTCGTCCCCGAACGGGCCGCTCTCGGACATCGAGCCGCTGCTCGTGGTGTGGGCCTTTCCCGTCAGGCAGGCCGATCAGCACCAGTCCATGGACATCATGGGCATGAGTGTCAGGTTTGGCATGTCCATCGCGGCCCGGGGTCATCCGATCGCAAGCTGTCCGCCGCGTGCCTCGAGAACCGCGCCGGTGATGTAGCTGGCGCGGGAGGAGGCAAGGAACAGAACCGCTTCCGCGATTTCCTCAGGGTCCGCGACCCGCCCCAGTACGGTGGTTCGCCCGATCGCCTGGAGGGTTTCACCTCCCATCTCCTCCGTCCCGGGGGTATGGACGGGGCCCGGGGCCACGGCGTTCACGCGGACGCCCTGGGCGCCGAACTCGTCGGCCCATACTCGTGTGAGAAGTTCGAGTGCAGCTTTGGAGGCCCCGTAGGCGCCCGATTCCCGCACCGGCGTGGTAGCCGCCGCTGTACTCACACTCACGATGGAGCCACGCCCCCGCGCAGCCATTCCCGGGGCGAGGGCACCGACCAGGAGCATTGGCGCGCGTGAGTTGACGGCCATCTGGGCGTCGAACATCTCGGGGGTGGTGTCCGGCGTACTGGCGAACCGGTAGATACCAGCGTTGTTGATCAGAATGTCTACTTCGCCTGCTTCAGCGGCAAGACGCAGGACATCCTCGGAACTACTCAGATCCGCAGCGACGAACCTGGCCTTCCCGCCTGCGGCAGCGATCTCTTCGACGGTCGCAGCACCTCGCTGCTCGTCCCTCCCGTGGACGACAACCGAGGCCCCCAACGCTGCCAGGCGAAGGGCAATGGCCCGGCCGATGCCAGCGGTGGCGCCGGTGACAAGAGCGGTGGATCCGTCCAGTTCTGCAGTCATGGAAAGCTCCTCCAAGCCGAGAGGAACGACATGCTGTCAGCTGTTCCTCGTGTAACTGATGATCCTGATGGTTCATTCCATGGCGGGGACGGATCCACGCCGGGCCGATCGTTGATCACGGTCCAGCCTGGCCCACGTGGCCCACGTGGGCCTGGGGGCCGGTGAGCTCGGCTCGCTGGTCGCGCGTCCGCGGGCGACTGGAGCGCGCCGCGCTGCTCGTGGAGATCGAGGGTGCGCTGCGTCCAGATCGGTGACGGCGATTGATCGGTCGAGCACACCGGTGGGGCCGCTGTGGCGCCGTTCGGCAGCCGGCTGGACCGCGGCGTCCGTCTCACCCTGTTCCCGGCTCAGCCGTAGCGTGCGTCAGCCCTCGCGGCCATCGCCGTCGTCGTCCTGCTCGGGCGCGTACGAGTTACGAAAGTGCCGCAGAGCGCCGGCCACGGGGTGGAGGCACCACCAGCTGTCCGGCCTGCCACTGTCACTGCCACTGCCCCCGGCCCTGACGGCGGCGCAGGATTCCGGGTACTCGGCCGGCGAGCGTGACGGCCCCGCTCGGGCGCCTGGCCATGTGCACCGCACCCACTCGTGGCTGCTCGGCGATCTGGAGGTGCTGCCGAAGCAGCGGCACAACGTTCAGCGGATCCTGATGCGGCTGCGGAGTGCGGGACCGACATCGCCTACACGACTGTGTGGGACTACGTTTCCCGCCGGCGCCTGAAGATCGCGGAGGCTACCGGGGCGGCGTCGACGGCGGGGTTCGTGATACGTCATAACCGTCCGGGCATGGACGCCGAGGTCGACTTCGGCGAGGCATGGGTGGATCCGGCCGGTGAACGCACGAAGTGTTTTGTGTTCGCGTTGCGTCTTGCCAACTCGGGAAAGGCGGACCACCGCATCACGACATCCTGCGGGCAGGCAGCGTTTCTGGACGGCCACGTTCACGCCTGCGGACCAATGGTGGTGTTCCCGCTGGGCAGATCCGTTACGACAACCTCTCTCCGGCTGTCTCCCGGGTGATCCACAAGAGTCGGTCGAGGCAGGAACATCCCAGGTGGGCGGCGTTCCGACAGTATTTCGGCTTCGCCCATGCGTCCTTCGCGGAGTTCGAGCGGGCGCAGGAAGGCCGCCGGGTCGGCCATCTCGAAGGTGGGGAGTTCGCGGATCACGGCGGGGATCAGACCGCTGAGCGGATCAAGGCGATCCTCGCCGCCGTCCTGCTCGGCAATCAGGTATCCGGTCAGCACGCCCACGGCGTAGAGCCCGGGAAGGTGCACCGAGAGGCCCATCGGCAGGCAGCGACCGTGGCAGCCGATTCCGGACGGCTGAGGCGAGGTCGTGGTTCAGGTCGGGGTTGTGGCGTCGGCACCCAGCTGCCGCTCGATCTCCCCGGCCGGGAACGGCGTCTGCTTGGTTTCGGTGAGCAGACGGCGGAAGAAGGAGTCCACGACGACGGTAGAGGGTGCGTGCCGGTCGATGATGGCCGTGATCTCGGGCGGGATGCCGCCAGGTCGCCGGCCCGCGATCCAGTCGTGCAGGAAGACTTCGCGTTCCGTTTCACCGCGCACGCCGTCGAGCAAGTGGTATTGGAGCAGGTGGCTCGCGGTGTAGCAGTGGTCGTACGCGAGGTGGTCCGAGAGGAAGTTGGACTCGTCCGCCGAAAGGTCGAAGCGGGAGCTCAGGGCAAGTCCGAAGTCAGCGAAGTAGAGCTGGCGGCCATCGGTCAGGATGTTGGCAAAGTGAGCATCGAAATGGACAAGTCCGCGAGAACTCATGAAGGCAGCTCCACTCATCAGAGCTTCCTCCATCCAGCGGAAGGGCAAGCCGTCCCCGCCTTCCGGCACGGCGGTTTTGCGGTGGTCGGCCAGCCATCCGGCGAGTGTGTGCGGCACGTGCTCCAGGAAGACCACCAGGCTGCACGAGGACTGGCCGATGGCCTCCAGCCGGTCACGAACGGCGGGCGATCCCTCCCAGTGCGCAACGGCCCCCTCCAGGCCCCCGAACTCGTCGGTGAATCCTTCGGGAGGGGAGTCGGGCAGAACCCGCCAGTGGTACATCAGGGGGAATCCCGCATACTCGTCGCCGAGAACCCAGTTCGTGGTCATGGTGTGCACGGCAAGCTCCCGCCAGGCACCGAACCCGGCCGAGCCCACCCCGTACTGGTAGAACATCGGCAGTCCGAAGACGTTCGCCGTCGACCGCACATTCTTTGGGCGCAACTCGGTGTCCGTCAAAGGGATCCGCTTGACGAAGACGCGCGTTCCGTTGATGTCCAGCTCTGCCGACCTGCCGCCGATGCCCGACCCGAGCGGGGTGGCGGCCGCCACGACCTCCCTGAGCCGGTGGTCGCTCAGCAAGGAGAGCTGAGTGCTCACGGTCCCGTATCCAGCCAGGCGCGCGGCGCGCAGCAAGTCCTGGTCCAGCATCGACGGCTCCTCAGCGCCCGAACCAGGGCTTCGGCGATCCCACGTACGACACCGACCGTACGCTGAAATGGTCAGCCACTCTCGTGATCGACCGTTCATGAGAATCGGGGCGGGGGCCGCGCTGCGCCATCCCGGAGAAACGGGACCAAGCCGCGCCGCCCACCGGACGTGTGCCTCGCCTTTCCCGGCGGGCGCTGACAGGCGAATCCCGACACGCGCCAAGGCGGCGTCACGCGGGCTGCGGGGCGGGCGTTGCCGGAGCGGCCGCGACCTTGCGGGTCTCGCGCAATATCAGCAGGCCGTTGACCACCATCAATGTCGCGGTCAGGCAGTGGACGCCGAGCGCGGTGGCCACGGAGCCGTGGTGGGCCAGCACGTTGGCCATGTCGCCGTACGCGGCGAAGGCCTCCACCAGCAGCGCCCAGCCCAGCGCCCGGCGGTGGCCCGTCACCAGCAGCATGCCCAGGACCAGGGCCAGGACGACGTCGCGGATTCCCTTGATGACCAGGAAGCCGTCGCCGTCGCCGGACGGCCAGCTCGGCAGGCCGTAGCCCGGCGCCGTCGTCTCCGGGCTCAGGATGTATTCCGTCCCGAACCAGAGGATGAAGAGGATGAAGGCGGCGGCCAGGACGGTGTTGATCTTCTTCAGCGACATTGTTCTTCTCCTTGCGGGTCTTCGTCGGCTTGGTGAGCTTCGTGGAGCTTGCTGAGTCGTGTGGGCCCTGATCAGACCGCGCGGACGCGGCTGATCGAGGGGCGTAGTTGTCGGGATCGCAGTTGTGGGTCCTCAGCGGCAGCCGCATTCCCGGATGGCGGGAGTTCGGTCGCACGCTGCCGCCCGGGGAGTGGGATTGTGCGCCACCAGCGCGGTGTCGGCCCGCGGGTTCAGGCGAGGGCGGCGACCAGCAGGGTGAAGGCGGCGATGATGACGGCGACGCGGAGGTAGTGGTAGCGGTCCCAGCGGTTCATCTGCTCCTTCCAGTCCTCGGGCCGGTTCTCGGGGGTCCATGTCTTGCCCCGGTTGTTGATCGGGACGAGCAGGAGGATCGACATGACGACGCTGAGGATCAGCAGCGCGCCGGCGGTGACGACGAGGCCGGTGCCGTCGTGGTGCCGTCCGGCGATGGCCCAGACCACGCTCAGGACGAGCGAGGTGATGTACCAGACCGGCATCACGGCGCCGAGCATCCGGCCCCCGTGGGCGCGGCCGAGCTGGCCGCTGTCCTCGGGGAGTGCGTCGAAGATGCGGTTCATGACGAAGGCGACGGACAACTCCACCCCCACCATCAGGCCGACGATCACGGTGGTGAACACCTCGAGTGCGTTGAGCATGATGACCCCTCCTGGGACCTAGCGCCGCTAGATGACGATGCAACGCTAGTACTGCTGCCGCTCGGTTGTCTAGCGGTGCTAGGATCGAATCATGTCGGTACAGGAACGCAAGCAGCGCGAACGGGCGGAACGCGAGCGCCTCATCGTGGCGACGGCCCGCGAACTCGCCGAGCGGCAGGGCTGGGACGCGGTCACCACCCGCCGGCTCGCCGAGCGCATCGAATACAGCCAGCCCGTCCTCTACAGCCACTTCCGCGGCAAGCGCGAGATCATCGGCGCCGTCGCCCTGGAGGGCGCCGCCGAGCTGGCCGCGGCGGTGCGGGCCGCGGCCTCCGGAGCGGGCGGCCCGCGCGAGCGGGTCGCCGCCCTCGCCCGCGCCTACCTCGACTTCGCCGCACGCAACCCGGCGGTCTACGACGCCCTGTTCCAGCTCGACGGCGGCCTGGCGTACGCGCAGGAGGACACCCCCGAGCCGCTGAAGGACGCCTTCGCCGCCCTGCTGGAGACTCTCGGCGAGGTCGCCGGGGACGGCGTCGAACCGGGGCTGTTCACTGAGACGTTCTGGGCGTCCCTGCATGGCCTGGCCACCCTGACCCGCGCGGGACGGCTGCCGCCGGAGTACACCGGGCAGAGATTGGAACTGCTGGTGAACCGGCTCGCCATCGCCTGACGGACCGTCCCGGCGGGCACGCAGCCGGACCCCTCAAACCCCGCCGCCTGCCCGCGGCAACGCTTCCAATCACTCGCGCCCACACCGTGCAGCCGCAGATCGCCGGGCCCCGTACCCCAGATGGGCACCCGCCCCGGAAGCTGCGGTGATCATTGATCACGACCCGATACGCGCCTTGACGCCGCATCATTCGCTGGTGCCCTCGTCGCCCTCACCGAGGTGGACGGTTGCCGGGTCACGCAGTGGGCGCAGTCCCTCGACTGGCTGGTGGGCGGCGAAGCTGTAGCGGCCCAGGCGGACGGGACGAACGGGCGCCCCGGCGTCGAGGGAAGTGATGAAGTCCCTTGCCTTGCAAGGGAATCGGTAGGGTACGGAATGACGACCTCGTGCAAGGTCGGGGTGAGGCGTGTTGAGCTTGTGGTTGACGTTCTGATCACGCGGGTGTGGTGGGCAGTGCGAGTACCTTCGTGTGGTGGGTTGTTCGTTGGTCGGTCAGGAGTCCGGCGACGGCTCGGATGGTGTCGGGCAGGCCGTCTCGTCGGGTGTGGTGCCGGGCGAGGGCCTCGAGTACCGGTACGAGGTGGAGAGGGTCGAACCCGCATCGGTCGACGGATGAGGTGCGAGGCCGCGCCACAGGGCGGCCGGTGCCCCGCCGAGGCCGCGTACGGCCCGGATTCCGGCGCCCCGCGGGTCCCTGATTCAGCCGCGCCCCGCCGTCGCGCGGGCACCACGCACAGGGTTCCGTGATCCCCCGTTCAGTCCCGCCCGGCGCGGGGGGCCTATGGGGTTCGTCAAGGGAATCGGGCTGCGTTCTGGTGAGGTTCGGGGCAGCATGGCGTGATGCCTGACTTGTTGTGGGATGACGTAGTGAGCTTGGTACCTTCCGGCCTTGCTCACCGGACCCGGCTGGTCTGGTAGTTCCCAGCCGTCCCGACTTCGTCAGGGCTGCTTTCCGCCCTCCCCGGCGTTCCCCGGATCGGACTGCCCTCGGCTTCTACCGGGCCGCTGCGACGGCCTGGCGGTGGAGGTCTCTCACCTTCACTCGATTGCGTGACGCTTCGTGGCGCACCTTCTTGTCGTAGTAGGCGCGGGACGCCGGGTCGCCCAGGGCGGCGAACGCGGAGAGGAAGAAAGCCCGTTTGAGCTGCTTGTTTCCTCTCCTGGAGGGTTGTTCGCCGCGGATCGATGAGCCCGAGCTCCGGGTTGCCGGGGCGAGTTCTGAGTAGGCGGCGAGGTGGCCGGCGGTCGGGAAGGTGCTGCCGTCGCCGACCTCGATCAGAATCCTGGCTCCGGTCCTGACGCCGACTCCGGCATGGACATCAGGACCTTCGAAAGAGGGTGGGCCTCCAGGAGTTCCTCGATCCGCCCGGCCAGCAGCTTGCGCTGGTCAAGGGCGGCCGTCAGCGAAGCGGCCAGGCTCGGGACGATCAGCGCGGCCGCCTCGGTCCCCGGGACAGTGACGGTCTGCTCGTCCAGGGCGACGAAGATTTCCTCGACCAGTCGCTCGGCCATCCTCGGCGCTTTCGGCCGCAGCAGGGTGACCAGCCGCCGGTATCCTGCCTTGCATATCTGCGCTGGTGACCCGAACCGTTCCAGCAGCGTGAGAACAGCCGGGTACTGCAACCGCGGCCCCAGGACTCGCTCCAGCGAGGGATGGATCTGACACGACGCGGTGTCGGTGGCGGCGGGGACACTGATCGGGGACCAGTTGGGGACCGGACGGTGTCCGCGCATCTGAACGCTACGCATGGCGGCACACGCATTGCTCCCTGACTTCTGGCCGTACGTGCAGAAACAAGGGATAGCCCCTATTCCTGGAGGTCAAGGGGTCGCGGGTTCAAATGCTGTCGTCCCGACTTGTGGGAGGCGCAGTTCGAGGGGCCGTTTCAGAGAGATGTGAAACGGCCCCTCGACCGTTGTCGGGGTCGGTTGCAGACCGACCGGCCCCGGCCGTGTCAGCAGACGGCCATGATTGAGCGCCTTTGGCCCGTGCGCAGCGCTTCTGTCACCCCGTCATGGGGGCCGGGGCGGCCCCAGTACCTCCGTGCCCGGACCCAGCGACAGCGGTGCGGGGAGCGCCTTTTCGACGGAACCGATGGGGCGGCCACCCGTGTCAACCGTCCGCCTTGGGCTTTGCGGACTCCTCGGTGGTCCGGAAGGGAGCTTCGAGTACCTGCCCGATACCCCCGAGGCGAGGGCCTCGGGCGACAGGCGGAGCAGCGCCCTGTCGAGGTATCACCGCGTGTCGAAGGCCGCCAGGTACTCGCGCCAGTGTGCCGCCGGATCGAATCCGGCAGGCCGTGTGAACGTCTCAGCCAGGGGCTCCAGTTCCGTGATCCGGGACACACGGCAGGTCCGTACGCCGCGCGCGGCCCGGCCACCAGGCAGTTGGTGTGCTGACCCGGACTCCCGCCTGTCCTTGCGGTCAGAACCGGCCGTGTCTGCCGGAGGCCCGGCATGAGGGCACCCGGACAGGACACGATCAGCACATGGAGAATCGGACGAGAACCTTGCCCACCACCCCCGTTCGTCTGGCCGGGCGGGGCATTGTGCTCAGGGAGTGGGACGAGGAAGACATCCCCACATTGGTCGAGATGTACGACGATCCGGAGATCAGCCGCTGGACTCCCGTACCTTCGCCGTTCGATGTGGACGCCGCTCGCGAGTACCTCGGGCGGGCCCGCAAGGCCCGGAGCGAAGGCCGTTGTGTGCAACTGGCCATCACGGCCGACGGCGGGCAGCCGCAGGGGGAGGTGTTGCTCTTTCAGGACGACCTGGACGACCGGGACATCGAGCTCGCCTACGGTGTCGGGCCCCGGTACCGGCGTCGCGGACTGGCGTCCGCGACCGTCGCGGACTGGCGTCCGCGGCGGTCGCGGTCGCCACCGAATACGCCGTTCAGCACCTGGACGCGAGACGGGTGATTCTGCGGACAGAGGTCGAGAACGCCCCGAGCGCCGGCGTGGCGCGATCGGCCGGATTCGTGCCCACCGCGGACGAGCTCGTCGCGCGGGAGGCGAAGGGGCGGAGGGTGCTGCTGCGGACCTGGTGCCACGGGAAGGGCGAACCGGAGTCCTGAGCCATCGGTGCCGCGCCGCGCCGCACCGCCTCCTCCCGTCCCGCAGCAGCGGACGCCCCAGGCCCACTACTCTGGTGCGAAGCAGTTGAAATGGGTCATAGCGGACCTCAAGGAGGCGTGATGAGTCAGCAGCCGGTCCTTCTTCCCTACACCGATCCCGCCTTCGTGGCCGACCCCTTCCCGGTCTACCGGCAACTGCGCGAGGACGGCCCGGTGCGGCGTGCCATCATCGCCGGCGGCCTGGAGGCATGGCTCGTCACACGGTACGAGGACGGCCTCGCGGCCCTCTCCGACCCGAGGCTGAGCAGTGACGTCAGTGATGCGTCGGACCCCCGGCTCATCGAGCGGCTGCCCGCCACCGACCGCGGATCCGTCCTGCGCAACATGCTCCGCACCGATCCGCCCGACCACACCCGACTGCGCCGCCTGGTGTCCAAGGCGTTCACCGCCCGCAGCGTGGCCGAGCTGCGGCCCCGCGTCCAGGAGATCGCCGACCGGCTGCTCGACAAGATCGCGCCCGACGGCCGTGCCGACCTCGTGGCGAGTTTCGCGCTGCCGCTCCCGGTCACCGTGATCAGCGAACTGCTCGGCGTTCCCCTGTCGGACCGGCACGACTTCCAGCGGTGGACCGACGACCTGGTCCTGCAGGGGGCCGAGCCGCCGGACCCGGCCCGGACGGACGAGGCATGGCGGCACATGCGTGGTTACCTGACCGGGCTCATCGGGGCGAAGCGGGCCCGGCCCGGGAACGATCTGCTCAGCGCCCTGGTGGCCGCCCGGGACGAGGAGCGGAGGCTGGACGAGGACGAGCTGATCGCCATGGCCTTCCTGCTGCTGGCCGCCGGGTACATCACCACCGTCAACCTCATCGGCAGCGGGATCGCGGCACTGCTCGCCCACCCCGACCAGCTCCGGCGGCTGCGGGAGGATCCGGCGCTGCTGCCGGGGGCGATCGAGGAATTCCTGCGCTACGACGGGCCGGTCAATCCCGGCATCGCCCGGTTCGCGCGCGAGGACGTCACGATCGCGGGTGTGGACATCCCGCGCGGCGCGACCGTGCTCGTGGCATCCGCCATCGCCGACCGCGACCCGGACCACTTCCCGGAACCCGACCGCCTGGACATCTCCCGGCAGGACAACGCCCACCTCGCGTTCGGGCACGGCATCCACTACTGCCTGGGGGCGCCGCTGGCTCGGCTGGAGGGCCAGATCGCCATCGGCACCGTCCTGCGCCGCCTCCACGGTCTCGCCCTGGCCGTGCCGCCCGGCGAACTGCGGTGGCGGCCGGGAGGGCTGCGCGGCCCGGAGCGGCTGCCCGTCACCTTCACCGCCGACACCCTGGCCTGAAGACGCCCGGCGGACAGGGAGCCGGTCGGGCCGCCGGGCTCAGGCGTAGAGCTTGCCCAGGAACGCGTCGAGGTTGCTCCTGGTCCGCGCCACCTGTTCCTCCATCGTCAGGGACTCCTCGAAGCGGCCACCGGGCGCCGGGGTCTTCCGGCCCCGGACGTACAGCGAACAGGCGAGGTCGGTGCAGATGTACAGGCCGACCGAGTTGCCCTCGCGCCCCGCCGCCCCGGTCTTGGGGGCGGTCATCAGCGAGACGCCGTTCCCCGGGTGCGTCGTGAGGCACAGCGAGCACATGCTCCGATGGAGGAAGCCGCGCTGCTTGGCGGGGAAGCGGAATGTCACGCCGATGAGTTCGCCGTCGCGTTCGGTGACGATGTAGCTGCGTCCGGGGGCGGAGAGATCCCGCCACCCCAGATAGTCCAGGTCGTCCCAGGGCTGCTCGTCGAGATCGCGGGGGAGCGGCAGACGCTTGGCCTCCCCCTTCGAGCAGTTGATGAACGATGTGCGGATGTCCTGCTCAGTCAGGGCCTTCATGCGAGGGACGCTAACGCTGCCTATGAGGGCTAGGCAAATGGTTAATGGGGCAAGGTTATGCGGCGGCGCCGGCGCCGCCCGCGCTGTCCGCGATCATCAGCCGGTGCGCCGGCGGGTGCTCGATCGACAGATCCGGGCGCCAGGCCGCGAGGACCTGGGCGGAGGGACCGAACAAGGACCTGGGCAGGTCGTCGAGCCCGGTCCACTGCCAGGCGCTGATCAGATGGGGCTCGGTCACCTCCGGGTTTCCCGACCGGACGGTCACCTCGGCGCCCATCGACACCCGGTTGATGCCCCCGACCACGTCGTGGAGCATGGCGAAGACACGCACGCCCGCCGCATCGACCTCCAGCCCCGTTTCCTCCCGGAGCTCACGGGCGGCCGCCTCGGCGATGGACTCATGAGTCGGGTCGACCTTGCCGCCGGGCAGCTCCCAGGTTCCGCCGTGGTGCCTGCCCAGGAGGATCCGCCCCCGGCCGTCCTGCACGATGACACCCACACCGAGCGCTGCCTGTGCCTTCGGCGGACGGGTGTTGCGGGAAGAAGTGTCCGGGGTTGTGGTCGTCATGGTGCTCCCTGTGTTCCTGGTGTTCCGGTCGTACGAGGCAGCCTACGGACAGGTCGTACCGCCGTCCGCCGCGCATCCGTCGGCCGGCGAGGAGGCCGGACATTCAGACGGTGAGCCGCAGCGAGGTCGCCGAGATGCCGAGCCGCACCGTCTGGCCCCATGTCAGCTCCAGTGCGTCCGCCTCCATCCCGTCGCCGAAGACCACCAGCCGGTCGGACTCGACGGTGAGCCTCAGCCCCTGCCGGCGTCCCAGCTCGCCCGCGACCTGTGTGGTGCCGGTCGTGGGGGACGGCCAGGCCTCGCGGACGAACCAGAGGAGGCGTCGGTCGGTGGGCGCCGGAAGGCGGAGGTCGCTGCGGCGTTCCTGCCACAGCGAGCGCAGCCACCCCGTGGCGCCGGTACCGGTGCCGACGAGCACACCGGAGGAGGCCTGCGGCTCGGCCGGGGCATCGGGGACGTCCGGGCCGAGCCGGTAGCGAGCGGTCTGATGGCCGGGCGGGCCGAGATAGATCTCGTTGAGGGCGAGGAGGCGCTGGGTGTCGTCGGACACCGCCTCGACCATGGTGAGTTCGTCCGCAGTGCCGCCGGGGGACGCGGCCGCCCGGAGAAGGGCGGCCGCATCCCGGGGCCGGTGGCGTACGAGCACGCCCGGATTGCGCCCGGGGTCGGTGTCGATGCCCACGACCGGCTGGCCGGAGAGGTACTTGGCGGCGTTGGCGACCAGCCCGTCCTGTCCGACGACGACCACCACGTCCTCCGGCCCGAACAGAAAGCGGTCGAGGTCCGCGCGCTCCACCCGCGACTGACGCCACTGAAGCGGTACGGCCGCCGCCACATCGGCCAGTGCCTGCTGGGTCTGCCGGTGCCGCTGCGCCACCCCGTCGATGGACCGGCCGCGGCTGGACAGGAAGAAGGCGGCCTGCCCGTGCGTGCCGTGCCGGGCCAGCAACTCCTCGTACTCGGTGGTGCGGTGGACCAGTACCGCGCGCGGCGCGAGGCTCATACCCGGGTCTCCGGGCCGGCGTTGCCGAGCTTGCTGAGCAGGCCGGTGAGCACGTCGGGGGAGAGGGTGAGGCTGTCGATGCGCGGCAGGTTCTCGGCGAGCCTCGTCGCCGCCAGGGCGTGCAGGGTCGCCGCGTCCACCTCTCCGTGCACCCGCAGCCAGGCCGCCTGGGACTCCGCCCGCGCGGCGCCGACCTCGCGGGCAGCTTCGGCCTCGGCCCGCGCCAGCCGCACCTTGCGGGCCGCTTCGGCCTCGGCGCGCACCCCGTCGGCCGCCGCGTTCTCCTCGGCCTCGCGGCGGGTGTTGGTACCGCGCTGCTCCACCAACTGCTCTTCCCTGCGGGCCAGTTCGATCTGGCTGGCGAGCTCGTTCTCGGCGATGGCCCGTTCCCTCTCCACGGCCACCGCACGGCGCTCGTAGGTGGCCCGGTCGGCTTCCTGCTGGATCTGCTCGCGGGCGGGGGTGCGCAGGGCGCGCTCCACCTCGGCCTCGGGCCGGATCGCCACCACCCGCACCGCGACCACATCGATCCCGGTGGCGGGCAGCCGCGGTTCGGCGGCGAGCCCCGCGGCGACCCGCTCGCGTACCGACGCGACACCGTCGACCAGCGCCTCGGCCAGCGCTGTCCTGGCCAGTACGTCCAGGGTGTGCTGCTGGGCGGTCTCGGTCAGCAGGGTGGCGATCTGCTCCAGCGGCGCACCGCGCCAGACCCCGGTGTCCGGGTCGACCGAGAAGTCCAGCCGGGCGGCGGCCTCGGCCGGGTCGCTGATCCGGTACGTCACGGTGGCCTGCACCGTCACGTCCTGGAAGTCGGAGGTGCGGGCGTGGAATGCCATCGCCAACTCCCGGTCGTTCACCGGGACTTCCGAGAGGGCGGCACTCAGTGAGCGGTACCAGAAGCTCAGTCCTGGCCCGTCGTGGGCCAGCCGGCCGCGCTTGTGGTGGCGGATGTGCGCGGTGGGCGCGGAGCGCAGATGGCGCCAGCCGAAGCGCCTGGTGATGTCGGCCATGTCGGACCCCCTCTTTTTCTCGTCATGAAGACGATAAGGGGAGTGGTGATTATCGTCAAGGGGACGAGAAAGGGGGATTGCCCGCCCCGGCCGACGTGTCCCGCGCCATTGCGAGGAATCTGGCCGGCACTTCACCCCCGCCGTGCACCGCCAGATCGGCGCCGTTGACGTAGGAGGCCAGATCGCCCGCCAGGTACAGGCAGGCGCGGGCCACGTCGTCCGGTGTCGCCATCCGTCGCATCGGGATGACCCCGGCCAGGGCTGCCACGCCGTCCTCGCCGTAGACCGATGCGGCGCTCTCCGTGCGGACGAGTCCGGTCGTGATGTGGTTGACGCGCACCTTCGGTGCCCACTCCAGGGCCAGTGCCCGGGTCAGTGCGAGCAGCCCGGCCTTCGCGGCCGTGTACGCGGCCGTGCCCGGCTGCGGGGTGTGCGCGGAGACGCTGCCTATGTTGACGATCGAGCCCCCGGTGTCCTGTTCCCGCATGACCAGGTTGGCGGCCTGTGACACGTAGAACGGGGCCAGGAGGTTGACGGCGACGATCTTCTCGACGAAACGTGGTGACACGGTGGCCGCGTCGGAGTCGGGGGAGCCGCCCGCGTTGTTGACGAGTACGTCCAGCCGCCCGAAGCGTTGCGCCGCTTCGTCGACCAGGGCGGCGGCGGCCGCCGGGTCACGGACATCGGTCGACCGGAAGTGCGCCCTGCGGGTGCCGCTCCCGGGCAGCTCGGCCGGTTCACCGCGGCCGCAGACCAGTACGTCCGCCCCGGCGGCGAGGAACGCCTCGGCGATCACGGCGCCGATGCCCTTCGTGCCGCCGGTGACGATCGCGGCCCGCCCCGTGAGGTCGATGGGATTGCCGATGTCCATGGGTCCGCCCCGCCGTCATCCGTCCTGCACGGTCGGGTAAATCTACCAACTGTTTGTTTGGTGGAACAGGGGTGGAAACCGCGGGCGGCCGGTGGCTCCCTCGAAGAGTCACCGGCCGCCCGGATGGTGCGCCGCCCCCGTCCCCACGGTGCGGCGCCGGCGGGTCGTCGTCATCCGCTCGGACAACGGCCCACGTCTGTCGGGACTAGTGCGCGGGCGCACTCAGTCCGAGTGAGGGAAGGATCGCGTTCTCGATGAAACGGGTGAGATACGCCTCGTCCGCGTTCTTTCCCTCCAGCAGTGGCCGGGCGCGCATCACGCCCAGGAGTTGTGCGGAGACGAACTCCGCCGCCGGGTTGTCCGGCCGGATCTCGCCGCGCTCCGCTCCGCGGCGCACCATGGCGTCGATCGCCGCGAGTCCGGGCACGATCAGGGCCTCGCGCAGCGCGCACAGCAGCTCGGGGCTCTGCAGCGCGGCATGGCTGAGTGCGTGCATCAGCGGGGTGTCGCGCCCCGAGTCCGCACCGATCGACCGTGCCGCCTCGCGCAGATCGCCTGCGAGGCTTCCGGTGTCGATGTGCGGAAGCAGTGCCTGTCGGGTGCCGTGCAGTGCGGCCACGACCAGTTCGGGCTTGGAGCCCCACTGCCGGTAGAGCGTGGACTTGCCGCAGCGGGTCCGCGAGGCCACCCCCTCCATGGTGAGCGCCTCGTAACCGGACTCTCTCAGCATGTCGAGCACGGCCACGTAGAACTCCTGCGCCCGCTCCGGCGTGATCTTCGAGCGGCGTGGCGTCTGTGCCGGTTCCTGTGCGGCTTCCTGCGGCGACATGTGCCTTTCCTCTCAGCGACTCTGCGACGAGGCCTTCGATACGCCAGTGTACCGATACGCGCGTGTACCGATACGTTCGCGTATCGGTACACTGGCGTATCGATGCGGCATGGACTGGACCATGCCGCCGTAACACCGCTTCGTCAGCAAAGGGGCACCGGGTGATGTACGCCGGTAGCGAGCCAGCAGATCGGGAGCCGGACAGTTCTGCCCGACCGCCCCTCGTCCGCGAACTGCTTCTGGTCGTGGGACTCTTCGTGATCTACAAGCTCGGCCGTCAGGTCGCGAACGGTCACGTAGACGAGGCGTATCGCAATGCCGGAAACGTCTGGGACTTCGAGCGCTCCGTGCACCTGCCCGGCGAGGGCGCGGTGCAGAGCCTGCTGCTGCACAACGAGACGCTGATCCACCTCGCGAACACCTACTACGCGACCGTTCACTTCCCGGCCACGCTGCTCTTCCTCGTCTGGCTCTACTGGCGCCGCCCCCGCCACTACATATGGTCGCGACGTATCCTCGCCGCACTCACCGGCGCCGCACTCGTCCTCCACCTGCTCTTTCCGCTCGCCCCGCCGCGGCTGCTGGCCGTCACCGGGCTGGTCGACACCGGCCAGGTGTACGGGCCGTCGGTGTACGGGGCGACGCCGGCGACCGACTCGATGGCCAACCAGTTCGCAGCGATGCCCTCGCTGCACTTCGGCTGGGCGGTGATGGTCGCCGTCGGGCTGATCGTCGCGACCCGCTCGCGGTGGCGCTGGCTGTGGCTGCTGCATCCGCTCGTCACCCTGCTGGTGATAGTCGGCACAGCCAACCACTACTGGCTCGACTCGATCGTCGTCTCCGCGCTGCTCGCGGTGGCCTTCGCGGCGCTGCGGCTGCCGCGCACGGCTCCGGTACGGGCACAGCTCCCGTGGCCGTCCACGACGGGCGAACCCGCGCCGCAGGCCGTTCCGTACGCCACCGATCCCGCCCTCCCGGCCGCATACGCCTCGACCGGGGCCCGGCGATGAACGCCACCGTGATCGCCGTCGCGCTGTCCCTGGTCTCCGCCGTCGCCTACGCCTCGGCCGCGGTGGCGCAGTCCCGGCTCGCCGCGCGGACCGAACGGGACGCCGGTGTGCTTCGGCTGCTCGGCCGGGGCGCCTGGTGGTCGGCGGTCGCGCTGAACGCGGGCGGTGCGCTGCTGCACGTCGCGGCGCTCAAGTACGGGCCGCTCACTCTCGTCCAGCCGCTCGGTGCCCTCACCCTGGTTGCCGCGGTTCCGCTGGGCGCCAGGGCCGCCGGACGCCGGGTCACCAGGACCGAATGGCGCGGCACGATCCTCACCCTGCTCGGCCTGGGCGCCCTGCTGATGACCGCGGGCGGCGTCGCCCCGCACGAAACACTCAGCCTGCCCGAGGCGCTGGCCGTCGGGGCCGGGACCATGGCCGTCGTCGCCGGACTCAGCCGTCCGGGAGCGCGCCCCGGTCTGCGGCACGCCGCTGCGTCCGGCATCACGTCCGGGGTCGCCTCCGCGCTCACCCAGACCTTGACCGTCTCGGTCACCGACCACACGGGCCCGCTGTTCAGCTGGCGTCTGATCGTCGTCGCGCTGCTGGTCTCCGCGTTCGCGATGAGCGGGCTGCTGCTCTCCCAGACCGCCTACCGGCGTGGTCTGGGCGCACCGCTGGCGGTTGTCACGCTCGCCAATCCGGTGGCTGCGGCGGCCATCGGTCTGGCCCTGCTCGGCGAACGCCTCCAGGGCGGGACGACCAGCCTGTGCCTGGCCCTGCTCGGGACGGTGGCAGCGATACGGGGTGTGATCCTGCTCAGCCGCGCCCAGGCGCAGACCTCGGCCGCCGCCGGTCCGGCCGGGGACGAGCCGAAGCCCGGGGCCGGGGCGCCGTCAAGGGTCGTCATCGCGAGCCGGGGGCCGATGGACCAGCCGACGCTGAGACGGGAACTGGGCCGGGCACCGGTGGGTGGTCCGTAATGCGTGGAAGCGATGCCTGCCGGCCGGTGGTGTGTCGTAGGAACGTGACATCTGCCCACCGAAGTGTCACGTGGAGAAGCAACTCACCGGAGAAGCGATGCCTGCCGGCCGGTGGTGTGTCGCGGGAACGTGACATCTGCCCACCCCACTGTCACGTTCTGAAACGACCCACCTACGGACCCGGCCTCTCTTCCTGGTCCAGTGCACGCGTCAGCCAGCCGATCCAGAAGTTCTCCAGATCGATGCCGCCGCGCAGCACCAGATGCCGCAGCCGGTCCTCCTCGGAGTTCCGCTCGGGCGGGAAGTCCCGCTCCTCGATCTCGAGATACTCCGCCAGCTGCCGACGGTGCAGCTCCAGGTGGCGACGGAGTTCCGCGTCCAGCCCGGGGGCCCCGACGACCGCCGCCGCCCGCATGCGCAGCAGCAGCGGATCCCGGACCTGCTTGGGGTCCTCGGGGCGGGCCACCCAGGCGCGGAGCGCCTCGCGGCCGGCCGGCAGCACCTCGTACTCCTTCTTCTGGCCGCGGGCGGGCTGCTCCGAGGGCAGCGCCCGGATCTGCCCGGCCCGCTCCAGCTTCCCCAGTTCCCGGTAGATCTGCTGGTGCGTGGCGGACCAGAAATAGCCGATCGACCGGTCGAACCTGCGGGTCAGCTCCAGCCCCGACGACGGCTTCTCGAGCAGGGCGGTGAGGATCGCATGCGGGAGTGACATGGGGTGCATCCTATGGACGGCCGGGCGTGGCCCGGCGCGGCAGCGGCCTCGTGGATGTCGTGGCCCCGTGGCGCGAGCGCTGGTCCACGAGGCCGCGGTGTCCGCGCGTCAGAGCGAGGCGGCGAGCTCCGTGCCCTGGCGGATCGCCCGCTTGGCATCCAGTTCGGCGGCTACATCGGCGCCGCCGATCAGGTGCGTCGAACGACCTGCGGCGAGCAGCTCCTCGTACAGGTCACGGCGCGGCTCCTGACCAGCGCAGAGCACGATCGTGTCGACCGGCAGGAGATGCTGCTCGCCGCCGACCGTGAGGTGCAGGCCCTCGTCGTCGATCCGGTCGTAGGCGGCGCCCGCGATCGTCGTGACGCCGCGGTGGCGCAGCTCGGTGCGGTGGATCCAGCCGGTCGTCTTCCCCAGCCCCGCCCCGACCTTGCCGGTCCTGCGCTGGATCAGATGGACGGTCCGGGGCGTCTTCGCACGTTCCGGGGCGCGGAGCCCGCCCCGCTCGCGGTATTCGGTGTCGACGCCCCACTGCCGGAAGAACACCTCGGGGTCACTGCTCGCGACGTCGCCCGAGTCGGTCAGGAACGCTGCGACGTCGAAGCCGATGCCGCCCGCCCCGATGATCGCGACCCGATCGCCGACGGGCGACCCGTCGCGCAGTACATCGAGGTAGCCGACCACGCTGGGGTGGTCCTGGCCCGGGATCCCGGGGGAACGCGGGGTGACACCGGTGGCAAGGACGACCTCGTCGAAGCCGTCGAGCGCGTCGGCCGTGACCCGAGTACCGAGCCGGAGCTCGACCTTCTCCTCCCGGAGCCGGGTACGGAAGTAGCGCAGCGTCTCGTCGAACTCCTCCTTGCCGGGGACCCTGCGCGCCACGTTCAGCTGGCCGCCGATCTCCTCGGCCGCGTCGAACAGCGTCACCTCGTGACCGCGTTCGGACGCCGAGACGGCGCACGCGAGACCGGCGGGTCCGGCGCCCACGACCGCCACCCGCTTCACGGTGCGGGTCGGCGACAGGGTGAGTTCGGTCTCGTGACAGGCGCGCGGATTGACCAGGCAGGAGGTGACCTTGCCGCTGAAGATGTGGTCCAGGCAGGCCTGGTTGCAGCCGATGCAGGTGTTGATCGCGTCGGCGCGGTCCGCGGCCGCCTTGGCGACGAAATCGGGGTCGGCGAGGAACGGCCGGGCCATCGACACCATGTCGGCGCGCCCCGAGGCGAGGACCTCCTCGGCGACCTCGGGAGTGTTGATGCGGTTGCTCGTCACCAGCGGTACGGAGACGGCTCCGCGGACCTTCTCCGTGACCCAGGTGTAGGCGCCGCGCGGCACCGAGGTGGCGATGGTGGGGATACGGGCCTCGTGCCAGCCGATCCCGGTGTTGATGATCGTCGCGCCCGCCGCCTCGATCTCGCGGCCGAGCCGCACGACCTCCTCCAGCGAGGAACCGCCCGGCACCAGGTCCAGCATCGACAGCCGGTAGATCAGGATGAAGTCGCTGCCGACCCGCTCGCGGACACGGCGCACGATCTCGACGGGGAACCGGATGCGGTTCTCGTACGAGCCGCCCCAGCGGTCGGTGCGGTGATTGGTGGCGGAGGCGATGAACTCATTGATCAGGTAGCCCTCGGAGCCCATGATCTCGACCCCGTCGTACCCGGCTCGGCGCGCCAGCTCGGCCGCCCTGACGAAGTCCTCGATGGTCTCCTCGACCTCGTCGTCGTCGAGGGCGTGCGGGGTGAAGGCGCTGATCGGGGCCTGGATCGCGCTCGGAGCCACCAGATCGGGGTGGTGCGCGTACCGGCCGAAATGCAGGATCTGCATGGCGATCCGTCCGCCCGCCGCGTGGACGGCCGAGGTGACCAGCGCGTGCTGCTCGGCCTCCGCCTCGGTGGTCATCTTCGCCCCGCCTGGGAAGGAGCAGCCCCGGGCGTTCGGGGCGATGCCACCGGTGACCATCAGGCCGACGCCGCCGCGGGCGCGCTCCGCGTAGAAGGCGGCCATCCGCTCGAAGCCGCGCTCGACCTCTTCGAGACCGATGTGCATCGAGCCCATCAGCACCCGGTTGGGGAGAGTGGTGAACCCCAGGTCGAGCGGGCTCAGCAGATTCGGGTACGGGCTCATGCGGCGGCTCCTCACGCAGTGTCGTCTGCGCCAGTTGTAGACCACCGGAACGCCATTGTGCAACAAGTTGCACAATGGCGTGGGTCTCATGGGTGCTAAGGCCGCCGTCCCCCGGACGGCGTAACACAGGGACACGTCGGCGCCCCGCGCCACGGAAAGTGGAACCGCGGCATCCGGCCGGCATCGACACGGATGCCTTCCACTGCACGCCCCCACCTCCACCCCCGAACCCCTGCGGAGACACCCATGGCCTGCCTCGACCGGCATGACCTCGGCCTGCTCGTCCTGCGCGTCGGCACCGGCGCGGTACTGGCCGCGCACGGCGCCCAGAAGCTGGCCGGCTGGTTCGGCGGCGGAGGCATCGAAGGAACGACCGCAGCGATGGAGGCGATGGGTTTCCATCCGCCGAAGCACAGCGCGGTCGCCGCCGGGCTCGGCGAGGCGGGCGGCGGAGTGCTGCTGGCCCTCGGGCTCGCCACCCCGGCGGCCGGTGCGGCGGCGGCCGGGGCGATGGCGGGGGCCGTGGCCGTCCACGCGCCCGCCGGGTTCTTCGCGCAGGGCGGCGGCTACGAGTACCCAGCCTTCCTCGGCTTCACCGCCGCGGCGATCGGCCTGACCGGGCCAGGGCGCTACTCCGTCGACCATGCGACCCGGCACGTCTTCAACCAGCCGTGGATGGTCGCCCTGGCCTTCGCGGGCAGTGCCGTCGCGGCGGCGGCCGTGGTCGGCAGGCGCACCAAGGGGCGGGTCGCGGTCGACCCCGACGCGACCTGACCCCCCGACAGGACAGGGACCGGGCGGCACCCCAGGGAGGGAGTCGTCCGGTCCCCCGCCACCTCGGGGTTTCAGCCCGGCAGTTTCCAGCGGCCGCTCTTCGCCGCCGCGATCAGCTCCGGCACCGTGCCGAACTTCACCCGCGGGCGCCCGCCGTCGCGGCCACGCGCGATCTCGGCCCTGTCGATGGCGGCCAGCCCCTTGGCGTCGACAACATGGCGGCTGCGGCTCCGGGCCAGCCGGAGGAACGCCTTGGGCGCGGGCGACGGTGCGGGCAGGGCGCCGGCCACGGCATCGTCCAGGAGCGTGCCGATGGTCTCGGCGGCGCAGGCACGGTTGGCCCCGATGCCACCCGAGGGCCCACGCTTGATCCAGCCGACGACATACGTCCCGGGCATCCCCGTCACCCGGCCGCCCTCGTGCGGGACGGTGCCGGTCGCCTCGTCGAAGGGCAGCCCCGCGACGGGCGCGCCGCGGTAGCCGACAGCCCGCAGCAGTGTGCCGGACGGAATGTCCAGCTCGCCCGGACCTCCCGTCACCCGCACGGCCCGTACGGCGTCGTCGCCGAGCACCTGGACGGGGGCGGAGTGGAACCGGAGGACGATGCGCCGTCCCGGCCCGGGCGTACGCGACCAGTCCACCGTCTCGCGGGTCACGTCCCGCAGCAGGCCGGCCTTCTCGTCCGGCGCCGCGCCGTCGATCGTCGCGCCGGTTCGCGGATCGTGGTCGTCGACCACCAGTTCCACGCCCGGCAGATGCTTGAGGGCGAGCAGTTCGGAGGCGCTGTACGCCGCGTGCTCCGGGCCCCGCCGGCCGAGCAGCGCCACCTCGCGCACCTTCGAGGCGCGCAGCGCGGCGAGCGCGTGATCCGCGATGTCCGTGCCGGCCAGGGCCGACGGATCCGCGACGAGGATACGGGCGACGTCGAGGGCGACATTGCCGTTGCCGACCACGACGACCCGTTCCGAGGAGAGGTCGACGGCGTCCGGTGCGACCTCGGGGTGGGCGTTGTACCAGGCCACGAACGAGGTCGCCGATATGCTGCCCGGCAGTTCCTCGCCCGGTACGCCGATGCGGCGGTCGGTGGAGGCGCCCACCGCGTAGACGACCGCGTCGTGGTGGGCGGCGAGCTCCTGAGCAGTGATGTCCTTGCCGATCTCGACCCCCAGGTGCATGCGTACCCGCGGGTGGTCGTGGAAGCGCGCGAAGGTGTCGCCCACCTTCTTGGTCGCGGGGTGGTCGGGCGCCACGCCGTACCGGACCAGCCCACCGGCCACGGGCAGCCGGTCGACCAGGGTCACCTCGGCGTTGGTGTGCAGGAGGAGATCCTCGGCGGCGTACATCCCGGCCGGGCCGGTGCCGACGACCGCGACGCGGATCGGTGCGAAGTCGGACGGCAGACTGCGCTCGAACGACGGGGCGCTCCAGTGGTGGAAGTTCGGTCCCGTGCCGACCGGATCGGGCTCCTGCCCGGCGAAGTACGCCTCGTTGATCGCGGCGTACCCCGCCTGCACGGCCGGCAGGCTGTCCACCGGGAATATGGCGTCGACCGGACAGGCGTCCGCGCAGGCACCGCAGTCGATACAGGACTTCGGGTCGACGTACAGCATCTCCGTGCTGCCGAAGGCCCGCTCCTGCGGTGTCGGATGGATGCAGTTGACGGGGCACACTGCGACGCACGTGGCGTCGCTGCAGCAGGTCTGGGTGATGGCGTAGGTCATCTCGTCAGCTCGGCTCGCTCGGCTCGGATCAGATCAGGTTGGCGCGCTTGTACAGAGCCAGCGCGGGCCTGGTGAGGAGGCGGGCCGAGGCCAGGAACTCCATGAGTCCCGAACAGCTGGACCGCATAAGGGACTTGTGGTGCTCGTTCGCCCCGGCCTCGGCGACGGCTCGCCGGGTGTCGAGTCCGGCGTTCTCGTACACCTGCCGGTTCACCATGCTGGTGACGATGAAGTAGGACGCGACCGCGATCACGAACGCGTTGAGCTGCCGGCGCAGCGGGCCCGCGTTCCGCAGCCGCTTGCGGGTCTCGTCGCGGGCGAACTTCATGTGCCGTGATTCCTCAACGACATGGATGTTGTTGATGGTCCGCACGAACGGCGCGACCCGTTCGTCCCGCATCCAGTCCCGCTGCATGACGTCGAGCACTTCCTCGGCGACCAGGATCGCGGCGTACGCGGCCTCGCCGAACGCGAGCGTCTTGAACGCCCGGCCGAGCTCCACCACCGCACGGCGCGGCCGGTAGGCGGGGGCGCCCAGCTTCGCCGCCCCGCGGGCGAACATGATGGAGTGCCGGCACTCGTCGGCTATTTCCGTGAGCGCCCACTGGAACCGCGGGTCGGTCGCGTCCGTCGTGTAGATGTCTCGCAGCACCATCTGCTGCAGGATCATCTCGAACCAGATGCCGGTGCTGGCCACCGACGCGGCCTCCTGCCGCGTCAGCTCCTTGCGCTGGGCATCGGTCAGCTCGTTCCAGTACGCCGTGCCGTAGAGCGTGCTCCACTCGGGGCTCGCACCGTGGAAGTCCTTGTCCAGCGGGGTGTCCCAGTCCACCTCGGTGACGGGGTCGTACGACAGCTTCGCCGACGAGTCGAGCAGCCGCCGGGCGACGTCCTGCTCGTCGAGCCGGTCCTGGTCCTCCGGCCGAAGGGTGCTGCTTGCCATGGTGCGGCTCCTCGATTCGACAGCTCGACTCGACGCCGGGCCGGCCTTGACCCCACCCCGTATCCGCTCTATGGGTGCGTGGTTGCCGAGCGCCTCCATCGCTTGTTAGACGTAGCGTCTAGCAAGCTGTTAGACGGAACGTATAGCAAGAGTGCCGTGCGGGCCTACCCCCCGTGCCGAATCCGCTCGATCGATCACCGGCGGGACAGGCCGGACAGCGGGTGAGACGGCGGTTCGATGTTCAGCGCACGGCGGGACGCCGGTGCGTGGCCCAGTATTCGTCGGCGGTGATGCCGAGCAGCACGACGTCGTGGTGACTGCCCGCGAAGAACTCGTGCTGCCGCAGCCGTCCCTCCTCCATGAAGCCGAGCTTGCGGTAGAGGGCGAGCGAGGCGTCGTTGAACGCATGGACCTCGACCTCGCACTTGTTGTGACGCTGCTCGGCGAACATATACGTGAGGAGCAGTTCGGTGGCCTCGGTCGCGTGGCCTCGACCACGGTGATCACGGGCGATCTCGATCCCGGTCCTGAACCGTCCGGCACGTGTGTCCGTCTCACCGACCGTCACGGACCCCGAGAACGTGCGGTCGGCCAGCGTCTCGATCACCAGCCGGAACGCCACACCGCCAGGAGCCCGGGCAGCACGGTCGGCCGTCCAGGCCCGGAAGCTCTCATCGGAGCGGGGCGGCTCGACCAGACCGGCGTTGCGGACGTCGACGGTGTCCCGTGCCAGGGACCGGAAGCCCTCCCAGTCCCCGGGCTCGACGCCGCGCAGACGCACCTTCTCACCGGTCCACATGTCGCTCATGACTTCCATCCCCTCAGCCGACCGCAGGCACTGATGGCCATGCTCTTCGAACGAGCAAGACTAGGGGCGGGAGGCACGGCGCATCGGTTCGGCCCGAGGATCCTGCTTCGTTCGACTCCGTTACGGGGAAAGCCTGTTGGCGCCCGTGCGGGGAAACCCCCCTCACGCGTCCGGCACCCAGCTCCCATGGAAGCCGAGCGGTACCCGTCCCGGCAGGTGGACGCGGGCCAGGGGACGGGCGGTGAAGTCCTGCGCGGAGAGGATCACCAGGTCGCTCGCGCCGTGATCCGGGTCGTGCACGTAGGAGAGGAGGTAACCGTCGTCCTCGTCACGTGCCCCGCGACGCGGCACGAACACCGGCTCGCCGGCCGCCGCGCCGTTCGGGAAGCGGTGCACCTGCCGGCTGCCGCGCAGCATGTCGTGTTTCACCAAACAGTTGGTGAACTTGTCGTCCGGCGGCGCCCCGTCGACCGTCTCGTAGGCGCGCCACATCTCCGCCGCGCTCGCCGTGTACGCGAAGCGGTGCCGCCGCGACACCAGGGACTCGTTGACGCGCGGGAACTCCTGCGGCAGGTCGTCGATGCGGGTACTGCGGACACGGCCCGCACGCAGGTCGATGGTCCAGCGGTCGAGCACGGGTGTGCCGGTCGTGGAGGGGCCGCCGTTGCCGCGGCCCGCGGCGTAGAACGGAGCGGGCATGGTGGTGAGCTCCATGACGATGGTGTCGCCCTGGTCGTAGGCGTTGAGCGTGTGCGAGTAGTACACCGGATCGATCTCGAACCAGCGGGTGGTGCCACCGCTCCGCGGCATCACCCCCAACCGCATCGGGTGCTTCGCGTTCCACACGTAGGGCACGGGTGCGCCCGCCTCGGCGGCTGCCGTGTCGAACGTGATCGGCACATCGACGATCACCACGTACTTCCCGGTCAGGGCGAAGTCGTGCATCATCGGCGCGTCCGCGACCGGGATCCTGTGGGTCCTTGCCACCCGGCCGGTCCGGTCGATCACGATGTGCCGAACGTGGTCCCAGGTCGGGTAGTACGCCACCGCGTGCAGTTCGTCCGCCGCCGCGTCGTACTTGGTGTGCGCGGTGAACGCGCCCTCCAGCGTGGAGCGGAAGTCGTACGGGCGCAGCGTGTTCAGCTCGCCGTCCAGTTCGTACGGCAGCGGCCCGCTCTCCTGGAGGGCCAGGATGCGCCCCTTGTACGGGACGACGTGGGTGTTGCAGGCGAAGTCGTCCGGCGGCACCTCGCCCGGATACGGCTCGCCCAGCTTCCGCGCCACCTGAGAGGAGCGCACCCAACGGTTGCGGTACCACTCGGCGCGCCCGCCGCGCAGCCGCACCCCGTGGACCATGCCGTCGCCGAGCATCCAGTGGTGGGCCCGCGGGTCCTCGATGCCCAGCGCGTCGGGTCCGGTACGCAGGTAACGGCCGTCCAGGTCGTGCGGGACCCGGCCGGTCACTTCGAGTCCGAACGCGGTGAGTTCCTCGGTGACCGGAGCGAAGGCGCCCTCCAGGAACGGGGTCGACCCGGGGCCTTCGGAAGCCGTGCCGCGGGTGGCGGCCTGCGCCGGAGCGGCGTAGTGGCCGAGACCGTAGCCTCCGACGGCGCTGCCGGCCGCCGCGAGTGCCGCTCCCCGGAGGATCCTTCGGCGTGTGTGACCGCTCATCGTTCTTCCCCGTCCGTGACCCGTGCCCGGCGGGTCCTCGCCGGTGCTGGGAACGAGTCTGCTGCGCGACCGGCGTCCGGTCGGTCGGCCTGGGGCCCCGGTCGGGGGTGTTGCCGGCAACACCCCCGACCGGGCCCACGACGCCCGGGCCGGCCGTCGCCGCCGGACCGCGGAGCCGACGCCTGAGACGTGGGCAGCGCCACGGCACGCAGGCGGATCAGGCGCTCGGGGCAGCGGCACGACAGGTGCACCGCGGGGACGGCCCCGGATGGCCCTGGTGGATGAAGGCGGCCCAGGCCGCCGGACGGTGGAGCTCCGGTCGGCGCGCCAGTTCGTCGAGCAGGTCGGCGCTGAGCGACCCCGGGTTTTCACGATCCGGGTCGAGCATCCACATCTGCGCGGCCCTCAGCGCGTCCACGGGGCTCCTTCCCTCGATGGCCAGGTAGTGGTGGAACACGGCCATCATCAGCGCCGCGGCCGAGTCCTGGGTGGCCCAACGGGATCCCACCACGTCCCGCGCACCGCTTGCCACGAAGGCGGTCGTCAAGGTGAGCGCCTCGTCGTGGTCGCGCTTGCTCAGGTCGGTCTCGCAAGCACTGAGCACGACCAACGGCCCGTCGGCGGCGCGCTGTTCGCCCCTCGGACGGTCGAGCAACCGCGAGACGGTCAGCAGGCCGGTGCTCCGATGTTCCTCCTGCCCGTCCTCCTCGGGCGCCAGGAGCAGCGCGGACGTGGTCGGGTTGGTGCCCGCCGATCCGTGGCACGCCACGTGGAGCAGGGACGGGCCGTGGGCGAGGGCTTCGAGGAGGTCGCCCGGAGTGCCGGACGCCTCGGGTTCGACGGGCGGTTCGTAGAACTCCCCGTACAGACGCGCCTGCGGATACAGGGACTGCTGAAGTGCCGCCACCTCCAGCTCCACGTACGGCAGGGTCATGGTGGGGTCGGCCATCAGGACGGGAGCGGAGGCGGGGGCCCGCCGTGCCCGCCGGACCGTGTCCAGGAACTGGCGGCCGGAGGCCGCGTAGCTGATCACCATGACCTGGCAGACGTAGTCGCGCGGCGCCCCGGCGGGCAGGCGGGCCGCGTGCCAGGGCACGATGCCGAGGCGCCCGCAGGGCACCAGCACGATCCGGGGCGGGCCGGGACGGTCCCTGCGCCGGTTCTCATTCGCGGCGAGCCGCTCCGCGACGCCGCTCATGACCGGGAGGATCACCGCCTCCGTCGCCCAGTCGCAGAGCTCGGACAGCGCGTGCTCCCACGCCTGCGCGGCCGCGGGAACGCCGGGCTGCTTCTGGTACTCGGTCGCGGCGTCCAGATACCGCTCCAGCGGGCCGCTCCGCGCACCGGACAGGAGAGGCAGGGCCCGTACGCCGGTACCGGTGTCAGGGCCCACCACCACCGCCATGCCCGGCTCGGTGTCCTCGCCCGTGAGCAGGTAGACCAGCGCGTCCGCGTCGCCCTCGGCCACCCCGGCCCTGAGCTCCTCGACCGTGGGGGTACGGAAGAGGACGCCGTCCGGGTCCCGGTGGCCCAGGGCTTCGAGGGCGTGGCGCCGCAGGGAGCTGGGCAGTTCCCTGGGGAGCGCGCCGGGCGCCTCATCGGGTCCGGCGCCGCCCCCGTCCCCTCCGTGGGCAGCCGACCGCCATTCCTCCGCGAGGTCGTGGTGGCCGAGTTGCTCCAGCAGGTCGGGTACGGCCCGTGAGGTGGACGCCGCTTGCAGTACCAGGGCCCGGCCCAGTTCCAGTGCGGCCACCGCTTCCTCGACCCGGCCCTGCGAGGCGGCCCATCGGGCGGCCCGCAACCCGCGGTCGGCGCCGGAACGGGCGGCCAGCAGGCCGTGGTCGGGGCCGACCTGGAGGACGACGTCACCGGCGAGCGCCCGGAGGGATTCAAGCGCCGCGTCCGTGGCCGCGTCCCGGTCCGCAGGGTCCCGGGTACGGCCCAGCCGGCGACGGTAGTTCTCCGCGAGCTGCCACAGGGCAGGGGCGGCGATCTGCGGCGACCGGCCCCGCCGGACATCGCCGCGGACCTGTTCCAGCGCGTCGATGGCGGCGTCCAGGTCCGCGGGGTCGTCGGTGGTGGAGTGCCGGAGGGTTGCCGTGAGCGCGGCGAGGTAGCGAGTACCCGTCGACGCGTCCGGGCCCGGCGGCACGGGTTCGGGCATGAGGTCCGGGTGCTGACCCAGCACAGCCCGCGAGGCCTGGAGCGCCTCGCGGACCATACGGATCTCCGCCTCGGGAATTCCGAGGTCCGCCAGGGGCGCGGCCGCGAGGGCCGCCTCCTTCTGCGCCAGGCCGCGCACGGTCATCCCGGTGTCGCCGGTGAGGTCACCGAGCGAGGTGAGTGCGGTGCCATGGGCCACTTCCACCATCCACCGGAAGGGGTGCCCGGCGGCCGTGGAACGTTCGAGTGCGTCCAGTTCGCCCGCCAGCCGCCGGCACTCCTCCTCGTTCTCCCCGTCCTCCGCCGCCAGCACTCTGCCGAACAGATCCATCGTGCGCACGGCGACATCGAGGTCGGCCGCTCCAGGATCACCGGCCGTCCACTGCTCGAAGAACTCGACGATCGACTCCTGGTGGCGGTGTGCCTCGCCGCTGTCCACGCGGCTGCCTCCGAGGGGTCCCGCCAACTGGAGCACCATGCGCATCAGGTTCTGGATCTCGGCACTCCGATGATGTTCTGCCGGCAGGCGGTCATGCTCCCCACCCAGCCGCTGCAGCAGCCGGCTGAGAGCTTCCGGATCGCCGGTGCTCATGGCTTCCCGCACGCCCAGCAAGGAGGCGAGCCACGCTCCTGTGACGGCGGTGCCAGCCTCGTCCTTCGCCTCCGGCCGCGGATCCGGCTCCGTCTCGGGGCCCGGCGGGACGGGCGGCTCGGGTGCGGAGGCCAGCAGGCCCAGCAGGGTCCGCAGCTGACCACCGAACGGCAGATCGGGGGGCAGCATGGCCAGCAGCGTCCCGGGGTCGGAGAGATCGGTCTGTGCCGCGTACGACACGAGGTCCTGCATCCGCCGCAACTCCTCCCGGAGTTCCGGGGGCACCGGCATCCCCCGGGTCTCGGCGACGAGTGCAGCGATCCGCTCCGCCTCGGCAGTGGCCCCGCCTTGTCCCGCGGCCATGGACCGGTCGAACACGGGCCAGAAGTCCTGGGGCTGCCCGACCGGGCGACCCCGGCCCGCCGCCCCGGCCTGCCCCGTTGTGAGCAGCAGGAACATCGCCGCCCACTGCCTGCCCTCGTCCGTCATCCGCTCGCCGACGGCCGTCGTACGGTCCCGCACCTCGTCGAGCAGGCGCCGGGCATGTTCCGGGTCGTCCGGTGTGCCGTACCCGGTGGCATGACGCGTGGCGAGCAGGCCGCCGAGGACCAGCGTGACCCTGCCGAGCAGTTCCCGGTCGTGGTCCAGCAGGCCACGCAGCTGGGAGAGTTCGGCAACCAGGCCCTCGGACTCCTCGGCGGACACCGGGTCGCTCTCCCCTCCCCGCCCGATCAGCCGCGCAGCCCGCTCGGTCGCCTCGGCGGCCCAGGTTCGCAGCGCCCGGATCCCCCCGCTCTCCTCGTCACCAACCATGTCTCCCCGCCCGTCCGTCGCAGTCCGGCTCCTTGCCGCTGTCTTCCCCACTCTTCCCGGCTCCGCTGGTCGGCAACAGGGCGAACCGTGGGTGATCTCCGGGCCGGCCCTTCACCCGGCACGCCGTCCGCTGCTTCGCTGTCTGTACGGGGGAACGAAGGGGAAGCAGCGTGGACATCGGAGTGCTGACCGCTCTGCTGGTGGCCGTCGTGGGCGTCATCGGCACACTGATGTCCGCGCTGCTGACCCAACGGGCGGCCGACCGCAGCAGACAGCGTGAGCAGGACCGGGCCGAGGAGGTGCGGGACCGGCGCGCCGAGGTGCAGGAACGGTGGTCGTGCTACGTGGCGCTCAACAGCTCCGGGCGACACTATCTGGCCGCGCTCACCGACCAGTTGCACGCGCTGGACCGTGAAGCGGGGCTGCCGTCCGTACGACAGCGGCTCACCGATGCGCGCGACCAGCACCGGGAGGTGTACGCGGAGGCGCAGATGCGGCTGCCGGAGCGGGTGCTCGACCACGCGGGCGCCGTCAGCCACGGTCTGGGGGCGGTCTACGGCATGGTCCGGCGCCTGGACGAGGGCCTGCCGCGGCCGGGCGACTCGGCGATCGCGGCGCAGGAGGGCATCGAGGTCCTGTGGGCCCGACTGCGGGAGATGCGGCGGGAGATGCGGGCCGATCTGGGTGTCTCCCGGTCGGACTCCGGTCGTGGTCGGGGAGAAGCTGGGCAAGTCCCGGCGGCGCCCGGGACGGATCGGCATAGTGGGGACGGTTGAGGTCAGTTGAGGACTGTGGAGGGCCGGCGGTGGCCCGGAGAGGCGGGATGCCGGTGAGCGGGGAGGGGAACGGCGGCGTCCAGGGCCTGCGCGCCTGGGTGTCGGACGCGGTGGGGCGGGTCAAGGGGCAGCTCCCCGGCCTGGGGGCGGGGTCGCTGTCGCCGCAGGCGCACGAGGCGTCGGTCGCCGAACTCGACCAGCTCAGCCGGTTGCTCGACCACGACGAGGGCCTGCGGGGCTCGGTGACCGTGTGGCTGGCCGGTGCGCTGACCCTGCGGCACGCGGCCGGCGGAGGCACGGACACGGACCGGGACCTGGCCGAGAGACTCCTCCGGGAGGCCCGGGACCGTACGGCGCCGCTGGGAGCTGCGGTGTCCGAGGAGGACCGGCGGTGGGCGGCACTGTTCCTGATGAGCCACCTCTCGCCGATCCGACCGCAGGCGGGGTTCGGTGCCACTCCCGACCTCTCCGTCTTTCTCGACTGGCTCACGCGGGCTGGGCCCACCGGCATGATGGCCGCGGCCACGGAGCTCGACACGCTGATGGCCGACGTGGTGGAACTCCCACTGCCTCCGGAGCTCCTGGATCCGCTGCGCCAGGCGCGAGGGACCTTCTCGGTGCCGTCGGCACAGGGGCTCTCCGATCTGCTGGCGGGGATGATGCCGGCCGATTCACCGTTCGCGGATCAAGCGCGCGAGATGATGGACCGGATCTTCAAGGCCGCCGGGGGCTTCGGAGGCGAACAGAAGGGGCACGGGCCGACGACTCCCGACGCGGAACCGGTCACCGAGCCGGAGCCGATTCCGCGGTCCGGTCCGGAGCCGGTCAACGGGTCGGAGCCGATTCCGCGGTCCGGTCCGGAGCCGGTCACCGAGCCCGAGCCGACTCAGAGGCCCGGTCCGGAACCGGTCACCGGCCCGGAGCCGACCGCCGCCGCCCCGAAGCCCGGGCCGGCGATCACTCTCGATGACGTCCGCCACATGGCTGCCGCGCTGGACGCCGTCAATGCGACGGCCGAGGGCCTTGACCCCCTCCTGCGCAGCGGTGATCCCCAGGCGCTCGACCGGCTCCTCCGCAGGCTGCGTTCCGTGCAGGACGTGCCCCTGCCGGGTGTGGACCCGACGCCGACCATGGAGAGCCTGCGGACGCTGCTCCTCGGCATCAGCCCGGCCGTGGGCGGCACCTATCAGGACGTGTCGGCCGGCCGCGCTCACATGGACACGATCCTCGGCCACCTGGAGGGAATCGCCGGATCGCTGCCGAAGGGAGTGGGCGACCCCACCGTCCTGGCCCGCGCGCTGGACCTCAGCTCCAGGGCGATGGCGGCGAAGGAGACCGAGGACACCGACGCCCTCCGAAAACTCCTGGCCGAGGCCGAAGCCCTGAGCGCGGCCGTCTCCGACACCGATCCGCTCCGCTTCGCGGTCGAGGGGGCACTCGGTTCGGTCCACGCCTCGCTCGGCATCGTGACCCGCGACAAGGAGGCGCTCCTGCGGGCCCTGCCGCACATGGAGAAGGGTGCCACCGGCGCCAAGGAGAGCGGGCTGCCGTTCGCCGGCGAACTGCCCGTGCCGTGGATGGAGAACTTCGGCCTGATCCGCGACGCCCTCACCGGTGAGGCGACGGCGGCCCCGGAACACGTCTCCCCGCCCCCGGACGCCTCGATGGAGGACCTCTACGCCTCCACGCTCGCCCTGGGCGCGCGCTTCGGCCGCGACCGGGATCCGGCCGTGCTCGACGCCCTGATCGACGAACTCGAACGCCTCCGGGACGGCGTACGCGCGAACAGGGCGCCCCGGATCGCCGCCGACGCGCTGTGGCACCTGGCCGAGGCGTACCACATGCGCAGTCTCCTCGGGAAGGACGCGCCCGACCCGGCGGACACGCGCGCCCTGGACGCCGCCGAGGAGGCGCTGATGGCGCTCGCCGCCGACGTCCTCCTCCAGGCAGGCGCCGAGCACGGGCTGCTGGCCGCCCGTACCGGGGCCAGCAGAGGCGTACGAGCTGCCCGGATGGCGGCCTCGTACGGAAAACTGCACGAGGCCGTCGCCGCCCTGGAGTTGGGGCGGGCCCTGGTCCTGCAGGCGGCCTCCACCTCGCCGGCCGTGCCCGAACTCCTGGAGGCGGCCGGACGCCACGATCTCGCCGAGTCCTGGCGGGCGGCCGCCGCTGGTCACGGTCCCGGCGACGCGGGCGAGGTTCCGGGCCTGCTGCCGAGTTCGCTGCGCCGCCAGGCCCTCGACGCCCTCGGTCACCGTCGCGAGGGCGGACTGCCGGGCACGCCCACGGCGGCCGAACTAGCGGACGGGATCGCCGAGGCAGGAGCGGACGTACTCCTCTACCTGGTGTCCGGCGACGAGGAGGGACCGGGCCTGGTGATCGCGGTGGGTCCGGAGCTCGGATTCGGCGCCGGCGCCCTGCCACAGCTCTCCGACGTGAAGGGCGGCCCGCTGGCGCGGTACGTCGACGCGGCGGCGGCACGAGACCTCAGCCCAAAGGACGATTTCGTCGTCCAGGCATGGGAGGAGGCTCTCGACGCCTTGTGCGACTGGGCCTTCCCGGCCCTCGGCCCGGTACTCGGCGGGATCGAGAAGCGCCTGGCGGCGGCCGACGACCAGTGGGAGGACCGGCCGCTCCGCGTCGTCCTCGTGCCCTGCGGGCGCCTGGGCATCGTCCCGTGGCACGCCGCGCGCCTGCCGGCGGAAGCGGCCCACGAGCGCCTCTGCCAGGTGGCGGTCATCAGCTACTCGGCGTCCGGAGGACAGTTCCTGCGGGCGGTGGGACGGGCGCCGAGGGACCCGGCGGAGGCCCCCGTGCTGGTCGCCGACCCGATGATGAGCCTCGACTACGCGGACACCGAGGTTTCCGCCCTGCGGGACGCGTTCTATCCGCACGCCCGGCTGTACGGCACGCTCTACGACAGGGAACCGGAGGAGATGGAGCGCGGAACGCCGGACGCAGTCCTCGGGTTCCTCGCCGACGGCACCTCCGTGCTGCACGTGGCCTCGCACGGAACGGCGGGCACCCGGCCCACGGTCTCGGCCCTGGACCTCGAATCCGACGAGGGCGGGCCGAGTCGGCTGACGATCACCCGACTGCTCGATCGCGAGCACCAACAGAACTCGGGGGACGGGCCGTTGGTCGTCCTGAGTGCCTGTCAGACCGATCTCAGCAAGCGGGATCACGACGAGGCCCTGACCCTCACCGCGGCGTTCGTCGCCGCCGGGGCGCGGGACGTCGTGGGATCGCGGTGGCTGGCCCAGGACAGCGCGTCGGCGCTGTTGATGGCCGTGTTCCACCACCGCCTCGTCGTCGACGGGCTCAGCCCCGTTGACGCCCTGAGGGCCGCGCAGGTGTGGATGCTCGACCCCCACCGCGAGGATCCGGGCTCCCTCCAGGGCGACCTGCTCAGGGAGATGCGCCGACCGGGACACGACCGCCCCGCGCTCTGGGCCGCCTTCGTCCATCAGGGTCATCCCGGCCCGAGCACGACGAACACAGCAGAAGGGACAGCATGAACGAGGAGGGCCGCGGACCGTCCGCGGAACCGTTGCTCGCCCTGATCCGCGAGCACCAGGGCACCATCCGCGCGGCGCTCGACGACGAGCAGTACGCGCTGCTGCTCAGCCGCCTGAGCGCACTCGCCGGGGCGCCGCCGGCCGACGACAGAGCGGTCCGCAGGGCGCTCCAGGGCGTCCGGCTGGCGCTGCGGCCGCTGCCGTTCGACCATCCGGTGCGCATCGCGCTGGAAGGGGTGCGGCTGGTGGCGGCGCCCCCCGGGCCGACGACCGTGACGGAAGCGCTGGCGCTGGTCGATCTGCTGGCGGCCCCGGAGCCCGCACCAGCCCAGACCCCGGATCCTGCACCAGCCCAGACCCCGGAGCCTGCGCCCGCCGCGACTCCGGACCCGGCGCCCGACCCAGCACCTGTCCAGACCCCGGACCCGGCGCCCGACCCGGCATCCACCCCCGCGCCCGGCGGCAGCGGCACACCGACGCCCGCCCCTTCGGCCGACCCCCTGCTCCGCGAGCCCGCGCTCACCGTGGCCGAGGCGACCGCCCGCTGTGGTGGCAAGCCGCCGCCCGAGCTGATCAGGCTGCCGGACCCGCCGAACGGCTACCGCTACCCGGAGTTCCAGTTCCCCGCGGGCGGCGGCACCCCGCACGAGGTCGTCCTCGTGGTCAACCGGCTGCTCCTGGCGGACATCGATCCCCGCGGCGCCGCGTCCTGGTGGCTGGGCGGCAACACCTGGCTGGGCGGGTCCCCCGCGTCGCTGCTGGGACGACTGCCCGACCACGAGCTCGTCGGCGCGGCCGCCACCCTCGTGGAGGGAGAATGATGAACGACTGCCCGCACGGGACCAGGTTCTTCCCCATGATCAAGGAGAAGCTGGTTCCCCGTCTCAAGGCGATCCCGGCCGGCACGGAGCTGTGGCGGGTGCACAAGTCCAAGTACAGGGCGGATCAGTTCAACCCGACCCTCGCCGACATCCATTTCAATGGCGGCCGCTTCGAGGGCACCTTCCTGGACCCGTACCACAGCCTGTACGTGGGCGACTGCGCCTTGACGGCCGTCGCGGAGAGTGTGCTTCGCTCCGTGCCCTGGAACGGCGGCAGGAGGGTGGTCCCTTACGCCACCGTCCAGGGCAGGTCGCTCAGCGTGCTGCGCACCACGCGCGAACTGACCGTGGTCTCGCTGATCAAGGAGGCCGACCTGGCCGCAGTCCAGCAGAATGCCGACCTCCTCGACGACGAGAGGAGCTACGCGAAGGCACGGCGCTGGGCGAGCGAGATCAGGGCGCAGAGCCCCGACGCCATGGGGCTGGAGTGGCAGTCCCGCCGGAACCGGCCCGAGTCCGCCATCGTGCTCTTCCATGATCGCTTCGACGACCGCGACGGCAGGGCCCTGGAAGTGCTGCCCGAGCGGGGAATCGCGGATCTCGGTTCCTCGGAAGGTCTCAAGGAGGTGAACCGGCTCCTCGACCCGTTGTGGGCAGAGGTGTCGGAGCCCGAGCGCCCGTGACTCCCGCCGGGGTGACCGGCCGCGGCTTGTCCACCTGCGAGAGGTGATGCCATGGTGGGGCCATGGCATCACCGAACTCTGACTACGCGTCACTTCTGGCCGAGTTGAAGGAAGTCAGGCGCGCGGGACTGGTCCGGCTGAGGGGACGTGCGCTGCCCGCGATCGAGGCGGCCGCGGAGGCGGTCGCCCCGCCCGGCGTGCAGGCTCCGGGAGCGCCCGTCGAGGTGTTGCTGCGGAGCGCGGTGGGGCGGCTGGACGCGGGGACGCTGCGCACCGCCGCCGAGTACACCCTGGGCCTGGCCCAGGGGACGCGGGACTGGCCGGCGTCCTCCCGTCGCGCCAGGGCGGCCGCGGTCTACGGGGTGAGTGTCGAGCGGTTCCGCAAGGACCAGGAGACGATGGTTCTCGGCCAGGTCGCCGAGCACATCGTGCGGCTGGCGGCGGAAGCGGCCGGAGCGGACTCGGGTACGGACGCGGTGAACGGGTCGGATGCGGGCGGTCCGGGCGCAGCGGAGTCACATCGGACGGTGGAGGTACGGGCCGCCGGCCGCCCGGTCCGGCTCACCGTGCACATGCACCCCGTCGACCTGCTGCGTGACGTGGACGTGGTCGTCTCGCCGTCCAACGTCCACTTCGCGCTGCCCGAGCCGTACAAGTCGTCCGTCGCCGCGTCGCTGCGGCGGGCGGCGGGCGCGTACGGAGTGACCGGCGAGGTCCTGGCGGACCCGCTGCCGGAAGAACTGCGCAGGTGGGCCGAGCGGCACGGCACTTCGGGGCGTGCGGTGCGCACCGGCACCGTGGCGGCCACCGGAGCGGGGGCCCTGGCCGCGCAGGGAGTACGGCGCATATACCACGCGGCGATCGCCGTTCCCCGGGCCGGGACCAACGACTACGACGTGCTGCCCGCCGACGTCACCCGGGCGGTGTCCCAGGTCCTCGCGGTGCTCGCCGAGGAGCACGAGCACCATGCGCCACCGCTGCGTTCGGTGTGTTTCCCGCTGCTCGGTTCGGGCCGCGGCGGACTGCCGTACAACGTCAGCCTGAACGCCATGTGGGCAGCCATTGAGGCGGAGTTGGCGCGCGGTGCGCGCTGGGACGTCCACTTCGTGGTGCGCACCGCCGAGGCGGCGGCGCTCGTCGAGCGAATTCCGGCCGGAATCCGCCCGGCGTACGACCGGAGGCCGACCGGCTGATCCGGTGGAATGGAAGGGCGCACCGGTGCGCGGGGCGGCGCACGCGGCGGCGCACTGGGGAACGGGGGATCTTCGTGTGGGTAATCTCTGTCGTCACACCAATAGTTGACGTTGTGTCATCTGGTGTGTGCGCATGAGTGGTGGGATGGAAAGGTGGGGTCATGGGGCACCGGGCCGCATCGTCACATGGCCGGCTCCCGACGCGTACGTCCTGGTCGAAGGTGTGCTGCTGCGCGTGCTCCCGGACTCCCCGGGTATGGCGCCGGGCACGGAGGTCGTCGTGTGGTTCGACGCATCGCGGCGCCGGCTCGTCGCTCGTGCGGCGGCCGGGGCGGACAAGAGCGGAGCGCGCGGAGATGAGTGAGTACGACTTCGGACTGGCACAGGGCTACGACGAACGGCAGCCGGTCGTCCTGCTCCTCGACACCTCGGCCTCGATGGGGCGTCCGGCCGGGAGCCCTCGGATCGACGAGCTCAGCGAGGCCCTGGCCCGCTGGTTCGACGGGGTACGGGCGGAGCCGAGGCTGCAGGCGCGGGTGGAGGTGTGTCTGATCACCTTCGACTCCCGGGTCCTGGTCTTCGATCCGGACAGGGAACGGCTGGTGCCGGTCGAGGAAGCCGCGCCGGACCGGCTGTTCGTGCCGGTGGACCGGATGCGCCCGCCCCGGCTGACGGCATCCGGACTCACCCGGATGACGGAGGCCGTCGAGACGGCGCTCGACCTGGCCCGGGAGCGCCACCGGGAGCTGCAGGCACGGCAGGTCCAGGCGCGCAGGCCGTTCCTGTGGGTGCTGACGGACGGCGCGCCGAGCGATGCGGACGGGGAGCCGGTCGCCCCGGAGGTCCTGGCCGGTACGGCGGAGAAGGTGCGCCGAGGCGAGGAGCGGGGCGAATGCGTGCTCCAGGCGATCGGTGTGCGCGGCGCCGATCTGGAGCTCCTGCGGGTTCTCGCCCCCACGGGCGCGCTGATGCTGGAGGGTCTGGACTTCGGACAGATCCTCGACCTTCTCTTCCAGAGCTCGGACCGGATCGGGGCGGTCCAGGCCGCCGACGAGATCCATGGTCAGGTGGCCGACCTCATGGACCGGCAGAGGCGCCTGCGGCTCCTTGAGGAGAGGTACCAGTGATCGTGGCGGGGGCCGCCGTCCAGGGAGCGGCCCACCTCGCCCGCGGGCAGGGCTGCCAGGACGCCTTCAAGGCGGTCGACCTGGGGGCGACGGCCGTGCTCGCCGTCGCGGACGGCGCCGGCAGCCGGGAGCGCAGCGCGCTCGGGGCGCACCTCGCCGTCGACACCGCCTGCCGGATGCTGGCCGCGGACATCCCGGAGGCGGGCGACGCCCCGGAGACGTGGACGGGGTGGATCGCCGCGGCGGGCGCCGCGGTGATCCTGGAGCATCAGCGGACGATCGAGGGGGTGCTGTCGGCGGCAGGCCCGTCCGGGCCGGTGGACGCCGGCGCGCTGGCCGCCACGCTGGCCGCGGCGGTCGTACGGCCGCCCTGGGCGGCTTTCCTCTCGGTGGGTGACTGCTTCGGGACGGTGCTGACCCGGGAGCCCGAGGGGACCGGGCCGGCTCCCGGGGTGCGCGAGCGGTGCCATCTGGTCCTGCCGCCGCCCGCTCCCGGCGCGCCGGAGACGGTCTTCCTCTCGGCGCCCGGGGCCGCGCTGCGCCTGCGGTCCTTCGTGGTGTGGGAGCCGCGGCTCAGCGGAGTCGTCCTCGCCACCGACGGCTGTGCGCCCCTGACGCTCGACCACCCTTCGGTGCGGGAACTGCCGGTGGAGGCCGGTCCGTTGCCCGCCGAGCGGTTCTTCTGCGGGCTGGCCGCGACGCTCCGCGCCAACGGCGGTGACGCCGCCCCGCTGCGGGCGCTGCTCTCCGGACCCGAGGCGGCACGGACCGGTGACGATCTGACCGTGCTCTGTGCCCTGACGGACGGCGAGTGACGATGACCCTCACGCTGGTGTCCGGCAGCGGGCACACATGGCGCCTCACGCGGCGGATCGGCAGCGGGTCGGAAGGAGTCGTCTACGCCGTCGACGACGCGCGCCCCCTGGTGGCCAAACTCGTCCCCGACCCGCCGGACCCGGCCGCGTACCGGCGCCGCATCGCCCGGCTGGTACGCCAGCGCCGCGAGCCGCGTACCGTCCGGCTGTTGTCCGCGACGCCCGTGCCCGTCGCCTGGCCGATGGCCGGGGTCCGCGCCGGCGGCCCGGGAGCCGACGGGGTGGACGGATACCTGATGACCGACATGCGCCACGCCCACCAGCCGTTCGCGCACCTGCTGACCCCCCGGGCCCGGCGGGCGCACCTTCCCGGGGCGACCTGGGCCACGGCACTCGCCGCCGCCCTCTCGCTCGCCCGTCTCCTCGCGAATCTGCATGCCGAGGGCTATGTGGTGGGCGACCTGAAGCCGGACAACCTCTGGGTCGACGCGCACGGCCGGGTAGGGATCGCGGACGTGGACTCCTGGCAGTTCACGGACGGCGGCGAGGTGTTCCCCGGGCGGATGGGCAGCCCGGGGCACACGGCGCCCGAGCGGATCGGCGCGCCGGCCGGCACCGCACCGGACCGGGCGTCCGACGACTTCGTCCTCGCCGTCCTGGTCCATCAGCTGCTGATGTGCGGGCTCCACCCCTTCGCCGGGCACCCCGCGACCGGCGGCGACTACCTGTCGTACGACGACAACGTCCTGCACGGCCGGTGCCGCCTGCTCGACCGGACCTCGGTGGCCCTTCCCCGCTCCGCGCCGCCTGCCGACCTGCTGCCCCGGCGCCTCACCGGCCTCTTCCGGGCCGCGTTCGGCGGGGTGCGGCCGCATGCCTCGGCCTGGGCCGAGGCGCTGGCGGCCGAAGCGGAGCCGGCGAAGCTGCGGTCCTGCCGACGGAACACCCTGCACGTGTACACGGCGGAGCGGCCCTGGTGCCCCTGGTGCGACCTGGCCGACCGCGGTGCGGAGTGCTACCGGGCAGGCCAGGAAAGCCCGGAAGGCCCGGAGAGGAACACCGTATGGCAGAGGTGACCCGGCTCTCGGTGGCGAGGAGACTCGACCGCTGCACCGTCCTCGGACCGGGCACGCGAGCCGTGATCTGGGTGCAGGGCTGCCCCCTTCGCTGCCGTGGCTGCGTGGCGTCGGAGACGCTGCCGTTCGAAGGGGGAACCGTCCACACCGTGGCCGAACTCGCCGACTGGCTCGACGGGTTGCCCGGCATCGAGGGCGTCACCCTCTCCGGCGGCGAGCCGTTCAGCCAGGCGGCCGGGCTCGCGGAGCTGCTCGACGCCGTACGGGAGCGGCGCCCCGGCTTCAGCGCGATGGCCTACTCCGGATTCCGGCACGAGGCCCTGCTCCGGGGCGGCCCGGACCGGCGCGCGCTGCTCCGGCGTCTCGACCTCCTCGTCGACGGCCCGTACGTCGCGTCCCGGCGGCACGGACTGCGCTGGCGCGGCTCGTCCAACCAGCGCGTCATTGCGCTCACCGGCCGTTACGCGCACGTGGGAGCCGAGCCCGACTCCAGCGCGGGCGTGGAAATGTCCGTGGAGGCAGACGGATCGGTGTCCTGGGCGGGAGTACCGCCGACTCCCGGATTCCGGGAGGGACTTGAGGAACGACTCGCGGAGCGGGGCTTCGTCCTGCGTACCGAGGAACGGAGGGAAGCATGAGCGGATCACCGAAGTACAGCACCGTAACGGTCGCGCCGGCCTACGCGCGACTCGAGGCGCAACGGCGCCGCGCCCGGGAGACGGCGCGCCGGCGGCTGGAGGCGCAGCGCGCCAGGGAACGGGCCGAGCGCGCCGCAGTACGGGCGAAGGAGGCGGCGGCGCGCCGGGAACGGGCCAGGGCCGAGGCCGAGCGCAGGGAGACCGAGCTGGCGAACCGGCGGGCCGTACGACAGCAGGACCATGCCGCCCGGTTGCTCCGGGACCAGGCCGGAGCCGACGGGCGCCGGCTGGCCGAGGTGCGGGAGCTCCTCGACCAGGTCCGGACGGACGGCCTCGAGGCGCAGGCCCTGCGACAGCGGCTGGACCTGCTCCAGGGCCGCGTCGACCGCGCCGGAATCCCCGGTGGGCACCCCGGTGGGGCGGCCGACGGCCTCGGCGGCGCGATCGAGGAGCTGCGCGGGCGGATCGTCCTGCTCGTGGGGGAGGCGCGGGAGTCGGGCCGGGGCGCCGACCACGGAACCGTCCTGGCAGGGTTCGAGAGCCGGCTTGCCGGGATCGGACCGGAAGCCCGGGACCGGGATCCGCAGGGGTACCAGCAGTGCGTCGGCCTGGTCGGCGAGCTGCGCGCCGCGACCGGGCCCGGCGGGGAGACCCGCTTCCAGGCCTTGCTGGGCACCGTCGAGCACGCGCTCGCCAGGCATGCCGCGACCGCCGGGGAACGGGCCGCCGAAGCGCTCCGCGAGGCGGAGCGGGCCCGGGAGACCCAGCGGCAGGCGGAGGAGCGCGCCGTTGCGCAGGAGGCGGCACGGCAGGCGGCGCGGGACGCGGAACAGGAGCGTCTCGCGGAGCAGATCGCCGAGGCGGCGGACCGGCTCGGTGTTGTGCGGCAGGCCGTGCAGGAGGCGGTGGCCGAGGCCCGGGAGCTTGCCGAACCCGAACTCGCCGAGCGGATCGAGGCGGCACTGACCGCCGTCACGGCTCCCCTCGCGGCCGGTGCGGGGGCGGCCGCCCTGACGGCCGTAGCCGCCCTTGAGGGGCTGCTCGTCAGCGCCGAATCCCAGCTGGACGAAGCCCAGTTGGCCTATACGCGCCGGATGGATCTCGCTGAGGCGCTCCAGGACGCCATGATCGGCGAGGGCTTCGCCTTCACCGGCGGCGCGGAACGGGACGGACGCCTGCTGCTCAGCTTCGAGCGTCCGAGCGGTGCCACGTACGAGACCACGGTCACCGAGGACGGCGAGGGCACCCCCGTCCTCGTCTACCACGTCGACGGCGAGCCGGATGTCGTCCTGCGCCCGGAACCGGACGGCGCGGTGTGCGACCGCACCGAGGACCTCCTGGAGCGGGTGCACGAGGCGATCGTCGAACGGGACGGCTTCGTTCCCGGCCGACTCGCCTGGCAGGGGAAGCCGCCGGGGCGGCAGGCCAAGCGGCGGCCGGGCGAGGAGGAGCAGGTGCGGACCCGATGAGTACGGTCGACCGGGCGAAGCGGCAGAACGGCGTCGGCGGCACGGAGCACACCCCGCAGGAGGGCCACCGGAACGGGCATGCCGGGGAGGGACAGCCGACCGCCGCGGATGCCATGATGCCGCTGTGGGCGGTGTCCCTCGGCTGGGAGCTGCGGCGCGGGCGGCAGGTGATCCTGGACGGGCAGATCAGGGACCGCTGGTGGTTCGCGGACCGGCCGGCCTCCTTCCGCTCGGTGGTCGCCGGCCTGCTGGAGACCCGCGGGGCCGAAGTCGTCGGCTGGTGGGACCCGGTGGCCGGGCTCACGTTTCCGCTGCCGGGCCACGCGGAGCGCTTCGACCGGCTGCGCGACGGGCGCCCGCCGGAGCGGGCGGATGCTCCCGACGGGGTGTCCGAGGCGCCGGCCGGAGGTGCGGAGGGCGGGCCGCCGTACCGTGAGGAGGCCGGGGACGGCTCTTCGGACGGCGCGGCCCGCTCCCGACGCGGAGGCGAACGGGACCGCGGCCGAGAACGCCTGTTGGCGCCGCGCCGTTCGGGCCGGCCGCGCACCTTCGAGGACGTCGTCGCCACGGTGCACCGTCTGGCGGCCTCGCCCGACGCGGCCACCGCCTTCGTCTTCGAGGACGTCGACCACCATCTCCCGCCCGGCCGGCCCGAATCGCTCCTGGGCTATCTCAGGCTGCGCGCCGCGATGACGGACGCCGTGACCCCGCGCCCCGCCGCCGGACCGGCCCCGCACGCGCGCAACGCGGTGCTGTGCGCGGTGGGAGATGTCGGGCGGCTGCCCGGCTGGTTCCACCTGGAGGACCCGAGGATCGCCGCCCTGCACATCGGCCCGCCGGACCCGAGCGAGCGACGACTGTGGCTCACCTGGCTGCGCCAGGGCTTCAACGGGGCGCAGGACTCCTCGCGGGCCGACCTCGAAGCACTCGTGGGGGCAACCGACGGGATGACGGGGTGGGACATCGAGTCGCTGGCCCGGACGTCCTGGCTGCGCAACGCACCCTTGCAGAAGCCGGACAAGCTGCTGGAACTGCACCGGCTCAACGTCAGCGTCGACCCGTGGACCCAGCTCGACCGGGACACCGTCGCACGGGCCGCCGACGTCCTCGGTACCCGGGTGGTCGGCCAGTCAAAGGCCGTCGACGCCGTGGCATCGGCCCTCCAGTCCGCCTTCGTGGGCGTCGACTTCGGGAGTTCGGGGACCGCCCGCCCCCGGGGCGCCTTCTTCTTCGTGGGGCCCACCGGCGTTGGCAAGACCGAACTCGCCAAGTCCGTGGCCGAGTTGATGTTCGGTGACGAGAGTGCCTATGCCCGCTTCGACATGAGCGAGTACCAACAGGAGCACGCCGCCGAGCGGCTGGCCGGCGCGCCGCCCGGATACATCGGCCACGAGCAGGGCGGCGAGCTGACCCGTAGGGTGCTGGAACGGCCGTTCAGCGTGCTGCTCTTCGACGAGATCGAGAAGGCCCACCCCAAGGTGCTGGACAAGTTCCTCCAGATCCTGGAGGACGGCCGGCTCACCGACGGGCGCGGCCAGACGGCGTACTTCTCCCAGTGCCTGATCATCTTCACCTCCAACACGGGGGCGGAGCAGCTCCGGGACCTGCTGGAGGAGCGCGAGGAGCTCTCGTACGCCCAGCTGGAAGCGCACTTCACCCGGGCCGTGGAGGAGAAGTTCCGGCAGATCGGCAGACCGGAGATCTACGGTCGGCTCAAGCCGGGCGTCGTCGTCTTCGACATGCTGCGCCGTGAGCACGTCGTCCGGATCGCCGACCGGCTGTTGCGCCAGCTCGCCGAGTCGGTCCGCGAACGGCACCGCGTGGAGCTGGTGTCCGACCTGGACACCTTGCGCCCGTGGATCACGGAGCGGATGGCGGACCCCGAGCACCAGGCGTACGGCGGCCGGCAGATCCGCAACGAACTGGAGCTGGTGCGGTCGGCCGTCGTCGGCCATCTGCTGGCGCACCGTCCGGAGCCGGGTTCACGGATCCGGGTCGGCATCGGGACCGACGGCACGGCGCGCGTCACCGTCGACGGCACGGAGCCGTTCGTGGCCGAAGGGAGCGGGTGAACATGATCGCCATCGACCTGGGACACCGCTTCGGGCGCGTCGCACGCATGGGTCCCGACGGGCTGCAAGAGGTGACCACGACCCGGCTCGTCGGTGTGGACGGCGTCCTCGACCCGGTCCGGGCGCTGCCGCTGCTGTTGGACGCCGCCGTCGCGGAAGGGACCGCGGTCACGGGAGAGACCGCGGTCCTCGGGCTTCCCGTCGCGGGCGGCCGGGAGGACGAGCTCCGGTACGCGGTGGAACACGCCGGACTCGGCGTCGGACGGGTCGTCCCGGAATCGGTCGCGGTGGCCCTGCACTACGGGGCGATCGCCGAGGGCGTCGACCACACGGTCCTGGTCTGCGACCAGGGGGCGACGACGCTGGACCTGAGCGTCCTCACCATCGCCCCCGACCTCACCGTGCACGTGGTCCGCGCAGTCAGCCTCCGCAACGGCGGCGACGACTGGGACGCGGCGATCGCCGCCGTCCTCACCGGACGGTTGCCGGACGTCGCGGACCCACTCGGAGCGGCGGAGACCGTCCGACGGGCGCTCGACACCTCGGACGGTGTCACCGTGCCGGTGTCCGTGCAGGGCACGACGGGCGAGCGGCACGCACTGGCCCTGGATCCGGCCGCCGTCGAAGGGGCTGTGGCGCCGCTGCGAGAACGCGCGCTCGCCGCTGTCCGCGACCAGCTCACCGCCGCGGAGCCCGCGGTGGACACCGTGCTGCTCGCCGGCGGCATGTGCGCCTCGCCCCGGATGCGGGCCGGCATCGAGGCCCTCCCGGCCGCGGGCGGTCTGACCGTGCGGTGCGACCGCCCCGAACGGGCCGTCGCAATCGGGCTGTTCGCGCTCCGGGACTTCGGCGTGCTGCGCGTCGTCGCCGGGCCCGCGGCCGGACCGGGGCGCCCGGAGGCCGGGTACGCCGGTCCGGGCTCCGGATACCCGTACGTGGGAGCCGGGAACGCCATGGACCGGGACCCGGAGCCCGTTGTAGCCGCCACGGACCCGGAGCCGCGCGCCGGTCGCACCCTTCCGGAGGACCCCGAGCCCGGCACGTGGCAGGGTGGCGCGTCAGCAGCCGAGGACAAGGACAGCGGTGGGCGCGGCTCCGGGGCCCCGGAGGCCGAAGCGCCGGGTCGCCCGGACCCCGGACAGTCACGTCCTGACCCGTCGTACGCAGAGCCGCCGCACGCCGACCCGGCGCACGCCGAACCCCCGCGCCGCCAACCGCCGCGCCCCCAACCCTCCCGCACCGAACCCTCCCGCGCCGAACCCCCGCGCCGCCAACCGCCGCGCCCCCAACCCTCCCGCACCGAACCCTCCCGCGCCGAACCGTCGCACGCCGACCTCGGGCCCTGCGAACCGGGTCACGACGAGCCGCCCCACATCCCCGCGCAAGGCACCGGTCCCACGCCCGAATCACCGCCCCCGCCCGTCAGCGGCCCCTACGACACAGCGGCCCCGACCCCAGCCCCCTCCCGCACGCCCACGGGATCCCGGATCGATCCCCCGGCCCACTTCGCGATTCCGGTCGACCAGCTCCAGGTCGTCCGGCGCGGGGACCACCTCCTCGTGCTGTGGGCGTGGCCCGACGGCGCGCTGAGCGCCCGGGTCCGCTGGCGCCGGGAGGGAGGCGGCACCGGTGCGACTGCCCCCGCCGAGGGGGATGTCGTGTGCCGGCGCCGGGTGTACGAGCACGACGGCGGGTTCGACCTGGCCGTCGGGCGGGAGGCCGTCATCCTCACCGTGGAGGCGTTGGTCGCCGAGCTCAGCGACGGCTGCGAAGGCGCGTCGTCGTTGCTCGTCCCCGCCGCGCCGACGGTCGTCGCGTACGAGCCGAGTGTGCGCCGCCGCCTCAGGGGCCGGGTGGCGTCGGTCTCCTTCACCTCCGAAACGGGCTGCGACCTGCCCGCCCTCCGTATCGTCCACAGCCTCGGCCGCTTCCGCCCCACCAGTACGGCCGAGGGCACCGTCCTGCACGAGGTGCCCGCGCAGCGGCTGGCCGCCGGCACCCCCTTGACCGTGGAGTTCCCCCTGCCCGCGACACGCGGCCCGTCCTGGCTGGTCTGTTTCCCGGCGTCCGACGACACGGACACCGGCACAGGCGCGGGGACCGACTCCGGTATCGACATCCGCCCTGCGGCGCTGCACAGACTGCGAGTCACCTGATGGCCAAACACCTCACCTGTCCCTACTGCTACGAGAAATTCGGCCCGCGTGAGATCCGGTTCCGCTGCAACAGCCGCCTGAGCCGTACGGGGAAGCAGTGCCTGCGCCGCCGCGACCAGGTCCTGGACCAGCGCAAGGGGCCGCGTCGCAGCCACGACCTCGGTCCGGAATTCGGCGCGGACGGTCGCAGGCCCACAGCTGTCTGTCCGGACTGCGACGGCGAGACCACCTACCGGATCTGCCCGGTGTGCCACTCCGAACTGCCCGTTCAGTTCGGCATGGTGGACAACCGGCTGATCGCCATGGTCGGCCCGAAGGCGTCCGGCAAGACCGTCTACATGACGGTGCTGCTCCACGAGATGCGCAACCGGGTGGGCGAGGCGTACGGGGCTGCCCTGATGGGTTCGGACGACGAGACGATGCGGCGCTACGGCTCCGACTACGAGGACCGTCTCTACCGCGACAACCAGATGTTCCCCGGCACCCAGACCGCCTCCACCACCCTCAACCGCGTGGACCCGCTCGTCTTCCGCTTCGGGCTGCGCCGGCGCACCCTGCTCGGCGAGCGGCCGCAGCACACCGTGCTGTCGTTCTTCGACACCGCCGGTGAGGACTTCAGCTCCCGGGAGAACGTGGAGCTGAACACCCGCTATCTGGCCGGCGCCGACGGCATCGTCCTGCTCCTCGATCCGCTCCAGCTGCCGGGCGCCCGGGACGGTGCCCTGCCCGGCACGCCGCTGCCGGGCACCGAGGGCCTGGACACCCCCATCAACGTCCTCTCCCGGGTCACCAACCTCCTGCTGGCCCCCCGTTCCGGCCGGTCGGCACAGAAGATAGACATCCCGATCTCCGTCGTCTTCTCGAAGATGGACGCCTTCTGGCACCTGCTCGATCCGGGCAGTCCGCTGCGCGACTACGCGCCCCCGCGCGGCCGCTTCGACGTGAGCGACAGCCTCAGCGTCCACGAGGAGGTGCGCCGACTCCTGAAGGACTGGGACGGAGTGGCGATCGACCACTTGCTGGACAACCATTACAGCCGCTACCGGTACTTCGGGGTCTCCGCCCTCGGCCGCAACCCCACGCCCGACGCCCGGGTCGCCCCCACCGGCATCCAGCCGTACAGGGTGGCCGACCCGCTGCTCTGGCTGCTGAGCGAGTTCGGTTCGGTGCCGAAGGCGGGCCGGGGATGACGCTCTTCCAGCAGCTCTACTACACCTCCTGCGAGCACGGGCTCAGCGGGTTCTCCGGATTCCAGTTCAACGCCGTCAGCGCGGGCGTCACCGCCGGGACCCGGCAGACCGTGGAGGCGCTGGCCGGGTACGAGCCGCCGCGGTCCCTGGTGGAGTCGGACACGCCGGAGGCTCTGGAGCGCTGTCCGGTCAACCTCTGCTACCGGCCCGACGACCGGGAGGGGGCGGGCGCCACCGCGCTGTGCGTGCGGTACGTGGGCCGTGACTCCGCCCGTCGCTTCGGCAACTACTTCGCCCACGCCCTGCACAGTGAGGACTTCACAGCGGCGGGGCGCGGGCTGCTCCCCATCGAGCTGTGGAACTCGCCGGTGTGGTCCCGCGAGGTGTCCCCGAGCACGGAGATCCCTGCGCTCGCGGGTCCCTCGCCGGGGCCGCTCGGGGCCCGGGGCGTGAGCGCGTTCCTGCGAGGCCATCCCCACGCGGCCAGGCTGCCGGAGCTGCTCGCCGCCGTCTTCGCCGCGCTGACCGAGCACGGTTCGGTGGTGGTGATCGACGAGACGACCGAGCGGATCGCGCACTGGTTCGCCGCGGTGTCCTACCTGCTGCCACCCCCGCTCGCCCGCGGCCTCTCCTTCGCCACGTACGTCCTCCGGCCGGCCCGCAGCCAGCTGCACCTGATCGGCACGGTCCCCGAGGCACAGCTCGCCTTCGGACCGGACGAGGAAGCGGCATACACCGTGTTCGACTTCGCGCGGGGCGTCTTCCCCGAGGTCCACGTCGGGGACCTGGTCCGCCTCCTGACCAGGATCGGCGTCGGCTCCGTCCGCCCTGTCTGGTCCTGGACGGCGGACTACGTCCGGGGCGGGGAGAAGACACCGGACGAGTGGTACGCGCCAGTTGCCGCGGCGGCGGCCTCGGGCGGCATCACGCTCACCACTGCCGACGCCCACGCGGTGATCGACTGGCTGGCCGGGGCCGATCACCTGGGGGCGCGCCGGGTTGCCGTCGCCGCGGACATCCACCGCGAGCACCGGGACCTGGACGACCGTCGGATGGCAGTGCTGAGTGCCGCCGCGAAGGCCGGCGGCGGCACGGCAGTGCACCAGGAGATCGAGGGAAGGCTCCACGGGTCGCGCATGCGGGCCTACGCTTCCCCCGCCGCGGACGCCGTCGCACCCGTGCCGATCACGGACCCGGTGGCACGCGATCGGGCCACGGCCCTCTGGGAACGGCTGCTGGAGGCCCAGGCGCGGAACCCGCACGAGCGGACGCGCCTGCTGCTCTGGGCACTCGGCGCCCACCTCCCGGTGGAGCCGGAGGTCATGGCGCGTGAGACGCTCACCCTGGCCCGCGCACTGGTCGGTTTTCCCATCCCCGGCCCGCGGTTCCGATCCGACGTGTCCGAGCTCCTCGGTTCCCTGCCGGTGATGAGGACGTCCCTGGTCACGGCGGTGGAGGAAGTGCTGGAACAACGCGCGGGACAGGAGCAGCTGTTCTCCCAGTTCCCCGCCGAACTGCTCCGCGAGGACGACCTGCAGGGCTTCCCCCTGCTCCAGGAACACCGCCTCCTGGCGAGGGGCGAGCGCGAGCCCACGAACACGGTCCCGATCATGTTCCGGATCCTGCGGATCCGTGGGCGCACGTCGCCCGACGAGGACCTGCTGTCCGGTCTGTGGCGGGGGCCCTCTCGCACCTGGACCCACCGGGAGGCGACCCGTATCGCCGAGGAGCTGCCTTCCACCGTGCCGGTGGACGAGGCGGTCGGGGAGTGGTTCGACCGCACCCTGGGCCAGCGCATCGAGGACGAGGCCACGCTCGATTCCTGCCTCGACCTGTGCCGAACGCTCGCCCCTCCGAGCCGCTTCGCGTGGCTTCCGGCGAGTGCCGGAGAATACGTGCGGGTCACGCTCCGGCTGGACGACGCGCTCCAGGACGCCCACGAGGCCACGGAACTCGTCGACGCGTTCGCGATCCCGGAGACCGGCACGCGGTCGGCCCCACGGGCGCTCAAACGCTTCCGGCTGGTGCCCGCCATGCTGCGCCTGCCCGCCGACATCGGGCGGCTCCGGGGTCGGCTGGCGGAGTTGAACCACCGCGATCTGGACCGGTACCTGTCGGTCGTGCACCAGCGGGTGACGCGCGGCGAGCGGATCGACGACGTCATGCTCAGTCATGTCGCCGCCGTCGTGGCCCTGCCCACGGGAGCGCCGCTCTCCCAGGCTCACGAGGCGACCGTCGCGGCGATCCGCGCCCGTACGCGGAAGCACTGGCGCGTCACGGACCTGAAGCGTCTCGAGGAAGCGGTCCGGCCCCACCGGGCCGAACTCGCCGACCGCTACGCCGAGGAGGTGGAGGCCGTCCGGCGGCGCGGTCCGCTGAGTCTGGGCAGCAGGTTGGCGTCCCTCGGCCGCCGCTCAACACCCGCCCCGTCCGACACTCCCGCCTCCGTGAATCCCGACAACTCCCGTAAAAAGAAGGGGCGGTGACTCGCCGTGGCAGAAATCGTCGCGTTCGTTTTCATGCCCGTCGCCTTCATGTTCGCGCTCGGGGCGTACCTGCCCTTCGTCCCGGTCATCGCCGCCCTGCGGGGCCTCGCCCTCGTGGTGCAGCTGCTCACCCGGCACGGACAAGCACTGGTCGGCGTCATGTACCGGCGCACCCCTGAGTTCCGGACACTGCCGCCCTACCGGCCGCAGGACGAGGAGGTGAAGGCGTACCGCAACTACTTCTTCGGGCCGGGCTTCCGTGACCTGCGCCAGCTCCTCACGCTGACCTGCCGGTCGTACGCCACGACAGTCGGCGATTCCTTCCGCGCCGTGACCTCGCGCCAGTTCGTCGCCCCGGCGCGCACCCGCGCCCTGACCGTGCCGTACGGCCTGACCCTGTACCTGGGACTCTGCCTGGGCACGGTACTGGCCCCGCCGCTGATCGGCCTGCTCCTCGGCCTGCACGCGCTCGTTCTGGCCCTGCTCACGGCCGGCGCCCGGACCATCGCCGGAGCCCTGCGGGCCGTCGACCGGGCGACGCTGTGGATGCGACGGCTGCGTACCGGAATGCTCTGCCCGCACTGCTTCGAGCGCGTGCCCTATCCGGCGTACGACTGCCCCGCCCCCACGTGCCGCCGCCGGCACACGGACATCCGCCCCGGGACGTACGGCATCTTCCGGCGCCGCTGTGAGTGCGGGCGGCGCATGCCGACGCTGCTGATGCTGATGAGCCGGAACGGGCGGCTCCAGGCGTACTGCACCCTCCCGCACTGCGGGAAGCCGATGAACACGGACGCCGGCCACATGCCCGAGGTGGTGATCCCGCTGATCGGCGGGCAGGCGGCGGGCAAGACCCAGCTGATGGCGGCCATGCTGCTGTCCCTGGAACACGCGGCGGCGAACGGCGGCCCGGCGATCGCCCTCGCCGACGAGGAGTCGGACGCCAACTACCAGGTGCTCCGTGAGGTGATTCGCATGCGGGGACACACCCTCGCCACGCAGAAGTCCCTGCCCAGGGCCCACTCCTTCGTCCTCGGCCGCGGCCGTTCCCAGCGGCTGGTCCATCTCTTCGACACGGCCGGTGAAAGGTTCGTCGACCGCGACGACACCGACGCGCTGCGCTACGCGCGGGCAGCGCGGACCTTTGTCTTCGTCCTCGACCCGATGGCCGTGAAGGCGTTCTGGACCGCACTGGAGCCCGCTCCCGGACCCCTCCTCGACCGTACCCTCGGCTCCACGGTCGACCCGGAGGAGGTCTTTGCCCGCTCGGTCCAGGCGGTGGCCGCGATGGGTGCCCCGCTGGAGCGTTCCCGGCTGGCGGTCGCCATCACCAAGACGGACCTGCTCACCGAGCACGGCCTGGTACCGGCCCGTACCGAGGACAGCGACGACACCCGGACCTGGCTCCGTGACGTGCTCGGCCTGCGCAGCCTCGTGCGAGCCATGGACCTGCACTTCCGGGAAGTCCGCTTCTTCCGCACGGCCGCCGTGGCGGACGAGCGGGCCGGCGTGGACGCCAGTGTCACGGGATTCGTCGACTGGTGCCTGCGGAGCTGATCCGGGCGCCGACGAAGCGAATTGCCTGAACAGGGCGTTCATCGACACCGAGGCCGGTGGCCCGGGGCGCTGCGCCCGTGACGGCACCCGATGCCTGATTCGCACGGTTCATGGAGGGGCCCGCGTCAGCGAACTCGGCAAGCAGTCGAAACAGTTCGGTCAAGCACGGCCGCATGGGCCGGCAACGGGCCGTTGCAGGCTGCGGGAACAGCCCTTGACGGGGTGATGTGGAGGAGGTGTGTGCGGTGGACGACAGGCGATCTCCCGTATACGCAGTGCGTGTTAGCTGCCCGGCGGTCGTGATCGAATGCGTACGGGGGAGATGCGGTGGGCGACGACGGCTACCAGATAGAAGCGGGAATGACGGGCCAAGCCCGGCAACTCGACGATGCCGGCACGGACATGGACGGCGTCAGCTCGGCCGTCAAGTCCCGCAAGACCTACTCGTACGACGATGCCGGCGGCAATGACGCCGCGTCGGCACTGAACGCGTTCGTCAAGGCATGGGAGGCCGAGGCGAAGACGCTGGCGTCGGCGTTGCACGAGCTCGGTGGCAAGGTGCAGTTGGCGAAGAAGGCCTACCACGGCACCGACGGCCTGGTGAGGACGGGCGTGGACAGCGTCCACGTCGGCGGTACGAGCGCTCGCACCGACACATCGACGCAGGGCGGGCGCACCTCGGTCCTGTCGGGCTACTGAGGGACGGGCCGATGTCGTTCTTTTCCTCTCCTTTCGAATCCCCTTCCTTCCGCCTCGCGTGGCTTGCCGGACTGTCCAAGAAGATGCTCGGTGCCGGGAGCAGGAACGAGCTCCTCGACCTGATCGACGACGCTCTCTCGGTGCCCGCACCGGGTGGGGACCAAGGCGTTCTGGAGGGACTGGCCAGCCTCTACCGCGGCCAGATCGGCCACGTCGAAGGCGTCTTCGACCAGGTCGACCGGGTGGGCCGCAAGGGGCTTTTGGAGGTGTGGGTCGGCGACACGGGCGTCCTCGCCTCCGACGTGGTGAACGCCGCCGGACGGGCCGTGACCCAGATGAGCGAGGCGTTCCAGGGATGCGCGTCGGTGCTGCTGACGCTGGCCGACGCGATCGGTGCCGCGCAGCGCAACGACGAACGGGGCCGTGGACAGCTGCTGGAGCAGAAGAAGATGCTCGGCGGCAAGGACGGGTTCTTCGACAACCTGCACGAGAACGACGAGGAGGAGTGGGACCGCAAGAACGCGGCCCACTTCGGCTCCTACGCCGTCGACCTGATGCACGACGCCGTCTCCGAGGCGCAGGAGGCCACCCGCATCGCGGCCCGGGACCTGAACAAGTGGGCCGCCGAGGCACGGGCCGGGAAGACGGAGACCAGCGAACTCACCGCCGTCGACAAGCTGATGCTCGCCGACACCGGCGTCGCGGGCGCCGACACCGAGCTGAACGAGATCCTCACCGCCGGCGACCTGGAGCGCGCGTCGACGCGCATGGACCAGCTGAGTCTCGACGACGAGACGGCCATGGAGCGGATGCTGGCGAAGTCGGAAACTCCACAGGAGCGGGCCTACCTGATGAAGGCCCTGGCAGCCGGTCACAGCGTCGCCGAGATCGGCGCATTCCAGGACAAGATCCACGGCAAGGACCCCGACTGGATGCGCCGGCATCTCACTCCGGTGGTCACCGCCACGGACAGCATGAACGACGAAGGCCTGGCGCCGGACGGCGCGAACAACAACACGGACTTCGTCACGTTCGACGGCCAGCGGTGGATCCAGGGCGGCGACGGCTCCGAGGGCACCTGCGTGGCCTCGTCCACCGTCACGTCCCGCGCCATGGTCGACCCGCTGTACGCGCTCGACCTCACCGGCGGCCCCGACGGGCAGCAGGACGACCCCGAGGCCTTCAAGCAGCGGCTGGTGGCCGAACAGCACCGGCTGCACACCGAAGGCGAAGGCGGCGAGAACTGGGGCGGAATGGGGTCCGAGGGGCAGGAACGGATCAACGACACCGCCGTCGGCAGTGCCACCGGCAGTGACTACGAGCGCCAGGACCTGAACAGCGCCGCCGACCGCAGGGCGGTCCTCACCGAAGTCGAGAAGTCGGTGGCGCAGGGGCGGCCGGTGCCGGTCGACGTCTCGGGCGAGGAGGGCGCCCACGCGATGACCATCATCGCCCAGGAGGGTGACATGCTTCAGGTGTACAACCCCTGGGGCTCGACCACCTGGGTCAGCGAGGACGACTTCATCAACGGCCACATGGGCAAGGCTTCCAACAGTGATCTCCCCAACGCGTACAGCGTCTATCTTCCGCGGTAGCAGGGGCGGTGCCGCGATCGCGGCGGCAGCGCTCCTCGCTCTCGCCACGGGCTGCGGCTCGGGCTCCGACGAACCGGCCGGCGGCTCCACGAGCAGCGCGAGCCGCCCGGTGGACGACACCAGCATCACCGCCGAGCCGGGCGAGCGCTTCACGCTCACCGTCGACCAGAACGCCTCCACCCGCGAGTACTGGTACCTGGTCGGCCCCGAGCCCGACAGCTCGGTGCTCGTCAGCCGGGGCCAGGACTACGCGTCGGACTCCGGCGACGCGCCGGTGCCCGGCGCCGGCGGCCGGCTCACCTTCACCTTCGAGGCCAAGGGCAAGGGGACCACCCGGTTCACGCTGCTGCACTGCACCTTCACCACGTGCCAGGGCAACAACTCCACACTGCGCCCCGAGACGGCCGGCCCCTCCGCCACCCCGACCACGGGGGCGGCGTCCCCTTCCCAGGCTCCCGAGCGCATCACCTACACCGTCACCGTCGGCTGAGCCCCAGCGGACCAGTCGGACGAGACGAGACACCAGAGGCCCCGCCATGAACGACAACGCCCCGTACCCGCCGGACCTCACGGACGACGAGCTGGCCCGGCTCGACATCACCGTCCTGCTGCGTTACGGCCTCACCGCCGAGCCCGGCAACCGGCGCACCGCCCTGTTCGGCGACGGCGCCGCGGCCGCAGCCGTCATCCTCGACCGCCTCGGCACCGAGCCGCGCTCGGTCGCCTTCCTCGCCGACATCGTGCGCGCCGGCGGGCTCGCCCACGCCGCGCAGCTGCCCGAGCCCCTGCCTCGCCCAGAGGCGGCCGACGTGATGAGGGAGTGGCTGCAAGCGGGCACCGAACTCATGGGCGGGATCGCCGCCGACGACACCGCGGCCACTTGGTTGCGCGCCGTCGCGACCATTGTCGAACTGAAGCAGCTGACCCGGGCGCGGGACCGGAGCACGTGATCCGAGCTGCGTCATGAAGCCGAACACCCTCAGGCTCTGGCTGGGCGGTCGAGCCACTTGACGTCGGTGTGGACCAGTTCGCCGGACCGGGCGTGTTCGTAGCGGCGAACAGCCTTGCCGGTGGCCCGGTCCAGGCCCGTGTCGCAGATCGTGCGGCGGGATGGTTTTGCCGATGAGTTCCCCGTCCTCGAACGGTCCAACCAGCGACACGACCGTTCTCGACAGGAGTGCCATGTCCACCATCCAGCCAGTGATCCTGACCGCCGACCAGGACGTTCTGCTCGACTTCTATACGAAACTGTTCGGCGCTGAGGAGATCTTCCGGGAACCGGCGAAAGGCCCGACCTTCTACCTCGGCTTGCGCATCGGCGACACCGACCTCGGGTTGGTGGCCAGGACGAACCCGGGGACCGGTGCGGCGCCGCGGATCCTGCTCAGCATCGGTGTCGACGACGTCGAGGCGACGCTCGGCCGGGTGGCGGCCTTGGGCGGTACGGTCCGCAGCGGTCCCAACGACATGCCGTGGGGACAGCGCGTCGCCCACATCCAGGATCCCGACGGCAACCCGGTGAACCTGACCCAGCCGATCCCGGCCCGGTGACGCTGTTCCGCACGTGAGCCGCTTTGCGTACGGATCACCCGCGAGCGTGCTGCGGATCTGGGTCCGCCATGGCCTCCGGCCATGGCGGACCCGTACCGTCAAGATCTCCCCGGACCCGTTCCTGATCGACAGGATCCGTGACGTCGTCGGCCTGTATCCGCCTCCCGGGGAGTGCCCGAGCGGCGGGGTTTCGCCTGCGTGAGCCACGGCGCAGTCGGCCTGTTCGCAGCCCTGAACACGATTGGCCGCTCGCACACCCCCGGTTCCGCTGCACCCCGCCCCGACCTGCTCGTCGTGGGTCAACCAGGTCGGTCGGGCACGGCGACGGTGCCGGTCGAGGCCGTCGGGCTCACCAACGGTCCAGATACTCGTAGCCGTCGAACGTGCCGTAGGTGCCGCTCACCTTGGTTATGGTCACGGCGTGCTCCCCGTCGCCCAGCCGAGGGGTCTCGTAGACGACGGTGTTGCTCTGACGCGAGGGCGACCGGGTGTCGACGGTCACCGCATTGCCGCCGTCGACGGTGATGGCCAACTCGCCCTGGTCGGCGTTGGTCTCCCCGTAGATGCGAACCCGGGAACCGGTGAACCGGAAGGAGACGGTGGATCCGTTCTCCTTTGCGTAGAGGAGATCGTCGTGGAAGTCCCCGAGTCCACGACCGGAGGAGAGAGACCAACCGGAGCCGGTCGTGCTCGGGTCGGTCTCGTTCACCCGGGTCCACCGGTGCGGATCGGCCGGCCGCCCGACGGAGATCGGATGCGAGGCGACGGCGTCCGGGACGGCCACTTCCACGAAGGTGCTGCTGATACGGCGCTGCTCCAGCAGGGTACGACCGGCGTAGATCCGGGTGCGGTCGGTCAGGCCACTCACGGCCAGCAGCCGCGTGCCGTCGGCCGAGCGCGGGGATTCGTAGCGCAACTCCAGCGGGCCGGACCGGGAGAGGGCCCGGCGGGCCGGCTCCAGCCCGGCCTCGGCGAACTTGGCCTCGGGGACGTCGGCGAGCGTGGGCGAACTCGGGATCTCGGTGTTGTTCCCCGTGACGACGGCCAGCGGGTCCGGTGGGCAGGGGTATCGGCCGACGCGGCCCGACAGGTAGTTGTTCTCCGTCCACAGATAGCCGGCCGGCGAGCAGCCGCCCTGCGAGGCCCCGGCGGTCTTGAACGCCACGTTGCCGTCCCAGGTGATGAACTGCGAGCCGGCATCGTCGTAGTAGGTGAAGTTCGTGTCCGGGCGGTCGTTGAAGGCCACGTTCCCCGACGCACGGAACCCGTTGGCTCGCGTGGCGGCGATGTCGAGGGTGCCATCGGCCTTCTCGACGTACTGGGCCTGGTGGCCCTCGACGTATATCGCCCCGCCGTCGCGCAGCTCCTGCATGTAGTTGTGGATCAGGTTGTCGCTGATCACGTTCCGTGCGTTGACGTTCGGGTTGTTGCCCGGATTGTCCGCGTCGGTGGAGTGTCCTTGGACGATGCCCGCGGTGATGCCCGTGTAAGGGGTGTCGAAGACCTCGTTGTGATCCATCCGCAGGTCCTGCCCGAACAGGATCGTGACGCCCGGAGCAGCTTTGTAGTCCCGTCCGACCGCGTGGATCACGTTGTTGGAGACTCGTGTGCCCTTGACGACCTCGTTGGTGCCGATCGTGTCTCCGGCCACCGCTGCCGCGTCCGGGGCGCAGTGTTGTTTGATGCCTGAATGCGTGCCGGCGTCCCACGGCTGGGGATCGTAGGTGCAGCCCAGATAGATGCCGGTCGAGGAGGTGTCGGTGATGTGATTGCCCTCGATCACGGTGCCGGTGGCGCCGTAGCGCACGCTCAGCCCGGCGCCGCCTAGCGCGCGGAAGGTGTTCCCGACGAACCGGACGTCGCGACTCGCGGTCACGTCCACATTGCCCAGTGGCTGGCTCAGCGCGCCGTAAGGGCAGCTGCCCGCCGGTGTGGTCACCGCGCACTTGCCCTGGTTGGGTGCGCCGGTGATGTGCAGGTTGGACTGCACCTCGGCGAAACCGGTCCGCGAGGGACCGAGCCAGGTCGCGTAGGAGAACTGCAACCCCTCGAAGACCAGGTCGTGTACGGGCTCGGCGAGGGTGCCGCCGACCGTCATCAGCCGCTCCAGGCGGGGAAGTGTGACGTCGAGGGTCTTCATGTCGGCCCCGGCCTTGGGAGCGTAGTAGAGCTTGCCGGCGTCGGAGTCGAGGAACCACTCACCGGTCGACAGCAGTGAGTAGTGGTTCTCGACGCGTGTCGGCACGGTCGAGGTACTCATGTTGGGCAGGCCGCCGCTCTCGATCGGGGCACGCGGGGGGCGCTTGGTCATCCCGTCCCAGCAGGTGTCGAGCATGGTTACCGTGGTGCTGCCCTCTTTGGGAGTGACCGAGTCGACCAGGCACCGCGATTGCGTCCACGGTCCGGTCTTGCCGGTATAGACGAACTCGACCTTGCCGGCGTCCTCGGGCGAGAGCGCGTCGAGCCACTTGCGCGAGGCGTCGTGGGTGACCTCGTACCCGGTGGACGTGCCCGTCCACGAGGACGGGAAGTCGAGTTCGCCGGCCCCGGCCTGCGCGACCGGGGCCCAGGCGCCGTCCACGTAGAGCTGGCGCGACCGGCTTCCGACCGGGACGTCGGCGACCCAGATTCCGCGCTCGTCGTCGTGTTCGGTCCACCCGGTCACCCGAGTGCCGCCGGAGATGACGACCTTGCCGGGGTCTGCCGCCCGCCACACCACCGGGTGCTCGGCAGTGCCGGAGTCCTCAGCGGTGTAGCGCAGCGTCTTGGACAGCTCGTAGCGGCCGCCCAGCAACTCCACCGTAACTGCTGCTCCAGTACTCACGAGGTGCCGCGCCTTCGCCTGGGCGCCGTCGAGATCGCAGGGAGCGGTGGCGGTGCAGTTCAAACCCTTTCCATCGGGCGCCGCGACGACGTGGATGGTTGCTGCCTGAGCGGGCGCAACTGCGGCTAACACCGCCGTCACGGAGACCGCAGCGGCGGCGAGGCCAATTGCTGCATTGCGTAGAAGGGTTGAGATAAACATCGGGTTATTCATCGCGTCCTCATCCATGGACGTCAGGGAGCTCGGAGGAACACTCGTTGGAGTCTTGCCGAGGAACCCAGTCATACATCCGATGAATCGTGCCGTCTAGACCCCAGGCGCGTCCCCGTGCGACCCGTCAAGGCGCGTTGAGGTTGATCCGTCCCACCATGAGTTGCAGTCGTCCGGTCCCGGACTGTGTGACGGCTCTGAGTGCGGCCGAGCAGGGGGCGTCGTCGGCTGCGGCCAGCCGGTCGCGGACCACCTGCCGGCCGGATTTCGGTGGCGCGGGCGAGCCCGAGGTGCATGCCGAGAGCAGCAGTCCCGAGAATTTCCTGGCGTACGTGCACTATGCGGCCCGCCTCGTCGATCCATGCCTCGGCATCGATTGCGGTGGCGGGGCTCAGATTGCGCCCGGCTGTCCTGCCGACCGATTCGATGTCTTTCGGGGTGAGGCGGGCCGACACGCGTACGGGTTCGCTCCCCCGGTGCACGGAGGCGCTGTGACCGAGCACGAGGTGCACGTACTGCGGAAGCCGGTCCATGGGCGTCGCAGCCCTGCGCGAGGACCGGCGGTTCGTGGGCGTCGAACTGTCGGCGCACTGCGCCGATGTTGCCGAGCGAAGGCTCCAGGCGGAGCCGACCCAGGACGACTTCGTACTGGCCGGACCGGAGGCACGAGCATGAGACCTGTCAGGCCGGGGCCGACGGACCGCCGACGCACCAACAACCCGCCATTCACCGCGATCGACCTGCGCCCGGCCCCCTACGGTGTGGCTTGCGTGAATCTTCTCTGCGACGTTCTGGCCGAATGGGTACCACGCGATACCGTGCGGCGGCATGAGTGGGTGCTCAACGCTGGGGCGCTGACGGCGAGGTGCCGGCCGACGGTGTCTGTCTTTCGGACTTGCCACTGCGTAGCGGACCGACGGGCGCTCGCGTCTTCGAGGGCCCATGCCGTTCCCGTGTCGCGCCCCCTGCCAGTACCGCTGGGCACCGGTGCAGCTGATCCTGCCCCGGCGCCCTGCGGTCCGGTGTCCGCTGCCTGCTCAGCTCGCTGCGGAGAGAAACATCCCTCGTCGGGGAGGGTGTGCCGGACCTTGCTGCCCTTCTTGTGCGGCGAGATCCTCGGCGTCCCTCATGAGTTCGAGCAGTGAGCCACGTGCCCGGGCCACGCGTGAGCGAACCGTGCCGACCGGGACACCGATGGTTGCGGCGGCCTCCGCGTAGGGGAGTCCGACGAGTTGTGTGAGCACGAATGATTCACGACGTTCCGCCGGAAGAATCGCCAGCAGTTCCGCGAGTGCGATCCCGTCGTCGAAGCCGGGCAAGCCGCGGGGCTGTGCCTTCTCGGCGGCGGACTGCCAATCGTCCCGGTCCGAGATTCTGGGACGGGCTGCGGCACGGCGCAGGCTGTCCACGACGGTGCGGCGGGCGATCGAGAGCAGCCAGGTACGGGCTGATGAGCGCCCCTCGAACCGCTGGAGGCTGCCGAGTGCACGCAGGAAGGTCTCCTGCGTGAGGTCATCGGCTGATTGAGGGTCGGCGCTGAGGTATGCCACGTAGCGCCAGACGTCGCCGTGCAAGGCGCGTACGAAACGGTCGACTGCGGCGGGTGAGCCATTGCGCGCGGCCAGCGCCAACAGGGTGACGGGCTCGTCGGCGCTGTGGGTATGACGTGAGGCGCGGAGGTGGGCTACCGCTTTCTGCGGTGGCAGGGCAGGGGGCATCGCCTGATGTCCTTCCGGGGTCCGGGATCCGGCTCCGCGGCAGCGGCGGGCCGGTGAGGGGTGTACGGCATCGCTCGTGGGCGATGCCGATGCCCGAGGCATGCGGTGAAGAACACCGGCACGTCGGGAAACCGGCTGTCAGATGACAGCGATCCCGGACGGTGGCCCCCGCGTGGTCAGGACGTGGATGAGGAAGAGCTGCCGCAGCGCGGGGGACCGGTGGCCACGGCGAGCGCTGATGCGCGGCCGATGGGGCGGTGCGGGGAGACGGAGAAGCAGGCACAGCGGCGCGACGATCCACCCGGCGAAGGTGCGCAGCAGGCGGAACGCGGCCCGTTCCCCGTAGGCGAGCCAGAGTCCGCACAACAGTGCCGCCATGAGATGCGCGGCCAGCATCCCGGCCGATGACAGGCCGGCCATGGAGTGCCCCGCGGGCATGACGGTCGACGGGTCGGCCATCGCCTCCATGCCGGAATGAGCGTGTTGCATTCCGCCCGTCATGGTCATGCCTGTGGTTCCGGGCGGGGGCTGGTGCAGCCGGCTGCCGAGCCCGGCTTCGGTGACGATGCGTACGGCTTCCGGCTCGGGGATCGAGGAGGGGGTTGCCGGACCGCAGAGCAGGGCAGCGGCCCACTGCTGAGCGAAGGACGGGCTGTCGGTCACAGCGGGGTGCACGGTTGCCTGTGCCAGCGAGAATCCGGTGTGCAGTACGCCTTGGGCGGCAACCATCATCGAGGTCACGGCGAGAACGCCGCGCTCACGGCCACTGAGGAACCAGGCAGTGGCCGCAGATGCCACGAAGGCGGCGGCCATGGCCCACCAGGGAACGCCCGTTCCGGACATGAGCACGTGGCCGAGGGCAGCGAGCAGCACACAGGTCGCTGCGAACACCGCAGCGCGTACCGCTCGACAACATCGGCCTGGAGTCATGGCGGGCCCATCCTTGCACTCCTCCGTCGGCCGTCACGGGTGGGTACGCAAAGTCGGGACAGGCACCCCCAGCCTGCCGATTGTGGCGTATGCCACATGAATTGCGGGGAACTCCAGTGTTGTTCGGCCCGACTCCTGACGTGGCGACAGGTGAACCAGTGGCGTGGGACGGAGACACCGGTGCGGACAGGACAGGGAGTGCCGGCGGCCCTGGCATCAGGAGCCGGCCGGTCGCTGACGGCGCTGCTCACCTGCGCCATGGCGTTCTCGATGCTGCAGCTCTTTCTTCTGGGAGCCCTCGGCCCGCGACTCGTCGACGAGCTGGGGATCTCTCCCGCAACGCTCGGGCTGACGACGACGATCGGTTTCGGGACCGCGGCGGTTCTCTCCCCGGTGGGCGGCCGGATCGTGGACCGGATCGGCCCCCGGCGGTCCCTCGTTGCTCTGCTGCTCGTGTCCGCCGGTGCGCTGGCCCTGATCGGTGCGGCGTCCGGTACGGGATTCCTCCTGGCCGCCGTCGCCCTGGGAGGTCTGCCGCAGGCGCTGGCCAATCCGGCTACGAACAAGGCGATCCTGGCCGCCGTCGTGCCGGCCCGGCGTGGTTCGGTGACCGGAATGAAGCAGTCGGGTGTGCAACTCGGGGCGTTCGTTGCCGGTCTGCCGCTTGCCGCACTGGCGTCGGGAGTGGGGTGGCGCGGTGCGGTGTGGACGGCGTCCGGCACAGCTTTGGCCGTGGCTGCGTGGGCCATGCGTGCGTTGCCTGCCGATCCACCGGCAAAGGAGACTTCGCTCCGTGCCTCGCTGGTGCCGCGGGGAGCCCTTGCCTGGCTGGCGGGATTCTCGTTGCTGCTGGGCAGCGGCATTGCCTCGGTCAACACCTATCTGGCGCTCTTCGGCGTCCAGGAGCTCGGAATGAGTCCTTCGACGGCCGGTGCTCTGGTGGCCGTACTGGGCGTGGCAGGAATTGCCGGCCGGGTGGGCTGGTCGAACGCCGCCCGGCCAGGGCGGGCCGAGTGGTTGCCGGGTTGGCTGGCGGCCGGTGCGGTCGGAGCGGCTCTCCTGCTGGCCGGTGCGCTGTTGGCTCACCCGCTGGTCTGGGTGGCGGCGACGGCCGTCGGTGTGTTCGCCGTTGCGGGCAACGCCGTCTCCATGGTGCTGGTGATGCAGCGTGCCGCCCCCGGACGCGCGGGGCAGGACTCGGCACTCGTCTCTGCGGGCTTCTTCGCCGGCTTCGCCCTGGGCCCACCCGTCTTCGGAGCACTCGCGGAAGCCGGCCGCTACGGGCCCGGATGGCTGCTGGTGGCCGCGGAGTTCGCGGCGGCCGGGGCCGTCGCCTTCGCATGGGCCGTGCGGGAGAACAGGCCGTCCAAGGCGGTTCCGGCGTGACGGTGGCCGGGGACCGGATTGAACGCGCACTCGCGGACATTCTGTGCCGGGCAGGTGTCACCAGGGACGAAGTCGGCGCACGTTTCCCGCTGTTCGCCGACCCGGAGACGGGCCGCTGGGAGACGACCGGTCGTGGATCGTGGACCGGCGGGTTCTGGGCGGGGCTGTTGTGGTTGCGGGCCCGGTACACCGGTGACGCAGCCGACCGGGGCGTGGCCTCGGACTGTACGGCTCAGCTGGCCGGATGGGTGGAGGCGGACACCGCCACCCGCGGTCTGATCCTCTGGTACGGGACCGCCCTGGCCATCGGCGACCCGGGGGCGGACGAGCTTCGTGGCCGAGCAGCCCGAGCCTGCCTGGATGCTCTGGACCCCGAACTGGGCCTGGTTCCCTGGGGGGCCGCGCTGGGCGGCCCCGGGCTGCTGGCACGTGTGGATGCCGTGCCCGGCATTGTGCCGCTGCTTGCCTCCTCGGGTGCCGAGGGCGCCGCGGCTGCCGCGTCCCACCTCCACCGGCACATCGATCTGTGCCTTGCCGATGGGGCAGTGGTGCCCGCCCTGCGGTTCGAGCCGGACAGGGGCTGGCGGCCGTGCGACGAGCCGAGACCCGGCTGGAGCCGCGGGCGACCGTGGCTCCTGCTCGCCGTGGCTGACGCCCTGCATCAGCCCAGGACCACGCGGTGGAACCGTCAACGGCTGGAAGCGACGGCTGCGGAGCTGGCCGCCGCACTGACCGGGGCGCCACGGTGGGGCGTTCCGCCGGCCGACGAGGGAGAACCGGACGGGCCGCAGGACACTTCGGCCGCCGCGATCACAGCGGTGGCGCTGCTGAAGCTCGCCCTGGTCCCGGGACCCAGGGCAGCTGAGTACCACTCCCGGGCATGCTCGATCCTGGCCCACCTCGTGACCGTGCACCTCTCCGGGCCGGCCGGATCCCGGCCCACCGGGATGCTGCTGAACGGCTGCTACGACGCCGGACGATCGGTTGCCGTGCGCCACGAACTGATCTGGGGAGACTTCTTCCTGGCCCTCGGGCTGGCGGCCCTGGTCGGGCTGGTCGACATCCGCACGGTGTAGACGAGGCAGGCCGCTCAGGTTTCGTAGGCGCGCAGTGCACGACGGGCGACGGAAGTGATGTGCAGCTCGTCCGGGCCGTCCAGGATCCGGGAGGCTCGCCCGGTACGGAAGAGCGCGGGCAGAGGAGTGTCGGGTCCCAGACCGGCCGCGCCGTGGACCTGGATGGCCGCGTCCGTCACCTGCTGCAGCATGCGGGCGGCAGCTACCTTGGCCAGGCCCACCTCGACGTGCGCGTCCAGCCCGGCAGCGATCCGGGTCACCGCCTCATGGACCAGCGGACGGGTCGTGCGCAGTGCGAGCAGCGACTCGAAGACATGCTGCTGCACGAGCTGGTGACCGCCGAGCGGACCGCGTGAGCCGGTACAGGCGTTGACACGCTCGCACATCAAGTCGAAGGCCCGCTGTGCTTGGCCGGTCCAGCGCAGGGCCCGCAGAGTACGGCCCAGCTGGAGACGTTCCCCGGCAATGGTGAGAGCGCTGCCCCGCTCCCCGATGAGATGGTCGCCGGGGACACGGACACCGTCCAGTTCGATCTCCGACTGGCCACCAGCGCCAAGAACGGGAAGCTCGCGCACGACGCGGAAGCCTGGTGCTCCGGTCGGTACCAGGAACAGGGAGAGGCCGCCGCGGTCCGTGGACCAGTCGGTTCGGGCCAGAACGGTCACCAGGTCGGCGTCGGCGGCTCCCGAGGTGAACCACTTGCGGCCACTGATCCTCCAGCTCCCATTCGCCTCCTCCACGGCCCGGGTACGGGTCATTGAGGGGTCGGTACCCGGGACACCGGGTTCGGTCATCGCGTAGCAGGCCCGGAGCTCCCCGGCGCCGAGCCGTTTCGGATACTCCTCGCGTATGCGTGTGCTGCCGTGACGGTTCAACATGAGCACATCCAGCAGCGAAGCCGACCCCAGGGCGGCAGGCCCGTGGTCGCTTGCCCCTTCGGCCTCGGCCACCTGCGCGTACTCCGTCAGAGAAAGCCCACCACCGCCCAGCCCGGAGGGCAACGGCAGGGCCCACAGCCCTTCCTGCTGGGCCAGGACGCGCAGGTCGCGCAAGGTGGCGGCGGCGACCGGCCCACCGGCGTCCAGCACCCTCTCGGCCGGCATCACCCGTTCACGTATGAAGCGGCATACCTGACTCCTCAACTCAGCCGCCACGCCTGCGTTTTCCGAGACCTGCTCGCGGTCGTCCACCACATTCCTCCGGTCTGCCGGGAACCCGTGGAAGCGACAGTCCGACTGCCTCTCCACGGAACTGGTCGGGCGCGCAGGTGCCCTGGTTCCCGCGTTCAGGACATCCCCGGCGCCGGCCACCGCCGCGCCAGGAGAGGAGAGGCATGGCGTCACCAGTCACCACACAGACCGTCCGCCCACTGGACGGGCTCGACCTGGAATCGTCGGGGCCTGCCGGCCTCGTAGCGCAGCACCTTCGGCTACTGGGAGCCCGCGTCAGCCCGGAGCCGGCCGGGCCGCAGTCCGCGACAACTGCGCGGACCGTGCTGAGCGGCCAGGGAATTCTGCCCATCGAAGCGGAGGTGAACCGGGCGGATCCGCAGAGCGGGATCACCGACGAGGCCACGGTCCAGGCCGCCACCGGGATCATGGCCGTGCACGGGCGACGAGTCGGCGGACCGCGCGGCCTTGCCGTCGACTACGCCACCACCGCCGCCTCCGTGCTCACGGTTCAGGGAATCCTGGCAGGGCTGTTGGGGCAGCTCCGTGGGGGAACGACCAGTCGGGTCGGCACGAGCGTCGACCGGGCCGGACTACTGGCTGTCTCCCAGTACCTGGCCGCTGCGGGAGCTGACGAGGGCGAGGCTGCGGAACTCGCGCCAGGGGGGCCGCCCTTCACCGACGCGGACGGCACACTCTTCGAGCTGGAGACCCTGGAGCCCGGGGCCTGGGCCGCGTTCTGGCGCGCCTTGGAAGCACCCCCCGAGGCGATACGGGATGGCTGGCGGCCCTTCCAGTTCCGGTACGCCACGGCCTGCGCCCCCTTCCCGCAGGCCCTGCACATGACGGTCCGCGCCCACCCCTGGCAGCGCGTACTCCAGGCCGCGGCGGTATCCGGCGCGGAAGTCTGCCCGCTGGGAACTCTGGCCGGGCGGGCAGCAGAGCACGACTGGGCGCAGCCCTGGTCGCTCACTCCCCTCGGGCCCGGCCGTCACCGTGTCCCCACTGCGCCTCCCACGGCCGGGCGGCCGTTGGCAGGACTGACCGTGCTGGAGGCCGGCCGACGCATCCAGGCCCCCCTCACCGCCCACCTTCTGGGGCTGCTCGGCGCCGATGTGATCCGCATCGAACCGCCGGGCGGGGATCCGTTGCGCGGGATGCCGCCGGCCTGCTCCGGTGTTTCCGCCCGCTGGCTCGCGCTCAACCGCGGTAAGCAGGCCGTGGAGGTCGACATCAAAGCCGAGCCCGACCGGCGCCGGCTGCGGGAGATGGCGGCAGAGGCCGATGTCTTCCTCCACAACTGGGCCCCCGGCAAAGCGGCCCGCTTCGGCCTCGACGCCGACCATCTGGCAGCGGTGAACCCCGCGCTGGTCTACGCGTACACCAGCGGATGGGCCGACCGGATCGCCGGTGCCCCCATGGGAACCGACTTCATGGTCCAGGCCCGTACCGGAGTCGGAGAAGCGGTGCACCCGGCAGGCGAACCGCCCGCACCGTCATTGATGACCCTCCTGGACGTCCTGGGCGGGCTCCTGGGAACGGAAGCCGTTCTCGCGGGCCTGCTGCTGAGAGAGCGCAGCCGGCAAGGCGTCCGGGTGGACTCCTCGTTGCTCGGAGCGGCCGACGTTCTCACCGCCCCCGCCCTGCGCCGGGCCGCAGCAGGAGCGAACGCGAGAAGGCCGGCCGGGTTCCGTCACCCGTTGCGCACCTCGGACGGGTGGGTCGCTCCCACCGACGCGTGTGCCGAAGCCGCCTCTTGTCACGACTTGAGGGGGCTGTCCACTCACGACGCCCTGGCGCAGCTGAACGCGCACGGACTGTCCGCCACCGCGGTCACCACGGACCTGGCGGATCTTCATCACGATCCTCGCTTCGCCGGCTCGATCAGCCGCGACGCGCACGGTGCCCTCGCTGTTCCCGACCCCTGGAGTTTCACATGACCGCCGTCCTCCACGACCTGCTGCCCGCCGGCCTCCGCCGTTCGTGGGCCATTGACGGGACCTGCCCCGATCTCGACGTGTACAGCCTCTTCCGGGCCCGGCAGATCGCGGATCTCCACCGCACAGCGGTCCTCGATGCCAAAGGCAGACTCTGCTACACCGCCCTCGACCGCAAGGTGCGATGTCTGGCTACCGGCCTCAGGGACCTCGGCGTACAGCCGGGCGACGTGGTCGGCGTACAGCTGCCCAACGGACGCAGCGCCGTCATCGCCGATCTGGCGCTGGCGGCCCTCGGAGCGGTTGCTCTGCCCTTCCCGGTCGGACGCGGCAGCCTGGAAGCCGAATGCCTGCTCCGCCGCGCGGAGGCCGTCGCCGTCATCGCAGCCGTCGAGCACCGGGGCAACCACCACGCCGCGGACCTCAAGTCTCTGGCTCCGGCGCTCACCTCCTTGAGTCACGTCATCGCCGCCGGCCCCGGCGACACGCCAGAAGGAACGATTCCTCTCTCGGGGTTGCTCCGCTCCGATCCCAGCGGATTCGTTCCCGCACGGCCGGACCCCGACAGCGCCGCCCGTATCCTCGTCTCATCCGGCTCCGAGGCAGAGCCGAAGATGATCGCCTACTCCCACAACGCACTGGCCGGTGGACGAGGGAACTTCCTCGCCTCGCTCATCCCTGACGGGACTTCGCCCCGCTGCCTGTTCCTCGTGCCGCTCGCCTCGGCCTTCGGATCGAACGGCACGGCCGTCACCCTCGCCCGGCACGGTGGGACCCTCGTCCTCCTGGACCACTTCACGCCGCAGGCCGCTCTCGACGCAGTGCGGGAGCATCAACCCACACACATCCTGGGCGTGCCCACCATGGTGCGCATGATGCTCGACCGCCTCGACAGCACAGGCGAGACGCTGCCCGCCCCCACGGCCCTGATCCTGGGGGGCTCCGCGCTCGACGAGACCACGGCTGAACACGCCGCGAGTGCTTTCGGCTGCCCTGTCGTCAACCTCTACGGTTCGGCCGACGGCGTCAACTGCCACACCGGACTGACCGGTGCTGCTCCGCTCGCGGACGGCCGGGGCGTCGTGGCCGGCCGCCCCGACCCACGGGTGGCGGACATACGCATCACCGACACCGAGACCTGTGAACCCCTGCCGGACGGTGGCATCGGGGAGATCGTGGCGCGGGGCCCCATGACCCCCATGTGCTATGTCGCCTCCCCGGAGCTGGATGCCCGCTACCGCACTCCCGACGGGTGGGTACGCACCGGCGACCTCGGATACCTCGACGGCGAAGGCATTCTGCACATCGTCGGACGCCTCAAGGATGTCGTCATCCGGGGCGGGGCCAACATCAGTCCCGCCGAGGTCGACAGGGAACTCGCCTCGCACCCCGGTGTGCGAGACGTCGTGTGCCTCGGAATCCCGGATGCGGTGATGGGGGAGCGGCTGGCGGCGTGCGTCGTGTCCCGGGCCGAGGAGCCCTTGACACTGCAGATGCTCTGCGACCACCTGACCGAACGAGGTCTGGAGCAACGCAAGCATCCCGAGCGCCTTCTGGTCGTGGACGAACTTCCCTTGACCCCTGCGGGCAAGCCCGACCGGGCGGCACTGCGGGACCGAATGACGGAGCACGACCGCTCCCGCGCGACGAACGAAGTCCCAACGCGCAGGTGAACTGAACAGCGTCACACCGAGGTTCGGTCCCTTCTCCCCGGTGCGGCGATGTTTCGGCATATGAACGCAGCGAACGGGGGCAGGCCGAAATCCGGGACTGCCCCCCACGCGGTGTGTCAGGAAGCGGACATGGCTTCTTTCAGCGCGGCTGCCGCGTTTCGGTACACGGGCAGCAGGTCGAGGTCCCTTCCCGGGTAGTTGACGATCTCGATCTGCTTGGCACCGGAGTCGGGCAGAACCGTGCCGGTAGACATGTGGGCGTTGTCCAGGACGAGCGTGGGCTTCTCCTTCCCCAGCTCCGCCAGTTGGGCAGGGGTTACGGCTTCGGGCCCGTACGTGCCGACCAGGTCCGCCCCCGCAAGCTTCGCGGCCCAGGCGGTGAAGACCTGGCTGACGACCAGCGGGCTCTTCGCGCCCGGCCAGCCGACTTTCAGATCCTCGGACAACTTGGCGTACTCGTTGTCGAAGGCCTCCGTCCACTTCGCCGCGGCGCCCTCGGTGCCGAACAGTGTGCCCAGCTTGGCAACCTCGGCGTTGACCTTGTCCGCGTCGTTGTCGAGATTCACCTCGACGAGTTCGGCCTCGGACCCTGCGGCCTCCTTGATCTTCCCGGCGTACGGTTCGAAGGGGGCGTAGAGCACGAAGTCGGCACCGGCGACGGCCGCGAGATCGGAGGGCTTCGGGTCGTAGTCGGGTGCGTGCTGCACGGACTGGGGGACGATGACCTTCACATCCTCGGCTCCTGCAGCCTTGGCCAAGGCTCCTTCCCAGGTCGTGGTGACGACCACCACCGGATTCCCGTGGTGCTCGTCGCCGCTTCCGGCGGACGACGAGTCGCTTCCGCAGCCGGTCACCAGGGCCAGCGCTGCGCTCAGTGAGAGGAGGGAAGCGGTACGGCCGAGTGTGCGCGCCATGTGTTGATTCTCCGTTCGGGTATGAGATGGACGGCAAGGACCGCGGCCCCCGCAGTGAGGACGAGGACCGGCCCGGGAGGCCAGTCCAGCCACAGAGCGACGAGGAAGCCGGTCAGGTTCACGACGATGCCGATGGCAACGGCCCAGAGAGTGATCGACTTCAGTGAGGTGCCCAGGCGGCGTGCGGCGAGAGCCGGCAGGAGGGTGAGGGCATCGACCAGCAGCGCACCGGTGAGCTTGATCGCGCCCGCGACGGCGACTGCGACAAGTACCAGCAGCGCGAGGGTCAGCGCCCGTACAGCAACTCCCGAGCACTGGGCGAGCTCCCGGTCGTACAGCAGCAGAGCGACATCGCGGCTCCGCCACAGGAACAGGCCCACGACGACGACGGCGAGCACGCCGAGCACCACCAGATCAGCGGTTCCGACGGACAGGATCGACCCCCAGAGCAGGGCGAACGCACCAGAGGCGTTGATCCCCGAAACGGCGAGCACCAACAACGCCGCCGCGATCGCGATACTCATGAGGAGTCCCATCGCTCCGGACAGCCCGTCGGGTACGCGGGCGAGCGGAGCGACGGCGGCCCCGGAAAGGGCGCACGCCACCAGCGCACACAGCATGGGATCGAGGCCGGTCACGAGGCCGATCGCTATGCCCAGCAATGCGACGTGCATCATCGCGAAGCGCACCGGCATGATGTCGAGCCCCACGATGACCACACCGACCACCGGTAGACCGATAGCAGCGAGCAGCAGAGCGAATCCCGCCCGCTGCACGGGAAGCAGTTGGAGGAGTTCGCCGAGATCGGCGGTCGCGAGCGTCATCGGACCTCCCGAAGACGGCCCGCGGCCATTTCCAGGACCCGGTCGCAGCGATCCGCCAGCGCCCGGTCGTGCGTCACCACGAGGAGGGTCACCGGCAAGGAGGTGAGGACATCGGCCGCTTCCTCCTGTCCTTCGAAGTCAAGAGCGGCGGTGGGCTCGTCGGCCAGCAGCACCTGCGCCCCGGCCGCGACACAGCCGATGGCCCGGGCGAGATACATCCGCTGCAACTGGCCCCCGGACAGGGTGTGCAGAGGTCGCTCTGTCAGCTTCCCCACACCGAGCCGAGCCGCCGCCGAGGCGGCCTCCGCGTGAGCGCTGCTGCTCGCCAACAGCTCCGTACCGAGGAGAGGGAAGCGACCCGCCGCAGGTTTCTGGGGAATCCAGGCGCAGGCACGGCGGCGCCAGGCCCACTCCGCGGGTGAGCGGGTGCCTCGTCCGCCGACCAGGATCGATCCCGTCGCCTGTCGGTGCAGACCGAGCACCGCACGCAGCAGCGTCGTCTTTCCCGAGCCGTTGGTTCCGGTCAGCGCCACGCGTTCACCGGCGGCGATGTCCAGATCCACGTCGGCCACGGCCTCCAGCCGGCCATGCCGGCAGGCGACCTCCTGCATACGCACATCCAGCCCACCCATCACACGCCCTTCGATCGTCAGCCACTGCCGCGCGGGTCGGGTCCCCGGTCAACCTCTCGGCCCCCGGCAGTAGTCGGATGACGGAGGGATCCGGTTCCCAGGACACGAATGCCGATCGTGGAACATGTCGATGAACAGGCAAGCCGCCGCTGCACGGCGGACCGCCACCGGGTGACGGGTCTGCACGTGCTGTCTGCCCGGAACATCCGCAAGGTTCGCGTGCGAGCGGTGATGAGCGGGCGGTCGACGGTGAGTCGGTGGGGACGACGTCTCCCGTTCGGGTTCGAGGAAGCTCTCTCAAGTAGTCGTTGATGGTGACCTTTTGGTTTCCGTGATTCATGCGTCGCTGGAGTCACCGGAGGCACCAGCCCGCCGGGGCGTGCTGCGGGAGCCTGTTTTCCCAGCGCTTGCGGGCTGCTGCGAGCGGGCATCTTCTCTGTGCCCGGTCCGCAGGAGCCGGTTCTGCGAAGGGGCGTACGGAGGGCGGAAACCATGACTGATCTCGGTTCCATGGAGCCTGTGGCAACGTTCTGCGGAAAATGTGACTGCGGTTGCCCTCAGCTGTTCGTCGATGACACCGCTCCGGCCGAACAGCGGATCGTGATCACCGACGACTTCGGTCACCGGATCCGGATGAGCGCCGACCAGTTCGGCTCCATCGTCGAGGACGCCAAGGCGGGCAAGCTGGATTCCGTCGTCGCCGGGGACAGGGTTCTGAACAGAGCCTGATTCAGCTACCGGGACGGACGACGACTGCCACGACCTCGACCGGATCGCTGTGACGGAAGCGCAGGACGAAGGGAAGTGTGTCGCCCACCTGCAGGCGTTCCTTCACCTTCACCATCACGTCCACCGTGCTTGGCGACATGGCAAGGGTCTTGCCGGCGGGTAGGCCGACCGAGCCGACCATGCTCATGGAACCTGCACCGCTGTCATGACGTACGTGACGGCTGAGCATGGAGCTCTCCGCGGCCGGACAGGTGACGGAGACCAGCCGGTCGTCGGCTCCGCCGCTGTTGGTGATCCGGAAGAACGCCGCGGTGTCCACATTGCCGTTGTAGGGCAGGAAGACCCGCCCGTCACCGACCTCCAACTGCGGTGGGGCCCCGGCGGCCCCCGATGCCGTCCAGGCGGTCAGGCCGCCCAGAGCCACCGAGAAGGCGGCCAGAGGGGCGATCGCGGCAATCAGCCCGTCGTGCAGACGACGGCGTGTCGGAGCCCAGTCTCCGGCGGCGATCCGTTGAGGTCGGTCCGTCATCGCTGTGTCCCTCCTAGTTGGTGCGAAAGCCGTGTCGTGGGGCGGCGCGCGGGCGACGGCTGCCAGGCCCGAAGGCGCAGGCTGTTGCCCACCACCAGCAGGGAGCTGACGGACATGGCTGCGGCAGCGAACATCGGGTTGAGCCACCCGGTCGCGGCCAGGGGCACGGTGACCGCGTTGTACGCGAACGCCCACACCAGATTGATACGGATCGTTCCCAGCGTGCGACGTGCGAGGCGGACGGCGTCGGTGACCACCTCGATGTCACCGCGGACCAGCGTCACATCCGCAGCGCCGATGGCGACATCCGTGCCGGTGCCCATGGCGATTCCGATATCGGCGCCGGCCAGGGCGGCGGCGTCGTTCACACCGTCACCGATGACGGCGACGCGACGGCCCTCTCGTTTCAACTGCCGTACCAGGTCCGCCTTGTCCTCCGGGGTGCACCGGGCGTGCACCTGGGTGATGCCGAGTTCGTCGGCTACGGCGAGAGCGGTGACCTGGTGGTCGCCGGTGGCCAGAACCGGTTCCACTCCCAGACGCCGGAGCCGGTGCACGGCGCGGTAACTGCCCGGCCGCAGCACGTCTCCGACCGCGATGAGAGCCTCGTCGACGTCGTCGAGGCGAACCAGGACCGGCGTGTGTGCGGCCGCTTCGGCTCGGGCCAAGGCCTGTGCCAGTGGCTGTGGAAGATCACCTCGGGCGGCACACACCTCCACCAGACGGCCCTCGACACAGCCCACGATGCCCTCTCCGGGTGTCGCCCTGAAGTCGGAGACGTCCGGCAAGGGGCGCTCAGGCATTGCTCGTTGTGCGTACACGGTGATCGCTCGACCCACCGGGTGCTCCGATCCGCGTTCGGCTCCGCCCGCCAGCCGAAGTACAGCTTCCCGCCCGACTCCCCCCTCTGCTGCGGTGATGCGGGAGACGGTCATCTGCCCGGTCGTGAGGGTGCCGGTCTTGTCCAGCACCACCGTGTCGATGTTGCGCAGTGTCTCCAGGGCCCGCGGCCCGTTCACCAGAATCCCGAGTTGTGCACCTCGGCCGGTTGCGGCGAGAAGAGCGGTCGGTGTGGCCAGCCCCAGTGCGCAAGGGCAGGCGACGACCAGGACGGCCACACACGCGGTGATGGCCGTCTGGGGGTCGGCTCCGGCGCCGAGCCAGAAGCCGAGGACGGTGACGGCCAGGGCCAGTACGGCCGGCACGAACACGCCGGCCACCAGGTCCGCCAGACGCTGGGCACGGGCCTTCCCCGCCTGGGCTTCGGTGACCATGCGCGTGATCCGGGCAAGCTGGGTGTCCGCACCCACCGCCGTGGCACGTACGAGAAGCATGCCACCGGCGTTGACGGCGGCTCCGACAACGCTCTGGCCCGGGCCGACTTCGACCGGGTCGCTCTCCCCGGTGACCAGAGACAGATCAAGGGCCGAACTGCCCGAGACCACAACTCCGTCGGTGGCGACCTGCTCTCCGGGCCGGACGACGAACTCCTGCCCGATGCGCAGCTGTCCGACAGGAACCCTTCGTTCCTGGCCGTCCTCCCGCACGGTCGCGTCCTTGGCAGCCAGCGAGGCCAGCGAACGCAGCGCCTCCCCCGTACCGTTGCGGGCCCGCGTTTCGAGGAATCGGCCGGTGAGGACGAACAGCGGAACCGCGACAGCGGCTTCCAGGTAGACGTGCGCAACCCCCGCGCCGGCTGAGGGGAACAGAGTGAACGGCATGCGCATGCCCGCGGTGCCCGCTCCGCCGAGGAACAGGGCGTACACCGACCAGGCGAAGGACGAGATGACGCCGAGAGAGACCAGAGTGTCCATGGATGCCGACGAGTTCCGCAGCCCGCGCAGTGCGCGCAGGTGGAAGGGCCAGGAACTCCACAGGACCACCGGAGCGGACAGTGTGAGGCACAGCCACTGCCAGTTGCGGAACTGCAGGGAGGGCACCATGGAAAGAGTGATCACCGGGACGGCGAGCAGCGCGGTGATCACGAGCCTGTTGCGTTGCGACGTGGCCACTTCGTCTGCCCGATCCGTCTCGCCGGGCGCTTCGAGGGGTTCGGATGCCGAGGGCAGTTCGGCTGTATAGCCCGCCCGTTCGACGACGGCTACGAGATCGTCCGCGGTGACTTCAGGGGGGTGGCTCACCCTCGCCCGTCCGGTGGCGAGATTGACCGTGGCGGTCACCCCGGTGAGCTTGGCCAAGCGCTTCTCCACACGGTGCACGCAGGCCGCGCAGGTCATTCCACCGACGACCAGGTCGGTGGTCGCCGGCGAGCTCTCCGACTGTGCAGTCGTCACCCTGCACCACCCGAGTGCATATCGCCCATGCCGCCGTCGTGTGGTGCGGGCTCGTCATGGATGTCCGTAACGGTGGAGTGCATCCCGGGCGCTACCGGTCCGACGGCACCACCGATCCTGTACGAGACGGCGAACATCGCCACGAGCAGTACAAGGAAGCCGATCAGGCCGGGGGGCGGCACCCACCGGGGAAGTTCCGCAATGACGCGTGGGGGTTTCCGTACTTGCATCGCCGCTCCAGACAGGGGCACACGCTGACGGCGCAGCGCGGGGGTGGAGAATCACAAGGGCGCGACAGTCGGTGCGACTCGGCCCGTGGCCCTCATGCTGGCACTGACAGAGCACCAGAAATGCCCATACAGCGGCATGTTCACGCGTGACTCTTCTCGCGGCATCTCCTCGGAACTGAACCCACCGCTGACACGACTTCCTGTCCCAGGAGGCTGGTCCGCACATCGAAGAACCGGGTCATCGCTCGCGGATGAGGCGGGGCAGCTCCGCCAGGGCGTCGGCGAGACGGTCGGCCGGCAGGCCACCGCCCTGCGCCGGCTCCGGGGAGCCGCCGCGGCCGGCGAGGAACTGCTTTACCGGCGACGCAGCGTTCAGTCCTGTCTCTCGGCCTGCCTTGTTCAGCGCTACGACGATGACTACGGCGTGTGTTCCGACGCCGACGGCACCCGGGGTGCCGACAGAAAGCCGGTCACGTACGGCGGTGGCCAGGGCGCGGGCCTCGTCCGCACCGCCGTCGGTGGTGGCGGTGACTGCCTGGAAACCGTTCGCGTCCGAGGCGAGTCCGGCGAGTCCGGTGGCGCGGGCGGCAGTGGCCTGCTGCTTGAGACGGGCGTTCTTCCGGTCAGCTGCCTTGAGCCGGTCCAGCAGTCCAGCTGTGCGCGTGCCGGGTGCCGTGTGCCGTGTGCCGAGGAATGCCGCGTGGCCGCTGCCCCCGGGAGCGGGATGGGTGGTCTGTGTCGAGCCGAGTTGCCGGTAGAAGGACATGGCCGAATCGGCGCGCACGGAGGTCAGCAGCCGGCACCGCCCGGCTGGTGCGTCCGCGGTCACGGCTTCGAGGAGCGAGGCACCGATTCCCCGGCCCTGCGCCGTGCTGGGGACGGCGAGTGCTGTGGTGAAGCCCGGCCGGGAGACGTCGTGTGCGAGGCGTTGCAGGTAGTGGTCGGTGTGCGTTTCGCTCTCGTTCCGGGGCGGTGCCGAGAACGCCTCGGCATGGACCTGGCGTATACCGTCGGCGAACCCTGGAAGAAGTGAACCCGGAACCGGCCGGACAAGCCGCGCCGTCACGCGGCCCTGGCGGCTCGGGTGACGGGGTGCAGGGCGGCGTACTCAAGTGGCGCGGACGGGTCGATGGACACATCCAGGGGGGCGGGCTCGGCTCCCGCCCGGACCAGCAGGTCACCGACGGCTGCGATCATCGCCCCGTTGTCGGTGCACAGTTTCAGCGGTGGGACCCGCAGCGCGATCCCGGCGGCCGAGCAGCGCTCCTCGGCGAGCGCCCGCACACGGGAGTTGGCGGCCACCCCACCCACCACGACCAGCGTTCCCACACCATGCTCACAGCAGGTGGCCACCGCCTTGCGCGTCAGCACGTCCGCCACAGCCTCCTGGAGCGATGCGGCTCCGTCCGCGAGCGGCAGCTCCTCGCCGCGCAGCCGGGTAGGCGAAGGCCACCTGCGCCCAGTGTTCGGCGGAGGTCGGAAAGCAGGACCGAAGTCCGTGGTGCCAGGCCGCGGATGCCCCCTGGTGCAGCGTCAGCCGTGGCGCGCAGCCGTTCACCATCCAGCCGACCGCCAACGGACTGGCGTCCGTCGACGCCCACGATCAGATGGAGCTCCACTCCCGTACCGTCTTCTTTTCCAGCTGCCGGAAAGACCACCTTCGAACAACGTCGGCAACCCCGGGCTACTGGTCGGCCGAAGTGATCCGACGGCCCGTGAGGCTCGTGGACCGGATCGATACCCACATCTCGCGCTCCCCGCCCGCCCATGGTCTGGTGTGAGCGTGCTGGGCGAGCCTGCGCAAGGTATCGGGATCCGTCACGGTGCTCGCGGGGCCGACGGCGAGCACGCTCCAGCCCTGGCTGAGGGCATCGTCCACGTGGTCGACCTCGAAGGCGACCTCCTTGTCCGCAGCCGCTGCGGTCACGGTGCCCGGCGCCGTCCGGAAGACGATGGTGTCATCGATGACTTCGTAGTTGACCGGGATGACTGCTGGGTGGCCGTCGGACGCCGAGACCGCGACGCGCCCCACGCCGTGCGTGGAGAGCAGGGCGCGGCACTCCTCCGGGCCGAGATCCCGTAGTTGAGGGTGGAGCAACGCGTTTCCCCTGCCGGGTGGGAGATCCATGCCGCCGCCGCGCAGAGTGGTGACGGTGGTGCCCAGCGCGTCGGCCAGTCCGATGAGGGTTGCCAGGGTCGGGTCCGCGGGTTGTTCCTCCAGGTAGGTGAGGTAGCTGAGCGACATCCCCGCGCGGCGGGCCATCTCCTCACGGCTCATCCCTTGTCTTCGCCGCTCGGCGGCCACGCGTCGGCCGATATCGCCGGGGTCGGCCGTCCCACTCGCTGGAGCGGCGGCTGGCGACACCGCAGCCTCACCCGTGTCCGGTTGCGACTCTCGCGCGGCCCCGGACTGTCGGTGCTCCAGGTGGTGGATGTGTGCGTCGGGCCCGGGGTAGAAGAGCGTCACCTCGTCCGTGTCCGACCAGCACACGTCGTAAGGAGGTGTTCCGTCCTCGTGGTGCAGGCCGACGATCTCGCCGTCGCGCCTGGCGGTGCCGGTTCTTGGACTCTCGATGACGAGTTGGTCGCCGAGGTGAGCTCGCATGATTGCCGCCCTCTCCTCAGAATGATGCTGTATCCAACGTGCCACGTGGGACTCACGGCCGCATGGGGCGAGAGCCGCGCGGGACGGGCGACCCGCACCGGGCGGCGCCACGCGTCATTGAACGGTCGAGGGGCCCATGGCTCGCGGACCGACTTCGCTCAGCGGAACCGTGGCGACGCCGGCCGCTGTCCGGTGTCGTGCCGAGCGGGGCGCGTACTCCAGCAGCGCACGCATGTCGTGCGAGGCACGCCGCCGGCCGCCGCCTCCAGGGTCCGGCCGGTGGCCGGCACGAGCGCGATGAGTACCCGGGCGAGGTATTCATGGACGGCAAGGGTGCCACCGAGAGCGAGGACCGCGATCAGGCCGACGCCCGCGTGGCCGTGGCGGAGCGCGGCGACCACCCAGCCGACCGCCGGGGGGGCCGCCAGCAGGTCGGCGAAACCCTCGCCGCCGGTCAGCCGGGTGTCCATCACACCCCGGCGGGGCCGGCCCGCAGCAGGGGACGAACGGCTCTGCCGCCGGGGCCGTCCAGACGCTCTTCGTGCCTCCGGGCACGGGGCGATGATCGCGGCGTGCGAGCGGTTTCCGCCCACCGGATGCCTCTCGCCGTGAGGCTACTACCGTGAAGGTGTGACCCCGGTTCGCTACGTGGGTCACGACGGAGGCAACGTGGGCGACAACGGCGACAAGGGATCCGGCCACTGCGGAGAGACGCACCGTCGGCTGGGCACACTGCCGGGAGATCTCCAGGAGCGGCTCGACGCCGTGATGCGGGGTCCGGCCGAGGCCCACCTGCTGGATGCCGTCATGTCGGTGGGCAGAGGACTCGATCTGCCCCAGGTGCTGCGCCGGATCGTGGAGGCCGCGGTCGTCGTGGTCGATGCCGAGTACGGGGCCCTGGGGGTGGTCGGTGAGGGAACCCGGCTCACACAGTTCCTGCCGGTGGGCATCACGGAGGAGCAGCGCGGGGCCATCGGCCCCCTGCCCGAGGGACACGGCATCCTCGGCGAGCTGGTCCGCCACCCCGAGCCGTTGCGGCTGGTGGAACTCTCCGAGCATCCGTCGTCCTACGGGTTTCCGCCGAACCACCCCCCGATGCACTCGTTCCTGGGGGTTCCCGTCCGGGTTCGCGACAGGGTGTTCGGCAATCTGTACCTGACCGAGAAGCGGGGAGGCCGGGCATTCGACGCCGAGGACGAAACCGTGGTGTCGACGCTGGCGGTGGCGGCGGGAGTGGCCATCGAGAACGCCCGTCTGTACGCGGAGACGCGCGACCGCCAACGCTGGCAGGAAGCCAACAGCGAGATCGTCGCGGCTCTGCTGAGCGGAGCGGACGAGACACACGTCCTGCAGATGATCGTTGATCACTCCTCACACATTCTTGCCGCGGATCTCGGGGTGCTGGCACTGCCCGCGGCAGGGGGGTCCCTCCGCGTGGCAAAGGCGTCCGGGCTGGACGCCGAGATGCATCGCGGTCTGGTCCTGCCGCGGGCGGGCTCGTTCGCCGGTGCGGCCCTGGACGCGGGCGAGCCGATCACCAGCCTCGACGTCGAACATGATCCGAGGATCAATGCGGGCCCGCCGAGGTGGGCGGGGCTCGGCCCCGCGGTCGCGGTTCCGATGGTCACGGGGGAGCGGACCCGTGGGGTGCTGCTGCTGGCCCGGGTACGGGAACGTCCCGCCTTCACCGATGCGGAGACCGCACCGCTGCTGGCGTTCGCCGGACAGGCGGCACTGGCGATGGAGCTCACCGAGCGGCGCGATTCCGCCGAGCAGATCGCCCTGCTGGAGGAACGCGACCGCATTGCCCGGGATCTGCACGATCTGGCCATTCAACGGCTGTTCGCCACCGGGATGACCCTGCAGAGCGTGGTGCGGCTGGTGGAACAGCCGCAGGCGCGCGAACGGCTGTTGCGAGCGGTGGACGATCTGGACGAGACCATCAAGATCATCCGGTCCACCATCTTCGGACTCCGCGCCGGTGGTCCGGGCCGGGCCGGCCAGGGGCTGCGTGCCCGGACCGTGGCCACGGTCGAGCGGGCCGCGCGGACTCTGGGCTTCCAGCCGACGCTGCGGATGGGAGGGCTGATCGACACCGATGTGCCGGCCGCGACCGCCGATCAGGTGATCGCGGTGCTCGGCGAGGCGCTGAGCAATGTCACCCGCCACGCACGGGCGACGGCGGTGGACATCTCGCTGATGGTGGGGGAGGGCGAGGTGAACCTGGTCGTGTCCGACAACGGTGCGGGCATGCCGGCACACAGCGGTTCGCGCAGCGGGCTCGACAACCTCGCACGGCGCGCCGAGAAACTCGGCGGGGGGATGAGTGTGGGGGAGTCCGCGCAGGGCGGTACCCGGCTGAGCTGGCGGGTTCCGCTGCGACTCTCCTGATGCCGCACGGGTGTTTCGAGGAGCCGTACGGTCAGGTCTGATGGCGCTCGGCACCGTGTGGGGAGGCATCCGAGGCGTGCGCGGCGATCACAGCCGCCTGGATGCGGCGCTCCACACCGAGCTTGGCCAGCAGACGGGAGATGTGGTTCTTGACCGTCTTCTCCGACAGGTAGAGGCGCTTGCCGATCTGGCCGTTGGTCAGGCCTTCGCCGATCAGCGCGAGGACGTCCTTCTCTCGCGGGGACAGCGCCGACAGCGCGTCGTCCCCCTCGGATCCGGCACCGGGCTGTTCCTCGCGCAGGCTGTTCATCAGCCGTGCCGTCGTGGACGGGTCGAGGGTCGAGCGTCCGGAGGCCAGTGTGCGGACGGCGGTGACGAGGTCCGCGCCCTTGATCTCCTTCAGTACGTAGCCGGCCGCGCCGGCCATGATGGCGTCGAGCAGGGCCTCGTCGTCGTCGAACGAGGTGAGCATCAGGCAAGCCAGTTCCGGCATCCGGGAGCGCAGCTCACGGCAGACCGTGATCCCGTCGCCGTCCGGCAGCCGCACATCGAGAATCGCCACGTCGGGGCGGAGCGCCGGGCCGCGGGCCAACGCGTGATCGGCTGTGCCGGCGTCGCCGACGACCTCGATGTCGGGTTCCGCGTCGAGCAGATCCTGCACGCCGCGCCTGACCACCTCGTGGTCGTCCAGCAGGAACACCCGGATCGGCTTCCGCGCCGAGAACCCCGTGTCCTCGCTCATGGTGGCCCTCCTCGGCTCCACGGGTTGCCCGGCCCCGTCTCGTCATCGTGAGTTCGTACAAGCGGAACACACCAGGGGTCGAACGGTCCCGTTCTCCGGTCCGTTCAGCCCTCGCTTCTGCCCGGGGGCCGCACGGCTGCAGCCGTTTCCGCGTTCCGTAAAGGCGCTCCGCCACGGGCCTCGGCGACGAACCGGCCCAGCACCGCATTGGCCTCGCACAGCGAGCGGACGTGCCGCAGACGTCCGTAGCTGTCGGCGTGGGTCGCACGACGGTCGATATCCCAGCCACCGTGCCGGGATGGTTGAGGAACCGCTCTTTTCGGGGACTTGCCGGTCCAGCGGTCAGAGTTCCGCGTCGAGGACGTCCGACCGCGCCGTGCCTTCGGTGCTCCCGTCGGACCGGGGCAGCGACATCTCCGCCCAGATGACCTTTCCCTGGGGGGTGTAACGGGTGCCCCAGCGCTCGGCCAGCTGTGCGACGAGGAACAGACCGCGGCCCCCTTCGTCCGTCGCGGCGGCATCACGCAGATGGGGCGAGGTGCTGCTGCTGTCGGCCACCTCGCAGGTCAGGGTGCGGTCGTACAGCAGTCGTACGGTGACCGGCGCGGAGCCGTAGCGGATGGCGTTGGTGATCAACTCGCTGAGCAGCAGTTCCGCGGCGAACGCAAGCTCCGACAGACCCCAGTCGTCGACTTTCTCTGCCACGGCAGCACGCATTCCGGCCACAGCGGCAGGATCGAACGGCATGTCCCAGTCGGCGACATGGTCGGGCGGGATCGCCCGCGCCCGGGCGATGAGCAGCGCCACATCGTCCTTCGGCCGATCTGGCAGGAGCGCGTCGAGGACCGCCTGGCAACTCTCCTCCGGCGACCGGTCGGGATGGCACTCCAGGGCCTGACGCAGTAGCTCGATCCCCACGTCGATGTCCCGGGTGCGGTCCTCGATGAGCCCATCGGTGTAGAGGACGAACTGTGTGCCCTCCGCCACTTCCAGTTCGGCCGTCTCGAACGGCATGGCGCCCAGGCCCAGGGGCGGGCCGGCCGGCAGGTCGGGGAACGACACACTGCCGTCGGGCCGGACCAGCGCGGGCAGTGGGTGCCCTGCACGGGCCATGGCGCAGTGGCGGGAGACGGGATCGTAGATCGCGTACAGGCAGGTGGCTCCCACGATCCCCGCATCGGCGGTGGTTTCCGCCTCCTCCTGGTCGATGCGCCCGACCAGGTCGTCGAGGTGGCTGAGGATCTCGTCGGGCGGCAGGTCGAGTGTGGAGAAGTTGTGTACGGCAGTGCGTAGCCGTCCCATCGTTGCGGCCGCGTGCAGGCCGTGGCCGACGACATCCCCGACGACCAGCGCCACCCGGCTGCCCGGGAGCGGGATCACGTCGAACCAGTCGCCGCTCACCCCGGAGAGTGCGGGCAAGTAGCGATGGGCGACGTCGAGCGCGCTCTGTTCGGGCAGGGCCCGCGGGAGCAGGCTGCGTTGCAGAGTCATGGCCATGGCGTGCTCGCGGGTGTAGCGGCGGGCGTTGTCGATGCTGACGGCCGCCCGGGCGACCAGTTCTTCGGCCAGGGAGAGGTCGTCCTCCTCGAATGGCTGGGGCTTCTCGGAGCGCCAGAAGTTGGCCATGCCCAGGATGACGCCCCGTGCTTGGAGGGGCACCGTGATGAGCGAATGGACCCCGTGTTCCACGATCGTCCGCGTCCGCTCCGGGGCCTGGGCGAGCCAGCCGGGTGCGGCGGACAGGTCGGGCACCAGCTCCGGCCGACCGGTGGCGAAGGCCCGTGCCTGTGGTGTGGAGGGGAGAAAGTTGATCAGCCGGCCGACTTTGTACAGGGGATGGTCGTCCCGGATGCCGCGTACAGCGGTGCGGTGCATGTCCGTGTCGGTACTGGTCGGCTCGTCACCGTGGAGGACCGGTTCGGCCAGATCGACGGTTGCGAAGTCGGCGAGCCGGGGGACCGCGATCTCGGTCAGTTCCTCGGCCGTGCGCACCACATCGAGCGTGGTACCGATGCCGAGACCTGCGTCGTACAGCAGGCGCAGCCGCTCGCGGGCGTTCTCCGCCCTGCCGGACAGCGTCCGCAATTCTGTGGAGTCACGCAAGGTCGCGACCGTCCCCTGGGGGCCACCGTGACGGTCCGTGGGCCGCTGGTTCACCGCGAGCAGTCGGCTCCCCGCGAGGTGCACTTCGTCCGTGGCCGCCCGCCTCGACGTCAGCAGTTCCAGCATGCCGGGATCAAGGCCGGACAAGTCCGAGATGCGTCGCCCCTCGGCGTCGAGCGGCAGATCCAGCAGCCGTCTGGCCTCGTCGTTGGCCAGCAGCAGCCGACCGTCATTGCTGACGATGAGCACGCCTTCGCGCACGGAGTGCAGCACCGCGTCGTGATGTTCGTACATGCGATTCATCTCGACAGGGCCCAGACGGTGGGTCTGCCGCCGAAGCCGCCTGGTCACCAGGGCCGTCCCGCTCGTGGCCACTCCGAGCGCAACCGCTCCTCCACCGAGGATGATCGGAATCTGCCGTGCCACCACGCCGGCCACACTCGCGGCCTTCATGCCGGCAGCCACCAGGGCGACGACCTGCGCGTGATCGTGGACGGGGACGATCGCCTGCACCTCACGGCCGAGCGGGCCGTTGACCCTCTCGGTGTACACATGTCCGGCCAGCGCCGGCGCGAGGGTGGCGACGACCCTCTTCCCGATCAGCTCCGGCCGGGGGTGCGTGTAGCGGATCCCTTTCGTGTCCATCACCACGATGAAGTCGACGCCCGTCGCCTTCCGCCCCGCCTCGGTGAGCGGCTGGAGCACCCTGGAAGGATCAGGAGCCTTCAGCGCGGTCAGGAGACCCGGTGAATGAGCGAATGCCTGCGCGACGGCGACGGAGCGGTTTCTCGCCTCCGTAGTGCTGTCGTGCCGGGCCTGCACTATGAGCGCCAGCACCGAAGTGGCCACGAGGAGCACGACCACAACCACCTGCAGGGCGAAGACCTCGCCTGCGAGGCTCCGGGGATACTTGCCCGTGAGTGACCGCATCTGTGCGCTCCGGAATCGGCCGAAACGACTAACCCAGTGCCCTTTGTAACACCGCAAGGTCGAAGGTGCGTGCGGTCAGGGCACGCTCGGAGGCGGTACCGCGCGGCGGCCCGACGACAATCCCGGACACCCGCAGGTTGAGCAGGGCCGAGCCGCAGCCGATGTGAAGGGCACGGGTGGCGGGGTCGGCCTCCGGCATCGCACGGTCGAGGTCCGCCCCGAGCGTGAGGGTGCGGCTGCGGCGCCCGTAGCGGAACTGCCAGGGCTGGGCGCTGTGCATGGACGGGGCGGCGGTGGCATCGGCGACGAGGCCGGCCAGCGCCGTGTCGTCGAGTGCTTCGGTCCGCATCGTGGGTCTCCCGTGGCGGGAAGGAACGATGACTTCAGCATGGAGCGGGTCGCCGCGCAGTACGTATGGGCCGGTCGTTCCTGATTCGGTCCCGGATGGCTCCTCGGCAGGGACAGGATTCAGGCCGATGCCGGGCCTTCGAGCCGGCAGTCCACGCCGACGACGCCCTCCACGGACTGAGCGAGGCGGGCGGCGACCGGAATGAGTGCGGCCTCGGGGACGCGACCTGTGAGCGTGGCCACACCCCGGGTGACGTCGACCTTCACGTCCCGTTGAGCGCCGGGGAACAGGCGGTCGACGACCTCGCGGCGTATTTCGGCGGCGAGTTCGTCGTCGGGGCGCAGGAAGATCTTGAGGAGATCGGCGCGGCTCACGATGCCCTTGAGGGTGCCGTCGGCGTCGACGACCGGGAGGCGCTTGACGCGCCGGGCGGCCATGAGCCGGGCGGCCCGGGGGAGGGACGCGCCGGGCTCGATCGTGATGGCCGGGCTCGTCATCAGTTCCTCGGCCCGCACCGAGCCGGCCTTGGCCGTGTCGGCCAGGCGGCGCATCTGGTCGATCATGCCGGGCGGGTGGTCGTGGAACTCCTCCTTCGGGAGCAGGTCGGCTTCGGAGACGACGCCGACGACCGGGCCCCCGTCTTCGACGACGGGTACGGCGGTGACCTTCCACCGCTCCATGGCGTCCGCGATCTCCTTGAATTCCGTGTCGGGCGCGACGGTGACGACGCTCTGCGTCATGACGTCGTCGACGGTGTACCGGGTGGAGGTCATGACAGGTTCCTCGATGGATGCGGGCGAGCGGCCGGCCGCCGCCGTGGGGAGAACGGGGAGGGGCGGGTTCGACCGGGCCGTGCCGTCGGACCTGCGACGTGCGAGGACTTCGCGGCGTACACAGTGTGCCTCCCATCCTTCAGAACGTGACGCGGACCGGCCGAGGCGCCCGGCGCCGGTCAGCGGACCAGAACGGCCTCTCCGGGTCTGGGCACGACCGCCGTCCAGCCCAGTTCGTGGTCGATCCGGTCCCGCAGCGTGTCGGACGACGACTCCTCTCCGTGGACGACGTAGGTCGTGTGCGGTGCGGGGGCACCGCGCAGCCAGTCCATGATCTGGTCGGCGTCGGCGTGTGCCGAGAAGTGCGGGAGGTCGGCGACCTCCGCGCGCACGGGGACGTACTCGCCGAACATCTTGAGCGTGCGGGCACCGTCGACCAGGTCGCGGGCCCTGGTGCCGGCCGCTGCGAAACCGACGACGACGACGGCATTGCGTGGATCGGGCAGGAGCCGGTGGAGGTGGTGCAGGACCCGGCCGCCGGTGGCCATGCCGGCCGAGGAGACGATGACGGCGGGTCCGGGCGCACTGTTGATGGAGATGGAGTCCTGGACGGTCCGGGCGGTGCGGAACGGAGCCGGGCTGATCGCTTCCTCGCCCAGAGCGAGTATCTCGGGCCTGATCCCGGGGGAACGGTCACGCAGTGCCTCACGGTAGACATCGAGTGCGGCCAGCGCCATGGGGCTGTCCACGTACACGGGAACGGACCGCGGCAGGATCCCGCTGCGACGCAGTCCGGCGAGTTCATGGAGGACGACCTCGGTGCGGTCGATCGCGAAGGCGGGAATGACAGCGGTACCGCCCCGCGCGAACGTACGGGCGAGCACGGCCGCGAACTCCGCCTGGGCACGCTCGGGTTCGTGGGCGCGGTCGCCGTACGTCGACTCCGTGAGCAGCACGTCGGCGCCCGAGAACGGCTCCGGAGGCAGCAGCAGTGGATGGCCGGGGCGGCCGAGGTCGCCGCTGGCGGCGAGGGTGTGGCCGTCCTCGAGGGTCAGGTGGGCCCAGGCGGAGCCGAGGATGTGCCCACCGCGATGCAGCACGAGCCGGGTGCCGGCCATGATCTCGGTCTCGCTGCCGACCTCGACGGGGTCGAAGAACTTGACGGTGGTGTCGACGTCGGACTCGTCGTAGAGCGGTTCGGCGGGCCGGTGCTTGGACCAGCCGTGTTCGTTGGCGTGCTGGGCCGCTTCCATCTGGAGGCGCGCGCTGTCCCGGAGCACGATCTCGGCGAGCCCGGCGGTGTGGGCGGTGGCCAGGACCGGTCCTGGGAAGCCGTGCCGGACCAGTCGGGGCAGATAGCCGCAGTGGTCCAGGTGGGCATGGGTGATGACCACGGCGTGGATGGACGAGGCGTCGCACGGCAGCTTCGCCCAGTTGCGGCGGCGCAGGTCCGCGAAACCCTGGAAGAGGCCGCAGTCGAGGAGGATCCGGGCATGGTCGCTCTCGATGAGGAACTTGCTGCCGGTGACGGTCCGGACGCCGCCGAGGAAGCGCAGCAGCGCGGGTCTCGCCCTGGGCGCGGCCAGGTGCGGTTCTGCCTCGGACATCGCCGACCCCTTCTTCGGTGGGTGGCAGCGTCTTCACCATCACATCCCCCGCAGCCGGGGCGGCAGGGGCCCGAAAGGTCCTGGTCGGGACCGACCGGCCCATGTGGGGCGGGTCCGTGCCGGGTGAACCTGGGGGAGAACCTCGGGGACACGGGGAGAGGGGCGGCGTCGTGAAGGCACTCGTTCTCCAGGGCCCGGGACGGATTGCATGGCAGGACGCTCCGGACCCCGTGGTCCAGGGCGCCGCCGGACGGCTGACCTCGTCCTCGCTGTTCACTCAACGTTTCGAACGCGCGCAGATGGAAGAGGCCCATGACGTGTTCTTGCGTGCCCTGGACACCGGTGCGCTCAAGGTGGTGCTGGGAGGATCGCAGCACAACGAGATCATCGCCCCGGCTCAGCCATGAGCACACCGTGTACCTGGGACTTCGACGGTTACGCCCCCAAGGCGGAGCGGACGGTCGAAGCGCTCTGCACGCTCGGCAACGGCAGATTCGCCACCAGGGGCGCCGCGCCCGAGTCGCCCGCCGACGCGGTCCACTATCCCGGCACCTACGCGGCCGGGTGCTACGACCGGCTCTTCTCGGAGGTCGTGGGGGAACGGGTCGGCAACGAGGACATGGTCAAGCTGCCCGACTGGACACGCCTGTGCTACCGCTGCCTGCCGGACGACGGACCGGCGGGGGACTGGCTCACCACAGATCACCCGAGCCTGCGGCGCCACGAGGTCTCGCTCGATCTGCGAGGCGGCGTTCTCACGCGCCACCTGTTCTTCCAGGACGGCCACGGCCGCCGGCTCCGCGTCACCCACACCAGACTCGTCCACATGGGCGACCCGTACCTCGCCGCCCAGCGGACCACCTTCCACTGCTACGGCTGGAGCGGGGCCGTCGAGGTCGAGTCGGTCATCGACGGTGACGTCACCAACGCCGGTGTCGAGCGATACCGAGGGCTGGACGGACACCACCTCACCGGCCACCGTGCCGGAGCCGGAGCGGACGGCGTGGCCTGGCTCTCCTGCCGGACCCGTTCGTCCCGCATCCGGATCGCCGTCTCCGTGCGCACCTCGTCGCGGCCCCTCGTGGCGGTGGGATCGAGCTGCACCGGGACCGGAGCGGTCCAGAGCTTCAGGCTGCCGGTCTCCCGCGGGCGTTCCGCCGCCGTGGTGAAGTGCGCCGCGCTGTACACATCGCTGGACCGCCCCTCGGGCGACCCACTGCCGCTTGCCGTCGAGCACGCCTCGCACGCGGCGCCGTTCGAGGTGTTGCTGGCCTCCCACCGCGCCGCCTGGGAACGCCTTTGGAGCCAGGGTGAGTTGAGGGCACCCGGCGAAGCGGGACGCATCCTCCGGCTCCACCTCTTCCACGTCCTGCAGACACTGTCCCCGCACACGGCCGAGCTGGACGTCGGAGTGCCCGCCAGGGGCCTGCACGGCGAGGCGTACCGGGGACATGTCTTCTGGGACGAACTGTTCGTACTGCCCTGCATCACCCTGCACTTCCCGGAAGTGGCACGGGGCCTTCTCATGTACCGGCACCGTCGGCTGCCCGCAGCCCGCAGCGCGGCTCGCCGGGCAGGCCTGCGAGGAGCGATGTTCCCCTGGCAGAGCGGCAGTTCGGGTGCCGAGGAGACACAGACGCTGCACCTCAACCCCCGCTCGGGCCGCTGGCTGCCCGACCACTCGCACTTGCAGCGCCACGTCGGATCGGCCGTCGCCTGGAACGTGTGGCGGTACGGGCAGAGCACCGGCGACACCGGATTCGTCCAGGGACCGGGGGCAGAGCTGCTGCTCGACATCGCAGGCTACTGGGGCGCCGCGGCCACGTACGACGCCGGTCGTGAGCGCTACCGCATCCGCGGTGTGGTCGGCCCGGACGAGTACCACGACGCCTACCCCGGTGTCACTGCTCCCGGGATCGACGACAACGCGTACACCAACGTGACCGCGGCCTGGGTGCTCGCACGCGCACTGGAGGTGTTCGGCGGGCTCCCCGAGGCCCGTCGACGGGAGCTGGCCGAGCGACTCGGCCTGGACGACGGGACGACGAGCCGCTGGGAGGACATCTCCCGTCGGTTGTACGTGCCGTTCCACAGCGGTGTGATCAGCCAGTTCGAGGGCTACGGCGAGCTGGCCGAACTGGACTGGGACGCCTACCGCTCCCGCTACTGCGACATCCGCCGCCTCGACCGGATCCTGGAGTCCGAGGGGGACTCGGTCAATCGCTATCAGGCGTCCAAACAGGCCGACACACTCATGCTCGGCTATCTCTTCCGCCCGGCCGAGCTGCGGTCTCTTTTCGACCGTCTCGGATATCGGCTCGACGACGAGACGTGGCGGGCGACGACCGGCTACTACCTGGACCGCACCAGTCATGGTTCGACCCTCAGCACCCTGGTGCACGGCTGGGTGCTCGCGCGGGAGAGAGGCCCCGACGCCTGGCGGTACTGCGAGGAAGCCCTGCTCAGCGATGTGGCGGATGTCCAGGGCGGCACCACCGGCGAGGGCATCCACCTCGGCGCCATGGCCGGCACCCTCGATCTCGTCGAACGGGGCATCGCAGGACTGGAGGCAGGCCCGGACGGGCTCCGTGTCGACCCGGTTCCGCTCAGGGAGGTGCCGCGCTGCACGTTCACGTTCTGCTACCGCGGGCACCGGGGCATCCGTGTCCGGCTCCTGCCGGGCCGACTGGGGATTCGCGTGCCCCGCTCGCGACTGGCTCCCCCGCTGACCGTGTGTCTGCCCGGCGGGCGGCTGGTGACCGTGGCCGCGGGGGAGCAGCACTGGTTCCGCCTGCCCGTGCGCTGACTCCTCGCAGGCCCGGCGCGGTCCGCCGGACCGGTCGACCGGCCCATGGCCTGCGCGCGACCAGGAACGGGCCGCGGTTCTCAGTCCGTCCCGGGGACCAGCAGCTCGCCGGGGTCGGTCACGACCACATCGGCGCCATGGCGGCGCAGTCCGGCCGAATTGCTTCCTCCGGCCGTACGGTCCACTCCCACCACGAGACCGAATCCGCCCCGCCGGCCGGCCTCGACACCGGCGAGCGCGTCCTCCAGGACAGCCGCGTCCCGGGCCGGAACGTCCAGCCGTCGGGCAGCCTCCAGGAAGAGAGCCGGGTCCGGTTTGCCGGCAAGACCCAGTCGATGAGCCTCTTTGCCGTCCACCACACTCCGGAAGAGGCCGATCACACCTGCCGCGGTCATCAGTTCGGTCGCGTGGCGCGACGCCGAAACAGCGGCACAGGCCATCCGCCCACGCCGCAGTGCGTGCAGCAGACGTACGGTGCCTGGCCAGGCGGCGACGCCGTGCGCACGCACGCTCGCGGTGAACAGTTCCTCCTTGCGGGCCGCGACGGCCCACACCGTGGCGGTGCCCGGCGCGTCGTCGGGATCGCCGAGCGGCAGATCCAGCCCCCGGGAGGCCAGGAAGCCGACGGCCCCGTCCAGCCGTGACCGGCCGTCGACATGGCGGAGGTAGTCGGCCACCGGATCGAACGGGCGCTGCCCGCCGGCGGCCGACAGACAGGCGTCGAAGGCACCCTGCCAGGCCGCGGCATGGGCCCGTGCGGAATCGATGACCACGCCGTCGGTGTCGAAGACCACGGCCCGCAGCGGGCGCAGACAGGCTGCCAGGGATGGTGTGCCGCTCATGGCGGATCCCTTCGTCAGGGAGCCCTCTCCATGGGATCACGGCTGCCGGCCGAGGGCGCGCCGACCGCATCGGCGGGCTTCGCCGCCTGCCCGAACGGCCGGGAGCGCCACCGGACGGAGCGGCGAACGCGGCCGCGACCCTCCGTTCCGCGGTGAGCGTTTGCCGTACCTGCCGGCCGGCGAGAGCCTGGGAGCATGGTGCGTTCGCCGGCTTCGGAGACGCTGACCGGGTGGGCCGTAGGGAGCCCTGGTCCGATCGGGGACGGCCCGCTGGTGCGTGTGCGGCGAGCGGTGGCCTCGCCGGGGCCGGGTGAGCTGTTGCTGAGGGTGGAGGCGTGCGGTGTGTGCCGCACCGACCTGCACCTTGCCGAGGGCGACCTGCGCCCGCACCGTGCGTCGACCGTTCCCGGCCATGAGATCGTCGGCCGGGTGGCCGCCGTCGGCGAGTCCGTCACGGGGTTCCGGGCCGGGGACCGGGCCGGTGGGGCGTGGCTGCGCAGCACCTGCGGCCACTGCCGCTACTGCCGGGCCGGTCGCGAGAACCTCTGCCCGGCCTCCCTGTACACCGGCTGGGACGCGGACGGCGGGTTCGCCGACATCGCCCTCGTACCGGCCGACTACGCCTACCGGCTTCCGGAGGAACAGGACGCCGTCCTGCTGGCGCCGCTGCTGTGCGCCGGGATCATCGGCTACCGCGCCCTGCGCCGCAGCGCCCTGCCACCGGGCGGCCGGCTCGGGATCTACGGCTTCGGGGCCTCGGCCCATCTGGCGGCGCAGGTCGCCCTGGCCGAAGGAGCGAGGGTGCACGTGCTCACCCGTTCGGCACGCGCCCGTGAACTCGCCGCCCACCTGGGGGCCTCCTCCGTCGGTGGCGCCTACGACCGTCCGCCCGAACCGCTGGATTCGGCGATCCTGTTCGCACCCGTCGGTGATCTGGTGCCTGTGGCACTGGAGGCGCTGGACCGGTCGGGAACGCTCGCCGTCGCGGGCATCCACCTCACCGACATCCCCGTGCTCGATTACCGGCGCCACCTCTTCGAGGAGAGGAACCTGCGCAGCGTCACCTCCAACACCCGGCAGGACGGCCGCGACTTCCTGGACACGGCCGCACGGATCGGCATGCGGGTCACCGCAAGCCCGTACCCGCTGAGCCGCGCGGACCAGGCGCTGAGTGATCTGGCCGCCGACCGGGTCAACGGCGCCGCCGTCCTCGTGCCGGGATGAAGGCCGGGCCCGCCGCCCGTCCCGCAGGGCCCCTGTTCTCCGCAACGGCAGCCAGTTTCGGCCCGGCCGCGGCCATGGGCCGATCGGTCCCTCTCCGGCACGGCCCGGCCGGCCCGGCTCCTGGCCCCCTCGGCCCTGCGGTGATGCTCTCCTGGGGGGTGACCGTGGATGTCGGACGCCTTGTCCGGACTCCGCCTCCCGAAGACCGGACTCCGCCTCCCGAAGTGGTGACGACGGTGCGACGCATCCGGATCAGGATCCGGCGGGGGCGGCCAGATCATGGTCCGTTCCGACCTCGCGGGAGTCGGAGTGTTCTTCACCCTCGGCCCCGAGAGCGGATTGCCCGAGGTCATCGTGGTCAGCGGGGCGTGGGGCCTGGGCGAGACCGTCGTCAGTGGCCGGGTCGACCCCGACGAGCACACGGTCTTCGAGCCGAGCACCAAGGACCCGACACTGGATCCGGTGATCGACGTACGGATCGGAGCGAAGCGGAAGAAGGCGGTCTGCGGGCAGTACGGACGGACCCGTTGCGTCGATACGACCTGCGAGGAACGCTCGCGTTGCGTTCTGACTGAACCGGAGGTCGCGGAACGGGACCCGCGAGCGCGATGACCGGTCGGCCCCGTCCGGCCGGACCCGCTCAGTGGCCGGCACGGCGACATCGTCATTCGTGAGCGATGACGGCGACGGGCGCGGTGGAGTGATGGAGGACCGCGTGAGCGATCGGGCCGATGTGCCTGCCGACCGAGGACCGGCGGATGCGACGGCCGACGACCGTCAGACCCGCTCCGGAACCTGCCTCCAGGAGCTGTACGGAGGCGCGTCCGAGCGTCGCCTGTGCGTCGAGGTCGACAGCCGGGTACATGTCCCGCCAGGGCCGCAGCATGTCGTCCAGGGCCGTTCGCTCGATCTCGGCGGTCCGGGCGTTGGTCTCAGGGCTGTACGCAGCTCCGTACCCGGCCAGAGGGGGCAGTGTCCAGCTGTGCAGCGCATGGAGTGTGCAGCCCCGCCGCGATGCCTCGTCGAACGCGAAGGAGAGCAGGGCGTCGCACGGCCGGCCGGTGTCGACGCCCACGACCACGTCACGGTCCAGGTGCCGGCCCTGGCCGTGCGGCAGTCTGTCCTCTGCTGCACGCACCAGGACGACGGGCTGCTCCACGCCACGAATGAGGGCCATGCCGAGGGAACCGAGGACGAACCCCCTGAGCGTGCCCAGCCCTCGGGAGCCGAGCACCAGCATGCTCGCGCCCGCCGTGGCGCGGGTCAGCGAGGCGGCTGGTTGTCCGTCGAACGATTCTGCGCTGATGTCCAGTCGGGGGTGCGCCCCCGACAGCTCGTCGGAAGCTTCACGAAGGAGGGTCTTCACCCACTGGCGGCGCACGTGGGAGCCGGCCGCGGGAATGCTGGAAGGCGCGGACCATGTCTCGGCATGGACGAGATGGAGAGGCGCATTGCGAAGGAGGGCTTCCCGCGCGGCCCAATGCGCCGCCGCGACGCTTTCTGCGGATCCGTCGAGGCCTACGACAATACGTTGGTTCATGACGGCCTTCCTCGGACGGGGCTGCTTCGGTTCGGTGAAGAATTCGTTTGGGCGTCGGTGCGTCACACCTTCTTCTGCTGCTGGGTGTCCGGACGAACACTGTCGGACAGGTCGTCCTGCTCGTAGTCGAGCCGGTCGATCACGTCCACGACTCCGTCGACGCTCCGGCACAGACGCAGGACGACGGGGACGAGGCTGTGCCGGATCACGGTGCCGCTGAGGGTCACGACACCGTCGGCGACCTCGACGGTCAGGGAAGAGGGACTGAGCCGCAGCGTGTGCGTCAGGACGTCTTCGAGGATCTCCTCCTGGATGGCGTGGTCCCTGCGCAGGAAGAGTTGCAGGAGGTCGCTGCGGCTCAGGACCCCGATCAGCCGGCCTCCGCTGTCGATGACAGGGAGTCTCTTGATCTGGTGCTTCTCCATGACACGGGCGGCCCGGACGACGCTCCACCCGGGAGCCGCGGTGATCGCCGGGTGACTCATGAGATCGGCGGCGGTGTTCCCGGTGTCGTGCCGGCGGAGCAGGTCGGCCTCGGAAACGACGCCCACGGGGCACCCGTTCCCGTCCAGGACGGGAACGGCGGTGATGCCGAACTCGTCGAGTATCCGGGCGATCTCCTTGAACGTGGTGCCGCGCTGGACGCTGACGGCCGTCGGTGTCATGAGATCGCAGACGCTGCGATGCCTCATCGTCGCCCTCCACTCACGCGGGAACTTCGGACTCGAACCGGGCCGAGACGTCCACGACTCCCGGCACCGTGCGCGCGACACGCACCAGCACGTCACCGAGTGACGGGTCGGGAACGGTGCCGCTCAGCCGGACGATGCCGTCGGACACATGGACGTACACGCTCGCGGAGCCCACCGGGAGCAGCTGAGTCGTGATCAGGTCCCGTAGCTCCTGGGCGACGTCCTGGTCCGGACGGAGGTAGATCTTGAGCAGATCACCCCGGCTGACCACGCCCACGAGACGCCCGTCGTCGTCGACGACCGGCAGCCGCTTGAGGTGGCCGCGGGCCATCAGCCGGGCGGCCCCCGCGATACCCGCGTTCCGGGGCACCGTCACGGCAGGGACGGTCATCAGCTGACCGGCGGTGACGGCACGGGACTCGTCCGCACCCTGTGCCTTGAGCAGAAGGTCCGCTTCGGAGACCACGCCGACGACTCGTCCCTCGTCGGACACGACGGGCAGTGCACTGATCCGCCATTGCCGCATGGCCTCCACGATGTCCTTGAACGGCGCTCCGCGGTTGACCGTGACGACGGCGTGCGTCATCACGTCGTCGACGGTACGCAGATGTTTCATGGTTCCTCCAGGAATACGAAGCGCTGTACCTCCGAGCGTCGGCATCGTCGACGTACGCCGCTAGGACCGCCCGGGGTCCGCCGGGGGCTGCTCGGCCCTGCTGCCCGGGCGTGAACGCTCAGGTGCTGTCGGCTGCGGGCGCGGAGTCGGGATCCGGCCGCAGATCGTCCACGGCGTACGCGAGGGACTGGTCGACACTGACGACACCGTCGACGGAGAGACACAGGAGCTCAAGAGTGGCAATGGTCGAGCGTTCCTCCACCGTGCCGCTCAGGGTGACGACTCCTTCCTGAACGGTGACCGTCACGCCGCCAGGAGTCAGCCGGAGCGTCCGGCCCAGTACCTCGTCGACGATTTCCTCGTGTATGGCGTCGTCGCGGCGGAGCATGGGGCGCAGCAGATCCGAGCGGCTGACGATGCCCACGAGCGTGCCGGTGTCATCGATCACCGGAAGGCGTTTGACGCCCTGCTCGTTCAGGAAACGCGCAGTCTCGACGATGCCCCACGAGGGCCGGGCCGTGAGCACGGGAGTGGACATGAGATCGGCGGCGGTGCGGGCGTCCATGGTGCGGTGATCGGTGGCCGCCGTTCCGCGCAGTTGGTCACGGCCCTCCGCTTCCGGCAGGCCGGCCTGTCTGCGCAGCAGGTCGGCCTCCGAGACGATGCCGATGGGGTGGTGGCGGGTGTCCACGACAGGCAGGGCCGAGACATCGTTGTACGCAAGGCTCCAGGCGACCGTCTTGAGCGATGCCTCGGGGCTGGCCGTGGCCACGTCCCGGGTCATGACTTCGGCAACAGTGCGGTGCATCATGGTCCGGTCTCCCTTCCGTGCAGGGGCGTGCCGTGACGGGCGGCGACGGCAGTAGCGCGACCTCACCGCTCGGCGGACGGGCCGTGCGCGGTCCCCTGGAGGGAGGGGGGTACGGGGCCGTCCACGGGTGCGGTCACATGGCTGACGACCGCGACCACCCCGTCGAACTGTTCGGCGAGGTAGGTCAGGACCGCGATCTGGCCACGGCTCTCCAGCCGGCCCTCCAGGGTGACGACACCGTCCACGACGTGGATGGTGACCGCGTCGGATTCGAGCCCCATGGTGTTCACCAGCACGTCCCGGATGATGCGCCGTCGTATCTCCGCGTCGGGCCGGAGGAAGAGACGCAGCAGGTCCCGGCGCGTGACGATGCCGACGAGCCTCTCCTCGTCGTCCACGACCGGAAGCCTCTCCACACCACTGCGCGTCATCAGCCGGGCGGCCTCCGGCGCGCTCTCCTCCGCGTGGACGGTCACCGCCGGCGCCGACATGATCTCGGCAGCGGTGAATTCGGCTTCGGGGAGGTCCGCGGCACCGGCATCGGAATGCCCCGCCGCCTGCCGGCCCAGCAGATCGCTCTCGGAGACGACACCGACCACCCGGTCCTCGTCGTCGAGCACGGGCAGTCCGCTGATGTCGTGCTCGGCGAGCAGCTTCGCGACCTCCTTGAAGGGGGTGAGCGGGACGACCGAGATGACATCGTCGGTCATCAGGTCCCCTACTCTGATGTGCTTCATGGCGGCACCCCCTGCCGTCTCGCAGAGATTCGCCCGGCTGCGATGCGGGCGGCTGTCCACTGACCACGGTCCCTCGGGCCGCATGGGGAGCAGGAGGGCCGAACGGGGCGTGCCGGGGTCCGGGCGGACCAGGTTCGGGTGTCCGGCCCGCTCGGGAGCCGGCGGCAGCGAGCACTCGAAGGAGGCGTCCGGTCCCGTCTTGGCCTCAGTCGAGTTCCACGCGTACGTCCACCACGCCTTCGACCGCGCGAATGGCACGGGCCAGAAGGGGTACCAGTGCACGGTCCCGCAGAGGCCCTCGAACGGTGACGACACCGTCCAGCACGGTGAGGTCCACCCGGTCCTCAGGGGACAGCCCGGCGATCACGGCGGACCGGACCTCCTCGTCGATCTCCTCGTCCGGGCGCAGGAACACCTTCAGGAGGTCGCTGCGGCTCACGACGCCTTCCAGCATGCCGAGATCGTTCACGACGGGCAGTCGTTTCACGCGCTTGCGCGCCATGATGCGAGCGGCCTCGCCGAGCGTGGCGCCGGGGTGGACGGTGACGGCCGGAGCCGACATCAGCTCCTCGGCCAGTACGGCGTCGGCCTTCGACGCCTCCTCCGACTGGCCGGGCAGCTTCGGTTCGTCCTGCCGGAACTCCTCCTTCGGCAGCAGGTCCGCCTCGGAGACGACCCCGACGACTCGGCCCTCGCCTTCGAGGACCGGCACGGCGCTGACCCGCCATTGATGCATCAGCTCGACGATCTCCTTGTACGAGGCATCGCGGCCGATGGCCACGGCCGTGTGGGTCATGACGTCGCTGACGGTGTACGGGGATGCAGCCATGGGTTGCTCCTCCGGTGCGACTGACAGGCGGCGGCGCGACGGTGTGCTCATAACACGGACCGGCCGGTGCCACGAGGGGCGTAGAGATCGAGCAGACGGATCCGGGTGGCCTGCAAGCGGTCGGCGAGGACCGTCCCGACCCAGTGGCCTACGGCCGAACCGAAGGCGGGATCCGCGTCCATCGCCATGAGTACGGTCTCCGCGTCGAACTCATGGGTACGCACGGGTGTCATCGCCTCCGCCCCGAGGTGCCAGATGCAGGGCTTGAACAGCCAGGACCAGCCGACCAGTTCGCCCGGTCCGAGACTTTCGATGACCACCGGGGCACTGCCGGGTACGCGGATGTCCAGCGTGACGGTGCCCGAGCGCAGGATCCAGAAGCGGTCCGCGTGGTCCCCTTCGTCGAAGAGGCGGACGCCCTGGGCGAAATTGACCTCCCGCCCGATCTCCATCAGACGGGCACGGTACCGGGCGGGCAGGGCCGCGGTGATACGAGTCGGAGAACCGCTCATCGCTGGCCTCCTCCGTGGTCTCCGCCTTCAGCATCGCAGGGCGGCAGGTTCCCGGGCATGGGCCGTCCGGCCCCTGCCGCCGGCCCGCCCGGTCCCCCCACCGCCGCCTCCGCGCGTCGCACGATGCGGTCCGGCCGGACCGCGAAGAGGGCCGAACGTTCCCCGTCCGGGCCGGACCGGCCCCTCACCGACTGCCTGCTCCGGTGCGACCGTGAGATCAGGTGCTCTCGCTCCATCAGGTGAACGGAAGGCGGCGGGGATGATGAAGCTGCCCCTGGTCGTGGGTGTGGACGGAACGGAGAGCAGTCTGAGGGCGCTCGACTGGGCCGCCGATGAGGCAGCCCTGCGAGGGCTGCCACTGCGGCTGGTGTGCGCGTCCAGGCCGGAGCGGTACGAGGGCGCCGCACTCGCACTCACCCTGGGCCGCTCTTCGGAGCGGGCGCTCGCCGGCCGCGTTGTCGGATCCGCGGCCGAGCGGGTCCACCGCCGTCGTCCGGAGGTCGATGTCTCGGCCGAGGTGACGCCCGGGGACGCGGTGATCGCGCTGTTGCGGGAGGGGCACCGCGCCGACGCGCTGATCACCGGGGAGCGAGGCCGTGGCGGACCCGCCGGACTTCTGCTCGGCTCGGTCAGCCTGGCCGTGGCCGCGCGGGCCCCCTGTCCCGTTGTCGTCGTGCGCGGTGACAGGCCCGGAATCGAAGGCGGACACGGGCGGATCCTCCTGGGTGTCGGGGATCCTGAGCAAGGATCGGCGGCGGTCCGGTTCGCCTTCCGCGAGGCCGGGGCGAGGGCCTGCGAACTGGATGCCGTACATGTCTGGCACTGCTCCTCGCACGACAGCGCCGACCATCCGCATACCGTCGACGAGCCGCACCTCTACTGCAAGGAACGTGCGGCGACCCTGATCGACGAGGCGGTGGCCGGGAGCGTGCGCGAGAACCCGACGGTCCGGCTGCGCTCGGCGGCGGTCGAGGGAAAGGCCGTCCGGGTACTGGTGCAACGTTCGGCGGCGGCGGACCTGGTCGTCGTGGGGGCGCAGCGCCGCGAGGGCCACCTCGGACCGCGACTCGGCCGAGTCGCCCATGTTCTGCTCCATCACGCCGACTGCCCGGTGGCCGTCGTACCTCTCGCGGCCTGATCGTGTTGTGCTCCCACCTTACTTCCCGAGCCGCGACGCGTGGTCGGGGACGTACGTCTGAAGGTCTCTCGGCGGTCGCTGGTACCCGGTGGACGGAGGACGCGGGGGCAGTTCGATCACCGGCGGATCGACCGCCTCGTACGGCACGGTCGACAGGAGGTGGGAAATCATGTTGAGCCTGGCCCTGCGCTTGTCGTCGCTCTCGACGACGTACCACGGGGCCTCCGAGATGTCGGTGTGGACGAACATATCGTCCTTCGCCCGCGAATAGGCCTCCCAGCGGGTGATCGACTCCAGATCCATCGGCGAGAGTTTCCACCGGCGGGTGGGATCCTGCAGCCTGCGCCGGAACCGTTCCTCCTGTACCGCGTCACTGACGGAGAACCAGTACTTGCGCAACAGGATGCCGTCCTCCACCAGCATCCGCTCGAAGACCGGGCACTGCCTGAGGAACCGCTGGTGCTCCTCCATGGTGCAGAAACCCATGACGCGCTCGACGCCGGCGCGGTTGTACCAGCTCCGGTCGAGCAGGACCACTTCCCCCGGGGCCGGAAGGTGCTCGACGTAACGCTGGAAGTACCACTGGCCGCGCTCGCGCTCGGTGGGCCGTGGCAGCGCGACGATACGCGCCACCCGGGGGTTGAGATGCTCGGTCACGCGCTTGATCGTGCTGCCCTTGCCCGCCGCGTCACGTCCCTCGAACACCACGACGAGCCGTGCGCCTTCGGCGCGCACCCACTCCTGGAGCTTCACCAGCTCGGTCTGGAGCCGGTACAGCTCCCGCTCGTACACCGGACGCGGCAGCTTTCTCGGCGTGCCCGGCCTCTTCTCGTCAGACATGGGGCGACGTTACGGAGGAGAGCATGCCCGAAGTCAAGTGTCAGCGCCGAACGGGCTCCGCCGCGCAGATCCGGCACGACGCGTTCAATGAGCGAGGCCGGCCGATGCACCGAGCCCCGAGGCGTGGGCTCCGGCGCTCGCCGCCCGGGCCGGTCTCCCCGCTGCCGCCGCGCTCGGAGGGGCCGCCTACTACGCGGACCTCGCGACCGCGCACGGCCGCCGCCATCTCAGGGTCTGTACCGCGACCGTGTGTTTCGCCGCCCGGAACGGGCGGCATCCCACCGACACGTCCTGCCCCGAACACAAGGTCACGGCAGTGCGTGTGTCCGCGATGCGAAGGCCGTCACGCTCGTCACCGTGTCGATGTACTCGAACTGCCGCGCACCGCGTGCCGTCGCACGAAGGGGAAAGCACAATGCCGTGGGGCTCAGCGAGCCGTTCCCGGGGCCGACCGGCCCCGAATCGCGCCCGGTCGGCCCAAGCGTGGGCGACTGGTTCCTGATCCGCTCGACACATGGCCATTTCTGTCCCCGAAAGGCGAGTCACATGCATCACCGAACCGTTGCAGAGCTCATGACCCGAGATGTCGTGCGGGCACGGCGTGACCTGCCGTTCAAGGAGATCGTCAAATTGCTGGCGGAGAACGATGTCACCGCAGTGCCCGTGGTGGACGAACTGGACCGGCCCATGGGTGTCGTGTCCGAGGCCGACCTGCTGCGCAAGTCCGCCGACCTGACCGACCCGTCCGGCCGGACACCGATCCCGCATCTGGAGGCGTGGGAGCGGGCCAAGGCCGAGGGGGCCAGGGCCGAGGAGCTGATGTCGGCTCCCGCGGTGTGTGCACGTCCGGAGTGGACCGTGGTCGAGGCCGCCCGCCTCATGGAGGTGCAGGACGTGAAACGCCTGCCCGTCGTGGACGAGACGGACAAGCTGCTGGGCATCGTCAGCCGCAGAGACCTACTACGGGTCTTCCTGCGCCACGATGATGCCATCCGTGAGGAAATCAACCGGGATCTCTTGCAGCAGACGATGGGCCTCGTTCCCTCGTCGGTGACGGCCGAGGTCCGGCAGGGGGAGGTGGCCCTCAGCGGATCAGTCGAGTTCAAGAGCCTGATTCCGATCATCGAAAGGCTCTGCAGGAGCGTCGACGGTGTGGTGTCCGTAACCGAGCACCTGGCCTTCCGGACCGACGACGTACCGAGTTCGCCCACCAGCATGTGAGTCCCAGTGCCGCTGTTGTCCGATCGAAAGTCCGACGACAGTGCTCCCGACATGTCTTTCCGAGAACACTGCTCACCCGTGAGCGCGAAGATGGCCCGCACCCCGCTCGAACTGAGACAGACGGCGCTCGGAACCCCCGATGTGTCGCGGTCTCCGGAGCGCCGAAGCACGCGAGGCGTAACGCCTTGAGCGGATTTGGTCGGCGACCGCCCGCGTACAGATCGCACGGACCGTTCAGCCCCCTGACATGGCCCATGGTTCCCTTCTCATCGGCGCCACGCAGCGACACAGTGGACTTGTTGACGACTGGCCTTCCCGAAGAAGGTGATCGGCATGATGTGGTACGACGGCGGTTGGAGCGGATGGCTCTTCATGGCCGTGATCATGATTGTGTTCTGGTCGTTGCTGATCGTCGGGATCGTTGCCCTCACCCACTACCTCACCAACACCCACCGCGGTCGCCAGTCCGGTTGGTCCTCCGGTGAGGCAGCTTGGGGAAGCCGACGAGCCGAAGACCTGCTCGCGGAACGGTTCGCGCGAGGGGAAATCGACGAGGAGGAGTACAAACGCCGCCTCACACTGCTGCGTGAGCAGCGGTGAACAGCGCCGCCACACTCTGCGAGCGGACACTTGAGGGGATGCCGCCACGGTGCGGGGCCGCATGCGACGCGGGAAGAAGAGGGCGCGCCGAGGGTCAGGAACAGGTCGCGCAGGCATGCTGCGCTGGCCCAACGAGCAGGCAGGGCCATCGTCACCGCCAACCATGCACGAGCTCGTCAGCGGATGTATTCGATCTCCAGTCGGCATGGATCCCGCAGAATCCGTGCAAGAACGCCGCAAGCTCGGCGGAGACACCCTCGCCAAGCTGATTGCGATCGTCAGCCTGCACGCACACATCGTTCCGGATGCCTCGAACCCACACCTGGCCAGTTTGGCCACAGGCACAGGGGCACTGCCGACTGCGGCCCCGGTCATGCACGGGAGATGGGCACGGCCATCGATGCCGCAGTGCCCGAGGCCGCCACGAAGCCCACGAGAACGGGTTGCGCCCGTTGCAGTACCGCCGGGCAGGAGTTCCAGAGCCGGCTCGACGCACTCGCCGGGGCCGGGCGCGATCCGGTCTTCTCGGGGAAGGGGGAGACTGGTAGGCGTCGTTGATCGGGTAGCCGCTGTTCGACCTGCCTTCTGTCATCCAAAGGGAATGGGTGTCACGGTGTGTGGTCGCGTCCGTCCCGTGGGCCGAAGGCTTCGAGAGCTTCTTCGTCGGTCGCGCGAGCATTCAGGAAGTATTCGGCCCACTCGGTGATCTCGGGGTAGGCGGAGTCCCGGCCGACCTGGATGGTGGCGGCCTCGATGTCGAAGTTCGTGGTTCGCAGGTCGACGCCCGGACCCAGGACGGCCCAGTGGGCTCCGGCTCTTCCGTAGGGCATGCCGACGCTGCCGGGGTTGATTACGAGACGGCCGTGAGCGAGGCGGACGAACGGCATGTGGGTGTGGCCGCAGACCACGGTGCGGATGTCGGAATCGAGTCCGCTGAAGACCTCCTTCCATCGGTCGAGGCGGGAGTCGACCAGGACGACCTCCTCATCGTCACGGGGGGTGGCGTGGCAGAACAGCACCCTCCCCAGGCCTCGCACGGACAGAGAGAGTGATCGTGGCAACGAACCGAGAAGGTCGAGATGGACCTCGCTGAGCTGTTCGGCTGCCCAGGGGGCGATCGGATCGGGGATCGTGTCGCGTTGCCCCCGGCGGTATTCGAGGAGCTCGCGGTCAGCGTTGCCGCTGATCCAGATGACGCGGTCGCCGAGACCGGCCAGCCGGTCGAGAACCTGGGTCGGTTGTGGGCCTGCGGTGATGTCGCCGGTGAGCACGATGCGATCGGCAGCGCGCACCTCTGGTTCGGCGAGCACCGCCTCCAAGGCCGGTAGAACTCCGTGAATGTCGGACAGGACAGCTACTCGGTTCAGCATGGTCACCACTGTGGGGAGAAAGGCAGCCAGGAGGCGAGACCGTTCGCCCGACGCGTAGCTCAAGGTGAGAACGTGTCAGCGTGGTCGCCCGGCGACGGACCGGAGTCGGCGCCCCTTTGTCGCGCGGATGCAGGAACTGTCCACGCACGTCCGTGACCAGTCGGGTTCGGCGGCCATGTCGAGCCCGGCGAGCAGGATCCGGCTGGTCGAAGACCCGTGCCTTCTGCCACCGGTCCAGGCGACGCCAGCAGGTCTGTCCCGAGCCAAACCCCGGTGCCACCGCTAAGAGTTGCCAGGCAACGTCGTTGCAGAGGACGGACAAGATGTCCTGGAGGCAGAGCCGGTCCGTCACCGGTCGTGGCCCCGGCGACCGCTCCGGCCGCGGAGGCGGTAACGGCTCGGTCAGCGCCCACAAGTCGTCGTCCACGCTCCGTGGTCGAGTGCCCACGCCCTCACAGACGGCTGAATCGTCACACGTCACCCCGCCACCGTCACCACCTCGCTCAGGCCACCGTCCGATCATCGACGGGAATGCCCAGGCGGTCGGCCACGGTGGTCAGCGTCGTGTCCAGTGGGAGCGCGACCCGGGTGAGGGCATCCACGTCGCCCCGGGTCGGGTCGCGGTTCACGATCAGTACCGGTGTCCCGGCCCGGGCCGCCTGACGGACGAACCGGAGGCCGGACATCACCGTCAGCGAGGAGCCCAGGACCAGCAGCGAGGCCGCCGAACGGACCAGTTCGCGACAGTGTTCGACCCGTTGCGGGGGAACAGCCTCGCCGAAGAACACCACATCCGGTTTGAGGATGCCGCCGCAGATCGTGCACGGCACCACTCGAAAGTCTCCGACCTGTTCGTCGGCGAGGTCGGCGTCGCCGTCCGGGTTGATGCCCGCGGCCACCGGCGCGAAGCCGGCATTGGCCTCCTCCAGCCGTCGGGCCAGTTCACGCCGCGGACTGAGAGCGCCGCAGGAAAGACAGACGACCCGGCTCAGGCTCCCGTGGAGCTCCACCACGCCCTCGCTGCCGGCGGCCTGGTGCAGGCCGTCGACGTTCTGCGTGATCATCCCGGAGAGCAGACCGTGCCGCCCGAACGCGGCCACGGCCCGGTGCCCGACGTTGGGCCGTGCGCGGCCGAAGACGCGCCAGCCGAGGTGGCTGCGCGCCCAGTACCGGCGCCGGGCCCGGGCGCTCGCGATGAAGTCCTGGTAGGTCATCGGCGTGTGCCGGGTGAGGCTGCCGCCCTCGCCCCGGTAATCGGGGATGCCCGACTGCGTGGAGATGCCCGCCCCGCTGAGCACCAGGACACCGCCGGCGCTCAGTGCATCGATGACCGGTCCTGAATCCGTGGTGCCCGGTGGCAGATCCTCGGGAGGCGTCCAGTGCAGAGTGGGGCGCATACGCATGCCGCCAGGGTACGGAGCCGGCTGCCTCCGGTGTCCGAGTCGGCTCGGGCAGCCGGTCGTGGCGTCGCCCTCGAGCGGCCACCCGTCGTGCAGCCCGGTGCCATCGGCTGGCTCGCCGCTGCAGAGCCAGCCGCGCGGAAGACGGCCGGCTCCGGCATCGAGCACCCGGTCCTGGCTGTCGGACCGGCCCCGGACGTCCTCGACGAACTACCGAAGTGTCTGGCTGAGGCCGTCGAGGAGTGGACCGGGGTATCGGCGAGCGTGCATCGTTCGCCGAGGTGCCTGCAGAGGAACAAACCCCTTGAAACCACAGCTGTCGCAGAAGAAGTCGCGGACGCTCCCCGCGCAGTCACGCCGTGATACGTGTCGGCCGCTGTCCGCGATTTTCGTCGGATGCTCTCCGACAGGTCAGTTCTGGCTCACGCCCAGAACTGACCTGTGTTGCGTAACAGCCCTCCCAGTGTGAGACGCAGCAGCCGGACACGAGGGACGAGAGCCGCGGCTCCCGGGGGCACGGACGGCAGGTCGCAAGACCGGCCGTGCTCGGGCAGGGGCAGCAACTGGCGGCTGCCGAACATCGTCGTTGACCGCTTCGAGCTGCGTTGGCGTCAGCCACGGATTTCGCCGGTCGGAGATGGCGCAGGCATGTTGCCGATGGCCCTCCACGCTCTCGCTCAAGTGGTTCGTGACCCGGCTGGAACGCTGCTGCACCGACTCGTGCATGCAGACTGGGAGCGTGCCTCCGACGTCGCAGTCCCGGTGAAAATTCGGCGGTCTCCAGACTGTCGTGTACCTGACGGCCTATCACCGGGCGCTCACGCTCAGTGCTGCGACCTGCCTCCTCTTCGATGCACCCGTGCCGGGACGGACGACAAACGTGTCGGCTCACGGTGCCGTCCACCGCCGTACGCGGTGCCCCACGCCGATGGATACAGCGTCGGCCACCTCGGCCACCCGGTACGCGGCGTTGGACGCGTCCAGGCCCCGCCCTGGCGAGTTCACCCGTTCACCGCATTCCGCGGAGCGCCTCCAAGGGCCCCGAAGCCCCTAGGGTCGCTCGCATGGGGCGTGTCCGACGGAGTCCGCAGCCCGGCGCGAACCACAGCGAGTGGCCACGGCGCGGGTACCTCTCAGCGGTCTGGTATCTGCGGGCCGTTGCCTTCATCAACTTTCTCGGCGCTGTGTGGGTGTCCTTGGGAAACGACATCCGGCGGCACAGCGACGACGAGTTCTTCACGCCCTATCTGCTGACTGCCGGGTTCTTCTCCGGTGTGCTCTCCGCGTTTCTCGCGATCACCATGCGGCGGCGCAAACGCGCCGCCTGGATCCTCAATCTCGCCCTGGCCGGGCTGACGCTGGTGCTGACGGCCCTGGCCCTGGAGCTGCCGGTTTACCGGCAGCACGTCCAGAACTGGATCGCGGTCCTGCTGACCGCGTTCTTCGTCGCCGCCATGCTTGCCGGGCGGCGGGAGTTCCACGCGAAGGGCGACCGTGCCAACCCGAAACTGGCGGCGGTGGTCGGCGTGGTCGGGCTGGCGGTGGGGTCGTTGCTCGCCACCACGATGGTCACCGTGAGCAACACTGCCCCAAACGCCGGGCGCTCCGACTTCCTGGAGCGCTGGCACTACGGTGTGCTCCGCATGTTCTCGCTCGCCTACGACGACATCCGCTTCGAGGGAATCTCCACCCCCGGCTGGGCCAATGTGCTCATCAACCTGATGAGTACGGCGCTGATCCTGCTGGTCCTGTACGCGGCCTTCAGATCCCGCCGCGCCGTCGACCCGCAGACCGACGAGGACCAGCGTGGGATGCGCGCGCTGCTGGAGCGGCACGGCGACCGCGACTCCCTCGGCTACTTCGCCCTTCGCCGCGACAAGAGCGTCATCTGGTCGCCGTCGGGCAAGTCGGCCGTCGCCTACCGAGTGGTCGGAGGGGTCTCGCTCGCGTCCGGTGATCCGATCGGCGACCCGGAGGCGTGGCCGGGAGCGATCGACCGCTGGCTGGTCCAGGCCGGTGAGCACGGCTGGACACCCTCTGTGATCGGGGCGAGCGAAGAGGGCGGCATCATTTACGCCCGGCACGGATTGAACGCTCTGGAACTGGGCGACGAGGCGATCGTCGACATCGGCGAATTCACTACGGAAGGCCGTGCCATACGGGGTGTCCGCCAGGCACACCACCGTGTCGAGCGCGCCGGGTACACCGTCCGTGTCAGCCGTCACGAGGACATGTCGGCGGACGAGATGACCGAGATGATCGAATTGGCCGACGACTGGCGTGACGGAGCTACGGAGCGTGGATTCTCCATGGCGCTGGGCCGTCTCGGCGATCCGCAGGACGGTCGCTGCATCATGCTGGTCTGTCGTGATGCGGCCGGGCGCCCGCGTGCCCTGCTCAGTTTCGTCCCCTGGGGCGCCGACGGGCTCTCCCTGGACCTGATGCGACGTGACCGGAACTCGGACAACGGCCTGTTCGAGTTCATGGTGCTGGAGCTGATCCGGCGTGCAGGCGACCTCGGTATCACCCAGGTCTCGCTGAACTTCGCGATGTTCCGCGCGGTCTTCGAACGCGGCTCCCGGATCGGCGCGGGCCCGGTGCTGCGGCTGTGGCGCTCACTGCTGACCTTCTTCTCCCGCTGGTGGCAGATCGAGTCGCTCTACCGCGCCAACGCCAAGTACCGGCCCATCTGGGAGCCCCGCTTCCTGCTGTACGCCCAGAGCACCGATCTGCCACGGATCGCTCTCGCCAGCGCCCGTGCCGAGGGCTTCCTGGAGGCGCCCGGACTACCGAAGTGGCTGCACCGCAGACGTCTGGAGACTCGCCGTTGAACATGGCTGCCTCGTTCGCCCGGCGCGAGTGGGGCCCCCTCTACGTCATCGTGCGGACGGCCCTGGCCACCCGTGGATGGCGGGCCGTACCGCTGACGCTCGCCTTGGTCTGTCTCATCGCACTCTGCCAGATCGTCCAGGACCAGAGCTGGGGATACGGCCTGATCCAGGACATCGGCTTCGTCCGGGCCGAGGACCCTCTCTGGCTCGCCCTGCTCCGTACCCCGCTCTCGCTCTTCCTGCCCGCGCTCAGCCTGCCCGCCTGGGGCGCGATGGCGCAGGTGCTGGTCGTGTTCGGCGTTGCGGAGATCACTCTGGGCCGGCCGCGTACCCTCGTCATCGCCTATGTCTGCACCCTCGCCGGGACGCTCTACGCGCGGTTCGGCATCGCCATCGGACCCGAGGGCCTTCTCGGGCTGCCGGCCTCGGACGCACGGATCGTCGACACCGGGCCGTCGGTGGCGGTCACGGGGCTCGCGGTCTGCGTCTGTGCGTGTACGGGGGCGTGGATCACCGTGGCGCTGGTGGTCGTGGCGATGGTCGTCGAGATGATCGTCAAGCCCAATCTGGCCGGCACGGAGCATCTCGTGGCGATCGGGGCCGCACTGGTGCTGTGCGCATCGGCGGCCCTGCGGCACCGGCACCCGTCCGGCGGCGACGATGGTGCGGGCGGGCCCGAGGTGCCGCCGGCCGGGGACTGAAGTCCGCTGTTCGCAAGGGCAGGCGGCCCGGTCGTGCCGCAGTGGCCCGCTGCCTCCGGGCGCCTCCGTTCGGAGCAACTCTCGCCGTGCCGGAGTGGCCGGGCCGGGCCGGTACCGGGATAGGGAGAGGATGCCGACGGAGGCGCCGGAACGGCTGCGCGTCCCCAGTCGAAACCGGAGCGAGGTTGCCTGCCAGATGCCGACGCCGGCCGCACCTGAGCTGTCCCCGAAGCCCGGGCTGAGGCGAGACATCGGCCTGATCGGACTCATCTGGACCTCCACGGGGTCCATCATCGGCTCCGGCTGGCTGTTCGGCGCGCTGTTCGCGGCGCAGGTGGCCGGGACGGCCGCCCTCGTCTCCTGGGGGATCGGAGCCCTCGCGATCACCGTTCTGGCGTTCGTCCACGCGGAGCTGGGGGCCATGTACCCGGTCTCTGGCGGCACCGCACGCTTCCCGCACTACGCCTTCGGCAGCGTCGCCGGGGCCTCCTTCGGCTGGTTCTCCTGGCTCCAGGCCGTCGCCACGGCACCGATCGAGGTCATGGCGTCGCTGAACTACCTCAGCGTCCACGCCACCTGGGTACAGACGGAGAAGAACCAGCTGACCGCCGCCGGATACGGGCTGGCCGTCGCCTTCATGGCCTTCTTCGTCCTCGTCAACTTCTACGGCATCCGCTGGCTCGCCCACACCAACAGCGTGGCCACCTGGTGGAAGCTCGCCATCCCCCTGCTCACCATCGCCGCCCTGGCGGGGACCACCTTCCACAAAAGCAATTTCGGCCACCAGGGCTTCGCCCCGTTCGGCGTCGAGGGCGTGCTCTCCGCCGTCAGCACCGGCGGGATCATCTTCGCGCTCCTCGGATTCGAACAGGCGGACCAGTTGGCGGGGGAGAGCCGCAACCCGGCACGGGACATCCCGCGGGCGGTGATCGGCTCGATCCTCATCGGCGCGCTCGTCTACTGGGCGCTCCAGGTGGTCTTCATCGGGGCCCTGCCACAGAGCTCCTTTGCCCACGGCTGGGCCGATCTGACCTTTCCCGACAAGACGGGGCCGTTCGCCGGACTCGCCCTGTCCGCCGGGCTCGGCTGGCTCGCCGCGCTGATCTACATCGACGCGGTCGTCTCACCGACCGGCACCGGCCTGATCTACACCACCGCCGCTTCCCGGGTGTCGTACGGCCTCTCCCGCAACGGCTATGTGCCCGCGGTCTTCGAACGGACGACGGCGCGCGGGGTTCCCTGGTTCAGTCTGTTCTTCGCTTTCGTCGTCGGGCTCATCGTCTTCCTGCCGTTCCCCACCTGGCAGAAGCTGGTCGGTTTCGTCACTTCCGCGAGCGTTCTGATGTACGCGGGCGCGCCGCTCGCCCTCGGGTGTCTGCGCAAGCAGGACCCGGACCGGCACCGTCCCTACCGGCTGTCCGGCGGTCTGTTCTGGGCCCCCGTCGCCTTCATCGTCTCCAACCTGATCATCTACTGGGCCGGCTGGGACACCCTGTGGCGTCTCGGCCTGGCGATCGTCCTCGGATATCTGCTGCTGGGCGGCTCGGCGCTGCTCAGGCTGAACCCGAGGGCCCCGCACCTGGACTGGCGGTCAGCCCAGTGGCTGCCGGTGTATCTGGTGGGGCTGGGCCTGATCTCCTGGCAGGGCGGCTACTGCAGCGGAGGACCGGCGTCGAAGGTGGCCTGCGGTGCGACAGGCGTCATTCCCCTGTGGTGGGACATGGTGATCATCGCCGCGTTCAGCCTGCTGATCTACTTCTGGGCGCAGGCCGTCCGGCTCCCGGACGAGGCGGCCCGGGCGTACATCGGCCCGGTCGACGTACTGCCCGGCCGCTGACGACCGGGGCACCGACCTCCGTCGGTGGTCCGTGAGGTCGGCGCGGTCGTCACCGAGCCGTACTCCGATGTCCTGGAGAGCCCCGTGCTGCGGCTTGACCATGGCCATGAAGACCTCGTGGGCCAGCAGGATCCAGGCAGGATCGGCCGGCTCGCCGCTGAACCGGACCCTCCACCGGCAGCGCGGAAGGCTGGGCGGACGACGTCGCCGAAGTCCCGGACGCCCGTGTCGCCGAACCGGGGCGCCGCCGCCGTCCCGTCGAGCGCCCCGTCCCACAAGGGGTGGCTCTGCAGGGCCGGTTCATCGTTGCCGAACAAGGATCTGATGCAGGTCGCGGGCTGGTTGAGGATCACTGCTCGAACTCCGTATGCGCGGCGAGGCCACCAAGGGCGTCGGAGCGGGCGCCGCAGCCCAGGCGGGTCGATCCCGTGTGCAGGCGCCGGCGTGTGCCGACCGTTGTGCGCCGCCACCGTGGACCTGCTCACAGCGAGGGTGGTCCTGGGCGACTGTCGACGGTCGTTGCGTGGGCTGGCGTCCTCGTCGCGGTGGGGGACCGAGGGAGCCGGCCGGCCCCTCCGAATTCTCCTGACGATGCGTCAGGTAAGTCGGCAATTGGTCAGCATCATTCTTCAGGAACATGGGGAAAGCTGACCGGGCATGCGGCTCGTTGTAAGGTAGGGAAACCGCCCTTGACCTGCAAAAACGCAGGCAGGGAGCCTATGTTCAGGAGTACCTCGATGCTGCGCACGATGTTCAAGTCAAAGATCCACCGGGCCACCGTGACCCAGGCCGACCTGCACTACGTGGGTTCCGTCACCATCGACGCCGAGCTGATGGAGGCGGCGGATCTGCTGCCCGGGGAGCTGGTGCACATCGTCGACATCGACAACGGCGCCCGTCTGGAGACGTACGTCATCGAGGGCGAGCGCGGCTCCGGTGTCATCGGCATCAACGGCGCCGCCGCCCACCTCGTCCACCCCGGTGACCTGGTCATCCTGATCAGTTACGCCCAGGTCGACGACGCCGTGGCCCGTGACCTGGAGCCGCGCGTCGTGCACGTCGACGCCGGTAACAGGATCATCGAACTCGGCTCCGACGCGTCGGCACCCGTACCCGGCACCGCCACCGAACGGAGCCCGCACGCCGTTCCCGCGGCGCGCTGACCCGGTCCGGACACCCAAGGGAGCATCGTCATGGCAGAGCCGGCAGAACGCGTCGAACTCGACATCCGCGACGACCGCGCGAGCGGGAACCTGCTCGCGTACGAGAACGGCAAGGCCGCCGGAGTCGTCGCGTACTTCGTGACGGACGGTGAACCCGCCGCGCTCGTCGCCGTCCACACGGTCGTCGAGCCCGGACACGAGGGCAGGGGCATCGCGGGCGCCCTCGTCCGGGAGTTCTACGCCATGGCGGCGCGCGAGGGTGTGCGCGTCGTGCCGCTCTGCCCGTACGCCGTGAAGTGGGCGGCGCGCCACCCCGACCAGGCTCCCGAGGCCCCGGCCGAACTGGTGGAGCGGGCGAAGACTCAGCTCGAGGCCCACCCCGAGCTGTACTGACCGACGTGGGCCGGGGCGGTACCGTTCGGCGGATGACGCTCGCGCTGCTGCACACCTCCCCGGTCCACATACCTGTCTTCGACGCGCTCCGGGACGCCGGCCATCCCGGACTCGCGCTGCGCCATCTCGTGCACGAGGACCTGCTCGCCAGGGCCAGGGAATCGGGCCCCGAAGCGGTGGCGGGCGAGATCAGGGCCCTGCTCGCGGGCGCCGTCGCGGACGGTGCCCGCGCCGTGCTCTGCACCTGTTCGACGATCGGCGCCGTCGCCGAGGCGGAGTCGGCGACGCTCGGAGTCCCGGTGCTGCGCGTCGACCGCCCGATGGCGGCCGCCGCCGCGGCACAGGACCGCGTGGTGGTGCTCGCGGCGATCGCCAGCACTCTGGCGCCGACCCTCACGCTGCTCGCCGAGGAGGCAGGGGAGCGGCCCGTCGACGTACGCACCGTCGTGGTGGACGGGGCCTGGGCACGCTTCGAGGCCGGTGACCGCGACGGCTATCTGGACCTCGTCGCAGCCGCGGCCGACGCGGTCACCGACGCCGACGCGATCGTGCTGGCACAGGCGTCCATGGCCGACGCGGTCACCCGTACGGGCACCCGCATTCCGGTGCTCTCCAGCCCCGGCCCGGGTCTCGCCGCCGCGGCGGCCGCAGCGCGCTGACCTCCGTACGGCCCCGGCCCCCGGCCGGTCATCCCGAACCCGCGGGCCCGGACTCACCAGGCGCGGGCCGCTGCTCCGGGAGACGGTGGAAGCAGATCCACCCGAACCGTTCGGAGGCCCCCGATGACGAACCCGTACCCCGACCCCGTGCCGCCGGCGCCCACCCCCGGGCCGATGCCCGGGCCGCCGTCGCCGCTGCCGGAGCCGCCGCCTCCGCCACCCGGCCCCGTCCCTCCCGGCCCTGCGCCGGACCCGATTCCGCAGCCGCCGGAACCACGCCCCGAGCCGGTACCGGAGCCCGCACCCCAGCGGGGCTGGTGACGGGGCGGGCGAACAAGGCGGCACTCACCTGGGCGTGGACCGGCCCGACGGATCGGGCGGCCCGGCCACCGGACCCGGCTCAGGCCGTGGGTGGGCGGACCGGTGCCGGGCCCAGTGTGGTGCTGCCGGGTGAGGCCCGATGGCCGAGCCCGGTCCGGTAGGTGTCCATCGCCGCCTCGGTCCGGCCCATCCGCCGCAGCAGATCGCCCAGCAGCCGGCAGATGTCCGCGAGATCCCCGGCGGCACCCGCCCGTTCCAGCAGGGCCAGCGCGGTGACGTAGTGCTCCTCGGCCGAATCGAGCTCGCCCCGTTCCTCGTGGATCAGACCCAGCAGCCGATGCGCGCCGCCCGCGTGGACCGCCCCCCGCTCCGGGTGCAGTTCGCCGAGGAGTCTGTGCAGCAGCTCCCGGGCCTCGGCGGTCCTGCCGCCCCGGCGCAGCACATCGGCCAGCTCCACCTCGACCTGAGCCGTGTACAGGGCGGCGCGCTTCGACGCCAGCATGTCGCGGGCGGCGCGCAGTTCGGCCTCGGCGCCGGACAGGTCGCCGTCCTGCGCGTGTACGTAGCCGCGCATCCAGTGGCAGTGCGCGAGTTCCGTACGGATCTGTAGCTGCTGGTAGATCTCGGCCGCCCGGGCCAGCGAGGCGTCCGCCTCCGCGGTGCGGCCCGCCGCTATGAGCGTACGGGCGACGCTCCGGTGCAGTCCGGCGACCAGCTCCGGATCGGACACCTGTGGCGCGAGGGCCAGCGCCAGCTCGCCCGCCTGGGCGGCGCGGGCGTGCGCGCCCATGTCCATGTAAGGGGCGATCGCGGCCGTGTACAGGAGCAGGAGCGCGCCCGGGTCCTGGAGGCCGGAGGTGTTGAGCTCGTCGATCGCGCTCTCCAACAGGTAGCAGGCGTACCGGAGTTCGCCGGCCAGGAGGTGTGCGACCGCTCTGCCCCGGACAGCCGGGGCGCGCCGGGGGAGCGGGGCGTCGGCGAGCAGCCTCTCCGCCGTCTCGAAGTGTTCGCGGGCCGCGGGCAGATCGCCCGTCTCGAGTGCGCAGTGGCCCAGCCCGAGCGTGGCAGCGGCGCGTTCGTCGTCGAGCCCGTGCCGGACGGCCTCGGCGAGCAGAGCGGCGTAGGCGCCGGCGGCGTCCTCGGCGGCGCCGGTGGCCAGGGTCCGCTGGGCCTCGACGAGTTTCAGCCGCAGGCCGGTCGCGAGATGGGCGGGGCGCCCCGTCGCCAGCTCCTCGTACGTGACGCCGAGCCGGTCCGCGAGGTGGCGCACGGCCGCCTCCGAGGGGCGCACCCGGCCGGCCTCCAGCGTGGAGATGTAGGCGGGGGTGTAGGCGGGCTCCGCCAGCTGTCGCTGTGTCAGGCCGCGTTTCGTGCGCAGCCGTTGGACCCGGCGGCCGACGGCGCCGGGGTCGTCGGCCGGCCCTGCGCCCCTTCTTGCTGCGCGCCCCTCGTCCATCGCACCGCCCCTTCCGCCTCGCCCCGCTCCGAAATGCGGTCCATGCATCGTAAATGCCCGGTTGTGAACCTCAACCATCAGGCATCCGGGCCTTGTCCGGGGACCCGTCCGCCCCTAGGTTAAGCATTGCATTAAGTCGAGTTAACTCATGGGTTATGTGATGGTCGTGCCCTGTGGGCCCCCGTGAGCCTCCGATAGTCCCTGCGAGTACTCGCGAGCACTCGCAAGTGCCCGTGATGTTCGGCAAGTTCTCTTGGATCAGAAGGAGTTGTCCATGCGCAGACGCCCCCAAGCGCGCCGCACGGCAGGAGCTGTGGCGGGGCTCGCCCTCGCAGGCCTCCTGGCTGCGACGGTCGCCACCGCACCGGCTTCGGCCGCCCCCACGGGTGCCGGCGGTGACCGCCGCGTGGCCGTCGAGTACTTCCCCGATCCGGGCGGCTCGGGCCGCACGGTCGAGGTCCCCGTCGGCGCCCCTGTACGGAAGGGTGAGACCGCGTCGCCGCTGGGCGCGGCGGAGGCCGCCGTCGACGGCACGGTGGGCGGACAGGCGGTGACCGGTCCGTCCGACGACCGGCTGGACATCGTGATCATCGGCGACGGCTACACGGCGGACCAGCAGGACGACTTCCACGCCGACGCCACTGCCAAGTGGGCCGACATCACCGCCCTGGAGCCGTACAAGAGCTACCAGGGCCTGTTCAACGTGTGGACCGTCGACGCGGTCTCCAACGAATCCGGCATCAGCGGCGATCCCGGTCCGGACACCGTCAGGGACACCGCGCTCGGCAGCTACTTCTGGTGCTCCGACATCGAGCGGCTGATCTGTACCGACATCGACAAGGTGGCCGCCTACGCCGCCCAGGCCCCAGCAGCCGACCTCGTGGTCGTCATCGCCAACTCCACCAAGTACGGAGGCGCGGGCTACTCCGGGCTCCAGGCCGAGGGCCATCCATTCAACGGGGTCTCCACCCTCTCCTCCGACCACGCCTCGTCCAGCCTGATCGCCGCCCATGAGATAGGGCACTCGGTCGGCCTGCTCGACGACGAGTACACCTATCCCGAGTACGGGACGTGGACCGGCGGCGAGCCCGGCGGGATCAACTCCACCACCTACACGGCCGGGCAGCTCACCGAGAAGCAGGCCAAGTGGTACCGCTGGCTGGGCCGGACCGACCCCGCGGGCGGCACGGTCGGTACGTTCGAGGGCAGCGCCTACTACCCGCTCGGGCTCAACCGCCCCACCGAGTCGTCGATCATGAGGGAGCTGAGCAACACCGAGTTCAACCTGCCGGGGCGCGAGGCGATGATCGCCGGGTTCTACCGCGCGGGCAACGCGCTGAGCAGTTCCGTCGACACCGGCGTCGCCGTCGGACCGGGCCGGCGGATCGCCGTGAGCCTGGCGGAGCTGGGCAGCGCTGTCGCCGGCACGCACCCGCACCGCCCCGGTGGCGCCACCGGTCTCGCCAGGACCGAGCTGCGCTGGTACGTGGACGGCGTCGAGAAGGTGTCCGCCCGTGGACGCACCGCCGTCACCCCCGTGGCGCTCGGCGTCCGCGCGGACGGCCGCGGCCACCGGGTGACCGCCGAGGCCGTGGACCGTACCGACGCCATCCGCGACCCCGCCGTCCGCGCCCTGGCCACCGACACCCTGACCTGGGACGTCAGGGCGACCGGGCACAGGCGGTAGCCGCTCAGGCGATGATCGGGACCACGGCCTCCGGCGTCAGCATCCGGAAGGTGAACGCCTGATGGAAGTAGAGCCGGATGCTCGTCGCGTCGTGGTCCTGATAGCCGATCGACAGGTCCTGGCCCAGGCGCAGTTCGAAGTCGCCGCCACGGGTGGACAGCAGTACCCCGCCCGTGACCGCGGGCGCCCACAGGATCTGGTCGTCGAGCAGCCGGGCCAGATGGGTGGCGACCGGATACCCGTGGTCGGAGGTCTCGGTGGCCTCGGTGTACGCGTCGGCGCCCAGCAGCAGCCGGTACGGGCCGTCGACACCGGACAGCCGCAGCTGCGTCAGCGCCTGGCTGACGGTGGCCGGATAGTCCCGGGCGTCGGCGGGCAGCGCCAGCGGCGAGTGCGAGGAGCCGTCCCGGAACCCGGTGATCCCGGCCGACGCGTACCCGTCGATGATCGCCATGTCCTCCGCGAACGCACAGGTGCGGGCGGCGTCCTTGACGGGCTGCCAGTCGCTGTCGTCCGAACCGCGCTCGACATCGTCCACGGCCGACCGGGTCACCGTGAACGGCACGCGCCACTCGATGACCGGCACCGAGGTGCGGGCCCGTGCGATGACGTCGGGAGCGGGCGGATCGATGTCGCGCAGATGACCGTCGCCGATGGCCGCCAGTTCGGGCCCGTCCGGGCCGGAGACATCGACGACCCGGCGGCCCGCCACATGGCGGCTGAAGGTGCGCCGGGCCTCCTCTTCGATCTGGTCCCATGCGGCTTCCGTGACAGGGGCGAGTTCGCGGTGCAGATTGTTCATCACTGGGCGCTTTCTTGCAGGCTGCCGATGTGCAGCGAACCGTCGACAGGGGCGGCCGGGGCCGAGGTCTTCGCCGTCACCGGCGCGGACGCGGGTTCCGGCGCGGCATCGGTCCCGGCCGAGGAGGGCGGAGGCGGCGGGGCGTCGAGGAAGTCGGCGCTGGGGGCGTAGAAGAGGGTGCCGGTGACCGCGGTCGAGAAGTCGAGAATGCGGTCGTGGCTGGCGGGCGGACTGCCGAGGAACATGTTGCGGAGCATCTGCTCGGTGACGCCGGGATCGGCCGCGTAACCGATGAAGTACGTCCCGAACTCGCCCTGTCCGAAGCTGCCGAACGGCATGTTGGCCCGCAGGATGTCGTGCTCCGTGCCGTCCGGGTCGGTGATCGTGTTGAGGGCGATGTGCGAGTCGGCGGGCTTGATGTCGTCGGTGAACTCGATGTCGTCGAACTTCGTACGGCCGATGACCCGCTCCTGCTCCTCGGTGCTCAGCGCGTTCCACGACGTGAGGTCGTGCAGGTACTTCTGCACGATGACGTAACTGCCGCCCGCGAACGGGGGATCCTCGGCGCCCACCAGGGCCGTCGAGACGGCGTCCGCCCCCACCGGGTTCTCCGTGCCGTCGACGAATCCGAGCAGGTCCCGGTGGTCGAAGTAGCGGAACCCCTGCGTCTCGTCGACGACGGTCACCGCGCCGCCGAGCCGATCGAGCAGCTGGGCCGCCCACTCGTAGCACACGTCCATCCGCTCGGCCCGGATGTGGAACAGCAGGTCCCCCGGGGTGGCGGGCGCGTGGTGGCGGGCTCCGTGGAGTTCCTGGAACGGGTGGAGCTGCTTCGGCCTCGGCCCGTCGAACAGCCGGTCCCAGGCACCGGACCCGATGGCGGTCACACAGGCCAGGCCGGCGTCGGGGAACCGGAATCCGATGGAGCGGGCGAAGGCCGCGAGACCGGGCAGCACCTCGCGCACGGCGGGCTCGCCACCGGGCTCGATCGTGGCGACCAGGATGAGCGCGGCGCTGGTCAGCGGGGCGACTACGGGCTGGGCCGCGGCCGGATCCGGCTCCGTGGTGGCGTCGGGCATAGGAGGGCTCCAGGGGCGGCGACGTCGGGAAGGGACAGTGGCCTCGTGGTGCGGATGGGGCGGGGGTCCGTTGCCACTTACGCACGGCCGCGAAGGGGTCGCAACCCGGGGCACCCGGCCGGGCGAACGCGGGGGCGGCCCACCCCCGACGTCCGCGCGTCGACGACCTCCGACCGGTCGCCGCCCCGGAGCGCGTGTGGAAGGAACCCTCGCGGTCGGTGCGGCGGTAGGTGTGCGCGCCGAAGAAGTCGCGCTGCCCCTGGGTGAGGGCCGCGGGCAGCCCGGTCGGCGCGCAGCCCGTCGTAGTACGCGAGCGCGGCGGCGAAACCCGGTGTCGGCACCCCCTGCCGCACGGCTTCGGCGACCACCGCGCGCCAGTCGTCCTGGGCCGCGCCGATCTCCTCGGCGAACTGCCGGGTCGAGGCGGCCGGTGTTCCAGCCGCGGAAGGTCTCGGCGATCTTCGCGGGGGAGTACCCGGCCACGGAGCACAGCAGGTCGTACGCCTCCGCGATCAGCTGCATGTCCGCGTACTCGATGCCGTTGTGGACCATCTTCACGAGGGCCGGCAGGTGATGCCGGCGCTGAGCTTGCTGCCTGTGTTTTCCCAGGTCACGGATGGTTCGTCGCCTTGTCGATCTCGGCGTCTCTTGGAGGTTCGAGGCGGTCTTCAGCAGGGGGTGCTGACCTATTGCCGAGTTTGCTGATGGATCGTCAAGGGAGGGTGTCGCGGCCGGACAGCTCCTCTTGGTACGGGCGGCATCCGGTGATCTCCGTACCTTCATGCGTGGCCGCTGTGCGGCATCCTGACTTGCGGCTGCCGGTGCGAAGGACCGAATCCAGGGAACCCCTCGCGCGCTGAAGGCGGGGGCATCGAGCGGATCACGTCCTGGCTGACCGGCTACGGCAGACTCGACCACCGCTACGAATGCCACTCCCGCAACTACCTCGCCGTCCTTGGACCCGCCTTCACCCTTTGCCGCTACAAACGACGTTTCCTGCAACTCACAACACATGACACCTGCTGGGGAGGAGACGGTGCATCAGAGATCCGTAAGTGGCGTATGGAATACGTCAGCGCTGCTTCTCCTCCGTACGCGGGCCGACGCAAGATCAGTCCCGGCCTCGGAACCGGGGCCGAGTGAATACCCGGATGCGGCGGAAACCGCTGCCGGGGAAGGGAGTGGTCATGTCGTATTCCCAGGCCGTAGAGCCGTTGAAGCGTGCGGAGATCTCCAAGCGTGCCGCGCTGAGCGTGGCGGCGCTCGCCGTTGCCGGAGGGGCGTTCTTCGTGCCGTCCGTCGGGCATGCCGCGGAGTCCCCGACCTCGGACCAGAAGATCGAGGCCGGGTGCGGGGACTGCTACCCCGACGTCATCTGATCGGCTGACCGACGCGCACGCGGGTGCGCGCAAGCGCGTCCGGGACCCGCCGGTGCTCACACCGGCGGGTCCCCTTGGAGAGGGACGGAACGATGGACTGGCTGGAACGGTGCGTACCGAACGTGGAGCAGCTCCTGGGTACGTATTGGCGGAAGGAACCGGTGCTCCTGCGGCCGCAGGACCCGCCGCTGGAGGTGCTGACACTCTCGGACGTGGACGCGCTCCTCGACGCGGGGCTGCTGCGCGTTCCGTATGTCGGCCTGTACACCGCGCAGGGGAGCATCGCCGACGAGCGTTTCTGTCCGATGCGCGTCATCACCGGGAACCCTGTCCAGGGGTACGTTGACGCGGCGGCGGTCCGACGACTGATCGATGAAGAACGGGCGACCCTGCAGTTCCGTTACGTCGACCAGTGGCATCCCCCGGTGCGGGAACTCACGAGGGGCGTTGCCGAGCGGCTCGGCCGGCTCGTCGAGGCGTTCTTCTTCCTGAGCCGGCCCGGCCGCCGGGGTCCGGTGCATCGGGACGACGGAGACCTGCTGGCGATCCAGCTCAGCGGTGCCAAGCACTGGCAGGTGTACGCGGGTCCGGCCGACGGCGACTGGGCGCCGGTCCGCGAGGAGAATCCGGGGGCGCCGCTGCTGGACACGGTCCTTGAGGCCGGTGAAGTGTTGTATGTGCCGAGAGGTTTCGCGCACACCGCCACAGCGGTGGGCGACGCCTCGTCGGCTCATCTGACAGTGGTGGTGAGAGAAGCCGGCGCGGAGCATCTGCGCACCGCTCTGCTGACGGGGATCGTCGACGGCCTGACTCTGCCGGGCCGTCCGCTGGACGACGACGCCCTGCTGCGCACCGCGGCCGAACTCCTGGACCATCTCAGCGCACGGCTCGACGCGGTCACCCCGGACGATGTCATCGGCCGGGCAAGACCGCGTGCGTACAGCAACCGTCAGACCGTCTGATCAAGCCGACGGCATGGAACATGGAGAGGCAACGATGGGCCCGCTTGCAAGATATGTGGGCGACGAGCAGGTGTTCCATCGCACCCTGTGGCGCCGCACACCCGCCGTACTACATCCCCGCACCCCCCTGACGGAGGCGCTGACGGTCGCCGAGCTGGACAGGATCCTGGACGCAGGTCTCCTCACCACCCCGTACGCGACGCTTGTGCACGAGGACGGTCCGGTACCGGAGGAGCGTTACTGTTCCCCCCGTGTCGTCCTGGGCGGGATCGACAACCGCTACGTGGATGCCGGGGCGGTGCGCCGATTGATCGGCGAGGAGGGAGCCACGCTCCTTCTGCGGTACGTCGACCAGTGGCACGCAGGCGTGCGGGAACTGGCCGATGGGCTCGCGGAGTGTTTTCAACGTCAGGTGGAGGCGTTCTTCTTCCTCACCCCGCCGGGGACGCAGGGCCGTCCTGTGCACCGCGACGACGCCGACGTGCTGGCCGTTCAGATACACGGCTCGAAGCGGTGGCGGGTGTATCCAGGACCGCCCGACGGGAACTGGCAGCCCGAGCGCGTGGACGGCGACCCGGGGGATCCGCTGCTCGACGTGGTTCTGCGTCAGGGCGAAGTCCTCTACGTGCCGCGGGGGTTCGCGCATGAGGCCGAAGCCACCGGGGGAAGCTCGTCCGCTCACCTCTCGTTCACGGTCCGCGAGGCCGGCTCCGCCCACTTGTACGCCGTTCTCGAAGCACTCCTGCTGAACGGCGACGGACTGCCCGCCAGGCCCAACGACGACGCAGCGTTGACCGGAGCCACGAACGACCTCATCGCGCATTTTCGCCGCACGCTCACCGGCCTCATGCCAGAAGAGCTGGTACATCTGGCCCGGGGTGCAATGCGTCGCGAACAGCACACCGCCGAGGGTTCCTTGAGCGCGCTGCTGGGCTGATCCGGTTGTGAGGGCGAGGTGGGAGGGGATGTGGAGGCGTTGGCCCGGGGCCTGCTGCGAGGCCGGTTCATCCGCAGGCCGGAGGCGTCCGCGGCCGACAGTGTGATGGTGATCAGGAAGTCGGTGGCAGCGAAGCCGAGCAGTGTCAGGACGAAGAGCTTGCCCTTCCAGAACGAGAGCAGCCGCTCCAGCATCGCGATCGAGCCCTCGCCGTGCGGGCTCTTTTCGGCCACCCGTCGGTAGACCGGCAGTGCCCCCGCCAGCGTGACGATCACGAGCACGATGGTGGTCACGGGGGACAGCAGTCCGGCTGCGAGGGCGGCGATGCCCGGCTGATGGCCCAGCGTGGAGAAGTAGTCGACGCCGGTCAGGCACATCACCCGCCACCACCGCTGCCCCTTGCCCGCGGGCTCGGGCTTGGCGTGCGGCCCCTGCTGGTGTCCGGCGATGTCGGACAGGCTCTCCAGCATTCATGCGCGCAGGCGACCCGGAGGCTCATGGGAAGGGGTGGCCATCGTTGTGCTCCTGACGTGCGGCGAAGCGAACGGTGCAGGCCATCGGCGAGACGGCTGCCTCAGCGTACGCACGCAATGATCCGCGACCGAGGGCTTCCCGTACCGGGCGAAGACGTGTCCCCGCCCGCACACTGCGTTCGACCTCCGCAGTGTGCGAACGCCCCGGTGAGGCCAGAGGGAATGCCCTGGACCGGGCTCGGGGGAGGCGCGGGCATCCGTACCGGAGCCGCTGACGACGATCCGTACAGGTGTTGCGGGCCCGGCGCGGACAACAGCCGGACATCTCCGCCACCATTGCCGGGGTCGTCGAGTGGAACGGCCTCGACGGGCGCACCATGGAAGGGCGCGAACGTGACATGGGGGTGACCTGGGCAGGAGTCCACCGGTGGCACGTGGACGGTTGCGGATCTACCTCGGGGCCGCCCCCGGGGTCGGGAAGACGTACGCCATGCTCGCCGAGGGTCAGCGGCTGCGCGCACGGGGTGCGGATGTGGTCGTCGGCTTCGTCGAGCCGCATGGCCGTCGGCCGACCGCGGCCATGGCCGACGGCCTGGAGACGGTGGCCCGCCGTACGCTGAGCCACCGCGGTGCGCTCTTCACCGAGATGGATCTCGACGCGGTCCTGGCCCGCCGCCCCCAGATCGCACTGGTCGACGAGCTGGCCCACTCCAACGTTCCGGGAGTCCGCAACGCCAAGCGGTGGCAGGACGTGGAGGAGCTCCTGGACGTCGGCATCGATGTTGTCACCACGCTCAATGTCCAGCACCTGGAGTCCCTCAACGACGTGGTGCGGCAGATCACGGGCGTCACGCAGCGGGAGACCCTGCCCGACGAGGTGGCCCGCCGGGCCGACCAGATCGAACTGGTCGACCTGCCACCGGAGGCGCTCCGCCGCCGCATGGTCCATGGCGACATCTATGCGCCGGACCGGATCGAGTCCGCCCTCACTCACTACTTCCGGGTCGGCAACCTCACCGCACTGCGCGAGATCGCCTTGCTGTGGCTGGCCGACCGGGTGGAGGAAGGGCTGCAGCGCTACCGCGCGGAACACGGCATCATCGCCCCCTGGGAGACCCGGGAACGCATCCTGGTGTCCCTGAGCGGCGGACCCGAGGGCGAGACGCTGATCCGCCGTGCCGCGCGGATCAGCGCCCGTACCCCCGGAACGGAGTTGCTGGCCCTCCACGTGGTCCTGGAGGACGGACTCACCGACGTCGACCCGGCAGTACTGGACGCCCAGCGCACCCTTCTGGAGTCACTCGGCGGCAGCTACCACCAGACCACGGGCGAGGACGTCGTCCATGCCCTGCTCCAGTTCGCCGAGGCGGAGAACGTCACTCAGATCGTGCTGGGCGCGAGCCGGCACGGTCGCCTCGCCTCCCTCCTGAGAGCAGGTGTGGGAGAGCGGACGATCAAGGGGTCCGGCCCCATCGACGTGCACATCGTCACCCACAGGGAGGCAGCAGGGGCCGCCGTGCTGAGGCTTCCGCATCCGAGCCGCGGCACGGGCCCAAGACGGTACTGGGCTGCGCTGGCCGGCGCCGTGGTGCTGCTGCCTGTACTGACACTCCTGCTGACCGCGGTGCGCGCCCACCTTGACTTCTCGGGCGACCTCGTCGTCTATCTGCTTGCCGTCGTCGTGGTCGCCCTGGTCGGAGGGCTCTACCCCGCGCTCCTCGCGGCCATTGCCGCCGCCCTGCTCGCCGACTACTACTTCATCGCCCCGGTGCACTCGCTGGCCATCGAGCGCCCTGACGCGATTACCGCACTCGTCGTGTTCATTGCCACGGCCGCTCTCGTCGGCACGGCAGCGGGAACGGCTGCTCGGCGCACGCACCAGGCCGTACGTGCGACATCCGAGGCGAGGGCGCTGAGCCGCCTGGCCGCCGCCATGATGCGTGGCCAGGATCTGACGGAATTGGTGGAGCAGATCCGGGAGAATTTCGGTCTCAGTGCGATCAGCCTGCTCGAAAGGGATCCGGAAGCATCTCCCGCGCCCCGTTGGTACGTGGTCGCCAGCGCAGGGGAGCGGCCACCGGAAAAACCCTATGAGGCGGATGCGGAAAGCCCCGTCGACGACAACCTCACGCTGGCCGTGCGTGGGTCAGGGCTGAGTACGGAGGACCAACGCGTCCTCGCTGCATGCGCCGCCGAACTGGGGCTGGCACATGCCCGAGGGCGGATCGCCGGATGTTCCGACGGCACGGACATCCTTGCCGACGCCGAACGGACCCGGGCATCCCTGCTTCTCGCGGCGGGGCGCGATCTGCGTGCTCCGCTGCATACGGCCGAAGAAGCGCTCGTGCGCCTGCGGAGCCGACGCTCCGGCGAGACTGTCTCGGAGGAGGCACAGTTGTTGGACTCTGCACGCGCGGCGGTGCACCGTGCGGCGCAGCTGGTCACTGATCTCGACGATGTGAGCCGTCTGCATGCCGGGGCACTCGATCTCTACCTCCGCCCGGTCGACCTCAACGAGATGCTGGCCGCCGCCTTGGACGACCTGGGGCCCGGCGGCCACTCGATCACCCTGCGCCTGCCGGAACAGCTGCCCGACGTGATCGCCGACGCCGCTCTCCTCACCCGTGCCCTGACCGCCCTCGGGGCCGATGCATTGCGTCACAGCCCGTCGGACCGGCCCCCCGTCATCACCGCCGAGGTACAGATCGGCCGCGTGAGGATTCGGGTGGAGGACGGCACGCCCGACCGGGGCCCGGAACTGAGCCCCGAGGCCTTTCGGGCTCCGGGCCCCAGGGCCGACAGCCTGGCTGTGCGGCTGTCGCGCGACTTGGCCGAGGCCATGGACGGGACCCTGGAGACGGCCGCGGAGAGCCGCGGCTTCTCGGTGATGCTCACTCTTCCGGGTTCCGCGCCCGGCGGCTCCACGACATCCGGCCGCAACGAGTGAATCCACGCACTCCACGGTCATCCCATCGGCGCACAGGGCTGCAAAGCAATTCCGACGCCAACTGATATACCGTCAGAACGGTATGGATCTCGTTTTCCGGATCAACTCCATATGCCGGCCGGGAGGGCCCGGAATTCACGTCCCTCATGACTCTGCGGGGTGCTTCGCGCATGTCGGACATCGCGTACATCGGCCTCACGGTAGTCGTGTTCGCCCTTCTCGGCCTGGCCGCCAAGGGGGTCGGGCGCCTGTGAGCGTGGAAGACATCGTCGGCCTGGCCGTTGCCGCGTGCCTCGTGATCTACCTGGTCATCTGCCTGATCTTCCCCGAGAAGTTCTAGGAGAAATCCCGGATGGACGACACCCTCGCGGGCTGGCTCCAGGTACTTGCCCTGGTGGTTGCGCTAGGTCTTTCATTCCGCCCGCTGGGCGGCTACATGGCCCGCGTCCTGACTGCTGATCACCATTGGCGGGCCGAACGCTTCATCTACCGGGCAGGCGGAGTGAACGGCGACGCCGACCAGAAGTGGTCGGTCTACCTGCGGAGCATCCTGGCCTTCTCGGCCGTGTCGGTGCTGTTCCTGTACGCGTTTCTGCGCCTGCAGAACCATCTCCTGCTGTCCCTGGGAATGAAGCCGGTTTCCACGGACCAGTCGTTCAACACCGCGGCATCCTTCGTCACCAATACCAACTGGCAGTCGTATTCCGGTGAGTCGGCGATGGGGCACCTGGTCCAGATGGCGGGCCTCACGGTGCAGAACTTCGTATCCGCGGCCGTGGGTATCGCCGTCGTCGCCACACTGATCCGGGGCTTCAACCGGAAGAAGACCGATCGCGTCGGAAATTTCTGGGTGGACCTGACACGGATCGTGCTTCGCGTTCTGCTGCCGCTGGCTTTCGTCTTCGCGATCGTTCTGGTGGCTGCCGGTGCCGTTCAGAATTTCCACGGAATCCATGACATCACCACCATCGCGGGCGGGCACCAGGGCCTGCCCGGAGGCCCCGTCGCCTCCCAGGAGTCCATCAAGGAACTGGGCACCAACGGCGGTGGTTTCTACAACGCGAACTCCGCGCACCCCTTCGAGAATCCCAACGCCTTCACCAACCTGATCGAGATCTACCTCATGCTGGTCATCGCGTTCTCGCTCCCGCGGACATTCGGGACGATGGTCGGCGACAACCGCCAGGGATACGCCGTCGTCGCCGTGATGGCACTGATCTGGGGCGCGTCGGTCGCCATCGTCACCGCCAACGAGCTGCACAGCGTCAGCAGCACCGCCGGTCACGCGGCCGGCGGAATGATGGAGGGCAAGGAGACGCGGTTCGGGATCTGGGCCTCGGCCCTGTTCGCCGTGTCGACCACCCTCACGTCGTGCGGAGCGGTCAACTCCTCCCACGACTCGTACACGCCGGGCGGCGGCGGAATGACGATCTTCAACATGATGCTGGGGGAGATCGCGCCCGGCGGCGCCGGATCCGGGCTCTACGGAATCCTGATCCTGGCGATCGTCGCGGTCTTCGTCGCCGGTCTGATGGTCGGCCGGACACCCGAGTACCTGGGCAAGAAGCTCCGGGGCCGGGAGATGAAGTTCGCCTCGCTCTACATCCTGACCACGCCCGTGGTCGCGCTGGTGGGCGCGGGGCTGGCGATGGCGCTCCCGGGTGAGCGGGCGGCCATGCTCAATTCCGGTCCGCACGGCTTCTCCGAGGTCCTGTACGCCTTCGCGTCGGCCGCGAACAACAACGGCTCGGCGTTCGCAGGGCTGAGCGCGAACACCGTCTGGTACAACACCACACTCGGTGTGGTCATGCTCGTCGGCAGGTTCCTGCCGATGGTGTTCGTCCTGGCGCTCGCCGGCTCTCTCGCAGAACAACAACCCGTTCCGGTCACCGCGGGCACCCTGCCCACCCACCGGCCGCAGTTCGTCGGGCTGTTGACCGCAGTGATCCTCATCGTTGTCGGGCTGACCTACTTTCCCGCGCTCGCGCTCGGCCCCCTCGCGGAAGGCCTGCACTGATGACCACGACCGCCACTCCCGCTCCCACCCCGCCGGGCGCCGGACGCCAGCAGCACCGGGTCTCGGGCGGACTGCTCGATCCCAGGCAGCTCCTGACATCCTTCCCCGACGCCCTGCGCAAGCTGGATCCGCGAGTGATGGTCCACAACCCCGTCATGTTCGTGGTGGAGGTCGGGGCGGCGCTGACCACGCTTTCGGCCATCAAGGAGCCCAGTGTCTTCGCCTGGGTGATCACGGGGTGGCTCTGGCTGACATCCGTCTTCGCCAACCTCGCCGAAGCAGTGGCCGAGGGACGAGGAAAGGCCCAGGCGGAGACGCTCCGCCGGGCCAGGACGACGACCATGGCCCGTCGTCTCACCGGCTGGCAGCCGGGCGCGGCCGACGCCGCGGAGCAGGAAGTTCCGGGCGTCGCTCTCCGTCTGGGCGATCATGTCGTCGTCGAGGCCGGGCAGACCATCCCCGGCGACGGAGACGTGGTCGAGGGCATCGCCAGCGTCGACGAATCGGCCATCACGGGAGAGTCGGCGCCGGTGATCCGCGAGTCCGGTGGCGACCGGTCGGCCGTCACGGGCGGTACCAAAGTGCTCTCGGACCGGATCGTCGTGAAGATCACCTCGAAGCCGGGGGAGACCTTCATCGACCGGATGATCGCACTCGTGGAGGGGGCCGCACGGCAGAAGACACCGAACGAGATCGCGCTCGACATCCTGCTGGCATCCCTCACGATCATCTTCCTGATCGCGGTGGCGACCCTGCAGCCCTTCGCCATCTTCGCCGGGGCGGAGCAGACCATCGTCGTCCTTGTCTCCCTCGTGGTGGCCCTCATCCCCACGACGATCGGTGCGCTGCTCTCGGCGATCGGCATCGCGGGCATGGACCGGCTCGTGCAGCGCAACGTGCTGGCGATGTCCGGGCGCGCGGTGGAGGCCGCGGGCGACGTCAACACCCTCCTGCTCGACAAGACCGGCACCATCACCCTCGGCAACCGTCAGGCCGCCGAGTTCCTTCCGGTGAACGGGGTGAGCACCGAGGAACTCGCGGACGCCTCCCAGCTGTCGTCGATCGCCGACGAGACCCCCGAGGGCCGCTCGATCGTCGTCCTCGCCAAGCAGCAGTACGCCCTACGAGGCCGTGGCGAGGGAGAACTGGCCCAGGCACGGTTCGTACCCTTCACCGCCCAGAGCCGGATGAGCGGTGTCGACCTCAACGACCCTCAGGCGAACCTGTCTCTGCGCAAGGGAGCGGCGACGGCCGTGATGCGCTGGGTCCGTGACAACGGCGGCCACCCCACGGCAGAGGTCGGCGGCATCGTCGACGGCATCTCCGCGAGCGGAGGCACCCCGCTGGTCGTCGGCGAAGTGACCCGGCACGGCGATGAACGCGGCGCCCGGGTCCTGGGCGTCATCCACCTCAAGGACGTGGTCAAGGAGGGCATGCGGGAGCGGTTCGACGAGCTGCGCCGGATGGGTATCCGTACGGTCATGATCACCGGCGACAACCCGCTGACCGCGAAGGCCATCGCCGATGAGGCAGGAGTGGACGACTTCCTCGCCGAGGCCACGCCCGAGGACAAGATGGCCCTCATCAAGCGGGAGCAGGCGGGCGGCAAGCTCGTCGCGATGACCGGCGACGGCACGAACGACGCCCCGGCGCTCGCCCAGGCGGATGTCGGCGTGGCCATGAACACCGGCACCTCGGCCGCCAAGGAGGCCGGGAACATGGTGGACCTGGACTCCAACCCCACGAAGCTGATCGAGATCGTCGAGATCGGCAAGCAGCTGCTCATCACGCGTGGTGCGCTGACGACGTTCTCGATCGCCAACGACGTCGCGAAGTACTTCGCGATCATCCCCGCGATGTTCGCCGTGGTCCATCCCGGCCTGGACAAGCTCAACATCATGCGACTGCACAGCCCGACCTCGGCGATCGCCTCGGCGATCGTCTTCAACGCACTGATCATCATCGCCCTGATTCCGCTGGCACTGCGGGGCGTGCGCTACCGGCCGTCCTCCGCAGCGACACTGCTCAGCCGCAACATCTGGATGTACGGGCTCGGCGGGCTGGTACTGCCCTTCGTGGGCATCAAGCTGCTCGACCTCCTCATCCAGTTCATCCCCGGCCTGCGCTGACAGACGGCCCGACGAGAGAAGAAGGCGATCCCAGGGTGCGCACCCACCTTCCCCCGGCACTCCGGCACCATCTGACCGCCCTGCGGATACTGCTGGCCTTCACCGTGATCACCGGCATCGCCTATCCGCTGCTCGTCGCCGGCATCTCCCAGGCCGCGCTCTCCCACCAGGCCAACGGCTCCCTGCTGAAGACGAACGGCACGCCGGTGGCCTCCAGCCTGATCGGCCAGAACTTCTCCCTGCCCAAGAAGAATCCCCAGGACGAGACAGAGACACTGCGCCCCGACCCCAAGTGGTTCCAGCCCCGCCCGTCCGCCGGCGGCTACGATCCCACGGCCTCCGGTGCTTCCAATCTGGGCCCGAACAACACCGACCTGATCAGGACCGTCAGGGAACGCCGCGCCGCCGTCGCCGCCTTCGACGGCGCCCGTCCCGAGTCCGTCCCGGTGGACGCCGTCACCGCCAGCGGCTCGGGACTCGACCCGGCGATCTCCCCGGCGTACGCCTACGAACAGGTGAACCGCGTCGCGAAGGCCCGCCACCTGGCGCCCAACAAGGTCCGGAAACTGGTCGCCCGACACGTCCAGGGTCGTGTTCTCGGTTTTCTGGGTCAGGAACGCGTCAATGTCGTCGAGCTCAACCACGATCTGACCAGGCTGGCGTGACCAGAATGTGGGGGTGCCGATGTGAGGGCGGCCGAGGCGAGGGGCGTGACGTGGACGTGGGAGCCATGGCCGTACTTGCGGGGATCACCGCGTTCGGCGGGATGCTCGCCGTCCTCGCGGGGGCCTATGGCCTGCACCAGGCACGGCGGGTGAGAGAGACCGGCGTGCGTGTCCAGGCGCTGGTCAAGCGACGCCCGGGAGCGGCTCATGAGGAGTCGGCCCCACCGCAGCCGCTCCTCCAGTTCGTGACGGAGGACGACAGGGTGATGGAAGTCGTCTCTCCCGTTCCCGCCACCCGGCGGCACCCGCTCAATCATGGTGACAACGTGCTTGTCTCCTACGATCCGGCCGACCCGCGGAACGTCGTGGTCCACGGCTGGGACCGCTCGGGCCTTGAACGCGCCTTCATCGCCGGGGGTGTCCTCTTCGTGCTGCTCTCGGTCGCACTGCTTCTCGTCGCGATCGCGAGTCGGTGACGGCCCGCGGGGCTGCGCGCCGTCAGGCGTGGGCGCGACCGGTCGCGTCGAGCTCTGCCCCGACCTGGTTGGCCAGGGTCACGGCGACCAGGCGCGCGGCGAGCGGGGGCGCCGCTCCGGGCCTGGGCTGCAGCATGAACCGGCCGTAGAAGTGTCCGTTGTGGAAGACCCGCAGTTCCAGCTCCTCGCGGGGCAGGCCGTCGCGGTCCGCATCCCAGCACCGGTCGCCCCAGGCGATGGTGCCGTCCTCCTCCAGGCGAGGCGGGCGTCCTATGAGGGTGCCGTATTCGAAGCGGCAGCCGCTCAGCCCGAGCAGCCCCACGAGCTGCCGGCCCACATGGTCGATCACGGTGTGCGGGTCGGTGCTCGTCTCGGCCAGCCGGGCAGCGTGGTGGATCTGCGCCAGATAGTCGTCGTCGGTGAGGGCGATCACCTTCAGTTCCCGGGACCGGGCCGCCAGCTGGGAGATGACGATGCCGACGACGAGGAACAGCACGGCAGTGATGACGTCGGCGGGGTCGGCGATGGTGAATTGTCCGTAGGGGCGGGTGATGAAGAAGTCGAACCACACTGCTGCGGACAGGGCTGTGAGCGCACCGGCCAGGCGATTTCCCAGGGCGGCCACGGCAACCACGGCGACGACGAGTACCAGGACCGTGTTGGTGTCGGACATGTCGGCCCGGAAGGGCACCAGCACCGCGCACACGGCCGGCGGCAGCGCGAGGGCGGCCCCGACCGCCACCTGGCCTCTGGTGAGGTACTTGAGCATGAGCCCCACCTCCACCTCAGGTGTAACCGGGACGGACGCTCCCGTGTCCGATTTCCGTCCGGCTTTGATGCGGCCTTGATGACGCGGGTGCTGGTGGACGCCCCGATCGGACTGGACCAGCCCTGAGCCTTTCGCGGTGGTACAACGCTTCGCCGCTGGTCAGCGGCAGGAACGAACTCGACGACCTGCTGTTCGGGCATGGATCCCTGTATGAGGGACTCGCGTCCGAAGGGGGTGCAGGGATGGCCGTCGTCAATTGTGCGTCAAGGACCGGACGTGAGGGATCAAGGGGCCGCCAACGGGGACGTCCGGGCCGGTAGGGGCGGGAACAGCGTAGTTGCGTGCCCCGGGGCGGCGTGCCGAGTACCCCGGTCCCGCCGAAGGGGTCCGGCACCCGGTATGCGAGTCGGACCGGCGTACGGGATGCGCAGAAAGCACGTGCTGTCCGGGGCATAAGGCCGCTCGACGCTGAATCCGCCGCGAGGAGATCCGATCAGGGCCGCCCCGCACCCGAATCAGATGGTGCCTCTCATGATCCAGGTCCAGCCGAACAGCCTCTCCGCACTCGCCGGGTGGTTTCCTGCCAGGACAGCAGGACTCGCCACCCTGGCCGAAAACGTTCTCGGTGCCGGAATCGGCAGTTGGTGGGCGGACAGCGTGCTCCGTCCACAGGTTGTTGCCGTGAGCTGTGCGAACCACGTACTCCTGCGCGGCGATCCGTACGCTCTTGCCCCGGGTTCTCTCGCACCTTTCGGCGGCAGCCTCGTGGAGGCGCCGTCCCGTTTCCTGAGGGTCCTGGGCTCCTCCTTCGACAGGATCGTGCCGCCCGGCTCACCGAACGGCTCAAGGCCGAGGCCGTCTGCCGGGACTGGGCGCCGTTTTCGCTGGAACCGGCGCCTGGACCCCGGAACCGCTGGTGCTACTTCGGCCTCGCGTACGCGCGTAGCCGCTCCTCGCGGCTTGTCAGACAGCAGCTCGCACAGCGCACCGCCTCCGCGCTCGTGTAGTACAGACAGCAGGTGTTGCGCAGATAGACCAGCCGCTCCGGGCCGTCCGGCGCTCGCCGGACCCTTGCGACCTCGCCCAGCGTCGCGAGTCCGCCGGGGGCGGTGTCCACGAACTGCCACCAGCGGGCAGCCAGCAGATCCACCTGGTCGCCGTACGCGCACAGCGCCGTGGCGCAGCCATGGGCGATCCCTCCACTCAACTGCCTGGCTCCGGCGCGGGTACGACGGTGCAACGCATCGGCGATGGGCAGCAGATGCCCGTCGAGCACGGTGCGGTGCAGCAGCCGTACGGAGCCCTCCCCGGCCCGGGGCGCCAACAGCCGGGCACTGCGCACCCGGACTCCGCCGATCCCGTGCGCGGCGGGGAGCACCAGGACGTTGCCGGACCGCATGTCCGGGACCTCGTCGTACAGCGCCCAATGGAGCACGGCGGCGGCAGTGACCCAGCCCGCGTACACCGCCATCAGGGTCAGGGCGGTCGCATGGCCGGTGCGGTGGCCGCTGCCTGTGCGTTCACGCTCCAGCAGCGTGGACAGCTCCTCGCCCGCCGGATCGGCCAGTCGGTCGGCTGCCAGCCACCGCCCGGCTTCGCTCGCGGGCGGTTCGCCTTCGGTGACCTGCCAGCGTGGTCCGTGTGGCAAGGGCGTCCAGACGGAGGAAGTGTCGTCACTCATGACAGCGGGAGGTAGACGACGTTGGGGGAGCCGGTGACCGGGTGGACGCCGATCCGGGAGCGTATCCCGTAGACCTCGGCCAGCAGCTCTTCCGTCAGTACCGCGTGCGGGGAACCGGACGCCACCAGCCGTCCGGCGCTGAGGACGAACAGCCGGTCACAGTAGGAGGCAGCCAGGTTGAGGTCGTGCAGCACCAGCAGATTGGTGGTGCCCAGGGTCCTCACCAGGCCGAGGATCTCCAGCTGATAGCGGATGTCCAGATGGTTCGTGGGTTCGTCGAGCGCCAGCAGCCCCGGTTCCTGGACCAGGGCGCGGGCGATCAGGGCCCGTTGCCGTTCCCCGCCGGACAGTTCTTCGAACCGTCGGTCGGCCAGGGGCGCCGCGCCGACGCGCTGGAGCGACTGGTCTATGCGGCGGGCGTCGTCGGCGTCGTCCTGCTCCCAGAACCGTTTGTGCGGGCTTCGGCCCATCGCCACGATCTGGCGCACGGTCAGGCCGAAGGTGCCGGGGCTGTCCTGCGGTACGACGGCGACGCGGCGGGCCCGTTCCTTCACACCGAGGGTTGCGGCGTCCGCTCCGTCCAGCAGGACCCGACCCGTTGCGGGTCGCAGGGCGCCGTACACACAGCGCAGGAAGGTGGTCTTGCCGCTGCCGTTCGGCCCGACCAGGCCGACGGTCTCGCCGGGGGCGGCGTCCAGCGTGACCGCGTCGAGCAGGGTACGGCCGGCCACCTTGTAGCCGATCCCGTCGGCGGCGAGCGCCGTCGGGGACGATGCCGGGCTCATCCGGTGATCCCTTCGGTACGGCTGGAGCGGCGCAGCAGCCAGAGGAAGAACGGGCCGCCCACCAGGGCGGTGACCACCCCGGCGGGGATCTCCCGGGGAGCCGCCACCGTCCGCGCCAGCAGATCGGCCAGCAGCAGGAAGACCGCCCCGCCGAGCGCGGTCACCGGCAGCAGCCTGCGGTGAGACGCGCCGACGATCAACCGAGCGGCATGCGGGACCATCAGGCCGACGAAGCCGATTGCCCCGCTGTAGGCGACCAGCACCCCGATGATCAGCGACACCAGCACGAAGACCCCGCCCCGGAAACGGCCGGGGTCCAGGCCGAGGCTGCGGGCCCCTTCCTCCCCGGTAAGCAGCAGATCCAGCGGACGGGCCAGGCTGATCAGGAGCACGGCCCCGATGCACAGGACCACTGCGGGCAGGGCCAGTTGGTCCCATCGGGCGCCGCCCAGGCCGCCCAGGGTCCAGAACATGATCTCCCGCACATGCTCGGCCCGGGAGGACAGCACCAGGATCAGGCTGGTGAAAGCGGACAGCACGTACTGGATCGCCACCCCGGCCAGGATCAGCCGGCCCGTCGTCATGGTGCCGCCGCGCCGGGCCATCGCGTAGACGGCGACCAGCGCGGTCATGGATCCGGCGAACGCTGCGAGGGGCAGTGCCACGTCGGTGGCCACCCCGGCGCCGACCCCCAGCACGACCACCACGGCGGCGCCCGCCGACGCCCCGGACGAGGCGCCCAGCAGAAACGGATCGGCCAACGGGTTGCGCACCAACGCCTGGAGCACCGCGCCCGACAGCGCCAGACCGGCACCGACGACGGCCCCGAGCAGCACCCTGGGCAGCCGTACCTCCCACACGATCGTCGGGAACGCACCGGAGCGTTCACCGCCCAGGACCGTACTCAATACCTCGCCCGGCGGAATCCGTACCGGGCCGAGCACCAGACCGGCCACCGCCGCCGCGAGCAGCAGCACCGTGAGGGCGCCGATCACGACGGGGGTCGAGCGGAGGACGGACTTCGGGCCGGGGCGGGCGGACCCCGCGCTCACGGAGTGCCGGGGTGCAGCTGCCCGGCCAGGTCCTGTACGGCGTCGGCGACCCGGACACCGAGCACGGCCGAGGACAGCGGGAGTACCGCGAACTTCTTGTTCTTGATCGCCGGCACGTCCGCGAGTGCCGGGTCGTTCAGCAGCCGCTTCTTCTTGGCCTCGACCGTGGTGCCTCCGTAGTCGTAGATCACGGCCACCTCGGGCTTGCGCTTGATGACCTGCTCCCAGGACACGTCGCCGAAGGTGGCGTCGAGGTCCGCGAAGACGTTCCGGCCCCCGGCGAGCCGGACGATCTCATTGCCGATGCCCTTGCCGCCCGCCGTGAACGCGGAGCTGTCGCCGGAGTCGTACACGAACACCGAGGGATGTGCGGAGCCCTTGAGTTCTGTTTCGACCGTCGTGATCTTCTGTCGTTCCTCGGCGATCAGCTTCTTGCCGCGCTCCGGTACGCCGAAGGTCCTGGCGACTTCGGTGATCTCGGTGGCGAGCTGGTCGATGCCGACCTTGCCCTTGGTGCAGTTCTCGATGTTCAGCCGGGTGTTGATGCCGTCCTTCTGGAGACCCGCCCGGTCCTGGCCCTTGGTCTTGTCGAAGGCGCTGCTGTACCCGCCGTAGACGAAGTCGGGGTTGGCGCCGAGCAGCACCTCCTTGGAGGGGTACTCCTTCGCGAGCACCTTGGTCTTGTCGTACGCGGACCGGTACTCCGGCAGGATGCTGTCGTCCAGGTAGGCGGTCCCGGCCAGCCGGTCCTGGAGCCCGAGGGCCAGCATGATCTCGGTGACGTGCTGGTTCATGGTGACGACCCGCTTCGGCGGGGCGTCGAAGGTCGTCTTCGTACCGCAATTGGTGACGGTGTAGGGGAAACCGTCGGCGACCGGTGCGGCCTCTGCCTTGGCTTCGCCGCCGGTGCCGCAGCCGGTGAGAGGCAGCAGAAGCAGGGGTATGAGCGCGAGGGGTACACGGCGTATCGGGGGCATGACCGAGCCTTTCCGGGGGATGTCCTCGTCCCCTGGGTCGTACGAGAAGGCGGCGCGGTCAGTATCTGGCTTCCGGGCTGTTGCAGCCCGGTCACAGTGGCGGGACCGTACCGGATTCACACCGGTTTCCTGACGCGCGTCGCCTGAGTTTTCGGAGCTCATTCTGTCAGACCGCGTATTCCGCAGGTCATGCCCATTGCGCTGTCGGCCTTGGGCGGCCCCGGACACCGACATCCGCGACGACGATCGGCACTGCGGACGGGTTCCGCCCGGACCGGCGGGCTCGCCCGCCCCTGAAGGGCGCCATCCTTACCTACTGGACGTGGGACAGACACGGCTCGCCACGGAAAGTTCGTCGAGGCCCGGCCGGTTCTGGACATCGAGCACGTGGGTGCAGAGGTTTTCAGGCCGTTGCCGTGAGGCCCGGACACCGCCGCTGGAGGACTGAGAGGTACCGCTCTACCGGTTTCTGGACGCCTACTCCCCCGCTGACGCAGAAGAGGACGGTGGTCGCGCCATCGCCCGCAGCGGTTGTTGTCTGTCGGCAGAAGCGGCTCCAGACGTCGCCACTCCGCCTCTGTCAGATCTCCCCGACCAGTCATACGAGAGCCAACGAATCAGTGGGCGGCATGGGTGCGCGGTCAGCAGCTGCGATGCCACCACGCCAACTCCGGTTCTGCCATCAGCTCGTGATGCGTTCGACCGAGGAGCACCGCGTCTCAAGCGTGTTGCGAAAGTGTGTGCGGCGGCGGACGTGGCGTAGTACTTCTGGGGAGACACAGAGACACGTTTGTTCTCACTTGGAGTCGTCGATGGCCGTTCGCCGTGTTGTGCCCAACATTCAGTCGGAGGCCGCGCAGGAGAGCCGGGAGTTCTATGGCCTGCTGGGCTTCGAAGAGGTCATGAACCACGGCTGGATCATGACGCTCGCCTCCGCGTCCGCCCCGGCAGCGCAGATCAGCGTCATGACCAGTGACAAGACCGCGCCCGTCACCCCCGACATGAGTGTCGAGGTGGACGACGTGGATGCGGCTCATGCGGTCATGCGGGACAGCGGCGCGGAGATCGTGCACCCCTTGCAGGATGAGGAGTGGGGCGTGCGGCGGTTCTTCGTCCGCGACCCCAGCGGAAGGGTGGTCAACGTGCTGGGCCACCGCTGAAGGCCTCCGCACCTTGGGCGAAAGCGCAGGTCGCAGCCAGTCGTTGGTGGCCGCGATAAGGACGGTGGCCTCATAGCGGACCGCGAGTTTGTCGTATCTCGTGGCCACGGCCCGGTGGCGCTTGAGGCGGTTGATGCCGCACTCGACCGCGTGCCGAGCCCGGTAACCGATCTTGTCGAACTTCGGTGGGCGGCCGCCTCGTGAGCCGCGCTTCTTGCGGTCAGCTTTGCGGGTGTTGGTCAGCTTTCGACTTCGGTTTTGTCGCCGCCCCAGAGGGTGTGGAAGGCGCCGTTGCGGTCGATGCGGTGGTAGGTGTGTGCGCCGAAGTAGTCGCGCTGGCCTTGAGTGAGGGCGGCGGGGAGGCGCTCGGCGCGCAGGGAGTCGTAGTAGGCGAGGGTGGCGGCGAAGGCGGGGGTGGGGACGCCCTGGGCAGTGGCGGTGGCGATCACGGTGCGCCAGTCGTTCTGTGCGGCGGCGATTTCCTCGGCGAAGCTCTTGTCCGAGAGGAGGCTTGCCATCTGAGGCTGGGTTTCGTAGGCGCTGGTGATCCTGTCGAGAAACGCGGCCCGGATGATGCATCCGCCGCGCCAGATCGCGGCGACCTTCCCGAGGTTGATGTCCCAATCGTATTGCTCGCTGCCGGCCGCGATCTCGTGGAAGCCCTGGGTATAGGCGACGATCTTCGAGGCATACAGTGCCTGCTCGACCTGGTCGGCGAATGCCGCCGCCTTGTCCTCACCGAGCTTGCGGGCGGTCGGTCCTGCGAGGTGGCGTGAGGCATCACGGAGGGCGGCGTGGCCGGAGACGGAGCGGGCGAAGACGGCCTCGGCGATGCCGGAGACAGGAACACCCAGATCGAGGGCGACCTGTACTGTCCAACGACCGGTGCCCTTCTGCTCCGCCTGGTCGAGCACAACATCCACGAAGGGCTTACCGGTCGCCGCATCGACATGTGAGAGCACTTCTGCGGTGATCTCGATGAGGTAGGAGTCCAGGCGCCCGGTGTTCCAGGCGCGGAAGATGTCCGCGATCTGCGCGGGGGAGTATCCGGCCACGTCGCGGAGCAGCTGGTAGGCCTCGCCGATGAGCTGCATGTCCGCGTACTCGATGCCATTATGCGTCATTTTTACAAAGTGTCCGGCGCCGTCAGGACCGATGTGCGTGACACACGGGGCGCCGTCCTTGGCCTTCGCGGAGATCTTTTCCAGCATCGGCCCAAGCGAGTCATAAGATTCTCTGCTGCCGCCTGGCATGATGCTCGGTCCGTTGAGTGCGCCTTCTTCGCCGCCGGAGACGCCGGTGCCGACGAAGTGGATGCCCTGCTCGCGCAACTCGCGCTCTCGGCGGCGCGTGTCTGCGAAGTGCGCGTTGCCTCCGTCGATGATGACATCGCCGGGCTCCAAGAGAGGCGTGAACTCCGCGATCACTGCGTCCGTGGCCTCTCCGGCCTTCACCATGACGACCAGACGTCGTGGTCTTTCCAGGGCTGCCACGAATTCCTCGGCACTCTCGGTCGCGATGAAATCACCCTCACTGCCAAACCGTTCGACGAGTTCGTGGGTGCGAGCCACCGTGCGGTTGTGTACAGCAACGGTGTATCCGTTGCGTGCGAAATTCCGGGCCAGATTGCGTCCCATGACGGCAAGTCCCGTGACACCGATCTGCGCTGTGCTGCTCATTGCGGCTCTGCCTGCTTCCGGTTTCGTGGTCTTCGGCAGTTCGGCCGGCCACCATGATGGAACGGGCTACTGAGCTTACGAGGTACAGACGATCGCGGACTGGGAGGCTGTCATGGTGTCGCAAATGATCCCCGGATGGTCGTTCGCGCTCTGTGGTACGACCGTTTGGTCCATGCGGAGCGGGCCCCGGCGGTGTCACATTCAGGCCTGGTGCGGAGACGCACAGCCAGCGCGTGTCATAGCACCGCGTAGTGGTGATCTCTGAGGGTGAATCGCACGGCGGTGTCGCGCTCGCGGGCTGGCCGGTGCCCGCCTGGATCGTCCAGCCCCTCGTAGTTCGTCGGCTGCGTATTTCATGGTAAGGGCGGTTTGGCGCGGCCGAGGAGTGCGGATATAGCTTTCTTCGAACCAAGTGAGGAGAAGGCGAATGGAGCGCTGTTACATCGGAGTCGCCAGCGCAGCGGTCTATCTGGACATGACGGGACGTTGGATGTACCGAAGAGTCCCGAAGGCGCGGCATCCTCAGGTACTACTTCGGGGGGCAAACTGAAGTTCAAGGTGGCCGACCTCGACCGGTGGGCCCAACAGCAGAAGACCGCATGAAGGGCCGGGCGCAAGCCCGGCCCTTCATCTTCAAGCTTTTCATATTCCCTCGTTGAGGAGCCGAGCCGCCCGACCTGCCGAGGCCGGCATGAGGTGGCGGTAGATCCTGAAAGTCACGTTGATGTTGCCGTGCCCCATCCACTCTGCGACGTCGGTGATCGGAACACCCTTGGACAGGCAGTTCGAGGCGAAGAAGTGTCGCAGTGAATACTGAGCACCCGTGAGCATGGCCCTGAACTGCGGCTTCGCCAAACTATGCGACGTTGTGGACCATCTTCACGAAGTGGTCGGCCCCGTCGGGACCGATGTGGGTGGTGCATGGGGTGCCGTCCTTCGCCTTGCCGGCGATCCTCTCCAGCAGCGGCCCCGGCGACTCGTACGACTCGGCCGAACCGCCCGGCATGATGCTCGGCCCGTTCAGCGCGCCCTCCTCGCCGCCCGAGATGCCGACACCGACGAAGTGGATCCCGCGCCGGCGCAGCTCCTTCTCCCGCCTGCGGGTGTCACCGAAGTGGGCGTTGCCGTCGTCGATGATGACGTCGCCTTCTTCGAGGAGCGGGGCGAACTCCTGGATCACGGCATCGGTGGGATCGCCTGCCTTCACCACGATGACGAGCCTACGCGGACTTTCCAGCGCCGCGACGAACTCCTGCGGGGTGTGCGCGGGAACGAAGGAGCCCTCGTCGCCGAACTCCTCGACCAGCGCGTCCGCCTTCGCGGTCGTCCGGTTGTGCACCGCGACCGTGAATCCGTTGAGGGCGAGGTTGCGGCCCATGACCGCGAGCCCTGTGACGCCGATGTGTGCAGTGCCGCTCATCTGTGTGCTCGGCAATCTGTCCGGGGGATGCCAGGAGCTTCAGGGATGCCGGGATCTTCAGTATGGATACGGGGCGCGGGAACGGTCTGTCCGGCATCGTCCGGATGGCGGAACCTGTGTATATTAGGTAACTGCCTAGGTTGCCTAGGCGCGATGGCGGAGGTGGCGGATGGTTCGGGCGGGACTCACGACCGAACGAGTGGTGGAGGCGGCGGCCGATCTGGCCGACTCCATCGGCTTCGACAAGGTCACGATCTCCGCGCTGGCCCGCGGCTTCGGGGTCAAGGACGCCAGTCTGTATTCGCACGTCAGGAATCTGCACGATCTGCGCACCCGGGTTGCGCTGCTGGCCGCCGGGGAGTTCATCGACCGCATCTCCGCCGCCGTCGCGGGCCGGGCCGGGAAGGACGCCCTGGTCGGGTTCGCCGACGCCTACCGGGCCTTCGCGCTGGAGCGGCCAGGGAGGTACGAGGCCACGCAGATGCGGGTCGACCCCGAGATCGTCGCGCAGTCCACCGCGTACCACCGCACCATCGAGACCACGGGCGCGATGCTGCGCGCCTACGGCCTGGGTGAGCCCGATCTCACGGACGCGGTGCGGCTGTTGCGCAGCACCTTCCACGGCTACTGCGCCCTGGAGGCGAGCGGCGGCTTCGGTGCGCCCCGCGACGTACAGGCGTCCTGGGAGCGGTCCGTCGAGGCCCTGCACTTCCTGCTGGAGCACTGGTCTTCCGCGACGGACGGGAAGACGGACGAGGGCGAGAACGGACATGGCTGACCACATGGACGGTCGCGGCGGGGTGCGGGCCGCTGGGCCGACAGCCCTCGGGACGTAACCACCGACTGCGATCATGTCCGCAAACATCACTTCCAGCACCTTTGAATTGACTTGTGTTGCTGGTGAGTTGGAAATAATTCACGTAGTCCTCGTGCCAAAGGTCTGGTGTCGGACCATGCGGGGCGCCACTCTGTCCTCGGCGTCACAACGACGCATCCGAATCCGGCGGAGGCAGGCAGATGACACCGATCACCCGAAGGGGTTTTGTGGCGCTCGGCGCGGGCGTGGCGGCGGGGGTCGCCATGCCCCCGGTGGCCGCGGGCGCCGCGGTCCGGACGGGCACGGCGAGCGGCAACGCGGCGACCGGCACCATCAAGGACGTCCGCCATGTCGTGGTGCTGATGCAGGAGAACCGCAGTTTCGACCACTACTTCGGCAGACTCAAGGGCGTACGCGGCTTCTCCGACCGCTCCGGGATAGCTCTCAGCGGCGGGCGCACCGTCTTCGATCAGCCCAACGGCACGGGTCGGCAGCACCCTTGGAAGCTCAGCTCCACACCGGCCGCGGGCGGCGCCGATCCCGAGACGCTCGCCCAGTGCAACGGCGATCTGCCGCACAGCTGGACGTCGCAGCACTCGGCCTGGAACAAGGGCCGGATGGACAACTGGGTCGCGGGCGTGGGGAATGTGCGCACGCTCGGCTGTCTCGACCGCTCGGACATCCCCTTCCACTACGCGCTCGCCGACAACTACACGGTCTGCGACGCGTACTTCAGCTCGGCGCTGAGCGCGACCGGCCCGAACCGCACCTTCCTGTGGAGCGGCAAGGTGGATGCGTCCAGCAAGGACGGCGGTGACGAGTCCGGGCTCACCTGGGAGACGTACGCCGAGGCGCTCCAGCGGGCCGGTGTGTCGTGGCGCGTCTACCAGAACGCCGACGACAACTACGGCGACAACGGCCTCGCCTACTTCCGGAAGTTCGAGAAAGCACCCGAGGGCGACCCGTTGCACGACCTCGGGATGGCGTCGGTGAAGAAGGTGACCGGCTCCACCCCCGACGACATCGCCGCCGCCATCAAGGCCGACGTGGTGGCCGACACCCTGCCGCAGGTGTCCTGGGTCGTCGCCAACCAGGCCTTCTCCGAACACCCCTACGCCCCGCCCGGCGACGGAGCGCACTTCGTCGACCTCGTGTACCGGGCACTCGCCGCCGACCAGGACGTCTTCGACTCCACGGTGCTCTTCCTCAACTACGACGAGAACGACGGCTTCTTCGACCACGTGCCACCGCCGTCGCCGCCCGCCGGGACCGAGGGCGAATTCCTCGACGGGGTGCCCATCGGCCTCGGCTTCCGTGTTCCGATGATCGTCATGTCGCCCTGGACACGCGGTGGCTGGGTCTCCTCCGAAGTCTTCGACCACACCTCCGTACTCCGCTTCCTGGAGACCTGGACCACGGCCATCGGGAAGCCGGCGCCCTGTCCCAACATCAGCGCGTGGCGGCGCAAGGTCAGCGGCGACCTCACCGGCGTGTTCGACTTCGCCCATCCGGTCAACGGTGTGCCGTCCGGCCTGCCGGCCACCCCGGTGATCGGGCTGAGCACCTGCGGCCCCCTGCCCAACCCCGTACCGCAGGACAACGCGCTGCCCGCGCAGGAGCCCGGCACCCGGTCCGCCCGTGCGCTGCCGTACCAGCCCGGCGGCGACCTGGACCGGCTGGAGTTCGGTGCCGCGGGAGCCATCAAGGCCTGGCTGACCATGACCAACCGGGGCGCGCCCGCGACCCGCGCCGCACACTTCTCGGTGCACCCCAACGCCTACCGCTCGACGGTGCCGTGGCAGTACACCGTGGACGCGGGCGGCACCGCCACGGACTTCTTCAGCATCGGTACGGGCAACGGCGACGGCAAGTACGACCTCACCATGGCCGGACCCAACAGATTCCTGCGCCGGTTCACCGGCGACGCCACCGCCGCGGGCAAGTCCTGTGAGGTGGCGGCCCGTTACGAGAACGCGCCGGACACCGGCAAGCCCGCCCTGTGGTTCACCTTCACCAACACCTCGGCCAGCGCCGTCACGTTCACCGTCACGTCCGGGCAGTACCGCGGCGACGGCCCCTGGACCTACACCGTCCCGGCAGGCGGCAGCAAGGAGGACTACTTCAACGCGGTTGCGCTGACCAAGGGCTGGTACGACTTCACGGTCAGGACCAGCGGCGACGCCTCCTGGTCGCGGCGGTACACCGGACACACCGGACACATCGAGACCGGCACGGCGAGCGTCAGCGGCTGAGACTGAAGGCACGCGAATGCCGGGGTGGCCGGATCAGGCCACCCCGGCATTCGTGTGTACCGGGTATACGGGCACTGGGTGTACTGCGTGCGCCGGTCGTCAGCCCGCGAAGACGGTGTCGTACTGATCGGGAATCACACTGCCGTCACCACGGAGCACGGGCCGGGAGGTCCCGTCCGACGCGGTGTAGCCGGTGGTGGCACACGGATAGACGCCGTTCAGCCGTCCCTTCGGCCCGATGAACATGGGGTTGACCAGCCATTTGCCGTCCGCGTCGTCGTAGGAACGGCACATCAGCTCGGCCTTGTTGCGGTTGAGGACCAGCCGCAGACCGGTCGCGTCACGAAGCATCGACACATCCGTGTCGGAGTCCCCGGCGGCGAACACCGGCCGCATCGAGGGGGCCTGCACCCGGGAGGCGGCGTCACCGCGCACGCCGAAGATCTCCTTGTTGATCCAGCAGCGCTTGCCGTCGATGTAGGTGATCTGCGAGTCGGCGCCGGGGCGCGCGGTGCCGCAGGCGCTCAGATGCGAAGTGTAGCGGCCCCGCTCGGTGGTGGACCGGATCCCGATCACGTTCCCGGGTGCGACATCGACACCGCGCGCCCAGACGTCGACCACGGGCTGCGGCGAAGCGGAGACGATCCAGACGTCGAATCCGGCCCGGCGCAGTGTGCGGATCAGGTCGCGCTGCTGCTCGTAGTAGCGGACGTAGCCGGTGGCGTCGGTGGTACTGCCGACCTGCTGGGTGGCGCCCACGGGGGCGGCCAGGTTCTCGGTGCGCGCCGCCGCGGCGAAGGAACGCACCTGTGCGGCCGTCCAGCCGTGGGTGAGCTGTGCCAGCCAGGCGTACGAGGGTTCCATCGTGCGCCGGTCGTACCCGGCGAAGGCGTCCTGCCCCGAGGTGGTGGTGGCCTCGCTGTAGACCGAGAGGATCTCGTCGGCGCAGGCCGCGTCGGTCGCGGTCGGCAGGGTGCGGTCAAGGCCGGTGCCGTCCGGGCAGGCGGCGCGCAGTGAATCGGCCGCCGAGTCCGTGAGGTAGCGGCTGGTGGTGCGCCAGTCGCCGCGATCGGGCTGCCGGATCCGGGAGTTGCGCAGCAACCAGAACATGGTGGCGTCGCCGACATCGTTCTTGATGACAGTGTTGTCCCAGTCGAAGACCGCCACCGGCGCGGCACGGCCGTCGCGGTGGAGCGGCGAGCAGCTCCCGTAGCGGTCGATGAGCCGCTGGATACGAGCCTGGTTGGCCCCGTACCAGCCGGTCGACACGGTCAGCTGCGGGCAGGGACGGCCGGATCCCGGGCGGTCGTGGGCTCCGGCAGGTGCGGTGACGGTGGCCAGGGTCGCCGTCAGCGCGAGCGCGGTGACGGCCAGCCGCGCGGCGGAGCGCCGGGCGGACCGGAGTGCGGGACGGAGTACGGGCACGCTGGGGACACTCCTGTGGTGTGAGCGGTCGCCGCGGACGGGGGACGGGACGGGCGGGGCGCCCCGTCCCCCGTCCGCACCGGCCTAGAGCGGTGTGACGTAGGCGCCGGTGAGCCCGCCGTCGACCAGGAAGTCGGTGGCGTTGACGAAGGAGGAGTCGTCGCTGGCCAGGAAGGCCACGGCGGCCGCCATCTCGGTGGGTTCGGCGAACCGGCCGACCGGGATGTGCACCAGCCTGCGGGCGGCCCGCTCCGGATCCTTGGCGAACAGCTCCTGGAGGAGCGGGGTGTTGACCGGGCCGGGGCACAGCGCGTTGACCCGGATGCCCTCCCGAGCGAACTGCACACCGAGTTCACGCGACATGGCCAGCACGCCGCCCTTGGAGGCCGTGTAGGAGATCTGCGAGGTGGCGGCGCCCATCCGGGCCACGAAGGAGGCCGTGTTGATGATGGAGCCCTTGCCCTGGCGCCGCATGTACGGGATGGCCGCCTTGCAGCACAGGTACACGGAGGTGAGGTTGACCTCCTGCACCCGCCGCCAGGCTTCGAGGCCGGTCTCCAGGATCGAGTCGTCCTCGGGAGGCGAGATCCCCGCGTTGTTGAACGCGATGTCGACCGAGCCGTAGGTGTCGAAGGCGGCCTTGAACAGGGCCTCGACCTGCTCGGCGTCCGTGACGTCGGTACGTACGAAGAGGCCGTCGACCTCCTCGGCGGCGGCCTTGCCGCTCGCCTCGTCCACATCGGCGCAGACCACGTGCGCGCCCTCGGCGGCCAGGCGCCGGACGGTGGCCAGTCCGATGCCGCTCCCGGCTCCGGTGACAACGGCGGTGCGGCCGACCAGGCGGCGGCAGACAGCGGTGGTGTCGGTCATGGTGCTCAGGCCTCCGTGCTGATGAAGATGTTCTTGGTTTCGGTGAAGGCGGCGAGTGCGTCGGGGCCGAGCTCGCGGCCCAGTCCGGACTGTTTGTAACCGCCGAAGGGGGTGGCGTAGCGGACGCTGGAGTGCGAGTTGACCGAGAGGTTTCCGGCCCGCAGTCCTTGGCCGACCCGCAGGGCACGGGCCACGTCACGCGTCCAGACCGACCCGGCCAGACCGTACTCCGTGGCGTTCGCCAGCCGTACGGCGTCCGCCTCGTCGTCGAACGGCAGCACCACGGCGACCGGCCCGAAGACCTCGTCGACGGCGACCGGGGCATCCGGGGACACCCCGGCGAGGACGGTCGGCGGGTACCAGAACCCGGGTCCGTCGGGCGCCGAGCCCAGGATCGTCCGGACGCCGTCGGGCAGGACGTCCACGAATCCGCTCACGCGATCCCGCTGGACGGCCGAGATCAGCGGACCCATCTGGGTCTTCTCGTCCGAGGGATCGCCGACCACCACGGCGGCGACGGCCGGTGCCAGCAGGTCGAGGAAGCGGTCGTGGGCCGAGCGCTCGACCAGGATGCGGGTTCGGGCGCAGCAGTCCTGGCCTGCGTTGTCCAGGAAGGACATCGGGGCGGCGGCCGCCGCGGCCTCCAGGTCGGCGTCGGCGAAGACGACGTTGGGGCTCTTGCCGCCGAGCTCCAGGGTGAGGCGCTTCACGCGTTCGGCGCAGCGGGTCATGATGTGCTTGCCGGTCCGAGTGGAGCCGGTGAAGACGATCTTGGCCACGCCGGGGTGGTCCACCAGGGCACCGCCGGCCACCGGCCCCTCGCCCGGCAGCACCTGGAACAGTCCGCCGGGCAGCCCGGCCTCCAGGGCCAGTTCGGCCAGGCGCAGCGCGGTCAGCGGGGTGGTCTCGGCGGGCTTGAGCAGGACGGCGTTGCCGGCGGCGAGCGCCGGGGCCGCGCCCCAGGCCGCGATCGGCATCGGGAAGTTCCAGGGGGCGATGACCCCGATGACGCCGAGCGGTTCCAGGAGGGTGAAGTCGATGCCGCCGGCGACCGGGATCTGCCGGCCCATCAGGCGTTCGACGCCACCCGCGCAGTAGTCGAGGAGGTCGCGGACATTGCCCGCCTCCCAGCGGGCGTTGCCGATGGTGTGTCCGGCCTCCCGGACCTCCAGCAGGGCCAGTTCCTCGATGTGTTCGTCGACGGTGGCGGCGAACCGGCGCAGTAGCCGGGCGCGGTCGGCGGGGGCCGCCGCGGCCCAGACGCGCTGGGCGGTGGCGGCGCGGGCGACGGCCGCGTCGACATCGGCGGCGGTGGCGGCCGGGACGGTGGCGATGATCTCGGCGGTGGCCGGGTTCAGGACGTCCAGGCTGTGCGGTGCTGACTGGTGGGACACGTACGGGCCTCGATCGGGGGTGAGGGACGTGAAGGGCAGTGAGGGGGTGAGGCGTGCGAGGGGGGAGTGCGGGACGGGACGGAGGTCACAGGCGCTCGAAGGAGCGGCGCAGCTCCCAGTCGGTCACGGCGGCGTCGTAGGCGGCGAGTTCGACACGCGCCATGTTGAGATAGTGCGCGACGACCTCCTCGCCGAACGCCTCCTTGGCGATGGGGCTTGCCTCCCACAGGTCGGCGGCCTCGCGCAGGGTGGTCGGCACCTGCTCGTACTCGGAGGTGTAGGCGTTGCCCGTGCAGACCTCCGGCAGCGCCAGCTCGTGCTCCACGCCGTACAGCCCAGCGGCGACCAGTCCGGCGGTGGCGAGGTACGGATTGACGTCCCCGCCGGGCAGCCGGTTCTCGAAGCGGCGGGAGCGGCCGTGGCCGACCACGCGCAGGGAGCAGGTGCGGTTGTCGTGGCCCCAGGCGACGGCGGTCGGCGCGAAGGAGCCGGGCTGGAACCGCTTGTAGGAGTTGATGTTCGGTGCGTACAGCAGGGAGAAGTCACGCAGGGCGGCGAGCTGTCCGGCGAGGAAGTGCCGCATCAGATCGGACATGCCGTCCGGGCCAGCACCCGACATCGCGTTGTCGCCGTTGTCGTCGGTGAGCGAGAGGTGGATGTGACAGGAGTTGCCCTCGCGCTCGTCGTACTTGGCCATGAAGGTGAGCGAGACGCCCTCCTGCGCGGCGATCTCCTTGGCGCCCGTCTTGTAGATCGCGTGCTGGTCGCAGGTGACCAGCGCCTCGTCGTAGCGGAAGGCGATCTCGTGCTGGCCGAGGTTGCACTCACCCTTGGCCGACTCGACGGTCAGCCCGGCCGCCTGCATCTCGTTGCGGATGCGGCGCAGCAGGGGCTCGACGCGTCCGGTGCCGAGGATGGAGTAGTCGATGTTGTACTGATTGGCCGGGGTCAGCCCGCGGTAGCCGCGGTCCCAGGCCTGCTCGTAGGTGTCCTTGAAGACGATGAACTCCAGCTCCGTGCCCACCTGGGCGCGGTAGCCGAGGCCGGCCAGCCGGTCCAGCTGCCGGCGCAGCACCTGGCGCGGGGCGGCGACGACCGGGCCGCCGTCGTTCCAGGCGAGGTCGGCGACGAGCATTGCGGTGCCCTCGTGCCAGGGCAGCAGGCGCAGGGTTTTGAGGTCCGGGACCATGGCGAAGTCGCCGTAGCCCCGCTCCCAGGAGGACATCGCGTAGCCGTCGACGGTGTTCATGTCGGTGTCGACGGCCAGCAGATAGTTGCAGCCCTCGGTACCGTGCTCCAGAACCTCGTCGAGGAAGAAACCGGCGGCGAACCGCTTGCCCTGGAGCCGGCCCTGCATATCGGGAAAGGCCAGGACGACGGTGTCGATGGCCCCGTTCGCGACGAGCGAGCGCAGCTCCTCGACGGCGAGCGGGGGTTTGCGGTCTGCCACGGGATTCCTCCTTGGGTGCACCGAGATCCATAAGGTATGACAGGAAACCATTGCTTGGGAAGAGGGTCCGGCCGGTGGTGGCGAATCCTCGCCGGAGAGGGGCCCGGTGCACTTGTCGCGAGCAAGGCGCACACGCGTAACCACTGTTTAACGCGCGCCCCTTGCGTTTCACCTGGCGTTCCATAAAGGTGTGCCGGTGAACCTTTGAGCGTGAACCATTGCCTTCGAACCTTTGCCCGCGAACGGTTGCCCACGAACTTTGACGCGCCCTTTCGCCTGCCACGCCTCGACGCAGCGCCGTCGACACACATCTGGAGCGCCCCATGGCCCAGGGAACCGACACACCCACCAGCCCACCCGGCGGCACGGCCGGCGTGGTGACCGGCGAGGACGAGTGCCTGCACCGCCGTACGCTGCGCCGGGGCAGTGCGGGCTGGCTCCTGCTGACCGGACTCGGCGTCGCCTACGTGGTGTCCGGCGACTACTCCGGCTGGAACATCGGCCTGTCCAAGGGCGGATTCGGCGGGCTCGCCGCGGCCACCGTGCTGATGGGCCTGATGTACGCGTGCCTCGTCTTCGCGCTGGCCGAACTCTCCGCCATCCTGCCCACCGCGGGCGGCGGTTACGGCTTCGCGCGACGCGCCCTGGGCACCTGGGGCGGCTTCCTGACCGGTACGGCCATTCTCATCGAGTACATCCTCGCCCCCGCCGCCATCTCGCTGTTCATCGGTGACTACGTCGAATCCCTCGGCCTGTTCGGGCTCACCTCCGGCTGGCCCGTCTACCTCGCCTGCTTCGCGGTCTTCATCGGGATCCACCTCTGGGGTGTCGGCGAGGCGCTCCGGTTCAGCCTGATCGTGACCGCCGTCGCCGTGGCCGCCCTGCTGATCTTCGCCATCGGCGCGTTCACCGATTTCGACGCCGACCGCCTCAACGACATCCCGGTGGACACCGGCGCGCTCGGCTCCTCGTCCTGGCTGCCCTTCGGACTGCTCGGCATCTGGGCCGCCTTCCCCTTCGGCATGTGGTTCTTCCTGGGCGTCGAGGGCGTGCCGCTCGCCGCCGAGGAGGCCAAGGACCCGGTCAGGTCGATGCCGAGGGCACTGGCCATCTCGCTGACCGTGCTGGTGGGCCTCGCGGTGCTCACCTTCCTCTCCGCCACCGGCGCACAGGGTGCCAGGGCCATTCAGGAGGCGGGCAACCCTCTCGTGGTCGCGCTGGAGGGCAAGGGCGGCCCCACCGGCCTGAGCCGCTTCGTCAACTATGCGGGCCTGGCGGGCCTGGTGGCCTCGTTCTTCTCGCTGATCTTCGCCGGCTCCCGCCAGCTGTTCGCGCTCTCCCGGGCCGGCTACCTGCCGCGCTTCCTCTCGCTGACCAACCGTCGCAAGTCCCTCTACCTCGGCCTGCTGATCCCCGGCGCGATCGGCTTCACACTGGCCGCCTGGATCGGCAACGGCGGCAGGATGCTGAACGTCGCCGTATTCGGCGCCACCATCAGCTACTCGTTGATGGCGCTCTCCCACATCGTGCTGCGCCGGCGCGAACCGCACCTCGAACGGCCCTACCGGACGCCCGGCGGCGCGTTCACCTCGTCCGTGGCCTTCGTGCTGGCATGCTCGGCCCTGGTGGCGACCTTCCTGGTGGACCGGGACGCCGCGTTCATCGCGCTCGGCGTGTACGTGGTGGCGCTGGCCTACTTCGCCTTCTACAGCCGTCACCGCCTCGTCGCGAGCGCCCCGGAGGAGGAGTTCGCCGCACTGGCGGCGGCCGAGGCCGAACTGTCCCGGGACTGAACAGGACCTGGGGGCAAGGGCGTCGCGGACACGCCCGCACCGCCGCTGCCGCACCCGCACCCGCACGCGGCAGCGGCGGCACCACGACCGAACAGCGAACCAATTGGAGGAGGCGGCCATGACCCGGCCCGTCATCGGTATCAGCACCTATCAGGAACCGGCCCGGTGGGGTGTCTGGGACACGCAGGCCGTCCTGCTGCCCGCCGTCTACCCGCGCCTGGTGCGGGCGGTCGGCGGCCTGGTGGTGATGCTGCCGCCCGACGACACCACCGAGGCGGCCCGGGAGGCCGTGGCGGCACTGGACGGTGTGGTGATCGCAGGCGGCGCCGATGTCGAACCGGACCGGTACGGCGAGTCGCCCGACCCCCGCACCGGTCCGCCGGCACGTGAACGCGACGCGTGGGAAATCGCGCTGATCGAGGCGGCGATCGACCGGCGCGTCCCGCTGCTCGGCATCTGCCGTGGCATGCAACTGCTCAACGTCGCGCTCGGCGGCACCCTGCACCAGCACCTGGACGGGCACACCGGCGGCCCCGGCGTCTTCTGCGAACACCCCGTCACTCCCGTTCCCGGCACGGCGTACGCGGCAGCCGTTGCGGAACCGGACGTGGTACCCGCCTACCACCACCAGGCCGTGGACCGCCTGGGAACCGGCCTCGTCGCGAGCGCCCACGCGCCCGACGGCACCGTGGAGGCCGTCGAACTCACCGGCCACGACAGTCTGGTGCTGGGGGTCCAGTGGCACCCCGAGATGGGCCAGGACACCCGGGTCATGGCCGCACTCGTGGACGCGGCGGCCCGGCGCCGCGCCGGCATATTCGTACCCTGACAGCTCGTCGTCGGCGGGACCGCCGGGTCGGCGGTGACGGGTGAGTCCGGCCGCTCTCTTGTCACCGCCCTTTGCCTGCACATAAGTTGGGCGCTTGCGACGTGTCCTACTGTCAGTGGGGGAGCCAAGCCATGGCCGCGAACGGACGGCACCGCAGATATCAGCCCAGCCGGATCAACCGTGCCTCGCTCACGGTCACCGCGGGCGGTGCGGGCCTCGCGCTCCCGCTCATCGCGGCAGCCTCGGCGGGCGCCGCGTCGACGGACGTGTGGGAGAAGGTCGCCGCATGCGAGTCGACCGGTGACTGGCACATCAACAGCGGCAACGGCTACTTCGGCGGACTGCAGTTCACCCGGTCCACCTGGGCGGCGCACGGAGGCACGGTCTACGCCCCGCGCGCCGATCTGGCCACCCGGGACGAGCAGATCTCCATCGCCGAGAAGGTGCTCGACGCGCAGGGACCCGGCGCGTGGCCGGGCTGCTCGACCATGGCCGGGCTGACCAACGGCGGGGACACCGCCGACATCAACCCGCAGTCGCAGCGCACCAGTCATGTGAAGGCTCCGGACCGGACCGCCCCGGGCAGGACCGTCTCCGGCGAGTCCACGGCGAAGCGGACCTCCGCCCCCGCCACGCCGACGACAGTGCCCGGCAAGCGCGAGTCGTACACCGTGGCACGCGGCGACTCGCTCTCCGCGATCGCGGCGACCGAGCGCGTCCGGGGCGGCTGGCAGCACCTCTACGCGCAGAACCGCGAGGTCGTGGGAGACGACCCCGACCTCATCCTGCCCGGGCAGCGCCTGAGCCTGGACACGGCCCGGTCGCCGAGGACGGGCCCAGCCGCGCAGGCGAAGCCGAAGGCCGTGCCGAAGCCCCGGAAGTCCACCGCACCGCAGCGGTCGGCAGCCCCGGAGCGCCCGAAGGCGAAGGCCCAGGACCAGGCCGCCGAACCGAAACAGCAAGCGGCCGCCTCCCGGCACCAGACGGTGAAGCCCCGCCCGACCACCGCAGCACCCAAGCCGCACCACAGCACCGCGAAGCCGAAGCCCCAGCCGAAGAAGACCGAGAGCCACCGGCCGAAGCCGCGCGCGGAGCAGCACGCCGGTCTCGTCGCCCCCGTCGCGGCCGGCATCGGCACCCCGTACCACCAGTCCGGCTCCTGGGCAAGCGGTTACCACACCGGGGTCGACTTCCCCGTCCCGACCGGTACGTCGATCAGGGCGGTGGCCTCCGGCACGGTCGTCTCGGCGGGCTGGGGCGGGGCGTACGGCTACCAGGTCGTCATCCGGCACAGCGACGGCAAGTACAGCCAGTACGCGCACCTGTCCGCGCTGCACGTGCGCGAGGGCCGCCACGTCTCGGCGGGCCAGCGGATCGCGCGCTCGGGCTCCACCGGGAACGTCACGGGCCCGCACCTGCACTTCGAGATCCGCACCGGTCCCGGCTACGGATCGGACATCGACCCGCTGGCCTACCTCAGGGCGGGCGGCGTCAGGGTCTGAACGGCCCCCTGGGATTCGGCCCCGTCACCGGGTTCGGCAGGGCCCGCGGACGAGCGGCTCTGCTCCTCGGTGCCCGGGTACGGCGACAAGCCGAACGTCACCCGGCCCAGGCACTCCAGCGGCATCAGCACCGGCAGCGGACGCGGTGCACAGAACGTGTCCCGGACCGCCTCGACGGTCCCGGCGGGCGTCGAAGGGCCGACTGAAGCGGCAGGCTCTGCCGGTACGGGCCCGGAGAGCACCGCGGTCCCCGGTGCGAGGGCCGGGCGGACCGGTTCCGCCGCGGGTTCCGCCGCCCCCGCGCCACCGGCTCCCGCTCCCGCTTCCGCACTCGCCACGTCCGCAGCGTCCGGGAGCGCGCCGTTTGCCGTCTGCGCGGCCCGGTGCTCCGTGCCCAGCCGCTCCGTCGTGAGCAGGATCAGGCCGCCCGCCGCGACCACCGCACAGGCCAGCGCGAGCATGGTCCCGGTCGTGCCGTACCGGAAGTGCTCGCCGAACATCGTGATGCCCACGACCGCCGCTATCACCGGGTTCACCACGGTCACCGTCGCCAGCGGTGCGGTCAGTCCGGCACCCCGGTACGCGGCCTGGGAGAGCAGCAGCCCGGTGGCCGCGAAACCGGCGATCGCCAGCAGTGCCGGCAGACCTTCCGTCACCGCGCCGGACGTCCATCCCACCGCCACCGTCTTCACGAAGACCGAGGCGATCCCGAACGCGATGCCCGCCGCACCGGCCAGGACCACGCTCCGTACCACCGGCCGGTGCACGCCCGTGGAGACCAGGGCGAGCAGCGCGACCGCGCCGAGCGTCGCACCGGCGACGATCAGCTGATCCCGGCCGTTCAGGGCGTGCGACCCGGCGTTCCCCGTGAGCGCGAGCAGGCCCGCCAGACCGACGGTCGCCATGATCGCGCCCCGCCACGCGGTGGCTCCCGCCCGGCGGCGTACGAAGAGCGCCGCCATCGGCAGGGCGAAGACGATGGTCAGCGCACCGAGCGGCTGGACGAGACTGAGCGGGCCGTAGGCCAGCGCCACGACATGGAGCACCGCGCCCCCGCCGTTCAGCGCCACGGCGGCCCACCAGACGCGGTTGCGAAGCGGTGCCAGCGAGTGGCCGTCGCCGGTCGCCACGCGCTCCTGGACGATCGCCCCGGCCGCGTAGGCGACCGCGGAGACCAGTGACAGCAGCACAGACAGCGCAAGGGAACTCATGTACACCACGATGTCCCTTCGACGCGGCTGCGTCGTCGTCCTTGAGACGGCGATTCGGCGTACTGCCTCAGTAGTACGGCCGTGGTCCCAGTGTCCTCCTACGGAGGGTAGTTCTCCCTCGGAGGGCTTAGAGTCCTCACCTCGCAGGGTTACGGCGAACGCCGGGAGGGAGCAGGTGCGATGGACGGGTTCGCAGCGGCCTCGTTGGGAGGATTCTTCGCGCTGCGCACCACCGCGCCACCCGACGGAGAACATGGTCCACTGGCAGGGCTGTACGCGGGGGAACAGGCCCCGCTCACGGGCCGGATCGACACGGTCGCAGCCCGGCTGGGCACCTCCGAGCGCAGAGTGGCCGCCTCGATCGCGCACTTGGGGCTGGCCTCCCGGCTCTGGTCGGTCGCACTCGGACCGGCGGCGCTGACCGGCAGCTTCCCCGCCCTCTCGCCCGGCGCCCTTCACTGGGACCCGCGGCCCCCGGCCCCCGACGACCTGTGGCTGGACGGCACCGAGTCACTGCCCGGCACCGCCTGCCGGATCCGCGAAGCCGTCCAGTACGGCCACCTCGTACCCCTGGCCGAGGCGGTCCACCGGGACGGTCCGCTGTCCGACCGGCTACTGTGGGGCAACGCCGGGTCCGCCCTGGCCGGAGCCCTGCGCCAGCTCCTTGCCTGGGCACGTACGCACCGCCGCCCCGACGCGGCGGCGCGGGCCCGCGCACTGGCCGCCGAGCTCTTCGACCACCCGGACCTCCGGGACACCGGCGCCCCGCACGACGCGGCATTCCGCCGACGCAGTTGCTGCCTGTACTACCGCACACCGGCCAGCGGTCTGTGCGGGGACTGCGTCTTCGAGCGCGGCTGAGCCAGCGCCGCCTGGTGCGCTCCCTGCGGCGAGGAACGCAGCGAGGACGTCCTGCGGTTGAGGACGTCCTGCGGTTGTGCACACGGCTCAGTGCCCGGTACGGGAAGGCGCAGGCGTACTGCTACGGGGCCCAGGGCGACGGCTCCGCCTGGCTCGTCGCCGAACGGGGCACGGTGCTCCGGCGGTACTGCGAGACAGGCGAGGGCGAGGACGAACTGCTGACGCCGGGCGAGCCGTTGCCGTTCGAAAGGGCGCGCCGCGCCGAGCTCGGCCTGAACCCCGAATGGGATTGGGCGCAGGAGTCCGACGAGGACGAGGAGGACTGGAGGACGGCCGCGTTCGACCTCGCACCGGAGCCGGCGAGGGCCCTCGGCGTCAGCCCGCTCGACATCGGGCCGGACACCCGCGCACGCGGCACCGGCGTTGTCGCTCTGACCCCCTACGGCGTGGCCCGGTCCGTGACCACGGGCGCGTACCGCATCTGAGGGCCGGACATGGTCGTGGGGCGGGCGGCGTCCCGCCCGCCCCACAGCTCAGCTGCTCAGCTGCTCAGCTGCTCAGTTCGAACTCGGCCCGGATGCGCTTGCCCACCGGCACCCGCTCCGCGGTCAGCCGGTCGCACAACGCCACCACGATCTCCATGCCGTGGCCGCCGGGGCGCGTCGGGTCGGGCGAGTAGAACAGCGGCAGGGCGGTGCTGGAGTCGTACACCGTGACGCTGACGCGCTCCGCGTTGCCCTCCAGCTCCAGCAGATAGGGGCCCTGGCTGTACCGGTCGGCGTTGGTGACCAGCTCGCTCACCGCCAGCAGCAGATCGCTGCGGGTGTGCTCACCGAACACCGCGAGCCACTCGGCGGCCAGCCGGACCAGGAAACGATCGGCCAGCGCCCGTGCCTGCGCGATGCAGCCGGGCTCGCCGTCGAACACCTCGGCGCTGTGCAGAACCTCCGTGGACCGGTCCGGGCAGGGGCAGCCGGCCGGTCGCGAGGTGACCTGTTCGTTCATGTGCTCCAGCCAGGGTGACGCAGGGGTGTTCGGTGACAGCTTCTCGACGTCCGCCTACCCGCGACGAACGGTCCCACTCCGGGAAGAATCCGGCTGATCTCAGCCATGGCCGGGCCGCCCGGCCGCCGGGTCCGCGACGAGCGGTTCCGCCGCGGAGCGCGCGGGCGCGGCGGCGACCGGCAGTGTGAAACGGATCCGGGTGCCTTCGGAGGTCTCCTCGTCCAGCCAGATCCGGCCCCCGTGGAACTCCACGATCTTCCGGCAGATCGCCAGACCGATGCCTGTCCCCTCGTACTCGTCCCTGCCGTGCAGACGCTGGAAGATGACGAACACCTTCTGCGCGAACTCCGGGGCGATGCCGATGCCGTTGTCCGACACGCACAGGTGCCAGTCCTCGCCCTCCCGGACGAAGCCGACCGTGATCCGGCACGGCACGTCCGGCCGGCGGAACTTCACCGCGTTGCCGATCAGGTTCTGCCAGACCATGGAGAGCGCCGTGGCGTCCCCGGTCACCTCGGGCAGCGGGGACTCGCGTACGACCGTGGCGCCGGACTCCTCGACGACCAGCGCGAGATCGGCCAGTGCCCGGTCGAGCGTCCGGTCGAGGCCGACCGGCTTCCACTTGTCGTGCACCCGTCCCACGCGGGAGAAGGCGAGCAGGTCGTCGATCAGCACCTGCATCCGGGTCGCACCGTCCACCGCGTAGTCGATGTACTGCCGGGCCCGGTCGTCGAGCGAGGCCGCGGCCCGCTTCTCCAGGAGGCGGCAGAACGAGGCGACCTTGCGCAGCGGCTCCTGAAGATCGTGCGAGGCGACATAGGCGAACTGCTCCAGCTCCGCGTTGGACCGGCGCAGTTCCTGGGCCTGCTCCGCCAGCAGCTGCTCGCGCTCCTGGGATTCGGCGAGCTCCCCGACGATACGGCGGCGCATGTCCTCGACGGCCGCCGCGACCGCCCGCACGTCCGACGGTCCGCCGACCTCGATCCGGTTGCGGAACGCCCCCGAGCGGACCGTGTCGGAGGCGGCGGCCAGCCGGCTCAGCGGCCGTCCCACCATCCGGTGCAGCAGCAGCCCCAGCGCCACCACGGCCGCCAGGAAACCCACGACCAACGCGATGAACACCCGGTCCCGGGTGGTGCGGGCGGTGCCCAGATCGGCGCGGGCCCGGTCGCGCGCCGCATCGAGATGGGCCTGCTGGGTCCGGTACAGCCGCCGCAGCGTGTCGAACTCGGTGTTGCTCCGCCGGATCGGGGCGGAGGACTCGGAGGCCGGACCGTCCCGGCGGACCGCGGCGATCAGCGGCTCGGCGTGCCGGCCGCGCCACTCCCGCGCGGCTGCGGCGATCCGGTCGAGGTCGTCGGCGAAGGGCTGCTCGTTCCCGACGAGCGCGCGGACCCGGGCCAGCCGGAGGCTCTCGTCCCGCCTCCCCTCCTCGTAGGGCCGGAGGAAGGCCGAATCGCCGGTGAGCGCGAAGCCGCGGACCCCGGTCTCCTGGTCCAGCAGGGCGTTCTGCAACTGGAAGGACGAGGAGCGGGCGGGCTGGATGCGGTCCACCAGCTCGGTGGTGCGGTCTGATATCCGGGACTGCACCAGGCCGCCGACGACCGCACCGGAGCAGACGATCAGCACGAAGACGGCGAGTATCAGATGCACCCAGCGCTGGACGGAGAGGCGCGAGGCCAGACCGGGCCGGGTCTCCGGCGACGCGTCGCGGCCGCTCATCGCGGGCCGCTCCGTCCCCAGCCAAGGTGGAGCACGGCGACGTCGTCCGCGAGACCGCCGTACGGGGACGCCGCCCGAGCGGCCTCGTCGACCAGGGTGTCGACGAAGTCACGGGCCGCCAGCGCCCCGTGCCGCCGGGCCATGGCGAGCAGCCCCTCCTCGCCCAGCCGGGAGCCCGGCCCCGAACGCCCCTCGAAGAGCCCGTCGGTGAACAGCACGAGGCGGCCGTCCCCGGGCAGCGGCAGCTCCGAGGCGCTCCACCGCTCGGTCCCCGTTCCCGGCACCAGACCCAGCGCCATCCCGGGCTCGGGCTCCTCCCAGCTCACCCGGGCACCGCTGCGCAGCAGCAGCCCCGGGTGCCCGGCCCGAACCACCCGCACCCGGCGCCGGTCCGGGGCGAAGGCCAGTGAGGTGACGGTCGCGAAGACATGGGGGTCGGAGCGCTCGGCGACCAGGATCTCCTCCAGCAGCCGGACCTGTTCGAGCTGGCCGGTCGCGCACAGCACCGCCGTACGCCACGCCACCCGCAGACAGACCCCCAGAGCCGCCTCCGCCGCCCCGTGCCCCGACACATCGCCGATCACCGCGTGCACCGTGCCGTCGGACGTCTCCACCACGTCGTAGAAGTCCCCGCTGAGCAGGGCGTGCGCCCGGCCGGGCTCGTACCGCGCGACCGCCTCGAAGGAGTCGTCGAGCAGCAGGGGCACGGGCAGCAGACCGCGTTCGAGGCGAGCGTTCTCCTGCGCCATCAGCCGGTTGGCGCGCAGGGCCGCCGCCGCCCGCTCGACCTGTTTGCGCTGGAGGGCGTACCGGACCGAGCGGCCCAGCGCCTCCGGATCGAGCCGTCCCTTGACGAGGTAGTCCTGGGCGCCGGTGGCCACGGCCGACAGGCCCGTATCGGACTCCGCCCGGCCGGTCAGCACCACGATGGCCGCGTCCGGAGCCGACTCGACGAGCTGGGTGACGGCGTCCAGACCGAACACGTCGGGCAGATGCAGATCGAGCAGCACACAGCACGGGGTCCGGCTCCCGGCCAGGAAACGGCGCGCCTCCGCCAGCGTCTTGCACCAGGTCAGCGCGGAGTCCAGCTCGCTGTCCGCGAGCATCTCCTCCACCAGGAGCGCATCGCCGGCGTCGTCCTCGACCAGCAGGATCACGGCATCGACGTCCCACACCGAGCCATTGCCGACCGGGGGAGGACCCGGCTGTACGGGGATGGCGTCCGAACGCGCGGGTCTGGCCGGAGAGCTGCCCGCGGGGAGCCCGGTCACACTGCACCCCCTCGTACGTACGGCACGGCTCGCCCCGGCCGTATGGCAGCGAAGCATATGTGACCGTCTTGTGGAGGAGACGTCGGGGCGCCGGGCGGCAGGCGGCCGCCCGCATCCGCGCCGAACGCGAGAGTGAACGCGGGCGCGAAGTCGCGTGACATGTTCCGCGACATCTCCCGCGACATGTCACGCGAACGGAGCAGCATCCGGTGCATGGCAGACTTGATCGGGGCGTTCGGCCCGGCAGGAGCAGGTACGGCGGTCGGCGCCACGAGAGACGGACGGCAGAGGAACGGCAATGACGGTGACAGAGGACAGCCCGGGGCTCGCTCCCGGAACTGAGGAGTTCGGTCCCGGTATCGACCCGGAGCGGCTGGCCGTCTGCCTGAGCGTGCTCGACGAACTCGACACCATCGAGATCGACCACCCCGACGCCATCGCCGTGCGCCGTGCCACGGCCGGTATCTACCGGACGGTGAAGCAGCGCCGCCGCCAGGAGCGCCGCGCCGCCAAGACCGCGCACGACAAGGCGGTCACCGAGGCCACCGCGACCGGCTCGGCCGACCGGATCGACGACGAGACGCAGGGCGTCCTGCCGTCCTCGTCCGCCCGCGCCGAGATCGCGGGAGTGCTCCAGCGGCCCCGCTCCTGCTACATCTGCAAGACCCGTTACGTCGAGGTGGACGCCTTCTACCACCAGCTCTGCCAGCCGTGCGCGAAGGAGAACCGCGCGCGCCGCGACGCCCGCACCGACCTCACCGGCCGGCGCGCGCTGCTGACCGGCGGCCGGGCGAAGATCGGCATGTACATCGCGCTGCGGCTGCTGCGCGACGGGGCGCACACCACCATCACCACTCGCTTCCCCAACGACGCGATCCGCCGCTTCAAGGCGATGCCGGACAGCGACGAGTGGATCCACCGACTGAAGATCGTCGGCATCGACCTGCGCGACCCCGCCCAGGTCGTCGCGCTCGCCGACTCGGTCGCCGCCGAGGGCCCGCTGGACATCCTGATCAACAACGCGGCGCAGACGGTGCGCCGCTCCGCCAACGCGTACAGCGAACTGGTCAACGCCGAGTCGGCGCCGCTCCCGGCGGGCGAGCTGCCCGCCGCCGAGGTCATCGGCACCTTCGGCAGCGGCACCGTCGACCGGGTCGCGGCCCTGCCGGCCGCCCGCAAGGAGGGCCTGAGCGCGCAGGACGTGACCGAGCTCGCGCTGGTGACCGGCTCCGCGTCGCTGGAGCGGATCGCCGCCGGGACGGCGATCGACGCGGGCGGACTGGTGCCCGACCTGCACGACACCAACAGCTGGATCCAGACCGTCGAGGAGGTCGAGCCGATCGAGCTGCTGGAAGTCCAGCTCTGCAACTCCACCGCCCCGTTCATCCTGATCAGCCGGCTCCGCCCGGCCATGGCGGCGACGGCCGCCAAGCGCGCCTACGTGGTCAACGTCTCCGCGATGGAGGGCGTGTTCAGCCGCGGTTACAAGGGCGCGGGCCACCCGCACACCAACATGGCCAAGGCCGCCCTGAACATGCTCACCCGGACCAGCGCCCAGGAGATGTTCGAGAAGGACGGCATCCTGATGACCGCCGTCGACACCGGCTGGATCACCGACGAGCGCCCGCACCCCGACAAGATCCGTCTCGCCGAGGAGGGCTTCCACGCCCCGCTCGACCTGGTCGACGGCGCCGCCCGCGTCTACGACCCGATCGTGCGCGGCGAGGACGGCGAGGATCTGTACGGCTGCTTCCTCAAGGACTACGCACCCGCCAACTGGTAGTCGCGCGATGACGCATCGTGCGTGAGCCGGGCCGGGCCCGGTCGGGATTCGCTCCCGACCGGGCCTTTTGCGTGTTCGGTGGCCGAAAGTGACCTAGAGCACACGTTCCATCGAGCGCGAAGGCGCTCATTTGGTTACCCTGATGTGAACGGACGTAATCGAGGAGTCCACAAACCTTCCTCGACCGTCCCGGGACAGGCTTTCAACCAAGTCGCCGTCCCGCCCCGTACCCGGCGCCACCGCGACCGAACTGTTCTTGCCCCTGCCCACCACGGGCAGCCGATCCCCGGTAATGAGGCCGGAACGTCGGCGATGCCCGGGGCTACGCGACACAAAGGAGTGCGCGGTGACGACACCGGAACTGACGAAGCACGAGAAGCGACCGGCCGAACGGCACGGAGAGCGGGCCCGCAGGCCCGAGAAGCTCCGGAACATCGAGGTCTGGGCCAGGTCCGCACCGATCCGGCTGGCCGGCTACGAGGACGACCTCGCCGAGCCGCACATCCTGCCCGGCATCGACTGACCCCGCTTCACCCTCCCGGCGCCACCACACCCGAGCTCCGGACCGCATCGCGCGGTCCGGAGCTCGGCCGGTCGGGGCGTGCGCCGTTCACAGGGCCGCCCGCGCCACGGCCGCCCCGGCGAACGACAGCCCGACGCCCGCGCCGACGGTGAGCACCAGATATCCGGCCGCCATGGCCAGCCGACGGGCCGACGTCAGGGTCAGCAGCTCGTACGAGAACGTCGACCAGGTCGACAGCGCACCGCAGAAACCGGTGGCGAGGAGCAGCTGGAGCCGGGGCCCAAGCTCCCCGTCGGTCACCGCCTCGGAGAGGAAGCCGAGGAACAGCGCCGCGCCCGCGTTGGCCGCGAAGGTCCCCCACGGGAACGCAGTGTGGAGGCGGAACTTGGCGTCGACACCGAGCAGATAGCGCAGCGGAGCGCCGAAGAGTCCGCCGACGAGCACGAGCAGCCAGTCGGTCATCGGGTGCCGTTCTGGTCCGCGTAGCCGCGTCCGAGGGCCAGATGCGCGGCGAAGGCGCCCGCCGTCACGGCGGCCAGCGCCGCGACGACCGTCAGCAGCAGACAGCCAACCGCGTATCCGGGCTGCCCGTTCTCGAAGAGCTGCCCCACATTGTCCGTGTAGTGGGAGAACGTGGTGAAGCCGCCTAGGAACCCAGTGCCCAGCAGCGGACTGATCAGCCGGGGCGCCCCGGGAAACCGCCGCTTCAGCGTGACCATGAGGACACCCATGAGGAAGCAGCCCACGGTGTTGATCAGCAGAATCTTCCAGGGGAACGCCGAGGCGCCGGTCGGCCAGATTCGCTCGGCGCCATAGCGGGCCACGGTCCCTGCGGCGCCGCCGATCGCGACGGCCGCCACGACGGCCGGCTGCGCCCCGGGGTGGTGATCGGGGTGGGTGTGGTGATGCAGTCGCATCCTGGGGGACATCCGGCGAACCTAACCAGCCCGCCCCAGCAGACCCGCGCAGCGCGCGCGGCGGCGTACTTCCGGGCTCGAACGGCGCAACGGAACACCGCACGGCGAGAAGAGCCGCCCGGCATATGCGTGGATGGCAGTGAGCCGATCCCCGCCCCTCTCCGCGCCATCAACGAGAGCGGCCCCTCTCCGCCGAGACGCTAGAGCCTCCCTTGCCCATCGCCGAGCCGGCCGTCGTCCGGAAACTCGAAGGCCGGCAACCGACGGCCTTCCTCCTGGCCTCGGTGCGCGGAGTCGGGCAGGTGGACCTCCAACCGGGCATCTGGACCGGCGCGTTCATCCTCGCCGGGCTGGGGCGGCCGGCTGGCAGACCGGACTCTTCGCCACCCTGGGCACCGTCATCTCGACGCTGACCGCCTACGCGCTCGGCATCGACCGTTCCGGCATCGCCCTCGGCCTCCACGGGTACTCCGGCTGCCTCACCGGCATCCAGCGGGTGCTGCGCTACCTGGCGAAGGTCACGATCAACCCGGCCATCGCCACCGGTATCTCCGACCACGTCGGCTCGATCGAGAAGGGCAAGATCGCCGACATCGTGCTCTGGCCCATCCACTCCTTCGGGGCCAAGCCGAAGATGGTGATCAAGGGCGGCATCATCTCCTGGGCGCAGATGGGCGACCCCAACGCCTCGCTGCCGACCCCGCAGCCGGTGATCTACCGGCCGATGTTCGGGCAGTACGGCAAGGCCTTGCCGACGACCCATGTCACCTTCATGTCCCAGGCCGGCATCGCCGCCGGGGTCCCGGCCGAACTGGGCCTGGAACGCAAGGTGCTGCCGGTCAGCCGCACCCGGACCATCGGCAAGCACAACATGATCCGCAACGACGCGCTGCCGGACATCAAGGTCGACCCGGAGACGTTCAAGGTCACGCTCAACGGCAAGGTCGCCACCATCGACCCGGCCGAGGAACTGCCCCTCAACCACCTGTTCTTCCTCGCCTAGGCCGATGTACCGCGACGAGAACGACCTCCCGGGCGAAGCCGACCGGGCGCCTGGCGCGGCCACCGCCGTAACACCGGCGTCCGAGTCCGCGCTCGGGCCGCTGCTGGTCAGCCTCCAGCTGACCGACTCGGCGTTCCCGAGCGGCTTCTACACGCTGTCGCACAGCCTGGAGGGATTCGCCCAGGCCGGGGCGGTCGACCGGGAGAGCCTTCCGCTGCTGCTGGAAGACCTGCTGCTGCACGGCGTCGGGCCGGCCGACGCCACCGCGCTCGCGCTCGCCCACCGGGCGACCCGGGCAGGCGACGCGGCGGCCGTCGTCCGTGTCGACGAGCACCTGTTCGCCACCAAGCTGGGGCGCGAGATGCGCCAGGCGGCCACCCGGACGGGCCGGCAGCTTCTCGACCTCGCCGCCGAGGTGTTCGACCGCCCGGAGATCACCGAGCACTTCCACCGTGTCGTACGCCGTGAGTCCCCCGGGACCCAGGCCGTGGCCGCGGGCGTCATCCACGCGGCGGCCGGGGTCCCGGTCCGCCAGGCGGTCGCCTCGGACCTGTTCGCGTTCTGCGCCAGCTTCTCGGGCGCCGCACTGCGGCTGCGGCTCACCGACCACCGGGGGGCGCAGACCCTGCTGCGGGGCGCCGCACCCGTCATCGAGGCGGGCGTGGAGGCGGCGCTGCGGCGCGAACTCGCCGACGTCGGCGCCACCGTCTTTGCCTCGGACATCATGTCGGGCCGTCATGAACGCGCTGAGGCCCGCCTGTTCGCCAGTTGATCCATCCACACCCCCCCACGAGCCAGGGAGCACCATGGACGACAACGTATTGCGGGTCGGCATCGGCGGACCGGTCGGGTCCGGCAAGACCGCGCTCATCGAAGCGCTGGTGCCGGTGCTGATCGAGCGCGGCCACCGCCCCTCCGTCATCACCAACGACATCTACACGCAGGAGGACGCCCAGCACATCCGCCGCACCCTCGACGGAGTCCTCGAACCTGAGCGCGTCGTCGGCGTCGAGACGGGGGCCTGCCCGCACACCGCCGTACGCGACGACCCCACGATGAACCTGGCTGCCGGTGCCGAGATGCTGGAGCGCTTCCCCGACACCGACACGCTGCTCTACGAGTCCGGCGGCGACAACCTCACACTCACCTTCAGCCCCGCCCTGGTCGACCTGTTCATCTTCGTTCTGGACACCGCCGAGGGCGAGAAGATGCCACGCAAGCGCGGTCCGGGCATCACCGACTCCGATCTGCTCGTCATCAACAAGATCGACATCGCCAAGTACGTACGCACCGACATCGGCGTCATGGAGTCCGACGCCCACCGGGTCCGCGACAACCGCCCCGTCGTCCTCACCGACTGCCTCACCGGCATCGGCGTCGAGGACGTCGTGGGCTTCCTCGAATCGCGCCGAAAGGCGCTGATCTGAGGTGCGCCCCACCCCGTCCGCAGACCCCGGCTCGTCGCCGCCCCGGCCGGACCGGCTGGCCCCCGGCTACTACACCGCGGTCCGCGTCCCCCCGGACGTGGCGGCCCTGGCCTCCGTGCCGGACACGCTCGGGCCCGGTTCCCCGGCCAAGGTCGGCATCCTCGATCTGGCCTTCGCGGTACGGGGCGGGCGCACCGAACTCGTGGAGCGCTACCAGAAGACCCCGTTGCAGATCATGCGGCCGCTCTGGATCGACCCGGCGACACCCGGCATGAGTTACGTCTATCTGATGGCGACCGGCGGCGGCATCGCCCAGGCCGACCGCTACCGGATGGACTTCCGCTGCGGGCCCGGGACCGAGGTGCATCTGACCACCCAGGCGGCCACCAAGGTCTTCCGCATGGAGCACGACTACGCGAGCCAGCGCGTGCACATCGCGGCGGACGAGGGTGCCTACGTGGAGTATCTGCCGGACCCGCTGATCCCGTTCAAGGACTCGCGGTTCTACCAGTGCACCGAGGTCACGGTCGCCCCCGGCGCCACCGTGGTCCTCGGCGACACCCTGACCGCCGGGCGGCTCGCCCGCGGCGAGCGCCACGCGTACCGGGTCCTCGCCACCGATCTGCGCATCGCCCGGCCCGACGGCACCCTTCTTGCCATCGACACCCTGCGCCTGACCCCCGGCGCCGGGGCGCGCGGCAACGGCGTCGTGGGCCCCGGTGTGTTCGCCGGGTACGACCACGTTGCCTCGCTCTTCGTCGTCACCGACCGAGCCCCGGCCACCGGGATCGCCGACACCCTCCACGAGGCGCTGGCCGGGCTCGGCGTCCTGTACGGAGTCAGCGTGCTGCCCCACGACTGCGGCGCCTGGGTCCGGCTCCTGGGCGACAGCCCCGTCGGGGTCGCCGCCGCGCGCAACACGGCCTGGGACGCCGTGCGCCGACTGCTCACCGGCCATCCGGCCCCCGCACTGCGCAAGCCCTGACGTACTGCCGCCCACACCACCGACCACACCCCTGCGAGGTATCCGTCGATGAATACCGCTCCCGCGCCGATGCCGGCCGCGTACGACTCCGGCGACACCGCATGGCTGCTCGCCTCCACAGCCATGGTGCTGCTGATGACGCCGGGGCTGGCGTTCTTCTACGGCGGCATGGTGCGCACCCAGCACATCCTGATGGTGATCAAGATGAGCTTCGCCGCGCTCGCCTTCGGCACCCTCGTCTGGTGGGTGATCGGCTACTCGCTGGCGTTCGGCCCGGACGTCGGCGGCGCCGGACTCATCGGCAACCTCGACCACGTGTTCATGCGCGGCATCGAGCTGAACACACTGACTGGCCACGTCCCCACCTACGTCTTCAGCACGTTCCAGATGGGCTTCGCGATCATCACGGTCGCGCTGATCAGCGGCTCGATCGCCGACCGCGCCACCATGAAGGGCTGGCTCGTCTTCGTCGTCCTGTGGCTGCTGATCGTCTACATCCCACTGGCCCACTGGGTGTTCGACCAGGGTGGATCGTCAAGCACCTCGGCGCGCTGGACTTCGCCGGCGGTCTGCCGGTGGAACTCAACTCCGGGGTCGCCGGGCTCGCCGTCGCACTCGTGCTGCGGGCGCCGCGCGACTTCGCCCGCCGCGAGGAGCGGCCCAACAACATTCCGCTCGTCGTGATCGGTGTCGGGCTGCTCTGGTTCGGCTGGTTCGGCTTCAACTCCGGCTCGGCGCTCAGCGACCAGGGCACCGCGGCCGCGGCGTTCATCAACACCCAGCTCGGCGCGGCGGGTGCCATGGTCACCTGGCCGCTGGTCGAGAAGTGGCGGACCGGCACGGTCACCGCCATGGGCGTCGTGTCCTCCGCCGTCGCCGGCATGGTCGCCATCACCCCCGCCTGCGGTGAGATCAACACGCTCGGTGCGGTCATCACCGGACTGGTGGTCGGGGCGGTCTGCGCCTTCGCCATCACGCTCAAGTACCGCTTCGACGTGGACGACACCCTCGACGTGGTGGGCGTGCACGGTGTCGGGGGTCTGATCGGCCTGATCATGGTCGGTCTGTTCGCCACCGCACGGATCAGCGGTGAGAAGGGGCTCTTCTACGGCGGCGGCTGGGGGCTGCTGGGCAAGCAGCTCGTCGCCATCGTCTGCGTGATCGCGTTCTCCTTCATCCTCACCTGGGTCATCGCGAAGGCGGTCGATCTGACCGTGGGCTTCCGCGCGGCGGACGAGTACGACAGCGTTCCTGGCACGGACCGGGAACGCGCCTACGACTTCCAGACCGCCGAGCGTCTCGGTGCCCTGGTCTCCGGCAAGGCCGTGACCAGCGACGACGAACTCGTCAGACAGATCACCAAGCTGCTGCGGGCCCGGGAGGAGTCCAAGTGATGGGCGTCGCCCCGGCAGCGGGGCGGCCCGGGAGCTCAGGACCGCCGGGCCGGGCCGGTCCGGGCGGGGCCGAGCGAGACCGGGGGCATGAACTCCCGCACATGGGTCCGGTGCCACCAGCGCCCGGTGGCCCGCAGCTCCCGCCAGGTGGTGTAGCGGTAGTGGTACACCCTGGCGCGGACATGCGTCGGAGGAGCGTCGGGGAACGGGTTGTGGCGCAGCAGCCGCAGGGTGTCCCGGTCGTTCTCCAGCAGCCGCTCCACGAACGGGCCGAACCAGGGGTGGGCGTACGCGGGGGAGAGCGCCGCGAACCACATCAGCCAGTCCAGCCGCAGATGGTACGGGGCGAACTGGCGGGGCATCCGGCGCGGATCGCCCGGTTTGCCGCGGAAGCCGTACTCCCGCCAGACGGTGCCGTCGTGGAGCTCCCGCGCGTCCGTGCCCTCGACCACCACCTCCAGCCGGACCCGGCTGATGCTGCCGAACGCGCCGTAGGTGTTGACCAGGTGCAACGGGTCGAACGAGCGGTTCATCACCTGACGGCGGGAGACCAGATTGAGCGCCGGGCGGTAGCTGAGGAACAGGACCAGCGCGGTAACCGCGATGACGACGATCTCGTACCAGAGCGGCGGCGCGGACTGGGCGGGCGGCGCGGTGAACAGGGACCAGTCGACGGCGGACAGGGCCAGGGTGATCGTCACCCAGTTCAGCCAGGCGAAGTTCCCCGAGACGACCAGCCACAGCTGGGTGACGATCATCAGCCCCGCGGCGGCGCTCGCCACCGGCTGCGGAGTGAAGAGGAGCACCGGAACCAGGAGCTGGGTGACATGGTTGGCCGCGACCTCGGCCCGGTGGACAGGTTTGGGCAGTCGGTGGAAGAACCAGCTCAGCGGCCCCGGCATCGGCTGGGTCTCGTGGTGGAAGTACAGGCAGGTGAGCTTGCGCCAGCACTCGTCGCCGCGGATCTTGATCAGCCCGGCACCGAACTCCACCCGGAACAGCACCCAGCGCAGCAGCCACAGCACCAGCACCGGGGGAGCGGTGTGCGCGTTGCCGAGGAAGACGGCGAGGAAGCCGGTCTCCAGCAGCAGCGACTCCCAGCCGAAGCCGTACCAGGTCTGGCCGACCTGGACGATCGAGAGGTACAGCGCCCAGGGCAGCGCCCAGAGCAGCATCGCCGCCCAGAGCGGAACATACGAGTCCGCGCCCACGAGCAGGGCGACGGCCAGCGCGCAGCCGGTCCAGGCGACGAGCGCGAAGAAGCGGTCGGAGTAGTGGAGCCGGAAGAGCCCGGGGCCGTCGCGCCAGTCGGTGCGGCGCAGGAAATCGGGCACCGGCAGCATGCCCCGTTCGCCGATCAGCGCCCGGAACTGGAGCGCGGCGGTGAGGAATGCGAACAGGTAGACAGCGGCCAGCGCCCGCTGGAAGATCAGCCGGCTGAGCCAGTACCCGTCTGCGGTGAACCACTCCATCACCTCCAGTATCGGCGATTCAGCCCCGCCCGCCGCGTTCCTCGTCCACGATGCGGCGGAGCGTGCTGCCCAGCCGCCGGGCGTACCACCGCTGGAGCACCGGGACGACGGGCCCCGCGAGCCGGGTGTACCAGGCGGCCGGGCGGCTGAACGCCGTGACGGTGAACCACACCGTCCCGTCGTCGGCCAGCTCCACCACGAAGGACTCCTCGCCGCGCTCCGGGTGCCGGGTCTCGGTCCCGTAGGCGAACCCGACGCGGTCCTGCTCGTACGCGGTCCAGACGACCTGGCAGGGCGCGGCGAACCGGAGCGGGCCGACACCCAGCGACACCCGGACGCGCACCCCGTCGCCGGCGCGGGGAGCCGACGCGTCGACCCTGGCCCCGCTGGTGCGGTGCATGCGCCATTCGGTGACCGCCGCGCCTGCCGCCCGGAGGTCGGCCCGGCCGCGCCCGACCCTGGCCCGGTGGTGGAGGTGGTGGTATCCGGCGGGCAGCGGTCCGAGGAGGGTGGCGCCGGCCTCGGGATAGCTGAGGCTGCTCATGCGGTCCTGCTTTCTTCGTGGTCGGTGCGATCGCGGAGCCGCTGCCAGGCGAGCACCGAGCAGAGCGCGAAGCCCAGTGCGTTGCCGAGGCCGTGGGTGGCGGCCATCCAGGTCAGTGTGGGGTGCGGGAGTCCGGTGGCCTCGCCGAGTGCCCAGCTCAGTGCGAGCACCATGGTGACGGCGAGCACGGCGGACGAGACGGCGAGCAGGGCCCGGGTGACCAGGTCCCGCTGCCCGGTACGGACCGACCGCCAGGTGAGGAGGGCGACGGTCCACATCCCCGAGGTCAGCACGGCGGCTCCCGCGAGCTCGGCCCAGTCCCCGATGAAGTAGCCGATCAGGACGAGCAGGGTGCCCAGCGGCACGCTCAGCGCGGCGAACCTTCCCGCGCGGCTGTCGGTGATCCGGCAGACGAGCCCCGCGACCAGCGCGGCGGCGAATCCGGCGAAGTGGAAGTGCGGCACGGTCAGCGCGAGGATGCCGAGCCCGAAGCCGAAGAGAGTGTGCCCCGAGCGTTCGGCGACCAGGGCCGTGGCGGCGATCGAAGGCGTGACCAGGGCGGTGAGCAGGGCGGTCTCGGCCGGTGCCCGGGACGTCGGGAGGTCGCGGAGCCGGAGCAGCCGGGGCGGGACGTGCAGGGCGAGCAGTGCGGCGCCGAGTGCGTAACAGACCGCCAGGGCGGTGGCGGCCGTGCCGCGCGGCAGCCAGAGCGAGACGGCGCCGGGAACGGCGAAGAGCGGCCACAGGCGCCGCATCCGGTCCAGCCCGGCCGCACCGGTCAGCCGCAGCCCCGCGGGGACCACCACCAGCATGCCCAGCATCACGATCGAATTGACCAGCACGGACATCGCCGCCCCCCGACTTGAACGCGTTCAACTGTGCTCGGCGCAGACTCTACGAGCTTTCTTGAACGCGTTCAAGGGGGGTGTGGGGCCGAGGTCGCTTCAGTGGCGAGTGGTGTACGGTGCCGGCCTCACAGGGCTCCCCGGCGCCACTCCCGTACCAGCAGATAGCCCAGGTACACGCCTCCGACAGCCATCGTGTAGATGCCTACCGGCAGGTTGTCGAAGAGCGGCAACTGCTGGGCGCAGAGATCCGCGAGCACCAGCAGCAGCGCACCGGTCAGCGCCGACAGCGCCAGGTGCGGGCCGGAGACCCGGGTGATCCGCCTGGCGATCTGCGGGGCCGTCAGCGAGATGAACGCGATGGGGCCGGCGACGCTGACCGCCCCCGCCGAGAGCACGATCGCCAGCAGCACGGCGGCCGTCTTCGTACGGCGGGGCTCGGAGCCGAGCGCGGCCGCGATGTCGTCGCCCATCTCCCCGATGTCCAGCCGCCGCGACACCAGCGCGGTGAGCGGGGCCGTCACCAGCAGCACCAGCCAGATCGTGGTCGCGTCCTCCCAGGACCGCGCCGACAGGCTGCCGTTGACGTAGGCGGTGAGGACGGCGGCGCGGTCCCGCTCCATGGCGTAGACGACGTACTGGGTGATCGCGGTGCCGATCGCGGCGACCCCGATCCCCGCGATGACCAGCCGCGCCGGGTTGCGGAACCCGGTCCCGGTCGACACATACACCAGCGCCATGGCGAGGAGGGCGCCGAGCAGTGCGCCGAGCGCCACCGGCACGGTGTCCGGGAACAGCAGCGCCGAGATCGCGGCGCCCGCCCCGGCCCCGGACGCCAGCCCGATCACATCGGGGCTGCCCAGCGGATTGCGGGTGACGGACTGGAACAGCGCCCCGGAGAGCCCGAGCGCCGCACCGGTGCCCACGGCGACCGTCAGCCGGGGACCGCGCAGCCGCTCCAGCACGAACGCGTCCTTGCCCTCGGCCCCGCCGGTCACCGCCCCGGCCAGGTCGGCGAGCGGAATGCCGAGCCGACCGAGCGACAACGTGGCGACGGCGCCCGCCAGCAGCAGCACCAGCAGCACGAGGGCCGTCAGCACCGACACCCGCCGGACCGGAACGGCCACCCTCCCGCCGGCCCTGATCACCTTCCGGGGCGAAGCGGTGCGGACCGCGGCCTGATGCGACGTCATGCGTTGCCCCTCATCCTGCGTACGGCGACGAGCAGTGCCGGCGCCCCGATGAACGCGGTCACCACACCGACCATCAGCTCCTGCGGGCGCATGACCACCCGGCCCACGACATCCGCGAGGAGCAGCAGCGCCGGACCGGCCAGCGCCGAGAAAAGGATCTGCATGCGGAAGTCGACACCGACCACGGCCCGCACCACATGCGGAACGGCCAGTCCGACGAAGGCGATCGGACCGACCGCCGCCGTCGCGGCCGCGCTCAGCAGCGTGGCCGCGAACAGCCCGCCCGCCCGCACCAGCGCCGGATTCGCCCCCAGGGACGCCGCCGTCGAGTCGCCGAGCGCGAGTGCGTTGAGGCCGGGAGCGAGCACCGCTGCGATCACCAGACCGGCCACGGCGAATGGCAGGACCGACCAGAAGACATCGAAGTCCCGCCCGCCGAGCGCCCCGACGACCCAGTACCGGTAGCTGTCGAACACCTGCGGGCGGCTCAGCGTCACCGCCTGGATGAACGCCATCAGCACGGCGGAGAGCACCGCGCCGGCGAGCACCAGCCGGATGAGGCCGCTGCCCGAACCCGCCGACCCGATCGCATGGACGAGCAGACCCGCGAGCAACGCACCGGGCAGCGCCCACCACATGGTGTCCGTGCTGCCCGAGGCCCCCAGGAACGCCGTCGCGGCGACGATGCTCGCGGAGGCACCCGCGTTGATCCCGAGGAGCCCGGGATCGGCCAGCGGATTGCGGGTCACCCCCTGCATGAGGGTGCCCGCGACGGCGAGGCAGAGACCGGCCAGCACACCGAGCGCGGTGCGCGGATAGCGGCTCTCGACGATGGTGGTGACATTCGGGTCCGCGCTGCCGGACAGGACGTGCAGCACATCGCCGAACGAGGTGGTACGGCTGCCGAACATGACGCTCGCGAGGACGGCGAGCACCAGGACGGCGACTGCGATGACGACGGAGAACGCCCGCCGAGCGGTGCCGGCCCGTGAGGTACCGGCACCGCTCGGCGGTGCGTGCGTGGTGATGGCCATGGGGGTGGTGGTCCGCCTCAGCCCTTGGCGGCGGACTCGACGGCCTTGTCGATCAGCGGCAGGTAACGGTCGATCACCCACGGCACGGTGAGCGGGTTGATGATCGAGGAGGCGGTGACGAAGGAGTTGTCCTTGCCGGCCACCACGGCGCCGCTCTTGACCGCCGGGATCGCCGCGTACAGAGGCTGCGCCTCGATCTCCTTGCGGGCCTTGTCGTCCATGTAGAACGTGAAGACCAGGTCGCTGTCCTTCAGCTTCTCGGCGTTCTCCAGGCCGATGAGCGCCGAGTCGGTGCCCTTGGTCTCCTTGAAGGTGTTCACCACCGGGTCGACCGTGAGGCCGAGCGAGGAGACCATCTTGACGCGCTGCTCATCGGGCTTGAAGACACCGAGGGTGCCGGGGCCGGTGTTGTAGATGTACGAGAACTTGTAGTTCTTGTACTCCGGCCGGGTCGCCGCCGCGTCGGACAGCTGCTTCTCGATCTTCGAGGTGAGCGTCTTCGCCTCGTCCGGCTGTCCCAGCGCCTTGGCGATGATCTCGATCTGCTGGTCCCAGTCCGTGCTCCACGGCAGATCGGGATAGGCGACGGTGGGGGCGATGTCCTTGAGGATGTCGTAGTCCTTCTGCGTGATCCCGGACCACGGCGCGAGGATGACGTCCGGCTCCAGCTCGGTGATCGCCTCGAAGTCGATGTCCTCACCGCCCGTGAACTGGGTCGGCAGCTTGTCGCCGGACTGCTTCACCGCGTCGTGGATCCAGGGCAGATAGCCCGTCTTGTCGCTTCCCCACTCGTACTTCTCGATGCCCACCGGGGTGTGGCCGAGCGCGATGGCGGTCTCGGCGGAGCCCTGGCCGAGGGTGACGACCCGTTCGGGCTGTTCCTTGATCTCCGCGGTGCCGAGCGCGCTCTTGATGGAGACGGGGAACGCGCCGCCGTTCTTCCCGGACGCGCCGGACGCCTCCTTGCCGTCGTCGCTCGACGAGCAGCCGCCGAGGGCGAGAGTGAGCGCTGCGGCGGCGGCAGTTGCGGCGAGCGTCCGGCGACGCGCGCGGGTGAACCGGGACATGGATGTTCCTCATGTTTGAACGGATGGAGCAGCGGGTCCCCGCGACCGCGTGAGGGCATGCCGAATGAGCGGCCGTACGGGGGTACGACGGGCGGCCCCGATGCAGATTGCAAGGAGTTAGGCAAGCCTAAGCTAAGTCTTTGTGTGGCGGCAACCGGCCCCCTGGGGGGCGCTTCCGGGTCCTCTCGCGCGGATTCGCGCCGCCCCCGGGGCTCGATCGAGTTGCCGCTTTGGTCCAGACCTATTGACGGAAGGTCCGGGTCTCCCTAGCGTGTGGTGAGCCGTGAAATGTGAGACCGCATTCCGCTGGGTTTGTCAGGCGCATGTCATTCACGTGCCAACTCGCCCCGCGCCGGGCCGCCTCGGGCAGCAGCGCCGCCCCGGCGGCGCCGGCCGCGACAGGAAGGGAACTGAGCATGTTCGGTCGGACATCGCGCCTGCTGGGGGTCGGCCTCGCGGCGGCATGTGTCGTACAGCTGCTGGTGGGTGCGGAGTCGAGCGTCGCGCAGGACGAGACCTGCGCGGTCAAGTCGAAGCCCTCCGGAAAGGTTCTCCAGGGGTACTGGGAGAACTGGGACGGCGCCTCCAACGGGGTGCACCCGCCGCTCGGCTGGATACCGGTCACCGACGGCCGGATCGCGCAGCACGGCTACAACGTGATCAACGCGGCCTTCCCGGTCATCCTCTCGGACGGCACCGTCCTGTGGGAGGACGGGATGGACTTCACCGTGAAGGTCCCGACCCCGGCCGAGATGTGCCGGGCGAAGGAGTCCGGACTCACCACCCTGATGTCCATCGGCGGCGCGGCCGCCGGCATCGACCTCAACTCCACCGCCGTCGCCGACCGGTTCGTCGAGACGATCGTGCCGATCCTGAAGAAGTACAACTTCGACGGCATCGACATCGACATCGAGACCGGCCTGACCGGCAGCGGCAACATCAACCAGCTGTCGGCCTCGCAGTCCAACCTCATCCGCATCATCGACGGCGTGCTCGCGCGGATGCCCTCGAACTTCGGGCTGACGATGGCGCCGGAGACGGCCTATGTCACCGGCGGGAGCATCACCTACGGCTCGATCTGGGGCGCGTACCTGCCCATCGTGAAGAAGTACGCGGACAACGGGCGTCTGTGGTGGCTGAACATGCAGTACTACAACGGCAGCATGTACGGGTGCGCCGGGGACTCGTACTCCGCTGGCACGGTCGAGGGGTTCAAGGCCCAGACCGACTGTCTGGACAAGGGGCTCGTCATCCAGGGCACCACCATCAAGGTCCCGTACGACAAGCAGGTTCCGGGGCTGCCGGCCCAGCCGGGCGCGGGTGGCGGTCACATGACGACCGGCCAGGTGTCACAGGCCTGGAACCACTACGGCAACGCCCTCAAGGGCCTGATGACCTGGTCGCTCAACTGGGACGGCTCGAAGGGCTGGACCTTCGGCGACAACGTCAAGTCACTGCAGGGCCGCTGAGGCGCCGCGGCACCCCCTGTGCGACCGGGCGGCTCCGTCGAGGTGGACGGAGCCGCCCTTCCGGCCGGCCGTGACATCGGCCGGCCGGTACGCCGTGCGGTCAGGAACGGGGCTCGGAGGCGTCCAGCATGGCTTCGCGCTCCACGACCTTGATCCGCTCGCGGCCCTGCTCCTCGCCCAGGGCCTTCTCGTGCGCGTCCAGGCGGTACCAGCCCTCGCGGGTGGTGTAACGGACGCCGCGCTCCTCCAGGAAGGCGGTGACGGCCTCCGGCTCGGGCCGGACCGGCGCGGGCAGCCGGCCCTCGGCCTGGTCCTCCAGCAGGCAGGCCACGGTCTCGTTGGCGTCGCCCTTGGTGTGGCCGATCAGGCCGATCGGGCCGCGCTTGATCCAGCCCGTGACGTAGACCGAGGGCATGTGCTCCCCGCCGTCGACGACGCGTCCGGCGGCGTGCGGGACTGTGCCGGAGATCACGTCGAACGGGAGCTTCGGGAGTTCCTGCGAGTAGTAGCCGACCGCGCGGTAGACGCTCTGCACGTCCCAGTCGGTGAAGTCACCGGTGCCCTTGACGTTGCCGGTGCCGTCCAGTTCGGTGCGCTCGGTGCGCAGGCCGACGACCCGGCCGTCCTCGCCGAGGATCTCCACCGGGGACTCGAAGAAGTGCAGGAACAGCTTGTGCGGCCGGTCGCCGACATCGCGGATGGCCCAGTTCTCCAGCGTGGAGGCGACCATGTTGGCCTGCTTGTTGCTCCGCCGGGTCTCGATCGAACCCGCGTCGTACTCGATGTCCTCGGGGTTGACGATGACCTCGATGTTCGGCGAGTGGTCCAGCTCCCGCAGCTCCATCGGGCTGAACTTGGCCTGCGCGGGGCCCCGGCGTCCGAAGACGTGCACTTCGAGGGCCTTGTTGGCCTTGAGGCCGTCGTAGACGTTGGCGGGGATCTCGGTCGGCAGCAGCTCGTCCGCGGTCTTGGCGAGGATGCGGGCCACGTCCAGGGCCACGTTGCCCACGCCGAGGACGGCCACCTTCTCCGCCTTCAGCGGCCAGGTGCGGGCGACGTCGGGGTGGCCGTCGTACCAGGAGACGAAGTCGGCGGCGCCGTGGGAACCGTCCAGGGTGCTGCCGGGGATGTCGAGCGCGCGGTCCGCGTCGGCGCCGGTGGAGAAGATCACGGCGTCGTAGAAGGACCGCAGATCGTCCAGGTCGATGTCGTTGGGGTAGTCGACGTTGCCGAACAGCCGGAGCTGCGGCTTGTCGAGAACCTGGTGGAGTGCCTGGACAATGCCCTTGATCCGCGGGTGGTCCGGGGCCACTCCGTAACGGATCAGGCCGAAGGGGGCGGGCATCCGCTCGAACAGGTCGATCGAAACACCCGGTTCCTGGGCGGCCTCGGATTTCAGCAGCGCGTCCGCTGCGTAGATGCCGGCGGGGCCGGCTCCGACTATGGCGACGCGGACGGGGCGGGTCATCAGGTGCTGGTCCTTAGAACGTGCTGATGCGGGCAGTGCAGCTCAGGGTAAAGGTAAGGCTGGGCTTACCGTGCTCCACGGAACACCGTATCCGTTGCCGGTCCGCGGCCTCGGGGCGGTTCGCCCTACGAGACGTCCGGCCCCTCCGTGCGGTGCTCGAAATGGCGTGAAGTGCACTCGGGTGGCGCGAGCGCGGGATTCGCCCGGCCGTGCGGGGTTCGCTCGAAGAATCGGACAAATGATGGCAGAGTGACCCACATGGATGATCGGGTAGCGGGTGCCCTGTCACTCCCGGACGACTGGCCCGCCCACCCGGATCTCAGCCTCGCCCTGAACCGTATGGGCAGCTTCGACTGGGACCTGGACAGCGGCCTCATGCACATGGACCGGCCCGCGCTCGACGTGTTCGACCTGAGGGTGGAGGAGTACGACAACCGGCCGGAGACGCTGGGGCTGCGGGTGCCGCCGGACGAGGGTGTCCGGCTCGACGCCATGGTCGCGCAGGCGCTCAAGCGGGGGCAGAGCAATTACGGGGCGTACTTCAGGATCAGGCGGCGCGACGGCAGCCTCCGCTGGACCCACACCCAGGGCTTCATCCGGCGGGACGGCACCGGCCGCCCGCACCGCATCATCGGCATCGTCCGCGACGCGACCCAGGAGCTGGTCGACTCCACCGCCCGTCGCGAACTGGACACGGAGCGGCGCCGCCGCACCAGCCTGGTGGACGGCACCACGGCCGCGCTGGCCCACGCCCGCACCGTCGGCGACGTCATCGAAGTGCTGAAGAACTCCCAGGGGCTGGCGCATCTCGGCGCGACCAGCCTGGTCATGGGGCTGATAGAGGCCGGACGCATCCATCTGGTGGCCGACGGACCGGAGGACTCCTTCGTGCCCGGCACCCGGTACACCCGGACGGACGAGCAGTACCCGATGAGCGAGGTCGTGCGCACTCTCACCCCCCGCTTCATCGAGTCCGCCACCGACTTCGCCACCTCCTACCCGATCCTGTGGCCCCACATCAGCCACCTCGGCATCACCTCGGCCGCCTATCTGCCGCTGATCGCCCAGGCCCGCCCCATCGGCGCGCTCGGCCTGCTCTACAGCGACAAGGACGGCTTCACCGGCGACGAACGCAATCTGCTGGTCGCGCTCGGCAGCTCCATCGCGCAGAGCCTGCAACGGGCCATGCTGTACGAGCAGGAACACGACCTCGCCGAGGGCCTCCAGCAGGCCATGCTGCCGCGCAGGATCCCGGACGTGCCGGGGGCGCAGATCGCCGTCCGGTACCGCTCGGCCCGGTTGGGCCGGGACATCGGGGGCGACTGGTACGACGTCATTCCGCTGCCCGGCGGCCGGGTCGGGGCCGTCATCGGGGATGTGCAGGGCCACGACACCCACGCGGCGGCCGTCATGGGGCAGCTGCGCATCGTGCTGCGCGCCTACGCGGCCGAGGGGCACAGCCCCGCCACCGTGATGGCGCGGGCCTCGGTCTTCCTGCACGAGCTGGACACGGACCGCTTCGCGACCTGCACCTACGCCGAGGCCGATCTGACGACCGGGGTGGTGCAACTGGTCCGGGCCGGCCATGTCGACCCGCTGGTGCGCGAGAGCGACGGCAGCTGCCGCAGGCTTCCCGCGGAGGGCGGGCTGCCGCTGGGGCTCTCGGCCGAGTTCGGGCGGCTCGAATACCCGGTCAGCACCGTGGAGCTGGACCCCGGCCAGACCCTGGTGATGTTCACCGACGGGCTGGTGGAGATGCCGGGCGCCGATCTCGACGAGGGCATCCAGCTGCTGACGGCCATGGTGCGCAACGGTCCGCGGGACCTCCAGCGGCTGGCCGACCGGCTCTGCGAGGAGGTCGACGAGCGCGGCGGCGAGGACGACGTCGCCGTCCTGATGCTGCGCCGCAAGGCCGCCCACGCGCCCCAGCCCGGCGGCCGCCTCCAGCAGCACGTCGCGCAGAGCGACCCGGAGGCGCTGAGCTCCGCGCGCCACATGATCCGAGCAGCGGTGCGGGCCTGGGGCGCCAAGGCGCGCGCCGACGAGGTCGAGCTGGCCGCCGACGAGCTGATCACCAACGCGCTCATGCACACCGACGGCGGGGCCATCGTCACCATCCGGGTGCTCACCGGCCCCGAGCGGCGGCTGCGGGTCGACGTCGAGGACCGCTCCAGCGCGCTGCCCAGACGCCGGGACGCGGGGGAGGCCGGGGTGTCCGGGAGGGGGCTGATGCTGGTGGACCGGCTGGCGGACCTGTGGGGCGTGGAGTCCCGGGGCAGTGGCAAGTGTGTCTGGTGCGAATTCGTCATCCCGGCACACGAGTGACAGAAACGCACTTCTTTACCTGATAGTAACGGAACGTAACATGTCTGTACTTGACCGTAACCGATCACGAGCGATTGACTGCGACTCCACAAGTCTTTGGCGACTCCGTCAGTCCTTGTCTTCGACAACATGAGGATCCGTTGGGAACTGAGCTGCTGGCCCCCCTCGATCTTGCCTTCTGGCACCTCGAATCCGATGCCCACCCGATGCACCTCGGCGCGCTCGCCGTCTTCTCCCCGGCCCCCGGCCCGGCGCACGGCGCCGACGCGGTGACCGTGCTCGAACTGCTGGGCGCACGCGCCGCCGCCATTCCCCGGCTGCGGATGCGGGTCAGGGACGTACTGCTGCCCGTCGGCGGTGCGGCCTGGTTCGTCGACAAGGACTTCGACGTCCACCGGCACATCGGGCGGGTGTGGCTGACCGGTGCGGAGGCGCGGGACGAGGACGGCGGTTTCATGGCGGGTGCCACCCGGCTCGCCGGTGAACTGATGGAGCGGCCGCTCGAACGGGGGCTGCCGCCCTGGCAGATGTACGTGATCGGCGGCGCCGACGGCGGCCCCTTCGCGGTGCTCGTCAAACTCCACCACGCGCTGGCCGACGGCATGCGCGCGGTCGCCATCGGCGCCGGGATCTTCGACGAGATCGCCGCCGTCGGCCGGACCCGCGCCGGAACCCCCGCCGGCCGGGCGCGCGCCGTACCGCCCCGCTCCTGGATGCCCGGCCCGCGCCAGGTCGCCGGTTTCGCGCTCGGCCGGATCGAGGATCTCGGGCGGGCGTTCGGCGTCGGTGCCTCCATGGTGCGGGCCAGCCGCCTCGATCCGCGCGGCACGCCCGCGCTCACCGCGAGCTCCAGCGGCACCCGGCGGCTGGCCACCGCGGACCTGGACCTCGAAGCCGTCCAGCGGATCCGCCGCGCCGCGGGCGGCACGACCAACGACGTCCTGCTCGCGATCGTCGCCGGGGCGCTGCGCCGCTGGATGCGCGAGCGCGGCGAACCACTGCCCGTCGAGGACCCGCGTGCCCTGGTGCCGGTCTCCCGGCGCAGGCCGGGCCAGGCCGCGGCGACCGGGAACAAGCTCTCCGCCTATCTGCTCGGGCTCCCGGTCGGCGAACCCGACCCGTGGCGGCGGCTCGCCGTCGTCCGCGCCGCCATGGACCGCAACAAGGCCGCGGGTCCCTTCCGCGGCGCCGGCGCGGTCGCCGTGCTCGCCGACCAACTTCCCTCGCTGGCCCACCGCTTCGGTGCGCCGATCGCCGGGAACGCCGCCAGGATGCTCTTCGACGTCCTGGTCACCAGCGTGCCCCTGCCGCGCTCGGCGCTCTCGCTCGGCGGCTGCCCGCTGCGCGCCGTCTACCCGATGGCGCCGCTCGCCCGCGGCCAGTCCCTCGCCGTCGCGCTGTCCACGTACGGCGGTCGGGTGCGGGTAGGCCTGGTCGCCGACGGCAAGGCGCTGCCCGATCTGGACAGGGTGGCACGCTGTGCCGACGACGAGCTGGCCGAGCTGCTCGCGTTGCTGCCGACGCACTGAGTTGACGCCCGCCCGGGACCGGCCACGGAAACGTTGCCCCCGATCGGTCATAGATCGGACAGGTATCCAGGAAAGTGCCACAATCAGTGGCCGCTGAGGTGTTGACGTGCCCAAGTGATCCGATGAATATTCGCTGTGTGCAGGAAGCGATCATCGGGGAGGGCGGCGGAAGCATGCGGCGCAACAGGCTGGGAAGCAGCGCGGTCGAGGTCACCGAGCTGTCCTTCGGGGCGGCGGCCATCGGCAATCTCTTCACCGCCGTCGACCCGGCACGGGCGGCCGCCGCGGTCGACGCCGCCTGGGACGAGGGCGTCCGCTACTTCGACACCGCGCCGCACTACGGACTCGGCCTCTCCGAACGGCGGCTGGGCGAGGCCCTGCGCTCCCGGCCCCGCGACTCGTACGTGCTGTCCACCAAGGTGGGGCGGGTGCTCGACCCGCTGCCCGCCGACGCCACCGGCTCCGGCTACAACGCCGACGGCCTCTCCGAGGGCTTCGCCGTACCCGCCACCCACCGCCGACGCTGGGACTTCAGCGCCGACGGCGTACGCCGCAGCATCGAGGACAGCCTGGAGCGACTCGGGCTCGACCGTATCGACATCGCCTATCTGCACGACCCCGACGACCACGCGCGGGCCGCGTTCGACGAGGCGTACCCGGCACTGGAGAGGCTGCGCGCCCAGGGCGTCGTCGGCGCCATCGGCGCCGGGATGAACCAGACCGCGATGCTGACCCGGTTCCTGCGCGACACCGACGTCGACGTGGTGCTCTGCGCCGGGCGCTACACCCTCCTCGACCAGTCCGCGCTCGACGAGCTGCTGCCCGAGGCGGCCGCCCGGGGCCGCAGCGTGGTCGTCGGCGGGGTCTTCAACTCCGGGCTGCTCGCAGACCCGCGCCCCGGCGCCACGTACGACTACACGGCCGCGCCCCTCACCCTCCTGGACCGGGCCCTGCGGATCAAGGCCGTCACGGAGGGCCACGGCGTCCCGCTGCGGGCCGCCGCCCTCCACTACCCGCTCGCCCACCCGGCCGTCGCCACGGTCCTCGTGGGCACCCGCTCCCCGGACGAGGTGCGCGACGCCGCCGCCCTGCTCCGCCGCGAGATCCCGGACGAGCTCTGGGACGAGCTGCGCGCCGAGGGCCTGCTGACCGAGAACGGACACTGACATGAGAATCGCCCTGCACACCAAGGTCCGCGCCGACCGCATCGAGGAGTACGAGGCCGCGCACCGCGAGGTCCCGGCGGAGCTCACCGCCGCGATCCGCGCGGCGGGCGCCACGTCCTGGACGATCTGGCGCAGCGGCACCGACCTCTTCCACGTCATCGACTGCGAGGACTACGCCGCACTCCTCGCCGAGCTGGAGCAGCTCCCCGTCAACATCGCCTGGCAGGCCAGGATGGACGAACTGCTCGACGTCGCGCACGACTACTCGGCCGACGGCGCCGCAGCCGGGCTCCCGGTCGCCTGGGAGCTGTGACATGACCGGTCAGGAACGGATCGTCGACGCCCACCACCATGTGTGGGACCTCTCGGTACGCGACCAGGACTGGATCACCGGCGAAGAACTCGCCCCGCTCCGGCGGAACTTCACCCTGGCCGACCTGGAACCCGAGGCGCGCGCCGCCGGGGTGCGCGCCACCGTCCTCGTCCAGACCGTAACCGTCGCGGCGGAGACCCCCGAGTTCCTGGCACTCGCCCACGACAACGACCTCGTCGCGGGCGTCGTCGGCTGGTGCGACCTCACGGCGCCGGACGTCGCCGACACCCTGGCCCACTTGCGTGAACTGCCCGGCGGTGACCGGCTCGTCGGCATCCGCCACCAGGTCCAGGGCGAGCCCGACCCCGGCTGGCTGCTGCGCCCCGAGGTCCTGCGCGGACTGCGTGCCGTCGCCGACGCCGGGCTCGTCTACGATCTCGTCGTACAGGCCCGCCAACTGCCCGCCACCGTCCAGGTGGCGGCGCTGCTGCCCGAGCTGGCCTTCGTGCTCGACCACGCCGGCAAGCCTCCCGTCGCCGCAGGTGAGTTGAGCCCCTGGGCGGACGACATCAGGGCGCTGGCCGCCCGCCCCAACACCGTCTGCAAACTCTCCGGCCTGGTCACCGAGGCCGATGTGCGCTCCTGGAGCGTGCGCGACCTGCGCCCGTACGCCGACACCGTCCTCGACGCCTTCGGCCCCGACCGGCTGATGTTCGGCTCGGACTGGCCCGTGTGCCGGCTCGCGGCGACGTACGAGGAGGTCGTCGACACGGCACGCACCCTGACCGACGCCCTCACCGGGGACGAACGGGCCCGGGTCCTCGCCACCACGGCCGAGCGGGTCTACGGCCTCTGAGAGCCACCACGGCCGAGCGGGTCCACGGCCTCTGAGAGCCACCACGGCCGAGCGCGTCCACGGCCTCCGACAGGCACCGGACCGACGCTTTTGGCAGGCTGGGACCATGCCCGAACTGCCGGAAGTCGAAGCCCTGCGGGTCTTCCTCGACGACCACCTGGTCGGCAAGGAGATCGACCGAGTCCTGCCGCTCAACGTGAGCGTCCTCAAGACGTACGACCCGCCGCTGTCCGCCCTTCACGGTGGTGCGGTCACCGGCATCGCCCGGCACGGCAAGTTCCTGGACATCGGCGCCGGGCCGCTGCACCTGATCACCCATCTCGCGCGGACCGGCTGGCTGCGCTGGAAGGACGCCTTCCCCGCCGATCCGCCGCGCCCCGGCAAGGGGCCCCTGGCGCTGCGCACCGTGCTGACCGGCGGCGACGGCTTCGACCTCACCGAGGCGGGCACCACCAAGCGCCTCGCCGTGTACCTGGTGCACGACCCGGCCCAGGTGCCGGGCATCGCCCGGCTGGGCCCCGACCCCCTCGCCGACTCCTTCGACCGCGACGCGTTCGCCGCGCTGCTCGCCGGGGAACGCCGCCGGATCAAGGGCGCGCTGCGCGACCAGTCGCTGATCGCCGGCATCGGCAACGCATACAGCGACGAGATCCTGCACGTCGCGAAGATGTCGCCGTACCTGCTCACCGCGAACCTCACCGACGAGCAGATCACCGCGCTCCACACGGCGATGCGCACCACCCTCCAGGACGCGGTGGCCCGCTCCAGCGGACTCGCGGCCGGGAGGCTCAAGGCCGAGAAGAAGAGCGGGATGCGGGTCCACGGGCGCACCGGCGAGCCCTGCCCGGTCTGCGGGGACACCATCCGCGAGGTGTCGTTCAGCGACTCCTCGCTCCAGTACTGCCCGACCTGCCAGACCGGCGGCAAGCCGCTGGCCGACCGCCGCCTGTCCAGGCTGCTGAAATGACCCGCCGCGGGGTGCGCGGGCGGGCCGGTACGCGAAGAAGCGGTGAATCACCAGGCCCCGCACCCCCGTGCGCGCTCTACACTCCGGCCCATGCTGCGCGTACTCGCCGTCGACGACGAAGAACCCGCCCTGGAGGAACTCCTGTACCTCCTGCGCGCCGATCCCCGGATCCGCAGCGCCGAGGGGGCCACCGGGGCCACCGAGGCGCTGCGCCGCATCGGCGCCGCCGTCGAGGCGGGCCCGGACGACCCGGCCGCCATCGACGTCGTGTTCCTGGACATCCACATGGCGGGCCTCACCGGTCTCGACGTCGCCCAGCTGCTGGCCGGCTTCGCCGCGCCTCCCCTCATCGTCTTCGTCACCGCCCACGAGGGCTTCGCCGTCCAGGCGTTCGACCTGAAGGCCGTCGACTACGTCCTCAAACCCGTACGCCGCGAGCGGCTGGCCGAGGCGGTGCGCCGGGTCGCCGAACAGGTGGGCGACCGCTCCGCGCCCGTGCTCGACACCGCGGGCGACCAGATCCCGGTGGAGCTCGGCGGAGTCATCCGGTTCGTCCCGATCGACGACATCGCCTACGCCGAGGCTCAGGGCGACTACGCCCGGCTGCACACCGCCACCGGCAGCCACCTCGTCCGCGTCCCCCTCACCACACTGGAGGAGCGCTGGCGCTCCCGGGGCTTCGTGCGCATCCACCGGCGCCACCTCGTCGCCCTGGGCCGGATCGACGAACTCCGCCTCGACGCGGGCAGCATGAGCGTCCGCATCGGCACCGCGGAGCTCGCGGTGAGCCGCCGCCACACGCGGGCGCTGCGTGATCTGCTGATGCGCCAGACCGGCCGCTGACCAGCGCCGACCAGGATCCGGCCCTTCCCACGGCGGTCCGGCGCCGCATACACTCCGGGCCCATGTCCGCAGAGCCAGCGCCCCGGCGCGAAGTGGTGACGGGGGAGCCCCGGCGGGTGCGCCCGCTGCCGCGCTACCGCACCCAGTCGGAGATCGACGAGCAGACTGCGCTCGGCGGCGCCTACGTCCGTTCGCTGATGCGCAGCCAACTGCGGGCCGGGCTCACCGCGTTCACCGTCCTCGCCGTGGTCGTCGGGACGCTGCCGCTGGTCTTCGAGGCCCTGCACAGCGCCGCGCTCGTCTGGGCGGTCCTCGGCTTCGCCGCCTACCCGCCGCTCACCCTGATCGCCTGGTGGTACGTGCGACGGGCCGAGCGCAACGAACGCGACTTCGCCCGGCTCGTGGAAGGCCGCCCCGCACAGTGAGCCGTACGTACGCGGTGGCGGCGGTCGCCGCCGTCGTCCTCGCGACTGTCCTCGTCGGCGGCTTCGGACTGCGCATCTCCCGCACCACCTCCGACTTCTACGTCGCCTCGCGCACCGTACGGCCCCGGCTCAACGCCGCCGCCATCAGCGGCGAATACCTCTCCGCCGCCTCCTTCCTCGGCATCGCCGGCCTGGTGCTGGTGCACGGCCCGGACATGCTCTGGTACCCGGTCGGCTACACCGCGGGCTATCTGGTGCTGCTGGTCTTCGTCGCCGCACCACTGCGCCGCTCGGGGGCGTACACACTGCCCGACTTCGCCGAAGGAAGGCTGGAATCACGGCAGGTGCGCAGACTGGTCAGCGTCTTCGTGGTCGCGGCGGGCTGGCTCTACCTCGTACCGCAGCTCCAGGGCGCGGGGCTGACGCTCAAGATCCTCACCGGGGCGCCCGGCTGGCTCGGCGACGTGCTCGTGGCTTCCGTCGTCGTCATCGCCGTCGCCGCGGGCGGCATGCGCTCCATCACCTTCGTCCAGGTCTTCCAGTACTGGCTGAAACTGACCGCGCTCCTGGTCCCCGCGATCTTCCTGGTGCTCGCCTGGCAGGGCGACGGGCGCCCCCGCGTCAGCTTCGACGAGCAGCTCTCCGTCTTCCGCGCCGACCACCCGCTGTACGCCACCTACGGGCTGATCGTCGCGACCTTCCTCGGCACCATGGGGCTGCCGCACGTCGTGGTCCGCTTCTACACCAGCCCCAACGGCCGCGACGCCCGGCGCACCACGGTCGCCGTCCTCGCCCTCATCGGCGTGTTCTACCTGCTGCCCCCGGTCTACGGAGCCCTGGGCAGGCTGTACGCCCCCGAGCTGATCCACGGCGGGGACGCGGACGCCGCCGTGCTGCTGCTCCCCGGCCGGATCGTCGGCGGACTCGGCGGGGACCTGCTCGGCGCGCTCATCGCGGGCGGCGCGTTCGCCGCGTTCCTGTCGACCGCCTCCGGGCTCACCATGGCCGTCGCCGGGGTCATCACCCAGGACGTCCTGCCCTCGCGCGGGGTACGGCACTTCCGGCTGGCCACCGTCCTCGCCATGTGCGTACCGCTGGCCGGTTCGCTGATCGTCAGCCGGGTGCCGGTGGCCGACTCCGTGGGCATGGCGTTCGCCGTCTCCGCATCCTCCTTCTGCCCGCTGCTGGTCCTCGGTATCTGGTGGCGGCGGCTCACCCCGCCCGGCGCCATCGCCGGACTGCTGCTCGGCGGCGGCTCCGCGTTCCTGTCCGTCGCCATCACCGTCAGCGGCGCGGTCCGCCCGCCGGGCTGGCCGCACTCCCTGCTCGCCTGGCCCGCAGTCTGGTCGGTGCCGGTCGGCTTCCTCGCGATGATCCTGGTGTCCCTCGCCACCCCCGGCCGGATACCCCCGGGCACCAACGCCGCCATGACCCGCTTCCACCTGCCCGAAGCACTGACGTCGGGGAGGCACCGATGACGAGCGCCGGATACGCCGCACTCGTCCTGCTCGCCCTGCTGCTGCTCGGCGCGGGTTTCCTGCTCGGCCGCCGCACCGCCCGGCCCCTGCGCACCAGCGACGTCGGGACCCCCGTCGAGCACGCCACCTTCGAGACCCTGCACACCGCCTCGCTCGCCGCGCCCCCGCTGCGCGCCGGGCTCACCGAGGAGAGCGCCCGCAGGTCCGCCCGCCGGCTGCGCTCCCTGCTCGGCACGGAGGCGCTCTGCCTCACCGACCGCGACCGGGTCCTCGTCTGGGACGGCGAGGGCGAGCACCACGGCCGCCACGTCATGGACCAGGTGCGCGACCTGCTCGCCAGCGGCCGGGACACCGCCTTCCGCAGCGACTGCGACGACCTGGACTGCCCGCTGCGCTGGGCCGTCGCCGTGCCGCTCACCGTCGACAACCGGGTACTGGGCACCCTGATCGCCTACGCCCCGCGCGAATCCGCGGTGCTGGCGCGCGCCGCCGGAGAGGTGGCCCGCTGGGTCTGCGTACAGCTGGAACTTGCCGAGCTCGACCGCTCCCGCACTCAGCTCATCGAGGCCGAGATCAGAGCGCTGCGGGCCCAGATCTCCCCGCACTTCATCTTCAACTCGCTCGCCGCCATAGCCTCGTTCGTCCGCACGGACCCGGAACGGGCCCGCGAACTCCTGCTGGAATTCGCCGACTTCACCCGCTACTCGTTCCGCAGCCACGGCGACTTCACCACCCTCGCCGACGAACTCCACTCCATCGACCAGTACCTGGCACTGGTACGCGCCCGCTTCGGCGAACGGCTCCTGGTCACCCTCCAGGTCGCCCCCGAGGTACTGCCCGTCGCCCTGCCGTTCCTCTGTCTCCAGCCGCTCGTCGAGAACGCCGTCAAGCACGGCCTCGAAGGGGCCGTCACCTCCAGCCGCATCACCATCAGCGCCCTGGACGCCGGCTCCGAGGCCGAGGTCGTCATCGAGGACGACGGCACCGGAATGGACCCGGAGCGCCTGCGCCACATCCTGCGGGGCGAGGGCGGCCACTCCACCGGAATCGGGCTGCTCAACGTCGACGAACGGCTGCGCCAGGTGTACGGGGACGACTACGGCCTCGTCATCGAGACGGGCATCGGCGCCGGGATGAAGATCACCGTACGACTGCCGAAGTACCGTGCCGGGGTGCACGGTTCCTGACCGGCCGACCGGGTCCCTGTCAGTGGAGATGGATCGCCAGATGCCCCAGCGGCAGCCCCAGTTGCCAGGCCGGCGTCCACACCTGGGCCGCCTCCTCCGCGTCCGGCCCGTCTCCCGCCGGCTCCCAGGGCGGCGGCGCGATGGCGTCGAGGTCGGCCGCGAGCAGCTCGGTCTCCTCCAGCCAGCGCCAGGCCGCGCGGGCCAGGGCCAGATCGGGATCCGGGCCCGCCGTGCCGGACACCGGGGCCGCGTCGAGCGCGTCCAGCCGCTCACGGACCCAGCCGCACCACGTCGCTCCGTAGGCCGTCAGCAGGCGCAGCTCGTCCAGCCGGGCCGCGGGCAGCGCATCGGCCACCGCGCCGTCCGAGAGGAATATGGTGAGAGCGAGGGCATCGCGCCCCGCTCGGTACTCCAGTGTGGACGGCTCCATCAGATCGCCGGTCCGCAGCAGTTCATCGGCGATGTACTCCGCGTACATCCAGGCCATCGGGACCTGCAGCCCGGCCCCACCGGTTCCATCCTGACGCTCCGGGCACATCCCGTCTCGCCTCTTTCTCTGTTCGGTACCGCGCTTCACGGAGCATTGAACCGGGGGAGCGCGCCCCGCGTGGCCAGAAGGACAGGATCCGTCACCACCGGATGCGTCGACGACACGAGGATGCGATGACCGCCGATCCCGGGGAGGGCCCGCACGTGCGCCATGCGCTGGGCGCCTACGTACTCGACGCGCTCCCGGCGGGCGAGACCCGCACGGTCTCCCGCCATCTGCAGTCCTGCGACCGCTGCGCCGCCGACTACGTGGAGGCCGCGGAGGCCGTCTCGCTGCTCGCCCTGCTGCGCGAGGAGGACCTGCTGGAGTAGCCGGGGAGGTTGTGGGAGAGCCGGCGCAGCGCGTAGTAGGAACGCGACTTGACCGTGCCCACCGGAATGCCGAGAACCCGGGCCGTCTCGTCCACGGTGAGCCCGCGGAAGTACATCTGGACGAGGACCGCGCGGTGCTCCGGACCGAGGGTGCGTACCGCGTCGCGTACGTCGAGTGCCGAGACCGTGGCGTCGGCGGGGTCCTCGCCGGCCGGGGTGGTCTCCAGCACGGCGTCGCCGACCTCGGTCGGCCGGGCCTGCCTGGAGCGGCGCGCGTCGATCGCGAGCCGCCGCGCGACCGTGAAGAGCCAGGGCCTCATCGAGTCGTACGGGGCGTCGAAGGCCTCCGGATGCTGCCAGGCCCGGACCAGGGTCTCCTGGAGCAGGTCCTCGGCGCGCTGCCGGTCGCCGAAGGTCAGACCGAGCAGGAAATGCAGGAGGGCGGGCCCGTGTTCCCGCTGCAGATCCGCGAGGGTCCGCTCATCGGTCGTCGTGATGGTCATCGTGAACGCCCTTTCCACCGAGGCCCTGCGGCTTCGCTGCCGACTGGCGTATACGAACGCATCGGGGCGCCGAGGAACAGGCGGTGGGCGGCCTCGTGCGACGAGCGGTCGCACAGTGCGGCGAATGGTGCGGTGAACGGTCGGGCGGCGGCCCGGCAGCCGGCGCCCGATCACCCGATCAGCCCGTCCCCGTCCCCGTTGCGGAGGTGTTCGCCATGTTCGACTTCCGGTACGAGTAGCCGAAGTAGATGACCAGACCGATCAGGAACCAGACCACGAAACGCACCCAGGTCTGCCACTGGAGGAAGGTGATCAGCCAGATCGAGAACACCACCCCGAGCGCCGGGACGAACGGCATCCCGGGGGTGCGGAACGTGCGCGGCAGCTCCGGCTGCTTGTAGCGCAGCACGATCACCGCGATGCACACCACGACGAACGCCAGCAGAATGCCGATGTTGGTCAGCTCGGCGGCCTCGCCGATCGGCAGGAACCCGGCGATCAGGGCCGAGGCGCCACCGACGATCCAGGTCACCCGGGTCGGCACGTGCCGGGTCGGGTGGGTCTTGGCGAACCACTTCGGCAGCAGCCCGTCACGGCTCATCGAGAACCACACCCGGGTCACGCCGAGCATGAAGGTGAACATCACCGTGAGGATGCCGATGATCGCGCCCACCGCGATCACATCGGCGAGCCGGTCGAGCCCCACCGACTTGAAGGCCGTGGAGAACCCGGACTCCGGGTCGATGTCCTTGTAGCTCTGCATTCCCGTCAGTACCAGGCACGCCGCCACGTAGAGCACCATGGAGATCCCGAGGGAGTACAGGATCGCCTTCGGCATGTGGCGCTGGGCGTCCTTGGACTCCTCGGCCGCCGTCGACATGGCGTCGTACCCGAACACCGCGAAGAACACCGTGGCCGCACCGGTGAAGGCTCCGCTGATCCCGAACGGGAAGAACGGGGTGTAGTTGGCGGTGTTGATGTGGAACACACCGACGCCGATGACCAGCAGGACGACGAGGACCTTCAGGACGACCACGACCGTCTCGAAGCGGGCCGCGTTCTTGATGCCGAGGGTGAGCAGGTACGCGACGAGCAGACAGAGCAGCGCGGCGAACAGGTCCACCTTGTGGCCGTCGCCGGTGCCGGGCGCGCCCAGCATCCACTTCGGCACTTCGAGCCCCATCTCCCCGAGCAGGAAGCTGAAGTAGCCGGAGATGCCGATCGCGACCACCGCCACGATCGCCGTGTACTCCAGCAGCAGGTCCCAGCCGATGAACCAGCCCACCAGCTCGCCGAGCACCGCGTACCCGTAGGTGTAGGCGGAGCCGGCCTTCGGGATGAGGCCCGCGAACTCCGCGTAGCTGAACGCGGCCGCGGCACTCGCCACACCCGCGATCAGGAACGAGACCAGGACGGCGGGACCGGCGGTACCGTTCGCCACCGTGCCGGCGAGGGTGAAGATGCCCGCGCCGATGATGCCGCCCACGCCGATGGCCGTGAGCTGCCACAGCCCGAGCGTTCTGGTGAGCTGAGTGGTGGCTTCCCCCGCAGGCCCTTTTTCGTCGATCCGCTCGATCGGCTTGCGGCGCAGCACACCCTCGCCCACTCGGAGCCTTGCCATGAGTCACCTCTCCGCTGACGGCTGTCCCTGACGGGCGCTCATGATGGCCCAGGCGGAGCCGGTGCGGAGGAAGGCGTGCCGTCCGTCGGAGTGAAGGATTCCGCGGCGCCTACGGGACCACCGTGACGGGCCAACGGCCCGCCTTCACCAGCCGGATCGCGACCGAGCCGATGAACCTGTGTCCGGCCGATTCCGACGCGCCCACGACCACGGCGTCCGCCTTCAGTTCGTCCGCCGCGGTCACGAGCCCGTTGTAGGGGTCGCCGCGGAAGGTGTGGAACTCCCAGCGCACGTCCCATATTTCCTTCACCCGTCGGGTCGACTCCCGGATCTCGCTCACCAGTCCCTCCGCGACCTCGCCGGTCGTATCGGCGATCGGTGCACCCAGCGCGGCCCCTGCGGGCAGCACCGGCTGGACGTAGACGAGGGCGAGCATGGCGCCCTGGCGGCGGGCGAGCCCCGCAGCGTAGGCCGCGGCACGCATGGAGGAATCGGACCCGTCGAGGCCTGCGACGATCACTTTCGGGCCGTCTGTGCCACGTTCGAACTTATGAGGCTGCGGTTCTGTCACGGCAGTGAGGCTATCCGCTGCTCGGGCCCACTTTGGAGCGGGCTGCGGCACGGCCTCGGCCGGGGCTGCCGGATGCCCCGCCGGGGATCCCTCCATCGGGTGCAGAACCGTCCGGGGCCGGGCGCTTCGGCCCCGGCGTCGGGACCGGCCCGAAACGCCCGTCGCCCCGGGTCCCGCGACGGGACCCGGGGCGACTTCTCGGTCGGCACCTACCCTGCTGTCAGTGCGAGCGGCGCTCCCTGCGACGGCGTACCACCAGGACGGAGCCGGCGACCGCTGCCACCGCCGACGCCGCCCCGGCGGCGATCTCCACCGTGTTCATCGTGCCGATGCCGCCGCCGAGCCCGCCCTGCGCACCGGCCGGGGCCACCGCGGGACGGGTGGCCGGTGCGGGAGCCGCGGCGATCGTGAGACCGGACTTCGCCGTGGGGTCGGGCGACGTGCTGCAGATGAACGTCACTTCGTAGGAGGCGCCGGGTCTCGCGTCCCAGTCGACCGTGGCCGCTCCTGTGCCACCCGCGGGGATGGTGACGGTGTCGAAGACGGCCGAGCCGGCGGTTGCGGTTGTGGAGCACCCCCGGGCGGCCAGGGTGACCCGGCTTCCCGGCGTGATCACCGACGGGGTGACGGTGAATCCGGTCGCGGAGGACGCGCCTCCCGACGTCGTTCCGTACGCGGCTGCGGACGGAGCGGTCAGGGCGAGAGCGGCGGCGCCTAGCAGGGCGACGGGTGCGACGCCTATTGCGCGCATGGGTGAGCCTCCGGATCCCCGAGGAGCACTTGCGGAACGAGTTTCCACAAAGCGTCAGAAATGCACCTCGACGTGCCAAACGCTAGGAGCCGTGCATACCGCCCGCGATCGGAGTGCGCCACTCGGGCTCCGGGTTCGCCCGAGCGGCGCACTCCGGCCGCGTTCTGACGGACCGCTAGCCGCCCGCGGCGCGGGGGAACAGATCGAGGAACGGTGCCGCGGTGGCCGAGATGCCCCGCCCGAAGGGGGAGTCGAAGTCCCAGATCAGGAACAGCAGAAAGGCGATCAGAACACTGAAGAGGCCGGCCAGCAGGAGTTCGCGGAACGTTCTGCGGATCTGCAACGTGAACATCAGCCCGATGGTCACCAGGGCTCCGATGATCAGGCCGAACCAGACCACGCCCGGCATGGTCGCACCGGCGCTCTGCCCGCGTGCGCTGCGCGAGTCGTCGGCCGCGGCCACCTCGTCGACCAGTGGCTGATATGCCTGCCCCTCGTGGTCGTTCCTCGGCCGGTACTGGGTGACATCGGCGCGCACCTTGGCCAGCAGGCGGGTCCCTTCGGGGGTGAGGCTGCCGTGCTCGCTCATCGCCCGCCACTCGTCGTTGACGACGTGGTGGACGTAGGCGTCGACATCGGCGCGGATGCGGGAGCGCACCTCGGCCGGGTAGACGGCGGAGCGGACACTCACCTCGTGCAGTGCCTGGGCCTCCTGACGTACGTATTCCTGCGCGGCGCCACGTCCCTCCCAGACGCCCGCGATGGCGAGGCCCAGCACGATCGCGTAGACCACGCCGATCATCATCGTCATGTACTCGATGACGTCAGGAGTCTCGGACGGGTCGTCGTCCTCCCCGATCCGGCGGTTGTTGAGTACGGCGATGGTCAGCACGACGGCGCTGGCCGCGACCATGGCGAGGGCGAGAACAAGCCATTCCGACATTGTGATCCTCCGGGGGTCAGCGGGAGCGGGGACGCAGTACGGCGACGGCGAACACCGCGGGCGCCGTGATCAGCAGGGTGAGGTTGACCAGGGAGGTGCCGTGCCGCACGGCCTTGCGCGGCGGCTTGCGGTAGGTGGGCAGCGCCACGGGCCGGGGTGTGGGGCGTACGGACGGCGAGGGGGACGGCGTCGGTGTGGGTGACGGCGTGGGTGTGGGCGCCGGTGCGGGGGGTGGCGGCACGGGCACCGGCTTCGCCCGCGTCGGTGCGGGTGGCGGCGGAGGTGGCGGAGGCGGAGGTGGCGGGGGAGGCGGTGGCGGTGGCGGAGGTGCCGGCCGTGGCGTGGGTGGTGGCGTCGGCTCGGGAACCGGGCCCGCGTGGCAACTGCCGTCGCCCGAGGTGGCGACCGACGAACTGCCGCCGCTCTCACCGATGGAGGCGTACGCGCAGCTGTCCGCGACCGCGGGCACCGGAGCGCCGAGCAGCCAGAGAAGGGCGACGGCTGCCGTGAGCCGTCCTATGAGTGATCCGTACACGACCGGGAGCATGTTCCGGCAGCTCACGGGACACGCGGAGCGAGGGCGGGATTCGCCTGATGGTGGGGACCTGGAGCGGCGGGTGTTTGCCGTCGGGGGAGGGGCCGGGACCAGGCATAACCCGGCAGGGACGGGGCCGGTGCCCGACGTCATGGGTGGTGCGAGTGTCCTTGGCAACTGGGACGAGCCGTACGGAAGTTGACGCGTCCGGCCGGGCCGCCCAGTGAAGTGGCGGTGAAGCGGCCGAACATTGCCTCATTGGTAAAGAATGCTTCCAAAGGCGTCACCGCCAAGGCATTTGTCACCGCCAATCGATCCGGCGGACTCAACTGCCGGTACATCGCCGGCCATCCGGTCCGGAACTGAATCCGCCGATGCGAAACCGGCGCCGTCGCCGGATTCATCAACAACCAAGGCCGCAACGGCGCATGGGGCTGCAGACGCGTCGCAGGGACCGTCCGGCATCGAATGTCACCCGCAGCGACGGCCCGGTTGCACATGCCACTGGTGTGTGACCAATAACGGACGGCTAATTTCCGTTTCCGCTCGCTCTCTTGGCAGTCGATCAGTAGCCTCTGGACAACACTGACCATGAACATGGCCGGATCGCCGTGGCGACTTGTTGGAGACATCGATGGAGCGTCCCGCCTGGGCACCGCGAGGCATTGACATTTCAGTGCCGAGCGTGTCTCGAATGTACGATTTCTATCTGGGCGGATCGCACAATTTCGAGGTGGACCGGGAAGCGGCACGCAAGGCCATGGAGTTCATGCCGGGACTCCCCAAGATCATGCAGGCGAATCGCGCCTTTATGCGGCGAGCCGTGCGTTACGCGGTGAGCGAGGGCATCAGTCAGTTTCTGGACATCGGTTCCGGAATACCGACCTTCGGCAATGTGCACGAAGTCGCCCAGGCGGCCGACCCCGAGGCCCGGGTGGCGTACGTCGACCACGACCCGGTCGCGGTCGCGCACAGCCGGGCCGTGCTCGAAGGAAACGACCGGGCGGTGATCGCCGCCGCCGATCTGCGCAGTCCGCGGGAGATCGTGAAAAGCCCGGAGATCTCCGGACTGCTCGACCTGGACCGCCCGGTGGCCCTGCTGCTGGTCGCGGTGCTCCACTTCATCGAGGACTCCGACGACCCGCAGACCGCGGTCGCCGAACTGCGCGAAGCGCTCGCCCCCGGCAGCATCGTCGTCGTGACCCACGCCTCGTACGAGGGCCTTCCGCTCACCCGGGATGAGGCGGGCGGCGCGGTCGACGTCTACAACAACATCCGCAACCCCCTGGTCATGCGGTCCCGCGACGAGATCGCCCGCTTCTTCGAGGGGTACGAGATGGTGGAGCCCGGCCTCGTGTCGATGCCGAACTGGCGCCCGGACGCCCCGGTGGTGACGGAGCAGGAGGACCCATACACGTTCTCGGGCTTCGCGGGAGTGGGACGCAAGGCGTGAGCATCCCCGCCCAGTCGTCCGGTGCGCCGGACACGGATCCCGACGGCCCCGAGGATCGGCTCCGGCGATTCGCCACGATCTGGAGCCGGGCCATCTTCCCCTCGACGGCCACCTCCTTGACGCGCACCGAGTTCGAACAGCATCTGCTGCCGCTGGCCCGCGAGCTCAGCGACATCCTGCACGCCCGGCCCTTCGACGCGGCGCCCGCGGTCGAGGTGGGGGCCGCCCTGGTCACCGCGCACTGCACCGATCCGGACGCGCTGAGCAGCACGCTCGGCGTCATCGACTCGTACCTGGTGCTCTACTGCGGAAACAACGGCGCCACGGCGTTGTCGACCGAGGACGGCAGAGCCCGCTGCGCGCGGATCCAGCACACCCTCGCGGGCGGCTTCACCCAGGCGCTGCGCGAGCGCACCCTGGCCGAGCAGGAGGCCATCGCCCGATCGGCGCTGACCGCCCGCACCGACGCCGAACACGCGCTGCACGCCACCGAGGCGCGCTTCCGCGCCGTCTTCAAGGACGCGGCCATCGGCATCGGCATCGCCGACCTGGACGGCAAGGTGCTGGAGGTCAACGACACCCTCACCCGGATGTTCGGCGGGCTCGACCACCATGTGCGCAGCCACAGGCTCAACGAGTGGGTCCACCCGGAGGACTCGCCGCACGTGTGGAAGTACTACGACGAGCTGGTGCGCGGCGAACGCGAGCACTACCGGGTCGAGAAGCCGTACTACCGCAACGACGGGACCGTGCTGTGGACCAATCTGACGGTGTCGCTGCTGCGTGACGCCGACGGCAAGCCGCAGTACCAGCTCGCGCTGATGGAGGACACCACCGAGCGCCGGCTGCTCAATCTCCGGCTGCGGTACGAGGCCACCCATGACGCGCTCACCGGCCTGCCCAACCGGACGCTGTTCTTCGAACGGCTGGAGAAGGCGCTGTCCGCCGCCGACAGCAGCCGGTTCGGCCTGTGCTACCTCGACCTGGACGGCTTCAAGGCGATCAACGACAGCCTCGGCCACGCGTCGGGGGACCGGCTGCTGGTCGAGGTGGCCGACCGGCTGCAGAGCTGTGCGACCGCGCCCGGCGAGATGGTCGCCCGGCTCGGCGGCGACGAGTTCGTGGCCCTGACCACCGGACCCGACACCGAGACGGAGGTCGCCGAACTCGCCTGCCGCATCCTCGGCGTGCTCGGCACCCCGATCCGTCTGGACGGCCGCGAGCTGACCGTACGCGGATCCATCGGGGTCGTCGAAGGACCGGCCCGCGAGCGCAACGCCGCCGAGGTGCTGCGCAGCGCCGACATCACGATGTACCGGGCCAAGTCGGCGGGCGGCAATCGCTTCGAGCTCGCCGACGACGAGGCCGACGCACGGGCCATCACCCGGCACGGGCTGACCACCGCGCTGCCCGCCGCCCTGGAGCGCGGCGAGTTCTTCATCGAGTACCAGCCGCTCGTGCACCTCGACGACGGCACGGTGCACGGTGCGGAGGCGCTGGTGCGCTGGTGCCACCCGCAGCACGGGGTGCTCGGCCCGGACCGCTTCATCCCGCTCGCCGAGCACACCGGGCTGATCGTGCCGCTGGGCCGCTGGGTGCTGGAGGAGTCCGTACGCCAGGCCAACTTCTGGCAGGAGAGGCACACCGACGGCGGTCCGCTGCGGATCAACGTCAATCTCTCACCGACCCAGCTGCACCATCCGCGGCTGGTCGCCGAGACGGTCGACGTGCTGGAGCGCTCGGGGCTCGAACCCGGGGCGCTCTGCCTGGAGGTCACCGAGTCCGCGCTCATCGGCGCGGACGACGACCTGCTCAAGCCGCTGCGGCAACTGGCCGAAATGGGCGTGGACATAGCGCTCGACGACTTCGGCACCGGGTACTCGAACCTGGCGAACCTGCGCCGGCTGCCGGTGAGCGTGCTCAAGCTGGACCGTTCCTTCACCATGGGCATGCAGCAGCACCCGGCGGACCCGGTCGATCTGAAGATCGTCGAGGGGATCGTCTCGCTGGCGCACAGCCTGGACCTCGCGGTCACGGTGGAGGGCGTGGAGACCGGCGCCCAGGCGGAGCAGCTGCGCAAGCTGGGCTGCGACACGGCACAGGGCTGGTACTACGCCCGGCCGGGTGCGCCCGACCGGATCCACTCGCTGCGGCTGGCCGACGCCGTGTGAGGCGGCGGGTACGGGGCCTCCGGCCGGCCCCGTACCCGCCCTCGGCGCTCAGGCCCGTCCGGCGGCGAGCAGCACCTTCTGGAGCTCGCGTGCCGCGCGCGGCGGAGCCACGTCGCTGCGGTGCGCGAGCGCGATCGTGCGCCGCAGCCCGGGGCGGGCCAGCGGTGTGGTCCGCAGGTCGTGGCCGGAGCGGACGGCGACCATGCTCGGCACCACGGCGATCCCGAGCCCCGCCCGTACGAAGCCGAGCACGGCGTCCATCTCGCCGCCCTCCACCGTGAACGACGGCTCGAAACCCTCCGCCCGGCAGGCGGCGACCGTCAGCTCCCGCAGGTCGTAGCCGTGCCGGAACATCACCAGGGGCTCGCCCTGGAGGTCGGCGATCCGTACGCTCCCGCCCCGGCCGGGCCGCGGCTCCCGCGCCGAGGACACCACGACCAGGTCCTCCCGGAGCAGCTCCACCGTGGTCAGCGCGGGCGACGCGGCGGGCAGCGGCAGCACCACCAGCGCGAGATCGAGCGCGCCCCGCGCCAGCTCCCGCACCAGGTCGAGCGAGCCGCCCTCCTCCAGCAGCAGCCGGATCCCCGGATGCCGGTCGTGGAAGGCGCGCAGCACGTCGGGGAGCAGGCCGGTGCAGAGGCTGGGCGTCGCACCCAGCCGGACCCGGCCCCGGCGCAGCTGCGCGAGCTCCTGCACCTCGTGGCGTGCGGTGTCCGCGTCAGCGAGGATCCGGCGGGCCAGCGGCAGCAGGGCCTCGCCCGCGTCGGTCAGCGTGATGTTTCCGCGCGCCCGGCTGAACAGCTCCGCCCCCAGCTCGCTCTCCAGCGCCCGGATCTGCTGGGAGAGCGAGGGCTGCGAGACATGCACCTCCTCGGCGGCCCGGGTGAAGTGCCGGGTCTCGGCCACGGCCACGAAATACATCAGCTGCTGGAACTGCATACACCCACCCTACCGAGGTCGATAGCCTCAGCCTATGAACATGAGCTGTTCCATGTCTTGGACTGATGAGGTGGATCGGTTCTAGCGTCGTGTCCATGGCATTGGCAACCCGGACGGACCGACGGCCGTCCATGACGCGTACGCTCTGGGACTCGTCCCTCGGCAAGAAGACGGTCATGGCCGTGAGCGGCCTGATCATGCTCCTCTACTTGGTCGTCCACATGATCGGCAACCTGAAGATCTTCTTCGGGGCCGGCGAGTTCAACCACTACGCGCACTGGCTGCGGACCATGGGCGAGCCCTTCCTGCACTACGAGTGGGCCCTGTGGATCGTCCGCGTCGTGCTCGTCGCGGCGGTGGTGCTGCACGCCGTCTCCGCGTACCAGCTCAGCCGCCGCGACATCAGGGCGCGCCCCGCCAAGTACGTGCACCGCAAGCCGCGTGCCACCTATGCCACCCGCACCATGCGCTGGGGCGGGATCATCCTCGCCCTGTTCATCGTCTGGCACATCCTCGACCTGACGACGGGCACCGTGCACTCCGGCGGATTCCAGTCCGGCCACCCGTACCAGAACGTCATCGACACCTTCTCCACCTGGTACGGCAACACGATCTACATCGTCGCCATGCTCGCCCTCGGGCTCCACGTCCAGCACGGCTTCTGGAGCGCCGCCCAGACACTCGGCGCGGGGAACGCGACCCGTGACCGCGTCCTCAAGACCATCGCCAACGCCCTCGCCGCGGTGCTGACGCTGGGCTTCATCTCCGTACCCGTCGCCGTCATGACCGGAGTCGTGAGCTGACATGACCGACTACTCGCACTACGAGACCGGCGCGCCCGTCGTCGACACCAAGGCCCCCGAGGGCCCCGTCGCCGAACGCTGGGACACCCGCCGCTTCCAGGCCAGGCTGGTCAACCCGGCCAACCGCCGCAAGCACACCGTCATCGTCGTCGGCACCGGCCTGGCCGGCGGCTCGGCCGGCGCGACGCTGGCCGAACAGGGCTACCACGTCGTCCAGTTCTGCTTCCAGGACTCGCCCCGCCGCGCCCACTCGGTCGCCGCCCAGGGCGGCATCAACGCGGCGAAGAACTACCGCAACGACGGCGACTCGATCCACCGGCTCTTCTACGACACCGTCAAGGGCGGCGACTTCCGGGCCCGCGAGTCCAATGTCCACCGGCTCGCCCAGATCTCCGTCGAGATCATCGACCAGTGCGTCGCCCAGGGCGTGCCCTTCGCCCGCGAGTACGGCGGCCTCCTCGACAACCGCTCCTTCGGCGGCGTCCAGGTCTCCCGCACCTTCTACGCCCGGGGCCAGACCGGACAGCAGCTCCTGCTCGGCGCCTACCAGGCGCTGTCCCGGCAGATCGCCGCGGGCAACGTCGAACTGCACGCCCGTACCGAGATGCTCGACCTGATCGTCGTCGACGGCAAGGCCCGCGGGATCGTCGCCCGCGACCTCGTCACCGGGAAGATCGACACCTACTTCGCCGACGCGGTCGTCCTGGCCAGCGGCGGCTACGGCAACGTCTTCTACCTGTCGACGAACGCCATGAACTCCAACGCCACCGCCGTCTGGCGCGCCCACCGCCGCGGCGCCTACTTCGCCAACCCCTGCTTCACTCAGATCCACCCCACCTGCATCCCGCGCACCGGCGACCACCAGTCCAAGCTGACGCTGATGAGCGAGTCGCTGCGCAACGACGGCCGGATCTGGGTCCCGAAGGCCAAGGGCGACGACCGTCCCGCCAACGAGATCCCCGAGGACGAGCGCGACTACTACCTGGAGCGCATCTACCCCGCCTTCGGCAACCTCGTCCCCAGGGACATCGCCTCCCGCGCCGCGAAGAACGTCTGCGACGAGGGGCGCGGCGTCGGCCCCGGCGGCCAGGGCGTCTACCTGGACTTCGCCGAGGCCATCCAGCGGATGGGCCGGGACAAGGTCGAGGAGAAGTACGGCAACCTCTTCGACATGTACGCACGGATCACGGCGGAGAACCCGTACGAGACCCCGATGCGGATCTACCCCGCCGTGCACTACACGATGGGCGGCCTCTGGGTCGACTACGACCTCCAGACCACCATCCCCGGCCTCTTCGCCATCGGCGAGGCCAACTTCTCCGACCACGGTGCCAACCGGCTCGGCGCGTCCGCGCTGATGCAGGGCCTCGCCGACGGCTACTTCGTCCTCCCGTCGACGATCAACGACTACCTGGCCCGCAATCCGCACCATGAGGCGGTCGACGCCTCGCACCCCGCGGTCGAGGAGGCCGTCGCCGACACCGAGGACCGGCTCAACCTGCTGCTCTCCGTCGACGGCGACCGCACCCCCGACTCCTTCCACCGCGAGATCGGTGAACTCATGTGGGAGTACTGCGGAATGGCCCGCACCGAGGACGGGCTGCGCACCGCGCTCGAACGCATCCCGCAGATCCGCGAGGAGTTCTGGCGCCGCATCAAGGTCCCCGGCATCGGCGAGGAGTTCAACCAGTCGCTGGAGAAGGCCAACCGCATCGTCGACTACCTGGAGCTCGCCGAGCTCATGTGCCTCGACGCACTGCACCGCGCCGAATCCTGCGGAGGCCACTTCCGCGAGGAGTCGCAGACCCCGGACGGCGAAGCCGCCCGCCGGGACGAGGAGTTCTCCTATGCCGCCGCCTGGGAGTTCTCCGGCACCGGCGAGGCCCCCGTCCTGCACAAGGAAGACCTCGTCTTCGAGTACGTCCACCCCACTCAGCGGAGCTACGCATGAAGCTCACCCTGCGCGTCTGGCGCCAGAAGAACGCCGACGCACCCGGCGCCATGTCCACCTACGAGGTGGACGGCATCTCGCAGGACATGTCGTTCCTGGAGATGCTCGACACCCTCAACGAGGAACTGATCCTCGCCGGCGACGACCCCGTCGCCTTCGACCACGACTGCCGCGAGGGCATCTGCGGCGCGTGCAGTCTCGTCATCAACGGCGATGCGCACGGCCCCGAGCGCACCACCACGTGCCAGCTCCACATGCGGTCCTTCGAGGACGGCGACACGATCGACATCGAACCGTGGCGCGCCTCCGCCTTCCCGGTCGTCAAGGACCTGGTCGTGGACCGCTCGGCCTTCGACCGGATCATCCAGGCGGGCGGATACATCTCCGCCCCGACCGGCACCGCCCCCGAGGCGCACGCCACCCCGGTGCCCAAGCCGGACGCGGACTTCGCCTTCGAGCACGCCGAGTGCATCGGCTGCGGCGCCTGCGTCGCGGCCTGCCCCAACGGCTCGGCGATGCTCTTCACCTCGGCGAAGATCAACCACCTCAACGTGCTGCCGCAGGGCGCCCCGGAGCGCGAGACCCGGGTCCTGGACATGGTCGGCCAGATGGACAGCGAGGGCTTCGGCGGCTGCACCCTCACCGGGGAGTGCGCCACCGCCTGCCCCAAGGGCATCCCGCTGCCGTCGATCTCGGCCATGAACAGGGAGTGGCTGCGGGCGACCCGTAAGGTCCGCCGCTGAGCGAAGCGCGAGTTCCTGGTCCCGGAGGCCGCCCGCCTCCCGGACCGGGAAGTCTCATCCGCTCCGGCGGATCAGGACGTCACGGAGATGTCGTCGCCGTAGACCGTGCCCTGTCCGTACCAGCCGTGCAGATAGACGGTCACCGTGCCGGACGAACCGGTGGTGAACGTCACCGACTGCTTCGCGTAGCCGCTCGACGAACCCCAGGTGCTCGCCGTCGCGTCGCCGCGCACCCCGAGGTATCCGTAGCTGCCCTGCACCCAACCGCTCAGCGTGTACTTGGTGTTGGGGGACAGGGTGAGGGTCTGCGCACACTCACCGGTCTGCGACGCGGTGGCCGCCGCGGCGAGCGCGTGCGAACCGCCGTGCACCGGTGTGGAGACGACCGCGCCACCGGACTCGCACGTCCAGGGGCTCAGCGAACCCGACTCGAAGTCACCGTTCACCAGGGCGCCGGTGCCGCCGCCCGGGCCCGACACCGTCAGGGTGAAGGCGGCCGCGTGGCTGAGCGTGCCCGAGGCACCGGTCACCTCGATTTGGTACGTGCCCGGTGCCGCGGACGCCGACGCGGCGAGCGTCAGCTTCGCCGTGCCGCCCGCGGTGACCGAGGTGGGGCTGAGCGTCGCCGTCACACCGGCGGGCGCCCCGCTCGTCGTCAGCGCGACGGTCTTCGCGCTGCCGGAGGTGACCGCGGTGTTCACGGTCGCCGTCGTGGAGCCACCGGGGGCGACCGTCGCCGAACCGGGAGCCACCGTCACCGAGTAGTCGTCCGTCACCGGACCCCCGCCGCCCGTGAACGGCGCGAAGGTGTGGCTGAAGTACCACGTGTCCTGTGCGATGCCGGAACAGGTGTCGCTCCCGCCGGTCCCGGGGCAGCCGCCGTTGTCGCGCTGGAGCGCCCAGAACGACAGGGTGCTCAGGCCCTTGGCGACGGCCCAGTTGTAGACCGAGGTGGCGTCGGCCGTGGTGAACGTCTCGGCCGGGCCGTAGTCGTCGATGCCCGGCATCTCGATGACGCCGGTCATGGACCACAGCTGGGCGTCGGTCTTCGACGGGTACAGATCGGCCAGCTGGTCCTTGAGGCCCGTGATCGCCGTCTTGGTGTCCTCGGCCATGTTGTGCGTGGCGCCGTCGTAGTAGTCGAAGGTCATGAGGTTCACCACATCGACCTTGGCGCCGTTGGACACGGCGTTCTCCAGCACCGCGAGACCGCTGTCGGCCAGACCGCTCGTGGTGGTGGGCAGGGTGTACGAGATCTGCACCGAGCGCCCGTTGGCGGCGGCCCAGTCCTGGACCTTCTTGATCGCCTTGTTGCGGCGGTCGATCCCGGCGCTGTTCTCCAGGGAGTTGTCCTCGATGTCCATGTCGAGGCGGGACACGTCGTACGTCGTGATGACCTTCTCGTAGGCCGCCGCGATGGAGTCGACGCTGGTACAGCTGTCGGCGATCTCGGTGCCGCCGTTGTCGGCGGTGTATCCGCCGAACGACGGGATCACGTCGCCGCCGCGCGACCGCATGGTGGTGAAGTCGGCGCCGAACTCGGACTGGGCGATGGGTGTGCTCGAATCACCGTTCCAGTAAGGGGTGCAGGAACCGCGGGCCTCCGTCTGGATGAAGGCCATGGTCAGGTACTTGGCACCGGACGCCTGCGAGAGCGCGGCCGGGCTGTCGCCGTTCCACGCCTCGAAGTACGGGGCGAAGACGTGCGCGGGCAGGGGGGTGGCGGCGGTCTCTGCGGCCTGTGCGCCGGCGCCGGATCCGAGGATCAGACCTGCGGACGCGACGGCGGTGGCCAAGGCGCTCAGGACGGCGCCGACTGTTCTTGGACGTCTCATGGGACAGCTCCCAGCGGGGTGAGGCAACGGGCGGATCGCGCGGCTCGGCCGCGCCCGGGGAGGGGCGCGGCCCGTTCCTGTGATTCCCGGCCGGGGTCACGTGCCGCACGGCGTGGAGCGGCCGTGAGGCATGCCCATAATTGGTCTGGACCAGCTAACTGTCAACGTTCTTTACTGTTTCATTCCCCATTGCTTGCCTGGGTCGACAACTGACGTGGCAAATAGGGGAGTTGGTGACGAATGGGCAGTCAGTCGAGACGGAGCGCAGTCCGGAGGTACGGAGCCGTACGGCTCTCCGGGGACCGGGCCACGTCCATCGGCGTCCCCGCCGCCACGATCCTGCCTCCCCGGTCGCCGCCGCCGGGGCCCAGATCGATCACCCGGTCGGCAGCCGCGACCACCGCCATGTCGTGCTCCACGACCACCACCGTGTCGCCCGCGTCGACGAGACCGTGCAACTGCCGCATCAGCACCTCGACATCGGAGGGGTGCAGTCCCGTCGTCGGCTCGTCCAGCAGGTACAGGGTGTGGCCCCGGCGGGTCCGCTGGAGCTCGGTGGCGAGCTTGATGCGCTGGGCCTCGCCGCCGGACAGCTCCGTCGCGGGCTGACCGAGCCGCAGATAGCCGAGCCCGACGTCGAGCAGGGTCCGCAGACTGCGCTCGGCGGCCGGCGTACCCGCGAAGAACCCGGCCGCCGACTCCACCGTCAGGTCCAGAACCTGAGCGATGTCCAGACCGCGCAGGGTGACCTCCAAGGTCTGCGGGTTGTACCGCGCCCCGTGGCAGTCCGGGCAGGGCGCGTACGTACTGGGCAGGAAGAGCAGCTCCACGGAGACGAAACCCTCGCCCTGGCAGGTCTCGCACCGCCCGCCCGCCACGTTGAAGGAGAACCGCCCGGCCCGGTAGCCGCGCTCCCGCGCCGTCTCCGTCGCGGCGAACAGCTTCCGCACGACGTCGAAGAGCCCGGTGTACGTGGCCAGATTGGACCGGGGGGTACGGCCGATCGGCCGCTGGTCGACCTGTACGAGACGGTCCACCGCCTCCAGCCCCTGCGCCGAGGCGCACCAGGGCGCGGGGCGCTCCGCGGCCGGTTCCGCGGCGCCGGCCTGCCGGTCGGCGAGCGCACCGGCCAGGACCTGGCCGACCAGCGTCGACTTCCCCGACCCCGAGACTCCGGTGACGGCCGTGAAGACGCCGAGCGGGAACTCGGCGTCCACGCCCCGGACATTGTGCCGGTCGACCCCGTTCAGCCTCAGCAGGCCCGACGGCGTACGCACCTTCCGCTGCGGTGCGGGCCCGTCGTCGAAGAGGAAGCGCCGGGTGGCCGACTCCGCCACCTCCGCGAGCCCGGCCGGTGGCCCGCTGTGCAGCACCCGGCCCCCGTGCTCACCGGCCAGCGGCCCCACGTCGACCAGCCAGTCGGCCCGGCGCACCACATCCATCTGGTGCTCCACGACGAAGACCGAGTTCCCGGCCTCCTTCAGCCGGCCCAGCACCCCGAGCAGCGACTCGGTGTCCGCCGGATGGAGGCCGGCCGACGGCTCGTCCAGCACGTAGACGACCCCGAAGAGCCCCGAGCGCAACTGGGTGGCGAGGCGCAGCCGTTGGAGCTCGCCGGAGGACAGGGTCGGGGCGGTGCGGTCGAGGCTGAGATAGCCGAGGCCGAGCTCGGTGACCGTCTCGATCCGGGCGAGCAGATCCGCCGTCAGCACCCGGGCCGTCTCGCTGCCGCCCGCCGCGCGCAGCAGCTCGGCGAGCGAGGTCAGCGGCAGCGCGGCCAGCTCCGCGATCGTACGGCCGGCGAAGGTGACGGCCATCGCCTGGGGGCGCAGCCGGCTGCCGCCGCAGGCCGGACACGGGGCACTGGCCAGGAACCGCTCCGCCTTCGCCCGCAACGTGCGGCTCTTGGAGTCCGCGAAGGTGTGCATCACATAGCGGCGGGCACTCATGTACGTGCCCTGGTAGGGGCGTTGGATGCGCCCCGCCTCCCGTACCGGATGGACCGTCACCACCGGCTGCTCGTCGGTGAACAGGATCCACTCCCGCTCCTCGGTGCCCAGCTCGCCCCACGGCCGGTCGATGTCGTACCCCAGCGCGTCCAGCACATCGCGCAGGTTCTTGCCCTGCCACGCCCCCGGCCAGGCAGCGATCGCACCGTCCCGGATCGACAGCGAGGGGTCGGGGACCAGCAGCTCCTCGGTGGTGCGGTGGATCAGGCCGAGCCCGTGGCACTGCGGGCACGCCCCGGCGGCGGTGTTCGGCGAGAAGGCGTCGGAGTCGAGCCGCTCGGCACCGGCCGGGTAGTCCCCGGCCCGTGAGAACAGCATGCGCAGGAAGTTGGAGAGCGTGGTGACCGTGCCGACGGACGAACGGGCGCCGGGCACCGAGCGGCGCTGCTCCAGGGAGACCGCGGGCGGCAGTCCGGTGACCTCGCCGACCGCGGGCGCGCCGACCTGATGGATCAGCCGGCGCGCGTACGGAGCGACCGACTCGAAGTAACGGCGCTGGGCCTCGGCGTAGATCGTCCCGAACGCGAGGGAGGACTTCCCGGAGCCGGAGACACCGGTGAAGACGGTGAGGGTGTCGCGCGGGATGTCGACCGAGACGTCCTGGAGGTTGTGCTCACGGGCGCCGCGCACCCGGACGTACGGATCGTGGGGGGTGGACATGTGCGCGGGCACTCCGTACGGATCGGGGCAGGGCCGACCCCCTGGGGCCTGTCCGGCGGATCAGGGTCGGACAGGCCCCAGGGGCAAACAGTCTGATTCTAGACATCGAGGGGCGGCCCGTGACTCCGGTGCCCCTGTCGGGCCGGCCCTGCGGATCGGTGAGGAAGCCCTGGCCCTACCGGGAGGGACGCAGTGCGCGCTTGATGGGCCTTCCCACGACGCTGCGGGCGCGCTGGTACGTGGACCGCTGGGCGGGCAGCGAGGCGTTCTTCTGGACCTTGCGCTTGAGCCGGGTGTTCTCGGCGGTGAGTTCGGTCAGCTGGGTCTGGAGCCAGTTCAGTCGCGCCGCCATCGTGGCGGGGTCGGAGCCGACCCAGGGGCGGACGCCGGGCGGGAAGGACAGCCCGCTCATCCGCTTCTCGAAGGCTGCGCCGCCGTCGCCGTGGGTGAAGGTGTTCTCCAGGCCGTTCTTGTCGAGGAAGTTCATGAACCGGTCGAACCGCTCCTGGTGGCCGCGCATCAGCGGCCCGAAGTCCGCCGAGGCGTGGAGGTCGGCGGGGTCGAGGTCGGCCGGGACCTTGGACAGCATCCGGTGCGGGATGTCGAAGTAGCGGCACAGCTCCAGCGTCCGGGAGTCGCCGCAGAGGACCGTGGCCGGCGTTCCGGCCAGCAGCGCCGCGATGTTGCCGTGGATCCGGGACCCGAAGGAGAAATCGAAGCCCCTCAGGTCGTCCATCCAGGTGACCGGGTCGATGTAGACCCGGACCTTGCCCTCCTCGAACATGGGGTGGTCGGGGTGGGTGGGGATGCCGGTCACCGCGGCGTTCGGGTGGGACAGGTCGCGCCAGTGCAGCTGACGGGCGTCGGAGAGGTTCTGGCCGATGAACCGCAGGTGCGGGTAGCGCGCGTGGGCGCGGTCGATGATCTGCCCGAGCTTGTGCTTGCGCACCGCGTCGTGCGATCCGTTGACGGCGACGCGGGACTCGGGTCCGAGCGCCCGTCCGTCCTCCCGGATGGTGAGCCTGCTGCCGTTGAGGAACATCGAGGGGCAGCCGATGACATCGACGTCGCGGAATCCCATGTCCCGCAGATACCGCTCGGTGAACTCGCCGCGCACACCGATGGAGGCGCTGTGGTCGAGTACGGCGGAGACGAACGCGTAGACCGTGGACTGCATCGGCTTCAGCCGGTCCGCGGAGTAGTTGACGCCGGTCTGGGCGCCGACGCCGGGGACCACTACGGGGATCTTCAGCTTCGAGATGAGCTGGGTGAGCCGCTCCAGCTGCCGTTCGAAGGAGGGCCGGAAGGCGTTGGCGAGCGGGATGACGAAGACGTCGTACTCGCTGTTGATCCGGTCGGCGTCGGCGACCTGGGTGGTGATCCCGTTCGACACCACCTGCGAACGCGGCGTCTCAAGGATCTTGTGTGCGGCATCGCTGAAGATCAGGTTGCCCGAGTTGGTGGCGAACACGTCCTCATGGAGAGCGCGCTCGACAGGTACTACGTCGTACGGGCTCTTCCCTGATCGCAGGAGTATTCGCTTCACATCGTTAACGTTGGATGCCACAAAACTGAATATAGCTTTACAAACGCTGGTGCATCCATGCGGATCCTGTACAACCTTTTGCGATCCGTGCGGAACGTGAGGAGCTGATCACCCATCCGTGCGCGCGAGCGGGTGCGCGCGGTGAACGACGAGTGCCGGGCGCGGCGCCCATGGGCTTGCCCGTGCGGCCCTCTTGAGCCTCCGGCGGTGCCGACCGTACGCTGCGTCGTGCGCGCAGGCATGCCTGCCGGGGAGGAGGTGGAAGCGCCGTCATGGCCGACTCGCTGTCCGAGGACGACATTCTCGAAGCGGTCGCCCGGCACATCGGCCGCCCGGGGCAGGGGCCGCAGTTGCGGCGGACCGGCGCCGACATCACCCGGCTTCCGATGCTCGACCTGAGCATCGTCCGCTCCGTGGAGACCCGTAGCACGCACCCGGAGTCCAGACCCGGCAAGTGCGACATATCCGGACGGGAGACGTACGAAGGGGAGCTCGGCGACCATCCGGTCGAACCGCCGAAGGATCCGGCCCGGTCGCGGAAGGTGGAGCTCGTGCTCCACGGTTCCGTACGGACGGTGGCCTGCGGCTGCGACGAAGGACGGCAGCCCTGTTCGCGCTGCCGGGCCAAGGGGAAACTGCGCTGCGAGACCGGACCGTTGTGCCCGGCCTGCAAGGGTGTGGAGCCGTGCACCTGGTGCGACGGCACGGGCGAACGCCGCAAGGACCGGGCGCCGGCCGGATCGTCGCGGGAACGGGGCGCGGCCGGACGGACCACCTGCCTGAAGTGCCGCAAGCCCCGCACCGCCTGCCCGCAATGTCAGGGGTGGGGCACCAAGAAGTGCCCGAAGTGCGACGACACCGGATTCCGGGACTGCCCGGTCTGCGAGGGCGAGAGGTCGACGGAACACACCCCGTGCGACGGAACGGGCCTGGTCACCCTGTGGACGGGCGGCTCGGTCGGGCACGCGCCACAGCGGAACACGGTGAAACTGCCGGACCCGGCACCGCCGCTGCGGGTCCGCCAGCAGGCCGGACGCGCCGGTGCGTGGCAGCGGGCCACGCTGACCTCGGCCGGCGAGCCGATACCCGAGGCGCTGGACCCCGCCCACGTCGAGGCCGTCGAATCGGCACTCGCGCCCCGGCCGGACGAGGTGGCCAGACGGGCCGAGATCGGGTGGCTGCAACTGGTGGCGGTCACGATCCCGGACGATCCCGACCACGTCTTCCATGTCTTTCCCGGACCCGACGGTCCGCAGGTGCTTCCGGTCTGGTCGAGACGCAGGTCGCTGAGGGTGGCCGCGGTGGTGGCCGGGGTCGTCGTCGTACTGCTGCTGGTGGCCGCGCTGGTCTGATTTGCTGGGGGTGTGAGAAGCGACCATCGGCCCCTGGCCGTATTCGACTTGGACGGCACGCTCGCGGACAGCGGCCACCGGCAGCACTACCTGGAGGGGCGCCGGCGCGACTGGGACGGCTTCTTCGCCGCGGCCGTCGACGACCCGCCGCTCGCCGAAGGCGTACGGCTGGCACTCGACAGCGCCGGGAGCTGCGAGGTCAGGTACCTCACCGGCCGGCCCGAGAGGTGCCGCCGGGACACCGTTGCCTGGCTGGCGGAACAGGGACTGCCCGAGGGGCGCGTGTACATGCGCCGCGACGGCGACCGCAGGCCGGCCCGGCACACCAAGCTGGAAATCCTGAAGCGGCTGGGCCGGGAGCGTGAGATCCGGATGCTGGTCGATGACGACGAACTCGTCTGTGACGCGGCCGAGCAGGCCGGTTTCACCGTGGTACGGGCCCGCTGGGCGAAGGCGTCGGCCGCTCTGCGGGACGCGCAGGAGCGAGAGGGCCGTACCTGAACCCGGCGGCGTGCGACCGGACGGACGCGGCCGCGGTCCGGTCGCGCCGCGGCGGCGGTGCGGGGTGGCGGGTGTCAGCTCGTCTCGTCGAGCCGGAAGCCCACTTTCAAGCCAACCTGGTAGTGCTCCACCCGGCCGTCCTTGATCTCGCCACGCACTTGAGTGATCTCGAACCAGTCGAGATTGTGCAACGTTTCAGAAGCTCTTGCGACGCCTCTGCGGATGGCGTCGTCCACGCCCTCGTGCGAGGTTCCGACGATTTCGGTGACCCGGTAGGTGTGATTTGACATCTTATGTCTCCTCTCGTCCTTACTACGGTGCCCCAACCGGCCCGAGTCCGCGAGAGATCGAAGTGGAGAATGCGCTGTGAACGGCGCTTGACCAAATCAATGGTCCATACCAAAATCCAGCCACGCCCGTGCGAGCGCCGCCCGCAGTCCCCCACACCGGGTCCTGAATTAAGCCGTGCCGTTTCGCAGAAGGTGAACCTGGTGAAGAACCGCATACTCGTCGGAGCCGTCGCGCTCGTCTCCACTTTTGCCCTGGGGGGATGTGGCCTGCTCTCCGGATCGGAGGCGTCCGGCAGCAAGAAGGTCACGATCTGGCTGATGAAGGACAGCGTCTCCGCCGATTTCCTGAAGCGGTTCACCAAGGCGTACAAGGACGAGCACCCGTCCGTCGAGCTGGAGTTCAAGTTCCAGAGCTGGAGCGGAATCGGCCCGAAGGTCACCGGCGCACTCAAGGGCGAGGACACCCCGGACGTCATCGAGGTCGGCAACACTCAGGTCGCCCAGTACGCGGAGAGCGGCGGCCTGCGCGATCTCACCCTGGAGTCCGTACGTGACCTCGGCAGCGAGGACTGGCTGCCCGGCCTCGCCGACCCCGGCAGCATCGGCGGCATGCAGTACGGCATTCCCTGGTACGCGGCCAACCGAGTGGTGATCTACAACAAGGAACTCTTCGAGCAGGCAGGCATAAAGAACCCGCCGAAGACCCGGGACGAGTGGATCGCGGACAGCCGGCAGCTGAACCGGAACGGAAATCAGGGGATCTACCTCGCGGGCCAGAACTGGTATGTCCTCGCCGGATTCATCTGGGACGAGGGCGGCGAACTCGCCGAGGAGAAGGGCGGCCAGTGGGAAGGCGCCCTGGACAGTCCCGCCGCGCTGCGGGGCATGAGCTTCTACAAGGAACTCCAGGCGCTCGGTGACGGACCGAAGGACGCCGACGAGGAAAAGCCCCCGCAGGCCGACGTGTTCGCCGAGGGGAATGTCGCACAGATCATCTCGGTGCCCGGCACCGTCGCGCAGATCGAGAAGAAGAATCCCGAACTCAAGGGAAAACTCGGCTACTTCCCGATCCCGGGCAAGACCGCGAATGAGCCCGGCTCCGTCTTCACCGGCGGGTCCGACCTGATCGTCCCGGACAAGGCGGACCAGCGCGCCGAGGGCATCGAAGTGGTCAAGGCGCTGGCGGGCCGGAAGTGGCAGGAAGAACTCGCCAGAACGATGAGCTACGTGCCCAACAAGCCCGACCTCGCCCGCGTCATCCTGGGCCAGGAAGGCACCGCGGCGATGGCCCGCGGCGCCACGAAGGGCCGGGCGACCCCCAACTCGCCGCAGTGGGCGGACGTGGAGGCCGACAACCCGATCAAGCCGTACATGACGGCGGTGCTGGAGGGCGGAGACCCGCAGCGTGCGGCGAGGACCGCCTCGGCGAAGATCACCTCCAAGCTCACCGCGAACTGACCCGCACGACACACCCGGCCGCCCCCGGGATTCAGCCTTCGCACATTTCGGCTCTCCCGAGCGGTCATGTCGAATCCAGCCGGTCACGGAAGAAGTAAGGGGCCGGGCCTTCGCATCCAGTGCGGCGGCCCGGCGGCCGCCCTTGCCGATCCGTCCCCGGAGACCGTCATGAACGCGCTGCCCGTCACCTCCCTCCCCACCGCGCCCGTCGTTCCCGCGCAGCCCGTCGCCCCCGCCCCGCCGCGCTACCGGGTGTCCCTCGCCGCCGACCAGGACGAGGTCCGCGCCGCCCAACGGCTGCGCCACCTGGTCTTCGCCGGTGAGCTGGGCGCCAGGCTCGACGGACCCGAACCCGGCCTGGACAGCGACGCGTTCGACGCGTACTGCGACCACCTGCTGGTCCGGGAGGAGACCACCGGCGACGTCGTCGCCACCTACCGCGTGCTGCCGCCCGACCGGGCCCGGATCGCCGGACGCCTCTACGCGGAGAGCGAGTTCGACCTCGGCCGGCTCGGCCCGATCCGCGACGACCTGGTCGAGGTCGGACGCTCCTGCGTCCACCCGGCCCACCGCGACGGCGCCGTCATAGCACTGATCTGGGCCGGACTCGCCCGCTACATGGAACGCACCGGCCACAACTGGCTGGCCGGCTGCTGCTCCATCCCTCTCGCCGACGGAGGCACCGCGGCGGCCGGCGCGTGGGAGACCGTACGGACGAAGCACCTGGCACCCGAGGACCACTGGGTCACCCCGCACCGCCTCTGGCAGCCCACCACGGCCGCCCAGGCGGTCCCGCCCACCGGGCTCGCCACGCTGCCCCCGCTGCTCCGGGGCTATCTGCGCCTCGGTGCCTGGGTGTGCGGGGCGCCCGCCCACGATCCCGACTTCAACGTCGCCGACCTGTACGTACTGCTGTCGCTGCGCCGCACCGACCCCCGCTACCTGCGCCACTTCCTCGCCCTCGCCCCGCTGCGATGAACCCCTGGCTGCCCACCGCCCCCTGCACCCCGGGCGCCTGCGCCGGTCACGACGGCCGCGTGCGGTGCCGCCCGGCCGCCGCGGCCCTGCTGCTCGCCGGATGCCTGTGCATCATGGCCGGGGCGCTGGGCGCCCCGTTCGTGGCACTGCTCGGCGCGGCACGACGGGAACGGCTGATCCGGCGCTGGGCGTACGGTGTCGTGCGTGCCTTCGGGGTGCGGGTAAGAATCGTCGGTGCCCCTGTGGAACCCGCCGGGGCCCTCGGCACGACGGGCACGCTCGTCGTCGCGAACCACATCTCATGGCTGGACATCCCGCTCGTCGCCGCCGTGTTCCCCGGCCGGATGCTCGCCAAGAGCGAGATCCGCGGCTGGCCGCTGCTCGGCCCGCTCGCCGCACTCGGCGGCACGCTCTTCGTCGAGCGCGACCGTCTGCGCGCCCTGCCCACGACCGTGCGCACCATCGGGGCGGCGCTGCGCGGCGGTTCGCGTGTGGTCGTCTTCCCGGAAGGCACCACCTGGTGCGGGCGCGGCCCCGGAGGCCGGTTCGCACCCGCCGCCTTCCAGGCCGCGATCGACGCGGACGCCGAGGTCCGGCCGGTACGCATCGCCTACCGCGCCACGCCGCCCCGGCGCACCGGGACAGGCCGGACGGGGCACAACGAACCGGTGGAACACAACGCCCCGACGGAACATGACACCCCGTCGGAACGCAACGCCCCGACGGAACACAACGAACCGGCCGGTGCAGCCGCGTTCGTCGGCGACGATCCGCTCGTCGCCTCGTTGTGGCGGGTGGTGACGGCGGCCGGCCTGACCGCCGAGATCCGCGTACTGCCGCTGATCCCGGCAGCCGGCCGGCCGGACCGCCGTGACCTGGCCCGCCGCGCTCAGACCGCCGTCGCCAACGAGAGCGCGAACCGGCCGCCGGAATCCGTCCACCACTGATCCAGCCGCAGCCCGGCCGCGTCCAGTTCCGCCCGGACACCCTCCTTGCGGAACTTGGCCGACACCTCCGTACGCAACTCCTCGCCGGCCTCGAAGGGCACCACCAGATCCAGCTCCGGGATCTTCACGGTGTGCGCCCGACGGGCCCGCAGCCGCATCTCGATCCACTCGTGCCCCGGGTCCCAGAACGCCACGTGATCGAAACCGGCGGGGTCGAAGTCCGCCCCCAGTTCCCGGTTCACGACCCGCAACACGTTCCTGTTGAACTCCGCGGTCACCCCCGCCGCATCGTCGTACGCGGCGACCAGCACCTTTTCCTCCTTCACCAGGTCAGTGCCGAGCAGCAGCGCGTCGCCGGGGGAGAGCAGCGACCGTACGGACTTCAGGAACACGGCGCGCTCGGCAGGCAGCAGATTGCCGACCGTGCCGCCCAGGAACGCGATCAGTCTGGGACCCGGGGTGCCCGGCAGCGCCAGACCGCCGGTGAAATCGGCGATCAGGGCGTGCACGGACAGCTCGGGCCGCTGCGCGAGCAGCGACTCGGCCGCCCCGCGCAGCGCGCTCTCGCTCACATCGACCGGCACGTAACTGTGCAGCGCGGGCAGCGCGTCCAGCAGATGCCGGGTCTTCTCGGACGAGCCGGACCCCAGCTCGATCAAGGTCCGTGCCCCGGAGGCCCGCGCGATCTCGTCGGCGCGGTCGATCAGGATCTCCCGCTCGGCGCGGGTCGGATAGTACTCGGGCAGCCGGGTGATCTCCTCGAACAGTTCACTGCCGTGCGCGTCGTAGAACCACTTGGGCGGCAGTGTCTTCGGGTGCCGGGTCAGACCGTGCAGCACGTCGGCGCGCAGCGCCGCGTCCGTCGCGTCCACCGGCAGGGTGCGGGTCAGCAGAAAGGGACTCACTCGGTGGGCTCCTTGAGCGGGGTCAGCAGTACGTCGGCGCGGGTGGCCGTCAGCAATGTGCGGTCGGGGACCGTGCGCCAGCGCGGATCGTCGTCGTACGGCTCGGAGGCCACGACCGTGCGCAGGCCCGGCCCGGTGAGATACGACAGGGTGTCGCCCCAGGCCGTCGCCACGATCGTCGTGCCGTCGGTGAGCAGCAGGTTCAGCCGGGACTCCGGTGCCGCGGCGGCCACGTCGAGCACGGTGTCGGAGACGGCCTGCGGCAGTTCGTCGCCGTCGGCCAGACGGCGCCGCACAAGGGCCCAGACGAGGGCCGAGTCGCAGCGCGCGGTGAGGGTGAGCAGTTCGGCCGGCGGCAGCGTCGCGGCGAGCGGGGCCACGGAGTGCGGCCAGCCCTTCACCGCACCGTTGTGGCTGAACAGCAGCGGCCCGGCGGCGAACGGCGCGGCCGCCGCCTCGCCGTCGGCGCCCGCCTCGGTGGCGTCACGGACGGCGGCGAGCAGCGCCGTGCTGCGCACCACCCTGGCCAGGTCGGCGAAGGTCTCGTCGCCCCAGACCGGGCCCCGGCGCCGGTAGCGCCCGGGCACCGGATCGCCGTCCGCGTACCAGCCCACGCCGAAGCCGTCCGCGTTGACGGTCCCGTAGCGCTGGTGTCTCGGTTCCCAGGACTGGCGCACGAGCGAGTGCGGCGGCCGCGTCAGCAGCTCACCGAGGGGCACGAGCGGTCCCAGGTATGCGATGTGACGACACATCAGGCATCCCTCGCGGTACGGAAACCGGAGAAGATCTGCCGGCGCACCGGCAGGTCCCAGTTGCGGAAAGTCCCCCGGCACGCCACCGGGTCCACGGCGAACGAACCGCCGCGCAGCACTTTGTGGGCCGGCCCGAAGAACACCTCGGAGTACTCGCGGTACGGGTACGGGGAGAAACCGGGGTAGGCGAGGAAGTCGCTCGACGTCCACTCCCACACATCGCCGATCAACTGCCGTGCACCATGAGGCGACCGGCCATGCGGGTATGCCCCGGCCGGTGCGGGCCGCAGATGGCGCTGACCCAGGTTCGCCAGCTCGGGGGACGGGTCCTCGTCGCCCCAGGGATAGCGCCGCGAACGCCCGGACGCCGGGTCGTGGCGCGCCGCCTTCTCCCACTCGGCCTCCGTGGGCAGCCGGCGCCCGGCCCAGCGGGCGTACGCGTCGGCCTCGTACCAGCTGACATGAAGCACCGGTTCATTGCCGGGCACCGCCTCGGTGACCCCGAAACGACGGCGCAGCCACTGACCGGCGTCCCGGTGCCAGAAGAGGGGAGCGGCCAGTTCGTGCTCACGGACCATCGCCCACCCCTCGGGCGCCCACCAGCGCCGCTCCGTGTAGCCGCCGTCCTCGATGAACGCCTGGTACGCACCGCAGGTGACCGGGGTCGTGTCGATGAAGAAGCCCGGTATGTCGCGCACGTGCGCCGGGCGTTCGTTGTCCAGGGCCCAGGGCTCGGTGGACGTCCCCATGGTGAACGGGCCTCCGGGGACCAGGACTTCGGCCGGAAGGCCCGCCGCTTCCGTGGGGGAAGGTGGCACGGGTGCGGTCAGTACGGCCGGACCCGACCGGAGCTGGTGGGTGATCAGCATCGTCTCGTCGTGCTGCTGTTCGTGCTGGGCGATCATCCCGAAGGCGAACCCGGACCGCACCAGTGGGCGGGCACCGTCCAGTGCGGTGCCGTCGAGGACGTCGAGAGCCCGGCCGCGTACCTCCGCGGCGTACGAGCGCGCCTCGGCCGGGGCCAGCAGCGGCAGCGAGGGGCGGGTCGCCCGGGGATGCTCGAAGGCGTCGTACAGCCCGTCGATCTCCGGGCGCATCGCCTCCCGCCCGGCCACCGCGCGCAGCAGCCACAGCTCCTCCTGATTGCCGATGTGCGCGAGGTCCCAGACCAGCGGGGACATCAACGGCGAGTGCTGGGCGGTCAACTCGGTGTCGTCCACACTGTCGGTGAGCAGTGCGGTGCGTTCCCGGGCGGTGAGCAGCGCGGCAAGAGCGCGCTGCCGGAGCGCCTCGGGGTCCGCCCCCTGGGGCGCGGATCCGGTGGGCGTGGCGGAATCGTTCATGAGCGGGACCCCTCCCAGGGGCGGCCCGGACCGCCGGGCGAGCCCGGCGCGAGCAGTTCGGGAAGATCGTCGGCGGGACATCGGCCCCGGGCGACGAAACGTTCGTTGAAGTCGGCCACGGCGTCCTGCACGGCCTTCGTGGCCCCCATCCGGGGCAGCGCCTCCAGCGCGGCCCCGAAGCAGGTGACCGCCGCGGCCCGCAGTTCGGGATCGGCCAGGCCGTCGCGGGCCGCGCCGACCCAGAGCGGATTGCGCGGCGCCGGCTCCGCCCCGGCCGTCTCGGCCAGCGGTTTCACGGTGCGGTACACGGTCTCGGCGGCCTCCGCGTCGTCGAACAGGGCAGTGGTGACGGCGAGCGGCACCAGCCACCCGTCCGCACCGTGCTGTGCGTCGATCATGCGTAGCTCCAGGTGACCGCGCGGGCGCACGGGCGGGAAGAGCGTGCTGATGTGGTAGTCGAGATCGGCGCGCACCGGTGGTCTGGGTGCGCCGGTCCGGATCCACTCGCGGAACGACAGCCCCTCCGGCACGGGCCAGGGGCCCCCGTCGCTGCGGATGCACATCACCGGGTTGTCCAGCACATGCGCCGCCCACGCGTCGCGCGGTGGCAGCAGGCCGCGCGGCGCCAGGGGCCGCCAGGGATCGAGGTCGGCCCAGAGCGACTGCCGGGTGGACCGCCAGGCCGTCGGACGGCCGAGCCGGAAGGACGAGTTCGCGAACGCCGCCACCAGGACGGCGCCCAGCAGATGGGACAGCTGCCAGCGCCGCCCGTAGCCCAGCGGACCGGGCTCCTCCTCCCCGGCGTCCAGACACACCTGGACGGACGCGGTGGTGCACATCATGGCGCGACCGGCCGGTCCCGACCGGTCGAACGCGACCTCCATGGCGTCGTAGCGGGGCTCGTGCAGCAGACGGCGCGGCGGGTGCCACGGGTCGACGCCGAGACCCACCGGCACGAGGTCCACCCGGTCCAGGGCGTCACGTACGGCGGTGAGATCGGCGGCGGTGGCATCGATACACGCCATCAGGGAATCGGCGGGGCGCGAGCTGAGCTCCAGCTGGCCGCCGGGCTCGAAGGTGAGGGCCGCGCTCAGGGGCAGTGCCCGGAGGATGTCGGCGGCTGCTTCGAGGCGGTGGTGCGGGACCGGGACGCGGGGTTGATCCCGGTCGTGGATGAGCCATTCGAGTTCCACGCCGACCCTTCGGGGCGGTCCCGTCTTGAAGCAGATGCAGCGCAGTAAATCCTCCGCCTCACCCTCGCCGAGGGGCGGGGAATGGCCGGGCGGACCGTGGTCCCCGGGGGTGTCGGACGACATGCCGGGCCTCCTTCTGTCGGTGCCTCCCCACCACCCAAACCCCTGTGGATGGATCGCACAAGGGCGCCCTTCGGATCGGAAATCCGGTTGCGTCCGTACCGCCGGAGCGCCGAACATGCCCCGTATGCACCACACGGGGGAGTACCGATGAGCGCACGACTGCGCGGCATCGCGCGTGAGACCGAGGCCATCGTCGAGGCGGGCCGCTACCGCGCGCCGGACGGGCGCGAGGTGAGTATCGAACGGGCCCTGACCACCGCACTCTCGGGAACCAGGCTGTACGGCCCCGAGCCGGTTCCGGTCGCGGCACTCGACTCCGACCGCACCACGGCCGTCGAGGTCACCGACGAGAGCAGCCTCCGGGCGGCGCGCCGGATGACCGGCGAGGGCCCCGGCAAGGTCGCCGTCCTGAACTACGCCTCCGCCCGCAATCCCGGCGGCGGATATCTCAACGGCGCACAGGCCCAGGAGGAGGCGCTGTGCCGGGGCTCCGCCCTGTACGCCACCTTGCTGCGTGCCCCGGAGTACTACGCCCACCACCGCGCCGAAAGCAGCGCCTTCTACACCGACCGGGTGATTCACTCACCGGGCGTGCCGGTGTTCCGCGACGACCGCGGACGGCTGCTCGACACCCCGTACACCGCCGGCTTCCTCACCTCCCCGGCGCCCAACGCCGGAGTCATCCGCAGCCGCACCCCCGAGGAGGCCCACCGCATCCCCGCCGCGCTCGCGTCCCGGGCGGAGCGGGTGCTGGAGGTCGCGGCGGTGCGCGGGTACCGCAGGCTGGTGCTGGGCGCCTGGGGCTGCGGGGTGTTCCGCAACGATCCGGCGCAGGTGGCGGGGGCGTTCCGGGCGCTGCTCCTGGACGGCGGCAGATTCGCCGGGCACTTCGAGCAGATCGTCTTCGGCATCCTCGACCGCAGCCCCGAATCAGCCACCCGGTCCGCCTTCAGCCGGACGTTCGACCAGGGCCTTCCGGGGCCCTACTGCCAGCCGTAGAGCTCCCGCAGCCGACCCGCGACCAGTTCGAACCTGTTCCGGTCCAGCGCACACGCCTCACGCCGCATCCCGTCCTCGTGCACCCGCAGGACCCGGTCCAGATCGACCCACGAAGGACGGCCGGAGCTGTCCCAGGGACCGGCCCCGAGCGCCACCCACTCGCGGTCCCGGTCGTGCTGCTTGCTGGAGAGCTGCACGGCGAGCAGTGTGCCCGCCGCCTCGCGGGCCACCACCAGGACCGGGCGGTCCTTGCCGCGCCCGTCCATCTCCTCGAACGGCACCCACGTCCAGACGATCTCGCCGGGGTCGGGGTCGCCGTCCCGGTCGGGGGCGTACGAGGTGCGGACCGGCCCCACGTCGCGCGGGTCGGCCTCCGAGGTGGCGGTCGCGCCGGTGCGGCCGGGGAAGTCAGCCGAGGTGTCGATGCTGTCGTCACGGTGCTGGATGGTCATCCCCACACCGTAGGACCTGTACGGCCGATTCCGTGGAGCGGGGCCGGTGCGCGCCCGGACCGGGAACGCACCGGCGACCGCCGCCCGGACCGGTCAGGCGGGCGAGCCGCCCTCCTGATCATCCGTCACCGCGATCCGCTGCTTCCGCGGCGAGGGCGGGGCGGCCGGAGCCGCCCCGTTCGTCTGCGGGTCCGGCCGCGCCGGGTCGTTCTGGCCCATCGTGGCCAGCAACTGCCGGGCGAGCCCCAGGCCAGTGCCGCCCATCGTCAGCGCCTTCGCGAACATGTCCGACATGCCGTCGGCCCCGTTCAGCAGCACCATGTGGTCGACACTGCCGAAGGCACCCGCGCCCGCCTGGACGATCTCGGGCCACTTCTCGGCCAACTGCTGGGCGACGACAGCCTCCTGGTTCTCTGCCAGGGCCGCAGCCCTGGCCTTGATCGCCTCCGCCTCGGCAAGGCCCTTGGCGCGGGCCGCCTCCGCCTCCGCCAGCCCCTTGGCCTGAGCCGCGGCGGCCTCCGCCTCACCCGTGGCCCTGGTCGCCGTCGCGGACGCCGCGCCGCGCGCCTTCGTGGCCTCGGCCTCCGCGAGCGCCGCCGTCTTGACGCGATTGGCCTCCGCGACCGCGGCGAGCTCCGTCTCCCGCGCCTTCGCCTCGGCGGCCGAGATCCGGGCGTCGCGCTCGCCCTCGGCCAGGGTGCGCTTCTCGTACGCCGCGGCGTCCGCAGGCTTTCGGACATCGGCCTGGAGCTGCTGCTCGCGCCGCTGGGCCTCCAGTTCGGCGACCCGGGTCTCCTGGACCACCACCTCCTGCCGGGCCGCCGCGTCGGCGAGCGGGCCCGCCTGGCGGGAGCTGGCCGCCGCCTTGTCGCGCTCGGCCTGGTAGCCGGCCTGCAGGATCTCGCTGTCCCGGGTCGCCTCCGACATCCGGGCGGCGGCCTGCTGCTCCGCCTCGGTGGCCAGCCGGTTGGCCTCGGCCTGCGCGATGCGGGCGTCCCGCTGAACGGCCGCCGCATGCGGCATCGCCAGGTTCTTGATGTAGCCCGTCGGGTCCTCGATCTCATGGATCTGGAGCGAATCGACGATGAGCCCGAGCTTCTCCATCTCGGTCCCGCACGCGGCCCGGGTCTGCCCGGTGAGTTTCTCCCGGTCCCGGATCATGTCCTCGACCGTCAACCCGCCCACGATGGAACGCAGATGACCGGCGAAGACGTTGTGGACCCGCTCCGACATCAGCTTCTGCTGATCGAGGAAGCGCCGGGCCGCGTTGGCGATCGACACGAAGTCGTCGCCCACCTTGAAGATGACGACGCCCCGCACCCGCAGCGGAATCCCCTGATGCGTGACGCAATCGACGGAGAGCTCGGTCTCGTTGAGATCCAGGGACATCTTCCGCACGGCCTGGACCCCGGGCAGGACGAGGGTGCCGTGACCGGTGACGATCCGGAACCCCATGCCCTGTCCCAGGCCCTCGGTCTTGTGCTTGGAACCCGAGATGACCAGTGCTTCGTTCGGTTCGGCCACCCGCCACATCAGCTTGAACAGGCCGAACAACACCATGATGGCGGCGAGTACGAGACCCGCCGTGACGCCGATGACCATCGGCATGCGCCCCCTTATCGCGGCACCCCGCCGGCACCGCTGAACACGGGGGAGTCTTCTCCTGCTCGCGACGGTGCAGAAGACGCGTGCGGATCCTTGCCGAATCCTTGACGAAGAAATCCGTCAAGAACCCCCCGCTCGGGCCTCAACTCCCGTACGCGGGAGCCACATAGACCGTGCGCGGCGGCAGGTGCTCGACCACCGTCACCACCGTGCCCACCTCGATGTGCTCCTGCCCGGAGGCCGGATGCGCGAGAAAGTGCTCGGCGCCGCCCCGGATCTGTACCATCACCTCGCCGACCAGTCCCGGCCCCACCGTCCCGGTCACCCGGCCGAGCAGCCCCACCATCGAGGAATCATCCATGCCCCGGAGCGTACCCACGCACGGCGGGTCTGGAAGACTGCCGGACGCCATGAGCCAGTTACCGAACCAGCCCACCCAGCGCCCCGTCCCCACCAGCGCCGATGTCGCACGGCTCGCCGGGGTCTCCCGGGCCACCGTCTCGTACGTGCTGAACAACAGCTCCACCGTACGGATCAGCGAATCCACCCGCCGCAGGGTCAGGGAAGCGGCCACCGAACTGGGTTACGTACCGCACGCGGCGGCACGGAGCCTGCGCGCCGGACACACCCGCATGGTGCTCCTGCCCACCGTGGCCTTCCCGACCGGTCCGCTGCACCAACGGTTCTTCCACGACCTGGAATCGGGGCTGCGCCGCCTCGACTACACCGTCGTCCAGTACGGCAGCACCGGCCTGGACCCCGACGACGCCCCCCGCGCCTGGGCCGAACTCCGCCCCGTCGCAGTGATCGCCCCCGGCACGATCCCCCTCGGCCCGCAGGGGATATCGGTGCTCAGGCGATCCGGGGCCAAGGCCGTGATCACCCTCGGTCCCCGGCCGGTGCCCGGCGCCCACGCACTGGTGATGGACCAGCGGGAGGTGGGCAGCTGCGCGGTCGGCCATCTGCTGGAACGCGGCCGGCGCCGCATCGGCGTGGTCATGCCCGAGGAGAGCGGCCTCGCCCTGTTCGCCGAGCCCCGGCTGACCGGGGCCCGGCAGGCCGCGCAGCTCCATGGGGCGCGGGCCGAACCACTGCCGCTGCGGTACGACGAGGAGTCGGCCGCCCGGCTCGCCGCCCGCTGGCGCACCCTGGACCTCGACGCCGTGTTCGCCTACAACGACGAATACGCGATGCTCCTGATGCGGGCCCTTCAGGACGCGGGCATCGACGTGCCCCGCGAGGCCGCCGTGATCGGTGCCGACGACCTGATGCTGGGCAGGCTGCTGCGGCCCCGGCTCAGCACCGTACGGATGGAGCTGGCCACGGCCCAGCCACTGGCGGACCTCGTCGACAGGCTGGTACGGAACCCCGGCGGCGCACCCGAGCACCACGACCTGCTGCGGGTCAGGGCGGTCGGGCGCGAGTCGGCCTGAGGCGCCGGGGGCGGGGCCGGGCGCGGCGGCCGGACCGCACCGCGCCCCAGCGCGGCAACGTGCGCCCCACCCGCCGCATGCCTAGCGTCATGACCATGAGCCATCCGCAGAGTTACGAGATCCTGCTGGTCCCGCGATTCGCCGAGGAGACCACCACCGGCGCGGCGGAATCCGGCGCCACCGAATCCGAGGCCGCCGGGCCCGAGGCCACTGCGCCTGAAGCTGCCGGGTCCGAGGCCGCCGGGTCCGAGGCCGAGGCAGAGGTCACCGAGCCCGGCGGGGCCGTCCGCTCGGCGGTCGTGTCGGCGACCGGTGAGACGGGCGCGTCGGGTTACCCCCGGTATTCAGGCGAGGGCGTCGTCGCCGACATCGACCCCGAGACACACGCGGTCGAGGCGCTGCTCGTCGACGGCGCCGAGCTGTCCTTCGGCCTCTCGGCCCGGGTCAAGGAGACGGACGCCGGGACCGGCTCCGACCGCTGAGGCAGCGCCCCCGGCCCCGGCCGGGCACGGCGAAGGGCCCGGCCGGGTCGGCCGGGCCCGTCCCCCCGCGCGCAGAACGCGGGGCGCGCACGAAGCGCCAGGAGCGTGGAGCCTACTGCTGGCCCTTCTGCTGCTCCTCGATCGACTTGCGGACCTCATCCATGTCCAGCTTCCGCGCCTGCCCGATCACATCCTCCAACGCCGCCTCCGGCAGCGCTCCGGGCTGCGCGAACACCGCCACGTTCTCCCGGACGATCATCAGCGTGGGAATGGAGCGGATCTCGAAGGCCGCCGCCAGCTCCTGCTGGGCCTCCGTGTCGACCTTGGCGAAGACCAGGTCGTCGTGGCGCTCCGACGCCGCGTCATAGACCGGCGCGAACTGCCGGCACGGGCCGCACCAGGAAGCCCAGAAGTCGATCAGGACGAAGTCGTTGTCACTGACGACCTGATCGAAGTTTTCCTTGGTGAGCTCAATGGTGCTCATTGTCTGATACCTCTTCCTGTGCCCGCTCGGACCTGTCCCGACAACGGTGTGTGCACCTGCGCTATTCCGCCTGCCCATGTGGCCGCCGCGCACACCCCCGACCAGACTGTCCCCATGACAGATCCTTCACTGAACGCCGAGTACGACGTCGTGGTGATCGGGGCAGGTCCGGTGGGCGAGAACGTCGCCGACCGGGCCCGAGCCGCCGGACTGAGCACCGCGGTCGTCGAGGCGGAACTCATCGGCGGCGAATGCTCCTACTGGGCGTGCATGCCCAGCAAGGCCCTGCTGCGCCCGGTGGTCGCCCGCGCCGACGCCCGCCGCGTCCCGGGCCTCAGCGACGCCGTGCAGGGGCCGCTGGACACCGCCGCGGTCCTCGCCCACCGTGACGCGTACGCATCGCACTGGAAGGACGACGGGCAGGTCGCCTGGCTGGAGGGCATCGGCGCGGACATCTACCGGGGCCAAGGCAGGCTCACCGGCGAGAAGGCGGTCTCCGTCACCGCGCCCGACGGCACCGAGCACCGGCTCACCGCCCGCCACGCCGTCGCCGTCTGCACCGGCAGCCGCGCCGTCGTCCCCGACCTGCCCGGCATCGACGCGGCCCGCCCCTGGACCAGCCGGGAGGCGACGAGCGCCAAGAAGGTGCCCGGCCGCCTCGTGATCGTCGGCGGCGGCGTGGTCGGCGTGGAGATGGCCACCGTCTGGCAGGCCCTCGGGGCCCGGGTGACGATGCTGATCCGCGGCAGCGGCCTCCTGCCGAAGATGGAGCCCTTCGCCGGCGAGCTGGTCGGGCAGGCGCTCACCGAGGCGGGCGCCGACATCCGTACCGGGGTCTCGGTCGCCGCCGTACGGCGAGCGGTCCCGGACGGCCCGGTCACCGTGGAACTGGACGGTGGTGATCACATCGAGGCCGACGAGATCCTCTTCGCCACCGGCCGGGCCCCGCGCACCGAGGACCTCGGACTCGAAACGGTGGGCCTGGAGCCCGGCAGCTGGCTCACCGTCGACGACAGCTGCCGCGTCGACGGCTCCACCTGGCTCTACGCGGTCGGCGACGTCAACCACCGGGCGCTCCTCACCCACCAGGGCAAGTACCAGGCACGCATCGCGGGTGCCGCGATCGCCGCCCGAGCCGCCGGGGCACCGCTGCTGGGGACCGACTGGGGCGCCCACGCGGCCACCGCCGACCACGCGGCCGTCCCCCAGGTCGTCTTCACCGACCCGGAGGCGGCCTCGGTCGGCCTCACCCTCGCCGCGGCCGAGCGGGCCGGCCACCGGGTCCGGGCCGTCGATCACGACCTCGCCGCGGTGGCCGGTTCCGGCCTGTACGCGGACGGATACCGGGGCCGTGCCCGCATGGTCGTGGACCTCGACCGGGAGATCCTGCTCGGCGTCACCTTCGTCGGGCCGGGCATCGGCGAGCTGCTGCACTCGGCGACGATCGCGGTCGCGGGCGAGGTCCCCATCGACCGGCTCTGGCACGCCGTTCCCGCGTACCCGACGATCAGCGAGGTCTGGCTGCGGTTGCTGGAGGCGTACCGGGACGCGTAACCGCCCGGGGGCGGGCCGGTGGTGAGGGCGGCGGCGAGCGGTGACTCGGTGCACGGCGGGGCGGTGAGGGCGGCATGAATGCCTCCAACAAGGCTCGGCTCTACGGGGGTTGGGGTGCGGTGAGCAGTATGGACGTCGGTCCCGTCGTCACGGCCGAACCGTTCCGCAGTACCGCGGTGCCGTCCGCGATCCGCGCGACGGCGCCGAGGCCGTGACTGACCAGCAGCCGCGCCGTCCCGTCCTCCTTCGCCCCGGTGCAGCAGCTCGACGACGCGCGTGCCGATCAGCACTACGCGGAACTGCGTTCCTTCTTCGCCGAAGCCGAAGCCTCGGCGGGACCGACCGGCGCCTGCACCACGATCAGCGCCTCCGGGGCGTCGACCTGGCTGAAGGCCGAGAGCAGCAGGTCGAGCCCGCCGTGGCGGGGGAGCAGAACCGAGATCCGGCGGGCCGTCAGATCGCCGACGCCCAGGCACCCCCACCACGGGGCCGGCTCGGGGAAGTCCGCGCGCAAGGCCGCGTAGGCGCCGCGGGGAACCGGCCGGCGACGACGGGATGCCCGGCGGGCCCCGGATGCAGCCGGTCCAGGCCCTCGGGCCCCAGCAGCGGTCCGGCCTCGCGCGGGCCGAAGACATCGGGCCCGTCGATGTGGTGGAGATTCAAGTCGCCTTGTCCGCAGGGGGGTTCGAGGGAAGGTGATCGAGTGCCTCGGGCAGCACCAGTTCCCGACGGGTCCTCCGTCGAAGTCGCCTTCGTCGTGCGCCCAGCGCCAGCCCAGGGTCAGCGGCCGTAGTGCTCGGCGAGGGCGGACGCCATGGCATCCGCCCAGGGCTTGCCCCTTCTCCGGCTCCAGTCACTCGTCGCCGGGGTCCCGTCGGGAACGCCGGGGCGGCCGGGCATCCGATCGGCGGGCCCGAGGGACCGCACCACCTGTGGCGCCGACGCGCTGTCGAAGGGGTGACGGGCGGGGTCCACATCGTCCCAGGCCAGAAAGCAGGGAGCCAGCTCGACAATCACCGCGCAAGCCTGCATTTCCACCCGACTGTTCCGCAAACGGATTACTGCAGGGCGGGGTCGGGCGCGGGGGACAACGGCTGTCCGCACCGCAGGTTCCACCGGCGGGAACGCCCGCTGAGCGCGGTCAGCGTCAGCGGGGCGACGTCCAGCCGCCAGAACGCCTCCACGGGCAGAGCGAGTGCCGCCACCATCATCGCCCGTACCACCGCGGGTTCGACGACGCCCAGCACACGGTGGCCTCCGGTGCCCTCGGCGGACTCCGTCGTCCCCACCGTCTCCAGCCAGTGTTCGGCCCGGAGGCAGAGATCCAGCAGGGACTCGCCGCCGTGGGGAACCGCCGACGGATCGGTCAGCCAGGCCGACACCGCCTCCGGCTCGGCCGTGCTCACCGCTGCCAGCCGCCGACCGCTCCACCGGCCCATGTCCCAGCCACGGACAGCCGGTTCGGGTTCGGCGCGGAGCCCCAACGCGTCGGCGGTCCCGGCGCACCGTTCGGACGGCCCACGCAGATACCGGTCGGCGGCGGGCACCGCCGCGGCGACGGCCCGCGCCCGGCGGGCCCCGGCCGCGTCGAGCGGCGCGTCACCGTCGAAACGGGCCTCCCGCAGCGCGGCGTTGAGCGCCGGTGAGATCAACATCACCTGTACGGTCATGACCCGGTCAACTCCCTGAACTCTGGCCCCATGGGTGTGTCCACCATGGCATCAGGACGGTCCGGCCGCCGTCGGCACCATGGCAGGGGGCTGCCCCCAAGGAGTATCGTCACGACGAGCATGACGTAGGTGCGACGGAAGTCCGGTGAGAATCCGGCACGGTCGCGCCACTGTGAACCCGTCTCCGCGCGGGAAGTCAGACCCAGCACCTACGTCTCAGGCACCACGATCGGGACGCGTGTTCCCTCAGGAGGTTCTGCCATGGCACAGACTGCTGCCCCCGCCACCGCCGTACCGGCGATCACTCCCATCTCCCTGAAGGCCATCGCCCCTTGGGCGGTCTTCTTCGGCATTCTCATGCTCGTGCTGCTGTACTTCGTCGGCGCCGAACAGGGCGCCACCGCGGTCATCTCCGGCGAAGGTGTCCACGAGTGGGTCCACGACGGCCGCCACCTCCTCGGTTTCCCCTGCCACTGACGTACCGTCCGATCCTGGGGAAACCTCATGAACTCCATATCTGTCAGAGCCCTGCTCGTCCGCGGCATGCTGGCCGGCCTCGCCGCGGGCGCGCTCGCCCTGCTGGTCGCCTACTTCCTCGGTGAGTCGCGTGTGGACGCGGCCATCGCCCTGGAGGAATCGCACAGCCACCACCATGACGGCGGCGAGGAACTGGTCAGCCGAACCATGCAGTCCACCGCAGGCCTCGCCACCGGTGTACTGGTCTTCGGCGTCGCGATCGGCGGCATCGCCGCCCTCGTCTTCTGTTACGCCCTCGGCCGGATCGGCAGATTCGGCCCGCGGGCCACGGCCGCACTGATCGCGGGTGCGGCCCTGCTGACGGTGTACGTAGTCCCGTTCCTGAAGTACCCGGCCAACCCGCCGGCCGTCGGCAACCCCGACACCATCGGCCGGCGTACCGCCCTGTTCTTCCTGATGGTCGCCCTCAGTGTGCTGCTGGCCGTCGCCGCGGTCATCCTCGGCAAACGGCTGGCTCCCCGCCTGGGCAACTGGAACGCGACGATCACGGCATCCGCCGCGTACGTCCTGGTGATCGGGCTCGCCTGCGCGTTCCTGCCCTCGTACAACGAGGTCGGCAAGGACTTCCCGGCCGCACTGCTGTGGGAGTTCCGTCTGAGCACCCTCGCCGTGCAGACCACCCTCTGGGTGGCCTTCGGGCTTCTCTTCGGCTATCTGACGGACCGGCTGCTCGCGCCGGGCACCGGCGCCGTCACCACCGCGAACGGCGGCGCCGGACGGGCGGCCACCGCGGCCGGCTGACCGGCACCGCCCACGCGGGCCGACGACCGGAATCCCGCCGGGACCTCCCGGCGGAGTTCCGGCGTCCCGCCCCGCACAGGCTCACCGCTGGGGCCGCGGGCCCCAGTCGATCCGGTAGTACTTCAGCCGCTCGTCCTGCTTCACCAGGCGCATGCCGACGGCTTCCATGACGCGCTGGGACGCGGTGTTGTCCAGGTCGCTGTCACCGTGCGCACGACTCACCCCCTGCTCACGGGCGAACAGCAGCAGGGCGCGCAGCGCCTCGGAGGCGTAACCCATCCCTCGTGCCGAGGGGACGAGGCCGTAGCCGATCGTGACCTCCCCGTTCTCGTCCGGCGCACCGTGGAATCCCATCCCGCCGATCACCAGCCCGTCGGTGCGGCGCCGTATCTCGTACGAACCGAAAGGGCTGGGATCGCCGGTCGTCGCACAGGTGTCGAGGAAGCGCTCGGCCGCGGCCATCTCGCCGGGGGACGGGTAGCCGGGTGCCCAGCGGTCCCCTTCGCCCGGCGTGCCCGAGAGCACCCGCAGGGCGTCGGAGCCGTTCATCAGGCGGAGCAGGAGGCGCGGAGTGACGATGTGGGTCATGAGGGAGTGAAGTATCACGCGGGGCGGGCAGGCGGCATCCCGATTTGCCGGGATGCCGCCGTGGCGCCGATGCCCGGCTCACGAGCCGACGGACCCCCCGGTGCTCGTCCGCCCCGGGCCGGAGTCGAAGTCACCGGCGAACGCCGCGGCCATCCGCAGATGACCGGCCGCCTCCGCGCCCCGCCCCTGCCGCTCAAGGGTGCGGCCCAGCATCAGCCGCGCGTAGTGCTCCACCGGGTCGAGCTCCAGCACCGCCCGCAGCTCCGTCTCGGCCTTTCCGAGCCGCGCCGAGTGGTAGTAGGTCCGGGCCAGCAGCAGTCGCGGCGACACCTGCTCCGGGACCTCCTCGACCAGCCCCTCCAGGATCCGGGCCGCGGTCATGTACTCCTTCGCCTCGAAGAACATCTGCGCACGGTTCCAGCGGTCGGCAGCCGTGCCGAACTCGTAGTAGGTGTCGCTCACTTGACCTCCTTGGTCACGGACCGCGCCGGGGTGGTGCCCCGTTTCGTCCAACCGCGGGCCGAGCCGCTGCCCGGCCTCCTTGTGATTGCCTGAACCCCACCTGGTGGTTGAATATTCCACTAAATTATCGGCGTGGGTACCGGCGCTCCCGGGCCTGCTCGGGAATAGGTTGAGCGCCATGAGCAATCTCGATCGCCAGGCCGCACTCTCCGTCTGCGGAGGACGGGGCTTCGTCGTCGCCGAGCCCGTACGGGAACTCCTCACCCCCCGCCACGTCCGGCTGGGCGAGTCCACCGAGGTCCGCAGGCTGCTGCCCAACCTGGGCCGCCGGATGGTCGGTGCCTGGGCCTTCGTCGATCACTACGGCCCCGACGACATCGCGGACGAACCCGGGATGCAGGTGCCGCCCCACCCTCACATGGGCCTGCAGACGGTCAGCTGGCTGCACGCCGGCGAGGTCCTGCACCGGGACAGCCTCGGGAGCCTGCGCACGATCCGGCCACGCGAACTGGGGCTGATGACCTCCGGCCGGGCCATCAGCCACTCCGAGGAGAGCCCGAAGGCCCACGCGAGGTTTCTGCACGGCGCCCAGCTCTGGGTGGCGCTGCCGGCCGCCCACCGCCAGGTCGAGCCCCATTTCCAGCACCACACCGACCTGCCGACCGTCTCCGCCCCGGGCCTCGTCGCCACCCTGATCCTGGGCGAACTCGACGGCACCACCTCGCCCGGCACCACGTACACCCCGATCGTCGGCGCGGACGTCGCCCTGGCCGCCGGCGCCGAGGCCCGACTGCCGCTCGACCCCGACTTCGAGTACGCGGTGCTCTCGATGTCCGGCCAGGCCGAGGTCGACGGTGTGCCCGTGGTCCCAGGCTCCATGCTCTACCTCGGCTGCGGCCGCACCGAACTCCCGTTGCGCGCGGACAGCGACGCGGGCCTCATGCTCCTCGGCGGCGAGCCCTTCGAGGAGGAGATCGTCATGTGGTGGAACTTCATCGGCCGGTCCCACGAGGAGATCGAGGAGGCCAGGCAGGCCTGGATGGAGAGCTCCCGCTTCGGCGACGTGAAGGGCTACGACGGCGACCGACTGCCCGCGCCCGAACTGCCGCCCGTCGCGCTGAAGCCGCGGGGTCGGGTGCGCTGAACCGGAGCCCCGGCCGCCACCCCGTCCGGAGCGGGTGGTTGACCGCCAGGGCCACGCCTGCCCGCACGGCCGGCCTGCCGCGCAGGCCCCGCGCGGGCAGGAGCGCGGCAGCGCTTCGACAGATCCGCGCCGTCGAGCACGAGTTCAGTCGGACGATGTGACGGGGGACCACATGCCGAACCACTGCTCGGCGCCGTAGGCCTCATACCGCTCCACCTCGATGAACCCCAGCTTCGCCGCGAGGCGCATCGAGCGGAGGTTGGCGGTCTGGGTGGCGAGCACCACCGGTTCGCCGGGAAGCGCGCCGGCGAACCAGTCGAGTGCCGCTGCGCATGCCTCAGCGGCGTATCCGTGCCCCCACGCCTGCGGCAGGAACAGGTAGCCGAGCTCGGTTTTCCCGGCAGCCTGACGAAGATGCCCCGTGTCCTTGACGAGCGTGATCTGGCCGATCATCGCTCCGCCGAGATCGACTATGAAAAGGCCGGGGCGCCGACTGGGTGTCCCGGGCATCGCGTGCTCGAGCTCGTCACGCGGTCGAGGGCCACCGAGGTAGGTGCCCACCTCCGGCGAGGCCAGCAGTTCGATGAGCGCGGCACGGTCCCGGGCCTCGGGCTCACGGAGCACGAGTCTCCCGGTCTCGATCGGGGCAGGTGGCCAGGGGATGGGTCCGAGCTCGGTCATGCCGGTCAGCCAATCAGCAGACTCGGCAGCGATCAAGATTCGCGGGAGGGCCGCCTGTTCACACTGCAGTCGTACACCCACAGCCCTGGAGTGAACCACGTGGAAGTGCATCCCGCCCGTCGCCGGGCGGCCCGGCCGGCCTCGGCGGCGACTCAAGAACGCCAGATCATGATCGCGTCATGGGCTCTCATGGCCTGCACGGGGGCAGAGACCCTCTCCTCCTGCCCGCGTGCAAGCCGTACCGGCTCCCCGGTTCAGGCAGGTCCTGTCAGGTGCTGCCACACCGTCGGGTCCGTGCGGGGCCCGCCGCGGGTGTCCGCGCCGTACCTGGCGATCTCGGCGTCGAGGTCCAGGGGGCGGGTGGGAGAGGTCATGGCCGACAGTTCGGCGACAACCGCCCCGTCCGGGACCAGCCAGCACACCTCGAAGTCCAGACCGTCCGGGTCACGCGCATAGAGCGCCTTCGTGGAGGCGTGATTGCTCGCCCCGGTCAGCGCACCCGCCTCGGTGAGACGGGCCTGCACACGGCGCAGCTCGGCCAGGGTGTCGACCTCCCAGGCCAGGTGATACAGCCCCACCGTCCCGGCACGGTGGCCGCCGGGCGCCGTGTCCCGGGCCTGGAACAGTCCCAGGTCGTGGTCGTTGGCGGAGTCCGCCGCCTGAAGGAAGGCGGCCCCGGGGAACGCCTGGGGCAGCGCCCTGAAGCCGAGGACGTCACAGTAGAAGGCCGTACTGCGCGCCACATCGGACACGAACAGCACGGCGTGGTTCAGCCGGTGGATCGGCATGGTCGGGATCGGCTCCATTCGCGAAAGGGTCTGCGGTCACAATGAAGTATTCGGTGCCGGTCACTCGGCCCCGCACCGGGATGGGCAGCCGTTCCAACGGGCAACACACCGGCCGGCATCGACTCCACGGGAGAACGGGCCATCGGTCGCCAATGGCACCTCATGAGGGTGCAGGGCCCAAGTGTCCTCGGGGTGGCGGACCAGGTGCGGGGCGAGTGTGCCGGTGATGATCCGGGTGAGCCGGACCGGGATCTGCTGGAACTGATTCCTCTCGTACTCATGCCGGTCCGACGGCGTGTGCGGATGTTCAGAGTGGCGAGCCGTTGTGTCCGCCGAACCATGCCCGGGTTTCCGGCTGGTTGGGTCGGACGAGGGCGAGGATCGCGGGCACCAGCCAGGCGACCCCGAGAATGGGCATCACCTCGAAGAACACCACGGTGAAAGGCAGGGCGGTCCAGCCGTACGCGAAGGCCGAGGTCCGCAGGCCGGGGTTGCGGGTGGGGAACTTGAGGGCGGTGATGACGCCCCAGGCCGCGACGGCCAGCACGAGGATCCCCGCGAAGACGACCTGCCCCGAATGCGCCTCGCCCTGCGTCGCGCCCCACGGATTCGGCTCGCCCTCGCCCCAGATCGACGTGGCGATCGCCACGCTGTTGCTCACCAGGGCGAGCCCGAGCACGGCCTGCATGCCGCCGAGGACCATCATCAGGACCCGCAACTTCCGTACCGGGTCGGGCATGGGGACCCCGGGGGGAGAGGGGGGACCACCGGGCCCCCAGGGCCGCCCCTGTCCCGGGCCATCGCCGTCGGCCGGACCGGGATTGCCGCTCGCCCGGCTGCGCTCTCCGTGCCGCCCGTTCCCGGGCCCGTTCGGGTCATCAGGTTCCATCTCGGCTCCCTCCATGACAAGCGTGACGCGCCCACGACATACTGCGGTTGCGCGGGGATCGGCCGTCGAGTGCGCGTCCGGCGAACACAACGCGTGGGGAGTCCGCGGCTTTCGTCGATACCGAGGGGCAGGGGGACTGTGGTCGGGGGACGCATCGTCCGGGTCCGCCGCGCGGGCGGCGGAGCGGCGCCCTCCGCAGCAGGCGGAGCCGGAGGGTACTGATCCTGCGGAACGCGCTGATCACGCTCGCCTTCGTCGGAGTCGCGGCGATCGGTGATCTGCTCCACATCGGCGACGGGGCGAGGGCATTGGTCGGGTTCGCCGCGTTCCTGATGCTGCTGCGGCTCTTCGGCCTGCTGGGCCAGAACGACGGGCTCGTGGTGAACGACCTCGGCATCGGAGTCGGCTCCGCCATGAACCTGGCGGTGCTGCGCTGGGCCGACGCCGATGCGGTCGAGCTCGGGCAGGAGGCGGGAGAAACCGTGCTGACGGTGCGGATGCCCCGGGGCCACCGGCTGCCCGAGGCGTTCCTGAAACCTCGGTGGGTACGCAGGAGCAAGGACGGAACCATCCACATCCGGACCGCTTGGCTGACTCCGAGCCCCGGCACGGCGCCCCTTGCCGAAACGGTCCGCTCCTTCGCCACCCGCCACGAGGTACCCGTCACCGAGAACCACGACGGCTCCTAGACGGATGAGCCCGATGTGACCAGTGATGGAAGGCGATGGGTGGGCGGCTCACCGATACGCCGATCTTGTTGCTGAACCAGATGTCAGGGCGGTCGTCCCGTCCATCGCGTTCCTCCGGTCCCGTCGTCGATCTCCGCATAGAGTGCGGTCAGGAAGGTTACCAAGTCGGCTGTCAAAAAAGGGACTTGGATGCCTTCGGCCGGTCCGCACACCCGATGTCCGGGCCCATCGCTCGAATCAGCTCTCCCATGCGTCGACTGAACGGAGTCCCACAGTCATGCCGGACACAACCACCGCCCGCCTCGGCCGTCGTGAGGTCCTGGCCCGCTTCCAGCAGGCGATGCTCGACAAGTCCGCGGACGACCTGGCCGACCTCTACGCGGTCGATGCCGTCCATGAGTTCCCCTTCCTCTCTCCCGGTATGCCCGCGCGTTACGAGGGGCGCGAGGAGATCCGTGCGGGCTATCGAGCGGCCTGGGGCGCAAGTCCGGTGCAGCCGCAGGAGATCCGCGAAGTCGGTGTGCACGAGAGCACCGACCCCGAGGTGATCACCGTCGAGCAGGTCGTCACCGGGACCGTGGCCACGACGGGCAAGTCCTTCAGAATCCCCGGCCTTCTGGTGATCCGGGTCCGAAGCGGTCGGATCGTGCATGCCCGCGACTACATGGACGGGCTCGGCGTGGCTCACGCCATGGACCGACTGGACGCCGTGGTCGCCGGCCTCGGTGACCGCGGCTGAGGCTCCGACCGCGGACGCATTCCTCCAGTTGCCGTACTGGGCATGGCTGGGTGTGGCGTCGTACGGGCACGCGTCCCGGCCGCCCTGCGCGCAGTTGGACCTCGCCTCCGCCTGCTCGCCCGGGTCGGGTTGTCAGTGGGTGAGGTCAGGGTCACGCCCATGGCCAACCGTTCTTACCTCTATTCAGCGGGCACGTTGCCGACCGCGGCGACGAATCCGGAGAAGAACCGGTGCATCTCCGAGCACAACTGGAGCATTCCGCCGGCGCACAAGCTGCTCGTCGGGCGTGGGACGGAGACAGTCCCGTCCATGCTCTGGAACATGCGTATAGGCATCGCGGCTGACTTCGCGGGCGGCGCCGCCCTGCTGGGCGATCTCCTGCGCGTGCTCGGGCAAGGGCTCGCGGGCGACGGCGACTTCGCCGAGTGCGTCGCCAGGACCACGGCTCACCTGGACAAGCAGCGGGACACGTACTTCGTGCTGGAGACGGGGGAGATGGTCGCGCTCGGCGACGAGGATCCCGAGGAGGCGGTGCGGTACCTGGTCTCCCGCACCATCCCCGACGCCGTGGCCCGTGCCGAGGCGGCGATCGCCGGGGAGGACGACGAGTGGCTCGCGTCCCTCCGGGCCGACTGGCAGAACCACTTCGCTTCCTTCTACAGCGAGGCGCTCTACTTCTCGTTCCCCGACGAGTAGGACGAGTAGCGGGGGCACGGGGGCCGTGCGGTTCGATCGCGTCGGCCTCTCAGCTTCCTCTCAGCCGGTGTCGCGCAGCCTTGAGGTGACAACCTTCACGCACCGGATGAGGGGGAACCCATGGCCTCCCGAACCGTCGAGCTGCCGGTCGCCCCGACAGGTGACCGTGCCGGACCGAGGAGAACGGGCAGCGCGCACGGGCTGAACCAGTTCTTCGAGGCCGCCTGCGACCGCACACCGTCGGCCGTCGCGCTCGAATGCGGTGCACACCGGCTGAGCTACGCGGACCTCGACGCCCGGGCCAATCGGATGGCCCACCACCTGCGCCGGCTCGGGATGGGGCCGGGCAGGCTCGTGGCACTGATGCTGCCGCAGTCCGTTGAGACGTATGTGTGTCTGCTGAGCGTCTGCAAGGCCGGGGCGGCGTTCGTGCCGATCGACCCTGCCGCGCCGCCCGACCGGGTCGCCTTCATCCTGCGGGACGTCCGCGCCGCCCTGATGCTGACCACGTCCGCTCTCGCCTCCGGCGCCGACTGGGCGGGGCGGTGCCGGGTGTGCCCGGTGATCGAGGTCGACGCATGCGCCGGGGATCTCGCCCTGCTGCCGCCCTCGCGCCCACCTGTCGAGGACCGGGGCGTGCAGGACCCACTGGCGTACATCATGTACACGTCCGGCTCCAGTGGCAGGCCCAAGGGCGTGGAGATCGCCCGGTCGAGCATCTGCAACTTCCTGCGCGTCGTGTCCCCGGTCTACGGTGTCCGGCCGCAGGACCGGGTCTACCAGGGCATGGCCATTTCGTTCGACTTCTCCATCGAGGAGATCTGGCCGACCTGGGCGGCCGGCGCGACGCTGGTGGCCGGACCGGCCGGCCCCGGACGGCTCGGTGCGGAGCTCGCCGATTTCCTCCAGGAGCGCGAGGTGACCGTCCTGTACTGCGTACCGACGCTGCTGGCGACCATTCCTCGTGATCTCCCGCGGATCCGTAGCGTCGTCGTGGGCGGTGAGGCATGCCCCGCCGCACTCGTCGAGCGATGGAGCAGACCGGGGCGGCGCATGCTCAACACGTACGGGCCGACCGAAGCCACCGTGACCGCCACCTGGCAGGAACTCCTGCCGGGCCGGCCGGTCACCATAGGCCGGCCCCTGCCGACGTACTCGGTCGTCCTCCTCGACGAACGGCGCCGCCCCGTGCCGCACGGCGACATCGGCGAGATCTGCCTGGGCGGACCCGGACTGGCCAGGGGCTACGTGGGACGGCCCGACCTGACCGCCGACCGCTTCGTCGAACATCCCCTGGCCTCCGGAACCGGAAGCGGCCTTCTCTACCGCACCGGCGACCTCGGCCGGATGACCGCCGACGGGGAGCTCGAGTACCTCGGCCGGTCCGACGCGGAGGTGAAGATCCGCGGGTACCGAGTGTCGCTGGAGGAGATCGACAGCGTACTGATGGAGGACCCCGGCATCGCCCAGGCGGGCACCGCCCTCGTGAACGCACACGACGGCGAGGGCTTCCTCGCCGCCTACGTGGTGCGCACCGAGGACCACGAAGCCGGCGACGAGGATCTCACCGCCCGGCTGCACGAGCGCCTGCGTCGGTCGCTGCCCGCCTACATGTTGCCGTCGACCCTGGACTTCCTCGGCCGGCTGCCCGTCATGCCCAGCGGCAAGACCGACCGCACACGTCTTCCCACACCGGCCGGCCGCCGGTTCGCCGGGAGCGGCCGCGTGGTGCCTGTCCGCGGGGACCTGGAGACGACCGTGCGCGACGCCTGGGCGGAGGTACTCGGCATCGGCCCCGGGGAGTTGTCGGCCCAGGCCGACTTCTTCACCGAGCTCGGCGGCCATTCGCTGCTCGCCGCCCGTGCCGTGTCGGTGCTGCGCGGCCGGAACGGCACGGCCGGTGCCACGCTGCGGGACATGTACGAGCACCCCACCGTGCGGGCGCTCGCGGCACACCTGCGTCCGTCGGCGGGCCCCTCTTCCGGCCCGGCGGCGGGGCAGCCCCGTCCCGCCCCTGTCCGGCACGGCCGAGGACGGATCGCCCGTGCAGGACTGGCCCAGGCGGCGGTGCTGTACGGGGTGCTCCTGCTCCTCACGGGCCCTGTGGCCGTCTCGTACTCGATGCACCACGGCAGGGTGTCGGGCTGGGGAGCGGTGGGGCCCGCCATAGCCGTGCTGGCCGGTTACACCGTCGTCCGCTGGCTCCTGCCCGTCGCTCTCGCCCGGCCGCTGGCGGCGGGCATCAGGCCCGGCGACTACCCGTTGTGGGGAGCGACGTACCTGCGGATCTGGGTGCTGGACGTGCTGTTGCACGGCATCGGCCCCCTGCGGACCCTCAGCGGTTCGCCCATGATGGGCCCCTACCTGCGGCTCCTGGGCGCGCGCATCGGTCCCGGCACCGCCATCGCCACCGCCCTGATCGGCCTGCCCGCGATGCTGCGCATCGACCGGGACGCCGCGATCGGCTACGGAGCCACGCTGCGCCCCTGGCAGGTCGCCGACGGCCGGGTCACGGTCGCCCCGATCATCATCGGCGAGCGGGCGTTCGTGGGAGCCAACGCGGTCTGTGAGCCCGGCGCCCGCCTGGGACCCGGCGCCGCCCTCGGTGAGCAGTCCGTGGCGGGCCCGGACGAGGCGGTCCCCGCGGGTGCCCGCCGCGCCGGATCGCCCGCACGCCCCGTCACCGCACTGTCACCACCCGTCGAGGCGATGCTGCGGACCCGGGGCCGGACGGACCGCTGGCGACCGCCCCAACTGCTCGCCGTCCTGCTCGGTCTGGTCCTGATCGAGGCCACCGTGGTCGGCACGGCCCTGCCGAGTGTCGCCCTGTTCTGGTGGGGCTGGTCGCACGGCGGCATGGCCGCCGGACTGGCCGCCGCCGCGCTGTCCGGCCCTGTCTTCGTGGTCACGGTGTGCCTGATCGTCGCCGTCGGCAGGCGAACGGCCCTGCCGAGGACACCCCCGGGAAACCACCCGGCGCGCTCGGCGCTCGGCGTACGCAAGTGGATCGCGGACAAGCTGCTGGAACTCAGCCTCCTGTTCACCAACTCGCTCTACGCCACGCTCTACACGGCCCCGTGGCTGCGGCTGCTCGGCGCCCGCGTCGGCCGGAACGCCGAGGTTTCCACCGTGTCGCACATCGACCCGGACCTCCTCGCCCTCGGCGACGGCAGCTTCGTCGCCGACATGGCCGGAATCGGCGTCGCGTCCTTCGCGGCCGACCGCATGACGTTCGCGCCCACCGGCGTCGGTGAACGTTCCTTCGTGGGCAACGCTGCGCTCGTCCCCGCCGGAACACGTGTCGGTCCCGGGAGTCTGATCGGTGTGGGCACGGTCCCCTCCACGGACCAGGTGCCCGCCGGCAGTACGTGGCTGGGTTCGCCCGCACTGCGACTCCCCGTACGTCAGGAGAGCGGGGCATACCCCGAGGAGCTGACGTTCCGGCCCTCCCACAGGGCCGTGCTGGTCCGTCTCGCCATCGAGTTCTTCCGGGCCACCATGCCCGCCTCGGTCCTGACCGCCGGCGCCTGCCTGTACCTGCTGGCCCTGGCCGCCACCGCGCGCCGGACAGGGCCGGTCGTGCCGCTGCTGGTGTCGCCCCTGCTCGCCATGGGCGCCGCGCTGGCCGTCATCGTTTACTGCGTGCTGGCCAAGTGGGCGGTCGCCGGACGGTACCGGCCACGGGTCGAGCCCCTGTGGAGCCTGTTCGTGCGCCGCACGGAGTTCGTCACCGGCCTCTTCGAGGCGGCGGCCGTCCCGGTGGGCGTGGGCACCCTGGTGGGGACGCCGTTCCTGCCCCCGGTGCTGCGCGGGCTCGGTGCCCGAATCGGACGGCGCACCTGGATCGGCACCACACACCTCACGGAGTTCGACCTGGTGGAGGTGGGCGACGACGCGGCAGTCGGCATGAACGTCTCGTTGCAGAGCCATCTGTTCGAGGACCGCGTGATGAAGATGTCGACGGTGACCATCGGCGCCGGGGCGAGCATAGGCCCGCGCAGTGTCGTGCTCTACGACACGGTGGTCGGCGCCGGTGCCCGGCTCGGGGCCCTGTCGCTGGTCATGAAGGGCGAGCGGCTGACACCGGGAACGGACTGGCAGGGACTTCCGGCCGAAGGGGCCGCCCCGGCGTCCACCGGCAGCACGGCCACGCCCACGCACCGGGAGAGCACGCCATGACACGCTCCGGGCACCGTCCGCCGGCCCTCGTCTACCGGGGGCCGGCCTCACGGCCCGGCTGCCCCGAGGCGGTGGCGGCCCTCCTCGCCTCGGCCCCATGGAACCTGGACGTCCGCTTCACCGGGCCCCACGAGGCGCTTCCGCTGACGGCCCGGACCCTGTCCCACGCCGCGCTGTACGCCCAGCCCGGCGGCGGCACGCTCCCGTCCGCGTACCGGAGACTGCGACGGCAGCGCGGGGCGGTGCGCGACTTCGTCCACGACGGCGGGCGCTACCTCGGCTTCTGCCTCGGCGGATACCTCGCCGGATCCACTCCGGGGTTCGGTCTCCTGCCCGGTGACGCCGACCAGTACATCGCCTCCCCGGGTGCCACGGTCCACGACGAGCGCGACACGGTGATCGAGGTGTTGTGGCGGGGCCGCCCACGTACGGTGTTCTTCCAGGACGGCCCGTTCTTCGTCCTCGACGAGAGCGCCGCAGCCGCCGTCGGCGCGCGGATCATCGCCACCTACGACAACGGCAACACGGCCGCCCTCGTGGCCCGCTACGGCAAGGGACGCGTTGCGGTCACCGGACCGCACCCCGAGGCGACGCCCGACTGGTACACGGACCACGGTCTGCCGGTCCAGCACACACGGGACCTGGCCGAGGAGCTGGTGGAAGCGGTGATGGGGGAGTGAGACGCAGACATGCGACCGGTCCGCGCCCCGGGGCACGGACCGGCCGCATGCACTGTTCGTGATGGCTGTTCCTGCTTCCGTCACTCAGCTGAGGGGCCGGTCGGTGACACGCGAAGTACGGGCCAGACGCTCCCGTTGTCCGGTGTCCGTCCGCCGTCGTCCTCCGGGCCGCCTGTCGTCCAGCCGCTCGTCGGATTCCCGCGGGTCGCGGCCGCGGTCGCGCCGCGTGCGCTCCGGGACTTCCTCGTCCCTGCCCCGGTGTCCGTCTCTGAGGTCGCTCATCGTTCCTCTCCTCGTCTTGCCTGTCAGTGTCCGACTGACGACTCCAGCCTGTGACCGGGGCGCTGAGAGGAGGCTGAGAGGCGGCCCGTTTCTCAGCGTCCTTTAAGGAACAGCCGTTCCGGCCCGGCGCTAAGGTGGAAAAAGAGGTCACCATGCGGATGCTGATCACCGAGGACGAGCCCGCGCTCGCCGATGCGATCGCCGACGGGCTGGCCGCAGAGGGGTTTGTCGCCGACATCGCGCACGACGGGGCGGACGGCCTGTGGCGTGCCCTGCACGAGCCCTACGACATCATCGTGCTGGACATCATGCTGCCCGCACTGTCCGGATACGAAGTCCTGAAACGGCTGCGCGCGGCCAAGGTCTGGACACCGGTGCTGGTACTCACGGCAAAGGACGGCGAGTACGACGAGGCGGACGCCCTCGACCTCGGCGCCGACGACTACCTCAGCAAACCGTTCTCCTACGTGGTGCTCGTCGCCCACCTGAGAGCCCTGCTGCGCCGCGGCGCACCCGCCCGGCCCGCCGTGCTCCGCGCCGGCGACCTCACCGTGGACCCCGCCGGTCACCACTGCCGTCGCGGCGAACGCGAAATCGACCTGACGGCAAGGGAGTTCGCGCTGCTGGAATACCTGCTCAGGCATGCCGGCGAGGTGATCAGCAAGGCGGACATCCTCACCCACGTCTGGGACGAACACTTCGACGGTGACACCAACATCGTCGAGGTGTACATCGGCTATCTCAGACGCAAGATCGATGCCCCGTTCGGCCGCCGGACCATCGAAACCGTCCGCGGTGCGGGCTACCGGCTCCACAGCACCGCTGGATGACCGATGGCCGCCGATGTCCGCTCCTGGTGGTCCCGACGGTCGCTGCGGCTGCGGCTGACCGCCGCTGCGGCCCTGGTCATGGCGGCCGGGCTGGCCGGAGCCGCCGTCCTGCTCGTCGTCTGGCTGCACGGCAGTCTGATCGCCGGTCTCGACCAGACCGCCTTCCAGCGCGCGCAGGTCGTGGCGGCGGACGCGGACACCAACCAGATCGGCCCGGAGGTACCGGCCACCTCCCACGCTGAGGCCGCCGTACAGATCGTCGACGTCAAGGGGAAAGTGGTCGCCAGCTCGGCCAACCTGCGCGGCCTGCCACGGGTGTTCACCTTCCCGGCCAGCCGCTCCGGCACCCCGCGGGCCCACACCGTCCACGACCTTCCCGAGCACGAGTACGGGAACTGGCGCGCCGTCGGCGTCCCTGCGGGCACGCCTGGCAACCCCGTCACGGTGTACGTGGCCCTGCCCACCGAAAGCGTCGACCACGGACTTGCGCAGCTCACCGCGGGCCTGGCCACCGGCGTGCCGGCGGTCGTCGCCCTGCTCACCGGAGTCGTATGGCTGTTCACCGGGCGCGCGCTGCGGCCCGTGGACGCCATGCGCGCCCAGACGGCCGAGATCACCGAGTCCGACCTGAGCCGCCGCCTCGACGTACCGCCGGCCGACGACGCGCTCGGCCGGCTGGCCGCCACCTTCAACGACCTGCTGGGCCGTCTGGATGCCGCGACCCGGCGACAGCGCCGGTTCATCGCGGACGCCGCCCACGAACTGCGCAGTCCCCTCAGCACCCTGCGCACCCGCCTCGAAGTCGCCGACCGGCACCCGGAATCCACCAACTGGCAGACCCTCGTACCCGCCCTGCTCCGGGAGACCGAGCGGCTGAACGGTCTCGTCGACGACCTCCTGCGGCTCGCACGGCTCGACGCCCGGCCCCGGCTGCGGACCAGTCCCGTGGACCTGGACGAGATCGTCTTCGCCGAGGTACGCGAGGCCCGCAGCCGCACCGGACTCGTGATCGATCAGCACGCCGTCGGCGCGGCACGCCTGACCGGCGACGAGGACGCCCTCGCCCGCGTCGTGCGCAACCTCCTGGACAACGCGCTGCGCCATGCCTCGACCCGGATCGACATAAGCCTCCGTACGCTGCACGACACCGCGCGACTGGTCGTCGCCGACGACGGCCCCGGCATTCCCGGGGCGGACCGGGAACGCGTCTTCGACCGGTTCACCCGCCTGGACGACGCCCGGGCCCGGGACACCGGCGGCAGCGGCCTCGGCCTCGCCATCGTCCGCGACATCGTCGAGGCCCACCACGGCACCATCCACATCGAGGACAACCGGCCGGGTACCCGGCTGATCGTCCTGCTGCCGGTCGCAGGACGGTAGGTGTCGCAGGCCCCCGTTTGATAGGCAAGTCGATGCTTGCCTATGGTGTGGGGCGTGGCGGATGATGTCTTCAAGGCGCTGGCCGACCCGACGCGTCGGCGCATCCTCGACGAGCTGGTGGAACGGGACGGCCAGACCCTGTTCGAGATATGCACACGGCTGGTGACCAAGCACGGTCTGGGGCTGTCCCGCCAGGCGATCAGCCAGCATCTGGCCGTACTGGAGTCCGCGGGCCTGGTCCGTACGCGGCGCCAGGGCCGCTACAAGTTCCACGACCTGAACACCCAACCCCTTGAGCGCATCGTGACCCGGTGGCTCAGGCCCGGCAATCCGGAGAGCACCCCATGAGGATCCACCTGTCCAGTGTCTTCGTCGACGACCAGGACAAGGCCCTGCGCTTCTATACGGACGTGCTGGGCTTCGTGAAGAAGACCGAGGTCCCGTTGGGCAAGGACCGGTGGCTGACCGTGGTCTCGCCGGAGGACCCCGACGGCACCGAGCTGCTGCTGGAGCCCGACAGTCATCCCGCGGTGAAGCCGTACAGGACCGCGCTGGTCCAGGACGGCATCCCGGCCGCGTCCTTCGCCGTGGACGACGTGAACGCGGAGTTCGACCGGCTGCGCGGGCTCGGGGTGCGTTTCACCCAGGACCCGCTGGAGATGGGCCCGGTCACCACCGCCGTGCTGGACGACACCTGCGGCAACCTGATCCAGATCGTGCACAGCAAGTAGGACCGGAGCGGACCGTACGGACGGTGGCTGTCGTCAATCGCGCGTCAAGGGCCGGACCTGCGGGATCAAGGGATCGCTAACGGAGAGGTCCGGCCCCGCATGAGCGGGCATAGCGTCGTTGCATGCCCCGGATCGCCAGTGGTCCGGGGGCGATGTACCCGTCTCCACGAGGAGTGCCATGAACGACAGCCGGCCTGCCGAGGACCCCGACCCCCTTCGACCGAGCCGGACCGGAGCACTGTTCGTTCCGGTCCGGCCGGGGCCCGTGGGCCACTGCGCCCGCCTCTTCCGTACGCCCCTCGGTGTACGCACCGCCGTCGCCTTCACCGATGACCGGCGGCTGACCCGCACCCTCGGACAGCACCAGCCCTGGATCCGCCTCTCCGAGCCCGCAGTGCGCGCCCTCGTCGCACCTTTGGGGGTCGTCGATCTCCTCGTCGATCCACTGTTCGCCGTCCCGGGGCCCGATGCCGCCGCCCCTGTTGCGCGGCGCCCCCGCCGAACGGCCCTCGTGCCACAACACGACCGGCGGACGGCAGCCGTCTCCTGCGGCAACCTCCTGATCGGCTGAGGGAACACCATGACCACAACACTGCGCGGGCTGCCGGCTCAGTCTCCGGCTTCGGTTCCGCCCGATGAACGGGCCGCCGCTGGACTGTCCGTCTGGCCCGCGTCGGCGCGGCTCACCTCCCATGGCGATGTCGCGGTGGGAGGCGTCCCGCTCGTCGAGGCGGCCGAGCGGTTCGGCACACCGGTGTACCTCCTCGACGAGGGCGAAGTACGCGAACGCTGCCGTACCTATCTGCGGTCCTTTCCGGACACCGACGTCGTCTACGCGGCCAAGGCGTTCCTCTGCCGCGCACTTCTGCACTGGGTGCGGGAGGAGGGCCTCGGTCTGGACGTCTGCTCCGCTGGCGAGCTGGAGTCCGCCGTGACCGCCGGCTTCCCGCCCGACCGCATCGTGCTGCACGGCAATGCCAAGAGCCCGCACGACCTGGAGGCCGCGCTGCGCCTTGGCGTCGGACGGATCGTCATCGACAGCGCGTGGGAGATCGCCAGGCTGTCCGCGCTCATCCCGGACGGCGCCCGCCAGAAGGTGCTGGTACGGGTGGTTCCGGGCGTGAGCGCGGGCGGCCACGCCGCGATCCGCACCGGTACGGACGACCAGAAGTTCGGACTGTCGATCAACGACGGGAGCGCCGCGCACGCCGTCGCCCGGATCCTCGACCAGCCACGGCTCGAACTCGTGGGCCTGCACTGCCACATCGGTTCGCAGATCACCACCGTCAAGCCCTACCTGACCGCGCTGCGACGCGTCGTCGGGCTGCTCGCCCAGATCCGCAACCAGCACGGAACGGCGCTGCCCGAACTGGACCTCGGTGGCGGACACGCCGTCGCCCACCGGCCGGGGGAGGCCGCGCTCGACATCCCGACCCTCGGCGCCCGGATCCGTCGCGAACTGGCCGCGAACTGCGCCGCGGCCGGCATCCCCGTGCCCCGGCTCACCGTCGAACCCGGCCGTGCGCTGGTCGGGCCGGCAGGCGTCGCGCTGTACCGGGTGCTCGCGGTGAAGAGGACCGGCGACCGCACCTTCGTGGCCGTGGACGGCGGAATGAGCGACAACCCACGGCCCGCGCTGTACGGCGTACGTTACGCACCCCGGCTCGTCGGACGACGCTCGACGGCGGGGCCCTGCACCACGACCGTCGTCGGCCGGCACTGCGAGGCGGGCGACGTGCTCGCCGCCGATGTGACCATGCCCGGCGACATCCGCCCCGGGGACCTGGTGGCCGTTCCGGTCGCGGGCGCGTACCACCTCTCCATGGCATCCAGTTACAACGCGGTCGGCCGTCCGCCGGTGGTCGCCGTCACGGACGGCCGCGCACGGCTGCTGGTCCGCCGTGAATCCCTCGCCGACATCAACGGCCGCGACATCGGTCTGTGAGCCGTGGCCCTTTCCCGGGCATGCCGCGAAAGGGCCCGGTCGCCGGCAGCAGTCGTGGTGGATCCACCGGCCCGGTCCGGCCTAACGGGCCACGGCCTCGGCGACGGCATCGGTGTGGTGGCAGGCGATGTCGCCGCCGGGCACACTGTCCGTGCACAACTGCCGCTGTTCCGGGCCGAGAAGCGGATGCGCCGGGCACCGGGACCGGAACACGCAGCCGCGCGGTGGGTCGGCCGGGCTGGGCAGATCGCCGGACAGCCGGATCCGTCCGCTACGGTCCGCCGTCGGGTCCGGTTGCGGGACGGCCGACAGCAGCGCCCGGGTATAGGGATGCCGAGGGGCGTCGAAGACCTCGGCGGTGTCTCCGTACTCCATGATCCGGCCCAGGTACATCACCGCGATGCGGTCGGCGAAGTGGTCGACCACGGACAGGTCATGGGCGATGAAGAGGTACGCCACCCCGGTGTCCCGCTGGATGTCCTCCAGCAGATTGATCACCTGTGCCTGCACCGAGACGTCCAGCGCGGACACCGGCTCGTCGCAGATGATCAGCTGTGGGTCCAGGGCGAGGGCACGGGCGATGCCCACGCGCTGTTTCTGGCCGCCGGAGAACTCGTGCGGGAAGCGGTTGTAGTGGTCGGGGCGCAGTCCGACCCGGTCCATCAGGTCCCGCACCTTGGCCTTGACGCCGCCGGCCGGTGTGATCCGCTGGGCCACCAGCGGTGCGGCGATCGCACCGCCCACGGACTGGCGCGGGTTGAGCGAGGAGGAGGGGTTCTGGAACACCATCTGCACCCGGCGCCGGTACTCCTGCAGTTCGGAGCGGCGCAGTTCGGCGATCTCCCGGCCCTCCAGCCGAATGCTCCCGGAGGTGGGCTCCAGCAGCCGCATGAGCAGCCGGGCGGTGGTCGACTTGCCGCAGCCGGACTCGCCGACCAGCCCGAGGGTCTGGCCGGCCCCGACCGAGAAGCTGACACCGTCGACGGCTTTGATCACGCCGCCGCCGGACCGGAAGGCGCCGGGGCGGAACGCGCCGGATCGGATCGGGAAGTGCTTGGTCAGATCGGTGACCTGCAGCAGCGGTGTCATCGGGTCGCCTCTCCGGCCGGTTGCGGGCTCTTCAGGTGGCACCGCGAAAGGTGCCCGTCGTGACCGGTCAGGGCCGGCCGCCGGGTTCCGCAGGCTCCGTCCGGCACCAGGTGCGTCTTCGGGCAGCGGTCCGCGAACAGACAGCCCTCGGGCAGCGCCAGCAGCGACGGCGGGAAGCCCGGGATCGGGCTGAGCCGCTCGGAGCGCCGTGCCAGTGAAGGCATGGAGGTCAGCAGCCCCTGGGTGTAGGGGTGTTGTGGTTTGCGGAACAGGTCGGTGACGGTCGCCCGTTCCACGCACTGGCCGCCGTACATCACCACGACCTGGTGACACACCTCGGCGACCACACCGAGATCGTGGGTCACCAGGATCACCGAGGCCCCGGTCTCGGCCTGCAACTCGCCCAGCAGATCGAGGATCTGGGCCTGGACGGTGACGTCCAGCGCGGTGGTGGGCTCGTCGGCGATCAGGAGCTCGGGTTCGCAGACCAGCGCCATGGCGATCATCGCGCGTTGCCGCATGCCGCCGGAGAACTCGTGCGGGTACGCGGAGTACCGGCGTGCCGGATCGGGGATCCCGACCCGGCCGAGCATGTCGACGGCGACGGCCGCCGCGGCCTTCCTGGACACGTCGTTGTGCACCCGGTAGGCCTCGGCGATCTGCGCTCCGACCGGGTAGAAGGGGTGCATCGCCGAAAGCGGGTCCTGGAAGATCATCGCGATCCGCTTGCCACGATAGGCCCGCATACCTGCCTCGCCGAGCACATTGAGATCCTGCCCGTCCAGCAGGATCTGCCCGGTGACGGTGGCCGAGGTGCCCTTGAGCAGGCCCATCAGGGCCTGACTCGTGACGGTCTTCCCGGACCCGGATTCGCCGACGACACCGACGGTCTCCCCGCGCGCCAGGGTCAGGTCCATCCCGTTGACCGCGTGCACCACGCCGTCGTCGGTCGGGAAGCTCACCCGCAGATCGCGGACGGCCAGCAGGGGAGCCGGCTCGGGCGTGGTCATCAGGCCATCCTCACTCGCGGGTCTATCACCGCGTAGGCGATGTCGACCAGGACGTTCGCGACGACGATGAAGAACGCGGCCATCATGGTGATGGCCATGGTGACCGGCAGGTCGCCGGCCTGTGCCGCGTGCACCGCGGTGAATCCGACACCCGGCACCGAGAAGATCTGCTCGGTGAGCACGGCGCCGCCCAGAAGTCCGCCGATGTCGAGGCCCAGCATGGTGACCACCGGGGTGATCCCGGCCCGCGTGCCGTGCTTGAACACGATGCTCCGCCGGGACAGGCCCTTCGAGCGAGCGGTCCGCATGAAGTCCGCGCCACCCGGCTGCGCCTTCCAACCGCGCTGCGCCCACGCCGCACCGCAGTGCCGGACCGCACGGCCCGAGCTGCGCGAGATCAGCGGGTCCCGGGTCGCCTGCGTACGAACGGAGGAGCTGTGAGCGACATCCTGATCAGGGCCGAGGGGCTGCGGAAGGTGTTTGCCAAGGACCTGGTCGCCGTCGACGACGTGAGCTTCACCGTCGCCCGGGGCGAATCACTGGCGGTCGTGGGGGAGTCGGGCTCCGGCAAGACCACGGTCGCCCGCATGCTGCTCGGACTGGAGCACCCCGCCGGCGGAACGGTCACCGTCTGCGGCAGGGTCCGCGACCGCCGCGCCACCTCCGCCGAGCGCCGCCGCCGGGCCAGGGAGATCCAGATCGTCTTCCAGGACCCGTACTCCTCGCTCGACCCCCTGCAACGCATCGGCACGGTCATCGGGACCAGCCTCGCCCTGCACTTCCCGATGACGGAGACGCAACGGCGAGCCCGGACGCTGGAACTCCTGGAATCGGTGGGGCTGGCCGAACGGCATGCCGGAATGCTGCCCCGCCAGCTCTCGGGCGGACAGCGCCAGCGCGTCGCCATCGCGCGTGCGATCGCCGTCGAACCGCAGGTGCTCGTCCTGGACGAGGCGGTGGCGGCGCTCGACGTGTCCATCCAGGCCCAGATCCTCAACCTCCTCGCCGACATCCGTGAGCGGAGCGGAATCAGTTATGTCTTCATCTCCCACGACCTGGCCGTCGTCCATCAGATCAGTGACACCGCGATCGTGATGCGTGGCGGCCGGGTGGTGGAACGCGGCCCGACACCACAGCTGCTGCGCGCGCCGGAGACGGACTGCACCAAGGCCCTGCTGGCCGCGGTGCCCCACCCGGGCTGGAGGCCGCAGCGGACCCGCCGCTGAAACCCCTGCCCGGTCGGCGGTGCGCAGCGGCGCCGACCGGGCGCGGGACGAGTGGATGTGTTTCTCGGTACGCGGGCCGTGCCTGCACAATTCGACTCGTGACTGATGACGATTCGTACCTGTGGCTGGAAGACATCGACGGCGAGGCCGCGCTCGCATGGGTGGCCGAGCGGAACGCCGAGACGGCGGCGGCGCTGACCGCCGACGCCGGGTTCGCCGACCTGAAGGAGCGCCTGAGAGAGGTGCTGGACGCCTCGGACCGGATTCCCTACACCGTCCGGCGCGGCGCGTTCCTCTACAACTTCTGGCAGGACGCCGGGCAGGTGCGTGGTGTGTGGCGGCGCACGACGCCGGAGCAGTACCGCAAGGAATCGCCCGACTGGGAGGTCCTTCTCGACGTCGACGCGCTCGCCGCGGCGGAGGGCGAGAAGTGGGTGTGGGCGGGCGCGCAGGTGCGCCGCCCCGACCACGACCGGGCACTGGTGTGCCTGTCGCGCGACGGCGGTGACGCCGTCGTGGTCCGTGAGTTCGACCTCGCCACCCGTACCTTCGTCGAGGGCGGGTTCCGCGTGGGGGAGGCGAAGACGCGGATCGGATGGATCGACGCCGACACCGTCTTCATCGGCGCGGACCTCGGTCCCGAATCGCTGACCGAGGCCGGCTATCCGCGCACGGTACGCAGATGGCGCCGCGGCACACCCCTGGAAGATGCCGCGCTGGTCTTCGAGGCCGGGACGGGAGACGTGGCGGCATGGGGACGGCACGACAGCACACCCGGCTTCGAGCGGGACTTCGTCTCCCGGTGGCTGGACTTCTTCCGCAGCGAGACCTACCTCGTGACCTCCGACGCCTCGCTCGTCAGGATCGACGTCCCCGACGACGCCAACGCCTACGCCCACCGCCGCCATCTGATCGTCACCCTGAAGTCCGACTGGCTCGGACAGCCGGCGGGCTCCCTGCTGGCGTTCGACTTCGACGCCTTCCTGGCCGGTGACCGCACCGCACAGGTGCTGTTCACCCCGGACGAGCGGACGGCTCTGGCCGGGCACTCCTGGACCCGCCGCCATCTGATCCTGGAGACGATGTGCGACGTCAGCACCCACATCGAGGTCCTCACCCCCACCCCCGGGGGCGGATGGGAGCGCAAGCCGCTCGCGGACGTCCCGGCACTCTCCCGCGTCACGGTCGTGGACACGGACCCCGACGTCTCCGACGAGTACTTCCTGGACGTGTCCGGGTTCCTCCAGCCGTCCGCCCTCCACCACGGGCGGATCGGCGCCGAATCCGAGATCCTCAAGCAGGCTCCGGCCCGCTTCGACACGGCCGGCCTGACGGTGGAGCAGTTCTTCGCGCCCTCCCAGGACGGCACCCGGGTGCCCTACTTCGTGATCGGCCCCGGACACTCTCCCGCCACCCCCGGCCCCACGCTGCTCTACGGCTACGGCGGCTTCGAGGTACCGCTCATCCCCTCCTACGACGCGGTGACGGGCCGGGCGTGGCTGGAGCGCGGTGGCACCTACGTGATCGCCAACATCCGGGGCGGCGGCGAGTACGGGCCGGACTGGCACCAGGCCGCGCTGGGCGCGGACCGGCCGCGGGCCTTCGAGGACTTCGCGGCCGTCGCGACGGACCTCGTCGCACGCGGTATCACCACCCCGGCCATGCTGGGCGCCGCGGGAGGAAGCAACGGCGGCCTGCTCATGGGCGCGATGCTCACCCGCTACCCGCATCTGTTCGGCGCGATCGTCGCCCAGGTACCGCTGCTGGACATGCTCCGCTTCCACAAGCTCCTGGCCGGCGCGTCCTGGACCGCCGAGTACGGCAACCCGGACAACGAGGCCGACCTCCCGCACCTTCGCGAGCTCTCCCCGTACCACCGGCTCACCGCGGACCGGGTCTACCCGCCGGTACTCCTGACCACCTCCACCCGTGACGACCGGGTCCACCCCGGCCATGCCCGCAAGACGGCGGCACGGCTGCGCGAACTCGGCCACCCGGTCCTGTTCCACGAGAACACCGGAGGCGGGCACGCGGGCGCCAGCGACAACGAACAGTCCGCCCACAACGAGGCGCTGACGCACACCTTCCTGTGGCAGCACCTGGCGCCACCGGCATAGTCGGCGTCCCGGTTCGTTCAGGCCAGGACGACCGGGTTGCAGAGCGCCGCCATCTGCCCGTCGGGATGGCGCACCTCGATACGGACGAACGCGGAGTCCGCCGTACGGGTGCGCCACTCCACGGTGCCCGCTCCCGATCCGGGCAACGACGCGCGATGCGCCACGCCCTGCTCGGTGTGGAAGACGACCGTGCCCGAGGGCACACCCCGTACGTCCACCCGCACCACGGCCGGTGCGTCGCCCGCCATCAGCCGCTCACCGATTCCGGCGCTGCGGCCACCGGCCGAGGCGGTGCACGACAGCTCGACGGCGGCCGATCCGGCGATCCAGCTCCGGCCGGCCCGGATCCCGGCGAGGACCGCTTCGGCGCTCAGCTCCTCGGCCAGCACGACGGTGTGCGGGACCCCCATCTGGCCCGTCAGATGCGTATCGCTGTTGCCCATGGCCGGCCGCCAACGCCCCCGGTGGATGTCCGCGGCCAGGCCGCGCCCCCACTCGGCCAGGGCCGCCTCGTTGTCGGCGTTCCACGGCACGTCCGAGCTCCACGCCCCGTTCCACACCTCGACCACATCGAACCCCTGGTACGGATACATGAAGGTGCCCGAGGCGTACGGTGCGTGCGGATGGGCGGCCACGCACAGCCCACCGGCCCGGTGCACCTCGTCCAGATGCCCTCCGATCCGCCCGTCCCGCACCCCGTACCGCCAGTCGACGACCTGGCCGGGGCGGATACCCAGCGCGAGCCAGTGTCCCGTCCGGGTGGTGACCTCTTCGCCGAGGATCACCAGCAGATCGTCACCGGCGGGCCGGCACCAGACGCCGTGCGCCTCGGCGGTGTTGTGTTCGGTGGTCGCCAGGAAATCGAGCCCCGCCAACCGGGCGGCGGCCGTGAGCTCCTGCGGTGTCAGCTCGCCGTCCGAGTGCACCGAATGCACATGACAGTCACCGCGGTACCAACCGCGCCCCCGGCCGGCCACCCGTACCGGCGGAGCCTCCGGCGGAAGATTTCGTATCCCATTGTCCATCCGTGTGCGACCTCCGCCGTCCTTGTCGAGCCTGTGCCAGGGGATTTCTTTGCCCGATGGCTATCATTTGGTATACAAAAAAGCCATGCCTGGTTCCGCTTCTCCCCACAGCTCCCTGCCGTCGCCGCACCCGCATCCCGAGCGCTGGTGGGCCCTGGGCGTTCTGGGGCTGGCCCAGCTGATGATTCTGCTGGACAGCACGATCGTGAACGTGGCCCTGCCGTCGCTGCAGAGCGAACTGGACATGAGCGACGGCGACCGCCCCTGGGTGGTCACCGCCTACACCGTCGCGTTCGGCGGGCTGCTGCTGCTCGCCGGGAGGCTCGCCGACCACCTCGGACGCAAGCGGGTGTTCACCGCCGGCCTGCTCGGGTTCGCGGTCGCCTCCGCCGCGGCGGGCGCGGCACCCACCGCGCAGGCCCTCTTCGCCGCCCGTGCCGTGCAGGGCGCCTTCGCCGCACTGCTCGCCGCCTCCGCCCTCGCGCTCGTCGCGACCACCTTCACCGACCCCGGCGAGCGACGCCGTGCGATCGCCGTCTTCGGCGCCCTCGGCGGGGCCGGAGCATCCCTGGGTGTCGTGCTGGGCGGGGCGCTCACCGAGTGGTTCGGATGGCGCTGGTGCCTTCTGGCCAATGTGCCGATCGCCCTCACCGCGCTCCTCGGCAGCGCCTGGATGCCCCCGGACCACTCGCAGCGCCTGCACGGACGCATCGACGTCGCCGGTGCCGTGCTGGGCTGCGGCGGGCTGACGGCCATGGTGTACGGCTGCAGCCAGGCCGAGGCGCACGGCTGGTCGGCCCCCTCGGTGCTGGGCACCCTCGTCGGCGGCGCCGCACTGCTCGTCGCCTTCGCGTACTGGCAGACCCGCGCCGCGGCGCCCCTGCTGCCGCCGCGGCTGATGCGCGACGGTCGCCGTGTGGCGTCGCTGGTGGCCGGGGGAGCGCTCATGATGGGACAACTCTCCGTCTCCCTGTTCCTCACCTACTACCTGCAGACCGTCCTGGACTGGTCCGCACTGGCCGGCGGTCTCGGCTTCCTGCCGGTCAGCCTCGTCACCACCGCCACGGCCACCCAGATCGGCACGCGGCTGCTGCCCCGGTTCGGTCCCCGCGTGATGATGACGGCGGGTCTGTCCATCTCGGCCTGCGGTCTGCTCCAGCTCGCCCTCCTGACACCGGACTCCAGCTATGCCGCGAACGTCCTCCCCGCGCTGGTCACCTTCAGTGTCGGGAACGGTGCCAGCTTCCTCGCCATCATGACCGGGGCGACCTCCAACGTACCCGCGCAGGACGCCGGAATCGCCTCGGCCTCCGTCAACTCGGCCCAGCAGGTGGGTGGTTCCATCGGCTCCGCCGTCTTCAACACCGTCGCGGCGAGCGCCGCCACCGCGTTCCACGGCAGCGCGCGGGCGGCCACACTGCACGGCTTCACCGCCGCCGTCTGGTTCCCCCTGATCGCTCTGCTGCTCGCAGCCGTCGTGACGGCCGTGCTCGCCCGTACGCCCGCACGGCCCACCCTGCCCGGGCCCGGCCGCCCCGCGAGCCGCAGAGCCATAGATGCCGACAATGCGATCTATGGGAAGTGAGTCTTGGACTCTATCGGTGCGGGCAGGGCATCGTGGGATACGCCGGTCCGCCCGCGCAAGCGCAGGCGACCGGCCGCCCGCCCGCACCGCCGGGCACACGAGCACCGACGGAGTACCCCATGACCATCACGTCACCTTGCCGCGGCCCGTCCGCGGAAGGAGCGCCGTTCCGGGCCGTCTGCACACGGGAGGCGATCCCGTCGTCCGTGCCGTTCCTGCGCCGTTTCGCCGGGGCGGCCGTCGACCGGTGGGAACTCTCCGGCGATGTTCGCGAAGCCGTGGCCATCGTGGTCGCCGAACTCGTCACCAATGCCGTCATCCATGCCACCAGCGACGACGTCACCCTCTGCCTGCACATCCGTGACGGCGTGCTGAGGATCGAGGTCCGGGACCGGGGGCACTGGCGGCCGGAGGGACACGACCGTCCCGGTCCGGCCCCCGCCGACGCGGAATGCGGTCGCGGGCTGGACATCGTCGCCGCGTACAGCGGCGATCCCGCCGTCCGCACGACCGCCGCGGGCACCACCGTGTCCACCGATCTGCGGCTGCTGCCGCAGACGGCCTGAAACCCGGCGGGGCCGGCCCACCGGGTCCCAGAAGGTGCGGGAGGAGCGGGCGCTGCGGGGGTGCCCTCGCAAGGCCCTGGGCCGTTTCGTATCGGATCATCGGGCGGACCAGAGGATGATGCCCGCGACGTGTAGTCCTGCTGGGCAATTGCGGGTGCGTCACCGCCTGTCCGGCGGTGAGAACGAGGGCGAGGCAGAGCGCTGATGCGGTCAGTCACACGGACATCTTCAACGACCGCCTCGGTCAGCGGCAGTGATCCAATCGAAACTGCCTGGATCGGGTAGACCAGCACGGTATCCAACCCTACGAATGACTCGACCATCCCGTCCCAGGAACGTAGGGCCGATTGATCACACTCAAGCGCGTTGTCCGAAGCGGCGGTTACGATCCCGGTCATGCGTCTTGAAGATCAGCTGGACAGGCTGGCGGAGCTGGGGCTGCCGCTCGCGGCCGGCCGGACCGTGGACGAGTTGCTGTACTCGTGGCCGCGGGAGGCGTACGAATGCAAGCCCTTCGACCTGGTGCTGTTCGCACTGGGCTGCGCGGTCGAGGACGAGCCGTGGGAACGGTGGTTCTGCGACCGGGCGTGGCACTTCGACACCGAGTGCGTCCGAGGCCCGGGTTCGTACGTGGCGATCGCCCGGCAGCTGTGCCGGATCACTGGCCTGCCAGATGCCCTGTCCGGCCTGCGGGACCACGTCGACCTCGGCGCGGAAGAGGCGTGGATCGAGTACTCGGCCGACGGCCGGCGGGTCAACTGGCCCATCGAAGTCAGGGACGACTGGGCCGACCTGATGGTGGTCGGCTATCTCATCGACGAACTGGAACACGGGGACCGGCGCTTCCACGTCCGGCACAATGGCCAAGCCATGACGCTCTTCTTCCTCGACGACAACGCGGCCGCACGGCTCAACGCGCTGACCGACGGACAGGCGGTCTCCCCGTTTCCTGGGTAGTGGGCCCCGCTCGCCCGGGACTCCGCACGCCGCATGGGCCGGTACGTGGACACTGCGGTCGTCGAGCTGCGCGTTGGACGGCTGGAGCGCGTCTCCTTGACGGGCGTGTCTGTCCAGTCAGTGATCACTGATGCGATGTGCGACCGGATCGAGCCGCCGATGCCGACCGATCCGATCCGTGGACGGCGGTGGGCCGACCACGGCCGGACCCTGGAAGCCTTCGCGGGGAAGTTCCGTACCTGCTCGCCCCGGCGCGACCTGCCCGAAGAGTTCGGGCCCCTTCAGACCGTACACAAACGCCTGACCAGGTGGGCCGTGAACGGCACGTGGAAGTGGAAGGAGGCGCCCGGCGCGCCGACCCGCCACACCTGGATCGACACACTCCGCAGGCGACTGATGCAGCCGACCGCTTACCGGTTGAGCCTGTTCGTGCCCGACGGACGACGCGGTGGGCCGGGTGGAGTGGACCATGTCGGTGGATTCCACGACTACCGTAATTGGCCTCAGAGCCGTCCGTGACGGTGATCGCGATGATGCCCCGGCAGGAGAGGGCGGTCTCGGCCGGAGTCGCGAGGTCCGGGGCATCATCGCGCATGGTCGTCTCGTCTGCAGCGTGTTGAGTGTCGGATGACGAAGCTCCGCTGCATCGCTGGACCCGGCTATGTCAATTCGAAGGGTCCAGGCCCCGTGTGAGCTCCGCCAGGGAGATGGGTGAACCGAGGATCCGCTCGGCCGCGCGATGCCCTGACCGGAGCGCGCCGTGGACAGTAGCTGGTTCGCGCCCGCAGGTTGCTTCTCCCGCAAAGTGGAGAACGCCGTCGACGGGTTCTGCCATCGCATCGTGATCGTCGTGCGAGGAGCCGACGGCGACGTAGGAGTACGAGCCGAAGGCGAGAGGGTCGGTGCCCCAGCGTGTGATCCAGTGCGCCACTGGCCCGGGGACGGACTCACCGTAGATGTTGCGGAGGGAGCCGAGCACCGACGAGACCACCTCTTCGTCGGTCTTCTGTTCGATCTCCTGCCCCCAAGCGCCGCCGGCGAAGGTCAGCAGCATCGGCTTGCCGCTCACCACGGAGACGTCGTACCAGGAGTGCCAGGGGACGCCGGCCCGGCCGTGCTGCCGGATCGCGTAGACGTCGTCCTGCCAGAAACGGCTCGGAAACTGAAGGAAGACCTTGTTGAACACGCCCATTCCGAGTCGAGCGATCGGCCCCGCAACGGCGTCGGGCAGAGCGGGCGTGAACTCGATCGCCCCTGCTTTGAGCACGCCCAACGGCACCGTGACGATCACATGGGCCGCGTCGAAGGACTCGTCCTCCGTGTCGACTCGCACCCCCGTGGCCGACCTGGTGATGGCGGTCACGGTCGTTCCCAAACGAACGTCGAGGCCTTCTGCGAGAGTCCGGGGAAGCACATCGTAGCCACCCGGAAAGATCACTTCGTCACCTTCGATGGCGTCCTCGTCGAGGGCGTGAGCGGCGACCTGTTCGACCTCTGCGCCGCATTGTTCTTCCGTGCGATGCCGATAGAACGCGCGGACCCGTTCAGCGCGTTCGGGTTCCCACCCGGTCGCGGCAAGGGCGCGCTCGGCCGCGTCGGCGTAACTCTCGTCGTGACCGGACGCCGCGATGGTCAGCTGGAAAAGGTCATCTGCCGTGTTGACGTCGACGGTCCACTGCCGTGTCGCGTCGTCGTCCAGCAGGCGCTGCGATTCGTCGTAGTCGGCGATCGGCCGCCCGCCGGCCTGGAAGCTCCCGACCGTGAACTCGCGTGTCTCCATCCCGAGCGCGGTGACAAGTCCGGTGAGCGGGTTGCCAGTGAGGCCATGGATCCATGAGGCGCCACGGTCGACTGAGAACCCTGCCGTGCGGTCCGTCCAGATCCGCCCACCGATACGGTCTCGTGCCTCGAGCACGACTACATGCTGTCCTGCGGCGTGAAGCAGTCGAGCTGCGGTGATGCCGGCGATACCCGCGCCGACGACGACAGTGTGCATCATCTTCTCTCTTCTGCAGGGAGTTTGAAGTGGGACCTGCATGTCAGCTGTCGGAGGCTCAGCACCTCTCTGATGGAGGGTGACGTCACCGTGGAGATGGGGCTCCTGACGCATCTCAGCGCCGCTGTGTCGTTGTCCGGATGCACGAGACGGTTCCTTCCGGGCGGCTGGCCACGCCCTGACCAGTGCGGTCAATGGTGTTGGTGCAAGGGGTGCTTGGGCGGGGGCCAAGGAGGCTGAGTGAAGCCGATGCCGATCGAGCGAACGGGCTCGATGGGAAAGCAATGCGGCGTACGGGGTCGGTGGCTCGGTGAGGTCGCCTGCTGGCAGACCGGGCATCGCCTCGGCGCCGTATCGCGAAGCGCCGACAGGCAGCCCGGTATCACCAGGTGCGGCCGTGGCCGAGTTGGGTGAGGGCCAGGTCGAGCATGTCGGCGAAGAAGTCGGCCGCAGCGGTGTCGATGCACAGCGGAGGCTTGATCTTCAGGATGTTGAGGTGGTCCCCCGTGGGCTGGACGACCACGCCGAGGTCGAGCATGCGGTCGCAGAGTTCGGCGGTCTCTTCGGTGGCGGGTTCCAGGGTGGAGTGGTCCCGGACGAGTTCGAGGCCGAGGTAGAGGCCCGAGCCGTGGACGGCGCCGATGATGCCGTAGCGGTCGGCCAGGGCTTCGAGCCGGTGCTTCAGATGGCTGCCGACGCGTACCGCGTTGCCCTGGAGGTCCTCGTCGCGCAAGGTGTCCAGGACGGTGAGGCCCACGATGCTGGAGACCGGGCTGCCGCCGGTGGAGGCGAAGAAGTAGCCCTGGTCGCGGTACCGGTCGGCGACCGCTCTGGACGTGATGACGGCGCCGAGCGGGTGCCCGTTGCCCATGGCCTTGGCGACGCACACGATGTCGGGGACGACCTGTTGCTGCTCGAAGCCCCAGAACCAGTGTCCCAGGCGGCCGTAGCCGACCTGGACCTCGTCGGCGACGGCCAGACCGCCGTGACGGCGCACCGCCGCGTATACCTCGGCGAGATAACCGTCGGGCAGGGCGACGCCACCGGCGTTGCCGTAGAAGGTCTCGCTGATGAACGCCCCCGCCGGGCGGCCGGAGTCGGCCAGTTCGTCGATCAGCGCGACGGCCTGGGGCGCGTAGCGGGTGGCGTCCGTCCCGCGGTGCCGGCCGCGGTAGGAGTTGGGCGAGTCGACGGTGTGGACCCAGCTCGGACGGGTGGCGAGGGCGTTGGGGTTGTCCTGGAGCGAGGTGGAGACCGAGTCGGAGGCGTATGTCCAGCCGTGGTAGGCCTCGCGCAGTGCGACGACATCGTGCTGTCCGGAGGCCCCGATGGCCAGCCGGAGGCCCAGGTCCACCGCCTCGGAGCCGGAGTTGACGAGGAACACCGTGTCCAGGGGATCAGGGAGGAGGGTGGCGAGGCGTTCGGTGAACTCCACCACCGAGGCGTAGTGGAAGCGCGAGTTGGTGTTGAGCCGTCGCAGTTGCCGGAAGGCCGCCTGCTCGACGCGGGGGTGGGCGTGGCCCAGCGGGGTGACGTTGTTGACGATGTCGAGGTACGAGCGGCCGTCGGTGGACAGGAGATGGTGGCGCCAACCACGCTCGATACGGGGAGGGCTGGCGTAGTAGTGCTCCTGCACGGTCGCGAACACGGCGTCACGCCGGTCGAGCAGGTCCCTCTCGCCCGTACCGTCGGAGTCGACCGGGAGACCGAGAAGCGGGGCGGGGTCGGCGGTGAGCGCGAGCCAGCCGGTGGCGTGTTCGGGCCGGACCAGGCGAGGGACGGCAGGGCTGTCGGCGGCGCTCAGCGCGATGTGGAGGGCGGTTCCGGAGGGGACGCGGGCGACGTCCTCACCCGCCTGCACCGTCGCACCGGTGGTGACCGCCGGGTGGATCGTGCGGGGAAACGACAGCGTCAGCACCTGCGCGCCGTAGGCGAGCTCCACGCGGCCCGGCTCCGCGGCGAGGACCTTCCCCGCGTCGGGGGCCTGCGCCATGGTGTCCCGGCCGAGCCATACGTCGATGCCGGTGGGCACCGTGGCGGCGGACACCGCTGACAGTACCGGTGTCCGAGTGAGCCGCGCATGGGCGTACCGGGTGGCGACCGCGACAGCTCCGTCCGTGAGTGCGGAGGCCGCCAGCCGGTCCTCGGTACCGGCTTCGAGCCAGGCTCCCCGGTCCATGGAATCGGCATCGGTGGACAGGTTGAGGAGGGTGATGTCGGCGGCGGCGAGGTCTCGCAGGAGCGGGCGCACCGGTGCAGCGGCCTGCGTGGTTCGGGCAGGCGTGTCGGCCATGCCGGTCGCGTCCCTGACGAGGCGGCTCATCACCGGCATGGGCAGCCAGGTGGCCTGTTCGAATATGCGCCATTCCCGGTCGAGGGCGGTCTCGGCGTAGGTGTTGTCCTCGTCGACGGCGGCTTGCTGCCGCCCGCTGGCCACCAGGACGGCGGCGCGCAGGATCACGAGCGGCCACAACGCCTCCGCCTCCTCGGGGGAGAGCGGCCGAACGGCGTGGAAGGCGCGGACGGCCGGCAGCAGATGGTGAGGCTCGACACCGTCGTGGTGGAGCATTGAGGACAGTGACACGGCAAGCTCGGAGACTGCCCAGCTCTTGGTCACGTCACCGAAGTCAATGACCCCGTCCGGCATCGGCGGACAGGTGTCGGGGCAGCGGATCAGATTGTCGTCGGTGAGATCCAGGTGCACCGCCTGCAACGGCAGCGCGGCGGCGAGCTCCTGGACACGGGCCCATGCCTCGGCGGTCGCGGCCTCGACGGCATTGCGCCGGTCGGGCTCGTCGATGTGCCCGGCGAGCCTGGCGACGACACGGTCGGCATACTGCAGGTCCCACTGGAGCACGCGCTCAATGCCCGGGTGCCGGAAGTCGCGCAGGGTGGTGCTGACCTTGCCGGCGATCGTGCCCATGGCCGCCACCGTGGTCGGGGACAGGTGCCGTGGTCCCGAGAGAGTCCCGCCGGGCAGGTAGCGCAGCAGTCTCGCGACGGCCGGACCGTTCTCGGTGTCCACCGTCGTGCGACGCGGGGAGCCGTCGGGGCGGCGCAGGACGGTGGCGATGCGCAGCTCCGGGCGGGCCGAAGCGATCAGGTCGGCTGCCGCGTCCTGGGCTTCGATCTCCGTGGTGCCGAAGGCGGAGTTGGCGATCTTCAGGATCGCGGCGGGCGTCCTGTCGTCGTCGTGCAGCAGGAAGTTGGCGTCCTGCTGGCTGCCCAGTGCCTGCCCGCGAGCAGTCATGTCGAGGTGTTCGGCGGCGATGAGCTCAGCCTCGGCCGGCGTTACGCGGGGTGCGGGTAGGGCGTCCTCGGCGAAGAAGTCGATCGTGCGGTGCTTGTCGGGCAGCATGCAGGGTTCCTCGGCTGGTGCGGACAAAGAGGGCTGGGACGCTCGGACGCCTCAGTCGACATGCCACAGGAAGCGGTGAGTGTGAATGCCGAAGTAGGGGAAGTTCTCCACGGATGTGACACCCTCGACGGGTCGCACGACGTCGTTGATGAAGTCCAGAAGGTCCCGAGGCTTGCTGCACACCACCTCTGCGAACAGGTCGAAACCGCCGGCGGTCAGGACCGTGTACACGACTTCGTCGTGCCGGGACAGTTCGTCGGCCACTGACCGTGGATCGCCGTCGATGCGCAAGCCCAGGAGGGCCATGGTCTGCTGGCCCATGGTCATTGGGTCGGTCACTCCGACGACCTGAACCGCCTTGGTGTCGATCAACCGTTGCAGCCGGAGCCTTGCGGCCGAGGGCGACAGCCCCACCTTCGGCCCCAGATCTGCGTAAGGGATCCGGCCGTCGACCTGCAGTTCCCGCAGGATGGCCCGGTCGGTGTCGTCCATGAAGAACCTCTCTCCTGCGTGAATGGCAGGCACTGCACCTTTTTCAAGCATGGTGCCGGACTCATGTGCTCGATTCAAGTGTGTAGGCGATTGAATCGAGCGAATCGCGCTGCGGGTTCTAGTACTGCAACGGTGTTTGTCGTGACGGGTGGTCAGTCGGTGGGGCGTGGCCTCGTTGTTTGTAGTGGCTGGTTCGGGCTTGGTGTTGTCGTTTTCGGCGCCAGGTCGACCAGTGCAGGATGTGGTCGACGGGTGCGTGCCGTCGGTTGGTGAGGCGGTGGATCAGGCGTCTGATCTCGGCGAGGCTGAGGTGGATGAGCTGGGAGGATCCGTTTCTGCTTTCCCGGTGTCGAGCTGGCGGGCCCGCAGGACGGTGAGGCAGGCGTGGGCGGCCATGGCCAGGGTGATGTGGCGGTGCCAGCCGGGGTAGCGGCGGACCTGGTAGTCGTCCAGGCCGCACTCCTGCTTCGCGGTCTGGAAGCATTCCTCGATCGCCCAGCGGCTCCCGGCGATGTGGATCAGCTCGTCCAGGGTGGCGTCGGCCGGGCCGTAGGCGATGTAGTAGGAGAGCTCTTGGGGACGGGCAACGCTGCGACGGGCGATCACCCAATGCCGGCGGTCGGGCCGGTGCCAGGGGCGGACTTCGACGCGTGCCCAGTCATAGACGCGGGGCCCGTGGGAGCCCTGGCCGCACGAGCGGCGTTTCCATTTCTGCCGGGGCAGGGCGGGAAATAGATCGCTCACGGGGTGGTCGATGGCCCAGCGGGTGACGACCGTGTCGTGGCGGGTGGTGGCCATGACGTGGAAGACGTCCGCCTGTTCCAGCTCAGAGCGCCAGCCCTTGCTGTAGCCGTAGCCGGCATCTGCGGTCACCCAGCGGAACGGGATCTTGCCGGCGATCGCGCGGCGGACCATCTCCTTGGCCATCGCCACCTTCGTCGCGAAGCCGACCTCGTCGTCAATGCCGGCCCGGCGGCACCGCTCTCGGTCGTCCGTCCAGGAGGCAGGCAGATACAGACGGCGGTCGATCAGCGTTCGTCCGAGCGGGGCCGCATAGGCGAGGAAGACACCGACCTGGCAGTTCTCCGTGCGGCCCGCGGTGCCGGAGTACTGCCGTTGCACCCCGGCCGAACCGGTGCCCTTCTTCAGGAAGCCGGTGTCGTCCACGATCAGCACCGCACCAGGATCGCCGAGATGCTCGACCACGTAGTCACGCACATCGTCCAGAACCTCGTCGGCGTCCCACTCGATCCGGTTCAACAGCCGGTGGATGCGGTCCGGACCTGCGTGGCCGGCTTCTTCGGCCAGCGTCCAGCCGTTCTTCCGCTGCAACGGGGCTACGAGTCCCCGCATATAGGCAAGAGCTGACTCACGAGGCTCCGATCTGCCGAATCGGTGAAGAAACCGCCCTTGCACCGCACCCAACTCACCGGCCCACGACCTGACCTCAGCAAGATCCCCACCCATGACAACACCAACGATCGACCTGCCTACCCGTCACAGCAAACACCGTTGCAGTACTAGGCACTGTTTCTCGGATCTCCTGACGCGGGTGGGGTGTTGGGGGCAGGCTGGCTGTATGGGCCGTGGTGATCTGACGAATGCGGAGTGGGATCAGCTGGAGTCGTACCTACCTCCTGGTGGTGCGCGTGGAGGTCGGTGGAGCGACCACCGCCGGGTCATCAACGGGGTTCTCTACCGGGTGCGGACCGGCGTGCAGTGGCGGGATCTGCCGGAGCGGTTCGGGCCGTGGGAAACGGTCTATAAGCGGCATCGCCGCTGGTCAGCCGATGGAACGTGGCAGATGCTGCTGTCTCGCATCCAGGCAGCCGAGGACGCGGTGGGCGCGATCGACTGGGACGTGTCGGTGGACTCGACAGCCGTGCGGGCCCACCAGCACGCCGCCGGCGCGAGGAAAGCGGCCCCGGCCGCCGTTCCTCAAAAGGGGGCCGGGCGGGGGACGAACCAGGTCGATCCGGTCTTGCGGAATCTGGCAGTCCGCCTGGAGGCGGTGGTCAGATCGGCGAGTGTCTGGGGCGTTCCCGCGGCGGATTCACCACCAAGATCCACCTCGCCGCCGAGGGACGCTGCAGGCCCCTCGCTTTCGTCCTGACTCCCGGACACTACGGTGACGGACCCCAGCTCGAGCGGGTGCTGGAGCAGGTCTCCGTCCCCCGGGCCGGAGTCGGACGGCCCCGCACCCGGCCCGACCATGTTCTGGCGGACAAGGCGTACACGTCCCGGAGCAACCGCCGTTACCTGCGACGACGCGGAATCCGGAACACCATCCCCGAACGCATCGACCAGCAACGGAACCGACACAACCGTGGTTCACGCGGCGGCCGCCCCACCGGGTTCGACAGTGAGCGCTACAAGAAGCGCAACACCGTCGAACGCGCCATCAACCGGCTGAAGGGCTTCCGCGCCGTCGCCACGCGCTATGAAAAACGCGCCTACATCTACCTCGGCACCGTCACCCTCGCGGCTCTCATGATCTGGCTTCGCACGTGATCCGAGAAACAGTGCCTAGTGAGCACCCAAGAGTCCTGACGCTTCTCGAACGTGCTGCCAAGGCGCGGCCGATGCGGTCGACGGACAAGACCGCGTGCGGGCACCACGAAACCGCGCGGTCCCCCAGGGGGCCGGGAAACCTGGGACGGTCGACAGCGGCCGGCCGCCCCGTCCCCTCGGCGGCCGGGGCGATGACCGAGGCGCGGACGGATGACTGGACGCGATCGATCCGGGGTGGTGCCCGATCCGGGGCACCGGATGGCGGTGCTGCTACCGCCTCGTCCAGAACCACGTCCAGGCCGGCGGAACCCTCCCGGAGACTGCAGGCGACGTCGTCGTCCAGGGCGAGGACCTCGAGCACCTGCGGGTACCCCGGAGGCATGCTGAGCATCTGGAAGGCGGAGGACGCCCTGTCGGGCCGTCAGGACAGTGCTGACGGGGTGTGGTGGTCATGGCTCGACAACGTCCGCAAACGCGCCGCCGAACTCCCCGGGCAACGCCGGACAGACCCCGACCGACTCGGCATGCGCTGCAGTCGCAACCAGCGGGAATGTCCTGTTGATCTCCGTGTTCACGAAAGTCGATGTCGACGCGTCACTGGTGGAGGCCGTCCAGCAACATGTCCGCCAAGCGCTCCGGCAGGTCCGGCTCGATCGGGCGGTGGCCGAGCAGGGAGCGGGTCTGGAGCGGGGAGCAGAGCAGTTCCAGAGCCAGGGCCGTGTTCGTGTCCGCCGGGAGTTCTCCGCGTTCGACGGCTCGGCTGATGATGACGCCGGCCTGATCGAGGCGGGACTGCCAGAAGGTCTGCCAGGCCTCGGCGAGGTCGGGGTCGTCTGAGCCGAGCGAGGCCGCCCGGGTGACGGCGCGCCCGGTCGGGGTGGCGAGGTAGTCGGCCAGCGCGCGGGCGAAGGTGGCCAGGTCGGTGCGGACAGCTCCGGTGTCGGGGACTGGGATGCCCTCGTTGCTCCAGGTGAGCATGGCGTCCAGCACGAGCTTCTCCCGATTGCCCCAACGTCGGTACACCGTGGTCTCGTTGACCCCTGCGCGAGCCGCGACCTCGGCGATGCTGAGCCGGGCGATGCCCTCCTCTGCCAGCACCTCCATGGCGGCTGCCAGGACGGCCTGGCGGACGCGCGCGGCGCGGCCGCCAGGGCGGCGGCGGATCGGTTCCGGTGCTTGCTCGGTCATGTGTCGATCACCTCGGCCACCACCTTAACGCAAGACGACTTGCGTTAATTGCAGCTTGGGCACATAGTCACTAATGCAAGAATTACGGCTTTAAGAGCAGCAGGAGGCACCACCATGTCCTTCACCTGGCCCCTGGACCCGCAGGACCTGTTCGTCGAGCGCTACCCGCAGATGACCCTCGGCCTCCCCATCGACGAGGTGGACGCGGTCCGCGCCGCCGTCACCGAGATGTGGCCCGACCGGCCCGGCGGCTGGGTGTACGAGTGGTCCGCCCTCGCCGCCCGGCACGCCGAGGCAGGGCGCCACCGTCTGGCCGCGCAGGCTTACGGCTGGGCCAAGTTCCCCTCGCTCGCCGACGGCCCGAAGCGCACCGCGCTCGCCCGCCAGGTCGAGCAGTACGTCCTCGCTGCCCCCGGCTTCCCGGTGGAGCTCGAGCGCCGCACGCTCACCGTCCCGTACCGCGGCGGCCACGCCACCCTGCCGATACACCTGATGGCCGCCCCCGGCCTGTCCGCCGACGCTCCGATCGTGTTGGCCAGCGGCGGGGTGGACTCCTGGAAGACCGACCTGCACGGCATGTGGGAGCAGCTCGCGTTCGCCCTGCCGGCACGACTCCTGTTGTTCGACCTCGCCGGCACCGGCGAGACCGCCCACCTGCCGATGACCTCGGACGGCGGGGCCGAGGTGATCGCCGGGCTGGTCTCCGTCGCCCGCGCGGCCGGCAACGGGAAGGTCGGCCACTTCGGCATCTCGATGGGCGGTTACTACTCCGCCCGGAGCGGACTGACTGGTGCGGTGGACGCCTCGGTGGTGCTCGGCGGCCCGGTGGAGCGCTCCTTCGCCCCGGGCCGCGGCTTCGCCTTCGGCATGGACGGCATCGTCGGCAACGCCCTGGGCTTCGACGCCATGCCGAGCGCGGCCGAGCGCGATGAGGCCTTCGCGGCCTTCGACCTGCGCCCACTGCTGGACCAGGACGCCAATGGGCCGATGCTGGTGGTCAACGGCACCGAGGACGTCCACGTCCCAATGGCCGACACCCTGGTGTTCGAGGGCCGCCGGGACACCCGGGTCGAGCTGATCCCGGACACCGGTCACTGCGCCATCTCGCGCTTCGGCGAGGCCATGGCCGTGATCGCTCCATGGCTGAAGGACACCCTGATCGGCTGATCCGGCGCTCCTGCCACGGACAGCTCACCGTGGCAGTCGGTGCAGGACGTCGATGGCTTTCTCCGCCTGGCTGCTCCGGACGAGCAGCCAGGCGCGGGTGAGTGTCCGGACGGCGAACGGTATCTGGGAAATGATCTCCAGCCGGCCGGGAATGCAGGCCGGAGTGCGGGTTGATCGCTGCTGGTCAAAGGATTGTGCCGGTCGCACCCAGTGCCCATCGGCCGGCCCAGTGGGCAGGACTGCCTTCCCTGCCCGCGTGGGCCCCGATGCCACTGAGGTGTGGGTACCGCCCCGGATCCAGCGGATGCCCGGAGAGGGCGGCTGCACCACCGGCAACGTCCTGGACCCGAAACCCGTCTCCGCACTGAATGGGGTGCCTGGCTCCCTCGGGCCACGGGCCCGCGTGCCCACCAGGATCGAACAGCCGGCGCGTCCGCCGCAACGCGCGCTGGTTCGGACCAGGGCGATCCGTACTGGCTGCGGGACAGCACCACCACGCCTGGCCGCAGCCAGACCCTCTCTACGAGATTGGACGGGAGATCGTCCGGGCCGTCAGTCCGCCCCGGGACCGGCCGATGGCGTGGTCGTCCGGCTCGCCGGCCGGGGCCTCCTTCTGCGGGCCCCGGCCGCGTGCTGGTGGGCACGTACGATTGAGACCACCGAGACAGCCCAGCTAGTTCCGTTCGATCAGCAGCCCCGACCGCCCGGTGATGTTCCCGTCCTCGGCGATCCGCTCACCGCGCAGCCACGTCCCGCGGACGACACCATGCAGCGTCTTACCCGCGTACGCGGTGATCGGGTTGCGGTGGTGCAGCCGGGCGGGGTCGACGGTGAAGGTCTCCTCGGGGGCGAGGACCGCGAAGTCGGCGTCGTAGCCGGGGGCTATGGCGCCCTTGCCGGTCAGTCCCGCCAGCCGGGCGGGGCCGGCCGACATCCAGCGCACGACGTCCTCCAGGCTGTGGCCGCGCTCGCGGGCAGCGGTCCAGATGGCGGGCAGACCGAGCTGGAGCGAGGAGATGCCGCCCCAGGCCGTACCGAAGTCGGGGGTCTTGAGGTCGGTGGTGCAGGGCGAGTGGTCGGAGACGACGCAGTCGAGTGTGCCGTCGGCCAGGCCCTGCCAGAGGGCGTCCTGGTTCTCGCGCTCGCGGATGGGCGGACAGCACTTGAACTCGGTCGCGCCGTCCGGGACCTCCTCCGCGGTGAGGGTGAGGAAGTGCGGGCAGGTCTCGGCGGTGATGCGGACCCCCTCGCGCCTGGCCGCGGCGATGAGCGGCAGCGCGTCGCTGGAGGAGAGGTGCAGCACGTGGACCCGGGCGTCGTGCTCCCGGGCGAGCCGGATCAGCAGGGCGATGGCGTCGTGCTCCGCCGCGCGGGGGCGGGAGGCGAGAAAAACCGCGTAGGCGGGGCCGCTGCCCTGCGGGGCGGCGGCCAGATGGCCCGGGTCCTCCGCGTGCACGATGAGCAGCCCGTCGAAGGAGGCGATCTCCGCGATCGCGGCGGCCAGCCGGGCCGGGTCGAGCTCCGGGAACTCCTCGACCCCCGAGGGCGAGAGGAAGCACTTGAAGCCGAACACCCCCGCCTCGTGCAACGGCCGCAGGTCCTTGAGGTTGGACGGGATCGCGCCGCCCCAGAAGCCGGTGTCTATGTGCGCCTTCGCTCGGGCGACCTCCTGCTTGACCCGCAGGTTGTCGACCGTGGTGGTCGGCGGCAGCGAGTTGAGCGGCATGTCGATGAGGGTGGTGATGCCACCGGCGGCGGCCGCCCGGGTGGCGGTCCAGAAGCCTTCCCACTCGCTGCGGCCGGGGTCGTTCACATGGACGTGCGAATCGACGAGGCCGGGCAGCACGGCGTCGTCGCCGACGTCCTCAAGACGCGCCCCGGCCGGCACCTCGGCGGCGTGCGGCAGCACGTCCACGATCCGGCCGTCGGCGACGGCCACGGACGCGGGGCGGGCACCCTCGGGAGTGATGACGCGCGTGGAGCGCAGTACGAGCTGTACGTCGGGCAACGGATGCCCCTCCTCCTGTGTTGTTTCTCCGTCCACCGCCGCTCCCCGGCCGGATGCCCGGGGAGCGGCGGCCACTACGCGCCGGTCGGTTCCGGCATGGCCTGCGGCGTCACACCCGCGGCGGCCAGTTGAGGATCTTCTTCGGACGAGGCGTCGCGTACGTGCGCACCTTGGAGGTGCTCAGGCCGAGGCGGACCAGGGACTCGGCGATCGTCACGGCGGCGGTCACCCCGTCGACGACGGGAACCCCGGTGCGCTCGATGACGCGCTCGGTGAGACCGGACATGCCGCCGCACCCCAGACAGATCACCTCGGCGTGGTCCTCCTCCACCGCACGGGCGGCCTGCTCGACGATGGCGTCCACGGCGGCCTTCTCGTCCCGCTCCAGGTCGAGTACGGCCATTCCGCTGGCGCGCACGGAGGCGCACCGGGCGCTCAGACCGGCGGCGTGGAGGCGCTCCTCGATCAGCGGGACCGTACGGTCCAGGCTCGTGACCACGGAGTAGGTGCGGCCCAGGAACTGGGCGGTGCTCGCGGCCGCCTCGGTGATGTCGACGACCGGTACGTCGAGCAGCTCCTGCAGCCCTTCCCGGCCGTGTTCGCCGTACCCGGCCTGGATCACGGCGTCGAACGGCTCCGGATAGGCGCGGACGGCCTCCATCACGGCGATGGCGGCGAGGTAGCTCTCGTAGTTGCCCTCGACCGACTCCGCACCGAAGGCAGGGGTCAGCGGAACGATCTCGGTACCGGGTGACGCCACACCGGCGGCCTGCTCACCGATCGAGTCGGTGATGGACTGCGTGGTGTTGACGTTCACGACGAGGATGCGCATGGTTCGGCTCTCTGCTGGATGGTTCACTCGGCGGCGACCGCGATGGACTCGCCGTCCACGTCGCGGGTCTGCATGCTGCGGTCGGCGACGGCCGCGTACAGCACGGCGGCAAGGATGGCGCCGACGAACCACGAGAATCCGGCCACGGCGCTGAAGAACGGCACCAGCGCGACGACGACGGCGATCGCGGCGCTGGGGACGAAGGCCCAGACGGCCCGGGGGTTGAAACCGTGGCGGTAGTGGTAGTCGCCCTGCGCGGCGTCGGTGTAGAGGTCGGGCACGTTCACCCGGGCCTTCCGTAGCAGCCAGTAGTCGGCCATGATCACACCGAAGAGCGGCCCGAGCAGGGCCCCGAGCCCGCCGAGGAAGTAGTTCACCACGACCGGGCTGTTGTAGAGGTTCCACGGCAGGATCACCAGGCCCACGACGGCGCTCACCATGCCGGCCCGGCGGAAGTTCAGCCGCTGCGGGAAGAGGTTGACCAGGGCGTAGATGGGTGCCACGAAGTTGGCCATCAGGTTCACCGCGACGGTCAGGGCGATGAGCGCGAGCGAGGCGATGGCCAGGAGGAACATGTTCGGAATCGTCCGCACGATGTCCGTGGGGCTGGTGATGACGTGCCCGTCCAGCTTGAACTGCGCTCCGCTGAGCACCGCGACGATCACGGCGAAGAACAGCATGTTCACCGGGATACCGATCACGTTTCCGCGGACGATGGAGCCGCGGCTCCGGGCGGACCTGGTGAAGTCGCAGAAGTTCAGCACGAACGTTCCGTAGATCACCACCCACAGCGCGGCGCCCTGCAGGATCTGGAGCCACATCTCGCCGCCGCTGAGCGGGGAGTCGATGGACATCGAGATCGAGCCGTCCGCCCGCCAGAACATCCAGGCCGCAAGCGCGCACATGGTGATCAGGGTCGTGGGTGCGGCGAAGGCCATGTACCGCCGGATCATCTGCATCCCGTAACTCACGATGAGGACCTGGAGGGCCCACAGCGCCAGGAAGGTGATCCAGCCGAGCGTCGACTGGCCGAGAACGGAGTTGGTGTCCAGGGACTTGAGGCCCGGGAACATCGTCACGAGGAGCGTGCCCAGCACGGACGACGCGAGGTAGGTCTGGATACCGAACCAGGCGATGGCGACGAGGCCACGCACTAGTACTGCAACGGTGTTTGCTGTGACGGGTAGGCAGGTCGATCGTTGGTGTTGTCATGGGTGGGGATCTTGCTGAGGTCAGGTCGTGGGCCGGTGAGTTGGGTGCGGTGCAAGGGCGGTTTCTTCACCGATTCGGCAGATCGGAGCCTCGTGAGTCAGCTCTTGCCTATATGCGGGGACTCGTAGCCCCGTTGCAGCGGAAGAACGGCTGGACGCTGGCCGAAGAAGCCGGCCACGCAGGTCCGGACCGCATCCACCGGCTGTTGAACCGGATCGAGTGGGACGCCGACGAGGTTCTGGACGATGTGCGTGACTACGTGGTCGAGCATCTCGGCGATCCTGGTGCGGTGCTGATCGTGGACGACACCGGCTTCCTGAAGAAGGGCACCGGTTCGGCCGGGGTGCAACGGCAGTACTCCGGCACCGCGGGCCGCACGGAGAACTGCCAGGTCGGTGTCTTCCTCGCCTATGCGGCCCCGCTCGGACGAACGCTGATCGACCGCCGTCTGTATCTGCCTGCCTCCTGGACGGACGACCGAGAGCGGTGCCGCCGGGCCGGCATTGACGACGAGGTCGGCTTCGCGACGAAGGTGGCGATGGCCAAGGAGATGGTCCGCCGCGCGATCGCCGGCAAGATCCCGTTCCGCTGGGTGACCGCAGATGCCGGCTACGGCTACAGCAAGGGCTGGCGCTCTGAGCTGGAACAGGCGGACGTCTTCCACGTCATGGCCACCACCCGCCACGACACGGTCGTCACCCGCTGGGCCATCGACCACCCCGTGAGCGATCTATTTCCCGCCCTGCCCCGGCAGAAATGGAAACGCCGCTCGTGCGGCCAGGGCTCCCACGGGCCCCGCGTCTATGACTGGGCACGCGTCGAAGTCCGCCCCTGGCACCGGCCCGACCGCCGGCATTGGGTGATCGCCCGTCGCAGCGTTGCCCGTCCCCAAGAGCTCTCCTACTACATCGCCTACGGCCCGGCCGACGCCACCCTGGACGAGCTGATCCACATCGCCGGGAGCCGCTGGGCGATCGAGGAATGCTTCCAGACCGCGAAGCAGGAGTGCGGCCTGGACGACTACCAGGTCCGCCGCTACCCCGGCTGGCACCGCCACATCACCCTGGCCATGGCCGCCCACGCCTGCCTCACCGTCCTGCGGGCCCGCCAGCTCGACACCGGGAAAGCAGAAACGGATCCTCCCAGCTCATCCACCTCAGCCTCGCCGAGATCAGACGCCTGATCCACCGCCTCACCAACCGACGGCACGCACCCGTCGACCACATCCTGCACTGGTCGACCTGGCGCCGAAAACGACAACACCAAGCCCGAACCAGCCACTACAAACAACGAGGCCACGCCCCACCGACTGACCACCCGTCACGACAAACACCGTTGCAGTACTAGGCACTGTTTCTCGGATCACGTGCGAAGCCAGATCATGAGAGCCGCGAGGGTGACGGTGCCGAGGTAGATGTAGGCGCGTTTTTCATAGCGCGTGGCGACGGCGCGGAAGCCCTTCAGCCGGTTGATGGCGCGTTCGACGGTGTTGCGCTTCTTGTAGCGCTCACTGTCGAACCCGGTGGGGCGGCCGCCGCGTGAACCACGGTTGTGTCGGTTCCGTTGCTGGTCGATGCGTTCGGGGATGGTGTTCCGGATTCCGCGTCGTCGCAGGTAACGGCGGTTGCTCCGGGACGTGTACGCCTTGTCCGCCAGAACATGGTCGGGCCGGGTGCGGGGCCGTCCGACTCCGGCCCGGGGGACGGAGACCTGCTCCAGCACCCGCTCGAGCTGGGGTCCGTCACCGTAGTGTCCGGGAGTCAGGACGAAAGCGAGGGGCCTGCAGCGTCCCTCGGCGGCGAGGTGGATCTTGGTGGTGAATCCGCCGCGGGAACGCCCCAGACACTCGCCGATCTGACCACCGCCTCCAGGCGGACTGCCAGATTCCGCAAGACCGGATCGACCTGGTTCGTCCCCCGCCCGGCCCCCTTTTGAGGAACGGCGGCCGGGGCCGCTTTCCTCGCGCCGGCGGCGTGCTGGTGGGCCCGCACGGCTGTCGAGTCCACCGACACGTCCCAGTCGATCGCGCCCACCGCGTCCTCGGCTGCCTGGATGCGAGACAGCAGCATCTGCCACGTTCCATCGGCTGACCAGCGGCGATGCCGCTTATAGACCGTTTCCCACGGCCCGAACCGCTCCGGCAGATCCCGCCACTGCACGCCGGTCCGCACCCGGTAGAGAACCCCGTTGATGACCCGGCGGTGGTCGCTCCACCGACCTCCACGCGCACCACCAGGAGGTAGGTACGACTCCAGCTGATCCCACTCCGCATTCGTCAGATCACCACGGCCCATACAGCCAGCCTGCCCCCAACACCCCACCCGCGTCAGGAGATCCGAGAAACAGTGCCTACGGCCGGTATCTTCGCCCCCCTGATGCCGAAGGCGATGCGGCTCATCACGGGGAAGGGCACGCCCGTCTTGTGGCCCATGAAGCCCGAGAGGGTCAGCAGGAGGAAGAGCAGCACCGAAGCGAGCGCGAAGGCGGCCAGGATGCCCCACACGTTCAGCCCGAGCGCGAAGAGCCCGATGGCGAATGCGTAGTTGCCGAGGCTGTGTACATCGTTGGCCCAGAGGGTGAAGACGTTGTAGGCGCCCCAACGGCGCCCTTCCTTCTTCGTCGGGGCGAGATCGTACGTGTACAGACCAGAACTGGCGGTGCCGTCGGTCTCCACGGACGATCGGTCATCCACGGCAGTCATATGGAGCTCCGGGGAGTGGCGATGGGGGAATGTTTCAAAGTTTCCACATAATGGAAGTGAACTTCCGTTGGCCAAAAACGTAGTTTTAGCCAACTCCACCGTCAAGGGTTTGGAGGTAATGACTTCGGCAAGCGGACATACCGTCCGCGATCGAGGCGAATGCGCTCCGGTGGTGACGTATGCGTGACATGCCGGGCCGGGTAAATCAGGGCAAGTCTTCAGATATTGGGGAGTGTTGTGTTGTGAATCGCCGTGTGTGGGAGTGGTGAAAACACTCCCACGCACGGCGAAGAGGCAGTGTGATCGGCGCCCGGAGGGCAGCCGGCGGAGCCGGGTGAGCAGGGGTTACGCGGCCGTCGGTGCGCCGGGGACGCGACGGCTGCCGCCGTTGTGCTCCTGCCACAGCCGGTACACATCGACAGCGGCGTCGTTCGGCTCGTGGCGCATGGGGAGGCGCCGCTCGGTGTAGTCCTTGGCGAATTCACCGTAGAAGGTGTCGAGCTCGAAGTACTTGCGGTCGTCCACGTAGTGCGGCTCGTAGGCATCGCGGGTGGTGAGGAAGACGACCTCGTCGGGGGAGCAGTAGTACAGCGATCCCAGGCACATCGGGCAAGGGTGGGCGAGCACGTAGATGGTCGTGCCGACCAGGTGCTCGGTGCCGAGCTTCTGGCAGGCGTCCCGGATGGCGAGGATCTCTGCGTGGGCGGTGGGGTCGTTGGTCTGGGCCACCATGTTGGGGCTCTCGGCGAGGATCTCGCCGTCCTTGACGATGACGGTGGCGAAGGGGCGTCCGCCCTCCTCCACGTTCTTGCGGGCGATGTCGATGGTGCGCTGGGCGACGTCCATGGTGGAGCCTCCGGTGAGAGACGGCTGGCGCCGGTGTCGGTTCCGGTGTCGGTGAAGAGGTCGGCGGGCGTGGCCGGCGTGGCCGTGCGGCATGGGTCGGCCCCGCCCGTCATGAGCTGATGTGCTGTCAGAAGGGCTTGGTCGGAAGGTACTTGCCGTCCAGGGTGATCACGGCGCGCTCGCCGCCCTCGGGGTCGGTGACCTTCTTCACGTCGAGCTTGAAGTTGATCGCGGAGATGATTCCGTCGCCGAACTGCTCGTGGACCAGGGCCTTGAGGGTGGTGCCGTAGACCTGGAGCATCTCGTAGAAGCGGTAGATGGTCGGGTCGGTGGGGATGCCGCCGGGGATCGAGCCGCGGGTCGGGATGGTCTGGAGCAGCATGGCCGCGTCCTCGTCCAGGCCGAGGAGCTCGGCGACGGCCTCGGCGGAGGCGGCCGGGAGGGCGTGCTGGCCGAGGACGGCGGCGGTGACGAACGCGACGGACAGTCCGGCGGCGTCCGCGATCTGCTGCCACGACAGGTCCTTGCGGACCTTGGCCTCGACGGCGGCGGCGGCGAGCAGCTGGCGGGCGGTGGGGTCGAACTGGGCATGCACCATGAGGGGGGTTCCTTTCGGTTCGGTGCACCGGCCTCGGGGTGCGGCCGGGTGGGTCTGTGTGTGGGGGGTGTGGGGGAGCGGCGGGTGGTTGTGGGGGTGATCAGGCCGCTACCAGGGCGGCGTCGACCGGATCGACGGTCCCGGTGGCGATGTCGAAGACCCAGCCGTGCAGTGTGAGTGTGCGGTGGGCCAGGGCGCGGGCCACGGAGGGGTGCGTGGTGAGGTTCTGCAGTTGTGCGGCCACGTTGGCCCGCACCAGGGCGGCCACCTTGGCCGGTCCGGACTCGGCCGGTGCGGCGGCGGCACGGGCCCGCGCGGCATCCGCGTGCCGCAGCCAGCTGGCGACGACCGGCGCCGCGCTCAGGTCGTGCCCCTCCGCCAGGGCGGTCATCGCGCCGCAGGAGGAGTGGCCGCAGATGACGACGTCGGTCACGTGCAGCACGGTGACGGCGTACTCGATGCTGGCAGCGATGCCGTCCGGGCCGACGGCGTGGGCCGGGACCAGATTGCCGGCCGTGCGGATGACGAACAGCTCGCCCGGGTCGCTCTGTGTGATCAGTTCGGGGACCACTCGGGCGTCGGAGCAGCCGATGAACAGTGTCTTCGGCCGGTGAGTGGTGGCCAGGTCGGCGAAGAGCTCCGCCTTTGCCGGAAAGACATCGCGGCGGAAACGCGCGAGGCCGTCCGTGAGGTCGTGCATCGGTCACTCCCTTCGGTGAATGTCGGCCCGACGGGCTGACGAGATCCACCATGCATGAGCTCCGCCTATAGTGTCCAAGTCTTGCTATCCATAATTTCCATAGGTCATATCAATGGCTTAAGGGTGCGAGAGGGCGGGCCCGCCGACCAGGGGTCCATAGTTGGCGAGATGCCCTCGTGGGGATATCGATTGGGCTTCTCTATACTCGGAGCATGGGTCCGGAACTACGTCACCTCCGCTATCTGATCGCGGTGGCCGAGCACGGCAACTTCACGCGCGCCGCCGAAGAGCTGCGCATCTCCCAGCCGACGCTGTCGCAGCAGATCAAGCAGCTGGAGCGCGTCGTGGGTGTCCAGTTGCTCGACCGCAGCGGCCGCAGTGTCCGCCCCACCGACGCGGGCGAGGCCTATGTGCACTACGCGCGGCGGGCGCTGCGCGAGCTGGCCGCCGCCGACCGTGCCGTACTCGATGTCGCCGACCTTTCCCGTGGGCATCTGCGCCTCGCGGTGACGCCGACGTTCACCGCGTACCTGATCGGCCCACTGGTGGAGGCGTTGCGCACGCACCATCCCGGCATCACGCTGGATCTGCGGGAGATGACCCAGGACCGCATCGAGGCGAGCCTGCTGGCCGACGATCTCGATCTCGGGATCGCCTTCGCGGGAACCCATCTGCCCGGCATCACCGCGACCGCGCTGTTCACCGAGACCCTCAGCCTCGTCGTCACCACGGACCGCGCCCAGGACCAAGGCGACCGGCCGCTGCCGGTACGTGACCTGGTGGACCAGCAACTCGCGCTGCTCAGCGGCGACTTCGCCACCCGGATCCATATCGACGGCTACTTCGCGCAGCATCGTGTCAGCCCGCCGATCGCCGTGGAGGCCAACACCATCCAGGCCCTGACGGAGATCGTCCGGCGCACCGGCCTGCTGGCCACCGTGCTGCCCGACGCGGTGACGGACGACCACCCGCATCTCCGGCCGATTCCCATCGACCCTCCGCTGCCCGCCCGCGTCGCCACCCTGCTGCACCGGCAGAGCGCCTACGAGAGCGCCGCCGCGCGCGCCTTCACTCGGATCGCCCACGACCTGGTCCGCGCGCGCGGCTACGCACCGGCCTGAGAATCCCGTCCCGTGGACGGCGAACCGAACAACGACTTCGAGTGATGAGAGAATTGAGGACATGACAGGGTCTGGGGAGTTCGAGCCCGAGTCGGAGCGGGTCACGCGCCTGCTGCGTGACGAGATCATCGACGGTGTGCGTGAGCCGGGCAGCAAACTCGTCGAGCGCGAGCTCGCCGCGGAGCTCGGTGTGAGCAGGCTGCCCATCCGAGAGGCCCTGAAGGCGCTGGTCACCGAGGGGCTGGTCACGCCGAGGCCGCGGACCTGGGCCGTCGTACGGGAGTTCACGCCGGCGGACGTCGAGGACCTGGACGAGGTACGCGCGGCGCTTGAGACGCTGACCTTCCGGCTCGCCGCCCAGCGGCGCACCCGCGCGGGACTGGAGAAGCTCCGTTCGGATCTCGACGCCGAGCTGAAGGCGGCGGAGAAGGGCGACGCCGTACGGGCCCACCGCGCCGCCGCCGACTTCCACGAGACGGTGACCGAGCTCGCCGACAACGAACTCCTGAACGAGCTCCAGAGCACCCTGAGAAGCAGGATGCGCTGGCTGCTGGGGCAGCACGACGACCTGGCGGGCGTCGCGCAGGAGCACGAAGGGCTGTACCAGGCGATCGCGGAGCGGGACGTCGCGACCGTCGAACAGCTGGCCAGTACGCACCTGGTGACAGGCCGCAACGCGGCCGCCGCGCGACGCAAGTCCAAGGGCTGACCGGAGCGGCCCCGCCGGGGCGGCGCGCCCGTCGGCGGGCGCGCCGCCCCCAGGGCCTTTCGTCCGGATCACCCCGGGCTCGCGTGCCCCGGTCCGATCCGGACGACAGACTCTGGCGCACTCAGACGTAGACGATGCCGTCCGGGACATCCGGGCGGATCTCCGTGCCGATGTTCCGGTCGAGGAGGTCGTCGAGCCGTTCGAGGGGGCCGATGAGAGCCCGCCCGCCGGCCTGGGCGACCCGTACGGCGGCGTCGACCTTCGGCTTCATCGACCCCTCGGCGAAGGCCAGCCGGGAGATCGCCTCCGGTGAGGCCGTTAGAATGTCCCGCTGCTCGGCCGTCCCCCAGTTCTCGCTGACGAAGTCACCGTCCGTCAGCATCACCAGCATGTCCGCCTTGAGTTCCGCGGCCAGGGCCGCCGAGGCGAGGTCCTTGTCGACGACCGCCTGCAGGCCGGTCTGCCGCCCCTTGCTGTCGGTCCGTACGGGCACGCCGCCACCGCCGACGCAGACGACGAGGTGCTGGTTCTCCAGCAGTGTGCGCACAAGCGGCGCCTGGACGATGCGTACGGGCGAGGGGGAGGGCACGACCCGGCGGAAGGCGGCGCCGTCGCGCGCGATGGTCCAGCGGTACTCGGCCGCGGCCTCGGCCGCGTCCTGCGCCGAGTACTGGGGGCCGATCAGCTTGGTGGGGTGCTCGAACGCGGGATCGTTCTCGTCGACCACGGTGGTGGTGAGTACCGCCGCGACCTCGCGTTCACCGGCGAGCGCGTTCGACAGCTCCTGCTGGATGACGTAGCCGATCATCCCCTGCGTCTCCGCGCCGAGTATGTCGAGAGGGTAGGCCGCGACGTCCTGGTACGCGAGATTCTGCAACGCGAGAAGTCCCACCTGCGGCCCGTTGCCGTGGGTGATGACGACCTCGTGCTCGCGGGCCAGGCCCGCCAGGGCCTCGCAGGATGTTCTGACGTTCGCCCGCAACCGGTCGGCCGTCATCGGCTCCCCCCGCCGGGCCAGCGCGTTGCCACCGAGAGCCACCACGATGCGCATGGAATTCCTCCTCAGACGTGTAGTAGGGCTTTGTTAGGTACCCCGATTGATCATCTCCAGATAGGTTGTGATGTTCTTTCAGGTGTGACGCCCGAGGAGATGGACACGGTCCGCACACGCTTGGAGGCGTTCGCGGCGGAGATGCTCGGTTCTCTGGCCCGGCGGGATCAGCGAGCCAAGGGCGAGCTGTACCTGCGCGGGCTGATGCTGGACGGCAAGCGCAAGTCGATGCAGCCGATGGCCGAGCGCCTGGGCGTGGACCACCAGCAGCTCCAGCAGTTCGTGGCCTCCTCGACCTGGGACTGGGCCAAGGTCCGTGAGCGGCTGGCTCGTTGGGCTGCCGCTCACATCTCGCCGGAGGCGTACGCGATCGACGATGTGGGCTTTCCCAAGGACGGCTACGACTCACCGGGTGTGGCGCGGATGTACTGCGGTGCGCTGGGAAAGCGCGGCAACTGCCAGATCGGCGTCAGCGTCAATCTGGTCAGCGACCACGCTTCCTCGGCGGTCAACTGGCGCCTGTTTCTGCCCGAGAGCTGGGACGACACCAAGAACACCGGCGATGCGCTGCTGACCGGGGCGATCCAGCGCCGACGCGCCAAGGCGGCCATCCCCGACAGCGAGCGGCACAGGGAGAAGTGGCGCCTGGCCCTGGACATGCTCGACGAGGTCCGCGAGGGCTGGGAACTTCCTGACCTGCCGGTGGTCGCCGACGCCGGATACGGCGACGCGACCGGCTTCCGCGAGGGCCTGACCGAGCGCGACCTGGCCTACGCCGTCGCGGTCAAGGGCACCACCACCGCCTACCCGGGCGACGCCGTCCCCGAGCGCCCGCCCTACAGCGGCCAGGGCCGCCCGCCCGGACCGGCCTACCCCGGTCAGCACAGCACTCTGCGCCAACTCGTCCTGGACACAGGGCGATCGGCGGCACGAACCGTGACCTGGCGCCAGGGAAGCAAGACCACGAAGCACAATCCCCGCGCCGAGATGCGCTCGCGGTTCCTGGCACTGCGGGTCCGACCCGCAAACCGGACGATCCGCCGCGCCGTCGACGGCTCCCTGCCCGAGTGCTGGCTGCTGGCCGAATGGCCGCCCGGCGCCGCCGAGCCCACCGACTACTGGCTCTCCACCCTGCCTGCCGAGACCCCGCTGCGCGAACTGGTCCGCATCGCCAAGATCCGCTGGCGCGTTGAACACGACTACCGCGAGCTCAAGGACGGTCTGGGCCTGGACCACTTCGAGGGCCGCAACTTCCCCGGCTGGCACCGCCACGTCACCCTCGCCTCCCTCGCCCAGGCGTTCTGCACCATGCTCAGGCTCGACCCAAAGCGCCTGCGCCGGCCTGACCCTCTACGCGGTCCTCCGCGCGCTTCAGGCCCTCCTGGCCACCTGGACCGGCGCCTGCTCGATATGCGGCCAACCCGCACCAACACCAGAACCACACCACAGGACCTAACAAAGCCCTAGTAGGCCTCTGTATCGCCAAATGGTATACCAGAAGCAGTGCAGCGCCGGGGAACACCGTGGACCGGCGGAGTCCCGACAAGGAGGGTGCGCATATGACGTCCACCCGGTGCGACGCCGCCGTACTGCGCGCACTGTCCGCGGACGCGGTGCTCCTGGACCAGCTGCGGACACCCGGTGCCGACGGTCGTGTCGACACCGTGTTCCGGCACGTCATCAATGTGCTGACCTCCGATGGGCAGCTCATCGCACTCGCCTCCCGGTCGAGCGGTGACGCCCCCCGGACCCTTGTCGTCGACGTCGAGGACTGGAGCGGCAGCGCCGTCGAGGCCGGGCAGGTGGTGCGGTTTGCGGCGGGGGTGATCCTGCTCCCCGCCCCCGCGGGGGATTTCCGGATCGACATCCGAGCGGCGCGTCGATGGAATCCCATCCCCGTGTCGCTGGGACACCTCGGCGATGACCACCTCGCCGTGGCCACCCGCGCCCTCGGCCACCTGCTGCGTTCCCACGGAGTGCCCGGCGGCATGCTCGCCGGCCCACCGGACGCCCCGCCGATGGACGCGGCCGTCGGCCGGGCACTCGTCGCCGGACGGGACGCGTTCGTGCACGCGGTGCGGCTCCAGGACGACGAGGGCACACGCCGCGCCGTACTCGGCCTCCTGGGACTGGGGCCGGGCCTGACCCCGGCCGGCGACGACTTCCTCACCGGACCGGCCCTGCTTTCCGCGCTGACCGGCACCCGCCTGCGTCCCTTCGCCCGCACCCTCGCCGCAGTGCTCGGCGACCACCCCGGGCGGACAACGCTGCTGAGCCTGACGACCCTGCGCGAAGCCCTGGCCGGGCGCGTACGCGACCCCTGGCCGGCGGTACTGCACGCCCTCGCCGCGACCGCCGGCCGCAGCGAGGCTCAGGTCACCGAAACCCTCCGCAACCCGGTCCGCCGCGCGCTGGCCATCGGCCACACCTCCGGCACCGACACCCTGTCCGGCCTGCTGACCGGACTCCACCTGGAAAGAGAACTGCGAGGTTCGCTGTGAGCATCACAGCAGTCATCAAGAAGAACACCTATTTCGACTCGGTGTCGCTGATGTCCATCTCCACCAAGGCCAACACCCTGGACGGGGTGGACCAGGCCTTCGTGGCCATGGGCACCGAGATGAACAAAGGCGTGCTGAACAACCTCGGTCTCCTCACGACCGAGCTCGAGGCCGCCACCAACGGCGACCTCGTGATCGTCCTCGTAACGCGTGAGGACACCGACACCGAACAGGTGCTGACCGAGGTCGAAGCCCTCCTCGTGCACAAGAAGCCGGCCGGCGGGGCCCACACGGTCACCCACCGGACGGTCGCGGCGGCCGCGGCGGACAACCCGGACGCCAACCTCGCGGTGATCGCGGTCAACGGCGCCTACGCCGGACGCGAGGCCCGCAAGGCCCTGGAGAACAACCTGCACGTGATGCTCTTCAGCGACAACGTCACCGTCGAGGAGGAGATCGCCCTCAAGCGGTACGCCCATGACCACGGGCTGCTCATGATGGGACCGGACTGCGGCACCGCCATCATCAACAACGTGGCCCTGTGCTTCGGCAACGCGGTACGCCCCGGAAGCGTCGGAGTCGTCGCCGCATCGGGCACCGGCGCGCAGGAGGTCAGCGTCCGCATCCACGCGCTGGGAGCGGGGATCTCCCAGCTCATCGGCACCGGCGGCCGTGACCTGAGCGAGCAGGTCGGCGGCATCATGATGATCGACGGCATCCGCGCACTGGCCGCCGACCCGGCGACCGATGTGATCGTGCTCGTCTCCAAGCCGCCGGCTCCGGCCGTGGAGAAGAAGGTCCTCGCCGAGATCGCCACCGCCGGCAAGCCCGTCGTCGTCTACTTCGTCGGTGGCTCCCGCGACGCCGTCGCCGAGGCGGGCGGACACTTCGCCGCCGGCAGCCAGGACGCGGCCCTCCAGGCCGTCCGCCTCGGAGTGGACCCCCACGCGGACGTCGAGCCCATCGACAGCGAGCGGGTGGACGAGGTCGTCTCCCGCCTCGCACCGCAACAGCAGTTCGTCCGCGGACTGTTCTGCGGCGGCACCCTGTGCGACGAGTCGATGTACTCCCTGCTTGAGATCAGCGACAACGTGTGGAGCAACATCCAGAAGAGCCCCGAGCGCCGCCTCACCGCCGGCAGCCCCAGCACCGGACACACCTTCCTCGACTTCGGCGACGACGACTTCACCAACGGCCGCCCGCACCCGATGATCGACCCCTCCCTGCGCCTGGCCCGCCTGGTCGAAGAGGCCAAGGACCCCCAGGTCGCCGTCATCGTCATGGACTTCGTACTCGGCTTCGGCGCCCACGAGGACCCGGTCGGCGTCACCCTGCCGGCGATCGCACAGGCCCAGCAGATCGCGGCCCAGGACGGCCGCCACCTGGAGATCGTCGGCTACGTCCTCGGCACCGACCTCGACACCCCGGCCCTCGACGAGCAGGTCGCGGCCCTGGCGGCCGCCGGAGTGAGCGTGACCCGAAGCAGCACCGAGACGGGCGCCTTCGCCCGTGAGATCGCCAGGAAGGTACAGACCGCATGACCAGCCCCATCACCAATCTCTTCGCAGCCGACCTCGATGTCATCAACGTCGGGCTGGCCATGTTCGAAGGGGACATCGCCGCCCAGGGCGCGAACGTCACGACGCTCGACTGGGCCCCGCCCGCCGGCGGCAACCCGGAGATCCTCGCCGTACTGGACGGCCTGGAGGAGACCGCCGTCGCGGCGCGCATCGAGGCGGCCAACGCCGAGGCCGTCGGACGCATCACCAACTCCCGCCCCATGCTGGTCGGTTTCGGCCGCGCCCTCGACGTCGTGCCCGGTATGACCCCGACGACGATCCTGCATGCGGGCCCGCCCATCACCTGGGAGCGCATGGCCGGTGCGATGAAGGGCGCCGTCACCGGAGCCCTCGTCTTCGAGGGCCTGGCCGCCGACCTCGACGAGGCGGCCGCCCTCGCGGCATCCGGCGAGATCACCTTCTCGCCCTGCCACGAACACAACTGCGTCGGCTCGATGGCCGGTGTCACCTCCGCCTCGATGTACATGCACATCGTCCACAACGAGACGTACGGCAACACCGCGTACACCAACCTGTCCGAGCAGATGGCGAAGATCCTGCGGATGGGCGCCAACGACCAGTCGGTGATCGACCGCCTCGTCTGGATGCGTGAGGTCCTCGGCCCCATGCTCAAGGAGGCCATGGAGATCGGCGGTCCCGTCGACCTGCGTCTGCTGCTCTCCCAGGCCCTGCACATGGGCGACGAGTGCCACAACCGCAATGGCGCCGGCACCCTCCTGCTCATGCAGGCGCTCGCGCCGTCGCTCCTGCAGACCGGCTTCACGACCGAGCAGAAGAAGGAGGTCTTCGACTTCATCGCCAGCTCGGACTACTTCTCCGGACCCACCTGGCTGGCCATGGCCAAGGCGGCCATGGACGCCGCCCACGGCATCGAGGGTTCGACGATCGTCACCACGATGGCCCGCAACGGCATCGAGTTCGGCATCCGGGTCAGCGGCCTCCCCGGCAACCAGTGGTTCACCGGCCCCGCCCAGCCGGTCATCGGGCCGATGTTCGCCGGCTACAGGCCCGAGGACGCGGGCCTGGACATCGGTGACAGCGCGATCAGTGAAACCTACGGCTTCGGTGGTTTCGCCATGGCCACTGCACCGGCCATCGTGCCGCTCGTCGGCGGCACCGTGCAGGAAGCCATCGGCTTCACCAGGGACATGGGCGAGATCACGACGACCCAGAACCCCAATGTCACCATCCCGATGCTCGACTTCCAGGGCATCCCCACCGGCATCGACATCCGCAAGGTGCTCTCCACCGGAATCCTGCCGGTCATCAACACCGCCATCGCCCACAAGGAAGCGGGCATCGGCATGATCGGCGCCGGCATCACCCACCCGCCCGTCGAAGTCTTCGACCAGGCCCTCGTGGCCTTCGCAGCCAAGCTGTCCTGACCGCGTGCCAGCCCACCCAGGAGACCAGCCATGAGCAGTCGTCAACCCGCAGCGCAGGACACCGCGGAAGCGGATGCCGCACTCGACTCCGAGTACGAGCACACTCCCGTTCCCGTGGAGCGCCGCAAATCCCTGCTGACCGTGTCGGCCGTCTGGTTCGGATTCCCGATGATCCTGACCAACGCCGTCCCCGGCGGGGTGGTCGTCGCCGTCCTGGGCTTCTGGCGTGGGCTGGCCGCCATCCTCGCCGCCAACCTCGTCATGCTCGTCTACGTCGGACTGCTGAGCCACCGGGCCGGCAGCACCGGCGAGAGCTTCGCCCTCCAGGCCACCCGGACGTTCGGCAGGATCGGCTACGTCATCGCGTCCGGCTTCCTCGCCACGATCGTCGTCGGCTGGTTCGCCTTCAACACCGGCGCCACCGGTGCCACCCTCCACCAGGCCTTCGGCTGGCACGAGCAACTCGTCGCGGTACTGGCCGGGGCCGCGTTCATCGCGATCACGTATCTGGGCATCCGCGCCCTGTCATGGCTGGGCGCGGTGGCCGCCCCCCTGTTCATCGTCGTCGGCGTGATCGCCCTCGTCATCGTGGCCAGGGACCACGACCTCGGCGCGGTCTTCGACTACCAGGGCGCCCCGGGGAACGGCACACTGACCTTCGGCGCCGCGGTCTCGCTCATCATGGCCACCTTCGCCGACTCCGGCACCATGACCGCCGACTTCACCCGCTGGTCCAGGAACGGCAGGGAAGCCGTCCTCGCCACCGCCACCGCGTTCCCCATAGCCAGCCTCGTCGCCCAGATCACCGGCGGCCTGGTCGTGGCGGCCGGAGCGATAGCCTCGGCCCGGACCGTGGGCGGAAACTTCCTGCCCATCCTCACCAGCGGCCACGGAGCCCTCCTGAGCACTCTCGCCGCGGTGTTCGTCTTCGTCAACCTCGGCTCGGTCTGCAGCCACTGCCTCTACAACGGCGCCCTGAGCTGGTCGCACCTGACCAACACCCGGATGCGTCTGATGACCCTGGTCCTGGGCATCATCGGAACCGCCGCCGCACTCGCCGGGGTCTGGAACCACTTCCTCGACTGGCTGGTCGTCCTCAGTGTGTTCGTCCCGCCCCTCGGCGGAGTGCTCATCGCCGACCAGGTCCTCCTGCGCCACCGGCTGAAGGACCGCCCGGACGCGGCGGTGCGCCCCACCGCCTTCATCGCCTGGGTCGCGGGTGCCGCCGCAGGCGGACTCGTCCACCGGTTCGCACCACAACTCTCCGACGCGGTGAGCGGCCTCGTCGTGGCGCTGCTCGTCTACGTTGTGATCGAGCGCACCGCCCTTGCCCGTCCCGCCGCGGTGCAGACCACGTAGGTCATCCGAAAGAGCGGTCCAACTTCTTTGCATAGCAACGGAGTTGGACCGTTCGCATCCCGCTGTCCGGCTGTCACTTGCTCAGCAGCCGGGCGATCTCGTCGAACCCGCGCTGCCGGGCGTGCTGGAGTGCGGTCGTGCCGGTCCTGTCGGCGATGGACGGATCGGCGCCTCCCGCCAGCAGGAGTTCCACGGTCTTCTGGTGGTCCCTCCCGCCGTCGCCGAGGATGACGGCCTCCAACAGGGCGGTCCAGCCGAGGTTGTTGACGTGGTTGACGTCGACCTCGATGTCCGGGTCGGTGGTCACCTCCCGGACGTAGTCGACGTGGCCGTGTTCGCCGGCCGGGATGAGGGAGGTTCCTCCGTACCGGTTGACGACGGTGTAGTCGGGGTCGGCCGCCGCCAGGGTCCTGGCCATGGCCGCGCTGCCGGTCACGCCCGTCACCAGCCACGGTGTGTCGTGCTGCTGGTCGAGGGCGTCCGGGTCGGCACCGGCGTCGACGAGGATCTCGGCGGCCTTGACGTGATCGCCGGTGGCCGCGAGGAGAAGCGGGGTGCGGCGGTCATTGTCGCGGGTCTCCAGATCGGCGCCCCGCTCGATCGCACCGCGCACCGCGCCGACGTCACCGGAACGTGCGGCCTCCAGCAGCTCCCGGTCGGCGGCCGACTGCTTCCCGGACGCCCCGGTGGGGGACAGCGGGCCGGATCCGGTGACCGAGGGCTTCTGCCGGGCGGCATCGCCGTCGGACGGGGCGCCGCACGCGGTCGCCAGCGCGGCCAGGCCGAAGAGCGGGACGATCAGGAGGGCGGCGCGTCGTGTCGGAGACATGGTTCCTCTCAATCCATGGGGTGGCGGGCCCCGGATGGTGCGGGTCCCGCATCGTCCATGTTGGGGGCGCCCGGAGACCCACGCCGTCGCTGAACCGGATGGCGATGCGCGGACGTCGGGGCGACGGTGGTGTCGACCGATCGGATGATGCGGGGCGCGAGCACCTTGCCCACTTCGTATACCAAGAGGGTCGAGCTGGTAAGTCATTAGTGAGGAAACAGCTTATTCCGCGCAGGGTTTCGGGTGAACCCTTGCCTCGCCATGCATCTTGGCATACAAAATGGCTCCCGGTTGTGTATCGGATACATCGGATACGAGGAGCCCGCCATGTGTGTCGAGTCCGTCCCGCCCCCCTCCAGCCGGCTCACGCGCCGTGGTGTGCTGGCAGGGGCCGCAGCGCTGGCGGGAACAGCAGCCGCCCTGTCGGTGGCACCGTCCGCGGTGGCGGCGCAGCCGAGAACACCGGGCAGCACGGCCGCGCACTCGGGCGACCTGGTCGTCGAGGGCGGCACGCTGCTCGACCCGGAGACCGGACACGTCACCGAGGACGCGGTCGTCGTCATCCGCTCCGGCACGGTGCGGGCGGCCGGCCCGCGCGACCGGGTCGAGATCCCGGACGGCGTTCCGGTCCTGGACGCGCACGGCAGTTGGGTGCTTCCCGGTCTCGTCGACGCGCACATCCACCTGAACACCGCCGCCGAGGCGCTCGACGCCGTCCGCCAGGGCGCCACCAGCGCACGCAGCGGCTCCACCAACTTCTACCAGGACATCGCCGTACGGGAACTGGCCCGCCAGGCCCCCGCCCTGGCCCCGCGACTGCGGACAGCGGGCATCTTCGTCACCCCCGACCTGGGTGACACCATCCTGGCCGACACGGACCTCACACCCCTCGCGCGTTCGAAGGACGGCGTCCGTTCCGCCGAGGCGCTGCGCCGGGTCGTCGAGGTGAACGTCGCCCGCGGCGCCGACGTGATCAAGACGCGCGTCAACGAGCGCGCGGGTCTGCCGGAACAGGACCCGCTGGCCCAGGTCTACTCGTACGAGCAGCTCTCCGAGGTCGTGGCGGCGGCACGACGCAGCAGCAAGGGCGTGCTGTGCCACAGCTACAGCGAGCGCGGCTGCGACGACGCGGTCCGGGCCGGCGTGCGCTCCCTGGAGCACGGGGTTTTCGTGGGCGAGCGCACCCTGCACGACATGCGGCGCAGGGGCACCGCCTTCACGCCGACGCTGAGCGCGATCGCCGGACTCGCCGACTCGTCGAACCCGGTGCTGGCCGAGCGCGGGCGTGCGTATCTGCCGGTCCTGAAGGAAGCGGTGCGAACGGCCCACCAGATGGGGATCCTGGTGGTGGCGGGCACCGACTCCTCCGGCGGCAAGGTCAAGCCGATCGGACGCGAGGTGGAGCTGATGCACGCGGCGGGTCTCACGACGCTCGACGCGATCCGCACGGCCACCACCCGGGCCGCCCGGCTCCTCGGCCTGGAAGAGACGGTGGGCCGGCTCGGCCGCGGCTTCGCGGGCGACGTGATCGTGGTGGACGGCGACCCGCTGGCCGATGTGACTGTGCTCAAGCGGCCGCAGCATGTGGTGCGGGCGGGCCTGGTGGTCCGGGGCGCATCCGCATCCTGACGTCAGCCGATCCGGGTCAGGCCGTGCCGGGCGGTGAACCGATCCGGATCAGGCCGTGCCGGACGGCGAACCGGTCCCGATCACGCCGTGCCGGACCGCGAACCGATCCGGATCAGACCCTGCCGGGCCGTGAACCGGACCGGCTCACCGTCCACCGTCACCCTCCGCGCCCATGGCGCGGCGACCTCAAGACCGGTTGCCGCGCTCAGGCCCGACAGGGCGACAACGCGCCGCTCCCGGTCCAACTCCGCAGCCAGCATGCCGAGTTCACGGTCGGCGCGGACCAGTGGCTTACGGCCGTGCAGCAGCACCGTTCCGCCGGCGAGCAGCAGCCGCTCCATGCCGTCCGTCGCTTCCGCGTACGCCACGCGTGCGTCGGAGGCGTACGGGCCGAAGGCCCGCTCGTCGCCCGCCCCGTCGGCGTGCAGGTACCACCCGGAGCTCCGGCCGGCCCCGAAACGCAGCGCGGACGCGCCGACACCGGTGCGCACCCGCGTCACCTCGGCGTTGTCGCCGGAGCCCTCGCGGGTCGGGAGCAGCAGTGTGTCCAGACGGGCCGTTCCCGAGGCCTTCAGGGTGTAGGAGACGTACTTCGCCTCCGAGACGGTGTAGAAGGCCGGTGAGTAGTAGCCGTCATCGAGCCCGGCCGCGAGCGGGCCCGGATCGGACGGAACGATGCGGATGTTGGCACCCGTGGTGAAGGCGCTGCTCGCGGCCTTGCTCGTGGGGTCGACCGAGAGACGGGCATCGGGCAGGGAGTGCCACGTCTGCTGGTACGAGTGCTCGGCCAGGTCGTGCGGAGTGAGTACGTCGGAGACGATCCAGAAGCGCCCGCGGACGAACAGCACCGTGCGGCCGTGCCGGGCGGCTGCCGAGGCGTCGGTCCACCCGTCCGCCAGGTCGAACCACGGGCTGTGCGCCTGGCTCAGCCCGGCCGCGGCGTCGAGCACCTGCGGGACGCCGTCGACGGTGACCGTGTTGCGGGACCGGGAGTCGAAGCGCAGCCAGTTCGACTTGGGGTCGCTGCTGTAGCTGAAGGCGCCCATCTCGGGCAGCAGCGGCCTGCCGTACGCGTACACCGCCACATCGAGGTCGTCGCGCACCGAGTGCGGACCGCGGTCGGCGGAGAACCGCAGGTACAGATCCTGCTCGGCCCAGCCGGTGCGCTGCACGGCGGTCCGGGTCACGGGGTAGATCACCGAGGTGTGGCCCGGAGCCCGGCCCGAGGTGCCCCCGGTGGCCACATGGCGCAGCTCCTCGTCGGCCAGCAGATCGGCCAGGACGGTGAGGCCCGGCGACCAGTCGGCGGTGCCCGAGTCCCCGTACGACGGGTCGCGGACGTCGGGGTACGCCTGGTCGGCGAGGTACCACGACAGGGCGCGCAGATCCTCACCGGCCGCGAAGCTCTCCCCATTGGCCTTGAGCAGGGCGGCGTTCTTGCCGAAGGTCTGGGCGACCCCCATCGCGTAGCCGGAACTCGCCTCGACGTAGCCCCCGTCCGGGTACAACGCGGAGCGCAACTGATCGCCGAGGAACGTCTGAGCATCGGCCAGCCACTGCGAACTTCCCTTGAACTCCGGGAAATACAGAGCGAGTCCGAGCAGCGTGCTCCGGATCGAGATCATCCAGTTGGGGGTGTTGGAGGTGGTCGTCGCCAGATAGCGGGCACCGGCCACGAAAGCCCGCAGAAGCGTGATGTTGGTCCCTGCAGTGAGGGAGGAACTGGTGCGCAGCACGTCGTACGCATAGGTCCAGTTGAGGTATCGCCAGCAGGCGTCCAGATTGCGCGGGAAGCCCGGCACCCCGCCGGGATAGCCTGCGGCATCCTGGATGAAGTCCGTCATCAGGGCGAGCAGCCCGGCGGCGAGCCTCTCGTCCCCCGAGGCGCGGTACGCGTCGGCCACGGGGCCCGCGAAGTAGAAGCGCGGCAGCTGGTAGCTGTACTCGGGGTCGGAGCCCGCCGGCCCCTTCCAGTCGAAGCCGCCCGGGTCGCCCTGCCACGAGAAGGTGTTCTGCACGGTGTTGTTCCAGGTGCGCTTCGCCTCGTCGAAGGCCTCCTTCTCCTGGAAGAGGACCACCTGCTTCGGTGCGTCCGCCGTGGCGTTGCGGCCGGTCAGTCTGAGCACGGCCTTCGTCGGTGCGGAGGCGAGAGCGCTCAGATCGAAGCTCAGGTAAGCCTTGCGGGTCTGCGGCCCGTACGGGCCCGTACCCTCGTCCCGCACCTGCAGCTTCGGCTCGCCGCCGAGGACCGTACCGGCCAGGTCACCGTTGGTGATGTAGGTGTCATGGGCGGCCGCCAGGTCATGGACCGTACCGTCGGCCAGCGTCACCGACAGCACGGGACCGCCGCTCGCGGCCTGACGCGAGCGGAACTCGGCTGTGGTCGCCTCCTTGTGACGAGCCATCAGCATGAAGCCGACCCAGCCCGAGCCATGGGCGGAGCGGGCGTTGCGGGTGACGTCGGCGGTCGACTCCGCCTCGGTTCCGGCCACGGTGAGCGTGGAGATGTATGCCTCGCCGGTGCCCAGGGTCCAGAAGTGGTCGAGGAACAGCTCTTCCTGACCGGCGACGAAGATGTTGTTCTGTACCCAGGGCGGCGGAGTGCGTCCCTCGCGGGTGCGGTAGTAGGCCAGCAGGGCGGCCGAAGCCCGTTCGTACGCCCCGGACTTCGCGGCCGTCTCGACCTCGGCGAGCGCACCGAACGTCGCGTAGTCGAGCGCGGGCTCCTTCGTCCAGGTGCTGGTGGCGGGGTTCCAGACACCGAAGAACTCGTCCTCGGACGGCACCGGTGCGGCGGCGGCCGGGATCGACGCGAACAGCCCGCCCGCGCTGACGGCGAGTGTTGTGGCGATGGCTGCGCGCAGCACAGCCCTGCGGCCGAACTCCATGGCTGCTCCCGAGATCCAGTGATGCACGAAACTGCGCGCCCGGTCACCGTGTGTGACCGCCGCCCCTCTGCTGCCGTTACGAGATGCAGGGAATCTAGAGCGCTTACTATCGGCGGTCAAGGCTCCCGACCTCGGTGATCGGCCGCTCCATGGCGGGGTGAACCCTCGTCTCCGGAAGGGTGGTTGGAAACGCTTACTGTCGTGTGACGGAGGCAGAGATCGAACGGTCACGTGAGGCTTGCGGCCTGTTTCCCCCGGGCGGGGCAGACGGACGACGAACCGCTACAGGCCCAATTCGGGGTAATGGCCGCGTTGATACGTCGACAGATCGGAGATGGCAAGCTGTGCCGCACCCCGGCAGATCACGCAGGCACGGCTCCGCCGGCACTCCCGGCAGTTCTTCCGCCCATGGGTTTCGTCGTGAACCCAGCCGCGTCCCCCGCACCCGGGACACCAACCCAGACCGTCGCACTCGTAGCACAGCACGAATCCGGCCGTGACCGTCTCGGCCGTGCGCACCGGCTCCGGCCACTGGAACTCCTCCGGCTCGTACAGGGCCATCGCCGGCGTCTGCCCGCTGAACGACACGTTGGGTCCGTGGTCGATCGCACGGACCTCGATGCTGCAACCGTCGTGGCGGCCGGTGACCATGATTCGGGGCGTCCCATCGGCGTCCTCCTGCGACGTCGCGCACTCCCAGCCCGCCGATTCGAGCAGGACGACCGCGCGAGACGCGATGGCGGCGCCACTGACATTCGCGCGGCGCTTACCGACGAAGCAGCCGGCCGAGTACTGGTGGCGGAGCGGTTCATGCCAGTCGACGATGCGCGGCTCGTCGAGAAACAGCAGGCGCAGATCACTGCCGGGAGCCAAGTCGTATATCAGCTCGACCAGTTGCGCCCGCAGGACTCGGCCCAGCCGGTCCAGCTCTTCCCGCGCACCCGGTATGGGACCCATGACGCCCCCTCTCGCCCGGCCCTGCCATCGCCAGGCATCCCGCTCGACCACCGGGATTCTATTCGGCGTTCGTATGAATCGGGCCTGCCGCGCTGTGGCACAGTTGCCTTGAGCGGGTCGGAGCGTACGGGGCGTCGGGTCGGCGGGTGGTCGGCGGACTCCGAGAGGCGGTGCCGCCCCGAACCGACGGAACGAGGACGGTATGTTGCCGGTAGCCACGCAGGCCGAGGCCCGTGCGCAGTTGCTGCGGCACTTCACCGGGACGCTCCGGGCACTGCCCGCCGAACTGGCCCTGGCGCTATGGCATCCGGACCTCCCCAAGGCGAGGTTTCACGACGGCGTCACCCTGCCCGCGAACCGGATCGACGACGACACCGTCCTGTTCGCGTCCTTCGACATCAGGTATTGGGTGCTCGGAACCACCCCCGACACCTGCGACCAGTATTTCGACGCGGTGATGCGTGTCTGGAGTGATCAGGGCTGGCCGACGCGGACCTTCAGCACCTCGCGCCCGCTCGCGGGAAACGCGGGCACCCCCGACGGGTACGGATTCAGCCTCACGCAGAGTGTCAACGGGTACCTGAGCATGGCCGGGTCGACACCGCTCTTCGTGGCCGACTCGGACACCGGAGACCCGTTCCCGACCCGGATCGACCACCCGGCCGCATCGCGGAACTGAGCACCGCCCATGTGATCGCGGGGTGCTCGGGCAGGAGCGCCGCGCATCGGTCCCGGAGCGGGCCGGCCGGTCGCACGGAGGCCTGCGCCCGCTTCGTTGTGGGGTGTCCCGCACCACCTGTCCGCGCGAGCTATAAGCTGCACATGCCCCGCGGGGGAAGTCCGGTCGAAATCCGGCGCTGACCCGCAACGGTAGGCGGAGCCCGACATCGGGCCCCGTGAGCCCGATTACCCGCGGTGGTGAAGGCTCCTGTCAATTCGCCGTGGACTGCGAGTGGTGCTGCGCAGGGCGCTTCGCGCCCGGGCTGCTCCTTTGATCACGTAGGTGCACGGCCCGAGGCGAAAGCGACCGCCCGTGGCCACACCCCTCGACCGCAAACCCGCCGTGCCTCTGCGCACCTCCCGCGCCGCGGCCGGGCCCGCGCCGCCCCGGCGCGTGTCGCTGCCACTGCTGCTGGCCACCCTGTGCGCCGTGCTCCTGGTCTCGCTCGTCTGCGGGGCGGGGATCGGGGCGTCGGGGCTCTCCTGGGGCGAAGTGCTGCACTGCCTGTGGGCCGGGCTGACCGGCGGCCGGATAGCCCCCGATCAGGTACCGGCGTACACCATCGTCTGGGAACTGCGCTTTCCGCGCGCCGTGCTGGCCGCGGTCGTCGGGGCCGGACTCGCGTCCATCGGCGTCGCCGTGCAGGCCATGGTCCGCAACGCCCTCGCCGACCCGTTCGTCCTCGGCATCTCCTCGGGCGCGGCCGTCGGTGCCAATGCCGTGCTCATCTTCGGCGCCTTCGGCGCGCTGGGCATCTGGGCGCTCTCCACGGCGGCGTTCCTCTCCGCGCTCCTCGCCATGATGCTGGTGTACGCGATCGCACGCACCGCCCGCGGTCTGACCCCGCTGCGGCTCGTCCTGACGGGCACCGCGATGTACTACGGCTTCTCGGCCGTCACCACGTTCATGGTGTTCGCCGCCGAACGTGGCGAGGCCGCCCGCTCCGCGATGATGTGGATGCTCGGCAGCCTCGGCGGCGCCACCTGGTCCTCCGTGCCGATCGCGGCGGGGGCCGTGTTCGGCGGCCTCGCCCACCTCGCCTGGTCGGCGCGCCGGCTCAACGCCCTGGCCATGGGCGACGAGACCGCCGCCGCACTGGGCGTGGACGCGGGACGGCTGCGCAAGGAGCTCTTCCTGGTCTCCGCGGCCGTCACCGGGGCGGTCGTCGCGGTGAGCGGCGCGATCGGCTTTGTCGGCCTGATGGTGCCGCACGCCGTCCGGCTGCTGGTCGGCGCCGACCACCGCCGGCTGCTGGCCGTCGCACCACTGGCGGGCGCCGTTCTGCTGATCTGGGTGGACATCCTCTCCCGTGTGCTGCTCGCGCCCGCCGAACTGCCGGTGGGCGTGCTCACCGCGGTCATCGGCGTGCCGTGCTTCGTACTGCTGATGCGCCGCCGCTCCTACACGTTCGGAGGCGCGTGATGCGGATCGACATCGATGCCCTGACGGTCGAGATCGCCGGCGCACGGCTGGTGGAGGACGCCACGCTGGGAGCGGGGGAGGGGCAGCTCGTCGGCCTGGTCGGCCCCAACGGCAGTGGGAAATCAACCCTTCTGCGCTGCGTCTACCGGGCGCTGCGCCCCTCCTCGGGGACGGTGCGGCTCGGCGGCGAGGACCTGTACGCCATGAGCGCGCGCGAAGGGGCCCGCCTGCTTGCCGCACTGCCCCAGGAGGCGGTCGCCGAGTTCGACTTCACGGCCGCCGAGGTCGTGGCGATGGGTCGGCTGCCGCACCAGCGGTCGATGGGCCGCACCACCGACGAGGACCGGCTGGTGTGCGAGACCGCCCTGGCGGACGTCGGCGCACGCCACCTCGCCGAGCGCGGCTTCCTCACACTCTCCGGCGGCGAGAAACAACGGGTGCTGATCGCCCGCGCACTGGCCCAGCGCCCCCGGCTGCTGGTGCTCGACGAACCGACCAACCACCTGGACATCGCACAACAGCTGGAAGTGCTGGCCCTGGTCCGCCGCAGCGGACTGACCGTCCTCACCGCGCTGCACGACCTCAACCTCGCCGCACTCCACTGCGACCTGCTCCATGTCATCGACAACGGCCGGATCGTCGCGTCCGGCGCCCCGCACGACGTGCTCACCCCCGCGTTGCTGGCCGAGGTCTTCGGCGTACGGGCACACCGCGTCCCGCATCCGGAGACCGGCGCCGTACAGCTGCTCTTCGACCGCCTCCGCCCCGCACGATCCGACTCCTGAGGAGCCGCTCCCACCATGCCCGACCTCGCACGCCCCGCCGCATTCGCCCTCGCGGCCGCCCTGCTCCTCACCGGCTGCGGTGCGGACGTTCCCAGCCGCCAGGAAGAGAAGACCGCTGCCCGGAACGGGGACGGCCACTACCCGGTGACCATCGAGAACTGCGGAGAGAACAAGACGTACGACAAGGCCCCGCAGCGCGTGGTCACCAATGACGTCGGCATCACCGAGATCATGTTCGCGCTCGGACTTGAGGACCACATGGCGGGCTATGTGATGCCCGAGGACAAGGGCGACCTCACCTCCGTTCCCTGGAAGGACGGCTACCGGAAGACCAAGTGGCTCTCCAAGGACCGGATCAACAAAGAACTGGTCATCGACGCCCGCGCCGATCTGGTCTTCGCCGGATGGAACTACGGATTCAGCGAAGGAGACGGATTCACCCCCGCCGAACTCCGGCGGGTGGGCATCGACTCGTACCTGCTGAGCGAGTCGTGCCGCAACGGCCGGGGGAAGGCTCGCGGCGTGATGGCACCACTCGACGCGCTGTACACCGATCTGCGGAACCTGGGCAGGATCTTCGATGTCGAGGACCGTGCGGAAAGCCTCGTCGCGACGTTCCGGAAGCAGGTGACCGAAGCGCGGGCCGGGGCACCGAAGGGCGCCGACCGCCCACGGGTCTTCCTCTACGACGACGGGCAGGACAAGCCGCTGACCTCCGGTGTCTACGCCGGACCGCACGACATCATCACCAAGGCGGGCGGTGATCACATCATGAAGGACCTCAAGGACAGCTGGGTCACCGTGGGCTGGGAGACCGTCGTCGACCGCGATCCCGAGGTGATCGTGATCAACGACTACGGTGACACCGGTGCGGAGCAGAAGAAGAAGTTCCTGAAGTCCTATCCGCCGCTGGCCAACGTGTCGGCCGTCAAGAACGACCGGATCTTCGTTCTCGACTACGCGGATCTGGTGGAAAGCCCACGCAATCCGGCGGCCGTCGGCTCACTTGCCGCATATCTGCAGAAAGTGACCTCCTGAGTGAGGCTCCGGGGCGGCCACCTGGCCGCTGCCCGATCACGGCCGGACAGTAGAGTTCGGCTGCGTCATCCACTGAACACCGAGGTACCGTCCGTGACTCTCGCACCACCCGAACAACCCGCCCCACCTGCGGTGACCGTCGTGGGAATCGGCGCCGACGGATGGGCGGGACTGCCCGAAGCGGCGCGCACGGAGCTCGTCGACGCACAGGTCCTCATCGGCGGCGAGCGGCAGCTCGGCCTGCTCCCGCCGTCCTGCCGGGGACAACGGTTGCCGTGGCCCTCGCCGTTGCGGCCCGCCGTCCCCGGCCTGCTCGCCGCGCACGCCGGGAGCAGGATCGCCGTGCTCGCCAGCGGCGACCCCATGTTCTACGGCATCGGCCGGGCCCTCACCGAAGTGCTCGGCACCGATGCGCTGAGGATCCTGCCCCACCCGTCCTCGGTGTCCTACGCCTGTGCCCGGATCGGCTGGCCGGTGGAGGACACCGAGGTCGTCACCCTGGTCGGCCGCCCCGCCGCCCGGCTGGCCGCCGCCCTGCACGACGGCCGGCGGGTCCTGGTCCTGAGCGCGGACGCCGCCACCCCGGCCGCGGTGGCCGGGCTGCTGTGCGAACAGGGCTTCGGGCCGAGCCGGCTGCGCGTGCTCGAACAGCTCGGCGGAGCGGGCGAAGCCTGCCTGGAGGGCACCGCCGACCACTGGCCGCACCCACCGGGCGACCCGCTGAACATCATCGCGATCGACTGCCGGCGCACCCCCGAGGCCCTGCGCCTCGGCGCCGTACCCGGTCTGCCGGACACGGCGTACGAACACGACGGACAGCTCACCAAGCGGCACGTCCGGGCCGCGACGCTCGGTGTGCTCGCACCCGCCCCCGGCGAACTCCTGTGGGACATCGGCGGAGGCTCGGGATCCATCGCCATCGAATGGATGCGGACCCACCCCTCCTGCCGCGCGATCACCGTGGAACGCGACCCGCAACGCGCCGGGCGCATCGCACGCAACGCCGACCGGCTCGGCGTGCCGGCCCTGCGCGTGCTCACCGGACCGGCCCCCGGCATCCTGGCCCAACTGCCCACGCCCGACGCCGTGTTCATCGGTGGCGGGCTGACGGTTCCCGGCCTGCTCGAGACCTGCTGGGACGCGTTGCCGCCCGGCGGGCGACTGGTCGCCAACACGGTCACGCTGGAGTCCGAGGCGTTGCTCGCCGAGGCGCACCGCACACACGGCGGCGAACTGGTCCGGCTGGCGGTCGCGCACGCCGTGCCGGTCGGCGGGTTCACCGGCTGGCGGCAGGCCATGCCCGTCACCCAGTGGTCCGTACGCAAACCCCTGACCAGTCCCCAAGCGGCACACTCGGCAACCGAGCCCGCGCAACACCCAGGAGACAACTCATGACCGTGTACTTCATCGGCGCGGGCCCGGGGGCCGCCGACCTGATCACCGTGCGCGGCGCCCGCACCCTCGCCTCCTGCCAGGTGTGTCTGTACGCGGGCAGCCTGGTGCCCCGGGAACTGCTCGCCGAATGCCCCCCGGACGCCCGCCTGGTGGACACCGCGCAGCTCGACATCGACCAGATCGCCGCCGAGCTGCTGGCCGCGCACGAGGCCGGTCACGACGTGGCCCGGCTGCACTCGGGCGACCCCTCGGTGTTCAGCGCGGTCAACGAGCAGATGCGCCGGCTCGACGAGGCCCGGGTGCCCTACGAAGTGGTGCCCGGCGTACCCGCGTTCGCGGCCGCGGCGGCGGCGCTCAAGCGGGAACTGACCGTGCCGACCGTCGGCCAGACCGTCATCCTCACCCGGATCGCCCACCGCGCGACCGCGATGCCGAAGGGCGAGGACCTGGCCACCCTGGGCCGCAGCGGCGCCCTGATCGTGCTGCACCTCGCCGCCAGGTACGTGGACCGCGTCGTCGAGGAACTGCTGCCGCACTACGGGGCCGACTGCCCGGCCGCCGTGGTGGCGATGGCCTCCCGCCCGGACGAGATCGTGCTGCGCGGAACCCTCGACGACATCGCCGGGCAGGTGAAGGCGGCGGGCGTGATCCGCACCGCCGTCATCATGGTCGGCCGCACCCTGGGCGCCGAGCAGTTCCGCGACAGCCACCTCTACTCGCCCGCACGCGAACGCCACGTCTGCTGACGGGCCCCGCACCGGCCGGGCGGCCCGGTCAGCGCACTTCGCTGCGCCCGACGACCGTGCCCGCCCGGTCGATGCAGATGACGTCGACGGCGACCGGCGCGCCCCGCAGCACCGACAGCGCCTCGTCCCGCGCCGCCACGGCCACCAGGTCCCCGAGCGGAACACCCCGCGCGAGGCACAACTGGAGCGCCGCGAGTCCCGTGTTCGCGACCGCCACCTCGGCCGCCAGGGCCTCGTCCGCACCACCGCGCCGGGCCAGCCCGGCCAGGAACGGCTTGTCCACCTGCGACCGGCCCGAGTGCAGGTCGAGGTGGCCGGCGGCGAGCTTCGACAGCTTCGCGAACCCGCCGCAGACCGTGAGCCGGTCCACCGGATGACGGCGGATGTACTTGAGGACCGCGCCCGCGAAGTCGCCCATGTCGAGCAGTGCGATCTCCGGCAGCCCGTACTCGGACACCACGGTCCGCTCCGAGGTGGAACCCGTGCACCCGGCCACGTGGGTGTGCCCGGCGGCCAGGGCCACATCCACACCGCGGCGGATGGAGTCGATCCACGCCGAGCAGGAGTACGGCACCACCACACCGGTCGTGCCGAGGATCGACAGACCGCCCAGGATGCCGAGGCGCGGGTTCCACGTGGAGCGGGCGATCTCCTCGCCGTGGTCCACCGCGACGGTGACCTCCACGTCCCCCGCCCCCCGGTGCTCCGCGGCGACCCGTGCGATGTGGTCGCGGATCAACTGACGCGGCACGGGATTGATCGCCGGCTCACCGACGTCGAGCGGCAGCCCGGGAAGGGTGACCGTGCCCACTCCGGGCCCGGCCCGGAACACCACACCCGAGCCGGGCGGCAGCCGCCGCACGGTGGCCCGGACGAGGGCGCCGTGCGTCACATCGGGGTCGTCGCCGGCGTCCTTGACCACCCCGGCCGTCGCCCGCTCCTCGGCCAGCTCCTCCACCGCGAGCGCGAAGGCGGGCGTCTGCCCCTTGGGTAGGGTGATCGTCACCGGGTCGGGGAAGTCGCCCGTCAGCAGGGCCGTGTACGCGGCGGTGGCCGCCGCCGTCGCACAGGCGCCGGTGGTCCAGCCGGGCCGCAGACCGGTGTGTTTCAGCTGGGCGCTGCGTCCGCCCTCAATCTCACCCATGGATGGATCCGATGCATGTACTCGTACTCGGCGGAACGACGGAGGCCCGCCGCCTCGCCGAGTTGCTGGTGGAGGTGGTCCCGGCCGGCGCGCTGACGAGTTCGCTCGCCGGACGCGTGGCCGGCCCGAGGCTGCCGCCCGGCGAGGTCCGCATCGGCGGTTTCGGAGGAGCCGACGGGCTCGCCGCATGGCTGCGTACCCACCAGGTGGACGCGCTCATCGACGCCACCCATCCTTTCGCCGGGACGATCAGTTTCAACGCGGCCGCTGCCGCCGCTGCCGCCCATGTTCCCCTGCTCGCCGTACGGCGGCCCGGGTGGGTGCCCGGTGAGGGCGACGACTGGCACCCGGCCGGTTCCCTCGCCGAGGCCGCGGCGGCGCTGCCGGCGCTGGGCCGACGGGTGTTCCTCACGACCGGACGGATGGGACTGGCCGCCTTCGCGGGACTCGACGAGCTGTGGTTCCTGATGCGTTCGGTGGACGCCCCCGAAGCCCCGTACCCCGCCCGCATGGAGGTGCTGCTCGACCGGGGCCCGTTCACCCTGGACGGGGAACGCGAACTGATCCGCCGTCACCGCATCGACGTCGTCGTCACGAAGGACAGCGGCGGCGCCGCCACTGCCCCCAAACTCGCCGCGGCCCGCGAGGCGCGGATCCCGGTGGTGGTGGTGCGACGGCCCCCCGTGCCCCAGGGCATCCCGGTCGTCGAAGGCCCGGAAGCGGCCGTCGCCTGGCTCCGCGCACACATCCTGCACGGCAGCTAAGGGCTGTCCGGTAATCCCTGGTGGATCAGCGTGCGGCGTCAGACGCGGTGCATCGCAAGGCGGAGGGACGCCCGAATACTGGATGTATTCGGGCGTTCCGACAACGCGGCGAGGGATGGGGTCTCCCCAGCTCGAGCGCAGCCGAGAGCTTGGGGAAGTGGCTGTCGTCGCACGCCCGCCAGGGATCACGGGACAGCCCTCAGCCGACGGCCGCGCCCCGACAGGCTCTCAGCCCTCCGGATAGCGGCGGGGCGTCCAGACGATCTGCCGCCCGTCACCGCGCTCGACCCAGCGGGTCTGCGAGGACCCGACGAGCAGGATCGTGCGCATGTCGACCTCGGCGGGGTCGAGATCGCCCAGGCGCACGGTCCGCACGCTCTCGGCGGGCCCGCCGACATCCCGGCCGAGGACCACGGGCGTGTCCGGCGAGCGGTGTTCGAGCAGCAGGTCACGGGCCTTGCCGACCTGCCAGGTCCGGCTGCGCGAACCAGGGTTGTACAGCGCGAGCACCAGATCCGCCGTCGCGGCGGCGCGCAGCCGCTCCGCGATCACCTCCCACGGCTTGAGCCGGTCGGAGAGCGATATCGTCGCGTAGTCGTGGCCCAATGGCGCACCCGCCCGCGCGGCGGCGGCGTTGGCCGCCGTCACCCCCGGCAGCACCCGCACCGGGACCTGCGCGTACTCGTCCTGCGACGCCACTTCGAGGACGGCCGTCGCCATGGCGAAGACCCCGGGGTCGCCGCCCGACACCACGGCCACCCGCCGCCCGCGCCGGGCCAGATCGAGGGCGAACTCGGCACGCTCCGACTCGACCTTGTTGTCCGAGCCGTGACGCACCTGCCCCGGCCGCACCGGCACCCGGTCCAGATACGTGGTGTAGCCGACCAGGTCGTCGGCGGCGGCCAGCACTCCGCGCGTCTCGGGGGTCAGCCACAGCGGACCGGCCGGGCCGGTACCCACCACGGCCACCTCGCCACCCTCAGGGGCACCTTCGGGACGCGGCGCCCCGATCCGGCTGGGCAGGACCGCGACCGCGAAGTACGGCACCGAGCCGGCGTCGACCTCGGCCAGCTCGCCCACCCGCTCCCCGGCCATCGTGGCGCGCTCCACGTAACGCACCTCGGGCAGCCGCCCGGACGCCTCGAAGGCGCCGCGCACCGCGGGAAACGTACGGCCCAGCTTCATCACCACGGCCGCGTCGGTGGCGGCGAGACGCGCGGTCAGCTCCTCCTCCGGCAGCGTGCCGGGCAGGATCGTCAGCACCTCCTCGCCCTCCACGAGCGGGGTGCCGAGCCGAGCGGCGGCCGCGCTGACGGAGGTGACGCCCGGGATCACCTCGGTCGGGTAGCGGTCGGCGAGCCGCTTGTGCATGTGCATGTACGAGCCGTAGAAGAGCGGGTCGCCCTCGGCCAGCACGGCGACCGTCCGCCCGGCGTCGAGGTGCGCCGCCAGACAGGCCGCCGCCTCGGCGTAGAACTCCTCCATCGCCCCCCGGTAGCCGCCCGGGTGGTCCGTGGTCTCCGTCGTGACGGGGTAGACCAGCGGCTCCTCGACATGGTCGGCACGGATGTGCTTCGCCGCGATGGACCGGGCGATGGACCGCCCGTGCCGGGCGCTGTGATAGGCGATCACATCGGCCTCGGCGATGATCTCAACCGCGCGTACGGTCATCAGAGCCGGATCACCGGGGCCGAGCCCGACCCCGTACAGCCGGCCCGTCTTCTGCTCGCTCACGTCTACTCTTCCTCGCTGGCGATCGCGTTGAGGGCGGCGGCAGCGATGGCGCTGCCGCCGCGACGGCCCCGTACGATCAGATGCTCCAGCCCGGACGGGTGCGCCGCCAGGGCGTCCTTGGACTCGGCGGCACCGATGAAGCCGACCGGCACACCGATGACGGCGGCGGGGCGGGGCGCGCCCTCCTCGATCATCTCCAGCAGCCGGAACAGGGCGGTCGGCGCGTTCCCGACAGCCACGACCGCACCCTCCAGCCGGTCCCGCCACAGCTCCAGGGCGGCGGCGCTGCGGGTGGTGCCCAGTTCCTTCGCCAGGCCGGGCACCGACGGGTCGGAGAGGGTGCACACCACTTCGTTGTCCGCGGGCAGCCGCTTGCGGGTCACACCGCTGGCGACCATCGCCACATCGCACAGGATGGGTGCGCCGGCCCGCAGCGCGGCACGGGCGCGGGCGACCGCGTCCGGGGTGAAAGCGAGATCGCGGACGAGGTCGACCATCCCGCAGGCGTGGATCATGCGGACCGCGACCTGGCTCACATCGGCGGGCAGCCCCGCGAGGTCCGCCTCGGCACGGATCGTGGCGAAGGACTGGCGGTAGATCGCCGGTCCGTCCTTCTCGTACTGGTGCACAGTGCTTTCGCTCTCTTCCTCGGGCGTGCAACGGTCGGGTGCAGTCGGGTACAGGGTGAGTCGGGCGTACGGGATCAGCCGCGCGTACCGCGGGCCGCGGCCACCGCCGCGGCGAGCACGCCGGGGCGGTCGGGGACGTTCACGGGGGCACCCCGCTCCTCGCCCCGTACGAGGGAGATCCGGTGCCCGTCGGGGGTGGCGACGACGTCGACCCACTCGCCGCGGGGATGGCCGCACCGGCGTTCGCAACCGGACCAGTACACCGGCAGCAGGCCCACGGGCCCCACCACGGCCGCCGCCCGGCCCCGCACATCGGCCAGCGACTTCGCGCAGCCGGGCCGGCCGATACAGGCACCGACCCCGGTCCAGGGGGAGTCGGGCCCGACGACGAGGCCGGTGGCCCCCAGATCGTCCAGCAGCCCAGACGCCCGCCGCCGCTCCACCCCCGGTACGACGACCCCGCGCCACGGTGTCAGCCGCAATTCGCCACGCCCACCGTGCCGGGCCGTCTCCGTCAGGGTCCGCCACTGCGCCGGGGTGAAGCGCCCCAGCGGGATGCCGACGGACAGCGCGGCCCCGTCGTGCGGGCCGGTCACCACGCCCGGGGCGGGACCGTCCGAGCCCGGCGGGCAGTCTCGGTCCTCGGTGGAGGCGGCGCCGGAGCCCTCCTCCCGCAACCGCCGTACGACCTCGTCGAGAAGCGGGCCGGCGCCGCCGGGCAGATCCCTCACGCGCCAGGCACCGGTGCCCGACGCCCGTTCCAGAAAGACCTCGGCCGCCATGAGGGCGGCCTGCGGCGCCTGCGCGCCGGGTATCCGCACCACGGTCCGGTCCGTGCCGATCCGCAGCAGCGCCGCGCCGCCGTCCTGCGCCAGCAGCGTCACATCGCCGCCCAGCGCGTCCACATCGCCACGACCGTCGTCGAGCACGAACAGGAACCTGCCCGACAGCCCGGCCGTCCGGTCGCCCGCGCACAACAGCTCGTCCAGCGCCCGGAGCCACGGTCCGACGTCCCGCGCCCCCCGGCCGTCGAGCCCCGACAGCGGCGAGGCCACGATGTTGCGTATCCGCTCGTGGCGGGCGGAGGGCAGCAGCCCCGCTTCGCCCAGCCGGACGGCCAGTTCGCCACCGCAGTCCCCGCCCAGCCCGCGCAACTGGACATTGCCGCGCGAAGTGAGATGCAACTCACCATCGCCCAGGCTCTCCGCCACCGCCCCCAGCGCATCCGCCTGCACCGCGGTCAGCAGACCACCGGGCAACCGGACCCGGGCCAGAGCGCCGTCGTCCGCCCCGTGCAGCCGCAGCGTGCCGGGACAGGCGTCACCGCGGCCCCGGGCAGACGCGTCTGCGGGCAGCGAAGGCGAAGTGGCAGGTGGGGGCATGGCGGCGAGCATACCGACCATCCGACCGGATCCGTATGCCTCCATCAGCTGACCGGCCCTTACTATGCCTAGTGACGGGCCATCCGGCACGTCGTCGCCACAGACGGCGACAGGGGAGGAAGTCCGGTGCGATTCCGGCACGGTCCCGCCACTGTGAGCCCGGCCCCGGCCGGGCGAGTCAGGAACTCCCTTCCCCGGCCCTCGACTCCGTCGAGCAGGGGAGACTCCATTCCGACACCGCCCGGGGCGTGGACACCCCGAGGAAGGCCCGACGCCGCATGATCCTGCTCCTGTCGACGTCCGACACCGACCTGCTCAGTGCCCGCGCCTCGGACGGCCCGGTCCCCTACCGCTACGCCAACCCCTCCCGGCTCCCGCTCCAGGACCTGCCCGAGCTCCTCGACGGCGCCGACCTGGTCGTCGTCCGCCTCCTCGGCGGCGTACGCGCCTGGCAGGACGGACTCGACCAAGTCCTCGCCACCGGACGCCCCGTCGTCGTCCTCACCGGCGAACAGGCCCCCGACGCCCAGCTGATGGCCGCCTCCACCGTCCCCATCGGCATCGCCGCCGAGGCCCATGCCTACCTGGCCCACGGCGGACCCGCCAACCTGGACCAGCTCGCCCGCTTCCTCTCCGACACCGTCCTGCTCACCGGCCACGGCTTCGCACCGCCCGCCCCGGCACCCTCCTGGGGCCCGCTGGAGCGCACCGCCCGCCGCACCGACGGCCCGGTCGTCGCCGTGCTCTACTACCGCGCCCACCACATGAGCGGCAACACCGCGTTCGTGGACGCCCTGTGCGATGCCGTCGAGGACGCCGGCGCCCGCGCGCTGCCGCTGTACGTCGCCTCGCTGCGCACCCCCGAGCCCGAGCTCATCGAAGCGCTGCGCGCTGCAGACGCGATCGTGACCACCGTCCTCGCCGCGGGCGGCACCCGGCCGGCCGAGGCATCGGCGGGCGGCGACGACGAGTCCTGGGACGCCGGCGTCCTCAGCGGCCTCGACGTCCCCATCCTCCAGGCGCTCTGCCTCACCGGTTCACGCACCGACTGGGAGGACAACGACGAGGGCGTCTCCCCGCTCGACGCCGCCAGCCAGATCGCGGTCCCCGAGTTCGACGGCCGCCTGATCACCGTGCCGTTCTCCTTCAAGGAGATCGACGAGGACGGCCTGCCCGCGTACGTCGCCGACACCGAGCGCGCCGCCCGCGTCGCCGGGATCGCCGTGCGCCACGCCCGGCTGCGCCACATCCCGGCCGCCGAGAAGCGGATCGCGCTCGTGCTGTCCGCGTACCCGACCAAGCACTCCCGGATCGGCAACGCCGTCGGTCTCGACACCCCGGCCAGCGCCGTCGCCCTGCTGCGCCGACTCCGCGACCAGGGATACGACTTCGGTACGCAGGAGGTCCCCGGCCTCGTGTCGGGCGACGGCGACGAGCTGATCCGGGCCCTGATCGAGGCCGGCGGCCACGACCAGGAGTGGCTCACCGAGGAGCAGTTGGCCCGCAACCCGGTCCGGATCCCGGCCGCCGACTACCGGCGCTGGTACGCGACCCTCCCGGCCGAGCTCCGCGAAGCCGTCGAGCAGCACTGGGGCCCCGCCCCGGGCGAGATGTTCGTGGACCGGTCGAGCAACCCGGACGGCGACATCGTGCTCGCCGCCCTGCGCCGCGGCAATCTGCTCATCCTCATCCAGCCGCCGCGCGGCTTCGGCGAGAACCCGATCGCGATCTACCACGACCCCGATCTGCCGCCCTCGCACCACTATCTGGCCGCCTACCGCTGGATCGCCGCCTCCGCCGACGACAACGGCTTCGGCGCCGACGCCATGATCCACCTCGGCAAGCACGGCAACCTGGAGTGGCTGCCCGGCAAGAACGCCGGCCTCTCCGCCGCCTGCGGCCCCGACGCCGCCCTCGGCGACCTGCCGCTGATCTACCCGTTCCTGGTCAACGACCCGGGCGAGGGGACGCAGGCCAAGCGGCGCGTCCACGCCACCCTGGTGGACCACCTCGTACCGCCGATGGCACGGGCCGACAGCTACGGGGACATCGCCCGCCTCGAACAACTCCTGGACGAGCACGCCCAGATCGCGGCGATGGACCCGGCGAAGCTCCCGGCGATCCGCGCACAGATCTGGACCCTGATCCAGGCCGCCAAGCTCGACCACGACCTGGGGCTGGAGGACCGCCCCGAGGACGAGGGCTTCGACGAGTTCATCATGCATCTCGACGGCTGGCTCTGCGAGATCAAGGACGCCCAGATCCGCGACGGCCTGCACGTGCTGGGCGGAGCCCCGGCCGGCGCCGACCGGGTCAACCTCGTCCTCGCGATCCTGCGGGCCCGCCAGATCTGGGGCGGCACCGCCTCCCTGCCCGGCCTGCGCGAGGCCCTCGGGCTCGACGAGTCCGCCGCGACCCGCGTCACCGCCGACGAGGCGGAGGAGCGGGCCCGCGCACTGGTCCAGGCGATGGAGGACGCCGACTGGTCCCCGGACGCCGTCGCCGAGGTGGCGGCCGGGCACCCTCGGGCGGTCGCCGACATCCTCGCCTTCGCCGCCCGCGAGGTCGTCCCGCGGCTGGCGGCCACGACCGACGAACTCGACCACGCCCTGCACGCCCTGGACGGCGGATTCGTTCCCGCAGGACCCTCCGGCTCCCCGCTCCGCGGCCTGGTCAACGTCCTGCCGACCGGCCGCAACTTCTACTCCGTCGACCCCAAGGCCGTACCCTCGCGCCTCGCCTGGGAGACCGGCCAGGCCCTGGCCGACTCGCTCCTGGAGCGCTACCGCACCGACAACGGCGACTGGCCCACCTCGGTCGGCCTGTCCCTGTGGGGCACCAGCGCGATGCGCACCGCCGGTGACGACGTCGCCGAAGCCTTCGCCCTGCTCGGCGTCCGCCCGGTCTGGGACGACGCCTCGCGCCGTGTGACCGGGCTGGAGGCGATCCCGCCGGCCGAGCTCGGCCGGCCGCGCATCGACGTCACTTTGCGCATCAGCGGCTTCTTCCGCGACGCCTTCCCGCACACCATCGGCCTGCTCGACGACGCGGTCCGCCTCGTCGCCTCCCTGGACGAGCCGGCCGAGCAGAACCACGTACGCGCCCACGCCCAGGCCGACCTGGCCGCCCACGGCGACGAACGCCGTGCCACCACCCGTATCTTCGGTTCCCGCCCCGGCACGTACGGCGCCGGTCTGCTCCAGCTCATCGACTCCCGCGACTGGCGCACCGACGCGGACCTCGCCGAGGTCTACACGGTGTGGGGCGGCTACGCCTACGGACGCGAGCTCGACGGCCGCCCGGCCCGCGAGGAGATGGAGACGGCGTACAAGCGGATCGCGGTCGCGGCCAAGAACACCGACACCCGCGAACACGACATCGCCGACTCGGACGACTACTTCCAGTACCACGGCGGCATGGTGGCCACCGTCCGCGCCCTGCGCGGCACCGCCCCGGAGGCGTACATCGGCGACTCCACCCGCCCCGAGACGGTCCGCACCCGCACCCTGGTGGAGGAGACCTCCCGGGTCTTCCGTGCCCGGGTGGTGAACCCCAAGTGGATCGAGGCGATGCGGCGGCACGGCTACAAGGGCGCCTTCGAGCTGGCCGCCACCGTCGACTACCTCTTCGGCTACGACGCGACGACGGGCGTGGTCGCCGACTGGATGTACGACAAGCTCACCGAGACGTACGTCCTGGACCCGACGAACCGCGAGTTCCTCCAGCAGGCCAACCCATGGGCCCTGCACGGCATCGCGGAACGCCTCCTGGAAGCGGAGTCCCGCGGCATGTGGGCCAAGCCCGACCCGGCGATCCTCGACGCCCTGCGCCAGGCGTACCTGGAGACGGAGGGCGACCTGGAGGGCGAGGACTGACTCCCGGGGGCCCGGCTCCGGACCAGCGGTCGGTCACGGGTGTCCGGGCCCCGGGGGCGTCACCCCATTGCCCCAGGTAGACGCACTGTTCAGCGAAGGGGCGTTACCCGTCCTGCCGCCGGGCATAGTGTCGCCCGTGGCGTGGAAGCGATCTACGCATGACCGAAAGTGCCAGTCCTTACATCTCGTCGGCCCGGATCACCGTGCTCGCGGTGCAGCCCGGTGACCCGCCCTTCCGCCTCGTGGAGATCGACGGGGAGGTGGTGAGCGCGGCAACCTCGATGGTGGATGTGCTTGCCGCCGCCTCGGCCGCAGGAATCAAGGTCCATGACCTCGACGACCCGACTGTGGTGCGGTGGGTGGGGGGCGGGAAGTTCCACTGGCGGCCGCACTGAGAGTTGCCGCGCGGCGGCCCCGCGGGTCGGGCGGCGGGTTCGAATCGCCGCCCGACCTCCGGCGGCAGCTCGGCGGGGCGCCGACGATGGTCCGCGACCACCGTCCGAAAACCCAACGCGCGGAAACCGGCACGCGGAAACCCAACAACTCGGGACCCAACAACTCGGGACCCAACACCCAGAACCGCGAGCCAACACCCGAACCTCGGCTCGCGATTACAAAACGCCAACCCACGAGCGCGTCACAGGCCGGGGCCGACGGCTCGGCCGGGCCCCGAACTCTCCCGTCCCGCGCTGACGTTCCACGCACGTTTCGCTGACGTTTCGCTGACGTCCCAGGTCTGCCGCCGCCGCATCAGGCCAGCGAGGCGGCGCGGGCGGGGTCGATCGCGTGCTGGAGAGGTTGGTCATGTATAAAGCGTCGGAGTTCGTCGAGCACAAGCTCTCCGAGGCGATGGCGTTCGGCCCCGAGGGCACCGCCGAGGTGGGGTGTCAGGACGACGTTGGGAAGGGTGAAGAGTGGCGAGTCATGGGCGGGAGGCTCCGGGTGCGTGACATCGAGTACGGCGGTGAGGTCGGGTCTGGCGTGCAGGACCTGCGCCGCGGCGGTCTCGTCGATGAGCGCGCCGCGTGCGGTGTTGATCAGCGTCGCGCCCGGCCCCAGGGAATTCAGCAGCCGTGCCCCGATCGTGCCGCGGGTCTCGGGCAGGAGGGGCGCGTGGAGGCTGACGACATGGCAGGTGGCGAACAGCTCCTCGATGCCGACCAGCCGGACGCCCGCCTGCCGGGCGGTGTCGGGGGAGGCGAGGGGATCCGTGGCGAGGACCTCGACGTCGAAGCGGCCGAGGTGGGCCGCGACGAGACGGCCGATGTGCCCGAGCCCGAGCAGGCCCACGCGTGACCGGTAGGCCCCCGGCACCTGGGGGTTGTGCGGGAAACGGCGGCTGCTCGCGACGTCCCGGGCGATGCGATGCACCTGCTTGAGGCCCAGGAGGACCTGGGCGAGAGTGAACTCCGCGACCGGGACGGCGTTGGCCGCGGCCGCGGAGACGATCGGGACGCCGCGTGCCCAGAAGGCCGGCGTGGTCAGGTGCCGCACGGAGCCCGCGGCGACGAAGACCGCCCGCAACCGGGGGGCACGCGAGAGGAAGGCGGCATCGAGCACGGGCGCGCCCCAGCCCGTGAGCAGGACATCGACCTGTCGCAGCACGTCGGGATCCTCGTCGAGCTGCTGCCGGGTGAGGGGTGGACCCTGCAGGTGTACGAGACGTTCCACTTCGGCTAGGACCTCGCGGGGATAGACGTCCGCCCTGCGTTCTTCCTCCATGACCAACAAGGCTGTCGGTGTGCGGGCCGGCTCGTTCATGGCGTTACGCTCCTCGGCTCTTCGCTGACAGGCGGTCAGTGATTCCACTCGTGGTCCCTGGTCGGGCGCGTGGGGAAATGTCTGACCCGGTGTTGAAGATTGACGTGGCTTGTTCGTTGCCTTGGTCGGTGTGCTTGCAGGCACGATACATCGGATGATTGGTGAGTCCTCGGATGGAGATCGGTCACCCGGAACTCGCCGAACCGCAGGCTTTCGCGTTCACCTGTCAACGGTGCACAGCCGGCCCATCGGTGCGCCAGGCGGCGAAAACAGTGGCTCACCAGGGGATTTCGCCAACTGTCCCGGTCGCATCCCGAGGTGGCGGACGGCGGGGGAGGGGTGTGGGGGCAGGTTCGGCAAGGCTGTTGTGGGTCTTCGCGAGGGTTTTGTATTCATCGGACTATTGACCAAGGATTCGGACGCCGTTAGCGTCCCCAGCAAGCGCTTTCCAGGCCAGCTGTGACCAAGCGCTTCCAGGCCAGCTGTGATGCGGCGAAACAGGAGTTGTCATGCAGAGATCGCGGTGGATCGGTGCGGGTGTTCTCGCTTCCGCACTTGTCCTCACCAGCTGTACATCAGGGCCTGCGGGAGTGGACGCCAAGCAGAACTCGAAGGCACCGCTCGAACTGTGGACCCGGACGACACCGGGCGGTCCGGGAGAGCAGGGAGCGCTCAAGCTCGCCGCCGCCTTCGAGAAGGCCACGGGCTACAAGGTCAAGGTCACGGCGATCTTCGACGACTTCGAGACCAAGCTTCAGCAGCGGGCCGCGCAGAAGAAGCTGCCCGACATCGTCATGAACGATGTGACGCAGCTCGGCGCCATGCACAGCCAGGGCCTGCTGAGGGAGATCGACCTGGACAAGCTCAAGAACGCCGAGCAGATCGTCGGCCAGGGGTTGGACTCCGGCAAGAGCGTGGACGGCAAGCAGTTCGGCCTGCCGTACTCGGCGCAGGCGTCCGCGCTGCTCATCCGCAAGGACTGGCGGGAGAAGCTGAAGCTCGAAGTCCCGCAGAGCTGGGACGACTTCGCCGCGATGGCCGAGGCCTTCACCACCAAGGACCCCGACGGCGACGGCAAGAAGAACACCTATGGTCTCGCCGCACCGCTGTCCACCAAGCGCGGATACGCCTCCTGGTACTTCTCCAACTTCCTCTGGGCCGCGGGCGGAGACTTCATCGCCGACGCCGGGGGCGGCAAGTACAAGCCCGCGATGACCACGAAGGAATCGGTCCAGGCCGTGCAGTGGTTCCGCGACCTCGGCTGCAGGAACAAGGTCATCCAGCCGGGCGCCGTGACCATGGAGACCCCGCCCACGAACGAGACGTTCGAGGCGGGCCGGACCGGCATGTTCGTCGTCGGCCCGTACCTGCTGCCTCGCTTCGACGAGACCCTCGGCAAGGACAAGTACGAGGTCGTCCCGATGCCCAAGGGCGCGAAGGACGCCACCGTGCTCGCCGAGGGCGGGTCCATCTACCTGATGGCGGGCTCCGAGAACATGGCGGGCCAGGACGCCTTCGCCAACTACGCCATCTCCGCCGAGGGCCAGAAGACCGGGATGGCGGGCGACACCGGATTCACCGTGCAGCTGCCCGTCAACAAGACGGTGGACATCTCCGCGGTGCGTCCCGACCCCCGCTGGAAGACGTACGCCGAGGTCTACCAGAGCGCCGGCCGGTACGCGCCGTCCATCCCGAACTGGACCCCCGTCCGGCAGACGACCGCGGAGACCGTCAACGCACTGATGGCCGACTGCGACCTGGACACCGGGGCCAAGCTCAAGGAGCTCGACAAGCAGCTCGCCGACATCCTCAAGGAACAGGGAATCGCCGCGTCATGAGTCTTGACCAGGCGGACCCGGCCGCCCTCCCGGCGGCCGGGCCCGCCACCCGGAAAACGGGCCGCGCGGCCACCGGCCGCCGCGGGCACGACCGCCGGGCCGGCCGGTGGTGGACGCCATGGCTGTTCCTGGCGCCGGCACTGCTCCTCTTCCTGTACTTCAAGTTCATCCCCATGGTCAGCGCGCTGACCATGTCCTTCCAGGACGTCCAGCCCTACCTCGGCAACAGGTGGGTCGGCACCGAGAACTACTCCACGGTGCTCCAGTCCGACGGCTTCCGCGAGGCGGCCTGGCACACCGTCGTCCTCGCCGCCGGACAGACGGCCGGCTCGATGGCCCTCGGCCTCGCGCTCGCGCTGCTGATGGAGGGGCAGGGCCGCAGGCTCGGATTCGTACGCTCCGCGGCGTTCCTGCCGGTGGTGGTGCCGATCGCGGTCGTCGCCGAACTCTGGCGGATCATGTACCACCCGACCGAAGACGGCATGCTCAACTCCATCCTCGGCCTGGTGGGGTTCGGCCCCTCGGGATTCATCAACGACCCCGACACCTCGATGGCCTCCATCATGCTCACCGGCATCTGGCGGGGCGCCCCCTACGACATGATGATCTTCCTCGCCGGCCTCACCAGCGTGGACCGCGGCCTGTACGAGGCCGCGAAGGTCGACGGAGCCTCCAGGCTGCAAAGGGTCTGGCACGTGACGGTGCCCGGGCTGCGGTCGGTGTTCTCGATCCTGTTCATCCTCGCCGCGATCCGCGGACTGCGCGTGTTCACCGAGGTGTTCCTGCTCACCAACGGCGGGCCCGACGGCTCCACCGAGGTCGTGATGACCCTGATCTACAAGCTCGGCCTCGAGCAGAACAGACTCGGCGTCGGCGCGGCGGGAGCCGTCCTGCTGTTCATCGCGACGCTGATCCTGACAGTCGTCGTCCACCTGCTGCGACGGAGAGAGAGCAAATGAACGCGCCGACCGAGACCGCGCTGGGCCTGACGGAGAGCCGCAGTCCGGGCGGGCGGATCCTGAAGGCCGTCACCTACCTGCTGGTCCTGATCGTCTTCGCCGGCCCCCTGCTGGCCCTGCTGGTCAGCGCCTTCAGCCACGTCAAGGACCCGACCCAGCTCAGTGTCATCCCCTCGGGCGCCACTCTGGACAACTTCCGGATCGCCTTCGACCAGGGCGTGCTCGGGTACCTGCTGAACTCGTTCTTCGTCGTCGGCTTCGGGCTGCTGCTCCAGGTGGCCGTCTCCGTCCTCGCCGGGTACGCACTGGCCAGGAAGCGCTTCCCCGGGATGACGCTGGTGCTCGTCGCCATCCTCGCCACGCTGATGCTGCCCGAGGAGATCCTGGCCCTCCCGCTCTCCTTGATCCTCTCCGACCTGCCGGTCGTCCACTTCAATCTCATCGGCACCCTGGCCGGAATGATCGTCCCGCTGGGCGCCTGGGGATTCTCCATCCTCGTGATGACCGAGTTCATGAAGGACGTGCCGCGGGAACTCGAAGAGGCCGCCCGCATCGACGGCGCCGGTGACCTGCGCATCTTCGCCCAGATCATCCTGCCGATGTGCAAGCCCGCCCTCGGGGTCATCGGAGTCTTCGGCTTCACCATGATCTGGGACCAGTACCTGCTGCCCCTCCTGGTCTCCACGGACTCCTCCTCGTACACGCTCCCGCTGGCGCTGCGGACCCTGCGGATCGACCCCGCCGTCACCCCCGGAGTGGTGATGGCCGCCTCCCTCCTGGCCCTGCTCCCCTCCGTGATCGTCTTCCTGTTCTTCCAGCGTTCCTTCGTGCACGGCCTGTCCTCCGGCGCCCTCAAGGGCTGACCCGGCAGACCGTCCGCGCGCGAACCTCCCCCGCACGACCTGTACGACCAGCCCTCCGGCGGCGCACCGAACACGCCACCGGACGCCGACGACAAGGAACGATGCCCCCATGACCCCGAGCGCCGAGACCCCGGTTCCCGCGCCCGCCGCCCCGGACACGACCTGGTTCACCACCGACCGGTTCGGCATGTTCGTCCACTGGGGCCTGTACTCGCTCGCCGCACGGCACGAATGGGTGAAGAACCGGGAGAAGCTGACCGACGAGCAGTACCAGGTCTACTTCGACCACTTCGACCCCGACCGCTACGACCCGGTCCGGTGGGCCAGGGCCGCCAGAGCGGCGGGCATGCGCTACGTCGTCCTGACCACCAAGCACCACGACGGCTTCTGCCTGTGGGACAGCGCCCTCACCGAGTACAAGGTCACCAACACCCCGTACGGCCGCGACCTCGTCGGACCGTTCGTCGAGGCGTGCCGGGCCGAAGGGCTCAAGGTCGGTCTCTACTACTCCCTGATCGACTGGCACCACCCGTCCTTCCCGGTGGACGGCACCCATCCGCAGCGCGACGACGAGGAGTTCAAGGCCGCGGCCGCCGACCGCGACATCCGCGACTACCAGCGCTATCTGCACGGACAGGTCCGCGAACTGCTGACCTCCTTCGGACGCGTCGACTACCTGTTCTTCGACTTCTCGTACGCGGGGCGCACATGGTGGGGCGGCAAGGGCCCGGACGACTGGGACTCCCCGAAGCTGCTGGAGACGGTCCGCGAACTCCAGCCGCACATCCTCGTCAACGACCGGACCGGCCTGCCCGGCGACTTCATCACGCCCGAGCAGTACCAGCCCTCCGGCCCCATGACCAAGGACGGCCGGCCCGTGCTGTGGGAGGCGTGCCAGACGCTCAACGGGAGCTGGGGCTACGACCGCGACAACCTGGACCACAAGAGCGCCGACCTGCTGATCCGCATGCTCGTCGACGGCGTGTCCAAGGGCGGCAACCTGCTGCTCAACGTCGGCCCGACCGGCCGCGGCGACCTCGAACCGCGCGCCGTCGCAGTCCTCGGCGAGATCGGCCGTTGGATGGACCTGCACGAGAGGTCGGTCCGGGGCTGCGGCCCGTCCCCGTACACCGCCCCGCCGGAGTGCCGGTACACCCAGCGCGGCGACCGGCTCTACGTCCACCTGCTCGCCTGGCCGCTGCGCCATCTGCACCTGCCGGGACTCGCCGGCCGGGTGCGTTACGCCCAACTGCTCAACGACGCCTCGGAGATCATCCAGGTCCACATCGACCCGGACCGGCCCGCCATGAACACGGAGATGGGCGGGCAGCCCGCCGGAACGCTCACTCTCGAAATCCCCGTCCAGCGCCCCGACACCCCGGTGCCGGTCATCGAGCTGTTCCTGGACACCCCGGCAGACCGGGCCGACGGCTGACACCGGCACCGGCCCCCTCGATCCACCACCACACTCACGGAGGCACCATGCAACGCCGCACGTTCCTCATGGCTTCCGCGGCAGGGGCGGCGATCGCCGTCGCCCCCACCGGCCCTCTCCCGACCGCGAGCGCGGCGGTGGCCCCGGTCGCCGTCGGTTCGCTGGACGAACTCCAGGCCGCCATCGACGGGGCACGGCCGGGCACCCGCATCGTCGTGGCCGACGGCACCTACACCGTTCCGCCGGACCGGCCCCTGACCATCCGGAACAAGCAGGGCACCGAGCGCGCACCCATCACCATCGTCGCCGGCACGCGCGGCGGCGTCGTCCTCGACGGCGAACACAGCTTCGTCCTCGACGCGTCCAGCCACATTACGCTCAGCGGCTTCTCCTTCCGCCAGAGCAGCACCCTGGACATCCCCCCGAACTGCTCGCACATCAGGCTGACCCGCAACGACTTCCAGCTCGCCGACATCGAGGGCCTGCACTGGGTGATGGTGCGTGCCGACGACAGCAAGGTCGACCACAACCACTTCCACGGCAAATCCACACTCGGCATCTACCTCGGGATCGAGGGCGCGGGCACGGAGGAGATGGCCCAGCGCGTCCATGTGTTCAGGAACTACTTCTCCGACCACACCTTCGCCGGCTCCAACGGCGGAGAGCCGATCCGGCTCGGCGTCAGCCCCCGGGCCCTGTCCAGCGCCCACGCCGTCGTGGAGTACAACCTGTTCGAGCGCGCCAACGGCGACCCGGAGGCCATCTCCGTCAAGAGCTCGGACAACGTCATCCGGCACAACACCATCCGCGACAGCATCGGCGGAATCGTCCTGCGGCACGGAAACCGCAACCGGGTGGACGGCAACTACCTCGTCGCCGGCACGGAAGGCGTGCGGATCTACGGCAACGACCATGTGATCGTCAACAACCACCTCGCCGGACTCGCCGGCCGGGCCATGGTGATCGGCAGCGGTTCGGAGCGCGACCACCTGCCCGGCGAGTCGCCGGACGCCCGCCGCGGCAACGACGCACCCGACCGGGTCCTCATCGCGTACAACACCCTGGCGAACAACAAGGGCACGCTCTCCGGCGAGAGCCAACGCCCCCACGAGCCGCGCGACGTGACCGTTGCGGACAACCTGTTCGTCGGGGAATCGGGCGAGCTGGTCGCGATGGCGAACACCGTGCGGTTCAACTGGTCCGGCAACATCCTGTGGGGTGCCGCCACAGACGGCAACATTCCTTCCGGCGGTGGCACCCGCGTCGACCCGAAGCTGGTGACCGGTCCGGACGGCATCGCCCGGCCGGGCGCGGACAGCCCGGTGATCGACGCGGGCACGCTCAGGCGGCCACCGGTCACCCACGACATCGACGGAGAGCCGCGCGGCCGGCACCGGGACGTGGGCGCGGACGAGTACTCGCACCGGCCGCCCCGGCGCGGACCACTGACCACGGCCGACGTCGGCCCCGACGCCCGCTGACCAGATCCCCCCACAACGCAGGAGGCACCATGCAACGACGCACGTTCCTCAGGGGTACCGCGGTGGCAGCACTCGCCGCCGTGCCACTCGGCACCTCGATGTCGGTCGACGCCTCGGCGGCCGACAAGCCGGTCGGCTCCCTGGCCGAACTCCAGAGCGCGATCAACGCCGCCGTACCCGGCGACCGGATCATCGTGGCCGACGGCACGTACACCGTTCCGTCGGGGGGTGCGATCAATGTGTCCGGCAAGAACGGCACCGCCGCCGCACCTATCACCATCGTCTCCAAGTCCCGCGGCGGCGCGGTGCTGCGCGGTGAACGCAGCTTCGTATTCACCGATTCGAGCAACATCACCGTCAGCGGCTTCGCCTTCCGGCAGAGCACCACGCTGGAGATCCCGGCGAGCTGCTCGTCGATCCGGCTGACCCGCAACGACTTCCAGCACGTGGACACCGGCGATGCGTACTGGGTCGTCGTACGGGCGAACAACACGAAGATCGACCGGAACCACTTCCACGACAAGACCACCGCCGGCATCTTCCTCGTCGTGGACGGCCCCGGCTCGACCGACATGGCCCAGAACATCCAGATCCTCAGGAACCACTTCTCCAACCACAGCTTCGCCGGGGAGAACGGCGGGGAGTCGATCCGGCTCGGCGTCAGCGGACGGGCGCTGTCCGGCGCCCACGCGGTCGTGGAGTACAACCTGTTCGAGCACGCGGACGGGGACCCCGAAGCCATTTCGGTGAAGTCCTCCGACAACACCATCCGCTACAACACCATCCGCAACAGCCGCGGCGGGATCGTGCTGCGGCACGGAAACCGCTCCAGGGTGGAGGGCAACTACCTGATCGGCGGCAGCGAGGGCGTACGGCTGTACGGCAACGACCACGTGATCGTCAACAACTACCTCAGCGGACTGTCCGCGCGGGCCCTGGTCGTCGGCAGCGGCACCACCCGCGACCACAACTCCGGGGAGACGCAGGACGAACGGCGGGGCAACGACGCCTGCGACCGCGCGGTGATCGTGCACAACACCCTGATCGGCAACTCCAGCACGCTGTCGGGCGAGACCCGGACGTACGAGCCCCGGGACGTCGTCATCGCCGACAACCTGCTGGTCGGCGACTCCGGCAGCCTCGTCGCGATGGGGACGACCACCGGCTTCACCTGGCAGACCAACATGCTGTGGGGTGCGGCCGCCAACGGCAACATCCCTTCCGGTGGTTACACCCGCGCCGACCCGAAGCTGGTGACCGGCACGGACGGCGTCGCCCGGCTGTCGGCGGGAAGCCCGGCGATCGGCGCGGCGACCCTGGGCAGCCCCGCCGTGGCAGACGACATCGACGGTGACACCCGGGGCAGTACGCGGGACATCGGCGCCGACGAGTACTCGACGGCGCCCGCGCTCCGCCACCCCCTCACGGCCGCGGACGTCGGTCCGAACGCATCGTGAGGTGACACCGGTGGTGACGGCACCACCGGTGAGACGGTCGCTTCAGTGGAGCCCGGCCGCAGGCCGTAGCCGGGCTCCACGGCAGGGCGGGGCGCCGTCCCGCAGAGGAGGACCGCCGCCAGGCGGCCGAAGGAAGGGAACGCCGTGACAGGCAGCGAGACCCGGGACCGCGCCCCGGGCACCACCGTGACCAGACCCGGATTGTGCTCGGTCACCTTCCGGCAGCTGCCGGCGGCAGAGGTCGCACGCCGGGCCGCGGACGCGGGCCTCGAAGCGGTCGAGTGGGGGGCGGACGTGCACGCACCCGCGACGGAACCCGACATGCTCCGCGCCGCCCGCGAGGCCGGCGACAGTCACGGACTCACCTGCTGCTCGTACGGCTCCTACTTCCGCGCCACGCAGGACGAGCTGGCCGCGTTCCCCTGGACCGCCCGTGCCGCGGTACTCCTGGGGGCGCCACGGGTACGGGTCTGGGCCGGCGGGGTCGGATCGGCGGCCGTCACACCGCAGGAGCGGGGCGCAACCGTGGCCTGTCTGCGGGAGGCGGCCCGGATCGGCGCGGACCACGGGCTGGAACTCGCGCTGGAGTTCCACTCCAGGACCCTCACCGACACCGTCGACTCGACGCTCCGGCTGCTGGACGAGGTCGGCGAGGACAATCTCCGTACCTACTGGCAACCGCCGCTGAACGCCCCCGACGACGAGGCGTTGGCGGGGCTCTCCCGGCTCGTCGACCGGGTCAGCGCGGTACACGTCTTCTCGTGGTGGCCGGGCAACCGCCGGCTGCGGCTGGCCGAGCGTGCGGAGCTGTGGACCGGGGTCTTCGGCCTGCTGAACGAACGGCGCGTCCCGATGGACGCGCTGCTGGAGTTCGTGCCCGGCGACGACCCCGCCGTGCTGGCGCACGAGGCCGCGACGCTTCGGCGCGTGGCAGGTCACCGTCAGGGGCCGCTGCCCCAGGACGTGCTTCATTAGGGCACCGGGCACACTCGACCAGCGGCCACCGACCCACCACACCACCGTCAGGACGGCACCATGCACATCGAGGACGAGCACATCAAGGACAAGCACAACGTGGAGATGCACATCAAGGAGACGGACACACTCCTGTTCATCGGTGACTCCATCACCGACGCGGGCCGCGACCGAGCGGACTCCGCATCGCTCGGCAGCGGATACGTCCACGAGATCGCCCGGACCCTGCATGACCGGGCGAGCGGCGGACCCGGGCCCGCCGTCATCAACAAGGGCCTCAACGGCAATCGCGTGTACGACCTCGAAGCCCGCTGGACCACCGACGTCATCGATCTCCGGCCCACCGTGGTCACCGTGAAGATCGGCATCAACGACACCTGGCGGCGTTACGACTGCGGAATCATGAGCCCGGTCGACGAGTTCGAGGCCTGCCTCGACCGCCTCCTCGCGGACACCGCGCGGAAGCTGTCCGCCCGGCTGGTCGTCATCACCCCGTTCTTGCTGCCGGTCACCGCGGAACAGGAGGACTGGTTCGAGGACCTCACGCCCCGTACCGAAGCCGTCCTGCGTGCCGCGACGGCCAACGGCGCCCAACTCGTCCGCGCGGACCTCGCGCTCCGCCGCGCCGCCGAGCAGCACCAGGCCGCGGAGCTGGCCCGGGACGGCGTCCATCCGAGCCCTGTCGGCCACCGGATCATCGCCGATGCCTGGCTCGCCGCGGTCGACTCCACCGCCGCTGTTTCGGACCCGCGACGGTAGAGCCGTCGGCGGAGCGGCACCCCCTGGGCCTCTCCCTGCTCGCGGAGTTCGCGGAGCGGGGGGAGGCCCATTTGCACATCCATGGACTCCGCGCGTCCGTCTACCTGCACCGAACGCTGAAGCGCGGGGCGCGGGCCGGGCGGAGGGCCGGTTCGCCGAGTCGCAGCAGGCCCCTTCCGTCGTGCCCGGCCGGGAGCATGCCGCGCATTCCCGGCTGTACGACACGACTTGCCCGCATCGGCGCGTGAGGCGGGTCACTTTCCGTGCAGCCAGGGGCATGGTTCTCCGGACCCGGGGCATGCGGCCAGATCGCCGGGGTGTGACCGGCGCACCAGGCAATCCGGAACCGAAGGGCCAAATACGACGTGTCGGCAGCACAACAGACCATCCATGTGGGCGGACAATGGCGTTCGGCCGTCTCCGGCGCCACGCGCGACATCGTCGACCCCGTCGACGCGAGCGTCTTCGCCGTCGTGTCGGAGGGCGACGTCGCCGACACCGATGCCGCCGTCGCCGCCGCGCGTGCCGCCTTCGACGACGGCTCCTGGCCGCGTACTCCCGTGACCGAACGGGCCGGCCTGCTGCGACGCGTCGCGGACCTGCTGGAACGGGACCGGGAGAAGATCGGCGCCCTGGAGAGCCAGGACGCCGGAAAGACCCTCGAAGAGGGGCGCGTCGATGTCGACTGCGTGCGAGACGCCTTCCGCTACTTCGCCGACCTCGTCATGGACGAGAGCGGCGGACGAGTCGTCGACGCCGGGAACGACGAGGTCCACAGCGTCGTCGTCCACGAACCCGTCGGCGTGTGCGCATTGATCACCCCCTGGAACTACCCACTGCTACAGGCGAGTTGGAAGATCGCCCCGGCCCTCGCGGCCGGCAACACCTTCGTGATCAAGCCCAGCGAGATCACCCCGCTCACCACCGTCGCACTGATCGGGCTCCTGGCGGAGGCCGGGCTGCCGCAGGGCGTCGCCAACATCGTCACCGGCGCCGGGGCCACCGTCGGCGCCCGCCTCGCCGAGCACCCGGACGTCGACCTCGTCTCGTTCACCGGCGGCCTGGCCAGCGGTACGAAGGTGGCGCGGGCCGCCGCCGACACCGTCAAGAAGGTCGCACTCGAACTCGGCGGCAAGAACCCCAACGTCGTCTTCGCCGACGCCTGCGCCACCGACGAGGGCTTCGACACCGCCGTCGACCAGGCGCTCAACGCCGCCTTCATCCACAGCGGTCAGGTCTGCTCCGCCGGATCGCGCCTCATCGTCGAGGAGCCGCTGCGCGACCGGTTCGTCACCGAACTCGCCCGCCGCGCCGAGCGGATCCGCCTCGGCCGGGGCACCGACCCCGGCGTCGAATGCGGGCCGCTCGTCTCCGCGCGGCAGCTCGCGAGGACCGAGGACTTCGTCGCGTCCGCCATCGGGGAGGGCGCCGTGCTCCGGGCCGGCGGCGAACGGCCCGACGGCCCCGGCTACTTCTACCGCCCCACCGTCCTCGACCGGTGCGACCGCCGGATGCGCGTCGTCCGTGAGGAGGTCTTCGGCCCCGTCCTGACCGTCGAGACCTTCCGCACGGAGGAGGAGGCCGTCGCTCTCGCCAACGACACCGAGTACGGGCTCGCCGGCGCCGTGTGGACCGCCGACGCGGGCCGCGCCCGGCGCGTTGCCGGGCGGCTGCGCCACGGCACCGTCTGGATCAACGACTTCCACCCCTACCTCCCGCAGGCCGAATGGGGTGGCTTCGGGAAGTCCGGCATCGGCCGCGAGCTGGGCCCGACCGGGCTCGCCGAGTACCGCGAGGCCAAGCACATCTACCAGAACCTCGCCCCGCGCCCCGTGCGCTGGTTCGCGGGCTGAAGCACGCGCGACGCGACGCGCCCGCCACACCTGACGCATGGAGCAGGGCGGTGGGCGCGCCCGCACCCGCACGCAACCGACGCAACGCACACAACGGAGCAGAGGGAAGCAGCACATGACCGACAACCACGTCTACGACTATGTCGTCATCGGCGGCGGCACCGCCGGATCGGTGATCGCCTCCCGGCTCACCGAGAACCCCGACACCACTGTCGCCGTCATCGAGGGCGGCCCCAGCGACGTCGGACGGGACGACGTCCTCACCCTGCGCCGCTGGATGGGCCTCCTCGGCGGTGAACTGGACTACGACTACCCGACGACCGAACAGCCCCGCGGCAACTCCCACATACGGCACAGCCGGGCCCGCGTCCTCGGCGGCTGCTCGTCCCACAACACCCTCATCGCCTTCAAGCCCCTGCCGTCCGACTGGGACGAGTGGGCCGACGCGGGCGCCGAGGGCTGGGACGCGGCGTCGATGGATCCGTACTTCGCCCGGTTGCGCAACAACATCGTCCCGGTGGACGAGGCCGACCGCAACGCCATCGCCCGGGACTTCGTCGAGGCCGCGCGGACCGCACTCGACGTGCCGCGCGTCGAAGGCTTCAACAAGCAGCCGTTCCACGAGGGTGTCGGCTTCTTCGATCTCGCTTACCACCCGGAGAACAACAAGCGCTCCTCCGCCTCCGTGGCGTATCTGCACCCGTTCCTGGACCGGCCCAACCTCCATATCGCCCTGGAGACCTGGGCGTTCGGACTGGACCTCGAAGGCAGCCGGGCCACCGGTGTGCGGGTGCGCACCAAGGAGGGCGAGGAGCACGTCGTACGGGCCCGGCGCGAGGTACTCGTCTGCGCGGGCGCCGTGGACACCCCCCGGCTGCTGCTGCATTCGGGCATCGGGCCCCGCGCCGACCTGGAGAAGCTCGGCATCCCCGTCGTGCACGACCTGCCGGGCGTCGGCGAGAACCTCCTCGACCACCCCGAATCCGTCATCGTCTGGGAGACCGACGGGCCGATCCCGGAGAACTCCGCGATGGACAGCGACGCGGGCCTGTTCGTACGCAGGGACCCGGACGCCGACGGGCCGGACCTGATGTTCCACTTCTACCAGATCCCGTTCACCGACAACCCCGAGCGCCTGGGGTACGAGCGGCCCCCGCACGGTGTGTCGATGACCCCCAACATCCCCAAGCCCCGCAGCCGCGGCCGCCTCTACCTGACCAGCGCCGACCCCGAGGCCAAACCCGCCCTCGACTTCCGGTACTTCACCGACGAGGACGACTACGACGGCCGCACCCTCGTCGACGGCATTCGCATCGCACGCCGCATCGCGGAGCAGGAGCCGCTCGCCGGCTGGCTGAAGCGCGAGGTCTGCCCGGGGCCCGGGGTCACCTCCGACGAGGAGCTCGGCGAGTACGCGCGCAAGGTCGCACACACCGTCTACCACCCGGCGGGGACCTGCCGCATGGGCTCCCCGGACGACGAACTCGCCGTGGTGTCACCCGATCTGAGGATTCGTGGCCTGGAGGGCATCCGGATCGCCGACGCGTCCGTCTTCCCGACGATGACGACCGTCAACCCGATGATCGGCGTGCTGATGATCGGGGAGAAATGCGCGGACCTCCTGGAAGGCAATGCCTGATGACCGCCGAACCGCCTGTCTTCTCCGTGCGCGAGTTGTGGAAGGTCTTCGGCCCGAAGGCCGAGCGGGTGCCGAAGGATCCGGATCTCGCCGCTCTCGCCCCCGCCGAGCTGCGTGAACACACCGGCTGCACCGCCGCCGTGCGCGATGTGTCCTTCGACGTCCGCAAGGGCGAGGTCTTCGTCGTCATGGGGTTGTCGGGCTCCGGCAAGTCGACGCTCGTACGCTGCCTGACCAGGCTGATCGAGCCCACCTCCGGCTCGATCGCCATCGACGGCGAGGACGTGCTGTCGATGGACGCGTCCCGGCTGCGCGAACTGCGCCGCCACCGCGCCGCCATGGTCTTCCAGCACTTCGGGCTGCTGCCGCACCGGTCGGTGATCGACAACGTCGCGTACGGTCTTGAGATCCAGGGCGTCCCGCGCGCCGAACGGCGGGATCGGGCGGCCGAGTTCGTCACCAAGGTCGGCCTCGAAGGCCTGGAGGGCCGCCGCCCCGGCCAGCTGTCCGGCGGCCAGCAGCAGCGGGTGGGACTGGCCCGCGCACTGGCAGTCGACCCCGAAGTCCTGCTGTTCGACGAGCCGTTCAGCGCGCTCGACCCACTGATCAGGCGCGACATGCAGGAGGAGGTCGTACGGCTGCACGGCGAGGAGGGCCGCACGATGGTCTTCATCACGCACGACCTCGGCGAGGCGCTGAAACTCGGCGACCGGATCGCGCTGATGCGGGACGGCCGGATCGTGCAGCTCGGCACGCCCGAGGAGATCGTGGGCGCCCCCGCGGACGACTACGTCCGCGACTTCGTCCGCGACGTGCCGCGCGAACACGTCATGACCGTGCGCACGGCGATGCGGCCGGCCGAGGCCGCCGAGGCGGACAGCGGCCCGGCGCTGGCCCCCGGCGCCACGGTCCACGAAGCCATCGAGGCCGTGGTCCGCAGCGGCGGGACGGCCCGGGTCGTCGAGGACGGCCGCTGCGTGGGCGTGGTCGGCCACGCGGACCTGCTCGGTGTGGTGGCGGGGCTCGCCCCGCAGAAGGAGGCGGCCTGATGCCCGCGCACACCACCTGGGGCCCGCCGGGCCCCGGCGCCGCACCCACGCCCGCCCGTGCCTCGGCCGCGACGGGAAGGCTGCCACGATGAGCACCACCGCCGTCGCGCGCGTGCCACTGAGCGACACCCTCGCCCGGTACCGCACCGCACTCGTGGCGGGGGCCGCACTCGTCGCGCTCCTGCTCGGCATCCTGTTCCTGGGCGGCGGCACCTGGCCCGCGCGCCTCGCCGTCGACCTGTCCGGACCGCTCGGCGACGCCAGCGACTGGATCATCGACAACCGGGACAGCCACCCGCTCTTCCTGTACTTCTTCGGCCACATCAGCAACGCCGTCGTCCTGTCCGTACGCGCCGTCTACCTCGTGCTCCTCGCCGCCGGCTGGGCCGGGGTCACGGCCGCCGCCGGCCTCGTCGCCTGGCGCCTCGCGGGCATCCGCCCGGCGCTCACCGCCGTCGCCGCGTTCGCCGTGTGCGGGCTGCTCGGCATGTGGGTCCCCACCATGCAGACCCTCGCACTGATGACCGTCGCCGTCACCGCGTCCGTGCTGCTCGGCGCGGCGCTCGGGCTAGCCGCCGGACTGTCCGACCGCTTGCACCGAGCGCTGCGCCCGGTGCTCGACACCATGCAGGTGCTGCCCGCGTTCGCGTATCTGCTCCCGGTCGTACTGGTCTTCGGCATCGGCGTCCCGGCGGCCGTCCTTGCCACCGTCGTCTACGCGGCACCGCCCATGGCCCGGCTTACCGCGCTCGGGCTGCGCGGCGCGGATGCAGGGGTCATGGAGGCCGCGGCCTCGCTCGGCGCGACCGGCCGTCAGCGGCTGCTGACCGCCCGGCTCCCGCTGGCCCGCAAGGAACTGCTGCTCGGCGTCAACCAGTCGATCATGATGGCGCTCTCGATGGCCGTGATCGCCTCCGTGATCGGCGCGGGCGGCCTCGGTGACCGCGTGTACCAGGCCCTGGCCTCCGTCGATGTCGGCGCCGCGCTCGCCGCCGGGGTGCCGGTCGTGCTCCTCGCCGTCGTCCTCGACCGTGTCACCGCCGCGGCGGGGGAGCGGATCGGCGCCGCACCCTCCCGGGGGACGGCTCTCGGCTGGGCCGTCGCCGCGGCCGTGGCGACGGCCTTCGCACTCGTCGGCCGCCACACCGGGCGGCTGTTGTGGCCCGACGCCTGGACCGTGGACATCGCAGCGTCCGTCAACCGCGCCGTCGACTGGATGACCGCGCACCTGTACTCCGGGGTGCCCGTCGTCGGCGGCACCGCCGACTGGGCCGCCCGCTTCACCGGCTGGGTCCTCGACCCGGTCCGCGACGGCCTGCAGTGGCTGCCCTGGTGGACCGTACTGCTGCTGGTGGCAGTACTCGCCCAGCTCGTCGGCACCTGGCGCACCGCGCTGACCGCCGTGCTCGCCATGGCCGTGATCGGGGTGCTCGGGGCATGGGAACCGGCGCTGGACACCCTCTCGCAGGTGCTGGCCGCGGTCGCCGTCACGCTCCTCGCCGGTGTGGCCATCGGCGTCGCCGCGGCGCGCGGCCCACGCCTGGAACGTCTGCTGCGGCCGGTGCTCGACGTCTTCCAGACGATGCCGCAGTTCGTGTACCTGATCCCGGTGGTCGCGCTGTTCGGCGTCGGCCGGGCACCTGCCGCCGCCGCCGCAGTGGTGTACGCGCTGCCCGCCGTCGTCCGCATCACCACCCAGGGCATGCGGGCCGTGGACCCGGTCGTGCTGGAGTCGTCCCGCTCGCTCGGGGCGACCGGCTGGCAGCAGCTGCGCCAGGTCCAACTACCGCTTGCCCGGCCCGCTTTGCTGCTTGCCGTCAATCAGGGAGTGGTCCTCGTCCTCGCCGTCGTCATCATCGGCGGCATGGTCGGCGGGGGAGCGCTCGGCTACCTCGTGGTGTTCGGGCTGGCCCAGGGCGACCTGGCGACCGGGCTGGTAGCCGGCGTGGCCATCGTGTGCCTCGGACTGATGCTGGACCGGGTCACCCAGCCTGCCGGAAAGGAGACCCGGAATGCGTAGCCGTACCATCGCCGCCGCCGCGGCGTTCGGCCTGCTGACCCTCACGGGCTGCGGGGCGGCGGACATGACCAAGCAGGCGTCCCCGTACGCCGACGCCCACGGCGCGAAGACCGTGACACTGTCCGTCCAGTCGTGGGTGGGCGCGCAGGCCAACGCCGCCGTCGCCCGGTACCTGCTCGAACACGAGCTGGGGTACCGGGTCGACACCGTCCAGATCGACGAGGTACCCGCCTGGGACGCGCTCAGCCAGGGCCGCGTCGACGCGATCCTGGAGGACTGGGGCCACCCGGAGCAGGAGCAGCGGTACGTCGCGGACAAGAAGACCATCGCACCGGGCGGGGAACTCGGCGTGACCGGCCACATCGGCTGGTTCGTGCCGAAGTACTTCGCCGACACGAACCCCGACGTGACGGACTGGAAGAACCTGAACAAGTACGCCGACCGGCTCCGCACGGCGGAGAGCGGCGGAAAGGGCCAGCTCCTGGACGGCTCGCCGTCGTACGTCACCAATGACAGGGCGCTGGTGAAGAACCTGGACCTGGACTACCAGGTGGTCTTCTCCGGCTCCGAGGCGGCGCAGATCACCCAGATCAAGCAGTTCGCCAAGAAGAAGAAGCCCTTCCTGACCTACTGGTACAAGCCGCAGTGGCTGTTCGAGCAGGTTCCCATGACGGAGGTGAAGCTGCCCGCGTACGAGGAGGGCTGCGACGCCGAACCGGAGAAGGTGGCGTGCGCGTATCCGCACACCCCGCTGCGGAAGTTCCTCAATGCCCGGTTCGCCGACGCGGGCGGCCGGGCCGCCGAGTTCCTGAAGAACTTCCGCTGGACCACCCGGGCCCAGAACGAGGTGGCGCTGATGATCGCGGACCAGAAGCTCGCGCCCGAACAGGCCGCGGAGCGCTGGGTGAAGAAGAACGAGTCCACCTGGCGGGCGTGGCTGCCGAAGTGAACCGCGACGGTATGCCGTGCCGTGCCGTGCCGGACTTCGGCACGGCAGGCAGGACATGTGTGCGGTGGCGGGTCAGGCGCTGGTGTGCAGCGGGACCGTCAGCTGCTTGAGCCAGGTACCCGTGGTGAAGTCACGGGCCTTGATGACGACGGAGTGGGGACCGACCTCGACCTGGAGCCCCTGGTTGAAGGCATCGCCGAGGGAGACCTCGCCGCCCTTGCCGTCGTCCATCCAGCCCACCTGGACGGCTGCGGTGTTGACGACGGTGAAGCCTTCGAGGTTGCCGGTTCCGGGGACGACCCGGCGCACCACCCAGTCGGACAGGTTGAGGTCCCAGTGGGTGTGCCCGGAGAATAGGAACACGTCCTTGTGCCGGCCGAGGATCGACAGGAGCCGGTCGGGCTGGAGGTAGTCGTTGAGGTAGAGCTTGTTGTGGGTGCCCGACACGGTGTTGGGCAGCGGGTGGTGGGTCAGCACCATGACGGGCCTGCGGCGGCGGGCCCAGTACGCGAGACGGTCCTCCAGCCAGGCGAACTGCTCGTCGCTGATCCACACCTCGTCCCACAGCTTCGCGTCGTGGTAGTGCGAGTAGCGCTCGGTCCCGAGACTGAGCACGGGCACGCCACCGAACGACGTCTCGGAGTAGACCTTGTTGCGGCCGGCGAAGTTGTAGAAGCTGCGGAAGAGGGAGTCCTCCGTCGTGCCGTTGGGCCAGGTCGCCTGTGCCAGGGTGTTGGGGTCGCTGTACTTCGGCACGTAGAACTCGTGGTTGCCGATGGCCCAGGCGACGTTCTTGGGATGCGGGTGCCGCTCAAGGGTCTGGCGGACCGCCGCGTACTCGAAGTCGTAGCCGCGCGGGGTGATGTCGCCGGCTATGCCGAGGCCCGCACTGTCGGGGTTGACGCGGTGCAGATCATCGAGGGCCTTGCCGAAGTCCGTCAGGTCGCCCTGGATGTCACTGATGATGTTGAACCGGACCGTCCGGCCCTTGCCTGGCCGGTACGGAGCGGCCTCGGCCGCCGGTGCCGCGAGTCCGGCCCCGGCGGCAAGGGCACCGCCCACCAGGGACGCGGTGCCTGTGGTGGCCATGAACGATCTGCGATCCATTGGAACTTCCTTCGTCTGTACGCCCCCGTGCGGATGGGACAGAGGGAGTGTCGCTGCCCGGGATGGCCCGACGGGGTATCACGGATGACTGTGGCCTGAACTGTTCGGTCTGGCCGATTTGGCCGAGGCCGGAAGAGGCCGGAAGAGGCCGGAAGAGGCCGGAAGAGGTCGGCACGATCGCATGGGTGAACTCCTCCCCGCGCGCCGAGCGTTCCGCGTGGTCGGCAGCGAATCGGGTGGCCCTGTCAGGGCTGTGCTCAGCCACCCAGGGCATCCACGGGCGCAGGTGCTCCAACGACTACCCGACGAAGCGGAAGAGCTCCGGGAGTTCCCCCTGCGTCCGGATCCGGCCGGATGCACCACCCGTTTCGGTACCCAACGCCCGTTCGCGCACTCGTGGTCGCCCGAAGGGGCAACGCGTCCCCGGCCGTGTTTCCGTTCTTCGCTGCCCCGGGCTCCGCCTACGCACGCTCCGTGCGATCCGTCAGGACCGGCACTCTGGAACGAACAGCCCGGCGGCACGGACCGGCACGCCGACGGGCATGCGTACCGGACCGGTGACGGGGAGGGCTGATGAAGGCCGTTCCCGAAGGTGCCGCCGCTCCGGCGCGCACGGACATATCCCGTTCCTGCGACAGGTCGGCTCAGGCTGCCGCGCATTCCCCCGCGCCGGTCCCTGCTGCCCGTCCGGCCCCGTCTTCTGCGGACCGCCGCTCTCCAGTGCCTGCAGCGGACGGCGGGAAACGCGGCCGTCTCCCGTCTGGTCGCCCAGCGCTACACGGCCCCGGTGAAGCCGCCTCCTGCCCAGGCTCCGGGTTTCCGGGCCGTGAAGGCGGATGTGGCGACGAAGAAGAACCGGATCGTCGTTCACCCGCCCGCGGCAGCGGAGTCGAGGGCGTCGCAGGACGCCGCCGTGGCGCCGCCGGACGACAAGGAGGCGCAGGGCAAGGCGGCGAACGCGGAGAAGATGAACGCCGCCAAGCCCGGGGAGTTCGACAAGAAGGCGTTCGTCGACGCGGTGAACAAGGCGATCGACGCGCAGGCGCCGAAGAACCTCGACCAGGCGGACAAGTTCTCCAAGTCCGGCAAGGCCGACGAGATCAAGGGCGAGGTCGACGGGAAGGTCAAGGACGGGAAGGAGTCCTCGGCCAAGGACATCGACACCGCGACAAAGGCCCCGCCCGACACTTCGGTCGCGAAGGACAAAGAGGTCACCCCTCTCACTCCGGACCAGCCCCCTGCCAACCCGGGTGCTCCGTGTGCGGCGGACGCCGTTCCGGCGAAGCAGCCGGTGGCGGTGACCGACTTCTCGCAGGGCCCGGCCGCCAACGACCAGACCATGGCGGACGCCGAGATCAGCGAGGAACAGCTCGCCAAGGGCAATGAACCGGAGTTCGACGAGGCGCTTTCCGCGAAGAAGACCGCCGAGACGGACTCCGCGAAGGCCCCCGCCAAAGGCCGGGCGGCCGAGGACCAGCAGTTCGCGGGAGCGAGGACGGCAGCAGCCACCTCCGGCGCCCAGTCCATGACCGCCCTGACCGCGACCCGTGCTGCCGCGGGAAAGGAGAGGAGGCCTCCGGTCTCGTCGAGGTGTACGGGGCGCTGTTCAACGAGACGGATCTCAAGCGCGAGGAGTACGTCCCCGTCAGACCCCCGGCCGGGGAACGTGCGAGTTCACCGGGGCTCATGGAGCTGGCCAAGAGGCACAAGCCTGCGGAGTGTGTCGCCATTCTGACCACGCGCTCGGGAGTGGAGCCGTACAAGGGGGTGAGCAGGGACCGGAGCAAGTCGGAGATCGACCGGAACCTCGTGAACAAGCTGGATCAACTAAATCTCGCGCACAAATTCGGCTGTGCCGAGATCGACTGTCTGGATCAGGCCTACTCGGTCGAATACAAGGAAGGGATAAACGAATCCCCGGTCAAGGGCGCGGGCATCGAAGCGGTCCATGCGAATGAATTGAAAGGTGTGCACAAAGTCGGAGACCCATACCCGCCGTGCCCGCGCTGCGGGCCCGTACTGAATCACCTCGATGTCATCGTCACGAATTCGTAGTTCTCGTGATGGCTTGCCGAGGTGCAGATGGGGCGTATGTGAGCACCGATCTGTTCAGGGAAGCGCAAGCGCTGACGAGTTCCGATGCGGACCGGGCTCGTAGGGCACTTTTCGCGATATGCGAGGTGATCTGTCCTCAGCGCATGACGCTTGAGCGTGAATCCGTGGAGTACATTCCCGTCCTGTTCGAGGCGGGGCTGTCCCGTGCGACCCTGATCGCGCCGGAAATATTCTTCTATCTGGGTCGAATCTACACGTCGGCACTCTGGTCGTGGAAGAGGTCGCAGCTGCGCAGGCCCCCGGCACGCCACTCGGAATATGACGAGATGGTGGCATGGGAAACGGGCGTAGCTGCCGCTTATGAAAGATTTCTTCCAGCAGTCACCGAGCTGGTCGAGCGGAATGAAAATGTGCGTGACAGGTGCGCAGGTGTGTATCTGCTGTCACAGATGAAGGAACATCGGAACGACCTGATGGGGTTTCTGCGGTCGCTGTTCGATGATTCACTCGATGAGCGACTCAAAGTAGACATCATCGAGGCCCTGGCCAACCTGGGATTCACCGCCGGGCCGATGGACGAGAGGGGACGGGCCGTACATCAATGGGTCCATGAGAAATTGAGTGACCCGTCTCCCGCGATCCGGCTGGGAGCCGCACTCAGCCTTTTTCCCCGGGTTGATGGCGACGAGCAGAAGTCTTTGAAGCGTGAAATCGCCCGGACGGTGCTGGAGGGGCACGCCGTCGTGGAAGAGGCGGCCTGGCTCCTTGAAGGATCAGTTCCGTGGGCCATCCGCAGGGAGATTTCCTACTAGAGATCTTAACGGAGCGGGGTTACATCGGGCCGTGTCGGCTGCCGCGGTCCGCGCCATGCCGCACAGGACCGTCCGAGGCTGACGGGTGATGCGGTCATCACCGGCGAAGACCGGGAGAGCGTCGAGAAGATGGTAAAGAGCTACCGCGGACCGAGCCGCGAAAACCAGCCAGCGCGACGTGCGGGAGCCCAGTGCGCAGGTGCACCAGGGTAACCAGCACCCGGTCGGTGAAGACGAGGTCGTACTTCGGTCCGGCGCCAGCCTCCCGCTGCCGCTCGGTGCCACGCCGCTGGTGCAGGGCCGACTCGCACCGGGCAAGCCACGGGTCTGCCAACTCCTTGATCAAATCGCCGAGATGTGAACGGGAGATGCCGCAGAAAGCGCGATGGGACAAGGCCGCACGGGCCCACTTCTTGGTCACACTCGATCGGCCAGACGGAGCACTGCATCCAGTCCGCGACGCGAACCGGGAGTGGCTCGACCCGGCAGCACATACGAGCGCAGTCCCGCCCCAGCCGCGCCGCCATCCTTCGCGGGATGGTCACCCACCATCAGCGTCTCCTCCGGAGCGACACCCAGTTCACGGCAGGCATGCTGAAACAGCAACGGGTCCGGCTTTTCAGTGTCGTGTTCGTAGGAGTGCACCCAGGACGAAAAATAGTGGTCAAGCCCGTGATGGGCGAAGGTGGCCCGCAGATCCCGGCCCACGTCGCTAACCACCCCCACAACCACGCCGCTCTGAGTCAATCGGACCAGTGTGGACTCGGTGTCCGCGTAAGGCCCCCAATGCTCAGGGGCCTGCAGTTGCTCATAGAGCACGTCAGTGACCGGTGCCAGCTCAGGAACCGAGGCGTACCAGGCTGTGAAGGCATGGCGATGTGCCCTTGAGGACACGTCACGGCCTCGCTGGGCCTCGATCACGTCGGGGTCCGACAGACCGGATTCGAGCCCGCTCAGCATGATGTCCATCGCCACATCGTCCACGGGTTCAGCCATCGCCGCCCGGATCCGGTCTGCATACGTACCGATCTGGAACAGAGTGCCGGAGAAGTCGAAGAGGACGGCCTGCCCCGTCTGCGGACCCTGGCCGCCTACCCCGGCACGCTCGCCGATCCTCTGGGGATCGCCGGCCTCACCGCACTGGAGTTCCTGGAGCTCGGCCCGGAGGAATGTCGTGTCCTGCTCGACGCGGGAGCCGTCCCGCGCACCCTGTCGGCCGCGGCCATCACGGTGCACGGCACCCGGGACCCCCTGCCCATTGTGGGCTTGGCCAACGAACTCCTGGCCCTTTGGGACCGGCCACAGATCATCCAGACCGTCCTCGAAGGCGGCCTCGGACCCATGGCTCGGGGCGGGGAGGCTATGGACGGTGTCTCCCGAGACCCTGAATGACGGCACTTCAAGCCTCGACGGCCTCGGGGACGACGGCCACGGAGCTCATGAAGCGGATCCGCTCCGTTTCTTGCCCGGGGGCGCTCCGTATGTGACAGGGCCGGGGTCGGCGGGCAGATGGCGCACCGCGGTTGCCACGGCCTCCTGTGCCGTGGTGGCCTCGGCCAGCGGGCCCGCGCCCGTGAACCCCTTGCTGACGGTGTAGGCCTGGCCGGCATCGCCCGCGAGCAGGCACGGCCCGATGATGGTCAGGCTCGGGCGGGTGGTGGTGGAGAAGCGCAGCGCCCAGTGGCTGGTGAACGGGTAGAGGCGCCGCAGTGCCGGCTCGGCGTAAGCCGCCTCGATGAGCGCGTGGTACGCGGGCCGGTTCCGTTCGACGGCCTCCGTGCGCATGCGCTGCCACTCGGATTCGGTGAGGCGCACGGGATCGGGTTCGGGCACTTCGGAACGCCCGGTCAGACGCACGAACGGCGCGGCCTGCCGGATGTCGCTCAATGCCGCCCCGTCCTGCCAACCCTGCACGGCCCGCGCGACCTGCGCCAAGTCGTCGGTGTCTCCTTGGACGAGCGGGCTGTCCTCGAACGGTTCCTCACCGCGAATCGACCACCGCCGCTCGACCGCCCACGCGCTGACGACCAGAGCCTTGCGGTACGGCAGCCCGCTCGCGACGCGGGCATGGGACAACGGGTCGGTGGACGAGGGCGTCGCAACGACGGAGAAGCCGCTCTCTTCCGCCACGGCTTGCAGCGCCGCGCCGAGGCTGCCTCGCGCCGCGACATCGGGATACAGAACGGCTGGATCAGGGTGTGTGACCACAGCCGTTGATTGTGCCGCAGCGGTGGGAAAGGGTGTTCCGCCGGGTGTGCGGAACACTCCGCGCCCCGGCCCGGAGACGGCCACGGTCCGGCGCGCGGCCTGTGTCAGGTCTCCTCGTCCTCCGCGCGGCGCTCACCCTCCGCCTGGGACGGCTGGGTGCGCATCGTGGCGGGGTGCCGCTCCTCGGCCGGATCCCTGTCCTCGTCCAGCCTCTCGCCCTCGGCCTGCGACGGAGTCGGGTACTCGATGTTCTCCTTCATGGCAGCCTCCGTAGTCGGGACGCCTGCCTACAGATCGAGCCTATCGCGTCCGTCCGGTCGACGGCCGGGCCGGATAAAGGTGGTCAGCGCGGTGATGCCGGCCCAGTTGACTCCGGCGGTGTACCAGTACGTACCGCCCGGGGTCTCGTCGGTGAGGGCGGGGGGCCGTCGTACCGGTTGCGGCGCAGGAGGATGTCCGTGGCGTAGATAGCCATGCCGGGAGCACGACCGTGAGCTGGAGACAGTTGCCGACCGTGTCCAGGAAGTCGGACGCGAGCAGGGCGTACAGGGCCAGTGCCACGGCCAGCAGTCCGTAGACCAGGACGCGGAGCGAGCGGCCGATCCTCACCCCGACGGACTGGAGGGCCGGTCCCGAGCCGTAGGAGGTCATGGCGTTGATCGCGATCGTGCCCACGATGAGCGCGAGCAGGAAGAACGGCGTGAACCAGCCGGGCAGGATCCCTTCGAGTCCGGTCTGCGGGTCGGTCATGTCGATCGCGGTGGCGGCCAGCGTGCCCAGTGTGACGACGACGCTGGGGGGAAGCCGCCGAACGCCGTCCACCCGGCGACCTCCTCCGGAGAGGTCGCGGGCGGCAGATAGCGGGCGAAGTCGGCGCCGTTGTTGAACGGCAACGGGCCCGAGGCGATGAGGGCGAAGCCGCCGAGCAGCGCCGCCGTGCAACCGGGCGGCGGGCGTGTAGTCCCAGTGGGCGTGCCCACACATTTGTCTATTGGTCGGACACTCAATAAAATCGGGTTCATGGCGTCAAGAGTTCACCGGCCACGAATTCGGCAGTCACTCACTGATCGACGTGCGGAAATGGCCGGCGCGGCCGCTCCGGAGGCCCTGGCTGAAGGGCTGAGGGGCGACACCCTGCGGCGGATGGGCGAGCGCCTCGATGTACGCCAGGGACCGATCGGCCGCTGTTTCCCCGTGGTGGACGAACCGGTGGCGGGGGTGTTTCGGAAGGGTCGCCGGTGCCGAACCGGGCACTCTCATTCCGTCCGACCGGGCGGAGGATGCCGCTGTCGAACACCTCACACACTCCTTCGCACTCGCGACCGGATCCGAGCATGACGCTCTCGGCCGGCCGTGGATCAACGCCCGGCGACCGAGCCGGTACGGTGCCGGCGGCGGCCACGGCCGAACGCGAACCCGGTCCGGCCGCCGGCACTGTGCACTCTGCTGGAAGCGCCCGGCACACCGGACCGTCGCACTCTTCGCCACCCACTGACCAGCACCCAAGGAGACCGCCCGTGCACCCCGGCCTCGTACTGCTTTCCGCCCGCCTCCTCGACGTCGTCACCGGCGAACTGCTCCCGCAGACCGCCGTGGCCGTCTCCGACGGCCGGATCTCCGCACTCGACGACGACCGGCGGATCCGCGCCCTCGCCGGACCGGCGACCACGGTGATCGATCTCAAGGGCGCCGTCGTGACGCCCGGCCTCGTCGACGGACACATCCACCCCCTCATGGGCGCCGAACTCACCCACGGCCTGGACCTGTCCGGCTGCACCACACTCGACGAGGTTCGTCAGGCCCTGGCGCGGGAAGCCGGATCGCTGGCGCCCGGAGCCTGGCTGCACGGCTGGGGCCTGGACCCGAACGTCTTCGGTGACCGGCCCGTCGCATCCGCCGCCATCGGGCCGGTTCTGGACGGAGTCCCGGCCGTCCTGCTGCTCTTCGACGCCCACTCCATGATCGCCAGCCCCCGTGCGCTGGAACTTGCCGGAATCGACGGGCCCCGCCGGTTCGAGCAGTACGCCGAGATCGTGTGCGACGAGGCGGGCCGCCCCACCGGTCTGCTGCTGGAGGACGCCGCCTGCGAACTGGTCGAGCGGGCCGCGCCGCCGATCGCCCCCGCCGAGCGCCGCGCCCGCCTTGCCTCGGCGCTGCGCGAGGTGGCCGCCTCCGGGCTCACCGGCGGGCACGCCATGGACGCCAATGGGGAGAGCCTGTCGCTGTACGCCGAGCTCGACGAGGCGGGCGAACTGCCGCTGCGCCTGAGGGTCGCGCCCTGGCTCCAGCCCGGAGCCGACAGCCAGGCCGTGGCCGACCTCATCGCCCAGCAGGGCAGGGGCGGCCGGCTGTGGGAGGTGGCGGGCGTCAAGCTGTTCATGGACGGCACGATCGACAACGGCACCGCCTGGCTGGAGCGGCCCGACTGCCATGGCGAGTCCACGCACGCCTTCTGGCCCGACCCCTCGTCCTTCACCAAGATCATCGACGAACTCCACCGGGCCGGAGTGCCCACCGCCACTCATGCCATCGGCGACGCCGCCGTGCGCCACGTCCTCGACGCCGTGGAGGCGGCGACGCGTGCGGAGTACCGAGGCGTACGGCACCGGATCGAGCACATCGAGACCGTCCCCGACGACACCCTGCGCCGGTTCGCGGAGCTCGGAGTCATCGCGTCCATGCAGCCCACCCACTGCTGCGACTTCACCCGCGCCGACCACACCGACAACTGGTCCCGGCGGCTCGGCGAGGAGCGTGCCGGGCACGCCTGGCGCTGCCGCGACCTGTGGGACTCCGGAGCCACCGTCGTACTCGGCTCCGACTGGCCCATCGCGCCCTACCCTCCGCTCGCGGTCATGGCCGGCGCCCGCCACCGCCGCCCCACCCGCGATCTCACCCAGCCCCCGCACAACCCCGGACAGGCGCTCACCGCCCTCGAAGCACTCCAGGGCATGACCCTCAACCCGGCACGCGCGGCGGGCGCGGAACACGAGTCGGGGCGCCTGGCCATCGGCCACCGCGCGGACCTCACCGTGTTCTCGGAGAACCCGCTCGCCACGCCCGCCACAGACCTGGCCGGCCTTCCCGTCCTGCTCACCGTGGTGGACGGCCACACCACCCACCGCGACGCCGGCCTGTGACGGGGCGAGGGGCGAGGCGGCCTCGGACAGCCTCGCCCCTCGCCCCTCATGCCTGTCCCGTCGCTGCCGGTCACTCCTCGGCAGCGGCGCCGAAGACCTGCTGCCCGCCGACATAGGTGGCCTCGACACGCAGTGAGGCCAGTTCGGCCGGGTCCACGGAGTGGGGGTCGCGGTCGAGCACGATCAGGTCCGCGAGACGGCCCGCCCGCAGAACGCCGGTGTCGTCGAGCTGGTTGACGTAAGCGGAGCCCGATGTGTACGCGCGCAGGGCGGTCGTCAGGTCGAGCCGCTGGTGGGGGAGGAACGGTGGCATGTCCCCGCCGGGAACGATCCGGTTGACCGCCACGTGGATGCCCTCCAGGGGATCGGCGGAGCTGACGGGCCAGTCGCTCCCGGCGGCCAGCGGGGCGTCGGCGCCGTGCAGGTCGCCGAAGGGGTACTGCCATGCCGCGAGCTCGTCGCCGAGGAACGGGGTGGTGAGCTCGTCCAGCTGCGGCTCGTGCGCCGCCCACAGCGGCTGGAGGTTGGCGACCGCCTCAAGCCGAGCGAAGCGCGGTACATCGTCGGGGTGGACGACCTGGAGGTGTGCCAGGTGGTGGCGGTTGCCGCGCGGCCCGTTGGCCTTCCGCGCCGCCTCGATCGCGTCGAGCGCCTCGCGGACGGCCCGGTCGCCCAGCGCGTGGAAGTGGACCTGGAAGTCCAGGGCGTCGAGCTCGGTCACGTACCCCCGCAGCGCCTCCGGGGCGACGAAGCTGAGGCCGGAATTGGCGGTGGCGCAGCCGCAGGCGTCCTTGTACGGGGCGGTCATGGCCGCGGTGTGGTTCTCGGCGATACCGTCCTGCATGATCTTGACGGTGTCGGCGCGGAAGCGGCCCGTGCGCAAGGTCCTGCGGCGTTCGACGAGTTGGGGGATCTGCTCGGCGCCGGCGTCCCGGTCCCACCACAGGGAGCCGTTGACCCGGGCGGTGAGCAGGCCGCGTCCGGCCGCCGTGACATAGGCGGCCGAGACGTCGGGGTGTCCGCCGTACTCGCCGAGCAGGGCGTCCTGCCAGGCGGTGATGCCGTACGAGTGCAGCAGCCGCTGGGCCCGCAGCAGCCCGTCGACCAGGTCCTCCACGGTGGGCCGGGGCGCGGCGCGGCCGACGAGTTCGACGGCGCCTTCCTGCAGCATGCCCGATGGTGTGCCGTCCGCCTCGCGTTCGACGCGTCCGTCGGCGGGGTCGGCGGTCGAGGCGGTCACCCCGGCCAGCTCCAGGGCCCGGGTGTTGGCCCAGGCGCCGTGGTGGTCCCGGTTGACCAGCAGTACGGGCCGGTCGGGCACGATCTCGTCGAGCATCTGCCGGGTCGGCAGGCCGCCGGGGAAGCTCTCCATCGACCAGCCGCCGCCGGTGATCCAGGGCCGTTCGGGGTGGGCGGCGGCGTAGTCCGCGATCCGGCGGCGGTACTCGGCCGGGTCCGTCGTGCCCGTCAGGTCGCAGGTTCCCAGCTCCAGGCCGCCGAACACGGCGTGGACGTGGGCGTCCTGGAAGCCCGGCAGCAACGCCCGCCCCGCCAGGTCGACGACCCGGGTGTCCGGACCGATCAGTTCGCGTACCTCCTCACCGCCGACCGCGGTGATCCGCTCACCGGTCACCGCCAGGGCGGTGGCGCCGGTGTGCGCGGGGTCCATGGTGATCACGGAGCCTGAGGTGAAGACGAGATCTGCGTGGCTCATCGGGGTACTCCTTGTGTGCTGGTTCAATGCCGGGCAGCGGCGGCCGGGCACTGGACGCTGTCGGGCACGGGGCTTCGCAGCGCTGCTGCCGGGGGCGCGGGAACGGGGCCGTCCCGTGCGGTGGGGCGGGGTGGGGCCGGCTCGTCACAGGGCCGGCCTGTCACACGGTCGGTGCGGTGTCGCGCTCGGCGGGCACGGGCGTCTTCGAAGGGCGGGGTGCGGACGGCCGGTCGCGGTGGAAGTACGGTGCGCGCCGCCCGTACTTGGCCCACAGGGCGGCCGGGACTCCGGTGACGAGGATGACCACCGGCACCAGGGTCAGGAAGCGTCCGTTGTCGGCGGCGAACACGAAGTGCTCGGAGGACGCCCACAGGCTGTAGACCATGTAGCAACCGAGCCCGAGCAGCGCGAGCCCGCACACGACCGGCACCAGCACCGTGACCACCAGCATGCGCGGGTTCCGCCGGGCGTCCGGGGCGAAGGTGATCGCGCAGGCCAGGGCGGCGAAGGCGTAGTAGAGGGAGATCAGGATGCCGACTGAGGTGACGGATCCGACGATGATGTCCTGCAGGCTGCCCAGACCGGCCGACAGCAGGGCCAGCACCGCCGACAGCGCGGCGATCCGCAGGGTCGACAGATGCGGCGTGCGGCGGCGGGTGTGCACCGCGGCCCAGCCTGCACCGAGCACCCCGTCCCGGCTCATCGCGAGTGTCTGGCGTGCGGAGCCGATCAGTACCGACTGCACGCAGGCGATGATGGAGCACAGCAGGACGACGGTGGTCACCGTCCGGCCGACGCCCCCGGCCGCCATCTGGCCGATGTAGGGCAGGCCGCGCTCCCCGTTGGCGACGAGCTCCTCGGGGGTCAGGGTGCGCTGGAAGGCCACGGCCGCGAGCAGGAACAGCCCCGCCACCGCCGCGAGCGACCACATGCCGGCCCTCGCCGACGTGCGCGCGTCGGCGTTCTCCTCCGTCACCGAGAACGCGGTCTCCCAGCCCCAGTACATGAACACCGCGAGCAGGATGCCCATCGCCATCACCGAGGGCGAGGAGAAGACCGTCGGTGAGAACCAGCTGAGGTCGAAGTCGGCCGCGCGACCGGCGACGACGGCCCACATGCAGACGGCGAGGAGCACCAAGAACTCCAGGCTGATCAGCACCAGTTGGAAGCGTGCGGCGACATCGACACCGAGGATCGCCAACGCGGTGAGTCCGACGGTGAGGACCAGGCCGACCGCTATCGATGCCAACGCGGGGGCATCGGTCAGACTCACCCCCGCCACCCGGTGCAGTCCCATCGAGTCGGCCGCGAGCAGTGTGTACTGCCCCATCAGCGGGATGGCGTAGGACAGGAACAGCACCTGGGTGACGACGGTGACCCAGCCGATCATGTACCCGGGCATCGGCCCGACCGCCTTGCCCACCCACACGTACGCCGTGCCGCAGTTGGCCTCGCGCTGGTTCAGCTTGGTGTAGGCCAGGGCGATACCCAGGATCGGCAGCAGACCCAGCAGGAAGGCCGCCGGGATGCCCACGCCCACCGAGGCGCCGATGATGCCCAGGCCGATGCTGAAGGTCGGGCTGATGTTGGACAGGGAGAGCACGACCCCGTCCAGCACTCCGAGAACCTTGGGCAGCTCGGCGGGGGCTTGCGACGGGGTGCCCAAGGCCGTGGTGCCGGAGACCGGGGAGGAAGGGGGCGGGTGGCCGGGCATGGGCTTCTCCTTGACCTCTGAACGGGGCGGTGCGATGTGCCGTGCCGTGGCGCGCTGTGCCGTGGCGTGGTGCGGGTGGCGGCAGCGTGGCAGGGAGGCGACACCAAAGTCAACGGTGATGACAACGTGGTTGACTCCGAATGGGTGAGGGTATGACGTGCGAGGGCCCGGCTGACGGCACAATGGGGCCGACCGGAGCGAGGGGAGTGCGCAGTGGATTCACGTACGGGGAAGCGGGCCGCGGCGGCGAAGGCGGCGAAAGGGAAGCGTGCCGACTCGGGCCGCCCTCGGCCGTCGCTCAGTCCCCGGCTGATCGTCGAGGCGTGCCTCGAACTGATGGACACCGAAGGCGCCGACGCCCTGACGTTCCGCCGGATCGGCGCCCAGCTGGGCGCCGACCCCACGGCGCTCTACCGGCACTTCCGCAACAAGGACGATCTGCTGCTGGCGGTGGCGGACCATCTGCTGGAGGAGAGCATCGAAGGGTTCGAGCCCTCCGACGACTGGCGGCAGACGCTGCGCAGGCTGTTCAGCCGCATGCACAAGGTCTATCTCTCGCACCCGCGCGCCGCCGTGCTCGCCACGGTACGCATCACACGGCGCCCGGCCGAGATGCGGGTGATCGAGATGACCCTCACCGCGCTGTCCGACGCGGGATTCCCGCCCGAGCAGGCGGTGCGCCACTACCGGGCGCTGGTGGACTTCCTGCTGGCCTGGTCGTGCATGGACGCCACCTACTCCACGCTCGACGCGCAGACCCGCCGCGGCGACGAGTCCGCCTGGTCCGGCGAGTACGCGGCGGTCCCCGCCGCCACCCACCCCCATATCGCGGCGGCGGCCCCCTACTTGGCCTCGGTGGACGACGACGCCAACTTCCATTTCGCCCTGGACCTGATGCTGGACGCGATCGCCGCCCGCGCCCCCGCGAGCGGCTGAGGGGCCGGGCGTCGCGAGCCGGACGGCACGACCAACCGGCGAGCCGCAGGCCGATGCGGTCGATGGCGCACCTCCCGGGGGACCTGGTGCTGTCGGGGTGCTGGCCGACGTGGGCCAGGCGGAGCGTGTTGGCCCCCGCCCGCACGGGTACCTGGCCGAACTCCGGTTCGTCGTAGGTGATGACCGGGCTGTAGAGGTCGAGCGGCGCTCCGACCGGGGTGCCGTTCACCGACAGTCGGTAGATACCCCGGGAATCGTGCCGTTTCACCCGCAGCCGCAGGGTTCGCAGCCCGGCGCCCGGCGACTGGAACTCGCAGGTCAGCGCATCCCCGGCAGCAGCAGGTGTGAACAACAAGCCGTGGCCGGCGCTGCATTGGGGGTCGGCGAAGACCTCGGCGCGACCGCCGGATGCAGATTGACGACGACGCTGAGTTCGCGGCCCGGCGGCGGTGAGTAGAGCTACACGGGCGAGGGGCGGGTCAGATCGGTCTGCCAGACCGCGTTCACGGCGCAGGTGACGAGGCGTCCGCAGTGGATGTTCCACCAGGCGAACGGATTCCGGTCGCCCGCAGGGGTGGCGAACCGGGCCAGGAACCGCTCCCCGCCGGACCGCAGATTCATCTCCCACAGGCTCGTGGCCCCGGTCTCGCGCTGCCCGAGCACGATGCGGTCGGCATCGACGAAGCCGTTGTGGGTCGGGTACGTGAAATAGCGCCGCTGGTCGAACGTACTGAGATGGCGCAGCTCGAACGGTTCTGTGGCGGTGGCGGTGGCACGGCCAGTGGCAGGGGCACCGGAAGTGTCCGCGGCTGCGGCTGCAGCCCTGCCCGTACCCTGCGTCCCGGCGGTGAACCCTGAGGCCGGCACAGCCAGCCCGGTCATGCGGCCGAACCCTCTGCGGTGATCTCACTCATGGCGTCCTCACTCATGCGTGCTCACGGTGGGTGGCGCTCAGCTTCGAATCCGCCGATGGAGGAAGTCAAGGTACTAATACGGATTAGTAGCCGCCCGGACCGTCCGGGCGGCAGCCGAGACGGCCGCCGGTGTCGGTCCTGCCGACATCCATTCCGTTCCGCCGTTCCCGGCGGCACCGTGCTCCGGCCGTCAGGGCTCGGTCTCCAGCACCTCGGCCACGGGGCGGCGAGGCGTGCGCGGCCCCTCGGGCCCGTACCCCAGGCGCACGATCATCTGCGGGTGCCCCGTGCCGAGGGCCGGGTCGCGCAGCAGGCGCCGGAGCTCCGGCCATTCCAGGGGCTGCGTCGCGAACGAAGCGACGAGCCCGTGCACCACGGCGGTGAGCAGCACGCGCTCCAGGGCCTGACCGGCACGCAGCCAGTCCGCCGGGCGGTCGCGCACGGTACGGAGCAGGGCGAGCTGTGGCCGGCTCTCGAACAGGGCGCGCGCCCGCCCCGGAACGGCATCCGTGCCCGCGAAGTCCCGGTTGACCGCTCTGCCCGATGCGTCGGTGGGGCCGAAGGCGTAGTCCGGGATGCCGTCGACCGGTGCCTCCACCTCTGCGTCCCGGGTCCAGTAGCGCTGCTCCGCCTCCCTCGCCGGGTCGCTCAGGCCGAACCCCTCGGCATCCCGGATCAGCACGAGCAGAGCTTCCAGGTGTTCCGGCGGCAGGAAGGCGAAGTCGGCCCCCTCGACGCGGGCCGCGTCGACGAGGCGCGCGCGGACGTCGTCGGGGATGACCCGGTCGGCGAACGGAGCGCGGCTGGTGTGACGTTTCCGGATCGCGGGATGCAGAGCGGCGAGGGCCGCATCCGCCGGCTCCCCGGGTACGCCGGAGCGCTCGGCCAGGTGGACGGTCGCCGCGACGGCCGGATCGGCGGGAACCGGAAGCAGTGTGGTCACCGAGTCGAGGCCCCGGTGCAACGCCGAGACCCGAAGATTCAGCAGCGCAGCTCCGCACCCCACATGCAGGGCGCGTGTGGACGGATCGGCCTCCGGCATCTCCCGGTCGAACTCCGCCCGGAGCGTGAGCGTCCGGGTGGCGGGCCGGTACCGGAACCGCCAGGGCTGGGCGTTGTGCATCGACGGGGCGGCGATGGCATCGGCGACCAGTTCCCGCAGCGTCGTGTCGTCGAGCGGCTGTGCAGGCATGCGGCACCTCCCGCAGCGCACGGTGTCCTTCCACCGTCCCACGCGCGGCGGGCCCGGCGCGAGAAGCCCGCCGCACGTGGCACGCCGCACGTCGCGCAGCGCGATGTCCGAATAGCGCCGGATCCGATGCCCGGGGCAGGCCAGCATTGACCACAGGAGCCACCGAGAAGCCAGGAAACCGGAATCAGGACCAGACTCATGATCGACACAACACACCCGGCCGGAACCGTGCGCGACCGGGTCGACGCCACCGACTGGGCCACGCTCACCGACGAGATCGCCGCACACGGCAGCGCACCGACCCGGCGGCTGCTCACCCCCGCCCAGTGCCAGGAGATCGCCGCACTGTACGACGAGACCGAACGCTTCCGCTCCACCGTCGACATGGCCCGCCACCGGTTCGGCTCCGGCCAGTACCGCTATTTCACCCACGATCTGCCCGCAGTGGTACGAGAGTTGCGGGAGGCGTTCTACCCGCACCTGCTTTCCATCGCCCGGGACTGGTCCACGAAGCTGGGCACATCCGCGCCGTGGCCCGACGAACTGGCCGAATGGATCGGCATGTGCCACGGGGCCGGGCAGTCCAAGTCGGCCCAGATCCTGCTGCGTTACGGTGCCGGGGACTGGAACGCCCTGCACCGCGACGTATTCGGCGAGCTGCTCTTCCCGCTCCAGGTCGTCATCGGCCTCGATGTGCCCGGCACCGACTACACCGGTGGTGAGTTCCTCATGACCGAGCAGCGGCCCCGCGCACAGTCCCGGGGATCGGCCACCACACTGCTCCAGGGCCACGGACTGGTCTTCACCACCCGTGACCGGCCGGTCGCCTCCAGGCGCGGCTGGTCGACCGCGCCCATGCGGCACGGAGTCAGCACCGTCCGCTCCGGCCGGCGCCGCACCCTGGGCCTCGTCTTCCACGACGCCGAGTGAACGACCGTCCGGGGGACACGAACCCTGTGCCAGGAGCCGGTGACAGGCCCGGGTCACTCCATGCGGTCGATGAGATACGGGAAGAGAGCGAGGATCTCGCCCAGCGCGGCCGGAGCGAGCGGAACGGCCTCCAGACCGCGGCGGGCGATGTCCAGATGCTGATGGGCCTCGGCCAGCGTGGCGGTGCGTCCGCCGGCCTCCTCGACGAGCTCGGCCGCCCGCCGGGCGTCGGAGTCGTCGAGCGGGTTTCCGGTGCCCAGCAGCAGGGAGAGCCGGCGGGCGGCGGGGTGGTCCGTGGCCAGCGCCGACAGGACGGGGTACGTCTTCTTCAGCCGGCGCAGATCGCTGTGCACGGGCTTGCCCGTGACCTCGGGATCTCCCCATGTCCCCAGGAGATCGTCCACCGCCTGGAACGCCACTCCGAGATGCCGGCCCGCCCGGGCGAGTGCGTCGACGGTCGCGTCCGGGGCACCCGCCAGCACGGCGCCCAGACCGGCCGCGCAGCCGAGCAGCGCACCCGTCTTGTTCTCGGCCATCCACCGGTACTCGTGCGGCTGCACCGCCTCGGGGCCCTGCCAGGGCCGGGACTCGAAGAGCAGGTCGTCGGCCTGGCCGCGCACCAGCTCGGTCAGCGTCCCGGCGAGGTGCCGGACCGCCGCCGCACTGTGTCTTCCGGGTGCGTCGGCCAGGGTCTGCACCGCCAGCGCGAAGAGCGCGTCGCCCGCGAGGATCGCCGGGCCCGTTCCGTACGCCTTCCACACGGTGGCGCGCTGTCGGCGGGTCTCGTCGCCGTCCATGATGTCGTCGTGCAGGAGCGAGAAGACATGGATCAGTTCCACCGCGACCGCCCCGACGACCGCGTCCTCGGCCGGTGCGCCGGCGGCCTCGGCGCTGAGCAGCGCGAGTGCCTGGCGGACCCCCTTGCCCTGTGAGCCCGGGGCGGGGCTGCCGTCCGCCGTGGCCCACCCGAGGGAGAACACGGCCATTTCCGCGTGCCACGGATGCAGGCGACGCACAGCCTGTGCGAGCGCCGGGCGCACCTGCTCGCGGCAGCGGGCGAGCACCTCCGGCGGCGCGGCCTGCCGGGTTGCGGGCGGTGGTGTCATCGTCGTCCGCTCTCCTCGTCCGTGCCGCCGTCGACCAGTGCCACGCCGAGCTCGGCGTACGCCTTGTCCACCATGTCCCGGGCGTTGAGCAGGCCGATCCGGCTGAGGGTGCGGCGCAGCTCGTGCAGATCCGCCGCGGTGTCGTCGCGGTCGCGGCCGAGCCGGGCCAGCGATTTGACGAGTCCGAGCCGGGCCAGCGCCTCGCCCCGGGGTTCGGTCATGGCGCGGAACTCCCCGAGCGCTTCCTCGTACATCGCGCGCGCCTCCTCGTACCGCCCGGCGCGGAAGAGGACGTTGGCGCGCATCTTGTGGTTGTAGGCGAGCGCGCTGGACAAATTCATCGCACGGCAGGTGAGCTCGGCCTCCGCGAGCAGGGCGAGGGCACGCTCCGGATCGTCCCGCAAGGAGATGATGTCGGCCATGCCGCGCAGGGCCCACGCCCGGCCACGCCGGTCGTCCGCGTTGCCGGCGAGCTCGGCCGCCTCCTCGAACATGGCCAGGGCGGTGTCGAGCGAGCCGGTGTTGCGGTGGATCTGCGCGATGCCCTCCAGCGCCCAGACGGTGTGACGCGCCTCGCCGCGCGCCCGTGCCTCGGCCAGCAACTGCTCGTGCAGCGCGGCAACGGTGCGGTAGTCCCCCTGGATCCGGCCGGTCTCCGCGAGGCCGGCGAGGGAGTAGCCGCGGGCGACTATGTCCCCGCCGCGCTTTCCCATGTCGGCGGCCAGCCCCAACAGGCGGAAGGCAAGCCTGAGTTCACCCCGCTGCCGGGCCAGGGTGCCGCCGCTCCAGAGCGCCCAGGCCATCGCCCCGAGGTCGCCGGCCGAGCGGGCGGACCGGTAGCTGGACTTCCAGGCCCGATCGGCTTCCTCGACGTTGCCGAGCCGGCGGTGCGCCTCGGCGACAGCGAGCCCGCACCGGGCCACCTCCTCCTGTGAACCGGACAGTTCGGCCTCCCTCAAGTGGCGTACTCCTTCTGCCAGTACGTCTGTGAGGGAGGAGTTCACCGACATCTTGGTGAGGGCGCCTTGGTACTCGGGCGCCAGTGCCTTGCTGTGCATGGGGGCCTTTCGTGCGCGGGCGGATCAGGACAGGGGATTGCTATGCACTTGATGTATACATTCCATGCATAGTTGCCTGGCCGGTGCACCCGGGTGCTTGCGAGGGGTCGGTCTGGGCTGTCGGACGTGGCTGCTGCTCGTGGCTGTTGCCCGTTGCGAGCCGCCTTGTTGTGGATCAAGACGACGGTCGTGCGTCCGAGGTTGCTCCGCGTCCAACAGAAGTCGACATCGCCGCTACGGCGAGGCCGCAGCCGCGTGTCCAGTACGTGGCCATCGAGCCGGAACTGCACGGTGTCGCCGACTCCACCCGTAATGCCGCACGGACTCCGCCGCAATCCCACCCGGACTTCGCCCGCAATGCCGCTCGGTGTCAGCGGTTACTGTCGCCGTCGTATGCCCTGGCCATAGTAAAAGACAGAAACATTCGAGAGCCCCTTGCGCCGTATGGCAATCGCTTACATGCTGACGCGCAGCCCCCACGACCCTCCGATTCCGTTGATCCCCAAGGGAGTTTCCGGATGCGTCCTGCCCGATCACCGTTCACCACCCCGCCCCCCGGCATGCCGGACGGCCCCGCCCCGCGCGCCTTGAGTCGCCGGACAGTCCTGGGCTCACTCGCCGGTGCCGGTGCGGCGACCCTGCTGGGCGCGGGTCCGGCCGCCGCTCGCCAGACCGGACAGCAGGGCGGGAGACAGGCCGGACGGGAGACCGGGCGCAGTGCGGGGGACACGCTCCTGATCAAGGCGTTCCCGGACGCCGAGAAGGAGCGTATGCGGCTGGCCCGCGCCCTTCGTTCCAGCGACTTCATTCCCACCGGCCGGTACGCCCCGCCCGGCAAGCCCATTTCCGTGACGGTCCGTCCGGCGGGGGGCCGCGTACCGGTGTTGCACATCGGAACCTTCGACTACTACAACAAGGAAGCCTCACTCCAGGAACCGCGTGCCATCCCGCTGCGTCCGGGGCGCAACACGGTCGTCGACGCCCACGGCGGTCCGGTCTATCTGAGCTTCGCGGGCCAGGGTGAGCGTGCCGCCGTCACGTTCGACTCCAACACCCCGCGCATGGCGGTCTTCGAACTCGGCCGCACCGATGAAGCCGACTTCCAGCGGCAGCTGGACGAGAGGATCGACGTCCCCTGGGTCGAGTTGATCACCGATCAGGCGGTCCTCACCCTCACTCGCGAAGGCGCGCTGCTCTACCGAGGCGAGGACCACGCCGAGCTGATGGGGCTGTTCGACACCGTCATCGACAGCCATGCCCGCATCAGCGGTCTGGACGGCAGGGGGCGGATCAACCGGCCCAAGGCGGGCCGCTACCACTTCAACGAGGTGAGCATCGTGCCCACCGGGGTGGGGGCCTACGCCTGGCACGGATACAACGGTTTCCCGCGCGCCTACATGGACCGGTTGTGCACGGTGGCGGGCCTCGCCACCCGGGGCTGGGGTCTCTACCACGAGCTCGGCCACCTCCACCAGCAAGGCGCCTACCAGGCGGACCAGTTGACGGAGGTCACCGTCAACATCTACTCACTGGCCGCGCAACGCACCCTCGGCCAGCCCTCCAACCTGCTGACGGTCGACCCGAAGACCGGGCTGAACCCGTTCCAGACCGCGCTGCCGAAGCTCGGCGCCGAAGGAACCAGCTACGAGAAGACCTTCGGTGCGTACGAAAAGCTCATCCCGCTCCGGCAGTTGGAGCTGGCCTTCGGTGAGGACTTCTGGCCGAAGCTGCACCGGCTCGTACGCAGTGAGCACCAGCACGACGCCCCGGTCGACGACTACACGCACGATCCCGTCATCAACGCCCGCCAGTACCTGGCCCTGGCGACCTACGCCGGCCGCACCGCCGGATACGACCTCACCGACTTCTTCGTCCACAGGTGGGCTCTCCCGATCGATTCCGCAGGCGTCGCCGCGCTCGCCGCGCTGGGGCTGCCGAAGCCGCCCGTCGATCCCAGCACGCTCACCGACTGATCAGAGTCCGACACCCTGCGGCCCGCCCGAGCCGCAGGGTGTCGGACCGGAAGAACTCGGAACCGTACACAACGCAAGACCGCATCACCGCACATCGCGCACCGCATCACCACGCACGACATCACGGCACACGGCAACAGGCCCAGCACACCAGCCAAGGAGATGACATGAACGCGACATCACTGACCCGCTCCGGTGCGCCCGCCCGCAGGCATCTGCGCAGCATCATGAGGTCGGGCACCGTCCTCGCCGCCGCCGCGCTGCTCGCCGTCGGCGCGGCGGGCCAGTCCTGGGCCTCGACGCCTATCCTCCGCTGGACCACGAACGCACCCACACCCGTGTCCACGCTGACGCTCCCGATGGCCGTGGATTCCGCGCCGGACGCATCCGGCGTCTACTTCGCCTACTACACCACTCTGGAGAGCGGCACCCGCCCCTACGCCGGCTTCCAGCCGAAGCCCGTGGACGCGAACGGGAACCGTGTGCTCCAGGCGATCTTCAGCTCCTTCAACGCCGATGCCACGACGACGGACGAGCACTGCAACTACGGGGCCGACGGCGGTGCCGGAGTGAGCTGCGCGGTCCGGTTCCGCTACACACCGGGGACGATGTACTCCCTGGTCCTCAAGCGGGCCGGTGTGAGCGGTGCGACGCAGCTGATGACCGGGGACGTCGTCGAGACCGCGACAGGGGCGCCGGTGGCGCACATCGGCAGTTTCGGGCTGCCGTCCGCCTCGGGCCGGTTCAAGAACGCCGATCAGGGGTTCATCGAGCCGTACCTCTCCGCGGGCTGCGGCCAGCGGATCACGGTGACGTACGGCAAGCCGGTCGGCACCGAGGCGGGCGTCGCCCATACGGGCAGCCTCCCCACCGTCACCGATCCGACCTCCGGGAGCTGCCTGAGCACCGCCTCGCAGACCACGAGCCGGGGGCAGCAGGTCACGGTCACGGGCAACGCGGCGGCAGCGGCGTCCGCGCCCGCAGCCGACCGAATCAATTGAATCCGGAACCACGCCCGGCCCGGCCCCCTTCTTGTGAGGCGCCACCGGCGCCCACTGGCTAAGCTCGACGAGGGGCCCGGAACGGGACGGAGGCTCCCATGACGACTCTCGAACCACGCGATGTCCCCCCTCGCCTCGCCACTGGCGCGTTCATCCTGAACTCCGGCCTGGGAATGCTGAAGGCCGACGCGGAGACGGCCGAGGGCCTGCATGGCATGGCCTGTGTCGCCTACCCGTTCCTGAAGAAGATCGAGCCGGAGAGGTTCACCCGGCTGCTCGCCTGGTCGGAGATCGCGGTCGGCGGAACGCTGCTCGCCCCTTTTGTGCCGACCAGGCTGGCCGGGCTGGCGCTGGCGGGGTTCTCAGGGGGACTGGTCGGTCTGTACCTGCGGGTACCCGGCCTGCGGGAGCCCGGAAGCCTTCGCCCCACCCAGAACGGCATCCCGATGGCCAAGGACTTCTGGATGCTGGGTATCGGCCTCGGTTTCCTGGGTGCCGGTGCGCGCCGGTCGCACACGGCCGTGTCCCGATGCCCATGGCATCGGTCCCGTGGCTGACACGCACCGGCCGGGAACCGTACGGACGACGCCCGGTCCGCGTCGGGGGCCGGCACATCCAAGGAGTGATCATGAGTGAGTCGGACGAGCTCCGCAATCGCGTGCAGCAGATGCGAGCCAAGGCGAAGGACCTGAAGGCCGAGGCCGAGCGTGCCACCGATCCCGAGGAGCGCCGGCGCCTGAAGGAGAAGGCCCGCAGGATCGAATCGGAGAGTGAGCAGGTCAGCGGAATGGCGAGTGGGGACATCTACCCCATGAAGTGAGGTCGGCAAGGCCCGCGAGGCCGGGAAGGCCCGAGAAGCTGGACGGGCCCGCGAAGCTGGAGAGGCCCGGCGTGTGCCCCGTCCCCGGCTCCCGCATCCGTGCGGGAGCCGGGGGGCACACGGGGAATGCGGGCGCGCCCCGGACGTTGAACAACGGTGTGAGCTCAGTGATCGCATCCACCCGGTTTTCCGTGCTCGATCGTTCCCGCATCCGCACGGGGCACGACGGCCCACAGGCGCTGCGCGACACGGTGAGCCTCGCCGAGGAGGCCGAGACGCTCGGTTACCACCGCTTCTGGGTGTCCGAGCACCACAGCGTGCCGGGTGTCGCCGGCTCGGCGCCGACCGTGCTGGCCGCAGCCGTCGCGGCCGCCACCTCCACCATCAGGGTCGGTACCGGCGGCGTCATGCTGCCGAATCATCAACCGCTGCTGGTGGCCGAGCAGTTCGGCGTTCTGGCGTCCCTTTTTCCCGGCCGGATCGACATGGGCCTCGGCCGCTCGGTGGGTTTCACCGACGGCATCCGCAGGGCGCTGGGACGGGACAAGTCGGCTGCCGAGGACTTCGCCGGACAACTCACCGAACTGCTCGGCTGGCTTGACGGCACCCAGCAGTCCTACCCGCAGGTCCACGCGCTCCCCGCCGAGGGGCTGCGCATCCCGCCGTTCCTGCTGGCCACCGGCGAGGGCGCGGGCATCGCGGCCGCTGCGGGGCTGCCACTGGTGGTCGGCGACCTCAGGGGCCGTGAGAAGCTGCTGCGCGCCGTCGAGCGCTACCGCCGTGAATTCCGCCCCTCCTCCTGGGCCGCCGAACCCTATGTCGTCGTGGCGGGGACGATCGCCCTCGCCGGCAGCACGGAGGAGGCCCGCGCGCTCCTGATCCCGGAAGCGTGGTCGATGGCCCATTCCCGGACCCACGGCGTCTTCCCGCCGCTCGTCCCCGCCGAGCAGGTCGAGGCGCGAACCATGACGGAGAAGGAGCGCCGTTTCTACGAGAGCGGGCTGCGCGGCCACCTCCACGGCACGGAGGACGAGGTCGCCACGGAGCTCGAAACGGCCATCAAGGAGACCGGCGCCGACGAGGTGCTCGTCACGACCAGTACGTACGACCGTGCGGCGCTGGTCGACTCGTTGCGTCGCCTGGCCCGGATGGCGCGGCTGACCCCGCACCGATCGGGGTGGTGACCTGCCCTTCGCGGACCTTCCCGTGGGCGGTGTCCATGGACAGCGTGCGGATCCACCGCGTCGTACCCGACCGCAGTGGCCGTCTCCGGGGCCGTGTCACAACCAGGCTGTGACACGGCCCCGGAGATGCCTTGACTCAGTCGAGCCAGTAGCGCTTCCGCTGGAATGCGTAAGTCGGCAGATCGACCCACTGCGTGGCATGAGGGCGCAGGCCCCATGGAAGCCGGCAGGGACCGCGAGATCCGCGTACTTCCACCCCTCCCTCCTGGCCGGAACGGGGCCGGCCGACGTGCGCTCGCGAGAGCCCGCCGGCCGGCCCCGTTCCCAGTGCCTCGAGGCGTGCTTCCTCACGTGCTCAGCGGCTACCGAAGCGGGCCGGGCGCTCACCCCGCCGTAGGCCGTGACCGGGCCAACAGGGCATCGGCGATGGCGATCTGGGCCGGATCCAGGGCCCTCTCGCCGTCCTCGATGTCCCACAGCGCGTTCTGCAGGACACGCCCCAGCGTCCAGCCGGTCGCCCGTTGCCGGTCCAGGCCGAGCACCTCGGTCAGCAGGTCGAAGCGGCGGAGCACCGCGCGGGGCACGTCTCCCGTCGCCACGACGTCGTCCCAGCGGTTGTGCAGCGCAGGCAGCAGGTCGAAGCCGGGGTCGCCGGCCAGCGGTTCCGGATCGATGGCCAGCCAGGGTTCCCGCTGCCCGGCGAGGATGTTGTCGTAGTGCAGGTCCCAGTGCAGCAGGCGGTCGCCCGGTTCGCCGACGAGTTCGGCCACCGCAGACGCGCAGGTACGCACCAGCCGCCGTTCGGCCGGGTCGTGCAGCAGCGGCACGCTGCGCGGCACCTCTTCGAGCATGGCCGCCGCGATGTCGGCCAGCCGCCGGAAGCCCGCAGGCGCGTCCACCGCGACCAGACGTGCCAGCAGTTCGGCGAGGATCTGCACGGCGGCCGCCTCGTCGGCCACCGCCGACAGCGGCCGCGCGGTGTCCAGCCGTTCGAGCAGCATGGTGCCGGTGTCCGGGTCGTGGTCGAGCAGGTGCACCACTCCGTTGCCGTTCCATGCCCGCAGGCCCGGCGCGGCGTCGATGTTGTCCTCGGTGGCCTCCTGGAGCTTCAGCACCGCGGGCGTGTCGTCCGCGCGCGTCACCGGCAGCACCAGAGAGGCCATGCCGTGTGCCGAGGGTCCGTCCAGCCGCAGGCTCCAGCGGTCCAGGAAGTCCTCGGCCAGCCCGGGGAGCGCGGCGAGCCAGGCGCGGGCGGACGCACCGCCGTTCTTGCTGTAGGACGCGGCGAACGTGTCAGGGACGTCGATGGGCCGGGCAGTACTCATGTGTCGCTCCTTCGTCGGATCCGAAATCGGTCGGGTACGAGGGAGGCCGCGGTGGTGCCCGGTCTGCGGGCAGGCGTCAAAGCATGCCGCCACCCTACGCGGACGGCGGGGCCCGGCGCGTGTCGATAACGGGGGAGCGGGCCCGCAGCGGTGAGGGTGAGGGCATGAACAGTGCTGACCTTTTGACCGACGCGTTCACCCGCGTCCGGGAGACGGTGCACTCGGCGGTCGAGGGCCTTCCGAGCGCCGACCTCCATGCCCGTCTCGACGACGGAGCGAACTCCATCGGCTGGCTCGTATGGCATCTCACCCGGATCCAGGACGACCACGTCTCGGACGCGGCCGGAGTCGAGCAGGTCTGGTTCTCCGAGGACTGGGCCTCCCGCTTCGATCTGCCCTTCGCGAAGGAGGCCACCGGGTACGGACACAGCAGCGCGGACGTCGCGGCCGTGCGGGTGGGCTCGGCGGAGCTGCTGCTCGGCTATCACGACGCGGTACACGAACAGACCCTCGGTTTCGTGAGCGGGCTCGACGACAAGGCCCTGGACCGCATCGTCGACGAGGCGTGGTCCCCGCCGGTCAGTCTCGGGGTGCGTCTGATCAGCGTCATCGCGGACGATCTGCAGCACGCGGGTCAGGCCGCCTTCGTCCGGGGAGCGCTGGAGCGCCGGTAGGCGGCAGAGCCGGCGGGCGCCCTCTCCGGGCCCCGCCGCGTGATCGGTAGATTGACCGCACGGTTCGGTCGGAGCCGTGGACCCCGATGACCGGAGGGCACACGTGGGAAGTGACGTACGTTCACGAATATCGGCGTATGCGATCGCCGTCGTGGAGCATCAGCTGCTGCTTACCCAACTCTCGGACAGCTCACCGGTCTTCATTCCCGGACTGTGGCACCTGCCCGGCGGGGGCATCGATCCCGGTGAGCAGCCGCGTCAGGCGCTGGCACGCGAACTGTACGAGGAGACCGGCCTCGAACTCCTGGACGCCCACCTGGTGGACGCCCGCTCGTACAGCGCGCACCGGCTCGGCGTGAACTGGCACCTGGTGGGGCTCTTCTACCGGGTCGACCTCAGACCGGGACCGCTCGCGGTCACCAGGACCGACGACTCCACCTCGGCGGTCAGCTGGAAGCCCCTGTCGGGCCTGGAGGAGTCACTGCTCTCCCCGGCGGCGATCGACGGTCTTGCGATGATCGACACGCAAGGGACGCGGCAGTAGGGCGGTCGTCCGCTGCGCACCACCGCTGGAAAACCGGATGAGGGCCGGACCGGCCCGGTGGTGGGATGGCGCGATGCGAAGCGATTCGACGGTGGCGGTGGACCGAGGGCGGTACCCGGACGCGGTGACGCCCTGGGAGCGGGAGGACTGGCGGGCGGACGCCCTCGGATGGGTGGAGCGCGGGCTCGCCGCGCACGGGCTGCGCGAAACCGGCCCACGGAAGGTGCGACTGCGGCCGTGGTCCGTGTTGGTACGGATGTCCGTCGCGGGCGGCGAAGCCGTGTGGTTCAAGGCCAACCCGCCCGCCAGCGCCTTCGAGGCGGGGCTGACCGAGGCGTTGGCCCGCTGGGTGCCCGGGTACGTTCTGCGGCCACTCGCCGTCGACGCGGACCGGGGCTGGTCGTTGCTGCCGGACGGCGGCACGCTCTTCCGCGACGCGCTCGACGCGGCGGCGGACCGTACCGAAACGGATCCGATTGCCTGGGAGGAACCGCTGCGGCAGTACGCCGGGATGCAGCGTGCCCTCGTTCCGTACGCCGACGAGATCGAACGGCTCGGGGTCCCCGGCGCGCGCATTGCCGACCTCCCGGCGACCTACGACCGGATCGTGGCCGGGAACACCGCACTGGAGCCCGCCGACCGCCGGGCCCTGGGCGAGCTGCGGCCTCGGCTCGTCGAGTGGTGCGAGGAGCTCGTGGGAGTGGGCATCGCGGACACGCTCGACCACGCCGACCTGCACGACGGCCAGCTCTTCGCGCCGGAGCCGGGCCGCTTCACGTTCTTCGACTGGGGCGACGCGGCCGTCGCCCACCCCTTCTGCAGCTTCCTCGTCCCCGCCCTCGCGGTCCGCGAGCGGTTCGGGCCCGAGGCGTTGCCCCGGCTGCGCGATGCCTATCTGGAACAGTGGACCGGCGACGGCCGTACCGCAGCCGAGCTGCGGCGGGCGCTGAGTCTGGCCTGGCGGCTCGGGGCGATCGGCCGGGCCCGCTCCTGGGGTCGCCTCTTCCCTGGCGCGTCCAGCGGGGGAGCGGACGCGCAGGTCGCGCGCTGGCTGCTCGAACTCCTCGCCGAGCCGCCGCTGTAGGGGCGTTCGGCGGGACGAGGCCGGTGGGCCGGGCCGGGGCAGTGGCAACTACGCTGCTTTGATGCCTCGTTCGACGCCACCTCGCCCGGTGGACATCACCCAGGAGCTCCCGGAACTCGCCCCGCTGGCACGCACGGCGGTGCGGCTGCACCCGCGCCCGGGGGAGCCGGCCGTCTCGGACAGCTCCGTCGGCGGACCATTGCTGTGGCCACGGGACGAACCCTGGCCCAGCTGCCCGGAGCACGCGGGCCCGTGGCACCTCGGCCACGTACCCGACGAGGTGCGGGACAGTCGCCGTGTCCTGGCCGCGGGCTGGGCACGGGCGGAGGGAAACGGCCTGACCCTCACCCCGCAGGAGCGGGAAGTGGTGGACCGGGTCGGCTACACCGGTCGGCGCATCCCGCAGGACGGGCCGGTCCCCCTGCTGGCCGTCGCCCAGCTGTACGCACGCGACCTCCCGTCCGCAGAGGGCGGGGGCCTGTGGCCGGGCCCGCAGGGGGCCGATCTGCTCCAGGTGCTGTGGTGTCCCTTCGACCACGACGAGGACTGCCTGCCGAGGGTGCGGCTGGTGTGGCGGCGGGCCGCGGAAGTCGGTACGCCGCTGTCCACGCCTCCCGCGCCGTCGGTGATCGGGGACGACAACTACCTGCCCGCCCCCTGTGTCCTGCACCCCGAACGGGTCACCGAGTACCCGGCACCGCACGAACTGACCGAGGAACTCGCCGAACGCGTCAGGGACTGGGAGGAGCCGCGCGACTACCTGTACCAGGACGCCCTGTCCGTGGCGCCCGGATGGAAGCTCGGCGGCTGGGGCAACTGGAGCTTCAGCGATCCGTGGCCCATGGAGTGCCCGGACTGCGGAGGGCCCGTCCGCCCACTGCTGACCGTCGACAGCGGCGAATGGGACAACGAACGGTATTGGTGCCCCGCCGAGGACGAAGCCGCGGCCGCAGCCCCCGGAGTGGCCTACCCGCAGCCGCAGGAACCCACCCAGATCACCATCGGGCGCGGCTACACCATGCAGGTCTACTCCTGCGAGCGGTCCTTCGGACACACCCCGCTCCAAGTGATGCAGTAGCCCTACGAGTCGATGCCGAGGCGCTTCGCCACAGCAGGGGGCACCGGGCAGATCCGCTCCGGCGGGAGCAGCCGCTGGGCCTGCGCGCTCCGGCCGCCCTGCCTGAGCGCCGCGATCTTCTGGACTCTGGGTGTGATGTCGCTGAGGCCGACGACCCACTCCTCGGCGAACGTACGGATCAGACCGCGTCCCACCCCGACCTGGATGCTGTAGTGATTGAGCGCGGCTCCCCGCAGCGAGCGCTCGGGATCCCACTGGACGTGCACGGGAGCCTGGGCGACAGCTGACGGATCGGCTGTCGTCAGCACCGCCTGCGAGAGCGCCTCCTCCCAGCCGGCCCGGGTGATCCGTACCGCGAGAATCCGCTCCTGGCCCGGCTTCTGCGCCCAGTTGCTGCGGTGCATGAGCCAGCGGAACGACGGCTTGATCCAGGTCATCCTGTTGAACGAGAACGGCGGGACGAACCTGTTCGCCCGCAGGGCCGGTCCGGCGATCGCCGGTGAGTACGCCTGATAGACGACGATCGTCCGGGCGTCGTAGTCGGCCCGTATCTGGTGCTGCGCAGTCATGCGCCAGACATTCTCAGGTTGCGGATCTTCGCCGCCATCGGATTTCCCGCCGCCGTGACTCCTCCGTCCGCGATCACCGTGTCCTCGCGTCCGTCTTCGGTGCGACGCACCGTCGGGGGCGCCTTTTTTTGTGCGTCACGACCACTCGGAGCCGGTACGGCGCTGCCTACTGTTCCCTCACTCGGTGGCGGAGAGCCGCTCCCTCGGAGGTGCACCATGGCCGGCACCGCAGGCACGGAGACCAGGAACAGAAGGGCCCGCGGGACCAGGGCGGCGACAGTGGTGGTCACGGCGCTCGGCCTCGTCTGCACCGCGACCGCGTGCGGCGGCGGTACGTCCGCCGGCGGTGGTGACGGTTCGGCGGTGACGGTCGCCGTCGCCGGTGATCCCGGCAGCCTCAGCCCTACCACGGCACTGGCCAGCACCGCACTGGCGATGAACTCCTTCGCGTACGACACCCTCGTGCACCTGGACGCCGACGGTTCGCCGGTGCCCGGAGTGGCCGAGAAATGGTCCGCCACGACCACCTCGGCGACGTTCACCATCCGCCCCGGAGTCACCTGCGAGGACGGTTCGGCGCTCACCGCCGAGGACGTGGCCGCCGAGTACAACCACATCGCCGACCCGAGGAACCAGTCGCCGATGCTCGGCCTCTCCGTCCCCGTCACCGCTGTGGCCAAGGCCGACGAGGCGGCCCGGACGGTCACCGTCACCACCACGAAGCCCGCACCGTTCATCGTGCAGATGGCCCGGCTGCTGCCGCTGCTGTGCAAGGAGAACCTGGCGAAGCCTGCCGCGCTGGCCAGGACCACCAACGCGAGCGGCCCCTACCGGCTGACCGAAGCGGTCCCGGGCGACCACTACACCTACGTCAAGCGGGACGGATACAGCTGGGGGCCCGGCGGATCCACCGGTGCGGGCCTGCCCGGCAAGGTGGTGGTCAAGGTGGTGTCCAACGGGGAAGCCGAAACTGATCATCGCCGACGAGCCCACCACGGCGCTCGACGTGGCGGTCCAGCGACAGGTCCTCGGTCTGCTCGCCGAGGTCCGCGAGGAATCCGGCGCCGCGCTGCTGCTGATCTCCCACGACCTCGCCGTCGTCGCCCAGGTCTGCGAACGGGTCCTGGTGATGTACGCGGGTCTGATCGTGGAGAACCTCCCGGTCACCGAACTGCTCGACGGCGCCGCCCACCCGTACACCCGGGCACTGGTCGGGGCGGCCCCGACCATGACCACCGACCCCGGCACGGAACTGGCGACCATCCCCGGCCGGCCGCCGGAACCGGGGGAGACCGGCGCCGGGTGTCCGTTCGCCTCGCGCTGCGAACGCGCCCGGGAACGCTGCCACGACGACGCCCCCGGACTGACGGACCTCGGGCCGGGACGCCAGGTCGCCTGCTGGTACCCGGTCAGGCCGGCCGCGGCCACGTCACACACAACGGAGGCGACGTCATGAGCTCACTCGAACTGCGCGGGATCACGGTCCGCTACGGCCGCTTCACCGCCGTCGACAACGTCGACCTGCTGGTGCCGGAAGGCACGGTGACCGGACTGGTGGGCGGGTCCGGGTCGGGGAAGTCGACCCTCGGCAAGGCCGTCGTGGGGCTGGCTCAGGCACGGTCGGGGCGCGTACTGGTCGACGGGAGCGACGCTCCCCGCCGCCACGGGCGCAGCCCCGTGCAGCTGGTGTTCCAGAACCCGTACGCCTCGCTCGACCCGCGCATGACCGTCGGCGCGTCCGTGGCCGAGGCACTGTCCGGCGGGGCGGCCGGGCGCCGGGCACCCCGCCGCGAACGCCCCGCCGCACGCGACGCCGAGGTGGGGCGCCACCTGGAGCTCGTCGGCCTCGATCCCTCCCGTGCCGCGCTCACCCCGGACGCCCTCTCCGGTGGCCAGCGCCAACGCGTGGCGCTGGCCAGGGCCCTGGCCGCCCGGCCCGCCGTGCTGATCGCGGACGAGATCACCTCGGCCCTGGACGTCTCCGTACAGGGCGCGGTGCTCAACCTGCTGCGCCGCCTCCAGCGCGAACTGGGCTTCGCGATGCTCTTCATCTCCCACAATCTCGCGGTCGTCCGCCACCTCTGCGACCAGGTCGCCGTGATGGACGGCGGACGCCTCGTCGAATGCGGCCCCGCCGAAAGGGTGCTGGCGCATCCGGAGCACCCGACGACCCGCGAACTCATCTCCTGCGTACCCGAACTCGCCCTCGCCGAGGAGGCGTCATGACCCGACCGCTGACGATCGACGACCTGTACCGGTTCGAGATCCCCGGTGATCCCGCTCTGTCCCCCGACGGCGAACGTGTCGCGTACACCCTGACCACGCAGGACGCCGGGAACGACCGGGTGGTCCGCTCGATCTGGGAGGTACGCGGCGGGGGCGGCCCGGCCCGGCGCCTCACCCGCGGCCCGGCGGACACCGCGCCGCGCTGGTCCCCTGACGGGACGCGGCTGGCCTTCCTGCGCGCGGGGCAGCTCCATCTGCTGCCCGCCGACGGGGAAGAGGCCACGCCGCTCACCACACCCGCCGACTGCCCGGCCGGGGCGGGCCTCCCGGTCTGGAGCCCGGACGGGTCACGCATCGCCTTCGCCGCTCCCGAGGCATGTCGCGCGGACAGCGCACCGGTGGTCATCGACGCCCTCGGCTGGAAGGCGGACGGGGCGGGCCTGACCGGGTCGGTCCGGACCCAGTTGTTCGTGGTGGAGGTGGCGTCGGGAGAGGTCGTACAGCTCACGCACGACGACCGGCACGTCGGCTCGCCGAGCTGGTCGCCCGACGGCACCCGGCTCGCCTACCCGGCGCGGACCACCCCGGACGCGGCCGTCTTCGGCCCCTCGGCCGCCCATGTCGTAGGGGTCGGGGAGAACGCGTCCGAGCCCCGCCGGGTCGGGCCCGCCGACGGTCTGGCCGGTCCGGTGGGCTGGTTCCCCGACGGGTCCGCGCTGCTCGTCGTGGGCCGTGCCTCGTTCGGTGTCGGCCACTCGGAGCTGCTGCGCCAGCCGCTGGACGGCTCCGCGCCGGTGTCTCTCAGTGCCGCCCTGGACCGCAACGTCATGGGCGGCGGCCCCGGATACCCGGGCGCGCTCCCGCAGTTCCACGGCGACGACATCGTGTTCTGCGCCCGGGACCGGGGTGCGACCCGGCTGTACCGGGTGGGCGCGGACGGGATCAGCGCCTCCCCGCTGCCCGCCGGCACCGGGGTCAGCGGCTGCTCGGTCGTCAGCAAGGCGGGGCGGGCGGCGGTCGTGGTCTGCGACGCGACGCGCTTCGGCGAGATCGTGCTGCTGGACCTGGACGCCTGGGCCGACGGGGAGCCGGGGCGGCCCGGGTGGCTCACCGACCACATGGCCCGGTCGCTGCCGGAGATCGCCCTCCACCCGGTCACCGAACGCGAGTTCGGCATCTCGGACGGCACGGTCGTGCACGGCATGATCACCCGCGCCGTCGGCACACCGCCGGGCGGTCCGCTCCTGGTCGACGTGCACGGCGGCCCGCACAACGCCTGGGCCCCGCACTCCGACCCTGTCCACCTCTACCACCAGGAGCTGGCCTCGCGGGGCTGGACGGTCCTCACGCTGAACGTCCGCGCCAGCGACGGCTACGGCGAGGCGTTCTACACCGCCGCCGTGGGCGCCTGGGGCGAGACGGACGAACAGGACGTCCTGCAACCGGTCGCCGCCCTGGTCGACGAGGGGCTCGTCGACCCGGCACGGATCGCCCTCACCGGCTACAGCTACGGCGGCTATCTGAGCTGCTGGCTCTCCACCCGCACCGACCGGTTCGCCGCCGTCGTCCCGGGCGGAGTCCTGGTCGACCTGAAGAGCATGGCCGGCACCTCCGAGGAGGGCCATCTGATCGCCGACCACGAGATCGGCGACCCGGCACGGATGACGGAACTCTCGCCACTCAGCCACGCCGACGCCGTACGCGCCCCCACCCTGATCCTGCACGGCGGCGCGGACGACACCTGCCCGGTCGGCCAGGCCGAACAGTGGTTCCACGCGCTGCGCACCAGGCACGTACCGGCCCAGTTGGTCGTTTACCCGGGCAGCTCCCATCTCTTCCTCCTGGACGGCCGGCCCTCGCACCGGGAGGACTACTCCCGCAGGCTTGTCGACTGGGTCACCACGCACACCAACCGCTGAACGAGACGGAAATCGGAGTACGACATGACCGACACCACCGAGCTGTCAGCCCGCTGGACCACCCGGCTCACCGAACTCGCCGCCCGTCGCTCCGTACCCGGAGCCGGCCTCGCGATCCTGCACCGCGGCGAGATCGTCGCCGAGACCGCCGTCGGCCTGGCCAACACCGAGGCCGGGATCGGGGCGACCACCGACACCCTCTTCCAGATCGGTTCGATCTCCAAGGTCTGGACGACCACGGTGGCCATGGCCCTGGTCGACGAGGGCGTCCTCGACCTGGACGCCCCCATCGTCGCCGTACTCCCCGAACTGGGCTTGCCCAACGAAGAGTTGACCCAGGGTCTGACGCTGCGGCATCTCCTGACCCACACCAGTGGCATCGACGGCGACCTCTTCACCGACACCGGCCGGGGCGACGACTGTCTGGAGAAGTACGTCGCCCTGCTGGGCGACACCACCCCCAACCACCCGCTCGGCGCCACCATGTCGTACTGCAACGCGGGCTTCAGCCTGCTCGGCCGGGTGCTGGAGGTCGTCACCGGCGTCCAGTGGGACGAGTTGATGCGCGAGCGCCTGTACCGGCCGCTCGGCCTGACGCACACCGCGACCCTGCCGGAGGAGGTGCTGCGCTTCCGCGCCGCCATCGGGCACCTGGGGAGCCCGCCGGCGCAGGCACCCGTGTGGGGGCTGATGCGCTCGGCCGGATCCTCAACGATCTCGGGTCGACGCTGATCGAAGTGGTGGCCGGGGAAGCCGACCCGGCCCGCACCGTCACCGGGGTGCTGATCCAGGACCCCCTGGACGAACCGGCGAGACTGCCCGGCGCGGTGGTGCTCGGCGTCGGTGTGTACGGCGCCGAGCCGGTCGCCGCCCTGGTCGACACGGCCGCCGGACTCGGCGCGGTGGCCGTGGTGGTCCGCTCCCCGGTCCCGGTGGACGGTCCGGTGTCCGAGGCGGCGGCCCGCACCGGCCTGACCGTGCTGGGCCTGACCCCCGGAGCGTCCTGGGCCCAGGTGGCCGCGCTGCTCCGGTCGCTGCTCGCGGTCGACGAACTGGGCACGGTGGGCGGCCCCGACGAGGCCGACGGCGCCGAGCCGCTCGCCGGGGACCTGTTCGCCCTGGCCAACGCGACGGCCGGGCTGCTGGACGGCCCGGTCACCGTGGAGGACCGCGGCGGCCGGGTGCTGGCCTTCTCCAGCCGGCAGGACGACGCACGCACCGCAGGCCGCCGTCCGGCTCGGCCTTTCCGCGCAGCCCGCCTGCGTCCTGGCGCTCGCGGTGACCGGCGAGCAGTACGAGCCCGACCGGGTGGCCGCGGGCCACCGCGTCGCCGAGGCGTTCGCCCTGCACCTGGCCGCGATCCACCCCCGCACCGCCGCGGCCGCCCTGGGCCAAGTCACCTACGCGGTCCTGCCCACCGGTTCGGACGAGCAGGGACTGCGGGTCGCCGAGTCGTTCCTCGGCCGGATCGGTGGCCGGGTGCCCGCCGTCATCGGGGTCGGCCGGCTCGCCGCCCGCCCGGTGGAGCTGCGCCGCTCGCGCGCCGACGCGGACCGTGCGCTGCGGGTCCTCGGCTCCGGCCGCACCCGGCGCAGGGCCGCCCGGCTGTCGGACGTCTACGCCGCCTCGCTGCTGGAGGAGCTGACGGACCGGATGGCCGCCGAGGACGATCTGCCGGACGGCCCCGTCATACGGCTGCTCGCCTACGACGCCGAGCACAGCACGGCCCTCACCGAGACCCTGGACGCCTGGCTGAGCACCTTCGGCGACGTGGCCGCAGCCGCTGCCGCCGTACACATCCACCCCAACACCTTCCGCTACCGCCTCAAGCGGCTGTCCGTGGTCGCGGACATCGATCTCGACGACCCGGAGGCGAGGTTCGAAGCGATGCTGCAACTGCGGCTGAGACCGCCGCACGCCTGAGCCGGATCACTCCATCGCCGTGCCGCACGGAGCCACCCGGACGCCGGTCGGACGGAATGGTGCGAGAGTTTCCCGGAGCAGCGGGACACACCGGCACGCGGGTGTCCGGAAGCCGACGATGGGACAGATGCCATGCCTCTGCAGGGAGAGTACGAGCCGAGCCCCGAACAGTGGGTCCGCGACCAGGTCGAGCTGTTCGAGAGCTCCGGCGGCACCGATGGAACCACGATGCGGGGCATGCCCGTCATCATCCTCACCACCCGCGGGGCCAGGAGCGGGAAGATCCGCAAGACCCCGCTGATGCGGGTCGAGCACGACGGCACGTACGCCGTGGTCGCCTCACGGGGTGGCGCCCCCAAGCACCCCGTCTGGTACCACAACATCGTGGCCGACCCCCGGGTCGAGCTCCAGGACGGGCCGGTCCGCCAGGACATGAACGCCCGCGAGGCCACCGGCGAGGAGAAGGCCCTCTGGTGGCGGCGCGCGGTCGAGGCGTTTCCCGACTACGCCGACTACCAGCTCAAGACCGACCGGCAGATTCCGGTCTTCGTCCTCGAACCGGCGGCCGGACAGCACTGACGGCCGACGGCCGGGCAGCGCCCACGAGCGGCGGCCGGGCGGCACCGATGACCGTCGGGGGAGGCGCGGGCCGGCCCGCCCGCGCCCCCGCACGCGGCCGGGACACCGTCAGCGGTGCTCCGGATTGGGAGCGTCCGCACGGCAGCCCGCGTCCCACGCCGAGCGCTGATTGCCATGGGCCGGGATGCCGCCCGCACGTTTCAGCATCGCGGCGAGGTACATCAGGTTCCAGGCCATGAACGAGGTGTTTCGGTTGGTGAAGTCGTTCTCCGGACCACCCGACCCCGGGTCCAGGTACGAGGGGCCGGGCCCCGCCTCCCCGATCCAGCCCGCGTCGGCCTGCGGAGGGATCGTGTAGCCCAGGTGCTGGAGGCTGTAGAGCAGGTTCATGGCACAGTGCTTGACCCCGTCCTCGTTCCCGGTGATCAGACAGCCGCCGACCCGGCCGTAGTACGCGTACTGGTCCTTGTCGTTGAGGATGCTGGAACAGGCGTAGAGGCGCTCGACGACCCGCTTCATCACCGAGCTGTTGTCGCCCAGCCAGATGGGCCCGCACAGCACCAGGATGTCGGCCGCCATCACCTTCTCGTACAGTCCGGGCCAGGCGTCCCGCTCCCAGCCGTGCTCCCGCATGTCCGGCCAGACGCCCGTCGCGATGTCGTGGTCGACGGCCCGGACCACCTCGGTGCCGACACCGCGCCCCTCCATCACCGCACGGCTGCGGTCGATCAGCCCCTCCGTGTTGCTGACCTCCGGTGAACGCTTGAGGGTGCAGTTGACGTACAGCGCACGCAGGTCGTCGAAGCGGCAGGCGTCGTCGGAGGGTCCGGACGGCGGCATGCGGGGCTCCTTGGCAGGCACGGGGAACGCGGGACGTGGACCCGGTCTACCGTCAACTCCGGCCGTACCGGGCGGTAGACGCGCCGACACCCCCCCCGTACGCAGCAAATCCGGCCTTGGGACCCGAGCGCCCCCCGGACAGCCGATCAGGACGCGCGCCAGTACCGCCCCGCGCGCTCCAATGGACGGGTGACCGTGCCCCCGGACGACTGCCTGGCGCGCAACGAGTGGCTCTGCGGGGCCTATCTCTCCAGCCGTCGCGAGATCCTCTGGGACGCCGTCGTGCAGCACCTCCAGCTCACCGCGGTCTCCGTACTCATCGGGCTGGTCCTCGCCGTTCCGCTCGCCCTGGCGGCACGTCACCGACGCTGGGCGGCGGGCCCGGTGCTCGGTGTGACGACCGTCCTCTACACCGTGCCGTCGCTCGCCATGTTCTCGCTGCTGCTGCCGGTGTACGGACTCTCCGCCTCGCTCGTCGTAGCCGGGCTCGTGCTCTACTCGCTCACCCTTCTCGTACGGAACATCCTCGCCGGACTGCGCGCCGTGCCCGAGGAGACCCGGCAGGCCGCACGCGGCATGGGATACGGCCCGCTGCGGCTGCTGCTCGCCGTGGAACTGCCCCTCGCGCTGCCCGCGGCCATGGCCGGACTGCGGATCGCGACCGTCTCCGCCGTCTCCCTGGTCACGGTCGGCGCGATCGTCGGCTACGGGGGGCTCGGCAATCTCATCTACTCCGGGATGAACACCTACTTCAAGGCCCAGGTGCTCACCGCGTCGGTCCTCTGCGTCGTCATCGCCGTCGCCGCCGACCTGCTGCTCCTGCTCGCACAGCGGGTGCTCACCCCATGGACCAGGAGGCGGTCGTGAACACCCTCGCCGACGCCTGGTCCTGGCTCACCACCTCCGCCAACTGGTCCGGCGACGGCGGCATCTGGCACCGGCTGGGCCAGCACCTCTTCCTCACCGTCGTCTGCCTGCTCATCAGCTGCCTGATCGCGCTGCCCGTCGCCCTGGTCCTCGGCCATCTCGGCAAGGGCGGCGCACTGGCCGTCAACATCTCCAACATGGGCCGGGCCGTACCCACCTTCGCCGTGCTGGTGCTGCTCCTGCTCACACCGATCGGTGGGCACGGCGAATGGCCGACCATCATCGCCCTCGTCCTCTTCGCCGTACCGCCGCTGCTCACCAACGCCTACGTCGGCATGCGGGAGGTCGACCGCGACATCGTGCGCGCGGCCAGGGGCATGGGCATGACGGGCAGACAGCTGATGCTGGGGGTCGAGGTGCCGCTCGCCCTGCCGCTGATCCTCACCGGAGTACGGATCGCCGCCGTCCAGCTCGTCGCGACCGCCACCCTCGCGGCACTGGCCGGCGGCGGTGGCCTCGGCCGGATCATCACGGCGGGCTTCAACCTCGCCTCCACCGCACAAGTCGTCGCAGGGGCGGTGCTCGTCGCGGTCTTCGCGCTGATCGTCGAAGGGCTCTTCGAAGCGGGCCTGCTGCTCGTCCCGGGCCGGCTCCGCGGCGGAGGGTCCGGATGAGGCCGGCAGCCGCCGTCCCCGTACTGCTGGTGCTGCTCCAGGCGGCCGCCTGCACCACCGGCCCCTCGCTGGAGAACCAGGGCGAGATCACCGCACCGCCGGGCGACAGCAGACACCTCACCATCGGCTCCGCGGGCTTCACCGAGAGCGATCTGCTCGCCCAGATGTACGCGCTGCTGCTGGACCGGGCCGGCTACTCCACGAAGATCATCTCCGTCACCAACCGGGAGATCTACGAACCGGCGCTGGAGAGCGGTCAGATCGATGTAGTGCCGGAGTACGCCGCGACCTTCGCCGACTGGCTGAACGCCAAGAAGAACGGCGCCGACGCCGCCCCGGCCGGTTCGCCCGACCCCGCCGCCACCATGAAGGCGCTGCGCGCCCTGGCCGCACCCCGTGGCCTCACCGTTCTCGATCCCGGGCGAGCCGTCGACCAGAACGCCTTCGCGGTCGCCGCCCGTTACGCGGCCGAGCACCACCTGAAGACACTGAGCGACCTGGGCCGGTCCCGGCTGCCCGTACGGCTGGCCGCCGGCGACGAATGCGTCCAGCGCCCCTACTGCGCGCCCGGGCTGAAGAAGACGTACGGCATCCGCATCACCGCCGTGGACCCCAAGGGCGTCGGCACCACCCAGGCCAAACAGGCCGTCCAGAACGGCCGGGACCAGATGGTGCTGACCACCACGACCGACGCCACGCTCGACGACTTCGGGCTCGTCCTGCTCGCCGACGACAGGCACCTCCAGAACGCCGACTACCTCGTCCCCGTCGTCAACCGGTCCCGGGCGGGCAGCGAAGGCGTCCGCACGGCACTGGGCAGGCTCAACACCGTACTGACCACCGCCGACCTGGCCCGGCTCAACGAGCAGGTCGACAGCTGGCGGCGGCTGCCCGAGGACGTGGCGCGCAACTACCTGGAGTCCAAGGACCTCGTTCCGCGCGGCTGACCGACGCGGAACACCGTCGTGGCCGACCGCCGCCCCGCGCGGTCAGGCCCGCAGCCTCCCCGGCAGCCAGCCCAGCTGCACGGCCTCCTGGAACGGACCGCCGCCCTCGTGGTCGTTGAAGTCGTAGACCTCGATGGTCTTGTCCGGGTGGGCGTAGGCGTTGAAGGCGGCGAAGACGGTCGAGGGCGGGCAGGTCATGTCCTCCAGGGCGGTGGAGAACAGCGCCGGCGCCCGCCCGCGCGCCGCGAAGTGCACCCCGTCGAAGTAGGACAGCGTGGCCCTCGCCCGGTCGGCCCGGCCGCGGTGCGTCTTGAGGTAGTTGCCCACCTCGCGGTACGGGGTCCGGTCGGTGACGGTGAGGGCGCGGGGGAAGTCGCAGAGGAACGGGACGTCCGGCGCGATCGCCACCAGGTCGGGTATCAGCCCGCCCACGGCGAGGGTGATGCCGCCGCCCTGGCTCTCGCCGATGGCCGCGGTGCGCGACGCGTCGGCCAGCGGGTGCGAACGCGCCGCCTCCACCGCCCGCACGGCGTCGGTGAACACCCGCCGGTAGTAGTACGACTCCGGGTCCTCGATGCCCCGGGTCATGAAACCGGGGTACGCGGGGGCACTGCCCACCGGGTCCGGGGTGTCGCCGACGAGCCAGCCGCTGCCCTGACCCCGGGTGTCCATCACGAAGTGGGCGAAACCGGCCGAGGCCCAGAGCAGGTGGGTGTGAGCCAGGCCCCGCCCGCCGCCGTAACCGATGAACTCGACCACCACCGGCAGCGGCTCCGTGGTGCCCGCCGGGAGGACGAACCAGCCCTTGACCGGATGACCACCGAAGCCCGCGAACGTCACGTCGTACACGTCCACGGTGGACAGCCCGGTGCCGGTGCGCGGCTCGAAACGGGCGTCGAGGTCGTGGGACCGTGTCTCGTCCAGCGTCTTCGTCCAGAACGCGTCGAAGTCCTCCGGCTCGACCGAACCGCTGCGGTACTCACGCAGCCGGTCGAGCGGCAGATCGAACAGGGACATGTGGGACCGCCTTCTTCGCGGGGATGGTTGATCACACCGTACGGGGGCGTGCGGCGAAGAAGTTGTGCCCGTCCCATTGACCGGCATCCGGACGACCCTCACAGTACTCGTCAATGCGCATTAGTAATACGCATTAATCGATGTGAGGAGCCATGGTGGAGGAACCCGGGAAGCGGGCCAGGCCCGGCCGTTCACCCGCACCGGCGGGCCGCACGGCCCGTCCGCGCCAGGCGGAGGTCGCACGGCTCGCCGGAGTCTCGCAGGCCACGGTCTCGCTGGTGCTCGCGGACAAGAGACAGGGGCCCGCGATCTCGGAGGAGACCCGGCGCAAGGTCCTGGAGGCGGCCCGGTCCCTCGGTTACGTCCCCGACCCGGCGGCCCGCAGGCTCGCGGCGGCGCGCAACAACCTGCTGGGCGTGTTCAGCTTCACCGCGACGTTCCCCACCGATGTGCAGCACTCGTACTACCCGTTCCTGGTGGGCGTGGAGCGCGAGGCCGCGGAGCGCGGCTACGACCTGGTGCTGTTCACGGGGTCGAGCACCGGTGGCGCGGGGGCCGCCGGGCCCGACGCGCTGAACCGGGTCCGCCTCGCCGACGGCTGTCTCTTCCTCGGCCGCCACGCACCGGCCGAGGAGCTGGGCCGGCTGGTCGCCGACGGCTTCCCGATGGTCCACCTCGGCCGCCGGGACGAGCCGGAGGGCCTGCGCTGGGTCGGCGCCGACTACGTGAGCGCCGCCCGCGAGGTCGTCGGCCACCTCGCCGGCCTCGGGCACCGCCGGATGGTGCTGATCCGCGAGGACGACGAGGCGCCCGCCTCCACCGACCGCGAACACGGCTTCCGCGAGGGGCTCGCGGCGGTCGGCCTGGCCGGGCCCGGGACCGTCTTCCGTTCCGCGGACCCGGAGCGAGACCTCACCCCCGAGCGGCTGCGTAGCTGGCTCGCCGACGGCGTCACCGCGTTCGTCGCCGAGGAGACCGACACCGGAGCCGCCTGGCGCGCCCTGCGCCGGGCGGTCGCCGACGCCGGGATCGACTGCCCGCGCGACGCCTCGATGGCGCTGCTCGGCAGCCCGCCCGCCGACCTCGCGGACGGACCCGAACCCACCGGTTTCGACATCCCCCGCACCCGGCTCGGCGCGGCCGCCGTGCGCATGCTCGCCGCGCTGGTCGCGGGGGAAGAGGCCACCGAACCCCTGGTCGCCTGCGCCTTCCGGCCCGGGGCCACTTCGGGCCCGCCACCCGTCATCGAAGACCACTGACCGACCGCGCCACCCGTACGTACAGCTCAAGGAGACCCGTGATACCCGAACCGGACATCCTCGTCGTGGGCGCCGGACTGGGCGACGTCGCCGCCGCGCCGCGCCGATCACCCTGTTCATCGCCATTGGCATCCTGCTCGCTGCCGTGAAACTGCCCGGGGCCGTCGACGCGCTCGAACCCCTCGTCAAGGCGGTCAGCCCGCAGAACGCGGTGCTCTTCGTGCTCGTCTTCACCGTCCTCGTGCCGCTCTGCCTCTACCGCGGCCCGCTCAACGTCTTCGGTCTCGGCGCAGGCATCGCCGGTGTCCTGGTCGCCGCCGGTATCTACCCCGCCACCGCGGTGCTGGGCCTGGCCACCTCGTACAACCAGGTGTTCGGCGTCGCCGACCCCACGAGCACCCGGACCGTGTGGAGCGCGCAGTACGCGGGCGTCACCCCGCAGCAGGTGATGGTCCGCACCCCGCCCTACGTCTGGGCCGTCGCCCCGGCGGCTTCTGCGTGACGGCCGCCACGTACCTCTGATCCGGGGCGTTCACCCGTTCCCGCGGGCGGGCCGAAAACCCGTTGCCCGCGGGGCGGGTGCCTGCGATCCTCCTCCCCATGTCAGACAACGGAACAAGCGGCTCGCACCAGGTCGAAGCGCTCTTCTCGCACGGCCGCCTGACGGCGATCCCCCGCAAGACGGCCCGCCGGGAGCAGTTGCTCGTCCACCTCTCCGACACCCTCTTCGAGCGGGACCGCAGCTACACGGAGCGAGAGGTCAACGAGGCCCTGCTCACGGTGCACGACGACTGCTCGGCGCTGCGCCGCTACCTGGTCGTCGCCGGCCTGCTGGTCAGGCCCAAGGACGGCAGCAGCTACCGGCGCGGGCGCTAGCACCGGCCGCGCCCGTACGTCCTACGCGTCGGCGACCGAGTCGAAGGGCACCTCGTCCCGGGCCACGCCCCGCGCGTCCGCGTCGACCGAACGGCGCAGCGCCTCGTGGAGCTTGGCCGGTGTCAGCACGCCGAGGAACCGTGAACCGTCCAGTACCGCGACCCACCCCGCGTCGTGCTGGAGCATCTCGCTGAACGCCTGCTTAAGCGGGGCGCCGACCGGCACCCAGGCATCCATCCTGCGGGCCAGTTCGCCGACCGTGCCGTACCCGCCCGCGATCCGCAGCGCATCCGCCGCCACCCAGCCGTGCAGATCGCCCTCGCCGTTCAGCACCACCGCCCAGCGGGCCCCCGTGGCGCCGAGCCGGGCCGCCGCCGCGCCGGCCGGCTCGTCCAGCCGGGCGACCGGCGGCTCCTGAAGGTCATCCGGCTCGATCTCGGTGACCGAGAGCCGCTTCAGGCCCCGGTCGGCGCCGACGAACCGTGCCACGTACGGGGTCGCGGGAGCCCCGAGCACGGCTGCCGGGGTGTCGAACTGCTCGATGCGCCCCGCCCCGTACACCGCGATCCGGTCGCCCATCCGGACCGCCTCCTCGATGTCATGGGTGACCATCAGGACCGTCTTGCGGACCGTCGCCTGCAGGCTCAGGAACTCGTACTGCAGCCGCTCGCGCACCACCGGGTCGACCGCGCCGAACGGCTCGTCCATCAGCAGCACCGGCGGATCCGCTGCCAACGCCCTTGCCACGCCCACCCGTTGGCGCTGACCGCCGGAGAGCTGCGCGGGGTAGCGGGAACCGTACGTCTTCGGATCGAGGCCCACCAGATCCAGCAGCTCGGCCGCCCGCTCCCGGGCCCTCGCCCGTTTCCAGCCCACCAGCGCCGGCACGGTCGCCGTGTTGTCGAGGACCGTGCGGTGCGGGAAGAGACCGACCTGCTGGATGACGTAGCCGATCCGGCGGCGCAGTTTCACCGGGTCGACACCGGAGATGTCCTCGCCGCCGACCAGGATCCGGCCCGACGACGGTTCGATCAGCCGGTTCACCATCATCATCGTGGTCGTCTTGCCGCAGCCGGACGGCCCGACGAGGGTGACCAGTTCCCCCTCGGCGACCTCGAAGGAGAGCCCGTCGACCGCGCTCGTGCCGTCCGGATACACCTTGCCGACCTGCTCGAACCGGATCATGCCTGCACGGTAGGAGGCACCCGGGCGCACCGCACACGGGCCGCGACCGTCCGTGTCGTTGCCGTGTGCTGAACTGTCCGTGGCACATCTGATTCAGGAGCACCTTGTGAACAGCTACCGGCACCCCGGCATCGTATTCACCGACCGCCATTTCACGGTCCCGCTCGACCACAGCGATCCGGGCGGCGAGCAGATCGAAGTCTTCGGCAGGGAGGCCGTGGCGAGCGGCCGGGCCGACGAGGAGCTGCCCTGGCTGGTGTACCTGGAGGGCGGTCCCGGCTTCGGTGCGCGGCGCTTCATCGGCACCGAGGCATGGCTGGGGCGGGCCGTGCAGGAGTTCCGGGTGCTGCTGCTCGACCAGCGCGGCACCGGCCTCTCCACCCCCGCCAACCGGCAGACCCTGCCGCTGCGCGGCGGCCCGCGCGAGCAGGCCGACTACCTCAGCCACTTCCGGGCCGACAGCATCGTGCGCGACTGCGAGCTGATCCGCCCGCAGCTGACCGGCGGCGAACCCTGGACGGTCCTCGGCCAGTCCTTCGGCGGCTTCTGCGCCGTCCGCTATCTGTCGGCCGCACCCGAAGGGCTCAGGACCGTCCTGATCACCGGCGGGCTGCCCTCCCTCGACGCGCACGCCGACGACGTGTACCGGGCCGCCTACCTCCGCATCGAGCGCAAGAACGCCGCGCACTACGCCCGCTATCCGCAGGACGTAGAGCGCGTCCGGGAGATCACCGCCCATCTGCTGGAGCACCCCACCGACAGCGCCGGACACCGCCTGACGGCCGAAGGGTTCCAGTCCCTCGGCATCATGCTCGGCGGCGGCAGCGGCAGCCACCAGCTGCACTACCTGCTGGAGAACGCCTTCGTCCGCACCCCGCACGGCACCGAGCTCTCCGACACCTTCCAGGAGGCCGTGCGCACGGCCTCCTCGTTCGCCGGGCACCCGCTGTACGCCCTGCTGCACGAGGCGATCTACGGGCAGGACGAGCGGTCCACCGGCTGGTCCGCCGAGCGGGTCCGCGGAGAGTTCCCGCAGTTCGACGCGGCCGAGGCGCTCAAGGGCGACGGCCCGGTGCTCTTCACCGGTGAGAGCATCCACCCCTGGCACTTCGAGGTGGACCCGGCGCTGCGCCCGCTGCGCGAGACCGCCGAACTGCTGGCCGCCCGCACCGGCTGGGCGCCGCTGTACGACCCCGAGCGCCTGGCGGCCAATCAGGTGCCGGTCGCGGCGGCCGTCTACCACGACGACATGTACGTCGACACGGCACACGCGCTGCGCACGGCGGCGTCGATCCGGGGACTGCGCACCTGGGTGACCGACGAGTACGAGCACGACGGGCTGCGCGCGGGCGGACCGCGGGTGCTGGACCGGCTGCTGGCCCTGGTCCGGGACGAAGTCTGACCGTGCCCGTGAGCGGGAGGAACCGGCCGGCTCCTCCCGCTCAGGGCACCGCGGGTGTCAGTTCTGAAGGGCGTGCAGCGTGTCGTCCAGGCCGGCGCCCGAGCGCGGGGCCCGGTTGTACGGAAGCTTCGACAGGGCCGCCGCCATGCCGCAGGTGTTGGTCACGGCGGAGAACACCAGGCCGGAGCCGATACCGGCGGAGATCCAGCGCGCTGCCGGGAACCGCGCCCCGGCGAGCAGGCCGGCCACCACGAGCGAACCGGCGGCGAGCCGGACCTGACGCTCCATGGGCCAGGTCGCGCGGGCCCCGGCGGGGTGGTCGAGATCGCGTCCCTCGCCCGCCCAGGCCGAGGTGCCACCGGTGAGCGTCATGGCGTCGATGTCTGCGGCGGCGAGGACGTCGCAGGCCCGGGTCGAGCGGACGCCGGAGGCGCACACCATCAGCAGCGAGCTGCGGGCGGCGGCGGACTTCAGCGCGGGCACGGCCTCGGAGAGGCGGTCCAGCGGGATGTTCAGCGCACCGGGCACATGGCCGGAGGCGTACTCGCCGGGGGCCCGCACATCGATCACGGTGAACTCCGCGAGACGGGCCGCGGCCTGGGCGGGGGAGAGGGAGACGGGGCTGGTCACGAGCAGTGTTTCCTTTCGTTCACCGGGGATCGGGAGGGACTCGGTCCGTCCCAGGTCCTGTCCGGCGGATCATGGCCGGGGTCGCGGCGTCTGGTGCGGCACTGATCCGCCGGACAGGGCCTGCCCCGGTCGGGCTAGAATACCCCTCGGGGTATCAAGAGGAGGATGTTGTGGAACTCGACATGGCGGCCGACGAACTGAAGTCGGTTCTCAACCGCCTTCGCCGCGCGCAGGGCCAGCTCGCCGGGGTCATCAGGATGATCGAGGAGGGCCGGGACTGCGAGGACGTGATCACGCAGATGGCGGCCGTGTCCCGGGCGCTCGACCGGGCCGGTTTCGCGATCATCGCGACGGGCCTCCAGCACTGCATGGCCGACGGCGGCAGTGAACCGGAGGACCGGGACCGGATGCGGTCACGGCTGGAGAAGCTCTTTCTCTCACTGGCCTGAGCCGGCCGGGGGCGACGCCGTGGTTCATGCCACGGCGTCGACGAGCATGAACGCGGCCACCGCCAGCAGGGTCACGCCGAAGATCCGTTGCAGGGCGGCCGTGGACACCTTCGCGGCGAGCCGCCGCCCGTCCCAGGCGCCGAGCACCGCCGTCGCGGTGAACGGGGCGATGGTCGCCCAGTCCAGCGCGGTGGGCGTGGCGAGACGGGTGGCCAGTGCGGCCACGGAGTTCACCGTGATGACCAGCAGGCTGGTACCGACCGCCGCGGTCATCGGGAGGGCGACCACGGTGACCAGCGTGGGGACCACCAGGAACCCGCCGCCCACGCCGAGGAACCCGGTCACCGCGCCGAGCCCGGCACCCGTCCGCGCCACCCGTCCGGCGGACACGTCACTCGTACCGGGCCCGGCCTGCGACGCCGGCCCGGCCCGCGGCCGGAGCATCCGTACTGCGGCGACCGCCGCGAGCACGGCGAACCCCACGGTCAGCGGCCCGGGCGGGACCCGCACCGACAGTGCTCCGGCGAGCGCGGCCGGCACGATCCCGGCCGCCGCGAAGAGCCCTCCCGTACGCCAGCGGACCCCGCCCTCGCTGGCGTGGGCGACCAGCCCGGTGAGTGATGTCGCGATGACGATGAGCAGTGCGGCGGTGGTTGCTGCGGAAGGGGTGAAGCCGAGTGGATAGATCAGCGCGGGAACGGCGAGCACGCTTCCGCCGCCGCCCAGCCCGCCGAGCGCCAGGCCGACCACCGCACCGGCGAGCAGCGCCACGATCAGCGTGGTCACGCCGCGGAGGGCCCGGTCACGGGGGCGGCGACCCCCAGGCCGGCCTCCGCCGCCGCGCCGAAGCCGTCGTCGACGGCCACCACCTCGCGTCCCGCCGCGTCCAGCATCGACGCGGCGATCGCCGCCCGCGCCCCGCCCGCGCAGTGCACCCACACGAGGCCCGGAGGCACCTCGCCGAGCCGCCGGGGCAGCTCGTGGAGCGGAATGTGCACCGCCCCGGCTATCGCACCACCGAGGTGCTCGGTGTTGCGGCGCACGTCGAGGACCACCGGGTCCTCGCCGCGCTGCCGGGCGGCCGCCAGGCCCGCGAAGTCGGACCTGGCGAAGGACCGGAGCTCCATCGCCGGGGCCGCCCAGTCCTCGGGGCCGCCGGTGGCCGCGGCGGCCGGACGGTCCAGCCCGACGCGGGACAGTTCCCGCTGTGCGTGGGCGATCTCGGCGGCGGTGCTCGCCAGCAGGGTGACCGGCTTGCCCCACGGGATCAGCCAGGCCAGATACGTGGCGAGCGGACCGTCGCCCTCGAAGTTGAACGATCCGGCGACATGCCCCTGGGCGAACGCCACCCGGCTGCGCAGGTCCACCACCCACTCGCCCGCGGCCAGCCGCCGGGAGATCTCCCCGGCGTCGGCGGGGCCGGGCGGGGTCAGATCGAGCGGAGCCGGCCCCGCGGCATTGGCCGGGCCCATGTGCGCGTAGTACGCGGGGATGTCGTCGAGGCCGGCGAGCAGCTCCGCGACGAAGGTGTCCACGTCCTTGACCAGGGCGTCGTTCCGGCGGCGCTCGTCGCCGATCGTCGTGGCCGACCCCTCGGCCTGCGAGGACGAACAGAAGCTGCCGAAGCCGTGCGTGGGCAGCACGGGCACCTCGTCCGCGAGCTCGTCGGCGAGGCGGTGCACGGAGGCGTGCTGGGCGCGGGCCAGTTCGGCGGTGAGCCGGGGCTCCACCAGATCGGGCCGGCCCACGCTGCCGATCAGCAGCGAGCCGCCGGTGAAGGCGGCCACGTCGCGACCCTCCTCCACCAGCACGTACGAGGTGTGGTGCGGGGTGTGCCCGGGGGTGGCGAGCGCACGCAGCGCGAGGCCGTCGTCGACCTCGGCGATGTCGCCGTCCGCGACCGGGACCCGGGCGAAGGAGACCTCGGCGGCGGCGGGCACCAGGTAGCGCGCCCCCGTGACCCGCGCGAGCTCCAGGCCGCCGGTCACGTAGTCGTTGTGCAGATGCGTCTCCACCACCAGGGCGATCCGCACGCCGCGCCGGGCGGCGGCGGCGATGACCCGGTCGATGTCGCGCGGCGGGTCCACGACGGCGGCGGCCCGCCGGCCGCCCGCCAGATAGCCGCGGTTGCCTAGTAGGGCTTTGTTAGGTCCTGTGGTGTGGTTCTGGTGTTGGTGCGGGTTGGCCGCATATCGAGCAGGCGCCGGTCCAGGTGGCCAGGAGGGCCTGAAGCGCGCGGAGGACCGCGTAGAGGGTCAGGCCGGCGCAGGCGCTTTTGGGTCGAGCCTGAGCATGGTGCAGAACGCCTGGGCGAGGGAGGCGAGGGTGACGTGGCGGTGCCAGCCGGGGAAGTTGCGGCCCTCGAAGTGGTCCAGGCCCAGACCGTCCTTGAGCTCGCGGTAGTCGTGTTCAACGCGCCAGCGGATCTTGGCGATGCGGACCAGTTCGCGCAGCGGGGTCTCGGCAGGCAGGGTGGAGAGCCAGTAGTCGGTGGGCTCGGCGGCGCCGGGCGGCCATTCGGCCAGCAGCCAGCACTCGGGCAGGGAGCCGTCGACGGCGCGGCGGATCGTCCGGTTTGCGGGTCGGACCCGCAGTGCCAGGAACCGCGAGCGCATCTCGGCGCGGGGATTGTGCTTCGTGGTCTTGCTTCCCTGGCGCCAGGTCACGGTTCGTGCCGCCGATCGCCCTGTGTCCAGGACGAGTTGGCGCAGAGTGCTGTGCTGACCGGGGTAGGCCGGTCCGGGCGGGCGGCCCTGGCCGCTGTAGGGCGGGCGCTCGGGGACGGCGTCGCCCGGGTAGGCGGTGGTGGTGCCCTTGACCGCGACGGCGTAGGCCAGGTCGCGCTCGGTCAGGCCCTCGCGGAAGCCGGTCGCGTCGCCGTATCCGGCGTCGGCGACCACCGGCAGGTCAGGAAGTTCCCAGCCCTCGCGGACCTCGTCGAGCATGTCCAGGGCCAGGCGCCACTTCTCCCTGTGCCGCTCGCTGTCGGGGATGGCCGCCTTGGCGCGTCGGCGCTGGATCGCCCCGGTCAGCAGCGCATCGCCGGTGTTCTTGGTGTCGTCCCAGCTCTCGGGCAGAAACAGGCGCCAGTTGACCGCCGAGGAAGCGTGGTCGCTGACCAGATTGACGCTGACGCCGATCTGGCAGTTGCCGCGCTTTCCCAGCGCACCGCAGTACATCCGCGCCACACCCGGTGAGTCGTAGCCGTCCTTGGGAAAGCCCACATCGTCGATCGCGTACGCCTCCGGCGAGATGTGAGCGGCAGCCCAACGAGCCAGCCGCTCACGGACCTTGGCCCAGTCCCAGGTCGAGGAGGCCACGAACTGCTGGAGCTGCTGGTGGTCCACGCCCAGGCGCTCGGCCATCGGCTGCATCGACTTGCGCTTGCCGTCCAGCATCAGCCCGCGCAGGTACAGCTCGCCCTTGGCTCGCTGATCCCGCCGGGCCAGAGAACCGAGCATCTCCGCCGCGAACGCCTCCAAGCGTGTGCGGACCGTGTCCATCTCCTCGGGCGTCACACCTGAAAGAACATCACAACCTATCTGGAGATGATCAATCGGGGTACCTAACAAAGCCCTACTAGGCCCGCTGTCTCGATGGTGTCGACGAAGAACACGACACGGCTCCTTCCGTGATGCTTTACCCCGGGGGGTATCTCTGAATCAGGCTAACACCAATACCCCAGGGGGTATTTCTCGCCCCGGGTGAGACGTGCGCTACGTCGGGGCATCCGGGGAGCGTGGGGCGTGGGTGATCGGCGGCGGTCAGGGCCTGCCCGGTGGACCTGGGCCGGACAGGTCCTAAGCTGCCGACATGACGGAGCAGCTCGAACCCATGCCCGCGGACTGGCTGCGCGCCCTGGCCGTGGTCGCGCACCCCGATGACCTGGAGTACGGCTGTGCGGCGGCGATCGCGGGCTGGACCGACGAGGGCCGCGAGGTCTCCTACCTACTCGCCACCCGCGGTGAGGCCGGCATCGACCGGCTGCCGCCGGAGCAATGCGCACCGCTGCGCGAGCGCGAGCAGCGGGCGAGTGCCGCCGTCGTCGGCGTCCGCGAGGTGGAGTTCCTGGATCACCGCGACGGCGTGATCGAGTACGGCCTCCCGCTGCGCCGGGACATCGCCGCCGCCATCCGCAAGTACCGCCCCGAACTGGTCATCACGCTCAACCATCGGGACACCTGGGGAGGCGTCACCTGGAACACCCCCGATCACCGGGCGGTCGGCCGCGCCACCCTGGACGCCGCCTCCGACGCGGGCAATCGTTGGATCTTTCCGGAACTCGCGAAATCGGGGCTCCGGCCGTGGAACGGGGTGCGGTGGGTCGCGGTCGCCGGGTCGAACGCGCCCACCCACGCCGTCGACGCGACGGTCGGACTGGAGCGTTCGGTGCAGTCGCTGCTGGCGCACCGCACGTACATCGAAGGGCTCACGGACGAGGACCCCGAGGCGTACTGCCGTACCTTCCTGACCGGTCACGCGCGGGCCGAGGGTGAGCGCTTCGGCGGCCGCCCGGCCGTCACCTTCGAACTCTTCACCCGCTGATTCCGGTTCGGATCCGCTCGGCGTTCCGGCTGTGGATGTTCGATGTCGCGCATATTCGAGTACCGCTTCGGAAGACAAAACCGCAGGTCCGCGACTCGATGTTGTCCAGACCATTGACATGCAAGCGCCACGATGTTGAATTCGGTGTTGTTCTGCTGCGCGACTCCGGTGACTTGAGTGATCAATGGAGGACCTGTGACGCCTCGCCCACCCCGTCTCGCCGCGCTCGGCACGGCGGCGACCCTGCTCGTCGGCGGTCTGCTGACCGCCGTGCCGCCCGCCCAGGCGGCCGGCAGCACCCGCGCCGCCACCCCGGCGAAGGCCGCGGACGACCGGCCGGCCCCGGCCATCACGCCGACCCCGCAGTCCGTGAAGCCCCGGGCCGACCGGATCGTCATCAGCCCGACCGTCACTCTGGTGGCGGGCGATACCTCCGACGAGTCCGCCATGCAGGTCGTGGAGAGCGCGCTGCGCCGGGCCGGTGCCCAGCGTGTCGTACGCGCCGACAGACCCGCCCGGAACGGTCTCACCGTCCATGTCGGTGACTCCGCCGCGCTCGCCGCGCAGCGGATCGGCGGCCCGGCCGCGCTGCCCGCCGACGGCTATGTGCTCGGCATCGGCGCCGGTCGCATCGTCCTCGCGGGCAAGGACACCACGGGCACGTACTACGCCGCGCAGACACTGCGTCAGGTCCTGCCGGACGCCGGGCATCCGGGGGCCCAGGTCGCCGGGCTCGCGGTGCGCGACTGGCCGGGCACCGCGCTGCGAGGTGTCATCGAGGGCTTCTACGGCACCCCGTGGTCGCACGAGGCCCGGCTCGATCAGCTCGACTACTACGGCGAGCACAAGATGAACATCTACGTGTACTCGCCGAAGGACGACGCGTACCTCCGCGCGAAGTGGCGCGACGCCTACCCGGCCGGCCAGCTGGATCGGATCAAGGAGCTCGCCGGCAGGGCCGCGCAGCGCCATGTGGAGTTCACCTACGCGCTCTCGCCGGGGCTCTCCGTCTGCTACAGCTCGGAAGCCGACGCGAAGGCGCTGGTCGACAAGTTCCAGACCATCTGGGACATCGGCGTACGTACCTTCGCCGTGCCGCTCGACGACATCAGCTACACCGACTGGAACTGCGCCGAGGACAAGGCGAAGTGGGGGACCGGCGGCGGCGCCGCGGGTGCGGCGCAGGCGTATCTGCTCAACCGGGTCAACAAGGAGTTCATCGCCACCCACCCGGGCGCCCAGCCGCTCCAGATGGTCCCGACCGAGTACTACAACGTCTCCGCCTCGCCGTACAAGAAGGCGCTGTCCGAGCGGCTCGACCCCAATGTCCTGGTCGAGTGGACGGGCGTCGGCGTCGTCGCGCCGACCATGACCGTCGCCCAGGCGGAGGCCGCCCGCACGGTCTTCAACCACCCGATCCTCACCTGGGACAATTACCCGGTCAACGACTATGCGACGAACCGGCTGCTGCTCGGTCCGTTCAGCGGGCGGGAGAAGGGGCTGCCCGGCAAGCTGGCCGGGATCACGGCGAACCCGATGATCCAGCCGTACGCCTCGAAGATCGCGCTTTACACCGTCGCCGACTACGCGTGGAACGACGCCGCGTACGACCCCCGCGCCTCGTGGGGCAAGGGCCTGAAGGAGTACGCGGGCGGCGACCCGCGCACGCAGAAGGCGCTGCGGGCGTTCGCCGACGTGAACTACAGCTCGGCCCTCAACAAGGACCAGGCACCCGAACTGGCGGCGGAGTTCGCCCGCTACTGGAAGTCCGGTGACGCCACCCGGCTCGCCTCGGTGCTCGGTGAACTCGGCGCGGCCCCCGGCCGGCTGCGCGACGGCCTCCCGGACCGTGGCTTCGTCGCCGACGCCGGACCTTGGCTGGATGCCACCGGGTCCTGGGCCACCGCAGCCCGCACCGCCCTTCGCATGGTCGAGGCGGCACGCGCCGGAAAGGGCGCGCAGGCCTGGGAGCTGCGGCAGCAGCTGCCCGCGCAGGTCACCGAGGCGAAGTCCTTCACATACACCGGGCTCGACGGACACAAGGTGCCGGTCCTCGTCGGCGACGGCGTCCTGGACCGGTTCATCGACGCGGCGAACGCCGAACACGACCGGATCCTCGGTGTGAGCGGCAGGCCCACGGCCTCGACGAACCTGGGCACGTACCAGACCAACTCCGCCGCCCGGATGCTCGACGGAGACGACTCCACCTACTTCTGGAGCGACGGGGCGCCCGCCGCGGGTGACGCGGTCACCGTGGACCTCGGCCGGGTCCGCGACATCGGCTCCGTCGCCCTCGCGATGGGCAAGCCCGGCAGTACCGAGGACTACCTCCACCAGGGGGTGCTGGAGTACTCGGCCGACGGGCAGAGCTGGCAGCAGCTCACCGCTTTCTCCCAGAAGCCGGACGTCACCGCGACCGCACCCGCCGGGACGAAGGCGCGCTACGTGCGGGCACGGGCGACGGCGGGCCAGGACAACTGGCTCGTCGTACGGGAGTTCAGCATCCCGACGGACGAGGGCGCCGTGACCGGAGGACCGCCCGCCGCGGCCGGATCCTCGCTGCGCGCGGCGTCCGACGGGGACCCGGGCACCGTCTACCGGGCGGCCCGTGCCCCGGAGGCCGGGGAGGCGCTGGAACTCGGGCTCCTCGCCGCGCGTGCCGTGCCCTCCGTCACCGTCCTCCAGCCGGCCGGGTCCGAGGGCCGCGCCGACATCCAGCTGCGGGGCACCGACGGAACCTGGCAGACCGTCGGCAAGCTCGACGGTCCGTACACCCGACTCGACACGGCCGGCCGCACGGCCGACGCGGTGCGGCTCGTCTGGTACACCGGGTCGGCGGCACCGCAGATCGCCGATGTGGTGGTGGCCGGGCAGGACTGAGGCCCGCGCCCGGTACCGCCCGGCACCTGGAACCGCCCCGTGCCCGGTCCGGCCCGAACCTCTTCGGACCGGACCGGGCGCACCCATGTCCGGGTCCGGCCGAAACCGGCACCGGCAGGTTGTTCCCAGAGAGGCAAGCGACCGCTTAGTATGCGCCGGAGCAGTGGTAATGCCGACAGTGTTGTGGAGGCCCCTCATGCAGGCATGGCGAGTGCGCCGGAACGGCGAGCCGAGCGAGGTGATGCGGCTGGAGGAGACGGACCGGCCCACGCCCGGCGACGGGCAGGTGCTCATCGAGGTGCTCGCGGCGAACATCAACTTCCCCGACGCGCTGCTCTGCCGCGGCCAGTACCAGGTGCGGCCGCCGCTGCCGTTCACCCCCGGCGTGGAGATCTGCGGCCGGACGGCGGACGGGCGGCGGGTGCTCGCCACTCCCGCCCTGCCGAACGGAGGGTTCGCCGAGTACGTCGTCGCCGACGAGGCGGCACTGCTGCCCGCTCCGGACGCCCTGGACGACGCCGAGGCCGCCGCCCTGCACATCGGCTACCAGACCGGGTGGTTCGGCTTGCACCGCAGGGCGCAGCTCCGGGCGGGCGAGACCCTTCTGGTCCACGCGGCGGCCGGCGGCGTAGGCAGCGCCGCCGTCCAGCTCGGCAAGGCCGCCGGAGCCACCGTCATCGGTGTGGTCGGAGGCCCCGAGAAGGCGAAGACCGCCACCGGGCTCGGCTGCGACCTGGTCATCGACCGCCACAGCGAGGACATCGTCGCCGCGGTCAAGGAAGCAACCGGGGGACGCGGCGCCGACGTGGTGTACGACCCGGTCGGCGGCGACGCCTACGCCAAGTCCGTGAAGTGCATCGCCTTCGAGGGCCGGGTGATCGTCGTCGGCTTCGCGAGCGGTGTCATCCCCACCCCGGCGCTGAACCACGCGCTCGTCAAGAACTACTCGATCACCGGACTCCACTGGGGCCTGTACAACACCAAGGACCCGGCCGCCGTCCGCGCCTGCCACGACGAACTCACCCGGCTCGCCGCGCAGGGCGTCGTCAAGCCGCTGATCAGCGAACGCGTCGGGCCGGCCGGGGCCGCGGACGCCGTCCAGCGGGTCGCCGACGGCACCAGCACCGGCCGGATCGTCGTCCTCCCGTCAGGAGCCGCCCGATGACCGCGCCCGACGCGGCCGGACTGCACCGCCGCACCCAGGACCTGCTCGCCGCGCACCCCCCGGCCACCACCGGCCGCACCGAATTCCTCAAGGCCCGTTTCGACGCCGGACTGGCCTGGGTGCACTACCCGGCCGGCCTCGGCGGCCTCGACGCGCCACGCTCCCTGCAACCCGTCGTCGACGCCGAACTCGCCGCGGCGGGCGCCCCCGACAACGATCCGCGCCGGATCGGGATCGGCCTCGGCATGGCTGCCCCCACCGTCCTCGGCTTCGGCACCGACGAGCAGAAGCAGCGCTTCCTGCGGCCGCTCTGGGTCGGCGAGGAGGTCTGGTGCCAGCTCTTCAGCGAACCGGGCGCCGGCTCCGACCTCGCGGCCCTGGGCACCCGCGCCGTCCGCGACGGCGAGGACTGGGTGGTCGACGGCCAGAAGGTCTGGACGTCCAGCGCCCACCTGGCCCGCTGGGCGATCCTCATCGCCCGCACCGACCCGGACCTGCCCAAGCACCGCGGCATCAGCTACTTCATCTGCGACATGACCGACCCCGGAGTCGAGGTGCGGCCGCTGCGCCAGATCACCGGCGAGGCCGAGTTCAACGAGGTCTTCCTGACCGGCGTACGCATCCCCGACAGTCGGCGCCTCGGCCCGGTCGGCGAGGGCTGGAAGGTCGCGCAGACCACGCTGATGAACGAGCGGGTCTCCATCGGCGGGGCACGCGTCCCGCGCGAGGGCGGCATGATCGGCCCGGTCGCCCGCACCTGGCGCGAACGCCCCGAACTGCGCACCCACGACCTCCACCAGCGGCTGCTGACCCTCTGGGTCGAGGCCGAGGTGGCCAGGCTCACCGGCACCCGGCTGCGCCAGCAGCTCGTCGCCGGACAGCCCGGCCCCGAAGGCTCCGGAATGAAGCTCGCCTTCGCCCGGCTCAACCAGGAGATCAGTGGCCTGGAGGTAGAACTGCTCGGTGAGGAAGGGATGTTGTACAGCGACTGGACCATGCGCAGGCCGGAGCTGGTCGACTTCACCGGCCGGGACGCCGGCTACCGCTATCTCCGCTCCAAGGGCAACTCCATCGAGGGCGGCACCAGCGAGGTGCTGCTCAACATCGTTGCCGAGCGCGTACTCGGTCTGCCGGCCGAGCCGCGCAACGACAAGGACGTCCCCTGGAAGGACCTGGCCCGATGACCGCACCGAACGACGAGACCCCGACACCCGATCTGCTGTACTCGGAGGCCGAGGAGGACCTGCGGGCAGCGGTCCGCTCGCTGCTCGCCGACCGGAGTGACGCGCCGACGGTGCTCGCCCGGGTCGAGTCCGACACGCCGTACGACCCGCAGCTCTGGAAGGTCCTCGCCGCGGACATCGGCGCCGCCGGGCTGCTGGTGCCGGAGGAGCTCGGCGGGCAGGGCGCGGGCCATCGCGAGGCCGCGGTGGTGCTGGAGGAGCTGGGCCGCGGCGTCACTCCCGCGCCCTATCTGACCAGTGCGGTCGTCGCCACGGAGACCCTGCTCGCGCTGTCCGTGCGGGAGGGGCCGGCCATCGCACTCCTCGGTGAGCTGGCTGCCGGGCGCAGGGTCGCGGTGCTCGCCGCGCCGTTCGCCGCCGGGCGCCCCGGCGGTGCGCAGCCGGTCGCCGTGGTCGCCGACACGCTGGAGGGCACGGTGACCGGCGTCGCCGACGCGGCCGCCGCCGATGTGCTGCTGGTGCCCGCGACCGACGGCCTGTACGCGGTCGAGCCGGGCGCCGAGGGGGTCGCCGTCGAGCCGCTCGTACCGCTCGACCTGACCCGCCCGCTGGCCACCGTCACCCTTCGCGGGGCGGCCGGGACCCGGCTGGCCGACGGCGCGTCCGCCGTCGGCGCCGTGCGCCGGGGTCTGCTGGCGGGCGCCGGACTGCTCGCCTCGGAGCAGTTCGGACTCGCCGAGTGGTGCCTGACCGAGACGGTCCGGTACACCCGGGAACGGCACCAGTTCAACCGGCCGGTCGGCTCGTTTCAGGCGCTCAAGCACCGCATGGCGCAGCTCTGGCTGGAGGTCGTGTCGGCCCGTGCCGCCGCCCGCAACGCCGCGGACGCCCTGGCGAGCGGCAGTCCCGACGCGCCGTTGGCGGTGGCCGTCGCGCAGGCGTACTGCTCCGGGGTCGCCGTGCGTGCCGCCGAGGAGTGCGTCCAGCTGCACGGCGGCATCGGGATGACCTGGGAGCACCCGGCGCACCTGTATCTGAAGCGGGCCAAGGCCGACTCGGTCGCGTACGGCACCGCCGGACAGCACCGCACGACCATCGCCGAGCTCGTGGAGCTGCCCGCACCGTAACGACAGGAGAGGCAACGGTCCGCAGAACTGCGGGACTTGGAGCGGAGGCGCGTGAAGACGCGCCTCCGCTTCTGCTGTTTCCCGTCAGGCGGGGTACCGCGCACCCCTTTACCTGTTGTTTAATTGCGAGCTGTTCGCAATAACATTTGATCTTGAATAAGGAGTGCGGGTATGACGGCCCGATCGATACGGGGAGCGGCCGCCGCAGTGCTGGCGACCGTGCTGTTGTCGGCCGCGACGGCCTGTTCGCAGCCGGGAGGCCCGGACGGCGGCGGCTCCGGATCGGGGGCGGGGGACTCGGCGGTGGTCGGCATCGCCTACGAGCCCGACAGTCTCAGCCCGCTGCTCGGCTACGGCAAGGACGGCAACTCCAAGATCTTCGACGGGCTGCTCACGCTCGACGACAACATGGAGCTGCGGCCCGCGCTCGCCACCGCCCTGCCCGAGGTGAGCGACGACGGGCTGACGTACACGTACCGGCTCCGCAAGGGCGTGAAGTTCAGCGACGGCGAGCCGTTCGGTGCGAAGGACGTGGTCTTCACCTACCGGACCATCCTCGACGAGAAGACCAACAACGCCTCCCGCACCGAACTCGACGCGGTGAGGAGCGTCGAGGCGGCCGGGGACGACACCGTCGTCTTCACACTCAAGTACCCCTACGCGCCCTTCGCCCGGCGCACCGTCCTGCCCATCGCACCCGAACACATCGCGGGCAAGCAGGACGTCAACACCGGCGACTTCACCACCCACCCCATAGGTACCGGACCGTACCTGCTCACCAAGTGGTCCAAGGGCGAGAAGATCGCCTTCAAGGCCAACCCCGGCTACTGGGGCGGTGCGCCGAAGGTGAAGAAGTTCACCATGGCGATCATCAAGGACGACGACGTACGCGCCACCCGGCTGCGCTCCGGCGAACTCGACGGCGCGATCCTGCCGCCCAACCTCGTCAAGGGCTTCGCCCGCACCGGCGGCACCCGGACGTACGCCGCCACCACCTACGACTACCGCACCGTGACCCTGCCCACCCACAACGAGGTCACGGGCGACATCGCCGTCCGGCGCGCCCTCGATGTCGCCGTCGACCGCAAGGCCATGGTCGACTCCCTCCTCAACGGCGAGGGCAGGCCCGCCTACGGGCCCGTCCCCACCGACAGCGAGTGGTTCACCAAGGGCACCGAACGCCCCCACGACCTCGACGCCGCGAAGAAGATCCTCGACGACGCCGGATGGAAGCCCGGCAAGGACGGCATCCGCACCAGGGACGGCGTGCGCGCCGCCTTCCCGCTCTGGTATCTCACCGGCGACAAGCTGCGCCAGGACCACGCGCTCGCCTACGCCTCCGACGCCAAGAAGGCCGGCATCGACATCACCACCGAGGCCGGGACCTGGGAGGTCATCGAGCCCCGGATGAAGCAGGACGCGGTCCTCGCGGGCGGCGGATCACCCGCCGACCCCGACTTCGACCAGTACACCCTGCTGAAGTCCTCGCTCGCGGGCGACGGCTTCAACAACATGGCGTGGTACGACAACAAGGCCGTCGACCGGGCCCTGGAAGCGGGCCGCAGAAGCGGTGACCGCGCCGCACGCAAGGCCGCCTACGACACCGTCCAGCGCGAACTGGTGAAGAACCCCGGCTACACCTTCCTCACCCACATCGACCACCTCTACGTCGTCAAGGACCGTTTCGGCACCCTCACCACCCAGGTCGAACCGCACGACCACGGACTGGCCTCCGGCCCCTGGTGGAACGTCGAGGACTGGACGCCGAAGAAGTGAGCCACCGCCTCCCCTGGGGGCCGATGGGCAGGATGGCGGGACGGCGGGCCCTACTCGCCGTCCCCGTCCTGGCCGCCGTGACGTTCGGCGTCTTCGCCGTCGCCGCCGCCTCCCCCTTCGACCCCGTCAAGGCGTACGCGGGCACCGCCGGCCTGACCGCCTCGCAGGACAACCTCGACCAGCTGCGGGCCAACCTCGGCGTCGACCAGCCGCTCGTCAGCCGCTGGTGGAACTGGCTGACCTCCGCGCTCGGCGGCGACCTCGGCGACTCCGCGGTCATGCGCCAGCCGGTCGCCGACGTCATCGGTGAACGCCTGGGCTGGTCCGTACTGCTCGCCGCGACCGCCTTCGCCGTCGCCGTGGTCCTCGGCACGGGCCTCGGCGTGCTGGCGGCACGCAGGCCGGGACGTCTGCTCGACCGGTGCGCAAGCTCCGCCGCGTACACCCTCGAAGCCGCCCCGGCCTTCTGGCTCGGCCTGCTCGCCGTCTGGCTCTTCGCCCTGGAACTCGACGTGCTCCCGGCCGGCGGCCTCACCGACGCGGCCAGCGACACCGTCACCCCCGGGCAGGTCGCCACCCATCTGGTGCTCCCCGCGGCCGTGCTCGGGATCTCCCAGCTGCCGTGGTTCTTCCTCTACGTGCGCCAGGGCGTCGCGGACGCCCTCGACGAGGACCCGGTGCGCGGCGCCCGAGCCCGCGGACTGCGCGAACGCACCGTACTGCTCGGCCACGCACTGCGCTCCGGAATGCTGCCGATGCTCACCCTCATCGGCTCCCGCGTCCCCGAACTCATCACCGGCGCCCTGCTCGTCGAGACGGTCTTCAGCTGGCCCGGCATCGCCGCCGCCACCGTGCAGGCCGCCACCTCCGTCGACTTCCCGCTGCTCGCCGCGCTCACGGTGCTCGCCACCGTGGCCGTGGTGCTCGGCAACCTCCTCTCCGATCTGCTGTACGCGATCGCCGACCCGAGGGTGGGCTTCGATGGCTGAGACCGACCTCGGACCCGCGCGTCGCACCACCCGCCGGATCCGCGTGATCGCTTCCGCCGGGATCACCGCCGCGGTACTGCTCGCGGTGCTGCTCGTGCCGCCGCTGGTCCAGCTCGACCAACAGGCCGTCGACCTCGCCGCCAAGCTCCGGCCACCGTCCTGGGAGCACCCGTTCGGTACCGACGACATCGGGCGCGACCTGCTGCTGCGCTGCGTGTACGGGCTCCGTGTCTCCCTGCTCGTCGGCGTCGTCGCCGGGCTCACCGCGACCGTCATCGGGACCGCGGTCGGCGCGCTGGCCGCGGCGTCCGGCGGCTGGACCGACCGCGTCGTCATGCGGCTCGTGGACACCTTCTCGTCCGTGCCGCATCTGCTGCTCGGCATCTTCATCGTCGCGATGTTCCGGCCCGGAGTCGGCCCGGTGATCGTGTCCGTCGCACTCACCCACTGGCTCTCGACCGCCAGGATCGTCCGCGCCGAGGTGCTGTCGCTGCGTTCCCGCCCGTTCGTCGACGCGGCGGTCTCCGGCGGCGCCTCGCGCGGCCGGGTCGTCGCCCGGCACCTGCTGCCCGCCGTGCTCCCGCAGGCCGGCCTCGCCGCGGTGCTCATGGTGCCGCACGCCATGTGGCACGAGTCCGCGCTCTCCTTCCTGGGGCTCGGACTGCCCACCCATCAGGCGAGCCTGGGCAATCTCGTACAGACGGCCCGCGGTTCGCTGCTCGCGGGGGACTGGTGGCCGACGCTCTTCCCCGGCCTGTTCCTGATCGTCCCGACCCTCGCCCTGGCGGGCCTCGCCGGAGCCTGGCGGGAGCGGATCAACCCGCGCCGCCGATCGGAGCTGATGCTGTGACGACCACCCCCGGCCCGAAGACCCCGGTGCTCCGCGTCCGCGGGCTCTCCGTGCGCTTCCGGATGCGCGGCGGGCGGCACATCGCCGCCGTCGAGGACGCGCACTTCGACCTCGCGGCGGGGGAGTGCCTGGCCCTGGTCGGCGAGAGCGGCTGCGGCAAGTCCGTACTGGCCTCCGCACTGCTGGGACTGCTCCCCGGCAATGCGCGGACCTCGGGCTCGGCGCTGCTCGGCGACGGCACCGAACTCCTCACCGCCGATGAACGGACCCTGGCCCGCACGGTACGGGGCCGCCGCATCGGACTCGTCCCGCAGAGCCCCGCCGCACACCTCACCCCGGTCCGCACCGTGCGCGCCCAACTGGAGGAGACCCTGCGCGAGCTGACCGGCACCCGCGGGCCCGCCCTGCGCCCGGCCGCCGAACGGGCCGCCGCGCGCGCCTCGTTCCCGGCCGGGCACCTCGACCGGTATCCGCACGAACTCTCCGGTGGCCTCGCCCAGCGTGCCGCGACCGCGCTCGCCCTGATCGGCGACGCGCCCCTGCTCCTCGCCGACGAACCCACCACGGGACTCGACCGCGACCTCGTCGAGCGGACCGTCGACGAACTGCGCCGCCACACCGACGGGGACCGGGCGCTGCTGCTCATCACCCACGACCTCGCGGCGGCCGAGCGGATCGCCGACCGGGTCGCCGTGATGTACGCGGGCCGCATCGTCGAACTCACCGACGCCGCCCGGTTCTTCGGCGGGCCGGGACCGCGCCACCCCTACGCGCGCGGCCTCCTGGACGCCCTGCCGGAGCGCGCCTTCGTGCCGATCCCCGGCATGCCGCCGGAACTCGGGGCGCTCCCCGAGGGGTGCGCGTTCGCCGCCCGATGCGGCCGTGCCGACGACCGGTGTGCCGAACTGCCCCTGTTCGACGGCCGTCTCGCCTGCCACCACGGTGTGCGGGCGGACGGGGAGGAGCCGGTCCGTGCTTGAACTCACCCGTGTCACTGCCGGGTACGATCCCCGGGACCCCGTCGTCCGCGAGGCGTCGCTGAGCCTCGCGGCGGGGGAGTCGGTCGGGCTGCTGGGCCCGAGCGGCTGCGGCAAGTCCACCCTGGCGAGGGTCGCGGCACTGCTGCACCGCCCGTACGCGGGCACGGTCGTGCTCGACGGCGAGCAGGTACGCGGCTGGCGGCACGCCGCCCCGCGCGCGCAGCGCACCGCCCTCGGTGTCGTCTTCCAGCAGCCCCGGCTCGCCGCCGACCCCCGGCTCACCCTGCGCGAACTCATCGCCCAGCCGCTGCGGGCCACCGGCCGCCGGGCCCAGGTGCCGGACCGGGTGGCCGAACTGGCGCCCGCCGTCGGACTCACGGCCGAACTGCTCGGCCGGCGCCCGCACGAGGTGAGCGACGGCCAGTTGCAGCGCGCCTGTCTGGCCAGGGCGCTGGTCCTGCGGCCGCGATGGCTGATCTGCGACGAGATGACCGCGATGCTCGACGCGTCGACGACCGCCGCGCTGGTCGCGGTGGTGGAGACCTACCGGCGGGAGTCCGGGGCCGGACTGCTGGCCGTCGGCCACGACCGGGTGCTGCTTGAACGCTGGTGCGACCGGACGGTGGGCTGGACGACGGTGTGCGGGGCGGGCGGCACGGCGCAGGAGTCCATGAGCGCGACCGGATAAGTCCATGCCCCTGGCGGTCCGCCGTCCCCCACCCTGTTTGACGAGTCCATGACCAATGGGTGAGTCCGTAGCCAATGGGCGAGTCCATGACCGAAGGGCGGGTCCTCTGCCGACCGACGGGTCGGCCCGTCGGCCCGTCCGGACAAGGAGTGGGACATGCACGGAGCACGCGCCACCGCCATGGTGGTGATCCTCACCGTCGCCGCCTGTCTGGGTCTGGCCGGGCCGTCCGCCGCGGCCGGCCAGACCCCGGGTTCATACAGCAACTACACGTTCCCGGCCGGGACGACCGCTCTCGACGAGGTCACCTTCGGGACGACCGTCCAGTCCGACCCCGGCCGGGCGAACGTCTTCTGGTCCCATCAGTTCGGCTTCACCAACGGGGTCGGCGGCTACATCGGCATGCAGCGCAACCGCTCAGGCGGCGGCCTGTTCCTCTTCTCGCTCTGGGACTCCACCGGAGGCAGGGCGGGAAGCGCGGGCACCTACTGCCAGACGTTCACCGAGGGCGGCAGCGGCTACACCTGCCGGCTCGTGAGCGTTTCACGGCCGGGCACCACTACCGGTTCCGCATCGCACCCGACACGACGTCCGGCTGGTACCGGGCCACGATCACCGATGCCACGGCAGGGACCTCGTTCGTGCTCGGCAGCCTGCAGACCGGCACCGGCGCGAAGGTCTCCACCGGTGGAATGGTCGACTGGGTCGAGTACTTCGACTGGAACAACAACGCCGCTACCTGCGCCGACTCGCCGTACTCCAAGGCCCTCTTCGACCTGCCAGGCGGTACGACGGGCAGCGGGGCCGTCACCGCCGCCCTCGGTGGCACCAGCGTCAGCAGCACGTGCTCCAGCGGCGCCGCGGTGCGGGGCCAGAGCGGCGGCAGCGTGCACGAGGACGGCATCGGCAACTCGTCCTCCGGTTCCCTCACCGGAGTAGGGGGCGCCTGCGTCGACATCCCCGGCGGCACCACGGGCACACAGCTGAACCTCTGGAGCTGCAACGGCGGAAACAACCAGAACTGGGTACGGGCCTCCGACGGAACGCTCCGCGCCCAGTTCCACTGCATGGCGGTCAGCGGCACCACCGTGCGGACCGCGGCCTGCGACGGCTCGGCCGCCCAGCAGTGGCGGACCGACGGAGCGGCCCTGGTGAACCCCGCCTCCGGGAAATGCCTCGACGCCTACGGGGGCGGCAGCGCCAACGGCACCCCGCTCGGCATCTACACCTGCACCGGCGGAGCCAACCAGCGCTGGACGCTCCCGGCCTGATCGAGGGAACGGCAACCGACGGACGGACGACGACCGGGACAACTCTTGTGCGGGGTATGCCCGTTGAGGTGATCACCGGCGCATACTCGGTCGCGTCCGCCCGTCCGGTCCACCACCGAATCCCGGGAGAATCCATGGCGTTCCCGACTCGCCGATCCGTCGTCACCACCGCGCTCGCCACCGCGGCCGCAGGCACGTTCCTGTCCTCCCGGACGGCCGTCGCCTCCGAGGCGGCCGCCGCGTCCCCGGCCGCACGACACCGCCGCACCCGCGCCCTGCCCAGGGCCCACGCGCACAACGACTACCTGCACCCGCGCCCACTGCACGACGCGCTCGCGCACGGCTTCACCAGCGTCGAGGCCGACATCTTCCTGGTGGACGGGGAGCTGCTGGTAGCCCACGAGGCCACCGACCTCGACCCCGCCCGTACCCTCGCATCGCTCTACCTCGACCCGCTGCTCGCGAGGGTCCGGGCCAACCACGGCACGGTCCACCCCGGCTACCGCGAACCCGTGCAGCTGCTGATCGACATCAAGACGGACGGAGCCGCCGCCTATCTCGAACTGGACCGGCAGCTCCGGCGCTACCGGCGGATGCTGACGTCGTACCACCACGGCCGGGTGCGGCCCGGCGCGATCACACCCGTCATATCCGGCGACCGAGCCGCCCGCGCCCCGATGGAGGCGCAGAGCACCCGGTACGCCTTCTACGACGGGCGGCCCGAGGACCTCGGGGGCGCGGCCGACGCCACGTTCGTCCCGCTCATCAGCAGCAGCTGGACCGACGGCTTCAGCTGGCTCGGCGCGGGACCCTTCCCTGTGGCCGAGCGGGACAAACTGCGCGCGCTCGTCGCCACGGCCCACCGGAGCGGCCGGCGCATTCGCTTCTGGGCCACTCCCGACACGCCGGGACCGGAGCGGGAGGCGCTCTGGACGGAGCTGCTGGCCGCCGGGGTCGACCACCTCAACACCGATGATCTGGCGGGTCTGGAGCGCTTCCTGCGCACCCACGACCGCTAAGGGCTGTCCGAGGACGCTCGCCCCACGACGGACCGGACGCGACGCCCCGAGCATGACAGCCAGTCAACACCCGGATGGCGGACACGCCAGCCGTCCGGATGGCTCCTCCGCTACGCCACACTGGCGGCCGAATGCCGCATTCCGGCGCGGCGGAGGAGGTTGGCCATGGCCATTTCGATCTCACTGGTGCTGCTTCTGCTGATCCTCGCGGTGATCTTTCTCCGCAACGGGGGCCTCAAGATCTCGCATGCGCTGGTCTGCGCCATGCTCGGGTTCTTCCTCGCGGGTACGAGCATGGCGCCGACCATCCAGGACGGACTGGCGGCCACGGCCGACGTCGTCAGCAGTCTCAAGCCCTGAAGCCACCAGGCGCCGCGCGGCCACCTCGCGGACGTGACCGGCACACGCGGAGCCGGGTGCCCGCCCTCCCCGGGGCGGGCACCCGCCGCTCACGCGGACGGCGTCGTCATCCGTGCCAGCGCCACCCCGCCGACGATCAGGGAGAGCGCCGCCAGCCGTCCCGGACTCACCGGATCGTGCTGGACGAGGATCCCCAGGGCGATGGCCCCGATCGCCCCGATGCCCGTGAAGGCCGCGTACGCCGTGCCCACCGGCAGCCCCTCCATGGCCCGCGCTAGCAGATACACCGCGCCGACCATGAGTACCGCGCACACCAGCGTCGGCAGCGGCCTGGTGAACCCATGCGTCGGTTTGATGCTCTGGGACCAGGCGATCTCGACCAGCCCGGCGCAGACCAGCAGCAGCCAGCTCATCGGATGCCTCCGCCCAGTTCACGCGCGGCGGTGAGGGCGGCCGCGCGCGACTCGTCGTGCTGGGTGCGGCGGGCGGCGAGCGAGGGATCGATCCGGGAGTTCACCAGCTCGGTCGAGAGGAAGACCGGGTCGTCGATCGCGAAGTGGCCCGCGAGGAAGTCCCGCAGATAGCGTTCCTGGTGGTCGTACGGTTCGCGCGGGGTGCCGGGACCGTATGCCCCGCCCCGGGCGGAGGCGATCACGAAGCGGCGCCCCGCCAGCGACATCTTGGGAAACGTCACCTGGTCGATCCACGCCTTCAGGGAGGCGGGGACGGAGAAGTTGTACATCGGGGTCGTGATCAGTACGACGTCCGCGGCGACCAGTTCGGCCAGCAGCGGCCGCAGCACCTCCCAGGCCCGCGCCTGGTCCGGGGTGCGCACCGCCTCCTCGTACCGGGCGATGTCGGTGATGCCGTGCCGCAGGACGTGGTCGCAGAGCTCGGTCCACGCCTCGTCGATCTGCGGCGCCGGGTCGGTGCGCAGATCGCGGAGCACGTACGTGCCGGCCGGATTCGCGCTCTGCCAGGCGGCGGCGAAGGCATCGCCCAGTTCGCGGCTGTAGGAGTCGCGCCGCGCGCTCGCGGCGATGTGCAGCAGTACAGGCATGGGTACCCCCTGGAATCAGTAAGTGGACATCGTGTCCGCTTAGCTCGACCAGGGTAACCGGACGTCGTGTCCACTTATTCCTGTACGGTGGAATCCATGGAACGCGCGGACGCAGCAAGGAACCGGGCCAAGGTGCTCGCCGCGGCCAACCGGCTCTTCGCCGCGGGGGATCCGCGCAAGGTGACGATGGACGCCATCGCCCGGGAAGCCGGCGTGGGACGGGGCACGCTCTACCGCCGGTACCCCGACATCCCGTCCATCGCCACGGCGCTCCTCGACGAACATGAACGCACGCTCCAGGAGAAGCTGCTGAGGGGCGAGCCGCCGCTGGGGCCCGGTGCGCCGCCCGCGCAGCGGCTGGCCGCCTTCTACGCGGCGATGACCGACCTGCTGGAGCAGCACATCCATCTCACCCTGGGCGCCGAGTCCGGCTCCGCGCGGTTCGCCACCGGGGCGTACGGCTTCTGGCGCGCGCATGTCCGCATGCTCGTCAAGGAGGCGGGCGTCCCCGGCCCCGACGCGCTCGCCGACATCCTGCTGGCCCCGCTGGCGCCCGAGCTGTTCGCGCATCAGCGGAGCCGGGGCCGTGGCGTCGACGAGATCGGGTCGGCCCTGGAAACACTTGCGGAACGGACGCTCGGCGCGAGCTGAGGAGTGCTGGGGTCAGTTCCCGGCAGTGGCTGCCGGGGCGCTCCTCAACTCGCCTTCGCCCACGCGTACCGGTGCTCGGGGCGGCCCGTGTCGCCGTACTTGAGGCTCAGGCTGATGCGGCCCGCGCCCTCCAGGTACTTGAGGTAGCGCTGGGCGGTGGAGCGGCTGAGGCCGGCCCGGGCGGCGACCTCGTGCGCGGAAAGCGGCCCCTCGGCGGCCGACAGGACATGGCGGATGACGTCGGCGGTGGGCGCGGAGTGCCCCTTGGGCAGCCCGGCCGCCGAGCCGGACTCCATGGTGCGCAGGGCGCCGAAGATCTGGTCCACCTGCTCCTGCCCGGCCTCGCCCCGGCCGCCGCCCACGCCTTCGAGGGTCCGGCGCAGGGCCGCGTAACTCTCCAGCTTGGACCGCAGACCGCTGAAGCTGAACGGCTTGACCAGGTACTGGAGCGCGCCGTACCGCATGGCGGTCCGGACGGTCGCCACATCCCGGGCCGCGGTCACCATGATCACATCGGCGGGGTGGCCGAGCTGGCGCAGCCGCCGCACCAGCGTCAGCCCCGTCTCGTCCGGCAGATAGTGATCGAGCAGGACGAGGTCGACATGGTCGCGCTCCAGGAAGGCCAGCGCCTGAGCGGCGGTGTGCGCACGGGAGATGACCCGGAAGCCGGGGACCTTGGCCACGTACGCGGCATTGATCTCGGCAACCCGGAAGTCGTCGTCCACCACCAGGACATCGATCATCGCGACTCTCCCACTTCTGTCAGCGGCCGGACGGTGAGCGCCTCGGGCAGGACGACGGTGAAGACCGCGCCGCCGCCGGCCCGGGCCGTGACGCGGGCCGCGCCACCGTAGCGCTCGGCCAGCCGGCGCACCAGCGCCAGCCCCAGGCCGCGTCCCCGGTGCGCGGGGGACTCCTTGGTGGACCAGCCCTCGGTGAAGATCTGCTCACGCATCCCGGGAGGCACCCCCGGGCCGTTGTCACTGACCCGCAGCACCGCCGTACTTCCTTCCGCGAGCAGTTCGACCTCGATCAGCGTGGCGACGTCCAGCGCGTTGTCGATCAGGTTGCCGAGCACGGTCACCAGATCGCGCGGGTCCACCACCACGTCCGGGAGCCGGGTGCCCGGCGAGATGCGCAGGGAAGCGCCCCGCTCCGCCGCGATGGCCGACTTGCCCACCAGCAGCGCGGACAGCAGCGGGTCGTTGACGCGCTCCGCGACCTGTTCCGCCGAAGCCCGGTGACCGCTGGTCACCTCCTCGACGAACTCCACCGCGGCATCGTGCCTGCCGAGCTCCAGCAGCCCCAGCAGGGTGTGCAGCCGGTTGGCGTGCTCGTGGTCCTGGGCGCGCAGCGCGTCCAACAGGCCGTGCGTGGAGTCCAGTTCACGGCCCAGGAGCTCCAGCTCGGTACGGTCGCGCAGGGTGACCACGGCCCCGCCGTCGCCGGTGGGCATGCGGTTGGCGATCAGCACGCGGCCCCGGCAGACGGTGATCAGGTTCGCGCCGTCGACCCGCCCCGTCAGCACTTCCGCCGTACGGCCCGGCGGCAGCACCTCACCCAGCGGGCGCCCGACGGCCTCCTGGTCCAGCTCCAGCAGCCGCCGTGCCTCGTCGTTGAGGAGCCGGATCCGGCCCCGCGCGTCGAGCGCGAGCACCGCCTCACGGATGCTGTGCAGCATGGCCTCGCGCTCGTCCAGCAACGCGGAGATGTCGGCGAAGGCGAGCCCGTGCGTGGAGCGTTGCAGCCGCCGCGAGACGGCCAGGGCCGCCAGCACGCCCACGGCGAGCGCCGCTCCGGAGTACTGCAGCAGACCGGGAATGGTTCCCAGCAGCCGGTCGTGGACGCTGTCGTAGGCGATGCCCACCGACACGGCGCCCACGATCTTCCCGCGCCGGTCGCGGAGCGGGACCTTCGCGCGTGCCGACCGGCCCAGGGTCCCGTCGTCGATCTGCATGATCTCCCGGCCGCCCAGCGCCGTGCTGGGGTCGGTCGAGACATGCCTGCCGATCTGCGCGGTGTCGGTGTGCGACCAGCGCACCCCGCGGGTGTCCATGACGACGATGTACAACGCGCCGGTGGCCCGCCGGATCCGCTCCGCCTCGGCCTGCACCGGTCCGCCGGGGCTGGGGCCGGTGCTCCTCAGATCGCGTACCAGACCGGGTTCGGCGGCGGTGGTCTGGGCGATGGAGAGGGCCTGGTGCATCGCCTGGTTGTCGAGCTGATGGCTGAGCGGGGCGAGGAAGAGCCCCGTGACGAGCATGATCACGCCGGTGGTGATGACCACCTGGGTGAGGAGGACCTGGGCGAAGACACGGCGCGGCCAGTGAATGCGCATGTGCTCGCCCTCTGCCTTCCGCCTGCCAGGAACATGATGCTCCGTTTCGTCCTCGTGTGAACGCAACGTAAACGTCGTGGTCGCCGATGACCAGTCCTCGTGGCGCATTCGTTGCCGGAGCGCGAGCAGAACGAGCAGAACCCCGGGTTATGAGCAGAACCCGGAGTTGTGGGCGCAAGGGTGCCCGGCTCCTCCGGGCGCCTCTAGCGTCCCGCTCCATGAAAAGCGAAACGAGCCCCGCCATCGAACTGCGGGGGGCGAGCAAAGCGTTCCGGACTCCGTCGGGGGCGCTCCACACCGCCGTACGGGATCTGGACCTCACGATCGGGCGCGGCGAGTTCGTCGCCGTGGTGGGCCCCACCGGATGCGGCAAGTCGACCACGCTGACCCTGGTCAGCGGACTGGAGGAGCCCACCGAGGGCGAGGTGCTGGTGGCCGGGGAACCGGTGCGCGGCATCGGCGACAAGGTCGGCTTCGTCTTCCAGCAGGACGCCGTCTTCCCCTGGCGGACCGTGCTGTCCAATGTGATGGCGGGGCCCCGCTTCCGCGGTGTGCCCAAGCCCGAGGCGAAGGAGCGGGCCCGGGAGTGGCTCGCCAGGGTCGGCCTCTCCTCCTTCGAGGACCGCTACCCCCACCAGCTGTCCGGCGGCCAGCGCAAGCGCGTCGCGCTCGCGGCGACGTTCGTCAACGACCCCGAGATCCTGCTCATGGACGAGCCCTTCTCCGCGCTCGACGTGCAGACCCGGGCGCTGATGTCGGACGAACTGCTGGAGCTGTGGGCCGGTACCGGCGCCTCCGTCGTCTTCGTCACCCATGACCTGGAGGAGTCCATCGCGCTGGCCGACAAGGTGGTGGTCATGACCGCGGGACCGGCCACGGTCAAGGAGGTCTTCGAGATCGACCTGCCCCGTCCCCGCAAGGTCGAGCAGGTGCGGCTGGAGCCCCGGTTCGTCGAGATCTACCGGGAGATCTGGTCCTCGCTCGGCGAAGAGGTCCGCATCACCCGCGAGAGGGGTGCACTTGATGTCGCCTGACACCATCACCGCGAGCGCCGCCGTGACGAAGACCGAGCGGACCCGGGCCAGGGCCAGAGCCGCCAGGAACCGCAAGTACCTGGTGACGGCGAGCCGGATAGCGGTGCTCCTCGCGGTCGTCGGACTGTGGGAATGGCTGGCCCGTACGGCGGTCATCGACCCGTTCAACTTCTCCATGCCCTCGAAGATCTGGGACCAGATCCGCACCTGGGTCGTCGACGGAACCGCCCAGGGATCCCTCTGGGAGCAGATCTGGTACACGCTCTACGAAGCACTGCTCGGCTGGGTCATCGGTGTGATCGCCGGGGTACTGCTCGGGATCGCGCTGGGCCGGGTGCGGTTCGCCGCCGATGTCCTCGGCCCGTACATCAAGGTGCTCAACGCGCTGCCCCGGATCGTGCTCGCGCCGATCTTCCTCATCTGGTTCGGTCTCGGCCCCGCCTCGAAGGTGGCCTCCGCGGTCGTCCTCGTGTTCTTCCCCGTCTTCTTCAACGCCTTCCAGGGCGCACGGGAGGTCGACCGCAACCTCGTCGCCAACTCCCGCATCCTGGGCGCCAGCAACCGCCAGGTCACCCTGCAGGTGGTCATCCCCTCCGCCACCTCGTGGATCTTCACCAGCCTGCACGTGAGCTTCGGCTTCGCGCTCATCGGCGCGATCGTCGGCGAGTACATCGGCGCCACCAAGGGACTCGGCCTGCTGGTCGCCGCCTCCCAGGGCACGTTCAACGCCGCCGGCGTCTACGCCGCGATGGTCATCCTCGCGATCGTCGCGCTGCTGGCCGAAGGACTGCTGACCTTCCTGGAGAAGCGGCTCTTCCGCTGGAAGCCGGCCGACGCGGACACCGCCCGCTGAGCCGACACCGCTCGCAGACGCCCCGTCACCACGACTGTTCCCGAATGTTTCTTCACAAGGACGTGAATCAGATGCGTGCATCCACCCGGATCCCGGCCCTCGCCGTCGTCGGCGTACTCGCCCTGACCAGCCTCACCGCCTGTGGCGGCGACTCCACCTCGGCCTCCGGCGACAAGAACGACAAGGTCAAGATCATGGTCGGCGGCCTGGACAAGGTCATCTACCTGCCCGCGATGTTGACCGAGCGGCTCGGCTACTTCAAGGACGAGGGGGTGTCGGTCCAGCTCCTGACCGAGCCCGCCGGCGTCCAGGCCGAGACGGCACTGGTCTCCGGAGACGTCCAGGGCACGGTGGGCTTCTACGACCACACCCTCGACCTCCAGGTGAAGGGCAAGCAGGTCGAGTCGGTCGTCCAGTTCTCCCAGGCCCCCGGCGAGGTCGAGATCGTGTCCAACAAGGCGGCGGGGGAGGTCCGTTCGGCGAAGGACTTCAAGGGCAAGAAGCTCGGTGTCACGGGCATCGGCTCCTCGACCGACTTCCTGACGAAGTACCTCGCCGTGAGCAACGGTGTGAAGACCAGCGAATTCACACCCGTGGCCGTCGGAGCCGGACAGACGTTCATCTCCGCCCTCCAGCAGGGTTCCATCGAGGGCGGCATGACCACCGACCCCACGGTCGCCACCATCCTGGACAAGAAGCTCGGCAAGATCCTCATCGACATGCGGACCCCCGAGGGCTCCAGGCAGGCGCTCGGCGGGCTCTACCCGTCGTCCAGCCTCTACATGCAGACCGAGTGGGTCAACAGCCACAAGAAGACGGTCCAGAAGCTGGCCAACGCCTTCGTCAGGACGCTGAAGTGGATGTCCACGCACAGCGCCGACGAGATCGCCGCGAAGATGCCCGCCGACTACGCCCAGGGCGGCGGCAAGGCCCTGTACGCGCAGGCGATCAAGAGCACACTGCCCATGTTCACCAAGGACGGCGTCATGCCCGCGGACGGCCCCGCCACCGTCGAGCGGGTCCTGAAGGCCTTCAACCCGAACCTGAAGAACGCCGAGGTGGACCTCGCCAAGACTTACACGACCGAGTTCGTCGAGAAGGCGAACTGACCGCCGCCGCCCACGGCACGCGCACACCCTGGCGGCGCGGCTCCCGGAAACCGGAGCCGCGCCGCCGGGGTGCGCCGGCTACTGCTTCCAGTTCGGGGGCTGGGCGGGGTCGAGGGTCCGCCACTGCGCGAGGACCTTGGGGTCCTGCGCGTCGAGCCAGTCGGTCAGTTCACGGAAGGACACACAGCGGACCTCCTTGCGGGGGCAGACCTCCCGCATCGTGTCCTCGGCGGCGTCCATGTAGATCCCGCCGTTCCAGTCCTCGAAGTGGTTCCCGATGAACAGCGGTGCGCGACTGCCGTGGAAGACCCGGTCGAACCCCGCCACGTACGCGTTCCGCGCCTCCTTGCGCCACGTCTGGTACTTCGCGGGATCGCCCTCGGTGCTGCCCTCGGACTGGTTGTAGAGGAAGTTGAAGTCCATGGACAGCACCTGGAAGTCCTTGCCGGGGAACGGCAGCATCTGCAGCGGGAGGTCCCAGATGCCGTTCTTCTTGGACGGCCAGATCTGGAAGTCGCCGGGGGAGCTCGCGTCGTAACGCCAGCCGAACGGCTTGGACGCCGACAGCAGGTTCTTCTGGCCCTCCAGGCACGGTGCCCGCCCGCCGACGACCTCACGGGTGGGGTCGAAGGGGAGCGGATCGAGGTCCTTGAAGCCGGTGTTCGTCTTCCAGTTCTGCACGAAGGAGTAGAACTGGCCGATCTCGCTGATCCACTCGTCCTTGCTCCAGTCCCCACCGCCCTTCTTCTCGCAGAAGTGGCCGTTGAAATGCGACCCGATCTCGTTGCCCTCCTTCCAGGCACCGCCGAGCTGCTCCAGCGTCATCCGGATGTGCTCGCGTGTCGGGTACGAGATCGCGGCGGCGCCGGCCTTGTGCTGGGGCGGCCGGTAGAGGTCCCGCTTCTCCTTCGGGAGCAGATAGATGCCGGTGAGGAAGAACGTCATGTGCGCGTTGCTCTCCTTCGCCGCACGGCGGAACCGGGAGAACATCTGGTCGTCGCCCTCCAGCGCCCCGTCCCACGAGAACACCACGAACTGCGGCGGCCGTTCACCCGGCTTGAGCCGCTCGGCCTTCAACTGGCCCGGCTGCGGACCGGTGTAGGACGTGGAGCCGTCCCCCAGGATCTTGACCTTTCCGTCCCACTCCTCCTCCTCGGTGCTTCCACCGCCCCCGCGGTGCTCCCGGGCGGTCGGCGTCGGCGCGGCGACGGTGCGCGTGCCCTCCTGCGGGGTCCGGGCGTCCGAGGCATCGTCGGACAGCAGCGGGACGAGGGCCGCGGAGCCCGACACCACGAGACATGCCGCGAGCCCCAGGACGATGCGGGGCGTGAGCCGGGCCCGTATTCGGTGTGCGGTGGACTTCACTCTGTTATCCGTCACTTCGTCGTGGCTTCCGTGTATGTGTTCCAGATCTGTGCCGGGAGCTTCCCGTCGTCCTCGGGGCCACCGGCCAGCCCCTTGAGAGGCAGCGGCGCGAGGCTCTTGGCCAGGTCCATGCGGTAGACGACGACGGCGGTGGACGCGGCCGGGCCGTATCCGACGTACCAGCGCGCGGTGTCGTCCTCGGTGGTTCCGGCCTTGGCGGCGACCGGCGCGGCCAGGGCGACCCCCCTCATGCCGGGCCGGGTGAGCGATCTGGTGATCGCGTCGGCGACGTCGGACCGTACGGCGCGCCTGGGCCGCGGCAGGTCGAGCCGGACCGGCTCGCCGTTGCGGGTGACCTTGCGGACCGAGTACGGATCGGTGTGCACGCCGCGGGCCGCGAACGTTCCGTACGCGTCGGCCATCCGGATGGCGCTGGGAGTGGAGTTGCCCATCGCGAACGCCGGGACGGGCGGGCCGAAACTGGCGGGGAGCAGCCCCGATGACTCGGCGGTGCTGCGGACCAGCTTCAGGCCCGTGTCCATGCCGAGTTGGAGGAAGGGGGAGTTCGCGGACTTCGTCATGGCCTCGTGCAGGCTGATCCGGCCGAAGGACTTGTCGCCGTCGTTGTTGCCCTTGACCATCTTGCCGCTCCGGTCCCAGTAGGGGCCTTCGGGCGTCATGACGGGAATGTCGTCGTCGCCGTCGTACTCGGTCGACGGTGTGACGGTGGAGCGCGGGCCGTTGCGTTCGTGCGTCACACCGTGCTGGAGGCCGGCGGCGTAGACGAAGGGGGTGAACGCCGAACCGGCCGGGACGGTACCCGCGTTGGATTCGTTGAACGCCTGCCGCTCGAAGTCCGGTCCGCCGTACACCGCGAGGATCCGCCCGTCCGGGGCGACGGTCGAGGCGCCGAACCGGACGAACCGGTCGGCCTTGCGCTGCTTGGGATCGAGCTTGTCGCGCGCGTCACGGACGGCTCGGGCGAGGGCGGTCATCCGCGGTTTCTCGAACGTCGTGTAGATCTGGTAGCCGCCGAGGTCGAAGCGTGCGTCGGAGATGTGGCCGGCCCGCTTGGCGTACGACTCGGCGAGCTGTACGAGATAACCGTCCTGCCCGCCCGCGCTGTTGGGCCGGTGCGGGGGCTTCGGCTCGGGGAAGGTGGTGTACGTGGCCCGTTCGGCCGGGCTCAGCCTGCCGATCTCCACCATGCGGTCCAGCGTCCACCGCCACCGTTCGACGGCCCGTTCACGGTTGCGGGGATTGACGGCCGGGTCGTACAGCGAGGCACCCTTGAGCAAGGAGGCGAGGAAGGCGCCCTCGCTGGCGTTGAGCTGGGTGACCTCCTTGCCGTAGTAGGCCTGCGAGGCACGTTGGAGACCGTAGGTGCCACGGCCGAACCAGCTGGTGTTCAGGTACTCCTGAAGGATCTTGTCCTTGCTCAGGCGGCGGTCCAGCTTGACCGCCAGCAGCATCTCGGTGAACTTCCGCGAGAAGGACTGGTCCTGCGACAGATAGACGTTCTTCACGTACTGCTGGGTGATGGTGGACCCGCCCTGGGTGTCACCGTCGCTGACGGTGCGCCACAGCGCACGGGTGATCCCTTGCGTCGATATGCCGTGGTCGGAGTAGAAGTCGGCGTTCTCCGCCGCCAGTACGGCCCATCGGACATGGTCGGGGATCTTCGACAGGGGCATCTCCTGGCGGCTCACCCAGCCGGTCCGGGCCATCGGCGTGCCGTCGGCCCAGTAGTAGACGGTGTCCTGCTGGGTGGCGAAGGCGTTGAGGTCCTCCGGTATGTCCGTACGGGCGTAGGCGATGCCCACCACGGTCGCCAGGGTCGCGGTGAACATCAGGACCGAGCCCAGGCCCAGCCGCCACGAGGGAATCCATCTTCGCCAGCCGCGCCGTCCCGCGCGTGGGTAGTCCGGTGTGCGCAGCCGGCGGGCGATCGGGCGCTTCGTCTGCTTCCGGCGCCCCGTCCCCGGGATCAGCACCGCTCGTGCGGCCAGCGCCGCCCTGCTGAATCTGTTGTGCTGTGTCATTTCGTCCAGCCAGGACAGGCCGGGCCGGCCGCGGTCCGCGACCGTGCCCGTGCAGTGGTCATTGAACGTCCGTCGCCACACGTCGGCACATCGACGCCAACAGATCAAAGGCCAAAGCATGACCGAGAGTTCTGTCGCGAAGTCACGTAAAGATAACAGGCCCCCGGGAGAGGTGGTGCCGGGCGGCTCACCCCGTCATGGCAACCGCCCGGTGGTCCGGGCCCCCCGGTGCCGAACCGGCCAATTCGATTCTTCTCGCGCGCCGACCCCGCCGGAACACCGGACAGGTACCGCGACTTCACCGGGCCCGGCAGCGGCCGGGGGACGAGAGCGAGGGGAACGTCAAGCGCCGTTCCCGGCCAACGGTGACACGCGGGCGTGAGAGTGTCGTGGTGACACCTGGGGCCACCTGCCTAAGGTCTGAGAGCACGCAGCCGGGCCGGCCGGTCGACCCATCGCCATCGTCGAACGACGCATCGCACAGGGAGAAGCAGTGTCGCGTGTCAATCCCGTCCTGGCGCGGGCCCTCAGCACAACACCCTTACTCCGCCTGGACGTCACCCACCGGGGTCGGGTGCGGCGTCTGGGCCTGAAACTCGAAGAACACGGCCCCACCGGATCGGTGAAGGACCGCAGCGCCGTAGGACTGTTACGGGCGCTGCACGACGAACGGCCGCTCACCCCGGGCACCGTGGTGGTCGAATCCACCTCGGGCAACCTGGGCCTCGCCCTGGCCAGGCTGCTGCCGACGCTCGGCTGCGACTTCCTCGCCGTGGTCGATATCAAGACCCCGCACGCCACCCGCCGCGGGCTCGCGGACAGCGGAGCGCGGGTGATCGTCGTCGACGAACCCGACGGCCTGGGCGGCTACCTGCTGAGCCGGTTGCGCCGGGTGCGCGAGCTGTGTGCGGACAACCCCGGATACCGCTGGCCCGACCAGTACGAGAACTGGGCCGCGCCCCACATCCACCGGCTCACCACCGGACCCGAACTCACCGCGCAGGCGGGACCGGAGCTCGGCGCGGTGTACATACCGGTCTCCACCGGCGGCACCCTCGCGGGCATCAGCGCCCATCTGCGCGAGCACCGGCCCGACGTCGCCGCGGTCGCCGTGGACGTACGCGGCTCACTGGCTGTCTCGGGCAGCGGCGGACGGCGCCTGGTCCCGGGCATCGGAGCCAGCCGCCCGTCCGTCTTCCTGAAGGCGCCGCACAGCTACCACCGCGCGGTGCACGTCGACGACATCGAGGCGATCGCCGTCTGCCGGATCATCGCCGAGGACATCGGGCTCGCACTCGGCGGCTCCAGCGGTTGCGCCGTGCGCGCGATGCTGACCGATCAGGAGGAGGCCGGGACGGACGGCCGGCTCGCGGTCTGCCTGGCCGCGGACGGCGGCGCCAAATACCGGGACACCCTCTACTGCGACAACTGGGCGACCGAACAGGGCGTCGCCAAGGAGATCACCGCCGCCGTGCAACGACTGCGCAGCGAAGGACTCTTCTTCGACCGAAAGCACCAGGAGCACTGAACATGGGCACCAGCACCACCCTTGACCGGCAGCGGACCCGCCCCGGCCACCGGCAGTACCTGCCACTGGTGCAGGGCGCCACGCTGATCGAATGGACCGGCACGGGCCTCTTCCTCGCCGTCTCGACCATCTACTTCGTCAAGGTCGCCCATCTCAGTACCTCGTCCGTCGGCACCGGTCTGACCATCGGCGGGGTGGTCGCCATCGCCGCCGCCGTGCCCATCGCCCGGCTGGCCGGGCGCTTCGGGCCGAAGCCGGTGCTGATCGGTGTGATGCTGCTGCGCGCACTGGCCACCGTCGGCTACCTCTGGGTGGACGGTTGGTGGAGTTTTCTGCTCGTGGTCGCCGTCATCGCCGTCACCGAGCAGTCCTCACCCCCACTGGTCCAGTCGTACGTCGGCGCGCGCGCCCCGGAGAACCTGCGCGCGAAGGTCATGGCCGTGCAGCGCACCGTCGTCAACCTCGGTATCAGCCTTGGTGGGCTGATCGCCGGAGTCGCCCTGGGCTCCGGCGCGCCGGGAGCATTCAGGCCGCTGCTGGTCGGTGGCGCGGTCGCCTACGTGGCGGTGGCCGCCGTGTACGCCACCGCGCGGCGGGAGGAGAAGACGGCGACGGCGGTCGCGAGCGCCCGGGTGGCGGATCTGCTCAAGGACCGCCGACTGCTCGGCTTCACCGCGTACAACGCACTGGTGTCGCTCTGGATGCCGGTGCTCAATGTGGCCTTCCCGCTGTGGCTGGTCACCGAGACGGATGTGCCGGAGCGCTATGTGGGCATCCTGTACGCCGTCAACACCGTGCTGTGCATCGCCCTCCAGTACCCCCTCAACCGCTGCTACAGCACCACGCGCCGGGCCTGGCTCTCCTACGCGGGTGCGGCCCTGCTGCTCAGCTGCGGCGCCCTGGCCTTCGCCGCCGCGCCCGGATTCGGGGCGCGAGAGGCACTGCTGGTGCTCGGCTCGGCCGTCGTCCTCCTGACGTTCGCCGAGCTGCTGCAGGTCGGCGCCTCGTGGACGCTCTCCTTCGACCTGGCACCGGAAGGGGCGCGCAGCGCCTACCTGGTGCTGTTCAACACCAGCCGCACGGTGGCCAACCGGGTCGCGGGCCCGGTGCTGATGACCGGCGTCGTCCTAGCCCTCGGCACGGCCGGCTGGATCGCACTCGCCGGCGTACTGCTGCTGGGTGCGTTCGTCCCCTTCGTGATGCTCCGCGCGGCACACACCCCCGGCGGCTGAAGCCGCTCCCGCGCCGTCCCCACCGCAACCGACCCCTCTCGCCAAGGAGCCCCGCCCGTCATGGACTTCGAGCAATACCCCGACAGCCACTTCCGCTATCTGACCCGCGCGGACGTCATCGAGGCCGCCCGCGACGTGGACATCGTGGCGACGGTGGCCGAGGCGCTCAGGCTGCACTCCGCCGGTCGGTCCGAGCTTCCCGAGGAGGCATACCTGGGCTGGACCACCCCGCAGGGCGACTCGGCCAGGCTGCTGGCCATGCCCGGCGCACTCGTCAAGGAGGGGCGGCCGCCGGTCATCGGCATGAAGACCATCAACGCCTCGATCGGCAACCCAGGGCGCGGCATACCCCGCTCCCAGGGCTTCACCCTGCTCCTCGATCCGGAGACCGCCCGCCCCCTCGCCCTGATGGAGGCCGCCTACATCAGCGCGATGCGCACCGCGGCGGTGACCGCGCTCGCCGTGCGCCATCTGGCGGTGCCGGAACCGCGCGGGCTGGCACTCCTCGGCTGCGGCGCCCTCGCCCAGGCGCACATCGCGCTGCTGCTGCGTACCGTGCCCACCCTGCGCCGCATCACGCTGTACGACGTGGCGCCCGACCGTGCGAAGTCCGTCGCCCACCACATCGCCTCGCTGCCGGGTGCGGCGGACATCGAGACGGTGGTCGCCGACGGACCGCGCGAGGCGGTACGGGGCGCCGAACTCGTCGTGCCCGTCACCACGGTGACCCAGGGGTACATCGACCCCGACTGGCTGCTGCCCGGCGCGCTCGTCTGCCATGTCTCGCTGGACGACCTCACCGAAGCGGCCGTGCTCTCGGCCGACACGGTGATCGTCGACGACTGGAGCCTGGTCCGTGACGACCCGCGACGGCTGCTCGGCCGGATGCACCGGGCAGGCACCCTGCTCGGCCCCGACGGCACCCCGCGGGAAGGAGTGACCGCCCGGCCCGGTGCCCGCCGCGTCGACGGCACGCTCGGCGATGTGCTCGCCGGGCGGCACCCGGGCCGCCGCGGCCAGGACGACATCGTGATCAGCAACCCGTTCGGGATGTCGATCCTCGACGTCGCCGTGGCCGACCGCATCCACGCCCGCGCCGAAGCCGCCGGTCTCGGCGCCCGGCTCACGCTCTGAGGGGGATTCGCATGACGATCGATCAGAACATCCAGGAGATCAACCGGACCATGTGGTCGTACGGCGAGTACCGGCACGTCGCCGATCTGCTGCGGCCGGGCGCCGTCGAGCTGGTCGACCGGCTGGCCCCCGCGCCGGACACCGCCCATCTCGATGTCGCCACCGGCAACGGCAACGTCGCGCTGCTGTCCGCCCTGCGCGGCTGCGTCGTCACCGGGCTGGACCTGACCGACGAGTTCTTCCCCGACGCACGCGAACGGTTCGCCCAGGCAGGCGTCCAGGTGGAGCTGCGACGGGGCGATGCCCAGGAACTCCCCTTCACCGACGCCTCGTTCGACCTGGTGACCTCCACCTACGGGATCCAGTTCGCGCCCGACCACGCCGCGTCGAGCGGGGAGATGGCCCGGGTACTGCGGCCCGGCGGCCGCATCGGCATGTGCAACTGGACGGCGCGCAGCTGGACCGCGCACTTCCAGGAGATCCTCTCCGCCTACTTCCCCTCGCCCAACGGCCATCAGGGACAGCCCATGCTGTGGGGATCGCCGGACTACCTCGCCGAACTCCTCGGCCCCGGCTTCACGGTCACCTCCGAACGCCGGGAACTCTTCTACCCGTTCGCCGCGGCCGAGGACCTGGTCACCTTCTTCGAGAACTGCTTCGGCCCCTGCATCGCGGCGAGGAACACCATTTCGCCGCCCTCGCGATGGAAGGAACTGCGAGCGGAAATGGTCGAGATGACCGAGGGATTCCACACCACGGACGAGCGAGGCACGGGCGTACCGGTCGAGTACCTGCTGGTCATCGCCGAGAAGCAGGCGGGCCGGTGACCGGCCTGCCCGAGTACTACCCCCGCCTTCCGCTGGCCGACGGGGCGCGCGAGCGCGCCGTCGCCGCGGCACTCACCCGCCACGAACCGTACGAACTGGGGGAAGGGGTCCATGCCTACGTCGAGCGGTTCGCGGCCGCACACCCCCACCGGACCGCCGTCGAGGACGGCGAAGAGTCCCTCGGATACGGCCGGTTGGCCGACCGGATGCGCCGCACCGCCGCGCAGCTGGCGGCCGCCGGGATCTCTCGGGGGCAGATCGTCGCGGTCGGCGGGCGGCGCGGCGCCGACGTCGTCACGGCCTTCCTCGCCCTGGAGCTGCTGGGCGCCGTCTACCTGCCGGTCGATGCGAGCTGGCCCGCCGCACGCGTCGAATCCCTGCTCACCGACAGCGGCGCGGCACTGATGCTGACCACCGGCGCGCCGACGGACACCGGGGAACTGGTCAAGGGCGCCCGCGCGGCCGGCGTACCCACCACCACACCGGAACCGGCCGATGCCTCGTACACCCGGACCCTGTCGCCCGGCCCGGACGAGGTGCGCTACGTCCTCTACACCTCGGGGTCGACCGGCCGGCCCAAGGCCGCGATCGTCGAGCACCGCGGAATGCTCAACCACCTCTGGGCCAAGATCGACGATCTGGGGCTGACCGCGGACGACCGACTGGCCCAGACCGCGCCGCTGAGCTTCGACATCTCCGTATGGCAGATGCTCGCCCCGCTGCTCGTCGGCGGCCGGGTCCAGATCTTCGCCGACGAGCAGGCACAGGACGGCGCCCTGCTGCTGGAGGCGTTGCGCGGATGCGGCACCACGGTGCTGGAGACCGTACCCACACTGATCCGCTTCCTGCTCGACGCCCAGGAGAGCGCGGGAATCCGGCCCGGCGCGCTGCGCTGGATGATCGCCACCGGCGAGGAACTGCCACCCGCTCTGGCCCGGCGGTGGCACTACACCATGCCGGGCATCCGGCTGCTCAACGCGTACGGCCCCACCGAGTGTTCGGACGACGTCACCCATGCCGAACTCGGTCCTCCGGCCGCCGGAGTACGCCATCTGCCGATCGGCTCGCCCATCGGGAACGCCGAACTGTACGTACTGCGCGAGGAGAACGGGCAGTGGCATGCCTGTGCGCACGGGGAGACGGGGGAGCTGTTCGTCGGGGGACTCGTCGTGGGCCGTGGCTACCTCGGTGACCCGGAGCGCACCGCTCTCGCCTTCTTCACCGACCCGTTCGGCACCGGTGGCGGACGCCTCTACCGCACCGGGGACGCCGTACGCGCACTGCCGGACGGCCAACTGGAGTACCTGGGCCGGGTGGACCGGCAGGTGAAGCTCGGCGGCGTACGCATGGAGCTCGCCGAGATCGAGGCGGTGCTGGGCGACCACCCCCGGATCGCCGCCTGCGCCGTCACCGTCCACACCCCCGACGACACCGGAGCCCTGGTCGCCCGGGAGAGCGCACACACTCCGGTGGCGGCGCAGCCACCCCGGCTAGTCGCGTATGTCGCCGCCTCCGGCGACGAGCCGACGGAGGAATCACTGCGCGCCCATCTGAGCGGCCGGCTCCCTGCTCCCATGGTGCCGCACACCTTTGTCGTCCTGCCCCGGCTCCCGCTCACCCGCAACGGCAAGACGGACTACAAGGCCCTGCCCGCACCACCGCGCCGCAGCCGCCCCGACACGCGCCCGTACGCCCCGCCGCGCGGCGCGGCGGAGACCGCGATCGCGGACGTCGTCGCCGGGCTCCTCGGCACCGGACGGGTCGGCAGGAACGACAGGTTCCTGGAGCTGGGCGGCGATTCGCTGCTGGCCATGCGGCTGGTCGCCGCCCTTCGCGGGACGGGATCGGCCGCCGGCCTGCGTGACGTGCTGCGCGACGGCAGCCCCGCCGCGCTCGCCGCGCTCGGCAAGGAACGGAGGCCCGCGCCCGGTGCCCGCACGGAGGCGGTGCGGGACGGCGCACCGCGCACCCGGCCGCTCACCCCGCAGCAGACCGGCGTGTACTTCCACTGGCGGCTCGACCCGCTCAGCCCCTACTACAGCTACCAGGGTTCCCTGGAACTCGACGGACTCCTCGACGTGGCAAGGCTGGCCCGGGCCTGGCAGCTGCTGCTCGCCGAGAATCCACTGCTCCTCGCCCGATTCGCGGAGAACGACGGGACAGACGGGGCGGACGGGCAGGACGCGGCGCAGGAAGGGGTGCACGAGGTGGTGCACCAGTACCCGCACTGGGAGGTGCCGCTGCCCGGCAGCGCCCGGGACGTCACCGCGGAAGCATTTCGCGCGACGGCCGCCGAGGAGGCGGCCCGGCCCTTCGACCTGCTCACCGAACCGGCCCTGCGGACCAGTCTGTTCCGGTTGCCCGACGGGCAGCACCGGCTCCTTGTCACCATGCATGAACTGCTCCTCGACGGCTGGGGAGCGACCGTGCTGTTCCAGCGCCTGGCCGAACTCTACGAACAGCGGCCCGCCGGGCCCGACCCCGAACGCGCCACCCGCTACGACCGCTATCTCGACCACCTCACCGAGCGGCTGGCCACCGAGGAGGTGGCCGCGGCGGGGGAGTACTGGCTGCGGCGGCTCGCGGGCGGGCTTCCGGTCCTCCAGATCGCACAGAAGCAGCGGCCCGCCGCACCCACCTATCGGGGCGAGATCACCGAGGCGGTCCTCGACGAGCGGCTGTCCCGGCGGCTGCGCGACACCGCGCTGGCCGCGTCCGCCACCGAGTTCGTACCGCTGCTGGCCGCCTATGCACTGGCCCTGAGCTACTACAGCGACACCGACGACGTGATCATCGGCGCCCCGATGGCGGGGCGGGAGCGTCCGGAGACCGCCGATGTGCCCGCCTTCGTGCTCGCCATGCTGCCACTGCGCCTGGACATCGACCCGGCCGTCACCCTCGCGGAGTTCACCGCACAGGTGAGGGAGACGGTGTACGACGCCTATGCCGCGGCCGAGCACCCCTTCGGCTGGACGTTACGGCGGCTTCCGGCCGCCTCGCGGAGCTCATCGGCGACCCCGGTCTTCCAGACCATGCTCAACATGCTGCCCTACCCGGCGCGCGCCACCACGGCGTCGGACGTCCGGTTCCGCTTCGTCGAACTGGACACCGGCTACACCAAGTACGACTGCGCTTTGTACGTCCAGCCGCACGGCCCCGGCCGACTGCTCCTCCAGTACGCCTACCAGCGGGAGCTGCTCGACGCGCCGGCCGCCCGCAACGTACTGGAATCCACCCTGATCGCGCTCCGGGCCCTCACCGACCCGGAGCGTGCCGAGCACACCACCGTTCGCTCCCTCGATCTGCTGCCCGGAGACGATCACCGATGACCACGCCGACCCTGCTGGAACGCTTCGCCGAGCAGGTGGCGGCCCACCCCCGGGCCGTCGCCCTGCGCCACACCGGCACCAGCGTCACCTACCGCGAACTCGACGAATGGAGCGGCCGGCTGGCCGCCCGGCTCACCGCCAAGGGCACCGGCCCGGGCTCGCTGGTGGCACTCGCCGCCCAGCGCGGGCCCGCCGCCGTCGCGGGCGTCCTCGCCGTACTGAAGACCGGCGCCGCCTACCTCGGGCTGGACCCCGCGATACCCGTGCGACGGCAGCGCCGGATGGTGGAGGAGACCGGGCCGCACTGCGTGCTGGCCGAGCCCGGACTCGACCAGTTCCCCACCCTGGACGCCCCCCGCGTCACACTGGCACCCCTGGCCGAGGGCCCGCTGCACCAGGCCCCCGAGCAGAAGCCCGACGAGGACGCACTGTTCCACATCGTCTACACCTCGGGGACCACCGGAAACCCCAAGGGCGTACGCATCAGCCACCGTTCGGTCCGTGGCCGGCTGGAGTGGATGTGGCAGGACCACCCGTTCCCCGAGAACGCGGTGCTCGCCGTCCAGAAGTCACTGGCACTGGTCGCCTCGCCCTGGGAACTGCTGGGCGGACTGCTCAAGGGCGTCCCGTCCGTCGTGCTCGCCACCGATGAACTCCTCGATCCGGTGCTCTTCGCCGCCGCCGTCGAGCAGGAACGGATCACCCATCTCTTCCTGACCCCGCAGCTGATCGCCGGACTGCTCCAGGAGTGCGCCGGACGCCCCGACGGGCACCGCCCGGTGCTGGTCACCAGCGGCGCCGACACCCTGCCCGTGGAAACCGTCCTGCGCTTCCGCGAGGTCTGGCCCGACACCATCCTGCTCAACCTGTACGGCATGACGGAGACCGCCTCCAACGTCGCCGCCTACGACACCGTCCGGCTGCCCGCCGACGCCGAACGCGTCCCCGTGGGCAGCCCCGTGGCGGGCGCCTCGCTCACGGTCCGTGACCGGCTCGGCCGACGCCTCCCGGCCGGTGTGACCGGCGAGGTGTGGGTCTCCGGACCACCACTCGCCCTCGGCTATGTCGGCGGCGACGGCGAGGACCGCTTCACCACCGATGACGCCGGAGTCCTGCACTACCGCACCGGCGACCGTGGCCGTCAACTCCCCGACTCCGTGCTGGAGATCACCGGACGCGCCGACAACCAGGTCAAGGTGCGCGGCTACCGCGTCGAGCTGGAGGAGATCGAGGCCACCCTGCGCAAGGCACCGGACGTCACCGACGCGGGGGCCTACGCGGAGACCGAGGACGGCGAAACACGCATCGTCGCCTGTGTCACCGCCGACGAGGAGACCGGCGCCGCCGCACTGCGCGCGTATCTGCGCGACCGGCTGCCCGACTACATGGTGCCCGCCCGCATCCAGCAGGTCCCACGGCTCCCGCTGAGCACCAACGGCAAGCTGGACCGCACCGCCCTGGGCACACTCGTGGCAGGCATCGGTCAGGAACGGGTGGCCGGATTCACCCCGTCCGACGCCACCGAGACCGCAGTCGCCGCGCTCTGGCAGGAACTGCTCGGCACACCGCCCGCATCGGCGGACCAGAACTTCTTCGACGCCGGAGGCCACTCCCTGCTCGCCGTCCGGCTCGCCAACCGGCTGGCGGCGACGGCGGGCCGCCGCGTGCCGCTGCGCCGCATCCTCGGCGCACCCACCGTCACCGCGATCGCCGCCCTGTGCCGCGAGATCCAGCAGGAGGAGCAGAAATGAACGACCCATGGCTGACAGTGCCGGGCGAGCAGCAGGGCTCCGCCACAGGTACCCTCGCCGTCTGCTTCGCACCCACCGGCGCCCACGGCTCGACGTTCGCGAGCTGGCGGGGCCTGACTCCCGAGGACACCACCCTCGCGTTCGTCGCACCGCCGGGCCGCGGGACCCGCGTCGACGAGGAGCCCGTCACCGACATGGCCGCCTACGCCGACGCGGTGGCGGCCGGGACACGCGAACTGCTGGGCGGGCGACGGCTGGTACTGATCGGAGTCAGCCTCGGCGCCCTGCTGGCGTACGAGACCTGCCGCCGGCTGCTCGACGCCGGGGTGCCCGTCACGCGGCTGTGCGCCGTTGCCGGGCAGTGCCCCGGCGACTTCCACGGCCGAGGCGAGGACGTGACCGTCGAGGACGCCCGCGCCTTCGTCGCCGGAACCGGACTGACCGACCCGGAGCTGCTTGCGGACCCCGAGTTCGAGGAGGTGCTGCTGCCTCCCGTCATCGCCGATCTGCGGCTGGCCGCCCGGTACGACGGCCGGCGGGGGACCGTTCCGCAGGTCGAGTTGCGTGCGGTGTGGGCCACCGACGACCCGCACGTGCCCGAGGTCACCGTGCGCCGCTGGGCCGAGTGGACCCGGGGCGAATGCACCCTGAAGTCCGTCGGGGGCGGTCATTACGCCCACCAGGAGAATCCTGCCGCGGTCATCTCCGCCTGCCTCGACGGACTTCCCGGAATTCGGCCGTCACGGCGTTCCGTGCTCGGTGCCGGCGCGACGGCCGTCGCGTCCACGGTGCTGGGCCTCGGCGCGGTGGCATCGGCGTCACCTGCGGCGCGGGCCGACGCGCCGACGGGGACGGCCGGAGCCTCCTTCGACGGCGATCCCACCGACCCCGTGGCCCTGGCCGTCGCCATGATCCGCCAGAACACCAGCAACCCCGGCGACGGCGCGGTCACCCTGCCGTTCGCCCGGATGCTCCAGGGCATCTTCCGGGATGCCGGAGTCGGAACCGAGATCGTGCCCACTCCGAAGGACGGCAACGTCCACTTCTTCGCCCGCGTACCCGGCAGCGGACCGATCACGAAGAAGCCCCTGATCCTGCTCGGCCACTCCGACGTGGTACCCGCCATCGGCGACAGATGGGAGACGGACCCCTTCGCCGCGGAGATCAAGGACGGCAAACTGTATGGTCGCGGCTCGCTGGACATGAAGGGCGTCAACGCCGCCTTCGTCGCCGCTCTGCTGCGCCATGTCCGCGAGGGAGCGGCCTTCGACCGCGACATCGTCCTCTGGTCCGACTGCGACGAGGAACAGGGCCCCTACGGCGTGCGCTGGTTCCTCACGGAACACCCGGGCAAGGTGGCGGCGGGCGCGGTCATCACCGAGGGCGGCTGGGTACTCAACCAGCGCGACGGCACCACGCCCATGATCGCCTCGCTCACCTGCAACGACAAGCGCTCCCTGCTGCTGCGCCTGGAGACCGCGTCGTACGCCACCCACACCTCCAAGCCGTTCAGCGGACAGGCGGTGATCCGGCTGGGCGAGGTGCTCGACCAACTCGGGGGGTGGCGTGCCCACATCCGCCCGAACGCGCTGTCCCGGCAGTACTTCGCCGAACTGGCCGAGGCCACCACCGACCGGCCGTTCGCCGAGGCGCTCCGGGAGATGCTGGCGGCCCGCACGGACCAGCGGCGGGACCGGGCGGGGGAAGCGGTGGTGCGGCTCAGCGAGACCCCGGAGCTGCACAACGCGATGCTGCGGACCACGCTCGCCTTCACCTCCGCCCAGTCCGGCTACTACCCGAGCATCGTGCCGGGCACCGCGACCGCGGAGTTCCGGGCGGCCTTCCTGCCGGGGGCCGATGACCCCGGACGCATCGTCGCCGAGCTCCGCTCGCTGATCGGTAACCGGGCGACTCTGAGTGTGGTCGGAAATCCGGGCGAGAGCGAGCGGCAGGCCCTGGACCGATTGCGCGGCTATCTGGCCACACCCGACTCCGACTACGACACGGACGTCTTCCGCGCCTGGCAGAGCGCTGTACGCCGGACCCACCCCGGAGTACGGGCCACCGCCTGCCAGTTCGAGGCGGTCACCAGCGCGGTGCCGTTCCGGGAACAGAACGTACCCGTGTACGGCATGTACCCGTTCACCGTGAACCGGGACATGCTCAAGCGCATGCACGGCACGGACGAACACATCGGCGTCGAAGCACTGCGACAGGGCACCGAGACCGTCTACCAACTCCTGGCCGGACTGCGGACGCGGGCCTGAGCCCCTGGCGCACTGTGCGGGCCCGCCCGGCCGGGCACGCCCGCACAGTGCGTCGGACCGTCATCCCACGCTGACCCAGTCCAGGGTGCGCTCCACCGCCCGTTTCCAGTTCGCGTAACCCCCCGCCCGCTGCTCCTCGCTCCACTGCGGTTCCCAGCGCTTCGACTCCTGCCAGTGCTCGCGCAACTCGTCCTGGTCCCGCCAGAATCCGGTGGCGAGACCGGCGGCGTAGGCGGCGCCGAGCGCGGTCGTCTCGGCGACCACCGGGCGGCTGACAGGGACACCGAGCACATCGGCCTGGATCTGCATGCACAGGTCGTTGGCCGTGACCCCGCCGTCGACCTTCAGCACGTCGAGATGGACACCGGAGTCCTGCTCCATCGCCTCCACCACGTCCCGGCTCTGGTAGCAGATCGCCTCCAGAGTGGCCCTCGCCAGATGGGCGTTGGTGTTGTACCTGGCCAGACCGACGATGGCGCCGCGGGCGTCCGAGCGCCAGTACGGGGCGAAGAGCCCCGAGAAAGCCGGCACGAAGTACATCCCGCCGTTGTCCGCGACGGACCGGGCCAGCCGCTCGCTCTCCGCCGCATCGGTGATGATCTTCATCTGGTCCCGCAGCCACTGCACCGCGGACCCGGTGACCGCGATCGACCCCTCCAGGGCGTAGACCGCAGGGCTCTGCCCGAACCGGTAGGCGACCGTGGTGAGCAGGCCGTGCTGCGACCGGATGGGCTTCGTACCGGTGTTGAGCAGCAGGAAGTTGCCGGTGCCGTACGTGTTCTTCGCCTCGCCCGGCTCGAAGCACACCTGCCCCACGGTGGCCGCCTGCTGGTCGCCGAGCACCCCGGTGACCGGGACGGCGGCCCGCAGCGGACGCGAGGTGCGGGTGCGGCCGTACGCCTGAGCGTCGGAGGAGGGATTGATGGTGGGGAGCATCGCCCGGGTGATGCCGAAGATGTCCAGCAGCTCGTCGTCCCAGTCGAGCGTCTCCAGGTTCATCAGCATCGTGCGGCTGGCATTGGTCGCATCGGTGGCGTGGGTGCCGCCGTCGGGGCCGCCGGTGAGATTCCACAACACCCAGGAGTCCGTGTTCCCGAACACCGCGTGCCCACGCTCCGCGGCCTCGCGGACCCCCTCGACGTTCTCGAGAATCCACTTGATCTTCCCGCCGGAGAAGTAAGTGGCCGGAGGAAGCCCCGACTTGCGCCGGATGACCTCGCCGTGCCCCTCGTTCTCCAGGGTTTGGGCGATCGAGTCGGTACGGGTGTCCTGCCACACGATGGCGTTGCAGTACGGACGGCCGGTTCGGGGGTCCCAGACGACGGTCGTCTCGCGCTGGTTGGTGATCCCGATGGCGTCGAGATCCGTGCCGCTGAGACCACCGGTGCGCAGGGCGTTCTGCATCACCGAGTTGGTGCGCTCCCAGATCTCCACCGGATCGTGCTCCACCCAGCCGGGGCGGGGCAGGATCTGTTCGTGCTCCAACTGGTGTCTGGCCACTTCGTTGCCGTCGTGATCGAAGATCATGAAGCGGCTGCTGGTGGTGCCCTGGTCCACTGCGCCGATGAAGTCCGCCATGGCATGCTGCCTCTCCTGAGTCCGGGCTCGGTGAAGGGACCGGGCGTCACGTCTCCGTCGGTACGGGGATGGTTCCCTCCGGTTCCTCCTCCGCCGTGGGGAGGAAACGGCCGATGAACACCTTGTAGACGAACGCTCCCAGTGGTCCGCCGACCAGCGGGCCCACGATCGGCACCCAGAAGTAGAAGTTCCCGTACTGATCCCGCCACGCCCCGCCGTATCCGGTGAGGAAGCTCGCGAGCCGGGGGCCGAGGTCACGGGCCGGGTTGATGGCGTATCCGGCGTTGGTGCCGAACGCCATGCCGATGGCGACCACGATGAGGCCCACGATGAACGGGCCGAGATTGGAGCCCGGCGGGGTGTTGAGGAGATCGGTGACCGCGAAGATGAGCAGTACGAGGATCGCGGTGCCGATGACCTGGTCCCGGAACGCTCCCCATTCGTGGACCGGAAGAGCGGGGTTGCCGTTGGCGGGAAGCGTGGAGAACACGAACTGCGTCTTGATCGTGTGCCCCGGGTCCGCCCTCGCCAGCGCCTCCGTGTAGTTCCACCGCACCAGCAGCGCCGCGACGAACGCCCCCGCGACCTGGGCGAGCGAGTACGGCGCCACCTTCTTCCAGGGGAAGTCCTTGAACGCGGCGAGGGAGAGGGTCACGGCGGGGTTGAGATGCGCTCCGCTGAGCCGGCCCGCCACATAGACGCCCAGTGTGACTCCGAGCCCCCAGGCCCAGGCGATGCTGTCGTGATTCCCGAGGCCGCCCGGCGGATCGGTGAGCGCACCGCCCGCGACGACCTGGGCCACCACACCACAACCGATGAGGATGAGAATCATCGTGCCGAGGAACTCCGCGGAGAGTTCCCCGGCGAGCCCCGACCGCTTGAGCCGCTCCATGGGGTCTCGCTTCCTGTCGATTCACGACCTCTTGCGGCATAGATCCACATCTGAGCGTAGACGGGGGCAGTTGGATCCGCACTCGGTGGCATACGCACCGTTCCCGCCCCCTCCCGGGGCGGGAACGGCGCCCTGTCTCAGTCCACGTCGACGTGGTCGAAGAGCTCCAGCATCCGCCCGAGCACCCGTACGCATGCCGTCACATCGCCATCGGTGAGGTCCCCGTCCACCTGGCGCAGCAGCGACTGCTCGCGGGCCAGAGCGGCGTCGATCGCCGCCCGGCCGCTCGCGGTCAGCCGGACCAGCGACGACCGCTGGTGTGCGGGGTTGGGGATGATCTCGACCAGCCCCGCGGCCGCGGCGTCGTTGACCATGCGTTGCACGAACTGCCGGCTCAGTGCCTGCGCCCGGCCCATTTGGGGAACCGTCATGGGGCCGTTCTCGCGCAGCAGATCCAGTACGGCACGCACACCGACGGACAGGCCCTCGATCGGTGCGGTCTGTTCCACCTTGCGCTGCACACGCCGGTAGAGCGGGCCGACCAGGGCGAAGACCTCCGTGAGCCGGTGGGCCAGTTCCTCGGGCGGCAGGGGCGGGTCGATATCGGTCATCCCGCAATCATGACACCTAGGTTGTCAATGTGACCAGGAGATGGCACCTTGGTTGTCATGAGTGCTGCTTCCGAGCTGAAATTCTTCGAGACCGAGGACGGCCGCCTCGTCCACCGGGACACCGGCGAGGGCCCACTGCTGGTGCTGCTGCACGGCGGATTCCTGGACCACGGGATGTGGGACGACCAGGTGCCGGAGCTGTCGCGCCACCACCGGGTGATCGTGCCGGACGCCCGTGGGCACGGCGGATCGGCCAATGCGACCAGGCCCTTCCGGCACACCGACGACCTGGCCGCCCTGCTGCGCCACCTCGACGCGGGGCCCGCGGTCCTGGCCGGAGTGTCGATGGGTGCGGCCACCGCTGTCGACACCGCGCTGGAGCACCCGGATCTGGTGCGTGCGCTGGTCGTCGGCGGGGCGGGGACGAGCGAGCCCGAATTCGACGACCCCTGGGCCCAGGGGGTCCTGGCCGCGCAGGCCCGCGCCCTGGGCGCGGGTGACATCGAGGGCTGGATCGACGCCTTCATGCTCTTCGTGGCGGGCCCGCACCGCAAGCTCGACGACGTCGACCGCGCCGTGGTGGTGAGGGTGCGCGAGATGGTGGCCCGGACGCTGTCCAAGCACAGCGGTGGCGAGGTCGATCTGAGGGTGCCCGTTCCCGACACCTGGGCGCGGGCGGCCGGGATCGCGGTCCCCGTCCTGGCCGTCAACGGCTCCATCGACGCGGCGGATCACCTCGCCATGGCCCGGCGCCTGGTGCGGACGGTCGCCGACGGGCGGGGGGTGATCGTCGAGGGTGCCGCCCACTACCCGAGCATGGAGAGGCCGGAGGTGTTCGGCCGGATCCTCGGGGACTTCCTGGCGGCCGTTCCCGCGCCGTAGAACGGCCGTACGCGCCCCGGGCAACGGCTGTACGCGCCCCGGGCAACGGCTGTACGCGCCCCGGGGAACGGCTGTACCCGCCCCTTGGAACGGTCGTACCCGCCTCGCAGGGCGCAACCGTCCTCAGTGGCCGGCGGCGGCCACCGCGTCGTCGGCCCCGGCGGTGACCTGCGCCGGGGTGTCGTGCAGCCCCAGGCGCAGGTGCTCGACGTGGAAGAGGGCCTGGTCGAGGAGTTCGGCCACGTGGTTGTCGTACAGCGCGTAGATCACCGAGCGGCCCCGGCGCTCGCCCGTGACCAGGCCGAGGTTGCGCAGCAGCCGCAACTGGTGGGAGCAGGCGGACTGCTCCATGCCGACCGCGTCGGCGAGCTCCGTCGCGGGGCAGGGGCCCTCCTGGAGGCGCGCCAGAATGCGGAGCCGGGACGGCGTGGCGAGGGCCTGAAGGGTGGACGCCACCTCGGTGGCCCCCACCACGTCGAGGCGCTCGCGCGCGGTGGCAGCGGTCTTCGCGTCAACTCCGTGGCCCATGCCCTCATCCTACGGAGATGTATACATGAATGAGTGTTCATGTGATCCTGTATGGTGCGGAGGCCGAACCACTCCGCCCTCTCGCGTGAAGGATCACGCCCATGTCTTCCACCCTCACCCGCCCGGTCGCGCCCGCCGGCCCGGTCCGAACGGGGGGCCCTGGGCGGCGCACCCGGATCCTGGCCCTCCCGGAGGCCCGCTGGGCCGCTGCCGCGCTGCTGCTGTTCCTGGTCGCGCTGCCCCTGCAACTGCTCGGTGCCCCGTGGTGGACATGGGGCCCGCTGTACGCGCTGACGTACGTCACGGGCGGCTGGGAGCCGGGCTGGGAAGGGCTGAAGGCGCTCAGGGAGAAGACGCTCGACGTCGACCTGCTGATGGTCGTCGCGGCTCTCGGCGCGGCGGCGATCGGACAGGTGCTGGACGGCGCCCTGCTGATCGTCATCTTCGCGACCTCGGGCGCCCTGGAGGCGTTCGCCACCGCGCGGACGGCGGACTCGGTACGCGGACTGCTCGACCTGGCACCCGCCAGGGCCACCCGGCTCGGCGAAGCGGGTGCCGAAGAGACCGTGCCCACCGAGGAGTTGACGGTCGGGGACGTGATCCTGGTACGCCCCGGCGAACGCGTCGGGGCCGACGGCCGGGTGCTCGACGGGGCGAGCGAGGTGGACCAGGCAACCATCACCGGTGAGCCGCTGCCAGTGGCCAAGGAGCCCGGCGACGAGGTCTTCGCGGGAACCCTGAACGGCACCGGGGCGCTGCGGGTGACCGTGGAGCGCGACCCGTCCGATTCGGTGATCGCCCGGATCGTCGCCATGGTCGAGGAGGCATCGGGGACGAAGGCCCCCACCCAGCTGTTCATCGAGAAGGTCGAACAGCGGTACTCGATCGGCATGGTGGCCGCCACCATCGCCCTGTTCGCCGTGCCCCTGGCCTTCGGCGCGGCACTGCAGCCGACACTGCTCCGGGCGATGACCTTCATGATCGTGGCCTCGCCGTGCGCCGTGGTGCTGGCCACGATGCCGCCGCTGCTGTCCGCGATCGCCAACGCCGGACGGCACGGGGTGCTCATCAAGTCCGCCGTGGTGATGGAACGTCTCGGTCCGGTCGACGCCGTCGCACTCGACAAGACCGGCACCCTGACCGAAGGCACCCCACGCGTCACCGACATCCGTCCACTCGTGTCCTCGGGCCTGACCGAGGACGCCCTGCTCACGCTGGCGGCGGCCGCCGAGCATCCCAGCGAACACCCCCTCGCCCGCGCGGTCACCGAAGCCGCCCGGACCCGCGGTCTCGCCCTGCCGCCGGTGGCGGACTTCACCTCCGCCCCGGGCACCGGCGTCACCGCCACCGTCGACGGCCGCACGGTCGCCGTCGGCAGCCCGGCCCGCCTGCTGGACGTTCGTACCGGCGAGGCCGAGGCCGGGGCCGCCGCCGAACTCGCCGTACAACTGGAGGAGGACGGCCGCACCGCCGCCCTCGTCGTGCTCGACGGCACACCCGTGGGCGTCCTGGGCATCGCCGACCGGCTGCGCACCGACGCCCGGTCCACCGTCGCCCGCCTCACTCGACTCACCGGCGGCACACCGGTGCTGGTCACCGGGGACAACCCTCGTGCCGCCGCCCGTCTGGCCGCCGAGGTCGGCATCGATGACGTCCGGGCCGGTCTGCTGCCGCAGGACAAGGTGCACGCGGTCAAGGCGATGGAAAGCGCCGGGCGGAAGGTGCTGGTGGTCGGGGACGGCGTGAACGACGCCCCGGCCCTGGCCGCGGCCCACACGGGCATCGCCATGGGCAGGGCCGGCTCCGACCTGGCCCTGGAGACCGCCGACGCCGTCGTCGTCCGCGACGAACTCGCCACCGTCCCCACCGCCGTGGCGCTCTCGCGGCGGTGCCGCCGCCTCGTCGTGCAGAACCTGGTGATCGCGGCCGTCTTCATCACCGGCCTCGTCATCTGGGACCTGGCCGGCACGCTGCCGCTCCCGCTGGGTGTCGCCGGGCACGAGGGTTCCACCGTCATCGTCGGCCTCAACGGCCTTCGCCTGCTCCGCGACGCCGCCTGGACGCGCGCCGAGCGCGAACGCTGAACCCGGGGCAGGCGGGGCAGTACGGAACGGGAAACCCGGTGGGGGTATCGTCGGGCATGCACCGCAGGACCCGTCGACCTGTACGACCACCCGTACGAGCGAGCAATCGAGGCAGCCGTGTATCGCGGACGGACACGCACACCGGGAGCGTCCCGGCTGCTCGTGCTCCGTGCCGTCCTGCTCGGGCTGTTCCTCATGCACGGAGCACCCGCGAGCGCCGCGGAGGGCTGCCACGACGCGGTGACCGTCACGGCGGCCGCACCCGCGCCAGGGTCCATGCAGGCGACCGCCGGCCACGCGGCCATGGAGGCCGGGCACGGTTCCGCTCAGGCGGCTGCCGCCATGCCCGCGATGAACGGCGAGTCGTGCGTATTCACCCATGCCCGTGACCGGGTGCTGCCGCTGCTGATGTCGCTGGGCCTGGCGCTCGTGGCGGTTCAGACACTCGCCGGGCGCCGTACGGCCGTACGCGGACCGGCCCGGCGGGGACCGCCCTTGGCCGGCAGGGGGCTGCTGCTCCAGGTGTGCATCGCGCGGACGTGACAGGGATCCGCCGGTCCACGGCCCTTCGAGGCCGGACCGGTTGGACGAACCTGCCCCATTCGCGCGCCACGGACGTGGCGCACCCACCTGGAAAGAATTTCTGATGTCCGCTTCCCGCTGCTCCGCCGCCCGCCGCCGCACCCGCGCGGCCGCCGGCACCGTCGCCGCCCTCGTTCTGGCACTGACCGCCTGTGGCTCCTCCGACGGCTCGAAGTCCGACGGTTCGTCCATGCCCGGCATGGACCACGGCTCGGCCGGTGCCTCCGCACCGGCCACCCCCGGCGCCGAGTTCAACGATGCCGACGCGAAGTTCGCGCAGCAGATGATCCCGCACCACCAGCAGGCCATCGAGATGGCGAAGCTGGCCGACGGCCGCGCCGCCGACCCCGAGATCAAGAAGCTGGCCACCGCGATCGAGAAGGCCCAGGACCCCGAGATCGACACGATGAAGGGCTGGTTGACGTCGTGGGGCAAGCCGCTGCCCTCGTCCTCGTCCTCGATGGGTGACATGCCCGGGATGGATCACGGCTCGGACGGCTCGGCAATGCCCGGAATGATGTCCGGCAAGGACATGAGCGATCTGGCGGCCGCCAAGGGCAAGGACTTCGACAAGAAGTTCGCCCAGCTCATGATCGGGCACCACCAGGGCGCCGTCACCATGGCCGAGGACGAGCAGAAGAACGGCGACAACGCCGAGGCGAAGAAGCTCGCCGGTGCCGTCGTCACGGCCCAGACCGCCGAGATCGAGCAGATGAACAAGATCATCGACAGGCTCTGACCCCGGCAGGGGTGCGGGCCGCCGGCGTACGAAGGCTCGCACCCCTTTTCCCGGTCCGGCCGGTACGGGCACGTCCCAGCGACCGCAGTTCGGCCGGCGGCCCTCCGGCGCCGCTGCCGGACTTGCGGCCAGGAGGTAGTCGACCCGCCGACAGCGCGGTTAGCGTGACCGCATGGATCGTGACGAACAGTTGCTTCACGCCTCGTCGTTCGGCGCGGCGGCGGTCGCGTACGCCGAGCACCGCCCGGTTCGGCTCCCCGGAGCAGACCGGGTTCCCGCACGGGCAGCACCGCACCGCCGACTCCCGCGTCGCGACCGTCGCGACGCGGGCGGGGCTGCTCGTCATGCCGGAAGCGGAGCGAGAGGCCTTGCTGGGCCGGATCCGTGCCTTCCTCGCAAGCAGACCCGAGACCGCCCGCGGCGAGTTCACCCTCCCGATGCTGACCGGCGTGCTGCGCGTCCGGCGGCTGTGAGGCGCACGAGGCCGACAGCCCGGGCATCAACCGATCGGGCCGCGTAGCAGTTCGGCCACCTCCTCCGCGCCGGTCTCCCGCAGCTCCTCCCCGACCAGCAGCCACCTGGTGACACCGACCGATTCGAGGAAGGCCAGGTCGTGACTGGCGATCAGCAGCGCGCCCTCGTAGGAGTCGAGCGCACCGGTCAGCTGCCGCACACTGGCGATGTCGAGGTTGTTGGTCGGCTCGTCCAGCATCAGCAACTGCGGGGCCGGTGCGGCGAGCATCGTCGCCGCGAGGGCGGCACGGAAGCGTTCGCCGCCCGACAGTGTGCCCGCCGGCTGTTCCGCGCGCTTGCCCTGGAAGAGGAAGCGCGCGAGCTGGGCGCGGATGTGGTTGTCGGTGACCCCGGGCGCCATCCGGGCCACGTTCGCCGCGACGCTCAGTCCGTCGTCCAGCACATCGAGCCGCTGCGGCAGGAACCGCACCGGTACGAAGGTCCTGGCATCGCCGGACAACGGGGCCAGCTCACCGGTGAGCGTGCGCAGCAGCGTCGTCTTGCCGGCGCCGTTGCGGCCGACGAGCGCGATGCGCTCCGGCCCGTTCACCTGGAGGGTGCCCTCGCGCAGCCTGCCGAACCGCGGGCGCAGCCCGTTCAGGCGCAGCACGGTGCGCCCGGTGGGCACCGCCGTGTGCGGGAGGCTCACGCGGATCTCGGCGTCGTCGCGGATCGCGTCGGCGGCCTCCTCCCGGCGTTCGCGCGCCTCGTCGAGACGCTCCTCGTGGACGCCGCGAAGCCTGCCCGCCGACTCCTGTGCCGATCGCTTCCGGCGGCCTGCCAGGATCTTCGGGAGGCCGCCCTCGGCCTCCGCCTTCCGGCCGTTCCTCTGGCGCCGGGCCAGCTTCACCTGTGTCTCCTCCAGTTCACGCTTCTGGCGGCGCACATCGGCCTCCGCGGCGCGCAACATCCGCCCCGCGGCCTCCTGCTCGGCGGCCACGGCCTCCTCGTACGCCGACCAGCCGCCGCCGTACCAGTTCACCGAACCGGTGCGCAGTTCGGCGATGCGGTCGACGCGCTCCAGCAGTTCCCGGTCGTGGCTGACCACGACCAGTACGCCCGAGCGCCAGGAGTCGACGGCTTCGTAGAGCCTGCGGCGCGCGAACACATCGAGGTTGTTGGTGGGCTCGTCCAGGAGCAGGACGTCGGGGCGCTCCAGCAGCAGCGCGGCCAGCCGGAGCAGGACGGTCTCCCCTCCGGACAACTGCCCCACGGTGCGGTCCAGTTCGATGCCGCCGAGGCCGAGCGACCCCAGTGTCGCCAGGGCCCGTTCCTCGACGTCCCAGTCGTCGCCGATCGTCTCGAAGTGCTTCTCGTCGACGTCCCCGGCCTCGATGGCGCGCAGCGCGTCACGCCGCTCGGCGATGCCCAGGGCCCGGTCCACCCGCAGCGTGGTGTCGAGGGTGATGTTCTGCGGAAGGTGGGCGAGGCTGCCGCCGACGGTCACTGCCCCCTGGGACGGGCGCAGTTGACCGGCGAGCAGCCGCAGCAGGGTGGACTTGCCGGCGCCGTTGGTGCCGACGAGCCCGACGCGCCCCCGGCCGATGCTGAGCGAGAGCCCGTCGAAGACGGTGGTGCCGTCCGGCCACCGGAAGGCCAGGGCCGAGCAGGTGAGGGAGGCGTGGGGGGTGGTGGGTGTCGCCATGGTGTTCCTCGCATTCGCAAGCGCAGTGAAGGGGGCTTCGTATGCGAGCACCACGCGGCGACCGGGGAGCGGAGGGAGATGCGGCGGTCCTGAAGATCGAGGGACGGCTCATGCACCGAGGTCGCATCCACGCGGGGTCACGGGCAGTGCGAAGCACTGCTACTGCGTGACGGGCGCACGGGCAAAGCCGTACGGCGTGATGTTCGCGAACCTCAGATGCGCAACGTCCACCTCAATCGGAGACAACAGGACATCAAAACTGTAACGACCGGGGGGCGGAAAGGCAATGTCACCGGGCCTCGGCGGCCGCTGGGCGAAATGCCCGCTTTTGTGAATTCGTGGCGCGAGTCACGTTCGGCCCGCGGGATGCTGTGCCTCATGGATCGGTTCCCTTTCCGCGCAAGGGGAGCGGGTCGTGCGGTGTGAGGTGGATTACCGAAATTCCCGTTAATCGATCTTGTGGGTGAATTGCATTCGGAAATTGGGGTCTTGTCCCGTTCGGCTCTTCTCGCCTACGGTCACCGTCAATCCGGACGGAACGCCGAATCCTGCCGCTGTCCGGCCATCCGACCACCCATGCACGGCAGGAGCGGGGGACCCAGGTAAGCCGCCGGTCCGGAATCCGGAACGGCTCGGGGTGAAGCCGCGCTCGTGTGCGGCCAGGCATCTCCAGCCTGAACCCGACAGCTCACCTCGCAGGCGACGGAGAGGAATCCACCATGTCCGCAACGGGTACGTACCGCCGTCGCAAGTCCACCCCGCTGACCCGCGGTTTCATCGCCGTGGGCACGGGCGCCGCCGCTCTCCTGCTGCCGCTGCTCGGCGCCCACACCGCCTCGGCGGCTCCGGCGCAGTCCGCCGGCGTCGCCGCACCGGCAGCGCAGTACGCCAACGATCTGGACGGCTGGATCAAGGAGTCGCTGGCCGTCATGGCCGAGCACAACATCCCGGGCAGCTACAACAGCATCCACCGCAACATCATGCGCGAGTCGTCCGGCAACCCCCGGGCCATCAACAACTGGGACTCGAACGCCGCCGCCGGGACGCCGTCCAAGGGTCTCCTCCAGATCATCGATCCGACGTTCCGGGCCTACCACGTGCCCGGGACCTCGATGGACAGCTACGACCCGGTCGCCAACATCACGGCGGCGTGCAACTACGCGGCCGCCAGGTACGGCTCCATCGACAACGTCTTCGGGGCCTACTGACGTACGCGACACCGCTGCCGCACGGCCGGGTGCTCCGTCCCGAGGTCAGCCCGGCCTCGGGGGTGTCCAGTCGGCGTGGCAGAGGATCGTGCGGATCGTGACACGGGACGGTGCGAGACGCATCGCCGCGTTGCGCAGCGCGACGGCCGCCGGGTGGGACAGCTGTTGGCCCATCCGGCCGGCCTGCCGCGCGGCCCGCGCGACCGACTGGCTGCGGGGCCGACGCTCCGCGTCGTAGCGGCCGAGCGCCGACTCGACGGTCGCTTCGCCGGACAGCGCGGCGGCCAGTGTCGCCGCGTCCTCCAGTGCCTGGCAGGCCCCCTGGCCGAGATTCGGGGTCATGGCGTGCACCACCTCCGCGTACTTCCGCACCCGTCAGGCCCTGCTCACCGCGCTCGTCAGACGGCTCGTCGCGCACGACCAGGCGGAACTCCAGGCGGCCGGCGAGCGGGCGCCGGTGATGCGCGACGCCGGTGAACTGACGGACGGGCTCGCCGGTTTCGTCGAGCGGCGGCTGACGGGAGCGGGGCGGCAGCGGTCGCTCGCCCGCTACGCGTGCGCGGTCGAGAGCATGCGCCACCCGGAGCTGCGCGAGATTCTTGTGCCGCGGGAGAACGCGGCTCGTGACGCCGTGCGGGCTTTCCTGCGTGCGCGGGGGGTGGCCGACGCCGAAGGCCGCACGCTCACGCTGTTGGCCTGTGTGGACGGGCTGGTATTCGACCGGCTGGTGGGCGGCGGGGGAGTGTCGAGGGGCGAGATCTCGGGGCTGGTCGCCGCGGCCCTCCGTGACTCCGGCTCCGATGTGGGGCATGGCCGCGACGCCCCGGGGTGATGCCGGGCCGCGTCACTCCTGGGCGGGTTCCGCCGCCTGTCGCCGTGGTTCGCGGCGGGGCAGTACGGGAACGGTCGCCGCCTCCCCGCCCCGGACCGCCTGCACCACCGCGTCGTGCAGGCTACGGCTGTCCTCCTCCGAACAGCACCGCACCGGACTGCCCGACATGGTGAACCAGTCGATCGCACCGGTGTACTGCACAGTGACCTGGGCCGAGTCATCCGCCCAGGTCGTGTGAACGGTCAGGTCCCCGGACAGCACACCCACCTCGTCCGTGAGCACGCCACCGCGTCCCGAGAACACACCGCAAGTCGTCCATGACGCCCAAGCCATGTCTCCAGGCTGGCACCACGACAGCGGTTGCGCGACCCGTGAGCCCCGCACTTCGGCCCAGGTCCGGCGGCCCCGCCCTTCCGGATGCTGGAAATGGGGGAAACTTTCCACCGGGTCCGGCTGCGGTTCCCGCACCCCCCGATCCCCGTGCTTTGACGCGTTGTTAGCGCCAAATCGTCGAATAGGGCCCTCGGAACAACGAATTCCGAAGGTGAACACCTATTGACCTGCGGATCACGTCAGGATTGCATGTCGCGCTGGGAGTGACGAAACCACTCACCACGTCCTCGTCTGGAGGCGATACCGCTCCCGCGCTCGAACACCGCACCTGTTGATCGGAACCGCACGATGACCGAAACGCTCAGCGCTCCCCAGGCGCTCGCACCAGCGACCGGCCCCACCCCACAGAAGCTCAAGCGTTCCATCGGCGTCGTGGGCGGAACACTGCTCACCCTCTCCTGCGTGACGCCCGCCTCGACCCTCTTCGTGGTCGTGCCGGACCTGTTCTCCAGCCTCGGCACGTACACCGCCCTCACCATCGCCATCGGCTCGCTGCTCTGTATCGCGGTCGCCTTCTGCTACTCGGAACTGGGCACGCTCATTCCGAGCGCCGGGGGCGAGTACGCCATGGTGTCGACCATGGCGGGGCGGCTCGCCGGGTGGCTCGTCTTCGTGCTCTCGCTGCTGGTCGTGATGATCGTGCCCCCGGTCATCGCCATGGGAACGGCCGACTACCTCGCTCCCATCGTGCACATCCCGGCCTCCGTCGCGGGCGCCGGCGTCATGGTGCTCGCCACCCTCGCCGGTCTGCTGGACCTGCGTGCCAACGCGTGGATCACCGGCATCTTCCTGGTCCTCGAAGTGATCGCGGCGGCCGTCGTCGCCGTACTCGGCTTCGCGCACTCCGAGCGCGGTGCCTTGGCACTGGTGCACGGCTCGGTCGCCTCGTCGGGCGGCGGGAGTTCGACCGTCACCGCGATGATGGTGGTCTCCGGGCTCGCCATCGCGCTCTTCATCACCCAGGGCTTCTCCACGGCCGTCTACCTCTCGGAGGAGCTGGAGAACCCGCGGCGCAACGTGGCCCGCACCGTGCTCGCCACCCTCGCCATCTCCACGGCGGTCATCCTCGTCCCGGTCATCGCCATCACGCTGGGCGCCCCAGACCTGGCGGCACTGACCTCGGGCGACCTCAACACCATGGTCGCCGCCTGGTCCAACTCGGCCGTCGGGACCTTCGTCAGCCTCTGCGTCGCCCTCGCGATCATCAACGCGGGCATCGTGATGGTCATCCAGAACTCGCGGGTGCTGTTCGCCTCCGCCCGTGACAAGGCCTGGCCCGGGCCGGTCAACAACGCCCTGTCCCGGCTCGGCCGCTTCGGCTCCCCGTGGGTTGCGACCCTGGTCGTCGGCGTTCCCGGCGCGGCGCTCTGCTTCGTCAACCTCGACACCCTGTACGGCGTCACCGGGGTCTCCGTCACCGCGATGTACCTGCTGGTCGCCGTTGCCGCGCTGCTCTGCCGCCGCGGCGCGCACCGCGAGGCGCCGGCCTGGCGCATGCCGCTCTGGCCCGCGATCCCGGTCCTGCTGATCGCCGTACTGGCGTACATCCTGACCCAGCAGGAGACCGAGTACCTGCTGTGGACCGGCGGGATCACGGCGGTCGCCACGCTCTACTGGGCGTTCTACCTGCGGCCCCGCAAGGAGACCCGCTGGCTGGTCAGCATTCCGGAGGACGCACAGTCCTGACCCGGACCTGTTCCGTGCCGTGCCCGGCCCGGCGGCGGAGACCATCCGCAGGCGGGCCGGGCACGTGTCCGTCCGGGCCGCCGTCGCGGGCCGGATCGCCCGACCGGGCGCCGTGACGGCCCGACGACGGGCGGACCCACCCCCGACTCCCGCACAGTGGGGTGAGGACAGGCCGTCGTCACAACACGGGGAGTCGGACGGGATGAGCGTGGCACGGGTCGGAGTCGTCGTACACCAGGGCCGTCCCGAGGCCGTCGTCGCGGCGGGCGTCGTACGCGACTGGTGCGCCCGCGAAGGCATCCCCTGCACGGACATCGACGTGTGGCGCGAAGACGGGCGCAGGCGCGGCGGGCGCGAGGAGGCCGACGTCGCGGGCAATCCCGATCTCATTGTGACGCTCGGCGGCGACGGGACATTCCTGCGCGGCGCCCGGATCGCCGCCAAGAACGACGGCGCCGTCCTCGGGATCGACCTGGGCCGCGTCGGCTTCCTCACCGAGGTCCCGGCGAAGGACGTGGTCCGGGCGCTCGACGCCGTCCACCGGGGCCGGGCGGCGGTCGATGAGCGCATGACCCTGACCATGCGGGCCTCCCGCGTACTCGAAGTGCCCAAGGACATCGACGCCCTGATGGCCTACGGACGACGCCCGATGCTGCCGCCCCCGCACGTCGACCTCGAAGCGGAGGCCGCGGCGGAGGACTGGGGCGTGGCACTGGACGTCACCGCGCTCAACGACGTCGTCGTGGAGAAGCTCGCCCGCGACCGGCAGGTCAGCCTCGGCGTCTACATCGGCGGACGGCTCCTCGCCTCGTACTCGGCCGACGCGGTCATCATGGCCACCCCCACCGGCTCGACCGCCTACAGCTTTGCCGCAGGCGGTCCGGTGGTCTCGCCACGCATGGACGCCGTCCTCTTCACGCCCGTGGCGGCGCACATGACCTTCGACCGCACCGTGATCGCCGCGGCCGACGAACCGATCGCCGTCCGGGTCCTGCCGCACTCGGGGCAGGGCGCGGTGACCATCGACGGCCAGCTGCGCGGCGTGCTGGACGCCGGGGACTGGATCGGGGTGTACGCGTCACCGCACCGCCTCCGCGTCATCAGGCTCGGCCCGCACGACTTCTACGGGCGGCTGCGCACCCGTCTGCGTCTCACCGACGCTCCGGCCACGGCGGCCGACGGGGCGAGCGCACCGCTCTTCCGCCCCGACGGACCGGTCCCGCACGACCTGGCCCACCTCCATCTCTCCCTGGCGGACCGGGACGCGGCCGACGGTGGACGGCCACGCAAGGCACCACCCGGATCCCGCCCGTGAACCCGGGCCGCAGGGAGCCCCGTGCGCCGAAGTCGCTCACGTTCGATTCGACAGGTCCCTTACGCCGAAGGAGTTCCCATGGCCGGCAGCGCCGATCTCCCCGCCCCCACCACCGTGACGGTTCCCGACACCGAACTGACCTCAGCCGCCACCCAGTTGGTGCGGGACACCACCGACGACCTGATCTACCACCACTCCCGCCGCGTCTATTTCTTCGGCGGTCTCCAAGGACACAACAGGGGGCTGAGCTTCGACCCGGAACTGCTCTACGTCGCGGCCATGTTCCACGATCTCGGCCTCAACGAGGAGTTCCGTGCCAGCGGGCGCCGGTTCGAGGTGGACAGCGCCGACGAGGCACGGCGGTTCCTGCAGAGCCGCGGTGTGCCCGAGGACAGCATCCGCCGCGTCTGGACGGCGATCGCGCTCCACACGACGCCGGGGATCCCGTCGTTCATGGAGCCGGAGGTCGCACTCGTGACAGCGGGGGTGGAGTACGACGTACTGGGCATCGGGTACGACGACATCAGCGAGGCGGACCGCGCGGCGATCGTCGCCCTGCACCCCCGCCCCGACTTCAAGCGGCGCATTCTCAGGGCCTTCACCGAAGGCATCGAACCCAAGCCGGAGACGACGTTCGGCAATGTGAAGGCCGATGTGCTGGCGCGCTACGTGCCCCGGTTCGAACGGGGCGACTTCGTGGACACCATCCTGGATTCGGCCTGGCCGGAGTGACGGCGGTGAGCGGACCGCACGACCCGGTGGGGGCCACTCCGTCGCTATAGTCGGCATCTGCAGGAAAGTGGTCGTGCGGGGTCGAACGGCTCCGCGCCCGCCGCCCGTTCCTCCCCCGTCCACGGAAAGGGCGAGCGATGCCGGCCGTCCTCGTACTGCTGCTCGCCGGAACGTGGCTGCTCTCCGGCGCCCTGGTCACCGGGACCGATCCGCTGATCGTCGCCGTGGGCCGCACCGCGGTGTGCTGTCTGGTGCTCACCGCCGTCGCGGCGGCCACCGCCGAGGGCAGGTCCGATCTGCGCCGGGCGGCCGCCAAGCCGGGCACCGTGTGGCTGCTGGGCCTGCTCGGCTTCGCCGGGTACGCGGCAGGGACCCTCCTCGCCATCCCGCGCATCGGGACCTCGCTCACCAATCTCGTCGTCGCGCTGATGCCGTGCGCCTCGGTGGCCGTGGGCGCGTTGTTCTTCGGCGAACGGTCCGGGCCGCGCAAGGCGGCGGGGGCGGTACTCGCCTGCGCGGCGGCGGTCGGATACGCGGCGCTCGGCGCGGACGCGGGCGATGCGGACGGGCCGGGGCTGCTGCTGGTCGCGGCGGCGACCGTGGCCTTCGCCGGGTACGGGTTCCTGTACCGGCAGCGGCTCTCGGGGCTGCCGCCGCTCGCCGTGCTGCCCGTACTGCTCGCGGCCGCCACCTGCCTGCTGCTCCCGATGGCGCTGCCCGCGCTGATCTCCCACCCGCCGACCCCCGCCGCGATCGGCGGCACGGTCGTGCTGGGCGCGGCCGTGTACGCACCCGCCTACCTCGTACAGCACCGGCTCATCCTGCTCCGCGGGCCGGTCTTCACGGCCGCCGTGCAACTGGCCGTTCCCTTCACCGTGCGACTGGGCGACTGGGCGCTCGGCACCGCGTCCGCTCCCTCCGCGGCCGAGCTGCTGCTCCTCGCCGTGTGCTGCGGGGGCATCGCACTCGTCACCGTCCAGCCCGCTCCCCGGCTCGCCGCCGCCGAGTGAGCGCGGGGCCGCCGGGCGGACCGGATCAGCCCTCCGGCCGCGGTCCGGCCGTCGTCGCGCCGACCACCGGTGTGCACGGGTGGGCGTGCGTCCCGGGGGCGTCGTGGCCGTCTTCCACCTGGGCCGCGGCGACGGCGCCCAGCGCGGCCAACTCCGTGTCCACGGTGGTGAGATGGCGGGAGCACCGACCGCTGATCACGTACTCCCAGTTGTCCACGCCGACCAGTGCGACATCGTCCGGCACGCGCCTTCCCGACTCCCCGCAGCTGCGGACGCTCTCGTCCATCGTGTCCGGGTCGAAACCCGTGTCGTAGAGCAGGTACGCCTGTTACTGGCCGCCGAGGTGGGTGACCGCCCCGACCAGCACCGGTTCGGTGAACGCTCCCCGGGCGTTCTGGGCGAGTATGCCGATCGTCCGGCTCCGCCCCAACGCGAAGGACTGGGCAAGGGCGTTGGGACGGAAGTCGAGTCTGCGCGCGGCCTCCGCGATGCGCGATCGCGTACCTGATCAACGACGGCAACGGGCCGAGCAACGGGGAGCACAACTTCGGCCTGCTGCGAAGGACGGGCCCGGAGGCCTACGGGCTCAACCCGAAGCCCGCCTGCCTCGCGTACTCCACCACGGCCCGCGAGCTGACCGGGGCGCGGTTCACCGGCCGGCTGCACACCGGCGACCGCGACCTGCACGCCTACACCTTCGGGTCCGCGCCAGCTCGCCCGGCGGCGGCGCGGTGACCACGGCCCTGTGGAGCAGCGACCGCACCGGCAATCCGGTCCGGGTGCGGACCCGGAAGCCGGTCACCGTGGTGGACATGCTCGGCTCGGAACGGGTCCTGGAGCCGGTGGACGGCTGGGTGCACCTCACGGCCACCGGCGCCCCGGTCTGTCTGCGGGCCGCGGTGGACAAGGTCGAGGAGCCACCGCTGCTGTCGCTGTCAGCGCCCCGGGACATCGCGGCGGGAGCGGAGGTTCCGGTGACCGCCACACTCGACAACCGGGTCACCGGTCACAGTGACGGGGCGTCGGTACGCGAGCGCACCGTGGTCTTCGAGATCGAGGGCGAGCGGGTCACCGTCTCGGCGGCCCCCGGCCGACGGGCCACCGCCGTGCTGCAGGTCCAGGCCGGTGACGCTGGTGCGCCATCAGCAGGTGCAGCTGACTGGCTGATCCGCTGTGCTGCCCCGGGCCGGTGGGCGACGTGGCACCCGGCACCCACCGGCCATCGACCATCAGTACCGAGAGGCGATCCACCATGACCAACACCACCACCGGCACCGGAGGCGCCGCCGGTCCCCGACGCCCGCACCGCCTTCGGACGGGCTCACGACCCCGCCCACCATTCGCCCGAGTGCCCACCCTCGCTCTCGCGCCGGCCCTCGCTCCGACCCTGGTCGTGGCGCTCCCGCCGCCCGCCCCGGCCGCGGCGCACACCTGTCCGTCACCTCCCCGAGCCTGATCTTCCAACGGGGCCAGGGCGCGGGGGAGTTCGGCTCGTCGGCCGCCTCGGTCTCCTGGACGGTCACCGACGAACAGGGCGCCCGGGTGCGCGGCGGCACCAGCCGGCTCTCCGGCGGGAAGCCACCATCCCCGTCGTCGACCTCGCCCCCCGGCTGCTTCGAGCTCGCCCTGCACGCGGGCGTCGCCCCCGAACCGACCGACCTGCGCACCTCGTTCGCCGTCATCGAACCCGTGCGGCGACGCCGTGATGGGGCCGGTCGGGAAAACGCGTCGACAGGCGGGTGCCGGTCAGGCTGTGATGGCCGGTACTGCCCGCCGTTCCGAGCGGGCCGAACGCGGGAGCCGTTCTTGACCGAGGAGCGAACGGCGGACATCCACCCCGTGATCGACACCGCGCTCGTCAGGCGGCTGGTCGACACACAGTTCCCCCAGTGGGCGGGGCTGCCGCTGAAGCCGCTCGACCGGGCCGGCTCGGATCATGTGATCCACCGGCTCGGTGAGGAACTCTCCGTCCGGCTGCCCCGCCATCCGGGGGCCATGGGGCAGGCCCGGAAGGAGGCGGCATGGCTGCCCCGGCTCGCCCCGCACCTGCCGCTGGCCGTCCCGGTGCCGATGGGGGTGGGGGAGGCGGATTTCGGCTACCCGTGGCCCTGGGCGGTGTCCCGCTGGCTGGACGGCGAGGTGGCGACCGTCGAGGGCCTGGCGGAATCGGCGGACGCCGCAGTCGGCCTGGCGCGATTCCTGGCAGCTCTCCAGCGGGTCGCGCCGAGTGAGGATCGCGAGGGTCTGACCGTACGGTCACTGGCCGACCGGGACGGTGCGACGCGGGCCGCCATCGCGGCGGTGGACGGCACGTTCGACGCGGCGGCCATGACCGAGCTGTGGGACGCGGCGCTCGGCGCGCCGGGATGGGACCGTCCTCCGGTCTGGTTCCACGGCGATCTCCACGCCGGCAACCTGCTGACCACCGACGGCCGTCTCGACGCGGTCATCGACTTCGGCGAACTCGGCACCGGCGACCCGTCCTGCGACCTGACCATCGCCTTCACCCTGATGTCGGCCGGAACCCGGGCCGTCTTCCGCGACGTGCTGGGCGTGGACGACGCGACCTGGACCAGGGGGCGGGGCTGGGCGCTGGCCACCGGCCTGAACGCCTGCACCGCGTACGCCGCCGACCACCCCCGGGTCGCCGTGCAGACCGCCCGCCAGATCACCGAAGCCCTCAACGGCTGACGAGTTCGCGGGCGGCCCGGCGCTCCACCGGACGACTTCCGCTGCCCGGGGTGGGCCCGTGCCTGGCAGCGGAAGTCGACCGGGTGCGGACCGGGATCAGAAGGTGACGTCCGAGCAGGCGTAGAACGCGTTGCCGGTGTCGGCGATCGTCCAGACGCCGAGGATCAGGTGCTTGCCCGACTTCTGCGGCAGGATCCCGTCGTGGGTCACGGTGGATCCCGGCAGACGGCCGCCGAAGGGCACTGTCAGGAACGGCTGCGGATCCAGGTCGGCCCTGGTGAGGGGCTTGGCGGGGTCGTAGCCGTCCTTGGTTATGTAGTAGCGGAAATCGGTCGTGGCGTGCCGGGCCTCGATGCGCCAGCGGAAGGTGTAGCTCTGCCCGCCGGTGACCTTCGTCGCGGGCCAGGCGCCGCCACGCGGGTCGTCGAGCTCGGAGAACCGGCCGTTGCCGCCGGCGCAGATGGTGCCGTCGACCGGGCCGCGGGCGGGGAAGCCCTTCGGGCCCTCGACGCTCGGCGGCTCCCACTGGATCTGGCCGCAGTTGCGCACGGTGCCGTTGCCGCAGAGCTGCTGACGGCTGACCGGGGCGTCGGTGTAGCCATGGCTCTGAGCGCTGCCTGTGGTGACGAAGAGGGAGGCTCCGGCGATCCCGAGGCCGAGGATGAACGAGGTGATCTTTCTGCGCATGCTTCGCTCCTGGAGGAGGTGTGGGGCGCTGCGTGACGAGTGGGGAGGGCGCGCTCCACCCCACTAGGTCTAGACCAACTTCGAGACTAGTCAGGGCGAATGGTCATGTCCATACCAGTAATGCGCCGTCGGCCGACGGGCTGACGACGGCCGCGATCGGGTCGGGGGATACCGGTCGGCATGGTGGGCCGAGGGACAAAGCAGGCGTACGCTGGCAAAAACGCCTGTGCACCGCGATTGAGCGATGGAGGCGGCCCCATGACCGACCCACACGGCTTCCTCAAGTTCCCCCGACGGCCCGTCCCGGCACGCCCCGTCCAGGAACGGCTGAGCGACTGGAACGAGGTCTACGCGGGACAGGCGCGGCTCCCCCTGGTGTCCGAGCAGGCCGGGCGCTGCATGGACTGCGGCATCCCGTTCTGTCACAGCGGCTGCCCGCTGGGAAACCTCATCCCCGAGTGGAACACGTACGCCGGGCGGGAGGACTGGCGGGCCGCGGCCGAGCGGCTGCACGCGACGAACAACTTCCCGGAGTTCACCGGACGGCTGTGCCCGGCCCCGTGCGAGGACGCCTGTGTGCTGGCCATCAACGCCGACCCGGTGACCATAAAGAACGTCGAGCAGGCCATCGCCGACCAGATCTGGGAACGCGGATACGCTCCACCGCGGCCGCCCGAGCGGCTCAGCGGGAAGACCGTCGCCGTCGTCGGTTCCGGTCCGGCGGGGCTGGCCGCGGCGCAGCAGCTCACCAGAATCGGCCATACTGTCGTCGTCTACGAGCGCGCCGACCGCATCGGCGGACTGCTGCGCTACGGCATCCCCGAGTTCAAGATGGAGAAGCGTCACCTGGACCGCCGCATCGAGCAGATGCGGGCCGAGGGCGCCAAATTCCGTACGGGCGTGGACATCGGCAACGACCTCGGCGCCGCCGGGCTCGCCGAGCGAAACGACGCGGTCGTCATCGCAGTGGGTGCGCGTGGACAACGGGAGTTGCCCGTACCCGGTCGTGAACTGCGCGGTATCCACCAGGCCATGGACTATCTGACCCTGGCCAACCGGGTCACCGAGGGGGACTGCGAAGCTCCGGCCGTCACCGCCGAGGGCAAGCGTGTGGTGATCATCGGGGGAGGGGACACCGGATCGGACTGCATGGGCACCGCACTGCGCCAGGGGGCCGCATCCGTGGTGCAGTTGGACATCAACCCGGAGCCCGGCGGCGACCGTCCGGAGGGCGAGCCCTGGCCCGTCTACCCGAAGGTCTACCGGATCTCCCATGCCCATGAGGAGGCTCGGGGGCGGGCGGGTGCGGATCCCCGGGTCTTCTCCTCGGCCACCCTCCGCTTCGAGGGGGACCGGACCGGGCGAGTGCATGCCTTGCGCCTCGCGGAGGTGGAGCCGCAGGCCAGAAGGCCGCGCCCCGGGACCGAGCGGGGGATCCCGGCGGATCTGGTCCTGCTCGCCCTCGGCTTCTATGGCCCCGAACACGGCACGGGGCTGATGCGGCAGCTCGGACTCACTCTGGACGGCCGGGGGAACTTCGCCCGGAACGTCTGCTTCCGGGCCGAGACTGCGGAGCCGTCCGGGCGGGCGGCCCGCCCCGGGACGGGCGGGATCTTCATCGCCGGTGACGCGGGGCGCGGCCAGTCCCTGGTGGTGTGGGCCATCGCGGAGGGACGGTCCGCCGCAGCCGCGACGGACCGTTACCTGGCCGGCTCCACAGTGCTCCCGGCACCGATCGCACCGCACGACCGACCTCTGGCGGCTTGAGCGCCCCTCTGAGAGGTCGACCCCCTTGCGCCTGTATTACTAGTAATTCATATTCATGGTGGACTGGATGGATGGGGTGGGCGGTGGTTGGGGCGGCCCCGGTGGACCGGGTGGTCCGGCCCTTGTCGACGACTCCCGCCACGACGGTCGCAGCATGCGGCTTGAATTCGACGGTTGAGGCCGCCGAGTGAGGAAAAGTTAGTAGAGCGGGCCGGCCCGGCGAGGGTTCTCGGGTCCGTGGGGTCCATCAGGCGATCCCTCTCGCGCTTCAGCGTATATTCCTTTCGTCCGGCACGTGGTGACCGGTGTGCCGGTCCCGTGTGCCCGCATGCGGTGAATCAGTGTCTCTTTCCTGGCCAGTGCACCCCGCTGTGCCGGTTCCTTTCGTAAAGGTGCTGTGAGTGGAAAATCGTGAACCGCTGCCCGGCGGTGATCCGGAGGTGGATTCCGGTCGGGCCGGAGGGAAAGGTGCCCCGGTGCCCGCGCGCGCAGCCCTGCGTGTGGCGGCGTACCCGTTCCTGCTGGCGGGCGCGGTTTCGGTGGCTGCGACGGCACTGTGTCTCGACTGGGACCCCGACCGTGTGAGCCCGCTCTTCCTGCTCGGTGTCATTTCCTATTTCACCGTGCTCGAACGATTGATTCCGCACCGCCGGTCCTGGCATCCCAATGCCGGTGAATGGTACTGGTACGGGGTCTATTTCGTGCTGACGATGGTATCCAGTGCATTCGCACAGTACCTGGTCTCCGTCGTTGTCTCCGAGGTGTCGCCGAGTGGATCGGATCTCAATCTCTGGGCAGAAATACCGGCGGCATTGCTGACCGGTTCTCTTGCCAGTTACCTGGTGCACCGGCTCGGCCATACCAATGCGATATTGTGGCGGCTGCACGGAGTGCACCATGTGCCGGAAAAGGTCAATGTCGCCAATAATGGCGTCAATCATGTCCTCGATATCGTTCTCGCGCAGGGAACCGTTCAGCTGGCTCTGGCGCTGGTCGGATTCTCCCGGGACTCCGTGTTCGTCGTGGGCCTTTTCGTGGCCGCCCAGGGCTATTTCATCCACGCCAACATCGACGTGCGCATCGGCCGGCTCAACCATGTGCTCGCCAGCCCCGAACAGCACCGACTGCACCACAGCACAGACCTGTCCGAGGCGGGCCACTACGGCTCGGACCTGTCGATCTGGGACCACGCCTTCGACAGTTACACCTGGCGGCCCGGCCGCGAACCGGTCGCGGTCGGGCTCGGCGATCCCGCGGCCTTCCCCCGTACCGGGGAGATCGTTGCCAGCCTTCTCCACCCCTTGCGCCGTGCGAAGGGGCCCAGGACCGGTTCTGTCTGAACTGCCCTTCCATGCCGGTCCTCGGCGTCACGACTTGAGGAGTTACAGCCTTGCCCGACGTGAACAGTGCCTCCGTGAGCGAAAAAGTAGCGATCATCGGCATGGGGTGCCGACTGCCCGGCGGTGCGTCGGACCACCGCGCGTACTGGCAGAACCTCATGGAGGGCAAGGACTGCATCACACCGACACCGGCCGATCGCTATGACGTCGGCAGTCTCGGCAGCAGACACAAGGAGAAACCGGGACGTCTGATCGGCGGCCGCGGTGGATATATCGACGGTTTCGACGAATTCGACCCCGCCTTCTTCGGCATCAGCCCGCGCGAGGCCGACCACATGGACCCGCAGCAGCGAAAGCTGCTCGAAGTCGCGTGGGAGGCGCTGGAGGACGGTGGGCAACGGCCCGCGGAGCTCGCGGGCAGCAATACCGCCGTGTTCGTCGGTGCGTTCACGCTGGACTACAAGATCCTGCAATTCTCCGACCTGGGCTTCTCGTCACTCGCCGCCCACACCGCCACCGGCACCATGATGACGATGGTCTCGAACCGTCTCTCGTACTGCTTCGACTTCCGCGGACCGAGCCTGTCGCTCGACACAGCGTGCAGTTCCTCCCTGGTCGCCGTGCATCTCGCCTGTCAGAGCCTCAACAACCGGGAGACCGATCTCGCGCTGGCCGGTGGTGTTCTGCTGCACATGGCGCCGCAGTACACCATCGCCGAGACGAAGGGCGGATTCCTGTCGCCCGACGGCCGTTCACGCGCGTTCGACGCCACGGCCAACGGCTACGTACGGGCCGAGGGCGTCGGCCTGGTCGCGCTGAAACGCCTTGACGACGCCCTGCGCGACGGCGACCCCATCCACGCGGTGATCCTCGGCGCGGGGGTCAACCAGGACGGCCGGACCAACGGCATCACCGTGCCCAACGCGGACGCCCAGGTCTCCCTCATCCGGCGTGTCTGCGGCGAGGCCGGCATCACGCCCGGCGACCTCCAGTACGTGGAAGCGCACGGCACCTCCACGCCGGTGGGCGACCCCATCGAGGCGAACGCACTGAGCCGGGCGCTGGCCGAGGGCCGCCGACCGGACGCACCCTGCTACGTGGGCTCCGTCAAGACCAACATCGGGCACACCGAATCGGCGGCGGGCATCGCCGGCCTGATCAAGACCGTGCTCTGCCTCAAGCACCGCATGATCCCGCCCCACATCAACCTGGAGCAGCTGAACGCCGCCATCGACCAGGGGGCGTCCCCGTACCGCATCCCGACCGAGCCGACCCGGTGGCCCGCACATGTGGGACCCGCGCGGGCCGGGGTGAACTCGTTCGGGTTCGGTGGCACCAACGCGCACGTCGTGCTGGAACAGGCACCGGAGCGGAGCGCTCCGTCGGTTCCGCCCGCCGAACGGGCCTGGAACATCCTTCCGTTGACCGCCCGCGCCCCGGAAGCCCTCCCGGAGGTGGCGGCCGGCATCCGCCGCGAACTGTCAGGAACGCACGGCCCCGGGGTGTCGCTCCCCGACCTCGGCTACACACTGGCCCACCGCCGCCAGCATCTGGAGTCGCGGCTCTCCGTCGTGTACTCCTCGCGGGCGGGACTGGACGAGGCACTCGACGCCTTCCTGTGCGGCGAGCCGCACCCCGGAGTCGTCCAAGGCCGGCAGCTCGAAGCCGGACAGCGCGGCCTGGTCTGGGTCTTCACCGGGATGGGGCCGCAGTGGTGGGGGATGGGCCGCCAACTGCTGGACGGCGACGAGGTGTTCCTGGATGCCGTGACCCGCTGCGACCGAGTCGTCCGCTCGATTGCCGGCTGGTCCCTGATCGAGGAGATGAGGGCCGACGAAGCCGGGTCGCGCATGGGCGAGACCTGGCTCGCACAGCCGGCCAACTTCGCCGTCCAGGTGGGACTCGCGGCCATGTGGCGCCAGTACGGTGTGCGGCCCGACGCCGTCGTCGGTCACAGCACCGGAGAGGTCGCCGCCTTCTACGAGGCTGGGGTCTACTCCCTGGAGGACGCGGTGAAGGTGGTGCTGCACCGCAGCCGTCTCCAGCAGAAGCTGACCGGGACCGGCACCATGCTCGCCGTGAGCCTGCCCGAGGACGAGGCGCAGGCCCGGGTGGCCGAGTTCGGGGACCGGGTGTCCGTCGCCGCGGTCAACAGCCCCTCGGCGGTCACCCTGGCCGGCGACCGTGACGCACTGGCCGAGCTGGCGGACCGGCTCCACGCCGAGCAGGTCTTCGCCAAGTTCCTCACGGTGCAGGTTCCCTACCACAGCGCGGGCATGGAGGTGATCAAGGACGAACTGCTGGCCTCGCTGGAGGATCTCGCTCCCCGGACGGCGACGGTTCCGCTGTACCTGACCGGGCAGGAGGGCACGGCCCACGGCAGCGAGCTGGACGCGAGCTACTGGTGGAAGAACGTCCGCCACCGGGTCCGTTTCCGCTCGGCCGTCGACCGGCTCGCCGACGACGGATACGGACTGTTCCTGGAGATCGGTCCGCACCCGGTGCTCGGCCACTCCATCCGCGAGTGCCTCGAAGACCGGGGTGCGGCCGCACGGACCCTGCCGTCGATCCGCCGCCAGGAGAACGAGCCGGAGCGCTTCGCCGCCTCGCTGGCCCAGCTGCACAACCTCGGCGTCCCCATCGCCTGGGACACCCTGCACCCGGCGGGCAGATCGGTGGTACTGCCCCGCTACCCGTGGCGGCGGGACCGCTACTGGACGGAGCCCGCACCCGTGGCCCAGGTCCGTCTCGGCCACGCCGACCACCCGCTGCTGGGCCGTCGCACCACGGACACCGAACCGACCTGGGACACCGCCCTGGACACCGAGCGGCTGCCCTACCTCGACGACCACCGCATCCAGTCCACAGTGGTCTTCCCGGCAGCGGGATACCTGGAGATGGCCACGCAGGCGGTCCGCGCCCTGACCGGCGGCACCCATGTCGTGCTGACGGACATCGAGTTCCGCAAGGCGCTGTTCCTGCCGGAGGGCGAGGACCGGGCCGTCCGGCTGACCCTCTCCTCGCAGAACGCGGCGTTCACGATCGCGTCGAAGGGGCCGGACGAGGGCGGCCGGGCGGTTCACGCGAGCGGAGTCGTGCGCTCGGGCCAGCCGCGGCCGGCCGGGCCCCCCGCCGACACCGAAGCCCTCCGGGCCCGCGCCCGGCGCAGGCTGGGAGGCGAGGAATGCTACGCGGAGCTCGCCGCCCTCGGCTACCACTACGGGCCCGCGTTCCGGGCCATCGGCGAGGTGTGGATCGGCTCCGGAGAGGTGCTCGCCCGTCTGCGCCCGCCCGCGGTGATCGGTGACGACGCGGCCGGACACCATATCCATCCCGTAGTGCTCGACGCCTGTTTCCAGTCGCTGCTGACGACACAGCTGCTCGAAGCCGAAGGCACCAGCGCGGTTGCCGGTGGACCGGAACGCCGGACTACCGGGATCCGCCTGCCGCTGTCGATCGACGAGCTGCGCCTCGCCCCGGTGGGAGACCGGCCGATCTGGGTGCATGCCACGGTGACCCGCGACGGCGCGGACGAGCTCGTCGGGGACATGGCCGTCTACGCGGACAGCGGCGAGCCCCTCGGCGGCATCAACGGCTTCCGCGCCGCCGATGTGGAGAAGGCCTCCACCACGGTCGGACTCGGCACGATCGACTCATGGCTCGCCGAGACCGCCTGGATCGACAGCCCCTTCGACCCCGCCACGGACGAGGCCGGACACGGCGCGGCCACCGGCGCCGAAGGCCGCCTCACCGAGCCCACCGGCGGCGACTGGCTGGTGTTCGCCGACAGCCAGGGCGTAGGCGACGCCCTGAGCGCCCTGCTGGCCGCCCGGGGTGAGCGCTGCCACCTGGTGCGTCCGGGCGACACGTACCGGCGAGGGGGCGAAGGCGACGGGTTCACGGTCGTCCCGGGGTCCGCCACCGACCTGGAGCGACTGTTCACCGACCTGGGCGAAGGCAGGGACGGCGAGCACAGCGGCGGCGCGGGCGGCGCGGGAAGCGTCGGATCCATCGTGCATCTGTGGAACCTCGACCTGCCTTCGCTCGCCCAGGCCTCTGCGCAGGACCTCGTACGGACCAGCGCCGCCGGGGCCTACTCGCTGATCGCGCTCGCCCGCACGCTGCTCCGCCGCGGGAAGGCCGGCCGGTTGCACATCGTGACCCGTGGCGCCCAGCACGTCGAGCCCGGCGAGACCGTCGAGCCGCTGGGAGCACCGGCGTGGGGAGTGGGCCGGGTGCTCAGGCACCAGGAGCTCACCTCGCACCCCGGCAAACTGATCGACCTGGGCCCCCGGGTGCCGGGCGACGAGGAGTGCCGGGCCGAGGCCCGTGCGCTGCTGCGTGAACTCCTCACCGACGACGAGGAGGAGATCGCGCTCCGTGGTTCGGCCCGCCGGACCAGCCGCATCCGACGGGCCGAACAACTGACACACCCCCTTCCACTGCGACTGCGCACCGATGCGAACTACCTGGTCACCGGCGCCTTCGGAGCGCTCGGCCGACTGCTCTGCCGGACGCTCGTCCGGTGTGGCGCGCGCAGTCTGATCCTGATCGGACGCACCGCACTGCCTGAGCGCTCCACCTGGCGGGAGCTCGACCCCGACACCGCTGCGGGCCGTGCCACCGCCTTCGTCAAGGAACTGGAGGCGCTCGGGGCACGGGTCGTCCTGGCGCCGCTCGACATCACCGACGAAGCCGCGTTCACGGCCTGGCTGGACGCTCACCGGCGCACCGATCCGCTGCCGGTGCGCGGCGTGTTCCATCTCGCCGGTCAGGTCCGCGACACACTCGTCGAGGACATGGACCACCGCACGTTCGCCGAGGCCCACGACCCCAAGGCCATCGGTGCCCACCTGCTCCACCGCCACCTGCGGGACGAACCGCTGGACCACTTCGTGCTGTTCGCCTCGATCGCCTCGCTGCTGACCACGGCGGGCCAGACCAACTACGCCGCGGGCAACGCGTTCCTGGACGCGCTGGCCCAGCACCGCCGGGCAGGCGGGCTGCCGGGGCTGAGCGTGGACTGGGGCCCCTGGGCCACCGGCATGATCGAGGAGCTGGGGCTCGTCGACCACTACCTCCACAACCGGGGGATGAGCTCGCTCGCACCGGACGTCGGCATGTCCGTGCTGGAACGCGTCATCGGCCAGGACCGCGCCCAGCTGCTCGTCGCCACGGTCGTCGACTGGCCGGTGTTCCAGGCCTGGTACGCCTCACCGCCCCGGCTGGTCGCCGAGCTGGCGGCGGCGGCCCCCGCCAGGGCGGCCATCGGGCCGGGCGAGGGCATCCTCGAAACCTTCCGTCACGCGGACACGGCGGAACGCCTGTCCCTGGTGACCGGACGGTTCGTCGAACTGACCGCCTCGGTGCTGCGGACCGGCCCCGACCGGGTCGATCCGCAGGCCGGGCTCAACGCACTGGGGCTCGACTCGCTCCTTGCGATGGAGCTGCGCGCCCGCATCAGCTCCGAGCTCGGCGTCGCCCCGCCCGTGGTGGCACTGCTGAGCGGCACCCCGGTCGCCGAACTGATCACGCAACTCCACGACGCCCTGGCCGAGTTGGTCGCCCACGAGGCCGGCGGAACGGACACGGGCGAGGTGGAGGTGTTCGAGGACGAACTCAGCCACCCGCTGACACAGAACCAGAAGGCCCTGTGGTTCCTCAGGCAGCTCAACCCCGAGGGCTACGCGTACAACATCGGCGGTGCGGTCGAGGTCCGGGTCTCACTCGATCCCGACCGCATGTTCGAGGCCGTGCGCCGCATGGTGGCACGACACCCCGCCCTGCGCACCAACTTCCGCACGGTGGACGGCGTGCCGCTGCAACAGGTGTCGCCGGAGCAGAGCCCGGACGTCGCACTGTTCGACGTGCAGGACCAGGAGTGGGAGGACATCCACCGCACGATCGTCGCCGAGTACCGAAAGCCGTACGACCTGGAGAGCGACCCGCTCTTCCGCTTCCGCCTCTTCAAGCGCGCCCCCGACCGCTGGGTGATCATGAAGGCGGTGCACCACATCGTCTCCGACGCGATCTCGACGTTCACCTTCATCGAGGAGCTCCTGGCGGTGTACGAGGGGCTCCGCCAGGGGCAGGCCCCCTCGCTGCCGCCCGTCACCGCCCGCTACCTGGACTTCCTCAACGCGCAGAACCGCTTCCTGGCCGGACCCGCGGCGCCGCGCATGCTCGACTACTGGCGTTCGCACCTGCCGGCCGAGGTGCCGACCCTGGAACTGCCCGTCGACAAGCCCCGTCCCGCCGTGCAGACACACAATGGCGCCTCGGAGTTCTTCGTCCTGGACGGCGAGCTGAGCGCCCGGGTGCACACCCTGGCCCGCGAGCACGACGTGACCCCCTTCATGGTGCTGCTCAGCGCCTACTACCTGCTGTTGCAGCGCTACTCCGGCCAGGACCAGGTCATCGTCGGCAGCCCGGTGACCGGCCGGACCGAGCAGGATTTCGCCTCCGTCTACGGCTATTTCGTCAATCCGCTCCCGCTGCACGCGGATCTGTCCGGCGACCCGTCGGTGGCCCGGCTGCTCCAAGAGGTCCGCACCACGGTGCTGGGCGGCCTGGACAACCAGGAGTACCCCTTCGTGCTGCTGGTCGACGAACTGGGGCTCCAGCACGACCCCAGCCGCTCCGCGGTGTTCCAGGCCATGTTCATCCTGCTGACCCACAAGGTCGCCACCGAGAAGTACGGCTACCGGCTCCAGTACATCGAACTCCCCGAAGAGGAGGGACAGTTCGATGTGACGCTGTCGGTCTACGAGGACGAGGCGGAGCGCCGTTTCCACTGCGTCCTGAAGTACAACACCGACCTGTTCCTGCCGGAGACCATGCGGCGGATGGCATCGCACTACACCGCACTGCTCGACAGCATGACCCGCGCCCCGGCGGACCGGCCCACCTCCCGGCTGGAGATGCTGGACGCCCAGGAGCGCGAGCGGCTGATCAGCGAGTGGAGCGGCACCGGACGCATCGCCCTGCCCCCGGCGGCGGGGGAGGGCGGGACGGACGGATTCCGCCCGGTGCACCGGCTGATCAGCGAGACCGCCGCCCGCTGCCCGGACGCCGTGGCCATCACGGCCCCGGCGCTCCAGGGGCCGGGGCGCCGGCTCACGTACGCGGAACTGGACCACGGTTCGGACGAGCTGGCCCGGCGACTGCGCGCGCTCGGGGCCGGTGCCGGGTCGGTGGTGGCACTCTGCATGGAGAAGTCGCCCGACCTCGTCGTCGCACTGCTCGCGGTCCTCAAGGCCGGGGGTGCCTATCTCCCGATCCCGGCCGACCATCCGGCCGACCGCGCCGCCCACGCCGTCCGGGCCGCGGACGCCACCCTCGTCGTCGTCGAGGACGACGCCTGCCGGGACCGGATGGCAGGGCTGCCGGCCTTGACCCTCACGCTGCGGGAGCTGCGCGAGGCGCACCCGGACGCGGTCCACGGGCCGGACGGCCGGAGCGAGGGCGGGACCGGCGCCGAGCACCCGACGGGACCCGACTCGGCCGCGTACGTCATCCACACCTCCGGCTCGACCGGCCTTCCCAAGGCCGTGCGGGTCAGCCACCGCAACCTCGCCTCGGCCTACGCGGCCTGGCTCCAGGAATACCGGCTGGACCGCGACGTGCGGGTACACCTTCAGATGGCCGCCCCGTCGTTCGACGTCTTCACCGGCGACGTGGTGCGGGCGCTGTGTTCCGGCGGCAGCCTGGTGCTGGTCGACCGCGATCTGCTCTTCGACACCGAGCGCCTGTACACCACGATGCGCCGGGAGCGCGTCGACTGCGCGGAGTTCGTGCCCGCCGTCGTACGCGGACTCATGGACCACTGCGAACGCCGGGACCTGAGCCTGGACTTCATGCGGCTGCTGGTCGTCGGGTCCGACGTGTGGAAAGCCGGGGAGTACCGACGGCTGCACGACCTGTGCGGGCCGCAGACCCGACTGATCAACTCCTACGGGGTCACCGAGGCGACCATCGACAGCGCCTTCTTCGAAGGCCCCGTCGACGACCTGGAACCCGGCCGGACGGTGCCGATCGGACGGCCCCTGGGCAACAGCACGCTCCATGTGCTCGACCGGCACGGCGAACCGGTGCCGCCCGGTGTGCCCGGCGAGCTGTGGATCGGCGGTGAAGGCGTCGCCCTCGGCTACGCGGGCGACCCCGAGCTGACCGACCGACGCTTCGTCACCCGGACCCTGAGCCGGGAGCCGGGCGCCGCCCCCGTACGCCTCTACCGCAGCGGCGACGCGGCACGCTGGGACGCGGACGGCCGGGTCCATCTGCTCGGCCGGGTCGACGACCAGGTCAAGCTCCGGGGCCACCGGATCGAGATCGGCGAGATCGAGGCACACCTCGCCCAGCGGCCCGAGCTGGCCCGGACGGTCGTCACGGTGCGCCCCGACGCCCGCGGCGAGGACGTGCTCGTCGCCTACTGCGTCCCGGCCCGAGGGGCCGCACCGGACCGGCGCGCGCTGCGCCGGTACCTCGGGGAGCGGCTGCCCGCGTACATGGTTCCGGCACACTTCGTCGTACTGCCGCAACTGCCGCTGACCGCCAACGGCAAGGTCGACCCCACCACCCTGCCGACGCCCCGGTTCGACGCGGACGACGAACCCGAGGAGACGCCGCGCACACCCTTCGAGCTGAGCATGGCCCGGCACTGGGAGGAACTGCTCGGACTGGAGAGGGCAGGCCTGACACAGGAGTTCTTCGAGGCCGGCGGCAGCTCCATCAAACTGATCGAGCTGATCCACCGGCTGCGCAAGGAATTCGGCGTTGGCATCCCCGTCAGCCTGCTGTACCGGGTCACGACCCTGCACGGGATGGCCGCGACGCTGGAACGCCTGGCGACCGGATCGATCGCCGACGACCTGCCCTGCCTCAGCTTCAACAGCGAGCGGGAGCAGACCGTGTTCTGTTTCCCGCCGGCGGGCGGCCATGGACTCGTCTACCGGGGGTTCGCCACCGCACTGCCCGAGTACCGGCTGATCGCCTTCAACTACGTCCCCGGTGCCGACAAGGTGGCCCGCTACGCCGACCTCGTCGAGTCGCACCGGCCCGAGGGCCGATGCCTGCTGCTCGGCTACTCGCTCGGCGGCAACCTCGCCTTCGAAGTGGCCAGGGAACTGGAGAGCCGGGGACGCGAAGTCGCCCATGTGATCGTGCTGGACTCGCACCGCATCGTCGAACCGTACGAACCAGGCCCCGAGCACATCGAGTTCTTCGAGGCGGAACTGGCCGAGCACCTGCGCAAGCACACCGGATCGGACGCGGTGGCCCGCGAGACCCTCGACCACGCCGCGGAGTACCTGGCCTTCTGCGGGCGCACACCGAACCTCGGCACGGTGTCCGCGACCGTCAGTGTGATCACCGACCAGGAGAAGACGGCACTCTACGCCGCCGGCGAGTCCGGCACCTGGCACGGCAGCTCGACCACGGCCACCGCCCTGCTGCGCGGCTCCGGGATCCACGCCGACATGCTCGACCCCAAGCACGCGGCCCGCAACGCCGAGCTGGTGCGCGGCATCCTCCAGGAGGGCGGCGCCGATGGCCGATGAGACGGAGGACGACTGGAGTGTTCCCGGCCGGGAGAAGGACAGCAGCCCCCGGGTCATCGTGATCGGCGCCGGCGTCGCGGGAATGTCCACCGGGTGCTACGCGCAGATGAACGGGATGCGCTCGCGCATCTTCGAGAAGCATGTGCTGCCCGGCGGCTGCTGCACGGCCTGGTCGCGCGACGGCTACATCTTCGACTACTGCATCGAATGGCTGATCGGCACGGCCACCGGCAACGAAGCCAACCAGGTGTGGCGCGAACTGGGCGCGCTCGACGGCAAGACCATCACCAACTTCGAGATGTTCAACCGGGTGGTCGACGAGAACGGGCGCTCGGTGACCTTCTACAACGACCCGGACCGGCTGGAACACCACCTGCTGGGAATCTCGCCCGCCGACGCCCGGCTGATCCGTTCCTTCTGCCGTGATCTGCGCCGGTTCACCGACATCGAGCTGTACCCGTTCCTGACCGCCCCCGCCCTGCGCACCGTAAGGGAGAGAGCGGCGCTGCTGCGCACCGTGCTGCCCGCGTTCCGCCTGTTCTGGCGCACCGCGGCCACGCCGATGCACGAATTCGCCGACCGGTTCCAGGACCCCTTGCTCCGCAGGGCGTTCCGCAACATCTTCTTCCAGGATCCGGAGGGCTTTCCGCTCCTGCCGTACCTGTTCAACATGGCCGGCGCCCACCACGACAACGCCGGTTTCCCGCAAGGAGGTTCGCTCGGTCTGGCCCGGTCGATCGAGGAACGCTACACCGGCCTCGGCGGCGAGATCAGCTACCGGGCGCGCGTCGAACGGATCCTGGTCGAGGACGGGCGCGCCGTCGGGATCGAGCTGCGCAACGGCAGGCGGTACTACGCCGACCACGTCGTCGCGGCCTGCGACGGCCACACCACGATCCACGGTCTCCTGCAGGGCCGGTACACCGGACCGCGGATCGACAAGCTCTACGACGAACTGCTGCACCGCCCCGGCACGCTGTTCCCCGCGGTGGTCTCCGCCTTCGTCGGAGTCAGGGGCGAGCTGGGCCCCGACCGGGCCCACAGCACCACCTACCTGCTCGACCCGCAGGACGCGGAGCAGCTGCCCGGCGCACTGCAGAGCAGCGTGGTGGTGCAGATGCGCTCCGACTACTCGGACGGATTCGCGCCGCCCGGAAGATCGGTCATCCACTGCACCTACTTCAGCGACTTCACGTACTGGAAGGAACTGCGCGCTGCCGACCGCAAGGAATACCGGGAGAAGAAGCGCCAAGTGGCCGACTTCGTCAGGAGGTTCCTGGAACGCCGGCTGCCGGGCACGGGCGAGCGCATCGAGCTGGTCGATGTCGCCTCCCCGGCGACGACCCGGCGCTACACCGGCAACCACGACGGTTCCATCCTGGCCTGGAAGGCGTTCTCCGAGGCCGACGACATCGCGGCCAAGCTGGTTGGCAAGGACCGCATGCGCCTGCCGGGCCTGCGCGGATTCTCGATGGCCGGTCAGTGGGTCGGCATGGGCGGACTGATCCGTGCCGCGTCCACCGGGCGCTTCGTCGTCCAGTACCTCTGCGACGAGCTGGGACGCGGGTTCACGGCAACCGAGAGCCGAGGCACCGACCCCTGGCATCCGGGAAAGCTGGGCCGACTGCCCCAGCTCGACAACTGGTCCATGCGTGGTGACACCCGCACATGAGCACCGAGGAGAACAGGTTCATGCCGCGTTCCGAACGAGAGTCGATGATCATCATCGGCGCAGGGCTGGGCGGGCTGTCCACCGGGTGCTACGCCCGGATGAACGGCTACCGGACCCATGTCCTGGAGATGCATGAACTGCCCGGCGGCTGCTGCACGGCCTGGGACCGGGGCGACTTCAGACTGGACCCCTGCGTCAGCTGGCTCCTGGGCAGCGGTCCCGGCAACGAGATGCACCAGATCTGGCTGGAGCTCGGCGCGTTGCAGGGCAAGGAGATCCGGCACTTCGACGTGTTCAACGTCGTGCGCGGCCGCTGCGGCCGGGCCGTGTACTTCTACTCCGACCCCGACCGGCTCCAGGCCCACCTCACCGAGCTCTCGCCCGCCGACTCGGCCCTGATCAGGAACTTCTGCAAGCAACTGCGCGCCTTCCGCAAATGCCTGGCCGTCTACCCGTTCCTCAGACCGGTAGGACTGATGCCGACGACGGAACGCTGGCGCATGCTGGCCTCGTTCATCCCGTACTTCAACGTCGTGCGCAAATCCATCGGCGTGCTGATGACCGACTTCTCGGCGCGGTTCAAGGACCCCCTGCTGCGCGAGGCGTTCAACTTCATCCTGTACGAGAAGCATCCGGCGTTCCCCGTACTGCCGTTCCACTTCCAGCTCGCCTCACACGCCAACCTCTCCGCGGGCGTCCCCGAAGGAGGCTCGCTCGGGCTGGCCGAGTCGATCGAGCAGCGCTACCGCGCGCTCGGCGGCGAAGTGACCTACAACGCCAAGGTCGAGGAAGTACTGGTCGAGGACGACCGAGCGGTCGGGGTGCGGCTCAGCGACGGCCGTGAACTGCGCGCCGACATCATCGTCTCGGCCTGCGACGGACGCACCACCATGATGGACCTGCTGAAGGGCCGCTACCTCAACGAGGAGTACCGGCGCCTCTACACCCGCACCATCCGGGAACCCGGCATGGTGTTCCCCGGCTACTTCACGCTGTTCCTCGGCCTGCGCCGCGACTTCCCCGACGCCGACCCCTGCACCACCTACCTGCTCGACGAGACGGAAGCGGCCGCACTGACCGGCATCCGGCACCCCAGCATCAACGTCCAGTTCCGCAATCAGCACTACCCCGAGCTCTCCCCACCCGGGACGAGCGTCGCGTACGTCACCTACTTCTGCGACATCGCCCCCTGGCGCGCACTGGACGAAGGCCCGGAACAGGTGACCCGCCGCCGGGGCGGGCAGGAGCTGCACACGCTCCCGGTGCGCCACGGCCGCGGCTACTACACGGCCAAGCGCCGGGCCCGCGAGACACTAGTCGCGTTCCTGGAACGGCAGCACCCCGGCATCGCCGACGCGATCGCCGTCCGTGACGTGTCCAGCCCGCTCACCCAGGTCCGCTACACGGGCAACTACGACGGCACGGTCCTTGGCTGGCAGCCGTTCGTGGAGAGCGGCGAAACGCTGGAGAAGCTCGTGAAACGGCACGGCCCCGGCCTGCCGGGGCTGCGGAACTTCTACCAGTCCGGCGTATGGGCGACCACCGGCGGCCTGATCCGCGCGGCGGCGGCAGGCCGGCACGTCATGCAGTTCATCTGCCGCGACGACGGCCGCGCGTTCACCGCGTCCATCGACGAAAGCGGTCCGTCACCGACCCACCGGGTCATCGAGGTGGGGCCCCGGCCGGTGCCGCGGCCCCTCACGGAGGGCCGACCGGCCCCCGTCGGGAGAGAGGTAGCGGGATGAGGGCCAGGAAATGGGTGGTGCGCGAGCACATCGAGGGCATCCCCGACGTCGAGCGGATCTACGGCGAGATCGAGGAGGAGATCGACACCGAACTCGCCCCGGACGAGATGCTCCTGAGGACGCGCTACGTATCGGTGGACCCCTACCTCCAGGGCATCGCGCTGGACACCCCGCTCGGTGCGCACATGGGCGCCGACTCGATCATGGAAGTGCTGGAATCGGGTCCGCTCGCCGCCCACCGCCCCGGTGACCTGGTGCAGGGGTTCGGCGGCTGGCGCACCCATCTCGTCAGCAACGGCGCCGCCACCCCCTGGCAGACCGGCACGTTCCCGATGGTTTTCCCGGCCTTCCGCCGCCTGGACCCCGACTGGTACGACGACGTGCTGCCGCTGCCCACCGCGCTCGGCGTGATGGGCGGCCCCGGCATGACCGCCTGGGGCACCCTGACCAAGTTCATGTCGATCCGCCCGGGGGACACCGTCGTGATCAGCGGCGCCTCCGGTTCCGTCGGCTCGCTGGTCGGCCAGCTGGCCAAGCTCGCGGGGGCCAGGGTGGTGGGCACCACATCGACGCCGGAGAAGGCGGACTACCTCGACGAGCTGGGGTTCGACGCGGTCGTCGTCTACCGCCACGGGGACAACAGCGAGGCGGTACGGGACGCGCTGCTGTGGGCCGCGCCGGACGGCGTCGACAAGTATTTCGACAATCTGGGCGGGACCGTCACCGACGCCGTGTTCTCCATGCTCAACATCGACAGCCAGGTGGCCGTGTGCTGGCAGTGGGCCACCCAGGTGGGCCGCGACGTCACGGGACCGCGACTGCTGCCCTACATCATGTTCCCGCGCGCACACGTACGGGGGATCTTCTCGCTGGAATGGTTCACCGAACCGAACTGGCGCGCGCTCCACGACGAGCTCGGCGGCCTGGTCCGGCGGGGCAAGGTGCGCTGCCGACACACCCTCCACCACGGCTTCGAGAACATCCCGGACGCCTACCGGAGCCTCTACCGGGACAGCGGGGCCAACCGGGGCAAGGTACTCGTCGAACTCTGACCCCCTGCCCGGCGCAACCCCCGCCCCCCAGCAGTTCGCCGCACCCGTGCAAGCCAGGAGGCCCCGTGTCCTGCCCCGCCGACGCCCACATCCGCCCCGGCCCGCCCCTGCCCCCGCTGCACCGGCTGGACTTCGACCCACCCGGCCCACCCCGGCCCGTCGAGTTACCCGATGGGACCCCGGCCTGGCTGGTGAGCCGATACGCCGACGTGCGCATGGTGCTGACCGACCCCCGGTTCGGACGCGCCGAGCTCCACCCGCCGGACTCCCCGTCCCGGTCGGGTGAATCCGGTCTGGTGAGCAGCATCGACCTGATCTTCAACCAGGACGGCGAGGACCATCTGCGCCTGCGCCGCACCATGCGGCGCGCCTTCACGCCCAGGGCCGTCGCCCGCTGGCGTCCCTGGATCGCCGAGATCGTCGAACAGCGCCTGGACGAACTCGCGGACAGCGCACGCCCGGCGGACCTGGTGGCCGGCTTCACCCTCCCGCTCCCGGTCGCCGTGATCAGCAGGGTGATGGGCCTCGACAGCGAAGCCCAGGAGTCGCTGCGCCACTGGAGCCAGTACGCCTTCTCGGACGGTTCCCACCCCGACGAGGAAACGGCCTCCGTGCTGGCGGAGTTCGCAGCTTTCGGAGCCGGGCTGCTGGCCGGGCGGCGGAAGCAGCCGGGCGACGACCTGCCCAGCGTGCTGGTACAGGCGGCCGACGAGGAGGGCGGCATCCCGGAGAGTCAACTCGTCCACCTGGTATGCGGGCTGATCGTGGGCGGCCATGACAGCACGATGACGATGCTCAGCAATTCACTGCTCTATCTGCTCGGTGAGCGACCGGAGGTCTGGCCCCGGCTCGGATCGGACGAAAAGGCCGCCGGCACACTGGCGGACCGCCTGCTGCACCTGATTCCGCTCGGCGACGACCGGGGGACCGCACGCCACGCCGCGACCGACACGGAGGTCGGCGGCGTGACTATCCCGGCGGGAGCGGTGGTCCTCGCCGACTGCGGCGCGGCCAACCGCGACCCCGAGGTGTTCCCGCCCCGGCCGCTCGACGACCTGTTCGCGCCCCTGGCGGCGCCCACCCTGGCGTTCGGAGCGGGCGCGCACTACTGCCTGGGCGCCTGGCTGGCCAGGCTGGAACTCCGGCTCGCCCTGCACCGGCTCGCAGCGCGCTTCCCCGGCCTGCGCCTGGCCCAGCCCCTGGAAACCGTCGAATGGCACCTGGGCACCACCTCCCGCAGCCCACAGCGGATCGTTGCGACCTGGTAGAACCACCTGTCCGCGGTGCGCGGAGTCACCCCCGGGGCTCGGGCCAGTCCTGGGCGTCCGCCCACGTGGCGTAGGAGGTCCAGGGGACGGCGGGGAACTGTGTCCGCAGCGCCGCCATGTCCACCCGGTAACCGCCGTTCGCAAAGAAGCTGTACATCGCAAACATGTCGGGGTTCACGGTGCGCAGTTCCTCCAGCGACGACTGGCGGAACGCGACCGTGCCACCCGCGGCCCGCCCGATCTCCTCGGCCATCCGGACCGGCGTGGGATCGTCGCCGGCGACCTCGATCCGCTGCCCGGTCCAGCGGTCCGGATCGGCGACGACCGCGGCCACGACCCGTCCCAGATCCTGCCGTGCAACCTGCTGGAGGGGAGTGTCACCGGGAATCGGCATGGTGAGGAGACCGGCGGCCACCTCGTCCCGGGAGCCCAGGGCGTTGTCATAGAAATAGGTCGGCGCCACCACCGTCGCCGGCAGCCCCGAGTGGGCCAGCAGTTCCTCGGTCCTGGCCTTGGTCTCGAAGTGCGGGACACCGGTGTCCTGGTCCGCACTGGCGACGGAGGCCAGCACCAGATGGGGCAGCTCGGCGTCCCTGGCCGCCCGCACGATGGCCGCGCCCTGGGCGACCTCGGCATCCAGGCCGTCCTGGAACGGGGTGGTGACGGCGAACGCGGCCTTCGCCCCCCGGAACGCCTCGGCGAGCGAGGCCGCGTCGAACAGATCGCCCGGCACGACCTCCGCTCCGGCCGCCGCCAGCGCACGGGCCCGCCCACTCCCGGGATCACGCACGACGGCCCGTACGGCACGCCCCGCCTCCAGCAGGGCGGCGACCACCGCGCCCCCCTGACCACCGGTCGCACCGAGTACTGCTGTAGGCATGAGGTCTCCTTGATCGAGCGACATGGGTCAATGCTGGCCCGGATCCGGCCGGCCCTGCCACCGGGAGGACCCCGGAGACGTCCGGGGCGTACCGGGCGGGTCGTCCCGGCCTCCGCGTCCTGCGGAGGCCGAGGCGACGTACCGTACTGCGGAGGGCTCAGCTGCCGGTGGCGGACCCGGCGGCGTTGCGCCAGAAGGTGAGGTCCAGCGTCATGTACTCGCTGGGCGAATCCTCGCTCGGGAGCCCCTGGACCGCCATGAGGCCCATGTGTCCGGTACCCGTCGTGACGCAGATCTGCCTGACCTGCCCTTGGAGAGCGTGCTGAGCTCGATGGTCTCGGTGAACCGGGTATCCGCGAGGCAGACATCGAGCGAGACCACCTGCCCCGGATCGAGCAGCACGAGAGTGCCGCCCGTGGTCTCGGAGTCGAGGTACCCGCCGGTGTCGCAGGAGAGCTCGTACTCACCGTCCTCGCCCTTCTGGGGCCAGACGTCGTCTTGTCCCCGAGCGTCAGGTGGTAGCCGGCCGGCAGATTGATGCCCTTGTAATCGGCGGGCTCCGGCCGGGGCTTGGTGCTCGGCTTGAAGTCGGTGTCCTTGTCCCCGCTCGGCTTCTGGTTGCCGGTCGTGCCGCTCGTCTGGCTGTCGCCCGAGGAGCTGCTCGCCTGCGACTTCTGATCGTCTTTCTTGAGCAGGAAGTACAGCGTGCCGCCGGCCACGACGCCGAGGACCGGCGCGGCGGCGATGGCGGTGACCGCACGCCGCTTGCCTGAGCCCCCGGGGCGCTGGGGCGCCTGCGGCGCGGTCCGCGGCGCCGGGGGTGCCGGGGTACGTCTGCGCCTGCGTCGGGAACTGGGGCGGGGCGTAGGCGTTGGCGTGCGCCTGGCCCTGGGCCGGATGGGGCACCTGGTACGGGGGCTGCGGCTGCGGCGGGACGGGAGAGGGCTGAGCCGGCTGAGTGAGCTGCTGCGCCACGGGCGGGCCGTAGCCCGGAGGCGGCGGGGTCTGGACCGGGGCCGGTGCCGCCGCGCGTACCGTGATGTCGGCGGAGACCGGGGCGGGCAGCCAGTACTCGGGGCGGCGCAGCACCGTCTCCGCGTTCGCGGACTGGCAGAGTGCGATGACCTCGGCGATCGACGGCCTGGCCGCCGGGTCCTTGGCGAGGCAGCGGCTGACCAGCTCCATCAGTCGCGGCGGGACGTGGGTGAGGTCGGGCTCCTCGTGGACGATCCGGTAGAGAACACCGTGCGAGGACCCTCGCCGAACGCCGGTGCCCCCCGTCGACGCGTACGCCGCCACCTGACCGAGCGCGAAGACGTCGGTGGCCGGGGTCACCTTGCGCCCGGCAGCCTGCTCCGGCGCCATGAACGAGGGGGGCCGATGGTGACGCCGCTGCTGGTGAGCGAGGTCGCGTCGGCGGCGTGGGCGATGCCGAAGTCGATGACGCGGGGGCCGTCGGCGGCGAGCAGCACGCTGGACGGCTTGAGGTCGCGGTGGACGATGCCCGCGCCGTGGATGACGTGCAATGCCTCGGCCATGCCCGCGATCAGCAGCACCACCGTCTCGACGGGCAGTGCCCGGCCGGGCAAGGGCTGTCCCGTACTCAGGACCGGGAGGACGCCGTGGGCGGTGGTCCCGGTTGCAGATCCGGCACCCGGGGCAGCCTGCGCGCCGCGTACGTGCCGGCGCCCGCCGCCAGCAGCATCACGCAGCCCGCGAAGATCAGCCCGGCCTGGCGCAGCCCGAGCCAGGTCGCCAGGGCGCCGACGCCGACCACCGGCAGCGAGATCCCGCCGTAGGCGACGACGAAGAACGCCGAAATGGTGCCGCCGCGATTGCGTGCCGGGGCCACGCCGCTGATCAGGGTGAGCGCGGCACGGAAGGCCAGCCCCTGGCCGGTGCCGCCGCACAGGGCGCCCAGGACGAGCAGGAGCAGGGATTCGGCGATCAGCGAGGACGCCACCAGCAGGAGTCCGGCGACGAGGATGCCGCAGCCGACCGGGAGTGCGAGTCGTGCGCCGATCCGCTGGGACAGGGACTGTCCGACCGTCGAAGCGAGGAACACGGAGAAGACCACGGCGCCCGAGACCGCCGGATTGTGCACACCGAGCGTCCGCTCGGCGAAGCTCGGTGCGACCGCCGTGAACAGTCCCAGAAGCGCGAAGCCGGCGAAGGCCGCCAGCGAGGCGGGCAGGAAGACCCCCTTCACCTCGGAGGGGACGGACAGCCCCTGTGGCCTCAGGCGCGGCCGGCGCTTCGGCTCGGCGACGGTCTCCGGCAGGAGCCAGGTGATCCCGCAGGCCAGGGTCACCAGGCCCAGATGGACCCAGAACGGAAGCGTCAGCGGCCAGGGCGTGTACTGCGCGAGGATTCCGGAGAGCAGGGGCCCGCAGCCCAGACCGCCCATGTTCGCCGCGGTGGCGGCGAACCCCGCACGTGCCTTGTGCCCGGGGCCCGCCAGTTCGATCACGGCCGCCGTCGCCGCTCCGCTCAGCAGACCGGCCGCGCAGCCGGACAGCAGCCGCCCCGCGAAGAGCAGCGGCAGACCCCCTTCCGCCAGGAAGCACCCCGCGCTCGCCGCCGACAGGCCCAGTGCGCACAACAGCACAGGTCTGCGGCCGCTCTCGTCGGAGTAGTTCCCCGCCACCAGCAGCACCGTGATCACGGCGACGGCGTAGACGGCGAAGACGACCGTCACCATCAGCTCGGAGAATCCCTGCTGTTCCTGGTAGAGCCCGTACAACGGGGTGGGCAGGGTGGTGCCGGCCATCCCGATGGCGAAGACCGTTGCGGCGGCCACGTACCCGGGCCGCCATCGGCCGCCGGTGTTCCCTGTGCATTCGCGAGCGTTCACGCACATCACCTCGCGGCCGGTGTTCCGTCGCGGCCGGGCCCGGGAGCGGTCAGTCCCAGAGCTCGTGCGTCATGACCCGCTCGGTGTATGCCGGCCTGCCGTCGGTGTAGACGAGCTGCATGCGGGTGAACTGCCGCAGCTCGGGATGGGCCTTCCAGGACTCCGGTCGGTCCAGCCGGATGATGACGGGATAGGTGTGGAACTTGCCGGCCGCGCAGTAGGGATCGCAGTCGTTCACCGCGTCAAGTGCCCTGCCCGTGGCCGAATTCGATCCCCAGTGGGACCAGTGGATGTCGATGAGGCGGTTGTTGCCGTCGCCGCAGGCGAGCAGGAAGTCGCCGGGCCGTACCTGTGGGTTCGAGAAGCAGTCGACGGCCACCACGCGTGTCGATGAGCGGGACTCCGTGGTGGCGCGTGCTGACGCGGAAGCGGATGCCGGAACGGGAATCGCCGCCGCGAGTGCCGTGGCGGCGCACAGCATGAGCGCTGTCCTGAATTTGCGTGTGTGCATATCGGCTCCTCGGCTGCCTGAGGCCGGTCCCACGCCGGCCGGCGCAGTCGTCGGTCGTGGGCCCTTCTTCCAGCCGTCGTCCCTGAAACGACCATATGGCCACACCCAGTGATACACCACCTGTACGGGTTACAACAGTGCGAAAATGGTATGAAAGGTCGCTCGGGTGCTTCCGCTGCTCGTCAGCGGCCGGGCCGGGCGGCGCGCAGGGCGCGGTCGATGTCCTCCGCCTGTTCCGCGGCGTTCTCCGTCCGGCCTATGGCCGACTCCCATTCCGCCCGGTCGGGGCCGTCGAACCGGGGTGCGAAGTCCGGGTGTTGGCCGAGCCAGTGGGCCAGCCGGGCGCGTACCTCTTCGGTGCCGTACGCCTGATCGGCGGTGAGCTGGAGGTGGCGGACCTTCGCGCGTGCGCGCATGACCAGTGGGTCGTCGAACGCGCAGGCGGCGAGGGCGGCCCGCTCGCGGGCGGCGGCGGTGGGTGGATCGGTGGACACCCGTGCGGGATCACCGAGTTGAGCCGCGTTGGCCCGGTCCGCGGCGACCTGGGCGTCGAATCGCAGGCGCAGGGTCTGCGACAGCCATCGGTGGTATGCGCCGGTGAACGCCGCCGGATTCGAGGCGGCACCGGCTTTCCGGGCCACCCACTGCGCCGCCTCCAGGGCCATGGCCACTCCCTGTCCCATCGTGGGATTGGTGTACGCGACCGAGTCCCCGACGCCGACGAGGCCGGTGACCACGGGCCCGTCGGCGTCGGCCGGTGTGGTCCAGCGATTGTGCAGGCCCCCCATCGCGAGCACTCCGGAGACCGGCTCGGGCTCCAGCGCCAGCCAGGCCGCGATGGCGGGAAACGTCCGGGCGACCCGCTCGAACACCGCAGGGTCCCGCAGTGCCGCGCGAGTCGGATCGGCGGTGGACACCGTCAAGGAGGCCGCGAAGATGCCGTTGTCCGACGGGAATACCCCGCCGACCGCGAACGCCGAGGTCGAACCCGCCTTGACACGTCCGGCATCACGCGGCCCGTCGGGGCGCAGCCGGTACCAACGGCAGAAGTACGCGATCTGGACGCGGTGGTTCTCCACGACGGCGTCCCGGCAGCCCGCCCCGGACAGCCAGCGGGGCACCGGCGAGCGGCGGCCCCCGGCATCGAGCACCAGATCCGCATCGTGCGTCCCGGAGGCGGACTGTACCCCCGTGACCCGCGGGACGTCACCGCGCCGGTCGACGAGGAGCCCCTCGACGGGCTCCCCGAGCCGTACCTCGACGCCCGGCTCGCGGTGCACCGCATCGTGCAGGGCGGCCTCCAGTACGATGCGCCGGGTCTGGATCGTCACCAGGTCCTCGTCGCCGGGGCGGGTGGGACCGCGGTCGTCGAACCACTCGAATTCGTTGCGTTCCCGGGCGCCCATGTGCAGCATCGCGCGGTACACATCCGGAACCTCGGCGCGAAGCACGGTCCGGACCGGGGCCAGGAGTCCGTGCGGCTGGACCGCCTGCGGCACACCGGGGCGGTGCCAGTCGAAGAATTCCCGGTCGGCATCCGGTCCCGGACGGTGACCGTCCCGTTCGAACAGGGCCACCCGATGGCCCCGCCGCCCCAAGAACAACGCGGCGGCCAGGCCGCCGATCCCGCCACCGACAATCGCAACCCGCGTCAATGTGGTCCCCTCCACGCCGTGTTGCGAACCAACCGTAGCGAGCTGCCGCCGGGTCCGGATGCCCCGGCGTGACGCGAGCGGGAGAGCCTAACCCCGCTCCACCAGCCGCTCGGTCGCCGAAAGCGCCATGTGCAGCGCGCTCGCCCGGTCCCCGCCGCGCTGGCCGAGGACCACACGGGTGCTCAACCCGTCGAGCAGGGCCAGGAGTTCGGAAGCGCGGGTCGCCGTGTCGAGGTCCTCGGCGAAGCGGCCCTGCCGCACGCCCTTGGCGAGAAGCGATTCGAGGTCCTCCTGCCAGCCGCGGTCGATCTCGGCCTGGGCCTGTCGCAGCGGCTCGTTCGACGCGGTACGCGCCCACAGTTCGATCCACAGCGTCCAGCGCGGATCGCGCGGCCCGAGAGGGAGGTACAGCTCGATGAACTGGCCGAGCTTGCGTTCGGCGCCGGCCCGGCCGGCCAGCAGTGTCCGACGCTCCTCGGTGAGTGCGCTCTCGCTCCAGCCCAGCACCTCCAGGAGGAGCCGGTCCTTGCTGCCGAAGTAGTAGAGGATGTGGCCGCCGCTGGTGCCGAGGCGCTTGGCGAGTGCCGACATGGTGAGTCCGGCCAGGCCGTCCTCGGCGATGGCCGTCATCGCCTCCTCCAGCATGCGTTCCCGGGCCAGATGCCCGTCCCGCCGTCGCGTCGCCGCCACGCCACCCCTCCCTTTTCCGTGGACCCAGTGACGACCTTACGGGACACCTCCGGGCCCGCCGATTTCGGCGGAGGTCTTGACGGGCCCCCGCGGACACATCTTGAATGCCGTTCTAACTTTTAGAACGGCATTCAAAGTACTGTTCCGGGATTCCCGGAGCACGCACGGATGAGGGGCAGGCCGCATGACGCAGCAGGAGACGACCGCGAGAGCGCCCGGTGGGACCATGGCTACCGACCAGGCCTTCCAGGTCGAGACGCACGGCATCGACCCGATTCCCGACGAGGAGCGCCACGGCGGCGCGAGGGATCTGTTCTGGCTCTGGTTCGGATCCAACCTCACCTTCACCTACGTCATCAACGGCGCCCTGGCCGTCGCCTTCGGGCTCTCCTTCTGGCAGGCGACCGGCGTCGTCGTCATCGGCGGACTGGCGTTCTTCGCCATCAGCGCAGCCGGGCTGAGCGGCGTACGCACCGGCACCGCCACCCTGGTGATCTCCCGGGCCTCCTTCGGCGTGCGTGGCAACTGGCCCGCCGGAATGCTCAACTGGGTGGTCAGCATCGGCTACACCATCCTCAACACGGTCGTCGGCACGCTCGCCCTCGAAGCGTTCTTCGCCGATCTGGGATGGGTCTCCGGCCACGCCGGACGGGCCCTCGCCCTGCTGATCACCCTCGCGCTGACGTTCCTCGTCGCCCTCTGGGGCCATGCCACCGTCCAGCTCGCCGAGCGCTGGATCGCGTACGTACTCGCCGTCGGGTTCGCCGCCCTCCTCGTGTTCCTGCTGCCGGGCGCCGACACCGGCGGTGCGGCGGTCCACCCCGGCGCCTCCGGGTGGAGTCTCGCCTTCGTCGTGATGCTGGCCGGGCCGTTCTCGTACGTCCCGATGCCCGCCGACTACACGCGCTACCTGCCGAGGACGACCTCGCTGCGCTCGCTCACCTGGTACGGAGCCCTCGGCGGCTTCGTCTCCTCGGTCGCCCTGGGCGTGGCCGGGGTGGCCGCCGCCACGCAGACGGACATGACCGACGCCGTGGCGGGCGCCGAGAAGCTGCTGCCGGGATGGTTCCAGCCGCTCTTCCTCGCACTCGTGCTCGGCGGCTCGGTCACCAACTCCATCGTCACGCTCTACTCGTCGAGCCTGAACCTCCAGGTGCTCGGCGTGCCCTGGAGCCGCTCCAGGGCCATCATCATCAGCGCGGCCGTCACCGCCGCGGGCTCCCTCTGCGCGCTCTTCCTCACCGACTTCACCAGTTCGCTGCTGTCCTTCCTCTCACTGCTCATCATCGTGTTCGCGCCCTGGGGCGGTGTGTTCCTCGCGGACATGGTGATGCGCCGCTGCCACTACGACGCACCGGCCCTGCACGCCGGACCGGACGGCGCCTACTGGTACCGCTCCGGCTACCACCCCGCCGGCATGACCGCGCTGCTCGCCGGCATGGTCTTCGCCGCGCTGACCTGCGACTCCGAGCTGTGGACCGGCCCGCTGGTCGCACCGCTGGGCGGCGCCGACCTCACCCTGCTCGGCTCCGTCGTTTCGGCCCTCGTCTACTGGGCACTCGCCCGCCGGACCGTCGCACCGCACACCGAACCTTCCTGACCGGCGGCCACACCCCGCCGAACCACCGACCGACCGCACCACAGCACCACAAGGAGTCACCCCGCATGGCCAGCCCCACCCGCCCCGCCCACCTCGTCCTGCGCAACGCACGCATCCACACCGTCGACCCGGAGCTCCCCGAGGCACAGGCCATGGCGGTGGTCGACGGCCGTATCGCCTGGCTCGGTTCCGACGAGGAAGCGAACGGGTGGACGGGGCCCGGCACCCAGGTGATCGACGCCGAGGGCAAGCTCGTGCTCCCAGGGTTCGTCGACGCCCACAACCATGTCCGGCTCGGCTCGGACGACGCCTGCGTCCAGCTCGCCGGCGCCGCGACCCTCGACGAGGTCCACGCCCGCATCCGCGCCTGGCACACCGCCAACCCCGACGCCGGGTGGATCGAGGCGGAAGCATTCGACTACTCGGCCATCCCGGACGGCCGGATGCCCACCGCCGCCGACCTCGACCCGGTCACCGGCGACGTACCGGCCTTCGTACTCAGCTACGACGTGCATACCGCCTGGGTCAACACCGCGGGCCTGCGCCGCCTCGGCATCGACCGTGACCACACCCACCTGCCGTTCGGCGAAGCCGTGACCGACCCGGCCACGGGTGAACCCACCGGCTTCATCAAGGACTTCGCGGTCAAGGGCCTGTCCCGCGACGGCCACCGCGCCCTGAAGCAGCTGGGTCTTCCGTGGGCCTCGCCCGACCGGCAGTACGGGCGGCTCGCCAAGTCCCTGGACGACGCCATCCGCTTCGGCATCACCACGGTGGTCGAGCCCCAGAACTCGCTCGACGACCTCCCGCTCTTCGACCGCGCACGCACCGAGGGGCGGCTCAAGTCCCGGATCGTCGCCGCCCTCTTCCACCCGCGCGGCACCACCGACGCCGATCTCGACGACTTCGCCACCGCCGCCCACCGCTACGACGACGACCGGATCCGGGTCGGACCGCTCAAGCTCTACATCGACGACGTGGTGGAGCCGCGGACCGCGGCCCTGCTGGAACCCTACGCGGGCTGCCGCCACCACCGGGGCGACACCTTCTACCCGCCCGAGGAGTTCGCCGAGCTGCTGACGAAGCTGGACGCCCGCGGCTTCCAGTGCTTCGTCCACGCGACCGGCGACCGGGGCATCCGAACCGTACTGGACGCCGTCGAGCGGGCCCGCACCGTCAACGGGGAGCGGGACGCCCGCCACCAGGTCGTCCACGTCGAGTGCCTGGACCCCGAGGACACCCCGCGATTCGCCGCCCTGGGCGTGGTCGCGTGCATGCAGCCCCGCCACTGCGCCCCGGAGGTCGCCGGCCCCGGCAAGGACTGGGCACAGAACGTCGGGGAGGAGCGCTGGCACAAGGCATGGCCGATGCGCAGCCTGCACACGGCCGGGGCCGTTCTCGCGCTCTCCAGCGACTGGAACGTGGCGGAGATGGACCCGATGATCGGCATCCACACCGCGGTCACCCGGCGTCCGCTCGGCGGTGGCGAGCCCTGGATGCCGCAGGAGACGATCAGTGTGGAGACCGCGGTCCACGGCTACACGATGGGCTCGGCATACGCCAACTTCCTTGAGAACGAGCGGGGTTCGCTGACCGTCGGCAAGGCGGCCGACTTCGTGGTCCTGTCCCGTGACATCCTGCGCGCCGCACCCGAGGACATCCCCGGCACCGTCGCGGAGACCGTCGTGGTCGGCGGAGTCGTCGAACACACCGCGTGAGAGGCCCCGGCCTCCCGGACCGAAACGCCCCGACGGCCTCCCGGAGTGCCACGCTTCCGCGTGCCCCGAGAGGCCGTCGGCGTTCTTGCCGTACGTGGTGCGAGGTGGGGCGACCCGCGACGCCGTCAGGTGCCGTACCGGCCACCCCACCGGTCAGGCGGCCTGGATCTCGTAGAGTGCGAAGTTGCCCCACTGGAGGTTGGCGTCACGGACCGTCAGGCGCAGGCGCTCGGTCGTCATCCGCTGCGGCAGGGTGATCGTGCGCTGCTCGACGGTCGACGTGTTGCCCGACCAGGCCAGTTGCTGCCCGGCGACCTGGGTCACCCAGGCCGAGCCGTTCCAGGTCTGCACGTCGAGCTGCTTGATGCCCTGGCCGGTGGCGAAGGCGGTGTGCAGGGTGACGGTGCCGACGCTGGTGGGCCGGCGGAAGTCCACGTCGATGGTGCCGGGGAAGGTGACCCCGGAGGACACGCTGCTCCACGCGGTCGCGGTGTTGCCGTCGACCATCCGGTAGGCGTGGCTGTTGCCGAGCGTGGCGTACGAGGTGGTGACGACCGGCTGCAGCGGGGCCCCGGTGAACTGGTGGAAGCCCCGGTCGGGAGCGGTGGCCGGGACCGCGTTGCCGAAGTAGTCCTTGATGTCCTGCGTCACCGTCCCGCCGCGTCCCCTGGCAGGGGAGTCGGCCTGGAGCTTGTAGCCCGCCGGGTCGGTGCCGATGGAGACCAGCTTCGGGTCCGCCTTGATGGCGTTGATGTCGCCGGAGGGGGCGACGGGGGTGTCGGTGCCCCAGTAGAGGTTGGAGTCGTAGACCGTGTTGTTGGCGGTGTCGTAGCCGGCCGTGGTCCGGTTGTAGAAGATGTTGTTGCGGATGTCGATGCCGCCGGCGTTGTTGTAGATGTGCACGATCTTGCCGAGCGGATAGTCGCCGGCCCCGGTGTACGGCGGGTGCACGGTGACGACCCGGCCGCTCGCGTAGATCGTGTTGTTGTAGATCGCGGTGCCCGACGTCTCGGTGGAGAGGCTGAAGACCTCGAAGCCGTCGTCCTTGCTCAGGTTGTACCGGACCACGGTGTCCTTGGTCGGCGCTCCCTTGAAGGAGACGGTGATGAAGAACCCGCCGTCGTTGTCGTGGCTGTAGTTGTACTGGACGATGCTGTGGTTGTTGTCGGCGTCCGCGTCGAAGCCGTGACCGTCGGTGCCCGGCCCGTTGAAGCCGGAGCCCGACACTTCGTTGCGCTGCACGAGCAGGTCGTCGTTGCCCTGCCACCAGATGCCGACGTTCCCGCCCTTGGTGTTGAGCCGGCCGGTGGCGGCCTTGTGGACGCGGTTGCCCTCGATGACGGCGCCCTTGGTGTGCATGGGGGTGATGCCGCCGGCCGTCACGTCATGGACGTAGTTGTCACGGATCTTGACGTCGGTGCTGGGCGTCCAGGTGACGACCTCGCTGTCGGGGATGCCGGTCTCCACCGGGTACAGGCTCGTCATGCCGTTACGCCGGGACCAGGTGGACCAGGTGATGATCCCGTACGAACGGATCCTGCTGACCTCGTTCTTCTCCACCACCAGGTTGTCGAAGAACGTGGGCGTCGTGTTGCCGCGGATGGAGACCAGCAGCCCCGCCGAGCTGACCGTGCTGCCACCGGGCCCGTCCACGTCATGGATGTTCAGATTGCGCAGGGTGACGTTGGACAGCTTGCCCGCGTCCTTGCCGAACAGGTTCACACCGGAGCGGGGCGTGGTGCTGTCGCTCCAGTTGGTCACCTCCAGCCCGTCGAGCGTGAAGTCGTGGACGTTGTTGAGCTTGACCGCGACGTCGCTCGTGCCGCCGCCCTCGATCAGCGGCTTGGCACCCGTGCCGTACGAGCCGACGAGCGCGGGACTGCCGACCGCCCCCGCCCCCCGCACATCCAGCCGTCCCTTCCACCGCTGGCCTGCCTTGAACAGCAGCTGGTCGCCGGGGCCCAGCGTCAACTGGCTCGCCCTGGCAAGGGACTTCCAGGCAGCCGCAGCGTTCCGGCCCGATGCGCTGTCGTTGCCGGATTCGGCGTCGACGTAGTACGTGGTGCCGGCCGCGTGCGGATGGGGCTGCTTCGCGGGTGCCGCCTGCGCGGGCACCGCCGCCACCGCGGAGAGGGGGAGAGCGAGAGCCGCCAGGAGCGCCCCTGCGATCCGCCTTCGCCGGGCGGGTGGGGTACTCGGGATACGTGAGGTACGCAAGTCTCGGTCCTTCCGATTGGATTGCCGGTCTCTGTTGCGCGTTACTTACCGATCCCTGCAGTCATGCCTTCGACGATGCGACGGCCCAGCCAGAGGTACAGCACGATCATGGGGTAGACCAGGATCACGATTCCGGCGAACAGGGCGCCCCAGTCGGAGCTGTACTGCATGGAGCTGTAGAGGCCGAGAAGGGCCGCGGGCAGCGTGCGCTCCTCAGGCGTGGGGGTGATCAACAGGGCGAGCAGGGTCTCGTTCCACAGGCCGATGACGTTGAGGACGAGCACCGTCATCACACCCGGCTTGGCCACCGGCAGCACGACCTGGACGAAGGCGCGCAGCGGACCCGCACCGTCCAGCTCGGCCGCCTCCTCGATCTCGTGGGGCAGTGAGCGCATGTAGCCGGTCAGCACGAACACGGCGAACGGGAGCGACAGCACCACTTGGAAGACCAGGAGTGTGATCCGGTTGTCCCACCAGCCGGTCACCCAGTCGATCATGAACGTGGACACGGAAAGCTTGATCACGATGATGGGGATCACGATCGTCTGGACCGGGATGCTCAGCCCCATCGCGAAGTACCCGGTGAGCCGCCCGGCGGCGCGCCGGTCGGAGCGGGCCAGTACATACGCGGCGGGCGCCGAGAGCGCCACGATCAGCAGGGCTCCGACCACCGTCAGGACGGTGCTGTTGAGCGCGGCGGCGGAGAAGCCGGCCGCCTTCCACGCCGCGGAGTAGTTGCCCCACTCGATGGTGTCCGGCAGCGCGAACGGCGAGAGCCAGACCTGCCCGGAGTCCTTGAGCGACTGGAGGCCGACCCAGGCGACCAGCGCGAGGTTGAAGACGACCCAGGCCCACAGCGCGACGGTCGTCACACGCGGCACCAGAATGTCGCCGAGCAGGCGCCTCATGAAAGCTCCACACGTTCGCGGCGGGTGACACGCCGGGTCAGTACGATGAGGATCGTCGTGACGATCAGGATGACGACGCCCATGGCGGCACCCGAACCCAGCTCGGGCACACCGCTGCCGGCCACCGAGGCGTACTGCTGCACCGCCACGGTGCGGGCCTGGATCGGCGGACTCGCCGGTGTGCCGGCCGTGGTGAAGGCGATCACGATCTCGAACACCTTCAGGCTGTTGACCACCCACAGCACGGCCGACACCGCGAACACGTCCCAGGTCAGCGGCAGTGTGATGTGCCGGAACTGTTCCCACTTCGTGGCGCCCATCAGCTTGGCGTCCTCGTAGAGGTAGGGCGGGATGGAGTCGGCGGCCGACATCATCAGCGCCACGTAGAAGCCGGTGCTCGACCACACCAGCCCGGCGACGATGCACTTGAACACCATGTCCGGGCCCAGCCACGGCCGTCCCTCGATGCCGACCCAGCCCAGGACCGTGTTGACCGCGCCGTCGGGATTGAGCAGGAAGCCGATGGCCACGCCGACCGCGATCACCGAAATGATCATCGGCAGGAAGATCACGGACCGGATGAAGGCCCGGCCCTTGAGCTGCCGCAGCACCATCATGGACAGGAACGTGAAGGCGAAGACCAGGACCCCGCCGCCGAAGGCCAGCACGAAGGTGTTGACGAAGGCGGTGCGGAAGGCCTCGCTGCGCGTCAGGTCGAGGTAGTTGCCCAGACCGTTCCACGTCATGGCGGAACCGGGCCCCGCCCATTTGTTGAAACTGACCCAGAAGCCGAACAGCGACGGCAGGACGAAGAGCGCGGAGTAGGCGATCAGTGCGGGGAGCAGGAAGGGCCAGAAGGCGCGCTCACGTGCCGGCCGCACCCGTTTGCCCCCCTTGCCCGCGGCGGGTGCCGCCACTGCCGCGGGCGGGGTGAGTGTTGCTGTCCCCACGGGCTCAGCCCTTGCTGGCGAGGTAGTCGGTGACCTTCTTCTTGCCGGTCTTCACGAAGGCCGCGGCATCGATCTTGCCGGAGAGCAACTGGTCGTCCAGGGGCAGGAAGACGTTGTTCCACCAGTTCTTGTCCGTGACCATGTCGTCGTAGGTGCGGTGGGTGGACTTCGCCTCGGCGACGTCCTTCTGCACACCCGCCAGGTAGCTGGGCGCGGGGACGTCCGGACGCGCGGGGATGTTGTGCGCGGCGGTGGAGATCTTCTCCGCGTACTTCTTCTGCATTGCGAAGGCGAGGAACTCCTTGGCCGCCTCGATGTTGTGTCCCTTGGCGTTCACGCCCCAGCCGAGCGTGCCGACCTCCACGGAGTTCTTGCCGCCGGCCGGCAGCTGGAACGAGGCGACCTCGGTTCCCTCGGCCAGCTTCGCGTTGGTCTCGGCGGCCAGCCAGGTGCCGTTGAGGTTCAGGTCGTACTTGCCCTGGGCCCAGGCGTCCTGCGCGGCAGGGTACTTGGTGGCCATGAAGTCCTTCTGGAAGTAGCCGCCGTCGGCCAGCTGCTCCACCTTCTCGGCCGCCGCGAGGACGGCCGGCTTGTCCCAGGCGGCCGGGTCCTTGCGCAGGGCGTTGAGGCTGCCGGCCCCCTCGGAGCGGACCAGGACCGAGTAGAACCAGTACGCGTTGTAGAAGTTGACCGTGCCGTCCTGGCCCAGCGGTGTGCGGCCGTCCTTCTTCGCCTTGTCGAGATAGGCGATGAACTCGTCCCATGTCTTGGGAGCGAGCCCCGCGTGCTTGGAGGCGTCGTACCAGACCGCGGTGGAGATCACGGTGTGGGCCATGAAACGGACGTGGTCCTGGTCGGTCGACGCGTTCACCACCGACTCCGGCAGCACGTCCCGCACCTTCTTGCCCTCGCCGGGCACCTTCATGTCCAGGACGTCGTCGAGCGGCGCGGCGAGGTTCTGCGTGACGAAGGCGCCGACGCTGTCGGTGGAGGTGTCGAACAGGTCGGGGCCCTGGCCCGCGTTCATCTCGGTGGGGAGGGTGTCGGTGCCCTTGCGGCCCACGAACTTCAGGTCGACTTTGGTGCCGGTCGCCTCGGTGAAGTCGTCGGCTATCGACCTGATGAGCTTGCCCTGCGGCTCGTCGGCCCCCCAGGAGGAGGTGTAGACGAGCTCCTTCTCCGAGGTGGCGGATCCGTTCTTCTTGCCGCAGGCGCCTACGCTCAGGGCGAGAGCTCCGACGGTGAGCATGACTGTCAACTTACGCACAGGGGTGTGCCTTTCGTGAGGGTGACCGGTGAGCGCGGGATCCGGCGGGCGTGGTGCCGCGGCCGGGGATCAGTGCGGCAGGAGGGACACGACGGTGCCGGTGCGGCGGGCCTGCTCGGCCGCCCAGACGACGCGGTGCGTGGCCAGGCTCTCCGCACCGTCGGTGAGTACCAGGGAGGGGTTGTTCTTGTCGATGGCATCGACGAACGCGTCGAACAGGGCCGCGTCACCGCCGCCGTGCCCGGTGGCGGCCGTGGGATCGCCGTTGGCTCCGGTGTCGATGACGGTTACCTCGTCGGTCACGAAGTCGTGCACGCGCAGGACGACTCCGTCCCCGTCGATGGAGCCCCGGGTGCCGAAGATCCGGGTCTTGCGGTGCTCCAGCGCCGCGAACGCGGTGACCGTGCAGGTGGCGGAGGTGCCGTCGGCGAACTCCATGGTCACCACCTGGGTGTCGACCACGTCGTTGTCACAGGTGTACGCGCACCGGCCGTACGGGCCCTCGCGCAGCGCCGCGAGCACGCCTTCCTTCGTGTGGTCGGCCGTGACCGCGGACAGCGGCCAGAACTCCTTGTCCGCGTCGCCCAGGCAATCGAGGTAGATGCGCTTGGCGGAGTACGGGCAGGTGGACTCCACCGGACACTCCACGCAGCGGTCCGCCGCACCCTCGGGCCGGTTCTCGGCCCGGAAGTGCACCAGATTCCCGAAGGACGACACTCGCTCGGGCAGCGCCCCCTTGACGTGGGCGATCCAGTCGAGGTCGTGGCAGGCCTTGGTCATCAGCATCGGCCCGGACCCCTCCTCGCTGCGCCAGTTGCCGCGTACGAACGAGTGGGCCTGATGCCACCAGCCGACCTGTTCCAGGTGCTGGATGTTCATCACGTCGCCGATCCGCCCCTCGGCGATCAGCTCCCTGAGCCTGATCGTGTAGGGCGTGTAGCGCATGACATGGCAGACGGCCAGCAGAACGTCGTTGCGGTCGGCGGCCGAGGAGATGGCGGCCGCCTCCTCCTCGCTCTGCGCCATCGGCTTCTCCAGGAGCAGGTGGTAGCCGAGATCGGCCGCCCGCACCGCGGGTTCCGTGTGCATGCTGTCCTGCGTCGAGATCACCGCCGCGTCGGCCAGCCGGTCCCGGTCGAGCAGATCCCGCCAGTCGGCGAAGACGTTCTCGTCCGGTACGTCGTGTGCGGCGGCCATGCTGCGCCTGCGTTCCGGATCGGGTTCGGCCACGGCCACAACACGCGCCATGCCGGTCTCCAGAGCACGCCGCGCATAGCTCATACCGCGCAGCCCCGCCCCGATGATGGCGAGAGTGACCACAAAAACCCCCTCGGACTTGCGACTTACTAATGCAAGCTGTTTTTATTTCTCATGTACAGAGCCTGTCAAGGGAGTGACGGTGACAATTTCCGGAGGCGACACCTCACGGCTGCGGCGCATCAATCTGGTCACGACGCTTCGCGCCCTGCGCGGCCAGGGCCCCCTCAGTCTCACCGAGGTCACCAGACGCACAGGTCTGTCCCGCCCGACCGTGGAGAGCCTGACGGAGGAGCTGCTCGGCTCGGGATGGCTGAAGGAACTGCCGCCTCAGCCGGGCCACATGGGCCGCCCCGCCAGGCTGTTCAGTTTCCACTCGACCGGCGGCTACGTGCTCGGGATCGACATCGGCTCGTACAGCATCAGGGCGGCCGTCGCCGACCTGGACGGCACTGTCGTGGCGGCCCGAACGGAGCGGGTGAGCGCGGACGCGGGGCGTTCCGTACGCCTGGCCGCCGTGCGTACGACGGCCGGCGGGGCGCTGGAATCGGCGGGGGTCCGCTCCGCCCAGCTCGCCGCCGTCTGCGTCGGCACCACGGGCGTGGTCAGCCATGACGGCCGGGTCAAACGCTGCGTCGGCCTGCCGGAATGGGACGGTCTGGACCTCGCGGGCGAGTTGGGCGCCGACTTCGACTGCCCGGTCCTGGTGGAGAACGACTGCAATCTCGCCGCGCTCACGGAGGGCTGGATCGGCGAGGCCCAGGGCGTCGACGACGTGGCCTTCGTGCTGTCCGGAGTACGCACCGGTGCCGGTCTGCTGATCGGCGGCCGGGTGCACCGGGGGCGCGGGGGAGCGGCCGGTGAGATCGGTGCCCTGCCCCTGCTGGGCTGGCACCGGGCCACCTCGCATCTGACGGGCTATCCGAAGATGCCGGCGGACGTCCTGCCCCAGGAGGCGGCCGAGTACGTCTTCGCCCAGGCCCGCACCGGCGAACCGGCCGCCCGCTGGGCCGTGGAGCAGTACGCCCACGACCTGGCCGAAGGCATCGCCGCCCTGGTCCTGGCCCTGGACCCGGAGCTCGTCGTGATCGGCGGCGGGGTCTCGCGCTCCGGTGACGTACTGCTGGAGCCGCTGCGGCGGCACCTGGACCCGCTGTGCCTGGAACCCCCGGCCCTCGCGGTCTCCACCCTCTCCGACCAGGCCGTGGTGCTGGGCGCCGTCCGGCTCGCCCTCGACCATGTGGACGCCCAGCTCTACGACGTCGACACGTTGCTGCCCGAACCGTCGTCCTGAACCCCGGCCCCGGGCGCGGCACGTCCCGTCCGCACCGTCGCACACCTCTTGTCCTGTTCCCTCCCCCTCTTAACAAAAGACTCTGTATATGTTGGGCGGGTGTCCTCGGGGGCGCGGGCCCGGTGTAAGGAAACGGCAGGATGTCCCACCCCAGGTTGCTGCCCCGCCCCGTCGCGGCCCGGTCCGTCCCGGGCGAGTTCCCGCTCGACGCGGCGACCACGATCACGGCACCCGGCGCACCGGCCACCACGGCCGCCTGGCTGCAATCGGCCCTGCGCCCCGCGACGGGGCTGCCCCTGCCCGTCACCGACGAGCAGTCCGAATCAGCCATCGTCCTGACGCTGCGGCCGGAGTTGGGGCCCGAGGCGTACCGCCTTGAGTCCGGGCCGACCGGGGTACGCATCGAAGGCGGGGACACCGGCGGGGTCTTCTACGGCTGCCAGGCACTGCTGCAACTGCTGCCGCCACGGATCTACCGCAATTCCCGGATCAGCGACGAGCGTTGGGCGGTGCCGGGGGCGGTGGTGGAGGACGCGCCGCGCTTCGGCTGGCGCGGCGCCATGCTGGACGTGGCCAGGCACTTCCTGCCCAAGCGGGAGGTGCTGCGCTTCATCGACCTGATGGCGATGCACCGGCTCAACACCCTCCACCTCCACCTCACCGACGACCAGGGCTGGCGGGTGGAGATCCGGCGTTTCCCACGGCTCACGGAGACCGGCGGATGGCGCAGGTCGTCCCAGCTGGGTTCCACCATCGACGATCTGACCGAGGACAGACCGCACGGCGGCTACTACACCCAGGACGACATTCGCGAGATCGTCGCCCACGCGGCGGAGCGCGGCGTCACGGTGGTGCCGGAGATCGACGTTCCCGGACACTCCCAGGCGGCCATCGCGGCCTACCCCGAACTCGGTGTGACACACGAGCAGCTGGAGGTCATGACCCGATGGGGCGTCAGCCCCCACACCCTGAACGCGGAGGAGTCGACCATCGACTTCTTCCGGCACGTCTTCGACGAGATCATGGCCCTCTTCCCCAGCGCCTTCATCGGTATGGGGGGTGACGAGTGCCCCAAGGACCAGTGGAAGGGTGATCCGCGCACCCAGGAACTCATCGCCGAGCGCGGACTGGCGGACGAGAACGCCCTGCAGTCGTGGTTCATCACCCGGATCGCCGCCCATGTCGCCGAAAGGGGCCGACGTGTCTTCGGCTGGGACGAGATCCTGGAAGGAGAGCTCCCGCCGGGTGTCGCCGTGGCCTCCTGGCGCGGGATGACCGGTGCCGTCACCGCCGCACGCCGGGGATTCGACGTCGTGTCCTGCCCGGACGACCAAGTCTATCTCGACTACCGTCAGTCGGAACACCCCGACGAGCCGATTCCGGTCTCCGTCCCCGTCACACTGGCGGACGCCTACGCCTTCGACCCGGTCCCGGACGGCCTGAGCGACGAACAGGCCGCACGGGTGCTCGGCGGACAGGCCAATCTGTGGTCCGAGCACATGGACACGCCGCGCATGGTGGACTATTACGCGTTCCCGCGCCTGTGTGCGGTGGCCGAGGCGCTGTGGTGCGGTCCGGACCAGCGCGACTTCGACGAGTTCAGCACCCGCCTGTACGACGCGCACCTGCCCCGGCTCGACGCCATCGGTGTGGAGTACCGGCCGCGGACGGGCCCACTGCCCTGGCAGACCCGCCCCGGCATCGTCGGCGCACCCGCGACGAAGGCCGATCACGAGGCGCACATGAACCGACGGGTGGCGGCCATCCGTTCCTGATCCGAGGCACGGACGGCGGGGCGCTCCCGGCCGTCCGAGCTTCGGGAACAGCAGAGGGTGCGGGCGTGGCCGGGGGTTTGTCTGCCGCTGCCCCCGCGCTCAGCGGCGCAGGGCGGTCTCCTGCCCCATGTGCGACAGCTTCTCGGGATTGCGCACGGCGTAGACCGCGGAGACGAGACCGCCGGCTATGCACAGCGTGATGACGGTGTCGAGCACGCCGTCGAGCCGGACGATCAGCGCCGGGTAGGCGTTGATCTCTGCCGGCAGCAGCGAGACCTCGGTGACCCGGCCCAGCCCGGTGGCCAGCAGGCGGGCCACCTTGTCGACCCCCACGACCGGGTGCAGGACGGCCTGCTTGATTCCGCCGCCGTCACCCATGAGGACCACGTCCGGCGCGAGGATGTCGAGCAGGCCCTGCAGATCGCCCGTCTCGGTGGCCCGCCGGAACGCATCGAGCGCGTCCCGGGTCTCGGCCGGGGAGACGACCTCGCGCGGTCGGCGCGCGGCGACGTGGGTCCGTGCCCGGTGCGCGATCTGGCGGACCGCGGCCGGGCTCTTGTCGACGGCCTCGGCGATCTCGTCGTACTCGACGTCGAACACCTCGCGCAGCACGAACACCGCCCGCTCGGTCGGTGCGAGGGTCTCCAGCACCAGCAGCATCGCCGTCGAGACGCTGTCCGCCAACTCGATGTCCTCGGCCACGTCGGGCGCGGTGAGCAGCGGTTCGGGCAGCCAGGAGCCGACGTAGGACTCCTTGCGGCGGCCGAGCGTACGCAGTCGGCTCAGCGCCTGGCGCGTGGTGATCCTGACCAGGAACGCGCGCTGGTTCTGCACCGTGCCGAGATCGACCCCCGCCCACCGCAGCCAGGTCTCCTGCAACGCGTCCTCCGCGTCGGCGGCCGAGCCGAGCATCTCGTACGCGACGGTGAACAGCAGGCCGCGATGGGCGACGAACGCCTCGGTGGCGGGGTCCGCGCGTACGCCGTCCACGACCTGCCCGGCCGTGTCCGCTGTGCGCTCGCTGTGCTCGCTCTTCACCGGCTGCTCCTGCCTGTTCGCTCTCGACGGTGCCACGCGCACAAGACGCCGCTCCGCGCCGTTCTGTGACACCGACGGGCAGTGGCGCAGGTCACACAACAGGAACTGTCACAACGAGCGGGGCGTCGGCGTCTGGTGTCCGTCGAGTGGAACACCACGAGTGAGGACGAAGCCATGGACGCCCGATTCAACCTGTTCGAGAACGAGACCGCCGCCAAATTCGCCAAGCGGTTCGCCAACGCCGGCCTGGTGATCCAGCAGTCGTCGCTCCCGCATTCCACCCAGGAGCTGGTGTCGCTGCGGGCAAGCCAGATCAACGGCTGCGGTTGGTGCATCGACATGCACACCAAGGAGGCCGCGGCCGCCGGTGAAACCGCGCTCCGGCTCAACCTGGTCGCGGCGTGGCGCGAGTCCACCGTGTTCACCGAGGCCGAACGGGCCGCACTGGCGCTCGCCGAGGAGGGCACCCGGCTCGCGGATGCCCACGAAGGCGTGTCCGACGAGGCCTGGGCCGCGGTGCGCAAGCACTACGACGACGACCAGGTCGCCTCATTGGTCGCCCTGGTCGCCCTGATCAACGCGGCCAACCGGCTCGCCGTGATCGTGCACCTGAAGGGCGGTTCCTACGAGCCCGGCATGTTCGCCGCCTCCCTCGACTGACCGGCGCACGGCGGCAGGGCGAGAAGCGCGAATGGTGCGAGCAGCGCGAAGGGCGCCTGACGAGCAGTTGCTCATCAGGCGCCCTTCGCGGCGTGTCCGGACAGGGATGGCCGGGACAGTGGCTCCGGCCGGATCAGACCGCCGGTGCCGGGTAGGTCGGGTACTCCACGCCGGAGACGTGCTGCACGACCCGGATGACCTGGCACGAGTAGCCGAACTCGTTGTCGTACCAGAGGTAGAGGATCGCGTTGTCGCCGTCGACCTTGGTGGCGCCGGCGTCGACGATCGAGGCGTGGCGCGAACCCATGAAGTCGCTCGACACCGCGTCGGGCGCGGTGGTGAAGTCGATCTGGCGCTTGAGCGGCGAGGTCAGCGACACGTTGCGGAGGTAGTCGAGGACCTCCTCACGGTTCGTCTCGCGACCCAGCCGCAGGCTGAGGATCGCGATCGAGACGTCCGGCACCGGGACCCGGATCGAGCTGCCGGTGATCGGCGCCTTGAGCTCGGGCAGCGCCTTGGCGACGGCGGACGCGGCACCGGTCTCTGTGATGACCATGTTCAGCGGCGCGGAACGGCCGCGGCGATCGGCCTTGTGGTAGTTGTCCAGCAGGTTCTGGTCGTTGGTGAACGAGTGGACGGTCTCCACGTGGCCACGCAGGACGCCGTACTCGTCCGCCATCGCCTTGAGCGGCGGCACGATCGCGTTGGTGGTGCAGGACGCGCAGGACAGGATCTGCTCGTCCGGCTTGATCGTGTCGTGGTTGACACCGTGCACGATGTTGGGGACGTCGCCCTTGCCCGGCGCGGTCAGGACGACCTTGTCGATGCCGGGGCGCAGGTGCTTCGACAGGCCGTCGCGGTCGCGCCACTTGCCGGTGTTGTCGATGAGGATGGCGTCCTTGATGCCGTACGCCGTGTAGTCGACCTCGGACGGATCGTTGGCGTAGATCACCTTGATCTCGTTGCCGTTGGCAACGATGGTGTTCTTCGCCTCGTCGACGGTGATCGTGCCCTGGAACTGGCCGTGGATCGAGTCGCGGCGCAGCAGCGAGGCGCGCTTGACGATGTCCTGGTCGCCGCCCCGGCGGACGACGATGGCGCGCAGGCGCAGTCCGTTGCCGGAGCCGGCCTTCTCGATCAGCAGTCGGGCGACGAGGCGGCCGATGCGGCCGAATCCGTACAGGACGACATCGCGTCCGTCACCGCGCTCGATCTTGTTGGCACCTGTGGCCCCGGCGACGGCCCCGGCGGTGAACTCCTCGACGGAGAGACCGCGGTCGTCGGCCGCGTAGGTCGCGGCGAGCATGCCGATGTCGATCTGGGAAGGACCGAGGTCGAGCGTGGTGAGGGCCTGGAGGAACGGCAGCGTGTCGGTGACCGACAGCTCCTCACCGGCGATCTGGCGGGCGAATCGGTGGGTCTTCAGGATGCTGACCACCGACTTGTTCACCAAGGATCGGCTGTGGAGCAGAACCGTTACGTCCCGCTCCCGGTGCAGTTTCCCGATCACCGGGATCATCGACTCCGCGATCTCCTCGCGGTTCTTCCAGCTGGTGAACGAGTCGTCATTGACAGTCACAGGTTTATCTTTCGAGCTAGGCGGCGCTCATATGCTAACCCCTCGCTACTTTGATCATCCAAATGGGTCGCCGGGGCCGGGTCCGAGCGCCCCGCGCCGGGGGCGTCCTCGGCCGGTGCCGGGCCGGCGAGATGGTCCGGCGTGGCCGGTTCGGGCAGGCCGCGGTACAGCAGCCAGCCCAGGGCGGGCATGAGGATCAGCGGGGTGGGTGCCGTCTGCAGGGACGTGGCGTCGGCGACGCCTCCGATGAGCGGGCCGGCCGGGCCGCCGACGCTGACGGTCAGCCCGAGGGTGATCCCGCCGGCCGTGTCGACTCATGAAGGCAAGTAGTCCTGGACGAGGGTGACTTGCAGCGAGAACGGTACGTTCAGGCCGACCGGGGTCAGGGCGGTGAACAGATGGATCGCCGGACCGGGGGCAGTGCGTCGCAGACGGCTTTGAGCCGGGGATCGGTGGGGGTGGGCAGCTGGACGGGCTGCTGGGGCGAGGCGCGCAGGTGGTCGAGGAGCACCGCCCGCGGGCGCAGCCGCTCCGGTGAGTCGTCGTGGGGGCTCCGGGTGCAGGCGAGGATCAGCTCGCGGAGCAAGGGGTCGACCGAGAGCGCGGTCGGGGTGTCGAGGCCGAGGGGGTTGGTGTCGGCGGGCAGGCCCAGCAGGTGCAGGGCGAGGTGCCCATGGGCGCGGTGCGTGTGGACGCAGCCGGCGGGAACCCGGATGGCCCGGTTGTCGGGCGCGAACCAGGTTCCCGCTTCGGTGGTCACCGCGAGGACGCCGGAGCCCGCGTGGACGACCTGGTGGTCGTCGTGGCGGTGTGCGTCGATGCGCTCGCCGGGGGCCATCGCCTGCGTGCGGGTGGGTGCCTCGGGGGAATGACGGATGTCCGGCATGCGTGGGGACAGCCCTTGGCTGACGGGCGCCGGGCTGCGCGGCCCGACGTTCCGCCGTGCACGGAACGCCCGCCTAAACCCTCGAAATGGCTCTGTGGATGTGATGCCACCCATAGGGGCCACGTCACATCCTAGGTCGGATAGTAGAAACAGGGCCGTCCCAAGCAGCGCGAAAACGGTCCAGAGTGGTCCATTTCGGACATTGCTCCGTATTGGGGTAGTACGTCACATCATTGACCCCCGTCCCGGCCGCCGCTAACCATGGTTCTCGTCGCAGTCCACCGCGACCGGCCCGGACGGACCACCCGCCGGACCACGCAGGGCCCCCGCCCCGCACGCCGCCACCCACCCCGGACGGCACACCCCCTCACCAAGGAGAGTCACTTCCGCATGACCACCCACGCCCTGAACCGCACCAGCCGCCTGCGCAACCTGTCCGTCACCGCCCTGGCCACCACCGCCGCCGCGGCAGCCGCCCTCACCCTCACCTCCACCTCCGCACACGCCGCCGAGACCAAGCAGCCCACCACCCCCGCCGTCGCCAAGGCCACCACCACCGGCGACACCCAGGGCAACAGCGGCTACGCCAACAACCTGGACGGCTGGATCAAGGAATCCCTCGCCATCATGAAGGCCAAGGGCATCCCCGGCACCTACGAAGGCCTGCACCGCAACATCATGCGCGAGTCCAGCGGCAACCCCAACGCCCAGAACGGCTGGGACGTCAACGCCCAGAAGGGCACCCCCTCCAAGGGCCTGCTCCAGGTCATCCAGCCCACCTTCAGCGCCTACCACGTCGCCGGCACCGCCAGCAGCCTCACCGACCCCGTCGCCAACATCACCGCGGCCGCCAACTACGCCGCCGACCGCTACGGATCCATCGACAACGTCAACTCCGCCTACTGAGCAGCGGAGTCGGGCGTGGGGCGCGATGACGCGCCCCTTGTGGACGGCCGGAATCGATACTGTGGGGCCCTTCGACGGGCAGGACGGGATCGTGGGAATGATCGAGCAGTTGTGGGCGGCCGAGGAGATGCCGTTCCACGACGGGCTGTACCGGCCGGACGACACCGGCCGGGAGCTGTACGTGGACGGCCCCGGGGCCTACCACCCGGACGCCGGACAGCCGATCCCCTTCCGGCTCGGAGGCCCGTTCGACGTGGCCCGTGCCATCGAGGAGGAGGGCATCACCGAGGTGAACACCTGCTTCGAGTCGGCACTGCCGGACGGATCGGGCTGGATGTCCGGCGGTGGCAGCGGGATGGGCAACATCGGCTACCTCGCCCGCATCGGCGCCGACCTTTCCCTGCGATGGCTCGCCGTGATGTTCTACTCCAACCCGTTCGCCGGTGTTCACCACGAGGGAGCGACCGCGGTCTTCACCAACGACTGGAACAACCGGCTTACGCTCGACCTCACCGCCCCCGAGCTCGCCTGACCCTGCCCGCGAGCAGGCGAAATCGGCTCGCACCCTCCCCGAGAACCCGCACACCTCTCAACCGGGTTGCCGCTCCCTCGCGTTGATGCCGATCGATCCGATCACGAGTTGTGGTCCACCGCTCCGGCGGGCGCGCGCATGTGGCACAGTCATGCCGTGGATGCACTGAGACCTCAGGACCCCGCGCGCATGGGCGCCTACCACCTGCTCGCCCGTCTCGGCGCCGGCGGCATGGGGCAGGTCTATCTCGGCAGGTCGCCCGGCGGGCGGCTGGTGGCCGTGAAAGTGATCCGCGACGAGATCAGCGACCACCCCGAATCGCTGGCCCGGTTCCGGCGGGAGACCGCGACCGTAGAGGCCGTCCGCAGCGCCTACACCGCGCAGTTGATCGAGGCCTCGCTCGACGAACCGCCCTACTGGCTGGCCACCGAGTACGTGGCCGGACCCACGCTGCGCGGCGCCGTCGGCGCGAGCGGTCCCTTTCCTCCGGACAGCGCACTGAGACTGCTCGCCGCGCTCGCCGAGGGCCTGGCCGCCGTCCACGCACATGGAGTCACGCACCGGGACGTGAAGCCGCACAACGTCATCCTCTCGCCGCAGGGCCCGCAACTGATCGACTTCGGCATCGCGCGAGGACTTGAGCAGACGATCCTCACCCGGGACGGGATGGTGTCGGGGACACCCGGCTACACGGCCCCCGAGGTTCTGCTGCGCAACGAGGTGGGCCAGGCGACCGATGTCTTCGCTCTCGGCGCGACCCTCGCGTACGCGGCGACGGGCCGCCCTCCGTACGGCACGGGCGAACCGGCGGCGGTGAGCTACCGGACCGTGCACGAGGACATCGATCTGGAGGGGGTCCGGCCCGCACTGGCCGAACTCGTCCGGTGGTGCGTCGCCAAGGATCCGGCGGACCGGCCGGACCCGGCCGCAGTGATCGCCCGGTGCGCGGTGGACTCGCCGTTGGCGTCCGACACCCACTACCGGATGCTGGCGCGCACCGCCGAACCCGGCCCCGTACCCCTGCCGGAGACCGGGACGGAGACGGAGGGCGAGCCGACGGCGGGGACGGCGAAGGTGCCGGGGACGCAGGAGCGGACCAGGCCCGTGAACCAGGAGCCCGACGTCCAGCTGGCGGAGCGGGCCGGGACCACCGCACCCACCGGTTCGTCGGGCACCGCGCCGGACGACCGGCCGGGACCGGAGAGGCGCACCGGCCAGGGGCCGCGGGGCGGGACCTGGCTCGCCGTCTGCGCGGTGGCGCTCGCGGTGCCGGTGACGGTCTGGCTGCTCCCGGAGTCGAACGGGCAGGAGACCGGAGACGCCCCCACGGCGGAGGGGACCACGTCCGGGCGGCCGGCCACGTCACCGCCGGCCACCAGGGACTCGGACGGCCGGCCGCCGGACCACATCGTGAACGATCGTGTCTCGCAGGACCGCTGGGCCCTGTCCGAGGACCCTGAGCAGGCGGCCCAGGGCATGGGCTCCTGCGACCTGTCCAGCATCGCCGACTCCCCACCACCGACGGGCCTGCGGTCCTCCGTCACCCACACCACCGGCTCGGACACCGCCTCGCTGCAGTTGCGCCCCAAGGGCGCCGGAGTGGGGAAGCGGCCCGCGCCGTACTACATATCCGTGGGGGTGCGGCCCCCGCACGAGACGGACCCCGTCACCGGACGGCCCCTTCGATCCGTGAGCAAGGGCATCGGTTTCACCAGCAAGCCCGTCGACATCTACTCCCGCTGGTCCTCCGGCGGAACCGTCAAGTTCAAGTACCCCGACGACTTCCGCGCGCATTTCGGCAATCGAACCGTCGACGCGATCCCGGTCGGGGACGACAGGGGCGACTGGACCGTGGTGCTGTACCACGTCGAGGGCGGGCCGAAGAAGTACACATCCGTCGTGTGCAACGGTTTCCACGCCTGAGACACGGACGCACGGCGCGGGGCCGCGGTGTTCGGGCGGCCGGCCCTCAGCGCTGACGGAGGTGATCACGCAGTGCTCGGGCCACCTGGGCCATCAGGGCGTCGGCGCCGGGCTGTGCACTGGCCGGGACGAGTGACTCGGTCAGGGCGGCGACGGCGAAGGCCTGGCCGTCGGAGTGCTCGACGACACCGATCTCGTGCCGGAGATTGAGAAGGGTGCCGGTCTTGGAGGACCAGGCGGAGGCGTCGGAGCTGAAGTCGGGGGCGAGCCGGTGCCGGATGAGGTTGTGGGCCATCAGGCCACGTACGCGTTCGGCCACTTCCGGATGGATCGCCGACGGTGTCCACAGGGCCTGCAGCAGCTCGACGTAGGCGCGTGCGCTGCCGGCGCTGGCGCGCGTGGTGTCGAGCTGGGGCACCCGATGCCCGCGACCGCTGGTGCCCGCGTCGATGGCGAGGGAGAGGGCGAGATGGGCCTGCGAGGCGTCGAAGCGTTCCAGCGGGGTGTCGGTGAGCTCGTCGAGACCGTGCCGCACGGTGATGCCGCGGAGACCGAACTCGCGGAGCATGTCGGTGACCTGGGCGGGCGGGGTGAGGCCGAACAGCACGTCGGCTGCCACGCCGTCACTCACACAGGTGCTCATGTAGAGCAGGTCGTCGACGGCGATCCGGACGGGGTGGCGGAACCGGCTCAGCCCGGTGGGGCCCGGCGTGGTCGTACGTCCGGGCCGCACATCGATCATCGTCGCCCCGTCGAGCTCGCCCCGCCGGATGCGCTCCGCCGTCGCCAGCGCGAGCGGAACCTTGACCAGGGACGCGGCGGGCAACTGGGTGTCCGGGGCGATCCCCACCTCCTCGCCCGTGTGTAGATCCCGCACCAGCAGACAGCCGTGCAGTCCGCCGTCGCGCAGTTGCCGGCGCATCTCGCTCAGCAGCGTCTCGGTGCTCACGCCGCAGCCCCTCCCGTACCGGCCGCGCCGCCGTTCGTCCCACCGCGCGTACCTTTGTCCGCACCTTTGTCCGCATTGCTGCTCGCGCCCAGGCAGCGGCCGATGGCCTTGCCCAGCCGCGCCTCGATGTGTTGTGGATTGCCGCCCGCCGCGGCGACGAGGGCGAACCCCCGACCGAGCTCGACCTCACCGATCGGCCGCCAGCTCAGGGCGAGTTCCTCGGCCTGGTCCGGGGAGCACAGCAGCAGGTCGCCGGTGCAGAGCACTTCCGCCGCGGCAGTGGCCAGGTCGGTCGCGGCAACGAGCTGGGCGGGCCGCAGGCCCACCGCGTCCCGCAGCCGGGTCAGCGGGTCACGGATGTGGGGCACGTCGTCCTCCGGCTGGATCCAGATACGACGGGCCGGGCCCGGCGACGCCCGCCCCATCCGTAACGTCTCGATGTAGAAGCGCCGCACGCCGGGATCCCGGGCACCGGCGAGACCCAGCGGAACGGACCATGTCGCCTCGTCCGCGGGTACCGCGAGCAGAGCGGCGCGCACCAGTTGCGCGTGGATGAGCTCGGTGCGCTGTGCGGGGGCGGCGATCCGGAGATCGAGCGTGATGCCGTGCTCCCTTGCCTGTGCGATCAGCCGGGCGAGACCGGCCGTCGAGCAGAGAGCGGGCACCGCGAGCCGCCAGGGCCTGGACTTGACCGCTTCGGCCTCGTGCAGCAGCACATCGGCCGCCTGGACCAGCTGTCTGGCCGCCGGAAGCATCTCCCGGCCGAAGGGTGTGAGCACGGCCCGCCGCGACATGCGCTCGAACAGCTGCTCACCGAAGTGTTCCTCCAGGGCGGCGACGCGACGGCTGGCCACCGGCTGGGACATCCGGGCCGCGGCTGCCCCCACGGTGAAACCGCCGTGCTCGCTCACACTGACGAATGCCCGACACGCTCCGACCAGATCCACAAGCCGCAGCCTATGCCGGATCGGCATGAAAACGCGCCCGAGCGTATTGGACCGCATGGCCGCCGGGCGGCGAAGGTGGGCCCGGTACTCAAGACCGCCCCGGGATGGGGAGTCGCCTCCCCATCCCCTACGCGCCCCTGCCCTCGGGGCGACCTGGAGGTTCGGACCTCATGAAGACGCACAGCAGCGCCCGGCGCTCCCTGCTCGGTGCGCTGGCCGCTCTCGCTCTCGTACCGCTCGCGGCGTGCAGCGCAGAGGACGCCCGACCCCGGTCCTCCGCATCCCCGGTGGCGTCCTCCCCGCACGCAGGGGCGACGGGACCGGCCGCGGACGCGAGCGCTAAGCCGTTCGACCGGCAGCACCTCGCCCGGCAGTTCAAGGAACTGGAGCGCAAGTACGATGCCCGGCTGGGCGTTTACGCCATCGACACCGGCACCGGTCGCGAAGTCGCCCACAACGACGGCGAGCGCTTCGTCCATGCCTCCACGTTCAAGGCGCTGGCCGCCGGTGCCGTGCTGCGCAAGTACACCCTGGACGGGATGGACGAGGTGATCAAGTACTCGAAGGACGATCTGGTCAGCAACTCCCCGGTGAGCGAGAAGCACGTCGCGACCGGGATGAGCCTGAGCGCGCTGTGCGACGCGGCGGTCCGCTTCAGCGACAACACCGCCGCCAACCTGCTGCTCGGCCGACTGGGCGGGCCCCGGGGCCTGGACGCCGTACTCGCGGGGCTCGGCGACGACGTCACCCGGATGGAACACAGCGAACCGGAACTCAACCGGTGGTCCCCGGGCGCCACGTCCGACACGAGTACACCGCGGGCACTCGCCGAGGATCTGCGCGCGTTCGTCCTCGGAGACGTTCTCGGCACGGGCGAACGCGCACAGTTGACGAAATGGCTGCGGACCAACATGACCGGAGCCGAGCTCATCAGGGCCGGGATGCCCAGGGGCTGGGTGGTCGGAGACAAGACCGGATCCGGCGGCACCTACGGCACGCGCAACGACATCGCCGTGGTGTGGCGCCCCGACGCCGAGCCCATCGTCGTGGCGATCCTGTCGAACCGGTGGAAGGAGGACGCCGAGTACGACAACGCGCTCATCGCGGAAGCGGCCTCCGCGGTCGCCGGGGCGTTGGCGTAGCGGGCAGTGTGCCGTCAGGCGGTGTGCGGCTTCATGCCGTGCCGTACCCACACGTTGGGTTCGACATAGACGGCGCGATCGTGTGCGGTGTCGCAGTGCACCGGTGCCAGGGCGCCGGGTATCTCCACGCGACCGTCCCGGTCGAAGGGCAGACCGGTCCACTGCCGCCACTGCGCCAGCGAACCGCTGACCGTCATCGAGGCCGGGGCCACCTTCTCGATGGTGCCGCCGGCCTTGACGTGCACCCGCACCCAGGGGTCGGCCGGCAGCCCGTCGTCGCGGCACCTGCGGAGGTATTCGGCCATGGGGACCCGCGGATCCAGGTGTTTGGCCGTTGGGCGGACCGGTGCCAGCAGGGCTTCGTGCCCCTGCCGGCCCGCTGCCCGACGCAGCGCGGACAGCATCCGGTAGGACAGGCCACGGCCGAGATAGTCGGCGTCCACCGATATCTCCAGCGCACTGGCCGCCGTCGGAGCGTTCCCGTACTGGCGGTCACGGAAGGCCCAGGCCAGCACCCGGTCCCAGCCCTGGTCGGGCATCTCCTCACGTCCGTCGAGCACGGAGTTGAACGGTACGGCGAGCCCGCGAGCGACGACCCGGTCGCCGTCCGTCGCCGCCACGCAGTACTGCGGGAAGTCCTCGGGCACCCGGCTCAACAAGGCGCTCGCGACCATGTCATGGGGCGTGAAGACGGGCCAGGTGTCGTTGATCTCGTACACACGGGAGATCAGCGAAGGGTCTTCGGCGAGCGGGACGATCCGGATGTTGTCTTTCTCTGTCACGACGCAGCACCCTGCCACAGGGCGGCGCCGTGGCCAAAGGAAAATGACGGGTGGACGGTGCGGGGTGCCGCTGGTCCATGACAGTCCCGTCGGCCGGCTCCGCATCGAGGACGGCACGTCGCGGTGCCCCACCCGCGCGAGCGCACCGGGGCCTGAGTCCTGAGAGAGGATCAGCGCAGTTCCACGGTGATGCCGACTTTGTCGAGGAGCCGGAGCACGTCGTCGACGTACGGTGTCTCGCCCGCCGTGTCCACACTCACCGAGGCGAGCGCGCGCCGGGCCACCTCGGCGTCGTGCCAGACCAGGGTGAACGGAGCGGGCGGCCGCTCCCCGCCGCACACGCAGCCCCGCAACGCGCCCCAGCACTGCTGGTAGTGGCCGCCGGGCCCGGCGACCGCCTCGCCCAGCGCACACACCAACGCCGGCACATCGGTGATGTGCCGGCCGTCGAGGTGCCGCACGGGATCGGGCAGCGGCCCGCCGGCTCCCTGCCGTGCGGCGGCGAACGCGGCCCACTCGGCCCGGCCCTCGGGCGGAAACGCGGCCCACGCCCCGCGCTCGGCCGGTGGCCCCTCGAACCAGGCGTCCCAAACCGGACGGACTGCAGGCACGGGCCGCACGGCCGGGCCCTCGCCGAGCCACAGGTCCACGAGGGCCCCGCCGAGCGCGGACGGGCGGGAGGCGACGACCCCCAGGGGCATGTGTTCCTGGTGGCGCATCACCCGACCGGACCGGTCCAGGGCGAGCAGTGTGACGCGGTCGCCGTCGGCGCGCGAGCGCACCAGCCGGTTCAGCAACCGCTCACCGGGCTCGCAGCCGATCAGCCGGAGCGGCGGTGCGCAGGGGAGCGGGCGGTGGGCGTAAAGGCCTTCGATCCGGCGGCAGTTGCCCAGGCCGGCACCGCCAGTGCCGTTGAACAGCCGCCAGCGGGCGTCCGCGGGCTCGGTGCGGTGCCATACCGGGCCGTCGACCTCGGCCTCGACGGTCACATCGGCCCGCGACGCGTCGCGGGCCGAGGGCCGGCAGTCGAGCAGGACGGGATCGAGCAGCTGCCAGCGGTGCGCGTCGGGGGAACAGAAGGGGCCGTCCTCGGGATCGGTCGCTGGCTCGGGGCGGTCCACGATGAGGTCGAGCTGTCCGAGGCCGCCGGGCCCGACGGATCCGTCCGGTGCGGGCGACCGGTGGCGGACGCGCTCGACCGCCTTGCGCAACCGTCCGGTCGGGGCGCACTCCACGAGGGTCAGCCGTTCCCGGCGCGGCGCCGGCTCGACGAACAGGCCATCCGCGTCGGCGCAGCGCGCCCACACGATCAGCTCGCCGTCCCATTCCTCGCTGACCAGCACGTACTTGAGCGGGAGCGCGCGCTCCCAGGTCCAGACGGCCTCCTCGACCAGCACCGCTTCCGCCGCCCCCTCGCCCGCTTGTCGCCCCTGCTCGCAGCTGCCTCAGACTGCCACGCCCAGGTGACGGCGACGGGGCCGGGGGAGGTGTTCGCGAGGCGCTGCGCCGTGACGCGTGTGGGCGTCACGGCGTACGCGTCCGGGCGGGCGCCCGTCAGCCGAGGGCGCGGCGGAGCGGTGCCGCGGCAGCGGGGTCCCAGCCGCGCCGGGGCACGGAGCCGAGCAGCAGACGTGTGTACGGATGCTCGGGGGCGTCCAGGACCTGGCCGGCCGGGCCCGATTCCACGACCTGTCCGGCCTTGAGGACCAGCACCTCGTCGGCGATGTGGCGGACCACGGCGAGGTCGTGGGTGACGAACAGGTAGCCGATCCCCGACTCGCGCCGGATCGTGGCCAGCAGATCGAGTATCTGCGCCTGGATCGACACGTCGAGCGCCGCGACCGCCTCGTCCAGGACGAGGACGCGGGGCTCGACCGCCAGGGCGCGGGCGATGGCCACGCGCTGGCGCTGGCCGCCCGAGAGCCGCCGGGGCAGCGCCGCCGCCTCCCGTTCGCCGAGGCCGACCTGGTCCAGGAGTTCGGCGACCCGGGCCCGGCGGTCCGCCGCGCCCAGGGCGCCGTGCAGACGCAGCACCTCCTCGACGCAGTCGGCCACGGTGACCCGCGGATCGAGCGAGAGGTACGGATCCTGGAAGACCATCTGGATCTCCCGGGCCCGCGCCAGCCGTTCGGCCCGGCCGCGGGCGCGCGCCGAGCGGTCCCGGCCGTCGAGGCGGACGGTGCCGCCGTCCGGGCGTTCCAGGCCGACGAGCATCCGGACCGTTGTCGTCTTGCCGCTCCCGGACTCGCCGACCAGGGCCAGACAGGACCCGGGGGCCAGCGTGAACGACACGTCGTCGACCGCCGTGTGGTTCCCGTACCGCTTGCTCAGCCCCTCGACGACGAGGCCCTCCGTCCGTCCAGCAGTGCCGGTCACAGCGTGATCCCTTCGTCGGCGCGGTGACACGCGGCGAGGCCGTCGCTGTGTCGCGCCAGCGCGGGGGTTTCCTCGGAGCAGCGGGGCAGCGCAACGGGGCAGCGCGCGGCGAAGGCACAGCCGGGCGGTGCCTCGGCGAGGGATACGGGGCGGCCCGGAATCGCCCGTGGAGCCGGCGCGTCCGCCTCGATGCGCGGGGTGCAGGCGAGCAGCCCCGCCGTGTACGGATGGCGTGGCCGGTCGAACAGCTCGTCCGTGCCCCGGGTCTCGACGATGCGGCCCGCGTACATCACGTACACCCGGTCGCAGATGGCGGAGGCCAGCTCCAGGTCGTGGGTGACGAAGAGCAGTCCGGTGCCGCGCTCGGCCCGCAGGCGGGTGAGGATCGCGATGATCTCGGCCTGGGTGGTGACATCGAGGGCGGTGGTGGGCTCGTCGGCGACGAGCAGCGCGGGCTCGCCCGCGAGGGCGGCGGCGATGACCACCCGCTGGAGCATGCCGCCGGAGAACTGGTGCGGGTAGCGGCGCAGCGCGCCGCGCGGGTCACGGATACCGACGGCGTCGAGGAGTTCCTCGGCCCGTGCGGTGGCTGCCCCGGCCGACGTGCCCGCCGCCCGCATCCCCTCGGTGAGGAAGTCGCCCACCCGTCGCAGCGGGTTGACTGAGGCACGCGGGTCCTGGAAGACCATCGCGACCTGCCGGGCGCGCAGCGCGGCCAGTTCGGTGCGGTTCATCGTGAGGACATCGCGCCCGGCGACCCGTACCTCACCGCTGGTCCGCGCGCCCGCCGGCAGCAGCCCCAGCACGCTGCGGCAGGCCACGGACTTGCCCGAACCGGACTCGCCGACCAGGCCGACGGTCTCCCCGGGGCACACCCGCAGACCGACCCCGTCCAGGATCGGCCGGGCGGCCCTGTCGCCCGGCAACCGGATGCCGAGTCCGTCGATCTCCAGGACCGGGGCGGGGCCCGCTGTGCCGTTCTCGGTCATGCTGCTCACCGTTCCTCCCGACGGGCGATGCGGTCGGCGAGCCCCTCGCCGACGATGCCGAAGGCCACCACCGCGAGGACGATGCACGCGGACGGCGCGAGCGCGGGCAGCATCGCCCCCTGCTGGATCGCCGCCTGCCCTTCGTTGATCATGGCTCCCCAGTCGGCGGTGGGCGGCTGCACACCGAAGCCGAGGAAGGACAGCGCCGCCAGGTCCATCAGCACGTACCCGAAGTTCATCGCGGACTGGGCGAAGACGGTCGGGGCGATGTTGGGCAGCAGGTGCCGCAGACAGACCGACCATCCGGACCAGCCCTGCACCCGGTACGACTCGATGTAGGGGCGGGCCTTCTCCTGCCGTGCGATCCCGCGCACCAGGCGTCCCACGTACGGGGTGTACGCCACCGCCATCGCGACGACCGGCGCGGTCATCCCGGAGCCGACCACGGACACGAGCAGGATCGCGAGCAGCAGTCCGGGGATCGCGAACACCATGTCCATCGACCGGGACAGCAGCGTGTCCGTCCAGCCGCCGCCCCAGGCAGCGACCACCCCGACGAACGTGCCGAGGAGGGTGGAGACGCCGACGACGAGCAGCGGACCGAGCAGGCCGGTGCGGGCGCCGTGGAGCAGCCGGGACAGGATGTCCCGCCCGGACTGGTCGGTGCCGAGGAGGTGGTCGGCCGAGGTTCCCGTCAGGCTCGCCGACAGGTCGACGGCCTCGGGGTCGTAGGGGGAGAGGAGCGGTGCCAGGACGGCGACCAGGACGAGCAGTACCAGGACGGCCACGGCCGCCGTGAACATCGGTCCCTGGCCGAGGACCTTGAGACCGCGCAGGCCGGGGCGGCGGCGCAGGGCGCCGGACGCACCTGACGGGCCGGGGACTTCGGGCGCGTTCGCCGCGGAAGGTGATGTGAGGGTCATGAGGTGCCTTCCCCGTTGATGGACAGACGGGGGTCGATGAGCGGGACCAGCAGGTCCACGACGAGGTTGACGAGGACGAAGGCCGCCACGCTGAGCAGCGTGATCGCCTGCACGACGGCGAAGTCCTTGGCCGTCACCGACTGCACGAGCAGCGAACCGATGCCGGAGACGTCGAAAGCGGTCTCGACGATCGAGGTGCTGATGAGCAGTCCGGCGAGCATGGTGCCGCCGACGGTGACGACGGGGCCGAGCGCGTTGCGCAGGACGTGCCGGCGGACCACGGCCCGCCCCGGCACACCGCGGGCGCGCGCCACCTCGACATGGTCCCGGACCGACTCGTCCAGCATTGCCGAGCGGGTGACCCGGGCCAGCAGTCCGGCGAAGGTGAGCGCGAGCGCGAAGGAGGGCAGGGTCAGGTGGTACAGCCGTTCGCCGAGGCCCTCCGGCGTGCCGCCGGGCCCCGGGAACCAGCCCAGTTGTACGGAGAACAGCGAAATGAGCGCGATGGCGGTGACGAACGAGGGCGTTGCCGTGGCGATGCCGGTGCCGAGGAGCACCGCGCGGTCCGCGATCCCGGGGCGCAGCGCGGCGAGGACACCGGCACTCACCCCGAGGACCGCGACCAGAAGGGCCGCGTAGCCGACCAGCAGGGCCGTGCCGGGGAGCCGCGAGCCGATCAGGCTCGCGACGTCCTGGTGGTACTGGGCGGAGCGCCCGAAGTCTCCCTGCAGGACGCCGCCGAGCCACTTCGCGTACTGCGTCGGCAGCGGGTCGTCCAGGTGGTACTGGCTGCGCAGGGACGCCACGGTCTCCGGGGTCGCCGGGCGGCCGTGCAGGAGGAAGGACACCGGGTCGCCAGGGGCCAGGTGGATCGTGCCGAAGACCACGAGCGAGGTCACGAACAGCACGGCCACCAGGCCGGCCAGCCGGCCGAGGACGTAGCGGGTCATTACTGGGCCGCCCCGATCGTCGCGGCCCACGGGTAGTACAGCTGGGCGATGCCGGTGGGGGCGCCGCTGATCCGCTTGCCGAGGTATACCGTGAACGGCGCCTCGTAGAGCGGGATCACCGGCAGCTCGCGCACCGCGATCTCCTGGAGCTTCGCGGTCAGGTCGGCGCGCTCGGCTGGGTCGGGCTCGGCATTGGCCCGGTCGAAGGCGGCGTCGAACTCGGCGTCGGACCAGTTGCCGTAGTTGCCGAAGTCGCCCGTGCGCAAGTACTGGTAGAACTCCAGCGGGTCGGGCGTGTTGTCGTACCCGTTGGTGACCACCAGGTCGAGACCGGTGCGCGCGCCGGGGTCGACGAAGATCGAGCTGTACGCCTCCGGGGCGACCGTCTTCAGCTCGACGTCGAGTCCGATCTGCCGGCCGGCCGCCTGCACGGCGTTGGCGACGACGCTGATCTCGGGCGTGAGCGAACTGGTGACCATGGTGATCTTCCGGCCCTTGGCGCCGGCCTCGGTGATGAGCTTCTTCGCGGCCTCGACGTCGTACTTCGGTTCGGGCAGGGCGTCGAAGTAGCCGGCGGTCTTCTCCGGCACGAGGGCCCAGGCGCCCTGAGCCGCTGGTGCCTTGGCGGGGACGCCGACGCCGCCGGCCGCCGCCTTGATGATGCCCTTGCGGTCGAGCGCCAGGGAGAGCGCCTGACGGACCTTGAGGTCGCCGAGCGGGCCGTCGTAGTTGAGGACGGCCAGGTCGGCGGCGGCGGTGTTGGGGCCGAAGAGGACCTGGCCCTTGCCGCTGGAGCGCAGCTGCGCGAGCGAGGTGGGGGGCACCATGTAGCCTCCGTCGGCGGTGCCGGAACGCAGGGCGTTGGTACGGGCCGCGGGATCCTCGACGAAGGTGAACGTCAAGCTGTCCGTCTTGGGGATCAGCGCCGGGTCCCAGTAGGCGGCGTTCTTCTTGAGCGTGATGCTGTCGCCCTGGGCCCACTTGTCGAGGGCGAAGGGGCCGGTGCAGTTCACGGTGCCCTTCGGGGTGCCGTAGTCCTTGCCGTTCGCAGCCAGGGTGGCGGCGCTCTCGACGGTGCCGGGGGAAGCGGCCAGGAGCTCGTTGAACAGGACGTCGGGCTTGCTCAGCCGGATCGTCACCTCCAGCGGACCGGTCTTCTTGATGGAGCTGACGTTCTTGAAGGCGGAACCCCATGGGGAGCCGGTGGCCGGGTCCGTGTGGCGCTTGAGGGAAGCGACCACGTCGTTGGCGGTCATGGTCGTTCCGTCGTGGAACTTCACGTTCGGGCGCAGGGTGTAGACGAGGGTGCGCGGATCGGGCTGGTCGTACTTGACCGCGAGACCCGGTTCGATCTTCAGATCCGGGGTGACCCTGAGGAGTTGCTCGCAGACGTTGGCGAGCACGGTGTTCGGCGGGTAGTCGTACGCGAGGGCGTAGTCGAGCGTGTACGGCTCGGCGTAGAGGGACCAGGTGACGGAGGACAGGGAACCCTTCGCCGGCGCGGAGGTCGGCGTGACCCGGTACCCCGGACCGGTCCCGTTCCCGGCGGAACCGGGGTTCGTGGCGCCGGAACAGGCGGTGGCGGTGACCGCGAGGGCGGCGGTACAGACGAGCGACGCGATGGCTCTGGGCATGCGCAAGGAGAACCACCCCTTTACAGGTGTAGTGGCGGGCGCTGGGGATGGAGCGAGTATTGGTGCGGGAACGTTCCCGCACAAGGCTTTGCGGGAACGATTTTGCCGAGGTCGTGAGGGTGGCAGCATGAGCCCCATGACCGAAGCTTCACGGCGCCGCGGGCACGCCTCGCCGCCCACCCCGCCACGCGTCCGGCTCGTCGACGTGGCCCGCGAGGCGGGCCTGTCCAAGACCACCGTCTCGGCGGCGCTCAACGGCACCGGACGGCTCTCCCCGGCTGTCCGGGAGAGAGCCAAGGAGACCGCGCGCAGGATGGGCTACCGGCCCAACGCCACCGCACGCCAGCTACGCGCGGGACGGGCCAGGTTGATCGGGTACGTGGTCGGAGAGTTCGCCGGCGACCCGTGGACGTTCCTGGAGTCGCCGTACTTCGCGCAGTTGACCAGCGCGACCGCACGGGCGGCGCTCAGCCGGGGCTACGCCCTGGTGCTGCTTCCCTCGGGCTCCCTCCAGGACGAGTGGGCCGATCTCCCGCTCGACGCGGTGATCGTCGCGGATCCGGTCGCCGACGACCGGATCGTGGCCGACCTCCTTGCCGCTCGCATCCCCGTGATCAGCGACCGTTCCGTGGAGGGACGGCCAGGTGCCCGATGGGTGGACGTCGACGCGGGGGAGGCCGTACACAAGACGCTCGACCATCTGACCGGGCAGGGGGTGCGGCGGCCCGCGCTGGTGCTGCCCGACAGCACGACCCGCTTCCACACGGGCGCGCTCGCCGCCTACCGCGACCGGTGCGTCGCCCTCGGCCAGCCGGAGCGCCTCGCACTCGCCCCCCAGGCCGGCAACGGGCCGGTGGTCCGGGCCGTCGAGGAGGCCCTCGGCGGACCCGACCGGCCCGACGCGCTGCTCGTCGTTGCGGAGGCGAGCCCGCCCCTGGTGCTGGAGGCGGCGCGCCGCCACGGCTACCGGGTGCCGGACGACCTGCTCGTGGTGTGTGTGAGCGAGGACGTCACCGCCACCCACACCGAGCCGCCCGTGACGACGCTCAGTCTGCGGCCCGGGGAGGTCGCGGAGGCCGGCATCGAACTTCTCGTGGCCGCCCTGGAGTTGGGCCGCGATGAGCCCTCCGGCATGCTGGTGGAGACGCGGCTCGACGTACGGGATTCCTCGCTCCGCAGGGGCGGGCGTTGAACCGGCATCGACCCGGCGGCACACTCGGGCGGCTCAGACCGTGTGGACGAGCGTACCGCCCACATATGTCCGCTCCACGCGTGCCTGGGCGATCTCCTCGGGCGGTGCGGTGAGGATGTCGCGGTCGAGGACGACGAGGTCGGCGAGGTATCCGGCGCGCAGGCTCCCGGAGTCGTCGTGACCGTTCACGTACGCGGTGCCCGCGGTGTAGGCGGCGAGGGCGGTCGGCAGGTCGATCCTCTGCTCCGGGTAGAAGGCGCGGTTTCCGGGGGACTCGGGGGCGACCCGGTTGACGGCGACGTGAATGCCTTCGATCGGGTCGGGGCTGCTGACAGGCCAGTCGCTGCCCGCCGCGAGGGTCGCGCCGGCGCGGACCAACTCGCCGAACGGGTACTGCCAGGCAGCCCGTGCGGGCCCGAGGAAGGGGATGGTCAGCTCGTCCATCTGGGGCTCGTGGGCGGCCCAGAGCGGCTGGATGTTGGCGATGGCCCCCAGCCGGGCGAAGCGGGGGAGGTCGTCGGGGTGGACGACCTGGAGGTGGGCGAGGTGGTGGCGGTTGCCGCGGTGGCCGTTGGCGTCGACAGCGGCTTCGAGAGCGTCGAGGGCCTCGCGGACGGCCCGGTCGCCGAGCGCGTGGAAGTGGACCTGGAAGTCGAGCGCGTCGAGCCGGGTGACGTACCCGCGCAGGGCATCCGGGTCGACGAAGCTGAGCCCGCTGTTGGCGGTGGCGCAGCCGCAGCCGTCCAGGTAGGGGGCGGTCATCGCGGCGGTGAAGTTCTCGGCGATACCGTCCTGCATGATCTTGACGGAACCGGCGCGGAACCGGCCGTGGCTCAACTTCTCGCGCAGCGCGACCAGTTCCTCGATCTGCTCGGCCCCGCGCTCACGGTCCCACCACAGCGCACCCGTGACCCGGGCCGTGAGCGATCCGTCCCGGGCGGCCGTCAGGTAGGCGTCCGACGGGTCGGGCTTGCCGTTGAACACCCCGAGCAGCGCGTCCTGCCACCCCGTGATGCCCAGCGAGTGCAGCAGCTCCTGGGCGCGCATCAGGCCCGCCAGGCGGTCGGCCGGGGTGCTCGCGGGTACCAGCCGGGAGACCAGGGCCGTGGCGCCCTCCTGGAGCATGCCGCTGGGGGTGCCGTCCGGCTCCCGCTCGATCCGGCCGTCGGCCGGATCCGGGGTCCCGGCGGTGACACCGGCCAGCTCCAGGGCGCGAGTGTTGGCCCAGGCGCCGTGGTGGTCGCGGTTGGAGAGCAGCACCGGACGGTCCGGGACGACGGAGTCGAGCAGTTGCCGGGTGGGCAGACCGCCGTCGAAGCTCTCCATCGACCAGCCGCTGCCGGTGATCCAGGCACGGTCGGGATGCGCGTCCGCGTACGAGCGGATCCGCTCCAGGTACTCCCCGACGCCGACCGTGCCGCTCAGATCGCACTCGGCCAGCTCCGAACCACCGGACACCGCGTGGATGTGGGCGTCCTGGAAGCCGGGGAGCAGCAACTTCCCGCGCAGGTCGACCACTTCGGTGCCGGGGCCGATGAGTTCGAGCACCTCGTCGTGGCCGACGGCGGTGATCCGGTCGCCGGTGACGGCGAGCGAGGTGGCCCGGGTGCGGGCCGGATCCGCCGTGAAGACGGGGCCGCGGGTGAAGACCAGATCGGCTGCGGTCATGCGCTGCTCCAGTGCGTGAGGGGGCGGTTGAGCGTGGTGACGAGTGTCATGCAATCCGGACGCCCTTTACACGTCAATGGCGTTGTCATAAGGTCCGCCTGATCGCGTGGTCCGAGAAGGGCAGCGAGAGCGCCGGCACCCCATCGGGCAGGGCGCCGTCCTTTCCGAAGGCCCCATCGTCGACACCGCCCTGCGCCTGGTCGTGCGGCACGGCGCCGACGCGTTGTCCGCGCGGCACCCGGCGCCGAACCCAGCGCTCTCCACTGCTCCTTCCGCGACACGGACGCCCCGTTGCTCGCCGCGACGGGGCTCGCGATCCACGCGTCGCACGGCTCCGACCCGCAGGCCACGTTGCTGACCGCGCGCCGCACGACCGGTGACGCGGGCGCCGGGCCGACGGGCGGCTCGGATCACGGGGACGGGTGACGCAGGCGCCGGGCGGTTCAGGCCAGCGGGACGGGTGACCAGCGGCCCACCGCCGCGAGGTCGGCGCTGATCCGCGCCGCCGTCTCCATCACGTGGGGCAGGAGTTCGGCCAGGCTCTGCTCCGCCGGGCAACGTCCGGCGTGCAGGGCCACGTTCACGGCGGCGACCACCCGGCCCCGCCCGTCCGTGACTGGTGCGGCGAGCGAGCGCAGTCCCTCCTCCAGTTCCTGTTCCACCCACCCGTAACCCCGCCGGGCGGTCTCGGCGACAGCCTCCGCGAGCGCCTCGGGCGCGATCACCGTCCGGGACGTGAACGCCTCGGGGGTGACCCCTGCGAGGAGCGGAGCGCGTTCCTCCTCCGCCAGGGCGCCGAGCAGTACCCGGCCCATCGAGGTCGCGTACGCGGGCAGCCGGGTGCCGACCGTGATATCGATGTGCATGATGCGACTGCTCGCGACCCGGGCGACATAGCGGATGTCGTTCCTGTCGAGGACCGCGACGGAGGCCGACTCGTGGACCCGGCCCACCAGTTCGGCCAGGTGGGGGCCGGCGATCTCGGCGAGCGAGAGCCCGGAGAGCCGGGCGTGGCCCAGCTCCAGTACGCGCGGCCGCAGCTGGAAGCTCCCCGCGTCCTCCCGTACGTAGCCCAGGTGCCGCAGCGTGATCAGCGCCCGGCGCGCGGTGGCCCGGGGCAGTCCCGCCAGGCGCGCCAGTTCGGTGAGGCGCACCGGACCCCGTACGGCCCCGAACGCGCACAGCACGTCGAGACCGCGCGCCAGTGACTGCAGAAAACCGGCCCCCAGCTCTTCCTTGAGCGCTCCCACGCCGGCGTCCCCGCGGATGGCGGAGAGGGCCGTGCCGTCCGGCGGCGGGGCCGGGGCCGCCAGGGCACGTTCCATCGCGACCACGGCGGCGCGCAGCGGCGGCAGGGCCAGGGCGAGGAGGGAAGCGGTGTCGTGACGGCTGGTGTGGCTGACCACGCTGACCGCGCAGACCACGGCCCCCGCAGCGTCGCGCACCGGCAGGGCGACCGCGAGCAGGCCCGGCTCGATCAGCTGGTCATCCACCGCCCGGCCGTCCTCGCGGGCCCGATCCGTCCGGGCGAGGAAGCCGCTCTCGCCCCCCTCGCCCCCGGCGCGCGGGGGCACCGCCGGGAAGCCGTGGTCCAACGGGTCCTCGCGGCGCCGGGACCGCCACCGCTCCCACTCCGCCTCGTCCCAGCCGACGGCGAACAGCGCGCCGGGCGCGCAGCGTTCGGCCGGCAGCAGGTCGCCGGTGCGGAAGGAGATCGCCATGGCCCGCCGCCGCGTGGCCTGGGCGATGAAGCGCACTCCGTCCCCGTCGGGGACGGCCACGGACACGGATTCGTCCAACTCGTCGGCGAGGGTGACGGCGTGCGGTCCGAGGGCCTCGGAGAGTCCGGCGGCGGCCAGATAGGCGTTGCCCAGCTCCGCCGAGCGCGGCGCGAGCAGCAGGTCGCGTCCTTCGGTGCGCAGGAATCCGAGCCGTACCAGCGTCGTGGCGACCCGGTCGACCGTCGACCGGGCGAGACCGGTGGTGCGGGCCAGATCCCCGGGACGGTGGCGGGTCTCCGGTCCTGCGGCGATGGCCCGCAGCACGGTGAGCCCACGCTCCAGGGGTCCGACCAGCTCGTCGGGTGACGCGGCGGGTCCGGTGGGCTGTGCCATCGTCCGGCCTCCTCTGATGACTGGTCGCGGACCGGGGCCGCTGGCTGATCACGATGCGGAAACCGTACCCGGTGTTGTTGACAGGGCCCGAAGCGCGGACGGACACTCACCCCGAGGTAAGTATGAACGAAAGTTCACCAGGCGAACATCCGTCAATCCTCAGTGAATCGGGTCGTTACATGGACAAAGTGGTGAGGTCCGCCGCCGAATCGGTGGCGGACATCAAGGACGGCGCCTCGCTCGCCGTCGGAGGCTTCGGACTGAGCGGAGTGCCGGACGTACTCATCAAAGCCCTGCACGCACAGGGCTCGGGGCGGCTGAGCATCGTGTCGAACAACTGCGGTGTGGACGGCGGAGGCCTCGGCATCCTGCTCGCCGCGGGCAGGGTCGCCCGGGTCACCGGCTCCTACATCGGCGACAACAAGGAGTTCGCCCGTCGCTACCTCGGCGGTGAACTGGAACTGGAACTCACACCGCAGGGCACACTCGCCGAACGGCTACGCGCCGGCGGCTGCGGAATCCCCGCCTTCTTCACCCCGGCCGGTGTCGGAACCCAGGTCGCCGAGGGCGGGCTGCCCTGGCGGTACGCGGCCGACGGCGGCGTGGCGGTGGCGTCCCCGCCCAAGGAGGTGCGCGAGTACGACGGCCGCCCATGCGTCCTCGAACACGGCATCACCACCGACTTCGCCCTGGTCCGCGCGGCCCGCGGCGACCGCCACGGCAACCTCGCCTTCCACCGCTCCGCCCGCAACTTCAATCCGCTCGCCGCGATGGCCGGCCGGATCACGATCGCCGAGGTCGAGGAGCTTGTGGAGCCGGGCGAACTGGACCCCGACCAGGTGCACCTGCCCGGCGTGTTCGTGCAGCGCGTGGTGGCGCTGACCCCCGAGGAAGCGGCCGCCAAGAACATCGAGCGAAGGACGGTCCGGACCCGATGAGCTGGACCAGGGACGAGATGGCGGTCCGCGCCGCCCGAGAGCTGACCGACGGCTCGTACGTGAACCTCGGGATCGGACTGCCGACCCGGGTGCCGAACTTCCTTCCGGAGAACATCGATGTCGTCCTCCACTCGGAGAACGGACTCCTGGGCGTCGGGCCGTACCCGTACGAGCACGAGGTCGACCCCGACCTGATCAACGCGGGCAAGGAGACGGTGACCGTACTGCCGGGGGCCGCCTTCTTCGACTCCGCGCTCTCCTTCGGCATGATCCGAGGCGGCCACATCGACACCGCGATCCTCGGCGCGATGCAGGTCTCCGCCCGCGGCGACCTCGCCAACTGGGCGATCCCCGGCCGGATGGTCAAGGGCATGGGCGGCGCGATGGACCTGGTCCACGGCGTCCGGCGGGTCGTCGTCCTCACGGAGCACACCGCCAAGGACGGCTCCCCGAAGATCGTGGACACCTGCACGCTGCCGCTCACCGGCCGGGCCTGCGTCCACCGGATCATCACCGACCTCGGCGTACTCGACATCACCGACGAGGGTCTCCTGCTCGTGGAGACCGCCCCCGGCGTGAGCGCCGACGAGATCGCGCGCCGGACCGGCGCGCCCGTGCGCGTGCCCACGGGCAGGACACGGTGACCAAGGCTCGCCCCGCAAGTGAAAGGTGACAGAACGTCATGGAAGTGACCCAGCAGGATATCTCCTCGCGGATCGCCGAGGAGCGGGACCAGTACCTGAGCGCCGGTGAGGTACGGCAGCACCCCGCCCGCGACTACGCCCCGTACCGCAGCACCGCGCTGCGCCACCCACGGCATCCCCTGGTCGCCGTCCGGGACCCGGAGGCCGTCGAACTCTCCGGTCCGGTCTTCGGCGTCACCGACGTCGCCGGACTCGACGCCGACCTGACCCGCGGCCACGCCGCCGAACCGCTCGGCGAACGGATCACCGTCACCGGGCGCGTCCTCGACCGCGCGGGACAGCCCGTCCGCGGCCAGCTCGTCGAGATATGGCAGGCCAACGCCGCCGGCCGGTACGCCCACCAGTTCGACCAGCACCCGGCGCCGCTCGACCCCCATTTCACCGGATTCGGCCGCTGTCTGACGGATGATCAGGGCAGCTACCGGTTCACCACCGTCAGGCCCGGGGCCTACCCCTGGCGCAACCACACCAACGCCTGGCGCCCCGCGCACATCCACTTCTCGCTCTTCGGGACCGCGTTCACCCAGCGGCTCGTCACCCAGATGTACTTCCCCGGCGACCCGCTCTTCAGGTACGACCCGATCCTTCAGTCCGTCACCGACGACACCGCCCGCGAGCGGCTCGTCGCCGCCTACGAACACGACCTGTCCACCCCCGAGTGGTCACTCGGCTACCGCTGGGACATCGTCCTCGACGGCCCCGCCGCGACCTGGACCGAGGAAGGCCGATGACCCTGCTCCCCACCCCCTCGCAGACCGTGGGCCCCTTCTACGGCTACGCCCTGCCCTTCCCCGGCGGCTCCGACATCGCGCCCACCGGACACCCCGGCACCCTCGCCGTCCACGGACACGTCCGCGACGGCGACGGCGCCCCCGTCCCCGACGCACTCCTGGAAATCTGGCAGCCCGCCCCGGACGGAGACCGCACCGGCGCCCCCGGCTCCATGCGACGCGACCCGGTCACCGGTGGCCACGCGGGGCGGGACGGAGTCACCTTCACCGGCTTCGGCCGCGTCGCCACCGACGCCGACGGCCACTGGGCGGTGCGCACCCTGCCGCCCGGCGGGGTCCCGTACCTCTCCGTCTGCGTCTTCGCCCGCGGCCTGCTCCACCACCTCTACACCCGGATCTATCTGCCGGGCCCCGCTGCCGACGCCGACCCGCTGCTCGCCGCGCTGCCACCCGAGCGCCGTGCGACCCTGCTCGCCACGGCGGCGGGGCCGGGCGTCCATCGCTTCGACATCCGCCTCCAGGGGCCCGAGGAGACGGTGTTCCTTGACTTCCGCTGAGACGGACCCGTACGACTTCGGGCTCCTCACCCCCGACAGCACGGGCACCGGGACCGAACGGGCCAGCGGCGACCGTGCCTTCCTTCAGGCGATGCTCGACGCCGAAGCCGCCCTCACCCGGGCCCAGGCCGCCCTCGGACAAGCCCCGGCCCGCGCGGCGGCGGCAGTGACCGACGCGGCCCACGCCGAGCTGTACGACCCGCGCGACCTCGCACTGCGTGCCCGCCGGAGCGGCAACCCGGTCATCCCGCTGGTCGCCGCACTCACCGACGCCGTCCCGCCCGACGTCGCACCGTACGTGCACCGGGGCGCCACCAGCCAGGACATCCTGGACACCGCCACCATGCTCGTCGCGGCCCGCACCCTCCCGCTGATCACGGCCGAACTGCACCGAGCCGCCGCCGCCTTCGGGCGGCTCGCCGCCGCACACCGCGACACCCCACTGGCCGGCCGCACCCTCAGCCAGCACGCCGTCCCCACCACCTTCGGCCTCAAGGCGGCGGGCTGGCGCACCCTCGCCCTCGACGCCGCCGACCGGCTCACCGCCCTCCGGCCGCCCGCCCAACTCGGCGGCGCGGCAGGCACTCTGGCCGCCTTCGAGTACCTCGCCGAAGCACCGGGCAGCGGACCCGCCCTCGTCGAGCGGTACGCGGCGGAACTCGGGCTCACCGCACCGCTGTTGCCCTGGCACACACTGCGCACCCCCGTCGCAGACCTCGGCACCGCCCTCGCCTTCACCACCGCGGCGCTCGGCAAACCGGCCGCGGACGTCCTGCTGCTCACCCGCACCGAGACCGCCGAGCTCGCCGAGGGCAGCGGCGGCTCCTCCTCCGCCATGCCGCACAAGAGCAACCCCGTACGCGCCACCCTCATCGCCGCCGCGGCCCGCCAGGCTCCCGCACCGGCCTCCGTCCTGCTCGGCTCGCTCGCCGCCGAGGACGAACGGCCCGCGGGCGCCTGGCACGCCGAATGGCAGCCGCTGCGCCAACTGCTCCGACTGGCCGGAGCCGCCGCTCACCAGAGCGCCGAACTCGCCGAGGGACTACGTGTGTTCCCGGACCGGATGCTCGGCAACCTGCACCGCACCCATGGCCTCGTCGCGAGCGAACGCCTCGCCGCCGCGCTCGCCGGCCTCCTCGGCCGGGCCGAGGCCAAGGAACTCCTCGGCCACGCCGCCCGCCGGGTGACGAGCGAGGGGACGGACCTCGCGGACGTCCTCGCCGCCGACCCGGCACTGACCGGCCGCATCACCCCCGAGCGGCTGCGCGCCCTCGCCGACCCGGCCACCTGCACGGGCGCTGCGCCCCTCCTCGTCGACCAGGCCCTGCGCAGGGAATCCTCCGCAGTCACGGAAGGCCGCCCATGACCCCCGTACTCCACCACCGGATCGACGGACCCCCCGAAGCGCCCGCCCTGATCCTCGGCCCCTCCCTCGGCACCTCGCTCGCAGTCTGGGACGCTCAGGTCCCCGCCCTCGCCCGCCGGCACCGGGTGATCCGCTGGGACCTCCCCGGCCACGGCTCCACCCCGGCCGCGGCGCTGCCTGCCGACGGCGCCACCGTCGCCGGCCTCGCCGCCCTCGTCCTCGACCTGGCCGACCGGCTCGGCGTGGGCCGCTTCGACTACGCGGGCATCTCCCTCGGCGGTGCCGTCGGCGCGCACCTCGCGGCTCACCACCGCGACCGGATCAACGGCCTGGCCCTGGTCTGCTCCTCCGCACGCTTCGGCGAGCCCGGCGCCTGGCGGGACCGCGCCGAACTCGTGCGTACGCAGGGCACCACGACCCTCGCCCCCACCGCCCCCGGCCGTTGGTTCACCGCGGGCTTCGCCGGCACCCGGACCGCGACCCGCCTCGTCGACGACCTTCGCGCCACCGACCCCACCGGGTACGCGGCCTGCTGCGACGCTCTCGCCGCATACGACCTCCGGGCGGACCTGCCCCGGATCGGCGCGCCCACCCTGGTCATCGCGGGCCGCGCCGACCCGGCCACCCCACCCGCGCACGCCCGTGAACTCGCCGACGGCATCCCCGACGCGACGCTCCTCGAACTCGCCGGCGCCTCCCACCTCGCCCCCGCGGAACGCCCAGAGGCCGTCCTTGCCGCACTCCTCGGCCACTTCGCCGCCCCCGAGTCCGAGGCGGATCGGTACGCCGAGGGAATGGCGGTCCGCCGTGCCGTCCTCGGCGACGCCCACGTGGACCGGGCCACCGCCCGCACCACCGCGTTCACCGCCGACTTCCAGGACTACATCACCCGCTGTGCCTGGGGCGAGATCTGGACCCGCCCCGGCCTCGACCGGCGCACCCGCAGTTGCATCACCCTCACCGCACTGGTCGCACACGGCCACCAGGAAGAGCTGGCGATGCACGTCCGCGCCGCTCTCCGCAACGGGCTCACCCTCGATGACATCAAGGAAGTCCTGCTGCACTCCGCCGTCTACTGCGGGGTCCCCGCGGTCAACTCCGCCTTCGCCACGGCCCAGCGCGTCGTGACCGAGGACGGCATCCCGCTCTCCTCCTGACCTCCCCTCCACCACTCCCACGGAGAAGCCATGCCCCGCACCACCGTCGGCATCATCGGAGCCGGACCCGCCGGCCTCCTCCTCTCCCACCTGCTCCACCGGCAGGGCATCGACAACGTGGTCCTCGAACTCCGCAGCCGGGACCACGTCGAGCGACGCCAGCGCGCCGGAATCCTCGAACAGGACACCGTGGACGTGCTGCGCGACTCCGGCGCCGGCGAACGGATGGACCGCCAGGGCCTGGAACACCACGGCATCGAGCTCCGCTTCGACCGGCGCTCCCACCGCGTCGACTTCCCGTCCCTCACCGGCGGACGGTCGGTCATGGTGTACGCCCAGACCGAGGTGGTCAAGGACCTCATCGCCCTGCGCCGACAGGCGGGCGGCACCGTCCTGTTCGAGGCCGAGGCCCTGTCCGTGGACGGAATCGAGACCGACCGACCCGCCATCCGCTACCGCCACGAAGGCGCCGAGCACATCCTCGACTGCGAGCTCGTCGTCGCCTGCGACGGCTACCACGGCATAGGCCGCCGCTCCCTGCCCGAGGGCCTGCTCACCGTGACCGAGCGCACCTATCCGTTCTCCTGGCTCGGCATCCTCGCCGATGTGCCGCCCTCCTGCGACGAGCTGATCTACGCCCACCACGAGCGCGGCTTCGCCCTGCACAGCATGCGCTCGCCCGAGGTCAGCAGGCTCTACCTCCAGGTCGACCCGGACGACAGCACGGACAACTGGCCCGACGAGCGGATCTGGGACGAGCTCGCCACCCGGCTCTCCGTCGACGGCGACTGGAGCCTGCGGCAAGGCCCCATCACCGAGAAGAGCATCACCCCCATGCGCAGCTTCGTCGCCGAACCCATGCGCCATGGTCGGCTGTTCCTGGCCGGCGACGCGGCCCACATCGTCCCACCCACCGGCGCGAAGGGCCTCAATCTCGCCGTCGCCGACGTCACCCTGCTCGCCCGGGCCCTCACCCGCTACCACGCCGACCGGGACGAATCGCTGCTCGACGCCTACTCGGAGACCGCCCTGCGCCGCGTCTGGCGGGCCGAGCACTTCTCGTACACCATGACGACCCTGCTGCACCGCGAACCGGACGAGACCGAGTTCGACCGCAGGCTGCGCCTCTCGCACCTGCGGTACCTCGCGGTCTCGGAGGCGGCGTCGGCCTCGTTGGCGGAGAACTACGTGGGATTCAGCAAGAACTGATCAGCGCCCGGAAACGCCCGAAGGGGGCGGCTGCTCGAAGCGGCGACCCGGGGCGGCGCGACACCCACCTGCCCGCCGAGCACCTGCCCGCGGAGTGGCCGGCCGTGCGCGCCGAGGAGCTCGTTCATCAGCCGGCGCACCGCTTCGAGCCCGGGGCGCGCCGGATCGCGCACGAGTTCCTCGACCGCCGGGACCCGACGGGGTCCGCCCGACCGGTCCGACCCGTGCAAACGGGTGTGCGGGAGTCTTACGTCAACACCATTGACCTTACCCGGTCCGGGCGGGTCTCATTACGGCATTCCGGAGGTATATCCCTCCGCGATCCGAAGGAGCCCGCCCATGGACCACCTCACCTCGCTCCGGGACGCCGAACCGACCCCGTTCTGGCTGGACGACCCCGACCGGCCGCAGGCCGCTTCCGCACTGACCGGGGGCACCACCTGCGACCTCCTCGTGGTCGGCGGAGGGTACACCGGCCTCTGGACCGCCCTCGTCGCCAAGGAACGCGATCCCTCGCTCGACGTGGTGCTCATCGAGGCCGACGAGGCCGGTGGTGCGGCCTCCGGCCGCAACGGCGGATTCTGCGAGTCCAGCCTCACCCACGGCCTGGACAACGGCCTCAGCCGCTGGCCCGACGAGATCGGTGTCCTCGAACGCCTCGGCCGGGAGAACCTCCAGGCGATCGAGGACACCGTCGAGCGCCACGACATCGACTGCGCCTGGGAGCGCACCGGTTCCATCGTCGTCGCCACCGAGCCCTACCAGGTCGAAGGCCTCCGGCACGAGGCCGAGGCCGTCGCCCGTCACGGCGGCAAGGCCGTCCTGCTCGACACCGACGCCGTCCGGGCCGAGATCGACTCCCCGACCTTCCTCGGCGGACTGTGGAACAAGGACGACGTCGCCATGGTCAACCCGGCCAGGCTCGCCTGGGGCCTCAAGCGCGCCTGTCTGTCCCTCGGCGTCCGCGTCTTCGAGCACACACCGGCGCTCGCGCTCGACGAGCGGGGTGCCGTGATGACTGCCCGCACCCCCTACGGCAGGATCACGGCCCGACGGGTCGCCCTGGCCACGAACGCGTACCCCTCCCTGCTCCGCCGCCATCGCCCGTACACCGTCCCCGTGTACGACTACGCGCTGATGACCGAGCCGCTGAGCGAGCGGCAGCTCGCCTCCGTCGGCTGGCGGGGCCGTCAGGGCTTCGCGGACAGCGCCAACCAGTTCCACTACGTCCGGCTCTCCGCGGACAACCGCATCCTGTGGGGCGGCTACGACGCCGTCTACCACTACCGGGGCCGCGTCCGCGCCGAACACGACCAGCGGCACGCGACCTTCGCCACTCTGGCGCGGCACTTCTTCACGACCTTCCCGCAGCTGGCCGGGTTGCGCTTCACCCATGCCTGGGGCGGGGCCATCGACACCAGTACGCGCTTCTGTGTCTTCTTCGACACGAGTCACCACGGAAAGGTCGCGTACGCGGCCGGCTACACCGGTCTCGGCGTCGGCGCGACCCGATTCGGCGCGGAGGTCATGCTCGACCTGCTCGCCGGTGAGCGCACCGAGCGCACGGAGCTCGACCTCGTGCGCCGCAAACCCCTTCCGTTCCCGCCCGAGCCGGTCCGCTCGATCGGCATCGGCCTCACCAAGTGGTCCCTGGCCCGCGCCGACAGCGACGAAGGCCGCCGCAACCTCTGGCTGAGGTCTCTGGACCGCTTCGGTCTCGGCTTCGACAGCTGAGCGACCCGGTGGCCGCCGACCGTACCTGCGGTTCGCCGTGCCCGCCCGCACGAGCCGTGGTGACGGTCGCCGGCTCCGTAGGCCGTAGGCCCAGTCGTAGCACCGCCGTGACGGTCAGGTGTCCAGCGGCTCCGGCGGAGCGACCACGATGTCCCGCTTGAGGATCTTGCCGGTCGCCCCCTTGGGCAGCGCGTCGGCGAACCGCACGATCCGCGGGTACTTGTAGGCCGCCACCCGCTGTCTGACGTAGTCGCGCAGCTCGTCCGACGTCGTGCGGGCGCCGGGCCGAAGGACCACCACGGCGGCGATCTCCTCACCGTGCGCGGGGTCGGGAACACCGACCACCGCGGCTTCAAGGACGTCCGGATGCCGGTACAGAACCTCCTCGATCTCCCGCGGGTACACGTTGTAGCCGCCGCGGATGACCAGGTCCTTCTTGCGGTCGACGACGAAGTAGTAGCCGTCCTCGTCGACACGGGCGAGATCGCCGCTGTGGAACCACCCGTCGCGGAAGGCGCGCGCGGTGGCGTCCGGCCGGTTCCAGTACCCCTTCATGACGTTCGAGCCCCGGATCACCAGTTCGCCGACCTCGCCGGGGCCGGCCGGGGAACCGTCGTCCGCGACGAGCCGCAACTCGACCCCGTGCACGGGAACCCCGATGGAGCCGGGCTTGCGGGGTCTGTCCGGCGGGTTGAAGCAGGCCACCGGGGACGTCTCCGAGAGGCCGTAGCCCTCCAGCACGGTGACGCCCAGCTCCCGTTCGGTGGCGTGCAACAGCTCGACGGGCAGCGAGGCGCCGCCCGAGACCGCCAGGCGCAGCCGCGGCAGGGGCTGCCCGATGCCGTTCTGGAGGAGCGCGTTGTACATCGTGGGCACCCCCAGGAAGACGGTCACCTCGTCCCGGCGCATCGTCTCCAGGGCTCCGCCCGCGTCGAAGCGGGGCAGCAGGGTCAGGCAACAGCCCGCCGCCACCGCCGTGTTGAGAGCACAGGTCTGCCCGAACGCGTGGAACAGCGGAAGGCCTCCGAACAGGACGTCGTCCGGGCCCACGCGCAGCAGTGTCCGCGCCGTCGTCAGCGCGTTGCTGACGAGGTTGCGGTGCGTCAGCTCCGCACCCTTCGGAGTCCCCGTGGTGCCGGAGGTGTACAGAATCACTGCGGTGTCGTCGTCGGCACAGCGGGCCGCCCCGGTCATCGGCGGGACCGAACGCAGCAGCGCGTCGAACATCGCTGGCTCCGCGACCAGGCACTCTGCACCGGCCTGCGCCGCCGCCGGTGCCGCCTCGTCCGCGCAGGCAGGAGCGGCCACCACCAGACGGGCACCGCAGTCGCGGAGCACGAAAGCCATCTCGCCGGACTTCAGCAGCGGATTCATCGGAACCACCACGCCACCGGCGCGCAGGATGCCGTAGTACACGACGGGGAAGTGGATGACATTGGGCAGGGCCACCGCCACGCGGTCGCCGGCTCGCAGCCCTTCGGCGTGCAGGAGCCCGGCGAACCCGGCTGTCATGTCGTCGAGCTGCGCGTACGTGAGCAGGGCCCCGCCCTGCCGCACGGCCGTCCGGTCAGCGTGGGACCGGACGGATCGGGCCAGGAGTGCGAACAGGTCGGTCATGCGGCTTCCTTGTCGTCGGGGATTGCGGGGTGATCACATCGCGTGGCGCGACTCCGCCGCGGCCACCGTCGAGGGAGTGCGCGTCGCCCCAGAAATCCGGAGGCAGCTCGCGGGGGCGATGCGGGGTGAGCCACAACCGCAGTGCGTGAAACCGCGGTCCGGGCCCGGTGGTGTCCGCCGGTGCCGTGAGGGAGTGCAGGACCGCGTGGTTGTTCACCAGCAGCAGGTCTCCGGGGGCGAGGGCTAGATCGAGGCGGAGCTCCGGGGCGGCCGCCGATTCGTCGATGCGGTCGAACAGTTCCAGGTCGCCCGGGGTCAGGCGCGGCACGTCGGGAAAGCGCTGTGCCGACTCCAGCCGGTGACGGTCGTAGCGCAGGCTGAACCGCTCCGGGTCGCGGTGGGCGAGAGGCCCCGCGTGGCAGGGGTGCTGCCCCGGGGCCTGCTCGCCGAGGCGGTCGAGGAAATGCGTGCGATAGAGACCGTCGACGAAGTCGGGCCGACACGCCAGCAGGGTGTTGTGGACCGCCGCCGAACTGGCCAGAGCCGCATGCCCCGCGCCGCTGTCGTTGCGCAGGCACAGCAGGGCGAGCGTGTCGGCCTCGTCGGTGTGGAACGGCCGTGCCGCCCGGACCTCGTGCGGGTCCGCGATGTGGCCGAGCATGTGCCCCGTCGCGTTCTGCGACACCGGGATGCCGAGGTGTCGCCCCAGGCCCCAGAGCAGGACGGCGGCCGTCGCGGGGCCGAAGCGCCCGACCAGGACGCGGCGGATCAGGACGAAGCCCCGCCCGTTCTCCAACTCGTCTGCCGCTCTCGCCAGTTGTGACGCCAGTGCCGGTAGCGGGAAGCGGTCTGCGGTAATCCTCAGCAGCGGGGTTCCCCGTACCCGTACCGCATGCAGAGCGGTGTCGAGCTCGTCGAGCTGAGCCGGGGCGAGATGCCACTCCCAGACACGGGAGTGTGCCAGTTCCGGACCGCGCCACACGGCAGAACCGGTGCAGGGGCTACGGGGTATCTCTGCTGTTGACCCACCCACCACGATTCTTCTCCTCTCTTCGCCGGTGCATTCAGCTGCGCCAAGGGTGGAATCCTGATTTCGTCCGCGAATTCGAGCCGAGAGCCGACTCTTTTCGGCGGGCCGAGAATTTGCCAAGGTTTTTGTGCCGGAATTCTTTGAGGGCCCCGCGGTAGTGCCACGCTAGGTCAGGGTCCGGCGCATCGCTTGACCTGACGGGACAGATCGCTTATCAGTTTGGGACAGAGCCCTGGAGCGCCCCGACCGGAACAGAGCCTTGGAGTGCCCTGATGAAGCCGCTGGTCCGCAACGCAGCACTGAGCAACTACATAGAGCTCAGCCAGTCCCTCGGCATCGATCCGCGCACCCTGATGAAGCGCGTCGGTCTCGATCCGGTCGGGCTCGCCGTCCAGGACCGGTGGATCTCCGGCCTCGCCGTCACCGAGCTCCTCGAACTCTCCGCCGCGGCCGCCGACCGCGACGAGTTCGGCCTGCTTCTCGCCGAGCGCCGCCGCTTCTCGAACCTCGGGCCCATCAGCCTCGTCCTGCGCGAGGAACCCGACGTCCGCAGCGTCATCCGGCTCCTGGTCCGCCACGAGCGCATGTACAACGAGATGCTGCGCAGCCGGCTCACCGAGGCGAACGGGCTCGCCACCGTCAAGGTGAGCCTGGAGCTCGGCGAAGCGCGCCGGGCACGGCAGGCCGTCGAGCTGGCCGTGGGCGCCTTCCACGGATTCCTGCAGGTCTTCCTCGGTGCCCGCTGGCGGCCGGTGTCCGTGTGTTTCACTCACGGACCCCCTCGTGACATCGCGGCGCACCGTCGCCACTTCGGACCGGTGGTGGAATTCGACCAGGAATTCAACGGCCTCGTTCTCTACGCCTCCGATCTCGACACCCCGAATTCGATGTCGGATCCCCTCCTGCGTGGCTATGCCCGCCAGTATTTCGAGTCCATCGCGGTGGTCTCGGAAACCACGGAACTGGACCGGGTGCGCGAGCTGATCGAGGTCCTGCTGCCGACCGGACGCTGCTCGATCGAACAGGTCGCCGGCAGCCTCGGCGTCGACCGCAGGACCGTCCACCGGCATCTGGCAGCGTCCGGCGAGACGTTCTCCTCGCTCGTCAACGCCACCCGCACACAGCTGGCCGAGCAACTGGTGGCGAACCCGCGCCGCTCCTTGACGGAGATCTCCGGCCTGCTCGGCTTCTCCGCCCCCAGCGCCTTCTCCCGCTGGTTCCGCGACCAGTTCGGCACCAGCGCCCGCGAGTGGCGCACCCGCCGGGCGGACACCGGCCCTGTCCCCAAGTGACAAGTCTCCTGTCACCTCGGGTGAAGCGCGGCGCGTAACCCGCTCTTAACGTGGCCGTACCGCAAGGGACACCGCAGCTCGTTCGAGCAACGCCCTTGTGAACAGCCCCAGTTGGCGCGGATGGCGCTTGACGGCCATCCGCCCGCCGCGTCCGCGTACCAGGAGATGACCCATGCACTTCCTCGACGACTCCCTGCTGCCCGAGAACCAGGAGAAGCTGGTCATCCAGGCCGCTCCCTACGGCCCGGAGTGGCTCCCCGGCGACGCCGACGACCTCCCCCTGACCATGGACGAACACGTGCAGGCCGCCGTCGACTGCTACAACGCCGGCGCCACCGTGCTCCACATCCACGTACGCGAACTGGACGGCCACGGCTCCAAGCGCATGTCCATGTTCAACGAACTGCTCGGCCGGCTGCGCGAGGCCGTTCCGGACATGGTCCTGCAGATCGGCGGATCCATCTCGTTCGCCCCCGAGGGCGAGGGCGCCGATGCGAAATGGCTGAGCTACGACACCCGCCACCTGCTGGCAGAGCTCACCCCGCGCCCCGACCAGGTGACGATCGCCATCAACACCAGCCAGATGAACATCGTCGAGATCATGACGGACGACGACCTGGCCGGCACCTCCATCGCCAAGCCCGACTACTACAAGGCCTACCGCGACATGGTCGTCGAGGCCGGTCCCGACTTCTACCTCGAACACCTCAAGCGCCTGCACGCCAACGACATCCAGCCGCACTTCCAACTCGCCACCATGGCGCAGCTGGAGACCGTCGAGCGCCTCATCCGCAGTGGCGTGTACACGGGCCCGCTGGTCCTCAACTACGTCGCCATCGGTGGCGGGTTCGCCGGACGCCACCCCGCCGACCTGATCGAGTTCGTCCGCCGTGTCCCCGACGGCGCCGTCCTCACCATCGAGTCCTCGATGCGCGCCGTCGCCCCCATGAACGCCATCGCCATCGCCCTCGGCGTGCACGTCCGCGTGGGCAACGAGGACAACCTGTGGGCGCGCAAGGGCGAGCGGATGAGCTCCGTCCGACAGGTCGAGCAGATGGTGCGGATCTCCGACGCACTCGGTCGCGACATCGCGAGCGGCGCGGAGGCCAAGGAGATCTACCGCATCGGCGAGTACTACGCCGACACCGACCAGACCCTGGCACGGCTCGGCATGGTGCCCAACCGGCGCCCCGGACAGCGCGGGTTCATGCTCCGCGAGACGACCCGCTGACCACCGCCGAACGAAGAGAGCATCCCATGGCACACGCCATCCGCTTCCACGAGACCGGCGGCCCCGACGTCCTGCGGCTGGAACCGGTCACCGTCGGCGACCCGGGCCCCGGACAGGTCCGCCTCCGGCACGAGGCCATCGGCCTCAATTTCGCCGACACCTACTTCCGCACCGGCCTCTACCCGGCGCCGCTGCCCGCCGGTCTCGGTGTCGAGGGCGCCGGCGTCGTCGAGGCCGTCGGCGCGGGCGTCACCCACGTCGCCGAGGGCGACCGCGTCACGTACACCGGCAGCCCGCTCGGCGCCTACAGCACCGAGCGGATCATGCCCGCCGACCCACTGATCCGGCTGCCCGACTCCATCGGGTGCGAGAGCGCCGCCGCGATGACCATGCGCGGTCTCACCGCCGCCTACCTGCTGCGCCGGATCCATCCGCTGAAGCCCGGCGACACGATCCTGCTGCACGCCGCCGCGGGCGGGGTCGGCCTGATCATCTGCCAGTGGGCGAAGCTGCTCGGCCTCACCGTGATCGGCACGGTCTCCACGGAGGCGAAGGCCGAACTCGCCCGTGCCCATGGTTGCGACCACACCATCCTGTACCGCCAGGAGGACGTCGCCGAGCGAGTGCGGGAACTGACCGGCGGGGCAGGCGTGCCCCTCGTCCTCGACAGCATCGGCAAGGACACCGTCGCCGGGTCCATGGCCTCGCTCAGCCGCCGCGGCCTGCTGGTCTGCTTCGGCACGGCGTCCGGCGTGCCCCCGCTCGACGCGATGCAACTCGTTGTCCACGGCTCGCTGTTCGTGACCCGCCCCGCCCTGGCCGACTACATCGCCGAGCCGGCCGAACGCGACGCTCTGGCCGACGAGCTCTTCGGCCACGTCGCCGCCGGCCGGATCGCGATCCGGGTCAACCAGCGCTACGCCCTCGACGACGCGGTGGCGGCGCACCGGGCCCTGGAAGCGGGCCGCACCACGGGTTCGTCCGTCCTCGTTCCCTGACCCCCTCGTTCCTCCCGACCGCCCCAGGAGAGTGCAATGACGCAGAGCTCCACCCGCACGCGGATCCAGGTCGAACCGCTGACCTGCACCATCGGCGCCGAACTGCACGGCGTCCAGCTCAGCGAAGCCGCCCATGACGCCGGCCTCCACGCCGAGATCAAACAGCTCCTGCTCCGGCACAAGGTGTTGTTCCTGCGCGACCAGGACATGACCCGCGCCGAGCACGTCGCCTTCGCCTCCCGCCTCGGCCCGCTGGAGGACCACCCGGTCCTCGGCAGCGACCCGGACCACCCTGGCCTCGTCCGCATCTACAAGGACCTGGACAGCAAGCCCGAGCACTACGAGAACGCCCTGCACTGCGACGCGACCTGGCGCGACCGGCCGCCCATGGGAGCCGTGCTGCGCTGCGTCGAGACCCCCGAGGTGGGGGGCGACACGATCTGGGTGAACATGGCCGAGGCGTACCGCAGGCTCCCCGAACACATCCGCACACAGATCGCGGGCCTGCGCGCCCGGCACAGCATCGAAGCGAGCTTCGGCGCGGTCCTGCCGATGGAACAGCGTCACCGGCTCAAGGCCCGCTACCCGGACCCGGAGCACCCGGTGGTCCGCACCCACCCGGAGACCGGGGAGAAAATCCTCTTCGTCAACGCCTTCACCACCCATTTCGTCAACCACCACACCCCCGAGAACGTACGGTTCGGCCAGGACCACGCCCCCGGCGCCAACCTGCTGCTGAACTACCTGATCAGCCAGGCGGCGATCCCCGAGTACCAGGTCCGCTGGCGCTGGACCACGAACAGCGTGGCCATCTGGGACAACCGCTCCACCCAGCACTACGCCGTCCAGGACTACTGGCCGGCCGTTCGCAAGATGGAGCGTGCCGGGATCTCCGGTGACCGGCCCTGCTGAGCCGATGACCCGCCGCTACGCGTGGTTGGTGTTCGCCCTCAGCTTCGGACTGCTGCTCTCCGACTACATGTCGCGGCAGGTCCTGAACGCGGTGTTCCCGCTGCTGAAGGCCGAATGGTTGCTCTCCGACGCCCAGTTGGGCTCCCTGAGCGGAATCGTGGCCCTGATGGTCGGACTGCTGACCTTCCCGCTGTCGCTGCTCGCCGACCGATGGGGCCGGGTCAGGAGCCTGGTCCTGGCCGCGGTGGTGTGGAGCCTGGCGACCCTGGGCTGCGCCGTCTCCGCGAGCTACGGACAGATGTTCCTGGGCCGCTTCATGGTCGGCGTGGGCGAGGCGGCGTACGGGAGCGTCGGCATCGCGGTGGTGCTGAGCGTGTTCCCGGCGGCCCTGCGGGCCACCCTCTCCGGCGCGTTCATCGCGGGCGGCGCCTTCGGATCCGTACTCGGAGTGTCGATCGGCGGAGTCGTGGCCCAACACCTGGGCTGGCGCTGGACGTTCGCCGTCATGGGCGTGTTCGGGCTGGTCCTGGCGGCCGTCTACGGCGTCGTCGTGACGGAGCGGAAACTGGCAGCGGCAGACGTCGGACCCGGCGGAGCGCCGGACACCGGGGGGCCGGTGCGGACGCTCCTGCCGAGGCTGTTCTCCTCCGTCTCCGTGCTGTGTGCCTACGTCGGCAGCGGACTGCAGATGTTCATCGCGATGGCGCTGCTGGCCTGGATGCCCAGCTTCCTCGATCGCTCCTACGGCCTGGCGCCGGGCAAGGCCGGGCTCGCCGCCGGCGTCTTCGCGCTGATCACCGGGATCGGCATGGTCGGCGGCGGAATGGTCTGCGACCGGCTCGGACGCGGAAGGCCCCGGCTCAAGTGGACCGTCGCCATCGTCTGCAGTCTCGGCTCGCTGACCCTGCTCACGGCAGGCTTCCAACTCCCTCCCGGCGCACCGCAACTCGTCCTCGTCGGCATCGGCACACTGCTGTCCAACGCCACCGCGGGACCTGCAGCCTCCATGGTGGTGAGCCTGACCCCGACCGCCGTCGCGGCGACGGCCATGGCCACGCTCACCCTCGCCAACAGTCTGCTGGGCCTGGCACCGGGCCCCGCGGTGACCGGCATGCTCGCCGACCGCATGGGCCTGCACGCCGCACTCCAGGTGATCCCGTTCGTCGCGCTGGTGGCGGGACTGGCCTTCGCCCTCGGCAGACGCCACTACGACAAGGGTCTCGTCTCGCTCTCTGCCTGGACCCTCAGAAGATCGGAACTCCCGACATGAACCCCACTCCCGACCCCACGGTCGTGCTGGTGCCCGGACTGCGCGACCACGTCCCCGACCACTGGCAGACGCTGCTCGCCGCCCGGATCCCCGGCGCCGTGACCGTGCCGCCTCCGACGGACGCCGGACTCGCTCGCGACGCCCGGGTGGCGGCCCTGAACGACACACTGTCCCGGATCGAAGGGCCGGTGGTGCTCGTCGCGCACAGCGCCGGAGTGCTCACCACGGTGCACTGGGCGGCCCGGCACCGCCACCCGGTGCGTGGCGCGCTGCTCGCGACCCCGCCGGACTTCGACACCCCGCTGCCCGACGGCCACCCCGGCCCGGGGACCCTGCGGGAGAACGGCTGGCTGCCGGTCCCCCGTACGCCCCTGCCGTTCCCCGGCATCGTCGCGGCCAGCACGAACGACCCCCTGGCCCGCTTCGATCGAGTCGCCGAACTGGCCCGCGCCTGGGGCAGCCGCCTGGTGGACATCGGCCCGGTCGGACATCTCAACCCCGCATCGGGCTACGGGGAATGGCCACAGGCACTGGAGCTGCTCCGCACCTTCGGCTGCGGCACGAGCCCGGACACCGAGGTGCCCGCATGAGCACGCACGAATCCGACCTCGCCGGCTTCCTGCGATGGCTGGCCGAGAAGCGCGGCCTTTCGTTCACCGACTACGCCGAGCTGTGGCGGTGGAGCACCGACGACCTGCCCGGCTTCTGGTCGGCGGTGTGGGAGTACTACGGGCTGGACGCCGTCAGCGACTACGACGAGGTGCTCGCCGACGCGACCATGCCCGGCGCGACCTGGTTCACCGGAGCACGCCTCAACTTCGCCCGGCAGTGCCTCGCCCGCGCCACCGACGAACGCCCCGCACTCATCGCCGTGTCCGAGACGGGCGACCCGGCGGAGATCTCGTGGGACCGGCTCACCGGCGAAGTGGCCGGCCTGGCCGCGGCCCTCCGCGAGATGGGCGTGGGCCCCGGCGACTGCGTCGCCGGGTACCTGCCGAACATCCCGCAGGCCGTGGTGGCCCTCCTGGCCACGGCCGCCGTCGGCGCGACCTGGACGGTGTGCTCTCCGGACTTCGGTACGCCGAGCGTGCTCGCCCGGCTGCGCCAGGCGCGGCCGACGGTTCTGGTGGCCGCGGACGGCTACCGCTACGCGGGCCGGGACCACGACCGGCGCCCGCACACCGCCGAGCTCCTGGACGGCCTGCCCACGGTCCGCCACCTCGTCGCCGTCGACCGTCTCCACACCTGCGAGAGCGGTCCGGCATGGTCCCGGCGGCCGGATGTGACACAGCACAGGTGGACCGAACTGGCCGGCCGGCGGGCCCGACCGGTCTTCGCCGACGTCCCGTTCGATCACCCGCTGTGGATCCTGTGGTCCTCGGGCACCACCGGCGTACCGAAGGGCATTGTGCACGGCCACGGCGGCATAGTCGTGGAACTGCTCAAGGCCCTCGGGCTCGGTGCCGACCTCCGGGCGCGGGACCGCTATCTCTTCCACACCTCCACCAGCTGGATGGTGTGGAACCTCATGGTCGCGGGCCTGCTGCACGGAGCCACGCTCGTCCTGTACGACGGCAGCCCCACCCACCCCGACGCCAACGGGGTCTGGCGGATCGCCGAACGTACCGGCGCGACGGTCGTCGGCGTCGGCGCCGCCTACCTGATCGCAGGGGAGAAGGCGGGCGCCCACCCGGCGGCCGATACGGACCTCCGCGCGGTGCGGTCCATCCAGCAGACGGGTTCGGCGATGCCCGAAAGCACCTGGCACTGGGTCCACGACCGGCTCGCCCCTCACGCCCACCTCCAGTCGATCTGCGGCGGCACCGACATCTGCTCGGTCCTCGCCGGCGGCTCCCCGCTGCTGCCGGTGCGCACGGGCCGGATCTCCGGGCCCGCCCTGGGCGTGGCCCTCGCGTCCTGGGACGCCCATGGGCAGCCGCGTACCGGGCAGCAGGGCGAACTGGTGGTGACGGCGCCGATGCCGTCGATGCCGCTGTTCTTCGTCGACGACCCCGGCGACGAGCGTTACAGGAGCAGCTACTTCGACGTCTATCCGGGCGTGTGGCGGCACGGCGACTGGGTCACCGTCGACACCGACCTCTCCGTCGTGGTGGCCGGACGCTCCGACGCCACGCTCAACCGGATGGGGGTGCGGATGGGCTCGGCCGATCTCTACGCCGTCGTCGAACAGCTCCCGCGGATCGCGGACAGCCTCGTCGTCGGCGCCGAACTGCCGGACGGACGCTACTGCATGCCCCTGTTCGTCGTGCCCGCGGAAGGAGAGCGATTCGACGACGGCCTGCGCGACGAGATCGTCGGCGCGATCCGGCAGAGCCTGTCGCCCCGCCATGTGCCGGACATCATCGTCCCCGTCGAGGCGGTACCCCGCACCCTCACGGGAAAGAAGCTGGAAGTCCCGGTCAAACACATTCTCCAGGGCGCACGCGTCACCGACGTCAGCACGGAAGGCGCCGTGACCCGGCCCGACATGCTGGCCTGGTTCGCGGACTTCGCCGCCGAACTGCGCACCGGCGGGGGAGAGGGGCCACAGCGGAACATGCCCCGCTGACCGGCCCGTGATGCGGCCTCGCGTGTTACTCAACGGTAAGGAATGATGGGGAAAACCATCCACACGGCGGGGGCTGAGGCAGCGATGACCACTTTCGAGGAACGGACCAGGGTGCACGCCTTCCGGGACGACGCCCTGGGAGAGCACGACGCCGTCGGTCTGGCCGCGGCGATCCGACGGGGTGAGGTCGGCGCCGCCGAGGTCGCCAGGGACGCGGCGGAACGGGTACGGACGGTCGAAGCACGGCTCAACGCGGTCCGGACGCCCGTCGACGTCCCGGCGGCCGTCACCCACGCGGGCGGCGCCCTCGCCGGGGTACCGACCTTCGTCAAGGACAACACCGACTACCTGGGGCTCCCCACCGGCCACGGCAGCGCGGCCTTCACCCCGAGGCCCGCGCGAAGGCACGCGCCGGTCGTCCGGCAGTTCCTGAGCAGCGGCGTCACGGTGCTGGGCAAGACCCGACTGCCCGAGTTCGGGTTCAGCCCGACCACGGAATTCGAGGACGCCGAGCCCGTTCGCAACCCGTGGAACACGGAGTACTCGGCGGGTGGTTCGTCCGGCGGCAGCGCGGCGCTCGTCGCCGCCGGGGCGGTGCCGATCGCGCATGCCAACGACGGCGGCGGCTCGATCCGTATCCCGGCCGCCTGCTGCGGTCTCGTCGGTCTCAAGCCGACCCGCGGACGGGTCATGGCGAACGCCGAGAGCCGCCGGCTGCCGCTCGACATCGTCGCCGACGGCGTCGTGAGCCGTTCCGTCCGGGACACCGCCGCGTTCCTCGCCGCCGCCGAGAGCTACTGGCGCAACCCGAAGCTGCCGCCCCTGGGCCTCGTCGAAGGTCCTTCCGAGCGGCGGCTGCGCATCGGATTCCTGCTGGACTCGCCGAACGGTGTCCACGCCGACGCCGCCACCCGGACGGCCGTCACAGCGACCGTGGCCACGCTCGAACGGCTCGGCCACGCCGTGCAACCGGTGGAGTTGGACCTCGACGCCCGCTTCACCGACGACTTCCTCACCTACTGGGGCCTGCTGTCGTTCCTCATCGGTTCCACGGGCCGGACCTTCGGCGCCGACTTCGACCGCCACCGCATGGACGGCCTCAGCCGGGGGCTGCGGGAGACGTACCTCGAGAACTGGCGGCGCACTCCGGGCGTGCTGCGCAGGCTCAGGCGTACGAAGGAGGCGTACGCGGCGGCGTTCCGCGGGCACGACCTCATCCTTTCCCCCGTACTCGCCCACACCGCGCCCCCGATCGGCCACCTCAGCCCCGCCGTTCCCTACCCTGCGCTGATCGAACGGATCCTCGCGTACGTCGCGTTCACGCCCATCGACAACGTGGTCGGCACACCGTCGATCTCGGTGCCCACCCCGAGCGCGACCGAGGACGGACTGCCCGTCGGCGTCATGCTCTCCGGCCGCCCCGGCAGCGAACGGACCCTGCTGGAGGCCGCGTTCGCACTGGAGGCGGAGCAGCCCTTCCGGCGCATCCAGGGCCTGTGACATCGCAGTGGCACCCCGGGCACCCGCGGTCCAGGCGACCGCTCACAGCCGTCGGGCCCCGTCGAAATTCCATGAGGTGATGTCGCGGTAGTGGATCGGCCCCGGACCGCGGCCGATGTTGCTGCCCACCAGATGCAGGCGCGCCGCCCGCCACGGTCGGCCGGTGAACCCGGACAGACCGGCGGCCGCCACCGCGCACGACTTGTCGTCGCGGCGGGCGCGGGCCAGGGTGAGATGGGGTCGCAGGGGCCGGCCCGCGAAGGGGACGCCGCACTCCTCGACCGCGGCGCGCACCGCGGTGGCGAGCAGGCCCAGCCCTTCCAGGTCTCCGTCGATCCCGCTCCACAACACCCGCTCGTCGAAGTGCCCGCTGCCTCGCAGTGCCAGTTCCAGCGGTGGGCGCGTCGCGGCCAGGTGCGCGAGGGGCGGCAGCAGCAAGGGCACCGCCGTGACGGAGAGCTCCCCGAGGAACGCCAGCGTGATGTGCCAGTCCTCGATGCGGTTCCACCGCATGCGCGGATACGCCTCGTACGTGGGGCCCAGCGCCCGTGCCAGCTCGTCCTTCGCCTCGTCGGGCGGGGCGAGTGCGATGAACACGCGTATCGTCGCCGCCGGGAGCTGTTCGCCCGCTCCGGATTCCATGGCCTGCTCGGACGGATCGGTCATCGTCGCTTTCCTGCTCGGGGTGCGGCCGGTCCCGCGTACGCCACCCGATGACACGCCGTCCGACCCTGCAAACTCATTTCCTGCCGACCCGAGGGTACGGGGCTCAGGGACCGGTCTCCTACGCGGAAGAGGTGCCCGGGGCGGGCGTCGCGCCACCCACCCGGCGGGTCAGTTCCCGTGCCGTCTGCGCCACGTGCCCCGCGATCCGCTGCCGCTCCGCCTTGTCGACCGCCTCGTCGGGGTAGGTGACTGCGACCCCGGCGATCGGACGCGCGTGATGGTCCAGGACGGGCGCGGCGACCGAGGAGAGGCCCGGCGTCACCTCGCCCTCCTCCGTCGCGTACCCGAGATGCCGCGCCTGGGCCAGCAGGGCGCGCAGAGCCGTCAGCGTCGCGGGACCGGCGCCGTGCCGCTGCACGAACGCCGACCGGTCGGGGAAGATCGCCCGCACCTGCGCGGGCGGCAGCAGCGCGAGCACGGCCCGGCCGCTCGCCGTCAGATGGGCCGGCAGCCGGACGCCGACCTCGCTGACCAGGGGCGGGCGGCCCGGGGCGCGTTCCTCGATGACGTAGATGACCTCACGGCCGTGCAGGACGGCGAGGTTCGCGTTGTGTCCGGTGCGGTCCACCAGCGAGGCGAGCGGGGCCCGCGCGAGCCGCTGGAACGGCGCCTGACGCTCGTACCCGGAGGCCAGCTCGAAGGCGCTGACCCCGAGCCCGTAGCGCCTCTCCTCCGGCAGATGGACCACGAAACCGTCTGCCGCGAGGGTGTCGAGCAGGTGGTACGTCGTCGAGCGCGCCAGCCCCACGTCACGGCTGATGGCGGCCGCGGGGACGGGCGCGGCCTGGCGGGCCAGATAGCGCAGGACGGCCAGCGCCTGCGCGGCGGCAGGGACGATGCTCATGGGGCGAGAGTAGACCAGATACGTCGCAAACTTTCTGTCTGGTATCCCAGATGCAACGTCTTGGATCCCAGACACAAGCCGTGCTGCAGGACTCGCGGACCCTTTCCCACCTGCGGCTTCATAGGGGCATGACCGTTGTTGTTGGTGTCGGTGCCCTTTCCGCCGACGAAGTTGTGTCCGTTGCCCGTCACGGCGCCCAGGTGGCCCTCGCCCCTGAGGCACTCCAGGAGATCGCCCGCAGTCGCGAGGTCATCAAGGCCCTCGCCGACGACGCCAAGCCCCACTACGGCGTCTCCACCGGCTTCGGTGCCCTGGCCACCCGCCACATCCCCACCGAGCTGCGCGCCCAGCTCCAGCGCAGCCTCGTGCGCTCGCACGCCGCGGGCTCCGGCCCCGAGGTCGAGCGCGAGGTCGTACGGGCTCTGATGCTGCTGCGCCTGTCCACCCTCGCCACCGGGCGCACCGGCGTCCGCACCGAGACCGCCGAGGCGTACGCCGCGCTCCTGAACGCGGGCATCACCCCGGTCGTCCACGAGTACGGCTCGCTCGGCTGCTCCGGCGACCTGGCCCCCCTCGCGCACTGCGCGCTCGCCGTCATGGGCGAGGGCGTCGTCCGCACCGCCGACGGCGAGCGCAAGCCCGCCGCCGAGGCCCTCGCCGAGGCCGGCATCACCCCGGTCGTCCTGGAGGAGAAGGAGGGCCTCGCCCTCATCAACGGCACCGACGGCATGCTCGGCATGCTCGTCCTCGCCGCCCACGACCTGCGCCGCCTGCTGAGCACCGCCGACATCGCCGCCGCCATGAGCGTCGAGGGCCAGCTCGGCACCGACGCCGTGTTCGCCGCCGACCTGCAGGCCATGCGCCCGCACCCCGGCCAGGGCGACAGCGCGGGCAACCTGCGCTCCCTGCTCGCGGACTCGGCGATCATCGCCAGCCACGCGGGCCCGGACTGCACGTACGTCCAGGACGCCTACTCGCTGCGCTGCACCCCGCAGGTCCACGGCACCGCCCGCGACACCCTCGGTCACGCCGAGCTCGTCGCCTCCCGCGAGCTCGCCAGCGCCGTCGACAACCCGGTCGTCACCCTCGACGGCCGCGTCGAGAGCAACGGCAACTTCCACGGCGCCCCCGTCGCCGCCGTGCTCGACTTCCTCGCCATCACCGTCGCCGACGTCGCCTCGATCTCCGAGCGTCGCACCGACCGGTTCCTCGATCCGGCCCGCAACCGCGGTCTGAACGCCTTCCTCGCCGACGACCCGGGCGTCGACTCCGGCCACATGATCGCCCAGTACACGCAGGCCGCGATCGTCTCCGAGCTCAAGCGGCTCGCCACCCCGGCCTCCGTCGACTCGATCCCCTCCAGCGCCATGCAGGAGGACCATGTGTCCATGGGCTGGTCGGCCGCCCGCAAGCTGCGCCGCGCCATCGACGGCCTCGGCCGCGTCCTGGCCGTCGAGCTCTACACCGCCGCCCGCGCCCTCGACCTGCGCGCCCCGCTGACCCCCGCCCCGGCCACGGCCGCGGTGCGCGACGGCCTGCGCGAGACCGTCGAGGGCCCCGGCACCGACCGCTGGCTCGCCCCCGAGATCGAGGAGGCCGTCCAGTACGTGGCCTCCGGCCGCGCCCTGGCCGCCGCCGAGTCCGTGACCGGCGCCCTGGTCTGACCAGGACGCAGTCCCTCCCACCTTCCGGGTCCCGCGGGACCCGGAAGGTGCGGCAGGCCGCTGCCGCGCACGCCCAGGGTCTGCCTGACCATTCCCGTCGGGTCCGGCCCGCCCGGCCCGCACGCTCGCTGCACGGCCGAAACGCCCAAGCAGCTCCGCTACGAGGCGTTCCGGCCGAACGCACCGAACGACCCGGCCTCATCCGAAGCGAATGGCCAGGCAGACCCCAGCCACCCTCCGCCCTCCCCGTCCGCGGCGGGCCGGGCAGCCCTCAGAAGGAGCCGTTTCCCGGTGAATGACCTGCCGACCGCCACGGTGCACAACAGCGTCGGGCAACTGCGCGCCGATGCCTGGAGTTCACTGACGGACCTCACCCACCGCCTCGCCGCACAGGGCGTGGACGGCCGCCCGGACACCACCGCGCGCATCCAGGAACTCATCCGCCTCCTGACGCCCATCGAGCACTGCTGGGCCTTCCCCGGCACAGCCGCCCTGAAGGAGCTCCGCCGGCTGTACGACCAGGGGGAGTACCGGCAACTCGCCCAGCGCACCGACGAGCTGGACCGAGCCCTCGCCGGACACCGGCACCGCGGCACCGCCCCGCACACCGCCGCCACGCCGAGCACAGCGCCCGACGAGACGACGGACACAGCGCACATCCTGCCCGCGCCCTCCACCCCGTACTTCGAGGTACTCGTCGTCGGAGACCTGGACGCCGCCGAGGAACAGGCGCTGCGCGCCGAACTGCGCCGGCTGCGCCGCCCCGACGACGAGTTCGCCTACGAGATCGTCGTCGCCCCGAGCTTCGAGGACGCGGTCATCACGTCCCTCGTCAACTCCAGCCTCCAGGCCGTCGTCATCCGAGACCGGTTCGCCGACCGCTCCCGCCACGACCTCAGCGTCGTCCGCCGGTTCTTCGACGAAGCCGCCGACGCCCACGCCGCCACGCCCGGGGACAGCGGCGAGCAGATCCGCGCCCTGGGCGACCGACTCCTCGCCCTGCGCCCCGAACTCGACCTCTACCTCGTGTCCGAACGGGCCGTGGAGTCCACCGCGGGCCGCCTCAGCCGCCGCTTCCGGCGCGTCTTCCACGCCCGCGAAGGCCTCCTCGAACTGCATCTGTCGATCCTGTACGGCATCACCGAACGCCACCGCGCCCCGTTCTTCACCGCCCTGCGCGCCCACAGCCGCAAGCCCACCGGCGTCTTCCACGCCCTGCCCGTCTCCCGCGGCGCCTCGGTGCTCAACTCGCCCTGGATCCCGGAGATCGCCGACTTCTACGGCCTGAACATCTTCCTTGCCGAGACCTCCGCCACCTCCGGCGGACTGGACTCCCTGCTCGCCCCCACCGGCCCGCTGCGCGAAGCCCAGGACCTGGCCGCCGAGGCCTTCGGCGCCCGCCAGACCTACTTCGTCACCAACGGCACCTCCACCGCCAACAAGATCGTCGTGCAGGCGCTCGTACGCCCCGGCGACATCGTGCTCGTGGACCGCAACTGCCACAAGTCCCACCACTACGGACTCGTCCTCGCCGGCGCCCACGTCGTCTACCTCGACGCCTATCCCCTCGACGAGTACGGCATGTACGGGGCCGTGCCGGTGGAGGAGATCAAGCGGAAGCTGCTGATGCTCAAGCACGAGGGCGTCCTGCACCGCGTCAAGCTCCTCATGCTCACCAACTGCACCTTCGACGGGATCGTCTACAACCCGTCGCGCGTGATGGAGGAGTGCCTGGCCCTCAAGCCGGACCTGGCGTTCCTGTGGGACGAGGCCTGGTTCGCCTTCGCCCGCTTCCACCCCGTCTACCGCCAGCGCACCGCCATGGCCGCGGCCCGCACCCTCACCGACCGCTACCGCGACCCCGGGTACGCCGACACCTACGCGGCCCACCGCGCGAGCCTCGGCGACGACCCGGACGACGAGACCCTCGCCACCGGCCGGCTGATGCCCGACCCGGAAAAGGTCCGGGTCCGCGTCTACGCGACGCAGTCCACGCACAAGACGCTCACCTCGATGCGCCAGGGCTCCATGGTCCACGTCTTCGACCAGGACTTCCGCCACAAGGTCGCGGAGACGTTCCACGAGGCGTACATGACTCACACCTCGACGTCGCCCAACTACCAGATCCTCGCCTCGATGGACCTCGGCCGCCGGCAGGCCGTCCTCGAAGGCTTCGCCCTCGTGCAGAAGCAGCTCGAACAGGCCGGCGTGCTCCGCGACGCGGTCGCCCAGCACCCGCTGCTCAGCCGCTACCTGCGCATCCTCACCACGCCGGAACTCATCCCGCACCGCTTCCGCTCCTCCGGCGTCGAACAGCCCTTGCGCACCGGCCTAGCCCGGATGGAACGGGCCTGGGCAGAGGAGGAGTTCGTCCTCGACCCGACCCGCGCCACCCTGCACATCGGGCTCACCGGCATCGACGGAGACACCTTCAAGCACGACCTCCTGATGGACCGGTACGGCGTCCAGGTCAACAAGACGACCCGCAACACGCTGCTGTTCATGACGAACATCGGCACCACCCGCAGCTCCGTCGCCTACCTCATCGAGGTGCTCGTCCGCATCGCCGAGGACCTGGAGGAACGCATCGGCGAGATGGGCCCGCACGACCGCGCCGCGCACCGCGGCGCCGTCACCGCACTCGACGCGGGCTCCGCGGCCCTGCCCGACTTCAGCGCGTTCCACCCGGCGTTCCGGCCGAGCCCGCGCACCCCCGAGGGCGACATGCGCTCCGCGTTCTTCCTCGCCTACGACGACACCGAGTGCGAGCACCTCTCGACGGACGCCATCACCGACGCCATGGCGCGGGGCCGCACGGTCGTCTCGGCCACGTTCGTCACCCCGTACCCGCCCGGCTTCCCCGTGCTCGTCCCCGGACAGGTCGTCAGCAAGGACGTCATGACCTACATGGCAGCCCTCGACACCCGCGAGATCCACGGATACGACCCGGCTGCCGGATACCGGGTCTTCACCGAGGCCGCCCTCGAAGCACGCCACACCGCCGAGCGCTAGGGACTCCCGTTTGGATCATGCCGGGCTCGCGTGCCCCGGTGCCGCGCCTCGCCGCCTTGTCGTCGGCCGCCGACGCCCCGCGTCGACTCCCTCCTCCGCCTTGCGACGCACGGCACCGGACCCCGCTCCCTGATCCGGCCCGATCCAAACGAAGGACCCCAGCGACGCCCGACCCACGGCACCTCCTCTCCCGCAGCCCCAGGCAGCGGGGGAGGAGGTCGCGTTTTCCCGACCGACCGGATCCCGAAGGAACAACACCCCCTCATGGCACCTCAGATCCTGCGCGCACACGACCGGACCCCCGCACCGTGGAAGAACGGCGGCGGCATCACCACCGAGGTCATGGCCCACCCCCGGGGCGCCGGCACCGACGACTTCGCGTGGCGGATCAGCGTCGCCGACGTCGCGAGCAGCGGCCCCTTCTCCGCGTTCGAGGGCGTCGACCGGATCATCACCGTCGTCGAGGGGCCGGGCATGGCCCTCACCGTCGACGGTACGGAGCACGTCGTGGACACCCGCTGCGCGCCCCTCGCCTTCTCCGGCGACGCCACCACCGACTGCCGGCTGCTCGACGGCCCCATCACCGACTTCAACGTCATGGTGCGGCGCACCGGGGCGAAGGCCGACGTGTCCGTCGAACGCCGCTCCACGGTGCTGCGCCCCACCCCCGGGACCCGCGTCCTCGCGATCGTCCTCGACGGCACCGCGTCTCTGCGCCGGGAGCCCGTCCGCCTCGGCCGGCTCGACGCGGTCCTCTTCCACGACGACGAGGACCCCGTCGGCATCGCTGTCGACGGGGTCCTCGCGGTCGTCTCCCTCACGGACGTCCGCTGAGCGGATCCGGGCAGGCCGCCCGGCATACAACAGCCGCGGCCGCCAGGCCGCGGCTCTCGCATGCCGGGCGGCCTGGCGGCCTGTTCAGGGGGAGGCGTCACGCCCAGGTGGTGGCCGTCCGGTGCACCAGACGGGCGCCGGCCCGCGCCGTGCGCTGGTCGACGTCGAACTGCGGATTGAGCTCGGCGACATCGACGACCACAAGCTTGCCGCTGCCCGCGACCCGTGTGCAGACCCGCTCGACGACCTCCATCGGCACGCCGTACGCGGCGGGCGCGCTGACGCCGGGGGCGACGGCCGCCGGCAGCACGTCCAGGTCGATCGTCAGGTGCACGAGGTCGCAGCTCGCGAGGAACTCGTCGACGAACGACTCCACCCGCGCCATGTCGAGCAGCCCGCACTCGGTGTCCGGCAGGTACCGCACCCCGAGCGACTCCGCGGTGCGGAACAGCGTCTCGGTGTTCGCGGCCTGGCTGATGCCCAGCACCCAGTAGTTGAGGTCACGGCCGTGCCGCCGCTCGCTCTGCGCCATCTGCAGGAACGGCGTGCCCGAGCTGGGCCGCACGTCATCGCGCAGATCGAAGTGCGCGTCGAGGTTCAGCACGCCGAGCCGCCCGCCGGACTTCAGCGCCCGCGTCTGCTCCAGACCGCTGTACGTGCCGAACGCGACCTCATGGCCGCCGCCGAGGACCACCACCGGGTGGCCCGCGTCGACGAGGTGCGTGACCGCGCGGCCCAGCCGCTGCTGACCGGCCTCCAGGGCGTCGTCCGCGTCGCCGGTGACCTCCACGTCACCGGCGTCGAGCGCCCGCAGCGGTTTCGGCAGTGCCATCGAGGCGAGGGCCCGCCGCAGGGCGTCAGGACCCTGCGCGGCGCCCTGCCGCCCCTTGTTGCGGCGCACGCCCTCGTCGCTGCGGAACCCGATGAACGCGATGTCGCCCGGCTCCATCAGCTCCGGATCGAGCTCGACGGCCTTGTGCCACCGCAGGTGCTCCGCGCCGGGCCCGTCGTCCCGGCCCGACCAGGGGCGGGCCGGGACGTCCGTGGCCGGAGCGGTCTCCTGGAACGTGCTCACGCCGCGCCGCCCCCGGCCTCCGTCATCGGGATGCGCACGCCGCGCTCCTTGGCGATCGAAGCGGCGTACTCGTAACCGGCGTCGACGTGCCGGATGACACCCATGCCCGGGTCGTTCGTCAGGACACGCTCGAGCTTGCGGGCCGCGAGTTCGGTCCCGTCGGCGATGCAGACCTGGCCGGCGTGGATGGAGCGGCCCATGCCGACGCCGCCGCCGTGGTGGATCGACACCCAGGAGGCACCCGAGGAGGTGTTCACCAGGGCGTTGAGCAGCGGCCAGTCGGCGATGGCGTCGGAGCCGTCGAGCATCGACTCGGTCTCGCGGTACGGGGAGGCCACCGAACCGGAGTCCAGGTGGTCACGGCCGATCGCGACCGGCGCGGACAGCTCGCCGCTGGCCACCATCTCGTTGAACTTCAGGCCCGCACGGTGGCGTTCGCCGTAGCCGAGCCAGCAGATGCGGGCCGGCAGGCCCTCGAACGAGACGCGCTCGCCGGCCATGTCGAGCCAGCGGTGCAGGTGCTTGTTCTCCGGGAACAGCTCCTTGATCGCCTTGTCGGTGGTCGCGATGTCCTTCGGGTCGCCGGACAGTGCGGCCCAGCGGAACGGGCCGAGGCCCTCCTCGAACAGCGGCCGGATGTGTGCCGGCACGAAGCCGGGGAAGTCGAACGCCCGGTCGTAGCCCGCCTTGCGCGCCTCGTCGCGGATCGAGTTGCCGTAGTCGAAGACCTCGGCGCCCTTGTCGAGGAAGCCGACCATGGCCTCGACGTGCAGGGCCATCGACTTGCGGGCGCGCTCGGTGAAGCCGGCCGGGTCGGCCTCGCGCTCCTTGTGCCAGTCCTCGACCGAGATGCCGACGGGCAGGTAGGCCAGCGGGTCGTGGGCGGAGGTCTGGTCGGTGACGATGTCGATTGGGGCGTCCCGCTCGAGGAGCTCGGGGAAGATCTCGGCGGCGTTGCCGACGACACCGATGGACAGGCCGCGGCGCTCGTCGCGGGCCTGGACGGCCAGTTCGAGGGCATGGTCGAGGTTGTCGGCCTTGACGTCGAGATAGCGGGTGCCGATGCGGCGGTCGATGCGCGTCTCGTCGACGTCGACACAGATCGCGACACCGTCGTTCATCGTCACGGCCAGCGGCTGGGCGCCACCCATGCCGCCCATGCCGGCGGTCAGGGTGATCGTGCCGGCCAGGGTGCCGTCGAACTTCTTGCGGGCGACGGCACCGAAGGTCTCGTACGTGCCCTGCAGGATGCCCTGGCTGCCGATGTAGATCCACGAACCGGCCGTCATCTGGCCGTACATCGTCAGTCCCTCGGCCTCCAGCTTGCGGAACTCCTCCCAGTTGGCCCAGTCGCCCACCAGGTTGGAGTTGGCGAGCAGCACGCGCGGCGCCCACTCGTTGGTGCGCATCACGCCGACCGGCTTACCGGACTGCACGAGGAGGGTCTCGTCGTCCTTGAGGGTCTTGAGCGTGCGGACGATCGCGTCGTACGCCTCGTGGTTGCGGGCGGCCTTCCCGGTTCCGCCGTAGACGACGAGGTCCTCGGGGTGCTCGGCGACCTCGGGGTCGAGGTTGTTCATGAGCATCCGCAGGGCGCCCTCCTGCTGCCATCCGAGGCAGTTCAGTTCGGTGCCGCGCGGGGCCCGGACGACGCCCGGCGCTTCGTGGGAAGGGCTGGTCATGTGTGCTCCTCTTGGGGATCGAGCCGTTGTGCACCGTCATGACACGCGACGGGCGGAGCCGGGACCAGTGGCGTCGCCCGCATTTCTCGGATCCGAGACGCTTGCCCGGGAAGGGGACCACCGGCCCGTTCGCCGATGGCACCGCTCCCATAGGATCGTCACAGGCAGTGGGCAGCAGGCAGGGGGAGCGGATGGCGAGGACGGTGGGCGGCGTGGTCGTGGACCCGGCGGAGCTGGCCCGGTGGTACGAGCAGGGCGCGGGCGGTTCCGTCCCCGCGTACCAGCGCGTCAAGGAGCTCGTCGAGCGGCAGATCAGGAACGGCCACTGGCAGGAGGACGACGCCCTGCCCTCGGAGAGCCAGTTCGTCGACGCCCTCGGCCTGTCCCGCATGACCGTCAACCGCGCCCTGCGCGAGCTCGCCACCGAGGGCGTCATCCGGCGCGTCATGGGCGTCGGCAGCTTCGTCGCCCAGCGCAAGGCCAGCTCCGCGCTCCTCGAGGTCCACAACATCGCCGACGAGGTGCAGAACCGCGGCCACCGCTACGCCGCCCGTGTGCTCTCTCTGGGCGAGGAGAAGGCCGACGACCGGACCGGCGCGCACCTCGGTCTCGGCACCGGGCAGCCGGTCTTCCGCTCGAGGGTGGTGCACTACGAGGACGGGGTGCCGCTCCAACTGGAGGACCGCTACGTCAACCCGGCCTTCGCCCCCGGCTATCTGGAACAGGACTTCACGCTGCAGACGCCGTACACGTTCCTGTCGAAGGTCGCGCCGCTCGGCCGGGGCGAGCACATCGTGGAGGCGGTCCTGGCCTCGCCCGAGGAATGCGCGATCCTCGGCATCGGGCCGTCCGAACCATGCCTGCTGATCTTGCGCCGCACGTGGTCGCGGGACGCACTCGTGAGCCTCGCACGCCTGCTCCACCCGGGTTCCCGCTACCGCCTCGAGGGCGCGTTCGCCATGCACTGAGGCGGCCCGGATCCACTGGACAGGCTTCAGTCGACGGTCTGCGCCCCCGCGGCCGGAGGCGTGTGTCCCGAGACCGCCGCGGTCAGCCGCGCCGCACCCTGCGCCAGGGCCCGGCGCACCTCCTCGGTGTCGTGCCGGCCGTGGTGGCGGCGCCAGGTGGTGCTGATCGCGGCGACGGGCCGCTCGTTGTGGTCGAACGCGGCCACCCCCATCGAGCAGAAGCCCTGCGACACCAGTTCCACCTCCTGCGACCAGCCGCGCTCCCGCTCCCGGGCCAGCTCGCCGGCCAGTCCCTGCAGGGAGCGCGGCCCGCGGCCGGTGCGGGTGGTCAGATCGCCGGGCCGCGAGAACAGCGCCCGCAGCTGTGCCTCCGAGGTGTGGGCGAGGATGGCGCGGCCGTTGGCCGTCAGATGGGCCGGCAGGCGCACGCCGACATCCGTCACAAGTGCGATGTCGACGTCCCCGGCCCGGACCGGAGGGCGCTCCTTGAGCAGGTAGACCGTCTCCGAGCCCTGCAGGATCCCCAGGTGCACGGTCTGGCCGAGGCGGCTCGCGACCGTGCGCAGGATCGGCCGGGCGAGCCGTTCCAGCGGCTCGTGGCGCAGATAGGCCGAGCCCACCTCGAAGGAGGACACGCCGAGCCCGTACGCCTGTTCCGAGGGGACGTACGTGACGAAGCCGCGGTCGGTCAGCACGGTGAGGATGTGGTACGCGGACGAGCGCGGAATGCCCAGGTCACGGGCGAGCGTGGCGGCCTGTACGAGGCCGGGCCGGCCGGCGAGGTACACGAGCATGTCCAGGGCTCGCGCGACCGCCGGGGAAGCGCTCGACGCCGGACCGGGCGTCGGCTTGTGTTCACTCATCGGATCACCTCTTGACGCACCTGTATAGACAGGAATATACAGGCTGTCATTCATTGTCGGGAGCCCGGACGACACGCCGGTGCCGCGACGCACATCGCTCCGCCAGGTCCTCAGGCACTTCCTGCGGTACCCGCCCCCCCAAGAGGGAGACACTCGTTTGCGCACCGAAAACGCCGGCCTGAGCCGTGGGCTCAACTCACGGCACATCCGCTTCATCGCACTCGGCTCCGCGATCGGCACCGGGCTCTTCTACGGCTCCTCCGCGTCCATCCAGGCGGGCGGCCCCGCGGTCCTGCTCGCCTACCTGATCGGCGGCGCCGCCGTCTTCCTCGTCCTGAGGTCCCTGGGCGAGATGGCCGTGGCGTCCCCCTGCGCCGGCTCATTCGGCGAGTACGCGAACCGCCACCTCGGGCCGCTCGCCGGCTTCCTCACCGGCTGGACGTACGCCTTCGAGATGGTCATCGTGGCCGTCGCCGACGTCACGGCCATCGGCGTCTACATGGGCTTCTGGTTTCCCGAAGTCCCGCGCTGGATCTGGGTCCTGGCCGCCGTCCTCATCGTGGGCGCGCTCAACCTCGTCAGCGTCAAGGTCTTCGGTGAGCTGGAGTTCTGGCTGTCCCTCGTGAAGATCGTCGCCATCGTCGCGATGATCGTCGTCGGCATCGTGGTGATCGCCTTCGGTCTCGGCAGCGGCCATGCCCACGTCGGCCTGTCCAACCTGTGGAGCAACGGCGGCTTCTTCGCGGGCGGCATCGACGGCTTCGTCATCTCCTTCGCCATCGTCATGTTCGCCTTCGGCGGCACCGAGATCATCGGCGTCACGGCCGGCGAGGCGCAGTCCCCGGAGAAGACCATCCCCGGCGCGGTGAACTCCATCCCGCTGCGCATCATCCTCTTCTACGTCCTGACCCTCGCCGTGATCATGTCGATCACCCCGTGGCAGCAGATCAGCGACTCGGGCAGCCCCTTCGTGCAGATCTTCGCCGGAGTGGGCCTCAAGTCCGCGGCCGCCGTTCTCAACGTCGTGGTCCTCACCGCCGCCCTGTCCGCCATCAACAGCGACATCTTCGCCGCGGGCCGCACGATGTACGGCCTCGCCGAGCGCGGGCACGGCCCCGCCGCCATGCGCCGCGTGACCCGCAACGGCGTGCCCTGGGTGACCACCCTCGTCATGATCGGTGCCCTGCTCGCCGCCGTCCTGATGAACGCCCTCATCCCGGGCAAGATCTTCCTGATCATCTCCTCCATCGCCACGTTCGCCACGGTCTGGGTCTGGATGATGATCCTGCTCACCCAGCTGAAGGCCCGCCGTTCGATGTCCGCCGAGGAACGCGCGTCCCTGAAGTTCCCGGCCCCGTTCTGGCCCTACGGCCAGATCGTCACCCTCCTGTTCATGGCCGCGGTGATGGTCCTGCTCGGCCTCCACGAGAGCACGCGGGTGGCGCTCGTCGTCGGCGTGGTCTGGCTGGCCCTCCTCACGGTGGTCTACCTCCTCGCGGTCCGTCGCGGGCGGCACGGGCCCGCGGTCGGTGCCGCCCCGGCCGACACCCCCGCGGCCACGACCACGCCGGCAGAGAATCCGGCCGGGATCTCCGGCTGACCTGTTGCGAACGGCACCCGCGGGCGGACTCCGGAGCGAGGACGCCCGCTCGGTGCACATCCGGGAGGAGGCTCTCGCCCCGGCGCACAGCACAACGTGGCGCCGAGCACATGAGGCGGCGCCGACTCCGGACGAGTCCGCCCTCGAACCGGCACGGCGGCCGTACGGCCCGCGTCATGCAGGAAACTCCTGGCCCGGTGACGCCCGCGTGCCACAACGGGCAGATCTCCGCGACCTGCTCGGCCGCGCGCCACGCACTCCGTGAAGGCCGGCGAACTCTCGGCGTCGAGGCTATGAGCGCTCGGCTCCGGCTCGCCGCCGCGTCGACTCCCGCTCCAGCAACTTCGCCGGGACCAGACGGTGTTCGGGGGTCGCGCCGGGCTCCGGGGGGTTTCCTATGACGTCCATGAGGAGTTCGGCGGCCTGACGGCCGATGGATTCCGGGGCGAGGTCCAGGGCGGTCAGCGGGGGGCGGGAGCTGCGGGCGAACTCGCCGTCGGCGCCGACCACGATCTGGACGTCCTCCGGGACGGACAGGCCCAGTTCGCGGCAGACGGCGAGCGTCGCGAAGCCGAACTTCTCCATCACGACGTACAGCGCGTCGGGCCGGTCGGGGCGGGTGAGCAGGCGGCGGGCGGCGGCCGTCGAGTCGGTGCCCGGCTCGGCGCGGTCGAGCAGCACCGGACGGCCGGTGCGCGCACACCAGTCGCGGTAGGCGCTTGCCGCGTCCTCGTCGTAGGACTGGCCGGTGGAGCCCGTGAGGAGGCCGACGCGCTGCGCCCCGGTCGCCGCCAGGTGGTCCAGGGCGGCCTGGGCGCAGGTGGAGAGTTCGTTGTCCACCCAGGGGAAGGCGTCCTTGCGGGACAGGTCGCGGCCGGTGGTGACGACGGGGACGCCCATCGCGGACAGGCGCGTGAGCAGCGGGTCGTCGGTGAGCGGGTCGATGACGATCGTGCCGTCGAGCGGGAGCGACTCGAAGGGGCGGCCGTCGAGCGAGGGCGGGACGAGGACGAGGGAGTAGTCGCGGTCCATCGCGGTCCAGGTCGCCGCGTTGACGATCTTGACGAAGTACTCGATGTCGGTGATGCCGCCCTCGACCGCGGTGCGGTGCGTGAGCCCGATCAGCCCGGTGCGGGCGCCGCGCAGGCCGCGGGCGTTGGGGTTGGCGCGGTAGCCGAGGTCGCGGGCGACGGCGAGGACGCGTTCGCGGGTGTCGGCGCCGACCCGGCCGACGCCGTTGAGCGCGTGCGAGGCGGTGGTGACGGAGACGCCGGCCCGGCGGGCGACCTCGCGCAGACCGCCGCCGCCCGCACCCCGTCGGCCTGGCTTCCGGTCGGCCCCGTGCGGTCCGTGCGGCTCTGTGACGTCTGACATGACCGTGAGCTTACAGATTGACTGCCAAAACGTTTAGGCATTACCTTCCGAACCATCGCCAAAACGTTTGGGCAATGGCGCCCGGCTCGATGCCAAAACGTTTAGGCACTCCGCTCACCCCGCAAAGGACGCCTGCCGACCATGGCCGAGGCCACCCGCTCCGCCCCGCTCGCATCTCCCGCGCCCGCCGACCCCCCGAAGACCCCGGAAGGCTCCGCCTCCGTCTTCACGGTCGAGCAGCGCGGCATCGATGCCGTCCCCGACGCCGAACGCCAGGGCGGCCCCAGCCGCCTGTTCGGGCTGTGGGCCGGCACCAACACCACCGTGTTCACCGTGGTCTACGGAGCGCTCGTCGTCTCCTTCGGCCTGTCCTTCTGGTACGCGGTCGCGCTCATCGTCGTCGGCAACATCCTGGGCTTCGCCGTCACCGGCCTCACCAGCCTCCAGGGCCCGCGCACCGGCACCTCCACCCACTCCGTCTCGCGCGCCGCGTTCGGCCCGCGCGGCGGCAAGCTGCCCGCGCTGCTCAGCTGGGTCATGCTCGTCGGCTTCGAGGCCGGCGGCATGGTGCTGATCGTGCTCGCCGGGCTCGCCCTGCTCGACCAGGCCGGCGTCACCGCCGGCACGCCGGTGAAACTGCTGGTCATCGCGGTCGCCGCCGGGCTGCAGATGCTGCTGCCGCTGTCCGGCTACCACCTGATCATGAAGGTCCAGAAGTACTTCGCCTGGATCTTCGCCGCGATGTTCGCCGTCATGGCCGTCCTCGTCTTCCCCAAGGCCGACTTCGGCACCCACGGCGACGCGCCGTCCCTCGTGACGATCTCCCTCGTGCTCGCCATGGTCACCGCGTCCGGCGGCCTGTCCTGGGCCGACATGGGCAGTGACTACTCGCGCTACCTGCCCGCCGACTCCGCGCCCCGCAAGGTCTTCGCCTGCGCCGCGCTCGGCGGCATGGTGCCCAACATCCTGCTCCAGGTCCTCGGCGCCGCCGTCGCCACCGCGACCACGAACGCCGCCGACCCCGTCTCCGGGCTCCCGGAGATCCTGCCCGGCTGGTTCACCACCCCGTACCTGCTGCTCGCGATCGTCTCGCTGCTCGCCGTGAACACCACGGACATGTACTCCTCGGGCCTGAACCTGCTTGCCGTCGGCATCCCGATCAAGCGCTGGATGGTCGTCTTCGTCGACCTCACGCTGTGCACGGCCATCACCCTGTGGGCCGTCTTCTCCGCCGACTTCTACACGCTGCTCTCGAACTTCCTCAGCCTCATCGTGCTGTGGCTCGGCCCCTGGGCCGCCGTCTACCTCACCGATTGGGCGCTGCGCCGAGGCCGCTACCACGTGCCGTCCCTCTTCCCGAAGGAGAGCGGCAGCGAGGGCATCTACTGGCACAAGGGCGGCGTCCGCCCCGCCGGTCTGATCGCCGTCCTGCTCGGCTTCGCGGCCGCCGTTCTCTGGGTCGACTCGACCGTCTTCACCGGACCGCTGTCCGACGCCGCCGGCGGCCTGGACCTGTCCGTCTTCGCGGGCGCCCTCGTCGCCGGCGTCACCTACTGGCTGCTGGCCCGGCGCACCGTGCGCGCCGAGGCCGAGCTGACCGCCACCCTCTGAACCGCCCCGACTCCCTCACCCCGTACGTCTTCTCCTGGAGCCGAACCACCATGAACCAGCCCAGCCTCCGCCAGCTCATCGATGCCGGTGAGGGAGTCGTCAAGGCCGACCGGATCATCCGCGGCGGGCAACTCGTCAACGTCTGCACCGGTGAGATCTACCCGGCCGACGTCGCCATCACCGGCGACCGCATCGCCGCCACCGGCGACGTCGCCGCGTACGAGGGCCCGGACACGGAGATCGTCGACGCGACCGGCAAGTACCTCACCCCGGGTCTCATCGACGGCCATCTTCACCTGGAGTGCTCCAAGCTGTCGGTGACGATGTTCGCCGACGCCGCCGTCCGCTACGGCACCACCTCGGTGATCTCCGGGCTCGACCAGTTCCTCGTCGTCGCCGGGCTCGACGGGGTGCGCGAGGCGCTGCGCGAGGCCGACGCGTCGCCGATGAAGATCTTCTGGGGCGCGCCGTTCAAGACGCCGTACACGCTGCCCGAGACGACGGTCGGCTTCTCCTTCGGGCCCGACGAGCACGCCGAGACCCAGGAGTGGGCGGAATGCTTCGGCGTGTGGGAGACCGTCGCCGAGTTCGTCCTCAACCGTGACGAGAAGGTGCTGCGCGCCCTCGAACTCGCCCACCGCAACCGCCTGCCGATCTTCGGCTGCGCCCCGATGGCCGCCCCCACCACCATCAACGCCCTGTCCGCCGCCGGTGTCCGCCTCGACCACGAGAGCTACACCGCCGAGGAGGCCCTGCTGAAGCTCCGGGCCGGCATGTCCCTGCTGATCCGCGAGTCGTCCGTCGCGCACTTCATGAACGAGAACGTGCGCACCGTCACCGAGTTCGGCGCCCAGTCCCGCCGCGTCGGCTTCTGCACCGACGACATGCACGTCGCCGACATCCTGCGCGAGGGCCACCTCGACAAGCTGGTCCGCATGGCGATCAAGGCGGGCGTGACGCCTGTCGAGGCGATCCAGATGGCCACCCTCAACTGCGCCGAGATGTACCGCATCGACCACCTCGTCGGCTCGATCACGCCCGGCCGCTACGCCGACGTGCTCATCGTCGACTCTCCCGAGTCCTTCCAGGTCGAGCGGGTCTTCGCGCGCGGCGAGCTGGTCGCCGAGGGCGGCCGCACGCTCGACGCCCCCGTGGCACCCGAGCGTTCCGCCGCCCTGTCCCCGGCCTTCCAGGTCGCCCCCGTCACCGCCGACGGCATCGGCGTGCGCGCCGAGGGCGACAGCGCGGACGTGCTCGTCGTCGAGATGGACCGCACCGTTCCGTTCGTCCGCAAGGGCGTGCCGATGACGCTGCCCGTCGTCGACGGCACGGTCCGCGCCGACACCGACCGCGACGCCCTCTACGTCACGGTCTCCGAGCGCTACGGCAAGAACGACGGCGCCACCGTCACCGCGATGATCAACGGCTTCGGGCTGCGCTCCGGCGCCATCGCCTCCTCCGCCGCGCCCGACGACAACAACATCATCTGCGTCGGCGCCGACCGTGCCGACATCGCGCTCGCCGTCAACCACCTCTCCGAGCACGGCGGCGGCCAGGTCGTCGTCGAGAACGGCGAGATCAAGGAGTTCCTGCCGCTGCCCGTGGCCGGCATCGTCGCCGACCTCGCGCCCGAGGAGATGGCCGCCGCCGAGGACCGCCTGGAGGCCGCCGCCCGCGCGCTCGGCTGCGAACTCCCGTCCGCCTTCGGCTTCCTGATCTTCCTGGAGATCACCGCGATCCCCGAGTACGCCGTCACCGACCTCGGCGTCGTGAACTACCACACGCAGGACGTCGTCGACATCCTCGACCCGGCCGCCGCCCCGGTCGCCAACTGACTTACAGAACTCAGGAGTTGAGGAGCATCATGACCATGAACGTCGACGCGTTCATCGCCGGACTGCCCAAGTGCGAGCTGCACCTGCACATCGAGGGCACCCTGGAGCCCGGCCTCAAGTTCGCGCTCGCCGAGCGCAACGGTGTCGAGCTGCCGTACGCCGACGAAGCCGCGCTGCAGGCCGCGTACGACTTCGACGACCTGCCCGGATTCCTCGCCGTCTACTACGAGGGCATGTCCGTCCTCCGAACCGAGCAGGACTTCTACGACCTCGCGGCGGCCTACGCGGCCAAGGCCCACTCCCAGAACGTGCGTTACGCGGAGATCTTCTTCGACCCGCAGGCGCACACCGCGCGCGGCGTCGCGTTCGACACCGTGATCCGCGGCCTGACCCGCGCCCTGGACGACGCGGAGCGCGCGACCGGCTTCACCGGCCGGCTCGTCATGTGCTTCCTGCGCGACTTCCAGGCCGAGTTCGCCATGACGACCCTGGTGCAGTCCCTGCCGTACAAGGACTGGATCGTGGGCGTCGGCCTCGACTCGGACGAGGCGGGCAACCCGCCGGTCAAGTTCCGCGAGGTGTTCGCGCGGGCCCGCGCCGAGGGCTACCGACTGACGATGCACTGCGACGTGGACCAGAAGAACTCCACCGAGCACATCCGCCAGGTGATCGAGGAGATCGGTGTCGACCGCATCGACCACGGCGTCAACGCCCTGGAGGAGCCGGCGCTGATCGCCGCCATCCGCGAGAAGGGCCTCGGCCTCACGGTCTGCCCGATCTCCAACTCGCACGTCACGGACGGCCTGAAGGCCGCCGAGATCCGCGCCCTGCTCGACCAGGACGTCAAGGTCACGGTCAACTCCGACGACCCGGCCTACTTCCCCGGCTACGTCGCCGAGAACCTGGCCGCCCTGCGCCCGGCCCCGGCTTCCCTCACGGACGCCGACCTGGTCCGCCTCCAGCGCAACGCGATCGACATCTCCTGGGCGGCCCCGGCGATCCGCGACCGCTTCCTGGCGGAACTCGACGCCTACGCGAACCGCTAGACGCGCACGGCAGTTCGCGCCGAGACCCCGGCAAGGACCTTTCCCTGCCGGGGTCTCGACGTCGCCGCAACCTTCGCGGGCGCCGCGATATTTGGTCCCGTCGAGACATCCGCCCCATTCACCTGATGATCCAGCCCATCGCCGCCAGCCGCTGCCGCGTCCGCAGGGTAGTGATGTCGTTCGGACCGAGCACCTGCTCGTAGGTCCTGAGGAGGCCGGCCAGCATCGTCGCCGCCTCCTGCCGGCGGCCGGAGGTATGGAGGGCCGCGACCAGGTCACTGCAGACCGACATGGTCAGATCGTCGTCGTGACCGAGGACGGCCAGGCTCCGGCCGTGGACGTGCTCCAGGATTGCCAGGCCTTGTTCGCTCCGACCTGCCGAGTAGAGGATCGAACCGAGCGTGGCGGCCGTCCGAAGCGTTTCCGGGCGGTCGGGCCCGAGCAGCCGGTCGCGGCGTTCGGCCGTGTCGGTGAGGAGGCCGATGCCCTCCTCGGTGTGTCCGGCCATGCTCAACGCGGCGCCGAGGTTGTGGGCGTACGCAAGCGTGGCCGGGTGGTCGGGGCCGTGGGCGCGGCGGCTGCGGGACAGCGCCTCGCGGTGCATCGCCTCTGCCTCCGGGAGGCGTTCCAGCTGGTAGAGCGTGTGGCCGAGGGCGTCGTAGAGGGCGATGGTCTCGTCGTGCGTCGGGCCCAGGAGTCGTTCGAAGTCGGCGAGGAGCGCGCGCAGTTCGGGCTCCGCCTGCTGGTGCAGGCCCCCTTCGCTCAGGTCGAGGGCGATATCCATGCGGCGCATGACGTCCGGGGGCAGCTCCGGCGACGAATCCGACACGACCATGTGCTCGGCGCCTCCTCGGTGAGTTCGTCCAGCAATGTATTACGTTTCACCGCATCGCACCCAGCTCTCACGCACCGAAGTGTGCGAACGCAGCCCATCGCACCGGCTGTTGGGGATCCTCGGCCCGCAACTCCCGTACGGCGTCGTGCAGGGCGTACGCCGTCGAATCGGGGTCGAAGCCGCCCGCGTCCGTGAGATCTCCGTACAGCCGGGTGCAGAGTCGGGCCGCCGTGTCCGCGCCCACCGGCCACAACGTGCCGATGACGTGCCGCCAGCCCGCGTACTGCAGTGCGCTTGCCATGGTGATCGCCTCGTCGGGAACCGTGACGCCGCCCATGGCCGTGCGGCAGGCCGAGAGGAACGCGAACTCGCCCTGCCCGAAACGGTCGGCGTGCAGATCTGCGATGGTCAGCGTCCCGTCGGACAGCATGATTCCACCGCGAGAGGGGCGAGCCAGATTCTGGCCGCCGTGGCAGCTCAGGTGTGTCCAAGGGTGGCCGCGCAGCGCCTCGCGCACGGCCTGTCGGGTCGCCGCCGTGCCGCGCAGTTCCGTCACAGCGGGGAACATCCCTCGCAGCGCCGCCAGTTCGACGTCCACCTGGGGCAGGGGTTCGAGACCTGCGGTGTCCGGCATGCCGACGGCAAGCAGCCGGGCCGGCAGGTCGGCGGGGGAGCGGGCGGCCCGGCTCTCGATCAGCGCGCGCAGCGTCGGGGTGTACGACGACACCACCCGGTCGACCACGGCGTCGCCGGCCGTCCGCGGCTTCGGGCCGAACACGTCCGGCGTCGCACGGGCCGCGGCGTGCAGCGGCAGCAGGGCCAGCGGTCCGGTCGGGCACCACCACAGCCGGGGCCACGCCTCGCCGGGTGCGGGCGGTGCGGTGTGGCCGAGCGCCGTCAGCACGGGCTCGGCGACGGCACCCCACAGCCAGTCGAGGGTGCTGGTCACCATGAGGTTCAGCGAGACCCGTGCGGTGGCGTTCCGCCGCCCGCTCCCGTACCGTTCCAACGCCATCACGTAGCGCACGACCCGCTCCAACGTGCCGACGAGGTCGAGGTCCGGCAGCGGGACGACGGTGGTGGCCGCCTGGTCGATCACCAGGGCGGTGGCACCCCAGCGGCTGACGACGACCAGTACCACCGGCCCGCCGGCGGCGGCCTGCCGCAGCCGGGCCGCGGTCGCAGGCCGGCGGAAGTCCGCGAGGCCCGGCAATTCCCTCGCGCGAGCGAGGAGGTCCTCCTGCTCGGCGGCCCACACCAGCCGCTGGTTGGCGGCCCGCGCCCACCAGCGTGCCTCGCCGTCCGCCTCGGGCTCATGGACGTCCTGCGGACCGCGCGAGGTGTCGAGCGATGCCTCCACCTCGGCGAGCCGGTCCGCGATGTCCGGGGCAGTGGTCCGCAACAGGTCCGTGTCCCCTCGGGTGTCGAGGAGTTGGGACCACAGCACGCCGCGGCCCTGCTCCAGCAGTTCCAGCGCACGCTCGGCGTCACCGGCGGCGATCGCGCAGCTCGCGGCCTCGGCGGCCAGACCGCTCCACCGTGCCAGCCGCTGCTCGCGCACCTCGCGGTCCACCCCGGGCGAGGCGAGCGACGGCAGCAGTTCGATCGCCGCCGCGTAGCCGTCCAGCGCGGTGCGCCACTGCCCGTGCCCGGCCGCGACCCTGCCCCAGGACGCGGCCGACTCGATCCGGGACGACTGCGGCGCGGACCGCTCGCCGGCCACCTCCCGCCACAGCGTCAACGCCTCCGCCGTGTGCTCGTCGCCCAGGTCCAGCAGGGTGGCGGCGAGGTTGAGGGTGGCGAGCGTGTGCACGGGGTCGTACGGCGGTGTGGCCTTGCGCGCCTGCCGGAACAGGGCGACAGCCTGCTCGCCGTCCGCGCGCTGCTGCGTGGCCCGGAAGCGGGCATGGGCGCTGTTGCCCCAGTTGTTGAGGTAGCCGGCCCGCTGCGGCTGGTGCTGCCCGGTGGCTCGCACGGCCAGCCGGTGGGCTTCCGCCGCCTCCGCCAGGTCTGCCGAGTCGTCGTCACCGGACTCGCGAACCAGCGAGCTCAGTCCCTTTTCGATCTCCCGTGGCAGCCGCGGCCTGCGTCCGGATTCCAGGTGGGCGTTGCCGAAGCTGACGGGAAGCGGGTCGGGCCCGCCCTCATGCCGGTACAGGAGTACATTCCCCAGATTGGACGCGTACATCGCACGCTGGGGATGATCCGGCGCCGTCAGGCGCAACGCCTCCCGGTGCGCGTCCACGGCCGCGTCCAGATGGATGCGTTCCCCGGTCGCGTCCGCGAGGGTGCGGAGCACGGTTCCGTGGGTGTTGAAGCTCTGCGGACGGGGCCGGCCCCGTTCACGTTCCACCCGCAGCGCGTTCTCGATCGAGGCCACCGCGTCGTCGAGGTCCTGGACGTCGTCACTGAGCAGGTAGCGGGCGTGCAGCACTCTGCTCAGGCCCGACAGCGCCAGAGGCCTGTTGACGTGCTTGGGCCCCGCGGTCTTCACCGCGGCGGTCATCGATGCGACGGCCTCGCGCAGAAGCTCGGGTCGTCGTGTGACTTCGAACTGCGTGAGCAGTGCGTTGCCGAGATTGGACCGGTACTGCGTGTTCGCCGGGTCGGTGTCGGGTGAAGCCGCCACCACGGCCCGGGCGTGCAGCACCGCACGGTCCACATCAGCCACGTCGCCCGTGAACTCGAAGCGCGTCGCGAGCGCAGCGACCAGGCCGCTCTCGCAGATGCGCCGCAGTTCGGACGACGTGGCGCCGCGTAGTGCCTGGGTGCTCAGCTGGACGGCCTCCGTCGCGTCCACCGGGTTTCCCGTTTCCCCGGCACGGACCGTCAACGCGCTGCTCAAGTTGTTGAGCAGGTTGGCGAGTTCACTGCCGGTCGGGCCTTCCCGCAGGGCGGTGCGGGCCGTCGTCACCGCGCGCTCCAGGTCGGCGTCGTCGCGGCGTCGCTCGAACCGCATCCGCAGTGCCAGCGCGAGATTGGCCATGTCTCCCGGCCAGAAGCGGTGCTCGGGCGGGTACGCCGTGACGGTCGCGGTGAAGAGGTCCACGACCCGGTCGAGTTCGTCCGGGTCGTCCGTGTACTGCTGCGTCTTGAGCAGCGCGATGGCGCGCCGGCCCCACTGCTCGGGCCCGAGGAAACGGTGGTCGACGGTCGGACCGCGGGACAGCAGGTCCATCACCTCGTCGGGTACGACTCCACGGTCCAGGCTGCCGACCCGGGAGTAGAGGAGCAGCGACGCGTACAACTCGTCAGGTCCGTCGGACGGGCTCTCCGCCAGGCACCGTGCCCAGTGCAGGCGCGCCAGTGCGTGCATTGCCTCGAAGGACGTGCCTTGCGGTGACATCGCCGCGCGCCACAGAGGCGCGGCCGCCGGCAGCACGCCGAGGCCCAGCACAGCGTCACGGTCCTCGTGCCGCTCGAATCGCTCGGCCAGCGCGGTCACGGCTCGCACAGCCGCGGCAAGTTCCTGATCCGGCACGGCCTCACCCCCAACCCACGGTCGCGGCACACCTGTTGACCGATACGGTAATCGAGCCGAGAAGTCGCATGCCGGCAAAGCCGGCCCAGGAGGTGTGTGTTGACGCCGACCCCGGACGACCGGGCCGCAGCCGCCTGGCTGTGTGCCGCCCTGCCGGAGCTTCAGGACGCGGCGGCCGACGACGACCACGCGCTCGACCGGCTCGACCGTGCCGTCGCCGCCGTCAGGGACGGCCGCCCGGCGGCGGAAGTGAGCCGGCTCCTGGGATACGAGCCGGCACCGGACCCCGACAAGTCCGCCGGCCGCCCGGCGGACGGCCACCCCGAATCCCTGGACGTCTTCGGGCTCGATGCCGTCACCGTGCGCGGCACCTACCGCTGTCCGGGCGGCCGGTGCGGGCGCCGCGCCGGCGCGGACGAGAACGGCCGCGAGCCGCGCTGTGTCATCGACGAAGCGCCGATGGTCTTCAGGTCGCTGTGAACAGCCTCCTCACGGAGGTCGGCCGCAAGCTCGCCGACCGCTGGCTCAGCGCGCTGGTGCTTCCCGGCGCGTTGTTCGTGGCCGCCGTGATGTGCGGCTGGTGGCTCGGCCATCCGCACGCGCTGGACACGGGGCGCCTGGAGGACGCGGTACACAGGCTCGGGCAGCAGCTGGCGGGTCGGCCTGCGGCTGTGCTGCTCGCGGTGGCCGGGGCGCTGCTCGGCGCGACGGGTGCCGGACTGGCCGTACAGGGAGCTGCCGCGGGAGTACGACGGGCGTGGGTCGCCCGACGTCCCGCCCGGTGGGTGGCCCGGCGGCGGCGCAGGGCCCAGGGCGCGCAGGCCCGACGCGGGCACACCCCGCCGGCGCGATACCTGCCCGCGCGTGCCACTGCCATCGGCGACCGCTTCCGCCTCGTCGACCAGCGCGTCGACGCGCAGTACGGCCTGGCCGTGGCCCTCGCCTGGCCACGGCTGTGGCTGCTGCTCCCCGACACCGCGACCGCCGCGATCCGTGACGCGACCACCCGCTACCGGGCGGCCACGGAAGTCACCGCGTGGGGGATGCTCTACCTGCTGCTGGGTGCCTTCTGGTGGCCGTCCGTGCTGGTCGGCCTGGCCGCGGTGGCCGTCGGGCAGGTGCGGGGCCGCTCGTCCGGGGCCGCGCTCGCCGACCTCGTGGAGGCCGCGGTCGACATCCATCAGCGGCCACTGGCTGACACCCTCGGCATCGACTTGCCGCACGGGCGGATCACCCCCGAAGAGGGGGCACGGATCAACGACATCCTCAACAAGCGCGGGTGAGGAATGGCGGCTGTCCTTGTGCCAGGTCAGGCGCCTTTTTCCATACCCCCTGGAAGAGCGCGGGCGCTTCCGGGCCGAGTACGACACCAGGGGGTTCTTCGCCCCGGGCAGACGATTTCCGCAGGCATATTCGCGGGAGTCTGCCATTTTGACTGCCGGCCGGTCGGTGGGGGCACCCATCGCCCGGTCCGAGGCGCCTCATCGACAGCCCCCGAAACAACCGCCGGGCCCGTTCCCGATCTGCTGTGCACCCCAACCAGCCAATCCCCAACTGGCCGCAGAGTAAAGGGAGTTGCAACAGTCCAGGTGAACGATGGCTTGTCGGGAAGGAATTCAGCCGTTTCCCTCCGGCCATGCCTTCCACTCGCGACCGACGGGGGCGAAAAAGACGGTTGCCGATCACTCACTCGCACCTTGACCGGCGAGTAACCACGCCACTACCTTTCAATCCGCTTCGAACACACGCTTCATATCGGCGTTCCGCGGTGGGCTTTTCCCTGCAGGAAGCCGGTGAGCCGCCGTGTCTGTTTCTGTACAGAACCCCCCACCGTGCAGTCTCACCCTTGATTCGGAGAATGATGAACTCCGCTGTGCGTTCCGAAGAAATGATCATTGGCATTACTCCGTACGGTGAGCCCGATGCCGGGCTCACCCTGGCGGTCAGCCGGGCCGGCGGTCTCGGTGTGCTCGACCTCGGGGCCGGCGAGCGGAGATCCCGCGAGGCCCTCGCTCGACTGCGGCGCACGGCTTCGGGCAGGTTCGGCGTCCGGGTCGACGCGCACTGCCGGCTCACCCCGGCCGACCTGACTCCGGACGGTCCGCACACCGTGGTTCTCGCGGCCGCAGCGGCGGCCGGGGAAGCGGGCGCGGCCTGGACGATCGCCGGGCTCGCGGCGCGCTTCCGCGTCCTCGTCGAGGTCACCGACCTGCAGGGCGCACAGGATGCGTTACGCGCCGGGGCGCACGGCCTGATCGCTCGCGGCACCGAGTGCGGCGGCCGGATCGGCGAGTTGAGCACCTTCGTCCTGCTCCAGCGACTCCTCGCCGCGCCCGAGGTGACCCGGCCCGTATGGGCATGCGGCGGCATCGGCCCTCGAACGGCCGCCGCCGCGGTGGCCGGCGGAGCGGCCGGCGTCGTCCTCGACGGCCAGCTCGCGCTGCTCGCCGAGTCGGCGCTGCCCGAACCGGTCGCCGCGGTGCTGCGCACCGGTGACGGCTCGGAAACCGTCGTCCGGGCCGGTCACCGTTTCCTGCTGCGGCGAGGCCCGGACGCTCCGCGCCTCGCGGAGGGCGCCGGACCGCAGGAGGTGGCGGCGCTTCTGGGCGGGCGGGATCCGCGTACCCAACTGCTCCCGGTGGGCCAGGACGGCTTCCTCGCCGCCCTGTTCGCGGAGCGGTGGGGCGATGTGCGCCGAACGGTGCGCGCGCTGCGGGAAGCGGTGCTGGGCGCCGTCCGGGACGACACGGCAGCACGGGCCCTGCGGCCCGGATCGCCGATGAGTCTGGCGCTCGGCACCCGGCTCCCCGTCGCGCAGGGGCCGATGACAAGGGTGAGCGACGGCCCCGCTTTCGCCGCGGCGGTGGCAGCCGACGGAGCACTGCCCTTCCTCGCCCTGGCGCTGGCGGACGGCACGCGGACGCGGACCATGCTGGCCGAGACCCGGGACGCGGTGGCCGGCCGGCCCTGGGGCGTGGGAGTCCTCGGCTTCGCGCCGGAGGACGTGCGTACGGCCCAGCTGGAGGCCGTACGGGAGATGCGGCCGACCCACGCGATCATCGCCGGTGGCCGGCCGTCCCAGGCGCAGGCCCTGGAGCAGGATGGCATCCGGACGTTTCTGCATGTGCCCTCACCGGGGTTGTTGCGGCAGTTCCTCCAGGCCGGGGCGCGCCGGTTCGTGTTCGAGGGCTCGGAGTGCGGCGGGCATGTGGGGCCGCGCGGAAGTTTCGCGCTCTGGGAGGCCCAACTGGCCGTCCTGGAGGATTTCCTGGAGAGTCACGATGCCGCGGACCTCGAGGTGTTCTTCGCGGGCGGCGTGCACGACGAGCGGTCGGCGGCGATGGTCGCCGCTCTGGCCGCGCCGCTGACCGCGCGCGGCGCGGCCGTCGGTGTGCTGATGGGTACCGCTTATCTGTTCACCGAGGAGGCCGTGTCCCGCGGGGCGGTCCGGCCGCTCTTCCAGCAGCAGGTCCTGGAGGCCGAGCGCACCACGCTGCTGGAGTCGGCGCCGGGGCACGCGACGCGGTGCGTACCGAGCCCGTTCACCGCCGGCTACCGCGACCAGGAGGCCCGGCTGCGCGCCGAGGGCGTGCCGGACCGGCGGATCTGGGAGGAGCTGGAGAGGCTCAACGTCGGCCGGCTGCGCATCGCCAGCAAGGGCGTCGACCGATCCGCAGACGGCTGCCTCTCTCCGGTCGACGAGCGACGCCAGCTCGCCGAGGGAATGTTCATGGCCGGCGAGGTGGCCGTGCTGCGCTCGGCGACCACGACCGTCGCGGCACTGCACGAGTCGGTGACCACGGGCGCCGCCGAGCATCTCGCCCTGCGGACGGCGCAGTCGGCCCCGGCGAGCGAGGTGCGGGAGCCGGTCGCGCCCGCTCCGCTCGACGTCGCCGTCGTCGGCATGGCGTGCATGTTCCCACAGGCGCCCGACCTGCCCGCCTTCTGGGCGAATGTGGTCGCCGGAGTGGACGCGGTGAGCGAGGTCCCGCCCGAGCGCTGGGACCCGGCCGTCCACCATGGCGAGTCCACCCCGTCCAAGTGGGGCGGCTTCCTGCCCCGCATCCCCTTCGACCCGCTGCGCTACGGCATCCCGCCGACGTCTCTCGGCAGCACCGAACCGGTGCAGCTGCTCTCCCTGGAGGCCGCCCGGCGGGCTCTGGAGGACGCCGGATACGGCGACGGTGGACGGGAGTTCGACCGCTCGCGCACTTCCGTGGTGTTCGGCGCCGAGGCGGGCAGCGATCTGTCGAACGCGGCCACGCTGCGGGCGGTGCTGCCCTCGTACTACGGCCGTGTCCCCGAGGGTCTGGACGACCAGCTCCCCAGACTCACCGAGGACTCCTTCCCCGGCATGCTCGCCAACGTCATCTCGGGCAGGATCGCCAACCGGCTCGATCTCGGCGGCGCCAACTACACCGTCGACGCCGCCTGCGCCTCGTCACTGGCCGCGGTGGACGTCGCCTGCAAGGAGCTGGCCGGCGGCACCTCCGACGTGGTGTTGTGCGGCGGCGCCGACCTGCACAACGGAATCAACGACTATGTCCTGTTCTCCTCCGTGCACGCCCTGTCTCCCACCGGCCGCTCACGTGCCTTCGACGGCTCGGCGGACGGCATCGCGCTCGGCGAGGGCATCGCCTGCGTCGTCCTCAAGCGGCTCGCGGACGCCGAGCGGGACGGCGACCGGATCTACGGCGTCATCAAGGGCCTGGGCTCCTCCAGCGACGGCCGCTCACTCGGACTGACCGCGCCCAGGCCCGAGGGCCAGCGCTCGGCTCTGGAGCGCGCCTATCGCAACGCAGGCGTCTCACCGGCGGACGTCGGTCTCGTCGAGGCGCACGGCACCGGGACGGTCGTCGGCGACCGCACCGAACTGCGCATCCTCAGCGAGGTGTTCACCGAGGCCGGGGCGGAACCAGGCGGCTGTGCACTCGGTTCGGTGAAGTCGCAGATCGGCCACACCAAGTGCGCCGCCGGTCTCGCCGGAATGATCAAGACGCTGCTGGCGCTGTACAACGGCGTCCGGCCGCCCACCCTGCACGTCGAGAATCCCAACCCGGCGTGGGAGGCGGACACCAGCCCCTTCGCGTTCCACGCCGAGGCCCGGCCGTGGGCGGCGCCCGCGGAGGAACGGAGCGCCGGAGTGAGCGCGTTCGGCTTCGGCGGGACCAATTTCCACGTGGTGCTGGCCGCCCACGCCGGTGGCGTACCGCCCGTGCGGGGACTGGACGCCTGGCCGGCCGAACTGTTCGTGTTCCGCGGACGGAACGAGGCCGCGGCCCGCCGGGCGATGGAGGAGCTCCTCGCAACCGCTCAGCCCGAGGGCCGGTCGTGGCGGCTTCAGGACCTCGCGCTGAGCGCGGCCCGGCGGTCGGACGCGAGCGCGGACCCGGCCCGGGTCGCCATCGTGGCCACGGACGTGGACGACCTGGTCGAGAAGGTGCGGCGGGCCCTGGCCGACCCCGCTCCGGCACGCGGCATCCACCGGGCCGGTACCGGCGACTCGGACGGCGCCAAGGTGGCATTCCTCTTCCCCGGCCAGGGCAGCCAGCGCACCGGCATGCTCGCCGACCTGTTCGTCGCCTTCCCGGAGCTCCGCCCCTATCTGGAACTCGCCCGCGCCCACGCCGACACCCTGTATCCGCCCGCCGCCTTCGACGACACCGAACGCGAGAGGCAACGGGCCGCGCTGACCGACACCCGGGTGGCACAGCCCGCCCTCGGCGTCACGGGACTCGCCGCGCACGCCGTGCTCACCGCGGCCGGCGTGCAGCCGGACATGGCCGCCGGGCACAGTTACGGCGAGCTGGTGGCACTGTGCGCGGCCGGCGCACTGACCCCCGAAACGCTGCTGGAACTGAGCGCGGAGCGAGCGGCAGCGATCCTTCAGGCCGCGCAGTCCGCCCAGGGCGACACGGGCGACCCCGGGACCATGGCCGCGGTCTCGGCCGGCGCCGAGGACGTGGCGCAGGCACTCAAGGCGGCGTCCGTGCCGGACAGTGTGGTCGTCGCCAACCGCAACTCGCCCGGCCAGACGGTGATCTCGGGACCGACGGACGCCGTCGACGAGGCCGTCCGGCTGCTGCGCGAGGCCGGCCACGGTGCCAAGCGCATCCCCGTCGCCTGCGCGTTCCACAGCCCGCTGGTCGCCGCCGCCTCCGACCGGTTCGCCGAGGCGCTCGCGGCCCGGCCGGTGCACGCGCCCGAGTTCCCCGTGTGGTCCAACCGCACGGCCACCCCGTACGCCGCCGACGGTGACGCGGTGCGGGCCGAACTCGCCGCCCAGATCGGTGCCCCGGTCGCCTTCGCCGAGCAGATCGAGGCGATGTACGAGGCCGGGGCACGCATCTTCGTCGAAGCCGGCCCCGGCTCGGTCCTCACCCGGCTGGTCGGGCAGATCCTCGGCGACCGCCCGCACCGCACGGTGGCCTGCGAACCCCGGCCGGGCAGCGGCCTGCGCGGCTGGCTCGACGCCCTGGCCGAGCTCGCCGTCGCGGGGCTCCCGGTGCGCGCCGGGTGGCTGCTGCGCGGCCGGAACGCGGTGGACGCGGCACGTACCCCGGCGCCGAAGCTCCCCGGATGGACGGTCGACGGACAACTGGTCCGCACCGCCGACGGCGCCCTCCTCACCGGCGCGCTCGCACCGGCCCGACGAGTCACCAAGACCCTGGAGACGACTGTGACGACGAACTCCCCGCACAGCGCACCGTCCGACCAGGACACGCTCATCTCCGAATTTCTGCGCACCAGCCGCGAGATGATCGCCGCCCAACGGGACGTTCTGCTCACCTACCTCGGATCCGCCCCGGGCGCGCGGCCCGTCCCGTCCCCGGCGGCCCCGCAGGTGATCCAGGCCGTGCCACAGCTTCCCCCGGCGCAGCCGTCGATGAAGGACCCGGAACGGGCCACGCCGGCCACCGCCGTGGAGCCGGTAACCGCGCAGCCCCCCGGTCCGGCCGATGTCCAGCGGATCGTTCTGGAAATCATCAGCGAGCGCACCGGCTACCCCGTCGACATGATCGAGCCCGACCTCGACCTGGAGGCGGACCTCAGCATCGACTCCATCAAGCGGGCGGAGATCGCGGGCGAACTGGCCCGGCGCCTGGGTGCCGGGGCCGGCACCGACCTCGCCGCGCTGGACGACGACGCGCTGGAGGAGCTGGCGAAGGCGCGGACGGCCGCCGCGGTGACCGACTGGCTGACCGCGCGGATGGGCGGACCGGCCGAGCGGCCCGCCGCCCCTGCGGAGGCGGAGCCCGCTCCGGCGGCGGTGGAGCCCGGACCGGGGGCGGTGGAGCCCGGACCGGACGCGGTCACCGCCGAACCCCCCGGACGGCACCTCCTGCGCCCGGTCCTCCTCGACGAGCGGGCCGACGCCCGCACCGACCCGTCGTCCGTTCTCGCGGGCACCCGCTGGATCCTGCTCGGCGACGCCCCCGAGGTCGCCGCCCGCCTGGCGTCCCACGGCGCCGAGGTCTCCGCACGGGCCCGGGACCACGTCCTGACGGAGACCGACGGACCGGTGGACGGCGTGCTGTGGTCGGGGGCCCTCGCGGACACCGACGAAATGCCCTTGCTGCCCGCCTCGTTCCCCGTGCTGAAGGCCGCCCTGGCGCGCGCCCCGCGATGGCTGCTGGCCGTCCGGCCCGCCGACGGTGAGGTGCCCGATCCCCGGACCGCGGGGCTGCGGGGTCTGTTCCGGACCGTGGCGCGCGAGTACCCACAGACGGTGGCCCGGGTCGTCGAGGTCGCCGACGCCTCGCCGTCCGCGCTCGCGCACGCCGTGGTCGCCGAGGCCGTCGTGTCGGACCGGACACCGGTCGTGCTGCGGACGGCGGCAGGCCGGCACGGGTTCGAACTGATGGCGGCGCCGCTCGGCGTGCTCGGCAGCACGGGCGCCGGACCGGCCGGGGCGGGCACCCCGGAAGCCACCGCGCTCGGCCTGGACCAGGACTCCGTGGTGCTGCTGGCAGGAGGGGCACGGGGCATCACCGCACAGTTCGCCGCCGTGCTCGCCGGCGCCGCACGCTGCCGTCTGGAACTCCTCGGCCGGACTCCCGCCCCGGACGGTCCGGAGGCCGCGGACACCGCGTCCGCGCGTACCCCGGCCGAGCTGCGCGCCGCGCTCGCCGCCCGCGGCGGACTGAAGCCGGCCGAGATCAACCGCGCCGCCGAGCTGCTGCTCGCCCAGCGGGAGATCACGGCCACCCTGACTGAGATCACCGCAGCGGGCGGCCGGGCCCGCTACCGGTCGGTCGACTTCCGTGAGCCGGACGCGGTACTGCAGGCGGTGAAGGAGATCCATGCCGAGCACGGCCGGCTCGACGGCGTGGTGCACGCGGCCGGTGTGATCGAGGACCGGCTCATCGCAGAGAAGAGCACGGAGTCCTTCCGACGCGTCTACGCCACGAAGGCGACCGGCGCCGACGCCCTGCTCACCGCATTGGAGGAACTGCCCGCACCGCCCGCGTTCACCGTGCTGTTCGGCTCGATATCGGCCGTCCTGGGCAATCGCGGCCAGGTGGACTACGCGGCTGCCAACGACGCGCTGGAGACCCTCGGCGCGGCCTTCGCCGCCCGTACCGGACGACGCGTGGTGACCGTGCACTGGGGCCCCTGGGCACCCTCGGCCGGTCACAGCGGAATGATCGGGGCCGAACTGGCCCGGGAGTACGCCCGGCGCGGCATCCGGCTGATCGACCCGGAGGAGGGGACCGCGGCGCTGCTGCGGGAGCTCGCCTGGGGCGAGGAGTCCGCCACCGCCGTCGTCTACACCGCCTCGGGCTGGTGACGGCCGTGGTGGCGCCGGCCCGACACGGTCTCAGCACCCAGGTCAGGGCCGCACGACAGGTGCCGGTGGCCATCGTGGGGATGGCGGTGCTGCTGCCGGGCGCCGCGGACCTGGACGCCTACTGGCGCAACCTGCGCGACGGCGTGGACGCGATCGGCGCGGTACCGGACGGGCGTTGGGACGCCGAGTACTACCACCCGGGCACCGCCTCCGACCCGGCCGTCGCGAATCGGGTCTACGCCCGCCGGGGCGGGTTCGTGGACGGGCTCGCGCAGGTGGAGGTCACCCGGTTCGGGATCATGCCGAACTCGGTGGCCGGTACCGAGCCCGACCAGCTCATCGCCCTGCACGTGGCTGCGGCCGCCCTCGACGACGCGGGTGGCACGGATCGCCTCCCCGACCGGGCGCGGGTCGGCGTCGTTCTGGGCAGGGGCGGCTATCTCACGCCCGGCCTGGTCCGGCTCGACCAGCGGGTCCGTACGGCCGGCCAACTGGTCCGCACACTGGCGGAGTTGCTCCCGGAGCTGACGGGGGACCAACTCGCAGGAGTGCGTCAGGCGTTCACCGAGCGTCTCGGTCCGGACAGCCCCGAGTCCGCGATCGGCCTGGTGCCCAACCTCGCCGCCTCCCGGGTCGCCAACCGGCTCGATCTGCGCGGGCCCGCGTACACGGTGGACGCCGCCTGCGCCTCCTCACTGGTCGCCGTGGACCAGGCCGTGGGCGAACTCGCCTCCGGGCGGTGCGACGTGATGCTCGCCGGCGGCGTCCACCACTGCCACGACATCACGCTGTGGAGCGTCTTCTCCCAGCTGCGCGCTCTCTCTCCCAGCCAGCGCATCCGGCCCTTCCACCGGGACGCCGACGGCATCCTGATCGGTGAGGGGACGGGCGTTGTGGTCCTCAAGCGGCTGGCCGACGCCGAGCGCGCCGGAGACCGGATCTACGCAGTGGTCCGGGGTACCGGAGTGGCGAGCGACGGACGGGCGGCCGGTCTCATGAACCCCGAGCCCGGTGGCCAGGCGCATGCGGTACGGCAGGCGTGGCGGGCGGCCGGCCTCGACCCCGCCGAGCCGGGCTCGGTCGGCCTGCTGGAGGCGCACGGCACCGCGACACCGGCAGGCGACAGCGCCGAACTCGCCACGCTCACCGAGGTGTTCGGACCCGGAGACGGTGACGCGGTTCTGGGATCGGTCAAGTCGATGATCGGGCATGCCATGCCGGCCGCCGGGGTCGCCGGCCTGGTCAAGGCCGCACTCGCCGTCCACCACCGCACACTCCTTCCGACACTGCACTGCGACGACCCGCACCCCGCCCTGGCCCGTACCCGGTTCCGCACCCTGGAGAAGGCCGCCGACTGGGAGACCACCGAGCGCAGCCCCGTGCGCCGGGCCGCCGTCAACGCGTTCGGCTTCGGCGGGATCAACGCGCATGTGGTGCTGGAGGAGGCCCCTGGCGGGCACGGGTCCCGCGCGGGCGCACCGGCCCGCCCGGTCGCCGAGGTCGACGAGCCCGAGCACGTCCTGCTGCTCGCCGCCGACTCCCCGGCGAGCCTCGCCGCCCTGCTGGACGCCGACGACGACACCGTACGGGCGGCCGGCCTCGCCCCCGGCCACCCGCACCCGGAGGCGGGCCGCGCCCGCCTCGGCATCGTCGGACCGACCGCCAAACGGCTCGCTCTGGCCCGCCGCGCGGTCGCCCGGCGGCGAGGCTGGCACGGACGCGGTGACGTCTGGTTCCGGCCGAGCCCCCTCCTGGGCGCCGGCCACGGCCGACTGGCATTCCTGTTCCCGGGTCTGGAGGGCGAGTTCACCCCGCAGGTCGACGACGTGGCCGCCCATTTCGGTCTGCCTGCCCCCGCAGTCGACGGAGACCGGACCGACGACGTGGGCCGGCACGGTTTCGGCGTGGTCGCCGTCGGCCGCCTCCTCGACGCGGCGTTGCGCCGCAGCGGGATCGTGCCGGACGCGGTCGCCGGACACAGCGTCGGCGAGTGGACGGCCATGGCCGCGGCCGGGCTGTATTCAGGGGACGAGGTCGACGCGTTCATGGCCGCCTTCGACCCCGACTCGGTGACGGTCCCCGGTCTCGCCTTCGGCGCGATCGGCGCCGGTGCCGAGCACGTCCTGGCCGCCCTGCGCGACGAGGGCGGGAGCCGGGCGGGCCTGGTCCTCTCGCACGACAACGCACCCGGTCAGTCGATGGTGTGCGGTCCGCAGGCGGCGGTGGAGGACTTCGTACGGGCGCGTCGCGCCCAGGGCGTCCTCAGCCAGGTCCTGCCGTTCCGCTCGGGCTTCCACACGCCGATGCTGCGCCTTCATATCGGACCGATCGAGGAGGCCGCCCGCCGGTTCCGGCTGCATCCGCCGCACACCCCGCTCTGGTCGGGCACGACCGCCGCGCCGTTCCCCGAGGACGAGACGGGGATCCGGGCTCTCTTCATCCGGCATCTGCTGGAACCCGTGCGGTTCCGGCAGCTGACCGAGGCCCTGAACGCGGCCGGTCACCGGGTGTTCGTCCAGGTCGGCCCCGGTCAGCTCGGCTCCCTGGTGAGCGACACCCTGGGCGGTCACGACCACCTGGTGGTCGCCGCCAACTCGCCCCATCGCACCGGCCTCGCCCAGCTGCGCCGGGTGGCCACCGCGCTGTGGACGGCGGGTTCGGCGGTGGCGCCCTCCCTGCAGCCCGCCGAGGCCGCACCCACCGATCAACGGCCTTCGGTGCGACTGGACTTGAGCGGTGCTCTGGTGTCCCTCTCGCCCCAGCGGCTCACCGAGCTTCGGGCCGGGCTGCGTGCGCCCGCGCGTGCGCCGGCCGGCCCGTCGCCGCTCGACTCCCTCGCCGAGAGCTCCCCGGTTGCCGCCGAACTGAGCGCCCTGCTGAGCGAGACCGCGGACACGGCCGCCGCCCTCATGTCCGCGAGGATGGCGACGCCTGCGCCGGCTCCGTCCGCCGGGCCGCGGCACACCACCGTCCGTGTCTCGCCCGACACCATGCCCTACCTCCTGGACCACTGCTTCTTCCCCCAGCGGCCCGGCTGGCCCGAAATCGCCGACCGGTGGCCGGTCGTCCCGGCCACGACGATCGTGCAGCACATCGTGGACGCCGCGCAGGAGACGGCCCCAGGCGGGCTGCCGGTCGCCGTGCACGGCGCGCGGTTCGACGAGTGGCTCACCGCCACCCCGGCCGTCGACGTGCCCGTGACCGTGACGCCGAAGGATCCGGGCCTTCTCGCCGTCTCCTTCGGCCCGCGGGCCCGCGCCACCGTGGAGCTCGCCGCCGCGTACCCCACTCCGCCCCCCGCCCCATGGGTCACCGATCCCGGGGCCGAGCACGCCCCCGACCACACCGCTGCCCAGCTCTACGCCGAGCGCTGGATGTTCCACGGTCCGGCGTTCCAGGGCGTCAGCGAACTCACCGCGATCGGCGACCGCCATGTGCGCGGACGTCTCACCACCCCTTCCGCGCCCGGCGCGCTGCTGGACAGCGTCGGCCAGCTCCTCGGCTACTGGATCATGGCGACCCGTTCCGAGCGCACCGTCGTGTTCCCGGTCGGGATGCGGGAGATGCGGTTCTACGGGCCGCATCCGGCGCCGGGCACAGAGGTGGAATGCCTGGTGCGCGTCACCTCGCTCACCGACGCCTTTCTGGAGGCCGACGTACAGCTGAGGGCCGGGGGCACCGTGTGGGCGGAGCTGTACGGCTGGCAGGACCGCCGCTTCGACAACGACCCGCAGACCCGGCCCGTCGAGCGCTTCCCGGATCGCAACACCCTGTCCGAGCCGCGCCCCGGCGGCTGGCGGCTGCTGCACGAGAGGTGGCCGGACCTGGCGTCCAGGGAGCTGATCATGCGCAACTCCCTGGGCGGTGCGGAGCGCGCGGAGTACGCCCGCCACGCCCCACGCGGGCGCCGGCAGTGGCTGCTGGGGCGCATCGCGGTCAAGGACGCGGTGCGGCAGTGGCTGTGGGACCACGGCGAGGGCCCCGTCTTCCCGGCGGAACTGCGGGTGCACAACGACGAGACGGGCCGTCCGTACGTCACCGGCGTGCACGGACGGACCCTGCCCCCGCTGGACGTCTCGCTGGCCCACTGCGCGGAGGCAGCCGTCGCGATCGTCCGACCGCACCGGACCGGCCCCGGCCCCGGCATCGACATCGAGGAGGTCACCGACCGCACCCCGCAGGCCCTCGCCGCCGCCCTCGGCGGGGACGAGCTGCGGCTGCTGCACCGCCTGTCGGCCGACACCGGCGAGAGCGAGGCCGTGTGGTTCACCCGTTTCTGGGCGGCCAAGGAGTCCGTCGCCAAGGCGGAGGGCACCGGATTCGGCGGCCGGCCGCGGGACTTCACCGTGCTCGACGCGACCCCGGCGGGCGACCGGCTGGCCGTCGCGGGCCGCCTGCAACGCGCCCACACCGTGCACTGCGTACCGACCACCAACCCGCCCCGGCTGCCGGAACGCGCGTACGCAGTCGCATGGACGGCGGGAAACCCGACCGTTAAGGAGTACGACGCCCGATGAATGCTCCCACCCCCCACACCCCCGTCACCGCCGACGAGGAGTCCGTACTCGCCGACCTCACCGGCATGCTGGCGCGGCTCCTGGAGGACGAGTACGGCCTCGACGATGTCGAGATCGGCATGAGGACCACCTTCAACCGTGATCTGGAGCTGGAGAGCATCGACCTCGTCACCCTGGCCGGGCTGCTCCAGGAGCGGTACGGGGACCGGGTCAACTTCGCGGAGTTCCTGGCCGGTATGGAGTTCGACGAGATCATCGAACTGACCGTCGGACGGCTGGTCGAGTACGTCGTGACCAGTCTGAAGGCCGGGGAGGCGAGCTGAGCCATGGCAATGGTCGACACCGGCTCCGTCCGGTTGCACGTACAGCGGATCGGTCCCCGGGAGGGCCGACCGGCCACCGCCACCGTAGTGCTGGTGCACGGTCTGCTCACCGACAGCCTGGCCAGCTACTACTTCACCGTCGCACCCGCGTTCGCGGCCGCCGGTCTCGACGTCGTCATGTACGACCTGCGCGGCCACGGGCGCAGCGAACGCCCCGCCGAGGGCTACACGGTCGAGCACAACATCGACGACCTGGAGGCGCTGCTTGACCGGCTGGCGGTGACCGGTCCGGTGCATCTGGTCGGCAACTCCTTCGGCGGCACGATCGCGTTCGGCTTCGCGGCCAGGCACCCCGAGCGGGCGGCGAGCGTCAGTCTCATCGAGTCCGAACCGGCCACCGCCGCCTGGGCAGAGAAGCTGGAGGGCATCCTGGCCCGCGTCGTGACCCAACTCGCCCACAACGAGCCCGACGCGATCGCCTGGATCAGCACCCACCGCGGGCACAACACCGCGCGCCTGGCCAAGGGCGCGGCCAGACTGGCCCGCGACACCACCCTCGGCCGGGACATCCCGGCCAGCGGCGTCCTGACGGCAGGCCGGATCGCGGCAGTGCGCTGCCCGGTGCTCGGCCTGTACGGCGGCGACTCCGATCTCGCCGAACTCGCGCCCTGGCTGGCATCGACGCTTCCGGACTGCCGGACCGTGGTGATTCCGGGGCACGAGCACTCGGTCCTGGTGGAGGCCTCCGGGACGGTCGGACGGCACATCCTGGCACTCGTCGAGGAGGCCGGCCGCACCACCGGGCGAGTGGCGGCGGAGGTGGCCGGGTGAGCCGCTTCCTCTTCGTCGTCCCGCCCCTGGTCGGGCACATCAACCCGACCGTCGGTGTCGCCGCCGAACTCGTCGCGTCAGGACATGCGGTGGCATGGGTGTGCCCCGATCCGGCGCTGGTCGGCCGACTCGCGGGCCCCGGGGCCGGGCCCGTCATGGCGTGCGCCGGGGCGCCCCCGGGCGAGCGGCCGACCGAGCTGCGCGGTCCGGAGGCGCTGAAGTTCCTGTGGGAGCGCTATCTGCTGCCGCTGGCCGAGTCGATGGCCCCGGGGGTCCGGGCCGCCGTCGAGGCGTTCCGGCCGGATGTCGTCGTCGCCGACCAGCAGGCCTTCGCGGGCGCGCTGATCGCGGAGCGGCTGGGCCTGCCGTGGGCGACCTCGGCGACCACGTCGGCCGAGTTCACCGACCCCCTCGCCGGGCTTCCCAAGGTCGGCCAGTGGCTGCAGCAGCGGCTGGGCGTGCTCAGGGAGGCCGTCGGGGACCCGGCGGGCACGGCCGACCCCCGCTTCTCACCGCATCTCGTCCTCGCCTTCAGCACACCGGAGCTGGCGGGTTCCGCGCACGACGGGGTCTGCTGGGTCGGTCCGTCGATCACGGCGCGTCCGTCCGCCGCCGGCTTCCCGTGGGAATGGCTCGATGCCGGCCGCACCACCGTCCTGGTCACCCTGGGCACGGCCAATACCGACGTCGGCGGCCGCTTCCTCGACGTGTGCCGGAGCGTGCTGCGGGAGCGGGCCGACCGGGTGCAGTCGGTCATCGCCGATCCCGGTGGCGTGCTCTCGGCGCGGGACGGCGACAAGGATGTGCTGATCGTGCCGTCCGTGCCGCAACTCTCCCTCCTGGAAAGGGGCGTTGGCGCAGTGGTCTGCCATGCCGGCCACAACAGTGTGTGCGAGGCCCTGTGGCACGGGGTTCCCCTCGTGGTCGCTCCCATCCGCGATGACCAGCCGGTAGTGGCCGGACAGGTCGTGGACGCCGGGGCGGGGGTGCGGGTGCGGTTCGGGCGGGTCACTGTCCAGAAGCTGGCCTCGGCGGTCGACTCCGTCCTGGACGACCCCGGATACCGCGACGGGGCCCACCGGATCCGTACGGCGTTCCGTTCCGCGGGTGGGGCCCGTGCCGCCGCGCTCCACCTCGATGATCTTGCTGTGCGTCAGGTGGGCAGTGCCGCCGCCCGGGAAGGCTCCGGCATGTCCACCCGGGCGGCTCCGACTTCGACAGACACTCTCGCGCACTGCGAATCAGCCGATGCAACCCCTCGACGTACGGGAACAGCCAGGGAGTTCAGATGAGCGAAGACACCGAGTCCACTGACCGGATCGCCCGGCTGCGGCCCGCCTATCAGGCGGACATCGCCGCCGGCTGGGAGCGCTTCTTCGAGCCGCGCCGAACCGACTGCCCATGGTGTGGTTCGCAGGAGCTGACCACCCGGCTGCGCACCACCGACCTGCTCCAGCACAAGCCGGGCCGTTTCGTCCTCGACCGCTGCGAGGGCTGCGGTCACACCTTCCAGAACCCTCGGCTGAACGCGCAGGGACTGGACTTCTACTACCGCGACTTCTACGACGGGCTCGGCGAGAAACAACTCGGTGACACCTTCGGGGGCCGTACCAAGATGTACCGGGGACGGGCGGAGTCGATGCTGCCGTACGACTGCGCGCCGAAGAGATGGCTGGACGTCGGGACCGGGCACGGCCACTTCTGCGCGGCTGCTCGAGCGGTGCTGCCACACACCGTGTTCGACGGACTCGACTTCACCGACGGCGTCGAACTGGCCGAGCGCGAGGGCCGGGTGGACCGTGGCCATCGGGGCAGTTTCCCCGACCTCGCACCCGAGCTGGGCAGCCACTACGACGTGGTGAGCATGTTCCACTACCTGGAGCACAGCACCGAGCCCGATCGTGAACTGCGCGCCGCATGGGAGACGGTACGGCCCGGCGGGCATCTCCTCATCGAGGTGCCGGACCCGGAGAGCCGCTGTGCAAGGTTGCTGGGCCGTTGGTGGCTGCCCTGGCTCCAGCCGCAGCACCTGCACTTCGTCCCGGTGGCCAATCTGCGGGCGCGGCTCACAGAAATGGGCTTCACAGTGCTCGCCGAGCAGCACGCCGAGCCGCACGACCCGGTCGACCTGCTGGCCGCCGTATGGCTGGCGCTGAACCACGCGGCACCGCGCGACGATGCGCCGTGGCTGCCCGAGCCACCGAGCCGGCTGCGCCGCACGCTGCGCGGGGCGCTGCTGATCGCCGGCATTCCGGCGCTGGTGGTGGGCACCCTGCTCGACCGGTTCGCGGTGCGGCCGCTGTCGTACCGGCTTCGGGTGTCGAACGCGTACCGGATCGTGGCCCGGCGCGACTGACGGGCGGGGCGAGCGCCGTCTCTGCCCCGGCTGCCCGGCGCGGATTCCCGCGCGATCGGCTCCGGGCAGTTGGCCCGCATCAGGGCCGGGTGTCACACGGCCTGCGGGGCGACGGCCATGTTCTGGCCCGCCACGATGCACCAGCCGTCCACCTGCTCGGCGATCACGTAGAGCGTCGCCCCCCACGGACCGTCGACAGGATTGCCCGCGCTGTCGGTGGGCGTCTGCACCACGTTCACCGCGATCACGGCGGGGGCTATCTCCAACATCTTGACCACGTCGTACCGGGCAAAGGAGTCGCGCAGGAAGCTCTTCAGCGCCGGAGCGCTGAACTCGGCGATCGCTTCCCTGCCGTCAAGACGCGTGCCCCTCGCGTTGGTCCAGGAGGCGTGTTCGGTGTACTGCTCGCCCAGCGCAACCGGGTCTTTCGCGTTGAAGGCCTTCTCCAGGCGCTTCACCACATCGGTCACCGCGGTCCGGGTCTCCGGCGAAATCGTCCCCACTACAAGAATGTCGCTCGTCATGACAGTGCCCTTCTCCGCGCCGAATTGATCAGGTGATGGCTGCGAAAGCCGCCATCGCCCACCCCACAACATCAACCATGATTGAGGTCAAGCCGCGAGACGAGCAGGTTCATCGTCTGCTGGTGGTACACGTCAAACGTGTCCCTGACCAGCGGAAACGCTGTATCTGACGTTTCTCGTCGGCGATGTGGTCCGGAAGCGGTCCGGGTCTTGGTGCCGTTCGGCGGTGGCTGGCTTCGTCTGCGAGGCAGGAGAGGACGGGGCGAGCCGTGAGAGCCGCGGGCGGCCGCTGCAGTGCGTCCGTCCTGCTCCAGACTGGCGACGACGGAACGAACGGGGGGCGCCCCTGACACAAGGACAAGCCTCGTGCCAGGGGCGCGGTCGAACGAGTCAGGGTCTGCCGCGAGGGTCAGCGTACGGCGTAGGCCCTGATCAGGGTCTGTTCGATCGTGCTGCCGTTGGCATCCCATGCCTTGACGCGCAGCGATACGTAGCCCGAATCCGGGTTGCGCAGGGTCACCTTGTAGCTGTCGCCCTTCGCGCTCTTCACCTTGGCGGGGTGCCAGGTGTCACCGTCGTCGGTGGACATCGTGACCTCGACCCCGCGGATGTCCGGAGTCGTGCCGGTCTGGAGGGCGAACCCCAGATCGAAGTGGTCGGTCCTGCCACCCCGGGCGGTGTTCTCCGCGTCCAGGTCCAAGCCGTACTTCGGCCAGAGAAGCGCGAGGCTCTCCTTGTCGCTCGCCGGCCGGGCGGACTTGAACGTCCATGCGGTGCTGGTCTGCGTGGACAGCGGGAACCACGCCGGGTGCTCCGTGTCCAGGGTGAGGCGGTAGGTCGCCGGGTCGGGGCTGACCGGCAGCGTGGTCAGCGAGAGTCGCGGCACCTCCTTGAGGAGCTTCCCGTCCTGGTACAGCCGCACCGTCCGCTTGTCGGCGTCGTGTTCGAAGAAGCTGGCGTGCCCCTGGCTGTCACTCATCTCCGGGATGGTGAGGGTGATGTTGTCACCCTCGCGGACCGCCTGGCTGGCCTTCGGCCCGGCCGGGCCGTTTGCCGCGCCCAGCCAGGTCTGCTCGTGCTGCTCGCCCGGCTGGTAGGTGCGGAGTTCGTCCCTCACAATGCGGGCGACGTCGGTGCGGTCCGGGTAGATCCTGTGCCACCACCGTATGTCCTTCATCATCGGCGACCTGCTGCCGGTGGAGTACCACTCCTCCCGGTCCAACGGCGCGTCGAAGGAGTTCAGGACGTCGAAGATGAAGGCATCGTTCGGGCGGACCGCCGAGTCGACGTCGCCGATCACGCTGCCCTTGGTGCTGCGGTAGTGGGACTTCATCACGGCCGAGTTCTCCGCGGTGACCGCGTCGACGGGGTCGGCCGGAATCCCACCGGGGACCATCATCGCGATGTTATACACCTGGGGGACGTCTGTGATGCCCTGCAGGTTGATCCGCGTGGGACCGTCGGCCATCCGGCCGAAGAGCACCGCGCCCTCGTCCTGGGTGAGGGACCAGGCCGGGATGGCAGTGCCGGTGAAGCGCGACACGCCGGTGGCGAAGGGGCCGGGCCGGTCGTTGACGAGGATCACGGCCTTCGCGCCGGCATCGGCCACTGCGGCGATCAGCTCGGCAGACTTCGTGTAGCTGAACGGGGTGCTCTCGCGGGTGACGACCGCGAGCTTGCCATTGAGGTCCTTGCCGGCCAGGTCCTCCGGCCGTGCCATGCCGGCGTCAACCGCCTGGAGCGTGCTGCGGTCGTACAGCCGGGCCGCATCGGCCACCGGCTTAAGCGGGAGCGCGCCTCCCTGCCCGGCGTAGGACGCGCGGATTTCCGGCGAGTACCTGCGCTGCTGGAAGTGGAACTCGAACGTGCCGAGCGTCACCGGCTTGGTGGGCACCACATAGGTGTGGTTCCAGATCGGGCTAGCCGCAGGCTTCATGAAGTCGATCCCCGGCTTGCCGGGGAGCTGCTGGCGGTACCCGAGCTTGAAGTTGTCCGCCTCGGACTCCTTGGGCGTGGCGACCTTGACCTCCTTGCCCAGCCGGGCATCCAGCGTGACCGCCCGGTCCGCCGTCAGTTCCACGACGGGCTCGCCGGCGAGGGTGTAGTCCGTGACCAGGGACGAGGCCTTGTCCCTCGTGTGTACGACACCCATGACGGAGTAGCGTCCCTGCGGCACCGCGACAGTCTTGGTTCCGTCCTGGGGGAAGACCTGGCGGAAAGCCCCCGTGTCCAGGTCGAACACCGCAATCTCGCCGGTCGCCGGGTTTCCGTGCCGGTCGATCGTGTCGACGGTGAGGTCGACGGTGGGCACCCCCTTCGTCGCGCCGACGGTGGTGTGGATCGCGGTGCCGTCGGTCGCGGTGGCGGTGATGACACCGGTGTAGTCGCCCGTGGCGCCGAGCTCGGGGTGGTAGGTCACCGTCACGCTCGCCGTGGAGTTCGCCGGGACCGTCACGCCGGTGGTGCTGAGCGTGAACGTGCCGTCCGGTGCGGGCCCGGTCTCCCCGGAAGAGGCCAGGCTGAGCGACAGCGTCTTGTCCGTGGAGGAGGTGTTGACGTAGTTGACCGTCTTGGCGACCGGCGCGCTCTCGGCCGACTTCTTGCCCATGCTGACGACGGCGGGGCTGGAGTAGACCGTGGCGTCGATGGCCTTGGGTACGTCGACCCGGCCGCCGCCCTGCTGGTAGGCGGTGTACGCGCCCTGCTTGGCGGTGCCGACCAGCACCTGCTTGAGCCGGTCAGCGGTCCAGTCCGGATGGCGCTGGGCGAGGATCGCCGCGGCGCCGGCCACATGCGGGGTGGCCATCGAGGTGCCGTTGGCCGCGGTGTAGTCGGCGTCGACCGGGGTACCCATCGAGGTGCCCGCGGCGCGCGCGGCGACGATGCCCACGCCCGGCGCGGTGATCTCCGGCTTGACGGCGAAGGTGTCCTTGAGCGGGCCGCGGCTGGAGAAGCTCGCGAGCTCGTCCTGCTTGGACACCGCGCCGACGGTCAGCGCGGCATCCGCGGCACCCGGCGAGCCCACGGTCGCCTTGCCGGGGCCCGTGTTGCCGGCCGCGATGACGAACAGTGCGCCGGAGGACGCGGTGAGCTGGTCGACGGCCTCGCTGATCGGGTCGGTGCCGTCACTGGGGGCGTTTGTGCCCAGGCTCATGCTGACGACGTCCGCACCCTGGGCCACTGCCCATTCCATGCCGGCGATGATTCCCGACTGGGGGCCTTCACCGGCGCTGTTGAGGACCTTGCCGATGTACAGGTCTGCGCCCGGTGCCACACCCTTGTACTTGCCGCCCGACGCGGCACCCGAACCGGCGATGGTCGAGGCGACATGCGTGCCGTGACCGTGGTGGTCCACCGCGTCGGGGTCGTCGGTGAAGTTCTGCGTCTCCTTCACCCGCCCCGCCAGATCGGGGTGCGTGGGGTCGAGGCCGGTGTCGAGGACAGCCACCTTGGTGCCGGTGCCGTCGTAGCCCTTCGCCCACGCTTCCGGAGCACCGATCTGCGGCACACTCTGATCCAGCGTCACCTGCACCGGCCGGTCGAGCCAGAGCTTCTTGATGCCGTCGGCGAGCTTCGGTGCCTTCGTGGCGGAGGCGCTGTCGTCGTCGACCGCCTCCCAGAACGTCGCCGCCTTCTTCTTGCTCGCGCGCAGCGCCACCGCGTTGGCGCTGGGCAGCTCGTCCTCCTTCACCGAACCGGTCGGCGCGGCCTGCTTGAGCGCCTTGCCCGCCTTGCCCCGCGCGCCCGCGAAGGTCGCCATCAGCGGCACTGCGCGGCGGTGCGCGTCGTCGTAGCCGTACTCGACCAGCTTGGTGACGTTGAACAGCTCGCGGTCGAGCTCGTTCGCGGCAAGGTACGGCTGCGCCTTGTCAGGGATGACGTAGACCTCGTCGCCCACCTTCATGGTGGAGAACGCCGCCGGGGTGCCGTCGGGCGCGGGCGCGACCGTTGCCGCCTGCACGCCGTTGGCGTAGCGGTCCAGCGTGACCACCTCACCTGTGACGAGGGTGATCGTGTGTGCGGCGACGACCGGGCCGTTGTGCTGCGACTGGGTCGCCCGGGTGGTCGGCGCTTCGGCGGCGGCGACGGTGGGGATGCCGAGCGCCCCGGCCACGCAGGCCGTGGCCAGCAGCGCCGTGAGAGCCCGATGCGAGCGGTGTGGCAAGCGCCGGAATACGGGCATGGCCAGGTGGACCGGGAAACTGGACGCCCCAGCCGGTGGTGACTGTCTCATGCGGCAAAGACCTTTTCTGAGGGGAGAATGCGCGCGGATACCGCGCGGTTGCGGGGGTTGCGCATCACGCCGAACGGGTGCGATGAATGCGGTGGGTGCCGGCCGGCGCTGCTTCGGGCCGATCGGTGGTGTGGCGTCGGCCGACGAACGCCGCGTCCCGCTGCGGCGGCAGTGAGCTGGAACTGGTCGGCTGGCCTGCGGGGTTCGCCCCGGAACCCGGCCTCGTCGGGAAAATCAGGAGGGGTGGACCGGTCGAGGCGATCCGTCAGATTCGACCCTGCGCCAGAAGCCGTGCGGACGCGGGGGGATGAACGGCGACAGGCGGATGTAATGATTCCATGCCGTTGAGTGTTGTTCGCGCACTGGCTACCGGACGATTGGGCAGATGACCCATCTTTGCTTCCGCGCTCGCCTAACGGTGGGCGCCGGCCGGGCTGTCGACGACGACGCCGGCTTCGACGACCTTCACGGCCAGCGCCGTCCGGGACGACACCTCGAGCTTGCGCATCGCTGCTTCCACGTGCCGCGCGACCGTCTTCGGCGACAGGATGAGGACACCGGCGATCTCCCGGTTGGTCCGGCCTCCGACGAGCAGCCGGACTACGTCGAGCTCCCGGGGGGACAGTTGATCGCCGTAGCTTCGCCGTCCACCGTGCCACGACGGACGCTTGACCCCGACACCGGCTGCACGCAGGGTGTGCATGACGCGCTCGGCGTCGCCACGAGCGCCGAGGGTGGACAACCCCTGGAAGGTTTCCGTGAGGATGGAGAGGGCCGCATCGGACTGGTCCGCACGTAGCAGACAGTGGGCCTGCCGCTCACGGCTGAGCAGGGCGTCGTATGGCCGCGGAAGGCTCTGCCACGCGTCGGCCGCACGCGCGAACAGTTCGGCGGCGCCGAGGGGATCGCCCTGATGCTGGGCCAGGATTGCCCTGCAGGTGGACAGGGCGGCATGCGGGCCGGGTGAGCGGCGATCGCGCACTCCCGCTGCGAAAGCGTCGACCAGGTCGCCGGCTTCGTCGGCGCGGCCGGCCATGAGCAGCGCCTCGGTCCGGACCGGGGCGAGTTCGGTGGCCCAGATCCAGGTGCCCTTGTGTTCCAGGAAACGGATCGGCTCATCGGTCAGCCGCAGCACGTCGTCGATGCGCCCCGCGCCGAGCCGGAGCCTGGCCAGGGCGCCGGCAGGTTCGATGGAATACTCCGCACCGCCATGTCGGTCCGCTTGTTCCAGGACGACCCGCAGGCACTCGTCCGCTCGGTCCTGGTCACCGCGGGCCGCATACAGCAAGCCGGTGACCATGGCCGGCGCCAGGCGGCTCACCGGCTGCAGGAGTTCCTCGTCACCGGCCAGCGATCCGGCCCGGTCGGCCAGCCCGTTCCAGTCTCCGGTGAGCCAGTCCAGGTGGGCCAGTGTCACCTGCGCCTTCCCGCGGAGCTTCTGGTACTGATACGTGTCGGCCAGCCCTGCGGCCAGTGTGAGCGCCCGCCTCGCCTCCGGGTACCTCCCCCAAATCAGCGCCATGTGCCCAACGTTGAGTTGGCCGACCATGATCTGCTGCCTCTCCGCGGCGGTGGACGCGTCATCGCCGATCAACGCCGCCTCCACCCACCCCTCCTCCTCACCGAGCAGCAAAAGCCCACTCGCCCGCCCGACCCGGATGCTCAGCCGGTCCCCCGGCGCCATCGAGACCGGCACCTGCGCAACGCGCCGCAGCCACCTGAGGTGTTCGGCCGCGGGTGTCGTCGTCCCGTACGGCAGGCCGAGGAACATCATTGCGCGGGCTGCCTTCGCCGGGTCGTGCCCGAGGTCGGGCAGTGCGCGTTCCATCTCGATCCGGGACTGCTCGAACGCCTCCGTCTGCTGCAGCAGCCGGGCGACATGGAAGCGGATCTCCGCCGCCTCGCTCGGCGCCGGCTCGCCGGCGTCCAGCACGAGGCGGAGAGCGTCCATCAGTTCGCGGTAGCGTTCGTGCCCGCTGAGCAGGCAGAACGGAACCTTGCTGGTCAGCCGCACCACGTCGGCGGGTGGCAGATCGGCGTTGGTGAGCAGATCGTGCACCAGGATGACCGCCGTCGCATCGTCACCCGAGGCGAGGGCGAGGTCGGCAGACTGTTCCGCGTACCGGCACCATGCCGTCGTGTCGCCGGCCTCCCGGAAGTGGCGCGCGAGCTGGGCGACCGGGGACGGAGTGGCGCCTTCGAGGACGTGCGCGGCACGCAGGTGCATCGCCCGCCGCTGCGGCACAGGAATCGCCTCGTACACCGCGCGGCACGCCAGCATGTGCCGGAACGAGACGAGCCCGCGCGGGTCCTCCCTCAGCAGCCCCGAACCCACCGCTTCCGCCAAGCCTGCCAGCCTGCTCGCCGGATCGCTTTCGGGAGCCATCACCTCGACGACGGCGCCCTCGGGGGCGGGGTCGGTGAGCACGGCGGCCGCGCGCAACGCCGCCTGTGCCGCCGGGCCGAGCCGTACGCTGCGTTCCAGTACGACATCCCGCACCGTCGGCGGTACCACGATCTCACGCAGCCGCTGCCGCGCCCAGGAGTCACCCCGCCGGGTCGGGCCGCCGTGGTTCCACATCAGCCGGACGGATTCCTCGATCGCGAGCGGAAGCCCGTCGGTCCGGTCGTGCAGGATGGTCGCGAACTCGTCGGAAACCCGTTCCCCACCCAGCATCGAGGACACCATGGCGGCAGTCCCCGGGACGTCCAACGGCTCCAACGACAGCCGCAGCCGCGCCGCGCCCGTCGGCTGCCGCGACGACAACCGCAGCAGCAGAGAGTCCGGCGCGATTTCCTCCGGGCGGTAGCTCACGAGCAGACTGACCTGTTGTCGCGGACGTGATGCCAGGAACAGCAGAAACTCCAGGGTGGCCTCGTCTGCCCAGTGCACGTCCTCAACCGCGAGCAACCCGATGCCGAGCCGTTCGAGGATCTCCTCGATGGCCCGGAAGAGTCGGTGTCGTGCTGCCGCTGCGTCTTCGGCCGGGTCGGGTGTGGGCGGCAGCGACGGTGCCCACTCGGGGAACAACGGCCGGAGCGCCCCCGCCAGTCCGCTCAGGCCGAGCCCGGCGACATCCTCGGTCGCCGGTCGGATCGCGTCCACCACCGGCCCGAGTGTGAAGGGCCGGCGAACAGCTGGGCAGGCCGCCAGCAGCACCCGCTGCCGGGCCGGGGCATGCGCCGCGAGCAGCTCCTGGATCAGCCGGCTCTTACCGATCCCGGCCTCGCCCTCGACCAGCACGACCACCGGCGGGGCGGACAACGCCGCTCTCAGAGTGGCGAGGTCGCGCTCGCGTCCGACCAAGCCGGGGGATGCGATCGCTGGTAGGTCGCGTGTGTCGGAATCGCTGGTTGACATTCGCCCCACCGTGGGAGACAGGCGACGGCGTGCCCGAACCGTCGTCTTCCGTGAACAATATGATCAGAGGTTACAAGCCGAGGTGGCAGGGGGGTAGGCCACGTTCGCAGGCGTGGTGCACAAGGCGATCACTGTGGAGTCCCGGGACCGATGTCTATGCTGCCATCATCCCGCCCGGGGCAGGGGCCTCCGCGTCACTGGCGTACCTCCTCGGTGTTGCGGCGGACGATCGCCTTGGCGGCCTCGCTGGGATTGTTCTCGTTCATGGAATTCCTCCGTGGAAGGTGCGGTCGGTCGGCTTGGCCCGCACAGGTCTTGAGCAGGTGTCAGATCACTCAGGTCTGGCCGCCGTCGCGGCCGAGGCCGGTCACCTCGTGGTCGGCCTTCTCCCACAGACTGGCCAGGCCGCCTCCGACGCGTCCTCGCTGCTCGGCGCGTGGGGGCACTGCCCCAGGCAGGCGCTTGCGTGTCTACCGGTCGGCATCGCTGACGGCGGACGAGGGCGACCGATATGAACCGCTGAAAGACGGGCGCGATTTCAAGATCTTCAGGGCACTTCTATTCGGGCAGGTGGTAGATGGCGAGGGCCGCGGTGTCGTCGTGGAGGTGGTTGTTGCTGTAGATGAGGAGATCGTGGTGGAGGCGGTCGAGGAGTTCCCGGGGCTGGAGAGGGCCCCAGGAGAGGACACGCCGGCGGAGGGGGTAGAAGGCCCCGGTGCGGTCACGTGCTTCGGTGACGCCGTCGGTGTAGAGCAGCAACTGGTCTCCGGGACCGAAGGGGTACTCGTCGACCCGGTAGCCCTCTGTGAGGTGCATGCCCAGGTTGAGGGGCGGTGAGGGGTCGGCCGACTCCAGTTCGGTGACCCCGTCCGAGCGGATCAGGAGGGGTGGGGGGTGGCCGCAGTTGACCACGCGGACCACGTGACGGCGGGGGATCTCGGCGAAGACAGCCGTGACGAAACGCTCGCCCACGTCGCTTCCGGCCAGGTGGGCGGCTCTGCGATTCATGCTTGTCTCCGCCCGGCGGGCAACGGCGGCGAGGTCGGGTTCGTCGTGGGCGGCCTCGCGGAAGGCTCCGAGGAGGGTGGCGGCCGTCTCGACGGCGGGGAGTCCCTTGCCGCGGACGTCGCCGATGACAATGCGGAGTCCGTACGTGGTGGGGACGGCCTCGTACAGGTCACCGCCGATGCGTGCTTCCGCAGCGGCGGACAGGTAGAGGTCTTCGACCAGAAGTGGGCCGATGCGGTGCGGGACCGGGCTCAGCAGGACATGCTGCGCGATCTCGGCCACGAAGCGCACATTGGCGAGAGTGCGTTCCCGGCGCACCCGGTGGGCAGCGAGGAGTGTTCCGAGGGCGCCGACCACAGCGGTGCTCAGGTAGGCGGCCACGTAGTGACGCTCCCACACGTAGCTCACCGGGCGGCCCGCGCAGCACGGGGTGCCGGCCAGGACTCCTTCGAGGACGATCGCGAACACGGTGACGCCGACGACGACAGCGGGGCCGTGGGCGAAGGCTGCGATCACGGGGAGGGCGATGAGCAGGAAGCTCACCGGCCACTGCACGGGCGTGAGGGGTTCGAGCACCAGGATGCCCGCGACATAGAAGGCGGGCAGCCACCGCATCCACACGGGCGCGGGCGTCACCTGCGGACCGCCGCCGTCGGGCGGCGCTGCCCGGCCACTCGCCGCCCCAGGGCGGCCCGGCCACCTCACCGCTCACTCCGTCGCAGAGCGAGCGGCGCAAGCGCGGACGCTGCCCGGCCGGAGGACGAAGCCGCCGTATGGGCCCGCATGCGGACGTTGCTCCTGGCGGCTCCACTCAAACAGCCTGTACACGCGGGACTCCCGGCACCTGATGTGGGCAAGACGTCCATCCTGCTGCCCGGCAACGCTTCGGGCCCACCATTGCTCCAGCCAATGGCATGTCAGGACCTTCGCGCGGGGATCTCTGTGCCCTGCGTCGAGCCCGAGGTGATCACGCGGCGGCTGCCTCGGGCAGGCGCGTGCCCATGCGAACGGCTCGACGTGGCACCTGGCAGCCGACTCTTCCGGAACCAGGCCGGCAACTATGTGGACGTGCGCCTGGAAGAAGCCCGGCTTCTTCGGCGAGTACGAGACGAGCAGGTTCTTCGTCTGCTGCCGTCGGTCGAGTTGTGGTCGCCGTACAGGCAGGTCGTGCACACGTCTTGACCGGTGGCCGCTGCCGCACGCACCGTAGCTGGGCAGTTCTTTCCAAGGGGGGGTACGTGAACAGCAAGTGGCTCGGTGCGTGTACGGGACTGGCCCTCTTCGCCGTGGTGGGCGCCCTGCCGGCACCCGCTTCCTCCGAGCCGCGGCCGGGGCCGGCGCATGCCCTGCCGCTGGGCGCCGCCGGTTTGACCGAGACCCGTAGCACGCGGACGTTGCAGCCCGGTGTCACGCTCACGCGGATCGTGCGCGGTGCCGACGCCCCGGCGCTTGCGTGGACGGTCGAGGTCTCGATACCCGGCGGCGTCACCTCCCCGGACCCCGACGCGCCGCCGACGGCGCTGAAGGACCGGGCGAGCGCCGACGAGCTGGCTGCCGATTTGCAGGAGGACGGTTTTGACGCCCGGGTCGAGGAGGTCACGACTCCGGCGGTCGCCGACCACGCCGGTGGAACGCTCGGATGGCGGGTCCGGGTCGGGCAGTTCGACTCGCAGTCCACCGGGACGTCGGAGCGCACCAGGCTCAGAGGTGCCGGGTACGCAGGGTCCGTCGTGTACACCGGCTGGGACGGGAATTCGGCGGACCGTGGCCCGTGGCGGATCGACGTGCTCACCATCGACCCGGACCGGTTCCGCGGCGGGCTCAAGGCATCGTACGGTTCCGATCTGGAGAACCGCGAGAAGACCAGCGAGCTGGCAGCCGCCTCCGGTGCGACCGCGGCGGTCAACGGCGGCTTCTTCGTCCTCGACCCGAGCGCGGGAGCCCCGGGCGATCCGGCCGGCATCGGTGTCTACGACGGACGGCTACTGAGCGAGCCGGTGAACGGGCGCCCCGGTCTGGTGATGCGCGACTCCGGTCGGCACAGCGCGGTCACCCGGCTCAGCTGGAAGGGACGGGTTGTCGGCCGGGGCGCGTCGCAACCCCTGGACGGTATCGACCGCGTACCGGGGTTGATCAGGAACTGCGGCGGCACCGCCGACGACAGTCCGACCTCGCTGCCCCTGCATGACGTGACCTGCACCGACCGCGACGAACTCGTGGCGTTCACGGCGGATTACGGACGGCGGACACCACAGGGCGACGGCCTGGAGACCGTAACGGACGCCCGTGGACGGGTCCTCGAACTCCGCTCACCGCGTGGTGGATCGCTGCCGGCCGGCGGCAGCTCCGTGCAGGCGACCGGCACACGCGTTGCCGAACTGGCCGACCTGGCGCGGGTCGGCCGACCTCTGCGCATAGAGGGGGCGTTGCGGGACGGCAGCGGTCGCAAGGTCTCCCCATCACCGGCGACCAGCATCTTCAACGGCGGCCCCGAACTGGTCCGCGACGGGCGGCTGCACGTCACGCCTGCCACCGACGGAATGGTGCAGCCCGGCAACGCGAGCTTCTACTACGGCTGGGTGCACAAGCGCAATCCACGCACGCTCGCCGGGGTGGACACCGCCGGCAGGACCGTGTTCGTCACCGCCGACGGACGCAGCACGGATGCGCTCGGGCTGAGCATTCCCGAGAGCGCCGCCGTGGCCAGGGCACTCGGCCTGCGCGACGCGGTCAATCTCGACGGCGGCGGGTCGACCACGATGGTGGTCGACGGAGAAGTGATCAACAACCCGTCCGACGCGGCCGGTGAACGCCCTGTGGGGGACGCACTGCTGATCCTGCCGGACCGTGGCTGACCCGGCTCGATCCGAGAACACCGGAACCAGTTACCACCGACCGACGGGAGCCGCCGTGAACGCCGTCCCGATCCGCCGATCCCGCCTCCTGCTCGTCCTTCTCGCGCTGCTGCCGGCCCTCGCGTCGACTCCGCCTGCGCACGCCACCGCGTCGACGGTGTCATCTGCCCGGCAGGCGGGCGGGTCGGGTGTCCCGTCCCGGGGTGCTGAGGTCGTCGCGGTCACCCAGGTCGCCGACCGGCAGGTCGATCTGTCGGTGCGTTCACCGGCCCTCGGAGGCCGGGAGGTGAACGTACGTCTGCTCACGCCCGATGGCTGGGACCCGGGCGACCGGAGCCGGCGCTGGCCGACGCTCTGGCTGCTGCACGGCTGCTGCGGGGACTACACGTCGTGGACCGCTCGGACCGACATCGCGCGGACCGACAGCCTGCGCGACGTCCTCGTGGTCATGCCGGAGGGCGGCTGGAACGGCTGGTACAGCGACTGGTGGAACTACGGCCGGGGCGGTGACCCGGCGTGGGAGACTTTCCACACCAAGGAACTGCGTCTGCTCCTCGAGCACGGCTGGGGGGCGAGCAGGAACCGCGTCGTGGCGGGACTGTCGATGGGTGGCCAGGGCGCTCTGCTGTATTCCGCCCGGCACCCCGGGATGTTCAAGGCGGTCGCGGCGTACTCCGGTTCCGTGCACCCGCTGCTCAACGACGAGTCGACGAACCGCATCATGGGGTTCTTCGCCGGTCAGGGCAATGACCCGCTGAGGGTCTGGGGCGACCCGGTCACACAACGTGACGTCTGGGCGGCCCACGATCCGTTCCACCTGGCCAAGCGCCTCACTCCGATCCCCGTCTACCTGTCGTGCGGTGACGGCACCACCGGCCCCTTGGACCCGCCGGGCAGCACGAGCGCGCTGGAGGCGGACTTCAACAGGCAGAACCACGCTCTCGCCAGCGAACTCGAACGCAAGGGCGCGAAGCATGTGACGACCAACTTCTACGGACCGGGGACCCACGGCTGGCCGTACTGGCAGCGTGAGTTGCACTCCTCGCTACCGATGTTGCTCCAGGCCATGAGGGCAGACGGCTGAGCGGCCGCGCGCCGCGGCCGTTCGTCATGGCATCCCCGGCGTGCCATGTCCGACCGCGGCTGGGACGCGCACGGACGTGGCATCCGCACCAAGGCCGAACTCGGCGGAAATCGTAGTTGTCCCCGTCGGACAGCACACATCACACCCCGCGCCGGAGCCTGTGGGGTTCGGCGAGACCTCAGTCCCCGGACCGGCCGGTCATTCCGGCGATCGTGTACACGCGGCTCGCGAACTCGGCGATCTGTTCGTCGCTGAGATTTTTCGCAAGATTTGCCTCCGTGATCATGCCGATCAGGCGGTGGCCGCCCTGGACGTCGATCACCGGCAACCGCTTGATCTGGTGTTCCTCCATGGTTGTCAGGACATCGCGCGCGTCCGCTTCGGCATCGATCCAGTGCACCTTGGCCATGAGTGATCCGGCCTGCACAGTTGCCGGGTCGATGCCCTCGGCGCAGCATTTGACGACGATGTCACGGTCCGTGATCAAGCCTGTGAGTCTGTTGTTGTCGCCGCAGATGGGCAGGCAACCGATGTTCAGATCGCGCATCATCTTCGCCGCGTCCAACAGCGACTGGTGCGCGCCGACGCACTGCACGCCGCCGGACATGATGTCTCGCGCTCGCAGTTTCGCACCCATGGTTTCCTCCCGTTCCGACTGCGTTGCCTCCTCCGTCATCGATCACAACACGAATGGCTCAGCACCGCTCCTCAAAAGCGTCGGCGATACAGGGATCCCGAGCGTCGCTCCCGGCCGGATCGGCCCCGAGCGGCCGAGGCGGACACTGGGAACGGCCTGGTCGGAGCTGCCGGCTCCTCGGACGGAGAGCCGGCGCTCACGAACCTGGAGCCGGTGCGGGTTGCCACTGCGGCTGCCGGCCCGCAGGCAGGGTCCGGCCGACGGCCCTACCGAATTGGCGGCGGAGTGGCGGTTGCCCAGGAATGGGCGGTCTCCTTGTCGGAGTCGAGCACGTCCTCACCGTAGAGATCCTCCAGCCAGTTGGTCTGGTAGATGGTGTCGAGGTAACGCTCGCCGAGGTCCGGGCTGACGGCCACTGCGGTGAGTTCGCTCGCGTCGTGCCGGGCCAACCAGTCCGTTGCGCCACTGATTACCGTGCCGGTGGAGCCGCCGAACAGGAATCCGCGCCTGGCCAGACGATGGCAGGCACGTATGGTGTCCGCCTCCTCGACAAGAATCACCTCGTCGACATAGGACTCGTCGAGCAGCGGAGGGCGCATGCTCATGCCCAGGCCGGGAATCATCCGGGGGCCCGGCGAACCGCCGAAGGACACCGAGCCGACACTGTCCACCGCGATGATCCGCACCGGCCGGTGCCATCTCCGGAAGTAGCGCGCACAGCCCATCAGGGTCCCGGTGGTGCCGGCTCCGACGAACAGCACGTCCAGCCGCGGGAACTGCCGGGCGACCGCCGGCGCGGTCGTACGGTAGTGCGCCTTCCAGTTGTTCGGATTGGTGTACTGACTGAGCCACACATATCGGTCGTCGGAGGCGCACAACGCGCGGAGGTAGTCGAGCCGGGCGCCGAGAAATCCGGAGTCCGCCCGCGGTTCGGCGAGCACATGCACCTTGCTGCCCAACGCCTCCATCATCATTCTGTTCGACAGATTGCCGCGGGAGTCCGTCACACACAGGAACCGGTAGCCCTTGCTCGCCGCAATCACACTCAGCGCCACGCCGAGGTTTCCGGACGAGGACTCGACCAGGATCGATTCCGGTGTCAGGATTCCATCCCGCTCAGCGGCTTCCACCATCGCGGTCGCGGCCTTCAACTTGATCGAGCCTGCGAAGTTGAAGCCCTCACACTTCAGGAAGAGTGAATGCCCGAAGATCGACCGGAGGTCGACATAGAGATTCTCTTCGTTGAAGCCGTAGGGAGTGGAAATGACGGGCACCATGGTCTCCTCTGTCTGGAGCAGAGCACTTTCGGAGTCATCCGGCCGGGGGCGGGACCCTCGCCCGTGCGGGCGAGGCCCTGTCTCCAACCGGCGGGACAGGGCCCTGTGTCAGCGGCCGCTGTCTCGTGCGTCAGGACCTGCTGCGACGGGACTGGTGTGCTCTTCCGGGCTCAGCCTCGAAGAAGCCGCCTGCGCTCTCGGCCGGCTCATCCGTACCGGCTCGTTTCGTGGAAGAAGTCGTCGACGACGTGCAACTCTCCGGAGCGGGCCACCTCGGTGTACACGTACTTGCCCACCGCGAGGTCGAGCACCCCGAGGCCGAAGGGCGAGAACACCACCGGCCGGTCCGCCGGCACCTCTACCCGTCCGGCCATCACGTCGTCGAGCGTGCCGTGCAGGAAGTCCCGGTTGCCCGTGAGCTGCTCGGCCAGATGCGGGGACGTGTCGGCCTTGAGGCAGTGCTCGACGTCATCGACGATGTTGGTCGAGGCGAGCAGGATCTCCGGCGCGAGGTCGCGCAGCGACACGTGCAGCACCAGCGGATTGTGTGCGAACCATGACAGGTCACTGACGTGCGGTTGGCCGGCGACCGTGGCGAAGACGACCAGGTCGCTGTTTCGGATCAACTGCTCGGCACTGTCGTGCACGGTGATCCGGCCGACGGTGTCCGACTGCTCCAGGTAGCACCGGAAGCCTGCCGCGCTCTCGGCGGACAGGTCGTGTACGCCGATCTCGTCGAACGACCAGCCGGTGCCGGCCAGGAAGGTGTGGATGTAGCGGGCGATCAAGCCCACCCCGAAGAACCCGACACGCGTCGGTCGCGGCCGGTCGCGGCTGAGCCAGTCGGCCGCCGACGCCGCCGACGCGGCCGTCCGGGTGGCGCTGATGATCGAACTCTCCAGACAGGCGAACGGGTAGCCGGTGTCGGGGTCGTTGAGGATCAGCACCGCCGATGCCCTGGGGATGCCTGCCGTCACGTTGTCCGGGAAGCTGGAGATCCACTTCAGGCCGTCCACCCGTGCCTTCCCGCCGATCGAGGCGGGCAGCGCGATGATCCGGGAGGACGGGCGGTCGGGGAAGCGCAGGAAGTACGACGGCGGGTTCACCGAATCACCGGCGCCGTGCGCCCGGTAGGTGGCCTCGACCAGCTCCGTGATCCGCTTCTCGCATCTGTGCAGCGTGCGTTGGACCTGGGCACCGGAGATCACCGCGAACGGTGGAACGGTGATCGGCGCGACCGTTGCGGACTCTCTCGGGGTGGAATCGACGGTGGTCATCGCGTGGTCACCTTCACGGTCGGCGAGCAGTCGTCCAGACGCACCGGATCGGCCATGGCGACGAGCACCTCACGCGGTCCCTCGAAGGGCTCCCTGCTGTGCGCGGTGCGGACGTTGTCGACGACCATCAGGTCGCCGGCCTGCCACGGTTCGCGTGCGGTGTTCGCCTCGTAGACGTCGTTGAGCAGCTGCACGACATCCTTGCCGATCGGGTCGCCGTTGCCGAAGCGGGTGTTGAACGGCATCCCGTCGGCGCCGTAGACGTCCACCAGGTACTCGTGCACCTCGGGGTCCATCGTCCACTCGTTGAGGAACGCGATCTGGTTGAACCAGCAGCGTCGGCCGGTGACCGGGTGGCGCACCACGGCGCTGCGGTGCTGTCTGGTACGCAGTCCACCATCGGGCTGCCACTCGAACGTGATCGCGTTGGCGCGGCAGTAGCGCTCGACGGCGCTCCGGTCCTCGGTGCCGAAGGCCTCGGCGACGGACGCGCCGATCTCGTCGTTGTAGCTGCGGGTGAGCAGCCAGCCCTCGCGCTCGAACCGCTCGGTCAACTCGGTGGGCAGCGCCTCGAGCACGGTCGGTGAGTCGGCCACCGCGGTCGCCCCGCCGTCGGTGGGCGCGCTGAGACAGGCGAACATCATCAGGCCGGGGAACTCGAGCGTGTAGCTCAGTTCATGGTGCATGCACATGGGCTGGTTCGGCGGCCACTTCGATGAGGAGTACACCCCGTCGGAGTAGGTCTGCCGGGGTGCGAATGCCTCCTGCTCGGTCATCAGACCGGTGGCCAGCTTTGAGAAGACGGCTGCGGTCTCGGCCGCGTCACGCAGCCCGAGGCCTCGGACCAGGACCGAACCGTGTTCGGCGACGACTGCGCGCAGCGTCTCCCGGTGCTCGGCCGCCCAGGCCGGCGCGTCTCCGGTGACCTCGGCCCTCAGGCGCGGGGGTTTGCCGGATTCCAGTTCCACGTCGACCAGCGACGCCGTGGATGTGGACGACATTTCGATCTCCTTTCAACTGATACTCAGGAAGAAGCGAACAACTCGGTGGCCTGCAGAACAGCCTTGGCTGTCTCGGCCGGACGGGTACGCAGGAAGTAGTGACCGCCGTCGGCGAGCTCGTGCAGGTCGACCTGCTCGGCCAGAAGCTGCCAGTCGAGGTATCGGCGCGGGTACTCCGCCGTGCTCGGGTCGTCCGAGGCAACGACCACGGTGACCGGCACGGACAGCTTCTGCGCGGGCGGGCTCTCCAGGGCCTCGATGAAGTAGCGGTGCGCGGACACGCAGTCGTGCCGGTAGGCGGCGCCGACATGCTCGGCGTGCTGCGGCCCCAGCTCACCGAGTGCGCCGCAACCGCCTCCCGTGCTCAGGTCCGTGGCGATCTCGGCGTCGCTCCGCCCTGCCAGCCCGGCGACGCCGGCGCGCCGGTCGTCGGCGTCACCGAGCAGTTGCGCGCCGAGGAACACTCGTTGGACGTCCACCCCGTGCTCCCGCAGCTTTCTGGCAGTCTCCACGGCCCATGCGGCGCCCGAGGAGTGGCCCCACAGCAGGACCCTGGTCAGACCACGCCCGGTGATCTCGTCGACGACCTGCTCGACCACCTGCGTCATCGGCGTGAGCGGCTCGCTCTCGGCGGCCACGTCGTGACCGGGCAGCTCGACGGCGTAGACCGCCGGTCCACCGTCCGGCAGTGCCCTGGCCATCGGCTGGAAGTTCACCGCGTTGCCGCCGGCGTAGGGGAAGCACACCAGGGCAGAGTTCTGCGCACCGTCCGATTCCGACAGCGGCTGAAGCAGCCCGGCACGCCGCCCGGACCTGCTGTCGAGCAGCCCGGCCAGATCGGCGAGGATCGGGTGACGGGTGACATCCTTGAGGGACACCGCGCGGTCCAGGACGATGGCCAGCTTCACTGCCGACAGCGACGTACCGCCCCGGTCGAAGAAGTGGTCCCGCCGTCCGATCTGGTCCTGCGGGATGCCTAGCACCTTCGCCCATGCGGCCGCCAACTGCTTTTCGGCCGGCGTGTCCGGCGCGCGGAAGTCGTCCCGGACGACATCGAGTTCTCCTGCGAGTGCCGTCAGAGTCCTTCTGTCGATCTTGCTGTTGGCCGTCAGCGGCAGAGTCTCCCGCCAGTGAAAGGCCGACGGCACCATGTACGCGGGCAGCGACTCACCGAGCCGGTCCAGCATCACGTCCACCTCGAGCGGCTGCCGACCGGAGTAGAACGCCACCAGGTGCTTGCTCTGGTCGGCCCGCTCGGCGACCACGACCGCACCGTCGCGAACACCGGGCACCTGCAGCAAGGCGTTCTCGATCTCGCCGATCTCGATCCGGAAGCCACGGATCTTCACCTGGGTGTCGCGGCGGCCGAGGAACTCCAGCTTTCCCCCGGGCGTCCAGCGGCCGTAGTCGCCGCCCCGGTAGAGCCGGGCGCCCTCACGGTGCGGATCGGCCAGGTAGGCCTGTCGGGTGAGCTCGGGGTCGTTGACGTATCCGCGGCCGACGCAGACGCCGGAGAAGACGATCAGGCCGGGGGCTCCGAGCGGCACCGGGATCAGGTGCTCGTCGACGACGTAGACGTGCACGTTGTTGACCGCGGGACCCAGCAGAACCCGGTCTCCGTCGGGCGCGCGGTCCATGACCTCGTGGTTGGTGTCGTCCGAGGTCTCGGTCAGCCCGTAGGCGTTGACCAGCTTGATCCCGGGCTGGGCGGCGAACCAGCGCTGCACGAGCTCCTTCTTCAGCGCCTCGCCCGTGACCGACACGCACCGCAGATCCGGCAGCTCGCGGGGGTGCTGATTCAGCCAGGACACCACCACGTCCAGGTAGGAGGGCACGACCTGGAGGACGGCGACCCGGCCGTCGATGATCTTGTCGACGAACCGCTGGACGTTCAGGATCACCTCTTGCTCCACCAGCAGGGTCCGTCCCCCGACCAGGAGCGCGGACATCAGCTGCCAGAGCGAGATGTCGAAGCATTGCGGTGCGGTCTGGGCGACCACCTGTCCCTCGCCGATCTCCAGGTCGTCGATCTTGGCGTAGAGGTGGTTCAGCATGCCCGCGTGCTCGCACATCGCGCCCTTGGGCTCACCTGTGGAGCCGGAAGTGAAGTAGATGTAGGCGAGCTGGTCCGGTGCGACGTGGACGGCCAGATCATCGTCGGCGTGGTCTTCCTCGTAGGCCGTGCCGACGAAGAGCTTCTGGACCCCGGGCAGTGGGCCGAGGGCCTGATCGAGCGTGGCGGTGCTGCCGGGTTCGGTCAGCACGAGCTCGCATGCGGCACGGGAGAGCATGGTCGCGAGCCGGTCGGCCGGGAAATGCGGCTCGATGGGCAGGTACACGCCGCCGGCCTTGAAGATCGCGAGGACGGCGACCATCCAGTCCAGGTTGCGCTCGGTCACCACCGCGACGACACCCTCGGGGCGCAGCCCGCGCCCCAGCAGGGCTCGTCCCACCCGGTTGGCGCGCGCGTTGAGTTCTCGGTACGTCAGTTGCAGATCCCCGTGCACCGCGGCGACGGCGTCCGGATGTGACGCCACCCGCTGCTCGAACAGTTCGTGGAACCGGTGGTCCGGCAGTTCCCGGTGCGGACCGGCGAGTTCTTCGAGCTGGAAGTGGAGTTCCTCGGCGGAGAGCAGGCTCTGCCGCTCGTGCCCGGCGTCCGGATCGGCGGCGATCAGCGTGAGTGCGGTGAGGTGGTAACCGGCGATCCGGACGGCGCAGTCCTCGTCGAGTGCGTCGGTTCGATACCGCAGCCGCAGCGCAAGGTGGCCGCCGTGTTGCGAGAACCCCACCCGCAGCATGGTGTCACCGGTGACTTCGCCGCCCATGCCGTGCGGATCGAACACGACCTCGATCGACGGCTCGGCCAGGCCCAGTTCACACCTGAGCTCGTCGACCGGGAAATCCTGGTGCGACAGCAGCTCCGACGCGACCCGATGCGCGTTCAGCAGCAGCGTCCGCCACGAGTCGGGCTCGGTCGTCAGCCGGCAGAGCAGCGGCCGGCCGCCCCCCGCACTGACATATCCGGTCGCGACCTCGTGCTCGCCGGAGAGCGCGGCGAGCACCTTGGCGTGTGCTGTCAGCAGTACCGAGTCGAGCGGCACCGCCAGGTCCTCGGCCAGTCGGCCCAACGCCGCCACGACGTCGTCCGGGATCGGCGCCTCGTGTTCGCCGAGTCCCTTCACCGGATTGAGCGTCCACCGCGGGATTTCGGTGAGTCCACCGGCGACGAGCACATCGCGCCAGAATTCCCGGTCGGCCTTCACTTGCGTTCCCATCTGGCCGTCTCTCTCCAATCGTTTCAGCTACCGTGCTTTGCCGCCGAAAAGGGTCAAGCTGCTACCCCTTCCGCGCCAGCGCCTCGGGCTGATGGGGGGCGTCTCGCATCTCCGCGGCGGGGTTTCCTCCCCAGCGTGCGTGCGGGGGGACCTCTTCGCCCTTCATCAGGAAGGAGTCGGGTGCGAGCACCGCGCCGACGCCCATCGTCACGCCGTAATGAACGTGCGCTCCCACACCGACGGTGCAGCCGGCATCGAGGGTGCTGCGATCGGATTTGAAGGTGCCGTCCTCCTGCGAGTGGCACTGGATCTTGCTTCCCGCATTGAGCGTGCAGTCGTTTCCGACGGTGGTGAGCGTCCGCTCCGTCATATAACAGCCGTCATCGAAGACCCTGCTGCCGATCCGAACCCCCAGCATTCGCCAGATCACGTTCTTGAAAGGCGTTCCGTTGAAGATGTTGAGGTAGGTGTCGGGCACCTTCCAGAGGCGCTCGTGCCACCAGAAGTAGGGCTCGTAGATGGAGCACACCTGCGGTTGCAGCCTGCGGAATGCTGCGATGCCGCGCTCCACCAGTACGAAGTAGACAGCGGTGAATCCGAGGCTGAACACCAGGAACGCGGCGATCATCACATGCCCGTAGGAGCCGTACAGTTCAGCGTTCGCCAGGCCGAAAATCGTGAGCACGAAGAAGTGCAGCCACCGCACGAGGAGGAAGAAGATCATCGAGCGGATGTTGTAGCGATTCTTCGCAGCGAGGCTGCGGCGCAACTCGTCGCCGGTGCGCAGATGGTCGAACCGGGAATCGCGCTCGACCGACCGGGGAATCTCGAAGCACGGCGAGCCGAGCAGTCCCACCCCTTCGCGCACCTCGCCTTCGAGCGGAACCATCACCTTCGTCGCGAGGAGACAGTTCTCACCCGTTCTGGCCCCCGAGGGATAGGCGATGTTGTTCCCGAGGAAGTTGTATGACCCGATCGAGGCCCGGGACACCCGGAAGGACGTGCTCGAATAGTCGGCGTTGATGACGGAGAGCCCGTCGGCGACCATCGTCCCGCTCCCGACCGAGCACAGAAACGGGGTCTCGTGCTGCACTTCTGTGCCGAAGTTCGACCCGGTCTGCTCGACCTGGGACAAGTCGTATCCGATGCCGCGCAAGTAGTGGACGATGTAGGAGCTGTCACCGAACAGCCATGTGAAGAACTTGATGTTGGTCATGCGCCCGATCGTCCGGTGCACCGAGTAGTGAAGCCCGTACAGCGGATAGACCTTGTCCGGCTCGACGACCAGGTTCAGCAGGCGCGGAACGGTGAACATCACTGCCATGCCCACGACGACGAAGCCGAAGAACAGCAGCAGGGAAAGGACCAGCGCGTCGACGTAGAGATCCGGCGACGTGAGCCCGCCCGTGCCCGGCCCCAGCCGGTCGTGCAGCGCCGGAACCAGGGTTACCAGCATGTACGCGCCCCCGACGGTCAGTGGCACGTAGAGGAAGAGCAACTGAAGCACGGTGATGAGACCGAAGCCGACCCGGCGCAGCGTGCCGCATTCGGCCGGCTCGATCCTCAGGTAGTCATGCTGTGTGGGCTGTGCCGGGGACCCGTGCCAGCGCTGACCGCCCGGGACCGCCTGGCCGCTGTACAGCGTGGACGTGTGGCCGAGCTGAGCCCCGTCGCCCATCGACACGTCGATGTCGAGCACGGTCTTCTCGCCGATGAACACGTCCCGGCCCAGGGTGACCCGGCCGGTCTGGATACGGCCGGCGTGCGCCCGGTAGCACAGGAAGAACGAGTCCTTGCGGATCACCGTGCCGGCGCCGACGGTGAGCAGGTCGGGGCAGACCGGAACGTTGCGGGAGAGGATCGTGACGCCTTTGCCGATCCGTGCGCCCAGCGCTCGCAGGTACAGCACGTACAAGGGATTGCCGACGAAGAAGATCATCGGGTTGGCGTGGATCAGCACCTTGACGGTCCAGAAGCGCAGATAGGTCAGACCCCAGACCGGGAACTCGCGTGGTTTGCACCGGCCGATGAGGAGCCATTTGGCCGCAACGGGGAAGGTGCACAGAGCGACGAAGCCGACGCCTCCGAAGACGAAGGACCGCAGATAGACATCGATGACACCCGATCCGGCGGAAACCCATGCATAGCCTCGGTCGGCGACAAGTCCGGCAAGGAAGGAGTACCCCAGGAAAAGCAGGAACTGCAGGATTCCGCAGAGGACGTATCCTGCCGTGCGGGCCGGGGCCACCACCCCGGTCGGCACCGGGACCGAAGGCTCGACGGGTGCGGCATTCGCGAGCCCCGTCGCCAGGCTGCGGATCGTCGGGTACCGGTAGATGTCCTTCATCGACGCCGAGGGAAGGTCTGCATGCTTCCTGACCCGTGCACAGAAATGAGCCATTACCAATGAGTTGGCGCCGAGGTCATCGAAGAAATGGCTGTCGACAGACACCCATTCGACGCACATGACGTCAGCCAGCACTTCGGCGAGGTTCTTCTCGATGCCGGTCTCCGGGCCGGTGTACTTGCGTGTACCGATTGCGGATTCATCCGACCCGGGAGTCAAGACGTCGAGGGGTTGATCCTCCATGCGAGCTCCTTGAGGAACTTTCGAGTACCGACGTCATTACGGTCGGCGCCCTGTACTCGCGGTTTCGATGGCCGGAGCGAGTGGTCCGGAATCCACGAGATCGGGATCTGTTGTCCGTATCCCAAACCGCTGCCTCAGTCTTAGCTGTCCACCGTCGGGCTGCCACTCGAACTCGGTCGCCTCGGTGCGGCAGTAGCTGTCCCGGTTCACTCCTCGTCCGTGATCCTGCCTGGCGGGACGGCGGTGATATGCACATGCGTTTCGACGTGCTGCATGCGAGTGATGCGTACCCGCGTATGTAGCGGAACACGGTCGGGATTCCGACGCCGAACCCCTCAGCCGGCCGGGCGTACGTATCACAGCAGCGCAGATGGGCCAGTGCCAGCAGGGCTTGCCGACCAATCGGCAGGCGGCGCCACCGTGCCCCGGTCACTTGCCGCCGGGCGACGAGTTGCCTGCTCGGGTACTTCTGGGTACAGCCCTCACTCATCTCTGGTGCCAGGTCGGAAAGGGCTCGGTGACGACATCCGGGGTGTCGCAGCTGCCGGGCGGCGGGGCGACGCCCGAGAAGTTCGCAGGTGGTCGCGTGTGGCACACACGGCCGCAACCGTCTGGTGTCACTCCATCAGCGAGATACGCCCGCCCGCCGGCAGAGTGATCGTGGTCATGCTCCGAGACCTTTCACCCACTGGTGTCATAGTGCGGCTGACGCATCAGGAAGCGATCGTGCAGGGCGGACTCGGTGCACGCCTCACACGCCGGTGACGTGCTCAGTGGCCCCGGAGCGGGCGGACCCGGCAAACGCCTGGTCATCGCGGCTTCCGGACAGCGGGCGAAGGATCTGCGGTCCGGCCTGCTACCAGCCCGGACCGCAGTCGACGGACCACCGCTGCAGCCACACGTCCCCTCCCTGTACCAGCGGTGTTCGTCAACATGCTGCGCGAGCACATCGACCGGTTCGGCATTGCGCCGGATGGCCGGCTCCTCAGAGGCGAGGCCGGTGGCCATGTCGATACCACTGCTCCCGGGATACGCGCACTGTGGGCCGAGCATCCGATCCTCGTGGTGCGGCACGTCTCTTCGGGGACCGGGACCAGGGCCGGGGCCGGGACCAGGACCGACGGTTCGGCCGGGAGGTCATCCGGTGGGCGCCGGCCGGTGGTGCGCCAGGGCCCGCGCCACCAGGGCGTCGGGCTCGGGGTGTGCCTGCAACGCCTTCAGGATCAGCAGCCACCACCGGTGAAGCCGGTCGGAGAGGTCCTCGTGCTCCGCCATCTCCTCGGTGAGGTCGTACAGCCCGAAGAACGTGCACACCAAGGTCGTGGCGGTGCTCGACGGCTCGACGTCGTCAGCGAGTTCGCCCTCGTCGCGTGCCTCGGTCAGAAGGCGCGTGACGGCAGCCGTCCAGACGGCGAAGGGAGTGGGTATGGCGACGTCGATGGTGCGGCGCTCAGCCCACAGACGCGCGCCGGCCCGGGTCATGACGTCGTCGCGCAGTGCCTTGACGATATCGAAGCTGAGGGCGACCAGCTTCTCCAGCGGCGGTACGCCGGGGGCGGCATAGCGGTCAGCCAACAACGGCCAGGATGCGAACTGTTCGCGTACGACCGCCAGTGCGAGTCTCTCCTTGCTGGAGTAGTGGAAGTAGACGGCTCCGCTGGTGCGCCCAGAAAGTTCGCTGATCTCATTGATGCTTGTCCGTGCGTACCCTTGTTCAACGAAAAGGTGTGCCGCGGCTTCCAGTAGAGACTTTCGGGTCGCGCGCGCCCTGTCTTGCACGTGTGTTCTACCTTCGTTCGTCTGTGCCCATATTTTGATCCGGGAAAGTAGTGCGCCGTGGCGCACTGACGGCGCTTCATGCCATTAATGCGTGGAGATTATTATTGTCCTTGGGCCGTAATTGGGTACGGCCCATGGCGGAAATTCGCGCTTCGTCGGTGCTGTCGAGCGCGGTCGCCGGTCTGTGGGGGTTCGGCATCTTCAGTCAAATGCCCTTGATTTCAGTGGAGTTGAGGGACGAGAGGCTTCGTTCGCCCGTTGCTGGATGTCGCGCACGCTTCGCGAGTACTCGGTGGTGAGCGTTCCGTCAAACACTCGAAATGATGATTGCGGCCTCTCGTCCGGGAAAATAACGTAGTCATCACGATGTTTCTGGGTTCTTCCGGAGAAGATCGGGCGATGCCCACCTCTGTAGGACCCGGAAGCGAAGCATCAGCCTTCACGCGTGGTCGAGCAGGACTCGTTCGACAGCGCACCTTCTGCGGCCGAGCGGGCCTCTCCGCAGCCCCCTGCTTGTAACTGCGAGCACCGACGCAGTGGGGCGGCGCGCTCTTCGAGAACGGCAGGCAAATGACAACTCGTCACATCTTCACTTGGTCCCCGGCCGCCATCGTCTTCGACTGTGACGGAACCCTCGTGGATACCGAACGGCACTGGCAGGACGCGCGTAGCCGGGTCTTCGGAGAGTTCGGGCTGAAGCCCCGCCCCGGCTTCGCCGAGCGGGCCAAGGGCGTGCACTACACCGAGTGCGGCCACCTCATGGCCGGAGAGGCCGGGAAGCCGCAACTCGCCGACGACATGACGCATGCGCTTCTGAGACACTTCAAGGCGCTCGTTGCCGAAGACCCCGTGACCATGCCGGGTGCGGCGGCATTGGTCCGCCTCGCCGCCCGCCACATCCCGCTCGCGGTCGCCAGCAACTGCCCGTTGGACGTGGTCGAGTCCACCCTCGCCCGAGTCGGCCTCCTCGGCCACTTCGACCATGTCGTTGTCGCGGGCGATGGACTGCTGCCGAAACCCCATCCGGACGTCTACGCCACCGCGGTCCGCCTGTGCAACGTGCGGCCGGAGGACGCGATGGCTGTGGAGGACTCGATCACCGGCATCGAGTCGGCCCGGAGAGCAGGCATGCGCGTGCTCGGCGTGGGGCCTCGGCCGGCCGAAGAGGGGGCTGACCAGGCCGACCTGTGGCTGCGCACTCTGGCCGATCCAGAACTCCAGGCATGGGCCCATGCCTGGGCGGATGAGACCGCCTGAGGCTTGTCCCGTACTGATCTCCAGGCTGACGCAACTGCCCACCGGCCACACAGCGGAGCTGACGGTCCACCGCCGGCGTCGCGACTCAAGAGCGGTGTCATCAACGTCCTGCCCTCCTGCACGTGGCACTCCAGTCGGACTTGCTCAATTGCGCTGGTCAACGACTTGGGTGTGGAGAGTGCAGCGGGCTGGAACGGGGGTGGGCGGTCTCTGTCGGGCCGTCCCGCGAACAGGAGACCGCGCTGCTCGTACCGGACGGCGTGGCAGTCGCCGGGCTCGACCAGGACGTGGGCGGACGGTGATTCGCGGCACCCTTTCGGGTGCGCAGGGCGACTCCTGCGCAGGGTTGCCTGGAGGGTAACGGAGCCTCCAGGCATCCGAGTTCATCTTCTAGAAGAACCCAAGCTTCTTCGGGCTGTATGAACAAAGAATGTTCTTCGTCTGCTGATAGTGCTCCAGCATCATCTTGTGGTTCTCGCGGCCGATCCCGGACTGCTTGTAGCCACCGAAGGCCGCGTGTGCCGGGTACGCGTGGTAGCAGTTCGTCCAGACCCGGCCGGCCTGGATGGCGCGGCCCGCCCGGTACGCGGTGTTCATGTCGCGAGTCCACACACCGGCCCCCAGGCCGTACAGCGTGTCGTTCGCGGTCCCGATCGCGTCGTCGAAGTCGGAGAAGGACGTGACCGCCACGACCGGGCCGAAGATCTCCTCCTGGAAGACCCGCATCCGGTTGTCGCCCTCGAAGATGGTGGGCTGGATGTAGAAGCCGCCCGCGAGCTCCCCGTCGTATTCGATCCGCTCACCGCCCGTGAGGACCTTCGCGCCCTCCTGCCGGCCGATGTCCAGGTACGAGAGGATCTTCTTCAGCTGCTCGTCGGAGGCCTGTGCGCCGATCATCGTGTCCGTGTCCAGCGGGTGCCCGGGCACGATCCGTTCGGTGCGGGCGATGCCCGCTTCCAGGAATTCGCCGTACACCCCGCGCTGGATGAGGGCTCGCGACGGACAGGTACAGACCTCCCCCTGGTTGAGGGCGAACATGGTGAAGCCTTCGAGGGCCTTGTCGCGGAAGTCGTCGTCCGCGTTCCACACGTCGTCGAAGAAGATGTTGGGGGACTTGCCGCCGAGCTCCAGGGTCACCGGCCGGAGGTTCTCGGAGGCGTACTGCATGATCAGCCGCCCCGTCGTGGTCTCACCGGTGAAGGCGACCTTCGCGACCCGCGGGCTGGAGGCGAGCGGTTTGCCTGCCTCCGTTCCGAAGCCGTTCACGATGTTGACGACGCCAGGCGGCAGCAGGTCGGCGACCAGCTTCAGCCATACGTGGATGGAGGCCGGGGTCTGTTCGGCCGGCTTCAGGACCACCGAGTTGCCTGCCGCGAGCGCCGGAGCCAGCTTCCACGTGGCCATCAGGATCGGGAAGTTCCACGGGATGATCTGCGCGACGACGCCGAGCGGCTCATGGAAGTGGTACGCGACCGTGTCTTCGTCGATCTCGCTCAGCGAACCCTCCTGGGCACGCAACGCACCGGCGAAGTAGCGGAAGTGGTCGATGGCGAGGGGGATGTCGGCGGCCAGGGTCTCGCGCACCGGCTTGCCGTTGTCCCAGCTCTCGGCGACCGCGAGCTCCTCCAGATGGGCCTCCATCCGGTCGGCGATCCTGTTGAGCAGCCCCGCACGGTCGCCGGCCGCCGTGGCTCCCCAGGCGGGCGCCGCGGCGTGTGCCGCGTCCAGGGCCAGTTCGACGTCCTCGGCCGTGCCGCGGGCGATCTCGGTGAAGGAGCGGCCGTCGACGGGGCTGGGGTTCTCGAAGTACTGACCACGGACGGGCGGTACGTAGGCGCCGCCGATCCAGTGGTCGTAGCGGGACTCGTACGAGACGATGGCGCCCTCGGTACCCGGCGCGGCGTAGCGGGTCATCTCTGTGGCCTCCCGGTCCGGTGCCGCCCGCCATCGGGCGGCCCTCGGCGCGAGGGTAGACAGCGGTACGTTGCAATCCCGTTGCACAGGGTGCGCGGGGCAGCGGCTACCGCTGCTCGGCGTCCAGCGCCCGGACCCTGGCGAGGAGGGCCGGGCGCTGCCCGGCGGGAACGGCCGCGGCGAGCGCTTCCCACACCGGGAGGTCGTCCTCGCCCCAGGGGCTGTACGCCCAGTCGGCCAGCAGCGCGGGGTCACCGCGTGCGATGAGCGCCGCCCGCAACTGCTCATCGAGCCGGCGCCGCAGCCGGACGACGGAAGGCGCCCGCGAGCCCGGCAGCAGCGGACCCGCGTACGCCGCGAGCGCCGCGGCCACCGCACCCGACGCCAGCCGGCGCGCCACCGTGTCGAAGTCCGCGTCGACCGGGGCCGAGAGCCGGTACGGGCGGGAGAGGAGGAGCTCCGGACCGAGCAGCCGCCGCAGCCTGGACAGTTCGGCCCGCAGCGTCACCGGGGTCACCGACTCGTCCTCGTACAGCTCGACGAGCAGTTCGTCGCCGCCGAGGCCCTCGGGGCGGCGGGCCAGCGTAGCCAGGATCTCGCTGTGCCGTCTGCCGAGCCGGATCCTGCGGCCTCCCGTCACCAGCAGCGCCTCGTCCCGGCCGAGTGCGCTGAGCCGCACGGTCCCGACGGCCGGTGCGGGGGCAAGCAGCGCGAGGTGCGACTCGGCGGCGCGGGCCACCGCCTGTACGAACGCCAGACTGTGCGGATGCGCAAGCCGGTTCCCGCCGGTGATGTCCACGGCACCCAGCACCCGTCCGGTGTGCGGGTCGTGCAGCGGTGCCGCCGCGCAGGTCCACTGCTGGACCGGCCGCAGGAAGTGCTCGGCGGCGAAGACCTGCACCGGACGGTCCACGGCGATGGCAGTACCCGGCGCGTTCGTCCCGGCCGCCGACTCGGACCAGCGGGCACCCTCCACGAAGTTCATCCGGCCGGCGGCCCGCCGGGTCACCGCAGGTCCTTCGACCCACAGCAGTCTGCCGTGCTCGTCGCACACGGCCAGGAGATGCTCCCCGTCCGTCGCGTAGGCGCCCATCAGTTCACGGATCACCGGCATGGCCCGGGCCAGCGGATGGCCGTCCCGGTACGGTCCGAGGTCGTCGGGGCCCAGTTCGACCACGGCCGCACCGTCCGGGCTGACCCTGGCCCGCGCCGAACGCCGCCACGACTCACCGACGACCGGACGGACCGGCCGCTCCAGCCGGCCCGCCGAGGTGAACACTTCGTGTGCGCGGCGCAGCTGGCCGATCCGCGCACCCGGGTCCGTATCGGCTGCCAGCGCCACCCAGGGATCCGTCACCTCACCCTCCCGTCCAGGGGCTTCCCGCACACCCATCGTCGTCGCAGCCGGCCGCTGCGACAACCGCGGTGAAGAGAACGATCGGCCCGGGTGGCGAAGGCGGGTCAGCCCGCCGAGTACAGATTGACGAGCCGGATGTACCGCACCCAGTCCCAGTTCGGGCCGGGATCGGTGTGGTCGGTGCCGGGGACCTGGGCGTGGGCGAGGATGTGCGCGCGGTCCTTGGGGATGTTGTAGCGGTCGCACACCGAGGCTGTCAGCAGCGCGGACTTCTCGTACATGGCGTTGGTGAAGTACGAGGGCTTGTCCACCCAGCCCTCGTGCTCGATCCCGATGCTCCGCGTGTTGTAGTCCCAGTTGCCCGCATGCCAGGCGATGTTCTTCTCCCGGACGCACTGGGCGACATAGCCGTCGGCCGAACGCACCAGATAGTGCGCGGATACCTGCTTCGCAGGATTCTGGAAGATCCCGATCGTGTCCGGGTACGTCTCCTGTGTCACATGGATGATCACGTACTGGACCGGATAGGCCGAAGGGCGGCTCGACACCGTGTAGTTGGAGGTGGAGGCGGGCGTCCAGTGGGCGAGCGGATAGTCCGTGTCGCCCGCGGTCGTGTCGGCCATGGCGCGGGTGGAGGCCGGGATCAGGGCGGCGGCCGCCGTCGCGGCGGCACCCTGGAGGATCCTTCTGCGGTGCATGAACACTCCTGTGTGTGTGGGGGAAGAGGGGCGGGGGTGTGAGGAAGGACGGGGAGGTGTGGGTGGTCAGGGGCTGGCCAGCAGGGTCGCGGTCTCCCGCAGATGGCGGTGGAGACCGCGGTGGGGGTCGCCCGCGGGCAGCCATTCCTTGCGGATCTTCGCCACGCAGGTGTAGTTGGTGTCGCACACATTGGCCAGCGGGGCCTCACCGGCCTGGCTGACCAGCTGGTAGGCGTCGAGCTCCGACAGGCCGTAGTCGCGCGCGAGCCACTGCACCAGGTCCAACTGGGAGATCCGGAAGGCGTCTTCGAGCGGGCGGGCGGAGCCGGTCGACATCAGGTGGGTGTCGGACTCGATGCGCGGCCACGGCGTCGTGACCCCCTTCAGCAGCTCGACGAGCACCACGGTGTTCATCGCGCACTCCACGGCGACCCCGCAGGTCTCGCCCTCGCCCTGACGGGCATGGCCGTCGCCCAGGCTGAGCAGCGCCCCCTCGACGTTCACGCCCAGGTAGCAGGTGACGCCCGCTCGCATCTCCGGCGTGTCCATGTTCCCGCCGTGCGCGTCCGGGACCAGCGCGGACCGTACCTCCAGGTTGGCCGGGGCCACCCCGACCGTGCCGTGCATCGGGTCCATCGGCAGTTCCACCTGGATGCCGCTGTCCCGGGCGCTGAACAGACAGGTGCGGCGCGCCCGGTCGAGCTGCCACATCCACACCACCTCGGGCAGCGGCGCCTGCAAGGACGCGGTGGTGTGGGTGGAGGTGAGCGCCCCGAAGAGCGGCACGGTTGTCGAAGCCGCCCAGTCCCTGGCCGGTTCGACGGAGACGAAGTGCACCGCGACGGTGTCGCCGGGCTCCGCGCCCACCACATGGAAGGGGCCGGTCTGCGGGTTCAGAAAGGGGAACTCGCAGACCTCGGAGACCAGATCCTTCTCGGAGCGGACCCGCCCGGCGAAGCAGTCCTCCGTGTACACGTCGAGGAACGTCCCCGGCTCGATGCGGGCGACCGGAGCCGCTCCACCGAAGGTCCAGGCATACTCGCCCTCTTTGGGGCGGACGGTCAGGATGCGGGGGTCGTTCATGGCTGTACTGCTCCTGTCTCTGCTTCCGTCCCGGCTTCTGCGGCCGGCGCCGGGGTGTCGTCGAGATGGACCCGTCCGGTCTGTGCCACCCGCTCCGGATGCCTGCGCAGCAGCACCACGAGGACAACGATCCCGATCAGCATCCAGACACCGACGACCGGACCGGCGTACGAGACGGGCGCGCTGAGTTCGGAGACGAAGTCGAACGCCGGGATCCCGGCGGCCGTCAGCAGGGCGGGGACGAACGCCGCGATGCCCAGTACCGGGAACAGCAGGTGGAGCACGGGGTTGAAGGCGTCGCGACGTCGTCGCAGGAAGTACCCGGCGCAGGACAGATTCACGATGATGTACACACCGATGATCACCGTGACGATCACGGTGGCCAGCAGCGTGAACGCGGTCACCGGGTCATAGGCGAGACCCAGTCCGAGCGCCGCGCCGACCGCGATCACGAACTGCACGGCCACGCCGATGACGGGGGACCGGAACCGCGGGTGGAGCCTCGCGAACGCCTGCGGGAACACGCCGATACGGCCGAGGGCGAACGCCGTCCGGGTCGACACGTTGGCACACGCGTTGGCGTTGGCCACGGTCGAGTTGACCACGGCGAGGAAGAGCAGCACCCAGAACAGCCCGAACGAGGCGCGGGCCACGCCTTCCCACGAGGCCGCCCCCGATCCGCCGAATCCGGCGAACCTGTCGGGCCCGAAGTACACCGACATCGCATACGTGGTCAGGACGTACACCAGGCCGATGGAGAGCGCCGCACCGAGCACCGCACGCCGCATCGTGCGCCGGGGATTCCGGGCCTCCTCGGCGAGCGGCGCCGCCGCCTCGAAGCCCGCGAAGGCGAGCACGGCGTAGACCGAACCGGCGAAGATCCCGCTGATGCCGCCGTATCCGTCGGCGGTGTGCGAACTACCGAAAACCGAAAGGGTGTTGTCCGCACCGGCCTGCCCGATGAGCAGCACGGCGAAGGCGACGAAGACGAGCACCTCGAAGATGCCGAGCACGGTGCCGAACCGGGCGGAGGCCCGTACGCCGTAATACCCGGCGAGCGCGATGATCACCGTACCGAGCAGCGACCAAGGCCACCACAGGTCCGCCGGGTAGGACGACCACTCCTGGTGCAGCGTCCCCGCCGTCGTGAAGCCGAGCTGGAGCAGCAGCAGCGCGGGGACCAGTGCTTCGACGAAGACATATCCCCAGCCGACGAGGAACCCGATGGCCGGGTGCAGCCCCTGCGCGGAGTAGGTGGCGACGGAACCGGCGGCCGGCAGCCGGCGGGCCAGTTCGGCGACGCACGAGGCGGTGAGCAGGCAGGCGACCAGGGCCACCAGCACGGACAGCGGCAGACTGCCGCCCGCGAAGGCGGCCCCGGCCGGAATCGACGCGGCGATGGCCGCGGCGGGCGCCATCGCCGTGACGCTCTGGAACAGGACCTCGCGCAGCCCGATGGCGTCGCGCAGGAGTCCGCTGTCCGATTCCCCCGACATCCCGCGGCTCCCTTGTGCGGCCGAGTGTCTCGCGCGCCCTACCGTACGGGCGCCGCGCGGGTGGCGAAAGACGGCGGGGCGGAAATGGCCTCTGTGGACCGGGGAGAGCGCCGGACGTCGAAATCGGTACGGGCGCGGCCACTTGGGACCAGTGGCCGCGCCGGGGGATGGGGAGTGTGGAGTGAAGTCCGTTAAGGAGATGAGGTGTTGACGATCCCAGCCCTCGGCGGGCAGGTGCAGCGCAGGGACGGGCTGCGGCGGAAGCGCGTGTGCGCGGGTCAGCCGTGCAGCAGGCGGGTCCGTACGCGGGCGTGCGCGGTCAGCCGTGCAGCGGGCGGGCGAGCTTCAGCTCAGTCACCGACGTCTCGATGCCGCTGTCGACCAGCCGGCCGTTCGCGTCGAACGCCTCGGCGCCGTCGGTCATCCCGAAGTCGTTGTCGTTGATGAGTACGAGCGTGTCCCGGCCAGTCACCGCAACTCCTTCGATCTTCCCGGGCACGCCCGCGACCTTGCCCAGGTCGACGACCAGGCTCTTGCGGAGCACCGGCACGCCCGATGCCGAGGGTTCGGTGAGTTCCTCGTACGAGGGAGACGTCGTCGGGTCGTCCCAGGAGGATCCCAGGATTCCGGAGCCGTGCGGGAGCGTCACCCGGTGCAGTCGGGCCGCCTTGTCCGTGCGCTCCTCGACCAGCAGCTCGTGCCGGCCGAGCGCGACGACCGAGGAGATCTTCAGCTCCGAGGTGTCGTCCTCGCCCGGATCCACGACATCCACCGCGTCGAACCGGTAGGCGTACTCCGCGGTGACCGCGCGCTTCTTCGTCGAGAAGCGCAGCAGCCGCACATTGCGCGAGGCCTCGCCCGCGTCCTGGTCGGGCAGCGAGAGCGGGCTCTGCACAGCGAGCACCAGATCGCCGCCCGGCAGGAGGGCCAGCCCCTCGAAACCGCGGTTGATCTTGCGGTGCAGAAGAACGCCGGGCAGCGCCTCCACCACCGGATAGTCGGCGCCCGTCAGCCCGAGACCCTCCGGCACGTAGCGGGCGAGCACCCGGCCGCGCGTGGAGACGTGCACCAGGGAGGGGCCGTACTCGTCGACGAGCCAGAAACTGCCGTCGGTGGCACGGACGATGCCCTCGGTGTCCAGGCCGTTCGGGTCGTACCCGAGCGGCGTCTTCGCGTCGTAGGTGTACGGGGCCTCGTCACGGCCCGGCTGGTTCGGCAGACCCGTGACCGCGGCTCCGGACCGGGTGGTGATCGGGATGGCCTGGAGGACCTCGACGCGCTTCCCGCTGACCCGCACCTTGACGATCGCCGGGTCGAAACCGGGAACCGGGAAGGTGCGCCGCTTCTTCCCGTCGACCTTGATCTGCCCGTTGGGCCCGCGGTCGGTGACGGTCCAGAACTCGCCCCGGCGGCCCGCCGGATAGATGTCGCTGCCGATGCCGCCGAGCCGCACCCCCCGGTCGTCCGCGACCGTTCCCGGCAGCAGCCGGTTGCTGAAGCCGGCCAGCGGAACGTCGCCGAGCACGGCGGTCCCGGTGACCCGCGCCGTGCGCTCCGGACGCTGGTGCCGGTCCTGCGCGCCGATTGCCGTTCCCGTCGCGATCACCGTACCGAGCAGGGCGAGCGGCAGGCCGACGGCAAGGGAACGACGGACAACGCGCGCGGACATGGGGCCTCCTGGTGCATGAAAAGCTCTGACGGCCGTCAGGTTCCGCCCTCGCTCTCAACGCGCGGTGACGTCCAGTTGAACGCACGGGCAGAACGTGGCGACGGGAGGGGGCGGGGGCGGAGCGGAGACTCCGTCGCCCCGCTCCGCACCCTCCCCCTCCCGTTGCCGATCGGCCTCGCCGGCCGTACGAGCGGGGCTCAGTCCTCCGAAGTGCCCGAGCCCGCCAGCGCGGCCGCCGGGTCGTCGTCCGCCGGACCGGCCGGGACCCAGCGCCCGCCCTCCTTCCGGTACGGCCACCAGCGCCCGTCGCGTCCGTACCGGAGCTGCGCGCCACCGGCCACCGCGGTCCACCGATTGCCCGCCGACCGCAGCCGGGGCCGCTCACCCTCCTCCCACGCCTCGGCGAGCCGGGCCCGCGCCCTGGCCAGGTGCTCCGGATCGGGTGTCCACTCCTCTTCGAGCACGGTCAGCGCCGCCACCCCGCCGTACCGCCAGGCCCGCACCGCCGCGTCGAGCTCCGCCCCGCGCCGCCCCGAACCGGCCGCCAGCCGCTTCACGATCCAGGGCTCGGGCCGGGTCTCCGCGGCCAGTCGCACGGCATCCTGATGCGGGGTCAGCCCGGTCGGCAGCGGCTGCTGTTCATGGCCGGGCGAGAGCGCGTCGGCCAGCATCCGGTGGGCGCGTGCCGCACCGTCCGTCGCCAGCACCTCCAGTGCCGCCGGGTCGATACCGGCCTGTGGTTCGGACTCCGTGTCCAGGGACGGCGCCGATCCTGGCTCCGCGGGCAGCGGCGGGGGATCGGGCAACGGGGGCAGGATGTCCCGTGCGGCGAACGCCTCGTCCGCCCGTACACCCCGCTCGTCGGCCTTCGCCGCAGCAGCCTCCGTCCTGTCGGCCGGACCGGACGCCCCGTGCCCCTCGGCGCGGGCCGCTATCCGGACCTGGAGCTCGTCCAGCAGCCGCCGCTCACCGCGCCCCCGCATCAGCAGCAGAACGAACGGGTCCTGATCCAGCAGCCGCGCCACCTGATAGCACAGCGCAGCCGTGTGCGGACAGTGGTCCCACGCGTCACAGGTGCACTCCGGGTCCAGATCGCCGATCCCGGGCAGCAGCTCCACCCCGGCCGCCGCCGCGTCCTCCACCAGGTGCGGCGGCATCTCCCGGTCCAGCAGCGCCGCGATGTGCCCGGCCCGCTCGACGGCCATCTCGAGGAACCGCTCCCAGTCCGCCTCGCTCAACTCCTGGAGCAGCACATCGCTGCGGTACGTGGACGAGTCCCCGTCGCGGACCACCGCGGTGATCCGGCCGGGCCGCACGGAGACCGCACCGACCCGGCCCTCGCGGGCGAACCTGCGCCCCTTCTTCAGCTGCTGGCCGTCCAGCGCGGTGTCCTCCAGGGCCTTCAGCCACGCCTGGCCCCACCAGGACCCGGCGAAGCCGCGGCCGTGCGCGGGCGGCAGCGCGGCGAAGGTCCGTTCCTGACCCGGAGCGGCGTCACCCCGGCTGGCGCTCTCGTACGCGCCACCGTCGTAGCGGTAGCCGTCGTGTCCGTCGCTCATCGTGTGCCCCCTCGCAGCTCCACCAGATCGGTCAGTTCCGCATCGGTCAGTTCGGTCAGCGCCGCCTCGCCGGAGCCGAGCACCGCGTCCGCGAGCCCCTGCTTGCGGGACAGCATGCCGGCGATCCGGTCCTCGATGGTGCCCTCGGCGATCAGCCTGTGCACCTGCACCGGCTGGGTCTGGCCGATCCGGTACGCGCGGTCGGTGGCCTGAGCCTCGACCGCCGGGTTCCACCAGCGGTCGAAGTGCACGACATGACCGGCCCGGGTGAGGTTGAGACCCGTACCGGCCGCCTTCAACGACAGCAGGAACACTGGGGCTTCGCCCGCCTGGAAGCGGTTGACCATCGCCTCGCGCTCCGCGACGGGCGTCCCGCCGTGCAGGAACTGCGTGCGCACCCCGCGTGCCGCCAGGTGCTGTTCGAGCAGCCGGGCCATCTGCACGTACTGGGTGAAAACCAGCACGCTCGCCTCCTCCGCCAGGATCGTGTCGAGCAGTTCGTCCAGCAGCTCGACCTTTCCCGAACGGTCCGCGATCCGGGGCTCGTTCTCCTTCAGGTACTGCGCAGGGTGGTTGCAGATCTGCTTCAGCGCCGTCAGCAGTTTGACGACGAGACCGCGTCGGGCGAAGCCGTCGGCGCCGGAGATCGCTTCCAGCGTCTCGCGCACCACCGCTTCGTACAGACCGGTCTGTTCCGCCGTCAGAGACACCGTGCGGTCCGTCTCGGTCTTCGGCGGCAGCTCCGGTGCGATACCCGGATCGCATTTGCGCCGTCGCAGCAGGAACGGCCGCACCAGCGCGGCGAGCCGCTCGGCGGCCGCCGGATCACCGCCTTCCGCGGTGCGCGCGTAGCGGGTACGGAAGGTGCCGAGCCGTCCCAGCAGACCGGGCGTCGTCCAGTCGAGGATCGCCCACAGCTCGGAGAGGTTGTTCTCCACCGGAGTGCCGGTGAGCGCCACCCTGGCCTGCCCGCCGATCGTCCGCAGCTGCTTGGCCGTTGCCGAGTACGGGTTCTTCACGTGCTGGGCCTCGTCGGCGACCACCAGACCCCACCGGATGCCGGCGAGCTTCGCCGCGTCGAGCCGCATGGTGCCGTACGTGGTGAGCACGAACTCGCCGTCGGCCAGTTCGGCGAGGCTGCGCGATCCGCCGTGGAAGCGGCGTACCGGCGTGCCCGGCGCGAACTTCTCGATCTCCCGCTGCCAGTTCCCCATGAGGGAAGTCGGACAGACCACCAGCGTCGGCCCGGCGGCCGATTCGATGCTCTGGCGGTGCAGATGCAGCGCGATCAGCGTGATGGTCTTGCCGAGACCCATGTCGTCGGCGAGGCAGCCGCCGAGACCGAGCGAGGTCATGGTGTGCAGCCAGTTCAGACCGCGCAGCTGATAGTCGCGCAAGGTGGCGTCGAGGGCCTCGGGCGGGCCGACCGGATGCGGCTCGCCCTGCTGCCCGGCCGCCTCCGGGTCGGCCAGCCGACGGCGCAACCGCTCCAGCCAGCCGGTGGCCCGGACCTCGACCCGCTGCCCGTCGACCTCGGTGGAACCGGTCAGGGCCGCGCCCAGCGCATCGATCGGTGTGACCTTGCGGTCCCGGGTCTCACGGGCCCGCCGGGCCTCCTCGGGGTCGATCAGCACCCACTGGTCCCGCAGCCGCACCACCGGCCGATTGGCCTCGGCCAGGCGGTCCAGCTCGGCGCGGCTGAGCTTCTGGTCACCCAGCGCGAACCACCAGTCGAACGCCAGTAGCGCATCGGCCGACAGGAGCGGCGGTGCCTCGGAGCCGGTACGCGCGACCCCCTCGCGCCCCTCGTCGTCCTCCTCGCCGTCGGGCGGACCGATCACCGCGCGGGCGGTGAGTTTGCGGGCCAGCTCCTTGGGCCAGTGCACCTGGACCCCGGTCGCGGCCAGTGCCCGTCCGGCGGGGCCGAGGAGTTCGGCGAGTTCGTCGTCGTCCGGCTCGACGGAGTCGGGCACCGCGGCGGACAGCAGCGGAGACAGCGGCGACCAGGCACGAGCCGCCCGGCGCAGCGCCGGCAGGACGTCCATCCGGGCACGTGGTCCGAAAGCTGCCGCGGTGCCCGCGCCGCCCGCCCAGACCTCGGCCGCATCGGCGACCAGCGTCGGATCGCTGACACTGTGGATCTGCAGGACAGTCCGGAAGGAGGGGCCGGCGGACAGCTCGCCCTCCTTGTCCGGAGCGGTGAGCCCGGACGCCTCCACCCGGAGCGAGAGCCGGACGCCCGCGTCGTGCCCGGCCGCGACATCGGTGACCCAGGCCCGGTGGCCGGGCAGCTGCTGCGGTTCATCGACGGTGAAGGCCGGGCCGCCGCCTGCGATCGGTGCGGCGGGGGTGCGGGGCAGACCGTCCGCCACCGCGTCGAGGAACGCGCGCAGCAACCGCTCGGGCTCGGGCAGCAGTACGGGCTCCGCGGCCCCGTCGAGCGGTACCGCGTGGGCGAGGGGCGGCATCGAGGCGGCGAGGGTACGGATCCGTGACTGGTCCTCCGCAGTCAGCGGACCGGCCCGCCAGGCATCGTGATCCGTGACGCTGAGACCAGGCAGCAGCAGGCCCCGGGCGGCGAGTTGGAGAGCGAGGAGGGCGGCCGCACCCCAGAACGCGGCCGCGTCGGAGGCATGCGCCGAGGCCCGCGCACGCGTCAGCACGGGCAGTACGTCGCGGACCGGGAGCAATCGTGCCGGTACGGCGTACACCCGCGCGTCGGCGCCGACGACGGCCAGTTCCTCCACGGATCCGGGACCGTCGGGCGGGCTGCTGCCGTCCGGGTGCCAGAAGGCGACGCGGCCGGTACGGGAGGGATCTCCGGGCAGGAAGACCACGGAGCAGGCGGAGAGTGCGGAGATCTCGGGGAGCGTTGCCGCAGGGAGTCTTTGCACAGTGATGCCGAATTCCTCAAATTTGACTAGTGGGGGGTCGGGTCGCCGAGGGTACCCCACCGATGTCATGAGGCGTGAGCGGATTCTTCATGATCCAGGACACATGTCGATCCGTCGGGATGCCGGGATGACGGGCCAATGCGTCGGCCAGGGGGGGCGTGGTGCACCCCTGGGTGCGGTCAGCACCCCCATCGGGGGAGGGGGTATACCCCCGGAGACCCCGGGTGGTGGCGCCATGGTTGCCGCATACCCGGCCGCCATACGTTTCTACAGGTCAGCGCAGCTTTCCAGAGACCGGAGACGTCATGCCCCAGGCCACAGCCACCGCAGCGGAAGGTACCCGTGACGGTGCGGAAAGCGCGGGAGGTGCCGACGGAGCCGGAGCCGGAGCGAGAGTCGGAGTTGGGACCGGAACCGGCACTGCTCCGGCTCAGGGAAGCGACTTCGCGCCGCTGCTGCGGGCTGTGAAAGGGCAGGGCCTCCTGGAGCGGCGAACCGGGTGGTACGCCGCAGGCATCGTCGTCAATCTGGTCGCCCTGGGCGCCGTGATCACCGGCATGGTCCTCCTCGGCAACACCTGGTGGACCCTGCTCCTCGCACTGCCGCTGGCGATCTTCTGGTCGCGCACCGCGTTCATCGGGCACGATGCCGGGCACGCCCAGATAACCGGCGACCGCGGCGCGGGCCGGGCCATCGGCCTCGTGCACGCCAACCTGCTGCTCGGCATGAACGAGGCGTGGTGGAACGACAAGCACGTACGCCACCACGCCAATCCCAACCACATCGACAAGGACCCGGACGTCGGCGTCGGCGCCCTCGTCTGGACGCAGAAGCAGGCGGCCCAGCGTGAGGGCTTCGCCCGCTGGCTCACCCGAAACCAGGCCCGGCTCTTCTTCCCGATGCTGCTCCTGGAAGGCATCGCGCTGAAGATCTCCGGATTCCAGTACCTGCGACAGCAGCCCGCCCGGGAACGAGCCCTCTCGGCACTGCTCCTGGTCGCCCACCTGGGCCTCTACGCAACGCTGCTGCTCACCGTGTTGTCCCCGGGCAAGGCCATCGTCTTCGCGCTCGTCCACCACGCGCTGTTCGGGCTCCACCTGGGCATGGCCTTCGCGCCGAACCACAAGGGAATGGAGATGCCGGACCCCGACGGCGAACGCTGGGGCCACCTCCAGCGCCAGGTCCTCACCTCGCGCAACGTACGTGGCGGCATCCTCACCGACTGGTTCCTCGGCGGGCTCAACTACCAGATCGAGCACCACCTCTTCCCGAGCATGCCCCGGCCGCACCTGCGCCTGGCGCAGCCCATGGTGCGCGCCCACTGCGAATCACTGGGCATGCCGTACGCGGAGACCGGACTGATCGAGTCCTATCGGCAGGCACTGCACCACATGCACGAGGTCGGCGAGCCCCTGAGGTGAGTTCTTGACCTGCTGGAACCGATGGGCTCGGACATGCGTTCTCACAGCAGGAGCGGCTCCGGGCCGCGAAGGAGGCGTGGACGATGTCGAACAGCGCGAAGATCGCCATCGGGGGAGTGGTCGTAGCGGTCATCCTGATGCCGTTCATCGGTTTCTGGCTGTCGTTGCTTGTCCTGATCGGAGTTCCGGCCGTTGCGTATCTGCTGCTGGACCCCAGCCAGCGACGCAGGCTCCGCAGGATCACCCGCAAGGAAATAGGCCGCTGAGGCGACAGGGCACCGAGGGGTCCGACTGTCGGTGCCCCCGCCGACTCCGCGGAACGGATCTCAGGCCGGCCGTACCGCGAGCGTGTCCAGAGCCTTCAGGAGCTTCGGCAGTTCCGTACCGCGCCCGACCGGCAGCACCTCGCCCGGCTCCTCGTCCAGCAGGATGAACGCGATGTCGTCGGTTCGGGCGACCAGGGACCAGCCGGGGCCATCGGCGCGCAGCATCCGTGCGTCGCCCGTGGCGAAAGAAGAGCGGACGCGGCCGGGTGGCGGCGGAGTGCCGATGTAATCGTGTGCCTGGGCGAGTGCCCGCCGTACACCGGGGTGCACTCCGGATAGCGCGTCCGCGGCGGTGTCGTCGGGCCCGCCGCTCCCGGCTCCGGTTTCGGTCTCAGTGTCCACCTCACCCTGAACCTCTACTTCAGGGTGAGGGTCAGGTTCGGATCCGGGCGCGGATCCGGGCTCGGGTTCGGCGACGGCCTCGGCTCCCGATTCGGCGACGCCTTCGGGTACGGCCTCGGCTCCGGATTCGGCGGCCTCGGCTCCAGGCGTGGGCCCGGTCTTAACCCCGGCCCCGGTCTCGGCCCGCGGGCTCTCCCCGCCCGGCGGGCTGGTGAAGGCCGTCTCGTCATCGATCTGCTCGCGCCACGCGCTCCACTGGTGCGCTATCTCGTCCGCGCCCATGCGTCGCTGGGCCGGTCCCCACGACTCGGTGTCGGGCGGGGTCAGCGGCGCCGGGTCGGTGCCCTCGGCCTCCGGATCCGGCAGCGGATCGTGCGGCGCGGCCACGCCCGGAGCGGCGACCGCCACCGGGAGAGGCCAGCCCGGCAGCGCGCAGACCACCGAACGGTCGTCGGGAGAGAGGTCGTACTCCATGCCGCAGTCCCAGGCCGCGATCGCGACGGCCACCAGCGATACGTCATCGACGACCACGGTCCACCGCGCGCCACTGCCGTCCTGGCCGAGGACCAGCCCGTATCCCTCGGCGTACGGTTCGAGGGCGAGCGTCGCGCAGGCGGCCGGGTAGTCGTCGGCGAGGACGCTCGGGAACTGCGCCGGTGTCAGCAGCACGGCGGTCAGCACATACAGCGCGTCGTCGTCGGCGACCGTGTCGTTCGGCGCAGTCACGGCGCTCTCCTCGTCCCTCGTCGTTGTCCGTCGGCGCACCTTAACGAGTGAGTAACCCACTCGTCGAGGCCCTGACAAGGCAGGATGTCGGTTCCGCGCGCGGCCGGACGGCGTCCGTCATCGGACGGGCAGCCCCAGCAGGGTTCGGGCCACGGTCTGGGGCGATTCGCCGCGCTCGCGGGCCAGCGCGATGACGGCTCGGCAGGCCAGCTCACTGACGCCGAAGGAGAGCGCCTCGGGCGACACCCAGCCGCTCGCCTCGTCCATTCGTGCCTGATCCTCCTCCACGGATGCCGAGACGAAGGTGGCGGCCGCCTCGAAGAGGTTGTGCTGCTTGCGCCGGTCCTCCTTGGAGGGCGTTGCGGGCCAGTCCTCCTTCCGGTCGGAGGTGACGACCTTCCGCAGGCTGCCGATTATGTCGATCATGAGGACCGCCTTCCCGAGGAACTCTGAGTGCGTGACATGCCGTACCTGTTTGCGGTGTTCCCCGTCGACGTAGGGTTGGACCTTCGGCGCCGATGCAAGGGGGCAGTGCGGTGAAGCGGTACGACCGGCTGAAGGAGATCCGGCGTCTCGATCCGGAGCGGGACTTCCTTCGAATCTACCGGATCATGGCAACCTACGAGTTTCCCTGGGACATCACCAGAGCGCTCGAACTGGCTCTCTACCGCACGTACGCCGTACCCAGCATCGGCCGACTGCTGGCTCGGACCGCCGAGCTGACGGACCGTTCACAGAAGCGGTACGACGACACCGCGCTGCTCCTCGACACCGTCCTGGAGCACGGCTTCGACAGCGATCCGGGGCGTACGGCACTCCGCCGGATCAACCAGATGCACCGCAGCTACGACATCAGCAACGACGACATGCGTTATGTGCTGTGCACCTTCGTCGTCACCCCGAAGCGCTGGCTCGACTCCTACGGCTGGCGCCGGCTCTCCGACCACGAACTGCGGGCGTGCGCCGCCTATTACCGGGTCCTGGGTGCGCACATGGGCATCAAGGAACTGCCGCAGACGTACGAGGAGTTCGAGCGCACCCTCGACGCCTATGAGGCCGAACACTTCGGCTGGGACGAAGGGGGACGCCGGGTCTCCGACGCCACCCTGGACCTGATCAGCTCCTGGTATCCCCGCCCGCTGGCCCCCGCCGCGCGAAAGTTCGCCCTCGCACTGCTCGACGACTCGCTGCTGCGCGCCTTCCGGTACGAACGTCCCGGCGCCGCTGCCCGTAATCTCACGCACGGCGCCCTGCGGCTGAGGGCGCGCGCGGTGCGTCTCCTGCCGCCGCGTACCACCCCGCACTACGCCCGGCAGAATCCGGAGATCAAGGGATACCCGGACGGCTACGAGGTCTCCGGGCTGGGGACGTTCCCGGTCCCGGGCGCCGGAGGCTGCCCGATCCCGCACGATCGGCGTTCCGACGCGCCGGTGGAGTGAACACGACGACAGGGGACGGGCAGGTCAGGCCGTCCGGACGGCAAGGGCGAGGAAGCGGTCGTCCTCATCGGTGTACTGATCGAGCCGCCAGCCCGAACGCGTCAGCAGCGGGCGGAGGTTGGGCTCGGCCCGCAGATCGTCGTCCCTGATCCGGCGGCCGTGGCGTGCCGCGAGGGCCGCCCGCCCGATGGGGTGGAAGAGTGCCAGCCGCCCGCCCGGACGCACTACCCGTGCCAGCTCCGCCAGGTCCGGACCGGGGTGCGACAGGTGGGAGATCAGCCCGGCCGCGAACACCGCGTCCAGCGTCCGCGACCTCAGCGGCAGACGGGCGACATCGGCGAGCAGCAGCATCCCTTCGCGGTGCCGCCCCGTCCGTACGGCCGCCTCCAGCATCGCCACCGTCAGGTCCACGCCCACGACCGTGCCCTGCGGCCCGACCGCCGCGCGCAGGGCGGGAAGCGCCCGTCCCGTGCCGCAGCCGGCGTCGAGCACCGCGTCGCCCGGGTGCAGCGAGAGGGCGTCGGAGGCCGCGTCGTAGGCGGGTCCGTCGTCCGGGAAACGGGCGTCCCAGTCCGCCGCGCGCGCTGCGAAGAACTCCTGGACGTGTGTGTGGTCATCGGTCATACAGACATGATCGCGTAGTTGCCGATGGAGTGAAACGGAGCGAAACATCGGGAAATGAGGTGGGCGTTCGAGCCCTGGCCGATCGTTCGGCAACCTCTCTCTGTCATATTCCGGCAGTTTCGAAATGTGCCCCTGGCGCGTGCCCCCATCGCGGCTAGCGTCCCCGATCCATGGGACACCTGGACCACGCCTCCTTCGGCTGGCTGACCCCCGCGCTTTCGTTCGCCATGGCATGCATCGGCGCGGCTCTCGGCCTGAGCTGCACCGTGCGCGCTCTCGACTCGACCGGCCGCTCGCGCCGCAACTGGCTGATCACGGCCGCATCCGCCATCGGCTCCGGCATCTGGACCATGCACTTCATCGCGATGCTCGGATTCGGGGTGAGCGGCACGGACATCCGCTACGACGTACCGCTGACCCTCCTCAGCCTGTTCGGCGCCATGGTGGTGGTCGGCGGCGGTGTCTTCGCCGTCGGCTACGGCCGCGACCGGACCAGGGCGTTGCTGCTCGGCGGGCTCGCCACCGGACTCGGCGTCGCCAGCATGCACTACCTCGGCATGGCGGCACTCCGTCTGCACGGCACGATCCACTACGACCCGCTGCGGGTCGCGCTCTCCGTCGCCATCGCGGTCGCCGCGGCGACCGCGGCGCTGTGGGCCGCGCTCAACATCAAGTCGTCGCGGGCCGTGGCGCCGGCCTCCCTCGTCATGGGCGCCGCGGTCAGCAGCATGCACTACACCGGAATGTTCGCGGTCTCCGTACGGGTCGCACCCTCCGGGGCGGGACTGCCCGGCGCCACCACCATGCAGTTCATCTTTCCCCTCGCCGTGGGACTCGGCTCGTACCTCTTCCTGACCTCGGCATTCGTCGCACTCTCCCCGACGGCCGGGGAGCGCGCCGCCTACGCCTTCGCCGAATGCACCGAAGCACCCGCTGACACGGACCCCGCCGTTGCCCCGCAGGGCTTCACAGGGCGGGGCGCCGCCTTCCGGTCACGGCGCGGCGGCGGCCTCGGGGCCCCCGAGACATCGCCCGCCGCCGTGCCCGTCACCCGCCCCTGAAAAAGGCGTGACCCGTCGCCCGGAAACCGCGACACACCCAGCACCACACTCGGAACGAGGAGGCCATGCGCCCACCCCGCACGACCCCGGAACCCGGTGAGCCGGCCATCGCCCAGCCGGCGCGAGGCCGCCGCGCCCACGCGGGCCCACCGGCCGACGAGAGCGCCGAGCAAGACCTGCAGCTGCTGCGGATACCGGCCCCGCCCGCGCCGCGAGGCCGGTGGACCCTGCGCCCCAGGACCGTACGCGCGAAGATCATCTCGCTGCTGATGGTGCCCGTTGTCTCGCTGCTCGCCCTATGGGGATTCGCCACCGTCACCACCGCCCAGGACGTGGCACGCCTTCGCCAGCTGGAGCGGGTCGACAGCGAGATCCGGGCCCCCGTGTCCACCGCTGTCGCGGCGCTCCAGAGCGAGCGCCGGGAAGCCATGCTCCAGAGCGCCACGCCCAGCAGCACCCAGGCCGCCCTGCTGGAACGCCGGGCCGGACGCACCGACAAGGCACTCGCAGCCCTGAGGCTCGACAGCGGCCACACCATCGCCGACACCGGCAACGTCCCGTCCGAGGTCGCCGACCGGCTCGACGGCTTCCTCGGCCTCACCCGGAACCTGCGCGCCGATGAGCGGGCGGAGGGACAGGCCGAGGACGACGCGAGCGCCGCGAACGCCGTGTACGACCGGTACACCGAGGTCATCTCCGCGGCCCTGGGAGTCTCCGGCGCACTCACCACGGTCCAGGGCTACGCAGGCGGCTCCGACGCCCGCGTGCGGCTCGAACTGGCCCGGGCCGACGAGATGCTGGCCCGTGAGGACGCCCTGCTGACCACCGCCGCCCGCATAGGAACGCTCAAGGACGGCCAACTGCGCCAGTTCACCGGCGCGGTGGAGACCCGCAGGAACCTCACCGAGACCGCGGGCGCGGACCTCCCCGCCCCCGAGCGCGCCGCCTGGCAGCGGCTCACCGCCGGCCCCGCCCACCGGCAGATCCAGGCAGCCGAGGACAAGGTGCTCGCCGCACCCGCCGGACGCGGGGCCGCGCGGGCCGCACCGGCCGACGACTGGGAACGAGCAGCCGAACGAGTCCGGACCGAGGCCCGCACCATCCAAGCCACCGCCGGTCAGCACACCGCCGGTCGCTCCTCCCCGCTCGCCCGAGGACTGTTCACCCCGTCCGGAGCCGCCGTCCTGTTCGGCTGCGTCGCCGTCACGGCCTCCCTGGTGATCTCCGTACGCATCGGTCGGGCGCTCGTCGTCGAACTCGTCAGCCTTCGCAACAGCGCCCTGGAGATCGCCCGCCGCAAACTGCCCCGGGCCATGAAACGGCTGCGGTCCGGTCAGGAGCTCGACATCGGCGCCGAGGCTCCGCAGGGCCCGGCCGCCCACGACGAGATCGCCCAGGTCGCCGAGGCGCTCGGCACGGTGCACCGGGCAGCTCTCGGCGCAGCCGTCGAACGGGCCGAACTCGCCGACGGCATCTCCGGAGTCTTCGTCAATCTGGCCCGGCGCAGCCAGGTGCTGGTCCACCGCCAGCTCAACCTGCTCGACAGCATGGAACGCCGCGCCGACGACCCCGACGAGCTGAGCGATCTCTTCCGGCTGGACCACCTCACCACCAGGATGAGGCGGCACGCCGAGAGCCTGATCATCCTGTCCGGCGCGGCACCGGGACGCGCCTGGCGGATGCCCGTACCGCTGAGCGACGTCGTACGGGCCGCAGTGTCCGAGATCGAGGACTACGCCCGGACCGAGGTACGGCAACTCCCCGATGCCGCCGTGCAGGGCACAGCCGTGGCCGACCTCACCCATCTGCTCGCCGAACTCATCGAGAACGCCGCACAGTTCTCACCGCCCCACACCAAGGTACGCATCAGCGGCGAACCCGTGGGAAACGGCTACGCCCTGGAGATCGAGGACCGAGGCCTCGGCATGGGCGACGAACTCCTCGGCGAGGCCAACCGGCGGATCGAGCAGGCCGAGGCGCTCGACCTCTTCGACAGCGACCGACTCGGACTCTTCGTCGTCAGCAGGCTCGCCGTGCGGCACCACATCAAGGTCCAGTTGCGCACGTCCGCGTACGGCGGGACGACCGCGGTGGTGCTGCTGCCCACCGCACTGCTGCAGAGCGCGCTGCCGTCTGCCGGAAGCCCGCCCGCCGAGGACCCGGCAGCCGAGCGGAACACCTCTGGCCGGCGCGGAGGCGTTCACGCCCGTCCGCCCTTCGGTCCGGGCGCAGGCGCCCGGCCGGGCCACGGCACCCGTTCCGCCCGGCCGACGACCACCGCCTTCCCACCACCGGCGCCCGCGCTGGATGCCGGTCGCGATCCGGGGCACCTTTCCGGTCCTGCCACCGTCACCGCGTTGCGCGGGCGTCCCGGCCGAGCGGAGCAGCCCTCCGGCGCCCTGCCCCGCACGGAACCGCCGCCCGACGAGGACACGCTGCCGCGCCGGGTACGGCAGGCCAGTCTCGTTCCGCAGCTCCGCGAAGAGCCCCGTCCCGGCGAACCACCGCCCGGCGAAGGCCCGAACGGCACCGTCCGGCCTTCGCGACTCACACCCGAGCAGGCCAGGGACCGGATGACCGCCTACCGCAACGGGTGGCTGCGCGGCGGCGGTACGGCTTCCGGCACGTCCGCGGTCCGGCCCGATGCCACAGACCCGCGTCCACGCGGCGAAGAAGACCCTGAACGATCGCGAACGAAAGGAGACCTTGAATGATCGCGAACGAGAGGACCGCCGGGCGTCATACCTCGGGCGAACTCGACTGGCTGCTGGACGACCTGGTGACGCGGGTCGGCGAGGTCCGGCACGCTGTCGTGCTCTCCAACGACGGCCTTGCCGTGGGCGCGTCCAGCGTGCTCAGCCGCGAGGACGCCGATCATCTTGCCGCGGTGGCCTCCGGATTCCACAGTCTCGCCAAGGGCGCTGGCCGCCACTTCGAGGCCGGGGACGTACGGCAGACGATGGTCGAGATGGACGAGGGTTTCCTGTTCGTGGTGGCGGCCGGCGACGGATCGTGCCTGGCCGTGCTCAGCACGGCGTTCGCCGATATCGGCCTGGTCGCCTACGAGATGGCCCGGCTCGTCAAACGCGTCGGCGAGCATCTCCGTACCCCGGCGCGGTTCGCCGCACCCCCGCCGACGGCCGGCTGAGCGGGCGGAGGCGTCCGTGCCCATGAACGATGACGACCCGGGAGACATCCCGCTGCTGCCAGGGTCACACCTGCTGCCGGGATCACGCCTGCTCCCGGGCAGCCAGTGGTACGACGCCGAGGCCGGCCCGCTGGTGCGTCCGTACGCGGTGACGGGCGGCCGGACCGAACCGGGCTCCAACGGGGCGCAGTTCGACCTGATCGCGCTCGTCACCCTCGATGACAAAGCACCGGACCGGTCGGAGGAGCAGTACCTCCTCGGCCCCGAACACCGGGCCCTGCTCACGCTCTGCCGGTCGCGGACCCAGTCCGTCGCGGAACTCTCGGCCGATGCGGACCTGCCCGTGGGCGTCGTCCGCGTACTCCTCGGCGACCTGCTCGAAGCGGGCCGCGTACGCGTCAGCCGTCCCGTTCCGCCCGCGCAGTTGCCCGACGAGGACATCCTGCGTGAGGTGATCAACGGCTTGCGGGCACTGTAGAAGCACGCCGAGCCGCCGAGCCGCCGAGCGGGAGAGCGGCACGGGCCCTGCTCCCCCCTCCGGTGGAGGGGAGGAAGGGCCCGTGCCCGTTGTACGTGAGGTTCTCCGGGTCAGACGTTGACGCCGTAGTCGGACGCGATTCCCGCCAGGCCCGAGGCGTAACCCTGTCCGACCGCGCGGAACTTCCACTCCGCGCCGTGCCGGTACAGCTCGCCGAAGACCATGGCGGTCTCCGTGGACGCGTCCTCACTGAGGTCGTACCGGGCCAGCTCGACGCCGTTCGCCCGGTTCACGACGCGGATGAACGCGTTGCGGACCTGGCCGAAGCTCTGTCCACGGCTGTGCGCGTCATGAATGGAGACCGGAAAGACGATCTTGGCCACGTCCGACGGGACGGCCGACAGGTCCACGTTGATGGACTCGTCGTCGCCCTCGCCCTCCCCGGTCAGGTTGTCGCCGGTGTGCTGGACCGAACCGTCCGGGCTGGTGAGGTTGTTGTAGAAGACGAAGTGCAGATCGGAGAGGACCTTGCCCGCGTCCGAGCACAGCAGCGCGCTCGCGTCCAGGTCGTGGTCCGCGCCCGTCGTCGTCCGTACGTCCCAGCCCAGGCCGACCGTCACTGCGGTCAGGCCGGGTGCCTCCTTCGACAAGGAGACGTTGCCGCCCTTGGCCAGGGTCACACCCATGAACATCCTCCATTGATCCAGTGGTCCAGCGGTTCGGTGAACGGCGCTGCTTCGGCCGTCCCCTGGTCAACGACGGCGTCGCGACCGTGGTGGTTCCCTTGCTTGCGCAAGCCCTGAAGTGAACGTCCTTGAGACGTACCGTACGTTGGTGGCTCGGTGCCCTAGGCGGGTGGGTCGGCTCGGGGCGCCTGTACATCGGTCTCCTTCATGGCCTTCGCCTCACTCTTCAGGATCCGCATGGATTTGCCCAGGGCTCGGGCCGTGTCCGGCAGCTTCTTCGAACCGAACAGGACGATCACCACGATCGCCAGGATCAACAGGTGCCAGGGTTCGAGGCCGTTGCGCAACATGTACGTCCCGCCCTTCCTTTCGGTGCTTCGGCCGGAGTTTTCGCTCGGCGTTCGAGGACAGTGCTTCAAGCTGGCTGTAGGCAGGTCCGATGATCCGCTCGGACATCAATACTTGCTACATTGCGCAACTGTACAACCATGGGATGGTGGAGCACGTCTTCCCTCATGGGAACCGGACGGACGGGGTGGCCGATGACGGGAAGCCGTAACGCGGGAGCGGGCAGGGGGAGGGCCGGCCGCCTGCGCCGGACAGCCATGTTCGGGCTGTCGTTCCTCGTACTGCTGGTCGCGGGCGTCGGGTGGGGCTACCTCAAACTCGGCGGCAGCATCGACACCTTCAGCGCGGACGGCATCTCCGACGACCGGCCGCCGGGTTCCTCGCAGGGGCAGAACGTCCTGGTCATCGGATCGGACTCGCGCTCGGGCGACAACAGCAGGCTCGGCGGTGGCACCGGCGCCGTGGGGCGTTCCGACACCGCGTTCCTCCTCCATGTGTACGGCGACCACAAGCACGCGGTCGCCGTGTCCATTCCGCGTGACGCGCTGGTCGACATCCCGGCCTGCAAGGCGCCCGACGGCCGGTGGACCGCCCCGCAGCACGGCGTGATGTTCAACGGGGCGTTCTCGGTGGGGGAGACGGCCGAAGGGAACCCGGCCTGCACCCAGAACACCGTCGAACAACTCACCGGCCTGCGCGTCGACCACACCGTCGTCATCGACTTCGCCGGATTCTCCGCGCTGACCTCGGCCGTCGGCGGCGTCCCCGTCTGCCTGCCCCAGGACATCTACCAGCGCGACCTCAGCCCGAAGCGCACCACCCGAGGGGACAAGCTCTTCACGAAGGGTCCGCAGACCGTCTCCGGACAGCAGGCACTCGACTACGTCCGGCTGCGGCACGGCATCGGCGACGGCTCGGACATAGGGCGTATCAAACGGCAGCAGGCATTCGTAGCCTCCCTCATCAAGAAGGTCAAGTCGCAGGGACTGAACCCCACCACGCTCCTTCCCCTGGCAAACGCGGCCACCGACGCGATGACCGTCGACCCCGGACTCGGATCGGCCGACCGGCTGCTGTCGTTCGCCCTGTCGATGAAGAAGATCGACCTGCACAACACCAAGTTCGTGACCGTCCCGTGGCGTTACGAGGGGGCCCGCGTCGCGATCGTCGAGCCGGACGCCGACGCGCTCTGGGCCGCGCTCAAGGCCGACCGCACGGTCGACGGCAAGGACGCCAGCGGCAAGGTACCGGGGAAGTCCTCGGACAAGGGCGACGGGAAGGACAGCCGCCCGGCGTCGCCCGCGGCGGACGCTCCGGTCTCCGGCAAAGGAATCAGCGTCGCCGTCTACAACGGAACCACGGTCAGGGGACTCGCTGCCCGGGCGGCCGAGTTCCTGCGCTCCCGGGACTTCACCGTCACCACCACGGCCACCGCGAGCAGCCAGGACCACGCCTCGACCGTGATCGAGTACGGACCCGGACTGCGGGACGAGGCGGAAACCACCGCGCGACTCTTCGCGGCGGCACGGACGACGGCGTCCGGCACCGCCGGAATCCAGGTGATCCTGGGCAGTTCCTACGCGCAGAACCCCTCGGCCCCACCCGGGGCGCCGACTCCCTCCACCGTTCCGTCCAACGTCGCCGACGAGGCCCGGTCGGCCGACGACGACCCGTGCGCGGACCTCTCGTACGGCTGACCGGCCGTCAGGGGTGGTACGGCGTGGCTCAGCGCGACGCCCCGGCCGTCCGGAGCTGCAACGCCGGGTGACGGGGGGCCGCGAAGCCGTACGACTCGTACAGCGCGGCCCCGTCCTCGGTGGCGTTCAGATTGATCACCGTGACCCCGGCCTCCTCGCGGAACCAGGTGAGCAGGGCGTCGAGGCAGATCCGGGCATGACCCAGACGGCGCCGCCGGGGGTCGGTGCTGACATTGGAGACGTGCCCCAGCAGACCGCTCGGGTTCGAGGGGCCGGGGGCGTGCGCGTCGCACGTCCCGACCGCACTGGCGACGACGCCGAGCACGGGATCGTCGACCAGGAACGCGGCGAACAGGCCTGGCCGGCGCAGCCGCTCGGCGAACCACTGCGCGGAGGCCGCCCGCCACGGCGCGTCCGGGCCGCCCGTCTCCACCCCCATCCCGTCCAGCATCAGCCCCCGCAGCCGGACCAACGCGGGCACGTCGTCGAGCGTGGCACGACGGGCACGCACCACCACCGGCACACCATCGCGGCCGGTACCAGTGCTGGTAGCAGTACGGGTGCCGGCCTCGAAGCCGGACTCATCACGGTCGATGTACGACGGGGTCACGAAGGGCTCCACTTCTGCTCGTAGCGGGTCCGGGCCGCCCGCAAGGCGTATGCGTACAGAGCCAGCACCGTTGCCAGCAACAGGTAATAGAGCGGCGGCAGCGCGCTCATGCCCAGCAGCCCGCCGAGCGGGGTGAGCGGCAGCAGCAGGCCCACCACGGCGAGACCGAACGCGGCCACCCGCAGCGGACCGCCGCCGTGACCGCCGACGACCCGTCCGCCGATGCCCCGTCCGCCCGTCCGGAGCAGCAGCATCACCAGGGCCTGGGTCAGCAGGTTCTCGGTGAACCATCCGGAGTGGAAGGCCTCCTGCCCGCCCGACGTCGCGGAACCGTGCAGGGCGAAGGCAAGCACGGTGAACGTCGCCAGGTCGGCGGTGGCGTTCAGCAGACCGAAGCCCGTGATGAAGTGGAGGAAGTCGCGAGGGCGCAGCACCGTGGGCCATCGCAGCACCTCTGACGCGGGCCGGTCGAAGGCGAAGGCGAGCTGCGCCACGTCGAAGCACAGGTTCTGCACCAGGACCTGCGCCGGAAGCATCGGCAGGAACGGCAGCATCAGCCCCGCGGCGAGCATCGCGATGACGTTGCCGAGGTTCGACGAGAGCGTGATGCGCAGATATGTGGCGATGTTCCCGCTGGAGTGGCGGCCCGCGGTGATCGCGTGATCAATGGCCGCAAGGTCCTTTTCGGCGAGGACCACGTCCGCGGTCTCCCGCGCCACGTCGACCGCGTTGCGCGGACAGATGCCGACGTCCGCCGCGTGCAGCGCGGGCAGATCGTTGACCCCGTCACCGAGGAACCCCGTGGTCCGCCCGGCGGTGCGCAACGCCGACACGATCCGTGCCTTGTGTTCCGGCGTGCAGCGCGCGAAGACCGTGACCCGGTCGGCGGCCTGCGCGAGCTTCCCGTCCGACAACGCGTCGATCTGCTCCGCGGCCATGACCTCGCCCGGATCGAGTCCGAGATCCCGGCAGGTGCGGGCGACGGTGCCGGGATCGTCACCGGTGAGGACCTTGACGGTGATGCCCCGGTCATCGAGCGCGGCCAGGGCGTCCGACGCGCTCGGCGTGAGTGCGTCCCGCAGAGTGACGAAGCCGAGGAACGTCAGTCCCCTCTCGTCGGCCGTGGAGTACGCACGGGGCCGGGCCGGGCGCTCGGCGCGGGCCACGGCGATCAGCCGCAGACCGCCGGCGGTTTCGCGGGCTGCGAGTTCGCCCAGCCGGATCCGTTCGGCCTCGTCCAGCGCGCACCGTTCGAGCACCGCCTCGACCGCCCCCTTGGTCACGAGAGTGTGGACGCCCAGCCTGCCGGGGCGGCGGACGACCGCGGTGGCGAGGCGGCGCACCGGATCGAACGGGAGCGCGGCGACGCCTTCGTACGCGGACAGCGGCTCCTCCCGCTCCTCGGCCGCGTCGAGCACCGCCTCGTCGAGTGCGTCGGGGGCGGGCAGATCGGCCAGCTGGAGTGTCCACAGCGCGTTGACCGCGGCCCAGTGCAGTGCCTCGGGATCGGAGCGGCCCGACACGCCCAGCGAACTCTCGACGACCGGCCGGTCCTGGGTGAGAGTTCCGGTCTTGTCCACGCACAGCACATCGATCGCGCCGAGGTCGTGCAGCGCGGGCAGCCGTTTGACGATCACCCCATGGTTCCTGGCGAGCAGCGAAGCACCCCTGGCCAGTGCCGTCGTGACGATCACCGGCAGCATCTCCGGAGTCAGCCCCACGGCCACCGCGACGGCGAACGGCAGCGTCTCCAGGCCCCGGCCGCGCAGCGCCGCGTTGGCCATGAGCACCAGAGGCGGGGTGAGCAGCATGAAGCGGATCAGCGTCCAGGAGATCCCGTGCACCGAACGGTCGAAGGCACTGGTCCCGCGGCGGCGCGCCGAACCGTCGTACGCGGCGGCGAACCTGGTCTCCGCACCCGTCGCCGTCACCACCGCCGTACCGCTCCCGGAGGCCACGCTGCTGCCCTGGAAACACAGCTCCGGCCGGGCGAACGGCCCTTCCCCGGCGCCGGGCCCGGGGCCGGCGGCGGCGCGGAGCCGTGACGGCGTGTCCACGGGGTGCTTCGCTACCGGCACCGACTCGCCGGTGAGCGCCGACTGATGGACGGTCAGGCCACTCGCACGCAACAACCGCACATCGGCGGGTACGAGATCACCCGGACCGAGCCGGATCACATCACCCGGCACCAGCTCCCCGACCGGGAGCTCACGGGCGCGCGGCGCGGCATCCGGCCCTGTGCGGCGCAGGACGGTCGCGGTGGTCGCCACCAACTCCCGCAGCGCGGCGGTGGACCGGTCCGCCCGGTGCTCCTCCGCGGAGCGCAGCAGACAGCTGACCACCACGAGCACCAGCGTCACGCACGCCGTGCCCCATGAGGCCACCGCTGCCGAGACCAGGCCCAGACACAGGAGGACCGAGGTGAACGGGTCGCGCAGACTGCGCAGGAAACGGCGGGGCCAGGAGACCGGGCGCCAGGCCGGCAGCGTGTTCTCGCCGAACCGCGCCAGCCGTTCCCCCGCCTGCTCCTCAAGCAGCCCCCTCGGTCCGCTGTCCAGCGAGCGCAGCACCTGCAAGGAGGTCGGTGCGGCAGTCGCGGCAACGTCGGCAAGGACATCGGGGGCGGCGCTCCGCCCGGCCTTCGCACCGGCCATCGGTACGACGACGGCGGAGGGCGCATCGGGGTCGTCGGTGCTGCCGGGACCTGCGGCGGCACTGCTCTCAGGCACCGAGCCCACGGAGGTGTGAGGGCTTTGCGGGCGCGTGTCCGGCACGCTCCGCGAGCTGGCCGACCATCAGCCGGACGACGGTCACCACATCGGGATCGTCGACCAGGTACACCTGTCGGCGGCCTTCGCGCCGGGACCGTACAAGACCCGCCAACTTGAGCTTTGTCAGGTGCTGGCTCACCGAAGGAAGGGTGCCGCCCACCCGGTCCGCGAGCCCGGTCACATCGCTCTCGCCCTGGGACAGGGCCCATACGATGTGCAGCCGCGCAGGCGTCGCCAGGAGGCCGAAGGCAGCCGCGGCCTCCACCAGTACCTCCGCGGGCGGATCCTCGAAACCGCCGTCGGCAGCTTTCGACACTCTTGCTCTCCCTGTCCGCGTGGCCCGATTCCTCGCACCCGAAGCCTTCAGTGTAGGCGCCGGACGTCCGGCGCCTGCGGGCCCCTGCGCGGACGGACCGGGATCGGCGGACATAGCCCCGGTGATCGGCGGATATGACCGGGGGAGAGATGCCGGATTGCGGACCGATCCGATTGTGGACCGATCCGGGCAGCGAAATGATCCGGACTTGTCACATCACCAAGAAATCGAACTCGCCCCATGGTGAGGGTTCTTCTTTGCCATGCTGTCGGCCTGCGCAGGCGGGAACTGGGCGGGCGATTGCCGACGCACACGGCATCCGAGCCCCCTGAGACGGCTCCGACCTGCGAATTCGACGTCCAGCGACGCACTGGTGAGAGAAGTGATCAATGCCTTCCGAGCACGCTGACAACACATACGGGGAGACGGCCGGGGAGTCCGCGGAGACCGATTCTCTGGCGCTGAAGATATTGGTAGCCGGAGGCTTCGGCGTCGGAAAGACAACACTGGTCGGCGCCGTGAGTGAGATCAGGCCACTGCGGACGGAGGAATTTCTCAGCGAGGCGGGACAGTCGGTCGACGACACGGACGGGGTCGATCAGAAGACCACCACAACCGTCGCCATGGACTTCGGACGGATCACCATCCGGTCCGGCCTCTCGCTCTATCTGTTCGGCACGCCGGGACAGGACCGCTTCTGGTTCCTGTGGGACGAACTCTCGCAGGGCGCGCTCGGTGCCGTAGTCCTCGCTGATACCCGTCGGCTGGAGGACTGCTTCCCGGCCGTCGACTACTTCGAGCACCGCCGCATTCCCTTCGTCGTCGCGGTCAACTGCTTCGCCGGGGCCCGCGCATACGACGAGCACGAGGTGTCCCGCGCTCTCGACCTCGACCTCGGCACACCCGTAGTCCTGTGCGATGCGCGCGACCGGGAGTCCGGCAAGGAGGTGCTGATCCGCATGGTCGAGTACGCCGGCAGGATGCACACCGCCCGGCTTCTCGACTCGGTGAGCTGACCCTACCGGGCGCTCGTCCGCCGCATGATCCGGGGCCGGGACCAAGCCACATGGCGAAGGAGCGCTTGCCCCTGCGTGACCGGTGCGCAAGGCTTACGGCAACGGGGCACGGGGAACGCATGAGCGGGGAGGAGCGGGGAATGGCGCTGGACAGGGGACTCGACTGGCTCCTTGACGACCTGACGAAAAGGGTCGAGTACATACGGCACGCACTGGTGCTGTCGAACGACGGACTGGTCACGGGGGCGAGCACGGGCCTGGCCCGCGAGGACGCCGAGCATCTCGCCGCGGTCTCGTCCGGGCTGCACAGCCTGGCCCGTGGGTCGGGGCGCCACTTCCGGGCAGGGAAGGCCCGGCAGACCATGGTGGAGTTCGACGAGGCACTGCTCTTTGTGACGGCGGCAGGGGACGGCAGCTGCCTGTGTGTGCTGAGCGAGGCCGAGGCAGATGTCGGCCAGGTCGCCTACGAGATGACGTTGATGGTCAACAGAGTCGGTGAGCATCTGGGTGTCGCCGCACGGCAGTCGGCGGGCGAAGGGGTCGACCGCCTCTGACCGGGGCGAGGGGTGTGCTGATTCGGCGACGGCAGCTCTGATCGGGGCGAGGGGATCTGATCGGGGCGAGGGGATCTGATCGGGCGGAGGCAGTTCTGATCGGGGCGCCGGAGTTATCCACAGGCTGGGCGGGCGGGATCTCTTCCGGGCTACGGTGCTCACAGAGAGTGACCGAGCCTCATGGGGGAGAGCGTCATGACTGTTGCCGAAGACGTGTGCACGGAGACCACCGGTGTGCCTGCGGAGAGCATGCCCGCCGCAGGCGCGGTGGCGGTGGGCGCGGCCGCCCAGGAACTGCGCTTGAAGCGCGGCGAGTTCGCGATCGCCGTGCATCTGGGGCTGATCCGCCTGACGGTGCCGCGGGACGGCGGGCGGCCGAGGGTCGGGTGCGTCGAGATCGAGCGGCTCCGGTCGCAGGCCGGGTTCCCGGAAGAGCTCCGGGAAAGGGTGCGCACGGTCGGGACGGCGAAGGGGGCTCAGCAGCTCGGCATCAGCCCGGACCGCTTCACCAAACTCGCCCGTGCGGGATGCCTCACGCCGATCACCTTCTACCAAAACCGGTACCGGGCAATCGTCTGGCTCTATCTCGCCGATGAACTCACGGGGTTCGCCGCCCGGGAATCACAGCTCCTGACCGGCAGGAGCCCGGCCTGGCTGCGTGACCGCCTGGAGAGAGGCGCCGACTGCCGTGCGGTCAACTGGCGCTCGCGCCGGGTCGAAAGGCTGCTGAGCCTCATGGAGGATCCATGGGCCCGAGTGGCCGTGCTCGCAGACACACTGGACCCGGTGCAGTTGGCGGAGGTGGTCGACGATCCGTACGAACGCGCGTACCTCGCCAGGATCCGACCAGGACCGGCCTTCGGGCCGGCCGGGCCGACCTGGGCGCGCGAGACCACGGCGCATCTGATGCAGGCTGACGAACCTGACGAAATGCTGTGGCGGCGGGTGAGCCTGATCACGGAGCTGGACAATGCCCGGGAGGTTCGGCAGGCGCCCCGTCCGGGCGCCGATCGGCGCACCTTCCCCTACCCGGGAACCGAGCGTGAGCCCAAGCCGGATTCCCGAGCCGATACGGAACCCGGTCCGGCGTCCGCTGCGGTCCCCACGCTCCCTCCCGCCGCCTCACCGATCCCGAGCCCGGGTTCGAACCCATGTCCGAGCCCGATGTCAGGGCCGGTTCCGGCACCCGGTCCTGTCCAGGCGTCGACAGACACAGCGGAGCCCGCGGTTGGTCTCCTCGCCCGCATCGGTCTGCGCAGGCGTACGGTCAGGGCTGCGAACCGTCGGCCATCCCCACCGGGGCGTGCGCCGTTCGGCGGGTGACGACGAGGAATCGCGCCCACCGCGACCGATGGGGAACCAACCGACCGCGACCGATGGAGAAACCAGCGGACGGAGGAAAAGAGCTCGCGGAGAATGCGCGGCACCAGGCATTCTGTCCCCCATGCTGATCAAGGAAGCCACCACCGAGGACTGGCCCGCCATCTGGCCGTTCTTCCAGGAAATCGTCGCCGCGGGGGAGACCTTCACCTACCCACTCGATCTCGGCGAAGCGGACGCCCGTTCCTGGTGGCTCCTGGAGTCCCCAAACCGTACGGTCGTCGCGGTCGACGACGACGGGACGGTCCTCGGCACGGCCAAGATGAACAACAACCACGTGGGCAACGGCTCGCACATCGCCAGTGCCAGTTACATGGTCGATCCCAAGCACTCGGGGCAGGGCGTCGGCCGGGCCCTGTGCGAGTACACCCTGGAATGGGCCCGCACGTCGGGGTTCAGGGCGATGCAGTTCAACGCGGTGGTGGAGACGAACGTCCACGCCGTCGGGCTCTACCGGTCGCTCGGATTCGAGATCCTCGGGACACTCCCGGAAGGGTTCAACCACCCGGAACAGGGCTTTGTCGGGCTGCACATCATGCACCGCCGCCTCTGACAACGGCATCGCCGCTCACGCCGCACTCCTCGCTCCTTCGTCCGCGGTGTGTCCGTCATGTCCGAACCCGTGGCGGTGTTTGAACAGTTGGTGTCACAGATGCTTCGTGGGGCGGGTGCGTGGGGTGTTGGCGGGGGCAGTACTCTGCGCCCCACCGCCACTCGGGCGATGACACTCATGCGGAGGAAGAATCCATGACCATACCCAGGAGATCGTTGCGCGCCGCGGGAACGCTCGCGGCCGCCGCGGTCGTCGGCCTGACCGGCGCGGTGCTCTCCGCCGGCCCGGCCGCAGCTCACACCCCCACCTGGGCCGTGACCTGTTCCGAGGTGAGCCTCGACCTGACCGCCTACAACAGCAACGTCACCAACCAGGTGACCGTCACTGTCGACGGCAAGGACCTCCTGCCCACCGAGACCTTCGGCAGGGAGTTCCACAAGAAGCTGGAGCTGCCCGAGCACGACAAGGAGCTCACGGTCCACCTCGTTGTCAAGGCCGGCGACGGCGACAACTTCTCGCGCGACGAGACCAAGACGGCGCCCGTGTGCGAGGACGCCGGCACCCCGCCGCCCGCACCGTCCGAGGGCACGCCGTCCCCGGCTCCGTCCACCGAGACACCGGCCGCGAGCGCCACGCCCAGTGAGGCGCCTTCGACGTCCGCGCCCGCCGCGGCCTCCCCGAGCCCCAGCTCGCCGGACCTGGCCGAGACGGGTTCCTCGTCCGCCACCCCGGTCATCGCCGGAGCGGCCGTGGCCGTTCTGCTGGCGGGCGGCGGCATCATGTGGTCCGTGCGCAAGCGTCGTACCGCACAGCACTGACGAATGAGCCGGTGGTCCTGACGCAGGCTGTGCCGGGACGACCGGTCGAGGCGGTGCCGCCGCACGCCCGGTGCGTGGGGCGGCACGTCCTCCGAAACACCGTCACACCTGCTGCGTGGTCGGCGGAGGAGTGGCGACGGGCGGCACCGAGGGCCCGATCTCGCACCAGACCGCCTTGCCCTCGCCGCGGGGCTCGATGCCCCAGCGAATGGCTACGGCGTCCAGAAGCAGCAGACCCCGCCCCGAAGTCGCGGTTTCGCCCGGACTGCGCCGCCTCGGCCAGGCGCTGGAGCGGTCCTGTACGGAGAGGCGGACCCGCCGTACGGGCTCCGGCAGCACCTCCAGGGTGAGGACCGCGCCGCCTTCCGTGTGCAGCAGGACGTTCACCAGGAGCTCGCCCGTCACCAGCTCGGCATCGTCGGCGAGTTCGGCCATGTCCCAGTCGGTCAGGGCCTGACGCACGATGTTGCGGGCGTCGGACAGCCCCTCCGGGTCCGCCTGGTGGATGTACTGGTGCAGCCGCGGAGCCCGCGGCGACCCGGGGTCCGGGCTGCGCCGAAGCACCAGCAGCGCGACATCGTCCCCGGAACCCCAACGTTCCCAGAGCCGGTCCGACAGATGGTCGGCCAGTGCCTGGGCACTCGCCGGCCCTGCGCTCACCTCATTGATCAGCGCCTGGAGACCCGCGTCGATGTCGGCGCCGGGCTCTTCCACCAGCCCATCGGTGTACAGGACCAGAGTTTCGCCCGGCACCAGGTCGAGGCGGGTCTCCGGGAACTCCTCGTCCTCGAATTCGGTCGAGATGCCCAGCGGCAGACCGCCGCGCACCTGGGGGCTGCCGACCCGGCCGTCCATATGCCGGATCAGCGGGCCGAAATGCCCGGCCCGAACCACGCGCACGGTCCCCGACGCGAGATCGACCTGGGCGTAAGTACAGGTCGCGAAGCGGTCCGTGTCCAGCTCGGAGAGGAAGCGCGACGCCCGGGCCAGCACCGTCGAAGGAGGGTGCCCCTCGGCGGCATACGCGCGCAGGGCGATGCGCAACTGGCCCATGATGGCGGCGGCGTGCGTGTCATGACCCTGTACGTCACCGACCACGATCCCGAACCGGTTCTTGGGCAACGCGATCACGTCGTACCAGTCACCGCCGACCTGACGTCCGCTCCAGGCGGAGTGGTAGCGCACGGCGATCTCTCCGCCCTCGATCTCCTGGATCCGCCGCGGCAGCATCGCGGCCTGGAGACCGGTGGCGAATTCGCGCTCCTCGTCGAAGAGCTTCGCGCGCTGGAGGGACTGCGCCACGATCGCTGCCAGCCCCAGGCACAGATTCCGCTCGTCCGCGTTGAAGGACGTGCCCTCGCGGTAGAACAGCGCCAGCGTGCCGAGGGAACGTGCCTGGGCGACGAGGGGCAGATAGGCGGCGGCCCGGAATTTCAGCCGGTCGGCACAGGGCGCCAGCACGGGGTAGCGATGGGTGAGAGCCGAGACCGAGGTCAGGAACCGGGGCCGGCCGCTGAGCACGGCGTCCGCCAGGGGGAACCGCCGGTCCAGCCCGGCGTCCCCGAACCCGTCGATCGCCTCCACCGCGTCGCCGCTCAGAGCGATGACACTCAGCGTGGTGTTCTCGACCAGGCCGAGCGAGAGACCGTCCGCCCCGAGCCGGGCGAGCCCGCCGGGTCCGGTCAGTGCCGCGGTCACATCATCGACGGTCACCGCACGTGACAGCGCCCTCGTTGTTCGTTCAACGATGCTGGTCTGGCGTTGCCGCCGTTTCTCCAGATCCAGCACGAAGGCCGAATGGGTGACTTCCGCCGTGGCGTCCTGCACCACCCCGACGATCCGGTGCGCCAGGCCGTCGTCGCTGCGCAGTATGCGTGCCTGGATGTGGGTCCACTGGTTCCTGCCGTCGTCCAGCGGCACCCGGAAATGAACGCTGTACGAACTTCGACCGCTCTTGATCGCCTCGTCGATCGCCACCTCGAGACGGGTCCGTTCCGACCCTTCGAGCCGTTCCAGCACGGTCTCGGGCCGTGAGTCGAAGGTCCGTGGATCCAGGCCGAACACCAGCAGCCCGGCATCGTCCATGTCGAGCGTCCCGGCCACCACGTCCCACTCGAAGCTGCCCGTCCGGTTCATGGCAAGCCGCTGTGCCGTCGCGATCTCGCCGTTGTGCGTCTTCTCGATCAGCGGGCGAGGCGGGACGGAAGTACTCGGTTGCTGGTCGTGATCGGTCATTCCTGCTCCGGAGGTCGCCGGGCGGGGCTGACGGGCTGTGCGGCCCGAACCGGGTCACCTAATTGTCGAACCGCTTCCGGCAGGTTGCCACAGCGGAAACCCGGCAAAATCCGGCCGGACGAGCAGGACCGGGCGGGCCAGGGACCCCTGCTGTCCCGGCACAGGCCCTGCCCCGCAGAATGGCAGCGGAAGATCGTCCGCGATCGGCGGTCGACACGGCACGAGGGCTGACCGGAGCGCATTCATGAACCACGAAGATCCAGTTCTGCTGCACACCGAAGGACGCGTCCGGCACATCACGCTCAACCGCCCACGTGCCCTCAACGCGCTGAACCACGCCATGGTCACGCGCGTCGCCGAAGCACTCGCCGACGCCGAGCACGACGAGTCCGTCACCGCGGTCCTGATCACCGGTGCGGGCGAGCGCGGCCTCTGCGCGGGCGGCGACATCCGGTCCATCTACGAGGACGCCCGGGCCGGCGGCGGCGCATCGCTGGATTTCTGGCGGGACGAGTACCGGCTCAACGCCCGTATCGCCCGATTCCCCAAGCCCTACGTCGCGATCATGGACGGCATCGTGATGGGCGGAGGCGTCGGCGTCTCCGCCCACGGCGACATCCGTGTCGTCACCGAACGCTCGCGCGTCGCCATGCCCGAGACCAGCATCGGATTCGTCCCCGACGTCGGCGGCACGCATCTGCTCGGTGCGGCGCCAGGTGAGCTCGGCACCCACCTGGCACTCACCGCGGAAGCGGTCGGCGCGGGTGACGCGCTGCTGTGCGGGCTCGCCGACCACTTCATGCCGTCGCAGCGCCTCGCCGAACTCACCGCGGACCTCGCCAAGTGCGGCACAGCCGCCGAGATCGAGGGGACGGTGCGGCAGTACGCCTCACCCGCGCCGGAGGGCGAACTGGCCGCGCACCGCGAGTGGATCGACTCCTGCTACCGGGCGGCCTCAGTGGAGGAGATCATCGACAGGCTCGACAACAGTGGCATCCCCGCCGCCAAGCAGGCCGCCGAAACCATCCTGACCAAGTCGCCCACCTCGCTCAAGGTGACCCTCTCCGCGCTGCGCAGGGCACGCCGGCTCGGCAGCCTGGAGGCGGTGCTTGACCAGGAGTACCGGACTTCGTGCACCGCCTTCACCAGGCCGGACTTCGTGGAGGGCGTGCGGGCCCAGATCGTCGACAAGGACCGTGATCCGCACTGGAGCCCGGCGGACCTCGCCGAGGTGACCGACGCGGACGTCACACTCTTCTTCGCCCCGCTCGGCGACCGCGAACTCGGTCTGGCCGCCGTTTCCGGGACGGCGGACTGAGACGCGGCCAGCGGGGCGGGAGACACGTACGGGAATCAGAGGTCGTCCGGCCCGTCGACTGTGCGGAACGGGACGCCGAGCAGATCGGCCGCGGCCTTGAGGTCCTTGGCGCGATGGCCGGTGCACAGCGTCCAGTGATGACCGATGCCGGTCGCTGACCAGGCATCGGTCCACTCGCCGGGGTCGAAGCCGAAGTCGACCCGTGAGGTGGTGTTGCCGATCTCCAGCAGCGGCCCGGGTACGACCCGGCCCTCGGAGGCGACGAAGACGAAGGTCCCGTCGGCTTCCTGCCCGATGCCGAACGTGGTGACCGGGCCATGTCGGACGTCGAATTCCACGCTCACGCCCCAGCCACGCTTGCCGTGGTAGACACCCAGCCCGCGCAGCAGCGGATCCTTGGCGCTGATGGCGAGGTGGGCGGGGCCGTCGTGGCCCATCTCCACGACCCGGTCCCGGAAATTGAGGGCCTGGAGTTCGGTGAAGGAGCCACCGGCGCCGATGGTGTCGGCGATCAGCATGGCGAGGCTGGTGCGCAGTTCGTACTCACCGGCCATCGGGATGCCACGTGCGGTCAGCAGCGACGCGCCGAGGATCATGCCGGCGCCGAGCCGTTCGTGGATCTCGCCCTCCAGACCGCGGTGGTAGTAGGCGAGACTGTCGAGTGCGAAGTCGTCGACGAGCCGGTCCAGCCCGACCGAAACCCGGGCGGCCCATGCGAGATCGTCCTCGTCGACGGAGTCGTCGAGGGTGAAGACCGTACGGGCGAGCGCGACACGTTCGGCGGCCGCCTCGTCCGTCACGGTGGCGACGCGGACCCGCAGGTCGTCGAATTCGAGAACTTCGACATGCCCGCCGAACTGGGTGGAGACCAGCGTCAGGTCGGTGGAGACATCGAGCATGCCGGGGTAGAGGTGACCCATCAGACCGTGCCGGCCGTGACGCAGCACGCCGCGGACCTGTGCGGCACGGATCCAGCGGCGGATCCGGTTCCACGCGTTCTCGTCGCGCAAATGGCCCGAGACGGAGCGGAAGGGGATGCCGCCGCGCCGGAACACATTGGCGACCTCCGGCAGCGGGCACTGCCCGCAGTACGCCAGCCACTTGCCCGTATCGGTGTCCGGGTGGTCCATCGCCTCGGTCGGCTGGAGGTCGATCACCAGTACCGGAGCGTGTGCGCGCTGGGCGATCGGCAGGACCATCGAGGCGGTCAGATACGTCGTCAGAAACGTCACGACGATGTCGCAGTCGGCCGAGCGCAGCCGTTCCGCGGCCTTCGCCGCCTCCTGCGGATCGGAGATGAAACCGGCGTCGACGACCTCGCAGCCCATTTCCTCGAACCGCCCGGTCACGAAGCGGGCCGACTGACGCAGCCGGTCGAGCAGACCGGGGAACTGCGGCCAGTACGCGCCGAGTCCGCCGGACACCAGACCGATCCTGGTACGGCGGCGCGTGGTGCGGGTGAGCACGCTGTCGAGCGCGGCGGGCGAGACATCAGTCATGAGCTTCCTTCCTTCGGTTCTGTCGAGGGCCGAACGGACTCAGTGCTGTTCCAGCCGCGCGGCGGCCCGGTCCCAGGCCCGCCGGTCCCCCTGCGGGGCGTAGTGGCGCAATTCCTGCGTCCGTGCCACCAGTTGTCGCATGTCCGTGAGGCCACCCACCAGTCCCCGGGCACGCGCCTGTACCAGGATGTTGCCGAGCGCGGTCGCCTCGGCCGGGCCGGCCGTGACGGGAAGCCCCGTGGCATCCGCGGTCCACTGGCACAGGAGCTCATTGCGCGAACCCCCGCCGACCACATGGATGCGGCTCAGCTCCCGCCCCGCGAGACCGGCTGCCTCCCGCAACGTCCTGCGGTGGGCCAGCGCCAGGCTTTCCAGCACACACCGGACATGGCCACCGGGGCTGTCGGGCGGCACCTGCCCGGTCCGTACGAGATGGGCGTCGATCCGCGACGGCATGTCACCCGGTGCGAGGAACGTCTCGTCGTCCGGATCGATCACCGCGGCGAACGGCCGGGCACGGGCCGCCGCCGCGAGCAGTGCGGGCAGACCCGGATCCTCGCCCCGCCGGTCCCAGGTACGTCGGCACTCCTCAAGCAGCCACATCCCCATGATGTTGCGGAGATAGCGGACAGTGCCGTCCACCCCGCGCTCGTTGGTGAAGTTCGCCGCACGGGACTCCTCCGTCAGTACCGGAGCCGGCAGTTCGAGTCCGGCAAGCGACCACGTCCCGCAGGAAACATAGGCGAACCCGGGCTCGGTCGCGGGCACCGCCGCGACCGCCGACGCCGTGTCGTGCGACGCGACGGCAGTCACCGGCGTGCCGGCCGGCAGACCCGTGTACTCGACGACGTGCGACAGGATCGTCCCCGCCGGATCACCCGGCTCACGCAGCGGTGGGAACATGGAACGCGCCAGGCCCAGCCTGCCGATCAGCGCATCGGACCAGCCGCCGGCCGAAGCGTCGAACAGACCGGTCGTCGACGCATTGGTGATCTCCGCTCCCACCGAGCCCGTCAGCCAGTGGGTCAGCAGATCTGGCATCAGCAGCATCGTCCGCGCCGCACCCCACTGGGCACTCGTACGGTGTGCGGCCACCTGGAACACGGTGTTGAACGGCAGATGCTGCAACCCGCCGACGGCATACAGCTCCTGGGGCCCGCACACCGCCAGTACCTGCTCGGCCGCCCTTCCGTTCCGGCTGTCGCGGTAGTGGAAGGGCAGCCCGAGCAGGGCCCCGTCGGCATCGAGTAGGCCGTAGTCGACCGCCCACGTATCGATCCCGATCGACGCGACCGGACCGCTGCGCGCCGCGGTCCGCAGACCGTCCAGCATTCCCTGATACAGCGCGAGCACGTCCCAACGCAGCCCGTCCGGCAACCGGACCGGCGCATTGGCGAACCGGTGCACCTCGGTCAGCCGGAGCTTCTCGGGCCCGGCCAGGCCGGTGATCACCCGGCCGCTGGTGGCACCGAGGTCCACGGCGGCGAAGGCCGCCTCGCTGTGTGACGTCACAGACATCGACCCCTCATCCGGTCATCGGAGAAAGGCCGCGGCCACGCCGGCATCGACGGGAACATGCAGCCCGGTCGTGTGCGTGAGGTCGCCGCCGGTCAGCGCGAAGACGGCGTTGGCCACATGCTCCGGGAGCACCTCGCGCTTGAGGAGCGTCCGCTGGGCGTAGAACTCGCCGAGCTTCTCCTCCTCGATGCCGTACGTCGCCGCGCGCTGAGCTCCCCAGCCGCCCGCGAAGATCCCCGAACCCCGCACCACGCCGTCGGGGTTGATGCCGTTGACGCGGATGCCGTGCTCACCCAACTCGGCCGCCAGCAGCCGCACCTGGTGCGCCTGATCGGCCTTGGTGGCCGAGTAGGCGATGTTGTTCGGACCCGCGAACACCGCGTTCTTCGACGCGATGTAGACGATGTCGCCTCCGAGGTTCTGTGTCCGCATCATCCGGGCGGCCTCGCGCGAGACCAGGAACGAACCGCGCGCCATGATGTCGTGCTGAAGATCCCAGTCCGCGGCCGTCGTCTCCAGCAGCGGCTTGGAGATGGAGATCCCGGCGTTGTTCACCACGAGATCCACACCGCCGAACGCCAGCGCGGCGGCCCGGAAGGCGTCGGTGATCTGCTCCTCACTGGTGACATCGGCCGTCACGGCGACGGCCCGGTCCGGACCGCCGAGTTCCTGCGCCACCGAGGCGGCGTTCGCCGTGTCGATGTCCGCGACGACGACACATGCTCCCTCCGCGACCAGCCGGTGCGCGATGGCCTTGCCGATGCCGGACCCCGCGCCCGTGACCAGCGCCACCCGGGTGGCCAGCGGCTTGGCCCTCGGCATCCGGCGCAGCTTGGCCTCCTCCAGCTCCCAGTACTCGATCCGGAACTTCTCGGCCTCCTCGATCGGTGCGTAGGAGGAGACGGCCTCGGCACCGCGCATCACATTGATGGCGTTGAGGTAGAACTCGCCGGCGACCCTGGCCGTCTGCTTGTCCTTGCCGAAGGAGAACATGCCGACCCCGGGCACCAGCACGATCGCCGGGTCCGCACCACGCATCGCGGGGGAGTCGGGCGAGGCATGACGTTCGTAGTACGCGCGATACGCCTCCCGGTACTCCCCGTGCAGCTCCTTCAGCCGCGCCGCCGCCTCGTCCAGCGGGGCATCCGAGGGCAGGTCGAGGACCAGCGGCCTGACCTTCGTACGGAGGAAGTGGTCCGGGCAGGAGGTGCCCAGAGCGGCGAGCCGTGGGTGTTCGGTCCGGGCGAGGAAGTCCAGCACCGGCTCGGTGTCGGTGAAGTGGCCCACTTGCGGACGGTCGGTGGAGGCCAGTCCGCGGATCAGCGGGGCGAGGGCGGCAGCCCGCTCGCGGCGCCGCTCCTCGGGAAGCCGCTCCCGGCCCGCCCATTCAGGGCCGAAGGGTTCGGCCCCACCGCGTTCCTGGAGGAAGGTCTCGGCGGTGCGGATCATCCAGAGGGCATTGCGCTCGCACTCCTCGGACGTCTCGCCCCAGGCCGTGATGCCATGGCCGCCGAGGATCACCCCGACGGCCCGCGGGTTGGCCTCCTTGACCGCCGCGATGTCCAGACCGAGCTGGAACCCCGGCCTGCGCCAGCCCACCCAGGCCACCTTGTCGCCGAAACACTCCGCGGTCAGTTTCTCGCCGTCGGCGGCGCACGCCAGCGCGATGCCCGAGTCCGGATGGAGATGGTCGACGTGAGCGGCCTCCACCAGGGCATGCATCGCCGTGTCGATGGACGGCGCCGCACCGCCCTTGCCGTGCAGGCAGTAGTCGAAGGCCGACACCATCTCGTCCTCGCGCTCCACTCCCGGGTACACGTCCTTGAGAGCGCGCACCCGGTCCAGGCGCAGCACGGCGAGCCCGGCCTCGGTGAGCGTGCCGAGATCACCACCGGAACCCTTGACCCACAGCAGTTCGGTGCCGCCACCGGTGACCGGGTCGGTGCCGGTGGCCTTGACCGATGCGTTGCCACCGGCGTAGTTGGTGTTCCGGGCGTCGGAACCGATCCGGTGGGCGCGTTCCAGGAGCGCGGCGACTTCGGAATGCGTCGCGGAGGCCATGGGTTTCCTTCGTGGTCGGGGTTCCGTCTGAACCGGTCGATGGTCGTACGGGGGAGCGGCGGACGGGCTCAGGCGCCCCAGCCTGCCTGCTCGCCGCCGACCCGGGCGGCGGCGATCCGCTCCTGATTGCCCGAGGCCAGATAGGCGGCGAACGGATCCCTCGCCAGCCCGAGTTCCTCCCGCACCTCGGCCAGCAGCGGACGTACATCGGTGTTGTACGCGTCCATCAGCGCGCCGTTCGCCGCCAGTACGTCGCCGGACCGCTGCGCGGCGCTCAGCGCCTCCATGTCGACGAGCAGGGCCTTGGCGGTCGCTTCCTGCACATTGGCGACCGACCGGATCACGGCGGGGATCTTCGCCTCGATGTTGTGGCACTGGTCGAGCATGAAGTTGACGTTCGTCTCGGGTTGCAGGCCGCCGTTCCTGACCACTTCGTGCATGATCCGGAACAACTGGAACGGGTCGGCGGCCCCGGCCATCAGATCGTCGTCCGCGTAGAACCGGGAGTTGAAGTCGAACGCACCGAGCTTTCCCCCGCGCAGCAGACCGGCCACGATGAACTCGATGTTGGTGCCGGGCGCGTGGTGCCCGGTGTCCACGACCACCTGGGCCTTCGGGCCGAGCCTCAGGCAGTGTGCGTACGCCGTACCCCAGTCGGGAACGTCGGTCGCGTAGAACGCGGGCTCGAAGAGCTTGTACTCCAGCAGCATCCGCTGGTCGTCGCCCAGCCGCTCGTACACCTCGGCCAGCGCCTCGGCGAGCCGGTCCTGACGGGCCGTGATGTCGTCCTGCCCGGGGTAGTTCGTACCGTCGGAGAACCAGAGCTTGAGATCGGGAGACCCGGTCTCGTCCATGATGCCGACGCACTCCAGCAGATGGTCGGTGGCCTTTCGGCGCACCTTCGGGTCGGGGTGGGTGACCGAACCGAGCTTGTAGTCGTCGTCCTGGAAGACGTTGGAGTTGATCGCCCCGATCCGCAGCCCGAGGCCCTCGGCGTGCCGCGTGAGCGCGGTGTAGTCCTCGACCTTGTCCCACGGAATGTGCAGGGACACCTTCGGTGCCACACCCGTGAACGCGTGCACCTGGGCCGCGTCCTCCATCTTCTCGAACGGGTCGCGCGGCACACCCGGTTGTGCGAACACCTTGAAACGCGTCCCGGAATTCCCGTACCCCCATGAGGGCGTCTCGATGACCTGGGACTTCAGAGCTGCCTTGACGGCCGACACATCAGACATGAACACCTCGTAGCAGAGTCATCCAGCGACCGGAGACCGCCCGGACGTGTGAATCGTTTCATCCGTTCGTACGCTAGGTTTGCCGCGAGCTTCCAGTCAAGGAGCCGGTCGGGTTCTCTTGGAGTGTTGAATCAATTCATCGCGCAGTACTCCGGCCGCCCCGACCTGCCCCACCTCCGCGGCCTGACCGGCCCGTTCGGCGCATGGTGGCGCCCGGAAGGCGAGACTCAGCGGCCGCCGCCGGACATGCTCGGCCGCAGCGAGCTCACGAGGTCGAAGAACCGGGACTCGTTGCCGCAGAGGCCGGCCCGCTGAAGCGCGCTGTCGGCCTCTGCGATCGGCGAGGCGAGCAACGGCACGTACAACGGGCCGTCTTCGGGATCCGCGAGCGCGGCGCGAGCGGCCTCCAGCAGTCGGACATACGCCTGGGCCGCGGCGAGTTCGTCATTGCGCATCTCAGCATCTCCCGGTCAGAGGTGTCGGACCCACCAGCATCCACCATGGGTCTGACAACGCCCGCCGACGGCGGTGCGGGAGCGCCCGTCATCCGCCGTCCGGTCTCCGTGCACAGGCCGGTGGTTCGACCTCCAGGAATCTTCGGCGCCGCGCACCTCGGTACAGCAGCACCATCCAGCCCAACTCCCGCAGCACCGCCGCGCACCGGGCCAGCTCCTCTTCCTCCGAACGGGCCGCCCCGCTGCCGGGCGGACCGAGCCACTCGACGCGCACACCGCCAGGTGCCTCGCCCTGCTGCAAGCGGTATCCGGTTGCCGTTCGCAGGCCCGATCCGTCAACGGCCGAGGGGGCCAGCCCCGATGCCTCGAGGGCGATGGCGACCGCTCTCACCGGCCGGAGCATCTCCCACTGCGCAGGTGTGCCCTGCGGGTCGGCGTGTCCGGTGTTCGTCAGCCGACGGATCTGCAGCATTCCCTCGAACGCCGTCCGCACGGAAGCGGTGCGTCCTGTGTCCGGCACCGCAGCGGTCGGGCCGTCCCCGGTGGCCGGTTCGAATCCGGCCCCGTCCTCGGTTTCCATCGGCGTCCCCCTTCGACTGTGCCGTACTGCTGCCAGTGTGCGTCGTGCCACTGACAGCGGCTCGGGTGCGGACCACGGCCGCCCTGTCGGCAGCCGGAACCGCCGGTGCCTTCGTGGCCGATGCCCCGGGTCAGGTCTGCGGCACGTCCCCTTCCCCGGTGAGCGGCGACCCACCCCCGCCGAGCACCTTGCCGGGGTTGAGGATGCCGTGCGGGTCCAGCGCCGCCTTCACCGCGTGATGCATGCCCAGCACCGCGGAGCCCAGCTCCTTGTTCATGCCGCGCATCTTCAGCAGTCCCACCCCGTGCTCGCCCGTCACCGTGCCGCCGAGGGCGATCGCGTCGTCGAGGATGTCCTCGAAGGCCGACTGGGCGCGGGCGCGCTCGGCTTCGTCGCCGGGCGTCGTGATGATGAGTGGATGCAGGTTCCCGTCACCGGCATGGGCGATGTTGGCCACCAGAGTGTCGTGCCGGACCGCCGTCCGCTGGATCCGGGCCGGCATCTCCGGTATCGCGGTCCGCGGTACGCACACGTCCTCGGTCAGGACCGGACCGAGCCGTTCCAGCGCCGGATAGGCCAACCGGCGTGCCTGGAACAGCGCGTCGGCCTCCTGCTGGTCCGTGGAGACCGCGGCCCAGGTCGCCCCCGCCCGCTCGAAGCACTCCCGTACCAGCTCGGCCTCCGCATCGCCCTCGGCCCCCGGTGTGTCGACCCTGCCGAGCAGCACCACGTCCGCGTCGGCGGAGAGCCCCATCTTCTTCCAGGCGTCGACGGCGGCCGGGCAGTGACGGTCTACCAGTTCGAGCGCGGAGGGGATCACGCCCGACGCGGTCACGGCGCTCACCGCTTCACCGGCGGCGACCACCGAGGAGAAGTATCCGGCCACGGTCCGCTCCTGCGGCTGCGCCGGGCGCAGCCGCACCGTGATCTCCGTGATCACCCCCAGGGTGCCCTCGGCCCCGACCATCAGTCCGGCCAGGTCATACCCCGCCACGCCCTTCGCGGTCCGCCGGCCGAGCGGGACGACCTCGCCGAGCCCCGTTGACCACTTCGAGGCCCAGCACGTAGTCACGCGTCACGCCGTACTTGACGCAGCACATCCCCCCGGCGTTCGTCGCGACGTTCCCGCCGATCGTCGACCAGGGCGAGCTCGCCGGATCCGGCGGATACCAGAGCCCGTACTCCGCGCACGCCGCCCGCAGATCGTCGTTGACCACTCCCGGCTGGACGACGGCCAGCCGCTCCGCCGCGTCGATGCGGACGATGCGGTTCATGTCCTCGAAGGACAGGACGATCGCTCCGTCCACGGCGTTCGCACCTCCCGACAGGCCGGTGCCCGCGCCGCGCGGAACGAGCGGGATGCGGTGGGCCAGGCAGTGCCGGACCACATCCCGGACCTCTTCGGTGCTCTGCGGACGCACCACGGCCAGGGGCGTTCCGTACGGGGCCCACTCCGCCTCGTCGTGCTGATACCGGGCGAGGCCGGCCGGATCGGTGAGTACCCGTCGGGCCGGGATGTCGTCGACTGGTGCGTTCGCCACGTCCGTGGCCACCTCCCACTGCAAAGAGGTACTGACCATCATCATTGCGCGCGGAGTCCGGGAGCCGGCCGGAGCCCCCTGTTCCATTGCGAGGGAAAAACTGACCGAGGGATGTCCCGCGGCCAGCGACCCGCAATCGATCCAACCGGGCGATGATCATTAAACTGGCGCGAACGGGTGACGGATTTCGATAGGGTCGACCGTCCGACAGTCCCATACCCGGAGGATCCACGCACCGTGCCCGACAACGTCGCAGGCCCCGGCACCGATCGTGCCGCGCTGCGCGCCGACTGCGCGAACTGCTTCGGGCTGTGCTGCGTGGCACTGACCCTGACGCGGTCCGCGGACTTCGCGATCGACAAGGACGCCGGGAAGCCCTGCCGGAACCTCCAGGAGGACTTCCGCTGCGGCATCCACACCGAGCTGCGCACCCGGGGCTTTCCCGGCTGCACCGTGTACGACTGCTTCGGGGCGGGCCAGAAGGTCTCCGGCGAGACCTTCGACGGGCAGGACTGGCGCAGTGCCCCGCGGACCGCCCAGCAGATGTTCCAGGTGTTCCCGGTCATGCGGCAGCTCCATGAACTGCTCTGGTACCTCACGGAAGCGCTGTCCCTGGAACCGGCGCGGCCCCTCCACGACGAGATCCGGCGCACCCTCGACGAGACGGAACGCCTCACGCACCTCCCGGCGGACGCGTTCCGCGAACTGGACGTGGCCGGGCACCGCGACGTCGTGGCCGAGCTGCTGCTCCGCGCCGGCGCGCTGGTACGGGATACGGCACCGCGGAAGAAGAAGCGCGACCACAGGGGCGCCGACCTCATCGGAGCCAGGCTCAGGGGAGCCGATCTGCGGGGCGCCGACCTGCGCGGCGCGTATCTGATAGCAGCCGACCTCACCGGTGCCGATCTACGCCTGGCCGACCTGATCGGCGCCGACTTCCGGGACGCGGACCTGTCCGGGGCCGACCTCACATCGAGCCTCTTCCTCACCCAGGCACAGCTCAACGCGGCCAGGGGCGACGCGGCGACGAAGCTCCCGCCGTCCCTCGGCCGCCCCGCGCACTGGGACCGGTGAACCCGGGCCCGGAGGCGGCCGCCGACGGACGACCCGGTCCACGCCGCTAACGGCCGTGGACCGCCCATGCCGCAACCTGCCGAATCGGCCGGTGCGTCGGGGCACTGCGGACGTGTCCGGTTCGTTGCACAGTGTGGCGTACCCGGAACGCCGCAGACGACCGGACCGAGGAGTCCCGCACATGCCCAGCAGTACCGACCGCAGCCGCACCGAACCCAATGGCACGGACGGGAACCGCACCCGTCTGGTCGAGCGCCTGATGGAGCAGTTCCCGCACGTGCCCCGGGAAGCCGTCATCAAGGAGGACCTGCTGCGCGGCGGCCTGGCGTTCGACGAGTCCGCGCTCAGCGACAACGAGGGCGGCGACGTCAAGCCGAAGTCCTACTTCATCTTCTCCTTCGACCACGGCACCCTCCCCGAGCTCGGCGCGGCCGCCCTGCGCCGCCCGCCGGAGGAGATCGTCCTCACCGGCGGTCCGTACGACCTGCGCAGGACCGTCGTGTCCGTCCGGGTCAACCCGGCGTCCCCGTACCGCGTCGCGGCCGACGGCGACGGTGTGCTCGGGCTGTATCTCGACGGCCGACGGATTTCCGACGTGGGCCTCCCGCCCATGCCGGACTACTACCGGCACACCCTGGAGAACGGCAAGTCCGTGATGGAGGTGGCACCCACCATCCAGTGGGGATACCTCATCTATCTGACGGTCTTCCGTGTCTGCCAGTACTTCGGGGCGAAGGAGGAGTGCCAGTACTGCGACATCAACCACAACTGGCGCCAGCACAAGGCGGCGGGACGCCCGTACACCGGGGTGAAGCCGGTCGAGGAGGTCCTGGAGGCGCTCGCCATCATCGACAAGTACGACACGGCGAAGACCTCCACCGCCTACACCCTCACCGGCGGGGCCATCACCTCCCACATCGGCGGCCGCGACGAGGCCGATTTCTACGGCCAGTACGCCAAGGCCATCGAGGAGCGCTTCCCCGGCCGCTGGATCGGCAAGGTCGTCGCCCAGGCCCTGCCCAAGGCCGACGTGCAGCGGTTCCACGACTACGGCGTGCAGATCTACCACCCCAACTACGAGGTGTGGGACCGCCGGCTGTTCGAGCTCTACTGCCCCGGCAAGGAACGCTACGTCGGCCGTGACGAGTGGCACCGTCGCATCCTGGACTCCGCCGAGGTCTTCGGCCGCCGCAATGTCATCCCCAACTTCGTGGCGGGCGTGGAGATGGCCGAGCCCTTCGGCTTCACCACGGTGGACGAAGCCATCGCCTCCACCACCGAGGGGCTGCGGTTCTTCATGTCGCACGGCATCACCCCCCGGTTCACCACTTGGTGCCCGGAGCCCACCACCCCGCTCGGGAAGACCAACCCGGACGGGGCGCCGCTCGAATACCACATCCGCCTGCTGGACGCCTATCGCGCGACCATGGAGGAGTACGGTCTCAGCTCGCCCCCCGGCTACGGCCCGCCCGGACCCGGACGCGCGGTCTTCTCCGTCAGCTCGTTCATGGACAGTCTTCCGGCCCGTCCGGACGACGCCCTCTAGTTCAGGTCCGGCCGCCGGACCCGGCGGCCGCCAGTTCACGCACGATGCTCGCGAACCCCCGCACCAGGCTGCTGTCCGTGCCGTCGACCCAGGCGAGCACGGTCCGCAGGGGCTCGGCATCGGTCAGCGGCACCCAGGTGAGATCGGGCCGGGCGTAGTACCTGGCCATGCTCATCGGCGCGAAGCAGACGGCGGAACCCCCGCCACCTGCTCCAGCATCTCCTCGACGTCGTCGTTGGTCGGCCCCCACCTGGGACTCGATCCGTCCGGGCGGGGGTTGACCGCCCACCAGTCCACCCACTCGCGCGGCGCACGCTCGGTCCACATCAACGGTTCGTCGGCGACGTCGAGCACGGAGATCCCGTCGCGTCCCGCGAGCGCATGCCCGGACGGCATTCCCACGACGCGCGGCTCCGTATGCACCAGCTCCGAGCGGAGGCCGGTCAGGTCATTGGGCAACCCGACGAAAGCCACGTCGACCAGCCCTTCGCGCAGAGCCGCGGCCTCCTGCCCCCAGTCGTATCGCATGGGCGGCCGGTTCACCTTCCCCGGAGTCGGCGCCTACTCGGCGAGCAAGTTCGCCCTCGAAGGCCTGTCCGAGGCGCTCGCGGCCGAGGTCGCCCCGCACGGGATCAAGGTACTCATCGTCGAACCCGGAGCATTCCGGACCGGATTCGCCGGGGGAGGGGCGCTCCGGCAGACCGCCGCGATGCCGGCGTACGAGGCGACCGTCGGCCGCGTACGGACAGGCCTGCCCGACTCGGACGGAAGCAGGAGGGCGACCCCGACAAGGCCGCGGCGGCCATCCTCACCGCCCTCGCCGCCGAGGAGCCGCCCCTGCGACTGCCGCTCGGCAACGACGCGACCGACGCGATCCAGGCCCACCTCGAAGCGGCCCGTGCCGAGACACTCGCATGGGAGGAGGTCAGCCGGAGCACCGGCTTCGACGGCTGAGGAGCACGGCCGATGCCAACGTCCCGGGCCGGCCAGACGGTGACCGAGCGCCGGGGGCGGCGAGCGCCACCCGCCGTGCCCCGGCGCCGGCGAACCTCAGGCGCGCCACTCGGCGGTGCGCTCGGGGGACGCCTCGGCGAGTGCCTTGCGAATGGCCTCCACGTCGCCCTGATGACCGTAAACAGGCGTACCGGGCTGCTGACGCCAGGACTCGTCGAGTCCCCCCGCGTCCACGGTGTCAAAGCCCAGCTCGTCGATGAGATCGCGCACGACCTGCTTGGCCGCCGCGTCGTCACCGGCCACCGGAAGCGCCTGACGGCCGGGACTTCCCGCGGGGAGCCCGTTGGAGAGGATGTCCTGGGCGTACGTTCCGTTGAACGCCTTGATCACCGGGTGGCCGATCTGCTCCTCGGTCCACCGGCTCTCGGGCTTGCCGTCCTCGATCGCGGCGATGCGGCCGTCGCGCTGCTGCGGGTAGTAGTTGCCCGTGTCGATGACCGCGACCCCGTCCGCAGCACCGTCGATCAACCCGGCGGGCAGGTCGGGGACGGCCTTGAGCGGGACGGTGACGACAACGACCTGGGCCCCCTGAGCCGCCTGAGAGGCGAGGACCGCCGTGGCTCCGGTCTCGTCGGCGAGCGCGGCGAGCGTCTGCGGTCCACGCGAATTGGCGATGGACACCTCGTGGCCCAGTGCGGTGAGGCGCCGGGCGAGGTTTCCGCCGATGTTGCCCGCTCCGATGATGCCGATCTTCATGGATCCGACCTTCCGATGGCGACTGCGGTACGTGATGTGGTCTCGCGGGTTCATCAACTACCCGTTTCCGGGCTGTATTCCTGGCAATGGCAAAACGATTCGCCCGTTCATCCGAAGGATGGGAACGACCGACTGCGGGCACCTACAGGAAGACAACCGAAGCACTCATCCCATGTGAAGGCGGTGCCCATGCTCCATGGCGTCGACGTCAGTTCCCATCAGTCGTCCTTCGGCACGGACGGACTGGACTTCGTCTTCATCAAGGCCACCGAGGGCCGTTCGTACATCAATCCGCATCTCTCGGCGCAGGTGAAACGGGCGAGGGACGCGGAGTGCGTGGTCGGCTTCTACCACTTCCTCTGGCCGGGGAACATCACGGCCCAGGCCGAGTACTTCGTGAGCAAGGCCCCGGAGAAGGCGGGCGATCTGCTCGCCGTGGACTGGGAGGAGAACGGCGAAGGCACCCGGGCCGGCAACGCGGAGAAGGACCGGTTCATCCGTGAGGTCAAGCGCCTGCGGCCGCACCACAAGGTTCTGCTGTACTGCAACCAATACTTCTGGCTGAACCACGACACCACGTCGTACGCGGGTGACGGTCTCTGGATCGCCGACTACGTGACCGCCGGAAAGCCCAGGATCAAAGCCTCCTGGCGTATCCATCAGTACACCGACCACCCGCTCGACAAGGACGTCGCCGACTTCTCCTCCCGGACCGCCATGCGCAACTGGGCCCGGGGGTAGCTGCCGCGGGACCGTACGCGTCGGCGGGCGGCCCCGATCGGGAGGGGCGTGACCGGGCCGTAGCGGCGGGCAGAGCCTCCGACGACCCCGCTCATCAGCAGGTGCCGGCGCCGGTGCCGGCAGCCGAGGCGTGCGCCGATCAGCAGGTGAAAACCCATGACGGGTGCGCGCCTAAGATGGCCGGCGATGTGCGCGACCCCGCCCAGCCTCCTGGGACTCACGACATACCTGCTGTCCAAGACCGGCAAAGCGGCGCGGAGCCGGCTGGCGGCGCGACTTGCCGAGCGCGACATGCGGATCTGGCACCTGGCCGTGCTGTCGGCACTCATCGACTTCGGCCCCCATGCGCAACGGGAACTGGCATCCCGGCTCGGGATCGACCGGAGCGACATCGTCAAGATCGTGGACGATCTCGCGCTGGCCGGTCTCGTCGACCGGGCCCGGGACACCGGAGACCGCCGCCGGGTGACCGTCACACCCAACCCGGCCGGCCGTGCGGTGCTCGCAGAGCTCCAGGACGATGCGCTGAGCGTGCAGAAGACACTGCTCGCCCCCCTGACCGCGCGCGAACAAGCCCAGCTGGCAGCTCTGTTGAGGCGTGTCCACGCCCATGTCCATGACGGCCCCGAAGAGTCGATGTCAGGTCGCTGACCGATTCCCCGGGCTCGGTGCGGCACACTTCTCGGGTGACCACAGCCGCGGCTCAGCCGCCTCGCGACCGCGCACTCGGGCGCGGAATCACCACCCTCATTCCGCAGGCCGCCACGGCCACCCCGGCCGAACAGGCAGCGGCCGTGCTGACGGCGATGCAGAGCGTTCCGGTACGTGTGGGAGTCCTCCAGGCGGCCGTGGTGCTCCTGGAGGAGCGAGTGCGCGCGACGGAGGACGCGGCGGAACGCGCGGCCGCCGCGACGACGGTCGCCATGCTGCGCAGCGCGATCGGCCGGGCCGGCTGACGGGGCCGGGGTCGGGGTCGGGGCAGCCGACCAGTACAGGCCGGGTCGGGCCCGGGGAGCTGATCGGTGTGGACGGAGCCGGGCCCGGGGAGTTGATCAGTTCAGCTCGTCGAGGGCTTGGTCGCAGGCCTCGGGATGGTTCCGCCAGTACCGCCAACTACGCTCGTGGGACAGGACACTGGCGAGTGCCTCCGCCGGGCCGAGACGCCGAGGCCCGGCGATCTCGCGTACGACCACGACGGCCGCCTTCAGCCCGTCCCACCCGCCCTCGGCCAGAAACCCGAGTACGGCGGCAGGATCCTCCGCGGCTGCGGCGCGCGTGGATTCCACCAGTGGTTGCAGCCACCGGGCCCACTGCCGGTACTGGTCCGATACATCCGAGTCCGCCCTGTCCGGCCGCTCCGCCGTCTCCAGCAGCGGCGCCAGCGCCCGCGTGAGGCGTTCGCAGTAGCTCGTCGCGCTCTCCGTGACCCACGGGTGTTCGGTGGTGAAGTGCTCCCAATCGGTCACCCCCAACTCGTGGAGCCACCAGGCGCCGACGGGCCGCAGTCCCTCGGTCCCGCCGAGAACGAAGGCTTCCCGCACCAGTTCGTAACTCGGCAGGGTGCGTTCCGCGAGCAGCACGGCGTCGTACAGATCCTTGCCCTGCGGATACGCGTCGGTGATCAGCCACAGCAACTTCCAGGCGAGTGACAGCTCGGGCGACACCGCCTGCACCCGGCAACCCGGTCCGTCTCCCAGCGGCTGAAGCTCGGTGAGCACGGCGGGAGAGGGCAGGGTCTCGTTGAACACCACGTCGAGCTGTACGGTCCCGCCGGGCACTCCGTCCGCCGTCCACGGAAGCAGCATGCGCCGGCCCGGAACCCGGTCGTACGTCCAGATGTCCTCGGTCACCAGGCCCGCCGCGTCGATCCGTACCGAGCCATGGGCGGCGGCCGCAGCTGCCGCGTCCCGGGCGATCGCGTCGAAGAGACCCGTGGCACGAGGGTCGTCCATGCCCCAGTCCCGGGGCACGAAGAGGAAGTCCAGATCTCCCGGATCACGGGCGGCCTCCCCGAACCACGTGGCCATCAACACGCTCCCACGCAGCACCAGACGGTTACCCCACGGGCCGTCCGCTACGGACGCGAGCACCGTGTCCAGTACGGTACGCCGCGCCCGATGCCAGGCCTGCCCCACCTCTTCCCGGTCCTCGCCGAAGAGCGGCTCTCCGGACCGGTAGGCATTGGCGAACTGCTTCAGAGCGGGCTCGAAGATCAGTGGATGATTCATGCCGTCCGGTGCGGGCAGCAACGTGTCCGGAAAGTCTGATCTGCGCCGCGTCTCCTCGTCGAGGGGCGCATGCGGGACCTGCGAGGTCTCCGTCCACAACCTGCTCCAGGCGGTGGATCCGTCGGCGGAAGATGTCATGGTGAGGCTCCTGCGGGAGGGCGCGCTGCTTTTCGCGGGGCATGTGGTGGACACCGAGACATCGGGCACGCTCGATCATCTGACGCGAGCATAGGTGTCCGCGCCGGGTTCGAGAGCGGTGGGTCCGGGCCTGATGGGCAGGAGCCTCCGCAACGGCAAGCACCTGTCGTCCAACGATCCAGGGGCGTTCGTTCATTGGCATGGACCTGATAGTGATGCTGCGTTACAGTCCGTTGCGGCACACTCTGAGAGCGCTCTCAGATCTGAGCTCTCGGACGCCTGCTGTTCCTCCCCGCGATTTCGGAACAACAGAAGGGCCACTGTCTTGAGATGTATGAACGCGCTGCGAACGAGCCTGGCCGCCGCACTGGTCGTCGGAGCCTGGGCGACTGTGGGGCTTGCCTCCGGCCCGGCATCCGCCGCCACCGTGGACCCACCTCCCGCAACACCCCGCTCCACGGCCGGTGAGGCGCCGGCGTCCGCAGGACTGTTCGCCGCCATGCGGCGAGACCTCGGCCTGACGGAAAGCCAGGCCAGGGCGCGGCTGGCCGCGGAGAAGACGGCAACCGCTTTACAGGACAAGGCGCGACGGGCCGCCGGTTCCTCCTACGCCGGTTCCTGGTTCGATCCGGCCACCGGCAGGCTCGCCGTGGCGGTGACCGACGGCCGGAAGTCGGCCGCCGTACGCGCCTTGGGGGCATCCGCCCGGCAGGTGCGCCACAGCGTGCGGCAGCTCGACGCGGCCAAGGCCCGGATCGACGGACTCGCGGCACCGGCAGGTGTCAGCAGCTGGCACGTGGACCCGAAGGCCAACCGGGTCGTCATCGACGTTGTCGCTTCGGCGGCGTATGACAACGATGTCCGCACCTTCGTCGAACGGGCCCGCAAGGCCGGCCCCGTGCAGGTGAAGCAGACTCCCGAAGGGCCCAGAACCTTCGCTGCCGGAACCGTGGGCGGCGATCCCTACTACACGGGCAACGTCCGGTGTTCCATCGGCTTCTCCGTGCACGGTGGCTTCGTCACGGCAGGCCATTGCGGACAGACGGGCGCCGCGGTCAGCGGATGGGACCGTTCGGCCATCGGCAACTTCCAGGGGTCGTCCTTCCCCGGCGACGACTACGCCTGGGTGAGTGTCGGCAACGGCTGGTGGACCGTCCCCGTCGTACTCGGCTGGGGCACCGTCTCGGACCAGTTGGTGCGGGGCTCCGCAGAGGCACCCATCGGCGCCTCGGTATGTCGCTCCGGCTCCACGAGCCACTGGCACTGCGGCAACGTGCTGGCCACGAACGAGACGGTGAACTACAGCCAGGGCGCGGTTCACCAGATGACCAAGACGAGCGTCTGCGCCGAGCCGGGAGATTCGGGCGGCTCGTTCATCAGCGGGGACCAGGCCCAGGGAGTCACGTCCGGCGGCTGGGGCAACTGCACCAGCGGCGGGGAGACCTGGCACCAGCCGATCAACGAGATCCTGAACCGGTACGGGCTGACACTGCACACAGCCTGACGCCACGCCGGGCGGGCTCGACCCGGTCCGCCCGGATCCCACCGTGAGGGCCTGCCGCGCGGCACGGGCGTAGTCGCTCGGATGCGGCAGGCCCTTCACGCGGGACAACTGGCAGACCGGAACCCTTGAGGTCGTCGAGTTCCGCAGTGGGACCGGCCGACCTGAGGGCCGGGGTCCGGGCCGGCAGCGGTGGCTGCCGGGTCGGTTCACGGGCCGGCTTCGACGACCGGGTCTCCGAGCGGCCGGCGGTGGAGCCGATCGAGCCGTTCGCCTTTCCGGTCGGCGCGGACGGCGTGCTTCGGCCGGCGCCGCGGCCCAAAGGGCTGTCCCGGGGCCAGCACCTTTCTCCTCGGTGAAGAAGCCGCTTCGCCGGACGGAAAATCTGGCGACCCGAGGGGACTGCTCGACTACGGTCGCTGGGGGAGGTGAACGCGTGTCCTGGCCATCTGTGATCATTCTCGTCCCTGCGAAGCGACGCCCGTCGTTTGAGGGGCGCATCCGTTCCCTTGAGCTCGTGCCGGATCCCGTGACGGGTGACGAAAGGCTGTACCGGCACGGGTACTCGTACTGCATCGACCTCTCGGGTGGGATCCTGGCGGACTACGAGCCGGAGGAGATCGAGCAGGTGACGACCCGGATCGGGGAACCGTACGCGGTCTACGTGTCGTGCCAGTCCATGGACGCGGCCCGGGCCTTCCTCCGCGACGTCCTGCCCGGTGTCGACGGCCTTGTCGACACCAATCACCACGAGATCCTGCAGGCGAGCGAGTTCCTCACGCTGGTGGACCGTTACCCCGGATGGGACTGGCGCCGCCAAGCAAGTACGGACCTCCAGTAGATCGGATCGCATCCATGTCATGGCAGAGTCCTGAAGAATCGCGTGCGTCTGTCCTCACCGCCACGACGACCGATTGGATGGCGGAGGACCAACGCATGGCTCGTGGGCGGCGCTCCTACGAGTGCGGCTCTCCTCCCGCGCGGCAGGTCATTTCCCCACCACCACTGTCCGAGGCGGAGATCTGCGAAGCGGAGGCGGAGCTGGGCATCGTGTTCCCGGACCAGTACCGGGAGTACTTGCTCCGGCAGAGCGCCGGCGGTGTGGTGAACCGGTTGTGCCAATCCGCGGCGGGCTGGGGCTGGCATGGGGACTCAAGCGCCAACTACCACTTGCTCACCACTGACTTCCCGCATCCCGACTCCTACCGTGCGTACGAGGATGAGCTGGACGCACGTGAGCCGCAGGCGCCGGACTTTCCGGATCACGACGCCTACCAGGCGGCGTGGAAGCAGTGGGACGCCGAGTACGGGGTGTTCCAGGAGCGCAGGACTGCCGGCGCTGTATTTATCCAGGACAACGGCTGTGGCTTCTCGACCCTGCTCGTTGTCACCGGTCCGCACCGGGGCTCTCTGTGGTTCGACGGCCGGGCCACCTGCGACCAGATCCTTCCTTTGAACCTGGATGGTTACCCCGTGTCGTTCACGGACTGGCTCGCTCGCAACTCCATGGATCTGGTCGGCTGGTGATCGCGACCGGGCCGGCGCCGGTTGGAGCCGGTCCGGCAGCCCGCTCGCAATACAACCACCTTGACCACCGATGAGAACTTGGTCGGGCTCATCGCGGGTCCGGTCGTCAGCGGGGGTCGTTCAACCAGTCACCAGGGACCAGATCGCGAATTCTGTTGATGCCCTCTGCCGTACGGCCGCGCGCCAGGACGGCCATTCCGCCGTCGTCACGCACCAGGACGTCATCCTCGAGGAACCAGCGGATTCCGGGTTCTGCCTCGCCCACAGGATAGGCAGGGAAAGGCAGCCGAGTGCAGACCCGCTCCAGCGTCTCAATGCCCTGATCGTCGAAGACGTCCAGGAAATCACAGTACTCGTCGTCCGCCTGCAAGAACTCCGAGAGAACGATATCGATAAAGGCCAAGGAGAGCCGCTCAAGCCAACCCTCCCAATGTTCGGCGGCCTTGTCGGCCAGATCGGCCCTGATGAATACAGCGGGATCTTCTTCGCCCAGCGCTTCCAGGAGAATCCCCCAGGAGGCGGCACCCTGGTTCTCGTGCCGGAAGACCAGGGCTTCCTCTGAATCGTCCACATGGAGTTCGGACGGACTCAGCAGGACGTCATGATTTCTGGTGAGATCCCGACGGCGGCCGAACAGCAGGTAGCCGTCACGAAGCGTCCGAGGCAGCTGGACTCCCAGCCTTTTCTCCGCTGCCACGAGGTCGGCCTCGGTCCAGCCGTCGTCATCGCCGAGCGGCTCCGCCCAGTTCGCGACGAACCCTTGGATGAACTGCCAAGCGCCACTGCGGCTCCCAGTGCCGACGGCGAGGGATTGAACCATGTCGAACTCATGCGTCATACGAGGACGATATCGGCCAGGCCGAGCGCACCGTACGTGCTGAGCCCACACCCCGAAAACCGTGCGAGGCCGGCGTCGATGCTGTCGGATGATGGGTGGATGACCCGACCCAGGATCCGTGTTGCCGCATACGTGATCCGGCATCGTGCCGTACCCGAATTATTGGTTTTCGACCATGTCGGAACTCCGGCCGCCGGAACTCAGGTGCCCGCAGGAGGAGTGGCATCCGACGAGGAGTTGGATCAGGCCGTCCTGCGGGAAGTCGCTGAAGAAACCGGGCTGTCGGACGTCGCGGTGGTCCGGCAGATCGCCGTGGAGGACAAGCCTCACCCCGATACGCGACTACCGCGCAGGACCACCTTCTTCCACCTCCGGGCACCGGCCGATACCCCTGACTCGTGGGAGCACAGGGTCGGTGGGGATGACGACGACGCCGATCTCACCTTCGCCTGCTCTTTCGTGCCCCTCCCCCTGAAGTACCCGTTGGCGGACGAACAGGACGTCTGGCTGGGGCGCATCGATCCTCTCTGGAACACGTTGATGTCTTCCGACGGCCGTGGTGCGGACATTCCGCGTAGTCGGCCGAGCGCACCCTGACCGACTTCGGCGTGCTGGTCGGTAGTGGAGGGGGTGAGGTGTGGCGTTGCCGTCGAACGAGAATCAGGGCCAGTGTGCAGGAGGGCTCAGGGAGGACTCGGGGATCGCTCCGGGGAGTACCTGATGTCAGGGCGCGTGGTCGCCTGACAGCCTGCTGGACATGACTTCAACAGGCTTGACTCGAAGGACCGTTGTAGGCGCTGCCTTGTCGGGAACGGCAGCGCTGCTCGCCACCGCGGCGCTGCCCCTACCCCGCGCCGATGCCTCGTCCGATTCGCTCCCGCCGCTGGACCTCACCGCCCTGCAGGCCGCTATCGACGACCTGGAGCACCCGCCGTCGACCGCGGCCCAGTTGCGGGTCGGCGGCGCGGCCGGACACTGGTACGGCACCTCGGGTATGGCGGATGTCGGGACGCGGCGGCCGGTGAGGGCAGGGGACAAGGTCCGGATCGGCAGCATCACCAAGGTCTTTGTCGCCACGGTGCTGCTGCAACTGGTGGGGGAGGGCCGGGTCGAGCTGGACGCGCCGGTTGCGCGCCTTCTGCCGGGGTGGCTGCCGGCCGGCTTCTCGGGCGTCACCGTGGCCCATCTGCTGAACCACACCAGCGGTCTGCCCGACCACGTCGGCATCCCCGAGCCGGAGACCGCGGAAGAAGTGTTCCGTCACCGCTTCGACCACTGGACGCCGCGGGAGTGGGTGGCGACGGCGACGCACGGGCCGCTGAAGTTCACCCCGGGCACTCGACAGGAGTACCGCGGGATCAACTACTCACTGGCCGCACTGATCATCGACAACGTGACCGGCCGTCCCTACCGGGAGGCGGTCGAGGCCCGCATCCTCCGCCCGCTCGGTCTGGAGCACATCGTCGTGCCCGGCGAAGACCCTCGCATCCACGGTCCCCACGTGCACGGCTACCTGACGATGGCCGACGGCCGCCTGCGGGACATCACGACGTACGACCAGTCGTCCGCCCGGGGCGAAGGCGACATGATCTCCACCACGGGCGACATCGACCGCCTGCTCGTCGCGCTGTTCTCCGGCGAACTGCTTCCTCCGGATCTGCTCCGGCTGATGTTCACCCTGCCGCCGGCCGATGTGCGGATGCTCGACGGGTCTCCCGCCCGCTACAGCTCGGGGTTGCAACAGGCCACCGTCAACGGCACCACGCTCTGGGGCAAGACCGGGGAGACGTACGGGTACAAGAACGCCGCCTTCTCCACTCGTGACCAGCGGCGCCGCTTCGTACTCGCTCACCAGCCGACGACCCCACGCAACGGCGAGGAGACCCAGATGGTCGCCAGGGTCGCCGACCTGCTCACCCGTAACTCCTGACTCGTGGCTCATGGCCTGTGACCCGTGGCCCCAGCACCGGCGCCCGGGACGTGGCCCAGCACTCGCCGATTTCTCCCCGTCTGTATGGTCAGTTGCTCAGGGGACGTCAGCACGCGGCAACGGTCCGCGAGGCTGCTGGTCCGGCGCACCGGTGTGATGCGCCGGAGCACATGGGGAGCTGAGATGAGCGTGGGATCCGTACTTCGTCAGGCGAATGCCGAGGGCATGAGAGCCATTCCCGCCGGGGAGATCATTCTGCGTGACGAAGGCACTCGGACGGACTGGAAGGTGGAGGTCGGTGCCTTCCGACTGGCGCCGTATCCTGTGACCCGCGAGCTGTACCTCGCGGTTCGGGGCGAGGTGCCCGCGAGTTCGGCCGGTCCGCGTACGCCGGTGACCGAGATCTCGTGGAACGACGCTGTCCGGTTCTGCAACCTGCTCTCGCAGGAGGCGGGGCTCCGGCCCTGCTACTCGACGGGCGACGGCCCCGACGGGCTGGACGCGGTCTGCGACTGGCGGGCCGACGGCTATCGACTCCCGTCCGAGGCGGAGTGGGAGTACGCATGCCGAGCCGGAACCTCCGGCGTTCGCTACGGGGACCTGGACGAGATCGCCTGGCACCACGGGAACTCCGGCGGCGAGGTGCACGACGTCGCGACCAGGACGCCGAACGCCTGGGGCCTCCACGACATGATCGGCAACGTGTGGGAGTGGTGCTGGGACCTCTATGATCCCGAGGTCTACGGCCCGTACCGCGTATTCCGTGGCGGGGGCGGATTCGACCGGCCCCGAAGCTGCCGGGCGTCGTGCCGCCGCAAGAGCCATCCGACCTTCCGCATCGACGACCTGGGGTTCCGGCTCGCGCGAACGGTGTGAGCCGGTGAGGAGAGAAGGCCGTTTCCGGAAGCGTTGCGGACCCCGGCACACCATCGCAGTCGAAGAACAGCCGGGCTTACGGCGTTGGCGTCGCATCGAGGTCGCGGTCTAGGAGCGTGGATGGCTCCTAGTCTTCTGAGTCAGGAATTCTGTTCAGATGTGTAGGCTTGCCTTATGGCACGGACGGGGCGGCCGAAGGCTGAGTTGACGTTGTCGGACGAGGAGCGGGCTGCTCTCGAGGGGTGGGTGCGGCGCCGTTCGACACCGCAGGCGTGGGCCCTGCGGTGTCGGATTGTCCTGGCCTGCGCCCAGGGTGCCTCGAACAAGGACGTGGCCGCTCAACTCGGGTCCACACCTCATGCGGTGGGCCGCTGGCGGTCCCGGTTCGTGCAGTATCGAATTGCCGGGCTGGGTGACATGCCGCGTCCGGGTGGCCCGCCGACAGTGACGGACGAGCAGGTGGCGGCGCTGGTCGCCAGAACCCTGGAGTCCACGCCGAAGAATGCAACCCACTGGTCGACGCGTTCGATGGCGAAGGAACTGGGCCTGTCGCAGTCGACCGTGTCGCGGATCTGGCGGGCGTTCGGCCTCCAGCCGCACCGCTCGGAGACGTCTCTGCTGTCGACGGATCCGTACTTCATCGACAAGGTCCACGACGTCGTCGGCCTCTACCTGGACCCGCCTGAGAGAGCTCTGGTGTTCTGCGTCGACGAGAAGTCGCAGATCCAGGCCCTGGACCGCTCTCAGCCGGTGCTGCCGATGATGCCCGGCGTTCCGCAGCGGACCACCCACGACTACGTACGCGCCGGCACCACCACCCTGTTCGCCGCCCTGGAGGTCGCCACCGGCAAGGTGATCGGTTCCCTGCACCGCCGCCACCGCGCCGAGGAGTTCAAGAAGTTCCTCATCAAGCTCGACAAGGAAGTCCCGGCCGGCCTCGAGGTCCACCTGGTGCTTGACAACTACGCCACCCACAAGACCCCGGCCATCAAGACCTGGCTACTGGCACACCCACGGTTCCACCTGCACTTCACACCCACCGGATCGTCCTGGCTCAACCTGGTGGAGCGATGGTTTGCCGAGCTGACGAACAAGCAGATAACACGAGGCGTCCACAGATCCGTCCAGGCCCTGGAGAAGGACATCCGGACCTGGATCGCCGCATGGAACACCGACCCCAGGCCCTACGTCGGGACCAAGACCGCAGACGAGATCCTCGAACGCCTCGCCAGTTATCTGAACAGAATTCCTGACTCAGAAGACCAGGGATCCGGCCAATGGCTTCGGGTCAGGTCCGCTTGCGGCTCGCGATCTCGTCAGAGAGCTGCTGCACGTGGGCGGGGTCCGCGTCCCGGGCAAGGGCGACGTAGTGGTCCATGACGGCCGGCCGGTAGCGCACGGGCAATGTCTGTCCTGGGGCGAGTCGGGTGAGCTCGGTGATCGTGAGGTCTTCGTCTGCGATACCGCGGAACGAGATGCCGTCGGCGGTCTCCACGTCGAACATCAGGACCACGCGTGGATTGCCGTTGACCTCCCGCCAGTCGACGAGAACGCCGAGCGCAAGCGCCCCCGTACGCAGTTCCGCATTGCGCTTCCGTGCATCACTGCTCAGGAGCGGGTTCGGGGCGACGCCCGGGAAGTCGGGCCCGACGCCGAGCGATTCCCGACTCAGGTCGGGCCTGAGCTGCGCCATCAGATCGTTGAGCTTCTTCTTCGAACCGAACATCCTGACCCCTCCCTCACACCGGTGCCGGAATCTCGGCCTGGCGCTTCGCCTTCACTGCGATTGTACGTCGCGGCCATTCCCGACCTCCGTCGCATCGCCCCGTCCCGATGGGGTCGCCGTCTGCGGTCGCGGATGGGCTCGGTCGGTGCACCTGTCTGTCGGACGAGCCACGTCCGCACGCCGACAGGAGGACCAAGCCGTGATCGATATTGACCCCAACAGTAGCGGGCTTCCGGGGATCGCGCAGTTGCGCGACATCGTGGGCGCGGTGATGACCGTCGGCCTGTTCCTGAGCGTGCTCGCGCTCATCATCTCGGCGATCGTCTGGGGTTTCGGAGCCAACAGCAGCAACCCTCATCTCGCGTCCCGTGGCAAGACCGGGGTGCTGGTCTCGTGCGGTGCCGCGATCCTGTGCGGAGCGGCGGTCACGCTGATCAACTTCTTCTGGACCGTCGGCCAGGCCGTGAACTAGACCGCGGCCTCCGCGCCCTCGCCCTCTGCGGCCGGCACCACTGAGGTGAGCGCGATGGCGCCGCCCACGAAGCCGGGGACGAGCGCGGGCCGGTCCGCCATGCCGTACGGGATGTAGCCGGCCAGTACCGGCACGAGGAAGGCGAACAAGGCGGTGCCGGCCGCCACGGTGTGACGCGCAGCGCGTGCGCCCCTTGCCCCCTGTCCCCGGCCCCCCGCCCCTTGGTCCCGCCCCGGCACCGGTCGCCATGGCAGCGGGCCTCTGTAGGGTGCGTCGCGTGAGTGACATGTATGAGCTGGCGGTATCGGTCGATCTGCGGGACGAGCTCTCCGAGCCGGAGCTGGCCGAACTGCGCTGGCACCTGGGAATCGGGCCGCAGCCGGAGAGCCTGTCGATCGTGACCGAGTTCCCGATCGTGGTGGAGGACGAGGCGGGCGAACCGGTGGTCGAGGACGAACCTCGTCCACTGCTGGCCGGCAGTGGTGCCGCCTGGCGGGTCGGTGGTGTGCTCGGGTCGGCACTGGTGGGCCGCGCGGACCTGCCGCGGAAGGGGTGGTCGCTGACCTCCCGGCAGGAAATCCACCCCGACGAATTCGAAAAGGTCGGCGAGCTGCTCCGCTGGCTTGCTGCGCGCGTGCAGGACACCCACCGGCAGGTGGACGACGTCGTTTCGATCGGCCACTTGAGGTTCCACGAATCCTTGATACCGGAAGTGATCGGGTTCGCGGACGGGCAGATCGTGTGGCCGGCCCAGTGGTCTGCTCCGTAAATCGCGTAGCCGTCCGCCACTGATCCGGCATAGCTTCTGCCCCATGGCTGACGAGTGCTTCATCCATCCCCGGCTCGCCGCGATCTACGACGCGCTCGAACCCGATCGGGGCGATCTGGACGCCTACGTCCGTCTCGCCGAGCAGATCGGGGCTCGCCAGGTCCTGGACATCGGCTGCGGTACAGGAGTGTTCGCCCTTCTGCTGGCCGACCGCGGCATCGAGGTCGTGGGTGTCGATCCGGCCACCGCGGCCATCGATGTGGCCCGGGGCAAGCCGGGCAGTGAACGGGTGCGCTGGATCTCCGGTGATGTGACAGCACTTCCGCCGCTGCAGGTCGACCTCGCGACCATGACGGCCAATGTCGCCCAGGCCATCGTCGACCCACGGGAGTGGCGGACGACCCTGCGGAGGGCGTACGAAGCACTGCGGCCCGGCGGAACCCTTGTGTTCGAGACACGGGATCCGGCCAGGCGTGCCTGGGAGGAGTGGAATCGCGAGGCCTCGTACGGCGTGACCGAGATGCCGGGAGTCGGTGGGGTCGAGAGCTGGGTCCAACTGCTCGAAGTGCGCGGGCCGCTGGTGACCTTCCGCTGGACCTATGTGTTCGCCGCGGACGGGCAGGTACTGACATCGGATTCGACGTTGCGATTCCGCGAGCGGCGGGAGGTCGAGACGGAGTTGGCTGCACAGGGCTTCGTGGTGCAGGACGTCCGCGACGCCCCAGACCGCCCGGGGCGCGAGTTCGTCTTTCTCGCCCGGCGCCCCGGGGGCGAAGGCTGACCGCCTGCGTACTGCGCGGGAGATCGCGGCGCTCGAAACACAACTCGGATTCCCGCTCCATCCGCAGCTGAGGGCACTTCTGAAGCGGCACAACGGCGTCATCGAACACCCGGCGAGCGTCCGTTCTGCCCGAGCGGTGTCGTCGTGAACGACTCCGAGGATGATCCCGGGAACACCGGCGGTTTCGTTTGGATCTCCAGGCGGACAGGCCTGCGGGCCGACCGGAGACGGATGCCCACGATGCGCAGTGGGACGGTGTGATCTGCGCTGCTCAAAGCCCGCAGCGATGCCCAATTCGGTTACGGCGGGTGTCGGGCCCGGGGCCACGGATGATAGGCAGGGCGCGTGATCGATACGCGGGAGGGCGACGCCCGATGAAGATGATGCGCCGGATCGCGCTGTACGCCGCGCTGCCGCTGGTTGTTCTGCTCGCGGCCGGCTACGGCTGGTACCGGGTGAGCGACACCGGCAAACGGTGGCGGTACGAGGACCGGCTCGCCACGTACTGCGAGGGTCTGCTTCCGGTCGCCGAATCCGCAGCCCTGACCTCGTACTCCATCGATCCCGGGCTGCCGGGGGACCGCACGGGCGGTGCCGGTGACGACCGCTGGAGCGAGTGCGGAGTGGCGGACACCCGGCTGCTCGTCGCCCTGATTCCGTACGACGACGTCCGTAACCGCAACCTCTCCGGTGAGCCGCTCGCGATGCTGCGCGACGGGAGTTCGGATCATCTGCCCGTAGCCATCGGTGGTGGCTGGCAGGGCTACACCGATTTCCGCGACACCGGCATCGTGCTCAACTGCACCGACCGGCCCGCCTCCCTCGTCGTGACCGTGAGCGCCGACGAGTCGCACGAGAACGCCTGGGAGACCCGGCAGATCGCCCGGCTGGCCACGACCACCGCCCAGCGGGCCGCCGAGCGGTGGTCCTGCAGCGCCCCGCACGGTGCCGGCGTGCAGCCCATCCCTCTGCAACCCGATCGCCCGGAGCCCGGCAACGCCACCGGCACCTGCGCAGGAGTCCCCGTTCCGGGCGACGACTCCGTCGACTGGCACCGTGAGACCACCGCGGCCGGCGCCGCCCTTCTGGAGACCTGCGCGCTCGGCGAGACGAAGGCGTGGGACGAGGAGCTCTACTGGTTCGGCGCCGCGTTCGGCCCGTACGCGCAGCGCCTTCGGACCTCCGACGACGACGAATCCGGTGGCTACCACGGCGACGCGGGCGCCGATCGCCACAGCGCCTGGGCGAGCGCCGAATGCGGCACGGGCCCGCGCGCCCTCTTCACCGTCAACGACACCGAGTACGCGGCCCCGCCGCACGGCTACCTACGCACGGCCCTCCGTGCCTTTGCCGAACGTGCGGCTCAGCGCCATGGATGCACCGACCTGAGACTGCCCTCCTGACGGCGCGGAACCATGCTCAGGAAATGACGGTCCCGGTGAGTCCGACGAACCCCGGGCGCTCTCTCAGGCGTGACCAGATTTGGCCGTAGCATGTCAAGAATCATGGTGATGTGCCTTGTTGCTTCAAGGTCGTCGTGCCTCAATGGGAAAGCGATCTCCCCTGACGGTTCGTCAGGAGTTTGCTGCATTCCGGCGCGGCACGTCGAATCAACGCGTCGGCAGTCCCCTCACATTCGGTAGTCCCCCCACATGAAGGGCAACCACCATGAGGCATGGCATACGGCGACTCGGCTTCTGTTCCGCTCTCGCCGCCGGCACACTCGCGCTGGCACCCACGGCTGAAGCGGTCACCCCCACCACCGCGACCATCAACTTCGACTGCGGCGTATACGGCTCGGGCAGCGCGACCCTCACCGCCACCCAGAGCGGCACGGCCGCGACCATCAACCTCTCGACGTCCGCCATCAAGGCACCGATCAGCGTCGGGGCGAACTCGGTCAAATCAACGCTCACACTCACCAACAAGGGCTCCGGAGCGGTGACGTTCACCGGCAACGCCAACCCCGCCATCCCCGCCGGAAGCCCGGTGTCGACGGGTCCGCTCAAGGGGACCGTGGCAGCGGGCGACAGCCTGGCGGCCAAGTCTCTCCAGGTCGTGGTCTTCGGTATCACCGCGACCTGCAACGCGACGTCCGCTCAGTCTCCCGGACCGTTCGTGTTCTGAGTCGGCCCCTTCGCGCTGAGTGAAGTACCTGGCTGAAACGGCTACGGTGCGGTCGGCCCGTGTCCCCGCCTGCGGGCGGTGTCGCGGGCCGACCGTGCGATCGCGAGCGGGCACTCGCCCAAATACCTCACCCGGACCGCTTGCCATGTGTGCGCAGGGCCCCCTGCAGCCGGGCGATGTCTGCGGCGTCCTTGGGCCGCCGAGGTCGTGAGGGATCCCAGACCGGGGTCATTCGCTTGATCTCGATCTGGGCCTGCGGGGCGACGACCGCACACCGGAGATCGCCGATGCGACCCGGCCCTGAGTCGAGCATGCCATCGGGCCAGGGCGCACCGGCCCAGGGGCCCCCGGCAATCACCACATGGCCGGCCGAGTCACGGTCCAGGAGCGTAAAGCTGCTCTCCAGCCCGTCCTTGGCGAAATCGAGCTGAAGGTCGGGCGGCGACCCCGGGACCGGTTGACAGCCGTGCGACAGCAAACCCTCGGCCAGCGACCCGGCGTCGTCGGCCCAGACGAACCGGTCGATGTCCGCATGGTCCCGGGTGATCTCGCCGAGGAAGAAATCCATGGCCCATCCACCACGAAGCCACAGCGAGATGCCAAGAGCACCGGCAATGTCCATCGACTCGGCGATCAGGCGTAGCTGCTGACCTGCACGTCCCTTGTCCATGGCCAGCCAGGCTACGCGGCAGGGGCAGGCAGCGCTCCGTCCCGACGAATCCACGCTGCTGCGCTGACCGCAGACCGGCTTCGGTGCCGAATTCCTGGCTGCGGCGATCAGGGCGTCCGCAGGAACCGAGTTCGATATTGTGCACCGCGACACCTGCGGGAAGTGGGCGACACCAGCCGCGCCCTGTCACGTGGAGCAGGGCCCAGCGACCTAGATTTCGCAGGTGAACGCGCTCACCTTCTCCGCCGCTCTGATCACCTTCGTCTCGGTCGTCGGGCCGCCCAAGGTCCTGATCTCCTTCGCTCACCTTGCCAAGCTGCACCCGACCCGCCAACTGCGCACCATCGCCTTCATTTCCTGCGGGTCGGCGATCTTCATCGGTCTGGTGGCCAGCTTGACCGCCCCGTTGCTCCTGGAGCTGTTCCACATCAGCACACCCGCGCTCCTGCTCGCCGGCGGCCTCATCTTCTTTCTCTACGCAGTCGGCCTCGTCCTGGGGATTCCGACCGGAGTGGACGCCCCCGACGAGGGCACCCCCGATGTGACCAGCGGAATGCGCGAACTCCTCGTGCCGTTCGTCGTCAGCCCGCTGGCCATGACCGCACTGCTCATCGAAGCCACAGCACGTTCATCCTGGACCTGGCGCTCCACAGTGGCCGGTGCCTACGTGGCGGTGATTCTGCTCGACCTCGTCTGCATCCTGCTCCTGGAACGTGTTCTCCGCGCCACGCACCATGCGACATTCGAACTCCTCGGCCGGCTTCTGGGCCTTCTGCTCGCCGCAGTCAGCATCGACCTGGTCCTCGACGGCCTGGCGGAACTCGGCGTCGGGCTCAGCGGGCGTGACCACTGAGACGAACGGTCTCACGGGCGTGCCGCTCCGGGGGGAGGGAGCCCGGACGCGCCTCGGGCGGGCTCTGCGGCCGAGCCACCTGGCTGCCCGGCCGCCGAGCCGCCCATGCCCCTCCCGTCAGGTCATGCAGCCGCCCGGGAAACGGAATCGCCTGCTCTTCCCCCCTCCACATCATGGTGGATCGGCGTCCCCGAGCCGGTCAGCGGAACGCCCGTCCCGCCATGGCACGCCGCGACGATCTCCGCCGCGATGGACAAGGCGGTCTCCTCGGGGGTACGGGCTCCGAGGTCGAGGCCGATCGGGGAGCGTAGGCGCGCCAACTCCTGGTTGGTGAGGCCCACTTCGCGCAGGCGGCGGTCGCGGTCCTCGTGGGTGCGGCGTGAGCCCATCGCGCCGACGAACGCGACCGGCAGCCGCAAGGCCGTCTCGAGGAGAGGAACGTCGAACTTGGCGTCATGGGTGAGCACGCACAGGACGGTTCGTGCGTCGGTCGTGGTGTGCCGGAGGAAGCGGTGCGGCCAGTCGACCACCAGTTCGTCGGCCTCGGGGAAGCGGGCCCGAGTGGCGAAGACCGGCCGGGCGTCGCACACGGTCACGTGGTAGCCGAGGAACTTGCCGGCCCGTACCAGCGCCGTCGCGAAGTCCACGGCGCCGAACACGATCATCCGGGGCGGCGGCACCCTCGACTCCACGAACAGTGTCACGCCGCCCGGACAGCGCGACCCGTCCTCCGCGACGTCGACGGTGCCGGTGCGGCCGGTGTCCAGCATCGCGCGGACCTCCCCCGCAGCCGTCCGGTCCAGTTCCGGTTCTCCGCCGAGGCCGCCCTCGTACGATCCGTCCGGGCGGACGAGCAGCGCCCGCCCGAGCAGTTCCGCCGGGCCCCGGGCCACCCGGGCGAGTGCCGCAGCCTCTCCTCGGCCCGCGGCCGACACCCCGGCCCGGTACACCGATGCGTCGGCGCGCACCGGTGTGACCAGGATGTCGATGACGCCGCCGCAGGTGAGTCCCACCGCGAAGGCGTCCTCGTCGTCGTATCCGAACCGTTCGCGAACCGTGCGCCCGTCCAGGAGCGCCCGGACGCACAGGTCGTACACCGCGCCTTCCACGCAACCGCCGGAGACGGAACCGATGACGGTGCCCTCACCGTCGACGGCCAGGGCGGCGCCGGGACCACGCGGCGCGCTGCCGCTGACGGCCACGACAGTGGCGACGGCGAAGTCCCGGCCCTCCTCGAACCACCGGCTCAGCCCCTCGGCGATGTCAAGCACCCCGGGCTCCTCCCTCCGCCCGGCCGCCCCGTGCCCCGACCGCCGCCCCGCCGCCCCGTGCCTCGTCCGCCGCACGAAGGATGCGGTCCGGACGGATCGGCAGCTCCCGGTGGCGTACCCCGGTCGCGTGCCACACCGCGTTGGCGATCGCGGCCGCGACTCCCACGACGCCGATCTCGCCGATGCCCTTGATGCCGATCGGATCGCCCGGGACGGGGTCGTCCACCCAGTCGGCCTCGATGAGCGGCACGTCGGCGTGCGCGGCGAAGTGGTACCCGGCGAGGTCGGCGCCGACATGGCCGCCCGAGGCCCGGTCCCTGATCGCCTCCTCGTGGAGCGCCATGGAAAGCCCCCAGGTCATTCCGCCGATGAACTGGCTGCGGGCGGTGAGCGGATTGACGATGGTGCCTGCGGCGAAGATGCCGAGCAGCCGTCGTACGCGCACCTCACCGGTGTCCACATCCACCGCGACTTCTGCGAACTGCGCACCGAAGGAGTGGCGCTCCTTCTCGCTGAGCGCGCCGATGGCCTCGGCGGTGTTCGACCGGGCTGTGATCCCCTCCGGCGGAATGCCGCCGCCCAGCGCCAGCCGCTCCCGCAGTTCGTCCGCGGCGATCGTCACCGCCCACGCCCAGGAGCGCGTTCCCATCGAGCCGCCGGCGATCATCGCCGGGCCGAGGTCGCTGTCCGCGATGCGTACCCGGACGGATTGCGGATCCACACCCAGCGTGTCCGCCGCGACCAGAGCCATCGCGGTCCGCGCCCCGGTCCCGACATCCGCCGCGTTGATCCGTACGGTGAAGGTGCCGTCCGGTTCGGCGGTCACGGCCGCGGTGGACGGCCCGACCCCCGAGGGGTAGGTCGCCGCCGCCGTTCCCGTTCCCAGCAGCCAGCGCCCCTCACGGCGCAGCCCGGGACGAGGATCACGGTTCGCCCAGTCGAACCTGCGTGCGCCCTCCTCGAAACAGGCGAGCACATTGCGGCTGCTGAACGGCAGCCCGGACACGGGACCCGCCTCGGGCTCGTTGCGCGCGCGGAGCGCGATCGGGTCCACGCCGCACATCTCGGCCAACTCGTCGAGGGCCGATTCGAGGGCGAAGGATCCGGGCGCCTCGCCCGGTGCGCGCATCCACGTAGGGGTCGGCACGTCGAGCCGCACGAGCCGGTGAAGGGTGTGATGCGCATCGGCGTCGTACAGCACACGCCCCAGGACGGCGCTCGACTCGATGAACTCGTGCACGGTCGACGTGAGGCTCTGCGCCTGGTGGTCGAGCGCGCGCAGCCGGCCGTCGGCGTCGGCGCCGAGCCGGATCCGCTGCGCCGTGGGGCTGCGGTAGCCGATCAGGGAGAACATCTGGCGGCGAGTCAGCACGACACGGACCGGGCGGTGGAGAACGGTCGTGGCCATCACGGCTGCCACTTGATGCGGGCTCAGCCCCTTCGATCCGAAGGCGCCCCCGACGTGCTCCGACCGGACCCGTACGGCCGCCGGATCGAGGGAGAAGAGCTGCGCCAGCTCGCTCGCCACCCAGCTGCTGCCCTGGTTGGAGTCGACGACATCGAGCCGGCCGTCGTTCCGGCGGGCCGTGGCGGCATGCGGCTCCATCGGATTGTGGTGCTCCTCAGGCGTGGTGTACTCCGCGTCCACGACGACGGCGGAGGCGGCGAGTCGGGCCTCGACGTCCCCCTTCTCCGTCTCGGCCTGCACCATCGGCGTGCTCTCGGGCGTGTAGGCATCCGGACGGTCGGCATGGAACGAGACATCGTGCGGTTCCACGTCGTACTCGACGACCAGAGCCTCGGCGGCCTCCCTGGCCTGCTCGGACGTCTCGGCCACCACCAACGCCACCGGCCAGCCCGCGAAGGGCACGCGGTCGTGCTGGAAGATCCCGACGACCGGGTTCGGCCGCCCCAGCATGCCCATGTAATCGATGTCGACGCGCGGCGCGTTTCCGTGGTGCAGCACGGTCAGAACGCCGGGCATGGCCAGGACGGGGCCGTCCTCCACCGAGCGGATCCGGCCGCGGGCCACGGTCGACAGGACCAGCCAGCCGTGGGCGAGTTCGGTGAAGGGAACCTCCCCGGCGTAGCGGGCAGCCCCGGTCACCTTGTCGCGGCCCTCCACCCGGGTACGGGCGGAGCCGATGGCGCCGGTCACGGCGGCGACCCCGGTCGTCGTCGTCATCGGGTGGCCTCCTCGGTGAGCTCGGTCAGCACGGCCACGATGAGGTTGCGCATCAGGGTCACCTTGTATCCGTTCTCGGGAAGGGCCTCGGCGGCCGCCAGCTCGGCATCCGCCGCAGCGGCGAACGCCTCCGCGCTCGCCGGTCCGCCGATGAGTACTCGCTCGGCGGCACGGGCCCGCCACGGCCTCGAAGCGACGGCCCCGAGCGCGAGACGTACTTCGTGTACGACTCCGTCCCGGACATCGAGCGCGCCGGCGACCGAGCCGATCGCGAAGGCGAACGAGGCGCGCTCGCGCACCTTCCGGTACCGCGAGCGGGCGGCGACCGGCGCGGGCGGCAGAGTGACGCCGGTGATCAGCGCGCCGGGCGGGAGGGCGGTCTCGACGTGCGGCGTCTCACCCACCGGCGGATAGAACCCGCCGATCGGCAACTCGCCCGGCCCGTCGGCCGTTTCGTACGAGATGACGGCGTCGAAAGCGGCGAGGGCAACCGCCATGTCCGAGGGATGGGTGGCGATGCAGTGCTCGGACGCGCCGAGGATCGCGTGGTTGTGGTGCTCACCGTCGATGGCGGGACAACCGCTTCCGGGGGAGCGCTTGTTGCACGGCCTGCTGATGTCGGTGAAGTAGCCGCAACGGGTCCGCTGGAGCAGATTCCCGCCGACCGTGGCCATGTTGCGCAGCTGCCCCGAGGCGCCTGCCAGTACGGCCTGCGCCAATGCCGGGTAGTGACGCCGTACATCGGGGTGGGCCGCGAGATCGCTGTTGGTGACGGTCGCCCCGATCCGCAGCCTTCCGTCGCGGTCTAACGCGACAGTGTCGAGCGGGAGTTCTCGTACGTCGACGAGGAGCGCGGGACGTTCCACGCCGGTCTTCATCAGATCCACGAGGTTGGTGCCGCCGCTGAGGAAACGGGCGTCGGGGGCGGATCCGATCAGAGCGACCGCGCCGGAAACATCAAAGGCTCGTTCGTAACCGAATTCCCTCATGCCGCTTTCTCCTTGCCCTGGACCTCGGCAGCCTGCGCCACTGCCTGCACGATCGACACATAGGCGCCGCAGCGGCACAGGTTGCCGCTCATGCGCTCGCGGATTTCCTCGGCACTGAGCACGGGCACCCCCGCTTCCGGCCGGACATCGTCGGTCGCTGCGCTCGGCCAGCCCGCCGCGTGTTCCTCGATCACCGCGATGGCCGAACAGATCTGACCGGGTGTGCAGTAACCGCACTGATAGCCGTCGAGGTCGAGAAAGGCCTGCTGCACCGGATGGAGTCGCTCGCCATCGGCCACGCCCTCGATGGTGGTGATCGCCCGCCCCTCCGCCGCGACCGCGAGCTGAAGGCAGGAAACCGCCCGACGCCCATCGAGCAGCACCGTGCAGGCACCACATTGGCCCTGGTCACAGCCCTTCTTGGAACCGGTCAGGTCGAGATGCTCACGCAGGGCGTCGAGCAGGGTGGTGCGATGGTCGACGGGCAGTGTGTATTTCTCGCCATTGATGTTCAGGGTGACGGCGCTGGACGTCGATTGAGTCATGATCAGCCTTCTTCCGCGTTGCTGATGCGCGTCGAACGAGACGATCCCGGTGGACATTACGGGAGGGAGCGGGCGATGAGAACGAATGAACCGTAGACGGTGGGCGCAGGTCAGCCACACCGGCCGGATCTGCCGCTAAGGTGAGTCCAAGCGGACAGTTGTCCACTTGTCGTCGAACCTAGCGGACAGCTGTCCGCTCAGCAAGGCCGGACTCGGCTGCCCCTTCAGGGAGGAGGAAGAATGCGGGACGAGGCACGGGACGGGAAGGGTGCGACTCTGCGCCCGGACGCGCAACGCAACCGTGAGCGCATCCTGGAGGTCGCACTGGCAGAGCTGACGCGGGCGGCGGATGCCCCGTTGAGCACCATCGCGAAGAAGGCGTGCGTCGGACAGGGGACCTTCTACCGCAACTTCCCCAACCGCGAGGCCCTCGTTCTGGAGGTCTACCGCTTCGAGATGCAGCAGGTCGCGGACACAGCGGCCCAGCTGCTCAGCACTCGCGCACCCGACCGGGCCCTGAGGGAGTGGATGGACCGTCTCGCACAGTACGCCATGGCCAAGGCAGGCCTGGCCGACGCGTTGCGCAAGTCCACCAGCAACCGCGGCAGCAGCCTGGCCCAACTGGGGCACGGGCCGGTGACCAGAGCGCTCACACTGCTGCTGACTGCGAACGAGGAGGCCGGCACCATCCGGCTGGGTGTGACCCCCGACGACTTCGTACTCGCCATCGCCGGGCTCTGGCAGATCGACCCGCACAGCGACTGGCAGCCGCGCGCCACACGGCTCCTGGACCTTGTGATGGACGGCCTGCGGGCGGGGGCACCCGGAGCGGGAGGCCGCGCGGCGGACGAAACGGAAGCGAGCGTACGCGCGTCGGGTGGGGCGGAAGCGGGCGGATCCGGGCGGGTGGCACGAGCAACGGACTGACCGTACCGGCCGGATTCCGGTCGTTCGTTCAACGCCCGGTATGTTCATGAGGGTTGAGGGTGTAGGCATGCCTTTTTCCGATGAAGTGGCCGCAGTGGCCGTGCTGGAATATCAGGCGCAGTGGCCGGCGGACTTCGAGCGGCTGGCAGGGACGTTGCGCAATGCCCTGGGAAGCCAGGCGCGCGCGATCGACCACGTCGGTTCCACGGCGGTACCCGGCCTGGCGGCCAAGGACTGTGTGGACATCCAGGTGCGCGTCACCGCTATCCATGAAGTCCGGCAGATCGGGCTCCTTGCTGCGATCGGCTTCCGTTGCCGCCCCGAGCCATGGAACCGGGTGGAGCATTCCGGCGGGGAGCAGTGCCGCAAGTTGGTGTTCGCCCCGCCGACGGGTGCGGGGAGGCGCAACGTACACCTGCGCCGGGACGGCGACCCGAACTGCCGATACGCTCTTCTGTTCCGCGACTACCTGCGTGCCGATGAGGCTGCCCGACGGCAGTGGGGAGGCGTTCAAGCAGCGGCTGGCCCGCAGCGTGCCCGACCTGCTGGATTACGGGCAGATCAAGGCCCCGGCCACCGAGATCCTGATGATCGCGGCCGAACGCTGGGCAGCGGCAACGGGCCGGCAGCCACCTCCGGGCCGTCCGGCATCGCGCACGTCTCCCGCGAGATGACCGGATTTCGACGGTGTCCGTGCCGGGACGGAGAAGGCGCCCGCCGATCCGGTTCCGTTCTCGGCCGGTGCGTAGGGTGCGGGGATGATCGAGGTACCGGAGACGTTCGCGAGAAGCACGATCGAGCGCGAGGGCGAGCCCGGAGCGGTTTGGCTCGCCGGACTGCCGGGGATCGTGGAGGAGTTGTTGGGGTGCTGGGAATGTGTGCCGGACGGCGAGGTCATGCATGGGGGCGTCGGGATCATCGTGCCGGTGCAACGGCCGGCAGAGGGGGCGGCTGTGGTGAAGGTGTCCTTCCCCCACCCCGGCAACGTCCACGAACCGGACGCGTTTGCGGCCTGGGGCGGACGCGGCGCGGTGCTGCTGCATGATCGCGACGACGAGCACTTCGCGATGCTGCTGGAGCGAGCCCTGCCGTCGACCCTGGCGGAGCTCGAGGACGAGGACGAGGTGGCGAGAGTCGCAGGGCGGATCAGCCATGCGCTGGCCGTCCCCGCGCCCAGTGGACTTCCGAGGCTGCGGGAACAGGCCGATGCCTGGGAGGCCCAACTCCGCCAGGACGCCGAGGAACTGACGCACGCACTTCCCCGGTACGTGGTGGACGCGGCCGTGGCGACCGTCCAGGAGCTGGGCCGTGATCAGCCGGACACCCTCGTCCACGGCGACCTGCACGCTCGCAACATCCTGCGCGCCGACCGAGAGCCGTGGCTGGCGGTCGACCCCAAGGGGTACGCAGGAGACCCCGCGTACGACGGCGGGACCCTGCTCAAGACGCGGGCGCTGACGCTCGTCGAGGCGAGCGACCTACGGAAGACAGTGTTCCGCACCCTGCACGTCTTCGCCGAGGCAGCCGAGGTCGATCGCGAACGCGCGCGGCGCTGGGCCCAGTTCCATGCTGTCCAGGCTTCGTTCTGGGGACGGCGCCACGGATTTCGTAGGGCACGGAAAGGGGCAGGACTGGACTGGCTCACGCAATTCGTCGACTCGCTGGCGGAGTTGCTCGTCGACCGGGCGTAGCCCGGGAGCCCGCGAGGGAGGGGGGAGGGGCATGAACTCGCCGGCCACGCGTGGGACAGGCTGTCGGAGGGGTGGCGGGTGACTATCGACGCATCTCGATGCCCGGCATCGCGGGCGGCGGCATCTTCGGACGTGCACCGCAGCCCGCGATCTCGGCAGTGGAGCGGCAGCGGCTCAGACCGCGCTGTTGCGTAGCTCCACCAGAGCATCCGTGGTCAGGGGCCGGGGTGTGCTGTCCGGTTCGACGAGAATGACGGTGCAGGTGGCGGCATGCGTGAGCGCGGTCGTGAAACTGCCGTCGGCGAACTGAATGACGGGCCCACGCGGCGAGAGCCCGATGGCGACGGTGCGGGCGTTCACGTCCATGGCATGCCGGGCGAGGGCGCGGCCCGCGGCGGCGTGGTCGCCGGCGCTGGTGAGGATCTGGCCGGTGGCGGCGATGCCGTGGACGTTCAGCCGGTCGAGATGGGCGGTGACGGCGGCGCGCGCCTGGTCGGCGGTCTCGGTGTCGACAGCCTGTTCCTCGATCACGGCGGTCTGCTGGACATGGACGACCTCCAGCGGGCTACCGGTGTCGCGAGCAACCCGGGCCGCCGCGTCCACTATGGCGGAGGCCCGTTCATGGGCGCCCACGGCGACGATGACGGGAGGCGCGCCCGTTGCGGCGGCCGGGCTGCCGACGGGGGTGAGCGACGGCGCGACGGGTTCACTGCCGCCGGTCTGCGCTTCGGCCTTGCGCAGCAGGCCGTGGCCGCTGGCCAGAACGGGGATGGCGAGGAGGAAGGTGGCGGCGCCGAGATAGAAGGGGACGCTCAGGTCGGTGGCGTCGGCGAGCTTGTCGGCGACGAACGGGGCCAGACCACCGCCGATGAATCGCAGGAAGCCGTAGGCGGAGGAGGCGACAGGGCGCTCGACGGGGGAGACGAGCATGACAGCCTGGGTGGTTAGGGTGTTGTTGATGCCGATGAAGGCGCCGCTGACGATGACGGCCACGATCACCACGGTGGGCGTGCTGACGCCGGCCGCGATGACCGCCATCACGACGCCGAGGCCCAGCAGGTTGGCGTAGAGCACGGGGGCGGTGCCGTACCGGGCCTGAAGCCTCGGGGCGACGAAGACACTGAACGAGGCCACCAGGAGACCCCAGCCGGTGAAGACCAGGCCGAGCTCATGGGCGCTCAGCTCCATGGGGTACGGGGCGTAGCCCAGCATGGTGAAGAAGCCCCAGTTGTACAGCAGCGCCATGATGCCCATGGTCAGCAGTCCGCGGTGGCGCAGAGCCTTGAGCGGTGCGATCGGTGAGACGACGCGCCTCGGCTTGGGCAGCGAGGGTACGAAGGCGAGCGTCGCGATCAGTGCGACGGCCATCAGGACGGCGACGCCGAAGAACGGGCCGCGCCAGCTGATGCCGCCCAACTCGCCGCCCAGCAGCGGTCCGACGGCGATGCCGAGGCCGAGCGCGGTCTCGTACAGGATGATCGCGCCGCCGAACCCGCCGCTGGCGGAGGCGACGATGACGGCGAGGGAGGTCGCGATGAACAGCGCGTTGCCCAGGCCCCAGCCGGCGCGGAAACCGACGATGCCATTGATGGAATTGGTGGCGCCGGCCAGGGCGGCGAAGACGACGATGACCGCCAGGCCCATGACGAGTGTGCGTTTGGCGCCGAGGTGGCTGGAGACCCAGCCGACGAACAGCATGGCCACGGCGGTGACGATCAGATAGCTGCTGAACAGCAGGGACACCTGGCTGGGCGAGGCGTGCAGGCTCTTGCCGAGAGCCGGCAGGATCGGGTCGACCAGGCCGATGCCCATGAACGAGATCACGCAGGCGAACGCCACGGCCCAGACGGCCTTGGGCTGCCGGAACGGGCTGGCGGCCTTTCCATTCGGTGCACTCATGTGCGTTTCTCTCCAAGCATTGAGAAGAGGCGACGGGGGAGAGCGAACAGGTTCTGTGCACCGGCCAAGGGGCCGGTCAGGAACGGTCCTGACCGGCCTGACGGTCCTGGATGGCGCGGGCCAGGGCGGGCAGCGCGACTCGCACCGCTCGCTGCTCCGGCTCGCTCAGCTCCTCGATGAGCAGCCGGAGGGCGTCCGCGCGCTCCGCTCGACGCTGCCGGAAGACCTCCAGGCCGGTGTCCGTGGCTTCCACCAGCACCGCCCGGCCGTCGTGGGGGTCGGCGACCCGGCGTACGAGACCGGCGCGTTCCATCCGGTTGATCAGCTGGGTCATGTTCGGCTGGGAGGCACCTTCGGCGCGGGCGAGCTCGGTCAGACGGTGCGGTCCCTCACGGCCCAGACGCCCCGGAGCGGAGGAGGCCGCGGTGCTCAGACCTCCGGCGACGGCGCTCTGGCGCACGTGGCGGACCATCCGCTCCACGGCGATCATCAGCGTCTCGGCCGAGACCTCGGAATCCAGTTCCACAACCCGCTTATCCATAAGTGCTTCATGCATATACGTGTAGTGCGAAGCAACGCCGAGGGCGACGGGCCCTCGACTCGTTAACTTAAGTTGCGTTTCTCCTTTCTGGTAACTAAAGTTGTCGACATGATGCCGCTTGAGATCACTACCGCGGAAGAGGCAGCCCTCGACAAGGCTCTTCTCGACGCCCTCAACCCACTCGCCTCGGCGATGCGTGCGCGTGCGACCGGACTTCCTGAAGAACGCATGTGGGATGCCGACCCCGTCGACGTCACGCTCTCGATCCTCACCGCCTGGAAGGTGGTGGACGCGGAGGTCAAGCGATTGACGGCAATCGCGGCAAGAACCGCGGGCTCCTACGGTGCGAGCTACGAGCAGTTGGGTGCTGCTTGGGGCATCACCCGGCAGGGTGCCCGCAAGAAATGGCCCGAAGCGGTCGAAAGGCCGGCCTCCGCGGCAGCGGAGACGAGCTTCATCGAACTGTGCGGTGGCAGCGCCGAAGTCTCCCGGGATCCGTCATCGGGTGGCTGGACGTGGGCCGGACGGGGAGCCGATGGCGCAGCCGGCGAGGCCGACAGTACCTCGCACTGTGCAACGAAGGAGGAGGCTGCCGCCCACGCAGGCGCCTTCCTGAAGGAGCATGCCACCGAAGGGAGATAGGCGCAGCGGGCGCTCATGAGGAGCTGTTGCGAACTTGCTGGTTCCGCGGTCGCGCCGAGCTTGTCAGTGGTGTGGTGCATGATCGGCATGTTGGCTCTTCGAGGAGATGGGGCACCATGCCGATCACAAACCAGCAGGTGACTGAACGCGCCTTTCTGCGGCCGCTGTACGCGGACGACTACTTTCCGGATCACGTCCTCGACAAGGGCGCGGCGATTCTGCTGAACCTGTGCGAGCGGATCGAGGCAGAGCGGCCGGTGGATCTCCAGGCCCTGTATGTGCTCACGGAGGCGGCGACAGAGCAGTTCAATCTGCTGGAGGCCGAGTTCGAGGCGGCGGGCAGTGCGATCGAGACCGTCGCGCGTGAGGAGATGGCCGAGGACTTCTGGTTCGTGGCGTCGGCCTACGGATTCCCGGACGCGGACGTGGAGGAGTTGATAGCCGCCAGGGATTGGTGAGCGGTGGGCGATGAACGGATGGCTGGGGCGGTGGTCCTCGTCGAGCCATGGCAGGCACGGCAGGCGCGGGCACAACAGCCGGGATTCCTCCGGTTACCGACCTGGCCAGGGCGGTGGCGACTTCAACGCAGCGAGGTGCCGAGTGCGGCCAGACCGTTGCGGACAGCAGCCGATGTCTCGTCGAGCTGCTCACGCTGATGAACATGCCAGTCGGAGTCGATGCGAAACGGATCGCCGGCGAAGCGGGGGATGACGTGAAGGTGTACATGGAAAACCTCCTGGAAAGCGGCTTCGCCGTCCGCGAGAAGCAGGTTGACGCCCTCACACCGCAGACCTGACCGACGCAGCGCCCGCCCGAGCCGGTGAGCCACCTTCCAGACCTGGACGCCGACGTTCTCCTGAAGATCCTCCAGCCCCACCGCGTGCGTCCTGGGAACGACCAACAAGTGACCAGGGTTTACGGGCCGGAGATCCATGAAGGCGACCACCGACTCGTCTTCGTGAACGATGCTGGCATCCGCCTGACCGGGCACTATCGCGCAGAAGACACAACCGTCGCCCGCCATAAGCCGCTCCTCACGCTCCAAGTACCGAGTGCCGACCACCACATCAGAGGACTCGCCCGAGCGCGAGCGAATTCCATCCCGCCCGATGACGAGCAACACTGTGTGGAGATCTTCGGCGGCGGATATTGTCATGCTTCACTCTGAGCAAGGGATGTGATCATGGCAGAACGTGCCGTGCCGCCTCGTGTGGTGGCTGCAGAACGTATCGCCTCCGAGGCAGGCTTCAAGAAGAGTTGCATCCCTGAAGTGGGCAGGCTCCTCGGACTGGCCGCTGCTGCGAAACCCGACGGAGTCATCGCGGAGAGCGGCACCGGATCCGGAGTGGGTACTGCCTGGCTGCACAGTGGCCTTGGCGCTGGTGCGCGCCTGGTCACCGTGGAGCGTGATGAGGACCTGGCCCGCCGTGCGGCCGCCGTCTTCGCGGACGACCCGCGCGTCAGCGTCCTCATGGGGGATTGGCGGCTGCTTGAGCAGCACGCCCCCTTTGACGTCTTCTTCTGCGACGGCGGGGGCAAGCGTGATGATCCGCAGCGGGTCGTCGATCAGCTCGCTCCTGGTGGCCTCCTCATCCTGGACGACTTCACCCCCTCGCCCCACTGGCCGCCTCGTTTCGAGGGCGAAGTGGATGAACTTCGCCTGTTCTACCTCGCTCATCCGGATCTGGAAGCCACCGAGGTGCTGACAACACCAGGTAGTTCAGTGGTTATTGGGACGCGCCGCGCGTAGCCACGAAGAGAAGCGATGTCTTGCCTACTCGGTCTCGCCCGACTGCTCGCCGGAGCGGGAGCGTCGGTGGGCTGAGACCCGTTCACGGGTGGCGCACCGGCGGGAGCAGTAGCGGCGTTCCGGGCCGCTGCCTTGCGTGACGAAAACGTTCCGGCAGCTGGACGATGCGCAGATCCTGCCGGGTGGACGTTGGCGGTCCCAGACGAGAACAGCCAGGGCCATGCAGGACGAGGCGAGGAGCCATTCGTCCCAGGGAGCATCGTCGTCGCTGTCGAGATGGGGGTGCCAGGGGGAGCTGCCGCCGTGCGATGTGAGGCGGAGAGGTCCGGTGTGTTCCTCCAGGAGCCGATTGAGGTGGGCGGCCGCTCCGTCGGCGGTCTCTGCGCTGAAGACTTCCCGCAATACGGCGGCAGCCGCACGCATCGCGGCGACATCGTGGGTGGTGAGCGCGATGTCGCCTGTCTCGCCGTACGAGCGGAGCACATCGGCGACTTCGCTCGGGTCGGGGAGCTCGGCATCGAGAACGTTGATCAGGGCTGCGGTCCGCCGAGCCACGGCCAGTACGGAGTGCCGGGTGGACCAGTCGTCGATGTGGGAAGACACTTGGGCAATGTAACGCATCTTGTTAGGTTTTGAGTTACCTCCGTAACGTGTTGTTCATGAAATCGCGTTACTCGCTCCGCCTCTACCTCGTCGGAGCAGCGGCGGCTCGTGCCGGGGACGAGATGTCAGGACCGGCGCTGATGCTGGCCGGGTTCGCGTCGGCCGGATCCACCACCGACGCGTCGTCGCTGCTCGCAGGCATCACGATCTCCGCCGTCGTAGGAGGGCCGCTGATCGGGGCGCTCCTCGACAGAGCGGAACGACCGGGCCGCCTGCTGGCCGGAGCCCTCGGCCTGTACGCGGCCGGCCTGGGAGCGATCCTCGTGGGGCTCGGCCGTTTGCCGTTCACTGTCACCCTCCTGATCGCGGTTCTGGCGGGGCTGCTGGGGCCGGCCCTGTCGGGCGGATGGACGGCCCAGCTCCCTCGCGTGGTACCGGTTGACGGGCTGCCCCGTGCGAACGCGCTCGATGCCATGATGTTCAGTGCGGCGAGTCTGGCCGGTCCGGCTCTCGCGGGCGGCCTGGCGGAGGTGCTGGGGGCGCCGACGGCCGTGGTGGTCTCCGCAGGGCTCATCGGTTTGACGCTGCCCGGCGCCTGGATGCTTCCGGCCCGTCACGGTCGGGGGCGAGACAGCCGGACGAGTTCGGTGATCAGCGACCTCGCTGCCGGAATCCGGGTCGTCATGAGGAAACCGCCGCTGGCCCGGGCGACCCTCACCTCGGTCGTCTCCTGCGTTGCGCAAGGCATGCTGACGGCCTGCATGATGCTCCTCGGCGAGCGTGTCCTGGGCGGAGCCGGTCGCGGCGCGATGCTGCTCTCCTGCGCGGCGGTCTCCGCCCTGGTCGCAAACGCCGTACTCGCGAGGTTTCCGCGCTCACTCGCCCCCGATACGGTCATCTGGGCCAGTGCCCTGGTCCAGGCTGCCGGGTTGGCCCTGGCCACGGCGGAGCAACCAGCGCCGGTGATCGTGGCCGTACTGATGCTCGGGATCGGTGAAGGCCCCCAACTCGCCGCCTTGTTCGCGATCCGCCACCGGGAAGCTCCGGACCACCTGCGTGGCCAGGTCTTCACCACCGGAGCCAGCTTGAAGATCACCGGATTCGCCCTGGGGGCTTCGGTGGCCGGGCCGGTCGCGACCTGGTCCCTTCAAGGTGCTTTGGCCCTCGCGGCGAGTGTGGCGGCCCTTGCGGCACTGGCCTTCTTCGTGATCCCGTCGGCGAGAGTCGGCTCGTCCGGGCACCGCGCGATATCGCGTTGATCAGGACGAACGGCTGCAGGCACCTGAACTGCTCGCCCTTGCGATCGAGTGGGATCACGGACGGCGCCCCCACGCCGAGATCATAGGGGCGGTCGCGAGATCGAGGCGTCCGGTGGCGACATTCGCCAGGTGGCGGTCGATCTCGTCGTCGGTGGCAAGCCCTTCCGCCACCAGACGGCCGCGGATCTGCCGCACGGTCGCAGCCTCGAGAACGGAGCAGGCCGGCGAGGTGATCGGGAAGTAGGCGTCGGCCCGTACGTCTTCGAGACCGGCCTCACGCAGCAGCCGGGGGAGGGTCCGGCCGTACGACAGGTCCGCGCCTCGTGCCGCCATCAAACTGCGGAAGCCGGATCGCAGCCGGTTCGCGAGCCGCTGTTCCGGACCGGACTCGTCCGGACACAACAGCGGCTGCAACCCCGGATCGGCATCCTCCAGAAGCAGCCGACCGCCGGGTCGCAGCGCCTGGACCATCCGGCGCAGTGCCTCGGCGCGGTCGGTGACGTGTACCAGGACGAGCCGGGCGTGGACGAGGTCGAAGCCGCCGGGCGGCGGCGGGTCGACCGCCACGTCGTGCCGCAGCACCTCGATCGCGCCACTGCTGATGTCGTGGGTCCACGACACGTCGATGTCGGTGGCGATCACCGCACCCGTCGGGCCGACCCGCTCGGCCAGTCCGAGGGGCACGGACGGAGAGCCGGCGCCGACCTCCCAGCACCGCATGCCGGCGGCGATCCCGAGCTGGTCGACATGCCGGAACGTCACCGGATCGAACAACTCGCTGAGGGCGCCGAAGCGGATTCCTGCCTCCGATTGCTGGTTGTCCAGCAGGTAGCCGTGATCCGTGTCGTGTTCAGCCATGTGGTGATTCTGGCAGAAACGGCCGGCGCCGCATTCCTCGCACCGGCCGTCACCCGCGAGGATTGCCCAGCGGCTCGGCACCGGTGATGCGGACGAGGGCCGTATCGCTCGCACCCCTCGTTATTATCCACACCGGCGGCGCTCGCCCCACTCCCCGTACGACGCCTCGGCAGCCTGAGCACGGGCAGCCGAGATCCACGGACACGCGCTCGGCTACTGAGGTTTTCAGGGTGGAGTCGGTGGTACGAGGGTCAGACCGGTGGCGGTGAGGCAGCCGTTGGTCAGGTGGGGCCGGAGCTGGATCCTGCGTAACTCGCGGCGGAGGACACGGTCGAGGTCGTCAGGGGCGTCAAAGGCGGTGTTGGCCATCGCTCTGCGCACGAGTGACCAGATGGCCTCGACGGGGTTCAGGTCAGGCGCATAGGGCGGGAGGCGGAAGGTGGTGAGCCAGTCGTGCTCGGCCTCATACCGCTTCAGCCCGGCGGCCAGGTGGGTGTTGCCGCGAGGCTTTTACCCGCGGCCACACCTCCTTCTTCCACAGCTCCACCGCGTGCTCGTCACGCTCGACTGCTCTGCGGGCTGGTGCCTGCCAGGACCAGCCGTTCACGAAACGCCCGACGCTCAGCGGTCAGGCCCCCACCCTCCGGATACCTCATCCCACAGGCATACCGCAGGGATCATGAACCGTCACTCCACGACGACAACCCGAAAACCTCAGTAACAGCGCGCCACGACAAGCAGATTGGTGACTCTCTCCATCGGCACGACGACGGCTTTCACCGTTCCGCCCACTTGAATCCGCACGTTTCCGCCGTCAGCGCTCTTCAGCTTCCCGCACGTGGATGTCCCGTCATGCTTGACCGTCACGTACGCGGCCGGGTCCGAGCCCGCTTCCGGGGCCCACCAGGTCGCGGTGATGCCCAGGAGGAAGCACACCAGCGCTGCGGCGACGATGGTCCGGCCCCGCCTCAGCCGGGCCGCTGCGGCGTCGGCCAGGGCGATCTGGTAGGCCGCGACCGATGCGTGGCGACGGTGGATGTCCGCCAGGGTCACCATGCCCTCTCGGGTGCCGGCCTGCGCCGCGAGGGCCTGCCACAGTCCCGCCAGGGACAGGGCGATGCCGCCGCCGATGAGGAGGGTGACCGCGATGCGCCAGTCGGTGGTGAGCTGAGCCGTCGTATCACGGCCCTTGAGCACGGCTCCGGCGGTGACCAGCGTGACGAAGGCGGCGAGGCCGTTGCGCCAGGCCTCCGCGTTGGCGCGCACCGCGGGCAGCGAGGCTTCGGCCAGCGCGGCGAAGCGGTCGCGCTCGGTCAGATCCGTGGGCGTCGGCGGGCGCTCCGGCTTGCGGGGCCTCAGCGGCATCCCGGTCATGGCTGTCCGCCGGTCGAGGCCGGAGCGGGGTCGGCGGTGAGCTCGATACGGAAGCTGACACCGCAGCCGCCCACGGCGTTCGGTTCTGCGGTCCCGGATGCCCCGGCCGGATGCGCGGCACCGCACGAGCAGGTGACGTCCAGCACGACCGGGGCGCCGTAACCGTACGTGCGAGCAGGCTCCACCAGACCCGTGCCGCCGGTTCCCTGGACTCCCGTACGGCTTCCGCCGATCCCGCTGGTGACCGCCGTCAGCGGACGCCGGTCGGTGAAGTGGTGCACACAGCGCGGGCAGGCACCCTCGACAACGGCCGAGGAGACGTTGTCACTCGTCATCACCACCGCTGCGAGGGCACCCGACTCCAGCAACTCGAAGGCGACCTCCGTCCAGTGGTAGTCCGAGGTCTGTTCATAGGGGATCGGAGACTGGGGCTGATGGGGCATGGTCACCTCTGCGGACGGAACCGCGAATCTCGCGTGCGGAATGGGTCACGATCCGAAGTGGGCGTACGACGCCCACTTCACGGGTTCGGTGGGATCGCTGTCGCGCAGTGCGCGAACGGCTCGGTGGAGCGCGACAGCGGGCTCCGTACCGCTGTCGGTCGAAGTCAATTCCCGGTAGAAGTGGTCCGACACGACCGCGGCCGAGGCATCACCCACCGGCCAGCTGGTAGCGACGATGTGCCGGAACCCGGTCAGCTGCATCGCCGCCGCGAGGTGGATCGCCTCGTCCGCGAGGTCGGGTACGCCCGTGGCGGTCTGGCATGCCGACAGGTACGCCAACTCGGCGTGGGCGAGGTCCAGGTCCGCGATGTCCGCGATCGACAACGGACCGTCGCCGAGACTGAAGGCGCTCGCCGCAGGATCGGAGGGGTCCTGGGCCGCGTGGCAGGCGAAGTGAATCCGGTCGCAGTGCGGGAGCTCGTCGAGGACGGCCCGCCGGGTCGCGGCCGTCCCGACCAGGCTCACCACCTCGGTCGCGTTCGCCGCGTACCGACGCAGGCCGGCCAGCTCGTCGGCGACCGCCGGCAACGTGGCCAGCCCGGGGGTCTCCGGCAACGCGATCGCCAGGTGCCGCCGCACCGCCGGCTCCGAGCGCCGGACCCGGCTCCGGGACAGCGCGGCCAGCGTCGGCGTGTAGGAGGAGACCACCAGGTCGGCGGTCCACGCACCGCCGGAGCCCGTTGCCGACCGGTGGCGGGGATGGTGACCAGCGGCGTGCAGCGGCAGCATGCTGAGCAACCCCACCGGACACCACCACAAGCGCGGCGGCGCAGCGCCCGTCCGACCGGAACGCGGACGAGCGTCGTGCCCGAGCCGAGCCAGGATCGGCCCCACGATGCTGTCCCACAGCCAGCCGAGGACGTCGTGGCTGGTGTGCCGGGCCCGCTCGCGAGCCAGGAACGACACGCTCGGGTCGGCCTGGGCCCCGGTGGCGGACAGCAGGTCCGAGACCTTGCCGGACACATCGCGGATCGAGACCGAGGGGAGTGCCACTACCTCGGGCGCAGGCGTGTCATGACGGACGATCAGCGCATGACATCCGTAGCGGCTGACATTCACGACGACCACCGGACCGTCCGTGGCCGCGTTCTTCAGCTCGGCGTACGGCGTAGGCCCGAGGAAATGCTCGAACCCTTCGACCTGGCGGACCCGCTCGACAGTCTCGTCCCACTCCCGGGCCAGATCCCGGCGGCGCTCGCCGGCCTCCGTGGAGAACTCCGTCCCTCGGACCCCGCTGCGGACCCCGCCGGCCGGACCGATCAACTGGTGCCGCTCGCCTGCCGGAGAGAGCTCGCCGACGGGGGAGAACTCACCGATGGAGGTGAGCTCGCCGACCGGGAAGCGCTCGCCCGCGGGCGCGAATGTGTCGAGCCGGGTCCGCAGCGTCGTGAGCCGCGTGGCCAGCTCGGGGTGAGAGCCGGCCAGATCGCTGAGGTCACTGCGGAGGTGCAGTGCCTGAGTCCAGATGACCGACCTGCTCTGTTCGAGCATTTTGACCGCGGTCGAAAGCTGCCCGGCGGCTATGGCGGCCCCCGCGGCCTCGGAGGCGAGCCCCGACCACCTGCGCAGGGTCTCGCTGCGCACCCCGGTCCGCATCCCGTGCCAGGCGACGGTGGGCAGACGCCGGACCGCGAGCCCGTAGTCCACGACCGCTCCGTCGACGTCGCCCTCCTGCGCCGCGAGCCGGGCGGCGTGGACCGCGCACTGCATGGCCATGTCCGGGTCGCCGTACGGATCCCGGGCGGCCTCGCGCCAGCACGAAAGGGTGGCCTCCAGATCGGCGCGCTTCCCGGTGACGCTGTGGCGCTGCTCCAGGATGCGCCCCAGTGACCACAGCCATTCACCCCGGCGGGCGTCTCCCGCCCCCGTGACCTCGACGGCTCGCCTCGCGGTGGCGACCGCCTGATCCAGCAAGGTCACATCTCGCCGGGCCCGCGCGGCCGTCGTCAGTGCCACGGCGCGGTTCCGGAGGAAAAGGCCGTAATCCGAGGAGCCGGGGTGAACCGCGTCGATCATCCGTTTGCTGACCCGCAGCATCTCCGCGACATCCGCGGGGTCGGGATCACCGGCGAGATCGACTCGCATGCGCAGGAGCCAGGAGAGGGTGGAGAGCGGCCTGCTGACGAAGTCCCCGTGCTCCGGGAACTCCCGCTCCGCCTCGACGGCCAAGGTGATCGCCTCGTTCAGGACAGAGCGGTCGCCGGTCCGGTGGAAGACCTGAGTGAGCGCGTTCGCCAGTCCGACGGCGGCGATCGACCGCGTTACCGGATCCCCGGCCGCATACCGGAGCGCGGCCCGGAGTGCTTCCACCGCCGCATGCATGTCCAGGTCGTCGCCGAGGTGAGCGTGCCGGACCCGCAGCGCCATCCCCAGACTGTAGAAGTCGCGGGCGCGCGAAGAGGCACCGGACGATCGCGCACCCGTCACTTCGCGCAGCTCGATCACGGACCGGTCGAAGTCTGCCGAGGACCCGGTGAGTATGGCCCTGGCCTGGACGAAGACGGCGTGGTTGTGGAGTACGGACGGGCGTCCGCGGTCGCCGTCGGGCATTTCCGCGAGGGCCGTCCCCAGGGTCGAGATCGCCTCGTCGAGGTCGGGAGCATTGCCGGTCTTCTCGTAGCGGGCGAACAGTGCCGACGCGAGGCGGGAGAGCACGGAGACGGACCGGTCCTCGTTCGCGGCGTCGAGATCCGCCGCCTCCCGCCCGGCGGCCACCGCCGCGTCCAGGTCGGCCGGGTCCATCGTGTGGTGGAACCGCCATTCAAGGACCTTGGCCAGCTCGCTCAGACTCGCCGGCCTGCAATCCGGTGCCGGATGCCCCTCGGACACCGCGTCGCGGATGACGGCGACGACGTGCTCCAGGTCGTCCGGGTTCCGGCGGTCGTCGTAGCGGAGCCGAAGAGCGAGGGCCAGCCTCGGCAGATGGTCCGCCCGGTCCGGGGCGGTGGGGAGCACGGTACGGAACGCCTGCTCATGGGCCTCGATCGCGGCATCGAGGTCGGTCGCGTCGCCGTCCCTCAGGAACCTGCTGACCAGAGTGTCCCCGAGGTTCGACAGGTAGGTGCTGTACTGCGGATCGTCCGGTTCCGCGGCGGCGACCATTTCCCTCAGCACATCGATGGACTCGGCGCCGTCCGCCGCGGAGCCCGTGACCCGGAACCGGGTGGCGAGCGCCATCGCGAGGCAACCCCGACGGATCGCGCGGTCGGCTTCATCGGCCTCGGTGCTCGGTACGAGCGCTCTGGCCAGGTCGACGAGGGTGTCCATGGCGTCGAGTTCGGTCGTGCTGCGCGACCGCATGGAGAACCGGACGTTGTCGAGTTCGAGCCCGATGTTGACCGAGCGATCGGCCTCGTCGGCCCGGGTGTCGAGACGTACGGCGACCCGCAACAGCGTCCCGGCCATCTGCCCGAACTCGGGACGCGCTGCGGCGAGGCACGCACGGGCGGCACCGAACACCCGGTCCAGGTCGGCCCGTTCCCCGGTGTGCTCGAAGCGCCTCTCAAGGGCATCCAGCCTGCCCACGAGCCGCAGACCCCGCTCCGCATGGTCGGGCGGCGTCGCAGTGAGGACGGCCGCCCAGAGTTCGATCGCCTCGTCCAGATACGGCAGTTCGCGCCCGCTGTCGTAACAGGCGACGGCCGCGTTCAGGAGGTTCGAGTACGTGATGATCCCGTCCTCGCCTTCGCCCAGGGAGGTCGACGCGACCGAGAGACGCCCGACACGGACCGACTCCCACAGATCGGCGACGTCCCCACCGTGTTCGAACCTGCGGCGCAGCCGATAGCAGAGATCGGACAGGGCCCGGACCCACGAGGCGCTGCCTTCCGGCGCCTCGCGGACCGCGGCCTCGCACGTACGGACGCTCTCCTCCAGATCGGCCGGGTCGCCCGCGCTGTCGAACCGACGGTGCAGGGCGTCGCCGAGATCCACGAGGAAGTCGGCTCTCCGGGCGTCGTCCCCCGGAATGCTGTCGAGCGTCGTCCGCCACAGGGCGACCGCTTCGTCGAGATCGGCCCGATCCCGGGACTTCGCGTGCCGGGCACGGAGGCTCTTGTCGAGCGCCGCCAGAGCGGACCCGTAGTCCGTGTCGGAACTGTCGGCCGTGACGCAGGCGAGCCGTCCCCACCGCACGGCCGAGTCGAAGTCGGCGATGGAGTCCGTTGCCTCGGCCAGATGCCGGTGCGAGCGCCCGAGCCGCTGATACCGCAGCCAGAGGAACTGGTCGCCGGGCGGTGTGCCGGCGACCGAATCCTCCAGTGCCCGAATGGCCTCCTCGAGGCATGCCCTCTCGCCGGTCCGTTCGTGTACGACCAGCAGCGAATCGGCCAGCAGCGACAGCCTGCGTGCCCGGTCCCTTCCAGGCGACGAGAGGCCGACGGCCTCCCGACGAGCCGCCACGACGTTCCGCGCGTCCGCCACGTCCCTGGAGGCCCGATGACGCTCGTGGTACGCCTGTCCCAGACGCCCGAGGGCGAGGATCCGGCCCGCGGGGTCCTCGGGCGCCGTGCGAAGAGCCCACACGATGCGATCGATCGCCAGGTCAAGGGGACTGAGGTCGGTGCCGTCCGAGAGGGAAAGCAACCTGTCGGCGGACTCGACCGCCCAGCGCAGGCGACGGCTTCCGTCCGTCGCGAGGATCCCGACCATTTCCGCCACCTCGGCGGGGACCAGTTCCGGCGCGGTCTGCCGCAGCCCGAGGAAGAACCCGATGGCGTTGTCGGCTTCGACCTGCCCGGCGGTGGTACCGGACGCCACGCCTCGCCAGAAGCGGAACAGGGCCGACTCCGCCGCCGCCGTCACGTCGAGCTCCGGCTTCCCGGCACGGCCGCCGCGGACCGTGGCGGCCACGGCCGCCGCGTGCTCGTCCTCGGCCTCCGGATCGGTCAGGTGCCGAGGATCCCCCGACTCCCGGAAGAGGACGATTCTCCGGCGGACGGCCGCGGCCGGGTCCGGCACGGAACGGGGCGTTGGATCCTCTGACATCGCTTCAGGCTACTGAAAACACACTCTCAAGTACTTCAGTCCGACTATTTCGTGATCACGCGATGGCCCGCCACTCGTTGCAGACCCGGCAGCAGACCGGTGGGAATGAGCAGACGGCCGTACGCAGAACGACTGTCCGCAGAGAGAGCCGTCCGTTTTCCGAGGTGCTACTACTGCTCGTAGCACCGACGGGCGAGATGGACAGTGACGTCGGCGGTGATCTCGACCGTCTCAGGCAGAACCTGCATGATCTGCCTGAATACCAGCTCTCGCTCCAAGGCTGGCAGTACGAGATAGGCAGAGATGGTCGAGAGTTGACCTACATAGTCGTGAGCGCTCATCGTCAAGCGCCTTTCGACCACCTTCTGTTGAACATCGGTGAACCATTCGGACCGCTGGAGCTCCGTGCCGGGCCACTGCATTTCGCACTCCGCAGGTGTGCCGTCCGGTGACGGAATCTCGTCACTCTCCAAGTACGGTGCTCGCGCCGCGCGCACAACTGCCTCGACCGCCGGATCAGCAAGCCGGATCGGTCCGCCGAACGAAGCGAACACACCACTCGGCTCCAGCAGGGCGGCCATGCGAGACCACCGGCCCTCCGAGGCCGTCCAATGCAGCGCCGCTGCCGCATAGACCAGCCCGCACTTCTCACCTGGCCGCAAGTCCTCGAACGCGGCCTGCACCGTCGTGACGCCTGTCGGAACGTGCTTGCGAAGCTCTTCGAGCATGGCCCCGTCAGGGTCGGTCGCTGTGACCGTGACCCCCTGCCGAGCGAACAGGCGGGTCGCCTTGCCCGTCCCGGCGCCGATCCCGAGGGCGGTCCGGACCGGATGACCCGCGTACGCCATCACCATGTCGAAAAGCTCCAGGGCATAGCCCGGACGGAACCGTTCGTAGGCTTCTGCCATTGCTCCGAAGCTCTGTGCACGACCAGACATGCCGAGCATCCTGACACGAGCCGTGCCGTCAGTGACCCGGCCGTGGAACCATCTGTCGGACACGGCGCTCACCAATCATGGCCGTCGGGGCCCCTGGATCAGTTTGTTGCCCTCCGGGCCCGCGCCCGCTCCCATGACCACGAACCCGCACCCACCAGCAGAGCCGTTCCCAACGCGTACACCGGCACCCAACGTGTCGTCGTCGCAGCGAGACTGTCGGCAATGGCCTGGCGGCTCCGCATCCGCTGAGCATGGGCCAGCGCGTCGGCATCATGACCGGCCAGGTTCCCCGGAGCGGCCCGCGTTCGCAGGCTCTCGTACCGGCCGGACTCCACGCACCCGTGCCGGATGCCCGGCATCGGGAACAGCCAGTCCCAGCGCTGCAGTGCGGGCGCCAGCGCAAGTGCCACGCACAGACCCACTACCAGCGAGAAGGCGGCCAGGCTCCATCCGTGGGCGGCCCGTCGATCCGGCGTCCACACCGGCACATGGCCGAACGACAGGACCACCGCGAGCAACGTCACGCCGAGATAGGTGGAGAACCACTCCCATGACCCCTGCGCAAGCGAGAACGCCAGCACCACGGCAAGGGCGGTCCCGAGAACACCGGCATCGCCGGCCGTCCGCTCCCCGATGCCGACCACAGAGCCCCGGGCACCTCGACGGCTGCGCACATTCACACGTTCTCTCCTGCCTGCCTCCGGAGCGCCAGCCTCCCGCAGAGGCCCGTTGCCACCCTTCGACACCACAGTGGTACGTCTCCGACCACACCCGAACGGCACAGCCACCAGCCATCCGGTCACCCCCAGCCGCTCCGGCGGCCATGAGGCCACTCCGGCCGCGCGGCCGGTCAGGGCCCGCTGACGATGCCGTGGAGCCCGGTTGTCAGTGCTGGATGCAAGACTGCTCGGCGTGATCGAACCGAATCCGAAAGTGGACCTGCTCCGTTACCTGCAAGACGGGCGTGACGCCCTGTTGTGGAAGCTCGATGGGCTCTCGGAATACGACGTCCGTCGCCCGCTGACCCCTACGGGAACGAACCTGTTGGGGCTGGTCAAGCATCTCGCCGGCGTGGAACTGGGTTACTTCGGCGACACGTTCGGGCGGCCGTTCTTCAACGAGGAGCCGCCGTCCTGGTGGTATACGGAGGATGCAGAACTCAACTCGGACATGTGGGCCACCGCAGACGAGTCGCGCGAAGAAATAGTTGGGCTCTATCACCAGGCGTGGGAGCACTCCAACACCACGATCGAGACGCTGGCACTTGACGCGATCGGTCACGTCCCGTGGTGGCCGAGCGAACGACGCGAGGTGACACTGCACCACATCCTGGTGCGCGTGATCTCCGATACCCAGCGGCACGCCGGCCATGCCGACATCGTGCGCGAGCTCATCGACGGAAGTGTCGGGTACACGCAGAGCCAGGACAGTCTCCCATCAAGCGATCAGGCATGGTGGGAGAGCCACCGGCGCCGACTGGAGGACGTGGCGCGAGAAGTCGGCGACAACTGACCCTGCCCTGCCCTGTTCCCTACCCGTCGGCACTGGGTCGGCCGGATGGTGTCATTCAGCCGGCTCGGCCCACTCGACTTGTCCTTTCGGCCTGTGCTTCGACCTCCCCCAAGGGCTGCGGTGTTGTCCGAGACCGTTGCGGCCCCGAGCCCGTAGCCAGGGGGCTCCCGAACCGCCGGAGGAGGTCAGAGGAGGCCGAGCCAGTAGCGGTACGCCGAGGCGAAGGGTTCGACGCCGTTCCCCTCGCGAAGGCCGGCTTCCATCAACCACTCGCACGTCTGCCGGGCCTTGCTGATGAGGCCTGCGGGATAGCCGTAGCTCACTCGATGTTCGGCGAACTCGTCCTCGTCCTCGACATGGGCTTCGCCGCCATGGAGCCGCACGACATCGAGATCGAGGTCCACCATGCGCAGCACGGCCCCGCTCGGGCTCCACTCGGGTGCCGTGCACACGTCGCAGTAGATCTCGGGGCCCGGGTCCACGCAGAACGTGGCTGTCCACCATTCACCGCGAGGTACCAACGTCACGTAGGCGAACCGGCTCGTCCAGCCGCCCGTGGCCGAACGGACGGGGACACCCTGCGCCGTGCCCAACCACACCCCGTGCTCGTCTTCACCCAGCCGGACAGCAGTCCACCGCGCGCTCAGGCTGCCGTCGTATTTCCGGATGTCGACCAGCACGGAGGTGCACTTTACGATCACTCCAAAAGGCTTACCCGACAGCGCTGTCGAAATACCAGTGGCTGCTTCCCGGCCCGGCGGACGGGGCGCTCATCACCCTCCCGACCCTCCCACGCTGAACAGGGCATCACGCGCGGTGGCCACGTCGGGGTCGGTCCAGCCGCTGACTGAGATCCGTGCCTCTTCGCCAGGGAGCAGCGTGATCAAGCCGCGGTCCGCCACGGCGTCGGGCCCCAGCCGGTCGGGCTGGAGCAGGAGATCGCGCACCAGCGTCCGTGCCGTGACGACGATGTCGACTGCACCAAGTGCGCGCCCGGCTCCAGCTTCGGCTTCGGCTCCGGTTCGGGTGCCGGTTTCGGGATCGAGACGGACGTCGTACTGCGGCACCGGGTAGGCGAACTCCTTGTCGAGTACGGGGAAATACACCGCCCGGAGTCCGTCGGCATCGGCCACCAGGAATTCCCTGAAGGAGCCCTTTTCCGGCAGCAGCGGGCTCGGCACCGTCAGTCTGGTGACCGTCCGCGGGCCCGCTTCCAGCTCCACTGACGCCTCGTGCAGCACGGTTCCCTCCGCGTCGAGCCGACGCAGGTGGACCGTCGTGCGCCAGTCGGAGCCGGACTGATTGTCGAGGGCGAGTACGGGACCGTCATCCGTGGGGACGAGGGAGAGCAGCCGGTCCGCGTAGAGCCGCCGCAGCTCGTGGTAGAGCGGCTTGAGCCGGCCGTCGCCGTCGATGGCGGCCCACGAGCTGACCGGCCAGCAGTCGTTGAGCTGCCAGAGAACGGTGCCTGCACACACCGGCCAACTTGCCCGCCAGTGCTCGATACCCGCGGCGACGGCGCGCGCCTGGACGACCTGAGCCAGGAAGTGCCACCGGTCGAAGTTCCCCTCAGGCAGGCCGAAATGACGCTCGATGCCTCGGTTCAGTTTGCCGTTGCCGCCCTCTGCCTTCTGGTGGTGCAGCATGCCGGGGGAGTCGGGGGCGAGCCGCTCGCCGGGCAGGGCACGATGGAGCGTCGCGAGGGCGGGGGGAGCCTGCCAGCCGAACTCGGCGCAGAAGCGGGGCACGTCTGCCCGGTACTCGGCGTAGTCCTGACGGTTCCACACCTCCCACGAGTGGTGGGTACCGTGCCGGGGATCGTTGGGATGGTGGTCCCATGACCCGGACCAGGGACTGCCCGCCGTGTACGGGCGCGTCGGGTCCAGCTCGGCGACGATCCTGGGCAGCATGCCGAGGTAGTAGCCCTCGCCCCAGGAATTGCCGGCCAGCGGCTGCTCCCAGTCCCAGTCCCGGAACCCCCAGAGGTTCTCGTTGTTGCCGTTCCACAACACCAGACTCGCGTGTGGCATCAGCCGGATAACGTTGTCACGCGCCTCTGCTTCGACCTCTCCGCGCAGTGGCTGCTCCTCCGGGTAGGCGGCGCACGCGAACGGGAAGTCCTGCCAGACCATGAGACCCAGCTCGTCGCACACGTCGTAGAACGCGTGGTCCTCGTAGATGCCTCCGCCCCAGATACGGATCAGGTCGACGTTGGCCTCGGCGGCCTGGGTCAGTCGCTTCCGGTAGCGCTCGGGCGTGACCCGGGAGGGCAGGACGTCGTCGGGGATCCAGTTGACCCCGCGCGCGAAGATCCGTACGCCGTTGACGACGAAGGTGAAGCCGGTGCCGTGGGAATCCGCCGAGCGGTCGGCTTCCACCGTGCGGAAGCCGACGCGGCGCGTCCAGGCGTCGAGCCGCTCACCTCGCTCGTCGAGCAGCGTCACGTCGAGGTCGTACAACGGCTGGTCGCCGTATCCCCGCGGCCACCACGGCGCGGGGTTCTCCACGTTCAGGCACAGTACCGCGCTGTCGCCTTCGAACGCGATCTCCGCCTCCGTGCCGGCGACGGTGGCGCGGAGGGTCAGCCGCCGGCCGGTGCCGTTCGCGGTGCGTTCCGTGCGTACCCGCAGTTCGACGTGGCCGGTGGAACCGTCGACCGAGACGAGGGGGCGGACCTCGGCGAGGCGGGCGGTGGACCAGTGTTCGAGGCGCACCGGCCGCCACATCCCGGCGGTCACGACGGTCGGACCCCAGTCCCAGCCGAAGCTGCACGCCATCTTGCGGATGTACTGGAAGGGCTCGGGGTAGGCGTTCGGGCGCTCCGCGGTCAGGGCGCGGACGCGGTCCGCCTCGTCGTAGGCCGATGCGAATCTCACTTCGAGCCGTCCGGCCCGCCCCGTGACGTCGAAGCGGTGGACGCGGTGCATGTTGCGCGTGGTGCCGAGGCTTTCACCGGCGAGGACGACCTCGGCGGCGGTGTCGAGTCCCTCGAAGACCAGCTCGGCCCGCTCGTGCTCGCTGCTGTGGTGCAACTCGCTCACGTAGGACCACGCCCGCCGTCCCACCCAGGCGATCTCGGTCTCGTTGTGGCCGATGAAGGGATCGGGTATGACCTGGGCGGCGAGCAGATCGGTGTGGACACAGCCGGGGACACGGGCAGGCAGCAGCGCGTCCTCGTGGCGCAGGCTCCAGCCCTCGTTCAGCGGGGTGACGTCCTTCATGGTGTGGGGCTCCAATCGCCTGGCAGCTGATGGATGCGTATACGGGGTGACGCGGTTGACCCGGTGATCGGCACACTGTCCGTCCATGAACCGGTGAAGCTTTGAATGGTTCACTTTCAGCCGCCAACAGGGCGCCTATGCGCCTGACTTGTGTGTTCCTGACGGGTATTGGTTACAGATGGGCATCGCCCGACGAACGTGAACTTTACCGGTTCAGGTTCGGCTGGCATAGTGCCGCCACTCGGTGTGACTGCCGTCATTTCACGCCGAACCGGGCCGGATCTCTGCTCAACGAGGGTGCGAAACGCCGCTCGGGGGCGGGCCGGTACTGCCCCGGGGGACGAAGCCGGCGCATCCCACGCGGGCGTTCCCCACCTCGTCACCTGCGACGAGGGACAGGAGTGCGCTTGCCGCGCGTGCGCCGTGGCCCGGAATGTCACGGGTGACCACCGAGAGCACGGGGCGGACCACCTGGGTGAGCGGGGACTCGTCCCACGCCACGACCGAGAGGTCGGCGGGGACGGAGAGGTTCAGTTCCTGGGCCACCGAGAGCGCCGCGACGGCCATGATGTCGTTGTCGAAGACGATCGCCGTGGGGCGCACGGGCGAGATCATCAGGCTCCGTGCCGCGCGGGCACCCTCGTCGCCCGTGTAGTCGGTGTGGATCACGGTCGCCCCGGGGATCCCGGCCTCCCGGCAGGCCGCGCCCAGGGCCGCGTCCCGCACCGCCGTGTGCGCCAGTCCGGCGGGCCCGGCCACACGTGCGATCCGGCGATGGCCGAGTGCCGCCAGGTAGCGGACGATCTCGTGGACGCTCTCGCCGTCGTCGGACCAGATCGCGGGGAGTGTGCCCGCCGCGTGGGGCGGCCCGATGGCGACCGCGGGCAGGTCGAGCGCCTCGATGGCGGGAGGGCGGGGGTCGTCGGTCTGCAGGTCCATCAGGAGCACGCCGTCGACCCGCCGTTCACCCCACCAGCGCCGGCACAGTTCGATCTCGCTCTCCTGCGAGGCGACCATCTGCAGCATCAGCGCGTACGAGCGCTCGACGAGGACGCTCTCCACCCCACTGATGAACTCCATGAAGAACGGCTCGACACCCAGCGTCCGGGCGGGGCGCCGCACGGCAAGACCCACTGCCTGCGCCCGACCGCCGGTGAGTGCGCGGGCGGCGCTGTTGGGACGCCAGCCCAACTCCTCGGCGATCTTCTTGATCGATGCCCGGGTGGTCGCGGAGACGCCCGGCAGGTCGTTGAGCGCGTAAGAGACCGCCACCTTGGAGACACCGGCGCGGCGTGCGATGTCCGCCATGGTCGGCCGCTTCACACGCCGCTCCTGTTCTGCGCCGAGCTGTTCAACGTGGGGAGAGTCTGGAGAGACCTTATCGCTCGGCCGGGCCGCATCGAGCGCCGGTGCCGCGCCCGGTGGACGAATCGAGATCGGTTGCCGGTCTGCAGGTCTACCGGCCGGGCGGCCGTACCGCGATTCTCGCGGGAGGCTGCCCGGCCGGAAGCCGTTACGAGGCTCTGCCGGTGTCGGCGGTGGCTGTCGGCTGGAGCGGCTACACGGTTCCGGGGCCCTGGTAGGCGCCCATGTTCGGCGGGTTGCCGACCGGGTTTCCGTACAAGTCCCGGTCCGGAGAGCCCGGGACGGGGGTGCCCACGTGCAGGGCCGGGGAGCCGGAGCGCAGACGCAGGCCCAGGGGCAGGGCGCCGGTGGGGTCGGAGAGCAGCGGGTCGGCGGTGGTGCCGCCGGGGTTCGCGGGCGTGCCGACCGTGTTCACCAGGTCGTTGTGGGAGAGGGTGACGCCGCCGCTCCTCAGGTTGAAGGAAGCGGTGCCGGCGCCTTCCTTGACCACGATGTTGTTGGCGAACGCGATCTCGTGCTTCTCGGTCGTGTTCTCGTTGACGACGGTCTGGCTGACGCCGTCGCCGGCGTAGATCGTGTTGTTGTGGAAGCGGACGTCGTCGAAGGAGCCGCGGCAGGTCTCTATGCCTCGGAAGTGGTCGTTGCGGCTGATGTTGTAGCGGATGATCGCGTTGCCGAGCTTGCCGGTGGCGGTGCAGACGAGGAAGAATCCGCCCGCGTTGTCGTGGCTGACGTTGTACTGGAAGACGGTGCCGAAGGTGCCCTCGTCGACGTCGTACGCCATGCCGTCGCGGGTGGTCTCGCCGCCGGACACCTCGTTGTACTGGAAGACGGTGTTGTCGGCGTTCCAGGGCCACATGCCCGCGTTGTAGCCGGCGGAGCGGCGCTGAAAGCCGTCGAGGCGGTTGTGCTCGACCAGGGTTCCGTCGGTCGCGGTGATGACGATGCCGTCGCCGCCGAGGTCCTCGAGGGTGTTCCCGCGCACCACGATGCGGGTGGAGGGCAGGTAGGCGGGCCCGTTCGGGTCGTGATCGCCGTGCACCGGACGGTTGTTCCAGGTGGAGGCGAAGTAGATGCCCTCACGGTCGACGGTGCGGACGGTGTTGCCGGCGACGACCACGTCGTCGAACCTGGTCGGCTTCTTCGAACCCGTTACGGAGAAGAGGATGCCCGCCGAGCCCTCGGTGCCCTTGGTGTCGTCGCCGCGGATGTCGTGGATGTCGAGGCCGGTCAGCCGGTAGTGGGTGCCGGTGCCGAAGTCCTGGAGCTGGACCCGTACGCCTCGCTTGTTACGGCCCGGAGCACCCGAGTTGGTGATCTCCAGGTCCTTCGCCTCGACCCACTGGGTGTCTTTCAGCAGCAGGGTCTCGGCGTTGCCGCCGCCGTCGATCACGGGCTTGGCGCCGGTGCCGTACGCTCCGATCACCATGGGCTTGCCCTCCCGGCCCGATCCGTTAGGGGCGAGGGTGCCGGTGCAGCGGGTGCCACGCTTGAGCAGGATCGAGCTGCCGGTCTTCAGATCCAGGCGGTTGACCTGGTCCAGGGTCCTCCAGGGCCGGCTGCGAGAGCCGTTCTCCGTTCCGGACGCGGTCCCGCAGTCGACGTACTGGACCTGCCGGGCACTGTCGCGAGGGGTGTTCGTCGCTGAGGCGGCCGGTGCGGTGGATGCTGCCAGTGCGACGGCGACGAGTGCCGCACTCGCCGTGCGTACGGCTTCGGAGCGGCGTGGCAAGGGGATGTTCATCTGTCTCCGCTTTCCTTGTGTTGCTTCTCTGCCGCGCTCGGAAGCGGGCGGCCGGGCATGGGTTTCGGTTCGCATGGAGAGGCGTCGCACAGCGAGGCGGCCGCTCGGAAGATGTCGTCACCTGAATCGGCGGACGGTCCCGCCACTGTGGTCACGAGTCGGCTGACACCGCATTCGCCGGGTCCGCTTCGTCGGCGGATCGCTCCAGAAGTTCGGTGACGCAGGTGAGAGTCAGGAGATGGGACCGGGAAATGGGACCGGGAAATGGGACCGGGAGGTGGGGGCGGGGCTGACTTCGGCCCCCGGAGCCGGCCCGTATATGAATCTGCCCTTGAGGCCGCCCTCGAAGTCGGTCCTCAAGGGCAACCCTCGAACCGATCCCTGAACAGGGACTTCAGTCGGCCTCTCGACAACTTTGGATTTGCTGCGGTGAGAGGTGGGCCCGCGCTACCGGATGCTGAGTTCGACCCGCAGCGGCCGGTGGTCGGAGATCGCCATGTCCAGGACCTGGGCCCGCCGGGCGTCGACCCCCTTCGAGGCGAACACGTAGTCGATGCGCTCCCGCGGATTCACCGAGTCGTACGTGAAGCCGTCACCCTTCCCGGCCACCGGCCAGGTGTCGGTGAGCCGCTTGGTCACCGAGGCGATCTCCTCGCTGTCCGGCGTCGCGTTGAGGTCGCCCACCAGCACCGTGGGAAGACGGGCGCCGTTCACGATCGTGTTGATCGCCGCCACCTGCGTGTGTCGCTCGGCCTGCGAAGTGTGCTCCAGATGCGTGTTCAGGAAGCGGAACTTCTTGCCTCGCACCATGAGGTCGGCCTCCAGCAGACCCCGCTGCTCGCCCGTCTCCGATCGGGGCAGGAGCGTGTTGTGGGAGTTCACGATCGGGAAGCGCGACAGGATCGCTGTCCCGTACTGGCGTCGCGGATCACCCGGCCTCTCCGGGTCCAGGTCCAGGTTCGTTCCGTAGGCCAGGTGAAGGTCCAGTCGCTCCGCGAGCCACTCCGCCTGATCGACGAATTCACTGCGCGAGGCGAAGTGCCGGTCCACCTCCTGCAGGCCGATCACATCGGCCCCCGACTGCCGTACTGCCTGGGCGACGTGATCCAGATTCAGAACATCGTCCGGATCCGCGCCGTGGTGAATGTTGAACGTCATCACCGTCACGTCACGTCCGGGCACCGACGCCGAGGACGCCGAGGCCGAAGCCGACGCCGGCCCGGCGGCGGCCAGAGCCGTCGCCGCGGTCAACGCCGTCACCATGATCAACGCGCATCTGTCCCACACACGAGACACACCACACCTCCGAATGGCATAGGAAACGAACGCCAACTCACGGCGCCCCGAGGGTGGTTGAACATAACCGCACTCACTCAAACACTCAACTGGTGAATTCTCTTAGTATGTCTGATTTCTGGTTCAGTGACGCGATAGTCGGATATGGGTGGTGCGGATTTTGGTCGCGCGGACCTCTTGACGTCGTGTCCCCTCGCCTCCAACATATCCAAAGTCCTTTAATTAAAGGGTCTTTACTTACCTGGAGGGGAACTCTGTGGCCGATCCGTTCCTGCCGCCGACCGACCCCCGCCGCCGTGCCGAACGCGGTCTGGCGCGGGTGTCCGCCCGTCGGCGACCGCCCGAGCGGACCAAGGCGAGCACGCTGGACAGCAGGATCCACAACCGCGCGCTGGTTCTGGCGACGCTGTACCACCAGGGCGCGATGAGCAGATCGGAGATCGCGCGGACCCTGAGGCTCACCGCCCCCACGGTGTCCGCGCTCATCGCCGAACTGGAGGGAGACGGGCTCGTCGTCGACACCGGTCCTCGCAAGGGCAGCCGGCTGGGCAAGCCGGCAAGTGTGATGCGGATCGACGACGACGCCGCCCACATTCTCACCGTGGACCTGTCGGGCAGTGAGTACTTCAGCGGCGCGGTCCTCAACCTGCGCGGAGATGTGGTCCAGCGTGCCCGCGTGCGGTACGGAGACATCCTCGGCGAACGTGCCATCGAACTGGTATTTCAGCTTGTCGGCGAACTGATGGACCTCGCACCGCGGCGCATACTCGGCATCGGGGTCGGCTCGCCAGGCATCGTCGGCGACGCCGGAGTCATTCATCACGCAGCCCATCTGGGCTGGAGCGAACTGCCGCTCGCCGCACAGCTCGCCGAACGGTTCGGTGTGCCGGCCTATGTCGGCAACGACGTGAACATCGCCGCTCTGGCCGTGCTGCACTTCCGGAACGCCAAGACGCAGAACCTCATGGTCATCACGATCGAGCACGGTGTGGGCGCGGGCCTGATCGTGGGCGGTGAACTCGTCGAGGGCGAGCAGTTCGCCGCCGGTGAGATCGGGCACGTAACGGTCGACGAGGACGGCGATCCGTGTATCTGTGGACATCGCGGATGCCTGGAGCCACTGATCGACGCGGCCGAACTGCGTATGCGTCTGGCCGGCCGTGACCCGTCAGAACACGACGCCGTACTCGCCGACGCGGGCCGGGCGCTGGGCTCCGTCCTCGCCCCGATCAGCAGTGTGCTCAACCTCAACGAGATCGCCCTGCTGGGCCCGCCGGACCTTGTCGAGGGCTCCTTCCTCGACGCCGCGGCCGCGGTGATCCGGGCACGTACATACGCGCCCATCAGCGCGTCACTGACCATGCGGTCGTTCGCCGGCGACTCGGACCTGATCCTGCTCGGCGGGGCCAGCATCGTCCTCGCCGGCGAGCTGGGCGTGTGGTGAGGCACGAGCCCTGCCCGGCTGCCGCCGGCCCCGCTCCTCTTCCTCTTCCTCTTCCTCTTCCTCTTCCTCTTCTCGGAACCCGCTCTTCCCAGAGCCCCTTCCTCCAAGACCCCCTTTTCTCCAGGAGTTTCCATGACACGCAAAGGCATGCGGTACAGCGCACTCGTGGCCGTCACCCTCACCGCGGCCCTCGGCGCGAGTGCCTGTTCGGGGTCGGCGGGCAGGGGCTCGGGCGGCGACTCGAAGCCCCGGGCGGTCCCCGTCGTCAAGGGCGAGGGAAAGACCCTGACCGTGTGGGTGATGGATGGCGACTACTCCGACGCCACGCTCAAGGCGATGAACGACCGGTTCACCGAGCAGACCGGCGCCAAGGCGAAGGTGGAGGTCCAGAACTGGGACGGCATCACCACCAAGATCACCACCGCGCTCGCGACGTCGACCCCGCCGGACGTCATCGACATAGGCAACACGCAGGTGGCGAGCTTCGCCGCCAGCGGAGGGCTGATGGACCTCACCCCGTACACCAAGGATCTCAGGCAGGGCCAGTCCTGGCTGGCCGGCCTCGAAGAGCCCGCGACGGTGGACGGACGGCTTTACGCCGTGCCCTCGTTCGCCGGAGCCCGCGCGGTGATCTACAACAAGAAGATCTGGGCCGAGGCCGGCGTGAAGACCGTCCCCACCACCTTCGATGAACTGACCAGCGCCCTGCGCAAGATCCGCGCCGACAACCCCGCCCCCGACTTCTCACCCTTCTACCTGCCGGGTCGGTACTGGCACACCGGTGTGCAGTTCGTGTGGGACGCGGGCGGCGACATCGCGGCGAAGCAGGGCTCCACCTGGAAGGGGACCCTCGGCACCGAAGCGGCGCAGCGCGGGCTGAACGAGTACAAGCAGTTCCAGAACGAGTTCTCCGCGCCGTCCACCCGCACCATCGATACACTCAACCCCGACCAGACCCGGGTCTTCGCGGACGGCAAGGCATCGGCGATGAGCGCGACCAACGCCACGATCGCCCTCATCAAGAAGGCCAACCCCAACTTCAAGGAATCCGACCTCGGAACCTTCCCGTTCCCGGGCAGGTCCGGCAAGTCCCAGCCCGTGATGCTCGGCGGCTCCGACTGGGGCATCGCGGCCAAGAGCGCCAACTCGGACCTCGCGCTGCAATGGGTGAAGATCGCCACCGCGCCGGACGTGCAGAAGCAGTGGATCGCCGGCAACGACGGCTGGATCCCGAACAGCGCGGGGGCGGTAAAGGCCGCCAGCAGCGAGGCCGAACCCCTGTTCCGGGGATTCTTCGACGCGGCCCTGCGGTCCAAGGCCACCCCGGCCGCCGCCGACTGGGCGGCAGTGGAGGGAAACAAGGACATCGACAAGGTGTTCTCCTCCATCGCCTCCGGGACCAGGAACGCGAAGCAGGCGGCCGACACCTTCGACGAGACAGCGGGCAAGGTTCTCAATGCCCAGCACTGAGCAGACCGTGCGCGGCAACCCGAAGGCGGCCCTCGCACCGTCCAGGCCAGGGCGCGCGGGCGATGCCCGGCCGCGGCGCCCCGGCGGTGCCGGAACACGTACCGCCTCCGCACGGCACCGTGGCCCGTGGGCGGCGTGGTGGCTGCTGACCCCCGCCGGGCTGGTGATGCTGGCCGTCACCGTCGCGCCGATCGCCTTCCTCGTCTACGCGTCGTTCACCGACTACGACCAACGCTCCCTGTTCACCGGCGCGTTCGACGTCGTCGGCACCCGGCAGTACACCGACCTCCTGTCGCAGTCGGAATTCTGGGACGCCCTGACCCGGACCGTCGTGTTCACCGCCGCGATGGTGGCGGGAAGCATGGCCGTGGGCGCCGGCGTCGCCCTGCTCCTCACCCGGCTGGGGGCGGCCATGCGTATGACCGTCACCATCGTCCTCATCCTCGCCTGGGCGATGCCGACGGTCGCCTCCTCCCTCGTGTGGAAGTGGCTCTTCCAGCCCGGATACGGCGTGGTCAACTGGCTGCTCACCCAGACCGGCCTCTTCGGCGACATGACCAACACCGACTGGTCCAACAGCGCACCCCTGGCCTATCTGTCCATCTGGCTGCTCATCGTCTGGCAGGCCGTACCGTTCATCGCGCTCACCCTTTACGCGGCGCTGAGCCAGATGCCGTCCGAGCTGCAGGAGGCAGCCCGGCTCGACGGGGCCGGCGAGTGGCGCCTGTGGTGGTCGGTCACCCTTCCGTTCCTCCGTCCGACACTGACGCTGGTGACCCTGATGTCGGTGATCTGGGACTTCAACGTCTTCAACCAGATCTGGCTCGTCTCGGCCGGAGGGCCCGACTCGGCGACAACCACGCTGGGGGTCTTCGCCTACCAGACCGCCTTCGTGGCTTTCCGCGTCGGCCAGGGCGCGGCGCTGTCCGTCGTCACGACCATCATGCTGCTCGCCGTCACCGCTCTGTACATCCGACGCCTGCTGCGCTCCGGGGAGGACCTGTGACCATGCTCCGCACACGCGGCGCCCGCTCCACCGCGGTCCGGGGCCGGCTGCTCAGCAACAGCCTGGCCATCCTGTTCTGTCTCGTATGGCTGTTCCCGGTCTACTGGATGGTCAACACCGCGCTCAAGCCCCGCTCCCAGGCGATGACGGCGACGCCGCAGTTCTGGCCGAGCTCGCCCACCCTGCACAACTTCGACGTCGCGCTCAATCGGACGGGGTTCTGGACGAACCTGTGGAACAGCCTGCTCGTGGTCGGCGGAACAGTGCTCGTCGCCGTTGTGCTCGGCAGGTTCGCGGCAGCCGCGGTCTCGCGGTTCCGGTTCCGCGGCCGACGCACCGTCATGGTCGCGATCCTCGTGGCGCAGATGCTGCCGGGAACAGCCCTGCTCATCCCCACCTTCCTGGTTTTCAACGAGGCCGGGCTGCTGGGTACCTACACGGGCCTGATACTCGCCTACCTCGCTCTGGCACTGCCGTTCTCGATCTGGGTGATGCGGGGATTCTTCGCGGCCATTCCCGTCGAGGTGGAGGAAGCCGCCCGCCTGGACGGAGCCTCGACCTGGCAAGTGCTCTGGAAGATCCTCTTCCCGCTGGTGCTGCCGGGCGTGATCGCGTCCAGCATCTTCGCGTTCATCGCCGCCTGGAACGACTACCTGATCGCCTACACGTTCATGAAGGACCGGAGCCAGTACACCCTGCCGGTGTGGCTGGCATCCTTCACCAACCCCGCCAGCGGAACCGACTACAGCGCGCAGATGGCCGGTTCGGTCATCTTCTCCCTCCCGGTGGTCGTGTTCTTCCTCCTCATTCAGCGCAAGTTGGTCTCCGGCATGTCGGCCGGAGCAGTGAAAGGATGACTCGCTCGATGCTCCTCCCTCGCCCCGTATCAGTGCACATCGACAACGGCGAGTTCGTCCTCGACGCTTCGACCTCGATCACCGCCGCGCCGGAGCTGTGCTCCACGGCCCGCTGGCTGCAGTCGGTCCTGAGGCCCTCCACCGGCTTGGACCTGCCGCTCCTGCCGGTCTCGTCCCTTCCGCCTCTCCGGTCCGAGGCGCGACACGTGATCGACCTGAGGCTGGGCGAGGGCCTGGGCCCGGAGGCGTACCGGCTCCGTGCGACCTCCGACGGCGTCGTCGTCGAAGGCGGCGACCGGGCCGGCGCCTTCTACGGATGCCAGAGCCTGCTCCAGTCGCTGCCCGCCGAGGTCCACCGCCGCTCCGAGGTGACCGGGGTGCGGTGGGCGATGCCCGCCGTACGCATCGAGGACGCGCCGCGGTTCGCCTGGCGCGGCACGATGCTGGACGTGGCACGGCACTTCATGCCGAAGCACGACGTGCTGCGCTTCCTCGACCTGATGGCCATGCACCGTCTCAACACACTGCATCTGCACCTCACCGACGACCAGGGCTGGCGGGTGGAGATTCTGCGCCACCCGAAACTCACGGAGGTCGGCGCGTGGCGGCGCGAGTCCCAGCTCGGTGCGTCCCCCGACGCCTCCGGGGACGGGCGGCCGCACGGCGGCTTCTACACCCAGGACGACATCCGCGAGATCGTCGGCTATGCGGCACAGCGGCACATCACCGTCGTGCCCGAGGTCGACGTGCCCGGGCACTCCCAGGCCGCGATCGCGGCCTATCCCGAACTCGGAGTCGGCGGTGGGCAGTCGGAGGTATGGACGCGGTGGGGCGTCAACCCCCGCGTTCTCAACACCGAGGAGTCGACCGTCGACTTCTTCCGCGACGTCCTCGACGAGATCATGGATCTCTTCCCCGGCCCGGTCATCGGAGTGGGCGGCGACGAGTGCCCCACGACCGAGTGGAGCGAGGACGCGCGCAGCCAGGAATTGATGCGCGAGCGCGGGCTGAGCCACGAGAACGAGCTGCGGTCCTGGTTCGTGCGGCAACTCGGCTCGCACGTCACCTCGCGCGGGCGGCAACTCCTCGGCTGGGACGACCTGCTGGAGGACGAGGTCCCGGCGGGAACCGTCGTCGCCTCGTGGCGCGGCATGACCGGCGCCGTCACCGCGGCGCGCAGGGGCCTGCGGGTGATCGCCTGCCCGGACGACCAGGTGTATCTCGACTACCGGCAGTCCGACCGCCCCGACGAGCCGATCCCCGTTGCCGTGCCCGTCACGGTGGAAACGGCGTACGGATTCGACCCGGTGCCGCCCGAGCTGACGGAGACGGAGCGCGCGCATGTCCTGGGCGGCCAGGCCAACATCTGGACCGAGCACATGGACTCACCACGGACCGTCGACTACTTCGCGTTCCCCCGCCTGTGCGCCGTCGCCGAGGCGCTGTGGACCACGGGTGACCGCAGGTACGAGGAGTTCCGCGGCCGTCTGGACCGTCATCTGGCCCGTCTGGACGCAGTCGGTGTCGAGTACCGCCGCGAGACCGGCCCCCTGCCGTGGCAGACCCGTCCGGGCATCGAGGGACGACCGTCGACGCCCGCCGAGCGGGAGGCTTTCATCGACGAGCTCGTGGCCGACATCAAGTCATAGCCGCGATCGAGCCCTGACCGCGCACTTTCGCGAGGCGGGCTGCTCAGTGGGTGATGGCGACCAGAACCGAGGAAATCGGCCCCTGACCGGTGAGAACAAGGATTGCTGAGGTCCTTTTCCCACCCCTGACGGAGGTACCTTCCAGGAGAGGACACATATGTCGGGTCCTGTTCGACGGCCGCCGTCAGGTGCAGAAATTCCTGCACCTGACGGCGGCGGGTAGCCGGCGCGTGCCCTGTCGGTGGCCGGTGCAGGCGGTCACGGACCGGTCAGTGGGCGTTCTCGGTGGGCCGGATGCCTCGCGGGATCCAGGCCCAGACCGCAGCGGCGGCGACCAGTGCCAGGGCGGCCCCGACGGCGAAGGCCGGGGTCATGCCGTGGGTGAAGGCGCGGGCGACCTGGTCCAGGAGCGAGGCGCCGTGGGCGCCGCCGAGCTCCTGGGCGGCGTGGGCTCCCTCACCGACCGAGTTGTGTGCCGCGGCCGGCGCGGAGGCGGGCAGGCTGCTTCGGTACAGGGCCCCGGCCAGGGAGCCGAGGGACGCCACGCCGAGGGCGGCGCCGAGTTCGTAGCAGGTCTCCTCGATCGCGGCCGCACCGCTGACGTGCTCGTTGGGAGTGGCGGCCATCAGGGTGACCGAAGCCACCGTCGTGGCGAGCCCGGCGCCGAAGCCGATCAACGTGAGGGCAGCCGCCATGACGGGGTAGCCGACGTGGTCGTCACCGTCCTGCGCCAGCCAGGGCAGGACCAGCCCCGCAGCCATCAGGACCAGGCCGGCCGTTACGACATGGCGGATCGGAAGGGCGCGCATGAGAACCGGGGCGAGCAGGGAGGTGACCACCAGGGCCAGCGGCGCGGGCAGCACCCGCAGCCCCGCCTGGAGGGGCGAGTACCCCTGTGCGTACTGGAACCACTGGGTGAGCAGGAACAGCACCGCACCGAGCGCGACCATGCCCAGGAAGAGGACCGTGGCCGAGACGCTGAAGGCACGGCTGGCGAACAGGCGCACATGCAGCAGAGGGTGGGCCAGTCGCAACTGACGGCGCACGAAAAGCGTCAGGACGAAGGCGGCGATCGCCAGCATCAGCCAGGGCAGGGGCGTGGTGAGCCCGCTCTTGCCGAGCTGCTTGATACCGGCGGCAAGGGCGAGCATGCCGACGATGGACTGGGCGACGCCGATCCAGTCCCAGCGCCCGGCGCGCGGCGCGAACGATTCGGGCAGCAGCCAGGCGCCGAGGGCGATGACGGTGAGCGCGATGGGGATGTTGAGCAGGAAGGCCGACTGCCAGCCGTAGTCCTCGACCAGGAGCCCTCCCACGACCGGGCCCAGCGCCATGCCGCCTCCCATGACTGCCGCCCACACCGCGTACGCGAGCGCCCGCTCGCGGGCGTCGGCGAAGACGTGCCGCAGGATCGACAGCGTGGTCGGCATGATCGCGGCACCCCCGACACCGAGCAGTGCGCGGGCGACGATCACGTGCCATGCCTCAGTGGCGGCCACCGCGCCCAGCGAGGCCGCGGCGAACAGCGCGAAGCCGACCAGCAGGAGCCGCTTGTGGCCCCACCGGTCGCCCAGCGCGCCTGCGGTCACCAACAGTCCCGACAGAGCGAGGGCGTACACATCAATGATCCACAACTGCTCCACGGCGCCGGGCTGAAGATCGGCGACCAGTGAGGGGAAGGCGACGTTGAGGATCGTGGTGTCCATGGCGATCAGCAGCAGGCTGCCGGAGAGGATCGCCAGGACGACCCAGCGGCGCGCGTGCACACGGTCTGCGACCGGGGCCACGGCGGGGCGGGACATTGAGACTCCAGAAGGTTGAGTAAGACGTTCAAGTCTTAAATGAGACATCAATGTATCACCGCTTTGTTCATTCCGGCAATCAGGACGATGCCGGACGTCTGCATGCGAGCAGAAGGCCACGGCTGCGGCTGCGAGTGTGGTCACGGGTGCGGCTGCAGGTGTGGTCACGCGTGCGGCCACGTCGAAAGAGACCGGGGGCGGAACCGGCCCGCCCGGTGGCCTTTGGCGGGCCATCCCGGCCGGGCCGTCCTCATGTGGGGCGGATACATGGAGGACGCACCCGCCCCACGACAGGTGATCAGAAAGGAACTTCCCAGTGATCTGAGTCGAAGATTCCCTGCCTGTTCTGGTGAGAATGGATCCCATGGACCATCTGCTGCACTTGGACCGCACACTCGACGAACTGGACCCACCTTGCTGGACGCCCCCTGCCGCTGACGCGACTCACTTGGTACGCAGAGTCCATGAGTTGCGGCGTGTGTGCCTGGAAGAGCTTGGACCGGCGGACCTGCGCATCCTCATTTTGCGCCGTGATCACTACGTTGCCGGAGACCGCGGTTGCTGACCTGCCGCGCGGCGGAGCCGAGGAGCTTGCCCGCTTCCTCGCACGGCCCGAATCGCTCCCGGACGTAGTCGTGGCTCCGGCGCTCGGGAACGAGTGCTCTCTCGGGTGGATCCAGGGAGAGGCTCACGACGTCACGGACCCTTGTCGATGAAGTGCGGGTCCGTGGACGGCTTGAACGTCTGCGAGCGGCACGGCGCCAGTGCGAACGCCCCGCCGGCATGCAGATCCCCCGCGGACGGCTGCTGAAGTGCCGGCCGCCACGGAGTTGCTCACGGATGAATCCTTGCGCGTCCCGGAGGCACATCGTTCCGCGGGGCAGTGACCCGGCTGCGGAGAAACACGGTGTCAGTCGGCTGTCCGGCCGAACGGCTGACTTTCGATCAAGAGTGCCCTACCGTCATCTCGTGTACACGCTATCGCCTGAGGACCCGTCACACATCGGGCCGTACCTGCTCATCGGTCGTCTCGGGGCCGGTGGCATGGGGCGGGTGTACCTGGCCCGTTCCGAGGGCGGCCGTACCGTGGCGGTCAAGGTTGTACACGATGGCTTTGTGCACAACCCCGAGTTCCGAAGGCGGTTCGCCCAGGAAGTCGAGTCCGCGCGCAAGGTCGGCGGGGCCTGGACCGCACCCGTCCTCGACGCAGACATCGAGGGCCCGGTGCCCTGGGTCGTGACCGGATATATTCCAGGCCCCGACCTGCACGCCGTGGTGTCGGGGGAGCACGGGCCGCTGCCACTGGCATCGGTGCTCGCCCTCGCCAACGGGCTCGCCCGGGCACTCGGCGATATCCACGGCGCAGGCCTGGTCCACCGCGATCTGAAGCCGTCCAACGTCCTGCTCACCGTCGACGGGCCGCGCGTCATCGACTTCGGCATCGCGCGTGACCCCGGTCGACGGGTTCCTCACCAGGACCGGCGCCGTGATCGGATCACCGGGCTTCATGTCGCCGGAGCAGGTCCGCGGCGAACCGCGGGTCGCCCCGGCCTCGGACGTCTTCTGTCTGGGGACGGTCCTCCACTACGCAGCCACCGGCCGGACCCCGTTCGGTGCCCTGGACCGTGGGGCGCACGCACTGATGTTCCGCATCGCCGAGGAGGAGGCGGATCTGACCGGTCTGCAGCCCCCGCTGGCCGAACTGGTACGGGACTGCCTGGACAAGGACCCTCGTAACAGGCCCACAACGGATGAGATCGCCGCCCGTACCGAGCCCTGGTCCCTGGCTGCCCGTCCCGCCTGGCTGCCCGCCGAACTCCTCGCCAGGCTCGGCTCCCAGGCGGGCCGTCTCCTGGACCAGGACGCCCCCGGACGGGTGGTCACGTCAGCGTCGGTGCTGCAACCGGGGGCGGAGCCCCAAGCGCGGGGGGAATCCGAGCCGGACAAGGAGCCGGAAGCGGAGCCGATACCAAGTCCGGAGCCGACCCCCGATCCGAAGCCGGCCCCGGAGCCTACACCCGGCCCGGATCTTTCCCTCGACCCGGATCTGGATTCGGCGCCGCAGGACAGGACGATGCCGGGGGCGGAGGCACTGCACCCTCGGAGACCGAATCGGCTGCGGCGGGGGCTTGCGCTTGCCGCAGGGTTGCTCGTCCTCACCGGCGCGGGGGTCGTGCTCGCTCCGGTGTTGGGCGAAGCGGGCACGGCAGGGGACGGCGATGGTACGCCGGTGCGGAGGACGTCGGCGACGCCTTCCGTCGACAACACCTCCGGCTTCGTGGGGACCTGGTCGGGCGAGGTGACGGACGGCACGGAGGAGGGAGGCGTCCAGTTCGTCAGTTTCACGATCGACAAGAGGGACACGGGGACGAGGAACAGTGCGAACTTCGTCCTGCAGTACCCGGAGCGGGTCTGCCTGGGGCAGATCCGAGCCATGGTTGTCGATGACCGGCACACGGTCGTGACACATCAGGATCTGGACGCGACCGACCTGGACCAGGGGTCCTCCTGCTCACCGGAAACTCAGACGCTCACGCTCAAGGGCGAAGCGTTGGAGTGGCGAGCCGGAAACATCAAAGCTCTTCTGCGGAAGGACGCCTCAGCACAACCGAGCGACGAGGTCCTGCAGACGTACGTGGGGTCATGGACGACCCCGGACACCAAACCGCCGATGAGTCTCGACATCCGTCGCCTCAAGCCGGGAGCAGAGATCGAGTTCTCAGCAGGCGAGGGCAGCCGTTGGTGCGGTGTGACGGCTGTCGTCACCGTGGTCGCTCGGGACAGGCTCTTCGCCGCCGTGAAGGTTCCCACCCAGCCGGACATGGGCATCTGTCACGGCCACGACACCTTCGACATCCGCCCCGCCGGGAAGGACCGCCTGCGGATTCTCACCCGGCGCGGCGCCCCCTATGTCTTCACTCGAACCGGGGCCTGAAGGGCGGACAACGGGGCAGGGCACTGGGCCTCGGCGATACCGGTCAGAACCGCCTTCGGCCTCAAGTGACTTCACCCACCTCGGACGAACCTTCCTGTCGATCGGCCGGTACACTCGCTGGCCATGCCCATACCGAGACTCGCATGGATCACCCCGCGCCGCGTGAGAGTCGCCGCCGTCCTGGCTGCGGTATTCGCATCCGGTTGGTACCTGGGACAACCCGTCAGGCTCCCGCAGTGCGGTGCTCCGATGAAGCCCGTACGCTACAGCAACTACTTGGCAGCCGATCTGCCCCGAGGCTGCGAGGACAAGCCGCGACTCCTGGCCTGGCTCACAGGAAACCTCAGCTGAAGGCAGGAGGGACGGATCGCGCTCATGGCGGCGACTTTCGGGCCTGCCTCGTCCAACATTCACGAGGACGATGACGTTGTGTCAGCGAACGCTCATCGCGACCCCGCTGCCATAGGCCTCACGGGAGTTGACGATGGGCGGGGGTGGCTGTCCGACGGCTATCTGACTTCGGCTCGTCAGGGTGAGGTCGGGGTGTCGAGGGTCAGGCCGGTGCCGGCTATGAAGCCGTCGAGGGTGTCGGGGCGGTACTGCAGGCGCTTGAGCCGGTTGCGGACGAGGGCCTCGAGTCGGTCGAGGGCCATGACGGCGAGGTTGGCCAGGCTGCGCTTGACGTGCGCCCAGACCCACTCCACGGGGTTGAGGTCGGGCGAGTAGGCGGGAAGCAGGAACACCCCAGGCACGCTCGGCGATCAACTCACGCATGGCGTGGGAGACGTGGGTGTTCAGGCGGTCCCAGACCAGCACGATGGGCGCCTTGGCGAGCTGGTGCACGCCGTCGACCAGAGCGATGAAGTCACGCTCGCCCACGCTGCGGCGCTGCCCTTGCCCGCGGGGTGGGTACGCAGGCGGCGGCACAGCCGGGTGCACGAGCCCGGCCGCATGGCGATCAGTCCCGCCACGGACAGGCGTCCCGAGCGTCGGCCACTGACCGTCACGACCGGTGTGCGGCCTCGCCGGCCCCAGGTGCGTCCTCTGGGCGGCCTGCGGGTGAAGCCTGCCTCGTCCTCGAAGCAGATGTAGCCCCCGCAGGCCGCCCGGGTACTTCTACCTCCGCCCAGGTCGCCTCCTTCCGCGTGGTGACGGCCTGCTCGTCCCGCTCGGCCACCCTGCGCGCGGGGACCTGCGGGCTGAAGCCGAGCCGGTGCACCAGCCTCGTGGCGCCCGAGACGCTGTACGAGACGTGGAACTTCCGCCCGATCAGCATGGCCACCCTCGCAGCGGTCCACGCCTGGTCCTCCACCCAGCCATGCGCGGCCGGACCCTGCTCCAGATACGCGGCCAGCTTCTCCAGGCAGCGCTCGGACAGCCGGCACCGCGACCCACTCGGACCGCGTGACGCCAGCGCCCCGACCCCGCCCTCGCGCCACAACTGGTGCCACTGATAAGCCGACTTCAGACTCACCCGCAGACGCCGTGCCACTTCCGGCGGCTTGACCTCCTGCTCGAACAGCTCGGCCGCCTGCATCCGCACCGACTCCCGACGCACCCGTCCCGCAACGGTCAGCCCGCCCCCATCCGAATACCTCACACACCCTCGAATACAGCCACCACACCAAGCCCATCAGGGACTTCGGGAAAGTTCACCCTGACGAGCCGAAGTCAGTAAACGCATCGCAGCACCGCCGCGGTGGTCGGGCGCGACGTACCTCCTCGGCCACGTCGACAGGTTCCGGCGTGACGATCGCAATTACCTGGCAGGCCACCCGACGACTCCGTCCGCGGGAAAGGGCGTGCGAATCCCTGTTGTCCGTGGCATGCGCGGGCCCGGCCCGGACCGCGAACGATCCCGGGACGGGCCGCGTTTCACCTGTCGGTCAGCTCGACGTACTGGCGAACATGCCGGGCTCGTACGAGCCTCCCGGATTGTGGACGATCACGTTCATCCGGGTGGCCGCATTGATCAGGGAGACCAGGCAGACCAACGCACCGACATGGTCGTCGTCGTAGTGCTTGCGCACCTCGGCCCAGGTCTCGTCGGACACACCGTGGTCGCCGAGCCGGGTTCCTTCCTCGGCGAGCGCCAGCGCGGCTCGCTCGGACATGGTCCTTGCCGACAAGACATCCCAGGCGGATAAGCGTCATACTCCTCCCGCGCCACCCGCGACTAGCTGCGCATACCCGTGCAAGCGCGGCATCAGCACGGCCATTCCCGTTTCGGCCGATACCGTCGAGCGGTGTGGCGACCGCCCGATGCTGCCAGGCCCACGACTCAGGAGCAGGAGCGAACCGCATCGTCCCAGGCGCCGGGACTGCGGTAGTGGTTCTTGTGCCCCGCGGCGAGCACCTGGCGTAGTTCCGCACGGTGCTGCGCGTCCATCGGGAGTTCCAACTGATCGAGGAGGGCCGGCGCGGCGGCTGGTTCCAGATCGCCGTAGACGTCGTGGAAGCTTGCCCGGAGGCCGCGGAAGAGGGCTGGGTGCAGGGTGGGGAGCCGCATGGCGGTGCGGTATATCGGTTCCTTCACGGACCAGCGCACCGGACCCGAGCACTCCAGGACCCGACAGGCTCGGCGGAGCAGGGCTTCCGATGGATCGGCCACCACGCGGTCGATGTCGCTACCGAGCACTTCGGCGAAGGCCGTCGCGGAAGTGGTGTGATCCTCGAACCAGTCCACCCACAGCGAGTAGGTGACAGCCTCGACGTCCCTGTCCACCTCCAATCGCTGACGGTAGCCTTCCCACAGTACATCGGCCGGAAGGGGCCCCTCCGCGCTCCCGTCCGCGAACCGGATCTCGCAGGTGACCCAGTATTCGTCGAGCAGGTCCAGCAGCCCGAAGGCCAGTCGCACCTGGTCGGCTGCATCCAGGTCTTCGGCGAACACGTCGCCCGCCCAGGAATGCGCCACTTGGTTGGCCGTGAGCAGCACGTCCGGCTTCTCGTCGCTCACCCATCCGCCGAGCACCTGGCCAACACCTTGATCAGCCAGCCAACGCCGTGCCGTCTCCACGGCTTGCATCTCCATTCTGGAAGTATGGCAAGCCTCCCAAGACCCGAACGAAACAGCCCAGCCTCCTTGCGGCGATGCAGCCCCCGCCGCTTACGTGCCGTCCAGACGAGGTCTTGCCAGCACATGTTCCGGAACCGCGAACGGCGGACCGAAAAACGGTTCGACGGCTCCACAGGGTCCTGAACCGTGGCGCACCATGACGAACTTCGAACTGGTTACTGTCGCGGACGTTCGGATCATGCAGGGGATGGCGCAGCGTGTCACCGCCACCCGCCCGGACCTGGTGAACAGTGATGCGTCGTTCGGCGAGCTGGCCTGGAACTGGGGCAAGGGGCAGGCCGGCGAGGGCGCGAACTGGCGGCGTGGGCTGTGGTTCTCCGGTGGGGAAACGGTGGCCTGGGGCTGGGCACACCTTCCACACCAAGTGAGGCGGAGCGACGGGTCGGTGAAGGACGTGACCAGCGCCTATCTCGCGTATCAGGTCCATCTCGACCACGCCGGGCCGGTCGATGAGGTGATCGACCGGTACGACGACACTGCGGCAGACACCGAGCGTACGGTGATGCCGAGTGCCGCCGATGAGTTCGCCCTCAAGCGATGGGCGGCGCGTATGGGGGCCGGCAAGGGCGATGCTGCTGCAGGGGATGCACCTGGCACGGGCGGCCGGGGTCACTCATATGACGGTCGCCTGCCTGGGTGCGCCGGGACATCCCCAGGCGCGTGGGCCGTACTACGGCGTCGGTTCCGGGAGTTGACGCGCGACGCCCCGCTCATCAAGAGCAAGAGCAAGAGCAAGAGCAAGAGCAAGAACAGGACCAAGACCAAGGCCGCGGGCTGAGGACCGTCCGTTCGGGTAGTCGCAGTTCAGGCCACGTCGGATCGGGTCACGACCTCTGTACGTGGGTGTCGTCAGCGTGGCGGTTCGACCGCAGGAGGAGGCAGTGGATCGTGCTGCCCAGGTCGAGAGTCACGTCGACCGGATCAAGGCTCAAGCGCCAGATGTTCGGTGGTGCAGGCTTCCGCCGTCTTCAGGAACGAGTCCTGCTGGCGTGAGCGAGATGCTGGAGATCCAGTGGGTCCGTCCTGTCCGGCCCGTGCTCCTGTCAGTGGCCCGGCCTACTGTAGGGACGACAGCGGATCCATGATGATGAAGACAATGAACAGGAGTTTCCTTGACGACTCTGACCGATCGGCCGAATACCGCGCTGCTCGTCATCGATGTCCAGAACGGGGTGGTGGCAGGCGCCCATGAGCGCGATGGTGTGATCGCGAACATCAACACCCTGGTTGGCAAGGCACGTGTCGAGGGCGTGCCCGTCATCTGGGTGCAGCATTCCGACGACGATCTCAAGCGAGACAGCGAGCCCTGGCAGTACGTGTCGGAACTGGTCCGCCGGGATGCTGAGCCTCTCATCCACAAGATCTACGGCGACTCGTTCGAGGAAACCGCCTTGGAGGCGCTGCTTGCCGAGCGCGGGGTGGGCCGGTTGGTCGTGACGGGGGCCCAGAGCGACGCGTGCATCCGCTCGACGCTTCACGGGGCCTTCGTCCGCGGGTACGACGTGACACTGGTCGGCGACGCACATACGACGCAGGACCTCACGGAGTACGGCGCTCCGGCCCCGGGCCAGGTGATTGCGCACACCAATCTGTACTGGCAGTGGCAGAGCGCACCCGGACGCCGCGCGGGGACGGTCGATACAGCGGAGGTGACATTCACCGCGGACGCAGGCTGAGCCGTCGCGGTTCGGAGACCCTTGTTCTCGTCCGGGGCAGCGTGGTGTTGCGTACGGGCGCGATGGGCGTGGTCGGTCAGCCGGGGGTAGGCAGCAGTGTGGGGGTGTCGGCTTCCTGGGCGGTGGCCAAGAGGGCGCGAAGACGCAGGCATCCTCACTCCTTGCCCCGCAGATCTCGCCCAGTGCCGCCCATGGGAGCGCCAGTTGCTGTGGTCCCGGGCGAGAGGAAGAGGCAGACGTCATCGTGGCCGGAGCACAGCCCACGGAGGCGTCGACCTGTCAAGAATGCCCCGAGGACCGGACCCCCGCGCCCGACGAGTACGGGCCCGTGGGGGAGAAGACGCTGACTGGGCCGGGCAAGAAACGACTGGCTGAGAGAAACGCAGACCTCCGCCAGCGTAGAGCCGATCGGGCAGGGCACCGGAGTCGTCCTCGTACGGCCGGCGACCTCCCGCCTCCCGTCCGATCGAATTGCTCCTGGAGTGCTGGCGCCGACGCCACCGGCGTCTGCTTCGCAGGCCCCGGTGGACCCACGCGTCATCAATGGCGCCGTGGTCGGCATCCTGTCCGGGGCTCGCGGCTGCGCCGAGCCCGACTCAACCGCCGTGTACTCCAGCGTCGCGGACCACCTCACGTTCCTCCAAGGACCCGTCCGGTCTCCGGGGCCCGCATCGGCCAGGTGCGGGCTGTTTCCCGTAAGGGTGGGTGTCGATCCGGCGGGCGAGAGCTCCTGGCGATGCCGGCGGAGTTCGGCGAGTCGCCTATAGGCTCTGCTTCGTGGCTACCGATGCGTTTGTGCCCTGCGATGTCGTTCGCTACGTTGCTGAGGTCTCGGCCGCCCTCGCCGGAGTCCGCCCCGACCTGGTCGGCGTCTACTTGCATGGCTCGGCTGTGCTCGGGGGGTTCCATGCCGCCCGCAGCGATGTGGACGTGCTGGCGGTTATCGCCGATCCGGGCACCAAGGCCGACCAGCAGGCCATGGGCGAGGCGGTGGTAGAAGTCACGGCGCGGTGTCCCGGTACGGGGCTGGAGATGAGCGTCATCACCGAGGCGACCGCGGCCAGCCTCGGTTCCTGTCCGTTCGAGGTTCACATCCGCACCACAGCGACCGAGACCGTCGTGATCCCCGGGGCAGACCATACCGGTGATACGGACCTGGTCCTGCACAGCGTCGTGTGCCGTGAGCACGCGCTCGCCGTCTGCGGTCCACCGGCCTCCGCGGTCTTCGGCCCGGTTCCCGCCGACAGGGTAGGCGCCGCGATGGTCAGTGAGCTGCGATGGGCGCTGGATCACGCGACTGCAACGTATGCGGTGCTCAACGCCTGTCGTGCGCTGCGCTTCGCCGATGACGGGCAGCTGTGTTCCAAGCTCGACGGCGGCCGTTGGTATTTGGCCCGTCATGGTGACAACGCGGTCGTCGCGGCGGCCCTCGCTCACCAACGCGACGGACATACGGGACCGGCGACATCCGCAGCCACCGCATTTGTGGCAGCAGCATGTGATCGCCTGGGCCTCTCCGGCCCGGTCCCAGGCCCTTCACGGTAGCTGCTGGCGGCGGCCACCACGTGGTGGCGAACGGACCTGAGAGCTGTCCCGCAAATGACCTTCCACGTGGGCAAAGACGTGCTCGACGCGTGCTCGGACCTGCTTGTGGGCGTTGATGTCCGTTTGCTCCAAGCGGGTATTTCCTGGGCCTTGCGGCGGTTGCGAGGTATCACCGATCCGATGCCTGGACAGTCACTGAAGTCTTTCAGCGTTGCCGCTCCGGAGTGAGGACCGCTGCGGCGATTGACGTCATTCGATTTGGGCTGCACCGCGCCTTGCGGAAGATCCGCCAGGACTTGAGACGGGCGATGCCATCCTCGACCGGGGCTCGCGCCCTCGACAGCGCCTGGCTGACTGTCTGTTGGGTGAGGGTCAGTTCACCTCCTGCGGGCCGTCTGGCGGGTGTGGTCACCCACGCGCTGGCCCCGATGCAGGTGCGATCGGACAGGGGTAGCGTCGAGCAGTACGAAGGGGTGTGCGCGGTCCCGACCGAGATCCCGAACCCGGCAGCGATCTGCGCGAGGGGCTCGTGCTTGCGCAGCTACACCAGAGTGTCCAGGGCACGCTGGTGCGGCGGGAGCTTGCACCGCTGGTCACCCTCGTGGGTGGCGATGAGCATGGTGATCCACTCGACCAAGGCGTGCGGCAGGTCGAGCGCAGCAGGATTCCGTCCCAACAAGGCTTCACCGCTGTTGGGTTGAGGTTTCGAACACCTCCCTCAACGGCGCGGGAGCCTTCCACGTATTGGTCATGCTCCTGTCCCCCAAACGCTGACCGCGCTGGAAGGCCTCGGTCACTGGGCCAGTTGTAGGGCAGAAACTTCCCGTCGAGGGTGATGACGACTTGCTCGGCCCCGTCGTGGGTCGTGCGCCCGATCTCCGGCTTGAATTTGATCGCGCTCGTGATCCCGTCGCCGAACTGTTCGTGGATCAGCTCTTTCAAGGCCGGGCCATAGACCTGCAGCGCCTCATAGAAGCGGTAGATCGTCGGATCGGTCGGTACCGCGCTGGGAAGTCCGCCGCGCTACAGAACGGCGGGCGAGCATCGGCACAGCTTCCGCAGGCAGGTCGAGCAGCTCGGCGACCCGGCGTGGGCTGTCCGGTGGGAGTGGATGTTGCCCGAGCAATGTTGCGGTGGTCCACACCAGCGGCCGGTCGATCGCGTCAGCCGGCTGCTGCCACGTGAAGCCCTTGGCCAGTCTGCTGGAGGCGATCGCAGCCGTTGCCTCGTCGCGATACATGCCCGGCCGGTGGTCGCTCGGCGCCGGTTGTGCGCAGCGCCGTACGCCGCGCCATTCCCCGCGTCGTTCATTGCTTCGAGATCTTCCTGTCCAAGGCTCCGCCAGGTGCCGGGCCGCGAACGACCGGCCAGGCTGCCGAGAGAGCTTTCCGGCCGGACGCCGCTCGCGACCGGTGTTCAGACGAGCACCGGTGCGGGAGCGGGCAGGTACGGGGTGATGTTGCGCCAGGCGCGCTCCATGTATTCCTTCTTCTCGCCGACCGGGGCGACATAGTGCAGTGCACCGTCGGCGGCCTCCTTGCCCTCGAGACGGGCGATGATCCAGGCGGCGAGGTAGTGCGAGGCCAGGCAGCCGCCGGCGGTGGCGATGTTGTCCTTGGCGTAGAAGGGCTGGTTGAGTACCTCGACGCCGGCAGCGATGACCCAGGGCTTGGTGATCAGGTCGGTGCAGGCGGGGATGTCGTCGAGCAGGCCGAGCCTGGCCAGCACGAGTGCGCCGGAGCACTGCGCCGCGATGAGCTGGCGCGAGGGGTCCAGACCCCGCAGGATGTTCATGATCGCCGGGTCTTCGACGACCTCGCGGGTGGCGATGCCACTGCCGACGATCACGGCGTCAGCGGCGCACGCCTCCTCAAGAGTGGACATCTGCTCGATGACCACCCCGTTCATCGACGTCGCCTTGGGACTGGGGGTGGCGATGGTGACGCGCCAGTCGTCGGTCTTGATGCGGTTGAGCACACCGAGCGCGATCAGGGAGTCGAGCTCGTTGTAGCCCTCGAAGGTGAGGATGGCGATGTGCACGGCGGCTGTCCTTCCGGGTGGGCGGGTCTTGACGGTAAGGAGCCGCGAACAGGACAGTCAAAGAATTGTCATGCATACAATCCGGTGCATGGCAGCTTCGCGGCACAAAACACTGGTCGACGCGTTCGCCGCCGACATCCGGACCGGGCGGCTCGCCGCCGGCGCACGGCTGCCGACACACCGCGGGCTCGCCGCCCGTGAGGGCATCGCCGTGGTGACCGCGACCAGGGTGTACGCCGAGCTGGAAACGATGGGCAATCGCCGCAGTCGCCCTCATCCTGGAGCGGGGTCCGTGGCGCCGAGATGGACGACGTAGTCGCCCGACAGCCTCTCAACTCGATGTACCGCGAGGTTGGTGCGGGTCGAGAGCCCGTGGATCCGATCCGGTGGCGATCTCGCCCAGGCGCGAGGACCAGGCCGTTCGACGCGCAGGGCGCCAGGCCGTGGCAGTGGGCCGGGGCCCGAGCCGGGGACTGGGGTGCGTACGCTGCCGAGACCAGACGCCGACCGATACGGAAGTGACTCAGGTGGACATCCGACAATGTCAGGACCGCGACCTTGAAACCCTGGAGAGGCACATGCCCTCACCCGGACAGACATGCCGTCATGCGACGCGATTCGAAACGCAGCAGCAGGGTCTCAGCACCTTCCTGGTCGCCTGGTCCGACGGAACCCCCGTCGGGACGGCACAGATTCTGTGGCGCGGGTGCAAGGCAGCCGAGGTCCATGAACGCTTCCCGGAATGCCCGGAGTTGAACGGTCTTGGAGTCTGGCCACCGCATCGGAGATCACAGGGCATCGGGACCGCCATCGTCCGTGCCGCGGAATCCCGGGCCCGGCGCGACGGCTACCAGCAGATCGGATTGGGCGTAGACGATCAGAACCACCGTGCAGCCTCGCTCTACCTCCGACTCGGCTACCAGGAAACCGGCTGCCGATACCTCGACCGCTATCACTACCTCGACGACGACGGAGTGCGCCACGAGGTTGCCGACCCCGCCCGGTTCCTGATCAAGCAGCTCACCGGACAGCCAAGCTGACACGTACCAGCCAACGTCCACATCGCCGCGGCAGGCGCCATGCAAGCACCTTGTTCAGAGGTTTCCAAACACCCGAACTCCCACCACGGGCCTTGACCCCGGATTGTGAACACGTCTATGCGGCTTGGGCCAGGGTAGTTGCTGCGGGTTGGAGGCCGTTCTCGTAGGCGATCGGGGATCTTTGGCCGAGGCGGGAGTGCCTGCGTCGGGTGTTGTATCGGGTCAGCCGGCGGAAGGCGTCGAGCCTGGCCTCGCGCTCGCTCGGCCAGGCCTTTCGGCCTTTGAGTGTTTCTCTCTTGAAGGCTGCGTTGAAGCTTTCCGCGGCGGCGTTGTCCGCGCTGGACCCGATCGCGCCCATACTCTGCTGGACCCCTGCTGACCTGCAGATCTCGGCGAAGGCCCTACTCGTATATTGCGAGCCGTGGTCGGTGTGCATGATCGCTCCTGCCAGGCTCCCGCGGGTCCGCTCGGCGGCCGCCAGGGCGTCGGTGACGAGCTCGGTCCGCATGTGGTCGGCGATCGCCCACCCGGCCAGCCGGCGTGAGGCGAGGTCGATGACGGTTGCGAGGTAGAGCGGCTTCGCGCCGCTGACCGGCAGGTATGTGATGTCCCCGACGTACTTCGTGTTCACCACAGCCGCGGTGAAGTCACGCCCGATCAGATCTGGCGCCTTCGCCGCGGCCTGGTCCGCGACGGTGGTGCGGTGCCGGCGGCGCAACCGGACTCCCTCGAGCCCGATGGTCCGCATGATCCTCGCGACGCGTTTGTGGTTGATAGCCGGGCCGTCCCCGTCACGGAGCTCGGCGGTGATCCTCGGAACTCCGTAGGTCCCGTTGGAGTCCTGGTGGACCTTGCGTATTCGGGCCGCGAGCCCGGCCTCGACGGCCTGCCGGGCCGCTCTTGCGGCTGCGGTGCGGCGCCAGTAGTAGAAGCTCGAGCGGGCCAGGCCGAGGATGTCGCAGAGCCGCTTCACGCCGTGACGGCGCTGGTGATCCTCAACGAACTGGTAGCGGTTCACCAGCGCGTCTCCGTCGCGAAATACCGGGCCGCCTTACGGAGGATGTCGCGTTCTTCCTCGAGTTCGCGGATCCTCTTGCGTGCTGCGGTCAGCTCCGCCTGAACGTCGTTGCCTTCGGTTCGGGCAGCGGTCGGCGGTGCGGAGTGAGCGCCGGGCCGGCGCCCGTCCGCGGCTCGGATCCAGTTCCTCAGCGTCTCGGTGTTCACCCCGAGATCAGCGGCGACCGACTTGATTGTCGCTCCCGGCCTCGACCGGTACAACGTGACCGCGTCCGCCTTGAAATCGGCGGGATAGTGCTTCATCCCCACAGGGACTCCGTTCTCCTGGACCATCAAGATCCAAGTCTCTCCGGTGTCCAAAATCCGGGGTCAAGGTCCCCCGACCACCTCGCCCAGAACATAGCCGCCGGCGCTCTGCGCCTGTCGGAGACCGAACTCACCGCCCTGAACGCTCCGGACGGCTTGTTGCCATCAGTGGACCGATGGGAAGCCGGGCGTTCTGACGAGCACCCAGCCCGATGCGGCGGAGGGCAGGGAAGCGGGCCTGGTGCCCTTGCGTACAGTCGCAAACGAGTGGGTGTACGTCGCCACCTCAGCGGTCTCGGCTTCTCGACGACGGCGCCCGACGAGGGGGCGTCGCACCGTCGTGCGCCCTCGTACGGACTCCTGGCCGGTGAGGGTGGCCAGTCCTGCCGGATCCCTCAGTTTCTGGGCCCGGCAGCACCTGCCGTACCGATGGAGAAACTTGCGCCGGGCGCTGCGTAGTCGACAGGACCGGCGAACCGGGCCGAGGCGCGGGCGACCGCCTGCTGCGGGGTGAGGAAACGACCGACGTGGGTGACGATCAACCGGCCGGCTCCGGCGCCGCTCGCCGTGCTTCCGGTGTCCTCGGGTGTGTGGTGCACCTGGTCACCGTCGGTTGGCACCTGGGCGCTTTCGGCCTCGCACAGCAACACATCGCACCCGCAGGCAAGTTGTGTAAGGTTCGCGCAGGGCGCGGTGTCGCCGGAATAGACCAGTGAGCGGTCCTTGGCGTCGATGCGTACGGCGAAGGCCGGGATGCCGTGCTCCACTGCCCGGCTGGTCAGCGTGAGTGCGCCGATCTGCGCCCGGTGGCCGTCATACAGTTCATGGACGGCGAAGGCGGACTCGACGGGGCTGCGCGTCGCGGTGTTGGTGAGGAAGCCGGCCAGCCGGTCGGCGATGCCCGGCGGCCCGTACAGGGGAATCGGCGCGGTGAGTTGAATGTCCGCGAAGAGCGCCGCGTAGTAGGCGGTCAGCAGGTCCGAGCTGTGATCGGCATGAAGGTGCGAGATCCAGATCGCGTCCAGCTCGTCGAGACGGGCATGGCGCTGAAGTTGTGCCAGCGTTCCGCTACCCGCATCCACCCAGACCCGGGTGCCGCCGCTGGAAACCAGGTAGCCGGAACACGGGTTGTCCACGCTCGCGTACGGCGTCGCTGACCCCAGGACGGTCAGATGGAGAAGATTGCTGGCCATCCGCGGAGTTTATAGAACACTTGATCCGTAGCTACCGGCAGGCCATCCATGCCGCGGCCTGCGTTTGTCGTCTCGTCGTCCGTCCACGCAACTCACGATGATGCTCACCGATGGCCGCACCGCGTCGGCGTCCGATGTCAGTCCCGGACGAGACAGAACGGGTGTCCTGCCGGATCCGCGAAGATGCGCCAACTTCGCTTTCCGTCACCCTCGTCGAGCAACGTCCCACCCCGATTGAGGACATCCTCCTGGGCTCGGTCCAGGTCCTCGACCGCCAGGTCAAGATGGAACTGCTGGGGATGAGCGGAGTCGGGCCAGCGCGGCGGCCGATGGTCTTCCGCGCGCTGGAAGGCCAGGACGAACCCACCGTCGGTGTGGAGCGTTGCCCAGCCCTCGCCGAGCGACCACCGTGGATCAGGCCGGTTCACCACGCCGCCGAGAAGCGACTGGTAGAACCGGGACAGCTCACCGACATCAGCACAGTCCAACACCACACACTGCAGCTTGGCAATCACGAACGGCAGCGTCTCACGATGGCTGATCAAGATCTACAGCTTGAGTGCCGGTGTTCTGCGGCGCGTGAACAAGCATCGGCAGGAACCTCGCCAGTTCGGCTCGGACGCGGCGAAGGACTTCGTGGGGAAGTACGACGACATCGAAGCCGCGGAACGCCAGACCTGCGTGGTCCACCCCGTTTCCATGCCTGAGTCGACCGCCGAGTCTCGTCAACGAGCCGGCGCCGGGTGAGGGCCTGCACGGGTCCTCGTGCAGCGGCGAACGCGGTCTCGGCGCCCTTCGTGAGCCGGCCGGTGTCCCGTCCGGATCGGCTCGGGAACCGTTCCCCCGGATCCTGCGGGACCTGTTGACGTGTTGTCCGCTGGTTGCGCCGCCCGGTTCGGGAGTAGCGGAGTCCGGGCGGGATGCCGGGTCAACGCCGGGGAATCGGTTCCGGGTCCACGAGCACGCAGCGGGTTCCGCTGTAGATGGTGGGCATGCAGCGGTTGCAGTGCACGCACAGAGACGTGTTGCTCGTTCCGGCCGTGTAGCGGTTGACCAGGTCGGGCTCGCGCAGCAGGGCACGGCCCATGGCCACGAAGTCGAAGCCCTCGGACATGGCCTGCCGTGCGGTGGCGAGGTCGGCGATGCCGCCGAGCAGGATCAGCGGAAGGTCCAGCGCTGCGCGGAATTGGCGGGCCGACTCCAGCAGGTACGCCTCCTGATAGGGGTACTCGATCAGGAAGCGCCTGCCGAAGGCCTGCACGCCGAGCCGCTGCGGCTGCGGGAAGGCGGCGGCGAACTGGCGCAGCGGGGCTTTGCCGCGGAAAAGATACATCGGATTGAGCAGGGAGCTGCCGGCGGTGAGCTCCAGCGCGTCGATCGTGCCGTCGTCCTGGAGCCACCGAGCGAGCTGCAGACTCTCGTCCAGCCAAATGCCGCCGGGGACACCGTCGTCCATGTTCAGCTTGGCGACGATGGCAATCCGGTCGCCGACCGCGTCGCGCACCGCGCGGGCGGCCCCGCGCGCGACCGCCGCCCGGTTGGCGAGGCTGCCGCCGTACCGGTCCCGGCGCCGGTTGAGCTTGGGGCTGAGGAACGCGCTGGCGAAGTAGTTGTGCCCGAGATGGATCTCCACGGTGTCGAAGCCGGAAGCGACGGCGATCTCCGCAGCCTCGCCGTGCGCCCTGATGATCCGGGCGATGTCGGCCTCGGTGGCGGCCTTGGTCGTCCTCATGCTGAGGGGATTGAGCCGGCGGGTGGGGCCGAGCGCCGGGCTGCGGTTGGAAGCGGCGTCGGCGACCGGCCCGGCGTGGCCGATCTGGGCCGACACCGCAGCGCCTTCGGCATGCACGGCATCCGTCAGGCGGCGCAGGCCGGGGCCGGCTTCGGGGCGCATCCAGATCTGGTGACGCTCGGTTCGGCCCTCCGGGGCCACTGCCAGATAGGCGACGGTGGTCATACCCACCCCGCCCGCTGCGGGTCTGCGGTGGTACTCGATCAGCTGGTCGGTGACCAGCGCTTTCGGAGTGGCACCCTCGAAGGTTGCTGCTTTGACAATGCGGTTGCGCAGAGTCAGCGGGCCGAGCTTCGCCGGGGTGAGGACATCGGGGACATCACGGGGCGCCGATGTGGCCATCAGTCAGACATCCTTTCCGCGCACGCAGACGACGGAACAGATCCCACATCAGCAGCGCAGTGACGGCATATCAGTTCGAGTCGTTCGGGGCTCGGGCTGCCGAAGGGTAGGGCCGGTCCGTGCCGCTCCGGGCAGTCGCGTCCTGCAGGACAGCACAGTCTCCCTGCACTTTCAATTGCGTGTGGAAAATGCGCACTTACCCTTCGGTGTGCTCCCGGTTCGAACGAACGGATGGCCGCGGTCTGCCTTGGAGCATCACCAACTCATCTCCCGCCAGGTCAGGCCGAGAGCGCTTGGTCTGCCCCCGTTCATCGGAATCGGAATGCATCGACGCCGACGCCGACGCCGACGCCGGAGCAGGGGTCTCACCCACCTTCTCGGGGATCCCTGATCTCACCGAACTCGCCGCGAGAGTCGGCGGCCGCCGCTCAACCGCAGGCATGCCCCCACAGAAGCGGCGTCCCACGCTCCGAGTTGTCATGGCCCTCCGGCGTCACGCCTCCCTCACGCTGACGGCAGCCCGGTGATGGCGGGGCGCCTCGATCTCGTCGATCAGCGCGATCGCCAGGTCCGCGTATGCAATTCGGCTGGCCGGGTCGCCATGCTCAGCGATCTGGTACCGGCCGGTGCGCGTGCCCTCATGGTCGAAGTCACCTGCCGGGGCCAGATACACCCAGTCCAGGTCGCACCCCCGTAGTTCGTCGAGGCCTGCCGCGTGGCCGAGGGAGAAGGAGCGGTACTCGTTCGGGTAACCGGGCTCGTCCATCAAGGGGGCACCGGATGCACCGGGCATGACCGACGCGAGCCCGACCACCACGAGGCGGCGCACACCCACGTTGGCCAGGCCGGTGGTCAGGGCTCGGGACGACGAGGTGAAGAACTCGTGTGGCGGCACGGACAGGTCCGCGGCGGCACTGACGACGGCGTCATGGCCGGCGGCCGCATGCTCGATGCTCGCCGTGTCCGTGACGTCCCCGGCCACGACCCGCACGTCTGTCAGGTCGCCGTGGCCCGCAGGTTCGCGCACCACCGCGGTGACCTGATGTCCGCGTCGGTGCGCCTCTGCCACAACCTGCCGCCCGGCCCGACCTCCTGCCCCGAAAACCACAATCTTCACGACGAACCGCCTCTCACCAGGGCCGGGGCCCATGCAGCCGGCCAGTTCCCGGAAGCTACCGAAGCCCTCGGTTACCACGGGGATACTGGCTAGAGTGAGACCATGAGGGAACCGTTGCCCGCCGACATGTTCGACGAACTGTGCCCGTCCTCACTCAATCCGATCCGTTTCGGCGACAAATGGGCGGCACTCATCATCCGCTGTCTCGAGCACGGGCCGCGCCGGTTCTCCGAGCTGCGCGTGCCACTGAGCCGCGTCACCCCCAAGGTCCTGACCCAGTCGTTGCGGTCGCTGGAACGAGATGGTCTGGTCAAGCGCACCGTCTACGCCGAGGCCACCCCGCATGTCGAGTACGAACTGACGCCGTTGGGCCGCAGCATGCTCCAACCGATAGCGGTAGCTTGCGCCTGGACGGAGAAGCACTGGGACGAGCTGCTCGACGCCCGGGAGTCGTACGACGCCACCACTCGCCCGACCGCACTGGACAGCTAGGGCATTGTCGGTCGGCGAAGTGGTCGAGGCCCAGGGGCCTTTCCGCTCGCAGTGAACTCCTCCACACCAGGATCCAAGCTTCGGTGAGACGGCAGACGCGACACTCCAGGGCTGCTGTTCTTGCGCGATATTCCTTGCGGCGCTACTCGCATCACTCGCATCACCGACGTCGTCAGGGCCGTCATGGCCTTGCTCGCAGCGGCAGCATGAGCTCAGCAGGACCCCAGGGTGGACGGGGCAGTAGCGAGATCGAGATCACCTGCATCAAGGGAGCCAACTCACCGTGGCAGACATCAAGGTCACCTACGACAAGACCGCTGACGCAGCGTACGTGTACTTCACCGATCCGCAGGACTGCGTGAATTCCGCCCAGATGTATCCCTGCGATCCGGTGGACGTCGACGGCGTGATCAACCTCGACTTCGACGAGCGGGGCCGCCTCATAGGCATCGAGGTATTGGCGGCCAGTTCAAAACTGCCCGAGTACCTCCTCAAGTCGGCAAAGCGACTGGACACCGAAGATGCCTGTAGCAACTGAGTGCGGCAGTTGGCCCCCTCGCCCGGCAGCGGTTCGGAAAGGGCTCACTGCCATGTGGAGGAGGTAAACGCTGTCAATCCGTGTGCGGCTTCAGGAGGGCGACAGCCCCGTATCTCAGCATGCGTAGAAGTGCATCCTCGCCGGTCTGAAGTGCCAAGAGCATGACTTGCCGACCGCTCGGCCACCCCAGGTCCTCCGTCAAATCGACCGTAACGGGCCGTTGGCGGCCGCGCAGCGACGGCGGCGGTGAAGGTGTTGGCCCAGCGTGTGCCGCGTGGCGCTTCGTTGTATCCCCGGCGCATTCGGGATGAACCTGGAGGAGGGCTTGGGTCTCGCCGGGAGCCGCGCCCGCTTGTTCGCTCGCTGCGTGAATGTCTCGACTGCTTGAAGGAGCTGCCCAACCTCTGGCGGGTATGCAGGCCTCTGCTGGCTGGGCAGCACGTCGTGGCTCTGAGTGCCACCCGGGCAAATCCGTGACCTGCGGCAATAGGCAGGACCGACTCCTCGTTCCGCCGGCTGCCTCTGCGACCTGGACCCTTCTCATGTGGCTGCGCTGATGCCTTCCCGTAGTGCTGGACCCGTGCCCGGGGGTGGGCAGGCGCGGCGGCTGGGGGCTGTTGGATCCCTCACCGCGCCTACCGCTAGAGTGCGATGCTTGTTCGATTCGCCGCGAGGCGGATGGGGAGGGGGAGAGGTTTTGAGCGCGCAACTGAGAGAAACCGCTACTGAGTTGGCGGAGATCTTGTGGCGGGAGCACACCGTTTACCGGGAGCGGTCCGGCGGTGTGGTCATCCGGGGTGAGCATGTACGGCGGTGGATCAGCCTCGCTCCGGCGGGCGGCCGGGACGAGATCCTCGTACGCGCGGGGCGCATCCTGGATGGCGGCACTACCGCTCCGGCACGTTCGGAGGCCGTGGTGCCCCTCTCCGCTGGTACAGGCGTGCTTGCCGCGACCTGCCGTCGCCTGCTCGCCGAGGCAGCGGCAGATGCGGCGCCGGTCCCGCCGGGACGTGCAGCGCCCGGGCGGTCCAAACGCTCCGGAAAGGCCGCGCGGCCCAAAGGCAGCGGGAAGCACACCAGTTTCGGTTCATGGGTGATCCTCGCCTGTGTCGCAGGTGTTGTTGCCCTGTACGTCTACGTCACCGTGCTGCACGGATAGGCACTGCTTCTCGGTTCCATCCAGGACTCGGCTCATGACGCCCTCCCGTACGACAGCCGCCAGGCAGCCACGTTCCGCCGCCGCGAACAGGCTCGCGCCATACGCGCGGCACCCGCCGTGGGTGATCCCGTCAGCGTCTCCGGCCTCGCCCGCCGCGGCGAACGGGCCCGGACCACAGCGACTTCCATCGCCACGGCGACCTGCTCCAGAAATCCCAAGCCGTCGTAACGCAGCCACAGGCTGCCGACGGCCACGGAGTCACCAGCGCACACCTGCACGCAAGTTCTCGCCATCCGAATCAACCGGGGACAGCGCAGCGCAATCGACTCGGGGACATGGTGCATGAGCAGCCAGGGTGCACGTGTCGGAGTTCTGGCTCACATTCCCTGGAGCATGCCCGCTGAGTCACGATTGGCGGGTGAGTCGGCACCGGGGAAGTTTCCCGGATTGGGCCCGTCCTCGGTGCGGTATGGCTGACAGTCCGGCCCGTGGAAGAAGTAGCGCCCAGGCTGAAGGAGTTGCTGTTCCCGTCGATCGCCGACGTGGCAGTACTGTCCGTCGCCCTGAACATGAGACGGTACGGATAGCGGCTCCAAACAAGGTGGTTGGGTCCATCTGTACCGGATGCGGGAGCGGGGCATGGCGAATCCACTGCTCCCTCCTGCGATTTCCCGCTGATGTGCCCAGTGGAGGCAGCCGGGTCACTCGCTGATTGCGTGTCCGCAGGTTCCTCCGCCCAGTCATCTCGTACGGGCGGCGGACCTTCGCCGAACAGCTTCCAGCGTTGACCCGTCGGTATGGCCGGCGGACCGAGCGGCTGCGGTCGACGCTGGCCGCAGTCGGTCACGCGCCTGCTGGGCGGGCCGGTGCCCGCATGACGAATTGCTACGGCGTGTCCGCGAGCCGCAGCACGGTGCTGCGGCTGGTCGAAACGTGGCCCGACCTCGAAGTTCCGGCCCCGCAGATGGTCGGCGCCGACGAATACGCGACCCGCAAAGGGCGTCATTACGGGACTGTCCCAGCCTGCCCCCGAGCCCTCGATGACCCACAGGACGTCGACCAAGGCCTCGGCCACGGCGTGGGACAGAGACGCGTACACGGGCATCAGGGCGGACTCCCATCAGGCCACGGCAGCAGATTCCGGCCATCCCACCACTCACGACTGGCATCACACTCAGCGAAGCCAGTCGTCGGTGGGGTGACCGTAGCGTTGCCCATCGCCTGGATGAAGTGGAAACCGCAGCTGGGCGTCGAGCCCCGCCCGTAACCCGCTCGCCGGGCCGCGAGGCTTCGGCGCGCTGCCCGGCGATCTGGGAACGCTCGAACAGGGCGTTCCGCCTGTGATGGTGGCTGTCCAGCGGTGAGCCTCCCGGCCGCAGCGACCCGGCGCCGCGAACCCGAAGACGCCATGCGTTCTGGAGGCGTCATAGACGGGGCGCATCAGTCGTCACGGAAGGTCGGTGCGGCCCCACCAGTTCGGCCGTATCGGTACTCCGTCCGCATCACGTTCCACCGGCGGCGTCGAGGTCGGAGGCGGCACCGCGTCCGTCGGCTCCGGCTCCGCCTCCGGTTCTTCTTCAGGTTCCGCCTCAGGCTGGGCCGGGTGCGCCGGCGGCGTGGCCGGCGTGGCCGGTGCAGCGCTGTCGTCCAGCAGTTCCGCCACTGTGAACCGCGTGCTGAAGGACTGCCAGGCACCATCGATCACCAGGAGGAAACCGTCGCTTTCCCGGAAGAGCCGACGGCGCTTCGGACTTCTAGGGTGCTCCGGGGTATGTCTCCGGGCACGCTGCTCCAGCTCCACCAGAGCCTCTTCGCGCGTGCCGTCCACATGCGTCAGCACGTACGCCTCCCCGTGCTTGCGCTCCCCGATACCCACGGTCGTCTCGATGACCAGTCCCCAAATCGCCATGCTCCCGCCCCTCCCGTTCGAATCAAGAGAAAGCCTAAAGCGTGCTGCAGATAGATGTGGACGGGCATTTCTCCTGTGTGGGTGGAGCATTATCTGATGAGGCCTTCTGGGTAGAAATGCTGGCCGGGGGGTGAAGATGCTGCTGTTCGTGTGGCTGCTGAAGGCCGCTCCTGAAGGAATGGGAACCTGCTGAGTGGGGGAGACCATGGTGCCTGCCGCCGGCTGACAGGCGCAGCTGCTGGTGGCCGACTACAACAGGACGAACCTCACGATGCGCCAGCCTGGTCGCTGTTCGGCCGCTGGCCGGCCATCTCTGTCGGGTCATCCAGCGGCGGCAGCCACTGCTGGCGATCGAGCCGGCTGCCCGCCCTGTCGGCGCTGCGGAGCGGCTTCACCGACACCGCCCGGCACCTGGTCAACCAGCACCTCAATCGGAACTGCTTCGTACAGGTCCGCTCTGTCCGGGAGCGCGCCCCTCGGCGCCGCCATCGTGCGAGTTCGACGCTGGGCAATCCGACCGTACGGAGGCCAAGTCGGGAGAAGCCCGGTCGGCTTCTCGGACCGTGTCGCGGGCGGATAGGACCGTGAGGAATACGACCGGCCTCGACGTCGGCCGGGATGTCCTGACACTTCGAGCCCGGTCTGCCCGGCGCTCACAGGGAAGAACGTCACTTGGACGCGGTCGAGACCAGACCGGCGGCCACCGGCGCCCAGTTCATCGACAGGCTGCAGTGCGAGCGCGACGGTACCTCGGACACCTCCTCGAATGGAGCATCGACGTCGACACCAGCACCGCTCATGACGGTCGCATCCGGCCAGTCGAGGTATCCCTCCAGGGGGGTGGACCCCACCGTCTCCGTGAACTCCCGGTGGCAATCTCAGAGGTCTCCGGACATCCGCCTGCTGCCCTGCAAAGGTTCAGGCGTGATCCTGAACGGGGCGGTGGCGATCGATTGAGTCGGCCTCCGTAAGGTGGGAGCCGATCATGTGATCCCATCCGAGGAGTTGTCCGCCATGCCGCAGATCACCGTCGACTATTCCGGCCTGCTCGACGCGGCCTTCGACCGTCCGGCCTTCGCGCTCGCCCTGCACCCGATCGTCGTCGATACCGTTGACGCCCGCCTGGAGGCTTGCAAGACCCGCTTCCGTCGGGTCGAGGACTTCACCGTCGGCACCGAGACCGAGGGGCACGCCGTCCTGCACGTGGAGATCGGCCTGCTCCACGGCCGCACCGACGCGACCAAGGTCCGCCTCGCGTCCGCCGTGCTCGCCCTGGTCGCCGCCCAGGTCAAGCCAGTCGATGGCGTCACTCTGCACCCCTCCGTCGAAATCCCCAACCTGGACGCGTCCTACCGAAAGAGCTGACACACCTGCTTTCAAGCGCGACGAGCCGGCTGTCTGCCCAGCTTCCCGGCGCGCCGCCGCAACGTTGGAAGGCGCGGGGGCCGGCCGGTTGTACCGGCGGTTGCTGCAGGCCGCGCTGACCCGGCCGATCGACTGGTTGACCTCTCGTCTCGTCGCTCGAAGGGCTCATTCACCCAGCGCGGACGGCCAACTCCTGTGCGCTGAGACCTCGGTGGTCCAGCAGCCACTTCAATATCGTGCCGAACCCGGGGTGCTCCGTCATGCCCGCAGGTCAGTACTCCAGCTGTAGATCTCGATCACGTACGCCGAGGCCGGTCGTCGGTACCCTCCTCGCGTGGCTGAGACCTGGGACGAACGACAGCTGATCACGGACGGGTTCGAGCGTGTCCACATCAAATCGGAGTGGTACGACGGACCTCGTTCGGGTGTCGCCGAGTAGATGGCGCGGCTCACTACTTCCAGAACGACGACTACGCCAACATCAACGACGCTGCCGAATACCGGGTGTGGCCCGCGAGCGTGGAGGCGCTGGCCCTGGAGCGAGAGCAGTGGGCGATCTACGCCAGGCGGAATGAGCGACATGAAGCGAGGACCTCCGCGCCGGACAGCCATCCGGGCATTGGGGGAATCGATGCCCGGTACGACGAACTGAATGCGCTGCTCGCGTCGCACCGCCAGGCGCCCGCTGACGCGCGGCGGCTGGTGGCCCAGTGGCAGTTTGTCGCCGACCGTCGCTACCAGGTTGAGGGAGTCACCTGCTGGGTTCGGTGGCGTCCCGGCCAGACAGCGGTCGTTGAGTAATAGCGCCTTGGCTGCGGGCCATGATTTTGCTGGTGGGGCCGGTGCTGACACGGCTGTGACCACCGTTGATCATCGTGAGTTGTGTGGACTGACGAAGAGACGGTGGCCGCAGGTCACAGCATAGATCCCGGCCGCTGGCGGACGAACTTCGAGGCCCTGATGAGGCGGATCGCGGGCCGGTTCGCCCGGATCGAACCGCGGCGTCGGGTCTGACGGCTGGTGCTGGGGGTGCTCGCCGACCTGCCCCGCAAGAACTGCTGGACGATCGCCGAGTGGGTGGCGGATGCCACTCCGCTCAGCATGCAGAATTCTTGGTGATCGGCCTCTCGGGGAGTCCGCGATCCCGATCAAGTCGAGGCCGATCAAGACGACATCGGTGAATCTGCGCCACTGGGGCTTGTTCCGGTTCTCTCATGTCTTCCGGGCGTTGGAGCGGAGGGAGCCGGTGCCCTTGCCGACGGCACCTCGGAGGCCGCGCAGGCCGATGGCGCGGCAACGCTGAAGGGCATTGCCACAGCGAAGGCCTCAGGCAGAAGAGGTGTGCGCACGGGGCAGCCCGGAGACGGAGACGCAGTGACTGTTGAAGTCCTGCTGATCATTCACGTTGTTCAGGGGGAACCTTTCCCACTTGGTCAGATCACCCGATCGGTGGGAATGTGTGGCCCGCCCACGTCATGCCAGATTGGCGGCTCCGTCTGTGATTTGGCCCCGGGACAGCCGGTATTCAGGGGCCGCCGAACAGCAGCACCGGTGTCGGCTCAGTCCCGATTTCCTGCTGGGAATGGTGCTCGCGCTGGTCGCAAGGCGGGTTTCCCGGCCAACGGGGCCGCGTGGCGCGTACGGTGGGCTCGACGAACACGCCCCGCCCGTAATGACGGGAAAGCGCAGGCGGCAGGGACATAACACAGGAGGAAGAGCGGGATGACGCACGCCGCGGCGAGCGAGTTGGACGATCGGGTCCTGGGACGCAGATGGACCGTGCGCCTGGACCCCGCCGGGCGAGGCAGTACAGGAGTGCGCATCTCATGCAGCCGCCCAGCCTGCCCTGAGCAACGCCTGCCGACCGCGGCCGCCGGCCGTGCGGCCGCGGTCGCCCACCTCAAGGCCCACCTGAAGGCCGCTGCGCCGCCTCGGGCCCAGTCGTACTGCGCGTGCAGGGCGGAGAGTTGCCACGCCCATATCCGTCCCGCCGACCGGCAGACGCGTGCCCAGCCCTGGAGGTGCGGCGGGGCGGCGGTCCTGGCCGTTGTCACCGACCGGGAGGGCCGCTGGTGGCAGGCCATGGAGTGCTGTTCACGCTGCGCGGCCGCCACGCCTGGCGCGACGGTCGTCTCCACCGCCCCCGCCGTATTCGGCCCGGCGGCCGGCCCCCCGGCTACTGCCGGACCTCCGTCGGCCGTTCCTGCCGGCGCTCCGCAGTTCTCCGACCATTCCTCACCCACGGCCGGCATGCCCCCGGTGCCTGCTGCCCGCCCCGCCCCTGCAGGGCGAAACCGCGTAAACAGGCAGATGATCGCGCAGCGCCTCATCCCGCACGGTCTGCGGCCCGTTGTCCTGCGCGACGAGCTTGTCGAGCTCGGGGACCTGTTCCGTGCCTACCAGCAGCGCACCGAACCCGACCTGGGGCTCCTCGCCGACCTCCACGAACGCAAGGCACGGGCCTTCATGGCCTGGGCCGATGTCACCGGCGACATCAATTTGCGGCTGGAGGCACGGCGCGCCGAACAGGCCGCTGTCGCCGCGCGCTTCCAGCAGCTGCAGCGCACCGGCCACAGCGCGGACAGTGACGGGCCGACGGTGGCCCGCCTGCTGGCGGTGCCCACGCAGTGGGAACACGCACGTTCTGTCCTCGCGCACGTGGCCGACCACAGCCCGCTTCCCGGCCCAGAGGCACGGTTGTTGGCGGTGATGCTGACCCTGCGCACCGCGCACGCCGGTACCGGCAACCTCGTCGGGCAGGATCTGACGACGCTGGGTCTGACCGATCCGGAGGGCCTGGTCGGGGAGCTGGCCTGCTGCGGCTGGCTGGGCATCCCCGGCACCACCAGTGACCTGCTCGCATCCCGGCCGGAGAACCCCACTACCGTCACTGTGCCCTCCTTGGTGCCCGATGCGGACGGTTCCGGACCGTTCACGTTCGGCAAGAAGATGCGGCCCAAGCTCAGCGGTTGGGCCCAGAGAGTCGTCTCGGACAAGAAACTCCGCAAGGCCAAGGCGCCCGCGGCCGCCCGCCTGCTGGCGATGACGTTGGCAACCCAGACCAGCATCGATGGACGTCTCGGTCCCGGCGGTCGGGGGATCGCTCTGGAGTCTCTCGCTGCCTGGGTCCCGGTGGATCCCGAAGAGCTGCAACACCTGGTCGACCAGTTGACCGCAGCGGACTGGCTCACCGAAGTCACCCTCACCGAAACCCAGTTCACCGGTCAGGTGAGCGAACGCGTCCTTCCGCTCACCTGCCCGCTTCTCTAGTAGTGCTTGGTCATGTGCGGTCTGCGATGGCGTGTCTTCTTGATGGGTCGTGTCGTTGACAGGACGTGCTGAGTGGGGAGTTGGCTGCGGTCCGGTGTGATCTGGAGGACTTCGCGGCGGAGATGTTCGAGCCGTTCGCGCGAGCGGATCAGCGTCGGTGGGGTGGGGTCTATCTGCGGGGCCTGCTGCTGGACGGCGGGCGCAAGTCGGTGGAACCGATGGCCGCCCGCCTGGGCGAAGACGGGAACCGGCAGGCGCTGGCCCACTTCATCACCTCCAGCCCGTGGGATGCGGCGCATGTGCGGGCCCGTCTGGCCTGGCGTATGCAGCCGGTCGTCAAGCCCACCGCGTTGATCATCGATGACACCGGGTTCCTCAAGGACGGGGATGCGTCGGCGTGTGTGACCCGGCAGTACACCGGCACTGCGGGCAAGGTCACCAACTGCCAGGCCGGGGTGTCGCTGCACCTGGCTTCCAACGGCGCCTCGGCGGCGGTGAACTGGCGTCTGTTCCTGCCCGGGAGCTGGGATCCCGCCTCGCCGAAGGCCGATCAGGCCAAAGTGGCCCGCCGTGGCAAGTGCGCCATCCCTGCCCAGGTGGGCCATGTCGAGAAGTGGCAGCTGGCCCTCGACATGATCGACGAGACGCGGTCCTGGGGCATCGAGGTGCCCCAGGTCATCGCCGACGGCGGCTATGGTGACACCGCCGCCTTCCGGCTCGGCCTGGAAGAACGCGGTCTCGATTACGTGGTGGGCATCTCGACCCCGACCACCGCACAGCCCGAGGACGCACAGCCGTCTGCCCCGGCCTGCACAGGCCGGGGCAGACGGCCGGTTCCTGCCTACCCCGAGCCGGCCCGGAGGGTGAAGAGCCTGGTCATCGCGGCCGGAAAGTCTTCCGCGCGGCCGGTGCAGTGGAGGGAGGGATCACGGCCGGGCAGTGGCCGCAGCGGGCACAAACGCATGTACTCGCGCTTCGTGGCCCTGCGGATCCGGCCCGCCGGACGCGAGATCCGCAAGGCCACGGCCGCCACCGAGCTTCCGGTCCGCTGGTTGCTGGCCGAATGGCCCGCCGACCAGGACGAGCCCGTGCAGTTCTGGCTCTCCAACCTGCCCGCAACCACCCCGTTGCCCGTCCTCGTGCGCACCGCGAAGCTCCGCTGGCGCATCGAGAACGACTACCGCGAGATGAAACAGGCCCTGGGCCTGGCCCACTTCGAAGGCCGAACCTGGCCAGGCTGGCACCACCACGTCACCCTCGTCTCGGTCGCCCACGCCTTCTGCACCCTGCAGCGACTGAGCCGATCCCCAAAAGAGACGGCGTCGGCCTGAGCCTCTACCGAGTCGTCCACGAGCTGCAGATACTCCTCGCGATCTGGACCGGCGCCTGCCCCACCTGTCACCGCAACATGCCAGACCCCGCACCAACATGACCAAGCACTACTAGTGCTCTGACCGGGAAGGTTCACCGGGTTGGGGATGGCGGCGGTTGGATATGGGGTGACGTCCGTCCGATCGCTGGGGGTGTGGTGGCAGAGCCTGTTCGTGTGCGCAGTTTGACCGATCAGGAAGGGCAGAAGCTGCAGCAGATCGTGCGCCGGGGCAGCACCAGTTCGGTGCGTTACCGGCGCGCGATGATGCTGCTGGCCTCGGCCGGCGGTAACCGGGTGCCGGTGATCGCACAGTTGGTGCAGGCCGACGAGGACACCGTCCGGGACGTGATCCACCGATTCAATGAGATCGGCCTGGCCTGCCTGGACCCTCGGTGGGCGGGAGGCCGTCCCCGCCTGCTCGGTTCTGACGACGAAGACTTCGTCGTCCAGACGGCCACCACCCGCCCGCCCAAGCTCGGCCAGCCCTTCACCCGCTGGTCCATCCGTAAACTCGCCGCCTACCTGCGGAAAGTCCACGGCCGCGTCACCCGCATCGGCCGCGAGGCGTTACGTTGCCTGCTCGCCCGCCGCGGCATCACCTTCCAGCGCACCAAGACGTGGAAGGAGTCCCCGGACCCCGAGCGGGACGCCAAGCTCGACCGCATCGAACACGTCCTGGACCGCTTCCCCGACCGGGTCTTCGCATTCGACGAGTTCGGCCCGCTCGGCATCCGACCCACCGCTGGCTCGTCCTGGGCCCCTGCCGGTCACCCCGAACGGCACCCTGCCCAGCACCCTCCGCCCATGAGGTGGCCACGTTCACCCTCCCTGCGGGGTCTGGCCCGGCATGGGCCACATTGAGGACGAGCGGCGGTCTCCGGCAGGGAGCCACACCGGGTCCGGCAGATTCATGAGGGCGAGTCGGGCCGGATCGATCACAGCGGTGATCTCGGTGATGCGGCCGTCGGCGACGATGAAGGCGAGGAGGGAGACCGGGGTGCCCTCTTCGCTCCAGGTGATGACACCGGGGCGGCCGTTGACGGTCGCCGCATGTCCTCGGGCTGTGCCGCCTGCCACTCGCGCGCGGGTGGCGACTTCGGTGGCTCCGAGCGTGACGAACCGTCCATCCGGGGTGTGAATGGTGAACTTCACTTCGGGGTGGAGAACCTGTAGCAGTTGCTCGAACTGACCGTGGCGGGCCGCAGCCAGGAAGGCTTGAACCACCTCGCGTTGCTGTCGTCCGGTGCCTGCCAGCTGCTGGAAGTCTCGTACTTTCCTGATTTTCCTGCGGGCGCGGCTGGTGAGCATTTTGGTCGCGTCGGTGGACTTGCCGAGAATTGTGCCTATCTCTCCGTGGGGCACGGCGAACACGTCGTGCAGCACGAACGCCAGCCGTTCGTCCGGGCGCAGCGAGTCCAGGACCGTGAGGAGCGCGAGGCCGACGGAGTCCCCGAGCGCCACGAGGTCTTCCGGAGCAGGAGCGTCGTCGAGGGTCACGGTGAATTCGGGCAGCTGGTCGTCGAGGGCGACTTCAGGGCGGGTCCGGCCCGATCGCAGGACATCGAGGCTGATGCGGCCGACCACGGTGGTCAGCCGGCCGCCGAGGTTCTCGATGGTGCCGGTGTCCTGGCGGGAGAGACGCAGCCATGCCTCCTGGACCACGTGCTCCGCGTCGGCGTGTGATCCGAGCACGCGGTAGGCGACGCCTCGAAGCCGGTCGCGGTGGGACTCGAAGGCCTCGGAGACCGGATCCGTGGGATGGGCGTCGGGCATGTTGTTACCTTCCTCGAAACTGCTCCGTCATAGGTGTGACGGGCACAAGCCCCGGAACGTAACCCCGATCAAGGCGAGCACTCCCAGATGGAGAACCGGCTCAAGAACAAGAACACGAACAACCGCGACGTGTGGGCCGCGGTCGGGCATCTGCAGAAGGCGATCGCGGCCGGAGGCGTCGACCCGAAGCTGCTCGCGCTGGTCCACCTGCGCGTCAGTCAGATCAACAGCTGCTCGGCGTGCGTGTACGCGAGTGTCGCCGGGGCGAAGAAGGCCGGCGAGACCGACGAGCGGCTGCACAATGTGGTGGCGTGGCGGGAGGCGCCGTTCTACACCGATGCGGAGCGCGCGGCGCTGGAGCTGGCGGAGGCCGCCACCCAGCTGCAGGACGGTGCGGAAGGAGTCACCGACGAGATCTGGGCAAAGGCCGACGCCCATTTCACCGAGCAGGAGATCGGAGCGATCAACCTGGAGATCGCGCTGACCAACTTCTTCAACCGGATCAACCGCACCATCAAGGAACCGGCCGGCCAGACCTGGGGCTGACTCCGACGCGGTTCGTATCCGCTGACCGCACACTGTGAGGAAGCGTTGATCGCGTCGGGGCCGGCTGCGCTCCCCCCGCACGGGCGGCACACTTCGCGCAGCGTGATGCCGGCCCCATGGGTGATCAGATGATGCTTGCTGCCCGCCACGCCCCGGTCCATGGGGATTCAGCCTGTCCCGGAGCCTCTTCCGACACCCGGATGTGGCGGCCGCCACGGGGCCAGCTTCGTAATCGGCGGCTCCGTCACTTCGAGTCGTAGTACAGCCGGAGAAACTCCTCCATGGCCGCGTCGACACCGACGCGGTCACCGGTGGCGAGCAGGTCGAGCAGCAGGCCGCGGACGGTGGCGAGTCCCAGCCTGGCGCGGTTCCGGGCCACGGCAGGGTCCACACCTGCGGCGACCTCGGCGGCCATGAGTGGCTCGAGCCAGTTGTTCACGAGCCCTTCGAGGATCGGGGCGGCTTCGGGACGGCCCCGCAGCGCGTGCCCGTAGATCTCGAAGAAGAGCCGCTCCTGACCTGCCAGTCGAGGGTCCGTCAGCTGCTTCCAGAGGAGCCTCGCAGCATCGGAGGGCGAGAGACCGGGTTCCAGGCGGAACCGGGACAGCAGATCAAGCTGGCGCTGCTCCGAAGTCCGGACGATCTCGACGAGCAGCTGTTCCTTGGAACCGAAATAGTGGATCAGCATGCGGTGGCTGACACCGATCGCGGCACCCAGACCGCGCAGGCTCAGGTCCGCGAAGCCGTGTGCTGAGACGTAGTCGACGGCTGCGTTCATCAGTTGAGAGCGCCGGTCCCCGTCCTTATCGGGCGCTGCCTTGTCCTCAGGATGCGAACCGTCCGTATTCACCACGTTGCGAGTGTACCAATTGGTACATGGCCTATGTACCGTGTGGTACATGAAGCCTGTCACCGTGTCGATCGACGTACCGCAGACGCCCGAGCAGGCTTACGGTTTCCTCGATGTCATGACTCACCACGAGCGATTCACCAACCACTACCTGACCGACTGGCACTACAGCGGCCCCGGTCGCGGCATCGGATCGTGCGCCACGGTCACAGCCGCGCTGGGCGGCACGAAGACCGACGTCACCATCGAGGTCGTCGAGGCCGACCCGCCTCGGCGCATCGTCGAACGGAACGTCAGTGCGGCCGGCCGGCGCCTGGCCCGTGGCACCTACACCATCGAACGGCTGCGAACAGGCGGAAGCCGCGTGTCGTTCAAGTACACCTGGGCACGCGCCCGCTCGCCGACTGCCTGCTGGCGCCCGTCGTCCGGGCCACCATGCGGCGCGCCAACCGTACGGTCATGCGGCGCCTGGCCGCCGAGTTGGATCGCCACGTGTCCACTGCCGGATCCTGAGCCGGTTCTTGTCGGCTCGTCTGTCCTATGCAGGACCCGAGAGCCAGGGCGTCCCTGCCCGCACCCGGGACCGGACTACCCGAGCCGGTTCCTGTTCATGACCGGATCCACTTTTTTTGGTTCTTGGCGCAGCAAGCCGGGTGGCATGCCGGTCGCTCCCGACACCGGCCCGTGGGCGACTTCCAAGGCGTTGATTGTCTGCCCGAAACACTACGAGCCGCTCGGCCAGCTGCTTGCGGTTCGGTACACGATTGAGGTCGGGCCATGCCGGGCCGGCGGTTCGGCTGGTGGGTGATCAACAGGCGGCCTGCCGGGCAAGTGAGAGTTCGAATACCCTTGGCCGGCTCTGCCTCCAGTTGCGCGAACTGCTCTCCGCCCAGCGTCGGTAGCGACGCCAGACCTGACGATCGCGGAGAAACGGGTCGTGGTATCTGTCGGGCCGAACTACTTGAAATTGTGTCAACTTCGACGCAGGTAAGGGGTCTTGTTGCGTGCAGCTTTTACGTCTCGGGGCACCGGCTGTGTTTCTCCTGAGCAGAGCGTTCTTCCGGGTCGGTGTCATGAAGACTTCCGGCTTGTTTTGGTGGCGCGTCTTGGCGAGGTGAACAATATCGATCTGGTCGAGGCTGGTCTTTGTGATGCGTTCGGTGCCGGTGGGGACGGCGGCGATTGCGGCTTGGCGGATCAGCCGGCTCGGGCTCTCGATCCGGCCCGCGGCGCAGAGGCGGGGGCATCAGATCCAGTACGGGGCCGCGGGCACCTTCTCGGCCCCGGCGATACTCAGGTCCGCGCCCGTGGAGCGGCCGGTGAGCCAGGCGAGCAGGGCGGCCTGCGTCCCGGCGATCAGTGGGGTGGTGCTGCTGTCGGCCGGGTCGCCGAGGTCGTGTGCCAGGTCGCTGTCCAGCGCCTCGATGCGCAGTGCGGGCACATTGTCGCGGCGGGCGAATTCGGCGGCGATGTCGTCGATGATTCAGCGGGCGGCGGCGGGGGGTATGTCGGCGAAGCCATAACCGGCCGCCAAGTCGGCGTGGTGTACTTCGAGTTCCCGCAGCCGGGCGGGCACCAGCGTGTGCGGGGTGCGCAGTTCGCCAGTGCGCATGCGCACCTCCGCCTGCCAAGCGTCCTCGGGCAGCGCACGCACCGCCTCGGCGAACCGATCGGCGCCTGCCGCGACGTCGGCGACCAGTTCCGCCGTCGGGCGTGCCGCACCTGCGTCGATCTCGGCGGCCCGTGACTCCATGCTCGAATACTGCGGTGTCTCCACTACCGAGCGGGCCCATGCCAGCAGCCGGCACAGGCTGTCGCCGGCCCGCGCGACATGTGTGATCGTGTGACCACGGGTCCATGGTGGAACTAGGGAGGGCTGCCGGATCTGCGCGTCGGAAAGCGTTCTGACGGTGGCGATGAACCGTTCCGTGGACTCGTGGAAAGGGTCAAGTACCGCGTTCAGTCGCATGTCACACCCTTTACAGGTTTCTGCTATCCAGAAATTAATATCCACATGATGAGAGGTGGGGATCGACAGTATGGGGTGCTTGATGGGTCGTCAAACCTGTCCCGATGGCTGACCGATGACAGGTATTGCGTTCCTGCTTTATCTTCCAGTCGTTGCCGGTGACCGTCCTACGGCGTTTGGTTGGTGATCCGCAGGAGCAAGCCAGGGCGAACATCCCAGGTACTGGTGGCGTAGTCGCTGGTCAGTTCCTCGTCCTGTGAGATGTCGCGACGGGCGAGAAGGGTGTAGGGACCTTCCCATCACAGGTTCGGGTCACAGCCGTGATTGTCCTGGTTCTGGTCCTGGTTGCCCATGGCTCCGTCGTCCTTCGGAGTTGTGGTCGGGCCAGGGGATACGGAAGCACGGCGCGGGGAACAGTTGGGGCGCGAAGCCGGGACGCGGGTGGCTCATCGGGCAGGGTATGCAGTTGCCGGGGCGGGGCGTGGTGCTGTCGGATGCGGCGTGCGGCATGTGGAATCCAGGTGGGCGTGGTCGCGGGCGGCTGGTCAGCCGAGTCGGGCGAGGTTCGGCCCGGCTCGGCTGGGCGCAGGCATTCCGGGCACCGGAGACACCGCGCTGAACCCGGGCCTGCCCTGTCCCTCAGGCCGTCGGACCGGAGAGCTGCAGTGCCGCGGCGTTCCGTTTCCAGCCGGACCACAAGGTGGCATCCGCGCAGTAGCCGCAGTCCGGGCCGAAGAACATCCGGCCGGCCGCTTCGTCGCCCATCAGCCAGTAGCGGAACCAGGCGGTGGCCGGGGCACGGAAGTCCCCGCCGTCGCCGATCGAGTCGAGATGGCCGGCGCCCCGGACCTCACCGTAGACGGCAGGGACGTGGTCGGAATCCTGGTACATCGCCTTCACCAACGCCGGCCACACGATGTGGTCCTGCTGCCCGGCCAGATAGAAGACGGGCTCGTCCATCAGGTCCGGATCGGTCAGGGGACCCGGCTGTATGGGCACAGCGGTGATCACCCGTGGATCGATCGCCGCATTGACGGCGGCCGCGCCACCCTGCGAGTGACCGGCGGAGCCGATGTGCGCCAGATCCACCTTGTGGTAGTAGGGACTTGAGCTGTCTGCGTTGCGTTGCTCCAGCACGTCGATGCCAAGGCGCATGCTGATTGCGTAGTTGGAGGTCGGCGTATTGGCGGCAGCCACGATGAAGCCCTGGCTCGCCCAGTGCCGCAGCAGCGAGCTGTACACGCCGGGCACCGCGCCTGTGCCGTTGCCCCAGATGATCACCGGATGGGATTCTCCGGACTGCCCCAGATTCTGCGGCCGGTAGAAGGTGTGCACGATCCCGACTTCCACACTCACGGCGTACGGCCCCGGTGCACCCCAGTCAGTGCCGACGGACGGGGTACCCACCGCGGCCGCTGAAACCGTCGACGGCGACCGAGCCGCGTCACTCGCCCCGACGGCGCCTGCGGACACCCCGGGCGCCGCACCTACCATCAACACGGCGGCGGCCAGAAGGCCGCCAATCGTAAGCCGTCTTCTCTTGCCCGACATGGCAACTCCTCCACGGATACGGCACGTTGCGCGTCCTCGCGTCGTGACCAGAGCCATGATGGGATCTCGTGTTGCTCCTGTCTGTCCGCAGACGCCCAGTCGTCACGCCGGATTCCTGGGCGTCTGCACAACGCCGCCGCACGTGGTTCAGGGGTGGGCGTTGCTCTGACCGGCCGGCCCGGCGGCCGTGGCCACAGCGCCCGGGGCACTCGTGCTTGTGCTCGCGACTACTCGGAAGTCGTCCCATCCGGTGGGTCGGCTGTAGCGGATGAGGGTGCAGCCGATGGCGGCGAGGAAGCGTTCGGCAGTTTGCGCGTGATCGGATACGGTGCGCAGTCATGGGTGAACTGATATTGATCAGGCATGGCCAGACCGCATGGAGCCTGTCGGGCCAACACGCCGGCCGCACCGACATCCCGCTGACTGACGCGGGCGAGGCCGCGGCCAGGTCGCTTGCTCCGAGGCTTGCCCGACGCCATCTGGTCGCCGTGTTCAGTAGCCCGCTGAGCCGCGCCATGCGGACGGCCGAGCTGGCCGGCCTGACAGGCGTCCAGCCCGATCCCGACCTGATGGAGTGGGACTACGGAGGGTATGAGGGACTGACCGTGGTGCAGATCCAGCAGACGGCGCCAGGTTGGGACCTGTGGCGGGACGGCGTGATTCCCGGCGACGCAGCCCATCCTGGCGAGGAGCTCCGGCAGGTGGCCGCGCGCACGGATGCGGTGCTTGACCGGATCCGGCCACTGCTGGACGACGGCGACGTCGCCGTCGTCGCCCACGGTCATCTGGCGCGCGTGCTCACCGTGCGCTGGCTCGGCCTAGACGCGTCCGCCAGCCGGTTGCTCGGCCACCCGCATCCGGGCACGCTCAGCTTCCTGGCCACCGAGGGCGAGCAGCCCTTCATCGCCGCCTGGAACGTTCCGTAGCGGCAGCCTGCCGCTTCACGCCTGGTGCGAGAGGCGCCGGAAAGCAAATGAGCGCCGCAGCGATACCGGCGAAGGCCAGGAAGTGTTCCGCCTTGCGCTCGTAGCGGCGGTGGCGGCGGCTCCCACCGGCTTCGCCTCGCCGTCGACCGTGATCCCCTCGCTGTTCATGCGATGCCGGGGTGGCAAGGCCCCCGGCCTGTCGCGGGCGTGGTGGCGGAGGCCAGCGGCACTGCTGGTGTGTTCGCTCAGGCGGAGGGCATTCATGGCCGGGTTGCGCAGTCAACTCCCGGGTGGAACGCCGGTCCCCACGGGACGTGACGGACGGCCCATGAGACAGTCACGGCACAGCTCACTGATAGTCACCGAGAAGAGAGATTCATGGGAACGTTGCCCGTTGTGTCACGCCGCGACGAGTTCGATGCCTTGGTCGTCAGGACCGACTACGACGACGACCGGGCGTGGCGGGATCTGGCGGCGGCGCTGATGGAGCCCTGGGGAGACAGGCAGTACGAGGCGCAGATCCACTTCATCAACGATCCGGTCTGGGCGGGGAGGACTGCGTGGACGAAGAGGACTACGAGCAACTGACCGAGTTCGGGCGCGAGTTCCGCACCATTCCCGCAGGGGTTCACGAGGTCTACGCGAATCTGAGCATCGGCAACCTGGGCTTCGAGGAGTTCGCGGCATCGGCCCACGACGATCCCGAAGGGATCTACCGGCCCTGCTGAATGGAGCAACAGCCGTCGATGTCGCGCACTACGGCCTGGCCGCCGCAGCCAGGCTCGACGTGAACGCGTACGACGTCGTGGTCATCGACCGCGACCTGCGCGGGATCCACGGCGACAGGCCCTGCCAGCGCATCCGGTCTCAGGCCCGCCGCAGACCGGCCGATGGGCGGTGCGCCCGTCATCACGACCACCCCCGGCGTCGCCTCTCGCATCGCCGACGTTCCGGCCTCCTGACGCGGCAGGACGGGCCGGTGCCGGGCCACCAGCAGCCCGACGCGCCGGCCCGTGCCCGGTGGCGTACCGCCTACGGCGCCGATCCTCCCGGCTGTCAGCCCCGACGTCGGTCCCGGGGGAGGGTGAACGCGGCGAAGCCCGTGATCAGGACGGTCATCCCGGCGGCGGAGGTGATGGCGATGGCCGTGGTGCGGCCGGAGTGAGCCTCGGGGGGGTGGCATGCGGAGGGCTGCCGGATCCTGGGGGACGGGTCGGCCGAGGGATCGGGGGTCGGGGCGGTGCCGGCCGCTGTCGGGTCCACCGTGCCCGCGCCGACCAGCGCCTTGTTGGCCGGGATGTGATACGGCGTAGCGGTGAGGTGGTCGGATAGCTGAGTGGGCGTCGGATCCGGGTGTGCGGCGACGGCGAGCGAGGCGGCGCGAGGCGGCGGCCAGCTCGGCGCCGTTGCTGGTGAAGCTGCCCGTACCCCCCGGGGCCGACACTCATCACGGCATCGCCGGGCGCGGCCGGATCGGGCGCGGTGCGGGGTGCGAGCTTCCGATCCGGGGCACCGCCCGGTCCGAGTGCGGCGACGGCCAGGACGCCCGGCAACGCGGCCGGATAGGCGGCCGGGGCGGGGGCGTCCTCGGATCCCGTGACCGTGCCGCCCGACGCGTACGCCGGGGCGATCACCACCGTGCCGTGGCGTCTCTCGTCACGGACCGCCGCGACGAGCGCCGGGCTGCTCCGGGCCAGAGCGATCGGGACATCGATGACGCGCGCACGCCGGGCAACGGCCGCGTCGATCCCGGCGGCGCGGTCGGCGACGGTGACGCCCGCGCCCCGGGGTGTGTCCCATGCGCGGCACGGAGTGATGTACTGCTGCGGCCACGGGACGTCGACACGATGTTGCCGGGAAGGGTTGACGCAGCCACCGGCCCGGGGCGGGGCAGTGGGGATCCGGGGCAGGCCGATGTCGGCTGCGGCGGGCGAGGCGGCGAGGAGCGGTCCGGCCGCGGTCAGGATGGCGGCCAGCAGCACGGGAGGGTACGAACTGCCCCACGGGGCGGCCGGGTCATCGGGACGTGCCTCCCTCCGTGGCCGCGGCCCCGGCCCTGCCGGGCGCGGCGCTACCGGGGCGCGGGGCACGGGCCGGTGCAGCGCCCGGCGTCGCGGTGCGCGTGCGGACCGCCGTACCGGGTGCGGGGGCCGTATCGGGGACCGGGTGCGGTGCGGTGCGCTCCCGCCACGGGGCCGGGCCGGTCGACGCGTCCGTCCTCGGGAGGCGCGGGTCACGGAGTGGGGCCGAGGAACGTCCCGGCACACGGTGCTCCTCGGCGGAAGCGACCGGGCCCGAGGAGGCGGTGGTGCCCAAGGGGGCGGGAGGCGGCAGTGGGCTGCGCGGTGGCCCTCGGCCGGGCGGTGTCCCCGGGGTTCCCGGACGCAGCTGGGCTCTCGGGTGTGGGGGGATTGGCGGTGGTACGGCGTTGGGACATCGAGGTCAGCGGCGGCACCGGCTCCGCCGGCCGCCGCGGGACCTCCTGCGTGCTCTCGTCCAGCACCGCGCGCGGGCACGCGGGGTTGAAGGCCTTGAAGCAGGTGGCACACCGGCCGCTCCACGGATGCCTGCCGGTCAGCTCGTGTTCCTCCGTCATTCCGTCACATCCTCGGGAAGCAGCAGCCGCAGCTGGTACGTGCCGGCGCCCGGGACGGACCCGAGCCGCCCGGCCTGGCTGGTCATCATCTGTTCGAGCACGGTGCGGGCGTAGCGCCCGTTACCGAAGCTCGGGCCGCGGTCGACCCCGGCGAAGTGGCGGCGCAGCGCCTCCAGCGAGGCGGGCACGCACTCGTAACCGTCCCGGGCGCTCTGGCGGCGCTCGATGTCGACCAGCTCGTCGGCGCCGTACGAGGTGAAGGTGACGGGTGCGTCCGAAGCGGGAGGCCAGACCCACCTCGACTACAGGAAGAGCGCTTCGGAACTGCCGCCAGTCGCTCGCCGACCTGGAAGCCCGTACGGCCGCGGCCAAGTCCTGGAGGCGGGTGCTGCCTTGATCCGGAGGCGCCGACGGTGGCGGTCCGCGAGGGTGCCCGGCGGATGTTCGCTGCCGCGCTGGAGGCCGAAGTCAGCCAGAAAATAGCCGAGTTAGCCGCCGAGACGGATGGCGCTGGGCGGGCGCCGGTTCTGTCGAAGCCACGGCCCCGCGCGTGAACGACAAGAGGGTGGATGCGGCCACCGGCGAGCGGATGCCGTTCTCCTCGAAGATCCTGCCGCCGTGGTGCCGCAAGTCACCCAAGGCCAGTGAGGTGTTGCCGCTGCTCTACCTGCACGGGCTGGCCTCTCCTGCGTCCTGGTGCTGATGGGCGTGCAGTTGCACGGCGCCAAGGAACTGATCGCGCTGGCCGAGGGGCTGCGTGAGTCGGCCGAGTCGTGGGCCGACCTGCTGCGCGACTGCCGCCGACGGGGCATGCGCGACCCCGAGCTGTTCGTCGGCGACGGCGCGATGGGCTGTGGAGCGCTGGCCGAGGTGTTCCCGGGCGACCGGCACCAGCGGTGCGGGGCGCACAAGGCCCGGAATTTCACGAGTGCCCCGCCGAAGTCCGCACAGCCGGGCGCGACGAAGGCGATGCAGGAGATTTGCAACGCCGAGGACCGCGCGCACGCCGAGAAGGCGATCCAGGCGTTCGCGAAGACCTACGGCGTCAAGTTCCCCAAGGCCGTCGCGGAGATCGTCGACGACTGGGAAGAACTGCTGGCGTTCTACGACTTCCAGGCCGGGCACTGGATTCGCCTGCGGACCACGAATCCGATCGAGTCGTCCTTCTCCGCGGTCAAGCTCCACACCAAGGTCACTTGCGGCGCGGGCAGTCCGGCTGCGGCACTTGCGATGGTGTTCAAACCCGTCGAGTTCGCCCCAGGCCCGTTGGTGCGAGGTCACCGCACCCCACGCCGTCGCCCTCGCCCTCGCCCTCGTCCGAGCCAGCGTCGGCGTCGGCTTCGAGAACGGTCGCCTCGTCGAACGCCCCGAGGAACCCGCCGCAGCGTGACGCACCTCAATCACCTGCAAATCCTGACAGTTGCTCATGGAACAGCGCCGGTGACGCTACGCTGCTGTGTCGTGCATGAGACGCGCCTCGACACTGCTCGGATCCGGGCGGCTCGCCGGGTAATCGATCCGATATTTCGCGACACTCCGCTGTACCGCTGCGAGGCGCTGGAGCCCGGCCTCGGATGCACGGTGAGCATCAAGCTCGAAACGGCGAACCCGGTCCGCAGCTTCAAGGCCCGCGGCACCGAGGTAGTCGCGAGCCTGCTCGCCGACAACGGCTCGCCGGCCGTGGTGTGCGCCAGCGCGGGCAACCTTGGCCAGGCCCTTGCCTGGTCCGGTCGCGGCCGGGGGCTCGATGTCACCGTCGTGGCATCCCGCTTTGCAACTGTGGCCAAGCTTGATCGCATCCGCGCGTTGGACGCCAGGCTGGAGCTGGTGGACGGCGATCACGAGACGGCGCGCGAGCGGGCGGCCGCCATCGCACGGTACGACGGCATCCGGCTGCTCGAAGACAGCCTGGACATCGAGACCTGCGAAGGCGCGGCGACCATCGGCCTGGAACTGGTGGACACCGCACCGTCGTTCGACACCGTTCTGATTGCTCTCGGCGGCGGGGCGCTGGCCACCGGCGTGGGCCATGTGGTGAAGGCATTGGCATCCGAAGTCGAGGTGATCTGCGTCCAGCCGCTGGGCGCACCGGCGATGACACACTCGTGGCACCAAGGGCGTGTCGTCACCACCGACTCGACCAACACCATCGCCGACGGCGTAGCCGGCCGGCGCCCCATCCCGGCCGTCCTGGACGACCTCCTCCTGGTCGCTGACGACGCCGTCCTGGTCCAGGAGGCATCGATCACCGCCGGTATGCGGGCGCTCCTCGACCACGCCGGCCTCGTCGTCGAACCGTCGGCCGCGCTCGGCATCGCGGCGATCCTCGAAGACCGTGAACGCTTCGTCGGCCGACACGTAGTCACCATCGTGTGTGGCAGCAACGTCGACGTGGACTCCTACCACCGCTGGGTCGGTGTGGATCCCATCCGCAGGTCTTGACAATTACTCGGTCCGACGAGGTCCGGGGTGGAGGAGACTCCGGGCGATCCGTCGAGCCTTGAAAGGTCGGCGGTTGATCGCGAGGGGCGAACATATATGAAACCACTGTCGGAAATGACCGAACGCGAGTACTTCGCCTGCGTCGGCCAACGTCCCGGCATGTTCGTCGGAAAGACCTCTTTCCACCTGTTGACCGCGTTCCTGACCGGCTATGACCAGCACGCCCTCAGGCATGGTGGATATGGGCTCACCGGCTGGCACGACTGGCTCGTCGCCCGTCGCGGACATACCTGCAGCCACGCCTGGCCCGGCCAGGTCCTCCACGTCGCCTTCCCGAACGGCTGGAACGACATCTGGGACCTTCCGCCTGAGGACGAGCGGCACGCGATCAAGGTCCTGTTCGAACTCCTCGACGAGTTCGCGGCTGAGCGCGAAGCAGTCCAGGGCGCACAGCTCTTGGATTGACCGGGACGACAGGCCGCACGACGTCTCAGTCGAGATGAGTACCAGGCACGAAGGCCCTTGCCGCCCCGAGCGTTCACGCCCGGGGCGACTCGTCATTTGGGGCGCCGTGCTGATCGCGAGGCCGTTCCCTGCAAGGGCTCCGACTGCACGCCGGACCGGACCAGCGCTGTCGGTTCGTCGTTGAGAACTCGGGAGACGATCCGCCTCGGGCGGTCGGGCCCGACCGCCCGGCGGCCAAACACCTGATCCTCACCGGCACCCCGGTCGCCGGGTGCACCGAGGCATTGGCCCGGGAGGCAACGGGCTCGGCATCAACGCCCTGCGCTGATCTCCTGGTGCACTGACCTGCTGGCGACGCCTGAACTTTCGACCGGAGGTTCAAGGCAGGCACGGCGCACGCCGACGGCCCGGTGGCCGACCTCAGGCTGGCTTGCGCCACACGGAGATGTGCTTCGCGGAGTCCTGGGTGAACGGCGCCCCGTCCCAGTCCGCGACGCGACGTTCCAGCTCCAACCCGGCGATCCGTGCCATCAGATCGAGCTCAGCCGGCCAGGCGTACCGGTGCCGGGAGTTGTCACGGCGGTAGCGGCCGTCGTCGCCTTCGCGGGTGAAGTGGTGCGAGACGAGAATCTGCTCGACCAGGTCGAAGGTATCGAAGCCGAGATGATGCTCGGAGACGTCGAACGGCACCGCGACCTGGCCAGGCGGCAGGAACCGCAGCGGCGGTACACCCAGCTCGATGACGAATCGGCCGCCGGGCTTCAGATGGCGTGCGGCGTTGCGGAAGCACTCGACCTGCTCGTCCTGAGTCAGCAGGTTCGTGATGGTGTTGTAGACGAGATAGACCAGGGTGAACTCGCCGGGGACGACGGTGGAAGTCATGTCCCCGACAGTTACCGGGAGCGTGTCCTCGTCGATCTTGCGCCGCAGCACCGCTGCCATGTGCTCAGACAGTTCGATGCCCACTACCGGCACACCACGTTCCCGGAGTGGGACGCCCACCCGTCCGGTTCCGATGGCGAACTCCAGGGCCCGGCCGTCTCCGGCGAGCTCAGCGAGGAAGGCGAGAGTCGGTCCTAGAACGGCGGCCGAGGACATCTCGATCTCTTCAGTGTCGTAGCGGTCGGCGGTCGCACGGGTCCACAGCTCACTGCTTGTCACGGACGGCCACTTTGCCGGGTGCCGAGGGCCGCTGTCGAGCGGATTTACCTTCCACCGGAGTCGGTCACAGGTTCAGGGCGGGTCGGTACAGACCTCCCAGGAACCGTCCGGACCGGAGGGGCAAGGTCACGGCAGCGGTGCGGTCGTTCTCCTCGGTGCAGCGTGCATGTCCCACAGCCTGTCATAGACTCCCCATGGCTTCGCCCTGTGCCAACCCACACCCCTGGAAGGTCCGTTAGGACTTCTGAGCGCCCTCACGATCTGTCCGAGGCCAATGCTACGAGGGGCCGGGCACACGGCAGGACGCCGCTACGGCTGCACGTGTTGGTTCTGGAGTGACCGCAAGACCTCCATCCCGGCGATCGCACCCCTCGGGGACGTCCCTGCCCGGTCCGTGGCGAGGCGACGGTACGCCCTCCGTCGAAGCGCAGCAGTCGTACGTCATGAACACGAGCCGTCGACCAGGTCCGCGAGGACGCGATGGTCGCGCTGCCGGGTCGGGCGGTGGTTGCGGTCTGGATGTTCTGGTCCAACGGGTGGGTTGGCCCGGTGGAACGTACGAAGTGACCGCAGGGCCGGCCTATGAGCACCGTCATGTCAGGGCACCCGTGCCCGACCGTACGAGCAGCGGAGGCTCGCCGCCCGGTTCGCTGCTGCATACGTGCGACCCAGGCCGCGGGCCCAGCGGGTGAGGCCGCGGTTGTGGGATCCTCCGGTCGACGATGTCGGTGGCGGACCCGGGGCGGGCGGACCCCCCGCTCTTCTTTCGAAGGAGCCCGCTGAGAGCTGGGTCGGGCACGGGACGCCGTGCACCCTTTCGGGCGTCGGCTTTCCCATTCCGCCCGCCTAACCGGACGTGTTCGTTGGCAGAGCATCCGCTCTCTGCGGTCTTCGTCCAGGCGCAGGGCCTGGGGTCGGTGTTTCATGCGGCGATCCCGTTACGGATGTCCTTCTTCAGGGCTTGCACGGATCGGTGGACGCCTCGCCGTATTTGCTTGCTCGTCAGCTCGACAAGCCAGCGTTCAACCAGGTTGAGCCAGGACGATCCGAGGTGGACCCCGAGACCGGCCGGGACTTCCTTGTCGAGCTTGATGAGGAACTTCTTGTACTCCTCGGTGCGGTGGCGGAGGTGCAGGGAACCGATCACATTGTCGGTGGTGACCTCCAGAGCGGCGAACAGGGGGTCTGCGACTTTTCGTCGACGCAGAACACCAAAGCTCTCTCAGACGGGTCCGGGCAGAGTCCGACGACGTCGTGGAGCTTGTCGATGAAGTGCGGATCTTTCGACAGTTTGAACGTCTCCGAGCGGTGCGGCTGCGGGCCGAACGCACGCCAGATCAGCGACACCGCCTACTGCACCGCAGGGACCACGCGTGCGGTGTCGAACGGCGCCGCACCCACCCCTCGAGAGCGGCCCGCTCCTGACTCAGAAGACTAGGAGCGGGTGGCGGTCGCGCAGCTGTTACCCGCGGTCGTTGTCCCGTTGCCCGTGTCGATGGGCTTGCTGCGGTCGTACGGATCGACCTGGCGGGCCTTGCCGGCGGGCTGCTCGTCGGCCGTTCCGAAAGGTGGCACGAAGTAGCCGGTCGGGGCGGAGCAGCCGCCGTTGGTCATGTCGAGCGCGTAGGAGACAAGGGACATCGTGCCTGGTTCGGTGATGACTTTGGCCGGGTCGTCCCAACTCATCACCACCTGGCGCCGCACGATCGTACGGACGACGACCTCGGCGTCTCGTTCGTCGTCGCCCGCCGGGGTGACCGGGTACACGAAGGTGACGTCCGCCGTCACCTCGACCGACCCCTGTTTCCCTTCCCGGTACGTGAGACGGCCGCGTGTCTTGACCACGTCACCGACCAGTCGGGACTGCTCCGGCTGGAAACGGCTGAACAACAGCAGCGGGTCGGATTTGTCGGTGGGCGCTGACGACGACAGGGCGGTACGGAGATACTCCTGGACGTCCTTCTGGTGCGGGTTCAGCAGAGCGATCGCCTTCGTGGGCCGCTCGCCGCGCAGCACACGGGAGTCGAGCCCCGCGGCCACCAGGAAGTCCCTGCTCTGCCGCAGTGCCCGCTCGACCTGGGCGGCGTCCATCCAGCCGGTCGCCTTGGCCGGTGGCACCGTGATCCCTGGCGCTCCGTCGGCCCAGCGGGCGGCAGGCGAACCCCGGAAGGGTTCGGCGAGGGTAGGGCGCAGATCCCGCTCGGCGCCGGGAGCCTCCCGCGGGCTTTCCGACTCGGCGGCCAGCGGCGCCCCGTCCTGCCCGCCGTCGTCGCCACCGAACCAGCCGACCACCTGTTGCGGGAAGAGCGCCACGACAAGGAGTGCCAGGATCGACACCAGCCCAGTCACGTGCCAGCCTGTCCTGCGCCGGGGCTGGGCCGGCGAGTACGTACGCCAGCCTTCCGGCTGCCCGGAACGGTCCCGCAGCCGCCGCTCCACCTCACGGGCGCGCGCCGAAGGCTCCACAGGTGCCCCGGCCGCACCCGTCACCGATTCACGGAGGAACCGCTCCCACTCCTCTTCGGACACGGACGACCCGTCCTGCCCCCCAGCCCCGCTCACACCGCACTCCCGTTCTCGTTCGATTGCTCGATGGCTCGGCCGTCTGATCAGTTGACTGTGTACCGGCCTATCGAGAGCCGCCCGTATGATCGCATGAGCAAGCCGTCGGCCTGCTGGGGTGGTTGGTGAAGGTGAACAGGGAGTCGATCCGGAGGCCGACGGCAGCGGTTCTTCTCGCGGGTTCATCAGTCAGAACAAGCGCGGTGGCAGCTCCAGCGCCTACGGTGGTCACCAGCCGCTGATCTCCACGTGTATCGCCCAGAGCTCGTGTATCGCGGCCGGAAGATCGCAGTCCTCGGAATCGGCGATGGCGTCCTCCCAGTGAAAATACATCTGGTCCGACCGGGTCCAGGCCAGGAGGTCGACGATTCGCGTGAACGCCGATGGGGCGAACGACGGCACCAGTTCCTGGTCGTCGCCTTCGAGATCGGCCGTGGTACGCAGCTTCCGCCCCGCCAGCAGCCGCAGCCAGGCCGTAGCCGCGTGGGCCGACTGGGACACGATGTGCCGATCCGGTTCCTGGTCCTCGGAGTAGCACAAGCCCACCTCGGTCAACCGCTCATGAACCGCGTCGACGTCGACCGGCTGTCCCGCGGCAGCCTTGCGCAGCTCACACACCGCGTCCGGGGTCGACAGGACGGGGCAGTCGCTCAATTCCTCGCCCTCTCGCTCGATGCGGTCAAGCGAGGGTTCCATCAGGTCGTACAGGCAGGCCAACCGTGCCCGAGAGGTCAGCCTTTCGGTGAACTCGTCGATGATTCGCGGCAATTGGTCATACACCGTCTCCTTCATGCGTGCATGGGTACCACTCGGCGCTGACACTCGGCGCACGGCCTGGCCTGAGGTACTTCGACAACAACGGCTCCAGTCGTGGGGGAGCGGTCAGGCGCTCGGCCCCGGGCGTGGCCAACCCGAGGTGGTGACCGCCGCCTCGGGAACGATCAATCCCGGTGGGCCCGGCAGGGCGGCGGCATACCGTCGATGTGGGCGGGGCCGAGACAGCGGCCGACTGCACGAGTGGTTTTCCGAAGCGCGTCCACATCGACGGCGCTTCTCGGAGGTGAAGGGCCTGGTTGAGTTCGTCGATGGGCGGCCCGCAGACAGGACGCGCGACGAATGCGGGCCCGCCCTGACCAGCTTTGCACCGCATTGGGTGACACCGGCTGGGCAGTGTGTCGGACTTGCGTACACATCGGGCGCCTCCGTTCCGTCCAGCACCAGGCCGCCGAGCTCCTCGACGACCTCCGCACACCACATACACCCACCGCGGCATCACCCCGCAGGCCGCCGCCATATACCCTCGGCCACACACCAGACCGCACTCACCCCCACCGGCGAAACCCTGATCACCACCCGGGCGCCTCGTCCCGCCCCCGTTCCAAGGGCGCCCCCGGCGATGCCGTCGAACCGGACCGGGCCGTCGACGAGATCCACGCCGCCCTGGAAGGGGGGACGCTCCGCGTGTGGTCGAGCGACGACCTCGCCGACCTCGGCACCGCCCTGCGCATCCTCTGGAGTGCGTATCCGGTCCCCAGCGGCTACGGCCGCCGCCACGAACTCCTCCAGGTGACCACCGCCTGGCGCGGCGACATTGACCCGAAGACCAGCAGTCACCGTCCGCGCATCGCTCCTGGCAGAGCTCAGCGACGCGGAGACGACCTAGCGGCCGAGAGCCTGTCGCACGGTCAGGTTGTAGTACTTCCGCAGTCGGTACAGTTCCCAGCACGACAACACCGTCACCGACACCGGAGCGCCGAGCAGGAACACGACCCGGGCAAGGACGGGAACCTCGGCGTTCTCGTTGTTGATCACATCAAGGGCGGCCATCACCCACACCAGCAAGGTGGCGAGGATCGGCGGCAGGACCTCGTGGATGTCGGCGGTGCGGAACACGTGCATGAGACAGAGCACGATCCCGTACAGGGCGAAGCCCAGCGACCACGCGCAGAGGGTGATGAGGACGACCATGCCGGGGGTCCCGATGGCGTCACGGAAACCGGCGGTCTCCGGGTCGGGCGCGACGGCGAGGGGGAACGTCGCCATGGACCCCATCAGAGCCGCCACCGTCCCGAAGGACTTCAGGGACCGACGCAGGTAGACCCCGCGCAGCGCACCCTGAGCGGCGAACGCGAACAGGGCGATCACGAACGGGAAGGCGCACACGAGGACGAGTGTGCTGATCCAGCTCTGGTCGAACTTGTCGCCCGCGATGGTCTCGACGTCCTTGGCGGTGTCGACCGGCTTGTACGACATGACCAGCACGAGCCAGGCGGCGATGCCGAGCCCGGTCCGCCACATCTGGATCTTGCGCACCGTCAGGTCCTCGACGGCATCCGGGCGCGATGGGCGGAAGGTCCGCTGGGCGGCGTAGAACGGGTTGTAGACGCACTTGAGGATCCGCTGCCTGCGCGTCAGCAGCGGCCGGGGCGGGCGCGGGAACGGCGGCTGCGGGCCTCCGCCGTGCGGCTGTGGCGGGTACGGGCCCCAGTTCTGCGGCGGCCCCGGGTACCCCGGCGGCGGCGGCACGGGTGCGGGCTGTGGCGGGTAGGGCCCCACGCCGGGACCGCCGGGGTACGGGGGGTGTCCGTAGGGCTGATGGCCGGGACCTGGGCCCGGCTGTCCACCGGAGCCGGGACCGGGTCCGCCCGGCGGACCCCAGTAACCATTGCCGTTCGTACTCATGCCGTGCACCCCCGATGTTCAGTCTGTGCCCTGCGCGCCGCGGCTCGAACCGCCCGCTCAGCGTGCGGCGTGATCCTACCCATCGTGGAGGCCGAGAAGTGCACGTTCCGGGACCGGGCCGGGCACCGGCGGGTGACGACCTGGGGTGCGACAGGGAGCGGCTGTGTTCCTTTGGCAGACCTTTTCTCCCGACCCTACCCGCCATGAACTGGGCAAAGCTCTTGGCGCTCCTCGCGGACGCGGCGTTCTTCGGCTCGGGAACCCTCATCCACGTCCAGGGGCGGGGCGAGAGGCGGCGAGTCATGGCAGTTCGCTCCGGCCAGGACCCGGCCCAGTGGGATTCCGTAACCGTCCGTCATGCCATTGTGTTTGACGCCCTGTTGGCTTCGGTCGACCGGTGAGCTGCCGATCTGGAAGCTCCGGGCGGTGATGCACAACGCAGGCCGCCGGCGCGGCATGAACGAGGACGCCGAGCGGATCCACGCGCTGTTCTGGCAAGCCGCCGTCCGTTGGCTTCCCGCGGTGAAGGAGGCCATGGGCATCCAGGCCAAGGCTCTGCTGGTCCGGCTGAATGCCGTCTGCAGGGCCGTCGACGAGCTCGCCAAGGAGATCGACCACCGTTCGGCGTTCTTGGCGGATGCCTTGACTTGCCGGCTGCATGAGTTGCTCCTTCCCCCACCCCGGCGGAGGCGTCGGTCTGCTCCGTGGCGGATCGGCCGCAGCAACCGTGCGGCGTCCAGCACGTAGGCGATCCGGTGCTGCGCCGTGTCGGCGTTCGTGGGCACGACCGGGATGGCGAGACGGTCGGCGGGTGTGGGTGCGGGTGCGAGCGCGAGGGTTTGCGCAGCAGGCGGACAGAGCCGGACCCGGTGCCGGCCAAGCGGCCTCAGCACACGACCTCCAGCCGCAGGCCTTCGCACGCGACATGTCGCCGCGGCGCCAGGAGCTTTTCGGTGAGGTTTGCACGGCCGGGGCTGCGAGAGTGCGCAGCGGCTCGGATGCGGGGCCGAGCAGCGCCGCCAGGCCTTCGCCCGCGTACTGGTCGCGCTGCTCCCACCAGACCGCCTCAGCAGTGCGGGTGGGGAACGCGGCGGCATGGGCGGCGGGGGTGAGCGGTGCGGCCGCCATGGCGTGCCGGGGCTCGCGGGCCCTGGGAAATATGGGCCACCCGCACGCCCACCCACCCAGTTCTCGCGCCCGGGCCGAGAGCGGGGACTTCACCGCTGCGACGGGCAGCCGTGGGTGGGCGGGTTCGCGGTGTCAGTCCGGCTGGGGACGGTCGAGGGTGTGCCGGCAGATCGTCCGGGCACTGACGTCGAGGGCTTGGGCGAATCCCACGACGGTGGTGTCGCGGGCCCGGCGAGGGGCCTCCTCGCGTGGGCGATTTCGGCTTGGGCTCCAGCGGGCCCCGCTGCGGAGTCGAAGGGCCGGCTGGAGCGCTCTGTTGTGGACGCGTCCCTAGAAAGGTTCTGCGGCCCGGAGGAGGCTCTGCGGAAGGTAGGGGGACTCGACGCGGATGTCCCAGCCGCGACGGCGAGCGTGGCAGGCCAGGGCGAGGATGTCGAGGTTGATGGAGGCGTCCGGATCGTCGGCGCGGTCGGCGACCTGGTAGTAGTCGCGGTGGGCTTCGAGCGCGTCGGCCAGGGCCAGGTTGAAGCTCTCCTCGTCGCCCTCCACGAGCTGCGACAGCAGCACGGTCGGCGGCATGGCGAAGCCCCAGTCCTTGGCCTTCTCGGCCTGTTGCAACGCCCGCTGCGAGGCCGCTTCGGGATCGGCACCCTTCAGGTAGGCATGGAGGGCTTCGCGGTACGCGCTGAAGGCGGAGCCGTCCGGTTGTGCGAAGGCGGGACCGGTGAGGACCAGCGGAGCGAGGTCCTCGCGTGCGCCGGTGATGAGGGCGAAAGCAGTGGCCTTCTCCCAGTTGCCGGCGCCGGCCTTCTCGCCGCGCTCGGCCCGGTAGCGCAGTGCGCGGCCGTCGACGGTCACCTCGGTCTCGGTGCCCGGCTCCGCGAGGGCGATGCGGAACAGCGCCGCACCCGCCCGGGAGGCCAGCTTGAGGTTCGCGAGCTGGGCGTCCGTCACATGGCCGGAGCCTTCCGCGCGCCACTTGAAAAGTCGCTCCTGGTCACCCATGACGCTGCTGAGCCGCCAGACGTCGAGGGGCTCTCCGTCGACCGCGGTGAACGCCTCCTGGACGTGCTTCTCGTACAGGGCCGCCACCTGCGGGGCTACTGTCCGCTCGCAGGCCGGCCGTTCCACCACCAGCGGGCCCGCGGCGAGCGCGGCGACCGCGTCCGACCGCCGGTTCCGGCCGAACCCCGCGACCCGCGGGCCTTGGGCCTCGAAGCCGGTGATCAGAGCGTGCGGGAGGTAATCGGTGCGGGCAGCCGGAACCCAGCCCAGTGTCCGGTAGGCGAGCGCGGCGAGGGCGATGGGGACAAGCGGTAGGAGAGAACTCGGGGAGGCCGAGGGACCGTGCTGGGTGGCGTGCCGGGCCAGGAGGTCGGCCAGCGCGGCATCGAAGGCCTCCCGGTCCTCGGCGGCCAGGGCGCGCAGCGTGCGCAGCGCCACGCTGTCCGTCCGGTCCATGAGGGGCGCACCGGTCTGCCCGGCGCGGGTACGGATGCGGTCCAGGGCCGCGTCGATGGCGGCGATCTTGGCCTGCGCGCTCGGCGGGTACTCCTCGTCGTCGCCGGTGTCGTCCAGAACCACGGCCGTCAATCCTGTGGCGAGCTCGCCGAGGGGCGTTCCCTGTGCCTGCCCGGCGAACTTCCTCCGGGCGAAGTAGAAGGCCTCGCCGTGCCATTTCGCTTTGTCCCTGAGGACCGACAGGCAGAGCGCGTCGATCCACTCCCCGGGCGTGACGCTCTCCTCGGGAGCATCCTCGCCCGGTTCGTAGCTCATGCCGAAGTTCACGTAGTCCAGGAAGACCTGGAAGCTGCAGTGCGGGTGGTATGCGGCGTAGGCGACGGCGCCGGCGGCGGCTTCGGAGGCGTCCTTGAGGGCGGCCTTGGCTTCCGGGGTGCCGAGGTCGGGTATCTCGACGGAGAGGGCACCCAGGTAGTCGAGGAACTCGTCGGCGATTGACTGCCATTCGTAGGTGGCCATCCGGCCGGCCCGCGACATCGACCGCACCTGACCCCCGATCCGGTTGGTGAAGTCCTCGCGCGCTGCCGACACGACGGCCCCGCCAACCTGGTGACGCTCTATCCGCACTGTCCTGCTCCTTGATCGATTCCTTGCGGACAGCCTAGGCACGGGATCTGACAGACAGCGGCTGCCGCGTACGGGGGCTCCAGCCGGTCGGCCCGCTCCGAGGGGCTTGTGGCGGGTGCGGCGGCGGTGATGCGGGCCGACCCCGATGACGTGAACAGCGGTGCGACCGAGCGACTGCCATGCCGCAACGTGGGCTCGAGAAGCCTGTGGTGACCGGGCACACTGAGCGTCCGCCGTCGCCGGCCTCGGCCCCGGACGAAGCTGGGGGCCTCAAGCCTCCGTGGCCGAGCGCGCCGAACACCGGCCGCCGTTCTCAAGGCGATCCACGCGTACGGCACTCGGCGGACAGAGTCGTCGCGGGTCGACCTGACGGGTCTGCGGCGCAACCGGTCGGCGGCGGATTTCGACCGCTTCGGGAGCCTGATGATGCGGCGGCGAGTCCCCTGAGGGGGCTCCGCCCAAGCGGTGGTCGGTGCTTCTGGTGCCGGAGTTCGGCTGGGCGGTTGATGTCCTGGGCGAATGGATCGAGGACGGCGATGTCTACGCCGTCGAAGGTACCGATCTAGTCGGTGCTGACGGGCTCCGCGTAGTCAAGGCAGTTGTCAAGTCGCCCCCTGTGGAGCGCGCCGCTGTCGAGCCGTTCAGACTCGATGTAGGTGACACCGTCTCTCGTGAACACCCCGGTCACCCGGAACTCGTGGTCGTGTTGCGGAGCGTCTGGATACCGGAAGGCCCAGACGGAGCCGATCCTGGGATACGCGGTCACGTTGCCCAGTCTGTCACTGCCAGGGCGGTACGCGAGGCCGGCGCTTCCGGCGGGGCACAGCCACTCGTGCGGCGATGAGAACGGTTGCCCCGAGATGTACCGCGAGCTTGTCGAACCTGGCTGCCACCCCTGGTTCCGCTACAACCTGGCCGATCTGGTCGAGGTCGGTCTTCGTGATGCGTTCGCTGCCGGCGAGGATCGCGGTGATCGCTCCCTGGCGGATCAACCGGGTCGGCCTTCCGATCCGGCCCGCGGTGCGCAGATGAAGGCAGGAGGTGCGGCGGGGGAAGGCCCCTACCCGGTGCGTGCGGAGAACGAGCGCGGCCTCCACTGCCGTGATCCGTACTTTGAACGGTTCGTGCTTCCCGAGCCCAGCCGGGATGGTGGCCGATGGGGGCCGGGGCCGTACCTCGGCGGGGCCCGCCAGGTACCAGTCGGCTGTGGGCGTGCGGGAGGAACCGCAGGGCGGATTCCAGACGGCAGCACGAGCCCGTCCCGCATGTCGATGACCAGCAGTGCGGGTTGCCCGGGACGTACGCCCGGCCACACCCGGTAACCGACCGATCTGCACAGCACCATGCGGTGCAGACCGGTCGGCACGAGTTCTGAACCCGACTTCTGAACCCGACCTCTTACTCGGTGCGCACAGCCGTGGCGGTTCGGGCCCTGGCGGCCCAGCCGGCGGGCAGCAGCGCACCCAGGGTGGCGATGAGCAGGCCGCCGAGCGCGAGCGGGAGCAGCTCGGCCGCGTGGTAGACGGCGATGACGGACGCGGGGAAGCGGAGCCCCGCTCTGTCACCCATCGCGGGGATGACCCAACTGTGCAGGACCACGCCGAGCGGCACGCCCAGAGCGCCCGCGACCAGTCCGGTCACGACGACCGAGGTGATGACCATGGCGATGGTCTGCCGGGGGGTCATGCCGAGCGCCTTGTGGACACCGATCTCCCGGACGCGCTCGCGGGTATCGAGCAGCACGCCGTTCAGCACGCCGAGCGCGGCGATGGCGACGAGCATCAGCGTGAGGATCACGGACAGCGTGCTGAGTGTGACGACCATGTCGCCGCCGGCGTGGAGACCGCCGGTCCGAGCGGTGGCTCCCAGCGGTTCCAGGTGCCTGTTCAGCCCGTCGACGTAGCCGGGCACGTCGGTGCCTGACATGACCGCGATGTGATGGCTCGTCTCCGTCAGATCGGGATGCGCGGCCGCGAGGTTCGAGGCGTCGGTGAAGACCTGCATGCCGTCGTTACGGGGGTCGAGGACCTCACCGACGATCCGGACCGTGACCGGCTCGGCCAGGCCGTTCAGCGTGACGGAATCGCCGATGCGGGTGCCGGTGGCGGCCAGAAGAGGGGTCGGGACCACGGCCTCGCCGGGCCTGTCGATCCAGCGGCCCGAGACCATTGTGTAGCCGCCCCAGGAAGCGTCGCCGGTGAAGGCGATCACGTCGATGGTGCCGGTCAGACCGGACACGGTCGCCCGTACCGTCGCCGCGCTGTAGTACTTCCCGGTTCCGGCGGTGGCCCCGATGGTCGCGGCGACCGCAGCGGGATCGGCCTTGGGCTGCTTCCCGGCACCAGGGCCTTGAGGTCCGAAGTCCGGCAGGGGCGCGGGCACGACGACATCGGCGGCGTCGTGGGCCTTGGCCTCCATCACCTGGCTGAGCGAGGCGCCCATTCCCACGGTGAACGTGACGGCGATGGTGCCGAACAGGATCGCGGTGCCCATGGCCAGCGCACGGGCGGGCCGCGCGAAGGGCCGGGCCAGGCCCAGGGCGACCGGCTGCGGCAACAGCAGCCAGGCGGGCCGCCCACCGGCCGTGCCCCGCCGAAGCGGTACGCCCGACGGCGAGCGCATCGACCGTACGCAGCCGGCCCGCTCGCCGGGCACTCGCCCACGCGGTCGCCGACATCAGGCCGAGCGCCCCGGCAATCACCACCAGGTCGACCCAGGGGACGACGGTCAGGGACGAGGTGCCGTAGACCTCCCCGGTCTCGGCCAGTACGGGGACGGCGAGCAGGTGGCCGGCGAGGACGCCGAGGGCCGTGCCGACAGCCGCCGGGATCAGCGCCTGGCCCACGTAGGCCCGCACGACCTGGGCAGGGGTGAAGCCGACGGCCTTGAGGATGCCGATGCGGCGCGTTCCCGTGCCCACGGCCGACGCGACGACGTTGCCGACGATGAGCACCGACATGACCAGGCCCAGGGCACCGAACGCGATGAGGAACGGGACATAGAGGGCGGTGTCGCGCTCGGCACTCTTCTGGACCGTGAGCCAGGACTGTTCGCCGACGACCGCTCGATGCGGCAGGGGTCGCGTCACGGCCCTGCCGCCCGCGGTGATCTGCGCGGCTGTGCCCGCATCGGTGAAGCGGTAGAGCATCTGATAGCCGCCGCTGCCGGGCGCGGTGAGCGCCGGCATCCGGGCCGGAACCACCCAGGCGTCAGCGGTCTGCGTGACCGAGCGGGCCACACCGACCACCGTCAGCGTCGGAAGGCCGGACGGCTGGGAGAAAGCGAGTTGCATGCCCATGGTCGGGATGAGCGAGGAGTCGGCGGACAGCACGATCTCGCCGGAGTGTGTGGGCCACCGTCCTTCGAGCAGTGCCACCTCGTCCACATCCTGGCCGGGATCGCCCCGCCCGACCACGGTCATCGGCCACCCGGGCTCGCCCCGTCCGACCGCGGGGTGACCATCGCCGTACGGAACGGCCCGGCCGCACTGCTCACCTCCTCGGCATGTCCGGACTTCGACAGCTGCCCGGCACCCACCTCGCCCGCGTCGAACTGCACGGACAGATGCGCCCCGTGCCGCTCGGCAAAGGCGTCGTCGAAGGGCGCGCCGGACACCACGAGCAGCGAGCCGCCGAGGACGGAGGCGGCCACCGCCATCATCGTGGCGAGCCCGATCGCCAGCGTCTGCACCCGGCGTCGCCCCACCCCAGAGCGCACCACCTTGCCGAGCACGCTCATCGGACGGCTTCCGAGGTGGTGGCTTCCGAGGTGGTGGCTCCTGTGGCGGCGGCCCGGAACCGGATGTCTTCGGTGATCCGGCCGTCGGCGATCCGGACTGTACGGTTCGTGCATGACCGGGCCAGAGCCAGGTCGTGGGTGACCACGACGACGGTCTGGCCCTCCGCATTGAGGTCGGTGAGCAGCCTGCTGACGTCTTCTCCGGCGGCCGTGTCCAGGGCCCCGGTCGGCTCGTCGGCCAGGAGCAGCGCCGGCCGGTTCATCAACGCGCGGGCCACTGCGACGCGCTGCCGCTCGCCGCCCGACAGCCGCCCCGGGTAGGTGCGGGCGTGCCGGTCGATGCCCAGCAGCTGAAGGAGTTCCGCCGCCCGGCTGCCTGCCGCGCCGCGTGTCATACCCGCCAGGCGCGCGGGCAGTCCGATGTTGTCGGCGACGGTCAGATCGTCGAGCAGGTTGAAGAACTGGAAGACCATCCCGATTCTGGACCGCCGGTAGAGCGCCGATCCGGCCTCGCTCAACTGGTCCACCCGCACGCCATCCACAGTGACGGTCCCCGTGTCGGGCCGGTCCAGGCCCGCGATCAGATTGAGCAGCGTGGACTTGCCACTGCCGGAAGGGCCCAGGATCGCTACGGCCTCTCCGGGCTGCACAGTCAGCGACGCCCCGTGCAGAGCAGGCGGACCGTCGTCGTATCGGCGGTTCACCCAGCGCAGTTCGATCACCGGCATGGTCACGAAAGGCTCCTTGGATACGGGAAGTTGGCTGCGTGAACGCTAAGAGCGAGCCGGGCTTGCACGCGTCGCCCGCCCGAACCCATTGCGGTACCACGTCGGGATGAGCCCGCAAAAGCGTCGTCCCTGCGATGTAGGCAGGTGATGTATCCGGGGCTGTGGCAATGACCACCAGGACGGACTCCGCGGGTCCACGCCGCGGCGACAATGAACCGGTGATGAACGTACGCACCGAGGTGGAGCAGCTGCGGGATCTCGCCCGCCGCACTCTCCGCGACGCCAGGCTTCCGAGCGGTCCACCGCTGCGCCCCACCCGGCGCGCCTGGCAGTTCGACGTGCTGGTGGCACTGGCACTTGGAATCACCACCATCTACTACGGCATCGACAACGCCGGCAACATCGTGGTGCGCGAGATCGCACCCGGCGTGGAGCGCGTCGTGCCTCGCCTGTCCGGCCTCGGCGGCATGGCCTTCATGGTGACCCTCGCGAGCATCGCCTCGGGTGCCCTGGCACTGCGCCGCCGCTACCCGCTCGCCGTGCTGTGCATCGTGACCGCCGCGACACTGGCGACACCGCAAAGCGTCCTGCGGCTGACCTTCTACGCGTTCGTCATCGCCGTCTACAGCGCCGCCGTTTACAGCCCGTACAGGGCGGCGACCCTGGCGGCGCTGCCGGTGTCGACCGTCCTGGTCGGCACCGCGGGGAACTCGGTGACACCGATCGTCCCCAACGAGTACATCGCTTTGCTGATCCTGGCCCCGATGGCCGTTGCCGCCGTCGGCCTGCGTACCTGGAAACTCCGAACCGACGAGGGCCGCAGCCGGCTCACCGCCCTGGAACACGAACAGACTGAGGCGCTGCGCCGGGCCGTCGAGCACGAACGGGCCAGGATCGCCCGCGAACTGCACGACGTCGTCACGCACAACGTCAGCGTGATGGTCATCCAGGCGGGCGCCGCCCGAACGATCATGAAAACCTCACCCGAGCAGGCCGCCGAGGCGCTGCTCGCCGTCGAAGCGGGCGGCCGGGCGGCCATGATCGAGCTACGCCACGTCATGGGACTGCTCACCATGGCCGACGAGGACGAGGAACCGGACACAGGCGCAGACCTGGCGGGCACGGCGGCGGAGCTGACCCCGCAGCCCGGCCTGGATCAGCTGGAGACGCTGGTCGGACGGGTCCGGGACACCGGACTGCCCGTCGACCTGACCGTGACCGGCCCGCCCCGTTCCCTCCCGCCCGGCCTCGAACTTGCCGCCTACCGCGTCGTCCAGGAAGCCCTCACCAACACCGTGAAGCACGCTTCCGGCGCCACCGCCGCCGTGACCGTCGAGTACCGCCCGGAACAGCTCCGGGTGGAAGTCACCGACGCCGGGGGACACCCGGGCGAGAGTGCGAACGCCGGAAGCGGCCAGGGCCTGATCGGCCTCCGCGAGCGTCTCGCTGTCTACGACGGAACCCTGAACACCGGCCGACGCCTGACCGGCGGTTACCGTGTGGAGGCCCTGCTCCCCTTGGAGACACTGTGACCGATCCGCTGCGTGTGCTCCTCGCCGACGATCAGACGCTGGTCCGTACGGGATTCCGGTTGATCCTCGGCGCCGCCGGCTTCGACGTCGTTGCCGAGGCGACCAACGGAACCGAAGCGGTCGAAGCGGTCCGCCGCACACGTCCCGACGTGGTCCTGACGGATATCCGGATGCCCGAGATGGACGGCCTGGAAGCCACCCGCCGCATCCTCACCGACGCCACTGACGAACCCCGCGTGATCATCCTGACCACCTTCGCCCTCGACCGGTACGTCTACGCGGCGTTGTCCGCCGGGGCCAGCGGCTTCCTCCTGAAGGATGTCACCCCCGAGCAACTGACCGCCGCTGTTCGCACGGTCCGCGCCGGCGACGCTCTCCTCGCGCCCACCATCACCCGCCGCCTCGTGCAACGGTTCACTCAGCGCGGCAGTGACACCGCCGCCCTCCACCGCGACCTCGCCTCACTCACCCCGCGCGAACTGGAGGTCTTCGGCCTGCTGGCCCGAGGACTGAGCAACGCCGAACTCGCCACCCGCCTCCACCTCGCCGAGGCGACCGTCAAGACGCACGTGGCCCGTATCCTCGCCAAGCTCGGACTCCGCGACCGTGTCCAGGCCGTCATCGTCGCCTACGAGACAGGACTGGTCAGCGCCGGCGCCCGCGAGGCCGCACAACAGTCCACCGAGCAGACGTAGACCCGAAGCCGAGAATATTGGATCAGCGCCCCACGAGCCACTGGCGCCCCGCAAGCGAGCAGAACTTCGCGGTGAATCCTGAGCGAGTGAGTGCGTGAGTCCGTCGAGAACCTAGTAGGGCTTTGTTAGGTCCTGTGGTGTGGTTCTGGTGTTGGTGCGGGTTGGCCGCATATCGAGCAGGCGCCGGTCCAGGTGGCCAGGAGGGCCTGAAGCGCGCGGAGGACCGCGTAGAGGGTCAGGCCGGCGCAGGCGCTTTTGGGTCGAGCCTGAGCATGGTGCAGAACGCCTGGGCGAGGGAGGCGAGGGTGACGTGGCGGTGCCAGCCGGGGAAGTTGCGGCCCTCGAAGTGGTCCAGGCCCAGACCGTCCTTGAGCTCGCGGTAGTCGTGTTCAACGCGCCAGCGGATCTTGGCGATGCGGACCAGTTCGCGCAGCGGGGTCTCGGCAGGCAGGGTGGAGAGCCAGTAGTCGGTGGGCTCGGCGGCGCCGGGCGGCCATTCGGCCAGCAGCCAGCACTCGGGCAGGGAGCCGTCGACGGCGCGGCGGATCGTCCGGTTTGCGGGTCGGACCCGCAGTGCCAGGAACCGCGAGCGCATCTCGGCGCGGGGATTGTGCTTCGTGGTCTTGCTTCCCTGGCGCCAGGTCACGGTTCGTGCCGCCGATCGCCCTGTGTCCAGGACGAGTTGGCGCAGAGTGCTGTGCTGACCGGGGTAGGCCGGTCCGGGCGGGCGGCCCTGGCCGCTGTAGGGCGGGCGCTCGGGGACGGCGTCGCCCGGGTAGGCGGTGGTGGTGCCCTTGACCGCGACGGCGTAGGCCAGGTCGCGCTCGGTCAGGCCCTCGCGGAAGCCGGTCGCGTCGCCGTATCCGGCGTCGGCGACCACCGGCAGGTCAGGAAGTTCCCAGCCCTCGCGGACCTCGTCGAGCATGTCCAGGGCCAGGCGCCACTTCTCCCTGTGCCGCTCGCTGTCGGGGATGGCCGCCTTGGCGCGTCGGCGCTGGATCGCCCCGGTCAGCAGCGCATCGCCGGTGTTCTTGGTGTCGTCCCAGCTCTCGGGCAGAAACAGGCGCCAGTTGACCGCCGAGGAAGCGTGGTCGCTGACCAGATTGACGCTGACGCCGATCTGGCAGTTGCCGCGCTTTCCCAGCGCACCGCAGTACATCCGCGCCACACCCGGTGAGTCGTAGCCGTCCTTGGGAAAGCCCACATCGTCGATCGCGTACGCCTCCGGCGAGATGTGAGCGGCAGCCCAACGAGCCAGCCGCTCACGGACCTTGGCCCAGTCCCAGGTCGAGGAGGCCACGAACTGCTGGAGCTGCTGGTGGTCCACGCCCAGGCGCTCGGCCATCGGCTGCATCGACTTGCGCTTGCCGTCCAGCATCAGCCCGCGCAGGTACAGCTCGCCCTTGGCTCGCTGATCCCGCCGGGCCAGAGAACCGAGCATCTCCGCCGCGAACGCCTCCAAGCGTGTGCGGACCGTGTCCATCTCCTCGGGCGTCACACCTGAAAGAACATCACAACCTATCTGGAGATGATCAATCGGGGTACCTAACAAAGCCCTACTAGGGGCAGAGGCACTGCCAGTGTCGGGCGGAGGGGCAGCAGTCGGAAGCTGATGCTGCTTCGGCAGGGTCAGGGACGCCCGCGATCAGCATTTCCGCTATCGGGCCCAGCTGCCCTTGTTGTGCCTACCTCGCCGGCGTCGGATGACGTCGCCAAGAGCGCCGTCCCTGCCGTCCTCGCCGACCGGATCCGTTCCGTCGGCGAACAGTTCGATGCCCTGATCCGGGCAGGCAAACCGATGGCCGCCCCGGCCGCGGCCGATCAGGACCAGGTGGTCGACGATGAGTGCCGCCTCGCTCATCAGGTGACTGGAGATCAGGACGGTGCGCCCCTCGGCCGTCAGGCCCCAGTGAGGGCGCCGGATCCACAGGACGCCCTCCGGATCGATCCCGTTGACCAGCTCGTCGAGCACCACGACGGCCGGATCGCCGAGCAACGCCGCAGCGACTCCCAGCCGTTGGGCCATACCCAGCGACAACGTCCCCATCCGTCGGCGCGGCGCCCGCCAGCACGGCCGGCTCGATCACCTCATGCACACGGCGTGCCAGGATCCGGTTGCTCCGGGCCAGGCACCGCAGATGGTTCAGTGCGGTCCGGCCGGGGTGCACGGCCCCGGTGTCGAGCAGAGCGCCCACCCGACGCAGCGCATCGCGCAACTGTCGGTACGGTGCGCCGTCGATTCGCACCTGGCCGGCGGACGGCCGGTCCAAGCCCAGCATCATGCCCATCGTGGTGGACTTTCCGGCGCCGTTGGGGCCCAGGAAACCGGTCACCCGGCCGGGCCGTACCCGGAAGCTGAGCCCGTCCACCGCCGTGGTGTGCCCGTAGCGCTTGGCCAGGTCGGTCACCTCGATCACGTCGGCGATGTTCCGGACGACAGGCCCCGCCGCATCCGGCCCGGGACCTACTGGCCTCCTCCACCCACGGGTGGAGGAGGCCAGCACAGGAGCCTGTGTCTCCGCCCCTGGGAGGAGCGCCAGGTTCAACTGCCGGACAGAGATGGCGGGCCCTGCGCCTGAATAGGTCGAGAGGCGCGAGCAATTACTACTGAGGTGGACCCGGACCACCATCCGATCCCGGCCAGGCGGCTGATCCGACGCCAACACCTCGCTCTGGACTGCGCGTTCGTATTCGTCTATGCGGCCACACTGTTACTGACCGCCTCGACGGCCGTTGCGCCATCGTCCACGGCACTCTCCCCGGCCCCGGTGCCGTGGGAGCGGCTCGTCCTCATCGCGGTGGTCGGCGCGCCCGTCGCCGTACGGCGGATCTGGCCGTTGCCCGTGCTCGTGTTCGTGCTGGCGGTGACCGTCGTCGCCGTAGCACGGGACGCCACCTGGGACCCGTTCCTGGCGGCGGCGTTCGCCATGTACATCGTCGCCCTCACGGTGCCGTCACACGGTTGGTGGCAGCGGTGGCTGCCCGGACCGGCGCTGGCGGCCCTGTCCCTGGCCGGTTCCGCCGGAGCTGACGCACGCGGGCGACACGTACTGGTGGCGCGGCGACCCGGGGCTGCTACTGCTCGGCTTCACCGCGTTGCTCGGTGCATGGCAGCTGGGACGGGCCGCGCGGCAGAGATGTGAGTTCGCCATCCGAGCGGTGGAGCAGCTCGCGCAGCGAGCCGTCACGGAGGAACGTCTGCGGGTCGGCCGCGAACTGCACGACGTCGTCACCCACAGCATGGGCCTGATCGCGGTCAAGGCCGGTGTCGCCGACCATGTCCTGCACGTCGGACCGCAGGAGGCGCACGACGCGGTGCAGCTCACCGAACGTACGAGCTGCACCGCATTGAACGACATGCGCCGGATGCTCGGTGTGCTGCGCACCCCCGAGGGCAAGCAGCAGTCGGCCTCTCTCAGCCCGGTCCCCGGCGCTGTCGCGCTTCCTGAACCCGTCGGACATGCAGGCCCACCCGCCGGGTGAGTTCCTCCTACGCCATTTGCCGACGTGACAGTGCCCGCCTTCGGTGAGAGGCCGTGGGTGGTGAGGTCGCGGAGCACGCCGGCGTCGGTGACCTGTGCGGGGCAGGGACGGGTTCGACGGATGCAGACCCATGACGCACATGTTCTGACAAGCCGTCAGTCGCTCCGTGCCCCCTTCCGGGGATGTGGAACGCCGTCGGCCCATCGGGTACTGCTTCGCGGCCACATCCGGAAGCGGTACTCCGCCTGTGGGCCCGTACGCCACCGTGTACGGGCCCACAGGCCTGTTCCGGTTACCCCTACCGTCTGCGCAGCACGCCGCCTGCCGCGATGTCACGCCGGATATCGAGGAAGTCGGCGTCGGCGAGGTTCATGTCCGTCGCGAACGAGAGCGGCAGCCCGGGAGTATGCCGGGCCGGGGGCGTCACGACACCAGGCCGGCCCCCTCCAGCTCGGTCAGCCGTACGGTGCACAGACCCCCACGCTCGGCCTTCACCTCCGTCACCTTCAGCTGCGTCCCCGGCGCGAGGATGTACTCCTCCTCACCCGTGAACGCGGAGAACCGCCGGATCCCCACCGCCCGCGCGGGTGTCACCTCGAAGAGTGTCCGCCGGCCACGCCCACCGAGGAACGCGCGGGCCACACCCAGCTCGGACGTGCACGACGACACGCCCCACCACGTCACCGTCCGCCCCAGCGGGTACTGGGACCGCAGATCCAGCGCCACACCACGCCACAGCGGCCGCGTCTGCGCCGGCAACGCCTCCATCGCCGAGAACAGCAACCGCAGGTACGGGAGGTACGGCACCACGCGCTCGCGGTCCGACGAGCGCAGCACGGCGTTGATCTCGCGGTAGAAGCCCGACTCGCACGTGTACAGGTAGAGGGCCGAGATCGCGTCGGCCGACAAGGCGCCCGCGGACGGCGCCTCCGCGGCCTTCGTCTCCCCGAAACGGCTCGACAGATCGATGTGCCGGTCCAGGTACGCGAGCACCCGCGAGACCGGCTCGACGGCCTTCCGGAAGTCCATCAGCGGCGTGTCGAACACCCCGGTGACGGGAGGCAGGACGAGGCCCTCGTCCTTGACGCTGGTGAGCCGTTCCAGATACAGCTGGTGCAACTCCATCGTGGACGCGATGAACGCCCCCATCCGCTGCGCGACACCACCGTCCGCCGGCTCGCCGGCCCCGCCCGTCCCCTGGTCCCAGCCCTTCTGCGGCAGCCAGTCGACCGGCTCGGCCCCCACCGCTGCCAAGGCGTCGTTCACCTGGGCGAAGTGGTCGCCCTCGCAGAACAGATCCCCCTGCGCGGCCGGATTGGCGTGGTCCAGGTGACGGACCTGCACCCCCGGGTACTTCTTCTCCAGCCGCTGGACGACCCTCTTCAGACTCCGGGCGTGCGCGCCCCACCAGGCGAACACGACCCCCCGGTCGTCCTCCTCCACCGCGTCCTGCTTCGCCCGGAGGATCTCCTCTACGATCTGCTCGGCCACGGGCCGCCAGAACGACGTGTGCCGATCGGTCGCCATCGCCCCGTCCGCGCTCGCCGTGAGGGACGCGTTCAGCAGCAGCACACCCTGGGTGAGCATCGCCTGGAACCACTCGGGCGGCTGAACCGTGCCCTCCTTCTTCAGCAGGGCGCGGACATCGGCGATCGGGGTCTTCTTGACGATGCCGTACTTCCACATCGCGGCCGCTTTTATGAGGCAGCGGATGCTTACGACCCGGCCGAACTGGCTGTCCTTCCAGTCGTTGAAGGTGTTGTCGAACATCGCGATGCCGGTCGCGCTCTCCGCCCGCGGATAGGGGTTCTGTCCGAAGACGACCACCTTCCACTTCTCCGGCGGATGCGGCTTCAACGCCTGGAACGTCAGCTCGCGCACCGGAACGACCTCCGGGCTGCGCTTCGGGCCGATGAAGTCGGCGGCTCCCGGCTGCGCCTCGATCAACGGTCCGAGCAGCGGCAGCCACGGCTCGCCGCCACCGGTGAACAGGTCGGCCAGTCCCAGCGGATCCCCGGCCGGGGATCCGGCATCGCCCGCGGCCGTCACGTCGGCATCACTCATGAGGGTGCAACTCCCGATACTCGAACCGGACGCCTCCAAGGGCGACCCGGCATGCTGATCAGATGTGGCAGGGTCGTTGCCGGTGTCCGCGCCCTGGGCGGCACCGGCCTGCGAGGTACTCGGGTCAGTGACGAAAGGAAGGCCGCTGCGGCACGTTGATCCGGACCCGCCGTGCGGACCCCGCTCCCTCGATGTCGTCGAGCTGCCCCAGTACGGCGGCCCGCAACTCGTCGTAGTCCGCGAAACCGTGGTCGTGGAAGAGGGTGTAGCCCGTCCACATCAGGTTGGCGCATACCTTCGCGGGCACCTGACCGGTCTGCGCGCCCATCCCGACGAGGGCCACCGACCGGATGCTGCCCGGCTTCGCCCGGTTCTGCAGATGTACCGCCTGGAAGGCAGCCGCGCATGCGAGGGCCACGTTCATCGTGTCGCTGACGTTCTGTGACGACTGGCGCATGGTGGGCGTCGAGATCAGGTACCGGGGTACGTCCGCCCCGGACGGGACGCACACCGCGCTGCCCACCGGCAGCCGTCCGCCGAACCGGTCGCGGATCGCCCGCTGCACGCGCACCTGGATACCCGCACCGAGGTACCGCTTGACGACGGCGTCGACCCCACCGTCCATCCGGCCACGCTCGTTGGTGGGGGATACCCAGGCGTCGGCGTCCACATCAAGAAGGGACCCTCGCCTGATCCCGACCTCCGGCGTGTCCGCGAACGCGGACCGCCAGGCCGTCACCACCTCGTCGTTGACGTCGACCAGGACGACGCTCAACGCATGCCTGACACCCACGAATTCACCCCTCTCGCCCGTGATCTCGAACAGTTCCGAAGCTACCGCGCGCCACTGACAATGCCGTTCGACAGGGTCGTTCGAGCAGGGGAGCAAAAGAGCAGGGGGCGGGCGAGGGAAGACAGGCACACCGGACAAGTGAATGTGACGGGGCGTGGTGCCGGCCACCGGGCACTCCTCCTGCGGAGCCGCCGGGACGATCCCGCCGCCAGACGCTTCTTCCGCCGCCCGATGCAGAAGCCTTCGCTGCTCCGCCGGCGCAGCCCAGCAACCCCGGCCGCGTTCAGCGGCATCTCACCCCCACTTCCGCCCCTGCCGCCACCTGATGACAGCCCCCGACCACCGAGCCGAGATGACCCGTCCGCTTCGCCGTCCGGGACCAGACCACCAGCGCGCTTGTCTCTCGGCCCGGAAACGGCAGCCAGCGCAGCCGGCACCGAGCACAGCGGCCGTCCGGACGATGACCTCGGCGAGAACGATCGCCGGGGTAAAGGTGAGGTGCGGCCGAGGCGGCAGCACGACCATCTGTACGGCAGCGCCCACCGGAACCACCAACGCTGCAAGCAAGCCGACCGATCCAGGCTGCCTGTTGGCCGCACCCACCACACCAAGGACCAGCCCGAACGGCACACCCACCACCAACCAGCTGACCATATCCGTGTCGGCCCCCGAGACGAAGGAATCCGTCACGTAGTACGCCACCGTGGCAGCGACCAGCGCCAGGGCCCCGACCAGCGCACCCCGGACCCATGTACCGGCCAGCCAGCCCATCGCCACCGCCAGCGCGGCCCAGGACCAGCCTGCGTCCACCAGCAGGTTGAGCACCTTGACAGCCTTGGCTCAGACGGTGCCCGTGAGAGGCATTCCGAGCTCCACATATGGCGACGAAAGCGCGTTGACGAGTGAGGTGGCTGCCCCGAAGCCCACGCCGGCGGCGAGGCCTCCCACCGTGATTTTCATACCGCGAGGGTAACCAGTGCGCCTGGGCAAGGTATCCAGCGCGCCTGGGCACTGAATGATGCCCACTACCAGTAGCGGCCCTCCGTCATGGCCTCCAGCGCCGCCCGGTTCATGACCAGGTCATCGGTGGCGGCCGGCGCTGCGACCTCGCCGAAGTGGATCTGCCGGTAGCCGACCCGCAGCATCACGATCGCGTGCCGAAGGCAGGCGTAGAGCGTGTGGAAGTCCATGTCCCGCGGTGTGTACCCGGTGAGCTTCGCGTACCGCTCCTCCACGGCGGCCCGTTGGAAGAACCCCGGCAGTCCCTCCTGCCCCAGTGTGACTGTGAGGTCATGGAAGAAACGGTGCAGGTAGATCGCCCACGCGAGGTCCAGCTCCCGTGGTCCGAGGGCGGCCATCTCCCAGTCGAGGACGGCGGTGGGCTCGAAGCCGTCATAGATGATGTTGCCGATTCGCGCGTCGCCCCAGCTCACCACGGTCTCGCCCTCGTCGGCCGGCCACAGCTCCTCCAGCCGGGCGAAGGCGGCCTCGATGACGGGTGAGTGCGGACGGCCGTCTACGACCCAGCCGTAGTACGTCTGCAGGTCTTCTACATGCCGCCGCAACGGGCTGCCGCTTCCCCGCCCTGCGAGGAATCCCGCCTCCGACACCTGGTCATGCAGTCGCGCCAGGATGGAGACACTGGCGTGCTCCAGCTGTTCGCGCTCGGCGTCCGTGGCGGCGTGCAGCCAATTGCCCTCGTAGGTGTACGGCATGACGTCCGGCGGCACACGCCCCTCGACGCGCTCCATCACGAAGAACTCCGCGCCGAGGTGGGCGGGGTCGGTCTCCAGCCAGTGCACGGCGGGCACCGGCAGGTCGGTGTGCGCGGCGACGAGGCGCATCACCTTGTACTGGCGGGTCATGTCGTAGGCGGGGAAGACGGTGTACGCGTTCGGGTCCGCGGCCAGGCGCAGGACGCAGCGGCGGACGGGGGGCGGCGCGACGGCATCGTCCTGCTCGATGTCGAAGAGCAGGGTCTCGCTCGACATGCCGTTGGAGTCCGGCACGGTGACGGCCGTCGGGCGGGCTCCGGGGTGGACGGCGGTCAGCCAGGCTGCGAGCCGGCGGGCGAGTTCCTCCGGGTCGCGGGTGGTACGCCGGATCCGGGGTGCTTCGGGGTTTGCAGCCATACGAGTTCTCCGTACATCAGGGTGCCACCGAGTCGTAGCCGGTGAAGCCGCTCGGGTCGTGGCGGCCGAACGTGCCGTGCTCGAAGATCCCGTAGCCGGTGGCGCCGTCGAGGGTGAAGCGGGCGGCGTGTTCAGTGACGCCGAATACGGCCATGGGGTGCGCAGACAGGTGGGCGAGGTCATAGCTCCGTCGGTCGATCCAGTCGCGGCCGTGCCACGTCCCGTGGCTCCAGTCGTCAGCGGGTGGGTAGCCTGCGCCGACGGCCAGCGGGGAGGAAATGAGGATCTCCGCAGTGAGCTCGATGTCCTTGCGATTGCGGTCGGCGAGATGAATGACCGCGCGCTCGGGGTGGCGGGTACCGGAGCGGTACGTGATGTCCGGCTGAGGCCAGCCCAGTTGGGTGTCGGGGCGGCCGCCGCGTACCTCGACGGCGTCGCTGAGGGTGCGGTAGCCGTCGGGCTCCTCCTGGACGATCACCATCAGGAACCGGTCGTCGAACCGGACGGGGCACCACAGCCAGTGGAAGCCCTCCGGGACGTGCTCCTGCCCCGCGCGTCCGCCGTTCTCGCCGGGGATGGGCCGCACGCCCCAACTACGGTCGCGTGTGCCGGTCCACTCGTCGGCGGTGACGGTGAACTCCTCGCCCTTCGCGCGGATCACGCCGGTCACCGTGCCGGCCTGAACGAAGCGGCGGCCTTCCAGAGTGAGGCGGTTGCCGCGGCGCATCGTGTGATGTGGCTCCCACAGAGGCTCGAAGGCCCCCTGCCAGCTGAGATCGTACGACAGGCCGTCGGGGTCGGCCGGGTCGGCGGCGCAGTGCAGCGTGAAGCGCTTCAGCGGCTCGTCGACGGTGATGCGGAGCGGGCCGACCTCCATCCGCATCCGGTCATCGGAGAGGGCGTCGGAGGCGCGGACGGCGAGGAGTTCGTCGCCCAGACGAAGCGTGGCGAAGGCGTCGATCACGCCGGTGTTGGGGTAGACGCCCAGGCCCAGGACGAGCAGGGCGCGGCCGGCGTGGTCGAAGACGTGGAAGATGCAGCGGTCGTAGGCGTTGCGGTCGCTGGTGGCGATGTACCGCATGGAGAGCGGCGCTTGGTGCACGGGGTATTCGTCGAGGGCTACGGGGCGTTCGGGCACGAGGGCCTCCGGCGGGGCTCAGCGGGGGCTTGCACGAAAGCTGACGATACGTCAGATCAATGGTCATGGCCAGGGGAGTTCGTCATGGTGAGCCGCCGAGACCTGGAAGCACGGCAACAGCACCCACCGCGGATCCAGTCGGGCCCGGGGGTACCGTGGCGCGGGTGGTCAAGGGGGCCGGAGACGATGACGCTCGAAGGCGGAGACCGCGGACTCGTTGGCCCTCGACCGCACCGAGGCGCTGGGATTCACCAGGCCAATGAAGTTGCGTTACACGATTCCGAGGGCTTCGCCTGTCGCGGCACCGCCGCGCAGGGAACACTCCGGTGGGTCGTCTCGTTCTGACCTCAGGACCACTGCCCCGAACGTGAACCGAAGGAGCGCCTTGTCCGACACCTCGTCCACCGTCTCCGCGTCCTCTCTCCCGCCGCTCGCCACCCAGGCAGAACGCCTGATCGAGCTCGGGGTGCACGAGCTTGCGCGGCTACCCGCCGACGACCTGCGCACCTTCGCCGAAAACGCCGGCCGCGGAGACGGCGGCGCCCTCCTCGCCGTCCACCCGGACCGCGCCCCCGCGTCTGCCCTGGCACCGCTGCTCCGCCGTGACGGCAAGCCCGGCTTCATCGTCACCGACATGCCCGACGTCGACCGGTTCGCCCCCTGCGCCGCCGAGCCGCCCGACGCTCCTCTCTACCTCATCGCCGACCTCGACCGCGGTGACCACATGGCCAATTGGAGCCCCGACGAGGCACTGCCCGCTCTCACCAAGGCGGACCGCACCCCGCTGCTGCTCACCGAAGGCATTCATTGGGTGCTCCAGCAGCCGGCGGCCCTTGAGCGCAACCGCTGTTTCATGACCATCGGCTCCCGGCTGCGCAAGGCCAACGGCACCCTGGACGCCCGCACCCCGGCGATCTGGATCAGCAACGGCACAGGGCGAGACGGCCGCGAGCGACGCAACGCCCCGAAGGTCGGCTGGTGTTGGTGGGGCAACCGCCACACCTGGCTGGGCTTTGCCTCAGCTACGAGCCGCAGAGGCTAGTAGTGCTTGGTCATGTGCGGTCTGCGATGGCGTGTCTTCTTGATGGGTCGTGTCGTTGACAGGACGTGCTGAGTGGGGAGTTGGCTGCGGTCCGGTGTGATCTGGAGGACTTCGCGGCGGAGATGTTCGAGCCGTTCGCGCGAGCGGATCAGCGTCGGTGGGGTGGGGTCTATCTGCGGGGCCTGCTGCTGGACGGCGGGCGCAAGTCGGTGGAACCGATGGCCGCCCGCCTGGGCGAAGACGGGAACCGGCAGGCGCTGGCCCACTTCATCACCTCCAGCCCGTGGGATGCGGCGCATGTGCGGGCCCGTCTGGCCTGGCGTATGCAGCCGGTCGTCAAGCCCACCGCGTTGATCATCGATGACACCGGGTTCCTCAAGGACGGGGATGCGTCGGCGTGTGTGACCCGGCAGTACACCGGCACTGCGGGCAAGGTCACCAACTGCCAGGCCGGGGTGTCGCTGCACCTGGCTTCCAACGGCGCCTCGGCGGCGGTGAACTGGCGTCTGTTCCTGCCCGGGAGCTGGGATCCCGCCTCGCCGAAGGCCGATCAGGCCAAAGTGGCCCGCCGTGGCAAGTGCGCCATCCCTGCCCAGGTGGGCCATGTCGAGAAGTGGCAGCTGGCCCTCGACATGATCGACGAGACGCGGTCCTGGGGCATCGAGGTGCCCCAGGTCATCGCCGACGGCGGCTATGGTGACACCGCCGCCTTCCGGCTCGGCCTGGAAGAACGCGGTCTCGATTACGTGGTGGGCATCTCGACCTCGACCACCGCACAGCCCGAGGACGCACAGCCGTCTGCCCCGGCCTGCACAGGCCGGGGCAGACGGCCGGTTCCTGCCTACCCCGAGCCGGCCCGGAGGGTGAAGAGCCTGGTCATCGCGGCCGGAAAGTCTTCCGCGCGGCCGGTGCAGTGGAGGGAGGGATCACGGCCGGGCAGTGGCCGCAGCGGGCACAAACGCATGTACTCGCGCTTCGTGGCCCTGCGGATCCGGCCCGCCGGACGCGAGATCCGCAAGGCCACGGCCGCCACCGAGCTTCCGGTCCGCTGGTTGCTGGCCGAATGGCCCGCCGACCAGGACGAGCCCGTGCAGTTCTGGCTCTCCAACCTGCCCGCAACCACCCCGTTGCCCGTCCTCGTGCGCACCGCGAAGCTCCGCTGGCGCATCGAGAACGACTACCGCGAGATGAAACAGGCCCTGGGCCTGGCCCACTTCGAAGGCCGAACCTGGCCAGGCTGGCACCACCACGTCACCCTCGTCTCGGTCGCCCACGCCTTCTGCACCCTGCAGCGACTGAGCCGATCCCCAAAAGAGACGGCGTCGGCCTGAGCCTCTACCGAGTCGTCCACGAGCTGCAGATACTCCTCGCGATCTGGACCGGCGCCTGCCCCACCTGTCACCGCAACATGCCAGACCCCGCACCAACATGACCAAGCACTACTAGGAGCGTGTCTCAGTACCGAGTGAGCGGGTCTGCTCGATGTATCGGTCGCGGCCGTCCCCTCGGCATCTGTGAGGCTCTGGCGGGTCCTGCCCGTCAGGTTTCCGGCGGGTGGGGCCTGTGATGTGACCGGGGAGGCCCGGCCGGTCAGCCGGCCAGAGCGGCGAGTCCGGCGGTTCCGACGTGTCGGAAGATCTTGCGGAGTTGTGGTAGCCGGCGAGCAGGCGCTACTCCGCGCGGGCGCCGTCTTTGCCCCGGAGGAGGAGCTGGCGGCCGTGCTGGCAGGTCATGATCTGGCCGAAGACGGGTTCGACGATGGCCTTGCGGCGACTGTAGGCGGCCTTGCCCGGTTTGGTCCGCAGTTTGCGGGCCATCCGTCCTTCGACGTCGCGTCCTTGGGGGATGCGTCCGCGGGGTGCGGGTGGGACCTGCTCGTCGTGGGCGAGTCGGCCCGTGGCCATGAACGTGTCGGTTCTGCAGGCGAGTTGGCGGTCCCGTACTGCTTCGAGGTTGGTCTCGGAGCAGTAGCCAGCGTCGACGAGTACCTGCTTGGGAGGGGTGCCGGTATTGGCGGCGGACTGGTCGAGCGTGGTGGTGTAGTTCAGGGTGTCGGAGGCGATGGTCGTCACGTCGGTGGCGGTGATGATCTGGTGGGCCTCGTCGACGACGGCCTGAGCGTTGTATGCCTGTATGTAGGCATCGTCGCTGTTCTTCATGATCCGCGAGTCGGGGTCAGTGAAGTTGGCCTGGGCCTTCTGCTTCGGGCGTGCCTTGTTGGCGGCCTGCTCGCCGGCGTCGGTGACGGCTTGTTCGTTGTTGTGATGCATGTGCGCTGCTGGGTGCGGCGTTCTTTGTCCTCGGCGTGGAGGCGCGCTTTCTCGGCGGCCTCGGCCTCAATTTGGGCGCGTGCGGCTTGCAGCCTGGCCAGGCGCTTCTCTCGGCGGTCGAGTTCGGTGGGCAGGTCGGTGTCCTGCCGTCGACGCCGAACCTGGAGTCCTCGTCGGTGTCGGTGGCATCGGCGAGCAGGGCGGCGGCCTTCACCTCCAGGAGGGCGATCCCGGCCTCGATCCGCTCCTCCCTGTCGACGACGGCCGTCGCTCATCGCCTTGTGCTTGTAGGCGTTGGCCTCCAACTTGGCGCCGTCCGGGGCAACGCGGCCCATCTTGACCACGCCCGGTTTCTGTGCGAGGTGCAGTGACCGGGTGAACAGATCGGCGAGCGCGTTAAGGTGGCGGCGGCGACAGCGGGCGATCGAGCGGAAGTCCGGGGCTTGGTCGGCGGCCAGGAATCGGAACGCGACGTCCTCGACGCACTTGCGCTCGATCGCCCGGGAGGAGCGGATGCCGGTGGTGTAGCCGTAGATCAGCAGTCGCAGCATCAGCCTGGGGTCGTGGGGCGGGTGGCCGCGCCTTTCGGTGTAGTCGGCAAGGAGTGGGGAGAGGTCGAGAACCTCGTCGACCAGGTCCGTGACGAACCTGGCGAGTTGGTCCTGAATCAGCCAGTCGTCCAGCGAAGGTGGCAACAGCAGGACCTGGTGCGGGTCGAACGCTCCGAAGGGCCTGTCCACCGCCGCCGGACGGTCCTGCCGTCGTTTCGCCTCGACCGGCTCGATCTCGAACAGCCCATCCTCACCACGCATACCGGGATCATCCCGTACGAAAGATCACGAGACGCGGGCGGGTTGCCCGTTGCTGAGACAGGCTCCTAGTCTTCCGGGTCGGGAATCTTGACCTGAGTCAGCCGTGCTGGTGCTGGACGAGCGCGGGCGGTGTCCTGCTCATGTACCAACCCTCGACGCGAGGTCCGACGAGGTCGGACGGCCATCCTGCCGTCTCGACGGCGGCATGGTAGACGGCGTCACCGAACGCCACAATGGCCTGGTGCGGGTCCGCTGTCTCCCTGAGCTTGGCCCAAGGCAGACGCACCAGACCAGCGTCGGGATGCCAGGCGGCGCCCTCGACACCCCAGGACCGGCCCTCGAGACCGTCCGGCTGGGGCCAGATGTATGCGTACATGCCCACGTTCGGCGCCTTGGCATCTCCGAAGGAGAATCCCACCGACACGTAGGCGTCGAGCTGGGCGTTCTGCATGAACGGCGGCTGGTGGGGCGGCGGCACTGTGTGCCGCGCGCGGTAGCGCGTGGCGGACAGGTCGAAGCCGCCCCACATCACACCGACCCGGGGGCGGTGTCCCAGGAAGGGGGCCTGCCACGCCTCGAGCCCGTCAGCGGCGAGGTTCAACGCTGTCCAGATCAGCCGGGCCGCGTGGCCGTCCCAGGTGCGTTCGACGTCATCGTCCTCAAAGCGCGCCGGGGCATCCGGAATCTCGCAGATCAACGAGCTGCGCGGTCGGTGTATGCCGAGCTCGTCTGCCGCATCGCAGAAGGACGCATAGAACGTGGCGACTGATCCCTTGGTCATTGGCACCGTCCGCGAGCCGTTGTCGGCCTCGATGACCACGCCACCGTCGAGCAGGTTGTAGTGCACTGTGAAGGTCACGCCTCGCTGCCGAAGGGTTGGCGTACTGAGCCCCCGGGGGGTGACACCGAGGACGATGTTTCCCCAGCCGACTTCGAAGGGCTCGTCGAGGGTGTACTTGCCTGCGACCTGTACCACCCGGTTCACGTAGTCAACCATGGGCGCCAGGTCCTCATAGACCAGCGTCGGCCACGCATTGAGACGTTCGCTCATAGAGAGCCTCCCAGCGTGTCGATGGGATCAGTAGGAGGGACGTCAGGTGATGCGCCCGCTCCCTAATCCAGCGACGGGCGGGCCTCGTACACCGAACTGTGATCCAGTACCCAATTTTCACACGCAGGTCAGGGTCCTGCCCACTCGGTGGCGCCGGGCGTCCGACGTGCTGGGCCAGCAGCCAGGATGCGGTGGACGATCGAAAACCCCGCCGAACCGCGCCGCTTCTTTGCAGGTCAGCTTCCTATCAGACGGTGGAACGCGGTTCACGGAGGGTAGAGCGCCGTCGATTCGAACGGGGTGGAGGCCGACGCCGCGGCCGTCGTCGTCCTGCTCACGGCCACGGCGTCCTCGGTCTGCAGGGACACGGCGGCTCCCGCCCGGGCCTGACCGAGCCGGCCCGCCGCACCATCGTCAGACTCGGCGTGGAGCGGCCCCCGCTGGCACGAACATGGATGCGCCGGGCACAGTTTGGTCCGCCTCGGCACGGGCGCGCTGCATCACGAAACCTAGGTTACTGAGCTCCTAGCTGGTAGGGCTTTGTGTCAGGTCGATGGCCGTTGGGCGTTCTAGTGCCGGATCAGGCAACGTTTGCCCTGTTGACGACGGCGCGTAGGCGTTGGTCGTCGGCGTGACGGTTTCGCCAGATGATGTAGCGGCGGATCATGCTGCCCTGTTCCTTGTGGGCGGCATGGTCGGTGCCGTCGAGGGTGAAGTAGCGCAGGGCCGTGAACTGGGCCTCGATCCGGTTGAGCCATGAGGAGTTCGTCGGGGTGTAGGCGATCTCGACGTTGTTAGCCGCGGCCCAGGTGCCGACCCGTTGGCACCTCTTCGTGGTCAGATGCGGGGAAAAGTTGTCGCAGACGATCGCGATCCGCACCGTCGACGGGTACAGAGTGCGCAGGTAGCGGCAGAACTCGAGGAACTGCGTCCGCCTCTTGATCGGCTTGATGTGGCCGTAGAGCTTGTCCTTGGCCAGGTCCAGGGCGGCGAACAGGTGCCGCACTCCGCCGTAGCGGTTGTAGGTCGCCCGTCGCCGCCGGCGTGGTTCACGGTCGGGGCTCTTGTGCTTGCCGCCGCGTTCGGCCCACTGCCGGCCCGGGTGGGGCATCAGGTTGAGCGGCCCGAACTCGTCCATGCAGAAGATGACTTCGGGTTCGCCGTCCTCGGGTATGACCTCGCCGTCGGCGATGGCGTACGGGTGCTCGACGCGCGCTTTCTTGGCCGCGTAGTCCGGATCACGGGAGGTCTTCCAGGTCTTCAGGCGTTGAAAGGAGACTCCCTCCTCGCGGAGCAGGATGCGCAGGCCCTCGTGGCTGATGTCGTCGACCACCCCCTCGGCGACCAGGAAGTCCGCCAGCTTGGACAGGCTCCAGGTCGAGAACGGCAGGTCGTGCTCGGTGGGCTTGGACTTCGCGATCTTCTTGATCTCACGGCGCTCCGGCAGCGTGAACGTCTTCGGCCGACCACCGGCGTACTTCGGATACAGAGAGTCGAAGCCGTCGGCGTTGAAGTTGTGGATCACGTCCCGGACCCGGTCGTCGCTGGTGAACGACACCTCGGCGATCTTCGCCACCGGCATGCCCTGCGCGGAGAGCAGCACCATCTGGGCCCGCCGCCAGGTCACCACCGACCCGGTGCCTCTGCGGATAATCCGCAGCAGCCGCCGCCCGTCATCGTCATCGATCTCTCGGACACGCACTCGTTCTGCCACCCGGACAGAATGACGCCCACGCTCCGTCCACCACAGCACCCGGACGGCGCGTCACATCACAACAGGGCAAACGTTGCCGGTCACGGCACTAGCTCCCTCCTGCCGATATGAGTCCAGGTGAACCCGCGGCGTGCCGGGGCTCCGAGGGGAACCGCCGTGCCGGTGGGCGGGGAGGCGTGCGGCTGTCATCCCGCCCATGAAGGAGAAGCCGAACGCCTCGGGGACGGGCCGCGGCGACCGGAGCCGGGGTCCGTCGCAGAATGGGGCCATGGAACTGGAACAGGGGGAGCAACCTGTAACGGATGACGAACTCGACGCCTTCGAGCGGTTCGTGGGCCGGCCCCTGCCGCAATCGTTCCGACGGTACTACCGGGTGAGCAACGGCGGGTGGTTTCCCGCGGGGGCCCCGAACTCGCTGGGGGTTCACGGCTTCAACGCGATCGCCCGCGGCGCGCTGCCCTTCTGCTTCGACGCGGGCGGGAACCTCTTCATGCTGGTCCTGGACGCCGAACGGTACGGGTGCGTCGATCTGTGCTTCGCCGACGGATGGACCCAGGAGTCGACCGGCCTGGACGCCGAGAAGTTCTTCCGAATCCTGCACGCGGACCTCGGTCCACAATCGGGTCCGGACTCCGGGAAGGCGGGCCTGGACCTGAGGAAGGTCGGGGGCCGGTCATGAGGGGTGAAGGGGAGCAGGAAATCACCAGAACGCTCACCCACCCATAGACCTGACCAGGTCCGCGAGGACGCGGTCGTCGCGCTGCCGGGTCGGGCGGAGGCCGCGGTCTGGATGTTCTGGTCCAGCGGGTGGGTTGGCCCCGCGGAACGTACGAAGTGACCGCAGGACCGGCCCATGAGCGACGTCCTGTCAGGGCACACCTGCCCGACCGTACGAGCGGCAGCGGTTCACGGCCCGGCGAGCTGCTGCATACGTGCTCCCCCAGCCGGCGGGCCCAGCGGGTGAGCCCACGGTTTGCGGGTTGGCCGTTGCTCCCGCAGGACTGCTCCCGGCCGTCCAGGCGTCTTGTTGGTCCTGATGCGACGACGTACGACGCGGTCCCGCTGCCGGCAGCACACCATCGGGTCCGAGCGGCACTGTTCGGCGATCGGCGCGTTTGCGGACGTTGCCGAGCCATGTGCCGAGCCCACGCCGCGGACCAATTGGCGATCGGCGGCCCGTCAGTCTCATCACGCTCACAGCTCCCCGAGCACCGCGCCGTACTCGAGTTCGGTGCGGGAACGCTTCTGCAGCCCGCGCTGCATGAGGGCGCCGACCCGGGCTGCGCTAGCAGGGTCACGTGCCAGGACCTGGAATTGGGCCGCGTCGACCTGGACGTCCTCCTTGGGCGGGAGGCCCGCCGCGTTGATCCGGCGCTTGGCCGGCTGCACGGCCGCCTCCGGGAATCCGGCGATGCGCTCGGCGAGGCGCTCGACGTAGGGGACCAGCTCCTCGTCCGGCACAGCCTTGTTGACCACGCCGATGCGTTCGGCCTCGCGCGCGTCGAGGTCCTCGGACCCCAGGATCACCTGCATGGCCTGGCCGCGGCCGGCGAGCCGCACTGGTTGCTGCACCGCGCCCGCGCCGGGTAAGACGCCTGTGCCCACCTCCGACTGGCCGATCACCGCACGCTCGGTGGACGCGAACCGTATGTCGCACGCATACAGCAACTCCGCACCGGCGCCGCGCGCCCGGCCTTCGAGGACCGCGATCGTCACGGGGCGCGCCTCACTGAGCCTGCGGAACAGCGTGCCGAGGCTGCTGTCGTCGGGCCCACCGGACGTTGCCGCCATCGCCGTGTACTCGGCGATGCGCTCAAGGTCGACGTGCGAGATGAACAATTCGCGGTCCCCGCTGCGGAAGACGACCACCCGCACACCGCCGTGGGCCTCGGTGTCGTCGAGCAACGCGATCAGGTCGGCTACGAACCGTTCGTGATCAGGTTGATCGGGGGATTGTCGATCGTGGCCCAGAGGACCCCGTTACGCAGTTCCGCGCGGATCGTCGAGTAGTTCCAAGGCATGGTCTACGGCTCCTCTGCCCGCGGCTTTCCCGGACCATTCCAGACGGTGATCTTCGTCGGTTCGCGGTTGGTCTCACCTCTGAGGTCGCTGACTGGAGCCGGTCCCTGCCTGACCGGTCTTGGTCCCAGGCCCTCGCCGGGTGAACGGCTGCTGCGAGCCGAACGGTCCTGGTGCTCGTGCACCGAAGAACTCACCGTCCGGCGTCCCGGTCATGGCTGTCGCCAGATGTTGTCGAAGGCCGCCTCTTCGATCTGCCGCTGTTGCCGTACGGCTGCGAGTTCCGTCACTGCTTCGTTGACGGCGGCCAGCACAGTGACGAGTGCGTCGGCACTGGGCCCCCCGAAGTCGTCGGCCGGCTCGTCGTGGACCCCCACTGCAGCCGCGAAGCCCGCGAGGACGGGCTCGCCGGACGTCCAGCGCTCGACCGCGTGGCGACGGGACGGTGAGTCGGCCGGCGCTGTCCGGTCGAACCTGCGGTGAATCCAGCGGTGCCGTTGCCGGGTGATCGTCCCTTCCGCCTCCAGTGCGGCGCGATAGGTCTCGGACAGGCCACGGCCTCGGCGCCACAGCCAGTCCTCGACGGACTCGTACGGCGCCTCCTGGTCGAGCGACGACGCGGCCGCGTCCAGCAGCCGATCGTCCATGGCCCGCTGCGGGGCGGGCACGATGCGGTCGCCGTCAAGGGTGACGGCGCCGGCGTTGACGAGGTCGATGAGTTCCGCTCCCGCGAGGGCCAGCGAGAGGTCGCCCTGTTCGACGGGACGGTCGGAGGTCAGGTCCAAGGCGGCGATCAGCAGGTCCCTGGGTGTGGTCATGTCGGACTCCATGTCAGAGGCACTGGTGGCGACGCGCCGCCGTTCCTGTCCGGGTCCGGGGCACTGGCCACCGGTGCGGGCTCTCGTGACCGGCTCGGTATGTCCCACCATCACCCTGTGCTGGGGGAACCTGATGCGCAGAACAGGGACCGTAGCGGCAACGGAAACCCAGGGCATCGACCCGACCGACCACCACCACCCGCGCAGCCGCGCGCCACGAGGCACGCGTGTGGCTAGGATCGTTCATGCGCTCAAAGTAGCATGCATGTAACAATATGTTACGTAAGGCTCTGTTCTCACGGCCAGTGCCCACCACGGACCACGGCTTCCACGTCACCGCGATGCGTGTCGCGGAAGTGGACGCGTATGTCGACACCACCGACGCAGGGCAGCGGTGGTGTCGAAGGCGCAGTCATCCCTTGCAGTGTGCTTGCGGTTGGGTTTCTCTCCCGGCGCCGGGCTCCCGCGTTGCCCGCCCGCTGCGCTCTTCGCCGCGGTCATTCCGCAGTGCCCCGCCGAACCATCCGCCGCCGTGGTCGCGGCCGGGACTTCCTGAGCCGGAACGTCGAAGAGTGGCATGCCCCTGCGTCGGGGCATGCCACGGGAGCTCATGCCTGCGGGGTGAGCCAGTCGCTGAAGTGGGTGCCGGCGGTCTGCGCGCCGGGGCCGGGAAGGAGCGTGGTCTCCTCCAGTTCGGTACCGAAGTACGTGGCGTGCGGATCGGTCACGACGGTGCGCGGGTCGTTCTTCGCCGCGAGGCCCTTGCGGATGATTCCGGTCAGTCGGAAGGTGCCAGGGCCCGCCACATCCACCACCCCGTTGACGGGGGCGCCGACAGCTGTGCGGCCCACCGCGGCGGTCACGTCGTCGGAGTGGATGGGCTGGATCTCGACCGGGGCCAGACGTACGGTGTCGCCGTCGGTGGCCTCGGCGGCGATGCCGTTCATGAACTCGAAGAACTGCGTGGCGTGGACGATGGAGTACGGAATCCCGGACGCCTTGATCAGCCCCTCCTGTGCCTGCTTCGCACGGAAGTACCCGCTCTCCTGGAGGCGCTCGGTGCCGACCACCGACAGGGCGACGTGGTGGGTCACGACGACCTCGGCCTCCACCTTGAGGAGATTTGCGGTCGAGGTACGGAAGAGCTCCATGCCGCCGTCGTACGCGAACGAGGGGGAGTCGGACACGTCCGCCACCGCCTGGGTGCCTTGAGGACTTCGGCGAGGCCCTTCCCGGTCAGCGTGTTGACGCCGGTGCTGGGCGCGGCCGGTACTGCCTGGTGGCCGTGCTCGTCCAGCTTGGCGACCAGCTTTGAGCCGATGAGTCCGGTGCCGCCAATGACTACGACGTTCATGATGGGAATCCTCTCGGGAGACCCGGAGCACATCCCGGGCATGCTGTGCGAGACCGTCATGGTCGGCGGAGAAGTGGTACACCGTGTCTGACGTCCCCCGGGCCGGCCCGCTGTGCACCCGGATGAGGGCGGGCCGGCCCGGGACGGGAGAGTGGCGGAGCAGATGACGTCACGTCAGCGCTCACGCAGGCGTCGACCTTGGCCGCCCCGCTTATTCCCGGTCCCGGTACCGGTGCCGATTCGGCCGCGTCAGCCGACGGAACTGTGAACGAGATCGATGTACTGCTGCGGGAGTTCTTCGAGCGACAGCTTCGTGATGCTCGCCGGTCCCGTGCTGTAGGAATCCTCGCCTTGAATCAATCCGTTCCCGTCGACCGGCCACAGCAGCAGCTGACGGTGGACGATGAGGTAGTCGGCGGATTCGTCGTCGACCGGGAATCCGAGCTGCGCCGCGTACGAGCCGGGATGGATCTGCTTCAGGAACCCCTCGGTCACCAGGCAGTGATCACGAGAACCAGTCGGTCGAGGGCGTACTCAAGGACGTTGCTCCGGGACGCGACGAAGGCCGAGTAGAACGTTCGCACACCGTCGGTGCCTTTCGGTCCGACGTCGTTGCCCCTGGACCAGAAGTGGTACGCGGGTGTGGGGCTCAGGGTTGCCATCAGTCGGTCGAGGTCCGCTGCCGCCTCGGCCTTCATATGTTCGATGACCGCTTTCAGTACCACCCGATGCCGTTCGTCTGTCGTGGTTGCCAGACGCTCTTCAAGTGGCGCCCAGGTGCGATTCGGGTCGTTACGTAACAGGCATGAATTGAGTTCCTTTTCCGTAGCAGGGATGGGGTTTTGAACCCGATGGTCCACGTGATCTCTGCTGATCCGACCTCGGAGCCTCGATTGTGACCCGGCCGCGTTGGACTCACAGCAGACGGTCGTCGGACGATTCCGGCGGAGCGCCCGACTCTTGTCGGGTAGCTGGATGCCGGGCCGCGCGCGGACCATTGACGACGACCGCTATTCAGGAGGAAAAGGGCTCACTGTGCTGCGGGACCCGGCGGCTCAACGACGTCGACGGACTGGCATGAGGGAACGGGTCAGAGATGGGGCATGAGCAGCTACGGATGTCTGAACTGGGAGCCGATCCGGCATCGATCTTGGTGGCCATGCGGTGACTGTAAGGGGCGAACGCGGGCGTTGCGACAGGATTCGGCGTGGCTTGCTCGGGGCGCTGGGCCACTCTGGGCCTCCTGCGGTCCAGCCGAGTTGGGTACGCCCAGCCCGTGTCTTCCGCACGATCAAATATCTGAACCAACCGACACGGCTCCGTGGCATCGGGGCTCTCCACCGAACGGGACGATGCGCGGCCCTGCTCGACTTCTGCACGCAGCTGCCGCAAGCGGTCCTTCATCGCCTGCTCGGCATCAGCCCCATGGCTGCCGAGCGTTGGGCCGCCGAAGCCGTCAGGACCGCCTACGCAGCGGAGGCTGCCCGTCGATCACGCCCCTACGTCGCGCCGATGGCAGCAGCCTGCGTGCGGCAACGTTCCAGCCCCACCATTACCTCTGCACCGCCCGGGCCGTCCCTGCTCGCCAGTAGTTCGCCGGCTGTAGTCATGGCGGCCCAGAAAACGGGCGGTGAGCCTCGCCCGTCCCGGAACCGGGTCTTGGCGAAGTAGAGGAAGATCTTCGTGAGCTCCCCGGTGCGAAACCACCCGAGCAGGCCGCCGGGACAGCCTCCGCGGGTGCCGGCGGCGGTGCCCAGCAGGTCGCGGATGTGCTCCTCGTGCTCGTCAAGCACTCGGTCCACGATGAACACGTGCCCGAACGTGAGAACGAAGGCGAGGTCCTCCTCCTCACCCACCGCGAATTCCACGAAAAGTGGCTCGACCTCGCGGAGTCGGGCCTCGGCGTCAGTCCGGGGCACGCCCAGGGCCAAGCACACGGCCAACGCACAGACACCCCACTCGCCTGTCCTCGTGGCTAGTTCGGCGAAGACCTCCTCCTCGCTCCGCCCTGCGGCGAGCATCTCCTGCGCCTCCGGAACCAGCGCGTCCTCGCCCTCCCCGTGATTCATGGCGAGAGGCTACCGCGAGGTGGGACGGCCGGGGCCGGCCGCGATCCCTCGGTCACCGAGGCAGCATGAAGCCGCCCAGTCAACGGGGGTGTGAAGCGCAGCGGAGCCGGATCACAGCCCTGTTCCGCACACTCGGATGTTCAAAGCTACCGATGGCCCCCTCGGGCACCCGGGCGTTCAGGAGTCCACGAGCGATCCCGATCAGGGCGGCAGGTGGAGGAGACGGCGGGCATGTCGGACCGGGGCCCGGTGGTCGGGGACTGTTTCTGTCTACGGGTGGGAGGTCTGCGGGGGAACGGTGGGGCGGGGTGCGCGGTCGAGGCCGGCGAGCAGGCGTTCGGCGTCGGTCATCAGTGATCCGTATACATGCCAGGCGCCCGGCTCGGTCAGGGTGCCGTGCTCGATCTCGCGGGTCATCTTCGTGTGCCACTGGGCGACGTCGTCGATGGCCCGGCGCAGTCGCTCGCGGGCCTCGTCCTCGGCCGGGCTCTCGGCCGGGCCGGGGACGGCGAAGCACGTCACCGCCTCGCCCGCCGCCTGCAGGGTCGCCGCGTAGCGGTCGAGGAACATCTGCCCCGGGCGGTGGTCGTCGACGGTGTCGGCCAGCGTCCGGGCGATGCCGCGGACCTGGAAGGTGATCCGATGCAGAGCGCGCAGAGCCTCGCCGTGGCCCGAGGGCTCGCGTCGTCCGCGTACCGCGACGCACCGCGTGTTCCAGCGCAGGCTCTCCTGGCTCTCACGGACGTCCTCGTGCGCCCGCACCGCCAGGTCCTCCAGGCGTCTGCCCTTCTCCAGCCAGGTGTGCGCGCGGTCGGCGTGCTGCCGTTCCCTCAGCCCCCGGCCCATGTCGACGAGCAGCTCCCCCATGGCCACGGCCAGACCGCGCACCGCGGAATCGGAGGCGCTCAGGTGCACGGGCGGCAGAACGAGGGCGTTCACCGCGACCCCCACCACCGCTCCGGTCAACGCCGCCAGGGTCAGCGCGACCACATGGCCCACGGGAACGGCCGTCGCCGCGGCCAGGGCCAGCACCGCCGTCGAGGCGACCTGCAGACGGCCGTCCGAACCCCGCCGCCCGGCAACGACCAGCGCGATCGCCGGGATGGCGGCGGCACTTCCCGCGGCCGGACCGAGCAGCCACACGACGGCCAAGGCCACCGCCAGCCCGGCCGCCCGGGCGGCCACGCTGCGCAGCGCCTGCGTCACCGACCGGTAGACGGTGGGGGCGCTGACCATGGCCAGCGCGGTGGCCACGGCAAGATACCGCTGTTCCCCCGGCAACCACCACGAAGCGGCCTGCCAGGCCAGGAGGGCCGCGATCAGGACCTTGGCGGTCCGTACCGCTGTCGGCCGTGCCATCGCGGATCGAATCGCTGCAAGCCGTACCGACCGGACGACTCGCGGCGGCCACCAGGCCCGGCCCGCATTCCGCCACCACACGGCGACGGCCTGACCTCGCGCCAGGACGTGTGCTGTCATGCTTTCGGCTCCTGCTTCATCCTTCATCCGGGACGGCGCTGTGCCGCTCATCCGATCCGCAGCCGCCTGCGTACCCCCCCTCGCGGAGCACTCGGCAGCCCTGCGGTCCTGCGGCCCGGAACGGTGATGCCCTCGCCGCGATGATCGGGCCGCTGTCGTGCGACAGCGGCCCGGCGATACAGGCCGCAATGAGACATGAAGACACTACTGGTAGATATGTTGAAATTTAAACTTCCAGTGTGTGGGGTATGTCATGGCTGCCGAGAGCCCGCAGGGCGTGGTTCGGCCCGGTCGATGCCGCCGTGCTTCGAGAGCTTGGAGCCCACCGCTCGCCGGCGTTTCGCCAACCGGGTCCAGAGTCGACCTCCGAAGCCGAATCGCATCGGCTCGGACCTCTCGAACCGGCATTCGCTCGGGGGCTGATGGCCGTGTGGCGATTCATTCCTCGCTCGCCGGACTTCCGACGGTCCCTCACTCGCGAGAGGTTGCGTATGCGGGCACGTAGATGCGCTTCGTGGTTGTGGTTGTGGGAACGCTCGCCCTGAGGGCGTTCGCCGTACCGACCGCGCAGGCGGCGGACGCCGGCGTCAAGGTACCGAACCTGGTCCTGGGCAAGGGCGAGCCCATCATCGTGCCCAGCCGCAGCGCACGGCGCCCGGCTGGATCGGCGGTACGTACAGGCCGACCGCGGTACCGGCGCTGGGAACAGTCGATCCCCCACTCCGGCCGTGCCGGGGCCTCCAGCCGCGACGGCGCCGCTTCCCGCGTTCGGCTCTGCGCGGGGAGGGGGAACGGGCCAGCACGCCGAGAACAGGGGCTTCGGCGCAGGCGGACGAACCAGACCGGATTCGGTGACACGCTTGCGATCCCGTTTCGATCCGGTCGACCATGGGGCGGCCGGTCGTTTCCGTGCGCGACGGGTGCTGTGACCGCATAGGTGCGCCGGGTAGTGGTCGTGGCGGTTGGGCACGTGGTGAAGCTACAGCGGGTCGTGCGCCGGGGCAAGATTGACTCGGTGCGTCACCGGCGCGTGATGATGCTGCTGGCCTCGGCCTTCGTTCCGGCGCCGAGCCCTGCCATTGGATGTGTCCATCGATCCGTCGGCGCCGCTTCCGGCCCCCTTGAAGCAGATCGCCCGATGCCTGCGGTTGTCCGGCAGGGGTCTGTCGGTGTTCGCGGACGGGGTGCGGGCCGCATGGCCTGGTCGTCGTCCGACCGGTGGCTGTACCGTCCCCGCGCACTGCTGGAGTCGGTCGCGCGGGAAGGCGATCGGGTTGCTCGGCCCTACGGGCGTCGCGACGGAGGTTTCACCGCTTCTACCGCCTTGACCAGCGAGGACAGTTCGGGGTTCTTGGCGGCCTCGTCGAGGGCTTCCCGGAGGGCGGTGTCATTGGTCGGCCGGGCTTCCTCAAGGAGTTTCAGGCCGGCCTCGGTGACGTTGGTGTAGATGCCGCGCCGGTCGGTCGGGCACAGGTATCGGGAGAGCAGGTTGCGGTCTTCCAGGCGGGTGACCAAGCGGGTGGTGGCGCTCTGGCTGAGCACGACCGCGTCGGCGACCTGCTTCATCTGCAGATGCCCGCCCTCGCCGTCGTGTTGGCGGCTCAGTACGTCGAGCAGTGAGTATTCCCGGACGCTCAGGTCGTGCTTGGACTGCAGGGCGCGCTCGATGCGTGCCTCGATCTTGCCGTGCAGGAGGGAGAGGGCGCCCCATCCGCTGGCGAGGGCGGTGAGTGCTGGGTCTGTGGCGGTCACGGGGTCCAGGTCTCCTTCCGAATGTGGCTGGAGTACAGGATAGACCATGAAGTGAAATATTGGCTAGAGCTCATATAGAGCTTATGCAATCATTCGCATCGGTCGCGAGCCGCCGACCACGGTGGTCGGCGCCGTTGTGCGGTCTTCTTCCAGTCGCATCCTCCTCACGGGGTGGCCTCCTGGTGCTGACGGCCGGCCGGACTGTCACATGGCAGCAGCGAGCTGGTCCTCTTGCCGTGCGGCGTCCTGTTCGTCCGAGTGAACGCGCCTGGCGAGACATTGAGCGCGGGGCAGGCCGGGAAGCGATCGGCGGGCCCGCCTGCATGGCGTGTTCCGAGGGGTGTATCCCAACAGGAAAATGGAGAGCGAGCCGGTGGGGCAGGGTGTCGTCCGCCGCTCGGTCATGAGCGGTGGTGCCGGACGGGGTAGGGGGCCTCGCTGCCGAGTTCGGCGGCGGCGTGGCGTGCCCAGTACGGGTTGCGCAGGAGTTCATGTCCGAGGAGGGCGGTGTCGGCCTGGCCGGAGGTGATGACGTCCGGTGCCTGGTCGGGCTCGGTGGTCAGGCCGACGGCTGTCACGGGCATGCCGGTCTCCCTTGCGGACCCGTTCGGCGAAGGGCGCCTGGTAGTGGGGTCCGGTCTCGATCTCCGCGCCGGGTGCGTTGCCGCCGGTGGAGATGTCCATGAGATCGACGCCCGGGTCTTGAGGAGCGAGCGCGCGGTGCGAGCGAGGGTGCCTGGCACTCGGCCTCCGGGGGCGGTTGATCGGGGTGGTGAGCGCCTGGTGGTCCTCCGGCGGCGCAGCGATCCGCTCCGGCGCCGTGTGCGACGTGCCGGCCGTCGCGGTGGGTGACTCTGCGACCCGGGTACACCGCAGCCCGGGTATGCGGGGTGCGTACCCGGGCTGCGCGGTGGGGCCTGGTGATGGATGGCCCCGGTGTCAGGCCGTGAGTGTGTTGTGGAGTGCGTCGAGGCCGTCGCGGTAGATGGAGGTAAAGAGGTCGGTGACTTCGTCGTCGGTGGCGTTGTCGGGGTTGAAGCGACCGGACCACTGGACCTCGGCGATGTCGTCGCGGCCGGGAACGGTGTGGACCCGGATGGTGGAGACGTAGCCGTTGACCGGGAACGGGGCCTGGAGGATGGCGTAGCTGTAGTGGCGTTCGGTTTCGTTGAAGTCCACGAGGCGCTCGATGATGACCTCGCCGTTCGGGTTGTTCAGCCGACGGACCCGGCCGCCTTCGAGCGGGGTGCTCTCGGGGATGTAGGGGAGCCAGTCGGGCAGGGCGTCGAAGCCGCCGATGAGGCTCCAGACCTTGTCGGGGGAGGCGGGCACTATGCGGCTGACGGAGGTGGAGGCCATGGTCTTTCTCCTGGATCCTGGTGCTGTGGTGGGGGTTACGGGGTGCGTGGTCAGGCGCCGTTGGGCAGCGGGGCGGCCGGGCTGACCAGGCCGGCGGTGCGCAGTTCGTGCCAGAACGCGGCCGGGACGGTCTCGTTCAGGGCGGCGATGTCCTCGGCGATGCGGCTGGGCCGGGTCGCGCCGGGAACGGCGGCGGCGGCAACCGGGTGGGCGAGGGAGAACTGGAGGGCGGCGGCCTTGATGGAGACGCCGTGCTTCTGGGCCAGGGCCTTCAGGCGGGAAACCTTCGCGACGATCTCCGGCGGGGCCTGCTGGTACTCGAAGTGGGTGCCGCCGGCGAGGACGCCGGAGCTGTAGGGGCCGCCCACGACCATGTCTACGTTCTGTTCCTGGGCCATGGGCAGCAGCCGCTGCAGGGCGTGCTCGTGGTCGAGGAGGGTGTAGCGGCCGGCGAGGAGGAATCCGTCCGGCTGCGGCTCGTCGAGGGCGAGGGTCAGTTCGATGGGTTCGGTCTTGTTGACGCCGAGGCCCCAGGCCTTGATGACGCCTTCGTCGCGCAGCCGGGACAGCACCCGGAAGGCGCCGGTGCGGGCCTCCTCGAACTTCTGGAGCCACAGGTCGCCGTGGAAGTCCTGGGCGATGTCGTGGACCCAGACGATGTCCAGCCGGTCGGTGCCGAGCCGCTTGAGGCTGTCCTCGATGGAACGCTCGGTGGCCTCGGCGGTCCATACGTGGAGCATCTTGTTGGGATTGCCGTGCTCGAACAGGCCGCCCTTCTCGCCGAGGTCGCGGGCACCTTCCTCCAGTTCGTCGAGGATGACCCGGCCGACCTTGGTCGACAGGACGTAGGCGTCGCGGGGCTTGGTGGACAGGACCTCGCCCAGGCGGGTCTCCGAGAGGCCGGATCCGTAGAAGGGGGCGGTGTCGTAGTAGCGAATGCCCTGGTCCCAGGCGGCTTCGACGGTGGCGCGGGCCTCCTCGTCGGGGATCGCGCGGAACATGTTGCCGAGTGGGGCGGTGCCGAAGCCGAGCTTGCCGGGAAGGATTTCCTTGAGGGTCATGACGGTGCCTTTTCGATCAGTGGATGCGGGGTGCGACGGCATCCCCGGCGTGGGGGGCGAGGCGTGAGCGAATGGATGCCTCCGCGGTCGGCGGCTCTGTCGGCGGAGCCGTGGCAGTGGATGCACGGTGATGTCCTGCCGGAGCCAGGCGTGCGGCACAGATAGATGCAGAAGCGCCTTGCGAGTAAGAACAATAATTGCAGACGCTAGGTAATGCAAGTGGCTGCCACACCGAGACCGGTCGATCCGGGCGCCAGGCCCCGACGGTCCGCCTCCTGGGCCGGCCACGATGATGCTTCTTCAGAGCCTGTGCGGCCGGCAGTGTCCGGCGGGATCCCGGCATCCCGTACTTCGACGAGCGCTGCCACCTCAGGAAGTGGCCGTGCCCGGAGCATCGGTCCCGTCCGCCGTGCCGGGGGAGGGGAAGTGCGGCAGGACCGTTTCGGCGAGCTCGTGGAGGATCTCTTCCACGGGGCGGTTGCCGGGACGGAGGTTGAAGGAGACGTGGGCGACGCCGAGTTCGCCCATCGCCCGCAGATGGTCGATCAGAGCCTGGTGGCCGGTGCGCAGCCCGAGCCGGATCGGGGTCGCCGCAGTGGAGGGGCCCCGGTGAGGTCCAGTCGCATGGGGGTGAGGTACGGCTTGGGCGTGCCGGCGGTCAGCTCCTGCCACTCCCGCGCCTTGAGGCGCAGGGCCCCCAGTGGACGCGGGTGGTTGAGGGACGCGTCCGCGTTCTACGAGATCCACTCGGCCGACTGCTGGGCGTGCCCGGCGATGGCGACAGGCACGGACGGGCCCGTCGGCTTGGGCAGGACATCCAGATGACGTCGGGCGTCGAGGCCGAACTCGGCCAGCTCCATGCCCGCACCGTCGGTGTGCCGGGCCCACGCGGCACGCAGGATCTCCACACTCTTGCGGAACGTGGCACCGCGGCCTTGGAAGTCCGCCCCGAACAGGGAGTACTCGACGGGCCGGTCCCCGCTCGCGAGGCCGAGGACGAACCGGCCGCCGGAGCGCACGTCGACCGTGGCAGCGGACTTGGCGACCAGCAGCGGCTGCCGCAGCGGCAGGACCACGGCCGCGGTCCCGAGCACGGCCCGCTCGGTCACGGCCGCGAGGTGCCCGACGTGCGTGAACGTCTCGAAGACGGAACCGGCGTCGCCGAACTGCTCGGGATCGTAGAGGGGGACGTCCCGCACCCAGAGTCCGGCGAAGCCCAGCTCGTCCGCCAGGCGAGCGAGTTCGGCATGGCGGGTCAGGTCCGGGACACCGAAGGGGCGGCCCGCGGCCCGGTCGGCGCGCAGCCGGGTCGCGCCCCAGTCGTTGTCGAGGGCAGCTCGAGGCCCGGAGTCGGCAGGCCCGCGGCGTTCACGAGCCGGTCCAGGGCGGTGGGGGCGACGGACATGACAGACACAACTTTCAAAAGAGCAGCGACGGAGCGGGGGCGACGCGGAGGTACGGAGTTCGAGTTCGGGCTCGCGCGGGCGGGACCTGCCATCCACGCCCGCGCGAGCTGTGGAAACCCGGCGGGACGGCGTGGAGCATCGCCCCGCCGGGCCGGTCGGAAGGGTCAGTTGAGCTCGTCCGGGTGGGGGCCGGTGCGCAGGTCGCGGTCGAGGGTGGCGATGGTGGCCATCTCGTCGTCGCTGAGGGTGAAGTCGAAGACGTCGAGGTTCTCGCGGATGCGGGCGGGCGTCACCGACTTGGGGATGACGACGTTGCCGAGCTGGAGGTGCCAGCGCAGGACGACCTGGGCGGGTGACTTGCCGTGGCGGGCGGCGATCGTGGTGATCGCCTCGTCCTTGAGGACGGCGCCCTGTGCCAGCGGGCTCCACGCCTCGGTGGCGATCCCGTGCCGGGCGTGCACGGCGCGCAGGTCACTCTGCTGAAGGCCGGGGTGCAGCTCGATCTGGTTGACCGCCGGGACCAGCTCGGAGCCGGCGATGAGCCGGTCGAGATGCGCGGGCTGGAAGTTGGACACGCCCGCGGCGCGGACCCGCCCCTCGGCGACGAGCTTCTCGATGGCCTTCCAGGACTCGCCGTACAGGTCGCGGGCCGGGGTCGGCCAGTGGATCAGGTACAGGTCGAGGTGGTCCAGGCCCAGCTTGGCGAGGCTGGCGTCGAAGGCCCGCAGGGTGGTGTCGTAGCCCTGGTCGGCGTTCCACAGCTTGGTGGTGATGAACAGTTCCTCGCGGGCGATCCCGGAGGCGGAGAGGGCGCGGCCGACGCCGGTCTCGTTGCCGTAGATCGCGGCGGTGTCGATGCTGCGGTAACCGGCCTCCAGGGCGGCGGTGACGGCGGCGGTGGTCTGGTCGTCGGGGACCTGGAAGACGCCGAAGCCGAGCTGGGGGATCTCGACGCCGTTGTTCAGCTTCACGGTGGGGAAGGTGGTCATGGTGCGTGTGGCCTTTCAGACGGTACGGGGTGTACGGGTGGAGAGGGTGTAGTGGACGGTCTGGGCGCTGATGAGACCGTCACGGAAGACGAACGTGTCGACGCCGTCGGTGACCTCGTGGGTGGCGGTGGTGGCGGTCCACTGCAGGAACAGCACGTTTCCGGCGAACCGCGGAGTCAACTGCCAGTCGGCGTCCGGGAGATCGGCCAGGAGCCGGCCGATTCCCTCCCGTACGCCCTGGTGACCCGTCAGGATTCGCTCGGGGGTGACGAAGACGGCGTCCTCGGTGTAGTTCGCGGAGATCAGACCGAGGTCCCCGGTGCCGAGCCGCTTCCCGTGGTCGGTGAACACTTCCTGCGGGGTGCGGGACATCAGGACAGCTTCTCGACGGCCGCGATGGCGAAGCCGTGGTCCTGCTCGGGGGCACCGCCACCGACGCCGATGGCGCCGATGAGGCGGCCGTCGCGGTGGACGGGGACGCCCCCGGCGATGAACAGCAGCGGCTTGTCGAGCGCGGTGGGCAGGGAGTGGAACGGCCCCTCGGGCTTGACGAGGTCGACGAGGTCCGCGGTCGGCGCGTCGAGCTGCAGGGCGGTGCAGGCCTTGCGGGTGCTGGTCTCGCCGGAGATCAGTACCGCCCGGTCGTCCCGGCGGAAGGCGAGCAGGTGTCCGCCCGCGTCGAGGACGGTGACGCTCACGGTGACTCCCGCGGCGTCGGCGGCGCTGCGTGCGGCGGTGACGAGGGCCTCGGCGTCCTGCGTGGTCAGCGGGGCGACGGGGATGGTGGTGCTCATGACGGATTCCTTCACGGGTGGGGGATCGGGCGGGGACCAGACGGGGGATCGGGTGTGGGTGGGAGGGCTCGGGCTGCGGCGGCGCGTCCAGGTCGGTACAGGTCAGTGCAGGACGGTTTCCGGCGTGCTCCGGCGCCCGTCGGACCCTGCGACGACGCGTGTGGCGGTGCGGGTACGGCGGTGGAGGTGGGCGGCGAGAAGAGCGAGCAGCAGGGCTGTGCCGGAGAGGATGGCGCCGACCCAGTTGGGGGAGGTGTAGCCGAGGCCCGCGGCGATCACGACACCGCCGAGCCAGGCCGCGAGGGCGTTGCCGAGGTTGAAGGCGCCGATGTTGGCGGCGGAGGCCAGGGTCGGAGCGGCCGAGGCCTGGTCGAGCACCCATTTCTGCAGTGGCGGGACGGTCGCGAAGCCGAGGGCGCCGATCAGGGAGAGGGTGATTGCGGCCAGCACCTTGTTGTGGGCGGTCGCGGTGAACAGCAGCAGCGCGGCGGTGAGGGCCGCGAGGGTGGTGAGGAGCATCGGCATGAGCCTGCGGTCGGCGAACTTGCCTCCGAGGAGGTTGCCCAGGAACATGCCGATACCGAAGAGGACGAGCAGCCAGGTCACCGCGCCCTCGGTGTAGCCGGCCACCTCGGTCATCATCGGGGTGATGTAGGTGATCGCGGCGAAGACACCGCCGTAGCCGAGGACGGTCATGGCCATGGCCAGCCACACCTGCACGTTGCGGAATGCGGCGAACTCCGTGCGTACGGTCACTGAATCGGGTCGACCCGTTTCGGGCACCAGCTTGGCGACGCCGAGGAAGCCGATGACGCCGAGCGCGGCGACGACGACGAAGGTGACGCGCCAGCCGGCGGCCTGGCCGATGTACGTACCGCCGGGGACGCCGACGATGTTGGCCACGGTCAGGCCCATGAACATCAGGGAGATGGCCGAGGCCTTCTTCTCCGGAGCGACAAGGCCGGCTGCGACCACGGAACCGATGCCGAAGAACGCGCCGTGCGCCAGGGAGGCCACGATCCGGCCGATGAGCATGACGCCGAAGCTCGGTGCGAAGGCGGACAGTGTGTTGCCGATGACGAACAGCGTCATCAGGAACATCAGCATCTTCTTGCGGGACACCTTGGTGCCGAGAACGGTCAGGAGCGGCGCGCCGAACACGACGCCCAGGGCGTAGCCGGAGATCAGCCAGCCGGCGACCGGGATGGTCACGCCGAAGTCGCCTGCGACCTGGGGCAGCACGCCCATGATCACGAATTCGGTGGTGCCGATCCCGAAGGCCCCGATGGCGAGAGCCAGGAGCGCGAGAGGCATGGGGAGCTACCTTCCAAGTGCTTGCGGTGGGCGCTTACGTCACATGACAATAGTTGCATGCGCTGGATAAAGCAAACGCGCACTGACCCGATATGCATCTATCGTCGTGTGCAACTATTGAAGGAGCGGTCCGATTAAGGAGGCCCCCGTTGACTGCTACTGCCCCCGCGCTCACCGCCACGGCTCAGGGCTGGTGCGCGCTGTCTCTGCTGCACGGAAGGATCGAGTCCCACCTCGAACGGGCCCTGCAGGCCGGTCATGGCCTGAGCGTGCGCGAGTACTCGCTCCTCGATGTCCTCGGCCGCCAGCACGACGGGGAGGGCGGACACCTGCAGATGAAGCAGGTCGCCGACTCCGTCGTGCTCAGCCAGAGCGCGACGACCCGCCTGATCACCCGCCTAGAGGACCGCGGACTCCTGGAGCGCTACGTCTTCCGCAGAACTCAGACGTTTCCGCCATGCTCGCGCACCGCGATCCGGGCCAGCTTCGTCAGCATCCATCCGTTGCGGATCCCGACAACGTAATCCACCGGGAGACCGTGCATACGCGTGCCGGGTCCCCGTAGGGGGTGCCAGTCGAGAACGAAGAGAGTGTTCTCGCCCCAGGGGATCAGATTCATGGCAATGCGGGCCGCGCCGAATGGACCGGCTTTCGCCTCCAGTTCGAGGCGGCGCTGCGGTTCACAGATGCGGACGACGCAGGTGTCGTCGAGCGTAAGGGGACCGGCCCCGACGCGGACTTTCAGGCGGGCGCCCACTTCGGGCCAATACGGGTCCGCGGCGAGGACCTGCTGGGTACCAGTCACCCATTCCCCGTAGCGGTGGCTGTCGGACAGCAGGCCCCAGACCTCGGACGGCGAGCTCAGGATCAGTCGGCAGCTCCGGGCCACGCTGATCACGCCCCTTCTGGAGTACGAGGAGTGCGAGGAGTGCGAGGGGTATGAGGGGCACGAGAGATGTTTCCGGTCATGCCTCCTCCGGAACGGGCCGCTCGGCAGGCCCCTTCACTGCTGCTCGTGTGGAACAGCCAGTCGAGCGCACTACGGAACTGCGGAAACCCTTTGACCGACACCGCTTTCACCACACCATGAACGAACTCATCCCTTCACACGGCCTGGTCAACCGCTGCTTCCAGTGAGTCCGGGCCATCGCCTCCCAAGGCGACAGCCCGTGGACACCTCCGCTGCTCAGCCGCGGCCGTCCTCGGCCCGACAGCTGGAAGCGGCCGTGCCGGGCTCCCGGACCGGCCGTACACGGGCTTGGCCTCCAGCCTCATGCCGACCGCACCACCTCCACAATCCGGAAGGCCCATACGGGGCTGAACCGGGCGGACGGGCTTCCCCGGCGTTGACGCACTTGAGGTTGCGGCGGCGATGAAGACCGCAGCCGACGACCGTGCCCAACGCCAGCGGCTGGGGTAGTGCGCCGCCGGAGGCTCGACTACGGGCTACGCGTTTTCCTGAGCATCCAGGAGACGCACGGCGCCCGGTTCCGGACGACCGACGTCCTGTTGCTGCATGACCTCCTCCTGCCGGCCACACCCCTGCTGAGGCTGCTGGCTCAGCTCGATACACCGGATGCGGACCGTACGCCGAACACTGGTTCCGCGAGCGCACAGTCGGCCTCCCCGAACCGATGCTTGGCGAACTCACCACCTGGTTCGAACCGAAGCTGTCCGGCAGCACCACCGCGCCGCGCGCCAAGGCGCGACCGCACCGTTGGATTCAGCGGATGGTGACGAATGCGCTGCTCGCCCTGCGCGTATCCACTGCTGTACGGGGAGGAGCCGTTCCCACCCGAACCGCTGCGCGTGCACCCACCTCCCGAGGTCCTCGCCCTGGACGATGATGTCGCCCGCGGCCGCCGGGAGCGGGCCGCCGGCCTGGACGATGAGGTGGCAGCGCTGCCACCCGGTGCCCTATACCGGGCACCGGCCCGGATCGACCGCATCCAGCTCGTCCTGTGTCGCGCTTCGGTCATCGCGTCGGCTGCCGAGGGGACGGGGCGGCAGGCCGCGCACAGTTCCACGTTCTCCCGCGCACTACGCGCTGCCGCGCGGGCGTTCATCGACCACACCCCGATCGTATGCACCTCCCAGCTCGCGGTGGTCGGAGGGAGGAAATGTCCGTGCACCGGGGTGTGCTCCTTGGCGACGGCGACGGCGACGGCGACTCCGTCCGTCCAGGCCGCCTCCTGGGAGGGGCCGTGCACTGTCGGTTCCTCTGACGTTGATCTTCACATGAAGCTTCGACGGATGACCGCTGTCGTCGCCGTGGTGCTCACGCCGGCCACTGCCGCCTCCGCCCAGGTGCTTGCCGTGGGCGTGCAGCCACGCTTCGGTGTCATCGGCCCGGAACTGCGGGCTCTCGTTGGTGTCGCCGACCGGTGCCGCCGACCGGTGCCGTTCTGGTACGCGGGCGAGCCGGTGTACCAGAACGTCGTGAGACGGACACTGATGAGCAATCGTCAATACCTTGGGGCCGGGCCTGGATCAGTGCTCAGTAGCTGCTTGCTGTAGCTGTGCGGCGATCCCCTGCCGGTCGATCTGGATCCAGTACTCGACAATCAGTCCGTCCTTGACGCGATACACCGCACTGGTCACCGCCGTGACCTGCGCGCCCGTTGGCGGATGGTGGCCGACCGTTCCGACATGCCGCCCGTTTTGGGTCCAGCGGGCGTAGACCCGATCTCCTTCGGCGATGAGCTCGTCCACGGTCAGTGTGAAAGCGCCGTATGCGTCGAGCATCTCCTGCACGTGCTCGGTGTACTGCTGTGGTGTTCGCTCCACAACCACCGGCGCCTCCGAGACGACCTGGTGAGCCTGGACACGGTCGGCCAGGAAGTGGCTGGCTCGGTCAGGGTGCAGCCCCGAGCGCACCTGCAGGAGGAATTGGCGGACGGTTTCCTTGGCATTGACCACGGGCAAAGTCTGACATCCCGTCTATGCTGCGGCAGTCTCGGGGCGCTCGACGCGGCGACCGTTCTCGAAGCCCGACAACCCCACTGGACCGAACAGCACGACGGCCACGCCCACAACGATGCCCCCAACTTCGTGAATGACCGCCCGAAGAATTGGGCCGTCTTGGCTCCGGCGAAGCGGCCGACGACGTACTGGCCGACCACCCGACTCGCCCGATCCCGCTCAACGTCACGCGCCCCAACCCCAACTCGCTGCGCCCCTACGAAGCTCCGGAGACCGCAGCGGCAACCATCCGGGCCGGAGGCCTCGTCACCCTCGGCGCGGGGCCTCTCCTCTTCGGCGGCCCCTGTGCCCCGGGCAGGCAATGAGGTGTGCCTGGAGGCCGGCTGTACCCGCAACAACGGCGACCGCGTAGGCATCTGGAAGTGTGCCGACCACACGAACCAGAAGTGGGTCATCCAGCGGGGCTACCTCGCGACCGACACCGATCGGCAATCACGACGTCTGGCCGGATGGGCGATCACCGACCACATGGGCACAGAACTCGTCACCGAAGCCTTGGCGGCCGCGATCCGGACTCGCGCCAGCTTCGCCGGCCAATCGCCGGCGACACCACGCATGCCTGGACCAGGACGCGGGGAACACCGCCAAGGGCGGCAAGACCTACCACTTCGACGGCATCGGTTCGCTGGGTACACCGCATCATTGGCGCAGCTCCACACTCCGGACGCGGCGCCAGCCGTTCTCCCTTCCCGGCGTTTTGGCGTTCCTCCGCCGGTCTACCGGCCGATTGCCGTGGCGGGTCTGCGACATGGAAGAGATCCGCCACTGCCAATCGGTTGTCTCGGTCCGTGCAGAGCCCGAAAGTAACTGCCGAATGCAGCAAGTACTTCTTTCTCACGAAGAGTAGGAGACGCTCATGCATCCGCCGCGCCATTTTCACGGCGAAACCGAAACCACCGCAGCGCAGGAGGCCTCGAGATGAGGCGTCTCAGGCGACGGTTGGTCACCGCGGCTGTCGGCATCACCGTCCTCGGGGCGGTCATGTCGAGCACCGCAGCGAACGCCTCCAACCCGGCTCCGGCTCCGTCTTCCCCCGCTTCCCTCAACCTGCCCGCGTCGGTCCGCGACAGCCTGCTCAAGGCTGACGCCGGAACTCAGGCGGACCTGTCACTGACGCTGGTGACCGGCGACAAGGTGCAGATCGGCCTCACCAAGGACAGGAAGCCGTTCGTCCGTGAGATCAAGCCCGCGACACGGGCCGGGAAGGAGTCGGTTCTCTTCCATACCGTCACCAAGAACGACCAGGTCTACGTCGTACCGGAAGACGTGTTGCCGCTGCTCCGGGCCGACCTGCTGGACTGGGAACTCTTCAACCTCGCCAAACTGGCCGATTGGGCGGCCGAGGGCAGAACCGGTGAAGTCCCGGTGATCACCGCGTACAGCGGAAAGGCCAGTGCCCGGACAGCGACGACCGCCGCCGGCACGACCGCCAAGACCGTCCTGCCGAGCATCAACGCCCGCTCGATGACCATTCAGGGCAACGGGCAGTGGTGGCGAGAAGTGCGGGAGAAGAACACCGGCAAGTCCGTCGCCTCGCAGGCCACCGGCCCGCTGGCCGGAGTGAAGAAGGTTTGGCTGAACGAGCTGACCACACTTCAGCTCGACAAGTCCGTACCACAGATCGGCGCGCCCGCAGCCTGGGAACGCGGCTACAACGGTTCGAACGTGAAGGTCGCGGTGCTGGACAGTGGCATCGATGCCACTCACCCCGATCTCGCCGGCCAGATCGCCGAGGCGATCGACTTCACCAACAGCCCGAGCGGCCCGGTGGACGGACATGGACACGGTACTCACGTGGCGTCCACGATCGCCGGTACCGGCAAGGCCTCCGACGGGCTGCGTCGTGGTGTGGCGCCCGGTGCGAAGCTCTCCATCGGCAAGGTGTGCGACGACGAGGGCAGATGCGCCGGCGACGCGGTCATCGCCGGCATGGAGTGGGCCGCCAAGTCCGGTGCCGACGTGGTGAACATGAGCCTCGGCGGAGGGGCCAGCGACGGAACGGACCCGTTGAGCAGCTCGGTCAACGCTCTCAGCCGCACCTACGGCACCCTGTTCGTCATTGCCGCGGGCAACAGCGGCCCGAACCCCGAGACGGTCGGATCGCCAGGTGCAGCCGACGAAGCGCTGACCGTCGCGGCCGTGGACAAGAGCGACCAGATGGCTTCCTTCTCCAGCCGCGGACCTCGCGTCGGGGACGGCGCGGCCAAGCCGGACATCGCCGCTCCGGGCGTCGCCATCGCCGCGGCCCGCGCCAAGGGCACCTCGATGGGCAACCCCGTGGACGACTACTACACGTCCGCCAGCGGCACTTCCATGGCCACGCCCCATATGGCCGGTGCCGCTGCGATCATCGCCCAGCAGCACCCGGACTTCACCGGGCGGCAGATCAAGGCGCTGCTGATGGCGACCTCCAAGGACCTCGGGTACGACCTGTATGCGCAGGGCGCCGGCCGGGTGGACGTGGCCCGCGCGATCGATCCGAAGATCATTCCCGACGGAAACCTGGTCTTCGGCCGAGCCGAATACCCGCACTCGCCGGTGTCCAGGACGGTCACCTACAGCAATTGGACCGAAGAGCCGATCACTCTCACGCTCTCCGCCTCGGCTTCCTACGCGGGCAAGCCCGCACCGGCGGGGCTGTTCACGCTCAGCGCCGACCAGCTGACCGTGCCCGCCAAGGGCTCGGCCGATGTGACGGTGACCATGGACGGCAAGGTGGTGGACGATTCGGGGCAATACGGCGCATACGCCGGCGTCCTGACCGCCAAGGACAGCGCGGGGACACTGCTCGGATCGTCGCGGATCTCGACCTTCGTGGAGCCGATCCGCCACGATCTGACCATCAAGGTCACTCCTCCGGCCGGTGCCACCGATGTCTCGTACGGCAACGCACTGATCGTCCCGGTCGACGAGGACAAGCTGAACCTGTACGAAAAGCCGCTGACGGCACCGGGTGGCGAGACGATCAAGGCACGGGTGTTCTCCGGCACTGTCACGGCAGCCATCGCGGTGACGTGGCGGGACGCGGCCGGCGAACTGAACCAGGCCGCACCGATGGTGCCGGAGGTAGAGGTCACCGGCGCGACCACGGTGGAGCTGGACCTTCGCAAGGCCAAGCCGGTCAAGGTGAACACCCCGGAGCCGACTGAGACATACCAGGCAGGCTTCAAGACCGAACGGATCTCCGTGGACCGAGACTGGGGAATCACGGCGCAGTTGGCCACTGAATACGGCCCTGGTGAACCGAACTGGTGGGCACTGCCGACCGCCGGCAAGGTCAGCCTCGGCACACTCAACTTCCACAGCCAGCATGTCCTGGTACCGCCGTCAGTGACGATGCGGGTCACAGGGAATGGTGACTCCTTCGACCTGGGCGCCCGCTACGCGACGCCGGACACCACCATAAACGGCGGCAACCAGAGCTGGACGAAGGACGGCAAGCGCGTATCCACCCTCGTGCGATCGACGATTCCCCGACTGCCCTCCAACGGGAAGAAGCCCGTCGTCTACGCGGGCACCGGCTCGGCCGAGGAACTCGCCGACGTCGATGCCAAGGGCGCGCTGGTGCTGCTGAAGCCGACCGACATCTGCGGGACGACCTGCGACTTCACCGCACTTCGCAAACGAGTGGCGGCGGCCGCCTCCGCAGGCGCGGTCGGGGTGCTGGTGACGGGCGAAACCGATCGGGTCGCCCTGCTGAAGTACGAGTCATTCCGACAGTACAAGTGCGAAAACGGCCCCGACAGCTGCCCGCCCGTCGATCCGTACGCAGCGCTGCCGATCGTGACCGTACCCCCGGCCCAGGCCGCCACGCTGATCCGGCGGATCGAGAGCGGAGCGAAGTCCGGCGTCCAGATCAGACTCGGCGGCAGCCGCGAAGTGTCCAAGGCCTATGCTCTGGCCTTCGACTCCCCTGGTCGGGTTCCCGGCAACCTGCCGTTCCGGGTCCAGTCCCGGGATCTCGACCGTGTCGATCACCGCCTCCACGCCGACCAGCCCGGCGCGATTCCCCACTTCAGCTGGAACCGGATGACCGAGTCCGGTCCGGTGACAGAGGAAACAATGCTGCCCAAGCCGGACAGTCAGCGGCAGTTCACCACGTTGGTCGGGCCGCGGAACGACAACGCGATCGACCGCTTCGAGATGTCCGTAAGGGACTATCTCGCGCCGTCCGTGGCAAGTCCGTCGGGCCCGTCCGAAACTCGGGACCTGGCGTTTGGCAAGAAGAACACGATCGACTGGAACGAGGGTCCGTCCCTTCCCGGCGCGGTGCCCCAGGTCCGCACCAAGTCGGGCTTCACTGCCGACACCGGCCTGCCGTGCGCCGGCTGCCGGGAGGGCGACCGCTTCTGGCCCACCCTGTACCTGACCAGCGGCGGAGGCGGTCGCCAGGCCATGATGGGCATGCTGAACGACACGGGCATCGCCCATTTGATCTACGGGATCCAGGCATGTGAGCCCCCCGCCTGCGGCGTAGGCCTCTTCGACGACGCCGGCCACGAACTCCAGCAAAAGCTCCACCCGGTCGAGTTCGTCTTCGAGCTCGGCGAGCCCGGCAATGTGCCGGACCTGGTGTCGAGGAGTGGGCGGTGATGACCGAAGTGGGAAAGGAGACTGCTCCGATGGACGCGGCAGTGCCACCGAGGTGGCGCCGGAAGGTGAACCTGGGAGCGTCGGCAGCCGTAGCAGTGCTCGCGCTGGCGGGGTGCAAGGCCGACGTCATCGCGTACGACCTCCCTGCGGAATCGGCCCGATACTCGTTCCAGGCGGAGACCAACGGGGTCAAGACCACATGGGAGTACACCTCCGACCGTCCGGCCAAGTCCGACACCCCGACGTCACAGCCGTGCATCGCGGACGCCGTCGTCAAGGAACCCGGCCCGTGCCGTCCGGAACCGCTCATTTTCCTGCGGTACGACCTGGGCCTGGACCTGGACAACACCGCAAAGGCCAACAGGCTTCACCCCATCACCGTCACCGGCTACTACCAGGACCGGCTCAGCACGCCACCGACCGTGACCGAGTTGCGGGCACAGGCCAGCTTCGACGGCGGCAAGACCTGGCAGCCGGTGATCACCAAGGCCGGCGGGAAGAACACCTTCATCGCGCGTATCAAGCATCCGAAGCGTGACCACGCTCCTGGAGGAGTCGCGTTGCGGATCACCGCGACCGACAGCGCGGGGAACAACGTCAAGCAGATCATTCCTCAGGCGTACCGACTGCGCTGAGGCGAACCCGATCCGGAGGGAGCACGGCCGGGGCGAGAAGTGAGCTTCGCACCGGCCGTGACCCCCGTCTTTCGACGCAGCCTGCACCGAATGCGGAGAGGGACTGCGCCCACAGACCGTTCGCGAGCGACTGCTCCGTACGCGTACCGCTTGATCAGGCCGTTGGTCCGGTGCTGCTCGCACCGGACCAACGGCATATCCGGATCCGCATTGCGCTGGCCTCGCCCTGGTGGCAGAGGGTGGCCGGAGAGCGCGTTCCACGACACAGACGCCAGGCCGGAGCACCAACGGACAGACGGAGAGACATCATGCTGTCAGACGTGCTGGGACTTACCCCCGAAGAGGCGGACACCTACCGCATTCTGGTCTCGGTGGCCTCCGCCACACCCACCGGACTCGCCGAACTCATCGGCTGCGACATCCGTCAGGTGGTGGGCATCCTCAACAGGCTCGAAGACCAGGGACTCGTCGCGCGCAGCCTCGGCGACCCCACTCGGTTCGTCGCCGCCCCACCGGCGGCGGCGCTGCGGGCGCCCCTGATCCAGCGACAGAACGAGCTCAATCTGGCGAAACTCGAACTCGAATCCCTCGACGAAATCTACCGCGCGGCCACTCTCGGGCGCGGCGCAGCGGAGGTCGTCGACGTGGTCCACGGCACCGAGGCCATCCGCGAACGCGTCGGACACATACAACTCGGAGCACGGAAAGAGGTCATGAACTTTGCCAAGGCACCGTTCTTTTCGTCCGGCAACATGACCGACGAAGCGGTCATCGAGCGGGGTGTCCGTTACCGCGTGATAATCGAACGCTCGATGCTCGACGAGGGAGCTCCGTCGTTCGAAGAAATCATCCAGGCGCGGGCTGCCGGAGAGGTGGTCCGGATCGCCGAATCAGTACCGCTTAAACTCTTCATCGTGGACAGCGAGTTGGCCATTGTTCCACTCCTCGGCTCCACCAATGCCGCAAAGGCGGGAGCCCTGCTCGTGCACGAGTGCAGCCTGCTCGACGCGCTGATCGCACTGTTCGAGTCCGAATGGGAGAAGGCAACGCCGTTCGTCGCCTCTGCGAGTACCTTGCAGAGCGCACCCGCCACCGATGATCTGGGTGCACAGATACTCAGCCTGTTGCTGACGGGTCTCACCGACCAAGCGATCGCCACCCAACTGCGCACCTCCATGCGTACGGTGCAGCGCCGGATCCGCCAGATGATGGACATCGCGAAGGTGCAGAATCGGATGCAGTTGGGCTTCCGTGCGGCACAGCTGGGCTGGCTCGACGCCGATCAGGACGGCAGCTGACTCCCGGAACACCGGACCCGCCGACCGAGAACATTCACGTTGGTGTGGTGCGCGGCAAATCAAGAGGGTGAGTTGTAACCCTTTCTGGAGTCGCATCCTGGGCCTTCTGCTGTGTCGATCACGCTGTCTGAGGATGTGCGTGCCGAGTCGGCGCGTCGGGCGGGTACGCGGGACCGGAGGGCGGCCATGCGGGCCCGGAGCATTCTGACGTGTGCGGAAGGTATGTCGAATGCCGCTGTCGGGCGGCTTGTTGACGTCCAGGCCGAGACGGCGGGCAAGTGGCGTCGCAAACTCGCGGCCGAAGGACCCCTGAGCGAGGGGAATCGCGTGAACAGCGCCCGGAAGGTCGCCGCGAGTGCCACGCGGGCGAGCTTCGCGCCGATGCAGAGCCGGGGGCCGTGGCCGAAGAACAGATGCGCATTGGGGTCCCGGGAGATGTCGAAGGCGTCCGGGGCGGCGAAGACCGACGGGTCCCGGTCCGCGGCCAGCGGAAAGCGGCGGCCGACTCCTCGTCATGGCGGAGGGCCCAGCCCATCGAGTCGACGCTGGGGCGCGGACAGCCCTGCCAGGTGGTCACCGGCCACGCTGCGCCGCCCGGAAAGTCGACGGCTGTTACGCCCGCACCGTGTGCTTCATGCTTGCCCACTTCTGCCACGGGGCCGCCTGCACCGGGACGGTGGCCCCTCACCACTTGAGGGCCTCCGCCCGGGCGTCGTCGAGCCCGTGCTCGGCCACGGGTACCGCTGGACCGTTCAGGGATCCGTTCTCGTCCTCGGCGGTGCCCTGCGCGTCCTGGTCTTGATCGAGGTCGTCGAGGCTGTCTTCTCCTGGCCCCGTGGCTGCCGTGCTGAGTTCTTCCTTCTGCTCCCGGGGTCCGGAGTGCGGGGCCGGGGGAGTGCGGGCGGGTGCGTTGCGGGGGAGGAGATGCTGCTCCTGGGCGGTGGCCTGTCCGGCGCGGGCACGGTGCATCAGCAAGGCCGAACCGGCGCTCAAGGCACGTCCTGATCGGCGATGGCGATGGGATGCCGTTCCGGCCCGCGCGGTGGGCACTCCACCCGCCTGGGGGGACGAAGGTGGGCTGGTCCGGGTGTCCGCGTGCCTGGAGCCCGTTCTCGCGGTGGTGTCGGTGAGGCCTGAGCGGCGCGGCCGTGGGTGGGGGAGCGGAGTCGGATACAGGGTGTGCGGCAGGTGGGTGGTGCTGTCATCGACGCGCTCTTGCGATGAGGTCGTTGACTGCCTGGATCACCGCGTCCGCCCGCTCCTCGTGCAGCCACCCGTGCCCCGCGTCGTCGAGAACCCGCTGCTCTCCTTGCAAAGACTCGGCGGCCAGCTCGGCGTGCAGGGAGCGCTTGCTCTCGTTGATCTCCCGCAGCAGCTCAGCGGGCCACAAGTGGGCCTGGGTGGCGTCGTGCCCCATGGCCGTGAGCACGATGAGCGGCACGTCGGGGGTGGCCGCGGTCTGCCGGAACTCACGGGCGACCTTGTCGTAGAGGTTTTGGTTCTCGCGCGAGGCGACCCGCCAGGTGGCGAGGTGGCGCGCGGCCAAGGGCTCGCGCACCGGCTCTGGCCAGGCGGCGAAGTGCTGGATCATCTGGGCGTGGGACTGCTCCAGCTGTTCCGGCGTGGGCTCGGCCGTCTCCTGGCTATCCATCTGACCCAGCATCTCGTCGAGCTGCTCCCGCACCTGCCGGGGAGCGCAGTTGGCCAAGTCCTCGTGGAAGGGGTCGAGCAGGAGCAGGCCGGCCACCTCGTCGGGGAAACGTCTGGCGTAGTGGCGCGCGTAGGCCCCGCCCAGGGAGTGGCCGATCAGCAGGTGGGGGCCGGGAAGGCCGGTGGTGTGGAGCAGTTCGCGAAGTTCGTCGGTGACTTCCGCTGCTGTGCGGGGCAGCTCAGCAGGGTAGCTCCAGCCGTTGCCCCCGCGGTCGTAGAGGACGCTCGTGGTCAACTCGGCGACGTGATTGTGGATGTTCAGGTAGTCCAGGCTCATCAGTCCCACCCCCGCCAGGAATACCGCGGTAGGGCCGCCCGCGCCCGAGCGGTGCAGCATCAGGTGCCGATTGCCGCCGATGTCATGCAGGCGTCCAAGGGGAGGTGGTGTGGGTGTCATGGGGTGCTCCTGTGCAAGCGGGTGCGGCGGGCCTGCGCCCAAGGCTTTATTCTCAAACGTGAGAACGGTATCAGCTATGAGACCATGTGCCCATGGACGCGGTCGACCTGCTTCTGCACCCCGTACGACTGCGCGTCGTGCATGCCATGTCCGGCGGCCGGACACTGACCACCTCGCAGTTGTGCGCGCTGCTGCCCGACGTGTCGAAGGCCACCGTGTACCGGCATGTGGGCCTGCTGGCCGACGGCGGCCTGCTGGAGGTCGAAGGCGAGCAGCGGGTGCGCGGCGCCGTCGAGCGCCGCTACCGACTGCGGCGTGAGCGGGCTGTGATCGACGCCGACGCCGCTGCTTCGGTTTCGCTTGAGGACCACCGGCGGGCGTTCGCCGTGGCGATGGCGACCCTGCTGGCCGAGTTCAACACCTACCTCGACCGGCCCGGCGCCGCTCCTGCCGTCGACCTGGTGGGCTACCGCCAGCACGCGATGTGGCTCAGCCGGGACGAACTCACCGCGCTGATCGACGAGATGCGCGACGCCCTGGTGCGCCGTATCACCAATGAGCCCTCACCGGAGCGCACCCGCTACTTGATCAGCCCGATCCTGTTCCCCGCCGAGGAACCACCCGCGGCCGGCGGCGAGAACTAGGGTCTGTTCTTCGGTCACGACCGCAGTCAGATGAGGAGCGCAGCGGCAGAAGTGACGGTGCCGAGGCAGACATACCCTCGCTCGCCCATCGGGTGGCGACGGCTCTGAACTGCTTGAGCTTGCCGATGGCCCGTTCCACCGTGTTGCGATCTTCGTACCGGCCCTTGTCGAAGCCCGCAGACCGTCCACCGCGTGAAGCCCGGCACAGGCGAGCAGCCTTGTGATCGTTCTTCTCCGGGATGACGTGCCGGATGGGGTGCCATCGGCTGACCAGAGCAAATGCCGCTTGCGGACCGTCTTCCATGGTCTCTGTCGTACGTCTGTGATCGGACTGCCTTGCCACGTGTGGGTATGACGTTCAGGAGGCGAGGATGGAAATGCCGTCTCCGAGCAGCTTCAGCCCGAGGACGAAGAACAGGGCCGCCATGACGGCCACATTGTGCTGGGCTGCCCAGTCCTTCCAGCTGCCGAGCGTCGTTTTTGCTCGCTCCCCTCCGAGCAGGAAGACCCCCAAGGGGGCCAGCAGGCCAAGGGTGGCGATCAGGACGAAGATGGCCAGCGATGCGATCTGCTGCCCGACCGGCAGTCCTGCTGAGCCAATCGTGGCGCCCGCAGCGATGGTCAGCGGGGCGTTCTTGGCGTTGAGTGCGGCCAGGGCCGTTCCGAGTCCGAAGACTTTGACCGGTGTGAGGCGATCGATCGCGCCCATCCACTTCGGCAGCTGGGCCTGCGAGGGATCCCTGGGGCGCCGGTGCCACTGCCGGGCGCCGAAAAGGACGAGGAGCAAGCCCAGAGCAAGCTTGAGGGCTCCTACCCAGGTGGCCGGGTGATTGTGGGCGGAGGCGCCGGCGGGGGAGGCGATCAGCAGCATCACCGCGCCCAGTGCCGACAGTCCCAGGATCCAGCCGACGGTGAACAGCAGTCCGTTCAGACGTCCCCGAGGAGTGGCGAGGACAAGGATGATCGCGATGATCGGGAGCGGGCTGATCGCGACGCCGGCCGCGAAGCCCAGTACGTCACCGAGAACCGTGCCCATGATTTCCTCCAGGTGGGGGTCCGGGTGGTGACCGAGTTGAGCAAGGTCAGGCGGGAATTCATGACCCGACCGTCTGCTTGCGCAGCCACAGGACTGGCATGGATGTGTCCGGGGCGTGTCGAAATGGCACCGGAACTGGTTCGCCACCTCTCCGGAGAGTGATCCTCAGCGGTCGGTATCGTCCGCTGCTCGGCCCGATCTCCCGGACCGCTGAGCTTTCGCCGCTCGATTCCGCTCACCGGGCATCCGGAGCAGCGCCGCGGGTGCCTGGCCGGCCATGTCGCTGCCCTCCCCGACCAAGCGGATGGAGCTGCCCAGAACACGACGACGATTTCGGCAGGTCGCTCCGTTCCATGGTCCTGCGCCCTTGCGGATCTGTCCTCGGGAGCCTCTTGGAGCGCGAAAGCCTTGGCCTGCTCGTTTCCGCCGTGGTGCCCATCGGGTTCGACAGCAGACCGGCACCCTGAAAAGCTCTCACCCTGCACCGTGACGGACTGCGGACGAGGCGCCCGGACGGCAAATCGGGCATGGACCGTAGCCGGCCGGAGGCCGGAGTGAGGGCGGCCGAACCGATCAGCCTGAACCGCAGTGCCGGAGTACCGCAACATACCGTCCCCGGGTACCCCCATCGCCCCGGGCCGGGGATGCGACGCGATGCGTATGCGGTAAGGATGAAGAGGTGAGGGCGATGGCGCCCCGTATTCGGGCGCTTGGCGCCCCTCGCACCGATCTGCGGCAGGAGAATCTCCCATGACTGCGACGACGGGTGCAGCCCAGTCGGCCCAGCCCGAGCGCCCGGGCAGGAAAGATGGAGTCTGCAGCGAGTTCACCGTCTTCACCAGGATAAAGCCGGGCCACGCCGATGCACTGCGTGAGGATCTCGCCGCGCTCGCCGACTCGACGGCTGACGACGAAGCCCGTGCGGCGCTGCGCCAGATCGGCACCCTGCACGACGCACGGCACGTGATCTTCGACAACGACACCCGGTTCATGTTCGCCAGCGTCTTCGACGGCTCCTGGGACACCTACATCGACGACTTCGCCAAGACGGTGGTCGGGGCCCGCTTCGACAAGGTCTTCTCGCACACCGAAGGTTTCCCCGGCGTAGCCGATCCCGGGGTGAAGGACTGGTTCGTCTCCCAGCAGGAGCCTGCGGGAGTCTTCGTCAGCTCGTACCCCGACCTGACCGTTCAGCAGATCTGGAAGGACCAGCGCGTGGACGAGGCGTTCCAGGAGGTGCTGGACACCCCCGAGTTCCGGGCAGCGCTGAACAACCCGGCGAACGCCGAGTTGCTGGCCACGCCCGCCTTCCAGAAGCTGATGGAGGAAGCCGCTGCCTAGAACCCGGACACAGCCGACCCTCACAGCCGACCCAACACCGTTGGCCCCGCGTCGATGCACGTTGGTCGACCGCTGTGGAGCTGTCCAGGCAGAGAATGATGCGGAGGCAAAAGCAAACATGAACACGGCGGACAGCAGCAGCGCAGCCGGCGTGGGCGTCGAGATCGACGACGTCCAGAGCGGAGCACTGCGTCCACGGCCGGTGCCGTACGAGGGAAAGTTCATCTTCCTGCGCGTCGACGACCGCCACGCCGGGCGCGCCCTGCTGCGGCGGCTGCTCCCGTTGACCTCGGGTGGCCTGTCCGGCGTGGACGGGAGCCAGAACGCCTGGGTGGCTGTGGCGTTCACCTACCAGGGCCTGAGAGCTCTGGGGGTGCCACAGGAGTCGCTGGACAGTTTTCCGCGGGCGTTCCGCGAGGGCATGGCCGCCCGGGCGGAGCTGATCGGCGACACGGGCGAGAGTGCACCGGCCCACTGGGAGGCACCGTTCGGAACGGGCGACGTTCACATCGCCCTGAGCGCCCTCTCCTCCGATGCAGCCCACTTGGACAAGGAGCTGGAACGCGCCCGCGTCGCCTACCAGGACACCCCCGGTGTCCAGGCGATCTGGCAACAGGACGTCCACCAGCTCCCGACCGGGCGTACCACCTTCGGATTCCGCGACGGCATCAGCCACCCCAACATCGACGGAGTCGGGCTGCCCGGCTCCAACCCGCAGGAAGCCCCCATCAAGGCCGGCGAATTCATCCTCGGCTACCCCGACGAAACCGGCAGCCTGCCGCCCATGCCCAGCCCCGACGCGCTGGGACGCAACGGAACCTACGCGGCCGTACGCAAGATCCACACCAACGTGGCGGCCTGGCGCCGATACCTGCGCGCGAACACCTCCAGTGCCCAGGAGGAGGCACTCCTGGCAGCAAAGATGGTCGGACGCTGGCCCAGCGGAGCGCCGCTGACGCTGACCCCGGAACACGATGACCCGGAGCTGGCGGCCGATCCGCACCGTGTCAACAACTTCCTGTACCGGGAGAACGACGACCGCGGGTTCCGGTGCCCCGCCGGTGCGCACATCCGGCGCACCAACCCCCGCGACTCCACCATCATCGGCGACGCAAGAATGCACCGCCTCATCCGCCGTGGCACCACCTACGGCCCACCGCTGCCCGAGGGCGTACTGGAGGACGACGGCGCCGAACGGGGCCTGGTAGGAGTCTTCATCGGAGCCCATCTGGAGCGACAGTTCGAATTCATCAAGGCCGAGTGGGTCAACGACGGCAACTTCATCGGCTATCCGGGCGAGAAGGACCCGGTTGCCGGGCACCACGACGGAACGGGCAGCGCCACCATCCCGGACAAGCCGATCCGGCGCCGCCTGCAGAACCTGCCCAGCTTCGTCGTCACCCGCGGCGGCGAGTACTGCTTCCTGCCAGGCCTGCGCGCCCTGCGCTGGCTCGCCGAGCTGGAGGACTGACGGCACTTCCTGCCCCCGAGACCAACCACGGTCTTTGAGAAGAGGTCGAAGTCATGGCAGCACAGTTCGTCCCCTACACGCCGGACGTCGAAAACGACGACCCGCACTTCGACCGCAACGTCCAGACGGTGATCGAGAAGACCGAGAGCTACATCACCGAGTCAGTCAAGGCCGGTGGCACCGGACGGGCCCTTCGCGACGCCCACGCCAAGGGCTACGGGCTGGTCCGAGGGGAAGTGGAGATCCTGGACGGGCTTCCCCCCGAGTACGCCCAAGGCATCTACGCGACACCGGGAACCCACGATGCACTCATCCGCTTCTCCAACGGCTCGCCCCACGCCGGAGCCGACGCACGACTGGGCGCCGCCACCGGACTGGCACTGAAGATGTTCGACATCCCCGGCCCGACCCTGCTGGAAGACGAACCGGACACGGGCACATTCGACTACGCCAACATCAACGGACCGGTCTTCTTCTGCAATACAGTCGAGCACTACCTGTTCATCCAGGAACTGTTCCTGAACGCGCCGGCCTACTTCTCCCAGGGCCGACCCGGCGCACATCGCTTCTTCACCGAGTTCGTGACCGGGAGGGGAACGCTGGATCAGGACAACTGGGCCTGGGACGAGTTCCTGGCCTTCCTGCGCCTGTCCAAGACGCCTCCGGCGAACCTGCTGCTGTCGAGCTACTGGACGATGGGTGCGGTCAGGCACGGCGACTACATCGCCAAGGTGCGCATCACCCCCGACCCGTCCTCCTCCGCCGCGGTGGTCCGGCGAGCCATTGACCCGACCTCCGCGCAGGAGGTCTTCCGGCCGGCTCTGCAAGCCGAACTGCAAGAACGGCCCTACGCCTTCGACATCCAGGTCCAGCTCTGCACCGACCTGGAACGCATGCCGGTGGAGGACACCACCGTGGAGTGGCCCGAACTGCTCTCGCCGTCCGTCACCGTGGCGAAGCTGCGGCTGCCGCAGCAGGACATCTCCGGCCCGCAGAACCTGGAGAAGATGGACTCACTGTCGTTCACCCCATGGCGGGTCACTGCCGAGCACGCACCCCTGGGCGACATCATGCGGGCCCGCAAGGAGGTCTACCGGCACTCCTCCATCGCGCGCCACAAGCTCAACCAGCAGCCGCGCACGGAGCCCCGCAGCGCGGACGAGGTACTTGGCGCTTGACCGGGTACAACGGCGAGCCGGTCGAGGCCGGGCACTCGAATGAACTGGGCTCGGACGTGAAGGGTGCCCCTTGCGGTCGGTGCTCAACGAGGCCACCCACCACCCTGTTTCCTCCGCGACCGCAGAAGCGGCGCATACCGGGATACGTTCGAGCGTGTCCGCTGAGGACGCGCCGCGCTCTTCTTGGCGGCGCGTAACCAAGCACTTGGCGCGCTCGTACGACAGCCGACCGGCCGGTGTGAGGCAGAGGCCGACGTCTCGGGGCTGCGAGGCCGTATAACCGCAACAGTTGACCCTGACGCAGGGGCAACCTCTCAGCATGGTGGGCATGACAACGAGAACCAATGCGATCGAGATTGCCGGGCTACGCAAGTCGTACGGCGACCATGAGGTAGTCGCTGGAGTCGACCTGGCCGTCCCCGCGGGCACTGTCTACGCCCTGCTCGGGCCCAACGGGGCCGGCAAGACCACCACAGTCCGGATTCTGTCCACGTAGCTGCCTGCAGACGCCGGTGAGGCTCGGGTCGCCGGGTACGACATACGCCGCGAGGCAGACCAGGTGCGTGCGTCGATCGGAGTGACCGGGCAGTTCTCCGCTGTGGACGAGTTACTGACCGGGCGGGAGAATCTGCGGCTGATGGCCGACCTCGGCCACCTCGACCGGCGCCATGCGAAGAGCGTGGTGGAGCAACTGCTGGAGCGATTCCACCTGGTTGATGCCGCCGACCGGCGCGCGGTGACGTACTCCGGTGGTATGAAGCGGCGGCTGGACCTGACGATGACCCTGGTGGCAGGGCCGCGGCTGATCTTTCTTGACGAGCCGACCACCGGCCTCGACCCGCGCAGCCGCCGTGACCTGTGGGGGATCGTGCGGGAGCTGGTGGCCGACGGGGTCACGGTCTTCCTCACCACCCAGTACCTGGAGGAAGCCGACCAGCTTGCCGACCGGATCGGTGTGCTCGACGGCGGCCGACTGGTCGCCGAGGGCACCGCGGCCGAGCTGAAGCGGCTGGTTCCCGGCGGTCACGTCGAGCTTCAGGCCGCCGACCGTGAACGGCTGGCCGAGTTGGCACGCCAGTTCCCCGAGGCGAGCCCGAACGCCGCGGCGCTGACCCTGACCCTGCCGCACGACGGCAGCCTCACCACGCTGCGACGGCTGTTGGCCGAGGTCGACGACGATGCGGTCACCGGGCTCGCCGTGCACACCGCGGACCTGGATGACGTGTTCCTGGCTCTCACCGACCACTCCACCGCCGACGAGTCTCCCGAGGAGGTGCCGGCATGAATACCGCGACGTATGCCGTCCGCGATTCAGTGACCATGCTGCGCCGCAACCTGAAGCACATGGCCCGGTACCCGTCGCAAACGCTGATGCTGATCGGCCTGCCGCTGCTGTTCCTACTGTTGTTCGTCTACGTCTTCGGCGGCACGATGGGCGCCGGTCTGCCTGGAGCCCCGGCGGGGGACCGCGGCGACTACCTGACGTTCATCACTCCCGGGATCTTGGTGATGGCGGTGGCGAGCGTGTCCATCAGCACGGCCGTCTCGGTCGCCACCGACATGACAGGCGGGATCATCGACCGGTTCCGGACCATGGCCATCGCCAAGGTCTCGGTGCTGACCGGCCACGTCCTGGGCGCGATGGTCCAGACTGCACTGGCACTCGCAACGGTATTCGGCGTCGCGTTCCTGCTCGGTCTGCAGACCGACGCCTCGGCGATGCAGTGGTTGGACCTGATCGCTCTGCTCGCGCTGTTGTCGTTCGCGATGACCTGGTTCACCGTGGCGCTGGGGCTGGCCAGTCCGAACCCGGAGGCCGCGAGCAACTGGCCGATGATCTTCATCATGCTGCCGTTCGTGGGCAGCGGGTTCGTGCCGGTCGAGTCGATGCCGACCGGGCTGCGGTGGTTCGCGGAGAACCAGCCGTTCACTCCGATCATCGACGCCTACCGCGGTCTGCTGGTCGGCTCGCCCGATGGTTCGGACGTGCTCTGGGCCATCGGCTGGTGCGTGGTGATCGGACTGGTCGGCTACCTCTGGTCACGGCGTCTCTACCGGACCCGAGCTGCGAACTAGGAGACTGGTGCGATGCTGACCATCGGCGAGCTGGCGTCGTATGCCGGAGTGACTGTGCGCGCGGTGCGGCACTATCACGCCAAGGGGCTGCTGCCGGAGCCGGAGCGGGACCACTCCGGCTATCGGAGGTACGGCGCCGGCGCCGTGTTCGAGTTGACCAAGATCCGGACCCTCGCCGAGGCCGGGGTCCCTCTGGCGCGCGTGCGGGAGCTGCTGCAGGCCGACGAGGAGGAGTTCGCCGCGGCAGTGGCAGATATCGACAAGCGGCTGCGGGCGGAGATCCGGGAGCGGCAGCGGCACCGCGAGCGGATCGCCCGCCTCGCCGCCGGGGACAGCCTGGCACTGCCCCAGGAGGTAGTCGATTACCTTGACCGGCTGCGGGCGCTCGGGGTCGACGAACGGATTGTCCAGGTCGAGCGCGACGGCTGGATCCCGCTGGCAGCGCGTTCACCCGAGCGAGTCCCGGAGTGGATGGCACGTAAGCGAGAGCAGATCGCCGACCCGCGGGTCATCGACTTCTATCTCACCCTGAGCCAGGCTCTCGACCGTACCGACGACGACCCACGGCTGGTCGAGCTGGCCGACAAGCTGGCCGCCTACATCACGCAGATGGCCAACGAGCAGGGCGAGTTCTACGTCGACGACACCGGCATCGAGCCGCCGTTCGCCGAGCTGCTGGATACATATGTGTTCGACACCCTGCCGCCGGCCCGTCGGCTGATCGCGCTGCTGACGAAGCGAGGCTGGACCAAGCTTGAGCGCGTAAACCCAGCACGGGGTGCGGCCGGAACACGGTAGGAAGACGCTGCGGTGCGGCGTTCCGGGCAGGTGGGGCACTGCTGGTGTTCACTGCCCCAGCCAGCCTCTGCGGCGTCCCAACGCCACGCGCAACTGAAGTTCCGTGGGCTGAACCTCAAGGCCCGTACCGTCGCATACGTCAGGGACTTGGAGGGTCGGTGAAGAGGGGCATGCCGAGGTCGACCAGCTGTGGCCGGCCGTCGGCGGGGGTGCGCTTGAGGCTGTGCAGCTTGGCGTTGGCGGCGTCGAGGCTGACCTGGAGTCCTTCGACTTCACCGAGCCAGCCGTTGGCACGGGCCTCGCGGACACGATCGCGGAGGTTCTGGATGATCTCGATCAGTCGGGATCGCCGGCGTGGGTCGATCTGGAGAACGGGGCAGCGGATGCATGCTTCTCTGAACTTCGGGAGCCTGCGTCGCCCTCCGTCCATGGGAATCTGCCCCTCGGACCTGGCGTCGGAGACGTCGGGCAGCACTGGGATCATCATCGGGTGCGTGGAACTGATGAGCTGATCAACGTGGACGACCCGGCCTGGCCCGAGCTGCAGGAGCTGTTCGCGGCCAGCACTGTTCCGATAAAGGCGCTGCCCGTTGACCGGGGCGAGAGCCGTCGGTGCCTGCTGCAGATGCAAGTCACGGCGCGATCGGTGCTCGGCGCCGTGGCGTTGAACAGCGGCGGCCTGGTCCTCGATGACGGATGGGTGCGTGTGTTCGGCGGCGGGTCGGGCGAAGACGACGGCAGTCTGCCAAGCCTTGCCCAGGTCAATGCGTTCCCCGCCAATTTCGATCCTGCCTGGCATCTGGCGAAGGGCCTGGTCGTCGGCCACGACGTGTTGGGCGGGGTGTTCGCGCTGAACGGCCACGATCCGGAAGTGGCGGGTCGTCCCGGTGTCCCAGGACAGATGACCTACTTCGCCCCTGACACGTTGGAGTGGGAAGCGATGGAGATGGGTCACTCGGTATGGATCTCCTGGATGCTGTCCGGACGGCTGGAGAAGTTCTATGAAGGGCTGCGCTGGCCGGGCTGGCGTGAAGAGGCGGCCTCGTTGTCCTTCTCGCAGGGCATCTCGGTGATTCCGTTCTTGTGGTCGCAGGAGGCTCAAGCGGATCTTGCGGCCACCAGTCGACGCGCCGTGCCGATGCGTGAAGTCCTCGGTGTCGCCGCTGACTTCGCCCAGCAGATGGGCCCGGTCGATCCGGGATTCCTTGGTGCGGTGTAGTTCAGAGGGCTGACCCTTTCGATGAATTATCGTCGATTGGGAGGTCATGGCGCTTTCCCTGTTGGTCTCGGAGGGTAGGCAGGCCAAGGTCGACGGCAGTGCCGTTGCGGGGCCTGCGGTTGATTTGGGCGAGCTTGTCCTCGGCGCCGGCGAGACTGACGCGGAGTCCTTCGACCTCGCCGAGCCAGCCTTCGCGCTCGGCCTCCGCGATGCGGGCGGCGAGGTTGTCGCGGATTTCCTCCAACCGGCCGCGCTGGGCCGGGTCTGGCCGGAGGAGCGAGCAACGAACACAAGCGTGTTCATGGACACAAGGACTTGAAATCGAACGAGAGCGAGAAGACGCAGCCTGAGCTTGGTTCAAGCGGTCCTTGTCAGACCCCGCGTTTAGAGTTCGACGAGATGGGGCCGGTTCCGAGGCCGCCAGCACTGGAGAACGGCAGCCTCCCTGGTCTGCGCGGGGGTGGTTTCGGCCCAACCGGCGTCCAGGCATGTCGAGGGCCACAAGCGCAGCCTGCCAGCCCGGCCCCATCTCAGCGGACGGGCGCGCCGTCGCCAGGGAGTACCACCGACGGACACCGCCGAGTCCTCGCCGTACTCACCTACCTGCGAACCTGACCACCCACACCGACAGCACCGCGGTGGCAGGGGTCGTCTCCCGTCGCCGGTTGCACGGAAACCTGGTGGGCATGAAGCGGTGTGACATAGAGTCATCTGTGATGCATGGGGGGCGGGTCGGTGATGACCGGGCATATGGATCCACAACACATCGGTCCGTACACGGTGCTGCGCAGGCTCGGCGGCGGCGGAATGGGTTTGGTGTATCTCGGCGTCGGCGGAACGGGGAGCGCCCACGGTCTCGCGGCCGTGAAGGTGATCCGCCCCGAGTACGCCGAGGACCGGCAGTTCCGGCGCAGGTTCGCCCACGAGGCGCGGGCCTCGGCACGGGTCTCCGGCCCCGGAATCGCGTCGGTGCTGTCCGACGGGGTGGACGAGAATCCGCCGTGGCTGGCTACCGAGTTCGTCCCCGGCCCTTCACTGGGCGAGGCCGTCCGTGCGTACGGGCCGCTGGAAGTGCGCCGGCTCGGTCTTCTCATGGCGGCGGCCCTGCGGCGGATACATGTGTCCGGGCTGGTGCACCGTGACCTCAAGCCGTCCAACGTGATGATGGGCGGCGACGGCCCGGTGATCATCGACTTCGGGATCGCCCGCGCCTGCGAGGACACCCGGCTGACCCGGACCGGTGTCATCGGTACGTCCGGATACATCGCTCCGGAGTACCTGCAGCACGGCCGGTTCGACGCCCGTTCCGACGTGTTCGCGCTCGGCGCGGTGCTGGCGTTCGCGGCATCGGGGCAGTCGCCGTACGGCACAGGCCACCCGGCGGCCGTCGATGTCCGGGTCCTGTCCGAGGACCCGGACCTGACGGGTATCGATCCGCCCGTGGCCGATCTGCTGCGCGCCTGTCTGGCCCGGGACCCCGCCGAACGCCCCACACCGGCAGGGCTGGAGACCGCTCTGGCCGGTCTGCCCGGCGGTGCGCCGCCTTGGCCGCCGCCCGCGCTCGCCGCGGAGATCGCCCGCCGGACCAGGGAGGCAGTCGAGCAGGTCAGGTATGAGCCGACGGTGGTGGACCCGGCCGCCGATCCGCTGCACGGCGCCCGGACCCGTACCGCAGCACGGCCCGCGCCGCCGGTGTCGCGACCGCAACCGTCGTCGCAGCGGGGTTCTCGGCCGGACCCGTCGTTCAGGCAGGGCTTTTCTCCGCCGACGGGCTCCGGTCGCCGGCGGCTGCCCCGCCGAAAGCTGCTGCTCGGCCTCGCGGCGTTGTCGGCGACCGGAGCCGGGGCCTACACATTGGCCGGAGTCCTCCAGGAGGAGCAGCCGGACCCGCGGCAGAACTGGCGCTTCGCACCGGGGAGCGAGATGGGCAACGCGACGATGTCGGGTGGCACGCTCTATCTCGGGAGTTACAAGAACAGCAACCTGTACGCGGTCGACGCGGCCACCGGCCGCCAACGGTGGTCCTACACCGCGGAGAGCCGCATGGCCGACCAACCCGCGGTCCTCGGTGGCACGGTCTTCGCGGCGAGCGCGGAGGGCAAACTCCATGCGGTCGATGTCGCCACCGGCAGCCGCCGCTGGTCCGTACAGCTGGCCAGTCTCGGAGGGGTCTCAGTGGCGGCGGGCGACAAACTCGTTTACGCCCGCGCCACAGACGGCTACCTGTACGGCTTCGACCCCGCCACCGGCCGCCACCGCTGGCGCTTCCAGACGGGGGAGGGCATGCCCACGGGCCGGACACCCGTCGCGGCAGGCACCGTTTTCGCCATGACCAACAATGGCGTGCTGCACGCCGTGGAGGGCTCCACGGGCAGGCCCCGATGGAAATTCTCCGGCACCGGCGACACGACCACCGGCTCGCCCGCCGTCCACGGCGGTACGGTCTGCCTGGGCACTGAGGAGCACTGGGTGCACGCCCTGGAAACCGCGTCGGGCCGGCAGCGCTGGAAGCGCCGGCTCGGGGGCACCATCAATGACGTCCACGTGCGGGGCAACGCCGTCTACGTTCACTGTCAGGACCGGTTTCTCTACGCCCTGGACGCGAGGACGGGCAAGCAGCGCTGGCGGTGCGAGATCGGTGCGGGTACCGAGGGAGTCGCCGTCGTCGGGGACACCGTCTACGCGGGGAGGTCCCATCCGAGCAAGCTCCTGGCTCTCGACTTCCGTACGGGAAAACCTCGCTGGGAGGTGCCGCTGAGGGATCCGTCCGCCTTGCCGTGGAGCGAGGACGAAGCACGGATTTCCTCGGAGATCCACATCAGCGGCCGCAACGCGTACTTCACCGCTCTCGGTCTGTACTCGTTCCGCATCGATTCCTGACTCGCCGCGGCTTCGCCGACCTCCAGGCCTCCGGATCCGTGTACCCCGTGCTATCCCGTCAAGTGCCTCCGTATCCGTGCCGGCCCGTCCCGCGCCCGCCGACAATGGCAGCGGCGCCCCACTGCGCAGGCCGGCGAGCGGGTGCGCACTGCGGCGGAGACGCGGTGAAGCGGTCGAGACAGGGAGCGAGACGATGACCGGCACGGCGGCGCAGTTGCGCGGGATGCGGGACCTGGCTGTCCAGATCATGCACGAACGCGATCCCGACGCGTTGCACACCCTCGTTCTGACGGAGCTGCTGCGGGCCTGCCACGCGGAAGCCGCCGTGTGCAAGGAGGCCGACTGGCAGCCGGACGAAGGCGCGGTGTCCATCGTCACAGCACCGGCAGCACGATCCGGTTTCGACCATCCGCAGGCCAGCCGGCTCATCAGGATCGGCCGCCCGTTCGCCGAGCACTACGCCGCGACGGGAGACTCCGCCCCTCGGCAGGCGGATGCGCTGGGCCGTCTCCAGCACCTGCGTGATGTGCGCCCCTTCACCCCCTGGAGGGCGCTTGGCCTTCGGTATCCCACTGCCTGGCTTCCACTCACCCGTACGCGGCTACGTACTGTTCCGGCCGGACGCGGGCTTCGGCCCGGCGGGCCCTCGCTGCCGGGGCGGTCTCGCGCAGGTGGTCGGCGGTCACCACTGGGTGTCCTCGCCGCCGTCGGCTCCGCCGTCCTGGTCTTCGGTCTGCTGGGCGAGGAAGCGGGCGTAGCCCTGGTCCGCGCGGGCCAGCAGGGCCGGGGAGGGGACGCCGCAGGCGGGCGGCTGGAGGCCGCGGCCCTCCGGGGCCGGGGCGGTGGTGTCGGTGTGTGTGCATGCGGCCCCGGCTCTCCGGCTGGTGGGCCGTCGGTGCCTTCGACGCCACGCAGCTGCCCGCCGTGCACTCAATAGAGTTGCGGGTAATTGCGGAGGTTCACTCCAGGGCGTCGATCGCCGCCTGGATGAGGTCGCGGGCGGCATCGCCGTGGACGGCCATCTCCGCGAGTCCGGTGAACGCCTTCGCGTAGTCGGCGAGCTCGCGCGGCTGGGTCACCTTGATCTCCGCCGTCAGCGTCTCCACCACGGCCATGGTGTCGTCGTGGACGTAGAACGCTTCCAGCGGCCACACGGTACGCCGTGCGGTGAACGGGATGATCCCCAGTGAGACGGACGCGAGCGGCATCACGGCCAGGAGGTGGCGCAGCTGCCCGCGCATCGTCTCGGGGTCGGCCGTTTGGTAGCGCAGGACGGATTCCTCCATGAGGACGACGTAGCGGTGGCTGCCCTCGTATGTGAATGAAGGAAGTTGCCGTTCGCGTCGGGACCGCTACCACCGAGTTCCCCGGCCGCCAGGGCCGATCGGCCCTAGTACTGCAACGGTGTTTGTCGTGACGGGTGGTCAGTCGGTGGGGCGTGGCCTCGTTGTTTGTAGTGGCTGGTTCGGGCTTGGTGTTGTCGTTTTCGGCGCCAGGTCGACCAGTGCAGGATGTGGTCGACGGGTGCGTGCCGTCGGTTGGTGAGGCGGTGGATCAGGCGTCTGATCTCGGCGAGGCTGAGGTGGATGAGCTGGGAGGATCCGTTTCTGCTTTCCCGGTGTCGAGCTGGCGGGCCCGCAGGACGGTGAGGCAGGCGTGGGCGGCCATGGCCAGGGTGATGTGGCGGTGCCAGCCGGGGTAGCGGCGGACCTGGTAGTCGTCCAGGCCGCACTCCTGCTTTGCGGTCTGGAAGCATTCCTCGATCGCCCAGCGGCTCCCGGCGATGTGGATCAGCTCGTCCAGGGTGGCGTCGGCCGGGCCGTAGGCGATGTAGTAGGAGAGCTCTTGGGGACGGGCAACGCTGCGACGGGCGATCACCCAATGCCGGCGGTCGGGCCGGTGCCAGGGGCGGACTTCGACGCGTGCCCAGTCATAGACGCGGGGCCCGTGGGAGCCCTGGCCGCACGAGCGGCGTTTCCATTTCTGCCGGGGCAGGGCGGGAAATAGATCGCTCACGGGGTGGTCGATGGCCCAGCGGGTGACGACCGTGTCGTGGCGGGTGGTGGCCATGACGTGGAAGACGTCCGCCTGTTCCAGCTCAGAGCGCCAGCCCTTGCTGTAGCCGTAGCCGGCATCTGCGGTCACCCAGCGGAACGGGATCTTGCCGGCGATCGCGCGGCGGACCATCTCCTTGGCCATCGCCACCTTCGTCGCGAAGCCGACCTCGTCGTCAATGCCGGCCCGGCGGCACCGCTCTCGGTCGTCCGTCCAGGAGGCAGGCAGATACAGACGGCGGTCGATCAGCGTTCGTCCGAGCGGGGCCGCATAGGCGAGGAAGACACCGACCTGGCAGTTCTCCGTGCGGCCCGCGGTGCCGGAGTACTGCCGTTGCACCCCGGCCGAACCGGTGCCCTTCTTCAGGAAGCCGGTGTCGTCCACGATCAGCACCGCACCAGGATCGCCGAGATGCTCGACCACGTAGTCACGCACATCGTCCAGAACCTCGTCGGCGTCCCACTCGATCCGGTTCAACAGCCGGTGGATGCGGTCCGGACCTGCGTGGCCGGCTTCTTCGGCCAGCGTCCAGCCGTTCTTCCGCTGCAACGGGGCTACGAGTCCCCGCATATAGGCAAGAGCTGACTCACGAGGCTCCGATCTGCCGAATCGGTGAAGAAACCGCCCTTGCACCGCACCCAACTCACCGGCCCACGACCTGACCTCAGCAAGATCCCCACCCATGACAACACCAACGATCGACCTGCCTACCCGTCACAGCAAACACCGTTGCAGTACTAGGCACTGTTTCTCGGATCACGTGCGAAGCCAGATCATGAGAGCCGCGAGGGTGACGGTGCCGAGGTAGATGTAGGCGCGTTTTTCATAGCGCGTGGCGACGGCGCGGAAGCCCTTCAGCCGGTTGATGGCGCGTTCGACGGTGTTGCGCTTCTTGTAGCGCTCACTGTCGAACCCGGTGGGGCGGCCGCCGCGTGAACCACGGTTGTGTCGGTTCCGTTGCTGGTCGATGCGTTCGGGGATGGTGTTCCGGATTCCGCGTCGTCGCAGGTAACGGCGGTTGCTCCGGGACGTGTACGCCTTGTCCGCCAGAACATGGTCGGGCCGGGTGCGGGGCCGTCCGACTCCGGCCCGGGGGACGGAGACCTGCTCCAGCACCCGCTCGAGCTGGGGTCCGTCACCGTAGTGTCCGGGAGTCAGGACGAAAGCGAGGGGCCTGCAGCGTCCCTCGGCGGCGAGGTGGATCTTGGTGGTGAATCCGCCGCGGGAACGCCCCAGACACTCGCCGATCTGACCACCGCCTCCAGGCGGACTGCCAGATTCCGCAAGACCGGATCGACCTGGTTCGTCCCCCGCCCGGCCCCCTTTTGAGGAACGGCGGCCGGGGCCGCTTTCCTCGCGCCGGCGGCGTGCTGGTGGGCCCGCACGGCTGTCGAGTCCACCGACACGTCCCAGTCGATCGCGCCCACCGCGTCCTCGGCTGCCTGGATGCGAGACAGCAGCATCTGCCACGTTCCATCGGCTGACCAGCGGCGATGCCGCTTATAGACCGTTTCCCACGGCCCGAACCGCTCCGGCAGATCCCGCCACTGCACGCCGGTCCGCACCCGGTAGAGAACCCCGTTGATGACCCGGCGGTGGTCGCTCCACCGACCTCCACGCGCACCACCAGGAGGTAGGTACGACTCCAGCTGATCCCACTCCGCATTCGTCAGATCACCACGGCCCATACAGCCAGCCTGCCCCCAACACCCCACCCGCGTCAGGAGATCCGAGAAACAGTGCCTAGTACTGCAACGGTGTTTGTCGTGACGGGTGGTCAGTCGGTGGGGCGTGGCCTCGTTGTTTGTAGTGGCTGGTTCGGGCTTGGTGTTGTCGTTTTCGGCGCCAGGTCGACCAGTGCAGGATGTGGTCGACGGGTGCGTGCCGTCGGTTGGTGAGGCGGTGGATCAGGCGTCTGATCTCGGCGAGGCTGAGGTGGATGAGCTGGGAGGATCCGTTTCTGCTTTCCCGGTGTCGAGCTGGCGGGCCCGCAGGACGGTGAGGCAGGCGTGGGCGGCCATGGCCAGGGTGATGTGGCGGTGCCAGCCGGGGTAGCGGCGGACCTGGTAGTCGTCCAGGCCGCACTCCTGCTTCGCGGTCTGGAAGCATTCCTCGATCGCCCAGCGGCTCCCGGCGATGTGGATCAGCTCGTCCAGGGTGGCGTCGGCCGGGCCGTAGGCGATGTAGTAGGAGAGCTCTTGGGGACGGGCAACGCTGCGACGGGCGATCACCCAATGCCGGCGGTCGGGCCGGTGCCAGGGGCGGACTTCGACGCGTGCCCAGTCATAGACGCGGGGCCCGTGGGAGCCCTGGCCGCACGAGCGGCGTTTCCATTTCTGCCGGGGCAGGGCGGGAAATAGATCGCTCACGGGGTGGTCGATGGCCCAGCGGGTGACGACCGTGTCGTGGCGGGTGGTGGCCATGACGTGGAAGACGTCCGCCTGTTCCAGCTCAGAGCGCCAGCCCTTGCTGTAGCCGTAGCCGGCATCTGCGGTCACCCAGCGGAACGGGATCTTGCCGGCGATCGCGCGGCGGACCATCTCCTTGGCCATCGCCACCTTCGTCGCGAAGCCGACCTCGTCGTCAATGCCGGCCCGGCGGCACCGCTCTCGGTCGTCCGTCCAGGAGGCAGGCAGATACAGACGGCGGTCGATCAGCGTTCGTCCGAGCGGGGCCGCATAGGCGAGGAAGACACCGACCTGGCAGTTCTCCGTGCGGCCCGCGGTGCCGGAGTACTGCCGTTGCACCCCGGCCGAACCGGTGCCCTTCTTCAGGAAGCCGGTGTCGTCCACGATCAGCACCGCACCAGGATCGCCGAGATGCTCGACCACGTAGTCACGCACATCGTCCAGAACCTCGTCGGCGTCCCACTCGATCCGGTTCAACAGCCGGTGGATGCGGTCCGGACCTGCGTGGCCGGCTTCTTCGGCCAGCGTCCAGCCGTTCTTCCGCTGCAACGGGGCTACGAGTCCCCGCATATAGGCAAGAGCTGACTCACGAGGCTCCGATCTGCCGAATCGGTGAAGAAACCGCCCTTGCACCGCACCCAACTCACCGGCCCACGACCTGACCTCAGCAAGATCCCCACCCATGACAACACCAACGATCGACCTGCCTACCCGTCACAGCAAACACCGTTGCAGTACTAGTGGTGCACGGCCTCCAATGGGTTCACTGCGATGCATCGCACCCCGCGGGTGCGCGAGGAGGGAAACATGGTGATCGCAGTCGTCGGGCACAGGGACCTCGGCAACAGAACCCTGGAGTTGGTGGAATCCGAACTGAGAGCACGGCTGGACCGTTTGGTGGAAGGTGCCGCCGCTCTGGTACGGGTCGGGGCGGGACTGCCGTTGGTGTTCGGGCGGGCCGCCCGGGAGGCCGGGCGGAAGCTGACGGTGCTGCTGCCGGCCCAGGGCGCGGTACCCGCCCTGCTGCCCGAGCGGGACCGGTCGGCCGCGGGCGAATTGCTGGTCCTGGCCGAGCACGTACGACTGCTGCCTTTCGATCCGGCCGACCGCGACGCGTGTGTCGGCGCCGACGAACGGCTGGTGGCGACCTGCCGGACCGTGCTCGCGGTGTGGGACGGATCGCCGTCGGACGGCCGGGACGCCACCGCGCATCTGGTCGCCTTCGCGCGTGCACGAGGAATCCGGGTGGAAATCGTCTGGCCCGCCGGTTCCGTGCGGGGGCAGGCATGAAACTTTCGGAGCGCGGTACGGGGAGGGTGACGGAAGGCCCCGAGGCCGACGAGCGGGAATGCACCAGCGTGTCCGCGACGGGCGACGAACGGGAGTACGCCGGGGCGGAGTGGGCGTTCGGATGGCTGCTGGTCGTCACCGCCGCGCTCGGGCTGCTCGGCTCGCTCGTCATCACCATCGACAAGTTCGAACTGCTCGCCGACCCCGGCTTCGTGCCCGCCTGCTCGCTGAGCCCCGTGGTGTCCTGCACCAGTGTGATGCGCAGCGAGCAGGCGTCGGCGTTCGGCTTTCCCAACCCGCTCATCGGGTTGGTCGCCTTCGGCACGGTGCTGGGGACCGGCGCGGGCCTGCTCGCGGGTGCGCGCTACCGGCGCTGGTACTGGTTGGGAATGAACCTCGGCACGCTGTTCGGTGCCGGCTTCTGCATGTGGCTGATGACCCAGGCATTGTTCGAGATCGGCGCGCTCTGTCTGTGGTGCGTGCTCGTGTGGGTGGCCACCGTCTTCATGTTCTGGCACACCACGGTGCACAATCTTCGCCACGGCGTCCTGCCCGCGCCGCGTTTCCTCGTTGCGGCGGTGCTGGAGTTCCCCCTCGTGGTGCCGCTGACCTGGTGTCTGGCCATCGTCATGCTGATAGCAATCCGGTTCTGGTCGTACTGGCAGACATTTCTGTGACCGCGACCACGCCGGTGGCGTCATGACGGATCTGCTCGGCCGGTACCCCGGCGGCAGCCAGCCGAGCGGCGACGGCCTGCGCCAGCCCGGTCGTGGCGGCCTCGGGGGCTAGGGCCAGATAGGCGTGCTGCCGGGCGGCGGCCCCGGGCTGCGGGGGCAGTATTCCGTTCAGGGCCCGCAGGCCGGCATCCGCGAAGCGGGTGTTCGCCGTGTCGGCCGCGATGACGGTCAGCCAGGGGCGCTTGCGCCTGAACGCTTCCAGATACGCCGCGTCGTACATCTCTCCGGCCGTCGCTGTCTCCCCTGCGGAACCCAGCAGCAGCCGTACCCGGCGTGCGCGAGTGCGCTCGTCGTCGATCCGCTGGAGTATCGCCTTCATTGGGGCCCAGCCCGTCCCGGAGGCGATCAGCAGAAGGTCCGCGGCCGGAAGTTGATCCGACAGGGCCAGTGCGCCACGCGGGGCGCTGAGCCGGACGGCGCAGCCCTCCCGCGTACCGTGCACCAGAGCATCGCTCACCCCGTCGGCGCCCCGGGCCCGTACGTGGAACTCCAGTTCACCGTCCGGATGCGGAGCGCGGGCCAGGTAGTACGGACGCCAGGCCTGCTCCAGCAGCGGCGACTCCAGGGACGCGTACTGTCCGGCCTCGAAGGCGTAGGGCTGGTGGGGCCGTACCCGCAGTACCGCGAGATAGGGGGTGCGCAGTTCGTGCGAGGTCACTGTCGCCTCCCAGCTGGGTGGTTCGGCGATCGCCTCGTCCGCGCCCCTGACCATCGCCGAAACGGCCAGCCGCAGCATCCGCAGCCAGGCCTGTTCCAGCTCGTGGGTCCACCGGGCGCCCGCGCGCACGCGCAGCGCCTCGATCAGCGCCGCCTCGAAGGCCTCGAAGTGCGCGGGGCGTACACCGAGCTTGCGGTGATCGCGCCCCAACTGTGCGAAGACGCGGATCATTTCGTCCGTGCGGTGCAGATTGCCGATCAGATAGCGGAAGATCCCGGCGAGATGGGCCTGTTGGAAGGCCATCGACTGGGGGAACAGCGACCGCAGATACGGGTGCCGCTCGAACAGGATCCGGTACAGTTCGGCGATCAGTTGCTCCAGCGGGTTCACCAAGGGCAGCGAGTCGCCGATCAGCAGCTGGTCGGCCGTTCCGTCGTACGCCTGCGGGGCCTTCGTGCTCCACTCACCGGCACGGTTGCCGGACGGGGCCAGGATGCGTCGCCGAAGCCGCATCGCGTCATGCCGTGCGAGCAGTGCGTGGTAGTCCTCGCTCGGGGTGTTCATGGGCCGGTTGCTCCTCGTTGCAGCACAGTGGGGTGGCCGGAAAGGAAGATCTCCGGGGTGCCCGGACGATCTTGGCGGCGTCAGTATGGCACCGCGCACCACCCGCTGACCGGCCCCTGGCCACAGGGCCTTTCGGCCCTGTTCAGGCACCTTTTTCCATGCTGCCGGACCCCGGCGGGAACAGCCCCGCGGACGGGCACATACTGTTTCCGCCCCTCTCCCCGAACCGATCGAGCATGTGGTGAATGAGTTCGCGAATACCCCACCGAGCACGACCCCGACGAGCACGGAACCGCCCCGGCCCGCGGCCCCCGTACGCGTCTTCATCGTCGACGACCACGAGGTCGTCCGGCGCGGCGTACGCGATCTGCTGGAGGCCGAGGACGACATCGAGGTCGTCGGCGAGGCGTCCGACGCCCGGGAGGCGCTGGCCCGGGTACCGGCCAGCAGACCGCAGGTCGCCGTGTTGGACGTACGCCTCGGCGACGACCGGGGCGGTGATCGCGCCGGCATCGAGGTGTGCCGGGAGCTGCGCGCGCTGATGCCCGAACTTGCCTGCCTGATGCTGACGTCGTTCGACGACGACGAGGCACTGTTCGACGCCATCATGGCGGGCGCCGCAGGGTACGTGCTCAAGCAGATCAACGGAGCCGATCTGATCACCGCCGTACGCAGGGTCGCGTCGGGCACCTCGATGCTCGATCCGCGGACGACCGCCCGGGTGATGGAGCGGCTGCGGGGCGGTGAGCGGCCCCCGGCGGAGGCGTCGGAGGGATCGGAACTGGACGGACTCACGCCCAGGGAACGGCAGATCCTCGATCTCATCGGCGAGGGACTCACCAACCGCGAGATCGCGGAACGCCTCTTCCTCGCCGAGAAGACCGTCAAGAACCGCATCTCCTCAATCCTCGCCAAACTGGGCGTGGGCCGCCGGATCCAGGCCGCGATGCTCGTCGGCCGGGTCAAGGACCGTCAGGGGTGGCCCCAGGCCCCAAGGGGCTGACGGGTACTCGGACGCCGGTCCCGGGCATCAGTCGTGCAGCGGTGCGCGCCAGATGATCCGGGTGCCGCCGTCCGACGGCCGTTCGACGGCCAGGGTGCCGCCGCACAGTTCCGCCCGCGTACGCATGTTGGCCAGCCCTCCGGGGTGCTCGGGCGTAGACCCTGTCCCGGCCACGGTCGTGACACCGTGCCGGATTCCGATGCCGTTGTCGGTGACGGTCAGGGTCACCGTGTCGTCGGCCGACAGCACGATGTCGATACGCGTGGCACGGGCATGGCGGGAGGCGTTGGACACCGCCTCGGCGGCGACCGCCACCACATGTTCGGCCAGCTCCTCCGGGACCGTGGTGTCCACCGGCCCGTCGATCTGCAGAGAGGGCCGGAAACCGAGGGCGTGGGCCGCCGTGCGAGCGGTCTCCGCCATCCGGTGCCGCAGCCCTCCGCGGCCCGGACCGTCCGCCGTCCGCAGATCGAAGATGGTGGACCGGATGATCCGGATCGTGGTGTCCAGATCGTCCACCGCCCGGCTGACCCGCTCGGCCGCGTCCGGCCGGTCCGCGATAGCACGCGTGGTGCTCTGCAGGGTCATCCCGGTCGCGAAGAGACGCTGGATCGCCAGATCGTGCAGATCGCGGGCGATCCGGTCCCGGTCGTGCATGACGGCGAGTTCCTCGGACTCGGCCCGCCTATGGGCCAGTTCCAGGGCGATGGCCGCCTGGTCGGCGAAGCCCGAGACGAGCGCGACCTCGGTGTCGTCGAACGGCGGGCGGTCCACCGGCCGCCCCAGGCGCAGAACACCCCTGGTCTCCGCGTCGACCCGCAGAGGCACCGTCACCACCGGGCCCAGACCGTCCTCGGCACCGTCGCCGAACGGGTGCGCCCGGGGATCGGTACGCACATCGGCGCAATGCACCGGCGTTCCGGTACGGGCGGCGAGTCCGGCCAGTGAACCCCGCGCGGGTACGGACAGCCCCGTGACGCGCTCGGAGTCCCTGCCGTGGGCGACGGCAACGGTCAGACGTGCCTCGGCCCCGGATGCCTCCGAAGTCCCGGAGCGGGGCGCGGGGGGTACCGGCAGCAGGATCGCGGCCCGGTCGGCCCCCGCCACCTCCATCGCCCGCTCGGCGATCAGATGCAGCACCTCGTCGGCGTCGGTCCCCGAGAGCAGGGTGCGGGTGATCTCGCCCAGCGCCTCCAGCCGCCGCTCCCGGCGACGGCTCTCGTCGTACATGCGGGCGTTGTGGATGGCGACCCCGGCCGCGATCGACAGGGTGGTCACCACCGCCTCGTCGTCGGCGTCGAAACTCATCCCGCCCCGCTTCTCGGTGAGGTAGAGGTTGCCGAACACCTCGTCCCGCACCCGCACCGGCACTCCGAGGAAGGTGCGCATCGGGGGATGGTGGGGCGGAAATCCGAAGCTGCGCGGATGGTTGCTGAGATCGGTGAGCCGCAGTGGTTCCGGGTGCCGGATCAGCTCACCGAGAATGCCGCGCCCGCACGGTGTCTGGCCGATCTCAGCGGCGAGCTGCTCCGATATGCCGACCGGCAGGAACTCCAGCAGCTTCTGCCCGTCCCCGACGATGCCGAGCGCCCCGTACTCCGCGTCGGTCAGGGTCACCGCGGCCTCCACGATCCCGCGGAGCACCTCGGGCAGCTCCAGGCCCCGCCCCAGGCTCATCACGGCATCCAGCAGACTGCGCATCCTGTCCGGCCGACTGGGCTGGGGCCAGGCCGCCGGGCCGGCACAGGAGGGGTCGGGCAAGGCCCTGGGTGCTGTCTCTGTCATCGGGCGCCGCTCTCAGGATCCGTGTGCCGTATGCCGGGAATCGCTCACCGGATCACCGCAGGGCTGGGACCGGTCCACGGACGGTCAGCCTACGGCAGCCGCAGGGCGGTTACGGCCGTGCGCCGCCGGCCCGGTGATGCCGGTCGGCTCCCTCACGCCCAGGCAAGTAGGGCCGGTCGGCCCGGCGGAACGTACCCCGTCGGTCCCTGGAGGGCTTCGAGGGGTGCGGCCAGCATGGTGCGGCCGGGAAGGTCCGGTCCCGTCCCCTCGTGATCCACCGGACCTTTCCGGCCGCTCACCGCCGCCTGTACGGCCGGGCGAGGTGGTGCTCGGATCTGCCACTCGCCCCGAGCAGTACCTCCCCACCCGTGCTCCCCCGCCACCACATCCCGAGCCCGAGAGGCAGACGCAGGAACTGAGCGGGGCATCCGCAGGGGCGGGAAAGGACAGCCTCGACGACCTCGGCCAGGACGCGCAGGACGCCAGCGCAGACGAGACCCCGGCCGGTCCGGCTGCACGTGTGGCCGGGTACGGGCTCTATGACGCCCGGGCGGAGGCTCTCAAGTGGTGACGGGCCACGGTCCTGGCGCGGGCGGCGCCGCTGCGCAGTGAGGCGTGGATGAGCGGGACAGACACGAGGGGAACACGCCCGCCGGCGGGAACCCCGCCCGCGGGGCATGGCCGGTGACCACCTGGCAGGGCTGGCAGCACTTCGCCACCACGCCTCCCCCCGGTACCGCCAGCCCCGGTGGCCCGGCGCGCAGCGACGAGGAACACCTCGCCTACCACTCCGCGTTCGTCACCACGCGCACCCCGGCCATCGATACCCTCACCACCAGCGTGCGGACCTGATGGTTCTGGGGCGCCGTCAGGAGGCCAGCGCCCGCCCCTCGCTGATCGTCACCGCCCCGCAGCAGCCGGGAAGACCACTGCCCGGCTCCGCGTGGGGCGTGCCGGTCACCTCGCTCATACTCAAAGGCGCCCGCTCCCGGCCTCGTCCGTACGTCCGCTGGTGCCGATCGCGTACGTACTGGTCCCGCCCGCCGCGAGCGCGAAAGCCCTGGCTTCGGAGTTCGCTCGCTACCTCGGTATCCCCGTCACTGCCCGGATGACGCAGGCGCGGATCACCGACGCTGCCTGCCATACCTACAACCGTGTGGGCGTGCGTCTGGTCGTGATCGACGAAATGCACCGCCTCAATCCCCGCACCACCACCGGTGCGGACCAGATCACGACCGAACGTACCGCGTCCCGCTGCTCTCCCGCGTCCTGCTGGAAACCTGGCGCCGACGCCAGGGCCGCACTCTCACCCTCGACGCTACGAACGAGCCGGCGGACTACAGGGATCCATAGCCCAGAACGCCGAAGCCATCTACGGCCGGCTCGACGAACACCGACAACGCCTGGCCCGCCGGGTAGAGGATCGCGGTGGCGATCTCAGGGGCTCCTGGCAACCGCCCCGCTCCTGCCCGGATCGTGGTGCAGGCCTGCCAGCCGTTCGGACCCGATCGGCTGAAGACTCGGGCAGATCTTCTCCTGGACGGGTTGCGTGCGGCGGACAGCGACTGGGGGCTCGTCATCGCTCCGCACCCGGCACAGGGCGCCGACGCCTTCTCTCCGGTGTTACGGAGGGCCACTCGTGGCCGTGGCCGATTCGCGAGTCGGCGCTCGGGGCTGCCTCACTGGTGCCGACGCTCTGGCGAGCGCCTACTCGACGTGCGGGATCGAGGCCGCTCTGCTCGGCGTCCCGGTCCTCGAAATCGGCTCGCCGGGCGAACGCACGCTGGACCTGGCCGGCCATGGCCTCGCGAGGAGGCGCAGCAATGCTCACGACAGCATTGAGGGTGGCCGGAGTTGATCAATGTTACTGTGAGCAGTATGTCGGCCCACCACATGATCTGTGACTCCGGCCGTGCGGTGCGCACGGTCCGGTTCGGTGTGGCCACCTTCCGAGGCGGTTCCAAGGCCGCAGACCGGCGCCCCACGGGCTTGGTCTGGATCGAAAGGGCTGCAGCAGCGGCTACGTCCCTCTGACACTTGCGGCTGAGGATTTCCTCGCCGGTCAGGCCACCAGTTTTGCGCCGATAATGCGCTACGAGTGGTATGTCCATGCTTCGCCCCTGCGCCCGCCCGGACACCGGGATCAGCCGGGGTGGCACATCGTCGCTCCGAAGCCGCAGCCTCGCTCCACAGCCCCGTATTTCCCCGGACCCTCCTTCCGCCGTCCGACCCGCCCTGGAGTTTTACCGTGATCACCGCTTCCGGCATCGAGCTGCGTGCCGGCGCCCGCATCCTCATCGAGTCCGCTTCCTTCCGTATCGCCAAGGGCGACCGCATCGGTCTGGTCGGTCGCAACGGAGCGGGCAAGACCACGCTCACCAAGTGCCTTGCCGGCGAGGGCAATCCCGTCGGCGGCACGATCGCCCGCTCCGGCGAGGTGGGCTACCTCCCGCAGGACCCCCGCACCGGCGACCTCGACGTGCTGGCCCGCGACCGCATCCTCTCCGCCCGTGGCCTCGACGAGATCCTGCGCAAGATGCGGGAGAACGAGGAGCGGATGGCGACCGGCAAGGGCGCCACCCGCGAGAAGGCGATGAAGAAGTACGAGCGCCTGGAGACGGAGTTCCTCACCAAGGGCGGCTACGCCGCCGAGGCCGAGGCCGCCACCATCGCCGCCGCGCTCAGCCTGCCCGACCGGGTCCTCGGACAGCCGCTCCATACGCTCTCCGGCGGACAGCGCCGCCGCGTCGAGCTGGCCCGCATCCTCTTCTCGGACGCCGACATCCTGCTGCTCGACGAGCCGACCAACCACCTCGACGCCGACTCGATCGTCTGGCTGCGCGACTACCTCAAGACCTACCGCGGCGGCTTCATCGTGATCTCCCACGATGAAGAGCTGGTCGAGACGGTCGTCAACAAGGTCTTCTACCTCGACGCCAACCGCGCCCAGATCGACATCTACAACATGAGCTGGAAGCTCTACCAGCAGCAGCGCGAGGCCGACGAGAAGCGCCGCAAGCGCGAGCGGCAGAACGCCGAGAAGAAGGCCGCGGCCCTCAACTCGCAGGCCGACAAGATGCGCGCCAAGGCCACCAAGACCGTCGCCGCACAGAACATGGCCAAGCGCGCCGAGCGGCTGCTGTCCGGTCTGGAGGCCGTCCGGGTCTCCGACAAGGTCGCCAAGCTCCGCTTCCCCGAGCCCGCACCGTGCGGCAAGACCCCCCTGATGGCCGAGGGCCTGTCCAAGTCGTACGGCTCGCTCGAAATCTTCACCGATGTGGACCTCGCCATCGACAAGGGCTCCCGGGTCGTCATCCTCGGCCTCAACGGCGCGGGCAAGACCACGCTGCTGCGGCTCCTCGGCGGCGCCGAGAAGCCCAACACCGGCGAGGTGATCCAGGGCCACGGCCTCAAGCTCGGCTACTACGCCCAGGAACACGAGACCCTCGACCCGGACCGCTCCGTCCTGGAGAACATGCGCTCCGCGGCGCCCGACCTCGACCTCGTCGAGGTCCGCAAGACCCTGGGCTCCTTCCTCTTCTCCGGCGACGACGTCGACAAGCCCGCCGGCGTCCTCTCCGGCGGCGAGAAGACCCGTCTCGCCCTGGCCACCCTGGTGGTCTCCTCCGCCAACGTGCTGCTGCTGGACGAGCCGACCAACAACCTCGACCCGGCCAGCCGCGAGGAGATCCTCGGCGCGCTGCGCACGTACAAGGGCGCCGTCGTCCTCGTCACGCACGACGAGGGCGCGGTCGAGGCGCTCCAGCCGGAGCGCATCATCCTGCTGCCCGACGGTGTCGAGGACCTGTGGGGCGCGGACTACCAGGACCTCGTCGCGCTGGCCTAGTACTGCAACGGTGTTTGCTGTGACGGGTAGGCAGGTCGATCGTTGGTGTTGTCATGGGTGGGGATCTTGCTGAGGTCAGGTCGTGGGCCGGTGAGTTGGGTGCGGTGCAAGGGCGGTTTCTTCACCGATTCGGCAGATCGGAGCCTCGTGAGTCAGCTCTTGCCTATATGCGGGGACTCGTAGCCCCGTTGCAGCGGAAGAACGGCTGGACGCTGGCCGAAGAAGCCGGCCACGCAGGTCCGGACCGCATCCACCGGCTGTTGAACCGGATCGAGTGGGACGCCGACGAGGTTCTGGACGATGTGCGTGACTACGTGGTCGAGCATCTCGGCGATCCTGGTGCGGTGCTGATCGTGGACGACACCGGCTTCCTGAAGAAGGGCACCGGTTCGGCCGGGGTGCAACGGCAGTACTCCGGCACCGCGGGCCGCACGGAGAACTGCCAGGTCGGTGTCTTCCTCGCCTATGCGGCCCCGCTCGGACGAACGCTGATCGACCGCCGTCTGTATCTGCCTGCCTCCTGGACGGACGACCGAGAGCGGTGCCGCCGGGCCGGCATTGACGACGAGGTCGGCTTCGCGACGAAGGTGGCGATGGCCAAGGAGATGGTCCGCCGCGCGATCGCCGGCAAGATCCCGTTCCGCTGGGTGACCGCAGATGCCGGCTACGGCTACAGCAAGGGCTGGCGCTCTGAGCTGGAACAGGCGGACGTCTTCCACGTCATGGCCACCACCCGCCACGACACGGTCGTCACCCGCTGGGCCATCGACCACCCCGTGAGCGATCTATTTCCCGCCCTGCCCCGGCAGAAATGGAAACGCCGCTCGTGCGGCCAGGGCTCCCACGGGCCCCGCGTCTATGACTGGGCACGCGTCGAAGTCCGCCCCTGGCACCGGCCCGACCGCCGGCATTGGGTGATCGCCCGTCGCAGCGTTGCCCGTCCCCAAGAGCTCTCCTACTACATCGCCTACGGCCCGGCCGACGCCACCCTGGACGAGCTGATCCACATCGCCGGGAGCCGCTGGGCGATCGAGGAATGCTTCCAGACCGCGAAGCAGGAGTGCGGCCTGGACGACTACCAGGTCCGCCGCTACCCCGGCTGGCACCGCCACATCACCCTGGCCATGGCCGCCCACGCCTGCCTCACCGTCCTGCGGGCCCGCCAGCTCGACACCGGGAAAGCAGAAACGGATCCTCCCAGCTCATCCACCTCAGCCTCGCCGAGATCAGACGCCTGATCCACCGCCTCACCAACCGACGGCACGCACCCGTCGACCACATCCTGCACTGGTCGACCTGGCGCCGAAAACGACAACACCAAGCCCGAACCAGCCACTACAAACAACGAGGCCACGCCCCACCGACTGACCACCCGTCACGACAAACACCGTTGCAGTACTAGGGACTGTTTCTCGGATCTCCTGACAGGACTGGGGCATGGCGCCGCATCGGACAAGCCGACATCCGCCCCTCCACCCACCTCGCCTACGCCCGGCAAGTCCTGACTGAATGGGGCTGGATGAACGAGCCCTACCGGCTTGGAACGGGCGCGGCGCCCGGTGCGTATGCAGCGACATGCTCAGTTGCCAGCGCATGGGCATGGGCTCCGTGAACACCATGAACCAAGCCGGCGCATGGCTTATCACCGAACTGCGCGCATAGGGATGGACCGGCCTCATCGGCGCATGGAACCGGACCCCCGGCCGCACCGCCACCGACGCACTCCGCCTCATCGACGCCACCATCCGCCGCGCCTCCCATGCAGGCCAGTGACCATTCATTGAAACCCTCGTCAACGCAGCCGCCGCGGTCGCCATCTGAACCGGGGGAGTAGCAGCCCGGACAAACGCTCACCCATGCGTCACGATTGACTTGCACGGCCGGCCAGGGAGCCCCCGTGTCCCCGCGCCCACTCCCCGGCCAGGCCGTGCCACACCGCATAACCCCCGGAAACCCGGGCACCAGACCGTATGACCCGAGCTTGAGCAGGCACATCCCCCGACCCGCTCAAGCCGCCTCGGCCCCACCAGCACCCCTCGGCTGGTGGGGCCGACGGGTGCCACGACACGCCCTTCGTGAAAGCGTCAGGAAATTGTGATGGGGGTTACTGCCGGGTCATGGGCCGCGGTGAGTCTCGGAGGATCTCGGAAGATCTCGTGATGCCCACTGCCAGAGAAACCGGCCAACACTGTACTAGAATGTCCGAAATTCTCCCCCGGTGTTGTTAAGCCTCTTTACAGGCTCGTCGGCCTAACACACCGCCCAACTGCATTTCTCACCAACGCAAAAGGAGCCCCGCTTCCTCGACGCGGTTTCCTAGGCCATGGGTCGAGGGGGCTCCTTGCGCGGCGTCCAGGCATCAGGAAGGACTCCGAATGCAGAGTAACGCGAAACCACCCCCTGAGCCCAGCTTCGGCGTGGACAGAGGACGCGGACCAGTCGCCCGCCACCTGCGGAAATGGCTGGTCAGCCGTGAACAGAGCGTCCATACAAGTTTCATGTGCGGCGTGGCGTACAGGCTCGGCGACTTCGCGGCCGGCCTGGTCATCGCCTGGCTGATCGCCCGCTACTGACCGGTTGTAAGCGTCGGGCCCTGCACCACATGGCGTCGGGCCCGACTGCGTGTCAGTGCTTACTTCACCGGCTTCCACACAGCCCACCGCTCCGACGTGAACTGCCCGTCCGACGCCCGTATCGTCACCGTGATCTCCTGCGCCGACGTCGCCAGACGGTTGTTGATGATGTCTCCGGATTTCGTCGTCCGTTCCCAGTAGCAGTCCTTCATGCTGCCCCTGGCCCGGTACATGCCCGGCGGGATCGTTTCCTCGTCCTCGTCCTCGCCCGCGTCCGCGTCCGCCGGATTGTTTGACACCACATACGTGCCGGCACCGAACCACCGATCGCACTTCCCCGACACCGCCTGCTTCAGCACCGGCGTCCACTTCGGGCACAGCTTCGGCGCCCCCGCCTGCAGCACCGCTTTTCCATCGCCGTCCATGTTCCCGGACTCGGCCAGCCACTGTGGCCGCGATGCCCCGTCCACCGCGCTCACCGGCAACGACTCACAGATGTCCGACACGAAATCCGACGCTGCCGGGTACAGGTCATCAACAACCCACCCCTTTTCATCTGCCAGCCGGTCGATGTCGCCCTCAGGCGTCGCCGGGTAAGAGCTGATGCTCATCCCATCTCCCGGGCACCTGCCGGAGCGGTCTGAGAAAAGCTCAGTCACCCGTCGCCCCGTCGGTCCGCTCCCGCAGGAAGTCGGCGTGGCCGTTGTGGCGGGCGTACTCCTGGACCATCAACATGTAGACCCAGCGCAAGCTGAGGGAGACTCCGCGAGAGGACATGAAGGTCTCGTCGAGGCCGTGCCCGGCCGCCGCCGCGTCGCACGCTTTGACTTCGGTCTGGAACAGTCCGAAGTTTCGCTCCGCATCGGCTGCGTGAACTCCGTCGAGTCCCTCATTGCCATCTGATGGGCCGGTGAAGACATCACCGATCGCCTCACCGGCGAAGCTTCGCCGGAACCACCATCGCTCTACCTCCGCCATGTGCCGGACCAAGCCAAGGAGAGTGAGGTTCGACGGCTCTACGGTCGTTCGCGCCGGTTGGGCCGGCTTAAGTCCGGCGCACTTGGCCAGCAGCGTTTCCCGGTGCCAGCTCAGCCAGCCTTCCAACATCTGACGCTCAGTTACGGTACCTAGGAGGCCTAGCTGCTTGGTGCGTTCGACCGGTGGTGCTGTCCATGTCATGGATCCACCCTGCACCGCCATCCGGGAGGGTTCGAGCAGGCAAAATGGCAACGCGGCCAGGCCGCACTCTGTGATTACTGAGCGTAGAGAACTCCGTGATCACGTGGATCCGTGGCCGTTCTGATGCCCCCGCCACCTCCCGGGCGCCTATTGCCCGTCGGCCTTATAGCGGGTTCGATTCCCGTCATCCGCTCTTGAACGAAGGCCCAGGTCGGCGACCTTGGGCCTTGTGTGTTGCCTGAATCCTTCAGAGCCGCGCACTATCCGCGTGCCACAAGTGCCGCAACGGCACGTCGGATTGGGCCCTACCCAACCGCCGGCGTCTCGACGGTCACGAAGATCCGGTCCAGGTGGTGATGGAGTACCTCGATGGCCGACTCCGGACTCCGCTGGCCCACGAGGATGCTGGTACCCATGCTCGCCGTCATTGCGAGCAGACTGATCGCCTCCGTGCGCGCGTCGACGCCGGGATCGGCCAGGCCTGATGCCTGGGGCTGTTCGAGCAAGCCTGTCAGGGTGTTCTCCGCGGCGTCGGGGTTGTCGAGGAAGGGCTGAGCACCCAGCGCCTCATCCGTTACGGACAGGATCGAGTAGGAGCTGTGGAGGAGGTGGAAGGTGCGGCTCTCCTCGTCGGTGGGGAGGGACGCCAGGAGGATCGCCTCGATGGTCGGGGCCCGGGTCCGAGCCGGCGGCAGCCAGGCAGGTGCCCACCCGTGCGGTGAAGCGATCGGTCAGGTGCTGGACCCCGTAGAAGAGCAGCTTCTCCTTGGTCTCGAAGTAGTACTGCACGAGCCGGAGTGACACTCCAGCCTCCGCGGCCACGTCACGCATGCCGACGGCGTGCAGTCCTTGCCGCCCCACGACCCGGATGAGCGCATCGGCGATCTGGGTGCGCCGCTCCTCGTGATCCACGCGCTTTGGCATGTGCCGGTGTCTCCGCCCGTCGGTGGTGGGGTTCGCCGCCCGTTCTCTCCGGACACCCTCATGGTACCGCCGTACCACCATCATGGTACGGTCGTATTACGAAAACGGATCTTCCCGGAGGTGCCCCGTGCCCGAGAACACGACCCGTGTGCGCCGCGACGTCGGCCGCTACGTCAACGACACCCTGCGCGACCGCTACTTCGTTGCCAGCGACGTCCTCTACGCAATGGGCGCACCCGTTCGTTCCGAGACGGACGTCGAGACGAGCTTCGGCACCACGCACGTCTACCGGTACGGCCCCTCGGACCCCGCCGCCGAATCCCGCACGCCGGTCGTCCTGATACACGGCGCGGGCTACTGCTCGGCGATGTGGTACCCCAACACCCCCGCGCTCAGCGGTGAACGGCCCGTCTACGCGCTCGACACCCCAGGCGACGCCGGGCGCAGCGTCCACCGCGAGCCCATGTGGCAGCCCGAGCGTGCCGCCCAGTGGATGGACGAGGCCCTCGACGCGCTCGGCCTGGACCGGGTCCACCTCGTCGGCTCCTCATATGGCGGCTGGCTGGTGCTCAACCAGGCGCACCGCCGACCCGGACGGCTCGCCTCGGTCACCGCCCTCGACCCCGGCGGCCTGGAGAAGGTAGGCCTGCGCTTCTTCGCCTGGGTCTTCGTGAGCCTCTTCGCCAGCTTCGCCCCCAAGGCGCTGCGCCCCCGCCTCGCTTCCTGGCTGGAGCAGCCGGTCATCGCCGTTCCCGAGTTGCGGAAGTGGGTCCAGGTGGGCGCCCGGGCCTTCAGGATCCGCCGCCCCGCCCCGCTGCCGCTGGCCGAGGACGCGCTGCGCTCCATCCGGACCCCGCTCTACGTCATCATGGGCAAGCGCAGCCTTCTGGTACACCCGCAACGGCAGTTGGAGCGGGTGCCGCGCCTGATCCCCGGGGCCCGTGCCGAGATCATCGCCGCGACGGGCCACGGACCGCAGATCGACCATCCCGACGTGGTCAACGCCCGGATGCTGAGCTTCATGGAGGATGTCGACTCCCTCGACCCGGCCGCAGCCGACGCGTAGGACCTGCAGCTGGGGAACACTGGCGCAGGTGTGGCGGCTGCAGTCAGTGCAGGTGCAGCGGTGGTACGACCAGGACCACGGCGAGGAGACGTGGCCTTGGTGACGGATATCGCCTGCCCCGAATTGGCGAGAGTCGACACCGTTGGCCCGAGAGGCTGGCCCCTCCCCGACGCGGACCGACCTCGCGGCCGCCCGGTACGGTGCCCACCGGCTGGGCCTGTTTCACCACCGGTGATCAGCTTTTCACCCCGGTCCCCTGTACCCCGGATCAGCGTTCTGGCCCGGGGTGCAGCCGTGTCTCCACCAGCAACGCCACCTGATTCGGCACTCTGTGCCCATGACCGACGTCTTTGACCACGCGCCGCAGGTATGGAACGCTGCGCAGCTCCGTGCAGCGCTCAAGGACCTGCCCGACGACACACCCATTCACATCGGTGTCGCCGAAGACCCCGGCGACTTCGGCGGGTACCGTGAATCCGTCCTCGTCGACGCCCACCACGTCGAGAACTGGTGGCCGGCCACTGGGACCACGCCCGAACGGGCAGAGAAGGAGAAGGCGCTTACTCTCTTTGCCGACTGGACGCCCGGAGAGTACGACCTGCTCGACTGAGCCTGCGAACCCACGATGCCGCAGGCGAAGGATGTCGTGCCGTACTCACAGTCCGGCGAGGACAGGAAGGCGAGCGCTCCTAATGCTGTACGCGTACAACATCGGCGCCGCCGCCAGGCCGCGGCGACCGGGGCCTGCGCTGCGGGCAGGGTGTCTGTGCCCATGCCCCGTTGTCAGTGGCCCCGGCTCGCCAGGGCGTCAATGACTCAGGACGCTGTGAGGGCCCGCACGGACTACTCGTCCGTGCGGGCCCCCACGCTGTGTTCCAGGCTTGCGGCTACTCCTTCTTGTCACCGCCCTCGGCATCGGCCTGTTCGCCGGTTGTGTTGGTCTGTGCCTCATCCGGGGTGTCCAGTTCACCGGAGGGCGTGCGGTCGTCCATGGTGATGGTGACCGGTCTGCCTGTCACGGCGAGTCCGGACAGGCTTTCCGCGACCCGCTTGTAGAGCACGGTGGCCAACTCCTGGTCGCCGTCCCCGTCGGCCGCGGTTTCCTCGACCGAGTGCAGGGCAATCGGCAACGCGATGAGCGACCGTCCGGACAGCGCAGCGCGGACACGTTCCTCGCCCTTGTCCAGGACCTGCGCCGGCACCCGGAAGTGTGGCTGCCGCCCGGCGTGCGCCGTGAGGAACTCCCACACGTCCCGATGACAGAGCACGGTCGGGGACGAGACCCGGGCCGCCTCCCGCAGCAGCGCGCTGTGCTCCCCAGTCACCTCCTGCCTCCGCTTCCTTGGCCGCGTTCTGCTCCAGTTCGGCCCGCAGAGCAGCCGTCTCCTCGCGAAGAGAGGTCAGCTCGGTACGCGTTTCCTTCCCTGCCGCCTCCAGTTGCTCGCGCAGCACACTCGTCACCCCGTCCAGCTGTGCCCGTACGTCGGCACGGACGCCGGCCAGCAGAGCGGGCGGCTGCTTCTCCAGCGCGGACCGCAGCGAGGCGAGCTCTTCGGCCAGGACCTCGCGCACCGCGCGCAGGATCTCCTCCAGCGAAGCTGCCGACAGCAACGGGCTGTCCGCGTTGCCGCCGTCCCGCTGCGCCGGAATTACAGCGGTCGCTGCGATCTGCGGCGCGGCGTTCTGTGTTCGTTGCCGCGGCCACCGGGATCTGGCTTTCCGTGGTGAGGGGCTCGGCGATTTCCGACGGCAGTTTGACCTCGTGGGCGGCCGGTCCGGATCTGTTACTGGCGACGGAAGTCGGCGTGAACGGTACGGGCGAGGTGAGGGCGTTGACCGCTTCCCTCAACCCGCGCATTTCGGCGGAACTCACCATCGCCCTGCGCGCAGCGGGCCGGCACAAGCATGCTGAGGCACTGCCCTCGCGGTCGCCGAACGGTGTGCGGCGAAGGACGTCGTCAATGTGATTGAGTGCTTCACCGCCCGGGGAACGGCCGGGGAAGCTGACCTGATCCTCTGTGCGACACAGGACCGGAGCGTCTCGCATGTACTGGCGTTGGTACGTGTGCTGGTACAGGGGAGGCGCAGCGACTCCGCCGCCGTGGTCGTGGACCGGGCGGTGAGCCGTTGGCCGGCCGACGCCATGGCCACCATGATCGCCGGTCTGTACAGTACGGACCATCTTCCGCAGGCTGCCCAGGCATTGATCGGCTCTATGCGCCACTCCGCGGTCGCGACACGGTTCCTCCTGCGGTATCCGGACGAGGCCTACCCCGGTGCGGAGGCCGTGTTGCGGATGGTCACCGCCACGGGTAGTCCCGAGCGAGCCGCGCATCTGCTGACCTGTCTGGAGAGCAGTGAACTGCTGTCGCTGGCCGAGGCGGTGTTCCAGCAGACTCTGACGGACAAGCCCACCGGTCACGCGGGGCAGTTCCTGCGGGTGCTGGACCAGTCGGGTTCCGCCGTCGTACAGGAAGCCGGCCTGTATGCCCGAGCGTGCGCGGTACCTGGGCAGGACATGGCGCCGCTGCTGCTCGCCCTGGCCGCTGCTCAGCGGCTGCGCGCTGTCGACGCCGTGGCGTGAGGCTGCATCAGCAACGGCGACAGCGCCGAACTCGTGCTGCTTCTGAGGCAATTGCACAAAAGCGATCACCCGACGCACCCGCGTGCCACGGACGTCATCGATCAACTCTTCGCCGCCGTGACGGAAACCTGGACCACAGAGCAGCAGGAGATGCTGGTGATCTCGCTCGCACAAGCGAGTCTGACACACGATGCCGACCGGTTGGCCCGCCGAGCCGCGAGCCGGTCGGGGTCCAAGGGCGCCCTCAAATACGAGCAGACCAAGCACGAGCAGAAAGTGTTCTCCTTCACGTTCTGGAGGAAGAGCTCTCTGGGCAAGCAGGGGGAGCCAGGCGCACGATAAGCGACGGCACCGGGCTGCGGTGGGCCTTCGTTAGTACCTGACACTGTCGGAGATCTTGAAATCTGGAGCTGCCGAAAAGGACGGGCATGTCGATTAAGGCTTGTCCCGCAAATGGTGTGCCAGGCAGGGTGACCGGCATGACTTGGTACGGTTGTCCGCATTTGCATGGCCTGGAGGTGTAGCGGGCCTCGGATTTCATGGAGGCCGAGCGGTGAGGTTCGTCTGCCGGAGCTTTGGACTGTCGGATCTGCCGCGGCGCGGTCTCGCCACACACGAGGCTCCCCTGGAGCTGCTTCTCCTCGACATAGAGGCAGAGCTGTCCATCTGGGAAGAGGGGAGGGCGGTGTGGTCCGAGGAAGCGTTTCCCGTGGCCGAGCTTGCTTACCACCTGGCGCGCTGGCTCCAGAGTCCGCTCGCCGGCCAGGAGGGTTTCAGGTTCGACTCGATGCAAGCGGATGCGGGACTGATCCGCATCGTGGGCTCTGATGGAGGTTGGCGAGTCGGCTCCGACTTCCAGCCCGACTGCTGGACCTCGCCCATCGTCTGGGATGTTCTCGTGGCGGAGATCAAGGAGTTCGACCGCTCTGTGCGTGAGGGCGTCGCTGCGATGGGTATCGAGCCGTCCTTCATCCCAGAGGTTTGACGGCTCTTCCATCCGGTCGGGACGGGATGGAATGATCATGACGTGGCTGGTGTGATCACGGCGTCAGAGCCGTCTTGGATAGGCCCGTTCACCGGGCTGAGCCCGCGCCAGTTCGCCAAGTTGGTGACCGCGCTTCGGCGCGACGGAGCGGACGCGATCCGCAAGGGGCGTCCATGGGGTCTTCCGCTGGAAGACCGAGCGTTGTTGATCGCGGTGTACTGGCGCACGAACTTGACGATGCGCCAGCTTGCCCCGCTGTTCGGGGTGTCGAAGTCGGCGGCAGACCGCATCATCGACCATCTCGGCCCGTTGCTCGCACTCCAGCCGCGCAAGCGGTTCCGGAAGGACACCGTGCTCATCGTGGACGGCACCTTGGTGCCCACCCGGGACCACACAGTGGCTGAGCAGTCCAAGAACTACCGGTACTCAACCAATCACCAGGTCGTCATCGACGCCGACACCCGGCTCGTCGTCCTGGTTGGCCAGCCTCTGCCCGGCAACCGCAACGACTGCAAGGCATGGGAGGAATCCGGTGCCAAGGCCGCCGTCGGCACCACCACGACGATCGCTGACGGGGGCTATCCGGGCACCGGACTCGTCATGCCCCACCGGCGACGCAAAGGCGAGGACCTGCCCGACTGGAAGCAGGAGCACAACCGTTCACACAAACAGGTCCGGGCCCGCGTCGAGCACGCCTTCGCCCGCATGAAGACCTGGAAGATTCTGCGCGACTGCCGCCTGAGAGGAGACGGCGTCCACCACGCCATGGCCGGCATTGCCCGCCTGCACAACCTCGTCCTCGCCGGATAGGCGAACGGACCGAACTGGGACAGCATCGCGCCTGGCCACTCCGAGATCAATTGCGGGACAAGCCTTAGGCGGTGCGTTTTACCCGCTCAGAGGGGTCGGCTTCAGGTTGTGCGCCCTGTGAAGAACCTGCCATCGTCCTGGTGACCGTTGGGCGAACGCATCGTTCGTGGTCTGTGATGCCGGCGTGACTCGCCATGCCCGTCGTGATCGGCAGCTCCAGATTTCAAGATCCTCGACAGCGTCAGGCACTGAAGGGCCTGCTGATCGGGTAGGCGGGTGGATCGGGTGGGTGTCAGTGCAGGGCTGCGTCGAAGGTCGCGCGGTTGGCCGAGGTGTAGGCGTGTTCCCGCTCGGACCACCGGATTCGGCCGGTGATCTCGTGGTCATCGGCGACACGTGGGGACGGGCGCGCGAGGTGGCTGCGCCAGCACTGGGCGTTGCGGGTCTGGCGGTCGAGCGCGGCATCGATGAGGCTGGAGCGGGAGGTGGCGTCGAGCCCGTACACGTCGGCGAGGATGCGTAGCTGTGCGGCCTGGACGGTAGCGGGCGGGGCGTCGGGCTTGGAGGAGATGCACCAGGTCCAGGCCGTGTAGCCGAGGTCTTCGAGGGGATCGCCGGGGGCAGCGGTGTCGAAGTCGATGAAGGCGACCGGGATGTCGTCTGCGAAGACCGTGTTGTTCGGCCCCGGGTCGTGGTGGCAGACCACGGGGTGCCGGCCGGTCAGGCGGCTGCCGCGGGTGGCGTCGTGGAAGGCGCGGAGCAGGGAGCCGGCGGCGGCCACCTGGGGGTCGGTCCAGCGCTGGAAGCGGGTGGTCGGGAAGGCGCTGACCGTCCGTACGGCGGCGGACGTGTTCCTCGACTTGCTCGACAACGCGAACACCCTTCGGTCGTACGGCATCGGTATCGGCAGGACCGCCGAACGCCCTTGGCGAGAGAGGTCTACCGGACGTCGCCTGAACCCAGCACAATCGCCCGTATGACGATCACCACGAGCGCCGCGCCGCCGCCCACGCACAACAGGCCCGTCGCGCTTGCCCGGGGGTTCCTCACGGGCGGCGTGACGGGGGCGTCCCTGGCGGCCGGCGTCGTCGGGATCGTCATTGAGAACGAGCCGCTGATTGTCGGGGGAGCGTGCTTGCTCGCGGTCTACGTCCTGATCCGCTACCTCGCCGGCATGCCGAGGCGCGCCCGGGAAGCGGCGATCCCGCCGCACCTGGCCCTCGCGATGATCGAGGGCCTGGAGGCCGTCGGGGGTGAGACGAGCGACATACCGGTGAAGTTCGACCTCACAGTCGCACCGGACGACGCACCGGCGTACCGCGTCGAGTTCACGCAGGACATCAACCTCGCCGACCTGCCCGACTACCGGCCGCGCGGCATCCTGGTCGCCCAGTACCCGCCGGACCGGCCGCTGAAGGTGAGGATCGTCAAACGACCGACACCGGACTGGGAGGAACGGGCCGCCTCGGCCCGCCTCGACTCGGCACCCGGACCGGCCCGGGCGAGCGACCCCTTGGAAGGCTGCGGTGCCACCCTGGTCGGGTTCCTCGGTCTGCTGCTCGGCGCGGCCCTGGTCGTCCTGTTGTTCCGCGCGGACCTGTTCGACCAGGACGACACCGATACCGCGCGGCCGTCGGTCTCCTCCTCCAGCACCTCCCCGTCGTCCACGACCACCGTGTCGTCGGCGTCCGGCACGGTGGCCCTCGGCCCCGGTCAATCCTTCCTGGACGAGGGCAGGTTGGGCCGTTCCGTCGCCGCGCTCGCCAAGGGCGAGGACAAGCAGCGGGTGCTCACCGTCGTCGTACAGGAACGCCTGCTGACGGTCGTCTTCGCCCCCACCGGCACCCAGGCGGCCTCCCGACTCGACCTGGATTCCCCGCCGTACGACCGTGTTCCCGCCCTGGTGAAGGAGGCCACGACCACGCTCGGCATCGGCTCCCCGCGCACCTGGCAGCTCACCGCCGACCGCCTCACCGGCAGGGTGGCCCTCAGGGTCTCCGTGACCGGCTCCGAAGGCACCGCCTATCTGGAGGCGGACGGGCAGGGCAAGGTCGTACGGCGCGTCTCGGCAGGAGGCTGATCCATGGACTGGCATGTGTATCCGGCGCTGTGGTGCGGGGTGTTCGGCGCGTGGGCGCTGGTCGGATACGGGAGGTCGCTGGCCGGGATGACCCGGGTGCAGCGGACGGTCCGGGCGACGGGACGGATCGAGCGGGTGGACGAGCCCCGGCACGGAAGCTCCCCGAGCGACGGGATAGCCGTGGTCGTCTCCTTCCAGGACCCGTCCACCGGGCAGGAGTTCACCGTCACCAACGAGGGTGAGCGCGGCGAGAGGATCAGCGTGGCCTGGACGGGCCGGGAGATCGGGGTCCACTATCCGCGCGGCAGACCCCACGCCTTCCGGTTCGCCAACCACCTCTCCGAAGGCGGGCGCGGCCTCGGCTGGGCGAACTTCGCGCTCTTCCTCGTCTACGCCGGTCTGGTCGCCGTCGCCGCGATCGACTTGGGCTGGCCGTGGGCGCTGCTCGGCCTCTGCGGGCCCTGGGCCCTTTCCGGCCTGTACCATCTGCCCGGCAACATCCGCGACAGGAACCGCCGTATCGACCAACTGGCCGCCATGGTTGCCGTACCCGGCCGTGTCGTCGCCGTCCTCAAGAGCGTCACCGTCGACTCCAACGACGGCCACACCCTGACCAACCTGATGCCGGTCGTCACCTTCACCACCCTCGACAGCAGGGAGGTCACGGCCTACTGCGAGCCCGGAATACCGGACACCGCCGGATCACGGGGCCTGGACCTCACGATCCACTACGACCCCGACGACCCGGCCCTCTTCGTCCTGGACGTCGAGGCCGAACGCCGCTCCTGGAAGCGGGACATGGCCGTCAACGTGGTGGGTGTGCTGGTCGTGGCGGCGGCGGCCGTGGTGGGGGTGATCGCGCTGTGACTCGGGAGCCGGGCTATCTTCCCGTCATGGAACCGCTGACGTTCGACTACGAGAACCTGCATCTGCGTGTGGACCGGGGAGTGTTCGAACTGTTCACCATGGGCAGATCCGAGCTCCGGGTGCCGCTGCGGTGGCTCGGGGCACTGGTGCACTACAAGAAGCCTGCCCGGCCTGGCCAGTTGTTCATTGGCACCGTACGCGATCCGAACGCCGTGCTCTACGGCACCGACCAGGCTGCCTTCTGGTACAGCACCTCGCCCGCGTTCCGGGTACCGCCCGGTGACGAGCCGTTGTTCCGCGCGTACTTCACCGATGTGGCCGCGCTCGCCGACCGGAGGGTGGTCTGAGGCGGAAGCGGCGGAGCCGAAGGTCTTCCAGCACGAGCGTCTGTACATCCAGGTCGACCGGGGGGATGGAGGCTGATCCTTTGGAGTGGACACCCTGACAATGGTTCTTGATGTCCAGGGAGGGATGTACAGGTGGGACGCAAGTCTCCGTATCCGGAGGAGTTCAGGAAGGACGCGATTGCGCTCTACCGCGCCGCGGGCGGCAAGCGCACATACGCGGCGGTGGCGGCGGACCTCGGTATCACCGCCGAGTCGCTGCGGACGTGGGTCCGCAAGGAAAACGAGTCGCAGGCACTGCCCGAGCGTCGCGAGGCCGGGGGAGTCCGGCTGAGGAACTGGCCCGGTTGCGGGCGGAGAAAGCCCGGCTGCTGAAGGCGGAGAAGGAGTGGCAGCTGGAGCGCGAGATCCTGCGCAGGGCAGCCGCCTATTTTGCCCGGGAGGTGAAGTGAGCCCCCGCCGCTGGGACTTCATCTCAGAGAACCGTGCCGACTTCGGCGTGAAGCGGATCTGCCGGGTTCTGGGCGTCTCCCGCTCCTGCTGGCTACCAGCACCGGGCCACTGCAGACGCCCGCGCCGAACGAGCCGTCGAGGAAGAGCGAACAATGTCGCAGATCCGACAGATCCATGCCGACCACCAGGGCGCCTATGGCGCCCCGCGCGTCCATGCCGAACTTCGCTCCCGCGGGAGAAAGATCAACCGCGAGCGCGTGAGCAGACTGATGAGGATCAACCGCATTGCCGGACGGCACCTGCGGCGCAAGAAGCGTACGACCATTCAGGACAAGACGGCCCCGCCTGTGCCGGACCTGGTGATGCGTGACTTCACGGCGGACATGCTCAACACCAAGTGGTGCGGCGACATGACATACGTCGCCGTCGGCTCGACCTGGCTGTATCTCGCCACGGTCATCGATATCTGCTCGCGGCGCGTGATCGGCTGGTCGATCGCGGACCGCATGCGCACCTCGCTGGTCACCGACGCGATCGAGATGGCCGTGGCCGCCCGCGGCGGGCAGGTCCACGGCGTCGTCTTTCACACGGACAGGGGCGCGCAATATGGATCGGCCGCCTTCGCCGAGGTCTGCCGTCGGCACGGCATCCGCCGCATCATGGGCAGCGGCGGCTCAAGTTATGACAACGCCCTCGCCGAATCGTTCTTCCAGGGCCCCAAGCGCGAGTTGCTGCACGGAAGGCGCTGGACCTCGAAGCCGCAGACACGGCTGGAGCTGTTCAGGTGGCTGTCGTACTACAACCGGCGCCGCCGTCACTCAGCCCTCGGCTATCTCTCGCCAGTTGAGTACGAACGGCATTTGATCACGTCACGTACGCTGTCACTCGTCGCGTGAAACCCGGTGTCCACCCCCGGGGATCAACCTCAACTCATCAGAGCCCCTTGGCGGGAGACAGAAGCCGACATGGTTGATGCCAGGCTCGTCGGAGCAGTTGACCAGAGGATTTCCGCAAGGGCTTCACCGCCATCTACGAGATCACCCTTTGAAAAAAGCGGCAATCTTCGGATAAGACGGTCTCTTTCGTCGACCTGAGCGGCACAAGACGATCGTGTACGCCCTGCAAGCCAAGGTGGACGCCACCAACGTCGCCCCCGACGTGAAGGGCACGTTCCGAGCTGACACGTGGGCGGGCCTGGCATGATGCCGAGGACCAAGGCTGCCCTTCAGACACTACGAGACGAGAAGCGAAATGACTGAGCAGACAGAGCTCGAGGCCCAGATCCGCAGCGGCGTACCGCACTCGGCCCGCGTGTGGAACTACTGGATCGGAGGCAAGGACCACTATCCGGTCGACCAGGAACTGGGAGACCAGGTTATCGCGAGCTATCCCCAGACCCGGGACCTTGCCCGTGCGTCACGGGCCTTCCAAGCGCGTGCGGTGCGTTACCTGGCCGACGAGGCGGGAATCACGCAGTTTCTCGACATCGGAACCGGGCTCCCCGTCCAGAACAGCACCCACGAGGTCGCCCAGAGCATCCAGCCGAAGGCACGCATCGTCTACGTCGACAACGACCCGCTGGTCCTGGCCCACGCCCGCGCCCTCTTGACGAGCGCACCGGACGGCATGACGAATTACGTGCACGCGGACATGCTGGAAGCTGAACAAGTACTCCACGAAGCCGGACAGACTCTGGACATGTCTCAGCCGGTAGCCGTCATGGTCCTGTCCACGCTGGGACATGTCGATCCCCAGTCCGGCATCGACCTCATGCGCCGATACATGACCGGCACCGTAGCCGGAAGTTATCTGGTGCTCTGCGACACGATCGCCACACCACAGACGCTGGCGGCCCAGGAAGCCTACGCGGCCGGAGACACTCCGCCCTACCTGGTGCGCCAGCCTGAGGAGATCCTTGCTAGCGCCGACGGGATGGAACTGGTCGACCCGGGATTCGGGTCCATCTCCCTGTGGCGTCCGAGCCGGAGCGAAGATGGTGCTGAGCCCGTCGATCAGTGGGGGTTCGTCGCCCGCAAGTGATATGTGGCACTTGCATACCCGCGGGCCATGGCCGAGACCCCGGACCGGCTTCGTTCCGCTGGGTGGCAGTACTGGATGATGGGAAGGGCTGCCAGGAGCGATAACACTTACTGCCGGTGGGTGTGAGCGACTTCGGGTCTGTTCAGCGCACCGGCGTTCATCCGCCCGGATAACCGGGGTCATGCGGTGGGGTGGCTGGACCGTTTCAGCCTGGATCCACCGGCTTGATTTCGGAGTGATCGTTTCGGGGTTGTCCTGGCGGTCGGCGAGATGATCTGGCCGTTCGGGCAGGGAGTACCCGCTGGTCTGTCCAGCTCTTCCACGTGTTCGGCGGTCTCGGGCCCTTGCGGGCGGGGTGGCCAGGGCTTCTCAGGTGGTGGGTGGTGGCGCGTGCACCAGGTCGAAGAGGTGGTTGAAGTCGTTGGCCCAGGGCCAGTGTTCGGACAGGTGGAGGATGAGGCGCCGGGCCGAACGGGCCAGGCGGGCCGGCACGTTGATCAGGTGGTCGCGGATCGTTGCGGTGGTGGCCTTGGCGTGGAAGGCGGACGCCAGGGCGCCGGCGGCGCGGGTCAGATTGTGCGCGAGAGCGGCCAGCGCGAACCAGGCGGCGTTCGCCTGGAAGTGCCCGGAGGGGGCGTGGGCGAACGGGCCGTTCTTCAAGTCCGCGATCACCTGTTCCACGACAGCGTGCCGCCTGTGATCACGTTCGGTATCGAAGAGGGAGAGCGGAGAGTCGGTGAACGCGGCGTGATAGCGCCAGGTAGCGAAGAGCGTGCCCTGCCCCTCGGGCACCGCCCGGGAGTTGAGCCGTTTGACGCGGCGCACGATCAGACGGGCGGTGACCTGCTGCTTCTTCGGCTTGGAGGTGAAGGCGGCGTAGGTGGTCTCGGCTATCTCGGCGTCCGAGATCCAGCATTGCCCCTCCTCGTCCCACACCGCCTTGGGGTACTTGATCGCCTTCCACGCGGCTTCGTCGATGCCCGCGATCGCGTCCTTGACCGAGGCGTTCATCCGCACGTGACCGAGAACCGGACGCCCAGGGCCCGGCAGGCGTTCACGACATCGGCGCCGTAGAACGCGGAGTCGGCCCGCACGACCAGCAGGCCGCTCGCGCCGCACGCTTGCGCGGTGCGGATCGATTCGGCGACGAACGCAGCCGCACCTCGAGCGGAGTTGGACGGTCCCTTGCGCAGGCGGGTGGCGGCGATCACCGGAGCGGCCAGCGGGGTGGAGACGATCCCGAGCAGCGCGTTCAAGCCCTTGACCTTGCTGTATCCGTAGCCGGCTCCCTGCTTGGAGTAGCCGTACGTTTGGCGGATCGTGTCGTCGATGTCCACGTAGGCCACCTGGTCGGCGCCGGGCAGCAGCGGGGTGTGCGCGGCCAGTTCGGGCAGGAACCGGCGGGCCACCGCGTGCAGTTGCTTCACGTGTCCGTGGCTGAAGGAGCGCAGGTACGAGCCCAGCGTGGACGGCGCCCGCACCCCGCTGAACAGCCGCGGCAGCCCACCGTGCCGCAGCCGGTCCATGTCATCGATGCTGTCCGCCCCGGCGACCATGCCGCCGACCAGCGACATCAGCTTCGCCGCGGGGAAGGCCCCGGTGCCGTCCTTCGAGGCCGGCAGCCGGACGTGCTCGTCGACGAGTGCGGGCAGTCCGCACCGCTCGGCCAGCCGCACCACCGGGGCCAGCCCGCCGTACCCGACCAGATTCGGATCATCAAACCGTGCGGAGACCCTCGCTGCGGCATGGGAAGATTGCATCTCGGAAGTGCCTTGCTGATCGTGCGTGCTGGAAGCGTGAAGAACTCCCATCATCGCAGGTCACAAGGCACTTCCTCGTTTTCGGAGAAGCTATCCACAGGCATCAAGCCGGTGGATCCGGGCTGAGGCTGGCGATGACGAAACACATGATGAAAAAGAACGCGGGACCTGCGTAGCCAAAAGAAACGGCGGCCAAGGCCGCCTTTGCTGCCTTGAGTGCTTGCTCTGTCTCCGGTCGCACAGTTGCTGTCAGTTCAGCAGCGGGCCGTGACGTGACCTGGTACCCGAACTCTTCCGCCCCCCCGTGGCATTTCATGACCTATGGAGCCATTGAACCGCCAAAGCCCCTGCTTCTGGCAGGGATTGAACAGGCCAGAGGTGAGGCCCCGCCCGGGGGATGTTCGGGCGGGGCGTCCGAGTAGCGCTGCAGCCATGAAGCGCGAATGGGGACGGTTTCAACCGTACGGGCCGGGACCGACAATCGGGTCAGGCTCGGTCTTCCCGTGTCGCGACCTTGGCGGCCCGCCGCCGCTGGGCAATCCGGCTTCCCACGTCCACGTAGGCCAGCCCGTCATCATCCCGCTCGATCCGCCCACCTGCTTCGCACCAGCCGCATTTGACCCAGGTCGGGCCGAGGGGTTCCAGAACAGCCACCGCTTCGAAGGGGAGGATGTACGCGCCGTTCACGTCCGCGCTGGACCACCACTGTGCGGAGGCCATAGGCTCGCCGGGGATGCCTCGCAGGAGCATCTCCAGTTCGTCACCGGCCCGGTAGACCCGAGGGCGGGTGTACGGGTTGCTGGCCGCTACGTCCGCCACGACCCGCACACGGGCCCGCATCATCCAAGAGCTCATGGTCTCCCTTTCATCGAGTGGTGGACGTACTACCCCTGCCGTGACGGCAGAGTGCGCGGGTGCGCAATTTCGTGGTTGGTGTGACAGGTGTGGTGCCTGTTCCCGGAGCACCCGGGGCGACGCCGCTCATTAGAGATCGTCTCAACTGGCCTGATCGCTAGTAGTGCTTGGTCATGTGCGGTCTGCGATGGCGTGTCTTCTTGATGGGTCGTGTCGTTGACAGGACGTGCTGAGTGGGGAGTTGGCTGCGGTCCGGTGTGATCTGGAGGACTTCGCGGCGGAGATGTTCGAGCCGTTCGCGCGAGCGGATCAGCGTCGGTGGGGTGGGGTCTATCTGCGGGGCCTGCTGCTGGACGGCGGGCGCAAGTCGGTGGAACCGATGGCCGCCCGCCTGGGCGAAGACGGGAACCGGCAGGCGCTGGCCCACTTCATCACCTCCAGCCCGTGGGATGCGGCGCATGTGCGGGCCCGTCTGGCCTGGCGTATGCAGCCGGTCGTCAAGCCCACCGCGTTGATCATCGATGACACCGGGTTCCTCAAGGACGGGGATGCGTCGGCGTGTGTGACCCGGCAGTACACCGGCACTGCGGGCAAGGTCACCAACTGCCAGGCCGGGGTGTCGCTGCACCTGGCTTCCAACGGCGCCTCGGCGGCGGTGAACTGGCGTCTGTTCCTGCCCGGGAGCTGGGATCCCGCCTCGCCGAAGGCCGATCAGGCCAAAGTGGCCCGCCGTGGCAAGTGCGCCATCCCTGCCCAGGTGGGCCATGTCGAGAAGTGGCAGCTGGCCCTCGACATGATCGACGAGACGCGGTCCTGGGGCATCGAGGTGCCCCAGGTCATCGCCGACGGCGGCTACGGTGACACCGCCGCCTTCCGGCTCGGCCTGGAAGAACGCGGTCTCGATTACGTGGTGGGCATCTCGACCTCGACCACCGCACAGCCCGAGGACGCACAGCCGTCTGCCCCGGCCTGCACAGGCCGGGGCAGACGGCCGGTTCCTGCCTACCCCGAGCCGGCCCGGAGGGTGAAGAGCCTGGTCATCGCGGCCGGAAAGTCTTCCGCGCGGCCGGTGCAGTGGAGGGAGGGATCACGGCCGGGCAGTGGCCGCAGCGGGCACAAACGCATGTACTCGCGCTTCGTGGCCCTGCGGATCCGGCCCGCCGGACGCGAGATCCGCAAGGCCACGGCCGCCACCGAGCTTCCGGTCCGCTGGTTGCTGGCCGAATGGCCCGCCGACCAGGACGAGCCCGTGCAGTTCTGGCTCTCCAACCTGCCCGCAACCACCCCGTTGCCCGTCCTCGTGCGCACCGCGAAGCTCCGCTGGCGCATCGAGAACGACTACCGCGAGATGAAACAGGCCCTGGGCCTGGCCCACTTCGAAGGCCGAACCTGGCCAGGCTGGCACCACCACGTCACCCTCGTCTCGGTCGCCCACGCCTTCTGCACCCTGCAGCGACTGAGCCGATCCCCAAAAGAGACGGCGTCGGCCTGAGCCTCTACCGAGTCGTCCACGAGCTGCAGATACTCCTCGCGATCTGGACCGGCGCCTGCCCCACCTGTCACCGCAACATGCCAGACCCCGCACCAACATGACCAAGCACTACTAGGCACTGTTTCTTGGATCATGTTCGGAGCCAGATCGCGAGGGCCGCGAGGGTGACGGTGCCAAGGTAGATGTAGGCGCGTTTCTCGTAGCGGGTGGCGACCGCTCGGAAGCCCTTCAGCCGGTTGATGGCCCGTTCGACGGTGTTGCGTTTCTTGTAGCGCTCGCTGTCGAAGCCGGTGGGCCGGCCGCCTCGGGAGCCCCGATTCTGCCGGTGTTTCTGCTGGTCGAGGCGTTCGGGGATGGTGTGCTTAATGCCGCGTCGTCGCAGGTGGCGACGGTTTCTTCGGGACGTGTAGGCCTTGTCCGCCAGGACGTGATCTGGTCGGGTGCGGGGCCGCCCGACTCCGCTGCGGGGCACGGAGATCTCCTCCAGCACGGCCTCGAGCTGGGGGCCGTCGCCGTAGTGGCCGGGTGTCAGGACGAAGGCGAGGGGGCGGCATCGTCCCTCGGCGGCGAGGTGGATCTTGGTGGTGAATCCGCCTCGGGAGCGTCCCGGGCATTCGCCGATCCGACCACCTCCTCCAGCCGGACGGCCAGTTTCCGCAGCACCGGGTCGACCTGGTTCGTCCCCCGAACGTTCCCCTTTTGAGGACCCTCGGCCGCCGACGCCTTCCGCGCGCCGGCAGCGTGCTGGTGGGCTCGCACGGCGGTCGAGTCCACGGACACATCCCAGTCGATCCGGCCCGCGGCATCCTCGGCGGCCTGGATGCGAGACAGCAGCATCTTCCAGGTTCCATCAGCTGACCAGCGACGATGCCGTTTGTAGACGGTCTCCCACGGCCCAAACCGCTCCGGCAGGTCCCGCCACTGGACACCCGTCCGCACTCGGTAGAGAACCCCGTTGATCACCCGACGGTGGTCACTCCACCGACCCCCGCGCCCACCACCACGAGGCAGGAGTGACTCCAGCCGGTCCCACTCCGCATTCGTCAGATCCCCACGACCCATCCCACCACCCTGACCTCAACACCCCAGTCCTGTCAGGAGATCCGAGAAACAGTCCCTAGTTGTCACGTAGGCAGGCTTCTTGTCACCTACGAGGCTTGACGTCCCGGCGGACCGGTCGTAGGCGTAGAGGGTGGCCCTGCCGGTGTCGCCGCCGCCGTTGAAGGTGGTGCCCGCACCGAAGAACACGGTCGTTGCGGTAGCCGCGACGGCGCGCACGAGGGTGCCCTTGGGGCCCGGGGTGCCCGCGTTGCGGACCTCGCGGGTCGCGGGATCCCACTCCCACAGGGCGGGAGCCGTCTCGGCGCCGCCGCCCACGGCGTACAGGACGCCGTCAGGCGCCACGGCGAGGGCCCGTACGTCGCGGTCGGCCTGCGTACGAAGGCGGTCACTTCACGCTCCCGGCGGACAGGCCGCTGCGCCACTGACGCTGCAGCACGATGAACGCCGCGATCAAGGGGACCACGGCGAGCAGGGAGCCGGTGATGACCAGGGGGTTGTAGTCGGGGAACTGGGGTGCGCGGGTGCCCCATTGGTAGATCCCCAGGGTCATGGGGAACAGCTTGGGGTCGGTGAGCATCACCAGAGGGAGGAAGAAGTTGTTCCAGATGCTGACGAACTGGAACAGCAGGATGGTGACGAATCCGGGCAGCATCACCGGCAGGGCGATCCTCACGAAGGTGCGCAGTTCGCCGGCCCGTCGAGTCGTGACGCCTCAAGTACCTCGTCGGGTACGGACGCCTCGGCGAAGGTCCGTGCGAGGTAGACGCCGAAGGGATTGGTGAGCAGCGGGACGAACACCGCCCAGATGGCTTCGAACCGTGGAAGCGTGGAAGTCGAGCAGTCCTGCACCTGACAGTCCCCGACAGAGTCAGGCTCAGGATCTGTCACTCCACGAAGCGCTTCTCGACCAGCAGCCCCGACAGGAGCAACCGCCACTCGCTCGACGGTGCGTCAGCCGGGACTACGAGGTCGGAGGCGCGGGGTAGCGGTCGGTGCCGTTCCCTCACGGCGACGTAGTCGTCCGTGTGTGGAAGGGCGGAGGACACCAGGAACAGCAACAGCAGGTCGTTGCGCGCGAGAAAGTCGAGGGGGTGTGGGCGCACGTCAAACGCAGCCTGGCAAACCTCGCCGTCGTCGCCCTGGACAGGCTCGAAGTCCTCGTACGCACCCGGCTCAAACGCCTTCAGTACCGGCCAGACACCCTCGACGGCTTCATAGCCGGCACCGGCCTGGCCCTCGACCACCCAGCCTCACCCTGACGAGCTGAAGGCAGTAACGCTCGACGAACTCCGTGTGGCAGTTCCGCAGCGCGACGTACCCGGGGCCGTCCCGCGGCCATGCGCCCTAGCAAATCTGCCGCCCGCTCGGCCTCAGCCACCACTGCGGCGGGCAGCCGCACCTCGGCTTCCATCAGGAGGTCCACCTGGATACTTCGCTGCGCCGGCTGCAGCAGGTCCATCCGGGAGGGTGGCCTGCTGCCGTTCCGGATGGGCTTTTCCCGCGTCTACAGCACGTTCGCCGAGCGAGGTCTGACCGACGACCTCACCTTCATCGGCTCCAGCAAGCTTGCCCTGCCCGAGACCACCGATCGCTTCAGCACGAGCAAGCGATTCATCGCCCCTTCATCCGTCAGGTCAAAACACACTGCCAGGACACCGGCCAGTTCTGCGACGTCCGGTCCGGGATCCGGAGGGCCAGATGCGCGGACGCAAGCCGCCGGTCGGCGGTCCCGGTCGGGCGCTGACTCAAAGGAAACGGCCGGACGGCCGTGAGAGGAAGGGGAACAGGTGTTGCCTCGGCGCTGCCTCCCGCCCGCCGGGCAGGTCAGCGGGGCCCAGCCCCGTGTCCTTGCCGCTACGTTCAGTTCAACGAGCGTGCGCTCCCGGCGCCTGCTCGCGGCTGTACGGACCTCCAGCGGCCGCAGCCTCGCCACCTGCGCCAAGGCGGTGGCCGAGCGGCTGCCGCGCTCGGCCACGGACACATGGCCTTCGGCGGCGAGAAGGTCTCCCGCTGGGAAGCCTGAGCACTGGATTGCGGCGGAGACCCTTGCTGCAGGGCGGGGCGTGCCACCCGGGCCAGGGAGAAGAGGGGCCCGGCCGCGCGTGAGGCGGAGGGGCGCTCAGCTGAGGCCGGACTTAAATGTACGTACAATTTCTGCGATTCTTCCAAAGGCGGCTTGCTTGTCGGTGCCGGGCCACCTAACGTGAATGTACGTACATTTGATCGGAGGGTTCTCTTGGTGACCAAGCAGCACCACCGGACCGTGATCATCGGCGGCGGGACCGCAGGTATCTCGGTCGCGGCTCGGCTCCGCCGCGCCGGTGAAAAGGACGTCGCAGTGCTCGACCCGAGCCTTCACCACTACTACCAACCGTTGTGGACGCTGGTAGGCGGCGGACGAGCGCCGCTGAAGGAGAGTGTCCGCCCGCAGGAGACCGTGATGCCGAAGGGCGTGCGGTGGATCCACCGCGCCGCGGTCTCCATCGACCCCGAGGCCCAGGCGGTGACGCTGGATGACACCGGCACCGTCTCCTATGACCACCTGGTGGTCTGCCCCGGCATCCAGCTGGACTGGGATCGGGTGCCGGGCCTGGAGGCCGGGCTCGGCAAGGACGGCCTGTCGAGCAATTACCTGCCGCACACTGCTCCCGCGACCTGGCGCTTCATCCGCGGGACCCGCTCGGGCAGCGCGGTGTTCAGCATGCCGACGGGAGCCATCAAGTGCGGCGGTGCCCCGCAGAAGATCGCATACCTCGCCGCCGACTACTGGCGGGAGCAGGGTGTCCTCGGCAAGATCGACGTCCACCTCGTGATACCCGGTGCCGCCATCTTCGGAGTTCCGGAGTTCGCGCGCGTGCTCGATGACGTGGTCCGCCGGTACGGCATCAACGTCCACTACGGAAGCGAAGTCACCGAGGTGCGTCCCGAGGCCCGCGAGGTGGTCGTCACCGAGCTGGGCACCGGAGGCAGGAAGACTCTGCCGTACGACATGGCCCACCTCGTCCCACCGCAGAGCGCCCCGGAATGGATCAAGCGCAGCCCGCTCGCCGGAGCAGACGACCCGGCCGGCTACGTCGAGATCGACAAACACACCATGCGACATGTCAGGTACCCCAATGTCTGGGCCCTCGGAGACGTCGGATCGTCCCCGAACTCCAAGACCGGCGCGGCCGTGCGCAAGCAGGCGCCCGTGGTCGTCGCGAATCTCCTCGCCTCGATGAACGGCCGGGAACCCACCGCCGCCTACCACGGCTACTCCTCATGCCCGCTGACCACGGCCCGCAACAAGATGCTGCTCGCCGAGTTCGACTACAGCGGTCAGCCCACCCCGTCGATCCCGGTGATCAACACCATCCGCGAACGCACCGACATGTGGTACCTCAAGCGGCGCGGCCTGCCGTTCCTCTACTGGAACCTCATGCTCCGCGGGCTCGCTTGATCCGACGCCCGAAAGCGGGAACCCGACCGCCGCACCGGCCGGAGAACCGGCGGGTCGCACCCGCGGTCCCGGCCTCGGCGTACATCGCCACCCTGCTTCTGGCCACCTTGCCGTCGCCGCGCTGCACAGACGGCGCACGGCTCGCCCGACCTCGTCACCCGCGCCCCGGGCCCGATGCCCCGGCGCACCGTCACCGCTCATCATCAGGAGCCCGTCATGACGAACCACACCGGACCGCTGGTCTTCGTGCAGTTCTACCTAGACTGCCTCTCCCACGCCTCGTACCTCGTCGGCGACCGCACCACCGGCCGGGCCGTCGTGGTCGACCCGCAACGCGATGTCAACGACTACATCTCCACCGCCGAGCGTCACGGCCTGACCATCGAGCGGGTCCTCGAGACCCACATCCACGCCGACTTCCTCTCCGGTCACCTGGAGCTGGCCGAGCGCACCGGCGCCCGCATCTCCTATGGCTCCGCCGGCACGCTCGACTTCGACACCGACCCCCTGGACGACGGCGAGCACCTCAGCCTCGGCGAGGTCGACCTGGAGATCCTGCATACCCCTGGCCACACCCCCGAGTCGATCTGCGTCGTCGTGCGCGAACATGCCGACGACGCCATCCCCCACGGTGTCCTCACCGGAGACACGCTGTTCATCGGCGACGTCGGCCGTCCCGACCTGCTCAGCGCCCGCGGCCGGTCCGCCGAGGACATGGCTCGCGCGCTGTACCACTCCACCCGGGAGCGCCTGCTCACTCTCCCCGACGACACACGTGTCTACCCGGCGCACGGGGCCGGCTCGGCTTGCGGCAAGAACCTCTCGACCGAGCTGAGCTGCACGATCGGCAACCAGCGTCTGAACAACTACGCCCTGGCCGACATGACCGAGGGCGAGTTCGTCTCCGTTGTGACCGAAGGCCAGCCCGCCGCGCCCGCCTACTTCGCGTTCACATCCGTGCGCAATCGCCAGGCCCGTCCAGTCCTGGACGAAAACACCCACGTCGTCTCCCTCGACCCGGCCGCCTTCCTCGACGCCCGGACGCGCGGCGCCATCGTCCTGGACACGCGGGACCCGGAGTCGTTCGCCTCCGCCCACTTGCCCGGCGCGGTCAACGTCCCCCTCGGCGGGCGCTTCGCCGAGCTCGCCGGCGAGGTGCTCGACGCCCAGGACAGCATCATCCTGGGCGGCGACCCGGCCACCGCGCGCGAGGCCCGCAACCGGCTCGCCCGCATCGGCTTCGACCGCGTCCTCGGCGCCTTGACGACCCCGGTTGACGCCGTCGGCGCCGAATACCTGACCGCCGCCGTGCGCGTGGAGGCCACCGGCCTCGATGACCGGCTCGCCAAGGACGCGGACGGCTTCGAGCTGCTGGACGTGCGTGGCCCGGGCGAAGTGCGTGAAAGCGGCACCATCCCCGGCGCTCGCCTCATCCCGCTGCCCGAACTGGTCGGCCGCCTGGGCGAACTGCCGGCCGACCAGCCGCTGACCGTGTTCTGCGCGAGCGGCAATCGCTCATCGGTGGCCGCGTCCGTACTGCGCGCCCGCGGCTTCGACACCACCGACCTGCGCGGCGGCTTCTCCGCCTGGCGCGGTGAGGTCGAGTACCCCGCCGACACGACCCCGGGTGGCGTCCCGGCGTGAGCGTGCTGATTCTCGCCCTGCTCTGCGGAGCCGTGGTCGGCCTGGCTCTCGGCGCGCTCGGCGGTGGCGGGGGTGTGCTCGCGGTCCCGGCCCTGGTGTATCTCCTGGGCGTCGCACCCGCCGACGCGGGGACCACCAGTCTGGTCGTCGTCACCGTCACCTCCGTCATCGCCCTCGTCCGCCACGTCGGCACCGGCAACATCCGCTGGCGGACCGGCGTCCTGTTCGCCGCGGCCGGCGTGGTACCCGCCATCGGGGCGTCCATGCTCGCCCACCGCATCCCGCAGACCGTGCTGACCACTGCGTTCGCCGTCCTGGCCGCTTTCGCCGCCGTGGTGATGCTGCGCGGTCTCCGCGCGGTGCACACCCGCCAGGCCCCCGAGTCCGAGGCGGCCTCGCAGGCCACTGCACCCGAGCCGGCGGTGGGGTCCGGCGCGTCCCTCTCAGGCCCGCCCGGGCCTGCGGATGCGACCGTCGTCCGGGCAGCCGGCGGAACCAGCGTGACCGCACAGCGTGCGGGCGGTCACACGCCGGAACAGGCGGGCGGCGCCGACACCGCCGACAGCCACGGGAGGACTGTCGGCCGGGCCGGGTACCTGCGCACCGGAGCGGCCGGAGCCGGCCTGGGTGCGGTGACCGGGTTGCTGGGTGTCGGCGGCGGCTTCCTTGCCGTACCCGCCCTGGTGTCGGTGCTCCGCCTGCCGATGCGGACGGCCGTCGGCACCAGCCTCGTGGTCATCCTCATAAACTCGGTTGCGTCCCTCGCCACCCGCGTAGCCGCCGGAGGAATGTCCCTCGACCTCGCGATTTTCGGTCCGTTCGTGGGCGCCGCCGTACTCGGCGCCTGGGACGGCAAGCGGCTGGCAGCCAAGCTCTCCGGCGCTGCCCTGCAACGGACTTTCGCCGCTCTGCTGCTCGCGATGGCTGTGTTCATGCTCATCGACGTGATCGTCTGAGGTTTCCCGCACGGCCGCAGTTGGTACACCCTGCGACGGGTGACGGCCCACGCTGATCGGCTGCCGCCTGAGCAACGGGCATCCGAGCCCGTCGCGCGACCTTTGGCGTACACAACGCGGTCATGTCGGGCCGGCACCCCTGCGGGCCAGGTCTACCACCTTTGCCCGGGGGGAACCGGTGAGCGCGGGTTTGCGCCGCCCCTGTAAATGTACGAACATTCACCTTGTGCCAGTAGCATCCGTCCGACCCCCGAGCCCCAGGAGGGCAACGGTGACCTCCCGACCCGATCCCCGTCCCCTCACCCGATCCGCGGGCAAACCGCTGTGGGCACAGCTGCGTGCCGACCTGCTGCGCCGCCTCGAAGACGGCGAGTTCCGCGACGTCTTCCCCGGCGAGCACGACCTCGTCGTCGAGTACCAGGTGAGCCGGCACACAGTTCGCGAGGCCCTCCGTCAGCTTCGTACGGACGGCCTCGTCACCGCCCGGCGCGGCAAGGTCTCCCGGTTCACTGCCGGCCGCCCGCTGGAGCAGAAGGTCGGTGAGGCGTACAGCCTATTCCGGTCTGTCGAGGAGGTCGGCGCAGTCCAGCGCAGCGTCGTTCGTGTGCTCGACCAGCGCGCCGACGGTGTCATTGCTGCCCGTCTGGGACTTGAGGAATCCACACCGCTCGTCTACCTCGAACGCCTCCGTCTCGCCGACGAGAACCCGCTCGCCGTCGATCGCGTGTGGCTGCCTGCGGACGTGGCCCGCCCGCTCCTGGATGTCGACTTCACCCACACCTCGCTCTATGACGAGCTCGAACGCCACTGCGGCACGCGCATCAGTGGCGGCTGGGAGCGCATTCGGGCCGTCGCGCCCGGCCGCGGAGAGCGCACCCTGCTCGACTGCCCAGAGTCCACAGCGCTGTTCGCGATCGACAGACTCGGTCACGACACCTGCCGACGCCAGGTCGAGTGGCGGCAGACACTCGTCCGAGCGGATCGCTTCGCCGTCGCCGCAGAGTTCTCCACCGACGACGGCTACCGGCTGGGTGCTCCGGTCCGTATGCCTTGACCCGCGATCGCTCCTCAGGGCGCTGTCACGTTGGCGGGTGGCGTGGGAGGATCCTCGGGTTGATCATGGTGGAGGGGGATCGTCCGTGGGGAGCGTGTCGCCGTCGTACAGGGGGCACCGGTACCCGGTCGAGGTCATCGTGCACGGTGTGTGGCTGTACTTCCGGTTCCCGCTCAGTTTCCGTGAAGTCGAGGAGCTGATGCTCGAGCGCGGTGTCATCGTGTCCCACGAGACCGTGCGCCGCTGGTGTCTGAAGTTCGGGCAGGCGTACGCCAGCGCGCTGCGCCGCCGACAGCCACGGCCGGGGGGCAAGGGGCATCTGGACGAGGTCTTCATCAAGATCAACGGTGAGCAGAAGTATCTGTGGCGGGTGGTCGACCAGGACGGCAATGTGGACATCCTGGTGCAGAACCGGCGGGACACGGCCGCGGCCAGGCGCTTCTTCCGCAGGCTGATGTCGCCGACGGGCGGGGTGCCGCGAGTGGTCGTCACCGACAAGCTGCGTTCCTACGGCGCCGCCCACCGCGAGGTCATGCCCTCGGTGGAGCACCGCTCCCACAAGGGATTGAACAACCGGGCCGAGAACAGCCACCAGCCGACGAGCAACGCGAACGGGCCATGAAGGGCTTCCGCAGCGTGGGCGGGGCCCAGCGGTTCCTGTCCGCGTTCAGCGGCATCTCACCCCACTTCCGGCCCCGACGCCACCTGATGACCGCATCCGAACACCGAGCCGAAATGACCATCCGCTTCACCACCTGGGAGCAAATCACCGGCGTCACCGGCCGACTTACCGCGGCCTGAGCCCAGGCCGGCACCCGGCCCCACCACACCTCGACGCACCATCAGACACCCACACACCCACACACCCAACAACGTGACAACGCCACCCGCACGGTTGTTCAGGCCCCCTGGAAACGGCTTATGCGGCTTGGGTCAGGGTAGTTGGTGCTTCTCGGAGTGCTGCTTCGTAGGCGATGGGGCTGCGGTGTCCGAGGTGAGAGTGACGGCGTCTTGTGTTGTAGCGGTGCAGCCAGCGGAACGCGTCGAGGCGGGCCTCGCGCTCGCTGGACCAGTGCTTGCGGCCCTGGAGTGTTTCGCGCTTGAACGTCGCGTTGAAGGATTCCGCGAGTGCGTTGTCCGCGCTGGAGCCGATCGCGCTCATGGACTGATGGACGCCGGCTCTGCGGCAGGCGTCGGCGAAGGCCCGGCTCGTGTACTGGGCCCCGTGATCGACATGCATGATCGCCCCGGTCAGGCTGCCGCGGGTGCGTTCCGCGGCGATCAGAGCGTCGGTGACGAGATCGGTCCGCATGTGATCGGCGATCGCCCAGCCGACGAGGCGGCGCGAGGCGAGGTCGATGACGGTGGCCAGGTAGAGGAACCTCCCGCCGTCCACGGGGAGATACGTGATGTCACCGACGTACTTCGTGTTCGGCGCGGTCGCGGTGAAGTCGCGGCCGATCAGGTCCGGAGCCTTCGCCGCGGACGGGTCCGGGATCGTGGTGCGGTGGCGGCGACGCAGCCGCACGCCTGCGAGATTGATGCTCCGCATCACGCGCGCGACCCGCTTGTGGTTGACGCGCTCGCCCGTCTTACGGAGCTCGGCGGTGATCCTGGGGACGCCGTAGGTGCCGTCCGATTCCCGGTGCACGGCCCGAATCCGGGCAGCGAGCCTGGCATCGACCGCCTGGCGGGCGGCCCGGTCCGCGGCGGTGCGGCGCCGGGCCCTGACCCCGGTTTTTGGACACCGGAGAGACTTGGATCTTGATGGTCCAGGAGAACGGAGTCCCTGTGGGGGCCGCCGATGAGCGGCTCGCGGCCCGGATACGCAAGGTCCATCGCAACTCCGACGGCACCTACGGAGTCCCGAGAGTCACCGCCGAGCTCCGCGACGAGGGCGGTCAGACGGTCAATCACAAGCGTGTCGCCCGGATCATGCGGGCCATGGGCCTTGAGGGTGTGCGCCTGCGGCGTCGGAACCGCACCACCGTCGCGGACCCGGCCGCGGCGAAGGCGCCGGACCTGATCGGACGCGACTTCACCGCGGCCGCGGTGAACGCGAAGTACGTCGGCGACATCACCTACCTGAGCGTCGGCAGCGGGAGGTTCTGCTATCTCGCGACCGTCATCGATCTCTGTTCACGACGTCTGGCCGGGTGGGCGATCGCCGACCACATGCGCACAGAGCTCGCCACCGACGCCCTCGCCGCGGCCGAGCGGACGCGCGGCAGCCTCGCCGGAGCAGTGATGCACACCGATCACGGGGCCCAGTACACGAGCCGGGCCTTCGCCGACGCCTGCCGCAGGGCCGGCGTCCGCCAGAGCAGCAGTGGGCAGCAGCGCGGACAACGCCGCCGCGGAATCATTCAACGCGACCTTCAAAAGGGAGTCTCGTCCTGGGGTTTTAACACAGGAGGGAACCTAACACCCGCGCGGTTCACAGCCGTTCTCCGGCCCGTACCGCAGCGTGCTGACGGACTCGGCGCCGGTATGGCCGCCCGCCCGCCATGCGCAGCACGGCCTGGACGACCTCACAGACACATTGAGCGTTGTCAGCGAAGTTTGGCCACCAGTAGATTCGTGCCACCGATACTTGAGCGAACTCGGGCTGCTTGACTACGGGGGGTGACCGTGTCGGACGCGGTCTACGGTCTGCTGGGGCGCTAGGCGGTGCGATCGTCGCAGCCACCGCTACGTTCTACGGGCCGCTTCAGCTGCAAAAAGCGAGCGCTCCGCGAGTCGTCAGCGGAGCGCGACTCGACTCATGCCCATACCGAAGCAAATCGACAGTCCGAGCTGCAACGTGCTCAGGTCGCTCGGGTCGTGCAGGTGCGTAAGGCCATGGCCGCGTGGGACAACCTCTTGGCGCGGACGTTTCGTTTGCTCGGAAAAGGCATTGTCGACCCCGGAGCGTTCCACCAGGCGGCGGAGCGGGCGCGTGTCGACGCGAGTACGGCCCTATACGAGGCACTGAGCTTCTTCAGCGTTGCCGCTCCAGTGTGAGGATGGCCTTGGCGATTGACGTCATGCGGTTGGGGCTGCATCGGGACCTGCGGAAGATTCGCAAGGACTTCAGGTTTGCGACGCCGCGTTCGACGGGCGCTCGTGCTGCGGCCAGTGCCTGGTTGAGGGTCGCCAGTGCCTGGTTGAGGGTCTTTTCGGTGGGGGTGAGCTCCTGCAGGGGCTTGCGCTTGATGCCGGTGGTCAGCCATGGGCCGGCGCCTTGGTAGGCGAGATCGGCCAGGATGGGAACGCCCTGGCGCTCGCAGATCCGGATGATCCGGTGGGTACGGGCGGCGGTCAGGTCGTGGGTGCGGCCCAGCAGGGCGGGTGAGAGCCACAGCAGCCGGCCGCCGCGGTCGGTGACGACCTGCACGTTCACGCCGTGGCGCCGGTGTTTGTGAGAGTAGTCGGCCCGGCCGTCGCCGACCCGGTCGCACTCGGCAAGGGTCCCGTCGAGCAGGACGAAGTCGGGTTCGTGCTCGCGCAGCGTCTTCAGCAGACCTGGTGCACGTTCGGCGAGCAGGTCGACGACCGTGCTGGTGTAGGCATGGGCGGTGGACTCGCTGATCCCGAACCCGGCGGCGATCTTCGCCAGAGTGGTGTGTTCGCGCAGGCACACCAGTGCCACCATCGCGCGCTGGGACGGACGGAGCTTGCATCGCCGGTCGCCCTCACGGGTGATGATCAGCATGGTGACCCACTCCACGAGTGCATGCGGCAGGTCGAGTGCGGCAGGATGGATGACCAACGAGGCCCCCGAGCAATGTGATTGAGACGTCAGACATCTCGATCAACAGCCCGGAGGCCTCGCTTGTTGCGCTTCACGGCCCATCACTCGATCGGTGGCCAACTCGAAGAAGCTCACTGTGTTGCTGCGACCCCTGGAATGCGCCCGCGCTGAGTTCGAGGGTCCCTTGCGCAGCCTCGTGGCGGCGATCACCGGGGCGGCCAGCGGTGTGGAGACAATGCCGAGCAGTGCGTTCAGGCCCTTGACCTTGCTGTATCTGTATACGACGCCTTGTTTGGCGTAGTGGGTGCGGCGGATGGTGTCATCGATGTCCACGTGGGCGACGTGGTCCGCGCCGGGCAGTAGAGAAACCCCATCATCGCAGGTCGCAAGGCACTTCTTCATTTCCGGAGAAACCATCCACAGACATCAAGCCGGTGGATCCGGGATAAGGGCCGGATCCACCGCGTTCACCCTTGGTGACGCTTATTATAACGGTATTGCCTCTTATCAACTACTGACGCGAGTATCGGCCGAGTACACCTAGCGGTCCCCCGTACACTCCCCGCCGTAGACTTATCAGAGAGCTTGAACCTTGCCAGACGTCCAGTTCAGGCGGGCCCCGCGAGATTGATCCCGCGAAGGGAAGCGGGATTAGAGTTTCCCACGGCTCCGTGCGGGCTCTCGCCAATGAACGGAAGCTTCTGCCGCGCTTTGTGAGCGGTGGAATCCCCTCAGAAAGGACGTGGGCCAGATGAGCCACCTTGTGAGCCAGGCGCCCATCAGTGACATCACACTGGCCGCTTCGGCTGTGCGCTGGATTTTCCCCCTCGGTATAGCAGTGGTCGTAGTCGCTGTTCTGCTTGGCCTCGTCTGGTGGGACGCGCGCCGTCGGTCTCGGGCACGACAGCAGGGACCACGGCCCGAACGTTCCTCCCGAAGTAGCGAAAACTTGAGGGCGGCAGATGATTTCGGGGAAGGCCTCAGCCCATATGAGATCAACCGCCCCTCTTCGCCAATGGACGTACCCAAGGATGACAACGGTGGGGCTTTTGGCAGTGGAAGAACCGGCAGCTGACGGGTCAGCGACATCGGCGGCACTCGCCGAGATCACCGCGCGGTCAAGATCTACTTTCTATACCCGCCCTTAGCTTTTCCTGCCTAATCCCTTGTTAAGGGCAGCGCTGGAGGAGATCGATTCGCTCGCGGGGTGGGGCCGACGTACCCGCCCCCGGCACGTCAGGGCCAGGTCGGCCGATCAGGTGCCGATACCGCGATTCTGCGTAGTCCCTTCGAGTAATGCGCTACTCATAAAGGGCGAACCGTAACAATAAGGGGCGGGGGGGAAGGAAGATCGACGGGAGAGTGGTGCATGCCCCTGCGGAGGCGTAAGGCGCAGCTGAAGGCCCGGGCCGGGAAGACGGCGGTCAGTGGTTACGGCGCGGTGGATAGGCGCCTGCCCGTCAGCGAGCTGGCCCGGCAGTTGCTGCGCAAGGCCTTTCCCGACCACTGGTCCTTTCTCCTCGGTGAGATCGCCCTCTACTCCTTTGTGGTCCTGCTCCTCACCGGCGTGTACCTCACTCTGTTCTTCGACCCGAGCATGATGGAGAGCGTCTACACCGGTTCCTATGTGCCCCTTCAGGGGGTGAGGATGACGCAGGCCTACACCACCACCCTCAACATCAGCTTCGCCGTGCGCGGAGGCCTGCTGATCCGTCAGATCCACCACTGGGCGGCACTCGTGTTCATCGCTGCGATCGCCGTCCATATGCTGCGGATCTTCTTCACCGGCGCCTTCCGTAAACCGCGGGAGGCCAACTGGATCGTGGGCGTGACACTGTTCGTACTCGCGCTTCTCGAAGGATTCGCGGGCTACTCGCTGCCCGACGACCTGCTGTCCGGTACGGGCCTGAGGACGGCGGCCACCATTGTGGGGTCGATCCCTGTCGTCGGAACGTACCTGGAGCTGTTTGTCTTCGGCGGACAGTTCCCGGGCGATGCCGTGATCCCCCGTCTGTACCCCGTGCATGTCCTGCTCGTGCCCGGCCTGATCGTGGCGCTGATCACCGCTCATCTCATCCTGGTGGTCTATCTGAAACACACCCACTGGGCGGGTCAGGGGAAGACCAACAAAAACGCCGTCGGCTCACCGGCGTTTCCTCACTTCACCGCGAAGACCACAGGTTTTTTCCTCATGGTGTTCGGCGTACTGACGTTGCTGGGCGCGCTCGCCCAGATCAACCCCGTATGGAACTACGGCCCCTACCGCGCCAACCAGGTCTCGGGTAACGCACAGCCGGACTGGTATGTCGGGTTCCTGGAGGGCGCGCTCCGGCTGATGCCGCCATGGGAGACCGACATTGCGGGTCACACCTTCATGTGGAATGTGTTCATTCCGGCGATCGTGCTGCCAGGCGTGGTCTTCACAGTGCTGTTCCTCTATCCCTTTTTCGAGAAATGGGTGACGGGCGACCGCAGGGAACACCATCTGTGCGACCGGCCGCGCAACCGGCCGACCCGTACGGGGCTCGGCGTGGCGGCCATCGTCTTCTACGCCGTTCTCCTGGTCGCCGGCGGCAACGACGTCGTAGCCTTCTCGTTCAGGGTTTCGGTCGAGGCCATGACCTGGATCCTCAGAACCACGCTGATCGCTGCCCCACTCCTGGCCTTCGCGCTGACCAAACGCCTCTGCCTCGCCCTTCAGATGCGGGACCGCCGCCGACTGACCGAAGGCGAGGAGACCGGCCAGGTGACACAGTCGGTGAACGGCGGTCTCTCGGAGAGCCGCCGTGGCCTGAGCCCGACAGCCCGCTACCGCATCCTGATGCGTGATGTCCCGACGCCCCTGGAGCTCCCCGCGCAGGGCCCGATCTCGCGTCGGCGACGGCTTCGGACCGTACTGAGCGGCTGGTACTACGGGGACCTCGTGGAACTGCCCGTCACGGAGGAGCAACGGTCCCGGATCGCGGAGCGGACGACACCGTCGGAGCCGGTCCGCGAACGCGAGGACTGAGAACCACCCTCAGTCCTGGACACCCACGTACTGGAAGACCATTCCGAACACCCCCGCCAGGACCAAGCCCAACCCGATCAGGAACAGCCACAGACCGAACACCACACCGATGGCGAGCACGGCCATCCCCGCGGCTGTCAGTGACGGCCAGATGCTGTGCGGAGAGAAGAAGTCCACCGGACCGGACCGCTCGTGGATGTACCCGTCCCCGCGGTCCTCGGGGCGCAGGCCCTTCCTCCGGTAGTTGGTGGCGAAGAAGAACGTGACCAGCAACGCCATGAGGAACGAGACGGTGAGAGCCGTCGTGCCTGTCGGATCACGGGACCACACGGCGTAGAGAACATCGGTCACGAGGAAGAACCCCGCGACCCCGGCGAAGACAATGGCCTCGGTCTTCATTCGCCCGACTCCTCTTCAGCGCCCGATGCAGAGCGGGAGCCGCCTCGGCCGAGGCCCGGCTTCTGCTTCTCCGGCGTGAGGGGATGGTGCAGGTCGAAGGCCGGCGAGTCGGAACGCACGCGGGGCAAAGCCCGGAAATTGTGCCTCGGGGGCGGACAGGAGGTTACCCACTCCAGGGAACGGCCGAACCCCCACGGGTTGTCCACCTCGACCTTGGGCGCGTAACGGCTGGTGCGCCACACGTTGTACAGGAACGGCAGTGTCGACAGGCCCAGCAGAAAGGAGCCGACGGACGAGATCGTATTGAGCAAGGTGAAGCCGTCCGCCGCGAGATAGTCGGCGTAACGCCGGGGCATTCCGGCCTCACCCAGCCAGTGCTGGACCAGGAAGGTCAGCTGAAAGCCGATGAACAAGGTCCAGAAATGGATACGACCGATGCGTTCATCCAGCATACGTCCGGTCAACTTGGGCCACCAGAAGTAGAAGCCTCCGAACATCGCGAAGACTACTGTTCCGAAGAGCACGTAATGGAGGTGGGCGACGATGAAGTACGAATCGGTGAGATGGAAGTCCAGCGGAGGTGAGGCGATCAGCACTCCACTGAGGCCGCCGAGGAGAAAAGTCACGAGGAAGCCGATCGCCCAGAGCATGGGTGTCTCGAACGAGATACTGCCGAGCCACATGGTGCCGATCCAGTTGAAGAACTTGACACCGGTGGGCACGGCGATGACGAATGACATGGCGGAGAAGAAGGGCAGGAGAACGGCTCCTGTCGCGAACATGTGGTGGGCCCAGACAACCGCCGAGAGCATGGTGATGCTGATCGTGGCCATCACCATTCCGAAATACCCGAACATCGGCTTCCGGCTGAACACGGGAATGATCTCGCTCACCACTCCGAAGAAGGGCAGCGCGACAATGTAGACCTCGGGATGGCCGAAGAACCAGAACAGGTGCTGCCACAGTAGCGCCCCGCCGTTCGCGGCGTCGTAAACATGGGCCCCGAACTTCCGGTCGGCTTCCAGGGCGAGCAGGGTGGCGGCGAGCACCGGAAACGCGAGCAGCGCGAGGATCGAGGTGAACAGTACGTTCCAGGTGAAGATCGGCATCCGGAACATGGTCATACCCGGCGCACGCAGACAGACGATCGTAGTGATGAAATTGACCGATGCCAGGGTCGTACTGATCCCCGACAGCACGAGCCCCATAGTCCAGAGGTCTCCGCCGGCGCCGGGCGAGAAGACGGCACTGTTCAGCGGTGCGTAGGCGAACCAGCCGAAGTGGGCCGCGCCGCCGGGCACCGCGAATCCGGACACCACGATGATTCCGCCGAAGAGGAAGAGCCAGTAGGTGAGCGCGTTGAGGCGCGGGAAGGCGACGTCGGGTGCGCCGATCTGAAGCGGCATGATGGCGTTCGCGAAGCCGCCGAACATCGGCGTGGCGAACAGCAGCATCATGATGGTGCCGTGGACAGTGAACAGCTGGTTGTACTGTTCCGCGCTGACGATCTGCAGTCCCGGCCGGGCCAGCTCCGCGCGCATGAGCATGGCCAGCACTCCGGCCAGCAGGAAGAACCCGAACGCGGTGACTATGTAGAGATTGCCGATGACCTTGTGGTCGGTGGTCGTCAGCCAGCCCATGAGTCTCACACCGGCATTGATGCGCTTGTTGGCCACCGGCGCGGCCGACGCGGCTTCCTGCAGGTCCTGCGCCATCAGTTCTCCGTCCCTCCCGGTTGACTCGATGGTGGAGCCTGCCACCGTGGACGGCCCGTACGACTGGCGGTGACACCTCGAGTTTCACCAATTCACCGGTTTCCGATCGGGTGTCCCAGGGGCCCTGCCCTTGCCGAAAATGTCATCCGTTGAGGTCATGCGGCATGTCGGTACTCGTGGAGAATGTCGCCGAGGCGATCGCGGCGGCGTATTTCGAGGCGGGCGGTCTCGTCCGGATCAGTGATCGGCGTGGGCAATGGATACAGCGGGCGGGCATTCGCGATGCCCTGATGCGGCCGATGGGAGTTGTAGAACTGTTCGAACGCGCGCAAGGCGTGGAGCAGATGCCGCTGGCTCCAGATCAACGTGCGGTCCAGCAGCTCGCGCCGGCAGGTCTGCACCCACCTCTCCATAATCGAGTTCATTCTCGGCATCCGGACGCCGCTGAGCCCAACCTCGATGCCCGCATCGGCGAGGATCGCGTCGAACAAGGCGGGGAACTTCCCGTCCCGGTCCCGGATCAAGAACCGCGCCCGGCAGCGTGCGTCCTTCAGGTCCATGACGAGATTCTTCGCGGCCTGCGCCCAGGCGGTGGCCGGGTGTGCCGTGGCGCCCGGAATCCGGATCCGCCGACTGCCGTGCTCGATCACTGCGAGCACGTACATCCGTGCCCCGGACAAGGTGACTGTCTCGAAGAAATCGCACGCCAGCAGGGCGCCGGCCTGCGAGCGCAGGAAGTCCGCCCACGTACTTGAGCTCCGTTGGGGTGACGGATCGGTCCCGGCCTCCCGCAGGATCTCCCAGACCGTGGAGGGGGCCACTGTCACGCCCGGCACCAGCAGCTCGCCGTGGAGGCGCCGGTAGCCCCACGTGGGATTTTCCCGTGCCAGGCGCCGCACCAGGGCACGGATGGAGCGCACGGTGCGGGGCGGACCCGGGCGCTTCGGCTTGGACCCGGCGGCGTGGCGGCGGGCGACCAGGCCGCAGTGCCAACGCAGCACCGTGTCCGGCCGGACCAGCAGCCGCAGCCTCGGCCAGCAGCCAGCGAACCGGAAGCCCGCTGCCGGCCGTGGCCTTGCGGATCTCACGCCCGGCGGGCCGGATCCGCAGGGCCACGAAGCGCGAATACATGCGCTTGCGCCCGCTTCGGCCACTGCCCGGCCGTGACCCCTCCCTCCACTGCACCGGCCGCGCGGAAGACTTTCCGGCCGCGATGACCAGGCTCTTCACCCTCCGGGCCGGCTCGGGGTAGGAAGGAACCGGCCGGGGCAGGCAGGGGTGCACGGCTGTGCGTCCTCGGGTTGCGCGGTGGTCGTGGTCGAGATGCCCACCACGTAGTCAAGACCGCTGCCTTCCAGGCCAAGCCGGAAGGCAGCGGTGTCACCATAGCCGCCGTCGGCGATGACCTGGGGCACCTCGATGCCCCAGGACCGCGTCTCGTCGATCATGTCGAGGGCCAGCTGCCACGGGCCTTGACCCCGGATCTTGAACACGTCTATGCGGCTCGGGTCAGGGTAGTTGATGTTGTTTGGAAGGTGTTCTCGTAAGCGATCGGGGAGCGTTGTCCGAGGCGGGAGTGCCGGCGTCGGGTGTTGTATCGGGTCAGCCAGCGGAAGGCGTCGAGTCGGGCCTCACGCTCGTTCGACCAGCCCTTTCGGCCTTTCACCGTCTCCCTTTTGAAGCTGGCGTTGAACGATTCGGCGGCGGCGTTGTCCGCGCTGGACCCGACCGCGCCCGTACTCTGCCGCACCCCAGCCGACCTGCAGACTTCAGCGAAGATTCGACTCGTATATTGCGAGCCGTGATCGGTGTGCATCACCGCCCCGGCCAGGCTCCCGCGGGTCCGTTCGGCAGTCTGGAGGGCATCGATGACGAGCTCGGTGCGCATGTGATCGGCGATCGCCCACCCGGCCAGACGGCGTGAACACAGGTCGATCACGGTCGCGAGATAGAGCGGTTTCGCGCCGCTGACCGGCAAGTATGTGATGTCGCCGACGTACTTCGCGTTCACCGCGGCCGCGGTGAAGTCGCGTCCGATCAGGTCCGGCGCCTTCGCCGCGGCCGGGTCCGCGACGGTGGTGCGGTGCCGGCGCCGCAGACGGACGCCTTCCAGGCCGACGGTCCGCATGATCCTCGCGACCCGCTTGTGATTGACCACCAGGCCGCCGTCCTCGCGGGGCTCCGCGGTGATCCTCGGGGCGCCGTAGGTGCCGTCGGAGTCCTGGTGAACCTTGCGTATCCGGGCCGCGAGTTCGGCCTCGGCGGCCTGCCGGGCCGTCCGTGCAGCCGCGGTGCGGCGCCAGTAGTAGAAGCTCGAGCGGGCGATTCCCAGCAACGAGCACAACCGCGTGACGCCGAACCGGCGCTGGTGATCCTCAACGAACTGGCAGCGGTTCACCAGCGCGTCTCTCCCGCGAAATACCGGGCCGCCTTGCGGAGGATGTCCCGCTCCTCCTCCAGCTCGCGGATCCTCTTCCTCGCGGCGGCCAGCTCCGCCTGAATCCCGTCACCATCAGGCCGCGGCGCCGCCGCAGGTGTGGAGTGAGCGCCGGACCGGCGTCCGTCAGCGGCCCGGATCCAGCGCGACCGCGTCCGCCTTGAACTCGGCGGGGTAGTGCTTCATCCCCACAGGGACTCCGTTCTCCTGGACCATCAAGATCCAAGTCTCTCCGGTGTCCAAAAACCGGGGTCAGGGCCCATGAGAAATACGCGGAGCGCCGGGCTGCAGTCTGGCTCTACCGATACTGCACCGGGAGGCTGCCTCCAGGGGAGCCGGCCATCGAGCCCTGGGAGTGCCAACTTCATTGACAGCTACTGTCCGCTGACATCGAACCTGGATCGGTTGCCACCGAACTCGGACCGGTTTCCTGCGTGGCCGTGGCCGTGACCGGGAGGCTTCATTCGTTCGTGCGACAGGTCATGAACCAGTGGGTGTCGAAGTAGTGGGCCATCGTGAAGGGATGGTCCTTCTCAAGGAGGAGGATGCGGCAGACGAACTCTGCGGTTGAACAGTCGAAGGGGACGTTCTCACCGTCGAATGTCTGCATGGTGACAGGCCAGTGGTCAGGGTCTCCGTCGTCGATCTGCCAGCAGTACAGATTCTTGTGCTCGGTGCCTGCCCAGATGAGCAGGCCGTCCTTCTTCAAGTCGGTCCACGGTTCCTGGTTCAGATGGAGGTACGCGTCGAAGGCGCCCTCCCCGAACGTCTCCACCATGCGCTTGTAGTCGCGGGGAAGACGCGTGCCCATGCGCGCCTCGATCTGCGCCCAGTCGACGTCCGGTCGCTGGTGCGGCAGGATCCAGCCGGTGATGCCGATGAGCCGCTCGACCCAGTCTTCGTCCTGGCCGGCGATCCCCGCGGGCAGCATTTGTACCTGCCGCGGGGTGACCGCCAGTACCGGCACGATGTCGCCCTGCGCATCCAGTGCAGTGCCCGCGCCGAGCCACTGCCCTGCATGGGCCCAGGCCACTACCGTCTCGGCACGACCTTCGAGGAGGTCGGGGAGACCTGCGCCATGAACCTCGCTCACGCCCGGTTCCGTGATGCCGTCCAGGACCAGGGTCCGTGGTTCTCCGTGACGGGAAGCCAGCTTCTCGACCAGAGCGTGGGGGTCGATGTCCTGTGAGAGGTACAGAACCCCGCTCGGCCGGGGGATCCGGTCCAGCAGGTTGTTGAGCATCGAATGAGTGAACTCCATGGAGGACAGGAAAGCGCGCTCCACTGACAAGAGCCCGAGATCCAGCTTCGATGACAATCGGTCCAAGTTCACTGTCGGGCCCTGACCCTGGTTTTTGGACACCGGAGAGACTTGGATCTTGATGGTCCAGGAGAACGGAGTCCCTGTGGGGATGAAGCACTACCCCGCCGAGTTCGAGGCGGACGCGGTCGCGCTGTATCGGTCCCGTCCGGGAGCGACGATCAAGTCGGTCGCCACCGACCTCGGAGTGAACACCGAGACGCTGCGGAACTGGATCCGGGCCGCTGACGGACGCCGGTCCGGCGCTCACTCCACACCTGCGGCGGCGCCGCGGCCTGATGGTGACGGGGTTCAGGCGGAGCTGGCCGCCGCGAGGAAGAGGATCCGCGAGCTGGAGGAGGAGCGGGACATCCTCCGCAAGGCGGCCCGGTATTTCGCGGGAGAGACGCGCTGGTGAACCGCTGCCAGTTCGTTGAGGATCACCAGCGCCGGTTCGGCGTCAAGCGGCTCTGCGGCATCGCCCGCTCGGGTTTCTTACTGGCGCCGCACCGCCCCGGCCCGCGCGGCCCGGCAGGCCGCCGATGAGCGGCTCGCGGCCCGGATACGCAAGGCCCACCGGGACTCCGACGGTACCTCCCCGGCATGACAACGACCCCAGCCCCGTTCCTGGGCTGCGGGTCGGGCCCGACTCACGCCGTGTACTGGTCCTGATCTCCGGCAGTACTCGTCACTACCGCTTCAGCGTCGGCCCCGCAGGACTTCTACGCCCCCGCAGAGCGGGAACAATCCAGGCATCCCACCCGGTCAGCCAACATGACAGTGCCGTCGACCGCGTTCTCGCCTGTGTCGGCCAGTTGCTGGGCGAGCGTGCGGCCCAGGCCGCGGCCGCCCTTCGATGGCGAAGCGGTGTTCGGGCCACTGGGCTCACGGACGCGATGTGGTCCCGGACCGCGGGGCGACCGCTGTCCGGGACCAGTGAGCTGACCGACTCCGGTGTCACCCGGTGTAGGTGAACTCGTCGGCTGGACTGGTGGGGGACGAGTAGCCGTTCACGGTCACGGTGATGTCCACGGTCGTGCTCGTAGCCTTGCCCGACGGGGGTGCTTTGGCGACGATCTTGTCCGAGTCGACCTGGACGGATGGCGAGGCGTTCTTCCCGAAATACACGGAGGCGCCTTTCGCGAAGCCCGCGCCGGAGATAGTGACCGAGTCGTTGGCCTTGCCCCTGTCCGGTGTGATGCCGGTGACCGCCACGGGTTCGGGCCCGCCGTAGGCGAACTGCCCGAGCGGGACTGCCGGGGAGGTGCCCAGGGGGTTGGTGACATACACGTTGACGATGCCGGTCCCGTCGGGCACCTCGGCAGTGATGGTGCCGTCAGGGTTGAACGTGGGTGGTTTCTGGCACGGGACGGGGCCAAAGTCGACGTTGCAATCCTTGCTGAAGTCGCGGCCCTTGATAGTGACCTGTGTGCCCGATGCGCCGAAGCTGGGGAGCACGCCGGTCACCACCGGCGGCCCGGAGAGGACGGGCGCGTCCAGCAGTCTGAGGTAGGTGGAGTTGGCATGCTGAAATGCGACCTGGCCCAGGAAATCCTCAACCGAGGCCTTGACCAAATTGTCGTCGCGGACCATGTAGTCGGTGTTCTTGCTGACGGCAGTGCCAGGCTGGACGTAGACGTTGTTCCCGCGCAGAGCTGCGATCGACCCGAGGAGCGCCTTCACCTCGAGAGTTGCCGCTGGTCCGGGATCCGGGTACCAGCTCTCCGCGGTGGGGAGATCGGCCCAGGCCAGCGGCACCACGTCGTAGGCGTTGACGTAGCGCTGGTTCATGCTCTCGAACTGGGAGGTGAGGTAGTCGGCGAAGCTCTGCAGACCGGCGGTGGGTGCCGCGAAGGTGACCACCCCGAACTGAGGCTGGCTTTGCTGCCAGGTCTGTGCCTTCAGGTACAGCGCGACCATGTTCGCGATGCAACCACCCAGGCTGTGACCGATTACGTAGACCGTCGGCTGCGGAATCCCCGTCAAGAGGCCGGCGAGCGCCTGCACGAGATTGGAACCGGCGCTGAGCGAACGCATGTCGACGACCTGAGTGAAGGCGTCCATCGCCCCCTTCGACACGGAGACGGGGGACGTCGACCCGCTGGCGGTGAACGGCACCACCGTGCCGACATCGAGGTCTTCGAGAATGTCGGTCACGCTGGCGATTGTCCCGCGGACGACCACGGCAAACTGGTTCGAGCCGTCGTTGTTCTTGGCGATGTACGCCATGTTCGCGTTGTCCGGGCTCAGCGCGAGCCACGTCGGTGTCCAGTTTTTCGTCAGGGGGGAGTTGGAGAACTGCCGGGAGATGCCGAGCTTGATCCGCTCGGTCTGGGCTTGCAGGGTCTCCCCCGACGGACGCGGAGTCGCTCCAGTTGCCGCGATGGCGGCCAGGGTCATGGCCACCTGAGGCGTGATCGGAGTGGCCTGTTGTGCCGCCGCCATGCTCGCTCCTTAAGTCTTCACTCATCGTCATACATCTCCATTTCAATGTATTCGCATACTCAGTACCCTGACGGATGTCAGGCCACTTGTTTTCTCTAGTTCACTGGAATGGGGTCCGACTAAGACCGTGTCCTATGTGGTGAGTCGGGCGAGTCGTTTGTAGCAGCAGAGGGCGGCGGCGAGGCCGAGGAAGGCCAGGTAGTTGCGAGGGTGGCGTTCGTAGCGGTGGTTGAGTCGGCGGTAGCCGGTCAGCCACGACATGGTGCGTTCGATGACCCATCTGCGGCGTCCGAGCCGTTCGCTGGATTCGATTCCTTTGCGTGCTATGCGGACGCCTATACGTTTACCGCGCAGCCATTTCCGCAGGTCGGGGATGTCGTAAGCCTTGTCGGCGTGAAGCTTGCCGGGTCTGTAGTGCCAGCCGCGGTGAGGGTCGTGTCTCGTTTGGAGACCGGCCACCATGGGCTTCAGACCCTGGCTGTCGTGGGTGTTGGCGGCGGAGACGCCGACGACCAGGGGCAGTCCGTTCGCGTCCGACAGGACGTGCATCTTGGAACCCGGTTTACCCCGGTCCACGGGGCTGGGGCCTGTGAGTTCGCCCCCTTTTTGGCCCGTACGTGGGCGGAGTCCAGGACCACGCGGGTCACGTCGAGCAAGCCGCACTCGTCGATGCGGTCGAGCACCGCCTCGTGCAGCCGGCCCCAGACACCGGCCCTGGACCAGATGGTGAAGCGCCGGTGTGCAGTCGACTTCGAGACCCCGAAACACGGAGGCAGAGCCCGCCAGGCACACCCGCTCACCAGCACGTAGACGATAGCCGCGAACAGCGTCTCATCAGGCGTGTCCTGCGTCCCGCCGCCCTGCGGACGCACCCTCGATGGTGGGATCAACGGCTTCGCGATCTCCCACAGCCCGTCCGGAACAATCCAACTCCACGTATCCCGCCCCATGAACAGCTCAACGAGTGATCACCACATAGGACACGGGCTAATACTGCAACGGTGTTTGCTGTGACGGGTAGGCAGGTCGATCGTTGGTGTTGTCATGGGTGGGGATCTTGCTGAGGTCAGGTCGTGGGCCGGTGAGTTGGGTGCGGTGCAAGGGCGGTTTCTTCACCGATTCGGCAGATCGGAGCCTCGTGAGTCAGCTCTTGCCTATATGCGGGGACTCGTAGCCCCGTTGCAGCGGAAGAACGGCTGGACGCTGGCCGAAGAAGCCGGCCACGCAGGTCCGGACCGCATCCACCGGCTGTTGAACCGGATCGAGTGGGACGCCGACGAGGTTCTGGACGATGTGCGTGACTACGTGGTCGAGCATCTCGGCGATCCTGGTGCGGTGCTGATCGTGGACGACACCGGCTTCCTGAAGAAGGGCACCGGTTCGGCCGGGGTGCAACGGCAGTACTCCGGCACCGCGGGCCGCACGGAGAACTGCCAGGTCGGTGTCTTCCTCGCCTATGCGGCCCCGCTCGGACGAACGCTGATCGACCGCCGTCTGTATCTGCCTGCCTCCTGGACGGACGACCGAGAGCGGTGCCGCCGGGCCGGCATTGACGACGAGGTCGGCTTCGCGACGAAGGTGGCGATGGCCAAGGAGATGGTCCGCCGCGCGATCGCCGGCAAGATCCCGTTCCGCTGGGTGACCGCAGATGCCGGCTACGGCTACAGCAAGGGCTGGCGCTCTGAGCTGGAACAGGCGGACGTCTTCCACGTCATGGCCACCACCCGCCACGACACGGTCGTCACCCGCTGGGCCATCGACCACCCCGTGAGCGATCTATTTCCCGCCCTGCCCCGGCAGAAATGGAAACGCCGCTCGTGCGGCCAGGGCTCCCACGGGCCCCGCGTCTATGACTGGGCACGCGTCGAAGTCCGCCCCTGGCACCGGCCCGACCGCCGGCATTGGGTGATCGCCCGTCGCAGCGTTGCCCGTCCCCAAGAGCTCTCCTACTACATCGCCTACGGCCCGGCCGACGCCACCCTGGACGAGCTGATCCACATCGCCGGGAGCCGCTGGGCGATCGAGGAATGCTTCCAGACCGCGAAGCAGGAGTGCGGCCTGGACGACTACCAGGTCCGCCGCTACCCCGGCTGGCACCGCCACATCACCCTGGCCATGGCCGCCCACGCCTGCCTCACCGTCCTGCGGGCCCGCCAGCTCGACACCGGGAAAGCAGAAACGGATCCTCCCAGCTCATCCACCTCAGCCTCGCCGAGATCAGACGCCTGATCCACCGCCTCACCAACCGACGGCACGCACCCGTCGACCACATCCTGCACTGGTCGACCTGGCGCCGAAAACGACAACACCAAGCCCGAACCAGCCACTACAAACAACGAGGCCACGCCCCACCGACTGACCACCCGTCACGACAAACACCGTTGCAGTACTAAAGCGGAACCGCAGTGAACGGCTTCAAGAATCTGTTTTCCCTGCAACCTCGTCGTCGCGGTTTTAGATGCCCGTCGGCAACATCCAGGAACTCGGTCATTTTCTCAACAGCGAAGGCATGGTCCATCGCAGGAATCTACGCCCAGTGGTATGAACCGCCCCGGGTTCGGTAGAGATATCAGCTTGTTGTTGTGACCTGGAGTTTCGCGGTGGTGAGGTAGTGGTTGGTCTCGTATTCGATGGGTGGGATGTGCCCTATTTCACCGTGGAGTCGGCGGTGGCAGTGCCAGTCGACCCACTCGGCCGTCGCGAGTTCGACTTGGGAAAGTGTCCTCCAGGGCCAGCCGGGTTTGATCAGCTCGGTTTCGAAGAGTCCGATCGCGGACTCCATGAGGGCGTTGTCGTAGGCGTCACCGACCGAGTCGATCGAAGCAGCGATGCCCACGGCGTCCAGATGCACGGCAAGCCGGAAGCTCGTATATTGCGACCCGGCGTCCGAGTGATGTATCAACTCGCTTGCCGTGTGGGGGAATCCGTCCCGGTCGCGTTGCCACAGAGCCATCTCCAAAACGTCCAGGACGAGCCTGGTCTCCTTCGACGTGGCGGCGGACCACCCAACGATCCGGCGGGAGAACGTGTCCACGACGAAGGCGACGTAGACAACTGAGGTTGATCCCCGGGAGTGGACAGCGGGTTTCATGCAACGAGTGACACCGTAGGTGACGTGATCAGTTGCTGTTCGAACTCACGCGCGATGAAAGGATTCCGCAGCATCGGCGGGGCGCAGCGGTTCCTGTCCGCGTTCACCGAGATCTCACCCCACTTCCGACCCGACCGCCACCACATACTGACTTTGAACCGCCCCGGGTTTGATGGAGATCATCAAGACCCGGAAGGATGCCGATCATGGCTGCTCCCCGTAAGTACCCCGACGAACTGCGTGAACGCGCGACGCGTCTGGCCATCGAGGCCCGCAAGGACCCGGCCGGCCGGGTCGGAGCGATCAAGCGGATCGCCGACCAGCTGGACGTGCACCCCGAGTCCCTGCGCGGCTGGGTGAAACGGGCCGAGATCGACGAGGGAGTCGTGCCCGGGACTACTAGTTCGGAGGCTGCCCGGATCGCGGAGCTGGAGCGGGAGGTGAAGGAACTGCGGCGGGCGAACGCGATATTGAAGTCCGCCTCGGCTTTCTTCGCCGCGGAGCTGGACCGTCCACTGCGATGAAGGTCGCCTACATCGACCAGTACAAGGAGACGTTCGGCGTCCAGCCGATCTGCGACGTCCTCGCCGAGACGGACGCGCCGATCGCGCCGAGCACCTACTACGCTGCTCACACCCGTCCGCCGTCGGCCCGCAGCCTGCGCGACGAGCAACTCACCCAGGAGATACGCCGGATCCACGCCGACAACTACGGTGTCTACGGAGCCCGCAAGGTCCACGCCGCCCTGGTCCGCGAGGGAGTCGAGGTGGCCCGCTGCACGGTCGAACGCCTCATGCGTCAGGCGGGGCTTCGCGGCATGATCCGGGCCAAGGGCCCGCGCACCACCCGCCCTGCTCCGGAGACCGACCGTCCGGCCGATCTGGTCGAGCGGCAGTTCACCGCAACTACTTCGAACCAGTTGTGGGTTGCCGACATCACCTACATCAGAACGTTCTCCGGCTGGGTCTACGCGGCCTTCGTCATCGACGTCTTCTCCCGCATGGTCGTCGGCTGGCAGGTCGCCACCAGCCTCTACACCGACCTCGCCCTTCACGCGCTGGAGATGGCGATCTGGCGCCGTCGGCACACCGGCGCCGACCTCACCGGCCTCACGCACCACTCCGACCGCGGCGTTCAATACCGTGCCATTCGCTACACCGAACGCCTCGCCGACGAGGCGGCCGTGGCCTCGGTCGGTTCCAAGGGCGACTCGTATGACAACGCCCTCGCCGAGGCGTTCAACAGCCTCTTCAAGGCCGAACTGATCCGCAACAAGGGCCCCTGGACGTCCATCAACGACGTCGAGATCGCCGTCGCCGAGTACATCGACTGGTTCAACCAGAGGCGCCTGCACGGCGAACTCGGTCACGTCACCCCCGCCGAGCACGAAGCCGCCCACTACGCGGCCCAACCCCCAGCATCACTCCAGAAAACCAGCTAACTCACCCTCCACGAAACCCGGGGCTTGACACTTCGGCTCGTTGGGGTGAATCTGCGCGAAGTCCCTGAAGGGCCTGGAGTGGTGGCTGTATCTCGTGGTGTGTGAGGTATGCGGATGGGGGCGGGCTGACCGCTGTGGGACGTCGGCGCCGGGAGACGGTGCGTATGCAGGCGGCCGAGTTGTTCGAGCAGAGGATCAAGCCGCCGGAGGCCGCGCGGCGGCTGCGGGTGAGCCTGAAATCGGCCTACCAGTGGCACCAACGGTGGTGGGAGGGCGGTGTTCAGGCTCTGGCCTCCCGTGGTCCGAGCGGGTCGCGATGCCGCCTGTCCCCGCGCTGCCTGGAGAAGCTGGCCGTTTATCTCCAGCAGGGGCCGGCCGCGCACGGCTGGGTGGAGGACCAGGTGTGGACGGCCGCTCGGGTGACCACGCTGATCGGCCGGAAGTTCCCCGTCTCCTACAGCGTCTCGGGTGCCACCCACTGGTGACCGTTCTCACCGAAGCCAGTCGCCGTCTCATCCAATGCAGCCGCCCAAACGGGACTGTCACATTGACGGTCGGGCTGGGTTGATCTCCGGGGAGGGGAGCCGATCATGCCTTCCACGGCACCGTCGTACAAAGGCCACCGGTACCCGGTGGAGGCCATCTCGCACTGCGTGTGACTGTACTTCCGCTTCCCGCTCAGCTTCCGCGAGGTCGAGGAGCTGATGCTCGAGCGCGGAGTGATCGTCTCCTACGAGACAATCCGCCGCTGGAGCCTGAAGTTCGGTCAGGCCTACGCCAACTCGTTGCGCCGGAGGTGCCCCCGGCCGGGTGACAAGTGGCATCTCGACGAGGTCTTCATCAAGATCAATGGTGAGTGGAAGTACCTGTTGCGGGCCGTGGACCAAGACGGGATGGTACTCGACATCCTCGTGCAGGCCCGTCGTGACAAGGCCGCGGCCAGGCGCTTCTTCCGCCGGCTCCTCAAAACGACCGGGGCGGTGCCCAGGGTGATCGTCACGGACAAACTCCGTGCCTACGGCGCAGCGCACCGTGAGGTGATGCCCTCGGTGGAACATCTCTTCCTGCCAAACAGCCTATCCCGGGCATACGCCGCCCGCACTCCGTGCAAGGCCTGTCCTGCCGAGGGTGCCGGGCTCATGTCCCCCAGGTTCCCGGACCCGTTCGGCTGACCGGCGCAATCTGCCCGCGCCCGACGTGTGGCCTGAGCTTTCGGATGGTTCGGTGTCGGCAGGAGTCGGACCGACTCACACGAGGCCGTGAGGTCAGCCAGTCGAGGAGGAGAACCGGTGTGAGCGTGACTCAGGGAGCCCCTCAGGGCGTCATCCCCGCGCGTCTGCTGAAAGGCCAGAAGGCACTCGTCACCGGCGCGAACTCGGGCATCGGCAAGGCGACGGCCATCGGCCTGGGGCGTGCCGGAGCCGACGTGGTCGTGAACTACGTCGCCGGGCGCGAGGATGCCGAGCAGGTGGTCGAGGAGATCTCCGGGTTCGGAGTGCACGCGGCGGCCTACGAGGCCGATGTGTCCCAGGAGGACCAGGTCGTCGCGATGGTCGAACGAATGGTCCAGGAGTTCGGGACCATCGACATCCTCGTGGCCAACGCCGGGCTGCAGCGCGACGCCCCGTTCACCGGGATGACGACGGCCCAGTGGCAGAAGGTGCTGGACGTCAACCTCACCGGCCAGTTCTTGTGCGCTCGGGAGGCGACGAAGGAGTTCTTGAGAAGGGGAGTCGTCCCCGAGGTCTCGCGAGCTGCCGGGAAGATCATCTGCATGAGCTCGGTGCACCAACTCATCCCTTGGGCCGGCCACGTCAACTACGCGGCCTCCAAAGGTGGCGTGCAGATGATGATGGAGACGCTCGCCCAGGAGCTCGCACCCCACAGGATCCGGGTCAACGCAGTTGCTCCAGGCGCCATCAGGACTCCCATCAATCGCAGCGCCTGGAACACTCCCGATGCCGAGAAGTCCCTGTTGCAGCTGATTCCTTACGGGCGCGTCGGTGATCCGGAGGACATCGCCCACGCGGTCGTCGGGCTCGCCTCGGACCTCATGGACTACGTGGTGGGCACCACGCTCTACGTGGACGGTGGCATGACCCTCTTCCCTGGCTTTGCCACCGGCGGGTGAACTGCGACGTCGCGACCTCGGGCGGCACCCTCTGTCTCGCCCGGCACGTGGCAAGCGCGCCGTTCGCCGTGCATCCCGATGAAGACTCCTGTGTCCCCAGGAGTGCCCTTGACCTCGGATCAGCGGAACCGTCGTCCTCGGTCGCGCTGTTCGTCAAGGGCGTCGTCCAGGGTGGTGGCGGCCATGATCAGTGACAGATGCGTGAAGGCCTGCGGGAAGTTGCCCAACTGCTCGCCGCTGGGGCCGATCTCCTCAGCGAACAGGCCGACGTGGTTGGCATAGGTCTGCATCTTCTCGAAGGCATAGCGCGCCGGACGAACCCGCCCGGCGCGAGCAAGAGCGTCCACATAGAGGAAGGTGCAGAGACTGAACGTGCCTTCGGAGCCCCGCAGACCGTCCGGGGAGGCCGCAGGGTCGTAGCGGTAGACGAGGCTGTCCGACACCAGCGTGCGCTCCATCGCGTCGAGCGTCGACAGCCAGCTCACCGTCCTGGGAGCCAGGAACCCGACGCGCGGAACCAGCAGCAGCGAAGCGTCGAGGACATCGCTTCCGTAGTGCTGGACGAGGGCCTGCTCCTTCTCGTTCCAGCCCCGCTCCATCACCTGTTCGAGGATCGCGTCGCGAGCCGCGGTCCAACGAGGAGCGTCGGCGGGACGGCTGTGTTCTCTCGCCAGTCGCAGCCCCCGGTCGAAGGCCACCCATGACATCACCCGGCTGAAGGTGAAGTCCTGGCGTCCGCCACGGGTCTCCCAGATGCCCTCATCGGCGCGATCCCAGGAATCGGCCAGCCAGTCCAGTGTCCGCGCGACGTTCTTCCAGCCGTGGTAGCTGCCTCCCATGGCGGCCTCATGTCCCTCCGACAAGGCATAGAGCGCCTCCCCGTAGATGTCCAGCTGCAGCTGATCAGCCGCGGCGTTCCCCACCCGAACCGGATACGACCCCCGATAGCCTTCGAAGTGTGGGAGAACCTCTTCCGACAGCTCGGGATCCCCGTCGACGCGGTACATGATCTGCAGCGGCTCGCCATCGACACCCTCCCGGGCCTGGAGGCGGTCGCTCATCCAGTGAGTGAACTGCGCCGCTTCCTCGACGAACCCCAGGTCGAGCAGAGCACGCACGGACAGGGAGCCATCACGGACCCAGGTGTAGCGGTAGTCCCAGTTGCGTTCACCCCCGATCTGCTCGGGCAGACCCATGGTGGCGGCGGCGACGGGGGCACCTGTGGGGGCGTAGGTGAGCAGCTTGAGCGTGATGGCCGAGCGCTGCACCACACCCGGCCACCGGCCGCGGTACCGGGAGGAGTGGACCCAGTCCTGCCAGAATTCCACCACCTCCCAGAAGCGTTCCATCACCTGGCCCGGGGTGACCGGCGGCGGGGGTTCGCCATCGGGTCCGTCAACGGTGAACACCGCTGCGGCCACCTCGCCCGACCTCAAGGTCACCGCACCCCGCACATCCGTACCGTCCCGCTTCAGGGGGAAGGTACTTTGCAGATAGGCAGTGGCGTTCCGCGCCCGGAACGTAGCGGTACCGTCTTGCACGTCGAGCTGGTGGGTGGCCCGGCCGTAGTCGAATCGTGGACGGCAGTCCAAATTGAAGCGCACCGTTCCGCGCACCGCCCGCACGCCGCGGATCAGCACATGCCGGTCTGTGGGGGTGCCGGTGCGATCCGGTGGCATGCAGTCGAAAACCTCGCCGACCCCGTCCGGCGACATGAACCGCGTCACCAGGACCGCGGTGTCGGGGTAGTAGAGCTGCTTGCAGGTGGTGTTCTGACTTTCCGGCGCGAACAGGAAGTAGCCTCCACGGTCGTGGTCGAGCAGGGCAGCGAAGACACTGGGCGAGTCGAACCTGGGCGCCGGGAGCCAGTCGACGACCCCCTGGGACGAGACCAGAGCAGCGGTTTGCAGGTCACCGACGAGGCCGTGGTCAGCGATGGGCGGATAGCGATCCATGGTCGTCACTCCTCGCTGATGCCCCTGGTTCCAGGGTCCCCCGTGCGCGACGGGATCGCCATCCCCCACCAGTCGGGTCTGACGCTGCGCGTGTCCACCTCATGACTCAGCGCAAGACACTGGAGCAGTGACTGGCCGACCACCTCTTGCCCAGTTCTCAGCGCCTGATCCTTGATCGCCGGGGTTCCGTGATCCGGGAGGCGGGCAGCCACAGGAGCCACTACGCCGCGTGAAGGCCGGCTACCCGATCGAGGCGATGAACGTGTGCCGCCCCGGGAGATCGATGACGACGAGGGCAGACGGTTGCTGCGGATCACCGCAGGGGCATGGGGGCAGAGCCCGTGCCGGACGGTCGAACAGCCCTTGAGGAAGCCGCCACACCCGCCGCTGGTCTCGTGGAAGCCATCGCCCACCAGGTACGCGACCGTCCCGGCGCCGTAGCTGTCTGCCGCGGAGAGGATCGATCGGCCTACCGCGGGCTGGACGCTCGCGCTGGGCGGATCTCCCTGCGCCTGCGTGAGCTCGGAGCCCGCGGCGGCGCCCCGGTCGCCATCCTGATGGAGCGGTCGCTGGATATGGCCGCCGCGATGCCAGGCACTGCTTCTCGGATCTCCTGACGTGATTGGGGTGTTGGGGCAGGCCGGCTGTATGGGGCGTGGGGATCTGACGAATGCGGAGTGGGATCGGCTGGAGTCGTTCTTACCTCGCGGTGGTGCAGGTGGGGGTCGGTGGAGTGATCATCGACGAGTGATCAACGGGGATCTGTACCGGGTGCGGACGGGTGTGCAGGGGCGGGATCTGCCTGAGCGATTCGGGTCGCGGGAGACGGTTTATAAGCGTCATCGCCGCTGTTCAGTGGATGGGACGTGGGAGATGCTGCTGTCGAAAGTCCAATCGGAGACTGGCCGTCCGGCTGGAAGAGGTGGTCAGATCGGCGAGTGTCTGGGACGTTCCCGCGGCGGCTTCACCACCAAGATCCATCTCGCCGCCGAAGGACGACGCAGGCCTCTCGCCTTCGGCCCTGACACCCGGACACTACGGTGACGGCCCCCAGCTCGAGTGGATCCACCGTTGGTTCTGGGCCGTGAGAGGTGGAGCCAGGTGAGAGGGACTTCACCGCTGTTCGCCCAGGGGCGCGGGGGCGCCTCGGTGACGGCAACCGGCGCCGGCGGGCCTCGTTGACTGACCATTGACCACGGGTACTTCGTCGATGCGGACGGCGATGAGGCCCCTCAGGAGTGCCGGTGGTACGCCTTGTTGGTGATACGCCAGCTGCCGTCCGAGCCGTGGACCAGCGGGAAGATGTCGGTGAAGGCGTCCGGACCGTGCCGGAGCGTCATGGTCGCGGTCGCGACGGTGCCGTGGACGTCGACGGTGTCGATACGGCGTGAGCGGGCCGGTTCGTCCGGGGCCGGATGGCCCGGGAAGAGAGCGCAGTACCGATCCAGCGGCCAGGAGACGAAGACGCCGTCGCGGATCCCCTCGATGTGGGCGGTGGGCAGAAACGCATCGCGGAAGTGGGTGGGGTCGCCTGTGGCGTGTCCGCGGATGTAGGCACGGAGTGGTCGGAGTACGGCGTCCTCCGGCGCGGCAGTGTGGTGCAAGGCCGACAGCCGAGCATCTTCTCGCGCGGGTCTCTGGCTATCTGGAAATCCTGGCCGCCCACGGCGTCGACTGCCGACTGCTGCGCTCCGCCGATCCGGGGCGGGTCATCTACGAGGACGACGTGCAGGTTGTGGTCGCGCCATACGCGTAGGTCGGGTCCGAGCTGGGCGCGGGCGGTGTAGAGGGCGGCGGTGTATCCGGCGGGGCCGGAGCCGATGATGACGACGTCGTGTATGTCGCTCACACCGTGGTCTCCGGGGCGATTTCTGCGATCAGGCCCTGGACGAGGGCCTTGATCTCGTCGCGGATGGGGCGGACGGCTTCGACGCCCTGTCCGGCGGGGTCGTCGAGCTTCCAGTCGAGGTAGCGCTTACCGGGGAAGGCGGGGCAGGTGTCGCCGCAGCCCATGGTGATGCACACGTCGGACTCGCGGACGGCGTCGATGGTGAGGATCTTCTGCGTCTCCTTGGAGATGTCGATGCCGGCCTCGGCCATGGCTTCGACGGCGGCTGGGTTGACGGTGTCGCCGGGGTCGGAGCCGGCGGAGCGGACCTCGACGCGGTCTCCGGCCAGGTGGGTCAGCCAGGCGGCGGCCATCTGGGAGCGGCCGGCGTTGTGGACGCAGACGAACAGGACGGACGGCTTGCCGGAGGACTCGGCCATGTTGATCGTTCTCTCTCGTCGCATGGCGGTACCGGCCGCCAATGACTTCAGCCCCAGCTGGTATCAGCGGGCGATGATGTGAGAGTATCAGTGCATGCTGACTTCAGTCGATCCTGATGTGATCCGGGTGCTGGGCGATCCGCTCCGCCTGAAGATCGTGACCCTGCTGGCGCGCGAGACGCTCTGCACGACGCACCTGGTCGAGGAGACCGGGGCCAAGCAGACCAACCTCTCCAACCACCTGAAGGTCCTTCGCGAGGCCGGGCTGGTGGAGACCGAGCCATGCGGCCGCTTCACCTACTACAAGCTCAAGCCCGAGGTCCTGGCCGGTCTGTCCGAGCAGTTCGCCGTGCTGGCCGAGTCCGCCCGTACCGCCGGCGAGAACAAGAGGGCCTGCCCGTGACCATCGAGGGCACCACGAAGGCCCCTGCTGCGGACCAGGCTGGGGGAGGGGACGACTCGATCGTCAGGAAGCTCCCCACCCTCGACCGGTATCTCGCGGTGTGGATCCTGCTCGCCATGGCCGTCGGCCTGGGCCTGGGGCGGCTGATCCCCGGGATGAACGACGCGCTGGCGAAGATCGAGATCGGCGGGATCTCCCTGCCGATCGCGCTCGGCCTGCTCGTCATGATGTACCCGGTCCTGGCCAAGGTCCGCTACGACAGGCTCGACACCGTCACCGGCGACCGCAAGCTGATGGTGTCCTCGCTGGTCATCAACTGGATCGTCGGCCCGGCAGTCATGTTCGCGCTGGCGTGGATCTTCCTGCCGGACCTGCCCGAGTACCGCACCGGATTGATCATCGTCGGCCTCGCGCGCTGCATCGCCATGGTCATCATCTGGAACGACCTTGCCTGCGGCGACCGCGAAGCAGCCGCCGTCCTCGTCGCCGTCAACTCCGTGTTCCAGGTCATCGCGTTCGGCCTGCTCGGCTGGTTCTACCTCGACCTGCTGCCCCGGTGGCTGAACCTCGGAGACGGCCAGGGCCTGGACGTCTCCGTCTGGCACATCGCGCTGAACGTCATCATCTTCCTCGGCATCCCGCTGCTGGCCGGCTTCCTCACCCGCCGCATCGGCGAGCAGAAGATGGGCCGCGAGAACTACGACGCGAAGTTCCTGCCGAAGATCGGCCCCTGGGCCCTGTACGGGCTGCTCTTCACGATCGTCATCCTGTTCGCCCTCCAGGGGAAGACGATCACCTCGCAGCCCCTGGACGTGGTCCGGATCGCACTGCCGCTGCTTGTCTACTTTGCGATCATGTTCTTCGGCACCTTCCTGCTCGGCAAGGCCCTCGGCCTCGCCTACGACCGCACGGCCACCCTCGCGTTCACCGCGGCGGGCAACAACTTCGAACTGGCCATCGCCGTCGCCATCGCGACCTTCGGCGTCACCTCCGGCCAGGCCCTGTCCGGCGTCGTCGGCCCGCTCATCGAGGTACCCGTCCTGATCGGACTCGTGTACGTGTCGCTGGCCTGGCGCAAGAAGTTCACGCCCGGAGCACTTACCACCCCGGGAAGGGACGACTGATGCACTGCCTCGACTGCCGCACCACGGCAACGAGCAGCACCACTGTCGGCGTCTGCCAGGGTTGCGGAGCCGGAGTCTGCGCGGCGCATGCCCGCATCGCGCCCCGGAGCGTGCGTCGGGCAGTCTGATCGGAACCCCCGGTGGGGCCGAGACGCGGACGGTGCTGTGCCTGGTGTGTGTCGCAGCCGAGGCACCGGCCGCATCGGCTCTGACCCCGTGACCGGCATGGCGGACGTCGTGGTGATCGGCGGCGGGCAGGCAGGGCTCGCTGCCGGCTACCACCTGTGGCGCAACAAGCTCGACTTCGTCATCCTCGACGCCCAGAGCACGCCCGGCGGAGCCTGGCAGCAAACCTGGGACTCCTTGCACCTGTTCTCCCCGGCTGCGTTCTCCTTCCTGCCCGGCCGCCTCATGCCCACCCAGACCGGCGTGGAGTACCCGGACGCCGGGCACGTGGTGGAGTACCTGACCGACTACGAGCAGCGCTACGGCCCGTCCACCGCCCGGTCCGCGTCCAGGCGGTGCGCCGGGGCGCGGACCGCCTACGGGTGGAGACAGACACCGGCGCCTGGTCGGCGAGGGCGGCCGTCTCCGCGACCGGCACCTGGTGGCGCCCCTTCCTGCCCGCCGTCCCCGACCAGGAGGTCTTCACCGGCCGTCAGCTCCACACCACCGGCTACCACAGCCCATCCGACTTCGCCGGACAGCGGGTCGTCGTGGTCGGCGGCGGGAACTCCGGCGCACAGATCGCCGCCGACCTCGCCACCCACGACGGCATCGACCTGACCTGGGTCACCCAGCGCCCACCCCGCTTCCTCGCCGACGACATCGACGGCCGCGCACTCTTCGACGCCGCCACCGCCCGCCGCCGCGCCCTGGACGAAGGCCGCACCGACACCGGCGGCGTCGCCTCACTCGGCGACATCGTCGCCGTCCCACCAGTCCGCGAGGCACGCGACGCCGGACTGCTGAAGGCTCAGCCCATGTTCGAGCGGCTCGTGGCAGACGGCATCCGGTGGAGCGACGGAACGTCCGCACCGGCGGACACGGTGATCTGGTGCACCGGCTTCCGCCCCGCCCTCTCCCACCTCGCCCCGCTGGGCCTGCGCGGGACTCGCGGCCACATTGCCACCGACGGCACCCGCGCGGTCGGCGAGCCACGGCAGCACCTGCTCGGCTACGGCGACTGGACTGGGCCGGCCTCCGCCACCCTCATCGGAGTGGGGCGCCCCGCACGCGACACCGTCCGGCAGGTCACAGAGCTGCTGGCCTGAGTGCCTGCGGCATGCTGGAGGCATGCGGATCGAGGTTGTGGTCGTGAACGAATGCCCGAACGAAGAGCTGGCTGTTGGCCGGTTGCGGCAGGCGCTGGAGGCGTCCGGGCTGCACGAGGCCGATGTCGTCACACGGATGGTCACCGACCAGGCCGAGGCCGAACGCATCGGCTTCACCGGCTCCCCGACCATCCTCATCGACGGTGAAGACCCGTTCGCAGAAGCCGGACGGGCACAGGGGATGGCCTGCCGCCTCTATCGCACGCCCGAAGGCATGGACGGCGCACCTAGTGTCAGCCAGCTGCAACAGGCGCTTACGACCGCCTCCCGCCACTCCTGATCCTGGTTCACCCGGCCACTGCTGTACGCAGTCGCTTCCAGGACGTGTTCGGCATCCCGGCTGACGCCGCGCAGGGTTTTGGAGGAGAAGCTGAGCTGGAACTTCATGCCGACGAAGCCGGGACCCGGGACCGCGGTGGAGAGGCCGCCCCGGTGCAGCGGCGCGCCGTTGGTGTCCAGGGCGCCCGGTCCGGTCAAGTAGGGGGAGACGAGGCGGTGTCCGGTGGCGAGCAGGACCACGTTGACCTCCTCCCTCGTTCCGTCGGCCCACACGACGCCGTCGGCCGCGAAGCGGCTGAACATGTCGCGTCGGTCGACGCCGTGCTGGTCCAGCGCGATGCGGTAGTGGCCGTAATCGAGCACGGAGACGGGCACCTTTACCAGCAGCCGCCGGACCGGCGCGACGTCGAGGCGGGTGTGCTTGAGTCACCAGTGCAGCTCCCGGCCCAGCGGGCGCTGGGGTTTCCATCCGATCGGGCGCCGGGTGGCCAGGGTGGTGTCGGCGAGCGAGCCGAGCTCGGCGGCGATCTGGATCGCGGAATTGCTCCCGCCGACCACGACGACCCGCAGCCCGGCGAAAGCGTCCGGGCTGTGGTAGCCGGCGGCGTGCAGGATCCGGCCGCCGAAGTCCGCCTGCCCGGGAACATCCGGAACGAAGGGTGTGCCGTAGTCACCGGTCGCGGCGATGACCGCCCGAGCGGTGAACTCCCGCCCGTCCTCGGCCCGTACGGACCAGATGCCGTCCTGGCGTGTCACGGAGGTGACGGTCGTCGAGGTACGGATGTCGGCGGACAGGCGGCGGGCGTAGTCGCGCAGGTAGCCCACCACTTCGTCCCGCCGGGGGTATCGGTCCGGGGCGCCGGGGAAGCGCATCCCGGGCAGGGACGAGTGCCGGGCCGGGGAGAACAGGGTGAGGCTGTCGTAGTAGCGCGGCCAGGACCCGCCCGGCTCCGCCGCGACCCCCACCACCAGAACGCGGGTGAAGCCGTGGCGCAGGGCGAGGGCCGGGGTGGCCAGGCCGGACTGCCCGGCACCGATGACGACGAGATCGGCATGATGCATGACAACGTGAACCCTTCACATGAGTCGCCAATTCGGGAAGTGGCGAAATGTTGAGCAGGGTGCGATGACAGAGAACAGTGTCGAGACGTCCGCGATGGATCCGGCGACGGCCGGCTTCCTCAAGGCCCTGGCCAGTGAAACCCTTCAGAAGGTGATGCAGCAGTTCACCGGCGGGATCGAGTTGACGGTCGGCGAGATCGCGCAGCGGTGCGCACTGACGCCGTCGACCGCCTCGGAACACCTGAGCCTGCTGCACGGCGGTGGCCTGGTGGTCTCCCGCAAGGAAGGCAAGCAGGTCTATTACCGGGGGCCGACGGTGCCGCCTTGGCGAAGCGCGTCTCCACGCTCCAGGCGTATCTGGCGCGCTGCTGCCCGCCCGACTGCGCCGGCTGACCTGCCGGCCGTTGGTCAGGAGCGCAGGTCGAGCATGGCGGACATGGCCGCCACAACGGACGGCGCGACCTGGTAGTACACCCAGGTCCCGCGCCGCTCCGAGGTCAGCAGGCCGGCCTCGCGCAGCTTCTTCAGGTGATGGGAGACGGTCGGCTGGGAGACGCCGACGTCGGAGATGTCGCACACGCACGCCTCACCGCCCGGATGCGAGGCGACCTTGGAGAACAGGCGCAACCGCACCGGGTCGGACAGCGCCTTGAACATGACGGCCATCTTCTCCGCGTCGTCCTGCGACAGCTCCCCAGCAGTGATCGGCGGGCAGCACGGCACCACAGTCCCCGCGTCGAGGACCGGCAGCTCCGCAATCTCTGACTTCGACATGTGTCTATGTTGACACTCGTCGATACCCGGTGCAAGCTCCGGATATCGACAGCAATCGAAACAGCTGCCGTACCAGCCGCCTACCTCGGAGGACATCACCGCCATGACCAACACTGCAGACCTGCCGGTCGTCGTCATCGGCGCCGGCCCCGCCGGGTTGGCCGCCGCCGCCCACCTGGTCGAGCGCGGCATCGAACCGCTGGTCCTGGAGGCAGGACCGGCCGCCGCCTCCGCAGTACGTGACTGGTCACATGTGCGGCTGTTCTCCACCTGGGGCGAGGTCACCGAACCGGCCGCAGAGAAGCTCCTGGCCCCGACCGGCTGGACCAAGCCCGACGCGGCCACCTACCCGACCGGCGGGGACTGGGCCGAGCAGTACCTCCAGCCCCTGGCCGACGTCCTGGGCGAGTGCGTCCGCTTGGGCGCCACTGTCACCGGGGTATCGCGCACCGGCCGCGACCGCATCGTCGACGCCGACCGCGAGACCCAGCCCTTCGTCGTCCACTTCACCACCGCCGACGGCGGTGAGGAGCGTGTCTTCGCCCGCGCGGTCATCGACGCCTCCGGCACCTGGACCGCCCCCGGCCCGGCCGGGGCCAGCGGCCTGCCCGCCCTCGGCGAGAAGACGGCAGCCGACCGCATCACCTACCGCGTCCCCGACCTCAAGAACCCGGCCGTCCGCGACCGCTACGCGGGCAAGCGCACCGCCGTCATCGGCTCCGGCGCCTCCGCGTTCACCGCCCTGGCCACCCTCGCCGACCTCGCGCAGGAAGAGCCCGGCACACACGCGGTGTGGATCCTGCGCCGTGGCATCAGCGGCTCCACCTTCGGCGGCGGCACCGCCGATCAGCTCCCCGCCCGCGGCGCCCTCGGCCTGGCCGCGAAGGCCGCCGTCGACAACGGCCACGCCGACGCGGTCACCGGCTTCCGCACCGAGGCCATCGACCGTGACGAGGACGGCCGCCTGATCCTGGCCGGTGAGGACGGACGCCGCCTCGACCCGGTCGACGAGGCCATCGTCCTGACCGGCTTCCGCCCCGACCTGTCCTTCCTCTCCGAGATCCGCCTCGGCCTCGACGAACGCCTCCAGGCTCCCACCGAGCTCGCCCCGCTCATCGACCCCAACCAGCACTCCTGCGGCACCGTCTACCCCCACGGCCACCGCGAACTCTCCCACCCCGAACCCGGCATCTACCTGGTCGGCATGAAGTCCTACGGCCGCGCCCCGACCTTCCTGGCCATGACCGGCTACGAGCAGGTCCGCTCCGTCACCGCCGCCATCGCCGGGGACACCGAGTCCGCCGGCCGCGTCGAACTAACCCTCCCCGAAACCGGAGTCTGCGGCGGCGCCGGACTCTTCGACGCCGCGGCCACCGATCAAGCCGACGCCGGAGGATGCTGCACCACTCCGGCACCCGCACTCGTACAGATCGGCCTCGCCACCTCTCCGCCGACAGCTGCCGCTGCCGACGAACCGTCGTCCGGCGGCTGCTGCTGACCTGATCCCAGCGCCCCGACCCCCGACGGCCGGGGCGCTTCCCCTCTGTGTCAGGAGGATCGTCATGTCCCGAGTACAGCTCGCACTGCGCGTCCCCGACCTTCCCGCCTCGATCGCCTTCTACAGCAAGCTCTTCGGCACCGAGCCGGCCAAACTGCGCGACGGCTACGCCAACTTCGCCATCGCCGACCCCCCGCTCAAACTCGTCCTCATCCAGGGCACACCGGACGAGGACACGCGCATGGACCACCTCGGCATCGAAGTCGACACCACCGAAGCCGTGCACGCCGCTACCACCCGCCTCGCCGACCAGGGGCTGGCGACCGGCGTCGAGAACGACACCATCTGCTGCTACGCACTCCAGGACAAGGTCTGGGTTCACGGCCCCGGCCAGGAACCGTGGGAGGTGTACGTCGTCAAGGCCGACGCCGACTCCCTGGCCAAACAGAGGACCAGCACCTGCTGCGCGGACGCCGTTGCCGAAGCAGGACCGGTCGAGGCCGGTGGCTGCTGCCCGTGACCGAGCTCGACGCCCACAGGGCCGAGACCGGAACCGGGGACCGGTCGCGGCCCCGCGCAGTGCTCCCGGCCCTGTGCATCACACAGATCACCAGCTGGGGAATCGTCTACTACGCCTTCCCGGTCCTGAACCCAGCCATCACCACCGACACCGGTTGGCCACCGGCGCAACGGCAGCCGCGTTCTCCGCAGCCCTGCTCATCTCCGCCTTCGCCGGTATCCGGGTCGGTCGGATCATCGACCACCGCGGCTCGCGCACCGTCATGACCACGGGCTCCGTCCTCGGAGCGACGAGCCTCATCATCACCGCCGCCCCCAACCTGCAGTGTTCTTCGCCGGACGGCTCCTGGCAGGGCTGGCCATGGCGGCCATCTTCTACCAGCCAGCCTTTGCCGCACTGACACGCTGGTTGGCCCCCGACCACGTCCGCGCCCCTCACCATCGTCACCCTGGCCGGCGGACTCGCCTCCACCGTCTTCGCACCCCTTACCGCCACGCTCGCCAACCACCTGACCTGGCGCGCCACCTACACCGCCCTGGCACTCGTCCTCGCCACAGTTACCGTGCCCGCCCACGCCCTGGCGCTGAAAACCCCCTGGCAGATAGCGCCACCCGCACCAGATCACGCCAGCAATTCCGCCACGCCCTGGCGCTGAAAACCCCCTGGCAGATAGCGCCACCCGCACCAGATCACGCCAGCAATTCCGCGACCACGGTGGCGCGCAGCCGGCCATTCCGGATGCTGGCCAACGCACTTACTTTCTCCGCGTTCACCGTCTACGCCGTCGTCGTAGCCCTGGTCCCGCTCCTCCTCGAACGCGGACACACCACCAGTCAGGCCGCCTGGGCACTCGGCCTCGGCGGCGCCGGACAGACCCTCGGCCGCACCCTGTACGCGACACTCGCCCACCACACCGGAGCCACCGCCCGCACCACCACCCTGATTGCACTCGGTGGCGTCACCACCGCCGCACTCGCCTTCACACCCGGCCCCTACATCCTGCTGGTCCCCCTGTCGGCCGCGGCCGGAATGGTCCGCGACAACCTCACCCTGCTGCAAGCCACCGCCTTCACCGACCGCTGGGGCACCACCCACTACGGCCACCTGTCCGGACTCCTTGCAGCACCTGCAACCACCGCATCCGCACTCGCCCCCCTCGTCGGCGCCGCCCTGGCCGCACCACTCGGCGGAACCCCCACCTCTTCGGCGCGCTGACCCTCATCTCCATCCTGGCCGCACTGACCGCTCTACGTGCCGCGCCGCATCCTCCAAAGCCATAGCAGCGCCGACAAGCCGCCCCTTGGGACACGCCACTGCCCCGTGGAGACGAGGCCCCCAGCCTCTGCAAGCCGAATCCGCGCTGACGCCTACCACGGCACGCACGCACGGAGAGTCCAGATCCCTGTCAGACAATCGATTCCCCAGCCTCCTTTGCACGAAAGCCACAGGCCGGACTGCTACTTCGTACCCGCCCCGACCAGCGCATCCCGAGCTGGTCGAGATCCGTTCGGCGCTGGTCGGTGAGCTTCCTGGCGTGCTTGCGGGCGTTGCCGTGCCACTTGCCGAGTTTGACGACCACAGCCCCCTCAACACCGCCCTGACCGCCTCCTCCCGGGCCGTTCTCCATCTCCAAGGTGCTTGGCATGCTTCTGAAGCACCCGCAGGGGGAGCGTGGACCCGCAGCGCGAGGGGTGTCATGATCACTCAGGCGTCCGGCGTGGGTCCGACGCGCAGGGAAGGACTATGAAGCTCTACCTCGCCGTACCTGTTGTTCTGCTGGCGTTGCTCATCGCCGCCTCCGGCGTAGCAGCGGTTTCTCGTGGCTGGGTGCTCCCCGTGAACCGGCGACCGGTCTGCCATCCGCGCCTCTACGGCTGGGGCCAGTTGGTGGTTGCCTTCGCGCTGTGCTGGCAGATGGTCTTCTTGCTGGTACTCAGCGACCCCGACACACGCCAGTGGGGGACCCTGACTGGCAGCGCGCTGCTGCTGACCGGCCTCATCGTGATGATGCTGAGCCATCGCACGGGTCGTGATTCGGCAGAGTAGTGGCACGTCCTGAGGACCGCCATCGACGGCGCGATGCCGGGCCGCTGTACAGACGTCAGCTCAAGGTGCGCCGCCAACCCGGTCAAGCACATAGGGTCCATGTCCTCGGCACCAACAAGGACTGAATCCCGCCTCGGACCGACCTGTCGATGGCACGGCACTTGGGTCCGGAGCCACCGACGGGGCCCGAGGCAGCAGGGGAACCATCAAGATCCGCACGACCGTGGAGCTTGGCGGCCCACTGGCCGCGTCCTGGAGCCGACGCCTTGATCACTCCAGTCACAGCGTGATCACGGCGCCAGGCCGGGGCCCTGTTGCACCAGCGGGTCACAGGCCGCCTGGCTGGGGCCTCACCCAGAGGTCGTTTTGAGAGTATTCGGCAGGTAGCGGTGGGGACTTGATCCTGGCGGACGTTCGTCGGCGACCACTCCCACGATGCTGTACGAGGCAGCGTTGCGCGATACTCGTCCCGTGGAGTGGTTCGAGCAGGCCCGGACAGCGGAACTGCGCCGGGATTGGGATGCGGCCATCGCGTTGGTAAGCGCCCACGCCGAGTGCTATTCCACCGATCCCTGCAGGCACGACAACCACCTGTGGCACATGGATTTGCTCGCCCGTGCGGAACGGCTCTCGGAACTCACAGAGCGTGCTCTCACGGATGTCCACGCACGTCGGAGACTCAACACATCACTTCGCGAGCGGGGAATGGAGGCGGCGCTGCGCAACCGCGCCAAAGACGGTGATCGTGGTGCCCTGTACGTCCTTGTTCAGCTGCTGTGCGAGACGAGTCGGGCCCAGGAGGCCCATCGAGTGGTCCAAGCCTTCGGCCCGAACGATCAGTACGCACACCAGATCATGGCCCGCTTTCGATCGCCATCGAGCGGTGCACAGCGACGCTCGGCACCTGCCGTATCTGACCTATGAAAAGCCGGTTCATGGGGTGCGCCATTCTCGGGTGGGGCCGAGTCAGGGCTGCGGGTCGCGGTGCGGTCGGCTACTGCTTCCTGGTGAAGTTGCCGGTGTTGATCTCGGTGAGGATGTCGAGCTTGACCAGGCGTTTCAGCTTGGCGCGGGTGCCTTCGATGCTCTTCGGCAGCAGTTCGTGGTCGAGGGCTTGGCAGACGTCGCGGGCCCTCAGCGGGCCGGTGGCCTCGTTGAAAACGGCGAGGATGCGGGGGTAATCCGGGTGCTCGGGCAGGTCCGGCGAAGCAATCTGGGTGGGGAGCCGGTCCGCGAGGGCGGTGACGGTCTTCCGGGTGATCGCCAGGTGCTCGAGGTGCGTCACGGCCTCCCGCAGCCGGCCCTGCAGTTCGTCGATCTGCGTGCGAAGGTTCTCGGCCAGGGCCCGCGCGGCGTCCTCCTGGAGGCCGAGAGCGTCGAGGAGGAGTTCGATGTTCACGCCGTCACCGCCGTCGCGTCGCGCCAGGTGGGGGCGCTCGCGCGGTCAGACGGCGGACCATGACGTGGGTCATCGCCCAGTAGACGCGCGAGGCGGAGGAGGACGGACGGTGCTCGTAGTCGCGGACCAGGCGCCGGTGCAGTATCAAGACACCGTAGGTCTGCTCGACTCTCCACCGCTTCGGCTGCGGGACGAACCCCGTCTCCTGCGGGTTACGCTCGACGATCTCGACCTCGATGCCCAGGCCGCTGCCGTGCGTGACGACCTGGTTCTTGAAGCCCTGATCGACCAAGGCCTTCTTGACGGTTGCTCCGGTGTGCTCGGCGACCTGGTTCAGCAGGGCGATGCCCGCGGCGTTGTCGTGCGTGTTCGCGGCCAGCACGGTGACGGCAATGATCAGGCCCAGCACGTCCACGGCCAGTCCCCGTTTGCGGCCCGGCACCCGTTTCGCCGCATCCCGGCCGGTCGTGGAGGCAGGGACCCCGGCGGCCACGCGGACACTCTGCGTGTCCAGCACCACCAAGGTCGGGTCCTCTAATCGGCGGGCCTTCTCCCTCACCTGGCAGCGCAGGAGTTCATGAATGACCTGGTCGGTCCCGTCGTCGCGCCAGAGAGCGAAGTAGTAGTACGTCGCGGTCTTCGGTGGCAGGTCATGCGGGAGATAGGCCCACTGGCAGCCGGTCCTGCTCTGGTACAGGATCGCGTTCACGATCTCCCGCATCTCGTAGGCGCCTTGATGGCCACTGACCGAGCGATGCCGGTCCTTCCACGCGGTAATCACCGGTTCGATCAACGACCACTGCTCGACCGATAAGTCACTCGGATACGGCTTGCGTTCACTCACCCTGCCACCCCAACAGGCGGCAGGCGGCGGACCAGCCGATTCCGCCCACACCCACACCATCAGGCGACCACAGAACCACTCAAAGAGTCACGAACCGTCCTCTCACCCATAGCTGCACCCTGCTCAACTGATCATTTCAGAATGAGTTTGGTTCAGGGGCTTGGCAGTTGGGGCGGTGGGCGGCAAGGTTCTGGATGTGTCGGATGATCTTGTGCCTGATGGCCTGTGGGAACGTGTTGCTCCCCTGCTTCCTCCTCACCCACCGCGGCGTCGGCGGTACCCGCGCCGGGCCGGCGGATGACCGCGCAGCCCTGCGCGAGATCATCTATGTCCTACGCAAAGGCGTGACTTGGGCGGACGTGCCGGCCGAGAAGATCGGCTGCAGCGGGGTGGCGTGCCGGCGACGTCTGCGGGACTGGACCGAGGCCTGCGTGTGGCCCCCGCCTGCACGAGATCCTCTTGGCGTAACTTCCCAGGGCCGGGCTGCTGGACATGGACGATGCCGCGGTCGACGGCTCTCACGTGCGGGCCTTGAAGGGGGGCTCACACCGGACCTTTGCCGGTCGACCGCGGCCGCCCCGGCAGCAAGCACCACCTGATCACCGACCGGCATGGAACACGCCTCAGCGTGTCGCTGACCAGCGGAATCCGGCACGACGTCACCCAGCTGATGCCGCTGCTGGACGCGATACCCCGCACCCGCGGGCGGCGCGGCCGTCCCCGCCACCGGCCGGCTGTTTGCCGACCGCGGCTACGACTACGACAAGTACCGACGACTGCTCCGGGCCCGCGGCATCACGCCGAAGATCGCCGCCAAGGGCACCACCCACGGATCCGGACTGGGCAGAACACGGTGGGTCGTCGAGCGCACCTTCGCCTGGCTCCACCAGTTCAAACGACTACGCACCCGCTACGAGATACGCGGCGACCTCCACCTCGGGCCGCCGCCCCGTGGGCCGCCGAGGAGCCGGTTCGCCGGCCACAGGGGCTCCTGCGCACCGCACACGCACAGCCGCGTGGCGCCCCCGTCGCGCGGGTCCTTCGCTCATCGCCCGAGACGGCTTTAGTGTGGGAGGGTGCACGATGGTGTGGTCACCCTGTTCCTCGGCGGGGACGTGATGCTCGGCCGGGGCGTCGATCAGATCCTCCCGCACCCCGGTGACCCGGCGCTGCGGGAGGCGTACATCCGCGACGCCCATGCCTACGTCGACCTGGCGGAGGCGGCGAGCGGGCCGATCCCCAGGCCGGTCGGATTCCGCTGGCCGTGGGGCGTGGCGCTGCTGGTCCTGGCTGACGCCGCGCCGGACGTGCGGGTGGTCAATCTGGAGACCGCCGTCACCAGTGACGGGGACTTCGCGCCCGGCAAGAGCGTTCACTACCGGATGAGCCCGGCCAATCTGCCGTGCCTGGCCGCGGCCCGGCCGGACGTCTGCGCGCTGGCCAACAACCATGTGCTCGACTTCGGCCCGCGCGGCCTCCACGAGACGCTCGACGCCCTGGCGGAGGCGGGACTGCGGACGGCGGGGGCAGGCCGGGACGAGGTGCGCGCGAGACAGCCGGCGATCGTCCCCCTGGGCGCCGGCGGGCGGGTGCTGGTTTTCTCCTTCGGGATGCCGTCCAGCGGGATCCCGAAGGACTGGGCCGCCACCGGGCAGCGGGCCGGTGTCAACGTCCTCGCGGAGCCTTCGACGGCAGCTGCGGCCGCGTTCGCAGACCTTCTTCGGCAGGTCAGACAACAGGGAGACATCACGGTCGCATCGGTCCACTGGGGCCCGAACTGGGGCTACGACGTCTCCCGCTCCGAGGTCCGCTTCGCCCATGCGCTCCTCGACGCAGGCGTGGACGTCGTGCACGGACATTCCTCGCACCACCCGCGCCCGCTGGAGGTGTACCGGGAGAGGTTCATCCTGTACGGCTGCGGCGACCTCGTCGACGACTATGAAGGCATCGGCGGCTACCAGAGCTACCGGGACGACCTGCGAGTGCTGTACCTGGTCTCGGTGGAGGCGGACACCGGCCGACTGATTGACGCGCGGATGGTGCCCTTGCAGGCACGCAGGATGCGGCTGGAACACGCCTCACCCGAGGACACCGAGTGGCTGCGCGCCGTCCTCGACAGACACAGCCGGGAGTTCGGCACCCGCGTCGACGGCGGGCCCGAAGGCACGCTCACGCTGCGGCCCCTGCGCGCCAGACATCGCACAGGCTCCCCGCACCAACTGTGAGCCCGACGGCACACTCACCCTCCGGCCATCGCACGGAAGGCAGCGGACATGACCAAGGCCGCCCACCCGCCCGAAGATCTTGCGCGGGCCGTTCGAGCAGCTGGCGCGAGGTGTGCGCCGTGGAGGTGTGGGTGATCGTCAGCCGCTGGTCCGGTGCGCCGTGGCCTGCGGCTCACTGCCGAGGCCTGTCTCGTCGTCCTGTATGAAGACACCGGCGAAGCCATTGACGAGGTCGGGGGCCTGCGGTATTGGGGTGGGCCGATCCTGACCTGTGCGGGCATCCAGCATCAGGCCTTCGGAGTTCAGCGACGTGTAGACGACACCGTGCCAGGCCGAGTGGAAGCGGGGGGCGTTCCGATCGCTCGTCGGGAGTTCCCAGAGCTTCTTGCCGGACTCCGCGTCGAGCGCGAACACCCCATTCTGCCCCGCCTTGAACTTGCCGCAGACGACCGTCGTTCTCCCGTCGTGGGAGCACAGATCCGGAACCGTGGCCACGTCGGGGGTCGCCGTGAGATGCCCGGTCCCGATGTCCACGAGCTTCGTGTCGTGCGCGGCCAGGTCACTGCCCAGGGTGATCAGGAGGTGGCGCGGCCCGGCGGAGAGAACGGTCGAGTCGCCTTCGTTATGCGTCCACACCTGCTTGCCGTCCGTCACGCGCAGTCCGTACACCCGTTTTTCGAGTAACTCGCTCAGATCGACAGCTGCGATGACGCCGTCGTGGACAGCGATCACCGCCTCCACTCCGACTGTTGTCTTGCTCCAGAGAACCTTGTGGGTCGTGAGGTCGATGGCCATGAGGTCGCTGCCGTCGACGACGATCGCGATGCCGTTTTCAACGGCAGCGATCTTCAAGTCCACGGACTTCGTGAAACCCAGCGAATCGTCCAAGGGCACCTGAGCGCTCCACGCCTGCTTGCCGGTGTTCGCATCTGCGGCGAGCACCTCGATGGCGTACCGCGTACGGTGGGTGCCAGTGCCGGGCATCTCGACCGGCATCACGGTCGTCGCCAGCCGTGTGCCGCGGACATCGGCGACGACCGGGGGGCCCAGCTTCGGCATCGTGGAGGGTCGCTGCCCCTTCGGCCGGGCGTACGAGTGCTGCCCCGTGGCTACGTCGACGGCGACCAGGCCGTCCTCCGCCGTAACCCACGCAGTACCACCGTCAAGGGTGACCGCTCCGGGCGGCAGAACCAACTCCTGGGCGGCGAACCGGGTCACCGGCTCGTGGCTGCGCAGCGGGGCCGACGTTGCGTTGGTGGACGGTCTGGATGCCCTGGAGGGCTTCTCGTTCGGGCGCTCCGTGCTCTGGTCCACCCCTGAGCAGCCGAGCAGGACGATGGCACCCAAAGCCGTCCAGCCGGCCTGGACACAGCAGTTCCTGCTCATCCGGCGCATCCCCATCCCCTCGGATATCCGTCAACTTCCTTGAAATGAAGCTCTGTTGGTGCCTAGTTGATGCCCGGTCGGGCATCGTGAGGCGCGCAGGCGTCTACGGAGCCCAAAGGACGGCGGAGCGTAGCCGTGCGTCCGTCCGAGCTCGCGGGTGAACCGGACGACACTCGTGGGTGGCGATGCTGCGGGGTGCTGTGCCGGACACCGCGACCCGGCTGTGATCCGCCAGGCACGATCTAGCCTCGCACGGCTACCGCCGCAAGAGCCGAAGAGGCGACTCCTCCGAACACGATGGCAAGCCCGGCCAGTGCAGCGACAACCCTCGTCCTTCTACCGCTTGCTCGTTCGGCACTCGTGGATGTTTCGCCCAATACTCGCGCACGCCGCGATGTTCCGATGATGTGCCGCTCCGGCGACACGCTTCTTCTGTCATGGGTGATGGACAACTTCGACGAGAACGGACGAGCTGGGCTCTGCCTGGTGGCGGAGCCCAGTGCCCCCCGTCCCTGACATCGTGGCGTGCGGTGGCATCCGCGAGTTGGCGATACATGCACCGCTACTTGTGGCTCAGCGCGGCCCTTCCGTATCGGGCACGCTGCCCAGTGCCGTCTGCCTGAGCTCTCTGGGCGGCACACCGTATTTCGCGCGGAACGCCCTGCTGAATTCCGGCGGGCGCAGGAAACCCCACCGGGCGGCGATGGCGCTGATCGGGCGTCGTCGCAGGCGGGGATCGGTGAGGTCGGCGTGGCAGTGTTCCAGCCGACGCCGGCGTATTGAGGCCGCCACGGTCTCCTCCTGCTGCCGGAAGAGGGTGTGCAGGGAGCGCAGAGAGATGTGATGGTGCGCCGCGATGTCCGCCGGGCTCAGTTCCGGATCACCGAGGTTGCGGTCGATGAAGGCATTGACGCGGGCCAGAAGGGCCTGCCGGCGGGTCTCGGCCGGGAGGTCGCCGTAACCATCGATGTGCTGCGCCAGGCAGGCGCCTGCCAGGTCGAGCGCCATTGCCCCCAGTCGGCTCAGATCGTGCGGGTCGCAGTCGGGGCCGTAGGCGTCCAGAGTTGTCGCAAATCGGGAGAGGATTCACCGCGCGCACCGGCGCGCGCCCCGGTGATGTTGTGCACTCGCCGGTTTGCGCAGTGCCGCACCACGATGGCGGGGTCGGCGATGAGCCGCCGTTGATCCTCACCGATGGCTCCGGGGGCTGGGCGGTCCTGGAGGACGCCGAAGCAGGCGCCGGGGCGCACACCGTGGTCCCGTGGTCCGTGGCTCGATTGCCCTGTAGCCCGCTCGAACCGGCACGGGCCTCTGGGAGGGCGCCAGGCATCGCAGTGGTGATCCATAGAGGTCCGACCGGCACGAAGAGACGACGCGGCGTGGGCGCGGTCAGCGAGGGGTGACTGTCGGCATGTCCCAACCGGACCACCGTCCGCATGCTGCGGCAGACGCCGTTGGGGAACCGGAATGGCCGATCGCTTCGCCACTGCCCCACCCACCGTGGCCCGGGGATCCCCGTCCAGTCCTACGAAGCAGCCGTCCCCCTCGCCTCACTCCTTGGTCGAGCAGCGCCCGCGAGCGGCATCACGGCCAGGAGGTGGCGATGCCGCCCTTTCGCGGCGTCGGGGTCGGCTGTGTGGTAGCGCAGCGCAGGACGGATCCCTCCATGAGGACGACGTAGCGGTGACCGTCCTCGTAGAGGAACCGGGAGCGGGCGAGCTGGGCGGCGACCGCTTCGGCGACGTCGTTCGGCCTCCTTGGAACCTGGGCAGGCCACATGTCAAGCAGCGACTTGCCGACACTTCCCACTGCCAGCGGGTGACTAGGTGTCAGAAGATCACCTGCAAGGGCTAATTGTCTTTTAAGTACCCATGCTCAAAATAGTTTTGACGGTTGATCAGTTCCTCATCCGGGCGGTTTGAGGGAGCTCCGCAGACCCGATTGGCCCACCAAAACAAGGATTCCGATTTGCTCGATATGACAGAAATGGGGGGTGTTAGTACGTTCGATCACGCACCGACTGTCACAGCGAGACTGTCTCTGAGTCCGAGAAGGAGAACAAGCGACATGATCATGACCCGTTCCCACGCGATCGCCACGGCCGTCGCGGCCGCCGCGGCACTGACCGCGACCGGTATCACCTACGCCTCCGCGGTCCCCGCCCCCCAGGCCCAGGTGGCCCCGGTCGTCCTCCCTGCCCAGGCCCCCATGGGCGGCGAGGGCGGCAACACGGGCAAGGGCAACGAAGGCAAGGGCAATGAAGGAAACGAGCGCGGCGGTAACGAGCGCGGCGGTAACGAGCGCGGGGGCAAGCGCCATCACGAGGAGGGCCGGATCCACATCAACGAGCGCGAATACTCCGGCCGCCCCGACGGCTGCATCACCGTCGTCAGCGGCCTGGGCGCCAAGAGCTTCAACATCCGCAACGACAGCCGCAACGAAGTTGAGGTCTTCCGCGGAGCCGTGTGCGACAACGGCGCCCCCATCGCCACCGTCGGCCGCTACAGCTCCGCCAACAACATCCGCCCCGGCAAGGACGAGGACGAGAACTGCGAGGAGGGCGAGCACCGCGAGAAGACGCATGACGCAGTGAAGGTCAAGCACGGAGTTGTCGCCAGCTTCCGCGTCATCAAGCGCCACCACGACGAGAGGGGCGAGGGCGGCGAATTCGGCGATTACTAAAACCAGCAACCGCCTGATGCGCATACCAGAGAATCCCGGCCCGCCGTAATCGGGCCGGGATTCTCGTCCGGCCCCCGGCCCAAGAATATCAAGACCGCGGGAGCGCGCGGAGGCGCCGAAGAGGGCGGTGTACAGCCGTACCGACATGGAACGGATCCACGCGCAGCACGCGCCCCCGCCCCGTGACCATGACGTGTCAACTAGTAGGGCTTTGTTAGGTGGTGTCGTAGGGCTGCCATGGGGTGGGTTGTCGGCAGGTGGGGCAGGTTCCGGTCCAGGTGGCCAGCAGATGTTGGAGGAGGTCCAGGGCCTGGTAGAGGGTCAGGCCCTGGCAGGGACTTTTGGGCAGGTCCGCTGTTCGGTCAGGAACAGGTGGGCGGCGGTGACGAGGGTGACGTGGCGGTGCCAGCCGGTGAATGAGCGGCCTTCGAAGTGGTCGAGTCCGAGGGTGGTCTTCAGCTCGCGGTAGTCGTGCTCGATGCGCCACGGTAACTTCGCGAGGCGGACCAGATCCCGGGCCGGGATGTCGGCTGGCAGGTTGGATATCCAGTACTTGACCGGCTCGTCCTCACCCTCGGGCCACTGGGCGATCAGCCAGGTCAGGCCGATGACACCGTCGGGAGCGGGCTTTGGACGGCGTCCCGCGAGCCGGATGCGCAGGAACACGAAGCGGGAGGTCATCGCGGCTTTGGAGCCCTTGCGCCAGGTGACCGTCACCGCTTTGTCGCGGCCGGCGGCCAGGACGTGTTCGCGCAGGCTGAGTGGGCGGGTTCGGTAGCGGGGCAGCGGCCTGGGACCGAGCCCACCGTAGGGCGGCTGGTGGGGCTTGGCCGCCTCGGCATGAGCGGTCAGTTCGCCCTTGACCTGCAGTGCGTAGGCCAGGCCCCGGTCTTCCAGCGCGTGCCGGAAGTCGGCGTTCGCGCCGTAGCCGGCATCCGCGACCAGCACCGCGGGCCACAGTCCGACCGCTGCCAGTTCGTCGAGCATGTCCAGCGCGAGCTGCCACTTCGGCCGGTGACGCTCTTCGTCGGGGATCCGGCAGTGGGCCCGCCGGTCCGCCGCTTCTGGGCTGTCCCAGCTCTGGGGCAGGAACAGCCGCCACGAGAGCGGGCAGGATGCGGTGCCGGAGGCGGCATGGACGCTGACGCCGATCTGGCAGTTGCCGACCTTGCCCAGGGTGCCGGAGTACTGCCGGGCCACCCCGGGCGAGGACACTCCGTCCTTGGGGAAGCCGGTGTCGTCCACCACCCACACCTGCGGACGCACCACCCCGACCGCACGGCGGGCCAACCCCGCGCGGACTGTGCCCACCGGCCAGGTCGAGGACGTCATGAACTGCTGCAACTGCTGATGGTCCACACCCAGACGCCCAGGCGATCGGCTGCATCGACTTCCGACGCCCGTCCAGCAACAGACCCCGCAGATACAACCGGCCCTTCACCCGCTGGTCAGCACGTCTCAGCGAAGCGAACACCTCCCCGGCGAACTCCTCCAACCGGCCACGACACAAAGCGAGTTCATCCGCCCTCATACCAGCAGGAAACCACCAGGGGCCGCCGCCTGCCCAGACACGTAACAAAGCCCTACTAGTAGTGTTTCGTTACCTTGAGTGATCTTGCCTGGTCGTGGGCATCATCAGGGTGTGAAACTGGGGGATGTCGAGCGGCTCCGGGGCGAGTTGGCGGAGTTCGTGGGTGATGTGTTCGGGTCTTTGCCGCGGCGGGATCAGCGACGGTGGGGTGCGTGTTATCTGCGGGGTTTGATGCTGGACGGTCGGCGTAAGTCGATCCAGCCGATGGCCGAGCGGCTGCCGGAGGGGAACATGCAGGCTCTGCAGCAGTTCTGAACCAGTCGCCGTGGGATCCGTTGCCGGTGCGGCGGCGGATCGCCCGGAGACTGTCCGAGGTGTGGTTTGCCGACGCGCTTCCCGGCGCGGATCGTCATGCCGGGCTGGTCAGCTCAGCGCCGACGACTGCCGCCGCCATCGAGCTGCGCCACGTCGCCCCGGCCAACCTCTGGAGTGACTTGGGCGCTGCGGCAAACTGGGCTTGCCGAACGTGTTCCGCCGGGTCGCCAGGGCCCCTCGGGCGAATCCTCAACCGTCCGTAGGATTACGGCGAAGCCGAAGAAAGGGGCAGGCCAGGTGGCAGGGCGACGCAAGGGCAGCAGGGACAGCAGCCGAAAGGAGAACTGCGGCGACATGTGCGCCGACAGCTGCTTCTGGAACCGTACGTGTTGCCCCGACATGTGGCTCGTCTCCCTTCTCCTCGTTGTCCTGCCCCGGGCGGCCGGACTCCCGAGGTCCGTTGGTGAAGACCCGGCGGCGCCCCGTCCGAGCGGCAGGGTGGCAGGCGCGCTGTATGAGGCCGTCCGGCGCTACCGCACAAAGGCCAGTCCACTGCTGCCCGCGTGCTGTCCCTACACGCCGAGCTGCTCCACCTACGCAGTCAAGGCGCTGCACCAACATGGTGCGCTGCGTGGTGGCCGGCTGGTTCTGGGGCGTCTCCTGCGGTGTCGGCCGGGAGCTGCCCAGCGGCGGGGAGGCCGCGATCCGGTGCCTGGCTGACAGGCCGGGATGCGGTATGGCACATGAACGGATTCGGTAGGACGTCCTCGTGGAAGTGACTGGCTCCGATCCCGTTAGCCGAACGGAACCCGGCCGGGTCAGTATCCGATGGCTTCCCGGAGAAGCAGCACGGTGCCGCACCCCGGGCGGGGTTCCGCGTTGAGGATGAGTAGGCGGTTGACGGCGCTGGGCATCCCGTACACGGCCTGGGCACGGGCGCCCTCCAACGGCAGGGCGTGTTCCTCGACACGGCACAGCGCTGTGCTCAGGTCGGGCACCACCTTCTGCGCGCCGACGATCCAGATCGCGTGGGCGGCTCCGCCCGCGTTGGCCGGGAGTTGGCTGCCGCTTCCGGAGGCGAGAACGAGCGAGCCGGTCTCGGTGACCGCGGCGACGCTGTTGATGACGAAGTCGGGGCAGGCGACCAGCCTTCGGATCTTGTCAGCGCCGGTGGCGCGGTCGATGGCCAGGATGCGTGGCTTGATGGCGTCGTACTGGCCGCCGGCGTTGATGTCCTCCTCGATTCCGGACAGTCGAAGGGTCTCGCTGGCTCCGGTGAGCACGCCGGCTCCCTCGGGGACCAGGTCCTTGACGCGGGCGCGCGCTTCTGCGGCGTCGTCGAGGATCTCGGCGGCGAAGCCGTTGGCACGAAGCGCGGCGGCCACCCGCTCCAGTCGTTCGGCCGATGCCGGGGAGACGAAGGATCCGGCCTGAGCCGGGGTGGCCGTGGACTCTGCCGGGTCGGTCCCGGAGCCCTGCACCGGGTGGGGCGCCGCTCCCGCCAGCGGTGAGGTGTCGAGGTACCTGACCTCGTACACCCGCTCGGCGAACTTCCAGCCCTCTGCGGTGCGCCGGTAACGGTCGTGGTAGACGGCGTAGTTCAGCCCCTGACGTCCGTCGAGGGTGCGCGCGAGTTCTTGGATGTAGGCGCGGCCGGTCGCGGTGTCGCCATCGAGCAGGATCGTGCCGGGGTGTGTGGTCTGTACGAAGAAGTCCCACTGGCTCTGCAACCGCTCACCCCCGGCACGGATCTCCTCGCGGCCGACCAGCTCGACGGGGATGTTGGGCATGCGCAGGGCACCATCCGCTGTGAACAGCGATGCCAGGCGAGGGCGGTCGCGCATCATCGCCGCGTCGGTGAACTCGCCGCGCAGCGCCTCGATCTCGACGCGGTCCGCGACGGCCTGGAAGTCGTTCATCGAAGTCTCCTCTTCGTCTTGTTGTCGTTCCCACCGTTACGACAACGCAGCTCTTCAGAATGTGAGGCGCGCGTCGGCCTCACATTTCGGTGCGCTGCCTTGTCGTAACGGGTAACGGCACAGAAGCGAGCAGGGGAGACAGTCAGACCATGTCCACCAGAGCCGAGCACGGCGACGATCAGATTGATCCCGGCCTCAGCGCGATCATGAGCGAGCGGCGCCGGCTGATCAACCTCGCCTATCGGCTTCTCGGATCCCTCGCCGACGCTGAGGACGCCGTGCAGGAGACCTACGCCCGCTGGTACGCCCTGTCCGCACGTGAGCAGCAGGCCATCGAGTCGCCCGGTGCCTGGCTGATGACGGTCGCAGGCCGCATCTGCCTGAACCTGCTCGGCTCGGCGCGGGCCAGGCGGGAGACGTACGTGGGCGACTGGATCCCGGAGCCACTGCCCGAACCCACGGAGTGGATCAACGGGCGCTCCGGCGCCGACGGGAGCGATCCGGCCGATCGGGTCACCCTCGACGAGTCGGTGACGATGGCCTTCCTGGTCGTCCTCGATTCGATGACCCCGGCCGAGCGCGTCGCGTTCGTCCTGCACGACGTCTTCCGCTACCCCTTCGGCGAGGTCGCCGAGATCGTCGGCCGCACTCCGGCGGCATGCCGCCAACTGGCCTCGTCCGCCCGCCGTCGCATCCGAACCGCGCAGCCTGCGGCGGGCCCGGTTACCGGGCAGGCCGGCATCGTCAGGCAGTTCAAGACGGCGTGGCAGGCCAAGGACATCGACACCCTGATCAGCCTGCTCGACCCCGGCGCCACCGCGACCGCCGACGGCGGCGGGCTGGCAGTCACCCACCTGCACCCGATCGTGGGCGGTGAGCGGATCGCACGCGCCTACGCCGAGATCGCCCGTGTGGCGGGCGACCGCACCACGTTCCTGGAGCGCACGGTCAACGGCACGCCCGGCTTGGCAGCGCTGCAGGACGGCAAGCTCGTGACCGTATTCGCGTTCGAGGTCGTGGGCGACCGGATCAGACATATCTGGGCAGTGCGAAACCCCGAGAAACTCCAGCCCTGGCGGTTCGGCTGAGGAGCACCCACATCTCGAACACGTCTTACTGGTCGCTGATCCGCTCCTTGAACACCTTGCGGTACTCCGACCGACGCGTGCAGCAGGTGGCTCGCAGCAGCGTGGAGACGAGAAATGCTTAGGACTTGTGGATCAGCTCCTCGGGAGCGCGCGAAGGGCGTACCTTCCCGGATGATTGATCGACCAATCACCGAGTGGGCCCGCTTTGCGGCCCGGGCCGGGAAGGCATGCCCGTGCTCAGCGCAGTGAACGCCGACGGCAGTACCAAGTCAGGTTTTGTGATCGACGAGATCGTCCGCGAGGGCGCCCGACGAATGCTCGCCGCCGCGTTGGAGGACGAAGTCAACCGGTACCTGGCCGAGTTGGCGGCTGAGACGATCGAGGCCGGCCACCGCCTTGCGGTCCGCAACAGCCATCACCGGTCCCGCACCGTGGCCACCCCCGCGGGACCGGTCGAGGTCACCGTCCCGCGGGTGAACGACAAAGTGCGTCGAGTCGGCGACCGGCGAGCGGACGCGGTTCTCCTCCGAGATCCTGCCGCCGTGGTGCCGCAAGTCACCCAAGGTCAGCGAGGTCCTTCCTCTGCTCCTCTGCTCCACCTGCATGGGCTGTCGTCGGGGGACTTCGTCCCGGTGCTGGAGTAGTTCCTCGGCCCGGCGGCCGGGCTGTCGCCCGTGACCGTGACAGGGCTGACACAGCAGTGAAGCGACGACCACGACACTTTCCATCAGCGCGGCCTCGCCGCCAGTGACTTCGTCGACGTGCGGGCGGACGGGGTGCACCCGAAGGTGCGGCTTGGAAGGCGCACTCGCGCGTGCTGGTCCTGCCCGGGGTGCGGCTGGACGGCGCCAGGGAGCTGATCGTGCTGGAGGAGGGCCTCCCGCAGATCCCGGCCCGTCATACAAACCCCTTTGGTGATCACCTGGAACCAACCTATGCCCGCCACATGGGCCTTCAAGGACAGCATCCCCCGACTGACGGATGCGGACACGACGCGTCTTCCCGCCCTTCGCAGGCAATCCACTGGTGTTCCCCGGACCATTCGAGGTGGTCCGGCCGAGTATGCGAGCGGGACAACTGCGTGCTGCCGACGGGCCGTTGGCGCCCTGGCCGTGAATGTACGGGGGCTGACGCACTGTCACTGTGGAGGCCGCTGGACTACGGTGAGGTCTGGATCGCGCGCAGACATGAAAGGGGAATGGAGTGGACCAGGAGCTGCCCGAAGCCGAGACGCGGGCAAGTTCCCCTGGTGGTGAACGACGGCTCCGCTCAGAGCGGGCCGAGGACGTGTGCCCCTTTCCCGGTCTGGCCTCCTTCGGCCCTGGGCAGGCGCAGTGGTTATTCGGCCGGGACGAACTGCTCGCACGGCTGATCACTCGTCTCGGCGGGCGACTGCACTCCGGCGGCGCGGTGGCGGTCGTCGGCCCGACGGGCGTGGGCAAGTCGTCGTTGCTGGCAGCTGGTCTCCTCCCCGCGCTCGCCGCTGGTGCCATTCCCCGCGCGGAACGCATGCCGCATTTTTGCTTCACCCCCAGGAACCACCCGATGCAGTCCCTGGCTGCCTTCCTGGGATCCCTCGCGGGCATGTCACCTGACAGCCTGGCGACGGCGCTGGCGGAGGACCCGGAGGGGCAGGCGGAAGTTCTCCGAGAGGTGATCCGGGCGCGGATCAGCGGCGGGGGCACTGAAGACTGCCTAGTAGTGCTTGGTCATGTTGGTGCGGGGTCTGGCATGTTGCGGTGACAGGTGGGGCAGGCGCCGGTCCAGATCGCGAGGAGTATCTGCAGCTCGTGGACGACTCGGTAGAGGCTCAGGCCGACGCCGTCTCTTTTGGGGATCGGCTCAGTCGCTGCAGGGTGCAGAAGGCGTGGGCGACCGAGACGAGGGTGACGTGGTGGTGCCAACCTGGCCAGGTTCGGCCTTCGAAGTGGGCCAGGCCCAGGGCCTGTTTCATCTCGCGGTAGTCGTTCTCGATGCGCCAGCGGAGCTTCGCGGTGCGCACGAGGACGGGCAACGGGGTGGTTGCGGGCAGGTTGGAGAGCCAGAACTGCACGGGCTCGTCCTGGTCGGCGGGCCATTCGGCCAGCAACCAGCGGATCGGAAGCTCGGTGGTGGCCGTGGCCTTGCGGATCTCGCGTCCGGCGGGCCGGATCCGCAGGGCCACGAAGCGCGAGTACATGCGTTTGTGCCCGCTGCGGCCACTGCCCGGCCGTGATCCCTCCCTCCACTGCACCGGCCGCGCGGAAGACTTTCCGGCCGCGATGACCAGGCTCTTCACCCTCCGGGCCGGCTAGTACTGCAACGGTGTTTGCTGTGACGGGTAGGCAGGTCGATCGTTGGTGTTGTCATGGGTGGGGATCTTGCTGAGGTCAGGTCGTGGGCCGGTGAGTTGGGTGCGGTGCAAGGGCGGTTTCTTCACCGATTCGGCAGATCGGAGCCTCGTGAGTCAGCTCTTGCCTATATGCGGGGACTCGTAGCCCCGTTGCAGCGGAAGAACGGCTGGACGCTGGCCGAAGAAGCCGGCCACGCAGGTCCGGACCGCATCCACCGGCTGTTGAACCGGATCGAGTGGGACGCCGACGAGGTTCTGGACGATGTGCGTGACTACGTGGTCGAGCATCTCGGCGATCCTGGTGCGGTGCTGATCGTGGACGACACCGGCTTCCTGAAGAAGGGCACCGGTTCGGCCGGGGTGCAACGGCAGTACTCCGGCACCGCGGGCCGCACGGAGAACTGCCAGGTCGGTGTCTTCCTCGCCTATGCGGCCCCGCTCGGACGAACGCTGATCGACCGCCGTCTGTATCTGCCTGCCTCCTGGACGGACGACCGAGAGCGGTGCCGCCGGGCCGGCATTGACGACGAGGTCGGCTTCGCGACGAAGGTGGCGATGGCCAAGGAGATGGTCCGCCGCGCGATCGCCGGCAAGATCCCGTTCCGCTGGGTGACCGCAGATGCCGGCTACGGCTACAGCAAGGGCTGGCGCTCTGAGCTGGAACAGGCGGACGTCTTCCACGTCATGGCCACCACCCGCCACGACACGGTCGTCACCCGCTGGGCCATCGACCACCCCGTGAGCGATCTATTTCCCGCCCTGCCCCGGCAGAAATGGAAACGCCGCTCGTGCGGCCAGGGCTCCCACGGGCCCCGCGTCTATGACTGGGCACGCGTCGAAGTCCGCCCCTGGCACCGGCCCGACCGCCGGCATTGGGTGATCGCCCGTCGCAGCGTTGCCCGTCCCCAAGAGCTCTCCTACTACATCGCCTACGGCCCGGCCGACGCCACCCTGGACGAGCTGATCCACATCGCCGGGAGCCGCTGGGCGATCGAGGAATGCTTCCAGACCGCGAAGCAGGAGTGCGGCCTGGACGACTACCAGGTCCGCCGCTACCCCGGCTGGCACCGCCACATCACCCTGGCCATGGCCGCCCACGCCTGCCTCACCGTCCTGCGGGCCCGCCAGCTCGACACCGGGAAAGCAGAAACGGATCCTCCCAGCTCATCCACCTCAGCCTCGCCGAGATCAGACGCCTGATCCACCGCCTCACCAACCGACGGCACGCACCCGTCGACCACATCCTGCACTGGTCGACCTGGCGCCGAAAACGACAACACCAAGCCCGAACCAGCCACTACAAACAACGAGGCCACGCCCCACCGACTGACCACCCGTCACGACAAACACCGTTGCAGTACTAGGGGTAGGCAGGAACCGGCCGTCTGCCCCGGCCTGTGCAGGCCGGGGCAGACGGCTGTGCGTCCTCGGGCTGTGCGGTGGTCGAGGTCGAGATGCCCACCACGTAATCGAGACCGCGTTCTTCCAGGCCTAGCCGGAAGGCGGCGGTGTCACCATAGCCGCCGTCGGCGATGACCTGGGGCACCTCGATGCCCCAGGACCGCGTCTCGTCGATCATGTCGAGGGCCAGCTGCCACTTCTCGACATGGCCCACCTGGGCAGGGATGGCGCACTTGCCACGGCGGGCCACTTTGGCCTGATCGGCCTTCGGCGAGGCGGGATCCCAGCTCCCGGGCAGGAACAGACGCCAGTTCACCGCCGCCGAGGCGCCGTTGGAAGCCAGGTGCAGCGACACCCCGGCCTGGCAGTTGGTGACCTTGCCCGCAGTGCCGGTGTACTGCCGGGTCACACACGCCGACGCATCCCCGTCCTTGAGGAACCCGGTGTCATCGATGATCGACGCGGTGGGCTTGACGACCGGCTGCATACGCCAGGCCAGACGGGCCCGCACATGCGCCGCATCCCACGGGCTGGAGGTGATGAAGTGGGCCAGCGCCTGCCGGTTCCCGTCTTCGCCCAGGCGGGCGGCCATCGGTTCCACCGACTTGCGCCCGCCGTCCAGCAGCAGGCCCCGCAGATAGACCCCACCCCACCGACGCTGATCCGCTCGCGCGAACGGCTCGAACATCTCCGCCGCGAAGTCCTCCAGATCACACCGGACCGCAGCCAACTCCCCACTCAGCACGTCCTGTCAACGACACGCCCCATCAAGAAGACACGCCATCGCAGACCGCACATGACCAAGCACTACTAGGGACTGTTTCTCGGATCTCCTGACAGGACTGGGGTGTTGAGGTCAGGGTGGTGGGATGGGTCGTGGGGATCTGACGAATGCGGAGTGGGACCGGCTGGAGTCATTCCTGCCTCGTGGTGGTGGGCGCGGGGGTCGGTGGAGTGACCACCGTCGGGTGATCAACGGGGTTCTCTACCGAGTGCGGACGGGTGTCCAGTGGCGGGACCTGCCGGAGCGGTTTGGGCCGTGGGAGACCGTCTACAAACGGCATCGTCGCTGGTCAGCTGATGGAACCTGGAAGATGCTGCTGTCTCGCATCCAGGCCGCCGAGGATGCCGCGGGCCGGATCGACTGGGATGTGTCCGTGGACTCGACCGCCGTGCGAGCCCACCAGCACGCTGCCGACGCGCGGAAGGCGTCGGCGGCCGAGGGTCCTCAAAAGGGGAACGTTCGGGGGACGAACCAGGTCGATCCGGTGCTGCGGAAACTGGCCGTCCGGCTGGAGGAGGTGGTCGGATCGGCGAATGCCTGGGACGCTCCCGAGGCGGATTCACCACCAAGATCCACCTCGCCGCCGAGGGACGATGCCGCCCCCTCGCCTTCGTCCTGACACCCGGCCACTACGGCGACGGCCCCCAGCTTGAGGCCGTGCTGGAGGAGATCTCCGTGCCCCGCAGCGGAGTCGGGCGGCCCCGCACCCGACCAGATCACGTCCTGGCGGACAAGGCCTACACGTCCCGAAGAAACCGTCGCCACCTGAGACGACGCGGCATTAAGCACACCATCCCCGAACGCCTCGACCAGCAGAAACACCGGCAGAATCGGGGCTCCCGAGGCGGCCGGCCCACCGGCTTCGACAGCGAGCGCTACAAGAAACGCAACACCGTCGAACGGGCCATCAACCGGCTGAAGGGCTTCCGAGCGGTCGCCACCCGCTACGAGAAACGCGCCTACATCTACCTTGGCACCGTCACCCTCGCGGCCCTCGCGATCTGGCTCCGAACATGATCCAAGAAACAGTGCCTAGTACTGCAACGGTGTTTGTCGTGACGGGTGGTCAGTCGGTGGGGCGTGGCCTCGTTGTTTGTAGTGGCTGGTTCGGGCTTGGTGTTGTCGTTTTCGGCGCCAGGTCGACCAGTGCAGGATGTGGTCGACGGGTGCGTGCCGTCGGTTGGTGAGGCGGTGGATCAGGCGTCTGATCTCGGCGAGGCTGAGGTGGATGAGCTGGGAGGATCCGTTTCTGCTTTCCCGGTGTCGAGCTGGCGGGCCCGCAGGACGGTGAGGCAGGCGTGGGCGGCCATGGCCAGGGTGATGTGGCGGTGCCAGCCGGGGTAGCGGCGGACCTGGTAGTCGTCCAGGCCGCACTCCTGCTTCGCGGTCTGGAAGCATTCCTCGATCGCCCAGCGGCTCCCGGCGATGTGGATCAGCTCGTCCAGGGTGGCGTCGGCCGGGCCGTAGGCGATGTAGTAGGAGAGCTCTTGGGGACGGGCAACGCTGCGACGGGCGATCACCCAATGCCGGCGGTCGGGCCGGTGCCAGGGGCGGACTTCGACGCGTGCCCAGTCATAGACGCGGGGCCCGTGGGAGCCCTGGCCGCACGAGCGGCGTTTCCATTTCTGCCGGGGCAGGGCGGGAAATAGATCGCTCACGGGGTGGTCGATGGCCCAGCGGGTGACGACCGTGTCGTGGCGGGTGGTGGCCATGACGTGGAAGACGTCCGCCTGTTCCAGCTCAGAGCGCCAGCCCTTGCTGTAGCCGTAGCCGGCATCTGCGGTCACCCAGCGGAACGGGATCTTGCCGGCGATCGCGCGGCGGACCATCTCCTTGGCCATCGCCACCTTCGTCGCGAAGCCGACCTCGTCGTCAATGCCGGCCCGGCGGCACCGCTCTCGGTCGTCCGTCCAGGAGGCAGGCAGATACAGACGGCGGTCGATCAGCGTTCGTCCGAGCGGGGCCGCATAGGCGAGGAAGACACCGACCTGGCAGTTCTCCGTGCGGCCCGCGGTGCCGGAGTACTGCCGTTGCACCCCGGCCGAACCGGTGCCCTTCTTCAGGAAGCCGGTGTCGTCCACGATCAGCACCGCACCAGGATCGCCGAGATGCTCGACCACGTAGTCACGCACATCGTCCAGAACCTCGTCGGCGTCCCACTCGATCCGGTTCAACAGCCGGTGGATGCGGTCCGGACCTGCGTGGCCGGCTTCTTCGGCCAGCGTCCAGCCGTTCTTCCGCTGCAACGGGGCTACGAGTCCCCGCATATAGGCAAGAGCTGACTCACGAGGCTCCGATCTGCCGAATCGGTGAAGAAACCGCCCTTGCACCGCACCCAACTCACCGGCCCACGACCTGACCTCAGCAAGATCCCCACCCATGACAACACCAACGATCGACCTGCCTACCCGTCACAGCAAACACCGTTGCAGTACTAGTAGGGCTTTGTTAGGTCCTGTGGTGTGGTTCTGGTGTTGGTGCGGGTTGGCCGCATATCGAGCAGGCGCCGGTCCAGGTGGCCAGGAGGGCCTGAAGCGCGCGGAGGACCGCGTAGAGGGTCAGGCCGGCGCAGGCGCTTTTGGGTCGAGCCTGAGCATGGTGCAGAACGCCTGGGCGAGGGAGGCGAGGGTGACGTGGCGGTGCCAGCCGGGGAAGTTGCGGCCCTCGAAGTGGTCCAGGCCCAGACCGTCCTTGAGCTCGCGGTAGTCGTGTTCAACGCGCCAGCGGATCTTGGCGATGCGGACCAGTTCGCGCAGCGGGGTCTCGGCAGGCAGGGTGGAGAGCCAGTAGTCGGTGGGCTCGGCGGCGCCGGGCGGCCATTCGGCCAGCAGCCAGCACTCGGGCAGGGAGCCGTCGACGGCGCGGCGGATCGTCCGGTTTGCGGGTCGGACCCGCAGTGCCAGGAACCGCGAGCGCATCTCGGCGCGGGGATTGTGCTTCGTGGTCTTGCTTCCCTGGCGCCAGGTCACGGTTCGTGCCGCCGATCGCCCTGTGTCCAGGACGAGTTGGCGCAGAGTGCTGTGCTGACCGGGGTAGGCCGGTCCGGGCGGGCGGCCCTGGCCGCTGTAGGGCGGGCGCTCGGGGACGGCGTCGCCCGGGTAGGCGGTGGTGGTGCCCTTGACCGCGACGGCGTAGGCCAGGTCGCGCTCGGTCAGGCCCTCGCGGAAGCCGGTCGCGTCGCCGTATCCGGCGTCGGCGACCACCGGCAGGTCAGGAAGTTCCCAGCCCTCGCGGACCTCGTCGAGCATGTCCAGGGCCAGGCGCCACTTCTCCCTGTGCCGCTCGCTGTCGGGGATGGCCGCCTTGGCGCGTCGGCGCTGGATCGCCCCGGTCAGCAGCGCATCGCCGGTGTTCTTGGTGTCGTCCCAGCTCTCGGGCAGAAACAGGCGCCAGTTGACCGCCGAGGAAGCGTGGTCGCTGACCAGATTGACGCTGACGCCGATCTGGCAGTTGCCGCGCTTTCCCAGCGCACCGCAGTACATCCGCGCCACACCCGGTGAGTCGTAGCCGTCCTTGGGAAAGCCCACATCGTCGATCGCGTACGCCTCCGGCGAGATGTGAGCGGCAGCCCAACGAGCCAGCCGCTCACGGACCTTGGCCCAGTCCCAGGTCGAGGAGGCCACGAACTGCTGGAGCTGCTGGTGGTCCACGCCCAGGCGCTCGGCCATCGGCTGCATCGACTTGCGCTTGCCGTCCAGCATCAGCCCGCGCAGGTACAGCTCGCCCTTGGCTCGCTGATCCCGCCGGGCCAGAGAACCGAGCATCTCCGCCGCGAACGCCTCCAAGCGTGTGCGGACCGTGTCCATCTCCTCGGGCGTCACACCTGAAAGAACATCACAACCTATCTGGAGATGATCAATCGGGGTACCTAACAAAGCCCTACTAGGGCCGTATCAGGCAACGTTTGCCCTGTTGTGACGTGACGTGTCGCCTGATTGCTGTGCTGGGCGGCGCGTGGCCGTCATCCTGGCTGGGTGGCGGAACGAGTACAGGTACGCGAGATCGACGATGACGAGGGCAGACGGCTGCTACGGATCACCCGCAGGGGCACCGGATCGGTGGTGACCTGGCGGCGGGCCCAGATGGTCCTGCTGTCCGCGCAGGGCATGCCGGTGGCGAAGATCGCCGAGGTGTCGTTCACCAGTGATGACCGGGTCCGGGACGTGATCCACAACTTCAACGCCGATGGATTCGCCTCGCTGTATCCGAAGTACAAGGGCGGCCGCCCCAAGACTTTCACGCTGCCCGAGCGGCGCGAGATCAAGAAGATCGCGAAGTCGAAGCCGACCGAGCACGACCTGCCCTTCTCCACCTGGAGTCTGACCAAGCTGGCGGACTTCCTGGTCGCCGAGGGGGTGGTCGACGACATCAGCCACGAGGGCCTGCGCATCCTGCTCCGCGAGGAAGGCGTCTCCTTTCAACGCCTGAAGACCTGGAAGACCTCCCGCGATCCGGACTACGCGGCCAAGAAGGCCCGCGTCGAACACCTCTACGCGATCGCCGACGGCGAGGTCATACCCGAAGAAGGCGAGCCCGAAGTGGTGTTCTGCATGGATGAGTTCGGCCCGCTGACCTGATGCCCCACCCGGGCCGGCAATGGGCCGAGCGCGGTGGCAAGCACAAAGACCCCGACAGTGAGCCACGCCGACGACGGCGGGCGACCTACAACCGCTACGGCGGAGTACGGCACCTGTTCGCAGCCCTGGACCTGGCCAAGGACAAGCTCTACGGTCACATCAAACCGGTCAGGAAGCGGACGCAGTTCCTGGAGTTCTGCCGCTACCTGCGCAGCCTCTACCCGCCCCAGACCCGCATCGCGATCGTCTGCGACAACTGTGAGACTCGTGGGGCGTCGCCGGGGGCCGGAGCCTGACCCGTGCGACAACTGGCCCTGGTTGCCTTGGAGTAGATCTGTCGGCTCTGGCCCCCGGCGGTGCTTGCTGCCGCCGGACCGGCGGGCGTGTCCCGATAGGGGCCTTGCCCCACAAGGCACCATCACAGTTCTGACCGCCCACCCGGCCCGGCGTCGGCCATCAGCCCCAGCCGATGAAGGAGCCGCGTGACCGTCACCAGCATGCCCCAGCCGACGCTGCCCGCACAGCGGGCAGCGCAGCCCGCGGAGGACGTGATCCTCGGGGTAGATACGCACAAGGACGTGCACGTCGCTGCAGTGATCACCGTGCTCGGCGCACTGCTGGCTCACCAGGAGTTCCCGACCACCGCTGCCGGATACCGTCAACTCCTCGCCTGGGCACGCTCCTTCGGCATCCTGCACCGTGCCGGAGTGGAGTGCACCGGATCCTACGGATCGGCCCTGGCACGGTTCCTGCAGCAGGAGAACATCCAGGTCATCGAGGTCAACCAGCCTGATCGTGCCACCCGGCGCAAGCGGGGCAAGACCGACGCCGTCGACGCGGACGCCGCTGCCCGCGCGGTCCTGTCCGGACGCGCCACCACCACACCCAAGACCGGTAATGGCCCGGCCGCCGACCTGCGCGTCCTCAGACTGGCCAAGGAATCGGCCATCAAGGCCCGCACCCAGGCGATGAACCAGCTCAAGGCCGTACTCCTGGGCGTCGATCCCGTACTCCGCGAGTCCATGTCTGGCCTCAGGAACCCGGCGCTGATCGCGCGGTGCGCGGACGGCCTTGCCGACAGCGACGACGCAGCCGTGTTCACCCTTCGCCTCCTGGCCCGCCGCATCCAGCACCTGACCTGCGAGGTCAAGGAGCTCGCCCGCCGAGTCACCCAGGCCGTCCGCGAACACCGCCCGCAGCTGCTGGAACTCGTCGGCGTCGGGCCGGACAGTGCCGCAGCCCTCCTCATCGCCGCCGGCGACAACCCCGACCGGATTGCCACCGAGGTGTCATTCGCCGCTCTGTGCGGCGTCAGCCCGGTTGAACAATCTTCCGGCAAGACCCAGCGCCGACGGCTCAACCGCGGCGGGAACCGGCAGGCCAACGCCGCCCTCTACCGCATCGTCATGACCCGCATACGCTGGGACGACCGCACCCGCTCCTACCTGGAACGACGCACCAAACAAGGCATGTCGAAGCGCGAGATCATCCGCTGCCTCAAACGCTACGTCGCCCGCGAAATCTACCGCCACATCCAGCCGAAGATGGCCGCCCCAACTCCTCCTCCGCAACTTGACGAAACATAGGGGCATCTTCTCCCCGCACCTGACCACGAAGAGATGCCAGCGGGTCGGCACCTGGGCGGCCGCGCACAACGTCGAGATCGCCTACACCCCGACGAACTCTTCCTGGCTCAACCGCATCGAGTCCCAGTTCACCGCCCTGCGCTACTTCACCCTCGACGGCACCGATCACGCCACCCACAAAGAACAGGGCAGCATGATCCGCCGCTACATCATCTGGCGAAACCGCCATACCGACGACCAGCGCCTACAAGCCGTCGTCGACAGGGCAAACGTTGCCTGATACGGCACTAGCAGCGGTTGCTCTGGTCGTCCTGGCCGGTGCCTGGTCGGTGCTGCGGGCTGGAAGGCATGCCGCACCAGAGGCCCGGCCCGGCACCCCCGACAGCTGAACCTACTGCTCGATGTAATGGTTGAAGTGCAATAGATAGTTACAGCATGTTGGTGGCATGACACCCGTACCCTCGGTCACCGTCACGCCGGCACAGGACCGCTGCCCCGTTTGCCATGAGCCGACTGAGGGGGAAGCGCAGTGGTGGACGCTCCGATCGCGCCACCGTACGTCCGAGGGCGAGGTCGAGTACTGCACCGGTGGCTGCGGTTGCCTCGTCGTCCTGGTCAACGGGGAAATGATTAAAGCTCTCCCCGCCGACCATCGGTGAAGTACGAGCGGAGTCGTCGGCATCAAGGCCCAGGTTCAGGCACAGGCCACTCTGCGGCGTCGGGGCGGCACCCCGGAGTCAGGCGGCTCCCCTCTCCCCATCACGAGCGAGACGGGCCATCCGTTGCGGCGAGAGCCGTACGCCTTGTCACCGTTGACGTGACCGGGCCGCTCGCCCTGCGGGCGAATACTGCAACTCTCGAATATCGACACTCCACCAGTGGCATGCGGACACGGTCGACGCTCTGGTGCTGGGGTTCACCGGTCCCCGGTTCAGACCGCATCGTCTGGTTCTGGCGGTGGGGGACGAGGGCGGGCCGGCCAGGGTGTCCGCACGCCTGGAGCCTGTCCTCGCGGCTCGTGTCGGTGAGGCCTTGAGTGGCGCGGCGGTGGTGGGGGAGCGGCGGGCAGAGGGCGAGTCGTATATGCGGGTGGAGACGGATCTGGTCGTGGAGGTGCTGGCCGGGTCCGGCCGTCACGGCACCCTCACCGTGGTCCGGATGCGGTGAGGGTGCGGTGCCTGACTGCTGGTCAGGGGTCGGTTTCGTACTCCACGACGGTGTCCGTGCAGCCCTTGGCCAGCTTCTCCAGGGCTGCGCGCGCCTTGTCGTCCGCGGTGAGCTTCCACCGCAGCTTGGTGCCCACCCAGTCGGCACCGTACGTGCACTGCGCGGACGCGGCCGGCGGGAGCCATTCAGTTGGATCCCGATCGGCCTTGCTCCTGTTGGTCTTCGCGGTGACGGCGACCAGCGACCTGTCGGCGCCGAGGTCGTTGGCGTACTGCTCGCGCCGGTCCGCGTCCCACTTCGAGGCCCCGGGGTCCCAGGCTTCGGCGAGCGTGGCGGCGGGGTCGGAAGTGGGGGTGAGATGCCGCTGAACGCGGACAGGAAGCGTTGTGCTCCGCCGGCGGAGCGGAAGCCTTTCATCGCGCGTTCACGCTGTCTGGTGGGCTGGTGGCTGTTCTCGGCCCGGTTGTTCAGGCCCTTGTGGGAGCGGTGCTCGACGGAGGGCATGACCTCGCGGTGAGCGGCACCGTAGGAGCGAAGCTTGTCCGTGACGACCACCCGCGGTACCGCACCGGTCTTCTTCATCAGCCTGCGAAAGAAGCGCCGGCCGCGGCTTTGTCCCGCTTCCCCTGGACGAGGATGTCGAGCACGTTGCCGTCCTGGTCGACGGCCCGCCACAGGTACTTCCGCTCGCCGTTGATCTTGATGAAGACCTCGTCCAGATGCCATTGAGCAGTGTTCATCTTGAAGTTGCAGGTCACGGGGCTGGCGTGGGTCGAGGCTGGGGTGCTCGTGCCGGTCGGGGGCGTGATCGGTAGCAGGTGATCATCCGGCGCATTGCCGGTTCGCCGGAATCGCGATGCCGGGTCCAGAGGGCTTCGTAAGCTCCGAGGAAGCACGGGTGGGAAGGGGCTATTGATGGCGGATGTTCTGGTCTGGGTGATGCAGCGGAGGGTGGTGCTGGCCGATCGCGCCGAGCGGCTGCGCAAGGAGCTCGCCGGGATCGTTGCCGAGGTGGCCCGGCTGGAGGCTGCCGAGGTGGTGATCGGGCAGTTCATCGAGGCCGAGCGGAGCGGGCAGGCTGACGACCGGGCCGTGGCTGAGGAGTTGGAACGGGAAACGACGGCACCGGGTGCGGGCGGGATGCTGCTGGTCCCGCACCGCGAGCCGGGCGTGGACGAGAGCGCGCTGCCCGCCGACTACCAGGCGATCATGAAGATGGTGACCGCGGCTTCGGAGCCGGTCCCGGCCAAGGACGTCAGCGTCCAACTCGGCAGGGGCACCCAGCCCGGGCAGGTCGAGCCGGTCCGCGACAAGCTCAGGCGCCTGGCGGACCGGGGCTGGCTGCACCGCACCCCAGCCGGCCGCTTCACTGCCCTGCCGCAGCCGCCGGTCTGACCGGTCGCGGCTGAATTTCGGCGTAACGTGCAGTCCGCCGACGGGAGTTGGGGTGTCCATGCGAAGGAACAACCGCCCCGCCGAGGGCACTGAAGGGCTTGTCCACCAGTGCCGCCTGCCGCTGTCGAGCGCCACTTTGGACCTGGTCTCCGGCCTGGTCCGCGGTCACCTGAAGAAGATCCGCTCGCGCTGGCGCAAGCTCCCGCCCGGCCGGATCGCCCTGATCGTTCTGGCGGGCCTCCGCCACGACCAGCGGCTTTCCGACATCGCGGGCGCCAACGACGTCTCCGCCTCCACCGTGCGCCGCTGGCTGCTGGAAGTGCTCGGCCTGCTTGCCGCGCGGGCCCCGCGCCTGGACCGCGCCCTGAAGAAAGTCGCCCGGAAGGGTGGCGTCGTTGTGTTGCTCGACGGCACCCTCGTCCGTACTCGCCGACGCACCGGGGACGCCAACCCGGCCGAACTACTCGGGCAAACACAAGGCCCACGGCCTGCTGTTCCTCGCCCTGACCGACGAGCGCGGCAACCTGGTGTGGATCTCGGCGGCGAAGCCGGGGCGCTGCTCGGAGATCACCACTGCCCGCCACAACAAGATCACCGCCCACCTGAGGGAGGCCGGCCTGGGGGGTGCTCGCCGACCTCGGCTTCGTTGGCCTGGACGACAATCCCGACGACCCGGTGATCGTCACCGACCGCAAAGCGACCCGCGGTTATCCCCTGACTGTCGCCCAGACGGAGGCGAACCGGCTGGTCAGCCACGAACGAGCACGGCTTCGCCGATCTGAAGAACTGGCGGATCCTCACCAAGGTCCGCATGAACGCCCGCCACGCGACCATGCTTCTGCGGGCTCTCCTCGTGCTGACAAACGCCGAGGTCCAGCGTTGACGGACGATCACCTGCTACCGATCACGCTCCGACCAGCGCGAGCACCCCAGCCTCGACCCACGCCAGTCCCGTGACCTGCAACTTCAACATGAACAATGCTCATTGTCGTCGGGCGGTGACTGTTGGTGATCCCGGCGGTATGTCGGAGAGATGTGGTAGGCGGAGGGTGGGGGTCTGACGGCCTTGTCACGTTGTTGGGTGTGTGGGTGTCTGATGGTGCGTCGAGATTGCGTGGGGCCGGGTGCCCCAGCCTGGGCTCAGGCCACGGTAGGCCGGCCGGTGACGCCGGTGATCTGCTCCCGGATGGTGAAGCGGTGGTCATTTCGGCTCGGTGTTCGGATGCGGTCATCAGGTGGCGTCGGGGCCGGAAGTGGGGTGAGATACCGCTGAATGCGGACAGGAACCGCTGGGCCCCGCCCACGCTGCGGAAGCTCTTCATCGCCCGTTCGCGTTGCTCGTCGACTGGTGGCTGTTCTCGGCCCGGTTGTTCAATCCCTTGTGCGAGCGATGCTCCACCGAGGGCATGACCTCGCGGTGAGCGGCGCCGTAGGAACGCAGCTTGTCGGTGACGACCACCCGCGGCACCCTGCCCGTCTTCGTCATCAGCCTACGGAAGAATCGCCTGGCTGCGGCCTTGTCCCGCCGGTTCCGAACAAGAATGTCCAGGACATTGCCGTCCTGGTCGACCACCCGCCACAGGTACTTCTGCTCACTGTTGATCTTGATGAAGACCTCGTCCAGATGCTTCCCAATGCCGATGTCAAGCCGCCGTCGTCACTGAGGGTATGACCTGGTAGCACCGTCGGTCACGGATCAGAGCCCACAGGACGTTGACGCGACGGCGTGCGAGCGCGAGGACGGCCTGGACGTGCCGTTTCCCCTCGGCGCGCTTGCGGTCGTAAAACTTCCGTGAGTTGGGGTCTCGTTGGACGCTGACCAGCGCGGAGATGTAGAAGACGCGCTGCAGGCGACGGTGGTATCTCGTCGGTCGGTGGTCGTTACCGCTGACCTGGCCGGAGTCGCGTGGGGCGGGGACCACGCCGGCGAAGGCCGCGAGCCGGTCGGCCGTGGGGAAGGCGTCCAGGCTGCCGCCGACGGCGACGAGGAACTCGGCACCGAGGATCGTGCCGATGCCGGGCATGGACTGGATCACGTCGGCCAGTTCGTGTTCGCGAAACCGGCCCTCGATGAGTTTGTCGGTCTCGGTGATCTTCTCGTTGAGGACCATCACCTCCTTGGCGAGGGTGTGCACCATCTTCGCGATGGCCTTCTCACCCACGACGGCGGTGTGCTGGCGCTCGGCGGCCTCAACCACCTTCTCGGCGAGGGCAGCAGCGTTGCAGACCTTGCGGTTGCGCAGCCAGGCGGTCAGCCGCCGACTGCCCGCGCGGCGGATCGCTGCCGGTGTCTGGTAACCGGTTAGCAGCACCAGCGGGCCGACGTTACCCAGGTCGAGGGCCCGTTCCAGGGCCGGAAACATGCTGTTCAGCAGGGCCTTGAGCCGGTTGGTGGTGCGGGTGCGGTCGGCGACCAGATCGACGCGGTGGTCGGTCAGCAGCCGCAGCTCGAGCGTGGCTTCGTCGCCGGGGCGGATCGGCTGGAGGTCGCGGCGCATCCGGGCCTGGTCGGCGATCACGCGGGCGTCACGGGCGTCCGTCTTGCCCTGGCCGCGGTAGCTGTCGGTGGCCCGGTTGACCGCGATACCGGGGATGTAGACGAGCTCCTGGCCATGGTTGACCAGAAGGGCGATCAGCAGGCCGGGCTCGCCGCCGGTCATGTCAAGCGCCCAGGTCGTCTTGCCGCCGTCGGCGAGGTCCAGGACGTCACCGATCAGCTTCAGCAGTTCCGGCTCGTCGTTGGCCACCCGACGCGACAGCAGCGTGTCGCCCTCGCTGTCCAGGACCAGGCAGTGGTGGTGGGTCTTGCCGCAGTCGGTTCCCGCCCATATCCGGCTCATCGTGCTCCATTCGGTCGTACATGCCTTGCGTACCACGGACGACCTCGCCGGCATTGCTCTACACAGCGACTTGTTCGCACTTCCCAATCGGCGGCCGAGTCGTCGTGGGGAGCCAGGCGGCCAAGCACCTGAAGCCACGAACGGCAGCCACTTGTCAGCCACACCCAGCTCCCCTGGGTGTCCTCACCCTACGAACGGGAGGACCAACCCGTTCAAGAAGGTAGAGCCACTTGTCCCCGGGGCGCGGCCGCCGGCGACGCAGCGCGCTGGCGTACGCCTGGCCGAACTTCCGACACCAGCGGCGCACGGTCTCGTGGGAGACGGTCACGCCGCGCTGGAACATCAGCTCCTCCACCTCACGGAAACTGAGCGGGAACCGGAAGTACAGCCACACGCAGTGCGAGATGACCTCGACCGGGTGCCGGTGCCCCTTGCACGACGACGGTGCACCCACCACGGACGGCTCCCCCAACGTGATCAACCCAAGATCATCCCACGGGCCAGCCAACGTGACAGCGCCCCTTTCGGTGTTCAGGGACTGAACTGGATTCAGAGTTTCAGTGGCCCGAAGGTGCCGTCTCGGAACGTGAAGACGGTCGGCTCGGTGTCGAACTCCTCCCGGAAGTACCCGCTGTAGCCAGGTTCTTCGACGTGGGGTGCGAGCAGGTCCAGGACGGTGTAGAGGTCACCCATCATGTCGTCGAGCCAGAGGTTGCGGCTGAACAGTCCCCATGCGTGGAGCTCACCACCAGGCGTGAAGCGTCGCGACTGGCGTAGTAGGGACACGAAATCGCCTCCTGGCAGGCGACTGTCCGGATCCGGGGAGAGCAGTGGATACGAGTGCTCCTCCGCGTCGAGCTCTGCTGGACGCTCGGGGGCCAGGCCGAGGTGCCATCGCAGGGCTGCCAGGACCGTGTCGGGCGTGTCGTCCCGGAGGAAGCACGTGAAGACGAGTTCGTAGTGGAGGCTCACGGGAGTGCATTCTGCCCGGCGCCGCTGACAGACCCAGATCATGGCCTCACGGCCGGGCTTGATCACGTTCGATCAGGGCGCCCGGGCGTCTGACGGTCTTGCCCACGTCGTAGCGGGTGGCGGGCTGCTTGTTCTTCGAGCCGAGCGGGCGACCGGGGCCTGACCGCGATGGTTTCGGCACACGGGCCGGGCAGTGCAGAGGCTGTCGCACGGCTCCTGCCCGGTGAAGGTCAAGAGCGATTAGTTGTTCGCTTCCGAAGATCCCGAAGGCATCGGAATCCTGGCTGATGGGCGGAACTTCTTGTCGTGTGACCGTGAACGTGATCTCGAGATGCCGCAGGATGTGTGGGAGTGGCTGCCGCCCGAGCACCTGTGCTGGAAAGTGCTCGACGTCGTCGAAGAGCTTGACCTTTCGGCGTTCGAGGACAGCTACCGTGACGACGGGCGGGGAGGGGCGGCGTACGCTCCCGCAAGCCTGATCGCGTTGCTCTTGTACTGCTACAGCAAGGGAGTGCGCTCCTCCCGCCACATCGAGCAGGCGTGCTGGGACGACGTGGGCTGCCGGATCATCACCGCGAACCGCAGAGTGGACCACTCCACCGTCGCGCGGTTCGTACGACGCCACCGCGCGGGCAAGTTCAGGAGAAGGACAGCGACAGAAGGATGACTCAGGAGGCGGACGCCTCGATCTCCCCCGCAAAGACGATGACCTGGTCGATGAGGCTCCGCCGCAGATGGACGACGTCCGTTCCCGCCAGGCGGGGGCCTCCATCCGGCGTGGTGAAGACCCACTTGTACCGGGCCCACTCGTCAGGCATGTCCACCGCTGAGCAGCGCACCATTGTGCCGGTCCCCGCTGGGTGCCGCCGGATGTCCAGCACGAACCGCTCGACCGCCGCGATTCCTTCGCTGCGGCCCAACGGCCCCCAGAAGACCACGTCTGAGGTCAGGGCCTGGGAGAGCAGGGCAGTCACATAGCTGTCGTCCGAGGCGTTGAACGCGGAGATGAACGTGTCGATCGCGGAGCGTGCGGTCTCTTCCTGCATACCCCAGTAATACCAGCCTTTCGCGTGCGCTCGTCCCGCGAGCCGCCTTCCGATCACGGTGAACCATCCCGGTCACAGCACTAGTAGTGCTTGGTCATGTGCGGTCTGCGATGGCGTGTCTTCTTGATGGGTCGTGTCGTTGACAGGACGTGCTGAGTGGGGAGTTGGCTGCGGTCCGGTGTGATCTGGAGGACTTCGCGGCGGAGATGTTCGAGCCGTTCGCGCGAGCGGATCAGCGTCGGTGGGGTGGGGTCTATCTGCGGGGCCTGCTGCTGGACGGCGGGCGCAAGTCGGTGGAACCGATGGCCGCCCGCCTGGGCGAAGACGGGAACCGGCAGGCGCTGGCCCACTTCATCACCTCCAGCCCGTGGGATGCGGCGCATGTGCGGGCCCGTCTGGCCTGGCGTATGCAGCCGGTCGTCAAGCCCACCGCGTTGATCATCGATGACACCGGGTTCCTCAAGGACGGGGATGCGTCGGCGTGTGTGACCCGGCAGTACACCGGCACTGCGGGCAAGGTCACCAACTGCCAGGCCGGGGTGTCGCTGCACCTGGCTTCCAACGGCGCCTCGGCGGCGGTGAACTGGCGTCTGTTCCTGCCCGGGAGCTGGGATCCCGCCTCGCCGAAGGCCGATCAGGCCAAAGTGGCCCGCCGTGGCAAGTGCGCCATCCCTGCCCAGGTGGGCCATGTCGAGAAGTGGCAGCTGGCCCTCGACATGATCGACGAGACGCGGTCCTGGGGCATCGAGGTGCCCCAGGTCATCGCCGACGGCGGCTATGGTGACACCGCCGCCTTCCGGCTCGGCCTGGAAGAACGCGGTCTCGATTACGTGGTGGGCATCTCGACCTCGACCACCGCACAGCCCGAGGACGCACAGCCGTCTGCCCCGGCCTACACAGGCCGGGGCAGACGGCCGGTTCCTGCCTACCCCGAGCCGGCCCGGAGGGTGAAGAGCCTGGTCATCGCGGCCGGAAAGTCTTCCGCGCGGCCGGTGCAGTGGAGGGAGGGATCACGGCCGGGCAGTGGCCGCAGCGGGCACAAACGCATGTACTCGCGCTTCGTGGCCCTGCGGATCCGGCCCGCCGGACGCGAGATCCGCAAGGCCACGGCCACCACCGAGCTTCCGGTCCGCTGGTTGCTGGCCGAATGGCCCGCCGACCAGGACGAGCCCGTGCAGTTCTGGCTCTCCAACCTGCCCGCAACCACCCCGTTGCCCGTCCTCGTGCGCACCGCGAAGCTCCGCTGGCGCATCGAGAACGACTACCGCGAGATGAAACAGGCCCTGGGCCTGGCCCACTTCGAAGGCCGAACCTGGCCAGGCTGGCACCACCACGTCACCCTCGTCTCGGTCGCCCACGCCTTCTGCACCCTGCAGCGACTGAGCCGATCCCCAAAAGAGACGGCGTCGGCCTGAGCCTCTACCGAGTCGTCCACGAGCTGCAGATACTCCTCGCGATCTGGACCGGCGCCTGCCCCACCTGTCACCGCAACATGCCAGACCCCGCACCAACATGACCAAGCACTACTAGGCGGCCCGTGGTCGGGTCTGTGGTCGGGCCCGACCACAGGCCGGCGTAGGCCGACCACAGACCCGACCACCGCAGGTCAGGCGGCCGGGGCGAGCGATGATGCGCTGCCCGTACGATGACCGGCGTGACCGTCCGCCGTGCCCTTGGCTCCGGCCCCCAGGCTCCCGCGCCGCCCAGGCCGACCTGCTCGACGCTCTCCCCGGAGAGCGCCTGTCCGACCTCGACGAACTGCGAGCCCGAGGCGTACTCGGCACGCGCCCGGCTGCGCCTCCGTCCCCGCGGCGGACCCTCGGGGCCGGTGGCCGCGTCGACGAGAAACTGCCCCACCAGCCCGCCTGACACCCCTCGGCACTGGTGCGTGGCTTTGTCCACGAGAACGGGCTCTGGCACAACTTCTGTGATGCCACTCCGCTTCTACTCGTGCTCGCACCGGTTCAGCCCGCTGACCTGCTGTTTCCGCGCTTCTCCCGGGCCGTCCTTGCGATCGGCAGGCCGTAATCGCTGAGTAGGCCCGGAGCGCGGTGCCGGGATTGCTCCCGGTCCGTTTCTCCGGACCTCTCGCCGAACCCGCCGTGCGTCTCTCAACGCAACGGGCTCTCCACGGTTTCTGCCGTCAGACGGGGTTCGCAGGCTGCCAAGGGTTGGGGATCGTGCATCTGGCAGTTCTGGGTACGTCCCGGCTTTGTCCGGGCCGCTCTCGCCCTCCCCGGCATCACCCGGATCAGGCTGTCCTCAGCTTCAATCCTGCTGCTGCGACAGCGGGTTGGTGCAGGTCTTCCACCTCCACTCGAACCAACAGCGCCTCACGGCGCAAACAGAAGCTGAGCCAGAACCCGAGAACGAGGCTCTGGCCCACTTTCCGTGGATCAGCACGCTGAGTGACGTTCGTCGGGCGAGCAGGTCCTGGGGAAGCTGCCTGAAAATGACCCGTACCGGGTGCGGTGTGGCTGACAGTTCGGCCCGTGGGACTGGAGGAGTTGCTATTCCCGTCGATCGCCGACGTGGCGGTGCTGTCGATCGACGTGAACGACGAGGCGGTACGCATCGAGGCCCGGAGCACGGCCGCGGGGTCCGTCTGCCCCGGCTGCGGGAGCTGGTCACGGCGGGTTCACTGCTCCTACCTGCGGTTTCCCGCTGACGTGCCCAGCGGAGGCAGACGGGTCAGTCTCTGTCTACGCGTCCGCCGGTTCCTCTGCCCGGTCATCTCGTGCGGGCGGCGGACCTTCGCCGAGCAGATGCCGGGACTGACCCGTCGCTACGGCCGGCGGACCGAGCGCCTGCGGTCGACGCTGGTCGCGGTCGGTCTCGCGCTCGCCGGCCGGGCCGGTGCCCGCATGGCAAAAGTCTTCGGCGTGTCCGTCAGCCGCGGCACGGTGCTGCGGCTGGTCGCAGCCTTGCCCGACCCGGAAGTGCCAGCCCCGCGCGTGGTCGGCGTCGACGAGTACGCAACCCGCAAGGGCCGCCACTACGGGACCGTCCTGGTCGACGTCGAAGGCGACGTCCGGTGGACCTGCTGCCCGACCGGGAGTCCTCCAGCTTGGCCGCTTGGCTCGCGAAGCGGCCCACTGTGGAGGTGGTATGCCGCGATCGGGCACCATTCTTCGCCGAGGGCGCCACCGCCGGGGCGCCCGCGGGGCCTCGGCTCCGAGTGGCGCAGCAGCCATGAAGCGCGAATGGGCGGCGAGCAATGTCACTTCGGGCAGAGCGTCTTGCGCAGCGCCTCGTTCAATGCCTTGCCCTGCGCGTCCGTGAGCGGCCGGGCGTCATTCCCGAACCGCTGCGCCGCCGACCAGTCGGCCTTGTCGTTCGGCTTGGCGAGCGAGGAACACTGATTCCGCCCGGCGTCGATGGCCTTCTGCTCGTCCACGATGATTTGCGGGTCAACAGCCGCGATCGCGTCTAGGTACGCGTCACGGTCGTCGCCGATCGGAGCGGGCGGAATGCCCGCGGCCTTCTCGGCGGCCGAGTGGTCGACGGTCGTCTCCTTCGGCGCGGGCTTCGCGACGTCCTTCTCCTCGGCCGAGCAGGCAGTCAGGGCGAGCAGCGCGGCGGCGAGCAGGACGACAGCGGGTTTCACGATGGCACTCCGTACGTAGGTCTGTGCAAGGTATGACAGATGGGGCGTACAGATGGTTGTGCTCAGCGTGCGCACGACGAGCGGCCCGTCCGGTCGCACGGCTGCGCCCCGCCGTGTCGTACAGCGGGGCGCAGCGTGTCGTACGGTGCCATGCAGGCGTCATACGGCCTGGTCAGTGGCCTGCTGGGCGTCGTATGGGGCGAGTTGGTGGGCGGTGATCTGCGGCACCGTTTCACCAACATCGGCTTCGCCGCATAGCTCCAGAGCGGCCTCGCTTCGCCTTACGACTACCAAGCCCAGCCGATATCGCGTACTTCCAGGCCGTCCGCGTAGGCCATGTACGAGATTCAGCACCACGTTCCGAAGGCGTGGGCGATCTCCTTGCCGCCGGAGGTCGGCCACCGGTCCGGGTGCTCGGCGGTATCAACGAGCAGGGCCTGTACTGCCGTCCGCGCCTCGGCGGACGGCAGTTCGTCCATGACCTCGGCAGCGAGCCATTCCAGCCGGACGTCACCCATCCCGAGCCCCCTGGTGATCGACAGGGGCAGCACGCTACGACGTGCCCGCCGCCCTTGCCAGAGCCTGTGGATAACCCCGCCTCGGCGGCCTCCCACCCGCTCAGGGACGCTCCTCAGGCTCGGTGACGACGAACTCCTCGCCGTTCCACCGCACGACCACCTCCCGGACTCCGTCCGGCCCGCTCCGGGCCGCCCGCACCAGCTCGACCCGGCCCGCCATGCTCCAGCCGCGCACCGCCCAGTACGGGTGGGCACTGATCAGGCACGACAGCCGGATCAGCTCCCGTCGCAGCTCCGCCGCCCCGCTGCCGGGGCAGCGGGCGAGCTGGTTGTAGATGCGGATTTGCCGGCGCCTGAGATCGATGTCCTGTGACACCGATCTTTGAGCTTGTGCCATCGAACTTTGGGTGGTGCTGCTCGTCACTGTGCCGAGCTACGCCGGTTGGCATCGCCCTCGCTCATCTATGCCAAGATTCGAGGGTGGATATTACGGACGTCACGCGTGCGATAGCGGCTGCGACTTCGGTCGCCGCATCGCTCGACCTGCCAGCCAACGATGCAATCGTTCTCCACAACTCGAACAAGCTGGCACTGCGGCTGACGCCATGCGACGTCTTTGCCCGGGTCGCCCCTGTGGGACAAGAGGTTGCACAGTTCGAAGTCGATCTCGCTCAGCGGCTCACCGAGGTCGGATGCCCGATGTGCCCTTTGGAACCTCGGGCGGACCCACGTGTGTACACGCGCGATGGCTTTGCAGTGACGCTGTGGACCTATTACGAGCCCGTGACACCTCACACCTCACCGGTCGACTACGCCAAGGCGCTGGAGCAGCTGCACGCCGGCATGCGCAAGGTCGATGTGCCGAGCCCGAGGTTCACGGACCGGATCACGGAGGCGGAAGAAGTTGTCGCCGACCCGGATCGCTCGCCGGAGCTCACCGACGCGGACCGCGTGTTCCTCAGCGGCAGGCTCGCAAGCCTGCGACGAGCGATCGACGACCGCGTCGCCGTGGAACAGCTGCTCCACGGCGAGCCGCATCCAGGCAATGTGCTCAGCACGAAGAACGGCCCATTGTTCATAGACCTTGAGACGTGCTGCCGTGGCCCCGTCGAGTTCGATCTCGCCCATGTCCCCGAGGCGGTCTGCGAGCACTACCCGGGCGTTGACCAAGGGCTGCTGGACGAGTGTCGGCAGCTCGTTATCGCGATGGTCGCCGCGTGGCGTTGGGAGCTTGGCGACCAGTTTCCGAATGGGAGGCGATTCGGAGAGGAATTCCTGTGCTTGCTGCGCGAGGGTCCTCCTTGGCCGACACTCGACACAGTGACCAGGCGACTGGATGGTCTGTAGAAATCGCCGAAGGTCACGTGAAAGCGGCAAGGAACCAAGCGACGAGACTGTCGTTGCAACACCTGCGCGCCGGTGGAGCCGGGACCGGGTCTGGGCGAGGCTCCACCGTGTCGTTCTCGACGAACTCGGCGCCCGTGGCGAGCTGGACTGGTCCCGGTGCGCCATCGACTCCGTCAGCCTCCGGGCCGCAAAAGGGGGCCACAGACGGGACCGAATCCGACCGACCGTGGCAAGGCGGGATCGAAAATCCACCTGATTGTTGACCGGAACGGACTGCCGCTGTCGCTGGGTATATCCGGCGCGAACATGCACGACAGTCTCGGCCTCCTGCCGCTCGTGCGCGGCATCCCGCCCATCCGATCCCGCCGAGGTCCACGCCGCCGAAGGCCCGAAAGGCTCCACGCGGACAAGGGCTACGACTTCGACCACCTGCGCCGATGGCTCGGCACCCGCGGCATCCGACACCGCATCGCCCGCAAGGGCATCGATTCCTCACAGCGACTCGGACGCCACCGCTGGGTGGTCGAGCGGACCGTGTCCTGACTGGCCGGCTGGCGACGTCTGCACCGCCGCTACGAGCACAAGGCCGAACACTTCCTCGCCTTCGTCGGTATAGCCGCCGTTCTCATCTGCCACCGCCGTCTCGCACGCAGTCGACGACCTAAAGCACTTCAGGCAGTGCGGTTGCGATCCAGAAAAGCCCGACCAGAACCGCTCCTCCTCCCACCAGGCGAAACGTCCCAGCCGTAGCGCTTCCCATTGACACGCGGCAGGAATAGTAGGAAAAGATCCGATCTGCAAGGTTCCACAGGTTAGCCACGAGGCAGATCCCGAAACCCGCGACGACGACTCCAACCATGACAGCAAGCATCAGCCACACTTCCTACGCTCGTGCATTCGACAGATGAGTTCCTATCTTCATGCCCCGCTGTCGGCGTGCTTTGAACCGTGACCCCCTATCGGTCGATGAAAAGTGACCCCTTCCGTGATCAAGTGATCAGTCTGGCTCCATGGGAGTCAGGTGGAAGAGGTGATCGGTGTGGAGGACTGGGCTGAGATCCGGCGGCTTCACCGTGCGGAGGGAATGTCGATCAAGGGGATCGCGCGGCATCTGGGGATCGCCCGGAACACTGTGCGGCGGGCCGTGGCCAGCGACGATCCGCCGAAGTACCGGCGGGCACCGAAGGGCTCGATCGTGGACGTGGTGGAGCCGGCGATCCGCGAGTTGCTGGCGGAGTACCCGCGGATGCCCGCCACGGTGATCGCCGAGCGGATCGGATGGGAACGGTCGTTGTCAGTGCTGAAGCGGCGGGTGCGGGAACTGCGGCCGGTCTACCTTCCGGCGGACCCGGTCTCGCGGACGGCGTATCAGCCCGGCGAGCTGGCCCAGTGCGATCTGTGGTTCCCGCCGGTGGACATCCCGCTGGGCTTCGGGCAGACCGGGCGCCCGCCGGTGCTGGTGATGGTGTCTGGCTATTCCCGGGTGATCACCGCGAGGATGCTGCCGTCGAGACAGGCCGCCGACCTGGTGAGCGGCCACTGGGACCTGCTGTCCGGCTGGAACGCGGTGCCCCGGGCACTGGTCTGGGACAACGAAGCGGCCATCGGACGCCGCCGGGAGGGACGGGTCGTGCTCGGTCATGAGTTCGCCGCGCTGGCCGGGCTGCTGGCCTGCAAGGTGATCCTGTGCCGGCCCCGCGACCCGGAGGCCAAAGGTCTGGTCGAGCGGGCCAACGGCTATCTGGAGACGTCGTTCCTGCCCGGCAGGGTGTTCACTTCCCCGGCCGACTTCAACACGCAGCTGGCCGCGTGGCTTGAGGTCGCCAACCGACGGGTGCACCGCACTCTGGAGGCGCGTCCGGCCGAGCGGTGGGAGGCCGACCGGGCCGCGATGCTGCCACTGCCGCCGACCGCGCCGCCGCGCTGGTGGCAGACCTCGGTGCGGATCGGCCGGGACCACTACATCCGCCTGGACACCTGCGACTACTCCGTCCACCCGGCCGCGATCGGGCGGATCGTGCGGATCGAGGCGGACACCGAAACGGTGCGGGCTCATCTGGACGGCCGCCTGGTCGCCGAGCATGCGCGCTGCTGGGCCCGCCACCAGACGCTGACCGACCCGGACCACGCCGATGCCGCCACGGCGATGCGGCGCCAGTACCGCCAGAGCGGGGCCGTCGCCGCGGCGGTGGAGGTCGCACAGCCGGATCTGCCGGCCTACGACCGCGTCTTCCATCTGATCGAGGGCGGAGGAGGAGAGGAGTGAAGCCATGGCCACCCGCCCCACCACGTCCCGGGACATCGCCGCCGAACTGGCCTTCCTCAGCCGTGCGTTGAAGGCACCGGCCCTGCTGGACGCTGCCGACCGGCTCGCCGAACGCGCCACCGCCGAGTCCTGGACGCATCAGGAGTACCTGGCCGCCTGCCTGCAGCGCGAGGTCGCCGCCCGAGAGGCCCACGGCGGAGAAGGCCGCATCCGCGCGGCCCGTTTCCCCGCCCGCAAGACCCTGGAGGACTTCGACTTCCATCACCTGCGCGGGCTGAAACGGGAGGCGGTGGCCCATCTGGGCACCCTGGACTTCATCACGGGCAAGGAGAACGTGGTCTTCCTCGGCCCGCCCGGCACCGGCAAGACTCACCTGGCCATCGCGCTGGGCATCCGCGCCTGCCAGGCCGGTCACCGCGTCGCGTTCGCCACCGCCTCTCAGTGGGTCGACCGCCTGGCTGCCGCCCATACCACCGGAAAACTCCAGGACGAGCTCTTGCGCCTCGCGCGCGTCCCCGTTCTGGTGATCGATGAGGTCGGCTACATCCCGTTCGAACCGGAAGCAGCGAACCTGTTCTTCCAGCTGATCTCCGGCCGCTACGAACGCGCGTCCGTAATCGTGACCAGCAACAAGCCCTTCGGACGCTGGGGAGAGGTCTTCGGCGACGACACCGTCGCCGCCGCCATGATCGACCGTCTCGTCCACCACGCCGATGTGCTCTCCTTGAAAGGAGACTCCTACCGGCTGAAAGACCGCGACATCGGCCGCACTGCCGCGGCGGACGATCCGCAGCAACCGCCTGCCTTCATCGTCATCGATCACTGGGCGGTTACCTCGGCGGGTGCGGGACCAGTTCAACGGAGTGCTTTGGCGGTTTTGCACGGGCAGTGGCTGGCGGGATGTCCCGGAATGCTATGGGGCCTGGCAGGCGATCTGTTCCCGGTTCAACGGCTGGGCCAAGACCGGGGTGTTCCAGGGCGTGACGCGTTGATCGCCGAGGTCGCCGCGAGGGGCGAGGTCGGCTTGGAACTGGTCAGCGTGGACTCCACGATCGTGCGGGCACACCAGGAATCGGCCGGACCGGCAGCAGCCAGAGAGACCCTGGACGCCTTGGAACAAGCACTGACCGAGGGGGAAGGGACTTCGTTTCCGCAGGTGCTGCGGGTGATCCCACGGCGGCCGATGCGGGCGTGAGCGGTACACACGAGCCCCCGGATGAGGATCGAGCTGTAGTTCTCGGATCTGGCCCGGTTCCCGGATGGCATCCGGAAACCGGGCCAGCACCACGACGCGTGAAGCGGGTAGCGCATGCGCAACGTCATACGGACCCGAGGTGCCATAGCCGGATCAGAGGGCGCGCAGGTGGACCAGCGCAGCGCTCTGGGGTGCCCGCGCGGGACCCGGTAGCCCGAGTGCTCCCAGCGCCGCGCCGGAGGCCTGGATGCCCGTGACTTCCCAGGTCACCGACGGGTCGGTGGGAGTGACGAGCGAGGCGCGGTAGTCCTGGTCAGGGGCGAGTCCGGGGATGCGGAGCCGCGGTGGCACGGGCACGATCTCGTCGAGCTGGGCGTAGGAGAAGAGCGCCTCCGACCGGTCCTGAGCGACCACTCCATGCGCGAGCAGACCGTCGGGCAGCTCGACGCGTGTCAACCGACCCGTGTGCAGGAGCGCGCGGTGCTGCTTGTAAAGGTCTATCCAGCACGCGAGGCGGTCCAGCTCGTGGGTCGGCACCGTCGTGAGGTCCCACTGGACGCCGAACTGGCCGAAGAAGGCCGTGGCCGCGCGGAGGTCCAGAGTGCTGGTCCGGCCGGTCTGGTGGGAGACCGGCGCGGTGACGTGGGCGCCGAGGTACTCCAGCGGGGCGAGCTGGGCGGTCCAATGCTGGATCGGCTGCCGGGACAGCGGATCGGTGACGTCGGAGGTCCAAGCGCTCTGGACCCGCTCGAGCACGTCCAGGTCGATCCTGCCGCCTCCCGAGGCACAGCTCTCCCACGAGATGCCGGGATGGCGGCGGGTCAGCTCGTCGAGGAGCTCGCGGAAGGCAAGGGTCTGCCGCCGTGACGTGGGCCGGCCGGAGCCGTGCGAGTCACCGCCGTCGATCTGGTCGCGGTTGTGGTCCCACTTGACGAAGTCGATCCGGTGCGCCGCCACCAGGCGGCCGAAGGCGTCGAGCAGGTGTGTCCGCACATCGTTCCGGCTGAGATCGAGCAGGTAGCAGTTGCGTTCCAGCACGGGCGACCGACCGCCCGTGCGCAGGATCCAGTCGGGGTGGTCCCGGTGGACCGCCGAGGCCGGGTTGACGGCCTCTGGCTCCCACCAGAGCCCGAACTCCATCCCCTTCTCGTGCACCCGATCCACAAGCGGTGCCAGCCCGTCCGGCCACGCCACCGGGTCCGGGTTCCAGTCGCCCAGGCCGTCGTCGAGGGAGGTGCGGCCCGCGAACCACCCGTCGTCGAGCACGAAACGCTCGGCGCCCAGCCTGGCCGAGATGTCGACCAGCTCGGTCAGTGTGTCGAGGTCGTGGTCGAGGTAGACCGCCTCCCACGGGTTGAACATGACAGGTGCGGGCGGGGACGGATGGGCCACGAGCGACCGGACGTACTGATGGGTGGCGTCCGCCAGGCCGTCGAGCCCGCGCGCGGACGCGGCCACGTGTACCCAGGGCATCGCGTACGTCTCGCCCTCAGCGAGGACCAGCTCGCCCGGGTGCAGCAGCTCGCCGGCCCGGACGACGGCGGTGCCGGAGCTCAGTTGCTCGACGGAATACCGGTGGTTGCCACTCCAGGCGAGGTGGACACCGAGCACCTCACCGTCGCCGTATCCGAAGCCAGGGGTGCCGACCACAATCAGGCCGGTGCCGTCGAGGATGCGCATGCCGCGGCGGTGCTCCCGGACCCACTGCCCGTCCGCGAGGGCATGGCGCTGGGGCTGCCGCTCGCGGGCCCATCGCCCGGTGAAGTCGAGGATCTCGCCCGCGCTGGTCGGAACGGGGATGACCACGTCGAGCGCGTCGACCACGTAGGTGCCGGCACCTACGTTGGTCAACAGGTGCCGGAGGCGGAGCCCTCCCCCCGGGACGGCTTCAGCCTCGAAGCACAGTTCGAGTCCCGCCGCCTCGTCGGTGGCCTGGACCACGAGCGAGCCGTCGTCGCACCGCACCGAGCCGGGAGCGAACGCGGTGGACCAGTCGCTCGCGGGGCCTTCGGGGCTGATCCGGTGGCCGAGCAGCGCGGGCCGTCCGAGGTAGCCGCGCGCGTGCTCCGGGAGCACGCTGACCGGTGAGCCGATCAGCCAGGAGTTCCAGGCCGTGGTCTCGACCGAGGCGGGGATCGTCAGGGATCGGACGTCCGTCGCTGTCAGGGAAAGCCCCATCCACCCGATGTCGGGCAGGCCGTCCGCCCGCGGCAGCAGGACCATCGTTGTGGTCTCGGTCCCGCCGAGGCCGGAGAGGGACACGGGGGCGGTGGGCGCGGGCACGGCAACGCGTCCGGGCTCGATCATTCGGTGACTCCTGGTTCGGTGAGAGGGGCGGATCAGGCCTGCACGGCGAGCAGGCGCGCCTTGAGATCGTCGAGGGCTAGCCGGGCGGCGCCGAGGGCGACGGACTCGTCGCCGAGCAGGGACACGCGGAACTCCGGCGTGTTGAGGGAGGTCGTGGCCAGGTGCCGCTCGAACGGACCGGTGAGCAGGTCCCCCGCGCGGGACAGGCCGCCGCCGAGCACGACGAGGTCGGGGTCGACGGCGTGGACCAAGACGGAGGCGCCCAGGGCGAGGGCCTCGGCGACGCGGTCGACGGTGCGCACCGCAGTGCGGTCGCCGTTCGCGGCCGCTTCGAAGAGCGCCCGGACGTCGTCGCTGGTGGACTCCTCAGCGGCCGAGCCCGCAAGCCTGCGGCTCTCCTGGTCGAGCTGCGCCATCGTGTCGGCCCACCCCAGGATCTTCATGGAGCCGACGGACGCCGCTAGGCCGTGCCGTCCGTTGTGGATCTGCCCGTTGATGACGATCGCGGCCCCGAGGCGGCGGCCGGCGTGCATGTAGACGAGGTCGTGTGCCTCGGCGGCGGCGCCCTGCCACTGCTCGGCCACCGCTGCGAGGTGGATGTCGTTGGAGACCAGCACGTCGCGCTTGAAGCGCCTCGACACCTCCGAGACCACGTCGATCTTGTCGAAGCCCGGGAGCGAGTAGACGTCCAGGTCCTGGCCCGCAGGAACGGTGCGGAGGTCTTTGACCTCCGAGCCGTCGGTCGCCACGCCGGTGATGCCGCAGGCCACCGAGCGGATGTGCTCCCAGCTCGTCCCGGTCTGCCGGACGGTCGTCTCGACCAGACGCGCCGCCGCCCCGATGCGTCCGGCCGGCCTGAGGCCGGAATCGACGCTGCGTCTGCGCACCGCTACGACGTTCCCGCGCAGGTCGCAGACGACCACGGCCACCTTGTGGGCGCCGATGTCGACTCCGACGACGGCGAAGTTCTCGGCCACGACCTCGTATCGCCGGGCCGGTCGTCCCGCGGACCGCTCGCCGTTGGGACGGTCGAGCGACTCCCGGACGAAGCCCTGGTCCAGCAGCGTCGCCACCAGTTCCTCGGCGGTGGGGCGGGAGACTCCGACGGTCGAACGCACGTCATTGACCGTCAGCGACGCGGCGTCGAGGAAGGCCCGCACAGTGGCTGCGAGGTTGAGCTTGCGCAACAGGTGGGCATCGCCCGCACGGCCTGCGGGAACCGCGCTGTGCTGGGTTTCACGCATGTCTTGACTCACAGCGTCACGCTATCTAAATTGACGCCCCAACAGCAATATTGCAAAGAAACTTACTTATCTAAATTCTGGCCGAGCGGCATCCCCTGATGAGTTCGACCAGCAAGGAGGGCCTCATGAGCAAGCGGGCCAACTGGGTCGCGATGGCTGCGGCATTGGGCCTGGTCGCACTGACCGGCTGTGCCGTCGGCGACGGGAGCGAAGGCGGAGACGGGAACAGTTCGGGCGGTGACGTGACGCTGAGCCTGCTCACCTTCGAGACCCCCAACCTCACCGCCTCCTACTGGGACGACATCATCGCCAAGACCAGCGCCAAGGTGCCGGGGGTGAAGATCAAGAAACTCGTCGCGCCGAGTGCCGAGCAGCGCAACGAGTACGCGCGCCAACTCGACTCGACCGGCGCGCTGCCCGACATCATGGTCGCGATCGACCCTGCCGGACTGGCGGAGGGCGGCAAGCTCGCTCAGTTCAGCAAGAAGGAACTGGCCGACTGGGTCAGCCCGACCGCGAACAGCTTCAACGGCAAGATCTACCAGCTGCCCACCAACTCGCAGACCTGGCAGATCTACTACCGGAAGGCGGCCTTCGAGAAGGCGGGCATCAGCACCCCTCCGAAGAAATGGGACGAGCTGCTCTCCGCGGTCGGCAAGCTGAAGGCAGCGGGGGTCAAGCCGTTCGTCATCGGTGGCGGTGCACCGGACGGCCTCGGCCCGCGATGGACCTTCTCCCAACTGGTAGCCGACGAGGTCTACGCCAAGGACCCGAAGTGGCTCGACAAGCTGGTCGCGGGGAAGACCGATTTCAGCGACCCGCTGTTCGTTAACGCGACGACCAAGATGAAGGCGTTGGCGGGCAAGGAGAACGTCGACAACCTGTCGGCCACCTACGCACAGGCGCAGGAGGCGTTCCTCGTGGGCAAGGGCGCGATGTACCCGATGGGCTCGTGGTTCCCGGCGGCTCCGGACAAGGCGCAGCAGGAGCAGATCGGCGTCTTCCCCATGCCCACGCAGGACGGCTCGCTCGTTGTGCCCACGTACACCGGCGGCGGACTGTCGGTGGGCGCCAAGTCCCCCGACGTCGCCAAGGCCAAGAAGTGGGCCATCGAGTTCTCCAAGCTGAACGCCGACGGCGGAGCGCGGTACGACGGCTTGTTCGTCGCCCTCAAGGGCTACAAGCCGCCGTCCGGCCTGCCGCCGCTGTACAACACCACCCTCGATCTCTACAACAGGGCCCAGTCCAGCGGAACCGTGACACCGAGCTTCGGTAACGAAGGCGGCGTCCCGGCCCTGCCGTCGGGCTTCATGCCCAAGGTCGACGCGGCACTGAACGATCTCCTCAACGGCCGTGCGGACGTGGACAAGTTCGTCGCGACGCTGAACAAGCAGTTCAAGGAGTTCTCGAAGTGACGCATCCCCTGCGCTCCCGGACGGGGGACGTTGCCGCTGGAGGAGTCCCGCGGCCAGGACGGCCGGAGCCCACCGCGGCCCCGTCCAAGCGCACGGGTGGGCCGCGCAGGCGCCGCACCTGGACATGGCCGTCCGCGGGAGCCTTCGCCGTCTTCGTCCTGCCGACCCTCACGGTCTTCACCGCGATGGTTCTGGCACCCATCCTCTGGACCCTTTACATCGGGATGACCGACGAGCGCGCCACCCGCCCGAACACCTCCTTCGTGGGCCTGGACAACTACGGTTTCCTTCTCGGCGACGAGGAGTTCCGGCACTCTTTGTGGAACACCGTGGTGATCACGGTGATCGTGGTGCTGTTGACGAACCTGCTCGGTCTCGTGATCGCCCTGCTGCTGCGCCGGCAGGGTCGCCTCTACAGCTTGCTGCGCGGCGTCTACTTCACACCGGTGATCCTTTCCGCCGTGGTGGTGTCGGTGATCGGCCGCTCGATCCTGGCGGACGACGGCCTGCTGAACAGCACCCTCGTCTCACTGGGGGTCAAGAGCCCGCCGGGCTGGCTAACGGATCCGTCGTACGCGATCTACTCCGTCTCCGGGATCATGGTCTGGCAGTTGCTCGGCTTCGCCGTCGTGGTCTACCTCGCCGGGCTCGCGGGGATCCCCGTCGAGCTCGAGGAGGCGGCGAGCCTCGACGGCGCCGGCCCCTGGCAGCAGTTCCGCGCGATCACCTGGCCGATGCTCGCGCCCGCGCTGACGATCAACACCGTGATGCTGATGATCAGCGCGTTCAAGGTCTACGACCAGATCGCCGTGCTCACCAACGGCGGCCCCGGCACCGACGGAACGGCCACCGTCGCTTTCGAGGTGATCCGCACCGCCTTCTCCGAGCAACGCCCGGGAGTGGCGTCCGCGATGGCCGGGATCATGCTCGTCGTGGTGTCGATCGCGAGCGTGACCGTGCTCAAGCTCCTGCAACGACGAGAGGTGAACCTGTGAACTCCCGAACGCCGTGGGTCCGCCCGCTGTTGGCCACTGGCGTGGCGGCCTTCTTCTGTCTGCCGCTCTACGTGGCGCTGGTCAACGCTTTCAAAACCAGTGCCAAGGTCGTCGCATCGCCGCTCGCGCTCCCGGTTCCGCCGACCCTCGACAACATCGTGCAGGTGCTCCAGCGGCCTGACGGGCTGTTCTGGTACGGGCTCGTCAACTCCGTCATACTGACCACCTTCTCGATCCTGATCACCACCGTGCTGGCCGCGATGTCGGCCTACCACCTCGTCCGGTCCGGCCGCTGGTGGAGCCGTGCCGTCCTCGGCGTCATGCTGACCGGCCTGATGATCCCGCCCGCAGTGATCATGCTTCCGATCACGCGGATTCTCAACGCCATCGGCTTGTTGCACACGATGCCGGGCGCGGTGCTGGTCAACGTCGGGTACTACCTGCCGTTCGCGGTGCTCGTTTTTATGGGCTTCATCCGTTCGATCCCCCGCGAGCTCGAAGAGGCCGCAGCGGTCGACGGTGCCGGGCGGTTCCGGACCTTCTGGCAGGTGGTCTTCCCACTCCTGCGGCCTGCGTCGGCCAGCGTGCTGATCTTTCTCGGGGTCTGGGTCTGGAACGACTTCCTGACCCCGCTGCTCGTCCTGGGCCCGGGAGCCGGGAACACCGTGACGGTCGGGATCTTCCGCTCCATTGGCCCCTACCAGCAGGACTTCGGGGCGGTGTTCGCCTTCATGCTGCTGGCCACACTGCCCGTCCTGGCCTTCTACCTCGCGTTCCAGAAGCACTTTGTCCGTGGCCTGACTGGTGGCGCCACGAAGGGATGACCGGCGCAAGCGGCCGGTGCAGCGCAGTTTCCGTCAAAGATGACAGGAGCACCATCATGCAGTTCTCAAAGAGCACGCCTTCCCAGCACACCCCGCGCAGAGCTGTACTTCGCGGAGGCGCCGGTGCGTTGGCAGCCGCGATGCTGCCCATCGGCGCTCTGACTGTGGTCGCAGCACAGCCGGCGCAAGCACTTCCCGCCGGTCTGGCTCCGTCGATCGAGATCGGGGCCGGCTATCTGAAACTCAAGCTGGACGCCGCCGGGACGATCGTGGGACTTGTTGACGTCAGGACCGGGGTCGATTACATGGCGCCCGATCGTGCCGCGTCCCTGGTGAGCCTGGTGGTCGACGGCGCACAGCAACGGCCGACCGTGGTGAATCGGTCCGGGCGCGGCGGCCGGATCCTCTCGTTCAGGAACACGGCGGCGAACTGGACGATTCAGGTGGAGGTGGTCGGCAAGGCCGGCTACACCACGTTCGAGGCGGTCGCCATCGACGCGCCGAAGGACGTCGATGTGCAGACCCTTCTCTGGGGCCCACTGGCCACGTCGATCTCCGAGACGGTCGGCACATCGGTGGGCGTGGTCCGCGACGACGATTTCGCCATAGGGCTCCGGCCGCTGACCGACCGTACCGAAGGCGCCTGGCCGCAGGAGTACCAGGACATGGGCTGGGAGAGCGAGATTGACCACGACCCGGACCATGTGAGCGTGGGTTCTCTGGAAGAGTGGAGCGCTGCAGGCGTGACCCCCTGGGGTTCCGTACTGCGCGCCTTCACCTTCGACTACACCGAGGAACGCCACCGCAAGGTAAACGGATATCCGATCCCGGTCGGGCCGCTGCCCGGCCGCGACGGCAAGGTCGCCGGTTCCAAGATGGCACTCTTCGGAGCCTCGCCTGAGGCGACGCCGACGATCCTGTCTTACATCGCGGCAGGTGAGAAGCTGCCCTACCCGAGGCTGAACGGTCAGTGGCAGAAGGCCTCACAGGCGAGCAGCCAATCGTGGCTCGTGCTCGGCGACCTGCAGACCGGCAATATTCCGGCGGCGGCCCGATTCGCCAAGGCGGCCGGTATGAACCGCATCTACTCACTCACCAGCAGCTACGGCCCATGGGAGTCGAGCGGCCACTACAAGTTCGACTCAAGCCTGGGCGGGAGCGACGCCGGGGCCGCGGCAGCCGTGGACATCGCCGAGGCCAACGGCGTACAGCTCGGCGTACACACCCTGTCGGACTTCATCAGCACCGGCGACGAGCCCTACAACTGGTCCTGGTTCCCGCGCGACGACTACCTCACGCCACCCGCCGACGACCGGCTCGTGACAGGGGGCAGAGCCTCGCTCACCCGCCCGTTGACGGCCGGCGACACCACCGTGTACCTCGACTCCGGCGCGCTGCTTGCTGCAGGAGTGCACCACAGCTACTTGCGCATTGGGGACGAATTCGTCAGCTACGGAGCGGCCGAGCAGGTCGGGAAGGAGTGGAAGCTGACCGGTGTGCAGCGCGCGCGATGGGGATCGGTAGCGGTCTCACACGCTGTGGGTGACCGCGCCGCCCGAGTCGTGGCCAACAGCTACGGCGGCGCGATCGGTAACCATGCCGTCCTCGACGAGATCAGCGACAGGCTGACCACCGCGTGGAACAACACCGGCATCACCGGTATGTCGTGGGACGGCCTGGAGTCGGCATCGGAGTCCGGCTGGGGCGCTTACGGCATGGCTCACCTCGTGAACGGGACGTTCCGGCGAACCAATGCCAAGGACCGATTCATCTCCGAGACCAGCCGGATGACCTCGAACACCTGGGACGCGCTGACCCGGGCCAGCTGGGGCGAAGTCGGCAGCACCTCGATGGAGCAGGTGTTCAAGAACAACAAGTACCTCCAGGCGAACTACCTTCCCGGAATGCTCGGCTGGATCAGCCTCAAGGGCTCGGACAGTCTGCTCACCATGGAGTGGAAGCTGGCTCGAGGCGCAGGTCTGAACGCCGGGGCAGGTTTCCAGAGCTCGGTCTCCAGCCTCGTGTCGGGCGGGGAGAACACGACGCGACTGCTCGATGCCATCCAGCAATGGGAGACGGCACGCAACCTGGGTGCGTTCACCGCGGAGCAGCGGGCGCGGTTCCGCGACCTGTCGACGAACTGGCACCTGACCGTGGTCGAGCCGGGCAAGCGATGGTCCCTGCAGGAGCTGGACGCTGACGGCAAGCCGGTCGGCAACCCCCAGGCCGTCGTCGCTCCGATCCCGAAGCTCGACGCCGGACCACTGCCCGCGGCGGCCAAGGGCGCCCTGTACGAGACGACCGTGAAGACCAACACGCCGGCGACCACGCGATACGCGGTGACCTCGGGAGCCCTGCCCCATGGGCTCGTGCTCAACGCCGACACCGGAGGGATCGTCGGAACCCCGGTCACCCCGGGAACGGCGCGGTTCACGATCACGGCGTACCAGAGCTCCGGCCAGCCGCGGGCCCAGCGCGACTACGAGATCGACGTCGCCAAGTAGCCCGGTCGGGCCGGACGCGCGCGGCGGATCACCGTCACGCTGAAAGAGACCTGCACGTGGGCGTACGCCGAGGTGCGAGCGTCCACGTGTGGGACACCACCTTCGAGGCGGTGTTCGCCTTGACGCGGACCGCCCTGCAGTTCTGAGGCGTCCACCATGGGCGCTGCACCGTGGACGGTCTGCAGACCCCCTGCGTCCGCCCGCAGGAGAACGGCGCCCGGTCCGAAGTTTGTTGGTTGGAGCTAGGCGGGCTCCGAGCCGAGGGCGACCCGGAGTTCTGGTTCACCGCCCGGCTCTGGAGCACGGAGGAGCTCGACGCCGCCCCCTCGTACCGACCCCGTTCCCGGTGGGACGGTGTGGGTCAACCTCGACCACGGCGAGCACGGCATCGGCTCGGCGTCCTGCGGTCCGGCCCGCTGTCCCCGTACCGACTCCAGGCCGGGCCGAGCGAGTTCACCTTCGTCTTATCGCCCGTCGACTGAGGGCCCACTGTTCGCGGGCGCCCGCACGTTCCCCGACCCGTCGCGCCCCCCACTGCGGGGGCGCGACGGCCTTTGTGGAGGCGAGTCGGGGACGCACGACGAGCCGTCCGTTCATGAATCATCGGATGGATCGACGAGTGACGGTCTGGCTGCATGTGTCAGACGGATGGGTGGAGCGGGGCGTAAGTGAACACTGTCCGCCCACGAAGCCCCTTTCCAGAGTTGCTGGGTGAGGGGTCGGGGGAGTGGGTGCGGCGGCTCGGACCTCTCTTTCGCAGGAAACATCGGATGTCTGCTTGCGATGGAGCGGCTCTCGCTCGTATGGTCGAGCCGTGCCGATTCATCGGATGTATCGACCCGGGGGTGTGCCCCGCGTGATGACAGGAGACGGGACATGAAGCTGATCCGCATCGGAGACCCCGGACGGGAGATTCCGGCGCTGCTCCTCCAGGACGGGACCGCATTGGATCTGCGGTCTCTCACCGGCGACATCGGCGGGGAGTTCCTCGCCGGCGACGTGACCGGCCGGATCGAGGAGGCTCGCGAGGCCGGTGTACTGCCCGCGCTCGACATCACCGGACTGAGGGTCGGCGCCCCGGTGGCCCGGCCGGGCAAGGTGGTCTGCGTCGGCCTCAACTACCGCGACCACGCCGCGGAGACCGGCGCGCCCGTCCCCGAACGACCGGTGGTCTTCATGAAGGATCCAGCCACCGTGGTGGGTCCGTACGACGAGGTGCTGATCCCGCGCGGTTCGGTCAAGACCGACTGGGAGGTGGAGCTCGCGGTCGTCATCGGCCGCGAGGCCCGCTACCTGGTGAGCCCCGCGGAAGCACCCGAGCACATCGCCGGCTACGCGATCAGCAACGACGTCTCCGAGCGGGAGTTCCAGCTGGAGTACTCCCCGCAATGGGACCTCGGCAAGTCCTGCGAGACCTTCAACCCGCTCGGCCCCTGGCTCGTCACCCCCGACGAGGTCCGCGACCCGCAGGCACTCGGCCTGCGCCTCGCTGTCAACAGCGAGGTGCGCCAGCACGGCCACACCAAGAACATGATCTTCGACGTCGCGTACCTGGTCTGGTACCTGAGCCAGTACATGGTCCTCAGGCCCGGCGATGTCATCAACACCGGCACCCCGGCGGGCGTGGCCCTCGGCCTGCCCGTCACCCCCTACCTGCGCGTGGGCGACACCGTCGAGCTGACCATCGACGGCCTCGGCACCCAGCGCCAAACCTTCGTCAACGCGTGAAAGGCGCCAAGTTGTCCGCAATCGTGGCGCGGATTACCGCCGTCGACACCTACGACATCCGCTTCCCCACCTCGCGGGAACTGGACGGGTCCGACGCCATGAACCCCGACTACTCCGCCGCCTACGTCGTCCTGCGCACCTCCGCGGCGGACGGCCACGAGGGCCACGGGTTCACCTTCACCATCGGCCGAGGCAACGATGTCCAGGTCGCCGCGATCGACGCCCTGGCCCCGTACGTCGTCGGCCGGTCGGTCGCCGAACTCACCGCCGACCCCGGCACCCTCTCTCACGCGCTCATCGGCGACAGCCAGTTGCGCTGGCTCGGTCCGGAGAAGGGCGTGATGCACATGGCGATCGGAGCCGTCGTCAACGCGGTGTGGGACCTGGCCGCCAAGCGGGAGGGCAAGCCTCTGTGGCAGCTCCTCGCCGACGCGGACCCCCAGTGGCTCGTCTCCCAGGTCGACTTCCGTTACATCAGTGACGCACTGACCCCGGACGAGGCACTGGACCTGCTGACCAAGGGCAAGCAGGGCGCGCATGAGCGTGCCACCGACCTGCTGCAACGCGGCTATCCCGCGTACACCACCTCTCCCGGCTGGCTCGGCTACTCCGACGAGAAGCTGACCCGGCTCGCCCAGGAGGCCGTCGCCGACGGCTTCACCCAGATCAAGCTCAAAGTCGGGGCCGACCTCCAGGACGACATCCGCCGCTGCCGCACCGCCCGCGCCGCCGTCGGCCCGGACATCCGGATGGCGATCGACGCCAACCAGCGCTGGGACGTGGCCGAGGCGATCACCTGGACGAACGCGCTCGCCGAGTACGACCCGTACTGGATCGAGGAGCCCACCAGCCCCGACGACATCCTCGGCCACGCCGCCGTCCGACGCGGCGTCCACCCCGTCAAGGTTGCCACCGGCGAGCACGTGCAGAACCGCATTGTCTTCAAGCAGCTGCTCCAGACCGGGGCGATCGACGTCCTCCAGCTGGATTCCGCCCGCGTGGCCGGCGTCAACGAGAACCTGGCGATCCTGCTGCTCGCTGCGAAGTTCGGCATCCCGGTCTGCCCGCACGCCGGCGGCGTCGGCCTGTGCGAACTCGTCCAGCATCTGTCGATGTTCGACTACGTGGCGCTATCCGGCACCACCGACGACCGCGTCATCGAATACGTCGACCACCTCCACGAGCATTTCCTCGCCCCGGTCGTGATAGACCGAGGCCGCTACCGGGCCCCCGTCGAGCCCGGCTTCTCCGCCACCATGAGGCAGCCGAGCCTCGACACCTACCGCTACCCCGACGGCGTCTTCTGGGCCGCTGACCTGGAAGCGTCGAACCCCAAGGCCAGTGCATGACCACCGAACTCCACGGCCTCACCGCCCTCGTCACCGGAGGCGCGTCCGGCATAGGCCTGGCCGCCGCTACGTTGCTCGCCGAGCGGGGCGCGGACGTTGCCGTCCTCGACCTCGACCCGAGCGGCGCTCCCGCCCCGCTGCGCGGCTTCACCGCCGACGTCTCCGACGACGACTCGGTCCACGCCGCGGTGCAGGCAGCCGCCGCAGCACTCGGAGGGATTGACATCCTCGTCAACAACGCCGGCATCGGGGCCACCGGTACCGTCGAGGACAATCCGGACGCGCAGTGGCACCGCGTCCTGGACGTCAACGTGCTCGGGATCGTCCGCACCACCCGCGCCGCCCTTCCCCACCTGCGCATCGGATCACGCTTCGGTCGTCAACACCTGCTCCATCGCCGCCACCGCGGGGCTGCCGCACCGTGCGCTGTACTCGGCCAGTAACGGCTCGCAGAGAATCAAGGTGTTGCTTCCCGTGGTTCGGCTCGTTGGTGTGGTATGCGCATATCCGGCGAGGTCCGTGGCCAACTCGCGGTGATGTTCGATGTGTTGTTCCCACATCTAGACGAGCGGCAGTGCCGTCTGCTGATGGGTGCTGAGGCTCGAATTCTGGGACGCGGCGGGATCCGGGCCGTCGCGCAGGCGGCCGAGGTCAGCGAAACAACCGTCCGCAAGGGTGTTGACGAGTTGGAAGCGGGGGCAGAACCGCTGGGTCGGGTCCGCCGTCCCGGTGGCGGGCGCAAGTGGGCAGTCGAGGTAGATCCGGGACTGCGGCCCGCGCTGTTGGCGCTGGTCGAGCGGGACGTGCGCGGGGATCCGATGTCGCCGCTGCGATGGACGACGAAATCGACGCGCAAACTTGCCGACGAGATCCGCGCCATCCGCGCCATCCACGCCGAACACCATGGCGTCTACGGAGCCCCACGCGTCCATGCTGAGCTGCGTGCGAGGGGGCGGAGGATCAACCGCAAGCGTGTGGCCTGGCTGATGCGGATCAACCACATCGTCGGCCGTCACCTGCGGAAGAAGAAGCGGACGACGATCGCGGACAGGACCGCGCCGCCTGCTCCGGACCTGGTGATGCGCGACTTCACCGCACACGCTGAACACCAGGTGGTGCGGCGACATCACCTATAGCCGTCGGTGCGACGTGGCTCTACCTCGCTACGGTCATCGACATCTGCTCGAGGAAGGTGGTGGGCTGGTCGATTGCCGACCACATGCGCACCTCCCTGGTCACCGACGCGATCGAGATGGCCGTTGCCGCCCGCGGCGGCCAGGTCCACGGCGTCGTCTTCCACACCGACAGAGGCACTCAGGGCGGATTCAACCGGTCGTCGCAACACCTCGTCAACGGAGGTGTTGGAGGGTGCGTCGTCAGCAGGCAGCGGATCGAGCGGTGCGTCCGAAGTTGAGGTCCCCGGGACATCCGAAGTACCAGCGGCACGTCGAAGTGGCGTTCTGGGCCGAGATCGCCAAGGGTCTTCTCGCCGAGGAAGCCGCCGGTATCGTCGGCGTGGCGCCGGCGGTGGCCACGCGCTGGTACCGACAGTGTGGCGGCATGCGACCGTTCGATCCGAAGCCGCCTTCAGACAGGTACCTGTCGTTTCGTGAACGAGAGGAGATCGCGCTCCTCAAGGCCCAAGGCAAGGGCGTGCGCGAGATCGCTCGAGAGGTCGGTCGTAATCCGGGGAAGATTTCGCGTGAGCTGCGACGCAACGCGGCCACCAGGGGCGGGAAGCCCGACTATCGGGCATCGGTCGCGCAGTGGAAGTCTGACCTGGTCCTGCGCTGGCCGGCTATGGGGCGATCACGATGAAGAACGCACTCGCCAACACGATGTCGACACTGCCCGAGCAGTTGGCACGGTCGCTGACATGGGATCGGGGGAAGGAGATGTCGGCTCATGCGCAGTTCAGAGTCGAGACTGGCATTCCAGTGTTCTTCGCCGATCCTCGTAGTCCGTGGCAGCGCGGCACGAACGAAAACACCAACGGGTTCCTGCGCCAGTACTTCCCGAATGGCACCGATCTCTCAAGGTGGTCCGCCGAGGAGATCGATGCCGTCGCCCACGCTCTCAACACCAGACCCCGCAAGACACTCGGCTGGAAGACACCAGCCGAGGCATTCAACGAGCAGCTACTGTTGTTCCAGTGAACCGGTGTTGCAACGACCAGTTGAATCCGGTCAGTACAGCGCGGCCGCGTTCACCGAAGTCTGCAGCCGGCACGGCATCCGCCGCAGCATGGGCCGGGTCGGCTCGAGCTATGACAATGCTCTCGCCGAGTCGTTCTTCCAGGGCCTCAAGCGCGAGTAGCTCCACGGGAGGAGCTGGACCTCCAAGGCACAGACCCGGCTCGAGCTGTTTCGCCGGCTGTCGTACTACAACCGGCGCCGTCGGCATTCCGCGCTCGGCCACCTCACACCAGCCGAGTTCGAACAGCAACTGATCACGTCACCTACGCTGTCACTCGTTGCATGAAACCCGGTGTCCACTCCCGGGGATCAACCTCAGTCCCTGCAGGCCATCTCCGATCGGGAGAGAACCAGCCTGGCCGCCGTGCGTCTCGCCCTGCTGAAAGACGGCACCCAGCTCCGCCCTTCCGGGTCCTACCCGGGGCGTCCGAGGAGAAGGTGAGCGAGGTCCAGCGCTTCGGCCGACGGGCCGGAGGGAGACGTGGCCGCCCCCTTCCGGCCCGTGGTGTTCCTGGGGTCAGGGCTTGACGAGGACCTTGAGGGCCTTGCGGTCAGCCATGACCCGGTAGCCGGCCGGGATGCCGTCGAGGTCGGGGGTGGCGTCGAAGACCTTCCCGGGCTCGATGGTGCCGTTGAGGATGTCGGGCATCAGTTCCTCGATGTAGGCACGGACCGGTGCGGGCCCGCCGGCCAGGCGGATGTTGGGGCCGAAGAGGCTGCCGAAGCCGACCGGTGCCTCTTCGTACTGCGGTACGCCGACGCGGCTGATGACGCCGCCGGGGAGGACGACTCCGAGGGCCCGTTCGTAGGCGGACATGTGGCCGACTGCTTCGAGGACCACGTGTGTGCCGTGCCCGCCGGTCAGCTCGCGGACCGCTTCGATGCCATTCTCTCCGCGGCGGAGACGACGTCGGTGGCCCCGAATTCCCGGCCGAGGTTCGGTGCGTGCCTGGTGACGTCCCATGAGCATGATCTGGTTGGCGCCGAGCCACTTGGCCGAGAGCACGGCCAGCGGGCCGACGGCGCCGTCGCCGATCACGGTGACGCGGGTGCGCTCGTTGACCCCGCCCATGAGTGCGGCGTGGTAGGCGGTGCCGAAGACGTCCGAGAGGGTCAGCAGGGACGGGAGGAGGGCCGAGTCCGGCGCGACGGGGAGCTTGACGAGGGTGCCGTCGGCGAGCGGGACGCGGATCGCTTCGGCCTGGCCGCCCTCTTCCGGCTCGCCGTCCCAGAAGTTGGCCTGTGGGTGGGCGCAGAAGGTGTGCAGGCCCTCGCGGCAGAACTCGCAGGTGTTGTCTGAGATCGCGAAGGGGGCGACGACCAGGTCGCCCTTCTTGACGGTGGTCACCTCAGAGTCGGTGGCTTCGACGATGGCGATGAACTCGTACCCCATCCGGGCCGGGCCGTCCTCGGCCTTCATCGAGGCGTAGGGGTGCAGGTCGCTGCCGCAGATGCAGGATCCAGTGATGCGGACCAGTACGTCGGTGGGCTGTTTGAGGACGGGGTCCGGGACGTTCTCGATCCGGACGTCGCCGGCGCCGTACATGAGGGTGGCACGCAGGGCAGCGAGCCCAGCCCCAGCGCCTCGCACATCTCCCGGGTCTTGACCGGCCTGTCGGACGCACCCGCGAACACCTGCACAATCCGCTGATAGTCGGCGGGCAGCACCTCTTGGCTCATCCCCTCGACGCGGTGCGGCACGAGCAGCATCCCGCCGGATCGGGCTCCACCACCGGATCGTCCCGCCTGCCGCCGTCCATCGCCTCGGCGTACTGGCCGAACATCACCTCCGCGGCCTCCAGCCGGGCCACCTCGACATCGAACTCGGCGAGCTCCCTGCCCAGCCGCTCGGCGCGATCGGCCAGCACCAGACACCCGCGCGCTCGTCGGTGCTCCGGATCGTCCGGGTGTACGAGGTCGCAGCCCATGGACTGCGACCTCGTCACCTCAAGCGCCGCTGCAGTACTAATTCATGACACTTTTCGTTACGAGACTTGCACAGTGACCTTCTGTCCGGGTGCGACGGACACCTTTGCGTAGGTGCAGGTCTTTCCGTTGACGGTCTTCGTCTTGGCTCTTTGGGGGACGCCGTTGACCTTGATCGTCGAGTGGCTGCCGGGGAAGCGGGCCTCCCACTTGTAGCGGGCCGAACCCGTGGCGTTGGTCAGGGTCGACTTGGTGGCACCGTCATGACGCAGGGTGAAGGTGTTGCCGCCGATCTTGATGTCCTTGATCTGCAGCCAGCCCATTCCGGCGGGCATGCGGGACTGGGTGCTCAGGGCGCGCCCCGGGGCGTTGGGCTGCACGCCCATGAGGCCCTCGACGGTCTGGCTCAGCAGGGTGTAGGAGACTTCTGGGTAGTCGCCGTTGGGGCCTTGCTTGGACACCGGGTGCTGGTCGTTCCGCTTGTCGTAGACGTACTGCATCCACTTCCAGGCCGTGTCGTTGTGCTCGTAGGCGAAGAAGGTGTCCGGCAGGTAGCTGATCGCCTCGATGTTGGACGGCTTGCCGCTGCCGCTGGCCTGCTCGTCGACATAGTCGAGGTAGGCGTCGGCGCGCGCCCCCGGATTGACGATCTGCTTCATGGGCATGAACCAGCTGTTCTCCTTGCCCCAGCCGGTGAGTGCCTTGCCGTCGGTGGTGTAGCCGCGGACCATGTCGTGCCCTGAGCCGGAGCCGCTCCAGGTGTCGTTGAAGTAGGCCTTGAGGCTGTCGGCCTTCTGCTGGAACTTCTTGGACAGGGTTTTGTCGCCCTTGGCGGCGGCCAGGTCGGACATCGCCCGGTACGCCTGGTACTGGGATCCGATGGAGTCCCCGGACTCGGCCAGGTGCTCCTCTCCGACCTCGTTGTAGCTGGCGGCGCCCGCGAAGATGCCCTTGCCGGTGCCTTCGGCGACACCGTTCGGCTTGTTGGCGTCGTGGAGTTCGACGAAGTCCTTGGTCGCGTGCTTGTAGAAGTCCCAGAGCGTGCCGTCATGGACGTAGGCGCTGTCGCCGCTCCAGCGGTAGGCGTGCTCGGCTTTCTCCACCAGCTCGAACGTGGCCGGGACCTCTCGGACGAAGGAGGTCGGGCTCCGGTAGTCGATCGAGAGGTATGTCTTGTTGTCGAAGTTGACGGCCCATACGGGGTAGTACTTGTGCTCGGACGTCGCGGAGCCGGCAAAGGCACGCAGCATGGCTTTGTTCGCGTCGTTCAGTCCGAGGACGGAGGCACCGGCGAGCTGGTGGGCCATGTCGCGTGAGTAGTAGGCGCTGCGATGCGCGTACCCGGCCCAGTAGGACGGGCCGTACGTCCCGGTGCCGGTTCCGGACCGGTTGCCCTCGTCGACGTTCAGCGGACCGGTCGTGCCGGGCATCTGGACCCAGCTGTTGGCCTTGCGCTTCGACCAGTTGAACATCTCGACGATTCTCGGGTCGGAGGACGAGATCTCCGGGTCGACCGGGGCCGCGGGGGAGACCATGATGTCGTCGGCGTTGACCCAGCTGCTGCCGGATTCGAAGGCGAGCTCCAGCTGGTCGCCGCTTTTCAGGGGCACCCGGCTGATCGTGTACCGGGCGTAGCCGGACCGGCTGGGCAGATCCACCGCACCGGCCTGCGCGCCGTTGACCTGGGCGACGAACCTTCCGCCCGGGCCGCCGGTGGCGATCCAGGCGGAGAAGTCGTACGTACCGTCACCGGACGCCGTGATGGTCTGCGCCACCTTGTTGCCGCTTCCGGCATCCAGGTACGCGAGCTTTGCGCCACCGTGCGGTGCGTTGGTGGCGACTCCGGTGCCGGAAGTGAACGTCCAGCCCGTGGTGCCGTCCTCGAAGCCGGGATTGCTGAGGGCCAGCGCTGAGGTGGCTGCGATGGCCGGACTGCCCAGGGTCAGTGGTGTGAGCGGGGCGAGTGTGGCGAGTGTGGCTACGACTGCCAGGCGGGCAGGACGGCGATGCCTCATGGCGTACTCCAGTGCGTGGCTCGAGTGAGTGGCCGAAAGCTAGCAGCGGCGTTCGACGGGTTGCAATAGTCCTGCAAGCCTGCGATGCGGAATCGATCAGAAAGTTTTCAATCAAACATTGCAAGTGAGTCTGACTGGTTGCTAACTTCCCTGCAGTCGACCCGGAGTTCGGTCGATGTCCGAGCCGCATGCAGAGGTGGTCATCTCATGGACATGAGTCGTCGCAGAGTTCTTGGAGTGGGCGGCGCGCTTGCCGCAGGAGCAGGCCTCGGCGGCCTGACCGCCTGCTCCGGCACCGGCAGCACGGGCGCTCAGGGCGGCGATGTCGGTGACGCCACCAAGGGCTCCATCACGGTGTGGAGCTGGCAGGGTCCGGCGGCGGAGCTGCGGGCGCTGGTTCCGGCGTTCAACAAGAAGTACCCGGACATCAAGGTGACCGTGCAGGACATCGGGAACCCGGCGATCTGGGACAAGATCACCACGGGCATGGCAGCCGGAGGGGCGGGCCTCGCGGATGTACTGCACATAGGCGTCGACTACCTGCCCGGATACGTGGACCGCTTCCCGGGCCAGCTTGCCGATCTCGGCAAGCTGGGAGCCCACAAGTACCGGGATGCCTTCGCGAAGGGCCTGTGGGAGACGGTCTCGCCCAAGGGCGAACAGGTGAACGCGCTTCCGTGGGAGGCGAACTCGGCCGGGTTCTACTACCGTGCCGATGTCTTTGAGGAAGCCGGTGTCGATGTCGGAGCGCTCGACACCTGGGACGACGCGATCGAGGCCGGCAAGGAGATCAAGAAGAAGACGGGCAAGTACCTTCTGGGGATCGACAAGCCCGCCTCGCAGCAGGACTCGGCGAACTTCTTCCAGCTGCTGCTCCAGCTCCAGGGCGGCTTCTATTTCAATACTGACGGCGACATCACCCTCGATTCCGCCGAGGCCGTGCGTGCCATGTCGATCATCAAGAAGATGAACGACGCCGGACTCGTCAGCGACATCTCCGGCGGCTGGAACGCGTTGATCAGCTCGATCAAGAAGGGAACGGCGGCGGTCCTGCCGTGGCCGACCTGGTTCGGCGGCATCATCGAGGAGACGGTCCCCGACCAGGCGGGCAAGTGGGGTGTGCGTCTGCCCCCGTCCGTACGCCGCGGCGGGGCCACCGCCGCCACCGTGAACTCCACGCACCTGGCCGTTGCCGGTACCAGCAAGCACCAGGCCGCGGCCTGGAACTTCGTGGAGTTCGCGCTGACGCGGCCCGAGTCGCAGGTCAAGATCTACCAGGGCAAGGGGATCGCCCCGGCCCTGTTGAAGGCGTACGACGATCCGGTCTTCCACGAGCCGTCGAAGTTCTTCGGCGGCCAGAAGAAGGGTGAGATTTTCTTCGGTGCCCTCAAGGCGCCCTCGCCGGCGTTCAATTACACCTCCGACTATGCCCGAGCGCTCAAGGTGGTCACCGACGCCCAGACGAAGGTGCTGCTCAAGGGCGCAGACCCGGCCAAGGTGCTGCATGCGGCGGCGGAACAGCTCGCTTCCCAGACCGGACGCAAGGTCGCCCGATGAGCGTTGTCACTTCCCCGACCCGTACGGTGCGAACGGCGGGTGTGCGCGACTCCCGACCACCGCGCTTGAGCGCGCGCCGTCTCGCGCCCTACGCCTTCGTCCTGCCCGCCGTGCTGCTGTTCGCCGCCTTCAAGCTCTACCCGATCGGCTGGTCGTTCGTTCTCAGCCTCCACAGGACGGTCGACGGCGTCGACACCTTCGTCGGAGCGGACAACTACAAGCGGCTACTGGACGACCCGCTGTTCTGGACGGCACTGAAGAACACGGCAGTCATCCTGGCGGTCCAGGTGCCGATCATGCTGGCGCTCGCCACCGGCCTGGCCGTCGCGTTCAACTCGGCATTCCTGCGGGCACGCTCGGTGTTCCGACTGGGATTCTTCATGCCGATGGTCACCGGCCTCGTGGCGTACGGTGTCATCTTCTCCGTCCTGCTCAACGAGAAGTACGGGCTGCTCAACTGGCTGCTCTCGCTCGTCGGAATCGGCGAAGTACCGTGGCTGACTGATCCGCTGTGGGCAAAGATCTCCCTCGGTCTGGCACTGACCTGGCACTACACCGGCTACAACGCGGTGATTCTGCTGGCCCGCCTGCAGACCATTCCCAAGGAGCTGTACGACGCCGCCTCGGTCGACGGAGCCGGAGCCTGGCAGTCCTTCCGTCACGTGACCCTTCCGGGACTGCGTCCGGCGATCCTCCTCGCCACGGTGCTCTCCACCATCGGCACCCTGCAGATCTTCGACGAGCCGTACATCCTCACCCGCGGCGGCCCCGACAACGCCACGCTGACCATCGGCGTGTACCTGTACCAGAACGCCTTCACGTACTTCGACTTCGGCTACGCGTCGGCCATCGCCTACGTCCTTGCGGTGCTGATCGGAGTCCTCGGCCTGATCCAGTTCCGGGTCCTGGGAGACAAATCATGACGACCCCCGCACGTGGCGCCGCCCGCGCACCACGCACCGGCCTGCACCGCCCAGGCCGCGGCATCCTGCTGACCTCGGGGCTGGCCATCGTGCTCGCCGGCGTGCTCCTTCCCTTCTACTGGCTCGTCATCGCCAGCACCCACAGCACTGACGAGATCTTCGACTCCACGCCGCCGCTGCTTCCCGGCGGGGACCTCGGCAAGAACCTCTCCAGCCTGCAGGAGACCGCATCCTTCGGGCAGGTCGTGCTCAACTCTCTGCTCATCGCGGTCATCTACACAGTCTGCGCAGGAGCCGTCTGCACCCTGGCCGGCTACGCCTTCACCAAGTACCGCTTCAAGGGCCGTGACGCACTCTTCGGCATGCTGATGCTGGGGCTGGTCATCCCGACTCAGGTCACACTGGTTCCGCTGTTCAAGATGATGGCCGAGCTGCACTGGCTCAACACGTATCAGGCAGTGATCATGCCCAATCTGGCGCTGCCGTTCGGTATCTTCCTCATGCGCCAGTCGATGGCTGCGCTGCCCGACGAACTGCTCGACTCCGGCCGCATGGACGGCTGCGGCGAACTGCGTCTGTTCCTGCGGGTCGTCCTGCCGCCGATGAGGCCCGCCCTGGCAGCACTGGGCATCTTCCTGTTCCTCTACCAGTGGAACGACTTCATCTGGCCCCTGATCGTGCTGCGCGACAATGCCTCCCTCACCATTCCCGTCGCACTCGCCTCACTGCAGGGTGTCGACGACACCGACTACGGGGCCATCCTCACCGGAACGGCCGTCGCCGCCATTCCCATGATCATCGTCTTCCTGGCCCTTCAACGCCACTTCGTCTCCGGCCTGCTCGCCGGCGCTGTCAAGGAGTGATCGTGAGCACCCAGCCCACCGAGGCCGTCACCACCGCGGAACTGGCGCCCGCCACCTTCGAGCCACTGCTCGACACCGTGGAGATCGCCGTCCTGGCCCCGGGCACCGACCCCGCCTGGACACTGTCCGAAGTGCCCGGCGGCCTGAGAATGCTGCAAGTCGAAGCCCCCGGCTCACCGGTGGAGATCCGGCTCTCCGCCCCGCTTGGCGACACAGCCGGCTACTGGCACCCGAAGGCAGGCTGGAGCCGGACCCTGGTCGCCGACTGGGAAGGCAGGTCCAGGGTCAGCCTCATCGACGGCCTCGCCGCCGGCTGCCTCTACGACCACTCAGGCGCCACACTGCTCGCATTCGCCGCAGCCGACCCCGTCCCCGAGGTCGCCCTGCGCTTCGGAGTGTCCGAGGAGAACGACACCCACGTCGTCCACCTCGAACTGCCGCCTTCCACCACACCGCACCACATCCTCTTCGTACCGCGCAGCCCCTCAGTCGCCTCGGCCATGCGCCTGCTGCGAGGCTGGTACGAAAAGCAGACCCCGGCCGCCATGCCAGTTCCCGAAGCGGCCCGGCTGCCTCTGTACAGCACCTGGTACGCCTTCAACCAGCAGGTCGATGCGACAGCCGTCGAGCAGCAGGCCGCCCTCGCCGCGGACATGGGCTTCGGCACACTCATCCTGGACGACGGCTGGCAGCGTTTCGGCAGCGGCCGCGGATACGCAGGCGTGGGCGACTGGCTCCCCGACACCGACAAATTCCCCGACTTCGCCACACACGTCGCCCGCGTACGCCGACTCGGACTGCGCTACATGGCCTGGGTCGCGCCTCTGCTCCTGGGCCCCCGAACCGACTGCTACGAGCAATGGGCTTCCTACGCCCCGGCCCCCGCCAAGGTTCCCGGTGCTCACGTCCTCGACCCCCGCAACCCCGAAGTCCGCTCCCACATCGTCCGCCTGTGCGTCCGCCTGGTGCGCGCCTACGGTCTCGACGGACTCAAGGTCGACTTCCTCGACGAAGCCATGGCCTACGCAGGCGACGGCAGGGGCGATGTCGGACAGTCACTCACACTCCTGCTCACCGAACTGCGCACCGCGTTGCTCGCCGAGCGATCCGATCTGCTACTGGAACTGCGTCAACCCTACGTCGGTCCGGGCATGGCCGCGTTCGGCAACATGCTCAGATCCTTCGACTGCCCAGCCGACTCCACGGCCAACCGCGTCCGCACGATCGACACCACACTGCTCGCCGTTGGCGGTGTCGTCCACTCCGACCCCTTGCTGTGGGACACCGCAGCTCCCGCAGCGACCGCCGCACGGCAGCTCATCGGGGCACTTCACTCCGTTCCGCAGGTCTCCGTGCGCCTCGACGCACTCCCCGAGGACCACGCCGAAGCGGTCCGCTTCTGGCTGGCCCAGTGGCGCCGCCTGCGCCCCCAACTGCTCGACGGAACGGTCGAGCCCGGCCGCCCTGACGACCTCTACACCCTGGTGCAGGCCGGAGCGGACGGGGTGAACGTGGTGTCCGTGTTCAGCGACCGGACTGTACCGGTGCAGCCTGCGGTCCATCGCGAGACGGTCCTGATCAACGCGACTGCCGAGAACCGGCTGGTGCTGGAGGTCCAGGATGAGGGAGCGCAGGTGGAGGCCGAGATCCGTGATCCCTCCGGCCGTATCATCGAGCGAACCCGGATCACACTCACCCCCGGCCTGCACAACCTGCCAGTGCCGAACATGGGGCTGGCTCTGATCCGGAAAACCGCATGACCCTGCCAGCGAAAAGGGGACGAATGAAGGTCGGCATCGTTGAGATCGCTGCCCGGGCGGGTGTGAGCGAAGCCACCGTCAGTCGGGTCATCAACCGGCGTCAAGGAGTGGCGACGAAGACCAGGGACGCCGTCGAAAAAGCCATGGCAGAACTCGGCTACGAAAGGCCCGTGGAGGGCCAACTGGTCACGGTGATCACCGAGCACGTCTCCAACCCCTTCTTCGCCGACGTCGCCGAACGCATCGAGGCGGCACTGGCACCACACGGACTCAAGGCTGTGTTGTGCCCGGCGTTTCCCGGAGGGGTCCAGGAACGGGAGTTCATCGCTTCGATCATCGACAAGGGCATCGCGGCCGTCGTGTTCCTGTCCTCGTCCAACACCGTGGAGGGTGCCGACACCGAAACGTACGAGATGCTCCGCTCCCGACGCATCCCGTACATCGGTGTCAACGGGGGGTTCGCCGACAATGTTCCCGCGCCCGTCTTCTCCACCGACGACGCACTGGCAGCCGAACTGGCCGTGGACCATCTACACCGTCTCGGCCACCGCGCCATCGGCATGGCATCCGGGCCAGCCGGCAACCTCCCGGCCGACCGGCGTGTGCAGGGCTTCCTCGACGCCATGGCCAAACGGGGCAGCCAGGACGCCGAACGCTGGGTGATAAGGCAGTCCTACACCGTCGAAGGCGGTCAGGCAGCCGCGCATACCCTGCTACAGCTCGGTGCCACTGCCATCGTCGCCGCCAGCGACTACATGGCCCTCGGCGCGATCCGCGGCATCCGACGGCAGGGATTCTCGGTCCCTGAGGATGTCTCCGTCGTGGGCTACGACGGCTCCATGATCACGGAGTTTGTCGATCCGCCCCTGACCACCGTGAGGCAGCCGGCCGACCGGCTCGCCCTCGAAGTCGGCCGCAGCGTCCTGTCGCTCGTCAGCAACCGCGAAGTACCGACGGGAGAACTTTTCTTCGACCCCGAACTGGTGATCCGCTCCACAACGGGGCCCGCGCTGCACAAGTAACTTGGGACCGCTACGGACCGCGCTGACACCAGCCCGGCATCCGACCGCAAAGTGGCCGATTCCTGCCACAACGCGAGGGCCCCCGGCGGGAGTTGGCGTGTTTGTGAAGAACAACCAGCCTGTCGAGGGCTCTCAGGATGCTGTCTACCAGGTTCGCCTTCCGGTTCGAAGTCGACCATCGACCTTGCCGCCGACCTGATACGCAAGCAGCTGGGAACCCGCTGCCGCAAGGTTGCCCCGGGATCCAAGCGATCACCGTGCTCGCCGTTCACTTATTAGAGCAGATGTTCGAATTGTGAGGCCGAGTCCCCACATCACCAGGTGAGCTTCGTGTGGTCGGGTAGCGGTGTCAGTAGATCCCGGCTGTGGTCCAGGCCGCGCGGATCTGCTCGTAGGCGGTCTGGACGGCGGTGTCCTGCGGTGTGCCGAGGGCCAGGGCGGTGGCAAGCGTGCGGACGGCCGGGATGTCGAGCAGCAGAACGGCAAGCACGCGGCCGAGCCGGCCGACGATATCGGCGGGGGACTGGGGCGGGTGGCAGTCCTCGCCCACTTCCCGGAGCAGCTCACCGAGCCCGGCGGCATCCGGTTCCCCGTCCTGCGCCTGCTTCAGGGCGGAGAGAGGCGTGCGGCCCTGGAATCGGACTTTCCAGGATCGTGTGCTTGATGCCGCGTCGGCGCAGGTGGCGGCGGCAAGGCCCGTTGCTGTACGCCTTGTCGGAGGTTCAGCTCACTGGGCGGATCGCCGGGTCACCCACCTTCTGCCCACTCCTCAGGCGCCGCGTCGAGTAGCTCGGCGAGGCGGGCGCGGTCCGGCAGCGGGCCGTGGTCGCCGGTCACCCGCAATGCGGCACCCGCCGTCAGATGCCCCAGCCGCAGCGCCCGTACAGGTTCCTCGCCGCGCAGCAGCCCGGCGAGGAACCCAGCCGCGAACGCGTCACCGGCGCCCACCGGTTCGATGACTTCGACCCTGGGAGCGGGCACGGTGTGGACCCTGGGGCCGTCGAAGGCGGTGGCGGCCCGTGCACCGTCCTTGACGACGAGGACGGGCGGTTGTGGCAGCAAGTCCCGTACGGCGAAGGCGTCGGCCAGTCCGTCTCCCCACAGGGCCTGTGCCTCGTCGAGGCCCACGAACGTGATGTCCGCCCGTCGGGCGAGCCCGAGCAGCACGGTGGCCGCCGCACCGTCCGCCCACAGAGCGGCCCGGTGGTTGACGTCGAAGCTCACGGGGCACGGGCGTTCAGCAATGTCGGGCTCGAGCAGCGCGGTGACCAGGTCCCGGCAGCCTGCCGAGAGCGCCGGGGTGATGCCGCTCAGGTGGATGAGGCCTGCGGAGCGCACGGCGTCGTCGTCCATGAGGTCCGGGGTCAGGGCCGAGGCGGCGGAGCCGCGGCGGTAGTAGTGGACCCGGGTGCCCTCGGTGCCGGGGTCCTTGACGAGGAGTCCGGTCGGGCGGTGCGGGTCGGTGCGTACGCCGCTGATGTCGACACCGGATGCGGCCACCTCGGCGCGGATCCGGTGTCCGAACGGGTCGTCACCGAGCGCGGAGACCCAACGGGCGGGCACCCCGTGGTCGGCGAGGTACATCGCCACGTTGGACTCGGCGCCCGCGATCCGGATCCCGAGCAGACCGGCGCCGTCCAGCGGGGCGGCGGGTTCGGGGATCAGCGCGGCCATGGTCTCACCGATACAGGTCACCGGTCCCGTCACCGGCCGCCGGCCGGTTTGGCGGGACGTGCGAATCGCCGTCACTCGGCTCTCCCGGGGTGGTAAGCACACGTGGGCAGACCCCGGACGCCGACCCGGGTGGTGAAGACCGCACCGTCCAGCGGTCCGGGTGCAGCGAGACCGTGCCGCGCGCTGGTGACGTACAGGCCGTCCCCGTCGAGGCACAGCCCGGCAGGCTGCGTCGCAGGAATTCGGATCTGCCGGTCCAAGGTGCCGTCGGCGCGGTAGCGGTGGACGGTGCCGGTGCCCCAGACCGCAGTCCACAGGGCGCCCTCGGCGTCCACCGTCATGCCGTCGGGGCTGCCGTGGTCGAAGACGGCGAAAGTGTCCGGCGTACCCGGCAGCCCGGTGTCCGGGTCGACCGGGTACCGGCGGATGATGCCCTTGGCGCTGTCGGCGAGGTACATCACGGTGCCGTCCGCACAGAATGCCGGGCCGTTGGGAACGGTGAGGCCGTCCAGCACTCGGATCACCGTGCCGTCGTGGTCGACACGGTAGAGGGAGCCCGCGCCGTCCTCGGCGTCGTAGGCCATGCTGCCCGCCCAGAACCTGCCGTACGGGTCGGCGGTCGCGTCGTTCATCCGCATGGCCGTGGCGGCCCCGTCCTCGGGGCGCGCGAGCCACTCGGTCCGCCCGTGCGCGGTGATCAGGCAGACACCGGTGCCGGCGGCCGCGATCCAGGTGCCGGGGCGTGCGTGGACGGGGGAGACCGCGCCCAGGGGCACGGACAGCCGGGCGAGTTGCGTCAGCGGAGCTGAGCGGTCTGCGGGTCCGGCCAGCAGCCGCCCGGTGAGGATGTCGACGAGGACGATGCCGTCGTCGACCGCGCGTATTCCTTCACCGAGCCCGAGCCGGTCCTGCCAGCAGACGGCCGGTGTGCCGGCGGTCATCGGCCGGCGTCCGTGGGGGCGGCGGCGCGTACGGCGTCGCGGAACGCGCGCGCCCGCTCGCGGAGTGCTTCGAGGCTGCCGCCGTCGGCCGCGTCGCTGATCAGCGGCGAGCCGACACCCACCGCGGTAGCCCCGTGCGCGAGATAGGCCCCGGCCGCGTCGGCGTCCACCCCCCCGACCGGCACGAACGGCGCGTCCGGGAACGGGCCCTGCAGTGCCCTCAGATATCCGGGGCCACCGGCCTGCGCCGCGGGAAAGATCTTGAACGCGTCCGCACCGAGCCGCCGTGCGGCGACGATGTCGGTGGGGGTCATCACCCCCGCGAGGACGGGCAGCCCGAGGCGCTCGGCCTCCGTGACGGCCTCGCAGACGGCAGGGGTGACGACGAAGCCGGCTCCCGCGTCCCGCACCGCGTGTGCGTCCTCGGCGGTGAGGACGGTGCCCGCACCGAGCGGTGCACCGGGGCCCAGCGCGGCGCGGGCCCGGCGGATGACGTCGAGTGCGTCCTTTCCGCTGAGAGAGACCTCGATGAGCGGGAGGTGCTCCTCCGCCAGGGTCAGTACGGTTCTGAGCGCGGCGTCCGCGTCGTCGCCGCGCACGATGGCGACGATCCGGTGGGTGCGCAGCGCGGTCAGCAGATCCACGTGTGAGTTCCCTTCCTGTCTGTGTCTTCCGGTGCCGTGTCGGTTTCCGGCTCCGTCTGTGGCGCTGGTTGTGTCCACGGCTCCGGTGCCTGCGCAGCCAGGGTGAGACGCCAGCGGACCTCGCCGCTGTGCGGAACGCACGCGGCGTCCCCGTCCCGCGCGGCCGCCAGGTCGAAGACCCGGCCGAGCATGGGCTCGACCCCTACGGACCGGTACGGCACCTGCTCGGGGAAGCCGCCGAGGTTGCGCCACAGCGCCACGGACACCGGCTGGCCTTCGGCCTCGACGGCCATGCGCAACGTGGCCGCGCCGTCGCGGACGTACACCTGCGGGGTGTCGACGATGGCGCCGACGGCCGTCCCGTCATCCGGCCCGAGACGGTCGAGCCCTTCCGTCCGCCCGGGCTGCGACGGCCAGGAGCAGGGAATCCACCGGGCGCCGCTGTCGGGATAGAAGCGGGTCGGCGTGCCGTCGCTGATCCCGATATGGGCCTGCTCCGAGAGATCGAACAGCGCGTGCGCGGCCCACAGGAAGCGGTAGCCGGGTTCGGCCGTGAGCCGGTAGTCGGCCACTGCGCCGCCCCCGTCGCTGCGAATCCGGCGGCTGAGCCGGAAGTCCGGGCAGTCGACGGACTCGGTGCCATCGGCCCACTGCCAGGGCCGGGTCCAGGCATCGCCGTGGTCGGGTGTGCCTCGTACGGTCGGTACGCATTCCTCCAGTCCACCGGCGTCGGCGAAGGCGTCACCCGGAATGGCACCGGGGCGGCGTGGCTCGTCGCGGTGCCAGAGCCATTCGCGTCCGGCCGCCCGCAGGGACGTCCACCGTCCGCCGTGGGCCGGGTCGGTCTCGATCAGCAGCGGAGTCATGGCGCTCACCACTCGGCGAAGGCGCCGTCGTCGTGCCGCCACACCGGGTTGCGCCAGGCGTGTCCTGTCCGGTCGGCCGCGCGTACGGCTTTCTCGTCGACGGTGATACCGAGCCCCGGCTGTCCCGTGCGCCGCGCCCGTCCGCCGACGAAGCGGAACGGGTCGGTGTCGACGACGTACGACAGCAGGTCGGCGTCCTTGTTGTAGTGGATGCCCCGGCTCTGCTCCTGGATGAGGAAGTTCGGGGTGGAGAAGGCGATCTGGAGACTGGCGGCGAGTGCGATCGGGCCGAGGGGGCAGTGCGGGGCGAGTTGTGCACCGTAGGTCTCGGCGAGCGAGGCGATGCGGTGGACCTCGGAGATGCCTCCGGCGTGCGCGAGGTCCGGCTGGGCGACCGCGATGCCGGCCGTGAGGGCGGGCAGGAAATCGGCCCGCCCGTAAAGCCGTTCGCCGGTGGCGATGGGTACGGAGGTGGCGCCGACGAGGGCGGGCAGCAGGTGCCCCTGTTCGGGAAGGAGCGGTTCCTCCACGAACAGTGGGTGCAGCGGTTCGATGGCGTGCAGGACCCGGCGGGCGCCGGCCGGTCCGAATCTGCCGTGCATGTCGATGGCCACATCGCGGCCGGGGCCGAGGACCGCACGGGCGGCGGTCACCCGATCGACGACGGCGGTGGTCTCGGCAGGGGTCGCGAGGGGGGTGGTGCGACCCGCCGCGTTCATCTTGACGGCGGTGAAGCCGGCCTCGACCTGGGCGGTGATCTCTTCGGTGAGCTGGGCGGGTTCGTCGCCGCCGACCCAGGCGTAGACCCGCACCTCGTCGCGGACCGGACCGCCGAGCAACGCGTACACCGGGGCGCCGTACGCCTTGCCGGCAATGTCCCACAAGGCCTGGTCGATACCGGCGACGGCGCTGGAGAGTATCGGGCCGCCCCGGTAGAAGCCGCCCTTGCTGAGCACCTGCCAGTGGTCCTGGATGCGCAGCGGGTCCTGGCCGATCAGGTATTCGGCGAGGACATCGACGGCGGCGCGTACGACCTCGGCCCGGCCCTCGACGACGGGTTCCCCCCAGCCGACGACGCCCTCGTCGGTATCGATCCGGCAGAACAGCCAGCGTGGCGGTACGAGGAAGGTCTCGATGCGAGTGATCTTCACCGGTTCGCGGTCCCCTCGTCGATGGCCGGCCGGGTGCCGTGGGCCCGGTCGAGGTCGCGTACGGCCTGGTCGAGCAGGGCCCGCATGGCGCGTTCGGCAGCGACCGGGTCCTGGTCGCGTACGGCGTCAAGCACAGCCCGGTGACTGGGTACGGGGTCCTCGCCGTGCGGCGAACTGTGCACGATCTCGTCGCGGTGCGCGAGGCCCGACTCGATGACCATCTCCATGCGTTCGAGCAATTCGTTGTGGGTGGCCGCGAGGAGCGCGCGGTGGAAGGCGAGGTCCGCCTCGACCGCGTGGGCCGCGCCGCCCTCCTGCTCACCCATCGCGGCGAGGGCCGCTTCGAGTGCGTCCAGGTCGGAATCGGTGCGGCGGGCGGCGGCCAGCCGGACAGCGGCCGGCTCGATGATGCCGCGCACCTCACCGAGGTTGTACAGCAGTGCCGGATCGGTGCCGGAGTCGGTGCCACCCGCGAACTGCCAGCGCAGCACGTCCGCGTCGAGGAGGTTCCAGTCGGCGCGGGCTCTGACGAAGGTGCCGCGTTTCTGGCGCGCGTCGACCATCCCCTTGGCGGCGAGGACCTTCAGGGATTCCCGCAAGGCGGTCAGGCTGACGTCCAACTCATCCTGCAACGCCACGAGATCGAGCGTCGCTCCTTCGGGGATCTCGCCGCTCAGCACCCGGCGCGCGAGAGTCTCCACGGTCTGGCCGTGCACTCCGCGGCGCGCGTATGGCGTCATGTCTGTGTGCCTTTCTGGTGTGCGTTGAATACGGAGACGGTCAGGTCCTGTGCGATGGGTACGGAGACGGTCAGGCCGAGGCCTTGACGACGGACCAGCCGCCGTCCACCAGCAGGCTCGATCCCGTGATGTAGGACGCCTCGTCGGCGGCGAGAAACGCAATCGCCGCCGCAGCCTCCTGGGGAGTACCGAAACGCTTGGCGGCAGTCTCGGTGATGCTCTGCCTCCGGTCCTCCTCCGAGACCCGGTCCCATGCCCCGGTGAGGATGGGGCCGGGCAGGACCGTGTTGACTCGCACCTCAGGTCCGTACTCCACCGCCAGTTGTCCGCACAGAGAGAGCAGCGCGCCCTTGGACGCCGCGTACGCGGGATGTCCGGGGATGCCTTTGTGGGCGTGGACCGAGGAGGTGAGCACCACGGCGCCGTGGCGTTCGCGCAGATCGGGCAGGACCGCACGGAAGCCGAGGAACGCTCCGGTGAGGTTCACTGCGAGCTGGCGCTCCCACGAGGTGATGGTCATCTCGTGCGCGGGGGTGACGTCGACCGTGAAGGCGTTGCTCACCAGGACGTCGACGGGGCCGAAGGTGTGCGCCGCGGAGACGATCCGCCCCCAGCCGCCCTCGTCCGCGACGTCCGTGCTGATGAAGAGGGCCCGGCCGCCCGCTGCTCGGATGCTCGCGGCGACACGCTTGCCCGCGTCCTCGGCGATGTCGGCGAGGATCACCGCGGCGCCTTCGGCGGCGAGCCGTTCGGCGGTGGCCGCGCCGATGCCCGACGCGGCTCCGGTGACCACTGCCACCTTGTCGGCGAAGCGGGTGTTTCCGTTCATGGGGCTGTCGGCTCCTCGGGTGGTGAAGCTGTCGGCGATTCCGCCGGTGGCGCCGTTCGGACGCTGTGCTGAGGTGTGCCTGCGACTCCGCATGCGCGCCCACGGAACGAGGGCCCGGCCTCCTGACCCAGGCGGCCGGGCCCTCGTCCGGCTGATACAGACTGACGGGGCAACCGGGCCACCGTCAAGATTAATTACTAATTTATCTACTGGCTTTGGCCGGCCGGCTCCCTGCCCCGCCGCTCTCGGCCGTGCGGGTCACGAGCGCCCGATCCGGTTCATGGGTATCCGCTGGTAGCCGGGGAGTTGAGCGGCGATCAGGTCGTCGTTGCCCAGGGTCGGCTTCCCGTCCACGACTGTCACTACGCCGGGGTCGGCAGTGAGTGTCAGATTGTGGTCAACCGTTCCGTACGTGCGCGCGGAAGGGGCGATGTCCAGCGCGGCGACGGTGCAGAGCGCGTTGTACTCGACGACGTTGTACTTCGGGTACGCCGGCTGATCGTCGGCGATGTCCACGAGGTTCGGATAGCGCGACCGCCATGGCTCCTTCTGGTACGGAACGGCGGCCAGCAGGTCGTACATCCCCCACGCGCCGCCGGGTGCCACGTTCTGCGCCGCCCAGTTGAGACCTCGTTCGTCGAGCGTCACCGAACGGCCCGACGACAGCATGATGTTGTTGCTGATGACGTTGTCCCGGCCGCCGCCGATCTGGAAGGCGGTGTCGACCTTGTAGAAGATGTTGCCGAACACCGTCGTTCCGCAGAAGCAGTCGTCGAGGTAGACGCCCGAGGCGAAGTGGGATCCGCCGCTGCCGACGATGTCGTGCAGGAAGTTGTAGCGGATGACCGTGCCGCGTCCGGTCCACTCCCGGCCCGCGTAGATGGCGCCGGCGTCGTTGGTCTCCTTCACCACATCGTTGATCTCGTTGTACTCGATCACGTGGTCGTTGCCGCGGAAGAGGATGGCGACGTGCGGCGCATCGTAGATGTGGTTGTTGGCGACGTGGTTTCCGACACCGGCGAGTTCGACCGCGGGGCTGTACGTCAGCTGGAGGCGGCTGTAGTCGTGGATCTCGTTGCCGACCGCCCGGTTGCGCGCCGGGGTGAGGGTGGCCCGGTCACCGCCGGCGAGGGCGATGCCACCCTGGCCGGTGGCCTGGATGTGGCAGCCGCGGACCTCGTTCCCCGATCCGCCGTGCGGGCCGGCCGAGACACTCGCATCACCGATCGTGACCGCGCGACCGCCCAGGAGCCGCAGGGTGCAGTCCGTGACCGTGTTGGACGTGCCGTCGGTGATGACGATGCCGTCGCCGCGCGACCCTTCGAACATGAGGTTCGAGAACGTGACGTTCGAGCAGCCGTTGAGGACGGCCATCGGGTCGGCGAGCAGCGACAGCTGCACCGACGCACCGGTCAGGTCACCCGGCGGGTACAGGTACAGCTTCCCGGTGGCCCGGTCGAGGTACCACTCGCCCGGCGAGTCGAGTTCCTCAAGCACGTTGTAGTAGTAGTAGCGCTGGCCCGCCTTGACGCTGTACATGCTGGCAGTCTTGGTGGAGACCGTCTGCGCCGCCGGGTCGATCGCCTTGATCTGAAGGTTGCCGTCGGCCCACTCGTAGAACCAGTAGCCCTGCATCCACACGTCACTGGTGTCGGTCCAGGTCGACGGCCGGGGGTCGGTGTACTTGAACGTGGCGCCCTTGGCGAATTCGGCGGCCATCTTGTCGGGGTCGCCGAGGACGCTGCGGGGGTTCCCGCCCGGGTCGATGACCTGGCCGGCGGCGAGGAACCCGGTGCTCGGGTAACGGGCGAGGGTCATCGCCTTGCTGTTGAAGAACAGTTCGGGCGGGGTGACCGTGCGCGGCAGGCCGTATCCGGTCTGGACGATCTGACCGTAGTCGGTGATCCCGAGCGCCTTCAGGTCGAACTCGCGGACGATGTCACGTGACCCGGCCGGGAGACGGTTGCGTATCGCCTCGTCGCTGACCGCCTCGAACCCGGTAGCGGGCAGGTCCACGCCACCGACGAGCCGGACCTGTTCGCCGTTGTAGGCGGCGTAGGTGACCGGTCGGCCCGGCGTACCGGAGTCCTGCGCTTCGAGGGTGAAGCTTCGCGTCCGCCGGTACGTGCCGCCCCGGAGGAAGACGGTCACCGGTGCCGTGGCACGGCCCGGCGCACCCTGCCGCCAGGCCCGGATCGCGTCGCGCGCCTTCTCCGGCGTCGCGAATGGCGCGGCCTGCGTGCCCCGGTTCGAGTCCTTCCCGTCCGTTGCCACGAAGAAGGACTTCTGGTCCTCGGCCCGGTCTCGCCGGTCACCGGTACCGGCGTAGGCCGGCCCGGTGATGAGGGCTGCCGACGCACCGGCACCGACGGCCCCGGCGGCCCTGAGGAGATCACGTCGAGAGAATCTGGACATGTAGTGCCTTTCGTAGGTGCCTACTGGAACCGGGCCCTCGGTCCAGGCGCACGGCGCCTCCGGCCGGGCCCTCGTCGCACGATGGTTCGACTACCGGGCCCTCGTTGCACGATGCTCCGGCTAATCGATAATCGTTGAGCGACAAGTAGTGGGTCGGCGGTAGCGAGTGTCAAGGGGTCTTACAAAACCCGCCGAAAGAAGCCGAGTTGACCTGCCGGGTAGGTTGCGAACAGGTAACGCTGCCGTTGGGAGCTCTTGACCGACGCCCGGCGGGTCCTCGATGGTGAGCTCGCTATCGATAAGCGATAAGCGATTAGCTCGCTCGATGGAGGGTTCGATGGTTTCGGGTTCTCGCCGGCACCTGGTCAAGCTGGGTGCCATCGCCATGTCCGCCGCACTGCTCACGGGCTGCTCGACCGGCTCGGACTCAGCGGGCGGCGACAAGAACATCCGCATGCTGGTCAACATCACTCCGGTGCTGACCAAGCAGTTCTACAAGGACCTGGTGGCGGGGTACGTCGCCGGTCACCCCGGAGTGAAGGTCACGATCGAGGCGCCCACCGGCAGGGGCATCGAGGATACGCTGAAGCAGCAATTGGCCGCGGGCAGCCCACCCGACATCCTCGCCGGCGGGCAGAACACGGCTCTCGCCGGACAGATGGCGCCGCTGCCCGACGAACAGTGGGTGAAGGACGCACCGTTCGCGGAGGCGTCCAAGCTGGACGGCAAGGCGTGGATGGCTGGCACCGGCGTCCAGCTCCAGTCGCTGGTATTTTACAACAAGGCTGCCTTCGCCAAGGCTGGTGTCACCAAAACGCCCAAGACGGTTGACGAGTTCACCGCCGCGCTGCGCAAGCTGAAGGGCGCCGGTTACACGCCGCTGCAGACCGGTGGTGAGTGGACCACCGGCGCGCAGGCCCTGATGATGGCCAACCCGAACGTGATGAACACCGAGCCGCAGTGGTACGCGAAGCGGAACAAGGGCTCCGTGACCTTCGTCGGCAGCAACTACGCCAAGTACCTGGGCGTCTACGAGTCCTGGATCAAGGACGGCCTGGTTCCCAAGGACGCCAACGGCATCAAGTACCAGGACATGATCAACAACTTCACAGCCGGCAAGTCGGCGACGATGGTGATGGGCAACTGGCTGGCGGCCTCGCTCGCCGAAGCGAAGCCGGGCATCGACGCGGGAGTGTTCCCCGTCCCCACGTTCGACGGCTCCACGCCGCCGCAGGCGGCCAACCCGGCCATGCCGTACTCGGTGCTCAAGAGCTCCAGGCACGCGGACGCGGCAATAGACCTGGTGAAGTACCTGGTCAGCGACAAGAAGGCGATCACGATGGCGCTGAGCGCGGAGGGCAACTTCCGTACCGGGTACAGCTACAAGGCCACCCCGCTGACCAACGACATCGCGAAGCTCCTCGACAAGGCCGGCGGCAAGACCGTCGCGATCGGCCCGGGACTGGGCGACAACTCGTCCCCGGCGGGCTTCCCCGACGAGTTCAACACCCAGGTCCAGAGCATGTATCTCGGAACAAAGGCCGATCAGGTGGCGGGGGCCATGGACAAGTGGTGGGCCGCGAATGCGCCCAAGTAACGCGACGCTCACCGCTCATGGGCCGTCGGACAACCCGCCGGTCCATGAGCGCCCCCGACGCACTCACCACACTCACCCGCGCCCGCTGCGCGTACGCGCGGCGGGCAGCCTGTCCAGCATCTTCATGGTCGGCCCCGCACTGGCGGCGGTCGTGGCCTTCATCCTCATCCCCGTCGTGGTCGCCGGACGGCTCAGCCTCACCGACTGGGACGGTTTCTCCGACAGCTACAAATCCCTCGGCCTGGACAACTACGTCCAGCTGTTCCACGACCCGGGCGTGGCGAACGCGGCATACGTCACGCTCGTGATCGCGGTGGTCGGCACCGTGGCCTGCAACGTCCTCGGCCTGGGCCTCGCGGTCATGCTCAACGGCGAGGGGCGCGTCAAGGCTATGCTGCGGGGCCTGTTCTTCTACCCGCACGTGCTCGGCGCAGTCATCATCGGTTTCCTGTGGTCGGCGATACTGAGCAGCGAAGGAGCGGTCAACACGCTCCTGACTGCGGCGCACCGCTCCAAGGTCCCGTTCCTTTCCGATCCGCAGTGGGCGCTCGCAGCCGTCGTCTTCGTGGTGGTCTGGTCGACGTTCGGCGTGAACGTGGTCCTCTACCTCGCCGGGCTGCAGACGATCCCGGAGTCGCTCCTGGAGGCGGCGCGCATCGACGGCGCCTCACGCTGGCAGACGTTCCGCCAGGTCGTGCTGCCGATGCTGGCACCCACGGTGACGATCAACGTGGTCCTCGTGCTCGTCCAACTGCTGCGGGTCTACGACCTGGTACTGGCGATGACCGACGGTGGTCCGGCCGGCCACACGCAGACGTACGCATACCTGGTCCTGTCGGAGTCGTTCCTGAACGGGAAGATCGGCTACGCCTCGGCCCAGAGCATCGCCCTCATGATCGTCATCACGGTGCTCGCCGTCGTGATCGTGGCGCTGCGCCAGCGCAGCGAGAAGGCGGTGGAACAGTGAAACGCAATGCAGACAGCCGCGTCGGCTCGGTCATGCTCGGTCTCTTCGCACTGGTCATGCTGGCGCCGCTGTACCTCGTGATCGTCAACGCGTTCAAACCGGAGTCGGCGATCCGTCAACGGCCGTTCTCCGCCGCCCCGGGAGCGCTGTCCACGGACTATCTCCGAGCGGCACTGTCGTCACCGGACTACAACATCATCAAGTCGTTCGGTGTGACGGTGATGTTCGTGGTCCTGGTCAACGTGCTGTCCCTGGCGCTGGCCGGTCCGGCCGCCTATGTCATCGCCCGGGGTACCCGCCGGTGGCACAAGGGGATGCTGCTGGTGTTCCTGGCCGGGCTGTTCATCCCCGGGCAGGTCCTGGTCATCCCGGTGATCTACGTGCTGCGCTTCACGGGCCTGATGGGCACGATCCCCGGATTCGTCCTGTACGAGGCGACGTTGACCCTGCCGCTGTCGATGTTCCTGTTCGTGGGCTACATCAAGTCCATCCCCAGGGAGCTCGACGAGGCGGCGCAGATCGACGGCGCGGGCCGGCTGCGCACCTTCTGGCAGGTGATCTTCCCGCTGATGCAGCCGGTCGTGGTCACCGCGATCGTCCTGCACACCATCGGAGTCTGGACGGACTTCGTGAACCCGCAGATCGTGCTGGGTCCGGCATCGGGTCTGTACACCGTGATGACCGGCGTGTACTCCGCGATCGGTCTGCACACCACCGACCTGTCCGTGGTCTATCCGACGCTGCTGCTGGCGATCGCACCGGTGCTGATCTTCTTCGTCATCATGCAGCGCAAGATCGTCGGCGGCCTCACCGCCGGCGCGACGAAGGGATGACCGTGGGCAAGCACATGGTGAGCGTGACGGCGTCCGTGCCGGCCTGCGAACCGCCCGCCTGGGCCGTACTGCAACGGCAGTTGTTCTCCGTACTGGACGAGGCATGGCGGGTCTTCGAGGACCGGTACTGCCACCCCGAGGGCGGGCTGCGCTTCGACGGGGTACTGGAAGGCCGTGACGGGGCGGACGACTTCTACGAACCGTTCTTCAACTGGCCGATGCTTTACATGCTCGGCGGTTCGGACGACCTGCTCGACGCCAGCAAGAAGCACTGGAACGGCATCACCCGGCAGCTTTCCGAAGCCGGGTTCCTGGTCGACGAGTACGAGCGCGGGTACGACTGGTTCCACCAGGGCGAGTCGCTGCTGATGTTCTACGGGATCTGCGCGGCCGACCCGTCCGACGACACGTTCCGCCGGCGGGCGCTGCGCTTCGCCGAGCTCTACCTGCCCACCTCGCCCGTCGGCAACGTCGACGGCCCGCGGCGGATCATCCGGGCTCCGCACACCGGGGCCGGCGGTCCACGCCGGGGCGTGGACGAGGCATGGGCGCAGGGGTTCGGCGCGGAACTGACCAACATGAAGCCGTACGGCCTGCCCCTGGAGGACCTGCCCGGCATCGACACCTGGGACGACCTGGCCGACCCCGCCAACGCGCGGCGTATGGGCGAGGCGATGAACCGGCGGCTCGGCGACGGCGACGTCGCGGTGAACCTCGCTTCCACCTCGCTGATCGCCAACGCGTGGCTGTACACGGGCGAGGACCGGTACCGCGACTGGCTCGTCGACTACGTGCAGGCCTGGCGGGACCGGGCCGCCGCCGCGGGCGGTGTAATCCCCGACAACGTGGGACCCTCCGGGGAGGTCGGTGAGCTGCACGACGGCCGCTGGTACGGCGGCTCGTACGGCTGGACCTGGCCGCACGGTCTGCACAGCGTCGGCGCGGTCGCAGTCGTCGCGGCCATGAACGCCGCGCTGGTCACCGGCGACGACGCGTGGTTCGACCTGGCCCGCGCCCCGCTGGACCGGGTGCTGGAAGAGGCGACGCGCGGGCCGGTTCGTGACGGGGAATCCAGCATGGCCTCGACCTGGCTCCAGCGCCTCGGGCCTGATGCCGACGGCGACCTGCAACTGGTGCCCTACCGGAAGGGCGTGCACGGCTGGTTCGACCACCAACCCCTGCAGATCGCCTTCCCGGCCTGGATCTGGTGGTGCTCCAGCGACCCGCAGGACCGGCAGCGGCTCGACCGCGTGGAGCGCGAATGCGGCTACGACTGGACGACCGTCCATGCCTTCCGCGACAAGGAGGAGGCCGGACACGAGGCGCCGTGGCTCGCCTACCTCGACGGCCGCAACCCCGACTACCCGGCCCGCGCCCTCAGCATGGCGCTGGGGCAGGTCGCCCGCAGGATGGCACTCGTCCACGCGGATGCGTCGTCGGTCCGCACCGATGACATCCACTGGTGGCAGCGGCTCAATCCCGTGGTGACCGAGATCCTGGTGCAGCTGACCACCGGCGCGCCCGCCGCCCCCTACAACGGGGGGCTCCAGCAGACGCGGGTGCGCTACTGGGACGCCGGCCGCGGCCGTCCCGGCCTGCCGGCCGACGTCGCCGCCCTCGTCGAGGAGCTCGACGAGACCCGGGTCGGCGTCCAGTTGGTCAACCTGAGCAATACGCGCGAGCGGCGCGTGGTCGTACAGGCCGGCGCGTTCGCCGAGGACGGCATCGACCATGTCGTGGTGGACCAGCTCGACGACGGCTATCCCGGCCCGAACCGTGCCTACCGGGCCGACGAGTTCACGACCAGTACCCGGCGCATCGACGTGCACGACAACCACCTGCTGGTGATTCTGCCGCCCGGGACCCGGCTCGATCTGACCATGCAGGTGAGGCGCCGTCAGTTCATCCCGAGCCACCCAACGTTCGACCGATATCAGGAGAAGTAGAATGACGAACGATGAGCATGCCCAGCCGGTGTTTCCCCTTCCGGTGCGCGGCGACACATACCGGCGTGCCGATGCGGAGCTGGTGGATCAGATGGGCCAGGTGAGCAGCGCCACCGCGTGCGCGAAGCTCCACGGCCTGGGCATCAGGCGCACGTGGATGGAGGGGCCGCAGTCCCTCACGACCGGGCAGAAGATCGCCGGGTCGGCGTTGACGCTCCAGTTCATGCCGCAGCGCGAGGACATAGCCAGCGGCCTGGCCCAGGAGGCCGTCGAACGCCAAACCGCCCTGTGGGCGGTCCTGGAGGCGGTACAGCCCGGCGACGTCCTCGTCATCCAGGCGTACGGGTCGGCGTTCAGCGGCTGCGTCGGCGACATGCTCGTCCGCTACTTCAAGCGCAAGGGCGGCGCCGGGATCGTCGTCGACGGCCGGATCCGGGACGCTCCGCGGGTCCGCGAGCTCGGCGTGCCGATCTGGTGCACCGGCACCACCCCGCACTACGCCTCCCAGTCGGAGCTGTTCCCCTGGGCGTACGACGTGCCGGTTGCCGCCGGCGGAGTGCTGTGCCTGCCCGGCGACATCGTGGTCGCCGACGACGACGGCGCCGTCGTCGTCCCTCAGGCGACCGCGCCGGAGGTGGTCGCCACGGCCCGAGACCACCAGGACTGGGAGGTGTTCAGCCGGATGCGTCTCGACCAGGGCGCCCGGCTCGGCAACTACTACCCGCTGACATCGGAGTCGCGCGCGGAGTACGAGCAGTGGCGCGACCAGCAGAGGTCGTCCCAGCGATGAACCAGGTCTCGGGCCCGGGTGTGCTGGGCCGCACCGGTCTCACGGTCGGCAGGCTCGGCCTGGGCTGTGCGCCCCTGGGCAACCTCTACGAGCCGGTTCCGGAGCAGGATGCCACCGGCACGGTGCGTGCCGCGCTGGCGGGCGGGACGCGCCTGTTCGACACCGCCCCCCGGTACGGCAACGGCGTGTCCGAACAGCGCCTCGGCCAGGTGCTGGCCGGGGTACCCAGGTCCGAGGTCGTCGTCGCGACCAAGGTCGGATACCTCCTCACCGACGACGGGGCCGAGCCGGACTTCTCCTATGACGGCACCATGCGGTGCCTGGAGCAGAGCCTGACCCGGCTCGGCCTGGACCGGGTGGACATCGCGCATGTCCACGACCCCGACCACCATGAGCAGGAGGCCCTCGCGGGGGCCTTCCGCGCCCTGGTCGACCTGCGGGAGCAGGGCGTGGTGTCGGCGGTGGGCGCGGGCATGAACCAGAGCAGCATGCTGGAGCGGATCGTCGCGCAAGTCGACGTGGACTGCGTGCTGCTGGCCGGCCGGTACACACTCCTCGACCAGGAAGCTCTGACGGGCCTGCTGCCTGAGTGCGAGGCCCGCGGTGTCGGGGTCATCCTGGGCGGGGTGTACAACTCCGGCCTGCTGGCCGATCCCCGACCCGGCGCGAGGTACGACTACCGGACAGCCGAGCCGCACCAGGTTGCCGTCGCACTGGCCATCGCGGAGATCTGTGCTCGCCACGGGGTGCCGATGAAGGCGGCGGCCCTGCGGTTCGCGTGGGGGCATCCTGCCGTGTCCGCTCTGGTCGTCGGAGCCAGAACGGCCGATGAAGTGCGGGAGAACCTCGCCATGGCGCAGACCACCGTCCCCGCCGACCTGTGGGCGGAGCTGCGCGCAGCGGGACTGCTACCGGAGGAGGTGCCGACGCCGTGACCGTCATCGACGCACACGTCCACCTGTGGGACCCCGGCCTGCACGACCATGCGTGGCTGCGGTCCGCAGGCGAACTGCATCGCCCCTTCCTTCTCGACGACCTCACCGCGGCCTCCGGGTCGGTGACGGCTGTTGTCGTGCAGGCCGGGCGGACCGTGGACGAGGCCCGTTGGCTGCTGGGCCTGGCAGCGCGGTCCCCACGAATCGCCGGCGTCGTCGTCCACGCGGATCTCGCCGACCCGGCCGCGGTGGACACGATCGACGCACTCCGCGCGGAGGACGGGGGTTCGGCGCTGGTCGGGGTCCGTGACCCGGTCGGGGCAGGCGAAGGCGCCCGCCTCGGGCTGCCCCAGGTGCGGCGCTCACTCGCGGCTCTCGGCGAGCGGGGCCTGGCCATGGACCTGCTGCTGGGGCACGGGACTCTGCGTGAGGCATACGCAGCGGCCAGGGACCTGCCGCAGGTGCGGTTCGTCGTCGACCACGCAGCCATCTCGGCCGTCGACGTGCGGCGCGAAGGCCTCAGCGAATGGGCCGCGCAGCTGACGCCACTGGGCCGACTGCCCAACGTGGTGTGCAAGTTGTCCGGACTCGGCAAGGCCACCGCCGAACCGGGCGGAGTGCGGCTGGACGCCGTGGCGCGGGTGCTGCTCGACGTGTTCGGGCCGCGTCGGCTGACGTTCGGGTCCGACTGGCCGGTCAGCACACAGTGGTCGCCGTACGAGGACGTGGTCGGGGCCACGGCGCGTGTGCTGGGTGAGTTGACCGCGGACGAAGCCACCACGGTGTGGGGCGGTACGGCCATCGGGGCCTACGGACTCGATCTGGCGGACACCGCTATCGATAATGGGATGATGACGCGGCAGGGGGAGCACTGATGACCGGCCTGAACGATTTGCTCGAACAGAACAGGGGCATGGCTTCCGGCGGGCTGCTGTCCGACCGGGTATACCGGCTGTTGCGCTCGGCCATCCTGAGCGGCGAGATGGTGCCGGATCAGCGGATCGTCGAATCCGACATCGCCAAACGCCTGGGCATCAGCCAGGCCCCGGTGCGCGAGGCCGTCAAGCGGCTGGTCTACGAGAGCCTGGTCACTCACGTGCCGCGGCTGGGCAGCCGGGTCGCCCACATCTCGACCGAGCAGGCCGAGCAGGCACGGGAGCTGCGCGGTCAGCTCGAGGAGTTCGCCGCCCGATCCGCCGCCCAGCGCCGCGCCGAGGGTTACGTCGACCAGCTGAACGCCGTGATCGACGACATGCGGCGGGCGGCCCGGCAGGACGACCCGATCAGCTTCCGCGACAGCGACATGACTTTCCACCGCCTCGTCTGCCAGGCCAGTGGCAACCACCTGCTCCCGCGGTTGTGGGAGGTGATGGAGCCCAGCCTCTGGGCCCTGCGCGTGGTCTCCGACCCGTTCTACACCGGCAGCCGCGACAAGCTGGTCAACGAACACGCGCGCCTGCTCGACATGCTGGTGGGCGGCCGGGAGGACGACGCCGCACGGGCCTTCCGCCTGCACGCGATCGGCGCGGCGCGGCTGGCGCAGCGCGACGAGTAGCCCGCCGGCTCGCACGCGGTAGGCGGCGCGATCCGTACTGCGGCAGTGTTCACCAATGTCCGCGGTGGACGGTACGGGGCGCTATCGGCGTACGTCGAACGGTGGGCGCGGGCGACGCGCTCGCCGGTGGCTACCTGTACGGCCCCTCCCAGGGCTGACTGAGGTGGCCCGGCTACGGCTCGGTCACCTGGTCGCCGCCACGGAAGTCGGGCCACTGCCGGCCACGGACGCCGCTCAGTCACGCATCGAACGACACCGGAGGTTCTGCATGACCCGGCAAGGCGCGCACGTCACCGGCTCCGTCGACACCACCCGGATCCTGCTCACGGGCGCCGCGGGCAGGGTCGGCACCCAACTGCGGCCGCTGGCGGCACGGGAGGGCCGCACGCTGCGGCTTCTCGACATCACCACGCCGCCCGCCGTCGAAGGGAGCGGAGCGGAGGAGACCGTGATCGCCTCCCTCACCGACGCCGAGGCCCTGCTGGAGGCGTGCCGGGGCATCAGCGCGATCGTCCATCTCGGCGGCCAGAGCGTCGAGTCCAGCCTGGACGACGTACTGGACCGCAACGTGCGCGGCACACTGAACCTCCTGGAAGCGGCCCGGCTGGCCGGTGTGCCCCGGGTCGTCCTCGCCTCCTCGACACATGCCGTCGGCTTCCATCAGTACGACGGCACTCCGGTCGCCGCGAACGCGCCGGCCCGCCCGGACACCCTCTACGGCTGGAGCAAGGCCGCGATCGAGTCCGCCGGACGGCTGTACCACGACCGCTTCGGCATGGACATCATCTGTCTGCGCATCGGAAGCTGGTTCCCGATGCCGAACGGGATGCGCGGGCTGTCCACCTGGCTGTCACCGGCCGACGGGCACCGCCTCGTCGAAGCCTGCTTGAGCTGCCGCGAACCCGGCTACCGGATCGTCTGGGGAGTCAGCCGCAACACCCGGGGCTGGGTGAGCCTGGCCGAAGGTGAGGCGATCGGCTACCACCCGCTCGACGACGCCGAGCAGTTCGCGCCCGAGGTCATCGGCCGGTGCGGAGCGCCGGACCCCGCCGACCCGATCGCAGCCCGGCTCGGGGGCACATGGTGTGCCCTCCCGCTGGGGCGAACCTGGTGACAGCCGTCCGCTCGTGACAGCCATCCATCTATAACAGCCATCCGTTCTTGACAGTCAGTCGAGCACCGGCTCGGCCGAGGCAACCCTTGAAGTGGAGATTCATCCATGAATACCGTGAAATGCGATGAACGAACAACGCGGCTCTCGGGACTGCTCTCCTTCCCCCTGACTCCCTTCGACGACGCCGACGAGGTCGACCTGGACGTCTTCGCCTCCCACGTCGAGGCACAGATCGCCGCCGGACCCAGCGGGCTGTTCGTGGCATGCGGCACCGGCGAGTTCCCCGCGCTCGGGCTCGACGAGTACCGGCAGGTCGTGTCCACCGCGGTGAAGCAGGCCGCCGGACGTCTCCCGGTGTTTGCCGGGGCGGGCGGAGGCCCGCGGATCGCGCGGGAGTTCGCGCTGGCCGCGCAGGAATGCGGCGCCGACGGACTGCTGTTGCTGCCCCCCTACCTGCTGACGTCCACCCCGCAGGGGCTGGTGCGCCATATTCGCTACGTCGCCGAGGCCACACCGCTGCCGATCACCGTCTACCAGCGGGCCAACGCGGTCCTCGATCCGGGAACCGCAGTGGAACTGCTCGACATCCCGACCGTAGCGGGCATCAAGGACGGCTGCGGCGACGTCGACGCCATGCTGCGCCTGGTCACCGCCGTACGTAGCAGCGGACACCCCCGCGCTGCCGACTTCGGATTCGTCAACGGGCTGCCGACCGCGGAGCTCAGCGCTCGGGCTTACGCCGCGATCGGCGTGGAGAGCTATTCCTCGGCGGTGCACTGTTTTGCCCCCGACATCGCCACCGCGTTCCACCGGGCTCTGCGCGGCGACGACGAGGAGGCGCAGCGAACACTGCTGACCGAGTTCTACCTGCCCTTCGTTGCGTTGCGCGACCGCGTGCCGGGCTACGCTGTTTCGCTGGTCAAGGCCGGTGCGCAGCTGGCCGGACTGGCCGTCGGCCCCGTCCGCCCGCCGCTGGTGGAGGCCACACCGGAACACGTCGCCCAACTCACGACCCTCGTGGACCGCGGACGCGCGGCACTCCGTCGACTGGAGGAGTCCCGGGCATGACGACCGATTCTCGTACGGGGAAGGACCACGTGGAGCTGCAGAGCCCGTCAGGGCGCGCCACGATCACCGACATCCGCATCACGCCCATCGCATTCCCTGACCCGCCGTTGCTCAACGCCGTGGGCTGCCACGAGCCGTGGGCGTTGCGGGCGATCATCGAAGTCGACTGCGGCGACGGACTCGTCGGGCTCGGCGAGACCTACGGCGACGCCACGCACCTGGCGGTGCTGCGTACAGTGGCACCGCTGCTGATCGGGCTGGACCCGTTCCGGACCGAATACATCAAGTCCGTGGTGGATGCGCTGCTCGGCACGGCTGACGCGCCCGCGGAGAAACTCGGTCCGTCCGGCGGCATGGGCCCGGAGAAGGCGGCGCTGCGGGTCTTCTCCGCATTCGAGGTCGCCTGCCTCGACGTGCAGGGCCAGGCGATCGGCCGCCCGGTCCACGATCTCCTCGGCGGCCGGGTACGCGACGCCGTTCCCTTCTCGGCGTACCTGTTCTACAAGTGGGCGCAGCATCCCGGCGATGCGCCGGACCCCTACGGCGCTGCGCTCGACCCTGACGGGATCGTGGCGCAGGCCCGGACGATGGTGCAGACCTACGGTTTCCAGTCGATCAAGCTGAAGGGCGGTGTCTTCGCTCCCGACGAGGAACTCGACGCCATTCGCGCGCTGCGCGAGGAGTTCCCCGCGCTGCCGCTGCGCATCGATCCCAACGCCGCGTGGAGCGTCGAGACCTCCCGCCGGGTCGCCGCCGAGACACAGGGCCTGCTGGAATATCTCGAAGATCCGACCGAGGGCCTGGCCGGCATGGCCGCCGTCGCCGAGACCGCCGGGATGCCGCTGGCCACCAACATGTGTGTGGTCTCCTTCGACCACATTCCCGAGGCCGTCGATCGCGGCTCCGTTCAGGTCATCCTGTCCGATCACCACTACTGGGGCGGACTGCGGCAGTCTGTGCGTCTGGCGGGCATCTGCGAGACCTGGGGCCTTGGCCTGTCGATGCACTCCAACAGCCATCTCGGCATCAGCCTTGCCGCGATGACCCACCTCGGCGCGGCACTGCCGCAGCTGTCCTACGCCGCCGACACCCATACGCCGTGGCAGCTGGGTGTCGACGTTGTGGAGCGCCCGCTGACCTTCGTCGACGGCGCCGTGCCAGTGCCGATGTCGCCGGGGCTCGGCGTGCGGCTGGACCGGGACGCGCTCGCCCGGCTGCATGAGAACTACCTTCGGCAGGGCATCACCGGACGCGACGACACGGGTTACATGCGCCGGTTCCACTCGGACTTCAACCCGACGAAGCCGCGGTGGTGACCGGGGATCCAAGAAGGCCGTGCAGGCCATGAAGGACCGGATCTCGGAGCGGACCTGCAGAAACACCCAGAACCGGAGTCTGACCCAGTTCCTGACCGGGCTGAATCAGACGCCGAGAGGGTGGGCGTGTTACTTCCGCCACGGCTCGGCGAAGCGGACCTTCAACGCGGTCGACAACCATACGTGGCACCGCATCGCGATTTGGCTCCGTCCGAAACACAGCATACCCAGCAGCCAGTTCAAGAGATTCTGTGACCAGGTGTGGCGGTTCGCCGACGGCGAAACCGCGTTCCTCGGCGCATCCAGCGTCGTGATCGAACGCTATCGCTACCGCGGAGCACGTATCTCGACTCCGTGGAACATCGAATCGGCAGCCGGAACCGGCTGACCGCAGGCAAGACACGTGGAGAGCCGGATGCGTGGAGACACGCACGTCCGGTTCGGGTCGGCGGCTCGGGGAAACGGAACGACGGCAACGTCGTCACCGCGCTCCGAGCCGACCGCACAGGGACATCCTGCACATCCTGAGATGCCGACTGGTTGCGCGTATTGGCCCGATGGGCGGTAAGACCGACCGGCAAATTGGGGGTGGGAGAAGGAGCGGGGCTGGGTGCGTGCAGCTGCAAGGCGGAGGAGGGATGCAACGCGAAGGGGATCCACCCATGCCTTCAGGGCTATGGGGGAGTTTGTCGACGGGCCTTGACCCCGGATTGTGAACACGTCTATGCGGCTTGGGCCAGGGTAGTTGCTGCGGGTTGGAGGCCGTTCTCGTTGGCGATCGGGGATCTTTGGCCGAGGCGGGAGTGCCTGCGTCGGGTGTTGTATCGGGTCAGCCGGCGGAAGGCGTCGAGCCTGGCCTCGCGCTCGCTCGGCCAGGCCTTTCGGCCTTTGAGTGTTTCTCTCTTGAAGGCTGCGTTGAAGCTTTCCGCGGCGGCGTTGTCCGCGCTGGACCCGATCGCGCCCATACTCTGCTGGACCCCTGCTGACCTGCAGATCTCGGCGAAGGCCCTACTCGTATATTGCGAGCCGTGGTCGGTGTGCGTGATCGCTCCTGCCAGGCTCCCGCGGGTCCGCTCGGCGGCCGCCAGGGCGTCGGTGACGAGCTCGGTCCGCATGTGGTCGGCGATCGCCCACCCGGCCAGCCGGCGTGAGGCGAGGTCGATGACGGTTGCGAGGTAGAGCGGCTTCGCGCCGCTGACCGGCAGGTATGTGATGTCCCCGACGTACTTCGTGTTCACCACAGCCGCGGTGAAGTCACGCCCGATCAGATCTGGCGCCTTCGCCGCGGCCTGGTCCGCGACGGTGGTGCGGTGCCGGCGGCGCAACCGGACTCCCTCGAGCCCGATGGTCCGCATGATCCTCGCGACGCGTTTGTGGTTGATAGCCGGGCCGTCCCCGTCACGGAGCTCGGCGGTGATCCTCGGAACTCCGTAGGTCCCGTTGGAGTCCTGGTGGACCTTGCGTATTCGGGCCGCGAGCCCGGCCTCGACGGCCTGCCGGGCCGCTCTTGCGGCTGCGGTGCGGCGCCAGTAGTAGAAGCTCGAGCGGGCCAGGCCGAGGATGTCGCAGAGCCGCTTCACGCCGTGACGGCGCTGGTGATCCTCAACGAACTGGTAGCGGTTCACCAGCGCGTCTCCGTCGCGAAATACCGGGCCGCCTTACGGAGGATGTCGCGTTCTTCCTCGAGTTCGCGGATCCTCTTGCGTGCTGCGGTCAGCTCCGCCTGAACGTCGTTGCCTTCGGTTCGGGCAGCGGTCGGCGGTGCGGAGTGAGCGCCGGGCCGGCGCCCGTCCGCGGCTCGGATCCAGTTCCTCAGCGTCTCGGTGTTCACCCCGAGATCAGCGGCGACCGACTTGATTGTCGCTCCCGGCCTCGACCGGTACAACGTGACCGCGTCCGCCTTGAAATCGGCGGGATAGTGCTTCATCCCCACAGGGACTCCGTTCTCCTGGACCATCAAGATCCAAGTCTCTCCGGTGTCCAAAATCCGGGGTCAAGGTCCCCCTGGGCCTGGCCCACTTCGAAGGCCGAACCTGGCCAGGCTGGCACCACCACGTCACCCTCGTCTCGGTCGTCCACGCCTTCTGCACCCTGCAGCGACTGAGCCGATCCCCAAAAGAGACGGCGTCGGCCTGAGCCTCTACCGAGTCGTCCACGAGCTGCAGATACTCCTCGCGATCTGGACCGGCGCCTGCCCCACCTGTCACCGCAACATGCCAGACCCCGCACCAACATGACCAAGCACTACTAGAGCGTCGGCAGGAAGCGAAGCATCGTCACCGACACGCTCGGCCTTCTCCTCGCCGTGCTGGTGACCGCGGCCAGCGTGCAGGACTCTGTTGCCGGAACCGCGCTGCTCGACCAGGTCGCCGCCGACCATCCGCGCATCCGCAAGGTGTGGGTCGACGGCGGTTACCGCCAGCACCTCGTCGAGCATGCCGCCACCCTCGGCATCGACATGGAGATCACCGCCCGCAAGCCTGGGAGCAGGGGCTTCACCCCGATCCCGAAGCGGTGGGCGGTGGAGTGAACCTACGGCTGGATCATGCTCCACCGCCGCCTGGCCCGCGACTACGAAACCCTGCCCGCCCGCTCCGAAGCCGTGATCCACATTGCCATGACCGACCTCATGGCCCGCCGCCTCACCAATGAGAACACCATCTCCTGGCGCGACCCGAAGAAGGCCACAGAACATCCCATCTCGGGATGAAGGACGAAAACGACCTCTGAGCCGACCGGGTCCCGGATCGGCAGACGCGGGCCGGTGGTACCGGCCCGCGTCGAGTCAGCGCACGGTGGCAGGCTTTGTGGTGGCCGTGCCGTTGGTCCAGCCGTTGCGGTGGGCAGTGATCTTGACCGTGATCTTCCGGCCACGGTCGGCCTTCACCAGGACGTAGGTGGACTTGGTCGCGCCGCTGATGGACTTGCCGTTGCGCTTCCACTGGTACGTGCAGGAAGTCGCGGACGGCGACCAAGTGCCGCGGGCAGCCGTCAGCTTGTGGCCGACCTTGACGGAGCCGGAGACCGTCGGCGCGGTGGTGGCCTTCAGGGCGGGGCCGACCGCGACCTTCAGCGCAGGTGAGGTGGAAGCGACGGAGCCCGCGCCGTTGCTGACCTTGACCTGGCAGGAAACCTTGTGGGCGTAGTCGGCAGAGGTGAGGGCGCGGGTCTTGGCGGTGGCGCCGGAGATGACCGCGCCGTCGCGCAGCCAGGACCAGGTGGCCTTGGTGTTGGTGCCGTTCCAGGCGGCGGAGCAGGCGAGGGTGGAGCCGGTTCGGGCCGTTCCGCTCACCGCAGCGTAAGTGGTGATCTGTGGCTTGAACAGCAGGGTCTGCGACTGGGACCACACCTGGGAGGTGTAGCCCCCGCTGCCGGTGTACTCGGCCTTGCGCCACAGCACCGTGGCCCGGCCGTCCGGTCCGGCAGCCACCTCGCCGGCGAGGGCGTCGGTGTTGGGGACGGCGGCGACGGGTGTGCTGTTCAGAGCGGTGGCCTTGCTCCAGGTGCCGTTGGCGCGCACTGCCCACTCAAGGTAGTTGTCGTTGCCGTTGTCGATGCTCGGCACCTGCGGCCACACGACCTGCACGGTTCCGTCAGCGCCGATGGAGGCGTCCACCTGCCAGTTGACGTAGCCGGTGGACAGCGTCTTCGGCGCGGACCAGGTCCCGGTGCTCGCGGTGCGGGTCACGGTCTGCACGACGGGGGTACCGGCAGTGCGGCTCCAGCCCGTCCACACGTAGGTGACGTCACCGTTGGGCGCGGCCAGCGGTTCGCTTCCGTCGCTGTAGTCGATGGCGGAAACGGCGGTCTGAGCGGCACCCCAGCTGCCCGAAGGAGTGGTACGGGTGGCGGATTTCAGGTCGCTGGCGCCGGTGCGCCACAGCACGGTGGTGGCGTTCTTGGCATCCATCGTCGCCTGTACGTTGCTGGACGTGGCGTCGGTGCCGGGCAGCACGGTGGCGCTGCTCCAGCCGGGCTGGGCCGAGGTACGGGTGGCAGTGAAAACCGTGTGCTCGTCGGTGAAGCGGTTGAGTTCATCCCAGACCGCGGTGGCGGCGCCGCCGGGGGCCACCGCGAGGTCGATGCTCCAGATGGCTCCGGTAGTGGTGGAGGCCAGTGTCCGAGGTGCGGACCACGCCCGGTCGCCGGGGGCAAGGGCGGCAGTCCTCACATCGTAGTTGCGGTACCCGTCACCCTGGTCCCATGCGGCGGTGAAGGTGCCGTCGGCCGCCGCGGCCAGGCGGGGCGTGGACATGTCCAGGCCGCCCCAGGCAGCGAGTGTGGCCGGGGCAGACCAGGCTGCCGTGGCCGGGTTCCAGTTGGCGGCCAGGGCGACCAGCGAACCGTCTGCACCACTGCCGTCCAGCCAGGTCACCACGGCCCGCCCGTTGGCGCTCACGGCAAGGACGGCTGCGGAATTCTTGTCACGTCCGGTCGCCAGGGAGTGCGACGCACTCCACGTCGCGCTGCCGGCCGGCCGGACAGCGGTTCGGAAGTCCCAACCGGTGGCCCCGGCGGCCTTTTCCCGCCACAGCGCGAACGCGGCACCGTTACCGGCCACCTGGACATCGATGAGAGTCTGCTGGCCGTCCGCTCCGGTCAGGGTGTCGGCTGTGCTCCACGGTCCAGCCGACGCGGTGTACCCGGCGGCGGCCGAGGGAAGGGCGGTGCCCAACGAGACCGCGGCCATGGTGGCGGCGAGCGCCATGGCAGCGGTCTTCGGTCTGCGTATCTTCAGCGCCATTACGGCTCCTGTCTCAGGCGAGCGCGTCTTGCGCCCGGCATGCTTGCGCACATTGGAGCGAGGGGGCGCAGCACCGGCGGAAGGCAAATGGCGTAGATGCCTTCATGCGGATCACGGCGCCACCGCTCCTGCGCCGTGGTCATGATGACAGGAGGGAGTAGCCGACCATGGTGCCGGGTGCTGGCAATCTTGTACGGGCCACGATGCCGGGTTTGATACTGGTGGGCTCGCGTATTCGACTGTCACCAGTTGTGACTCGGTACTTCATCTGGCGAGTGAGCACTTCACCTGGCGGGGCTGAGCGCTCTGGTCGGTGAGCTGAGCATGGTGGCTTGTGAGCCAGTTGATCTCTGTTCGGCGACGGTGCGGATGTCGTTGCGGGAGGCTCGGGTCGGCGGCGCGGGCAGTCGTACGGGACCTGCCTGAGCCCTGGGCGCCCGCGTCGGCGGAGGAACTGGAGCGGTTCGAGACCGACGTGCCGTCAGGGTTCGTCCGTGCATGGGGAACTGCACCCCGATCAGGAACGGGCGCTGAACGCCGCTGTCGCCCGGCATCAGGAGCACGGCCACCGGCCAGCGCGACGTTCGGCCGCCGAGGCGCCGGGCTGTCGCCTGGACGGCCGGGCCGCACCGTTAGGAATCGGTCGGCCCTCCCGTGATCGTGAAGGGGGCGGAGAAGTTACCGGAGTCGCCGAAGAGGACGATCCTGTAGTCGTTCCCGGGAGGAACGTCCGGCACGACCACTTCCTGTCTCCCCTTCAGGATGTCGAAGCCCTCGTCAAGCATGGGGCCGGTCCTGTCGCCCTTCCTCAAGTAGATCGCGCCCTTGGGGTTGGTGATGTGCTGTGGCGGGTCGGCAGTGTCCCAGGTGACCTCAACCGTCTGGCCGGCCGTCCAGACCGACTCCGCGGTGGGAGAGGTCACGGGCGGTACGAACACGTCCAGCAGAGAGGTTCGAGAGGCGGTGTGAGCCGCGGCCGGATTCGTCGCCTGCACCTGCGTCGAAGCGAGCAGGCTCGGCGCAGCCACGAGGGACCATGCCGCCATGCCCACGGCTGCCCTCTTCCAGATCTTCATGATCGCAAGTCTGTCGGCACCATCCAGGACGGTGCGGACAGAGCGGTGATCTTTCCCTCGAAAGAGGGTGCCGGACCGCACCGGGGACGGGACCGATCCCGCCGGACGCCGATTCCGATCGAAGGCCGGATCTGGCTCTGTTCACCAGAACCCGTTCTGGTGAACAGAGCCAGGGCCAGCGTTCTCAATCAACATGGCACCACACCAGGTCAGCGGCTTGTCATCTGACAGATGCACTTCGACAGGACAACTCGGTACGCAGCCCGCGTCACGTTGGCGATCCGCGGTCTGGCGAGTACTGACAGAACGTGCGCCGTCGGAGAGGTTGTTGACGACCGCGATGTCAGAGGTTGCGCATACGGTTCCACAAGATCACCGGCAGGTAGTGCCGGGGGTGTTTGGAGCAATCGTGGGGGTTGGGATGCCTTGGTGGAACAGGAAGCCCGAGGACGTGCGCGCGCAGTGGGTGCTTGAGCCGTTGGTGGGGGTGGGGCCGTTGCGGTTCGGGATGAACCCCGACCAGGTGGCGTCGGCTCTGGACGGGGCGACCGCCTACGTCTCGACTGGCCTGGACGGCGGGGCTGGCTGGGGGTGTTACAGCGACTGGGGTGTGACCGCGGTTTTGGCACGCCCCCCACCCTGGGCGCCGTCACCCTGCACGGACGCACCGGCCCGCAGATCGACTTCGACGGCATCCGGCTGATCGGCATGACGGTCTCAGCCGCCGACGCAGCCCTGATCAAGCACCTCGAAGAACGCGAGATAGGCCTGATCATCGGCTGCGGCGGAGATCTCGGGCCGGACGGTCTCAACATGTACGTACGGGCCACCAGAGCCGGGGACGCCGTGGTCAGCGAGGCGCGGTTCTGCAAAGCGGAGTGGGAAGACCACGGTTGACCCGCAAGACGACTCGATCGCTTCGACGCGAGGCACGCCGTGCGGCTGATGCTGTCAGATCCGGCTGGCCATCACGTTCCAACCGCATGCAGAATATCCACATTGGTCCCCAAGACTTGCTTCGTGGACCCTCTTATACCCGGAGATGGCCGCGTGCCGGGACCACCAACGCTTTCCGGGATAATCTGACAGATCGCCCGGACACACCCCCGACAAGAAACCTGGACAACCCCCCGAGGGCCGTAGCCCGTGGGAGGCGCTGCGCGACGATACCGAGATCCGCGCCGAACCCGTCGGCGGTGGTGGGTTTCGGCGAGGTGGTCGAGGCGGATGGCTTCGAGTGTGGCCTTGGTGATGCGTTCGGTGCCGTCGAGGATCGCGGTGATCGCGGCTTGCCGGATGAGTCGGGTCAGGCTCCCGATTCTTCCCACGGTCCGCTGGCGGAGATAGGCGGAGTGACGGGAAAGCGTCCCGGCCCGGTGCGCCCGGAGATCGAGTGCGGCCTCTACTCCCGTGATCAGTTCTCTGAAGGGTTCGCGTGTGCCGAGCCGTGCCGAGAACGCCCCGCATTCCACGAGGGAAGCCCGCCCCGCGAGTTGCGCCCCGCGTACCCCACTGAACAAGGGCGGCTTCGGGATGCTGCAGGACCACGGTCCGATGCCGAGTCACGAGCGTGAATTGAGGGCTGTTCTGGCTGTTCGTCGGCTGGCGACGGCATCTCAGTGCCAGGTGTTGTCGTTTCCGGAGGTCTTGGTCGGGAGCCGGTAGCCGAACTCCTCCCGGAGCTTTGGGGCGGCAGTGTCCGAACGCATCGACAGCGCGATGAGCACGGCGAAGCCGAGCGCCCAGATGCCGGCGACGATCAGGACCGGCGCGACATCCGCGGTCCGGTGGACCACAGTGCCGAGCGCTGCGGCGCCGAGCAGCGACCAGAGGGTTGTCGCCGCGTGCAGCTCGGACGCCTGGGTCGTCGTCGCGGTGATCGCGTGCGCGCGGTCGATTCCGGACACGTCCGCGCCCCCGCGGCGCACCCGTACAAGAGTGCGTCGCAGTCGCCGGATCCGGAGCACCCTGATGCCGAGCAGTACGAGCAGGCACAGGACGCCGAGCCCGACGCCGACCAGCTGCACCTGTCTCCAGATGGCAGCCGTGGGTGAGAGTGAGGGGCTCATCATGGCGAGGCTCGCGATGGCGAGGGTCACGAGCACGGCGGTGGTCGCATGGTCGAGTTCGGTGGCCTCGGCGCGCTCTCGGGCCTTGACCTGCTGCCGCAGTTCCGTGTCGGCGTCGCCGAGGAGGAGCTGAGCGGGGCCCTGTTCGCCCAGGGCCCGTGTGGGAAGGCGATCAGGCGCGGTACGGCTCCACCGTCGGTCGGCGGCGATCAGAGCGAGTACGGCCGGGACGCAGAGCACGCCCGGGAGGAGCAGGGCGATCGCCACCGTCGGCCAGGCGGACGCGGCGAGCAGGATGCCGGCCGTTGCCAGGAGCAGGAAGCCGATGACGATGCTCGTCACGACCGCCGGGAAGAACGGCGTGCGTGTGACGCGGCCACGCACCTCGACCGCATTCCTCAGCGCCGACGAGTCCTCAGCCGGTGCGTACATGCCCGCGAGCGCCAGCTGATGGAAGGTCAGGGCATAGCCGAGCACGATCAGGAAGACGACGATGCCCAGCGCCGCAGCGATGAGCGGGCCGCCGAACACCGGCACGAAACCTGGCGGGTCGTCGGGGAGACCGAGTCTGCCGATGAGCGCGAGGACGGGAAGCAGACCGAACAGCGCCCCGCAGCCCACGGCCGCTGCGCCCGACACGCGCACCAGGCCGCCAGTGATCAGGACGCTGCGGGTCGGCGGCAGCTCGGGGCCGCGGTCGCGCCGCTCATCGCCCAGGGGAGCGCACTTCGCTTTCACCGTCCTAGGTTCTCACGGGTGTGCGAAGCCGTCGTTCTGCGCCCCCGGCAGCACCGTCGCGGGCCTCTGATTCGGTATCTGCCTCATGCTCGACTGCATCCCCCTGGTGGCACTGGCCCAAGCCCTCCCGGTCCTGCCCGAGGGTCCGGGCTGGTGGTACGAGCCCAAGCTCGACGGTTCTACAGACGCATCGAACCTGTCTCATCCGAGTGATGTTCTGGGGCGGGCCTTCACCCCTGATCTTGGACACTCGAGATAGTGGATCTTGAGGATCTGAGAGATGGACGTGTCGTGGTCATGAAGCACTATCCGCCGGAGTTCAAGGCGGACGCGGTCGCGCTGTACGATTCGCGGCCCGAGGCGACGATCAAGCAGATCGCCGCCGACCTGGGGGTGAACCCGGAGACGCTGCGCAACTGGATCCGGGCGGCCGGAGCCGGTCGTCCGCGCGGCCGTCGGGCGGCCATGCCGCCGACGGTTCCGGTGGCGCCGTCGGCTCTGGAGGCCGAGGTCGCCGCCTTGAGGCGGGAGAACGCCGAGCTGAAGAAGGAACGGGAGATCCTGCGCAAGGCGGCCCGCTATTTCGCCTCGGAGACGGGCTGGTGAACCGCTGCCAGTTCGTTGAGGACCACCAGCGCCGTTACGGCGTGAAGCGGTTGTGCCGCATCCTGGGCATCGCCCGCTCGAGCTTCTACCACTGGCGCCGGAGTGCACCGCTGCGGGCAGCCCGCCAGGCTGCCGACGCCCAGCTCGCCGCCCGGATACGCGTGATCCACCGGGCCTCGGACGGCACCTACGGCGCCCCCAGGATCACCGCTGAACTCCGCGAGGACGGCGAGCGCGTGAACCACGAGCGGGTCGCCCGCATCATGCAGGCGATCGGGCTGGCCGGCCTCCGCCTGCGCAGGAAGCATCGCACCACCATCCCGGACCCCGCCGCGGCGAAGGTGCCGGACCTGATCGGCCGTAACTTCACCGTGGACGAGGTGAACCGAAAGTACGTCGGCGACATCACATACCTGCCGCTGGCCGGCGGGACGTTCCGCTATCTCGCGACCGTGATCGATCTCTGCTCACGGCGCCTGGCCGGGTGGGCGATCGCCGACCATATGCGCGCCGACCTCGTCGTCGACGCCCTGAAAGCAGCCGAGCGGACCCGCGGCAGCCTCGCCGGCGCCGTGATGCACACCGATCACGGGGCCCAGGACGGATTCAATCGGTCGTCGCAACGCTGGCTGGTGGGAGCGATCGTAGCTGCTTGGTGAATACTTCAGCCGGGGTTCGCCACCCGAGTGTTTTCCGGGGCCGGTTGTTGAAGACCGCCGCGACGGCCTGGAGCTCTTCGCTGTTCCAGCGGGACAAGTCGGTGCCCTTGGGGAAGTACTGACGCAGTAGGCCGTTGGTGTTCTCGTTGGTCCCGCGTTGCCAGGGGCTGTGGGGGTCAGCGAAGTAGACAGGGATGCCGGTCTCGACCGTGAAGGCGGCGTGCGCGGACAACTCCTTGCCGCGGTCCCAGGTGAGAGACCGCCGGAGTTGCTCAGGCAGTGTGGTCATCGTCCTGGCCAGGGCGTTCTTCATCGTGCTGGCACCGTATCCGGCCAGAGCGGGTCCGTTCTTCGTGCGCGGGACCACACCGTAGCCCTCCTCGCGCGGCAGGTGGACCAGCATGGTGAACCTGGTGGTGCGCTCGACGAGAGTCCCGATCGCCGAGCGCTTCAGCCCGATGATGAGGTCGCCCTCCCAGTGCCCGGGAACGGCGCGGTCCTCGGCCTCGGCGGGACGCTCGCCGAGGAGGACCTTGTCGGTGACGTGGGCCCACGCCTTCTGCCGGCTGCGTGCCCGGGGAACACGCAGCGCCCGTCCGGTGCGCAGGCAGGCCACCAGCTCGCGTTTCAGCGCACCACGTCCCTCGACGTAGAGCGCCTGGTAGATCGCCTCGTGACTGATGCGCATGTCCTCATCGTCGGGGAACTCGACCGGCAGGCGTCGCGCGATCTGCTCCGGGCTCCATGCTGTCACCCAGCCTCTGTCGCCGCGGTGCGGCTTGTTGCGCCCCTTCCAGGCCGGGCCCTCCGGGCCCAGACGGTTGCCTCCGGCGTCGGTGACGTCCCTCGACAGCCGGGCCTGGATATAGGCTCGCAGCCTCGGATTGTCCACGAGCTTGGCCGTCTTCGGGCGCCGGGCCCGGCGTTCAGCGTGCCACTGCGCGGTCGAGGCCCGGTAGTCCAGCTTGTAGGTCCGGGTAGAGGCATTGCGCCGCAGCTCACGGGAGACCGTCGACGGCGCCCGTCCGAGCCTGCGGGCGATCTCGCGGACGCCGGCGCCCTGGGCATGCCAGACGGCGATGTCCTCCCGCTCGGGAAACGACAGGTAGCGCCCGGACACATCATCAGGAAGACACGGATTCACGCCGCCAGCGTGCCGGAACCAGCGGAATCCCACCGGCCCGGACACCCCGGCAGCACTGCACGCATCCTCGGTCTTGGCACCCCGAGCGATCACCGTCCAGAACCTGACCCTGTCCTCACGCCAGGCCACCGACGGCCTGCCCGGCGACGGCACCAACCCCCGATACGCACGAACCTGCTTGTGCCGCTCCACAGAGCCCATCGCTCCACCTCCCGATCAAGGTGTTGCGACGATCAGTTGAATCCGTCCAGTACTGCAGCCGGGCCTTCGCCAACGCCTGCCGCCAGGCTGGCGTGACCCAGTCCATGAGCGCCATCGGCAGCTCGGCGGATAACGCCCTGGCGGAGTCGTTCAACGCGACCTGCAAACGCGAGACCCTCCAGGGCCGCAGGGCCTGGAACGAAGAACGCGAAGCCCGCCTGGACCTCTTCCGCTGGCTCCACCGCTACAACACCGTCCGACGCCACTCCCGCCTCGGACACCGCAGCCCCATCGCCTACGAACAAACACTCCAAACAACATCAACTACGCTGGCCGAACCCTCTCTGTCAGCCTTGGGTGAGACATCCCGTTCTGCGGGGTTAGCCTGAGAGGGCACGACAGGAGAACCGTCCCTTATGCCCAGTACAGAGCCCGTCGGGTCCGAGCCGGCGCCGAGGCCGAAGCGCCGCACTTTCACCTCGGAGTACAAGCTGCGAATCGTCGCCGAGTACGACGCGGCGCCCAGGAACGAGAAGGGTGCGGTCCTGCGCAGGGAACGGCTCTACCACTCGCATGTCAAGGAGTGGCGGGCCGCCCGGGATGCCGGGGCCCTGGAAAACCTGGTCGACCGCCGGACCAGCCCGGCCCGTGCGAAGAAGTCCGCCGCGGAGGTGGAGAACGAAAAGCTGCGGCAGCAGGTGGAGCGGTTGCAGAGGGACCTGGCACGGAACAAGGCCGCACTCGAGGTGATGGGAAAAGCTTCCGCGCTCTTGGAAATGATCTCCGAGAGCGCGGACTGAAGCCTGCCGCCGACCCTGTCGTGGACGAGGCGTTCACCAGCGTCGAGGTTCAGCTGGGCATCACGGCCGCCTGTCGGCTGACCGGCCGCTCCCGCGCCACGCATTACCGTCGGCTCCGGCCCCCACCACCACGCAGAACACGTGCCCCGCAGATGCAGCCGTCGGCCCTGACGGCCGAAGAGCGTTCTGCGGTACTCGAGTTGATGAACGGCGACGAGTACGCCGAGCTGGCGCCCGCGCAGATCTGGGCCCGTGAGCTGGATGCCGGGCGCTATCACTGCTCCGTCTCGACGATGTACCGGATCCTGCGCGAGCAGGATCAGTCCGGTGAGCGCCGACGGCAGGCCACCCATCCCGCCAAGGCGGTGCCCGAGCTGGTCGCCACCGGGCCCTCGCAGGTGTTCACCTGGGACATCACCAAGGCGGCCGGGCCGGCCAAGGGCGTCTGGTATCACGCCTACGTGATCATCGACATCTTCAGCCGGTATATCGTCGGCCACACCGTCGAGCGAGCCGAATCAGCCGTGCCGGCCGAGGAGCTGATCCGCGAGACCATCGCCCGCAACGGCATCGTGCCCCAGACCGTGCACGCGGACCGCGGCACCTCGATGACGTCGAAGAAGGTCTCCCAACTACTGATCGATCTGGGCGTGACGCGGTCGCACTCGAGGCCGAAGGTCTCCAACGACAACCCTTACAGCGAGGCCCAGTTCAAGACCACGAAGTACATGTCGGATTATCCCGAACGGTTCGATTCGCTGGCCCACGCCCGCGAGTGGTTCGACGCGTTCATCGCGTATTACAACCATGAGCACCGGCACTCGGGTATCGGCTGGCACACACCAGCCTCCGTCCACTTCGGGACCGCCGAGGAAGTCCGCGACCAGCGCGCGGTCACCCTCGCCGAGGCATACGCCCGCCACCCCGAACGCTTCGGCCGCCGTCCCAGACCACCCGAGATACCCCAGACGGCCTGGATCAACGACCCGGCCAAACGCAGGGAACCCGCACCACAAACCTCCTAGCGTCACGACCGTCTCACTGAACTTGAAATCTTCCGGAAGCCGCATAACCCGTGTTCAGAATCAGGGGTCAAGGCCCGTCCTACAGTCACACCCGCTCTTGGACGGAGCGATGCCCCCGCGGTTCGGCGACACGGACGTCTGGGACTTCAACGGGGTGGTACGCAAGGCGCCCAACGGCGCGTCCGCAAACATGAGGGCCCATTTCCGAGGGCTGCCCCCTCAGTGGAACCTCCTGGGCCGCGAACTGGCGATGATCTGGTTCAACCCCCGCCATCCGGCAGTGCTCGCCCGCGGACTGCACCTGCCGGCGAAACTTCACTCACCGGTCACGGTCGGCCAGCGAGTGGGCCACCTACGTGCTCTTGCCGCATTCGGCCGGGACCACCAGTTGCCCGAGACCCTCGCGAGCTGGGCCGAGGACGACTTCAGGCACTACGTCTCTCTGCGCTGTCAGTCCGGTGAGTCGGCCAGCGCGCTCGCGCACGTCTTCCTGATCAAGACTCTGCACCGCTTCCGGAGGTGCCTGGCCTCCGGCGGCCTGAACCGCGACCCCTGGCCCGGCCAGACCTGTGTCCTGGACATCTGTTCACGCCGGGTGCTCGGCTACTCGATGGCCTCGCACATGCGCGCCGAGCTGGTCATCGACGCGCTGCCCGAGCGCGAGATCTGAAGAACCCGGCATATCCGCTGGACGCCGAAGGATGAGGCGTGGGCGGAGACGAAGTCCCAGCGGCGGGTCTTCACTTCATCTCCTTCGCGAAATAGGCCGCCGCCCGGCGCAGGATCTCCCGCTCGAGCTCCCACTCCTTCTCCGCTTTGCGCAGCCGGCCGTTCTCCGCGCGAAGCCGGGCCAGCTCCTCATCCTGGCCCTGCGCGGTCTGGTCCTCGCGGCCGTGATCCCGGCCTGCGTGCTCGTCGGCCTGGCGCACCCAGCTCCGCAGCGTCTCGCCGGTCACCCCGACATCCGCCGCGACCGCCGCATACGTACGCTTCCCACTCGCCGAGCGGTAAAGCGCGACCGCGTCATTCCTGAACTCCGCCGGATACGGAGATTTCCGTCCCACCAGGACACCCTTCCTCGGATCCACAAGATCCATTGTCAGAGTGTCCACACCACCGGGGGCACCTCAGCCGTCATCATCCCCCTCAACCGCACCAACTTCATGTCTGAGTGAAGATCCCTACAGGTCATACATACGCGCTTGTCTGTCAGCCATTTTGTGACGCCTCAATACGCCAACTCCGGGGCCTTCTCCGTGGGCAACGTGCGCATTGTTCGAAGCGGTGACAGGAAGTTGGGAAGGGTGCTCAGCGTCATGCCGGCTGCACCAATCCACAAGGTGCCTGTTGCTCCGAACACAGAGCCCGAGACTCCACCCAAAAGCCCACCGATAGGAATGCCGCCCCAGGAAACGAAACGAGCTGTTGCACTCATCCGGCCCAGAAGCCGATCCGGCGTCAGGGCCTGTTGGAAGCTTGATTGAGTCACCACGCGAACGACTCCGCCCAGTGAAAGAGCCGCGAGTCCGATCGCAGCCACATAGAGGCTCCAATCCGTTCGCGCCAACGGCATGAGCACGGTCAATGGACAGGTAGCCAGTGACGCGAGCCAGATGACCGGACCTTGCCCGACTCGCTTGGAGACCCTGGTTGCCGACAGTGCGCCCAGCAAGGCACCACAACCCATTCCCGACAGAATGATGCCGATACCGAAGGATTGGAGACCAATCTCCCGATCCAAAAAGACCAGCAACATGGTTTGATACATGACCAGGAAGAGGTTGAATATCGCATCCCCCAGCATGATTGCACGTAGGGGAGGGTTTTTGACGACGAACTTAAGTCCCTCCATGATCATTCGACGCAATTGAGGGTGCTCGCTCAGATCAGGCTTCTGTTCGCGTTTCTGGATGGTGATCGCGAGCAGTCCCGACATGGCCATACTGGCCGAACTCACCAACAATGTTGCAGGGGCTCCAACCAGGCCGACCAGGGGCCCTGCCACTGTCGGCCCGCTGATACTGGTCACCGAGCGTATTGCCGAAAGTTTTGAGTTTCCTTCCACGAGATTGCTGCGTCCGACCAAGTGCGGGAGATAGCTGACGTATGCAACATCGAAGAAAACAGTCAACACTCCATGAACCAAGGCGACTGTGTAGAGCCACCAAATGGTGAGAAGGCCTGCCCACCACGCCACCGGTATCGTCAAGAGGAACAGCGCGCGAGCGAGATCAGTGCTGATCATCACCGATCGCTTCCGCATGCGGTCCACCCACGCGCCTGCCGGCAGCCCGACCAGGAGCGCCCCTGCCGAAGTCATCGCAGTCAGTAGGCCCACCTGGAACTCGTCGGCATGCAATGCCGCGATGGCAACCAGAGGCAAAGCCAGAAAGATGATGCGATCGCCCAACTGGCCGAGCGCAGTGGCAGCAAACAATCGCCCGAAGTCCCGATTACGTAAGAGGCCGAGCCGGGAGAATTTTGACATTCGAATACCCTACTGTCGAATTTGCGATGTCTCTCTAATGGCTTCAACGACTACGGACGGTCGACTCCGAACTCGTAGACAACTTCCCGGCGCACGTCCGGAATTACCATGTCGGCCGTTTCCACCGGACGTCCGTCCGTGTCGAAGATGGTCCGCTCGATCTGAAGCACGAGGTCCCCCACGCTGATCCCCAGGAGGTTCGCCTGCACCTGGGTGGCACGAGCCGGGCGCGGTACCTCGACCACAGTCGAGATGACCACGCCGATGAAGCGCATGCGCTCGACCACCCCCTTTCCCGCCAGGGGACCCATCTCGGGCAGCACAATCGGCGTTCCATCCGTGATAGCCATCGGCTCCCAGGATTCGGAGAGCTGGACGGGTTGCCCGTCGGCGAGGAACTCGTAATGTGTATTGACGCAGAGGTCCCCGGGGCTGATGGCGAGCCGCTCGGCGATAGGCTCGGGGGCGGGGACGCGCACCTGGCTGTGTGAATCCCAGGCGTCGGCCCTGCCCCGCTCCCTCCTGTCGGTCCAGGGGGCAGGGCCCTCCCGGCGTTCGCGGTGCCGCGAGCGGACCAGCCGCAGGCGCTCTCGCGGCATGCGGACGTAGGTGCCCGAGCCGGCGCGTCCTTCGAGGAGACCGTCGGTGATCAAACGGTCCATGGCCCTCTGCATGACGTTGCGTCCGACCCCGTACTCCACGGCGAGCCGTGCCCGGGACGGCAGGCGCTCCCCGATCGCCCACTCTCCCGCGAGAATCCGTGCGCGCAGCACGTCGGCTAGCGCGAGGTACGGCGCCTCTCGGGGCATGGACGATCCTCCGGTTGTCCTGCTCTGCGGCAGCTGGTTATTCCCAGGGGCGTTGGCAAGCTACTGCACCAGGAAAAAGCTGCTGGAGTAGAAATACGCTCCGAGGCCATGCGCCTACGAAGGTGGTCGGCAAGCAGACCACCTCGACCTGCTGATCGGCCGCCAAGGTGCATACCTGGTGTGCTGGTGTGGGCGCAGCGGTCCGGCAGGACGACCAGCTTCTGCCGGCCCAGCGAATGCGCAGGGCTGGAGGAAACTCCTGACAGCCGTGCACGGGCGGACGGTGACGTAGCAAACCGGTTACGGCGCTTCGTACCTGCTCGTGGGGCTCTGCACGAGGCGGATAACCGCCTTGCCGGAGTCAAGGTCAACAGAGCTGGGGGGTGCACCGGATTCGGCATCGTCCCGGAGAACGAGTTGGCGTTCCCGCTCCTGTTGGACGTGTCGCTGTGACGGATGGAAGAGCTCGCCCCATGCCTCAGCAGCGGATGCTCCGCCGCCGCCAGCCGACCCACATAAAGAGGAGCAGCCATAGGAAGATAACGACACTGCCAGTCGTAAGGAGCAAGGGTTCTCGCCTTCCGGGCACCGATGTTTCGCTGACAGTCTGCTGACCAGCGGGGCACAACCGCCAGTGCAAGCCGCGCCAATGACTTGGTGGTAAGAGAGGCAGCTCAGCCGATGGTGTCTCATGAGACACCTCGCAGTCTGGAGAAGGACGGCCACAGAACAGTGCTGCGTCGTACCGACGAGACCGTCGTGCTCTACGCCCGGTCCGGCAGAGTCGTCACCCAGCACTGGATGGACCTGGCCGTCGCCGGCATGGAACTGCGCCCCGGCACGGTGCTGGACGGGGAGGCGGTGATCTGGCGGGACGGCCGGCTGAACTTTGCGGCGGCGCAGGCGCGGGCCGCGTCATCCGTGACACGGGCCCGCGCCCTGGCCGCCCGGTACCCGGCCTCCTACGTCTGCTGGGACGTGCTCCAGCACCCGGACCCGGCGATCGGCGACTGCCGAAGCCGCCCCTACACCGAGCGCAGCGCCTTCCTCCTGCAGCTCCTCTCCGATGTCGGGCCGCCGATCCAGGCCGTGCCAGCCAGCGACGACCGGGACGTTGCCATGCTCTGGTACGACACCCTGCGTGAGCAGGGCATTGAAGGAATCGTCTGCAAAAGGGGCGGAGCGGGCTATCCGTCGGGACGGCGCGGGTGGGCGAAGGTCCGGCACACGGACACCGCCGACGCCCTGGTCGTCGGATTCACCGGCCCCCCCCAGGAGGCCGTCAGCTCCCTCGTCTGCCACGGCTGGGCCAGGGGGCGTCCGACACGCCCCCGGCCCCTCCTCCCGTCACCACGGGCCCTTCGAACGGTTACGGACGTTGGCCGATCCGGTCGACGACGCCCACCTCCTGACTGCTGCGCATCTCGAAGTACCTGTCGACCTGCCGCCACTCGCCGTCGACGCGCTTCGCATTGCTGCCCTTGAGACGAATGCCCAGGTAGTCGTAGGTCTCACGGTCGAAGACGAAGGTGAAGGTCAGGTGGGGGTACGACACCCCGACCCCGTGCCGGCCCAGAGCGTCGACCTCGTCCTCGTCCACCTTGATGCGTGGCAGTTTCGCCAGGGCCTCGAAAGCGGCGGCCTGCAGGCCGGGCGGCATGACCCGCGGCCCCTGCATGAGCAGACATGCCTCCATGAACACCATCCTGTCGGGGTCGGGCGCGGGCCCGCCGGCCTTGCCCCCCTTCGCCCCGGACGGCTCGACGACCTCGACGCGCCCGCGGCCGAGCCACTTGAGGAGCTCGTCGGGGTCGGTCGGCCACTTCTGCAGCTTCGCGTATTCATTGGGCGGCCACTGCACCTCGTGCTCGCCCAGCGGGGGATCGTTGTGGATCTTGCCGTGCTCCTGCCGGCGCGAGGGCCTGGAGCCGTCCACCGACAGCCAGCTCTCGTCCGTCCACGTCCTGGTCTTCCCGCCCTTCACGGGGGTTCGCGTGATGTAGGTCTTGGTGTAGAAGTACTGGTCGTTCCGCGGGATCGGTAGGCTGGCACCGGTGGACCGCGTCCTGTCCGCGGCCTTGTGCAGCACCTGCGCCGCGCTGAGGGTGGTCATCCTCGGGGAACGGGGGTCCCCGCCGTCTACCGAGGCCACCAGTACGATTCCCGCCACTGCCGCGGCGATCGTCGCGGCCACCGCGACACGGAACACCGTCCGCCTGGGCAGCGCGAGAGCGACTCCCCCGCGGCTCTCCCGGCCGATGGCGGTCATCAGCCGGGTGCGGGCGGCGGCACGGGCCTCGGCGGTCAGGGGAGGCGTGTCCGCCTCCAACTCCTTCACGGAGGTGAGGTCATCCATGATCGGGCTCCTCCTGGAACTCTTGCAGGGCTGTGGGATCGGACCCGCCCAATGCGTCGCGCAGTCTCCTTCGAGCCCGGTGCAGCCGTGAGCGGACGGTGCCCACCGGCACCCCCAGGGCCTCCGCGGCCTCCACGTAGTCGAGATCACCCCAGGCGATCACCAGCAGCACGTCCCGGTAGCGGGGCTGCAGCTTGGCGATGCAGCCCGCCAGCGCACCTCGGGCGCTCTCGGCGGTGACCCGGTCGGCCACCCGCTCGGCCATCGGCTCGCCGCCTCCCTCGTCCGGGACGCCGGCGGCGACCCGTGCCAGCGCCCGGAGATGGCGCGCCTCGGCCCTCCGGTGCTCACCGACGAGATTGGTGACGATCCCGTACAGCCACGGGCGCGCCTGAGCCCTCGACAGGTCGTAGCGGCGCCGTCGCTGGAAGGCGATCACGAAGGTCTCCGCCATCAGATCGTCCGCCACGTCGGCACCCAGCCGCCGGGCCGCGTACCGGTGGATGTCGTCGGCGTAGCGGTCGAACAGCACGGCGAAGGCATCGGGCTCGTCCCAGGACCGTTCGATCACCGAGGCGTCGGAGTCCGACCGCTCGTTCGTGCCCTCGGCACGGTGGACTCCGACGCTCGGTGAAACGGTCATCGGTCGCCTCTTAGGCTCATGTTTTTCCCTCGAAGACGCGGGCATGGTCACCCGCTGTTCGCCGATGGCCCGATTCGAGTTCCCATTTCTGTGCACGCAGGGCCCGCTCGTGTGCCGGCACTCGACGCGGCGGCGCATTGGTCCCCTCCGTCACCCGGCGGTCGCAGTTGCCGGAGGCAGGAGATGCCCGTGCACGGCCGCCCAGGCGCGGGAAGCCGTGAGGCCTTCCTCGAACGCGATGTCCTGGTGGGACCAGACCATGCCCAGCCCGGCCAGCTGTTCGACCCGTCCCGGGTCCAGGCGTCCGGCTTTGTGGGTTTTGCGTTGGTCGGCGAGCCATGTCCCGAGCGGGAACCCGGCCGGCACCCAGTCATCAGGGGTGACGTAGTCGTACGGTACCCGCAGCTCCCGCGCCCCGGTCTCCTTCATGTACCGCGCGCATGCCTGGATTCCGCGCCGCCAGAATGTGTTCTCGGGTTCGATGACCCGCAGCTTCACGAACCGTGCCAGCAGCGCCGGGTCCCTGGGTGTGCTGAACTTCAGCAGCTCCCGCGCGGGCACACCTCGGCCCCTGCTCGCCCTCCGACACTTCCCGCTCAGCCTCCGCCTCGCCCTCCTCGGCTCCCTTCGGGTGCCAACTGCCGCTCCGGATGGGTGTGAATTTAACGGCTGATCTTGGTTGTTGAGGTTCAGCTGTTGGCCGGGGTGAGCCGGCCCTCGAAGGTGATCGGGAACGCGTTGAGGGGTGCCTTCCAGCGCATGGCCCACTTCTTGCGGCCCTTCCCCGTCGGGTCCAGGCTCATCAGCGCCATGTAGACGCACTTGAGGGCGGCGGCCTCGTTGGGGAAGTGTCCGCGGGCCCGTACGGCCTTGCGTATGCGGGCGTTCACGGACTCGATCGCGTTCGTCGAGCAGATGACCTTTCGGATCTCGACGTCGAAGGAGAGGAAGGGCACGAACTCGGCCCAGGCGTTCTCCCACAGCTTGATGATCGCCGGATACTTCCGGCCCCAGGCTTCCTGGAACTCCCCGAACCGCTCTGCCGCCGCGTCTTCGTTGGGTGCGGTGCAGACGGGCTTGAGGGCCTTGGCGACCTTGTCCCGGTCCTGGCGGGCCGCGAGACGGAAGCTGTTGCGCAGGAGGTGAACCACGCAGGTCTGGACAGTCGTTCGAGGCCAAACGGCCTCCACCGCCTCGGGCAGGCCCTTGAGGACATCGCAGACGAGCATGAGCACATCGTCCAGGCCGCGGTTCTTCAGCCCGGTGAACACGTGCAGCCAGTACTCGGCGCCCTCACCACCGTCGCCGGCCCAGATCCCGGGATGTCCCGGGTGCCTTCGACGGTCACCGCCATCACGACGTAGACCGGCCGGTTCGCGACCTGCCCATCCCTGATCTCGACGTTGATGGCGTCCACGAACAGAACCGGATGGACACGGTCGAGTGGCCGGTTCTGCCATTCGGTCATCCCCTCCATCACCTTGTCGGTGATCGTGGAGATGGTCTGCTTGGACACCTCCGCCCCGTAGACCTCGGCCAGGTGCGCGGAGATCTCCCCGTGGGTGAGGCCCTTCGCGGACAGGGAGAGCACCCTTTCGTCCACGCCGGACAGGCGGCGCTGCCGCCTCTTGACGATCTGCGGCTCGAAGCTGCCGGCGGTGTCCCGGGGCACCCTGACCTCGACCGGGCCGACGTCGGTCAGCACGGTTTTCGCACGAGTTCCGTTGCGGCTGTCGCCGCTGTTCTTCCCGGCCGGATCGTGCTTTTCGTAGCCGACATGGTCGGTGATCTCGCCCTCCAGGGCCGACTCCACCACCCGCTTGGTCAGCTGCTGCAGCAGCCCACCCTCACCGGTCAGCTGCAGGCCCTCGTTGCGGGCCCGGTCGACCAGCATCGCGACGAGCTGTTCGTCCGATGCGGCCGACGGCACCGCACCACCGCCCGGCTCCTCGACGGACTCGTGCTCGATCACTGTCCCGCTCACCTGGCGTCTCTCCTTGATCAGCAGATCCGCCGTTGATTAGACACTCCCCGTGGCGTCGTTGTGCCAGATCGCGGCGGTCAGCGCGAGGATGCGTTGCATGACGCGGGCTATGACACCTCCGGGTGTGCGCCCTCGGTGCCGTTCGAGGTCAAGCTGTCCCTTGAAGGTCTCGTTGATCGATTCGATGACCTGTCGCAGCGGCTTGAACAGGGCTGCGCCAGGCCGTTCCCGTTCACCTTTACGTGCAGGCCGTAGCAACTGGACTCCATGCTCGGGCAGTTCGCGTTCGAAACCACGGCCGAAGTAGTTCTTGTCGCCGATGAGAGTCTGTCGGGGGCGCTCTCGCAGAAGCTCGCATTCGGCCGCCAGGAGGTCAAGGAGGGTCTCGCGTTCGTGGCCTTGGCCCCGGTCAGGGCGAAGGCGATGGGCAGGCCCTGAAGGGTGCAGACCAGGTGCAGGCGCAGGCCCCAGAAGAAGCGGCTGTGGCTGGCGCAGTAGCCGTATTCGGCCCAGCCTGCCAGGTCGGAGCGTTTGACGGTCTCGCGGGAGCGGCCGCATTCCACCGGGGTGGAGTCCACGACCCATACGCCGTCGCTCCACACCGAGGTGGTGGTGGCCAGGATCCGGTTGACGCTTCGCATCAGACCGGCAGCCGTGCGCAGCCGCTTGTTGTAGCCGGGCTGCTGGGGCAGGTAGGGGAAGAGATGGCGCAGGTAGGCACGGGCATGGCGGAGCCATTTGGCCTCGGAGGTGTAGCCGAGTATGGCCTGCATCGTGGCGAGGGTGACCAGTTCGGCATCGCTCAGGCGGGGCGTAATGCCGACCGGCGGGCGCCACGGCGCCAGGTCGGGATGCTCCTTCAGCATGTCGTCGGTCGTCGCATAGAGTGCTGACGCGAGGGTGTCCACGTCGTTCGTCACAAAACGATCTTGGACACCCTCGTTCTCGTCTCCGCAGGCACCCCTTGGACCACACCACCAGGAGGAACCAGTGTCATACCCGCAACTGCTCAGCCCCGAGGAGAAGCTCGCCGACGCGAAGAAGCTGTTGAGCCTCCCGCGTATCGTCGTGATCTGCGGCTCCACCCGCTTCATGACCGAGATGAACGAGGCCGATCTACGGGAGACCAAAGCCGGAAAGATTGTCGTCAAACCGGGCTGTGACATGAAGTCGCCGCACGAACTTTGGTCCGATCCTGTCGAGGCCGAGGCGCTGAAGGTTCGACTCGACGATCTGCACCGGGCGAAGATCCGGCTCGCTGATGAGGTGCTCGTAGTCGGCGACTACATCGGAGACAGCACCCGAGCCGAAATCGCCTACGCCCGTTCGCTGGGCAAGCCCGTGCGGTTCACGCACCCTGAAGTCGACCCTGACGCCTGACCGCCCGCTGCCACCTCGACAACCAGGGCCGGCAGCCCGCCGCCTGACCGTCTCGCGGTGGCTTCGGCCGCCGCCCGCCCCACACCCTCCGCAGGCATCCCTTGGAATTGATCATCTAGCCTCGCCGTTTCGTTTGGGTACGGCGGATGTTGGGGCGGAAACGCAAAAGTGCCCTTCCTGACCTGGGACGATGAACCTTGCTGAGGGGTTCTGTCGGTCCAGGCGGAGGGCACTTTCTACGTGCAGGATATCGGGTTGCGTCCCAAGATCCATGTCAGTGCGGATGGTTCGGGGGTGGTCGGTCATGCCGGGTCACGGTTACTGGCTGATCTTGCCGATGCCACGGGGCTGACCGCTGCGTACTCCGCCGCTCTCAGGCCGCTTCGGCCGCGCGGGACCGGGCATGATCCGGGCCGGATCGCCACCGACCTGGCGGTGATGCTCGCCGACGGCGGTGAGGCCATCGCGGACCTGGCCGTACTGCGGGACCAGACAAGGTTGTTCGGTCCGGTCGCCTCGACACCGACGGCCTGGCGGCTGCTCGCCGACACCGACGAGAGGACACTGGCTGCTCTGCGCCCGGCGCGTGCCCGAGCCCGGGAAGTCGCCTGGATGCAGGCCGCCGAGCAAGGCGAGGGCATACCCGCAGCCCGGGCCGCGGGGCACATGCTGCCCGGGCTGGTCCTGGACCTCGACGCCACGCTGATCACCTGCCACTCCGAGAAGGAGCAGGCCGCACCCACCTATAAAGGCGGCTTCGGCTTCCACCCGCTGCTGTGCTTCCTGGCCAACACCGGCGAAGCGCTGTCGGGCCGACTGCGGCCCGGGAATGCCGGTGCCAACACCGCGAGCGACCACATCACGGTGCTCGACCAGGCACTCGCGCAGATCCCCGACGCCCACCGGCACGGTACCGACATCCTCGTCCGCACCGACAGTGCCGGATCCGCGAAAGCCTTCCTCGCCCACGTCCGCGACGTGCGGAAACGAGGAATCCGTACCTTCTTCTCGGTCGGATACGCCATCACCGCGCCGGTCCGCCGCGCTGTCCGGGCCATGCCTGAGCACCTCTGGCATCCCGCCCTGAACCAGGACGGGACACTGCGCGCCAGCGCCGAGGTCGCCGAGCTGACCGGCATGGTCGATCTGGACGGCTACCCGGCCGGCACCCGCATCATCGTGCGCCGGGAGCGGCCGCACCCCGGAGCACAGCTGTCCCTGTTCGACCAGGACGAAGGCCTACGGCATCAGGTGTTCCTCACCGACACCCCGTACTCCGGTGGCGGCTCCGCGCAGTTCCTGGAGGTCCGCCACCGCGGACATGCCACCATCGAGGACCACATCCGGTGCGGCAAGACCACCGGCTTCGGCCGCTTCCCCTCCCGAGACTTCGGCGTCAACGCCGTCTGGCTCGAACTCAGCCTCGCCGCGATCGACCTGCTCGCCTGGACCCGTGTCCTCCTCCTGGACGGGGAGCTGGCCACCGCCGAGCCGAAGAAACTCCGCTACCGGCTACTGCACGTCGCCGGCCGCCTCACCCACGGCGGCCGACGCCTCCACCTGCGAATATCGGCGACCTGGCCCTGGAGAAACGAACTGGCCACGGCCTTCCACCGCCTCGCCGGACTGCCCCGACCCGCCAGCTGACCGGCAAACCCCCGTCCGCCCACGACCCGAAAGAACCCGGAGAACCTGACCACCGCGTCGGGACTCCGACCTGCCCAACAACCGAAATCACGTCGGCCACCCAGCAGTTGGCGATCAGCGACACCGCCTCAACCCAACCGAAACGGCGAGGCTAGGGCGCGCACCGCGTCTGGTGCGTTCTTGCGGCGCGGACATGCCGCAAGAAGGCGTCCGCCTCCGGCACCTGGTGCCGGAGGGGCCCGGCGCGGAGCCGACTCGGCAGCCGGCTCTGATCCAGAATGTGGTGACCGGGGTGCGCCAGTTCCTGCTCCACGGCGTCACGACGAAGGCGGTGCCGTCTGCTATGGCCCAGCTGTACGAGGTTGCGGCGCTCTGGGACCTGCCGGAGCGGGCTGGGGAGAGGGGTTGACCGGCTACCGGATGCGGCCCCCGTACGGGTGAAGGTGCCGCGCAAGAAGGGCGAGCGGGCTACCGAACGGGAGATCGTGGCGCTTTCGGCTCAGGCCCCGACGTCGAAGGCGATGTGGCGGTCGTCCAGCTTCACCGTGCTGTCGTCCCCGCTGAATTGGAAGCCGCCGGTCTTGACCGCGCCGGTCAGGGCAACGGTGCAGCGACCGGCGGGCAGGCCGGCAAGGGCGAACTCGCGGGTGAAGAAGATCGGGTAGGGCGGCTTGACGCCTTTCGCCATGATCTCCTCGGTGCCGATCACCGCTCCGTCGGGATCGGTCAGCGTCAGCGTTCCGGTGACGCGCGGAACGCTGCGGTCGACCAGTCTGTGCCCCTCGCTCTTCCAGCAGACAGCGTCCCAGTACCACGATTTCGCCTCGATCGAGACGACGGCCTTCTGGTAGTCGTCGCTGTCCCAGCCCAAGGTCAGGGACAGCCGGAGGGACGCCTTCTTTATGACTTCAAAAGCCGTGAGATACAAGACTCGATTTCCGTCTTGCATGAGCCGGTGAAGTCGGGAGGCCCGGCGCATCATTGCTTCAACCGGTGCAGCCGGGCACCGTGCCCGCACAGTTCGTCGGCACGTTGCCGCGGACACGGCTGTTGTTGAGACTGACTGTGCCGCCGGTCCTGAGAATGCCGCCAGCGCCTACGCCGTCTGTGGCCGTGTTGCTATTGACGTTGGACCGGATCAGATTGACGGTGCCGCTGAGATTGACGATCCCACCACCATCACCCGCGCTGTTTTCGTTGATGTTGCTGTTCCGGACCGTCAACTGGCCTCCTGCGTTGGCGATTCCTCCCCCCTGATTTCCGGCGCTGTTTCCGATAACTCGACTGTTGGTGATGGTCCCGACGCCGTCAGCGATGAATCCACCACCCCTCTGTGTAACCGTGTTGTTCGTGATGGTGGTGCGGTCGACGGTGATTGTCGTGTTTGAAAGGCCGCCGATCCCGCCGGAGAAAGCAGCGCTGTTGTTGACGATGTTGCTCCGGTTCACGGTAAGAGAACCTGAGCCGATCACGCCGATGCCCCCGCCGAAGTTCGGACTCTCGCCGACGGCGTTTCCGTTGGAGACGGTTGCGTTGTTCAGGGTGAGATGGCCCGAGACCGTGAGAATACGGAAGGCTGACGCCCCGGTGTCGCGGGTGATGGTGTCACCATTCGCGTTGATTGTGATGTTTCCAGTCACGTCCGGTAGCCGCATTGTCAGGTTGTACACGCAGTCCGGGGCGAGTGACAGCGTGGCAGACGTTGCGGCGTTGGCCATTGTGATAGCCGTTGACAGGGCACTCTCGTTGCAGGCGACGAACGGGGCCGGCTGCGCGGCCGCCGGGAATGCAGGCGCACCGACAGCGATGGCGATGCCCATGCTGGCGACCTGAGTGACGCGCCTGATTGACGTGCGAACAGACATGATGTCCCTTCGGTTCATAGGGGAGCCTGTGCCCTAAGGCACTTTTCTGAGAAAGTATGGCACCGGCGGAAGGGATAGGCTCATATGTGCATGCGGCAAGAACTGTGGTCCACCTAATCAGCCGAGCATGAGTGATTCGAAGCTTCGCGAATTGGTGGCGGGATTGACGCTGGGGTGTGAGCTGGAGTTGTGTCAACTTCGTTGAGAACGCGCGTGCTTGTTGCATGTAGCTTCTGCGTCTAAATGGCACTGGCTGTGTTCTTGCTGGCCAGAGACGTTTCGCCTGGTCAGCGTGGTGTGGCTTCCCGCTTTTTCCGGTGGCGGGTTTCGGCGAGGTGATCAATGCGGATCTGGTCGAGGCTGGTCTTCGTGGTGCGTTCGCTGCCATCGAGGATCACGGTGATCGCGGCCTGGCGGATCAGCCGGGTCGGGCTCCCGATCCGGCCGGCGGTGCGCTGGTGGAGATAGGCAGCGAGGCGGGGGGAGTGTCCCGGACCGGTGCGCGCGGAGACCGAGAGCGGTTTGTACCGAGGTGATCAGTTCCCTGAACGGCTGGCGTCGGCCGGGGCGGGTGAGAGGCGCACCGCACTCGATGAGTGACGCCCGTCCGGCAAGCTGCGTCCCACGCGCACCGCTGGACAAGGCGGTCGTGGTGACGTCGATGCCCACGTACGGGCGGCGGAGCCGTTCCGCGGCGTCGGTCCTTACACGGACAAGGGGTGATCGAGCAGGGTGGTGTCCGTCCCGCGCGGCATGTGATGTCGGCGTACACGCGCGCCCGCACCCCCGGCAGGCCGGGGTCGCTGCGTACGGGGTGATGCCGGAGGTGGCCCATCGCTGTTCCAGCACGGCCATCACGGCGTGGGCGGTGTCCTCGTCGGCGGCGGTGATGTCGAGGACCACGTGGCCGGGCTCGTCGATGTGCTGGGCGTCGATCTTCATGCCGCCTGCGACGCGGCGACCGCCCGGCGGGTTCGCCGAAGCGGTGCACGCCATCCGTACGAGCGACGTGAGGACCTGCTTGGCGGGGCGGCGGTTGACGGACGCCGCCTGCCCTACGCCCGGTGGCGGGGGAGGGATGCCGTCGCAGACATTGGCCGGGATCGCCCGGGGTCAGGGGGCGTCGCCGGCCCAGTGCCATCGGCCGGGTTCGCCGGGGCGGGGTTCGTAGTCGGCGCGGCCGCCGGCCCCGTACGTGCCGTCGTTCGTGATCAGCATGGCCTTGGTGGCTCGTTCCTCGTGGGTGACGTCGACGAGCTGGCCGTCCAGGGCGCCGCCGACGAGCTCGACGTACTCGCGGCCGGGCTGCTCGTAGGGGGCGGGGTCGTCGTGGTCGGACCCGTACACCCGTCGCCGGGGAAGTGCAGTCATGCGATCAGGCTGGCACCGGCCGTCCGGCGACGTCATCCGTTTGTGACTGAGCGCTTCAGTTGGCCCCATCGGCCATGTAGAGCGCTCAGCTCGCGAGGCTCTGCCCAGGGAAGCGTCCAGCGGCGCATCCGTATCCGGAAGGTGGATCTTTGCGGAGACCGCGGCCTGGGAGGGCGTACGTGGGCTGACCTGCGACGGCTCGGGGCCAGGTGGGCTGGGCGCCCTGACGTTGGCCGTCCGCCGGCGTCGGCCTGGCGGCCGTCCGGACCGGCGGACGGGGCGTCGTCACGCAGGGACGCTGAGCGGCGGGTTCTCGAGCACGCGGGGCTTGTACTCGACCAGCTGGATGCGGCCGTCGAAGGTGCGGTGCTCGATCATCTCGAGGGCAACGTCCGGATAGCCGTCGTAGATGCGTTCTTCACCCGTGGCCCCGGTGATCACCGGGAACATCACGACCCGGAAGCGGTCGACGAGTCCGGCTCGTAGCAGGGACCGGCACAGGCTGAGGCTGCCGATCGTGCTGAGGAGCCCCGAGCCACTCGACTTCATGGTGCGGGCCGCCTCGACAGCGTCGTCGCGGACGAGCGTGGAGTTGGCCCATGTCAGTGGCTCCTTGAGAGAGGAGGAGAACACCACCTTGGAAGCTTGCGTGAGCTCGTCGACGGACGCCTCCTCTTCGGGCCTGAACTCGTCTTGGCCATTCGGGACCTCGCCTGCGGCGAAGCCCGACATCAGGCGGTAGGTGTTCGCTCCCATCAGGTAGGTGGCCTCGGGCTGCTTGCCGAGCCATGCGAGGTACTCCGGGCCCTCGAGGCCCCAGAACCCGGGCCATCCCTCTCCCGATGCGTGGCCGTCGAGGGAGGTGATGAAGTCGACGAGAAGCTCCGACATGGCGGTGTCCTTTCCTGGGGTGTCACGAGCTTGGACCTGCCGGGAGCCGCAAACTCATCGGCCGCGCTGTGGAGTAACGAGAAAACAACGACAGCGGCTTCACCGTCACCCGCCGCTGACCCGCTGCTCAGTTCTTGCCGAAGCCCTGGTCGAAGCCCTTGAGCACGGGGTCCAGCTGGAGGGCAGCGCCGCAAAGAGAGCAGAGCCGGGTGCCGGGGTGCTGCGCCGCGTCCGGGCCCCGGCCGTGCTACCTCGCAGTCGACGGCGTGCACAACGCCCCGGCCGGGCCCGCGCCCGCCAGCCTTCGACAGCACCCAGCCGGACGGGCGGCGCGGTCCCAGCGCCTGCTGGACGGGCGAGGGCGGCTCCAGGTAATCGGTGGGCACGGTGTCGTACGAGACGCCGTCCACGGGCCGCACGTGGTCAGGGGCGCGCACCCAGACCCGGTACTCGGCAGGCTCCACCGTGTCCTCGGGGCCGTTGCGGTACGCCGGGAGCCCGACCTCGTACCTCCAGCCGTCACGGGCCTGCCTCCGGGACCACAGGTGCGCAACGACCTCCTGGTCCCCGGGCAGCAGCACCCGGATGGGCACCGGGACCGGCTCGGGGGCGGAGGACGTCGTCATGCCTTCCACCATACGGACGGCCGCCCGGGTCATCGGCTCAGCGCGCGGGGCCGGGCAGGACGCCACGGATGACAAGCTGCCGTCCGTAGAGGGTGGGCATGTCCTGCATCTGAACGCCGGTGCGCAGTGGCTTCACCGAGAAGCAGAAGCCCTTGATAGGGCCGTGGCAGACGAGCCCGAGCGGCGTGGGGATGCAGATTCCGTCGGGGGAGAGGGTGAAGCCGAGCCCGGCATAGAAGTCCGTCAGCTCCGGCTCGTGCGTGACGTACAGGATGGCCGCGCCGAACTTCCCCTCCTCATGGGCGCCGGCCGCACGCTCTACGTCGGCGACCAGGGCGCGGGCGATGCCCTTGCCGCGCCACGCTTCGACCACCGCGAGGGAGTCCAAGGCGGCGACCAGCCCGGCGATGATGTGCACATTGGGCGACCCCATGAGCATGGGATGGGTGAACGCCCACGCCGCGGGCAGCGCCATCGTGCCGCCGACCAGCGCACCGGATCCGGTCTCCTGCACCGCGCGGACACGCGTGTACTTGTCGGCGTCCAAGCTCTGGCGGATCGCGGCAGGAAGCTGTCGCCAGGAGCCATCGGGGTTGTCCGGGTCGGCCAGCCGCATCACGGGCTCCAACGCGGCCGCGTCGGACGGCGTCGCGTCCCGGATGACCACGCCATCCGGCAGGGCCGGGACGGTCACCGGGATGACCTCGCCCGGCTGCACCGCGGCCCTGGATGCTGGGGCGGCGTACATGCGCTCGCCCATCACGTTCCCCGAGTACAAGCGCTCCGCCTCGCGGCGCGCCGGATTCCCCGACCGCCGAGCGCCCTTGCGTGCCCCGTTCCGCTTCCCCACGCGTTCCTCCCCTTGCCACCCGAAACCCTCCCCCACCCGCGCAGCCTCCTAACGCCGGTCAGCGAACGTCGACTTGGGCGCGAGGGCCCAGCCGCTGTCCACAGGCGATCCGTGATTCCTGGAGGCATGAGCGATCACGAGCAGCAGCCGGCCCCGCAGCGCGGCAAGGTCCTGGAGGCCCTCGCGCGGGCGGAGAGGAAGTGTAGGTTCCCGCGAACTACGTCCCCTCAGATCGTGCTGAGCTGTGGGTTCGTGGGGCGATCCCACAGGTGTGTCACCCTCGCATTTCCATGGGGCTGTCCATTTCCCTGGATTGCTCGGGGCTGAGTAGATCCTGCACGGGAACCCGGCGCGCGGCGGGTGTCAGTGAGTAGTAGACCCGGCTGTTCCCGACCCCGCCGCGGCGCAGGCGGTCGCTCGCGAGTTCGCGCTGGCTTCGTAGCCAGCCGGCGGCCCTCAGGCGTCGGAGCTGGACGTAGACGGTGGAGACGTCGATGCCGGTGGCGGTGTGGATCTCGGCCGCGTAGGTCTCTGAACCTGCTTCGTAGAAGAGATGCCGCAGGAGTGGCAGCAGGGATGGTGGGACGTTGATGTGTGCCGGGAGGTCAGTGCCTGGTAGAAGTCGAGACACAGGGGTCCTCCTGCCGCCGTATGTGAGGAATGCGTTGACCAGCACGTTCTCGGTGGGCATAGGCGTGATATCCGGCCCCAGGGCGTGGCGCATCAGCTCTTGAGCGTGCGCTTCGTCAAGATGCCGAAGCAATGAGGCGCCCTCGATCGTCGCCTGGTGAGGAATGGGGGGTGCTGCCCGGGTGAGCAGTTGAGTGCCGATCGCGGTCTCCAGCTTTTTGATCTGCTTGGTGAGGCTGGACGGCGAGGTCCCAAGGTAGGCCGCAGTCGACGCCAGCGACGGGAATGCCATGTGGATTTGGAAGCGGCGCAGACGGAGCCATCCGTGGAACGTCCCTTCCACGGCCGCCCGGATGTCCCGAAGCAAGGACTCGTCGAGTCGGGCGATTACCTCTCGGCGGCTGTAGGCGCCGACGGGCCGCAAGATGACACCGAGCTCGCCGAGCCTTCGTTTGACTGGGCCGTCGCTGGTTCCCATGTCGCGCGCGATCTCCCTGGTACTTCGCAGGTGAACGATGTACTGCTCACGCAGCCAGCGATCGTCGACACTGATCGGCCGGCAGCCGATCTTCAAGCTGCGGCCGAGTTCCTTGTATCTCTCAAGGATGATCGGGTAGGGCAGGCCGAGGTCCTTCGCGATCTGACGTACGGACCTATTGCGCGCGTTGTACTCGCGGTCTAAGAATTCATCCGTGATGAAGGTGCGCGCCCGTTCACGCGTCAGCCATGCCCCGAACAGCGAAGAATGGTCCGCGGCCTGCTGGGAAACGAGTTCCCATACCTGGTGCGAGACGGTGTCCATATCGGCGGTCTGTCCCGTGGAGAGTTCGTTCTCCAGCTGAGTAAGCAACCGGTCCACCGTGGGGAAGATCCTGCCGGGGGCGTCCTGACCATGGAGGTCAAGGGCGTCCAGCTGCTGCTGAACGGCGATCAGGGGGTGCTGAGGGCCGAGGCTGAGCGGGTCCACGGCGCTCATGTCGGTTCCGCAGATGTCGTTGGCTTTGGAAACGGGTTTGTGGAGGCACTGCGAAGGCCGGTGCAGATGGACCTGACCTGGGACTCGCTGTCTTGGCGAAGTTCCGCAGCTGGGGCAGCGAGCATGGAGGAGGGCCTGGTGGCGGGTGCAGGCGAACGTCCAGGGGAGCCACCAGCGCAGCTTCCAGCGCCCTTGCGTCTCGGCCAGACACTGAGGGCAGAACCGGCAGCGTGGCGACCGTTGGCCGAAGAGGTCGCCTGGAACGACGGCTTCGTCGAGGCGTCCTGCAGGAAGGGCGAGCCGGACCTCAAGGCCGTGCAGCTCCTGTTCGTCCAGGCCGCTGACCAGCCTGTGGGCGCCTTCGGCCCTCGGCAGGCCGAACGCGGCGATGAGCGCGGGCAGTGGCATCCAGCAGCGCCGGGCGACGGCCTCCAGCCAACTGTCCAGGCTTTTGCCGGGCATCGGGGCCACCCGGATGGACAAGGTCCTCGGCCCGGTCATTCCGCGGTCCGCTTCGGCCGGCTCACCAGACGGCCCGAGGTAAGAGCCTGATCGAGCTCTTCGCGGGCGCGCTCGGCCGCGGCATCGTTCTTCACGTTCTCCAGCAGCTTCGTGTCGATGTACTCGGTGCCGGTGCGTACGGCTCTCTGGCAGCCGCGGTTGATCAGCGTCATGAGCGAGCCGATGTGCCCGCTGCTGCGGGCGAACAGGTAGTCCGACGGATCGTCCGCGAGCATCCCGGGGCGCTTGCCGGACAGGACGATGCGCTCTTCGATCGCGAGGAGCATGTTGCGCCACTCGGACCGCCCCCGCTCGGCGTTGATGTTGAACGGGGCCATGCCGAGGCGGGTGGTGCGGCGGCCGGTCTGGGCGAGGACCGCGTTCTTGTATTCGGTGCCCTCGCTGAACAGGCCGCGGGTTTCCAGCCCGACCCCGATCAGGAGCAGGGTGACCGGGAACTCGTTGGCGATGTACTTGAAGTGATTGCTCACCTCGATGCCGGCCCGTTGGTTCCAGCGGAGAAAAATGCAGATCGTCGACGATCAGCAGCTGTGTCTGAGCCCGGATCCACCGGCTTGATGCCTGTGGATAGCTTCTCCGAAAACGAGGAAGTGCCTTGTGACCTGCGATGATGGGAGTTCTTCACGCTTCCAGCACGCACGATCAGCAAGGCACTTCCGAGATGCAATCTTCCCATGCCTCAGCGAGGGTCTCCGCACGGTTTGATGATCCGAATCTGGTCGGGTACGGCGGGCTGGCCCCGGTGGTGCGGCTGGCCGAGCGGTGCGGACTGCCCGCACTCGTCGACGAGCACGTCCGGCTGCCGGCCTCGAAGGACGGCACCGGGGCCTTCCCCGCGGCGAAGCTGATGTCGCTGGTCGGCGGCATGGTCGCCGGGGCGGACAGCATCGATGACATGGACCGGCTGCGGCACGGTGGGCTGCCGCGGCTGTTCAGCGGGGTGCGGGCGCCGTCCACGCTGGGCTCGTACCTGCGCTCCTTCAGCCACGGACACGTGAAGCAACTGCACGCGGTGGCCCGCCGGTTCCTGCCCGAACTGGCCGCGCACACCCCGCTGCTGCCCGGCGCCGACCAGGTGGCCTACGTGGACATCGACGACACGATCCGCCAAACGTACGGCTACTCCAAGCAGGGAGCCGGCTACGGATACAGCAAGGTCAAGGGCTTGAACGCGCTGCTCGGGATCGTCTCCACCCCGCTGGCCGCTCCGGTGATCGCCGCCACCCGCCTGCGCAAGGGACCGTCCAACTCCGCTCGAGGTGCGGCTGCGTTCGTCGCCGAATCGATCCGCACCGCGCAAGCGTGCGGCGCGAGCGGCCTGCTGGTCGTGCGGGCCGACTCCGCGTTCTACGGCGCCGATGTCGTGAACGCCTGCCGGGCCCTGGGCGTCCGGTTCTCGGTCACGTGCGGATGAACGCCTCGGTCAAGGACGCGATCGCGGGCATCGACGAAGCCGCGTGGAAGGCGATCAAGTACCCCAAGGCGGTGTGGGACGAGGAGGGGCAATGCTGGATCTCGGACGCCGAGATAGCCGAGACCACCTACGCCGCCTTCACCTCCAAGCCGAAGAAGCAGCAGGTCACCGCCCGTCTGATCGTGCGCCGCGTCAAACGGCTCAACTCCCGGGCGGTGCCCGAGGGGCAGGGCACGCTCTTCGCTACCTGGCGCTATCACGCCGCGTTCACCGACTCTCCGCTCTCCCTCTTCGATACCGAACGTGATCACAGGCGGCACGCTGTCGTGGAACAGGTGATCGCGGACTTGAAGAACGGCCCGTTCGCCCACGCCCCCTCCGGGCACTTCCAGGCGAACGCCGCCTGGTTCGCGCTGGCCGCTCTCGCGCACAATCTGACCCGCGCCGCCGGCGCCCTGGCGTCCGCCTTCCACGCCAAGGCCACCACCGCAACGATCCGCGACCACCTGATCAACGTGCCGGCCCGCCTGGCCCGTTCGGCCCGGCGCCTCATCCTCCACCTGTCCGAACACTGGCCCTGGGCCAACGACTTCAACCACCTCTTCGACCTGGTGCACGCGCCACCACCCACCACCTGAGAAGCCTTGGCCACCCCGCCCGCAAGGGCCCGAGACCGCCGAACACGTGGAAGAGCTGGACAGACCAGCGGGTACTCCCTGCTCGAACGGCCAGATCATCTCGCCGACCGCCAGGACAACCCCGAAACGATCACTCCGAAATCAAGCCGGTGGATCCGGGCTCAGCTGTCAGCATGCTGTCCAGGGCCCGATAGCCGAATTCCGCCGCGGTGCCGCGGAAGCGGCCGGGGTGTTCGTAGTACTCCAAGATCGCCCGGTTGAAATCGCGCATTCCCGTGTTCGCGGTCAGCCCGACGCGACAGACGGGCCAGCGTTGATGTCCGGCGTCGGTGAGTTCGCCTTCCTCGCGCAGGATCCTCCGGTGGAGTTTGCGGGCGAAGGCCAGCGCGGCCGTAGTCTTGCCCAAGCCGGGGAAGGCATCCAGCGCGATGCCGCTCTTGATCCTGTCGCTGTCCTGTTCGTTGCTGTCGAAGATGTCCCAGAGGTCTTCGTGGAGGGCCTCCATCTGCGGAATCCACAGTGGTCCGAGGTTCGCGTGCCACTTGCGCCGACCGTGGTTGTACTCGGCGAGGGCGTTCTCGCTCAGCACCTTCATCTGGCGGCGGGTCAACGACTCGGGCCGCGGCCGTGGTGGAGCTTCGGCGAAGCGCTGGAACCCTTCCTTGTGGGACAGGGTGAGCTGGTCGAGCCGGGACCGCAGGTCGTAGGGTGCGTCGGCGGAGCGCGTCCTGGAGCGATCAGTCTTCATCCGCGTCCTTCAATGCCGTGGCGTAGAAGTCGAGCTCCTCGTCGAGCTCTCTTCGAGGCCGTCGGCGTGGTCGTCGCCGGTCTCGGGTTCCAGGTGGCCGGCGGATTCCAGCGAGGGCGCCTGGGGCTGGGCTGGCAGGGTCAGCACGTGGGCGACCGAGGTGAAGCTGGACGACGGCGCGCTCCCTGGGCCCGGGCAGCTCGTCGCTGAGCTGTTCTCGGGCTAGCCGCAAGGCCATCCGCCGCTCGGCGAGCGAGTTGCCCAGGTCGAGATTCCAGCGCGCAAGCAGGAGCGAGAGGGCGAGCCGGTCGTCGGGGTAGGTGTACTTTTTCGCTGCGAGCCGTCGGGCGAACTGCAGAGCTTCTTCACTCAGCGGCATGTTCAGGCTGGGCCCGTGCTCCCACTGGAGGGTGTGCCAGACGCGTTCGTGGTCCCGGAAGTAGATCCTGGTGACGTCGTGGGGTCCGCGCAGAAGGGAAGCCGACGTTTGTCGAGGCCGATGGCGGATCCTGCCATGTCCCGCAGCCCGTCGAGCCAGTCGCCGTTGTAGCGGCGGCCGTTGATCTCAACACCGTAGTGCTGGACCGTGCGCATCGTGACGTCGAGGAACTCGTAGGCCAGGTTCGGGTCGCGGGGCACCTCGATGTAGCCGGCCCGCGCGAGTCCGTGCTCGAACATCGCTGCCGGCGACAACTCCACGTTCGGCAAGTACGGATCGAGCAGGCCCTCATGTGGTCTGCGGTGGTACGACACCGCCGTCCACTCGCGGATGATCGCCTCCAGCTCGTGGTGGAAGAAGAAGGCGTCCTTCTCCGGGTTCAGCCCGCGCGAGTGGATGTCCGGTCCCTTGTAGCCGGGCAGCCGCTGCAGCAGGTCTTCGCGCAGGGTGCGGAAATACCGCTTCACCGGCCCCTTGTCCCGGCCCGTGCGCAGGCGAGCCGGCTGCACCGAGATCCCATCCGGTGGCAGACGCTGGTCAGGTGCGCCGACAGGTAGATCTTGCCGTGGTCGACGATCAACGTCTCCGGAGCAAGCTTCGGCCCCCAGACCCCGGTGACGGGTCCGTGGACGGCCTCAGCCTCTACCAGCACCCCGCGCGGAATGCCGTGCTCGGGCCAAGCCGCCTCCCTCGGCCAGCTCTGCGGGATCGGCTTGGGGCGGTAGGACTGATAGAGGACGGCTGTGGCGTCGATCGCCTTCGTCGACACCGGAGTCACCCGCAGACCGATGATGCAGCGGGTGTGCCAGTCCATCGCGACGTTGTGGAGGTAGTTGCAAGCTGACCGTTGACCGGTGGTCAGAGTCTTCTGGGGCTGTGTCGGTGGGCTGGTGCCGTCATTCTCCGCCGGGCCCACCCGCCGACTGTGACCGTGAGCTCTGGCATGATGGGCGTCATGACGCAGACCCGAAAGGCCGATGGCGCGTAGGCCGCCCGGCGCCATCCGCGCTCAGCGGTGGCCAGCCCGAAGCATGACCCGTCCCGTCCGCCAGATTCCAGGCATTCCCCGCCGAACTCGGGCGGCCATCAACCAGATCGAAGCCTGGCACCTTTGGCCCGGTGCTGTTGCTGAGGCCCTGCACCGATACGAGAGTTTCCTCCAGAGGCCCGGCCGATACCTGTATTTGCCTTGGGACGGCTGCCCCTGCTGCGACCCGACGGACGCCCGGGACACCCTCGAAGACGCCCTCCGCCGACTGCCGCCCGCAGCGCGGGGAGGGCTGCGCAGGATCGTCGCCCGACTCGATGAGGAATTCCTCCGTCGCACCCTGCCCGACCCATCTGCCGCATCGGTGAGTTCATGGCATGCAGCAGCGTGGTGGCGGCAGCGGATCCGGGAGATATGACCGCTGACCTGCTGCCGGGCAGCGTTCTCATAGGTCGGGACGAGACGGACATCGTCGAGCGCGCGCTTTTCATCGCCCTCTATCACCGGCGCCCACCTACGGACGGCGAGCCATCGGTGGAAACGTGCCGATCCCTCTTCGACGAGCTTCGTCGCGTCAGATCGACGGAACCGCCTCCGGAACCCGAATCTCGCCGGCTCGCCGCCGACGGCGTGCAGCTGCAGCACGGACGGGTGGACTGCGTCCTGATCTCGGGCTCTGCCTGGTCCACCGCCCAGTCTGCCCTTCTCCTGGCCTGCTTCGACGACACCTTGTGTGAGCACGACTTCCAGACCATCGTGGGTTGGTCACGCAGCGACTTCCACGCTCTCGCAGCGCAGTGCGAAATCCTGGACGCCGAGGGTCTGCGAGCCGAGCTCTTCCGTGCCCGGGCACTGGGGGACGGTCTCCGGCACTGCAAGCTGCTGACCTTCGCCCTCGACCACATGGACATGGACCCGACCAGCAGGGATGTGGAATCGGTAGAGAGGAGCCTTTCGGAACTGGACAGCGCCTGCGACGTGGAGGTTCTCACCGATCTGCTCGCCAGAGCTCAGGCCAAGGCGCTCAAACCTCGGCGCCGCTCCAGGGGACCGAAGTCTGGCCTCCGTGGTCAACGGCCCTGCCGGTGAGGGCCGTTAGGCACGGCTTGCGCCATCGCCCACCAGCTCGGATTGCGGCCGACTGGCCATCGTCAGTGTCCAGGACGACCGGTCCGATCGATGCGGGTGACCTTGCTGCTGGCTTCGAGGGCTTCGCGCAGGCGGGCGTTGTCCACGGCCAGACGCTGGATCTGGGCCACCGCGAACCGGAGGGTTTCCGTCAGCGACCGGTTCGCCCGGCGGAGCTTGGCGTTCCTGGCGGCAAGGATCTCGTAAGGGCTCGGATGCCTTTCCGCTGCGGCAGCGGGTTCCGGGGTCGAGCGGGCGGCGGAAATCTCTTTGGCCAGGTCAGGGAAGTGCCGCCGGAAGGTCGTGTTGCTCAGACCGAGCTTGGTGGCCAGGGCGAGGACGCTCGGCCTGGTGCCGTTGTCCTGGCACTCCGTCATGTACTGGTCCATGACACGGCGGACGCGGGCCTCGGCGGGGACGTCGGCAGGACGGCTCATGCGGACTCCAGGCCGGTGGTGTTCTCCAGGAGGAACGCGGCGATCTCCGCGCGGCGGGACTCCAGCCGGTGCCGCAACAGCGGCGGCAGCGTGGGCCGGGAGGCCAGACGGCGGGTGATGCGGTCGATCTCGCGCTGCCAGGCCGCGGTGTTCTCCGGGGTGAGCGCGACGTTGCGGCAGGCCAGGGGCTTGCAGCCGCCGTGGTCGGGCAGCCCCTCGGTTCGTCCTCGGCGAGCGCGTTCGCAGAGGGCCTTGGCGTGGTCGTGGATGCAGGTGATGTACTCGCCGGGATAGACGGCCGGGTCGTGCTTGGCCATAAGCCGCCTCAGCCGGTTGTCGTCGAGGACGACCTTGCCCTGGAAGCGGGCCCGTGCGCCGAACTCCTCCAGGCGGCGGGCGGCCTCCTCGGCAGCCGGGCCGGTGAGTTCGGTGTGCTCGTGGGCGTCGATCGCGGCCATGAGGTGTTCGCCGCGGGCCAGGGCCTGCTCGCTCTCCACCTCGGCCCGGAAGCCGGATTCGCTGGTGCCTGCGTAGCCTTCGAAAACTTGGACGCAGTGGTGCCGGAAGGCCAGTGCCCCGGCAATGACACCGCCGGGCCGGCGCGCGATGAACCACGCCAAAGTCCTTCTGAACTGGCTGTTTTTCAGGTGCCAGGGCTGCTTGTTGACCGTGGGAATGCCGTCGGTGCGGCCGTGCTGCTGGCAGTAGTCGTTGATCCAGGCGGCGAAGGTGTTCAGGCGTGCATTGGTAGCCCCGCTGGTCAGCACCTGGCTGACGGCCGTGCGCTTGACCCCTGGGCTGTGGGCAAGGCGGGCGAAGAGGAAGTCGGTGCCGGGCGGCTGCAACTGCTCCAGGACTGCGATGGCCCGGGCAGCGGTTCCCCGATGCTCCAGACGGCCGGGACGCCGGCAGGGTCGTCCTCGGCCTTGAAGGCCAGGCTGTGCATCTTCCAGCGATAAGGCGTCCCGTCCGCGTCGCACTCGGTCCTCAGGCCACCGCGTTTGAGGTGCTTGATCTCGCTGTCGCGAGCGCCGGAGAGGAAGGAAAGGACCAGGTAGCAGGCGTCCTGCAGCATACGGGCCAGGGCGGCGAGGCTGTCGGGCTCGGTATGGTCGGCCAGGATCGCTGCGATCCACGGCTGGTCGTCGAGTCGGCCGCAGATGGGCCGGTCGCCGACGGTCTGCGGGGTGAGTCCCACGATCGCGGCGGCCTCCTCGATCAGGTGCCGGTAGCGGCCGAGCGAGATCGGGCTCCGGCCCAGCGCGTCGGCGACCCCGGTGGTGCTGGGCTCGCCGCGCCAGCCAGGCAGCGGCCGCCGTGCCGCGATCTGCTCGTCCAGCCAGGCCCGCAGCTGGATGGGCGGGGCGCCGTAGAGGTGCGGCTCTGTCGGCGCTGCCAGCGGGGTCCTTCAATAGCGGTCCGCCGCGAGGATGTCGGCGGAGAACTCGTTGATGAAGCGCATCGCCCAGACGAACAGCGGCCCGAGGACCTCTTCGGGGATCCGTGCGGTGGCGTTCTCGCCGCTGTGTGCCTTGGGCTCGCTCCATCCGTCGAGGTGCCGGGGATCGAACCGCAGGGCGTCCGAGGGCAGGGAGTTGCGCCAGATCCAGAACTTGCGCGCTGCTGAGCGGGCCTTCTGGCGGGCGTCAGATGCGGGCAGCGACTTGATCAGAAAGCGCTGGAAGTCCTCAAGATCCCGTCCTGTCAGGGCGTCCAGGCGAGTGGTGCGATCGGCGGCCCAGCGCAGGAACCGGACGTACTCGGTGAAGGCGGTGCGGATGCTGCCGACGGCGGCCCGGTCCTCGCCTGCCGGGACAGTCCCGGACAGCATCGCGTAGCAGAGTTCCTTCGCGGCCTGCCGGTTGGTGGCGGGGATGAGGGCGAAGTCGAGGATGGCCCGGCGCTCGTGCTTCTTGAGCATCGCCGGGCCCAGGACCCAGACGTCGTCGCTGAACCGCGAGGTCTCTTCGAGCCGACAGCCCTCGCGCAGGCGCCGACCGTGGAAGACGTACGGATCCGTTGTGTCGGCCCGGGCCTGCGTGAGTCGGCCCGGACCGGGCATGAGTCGCATGGCGGTGGTCACGGCAGTTCCCAAGGGTTCTCGACCAGGTCAAGCAGAGCGTCGTGCGGCTGCTCGGTCCGGGCCTGCTGGAGTTCGGCGGGAGTGAACTTGACGAGGATGTTCTGGCGGATGGCGACCCAGGCCGGGCCGTAGCGCTGCCACCACACCTCGTCGGACAGCTCGCGACGGCGCTGGGCCAGGGCGTCGAGCAGGCCGAGGAGACGGGGCAGATGATCCCGGGTGACCAGGCAGTTCCCGCAGTGGAAACAGTCCAGGAAGGTTACTTGGCACGGCTGTTGGGTGAGCGGGTGCCGGTCGTGGTCGGCGCAGGCCGTCCACCCGGTGTCGATACTGCCCTCCGCGGCCTGCCGGGCCGTGTCCGCGTCAAGACCACCCTCGGTCAGAGCATCGGCGTCACCCGGGCCGGGCAGGACTCGCGGTCCTCCTCCGGCAGCCTGTGCCGCCTGCTCGTGAGCGCGACGGGCGGCCTGTTCGGCATCGACGAGGGCCTCACCGAGGACTTCCTCCGCCCAGGAGGTGATGACGGGGTCACCGCTGAGGTAGTTGCGGAACAGCACCTGCATGGTGTTGGACTTGGCGGCCGACGGCAGGTGGCCGCCCATCCGCTTCGTGCGCCGCACCTCCATGCTGGTCTTGATCCGGTTGAAACTGACCTGCAGCGGCAGTCCCGGGGCGGCTGTCACAGGCGACGCGCCATCAGCTCCGATAGAGGGCTGGGGGTCGGCGAGCAGGGGCCGGGACCGGTTCGCCGCCCACACGGTCGGCAGGACAGACGTACAGCTCAGCGAATCCTGGAACGGTGCGTAGTGGTCGTCGGCAACGCCGAGCCCGGCTCCGTGACCGTTGCGCCAGACAGACCACAGCAGCGAAGAGGTGCACCGCTGACGGCTGCGGGCAGTCAGCTCCAGCAGCAGGAGGTAGAACCCGCCCGGGGTGTGCAGTTCACGGCCCGGGGCCCCGATCTCCCAGGTCACGGTCTCGAACCAGCGCCTTGCGCCACGGCGCCGCTTGACGATGACCAGCTCCACCGCCCGGTCCTCCAGCACGCGGTGGCGGACCGGAAGTTCCTTGATGGTCTCGCCGTTGCGCTCCGAGAGCGCCGCCTGGAGCATCATCAGCGGCGACAGGTCCCGAAGCCTCAGGAACAACTGCCCGGCCAGTTCCTGGCGCTCGGGGCAGAAAGGACTGGGCCGGACCGCGGCAGGCGTGGGGACCTGGCCGGTGACGGCCATCCGCTCCAGCATCCGGCCCAGGACCCGGTCGCGCTCGTCTAGGGCGAGCGGATCGGCCCGGAAGCGACGCAGCAGGTCCTCACCGGCCCGGATGCGGTCGCGGACCTTGGCGGCGTCTGCCCGCAGCGCGGCCAGCAGCCGCTCCAGTTCTCCGTCGGAGTAGCCGCTGGTCAGCCGCTTCTCGCCGCCCCGGGGGTTCTCGGCGTCGGGGGCCGCAGTCGCGGGTTCGGGTGCGCGGGGTGTGGGCAGGCGTCGCTGAATGTGGTCGAGGACCTCAGCGGTGACCTTGTCGCGTAGGGAGGTAAGGGTGAACAGCATCCGGGCCTCGCCCAGGTCCCGCAGTGCTGTGGTCGGCGTGGTCTTGGCCCGGTGGTCGTGGAAGGCTTCCAGATGGTCGGGCGTGAGCTGGTCCGGGCTGGTCGGGGGTTGCGGCAGGGAGGCGAGGAACTTCACCAGCCGGCTCTGGGCTCCCCAGCCGGTGGTCGCTGCGGAGAATGTGCGGAGCCCTCCGCCGGGGCCGGTCCGCTCTGCCACTGCCGCAGCCAGGGGCTGATGCCAGCCGGGCAGTGGGAGCCGCGAGATGTCGAAGACCCGGCGGCGGTCGTCGTCCCCGTGGAAGGCCACCACCATTCGCCCGTCGGGGAGTTCGCGCACCGGCCTGGAAGGGTCGTAGGTCCCCTGAGGCAGGGCGGAGGGTCGGCTGGGACCGGTGCTGCCGCGTCCGCGCCGGGTCATCCGATCGTCTCCCTCTCCTCGGCTGACGGCGGCGTGTCCTCGCCGATCCGCTGGAGCGGGGTGTCGCGGGGGTCCTCCCAGGAGTCGGGGACCAGAGCCATTCGCGTCTCCATCTCCAGCTCCTGCAGGGCGTGCAGGTAAATGGCCGTGGTGAGGACCGACCGGTGTCCGAGTCTGCGGCGGACCCAGTCGAGAGGGTCGCCGAAGATGCGGGTGTAGTGGCCGCGTTGGGCCTCGTTGAGCTCGGCCAGGGCCGCGATGTGGCCCCGCTGAAGCTGTTCCAAGGTCACCACGGCAAATCCGTGCCGCAGAAGGTGGGCATGACACGACAGCGCGATCCGCTGGCCCCGGCAGCGGTCGTTGGCGTCGGCGAAGACACTCTTCCAGGTCGACACCGCCAGAGGCTGCCCGTCCTCGCCGAGCCAGAACAACGCCGGCTCCAGGCCGTCCGTAGTCTCCACCAGCAGCCGGCGCCGTTCCATCGGCTTGAGCTCGCGCAGGTTCAGAGGGCGGCGAGCCCCGCCGGTTACCCGCACCAGCTGCGGACGCGACGGGTCGTCGATCACCAGCGGGCGGCGCCACCGCCGGTAGCGTCCGGCCGCGCGGGCGTCCTCGGCCACCTCCGCGCGGTCCAGTTCCGCGTAGGCCGCCAGGTCGCGCACCACGCTGTGCGGGGCGTAGATCCAGCGGGCGGAGAAGTACTTCGCGATCGCCCCGGGCAGCCAAAACCGCTGGTAGCCGCCCAGACCGACCCGGACTGGCATCTCCATCGTGGTCAGGTGGGATTGCTCGGACAGCCGCATGCCGGTGCGGACCATGAGATCCGTGAACGTCGCGTTCCTCGCCGACCAGCGGCCCTTGAACCGGCCCGAGGGCAGCCCGTCCGCCCCGTATCCGCGCAGGCCAACGTCCCGCCAGAGCCGGTAGGAAGCCGGCGGGAGCCACTCGATCCGCTCGGCGCCCTCATCATGCGCATAGGTCGCAGGGACCGTCTCCTCCGCGTAAGCCCTCGGCGTACCCGTGAACGTCCCCAGCGGCGCAGGCCGTCGCGAGCGGTGCGGGATCGGGACGGCGCCAAGCTGGTTCTGCCGTACCGCCCACTCGAAGAACTGGTTGACGTGCGCGACCTCCTGGCTCCAGGTGCCGCCCGCCACCCGCGGACCTGCCGGATCACGGCGCCGCCACTGATGAAACGCCAGGTGATCGGCCTCGGTCGCCTGCCGCCACGACTTCCCGCCACGGGCGCGGTGCAGGAAGTTCAGGTAACTCGCCAGGGCACGAGCCCGGTTGGCGTTGCTGTTCCACGGGGCATCGATGAGATCCACTCGATGGAAGTACGAGTTGAGCACCACGTCGTACTCGAATCGAGGCGACAACAGGAACGGCAGCCCGTCCGGCAGCCCGGCCTCGTCGAGCCACGGCATCAGGTCATCGGGCAGGTCACGCAGCCAGGAAGGCCCAGCAGCGGGCCGGTCGACGTCGCGGCTGGTGTAGTGAACTGTCCAGCCAGATCTCTGCATCACCGGCGCAACGTACGCGGTCAGTGACCAGTCGTGCACAAGCCAGCGTCAACTCCGCCTGCATCCAACGCAGCGTCACCGGATCGAGCGCGAACACGTCCAGCCGCGTGGTGTCCATCAGCACGTACTCGCCCGGACGCGTGGGCCGCAGCTTCCCGTAGACCCCCTTCGGGCGATCGGCGATGTCCCGGTTGCGCTGGGTACTCAGCCGGAACGTCGGATGGCGCCGCTCCAGCTCCTGCATCCACCGGTAGGCCGTCGTCTGCGGCGGCACCGGCACCTTGATCAGCTTGAACTTGCTCTTGACTCGGGCCTCGGCCTCTTCCAACACCACTTTCACCGAGGGCCGTGACTCCTGCGCGTGCTCGCTCAACACCTCCACCGCGGCCTCCACCCAGTGCGGGTCGGCATTGCTTAGCCCGCCGTCCGCGTGCGCCGCCCTCGGCGCCAGACCAGCCTCACCGTGCTCACGGAACGCCTGCACCCACCGGCGCACTGATCGGGTGGACACTCCCAGTTCCGCGGCCTTGGCCTCATACCGACCGTGCAGCGGCAGGCCAGGAGCGTACTGAGGCCGTGGCTCATCAGGCCGCGGAAGATCCTCACTGCCCGAGCGGTAACCCGTCAGCATCTCGCGCACATGCTCGGCCCGCTCCAGGGACCTCCTTCTTCTGTTCCTTGGTCAGCCAGTTCAAAAACACAGCCGCGGCGTCCTCGTCATTGCAGGAAGCCGGACCCGATCCGTTGTGAATCAGCTCCGCGCGATCCGAGGTCAGCAGCTCGCGAAGCGACATCCGCGCCAGCCGGTCACGCCCGTTCTTGAGGACGACCTCCAGGCCCGTGGCCAAACTGGCGAACTCCACGACCTCGACCGTCTCACCGTCCAGCCGGAAATGGGACCCGCCCCCCAGCCTCGTCCCCGCCCCGCTCAAACAGCCCTCCGCAGCACGTGCCCCGCGCTCAGCGGCCGGTCCAACTCGGCCGCCACATACCCGGACCACAGCAAGTGCAGCACCGCCGACTTCACCAGCGGCCGTGGCCACTCCGACAGCAGCCTGAAGGCATCCCCCAGTGACATGCCGCCCAAGTCCGCAGCCCGAAGGGCGGCCACCAGGCCCGGGTCGAACAGCCAGCCACGGCGGTAGCCGGCGAGGAACCCCTGGTGGAAGCGACCGAATCCGAGTGGCAACCGCAGGTCAGAGCACAGGCACGCGCACAGGCTTCCACCTCCAGGGGCATGATGGTGGAGGTGATGGCGTACTTCGGATTCACCTGCACGGGCAGCTCGGACGACGGCCGCGAGCGCCAGATCACCACGGACATCTCGCCCACCTACACGAAGCAGATCCTGGAGCTCCAGGAGGCCGGGGCGACGGAGGAGGAGCTGCATCCCATCGTCGCGGAAGCCATCACGGAGTCGCATTTCACGGAATGGGGCACACGGGCCGATGGCCTCCGCGCGGATTTCACGGCCGTGTCGAAAATTTCCTTCCGGTTCTGACCCGGCCGAATTCTGAGCCTGCTATAAACCAGATCTTGAGCCAAAGCGCGATAGTTTTCACATAGAGCTTGTAACACGATCTTGTTGAGATGCTCTGGTTGGGCGTTACCGGTGTGACGATTCGGCCGTTCGTGATGGTGTGGGTACTCGACCGTTGATCGTGGACGATGAGTTGTGGGCGTTGATCGAGCCGTTGCTGCCTCCGTGGCCGGAGCGGTCGCCGGGGCCTCGGCCGGTGTCGGACCGGCTCTGCCTTCAGGGCATCTTGTTCGTCCTCTACAACGACATAGCCTGGCAACTTTTGCCCCTGGAGCTGGGGTTCGGCTCAGGGCAGACCTGCTGGCGTCGCCTGGACCGATGGCAGAAGGAAGGGGTTTTCGACCGGTTGCACCGGACCCTGCTCGCGGAGCTGAACGCGGCCGGCGAACTGGACTGGTCGCGGGCGTGCGTGGATGGTTCCCACATCCGCGCGAATAAGGGGGACCCGACACCGGTCCGTCGCCGGTCGACCGGCGGAAAACGGGCAGCAAACATCACCTGATCTGCGACGGACGCGGCACCCCGCTCAAAGTCATCACCACTGCGGCCAACGTCAACGACGTCACCCTGACCCTCGCTCTGGTCGACGGCGTCCCGCCCGTCGCGGGCCGCCCCGGACGACCTCGCCGAAGGCCCGAAGCCCTGCTCGGCGACAAAGGGCTACGACTCCAACCCCAACCGAGAGGAACTGCGCAAGCGCAGGATCCTGCCCGTCATCTCACGCAAGGGCGGCCCGAACATCAAGGGCCTGGGCAAGCTCCGCTACGTCGTCGAGCAGACCTTTGCCCTGCTCCACCACTTCAAACGACTCGCCGTCCGATGGGAACGCCGCACCGAACTCCACGATGCCCTCATTTCCCTCGCCTGCAGCCTCATCTGCTACCGACGGCTCAAGAGGGCAGCCGCTCCGTGATCGAAGAAGCTCTCATGGCGGCAAGCTCCCCTGCAGAGGGCGGCGAGTGCCCCGGGGGGCACCCTCCACGCGCCCGTTCGCTACTCACCTGTCTCGTGCTCCGAACGATCCATGGCCACAGGCTCGTTGTAGGTGATCACGACCGGCGCGTTCGCCTCCGTCCGTGCGCGGTCCGAAGCCGCCGCGATCTCCTCGTAGGTCCATTCCTTGTAGAGACGCTCCCCGTGGGCATCGGTGATGTCGATGACTAGGCCGGTCCACTCCTCGGCAGGCTGTTCGGGGACGAGTCCCAGTTCGTACGTGGCGTCCTGGAGGAGGGATTCGGTGACGCGTATGCCGGTGAGTCTCTCGGCCAGAGCGAGGACCGCCGCCTTCCCGTCGACGACCGGGGCGCTCTCGTCGTGCTCTCCCTCGGGAGTCAGAGGGAAGCCGACTTCCCGCAACAGGGGAACCAGTTCATCGGGGCTGTTGCCGTCGCGCGCCGAGGGGCCCTCGAACGTCGTACAGAGCTCACCGTCCTCGAACCAGTGGAAGAGGTGGATGGGCTTGCCGCCGTTGCTCGAGTGCGCCACGACCCGGCCGCCCTTCGACAGCGTCTCCACGCACGCGCCCTCGATCCCCAGGCCACCATCGAAGCCGAGGACGAGTGTCCAGTCGCCGTTCTCGCCCGGAGTGCTGAAGGCGCCCGCGACGTAGGACTCGTCCCAGTAGTCGTAGCCCGTCTCGGCGCGGTGGGCGTCGTCCGCCTCGATCAGCCCGGCCGTTCCCTCCCCAGTGCCGCGCGGTTCCGCCTCCATCGCGCGCAGCACCTCGCGCGGGCTCCGCCCCTGTATCAGTGTCAGGGTGTATCCGCTCTCCATTGCGTGGCGGAAGAGCGGCGAGGTGCGGATCCAGGCGTAGTCGTGCGCGGTCACCAAGTTCATACGGCGCAGTGTGCCTGATGCCTCTGACAATGCGCGGTGCAAGCCGGTTCTTACAGCTGGAGCTGGTACTCGGGCTGCGCCCAGTCCGTGTCAGCAACATGATCGTGTTACGAGCTCATAGGCAGGCTTGTTGTCACCTGCGAGGTTGGGCGCCGGACTCGGGGGTGTTGGCCGACTCCATGGTGGTGGGTCGGCGTCCGCCGCAGCAGGCCACCACTACTGTCGCCGTGGAGTTCAGGAAGATCGTGAACCAGGATGACCTGTCCACCGCGTCGATGGATCCGGTACGAAGCGGCTCTTCCCCGGCTCGCAGAAGGATGTCGACACTCTCGGCCGCGCCATCGACCGTGCGGCCACGCTTCAAGGAGTGGTGCATTCGACGCCGGAAGACGCCTGCGTGCCGGTTGGCAGGGACCAGGCCGTCCCAGACGACGAAGTCAGCCCCGGCGATCAAGGCGTTACGCGCAGGTCCGCATGCCGGAGTCTGGTCGCGGAGCATCGCGATGAGGTCGTCGCGAGTCACACTGCGCCCCCGTGACAGGAAGACCAGTGACCGACTATGTGTGACAACTCCCGCGCCTCTCTGGTGACAGTCCGGCTGCTTCGACCTGGTTTCTGTGCAGCCTATAAGCTTGTTCTTTATGGTCCGAGTCGCCTTGAGAGTGGGTGACGCGACCCGATCAGATGCTGAGTAGGGTTGCGGCCATGGCCAAGGGGATGGGGCGGCGGCCCAAGGTGGACCTGGACAGCGGCGTCGAGGACGTGACGCTGTCCATCCTGGAGTGGCTAGGCGAGCAGGGAGTCGGTGCCATGATCCGGGTCGACGCGGAGCGCATGCGTGACGGTCAGCCGGCGTGGACATTCGCTGCTTCTGGTGGGCCGCTGGACGGTGGGATGAGGGCCGACGGGGCCTCGGTCGCCGAGTGCATGGGCATGGCACTGCTTCGATTGCGCGAGGCCGGGCTGGCCGTTCCATTCTGATGTCGTGTTCCGCCTCTGAGCTGATCGCGTTCGGTGATGCTTTCCGGGCGTCTGGTGGTCTTGCCCACGTCGTAGCGGGTGGCGGGGTGCCGGTTTTTCGAACCGAGTGGTCTGCCGGGGCCCGGCCGGTTGGGTTTGGGTGCACGCGCAGGGCAAGGCAGGTTCGGGCGGAGGTTCCTGAACCCCGGCGGACCCGGGCGGGAGTGAGCCGGCCGGGCTCGGCCGGCTTCTCCCAGGGGTGGCGGAGGTCCACCGCCAGTGGGCGGGCGAGGCGGAGTTGCGTGTGGGCAGCGACGATCAGCCAGGTCCACCGGTCCGCCGCCTCAGGTGTGCGGAGCTTTGGGCGGGTCCAGCCCAGCGTCTGCTTGATCATCCGGAAAGTGTGTTCCAAGTCGAATCTGCGCAGGAACGCCTGCCAGCGCAGGTCGACACCCTCGCCCTCCAGGCCAGTGGCTGACGACCACAGCCAGAGCGGGAGCGGATCGTGGCCGCCAGGCAGGCGGTCGACCTCCAGCCGGATCAACGTGCCCTCGATGACGGGGAGTTCACCGGTGTGGTCGATCCACGCCGACCGAGTGGTCAGACGAGGATGGATACGGTCCCAGGCCATCACGCGAACGGTGCCGTATCGGTCGGTGACCTGCACCGTCGCGGCGTCGGTATCGCCCCAGGTGTCGGGCTTGGCGAAGCGGAACTCCTTGCCGTGCTTGGGCGGGCGTCCACCCTGCGGCGGTGAGATCCACGGCACCGGGACCGGCTTGCGCATCACACGGTCCGTGCGCATCCGCCCCAGGACCTCTACCGGCAGTCCTTCCAGCAGATAGGCCATGCGCGGAGCGTCATAGCCGGCATCGAAGACGACCAGGATGTCGCCGTCACCTGCCTGCCAACGGCCCATGTCGATGAGGTCCTCGACCACACGGCGGACCTGGGCAGCGGTGACCTCGGCGACGTCGTCGGCCGGTCCCAGCCGCAGCGCGTCCAGGATCTGACACCACGAGGTCCGGCCCGACTCCAGCGCGGCGACGAACGAGTAGGGCCAGCCGGGCACGAACTGGTCCGAGGAGCGTCCGCTGCGGCCATAGACGTGGCAGAACAAACGATCCGCGCTGGTCGGCGCGTCCGGCCGGAGCCAGTGGGTGACGTCCACCGCCAGGACCAGACGCCCGTCGGCGGCCTCGGGCTGCGGCAGCCCAGCCAGCACCTGCCGCAGCCGCGGCACGTCCACGTGCCCGCGGTTCAGCGCGTCGTACATCGCGCCGTGCCCGCGACGGTGTTCGGCCGTCAGCGTCAGATCCACCGGCGTGGTCACCGGGCCGTCCGCGCACAGCACCGCGTCGGTCAGCTCGAACAGCGTGTCCCCGCGCACGGTCAGACAGTCGAAGAAGTCGTCCCGGAAGCGTGACGCCACCGCGAACGCTTTGCGCCGGACATCGTGATGCAGCAGACTCATTCCCCCACGGCCTTCGTACTGGTCAGTGCCTCTTTGGTCGGAGCACAGGATCAGGCGGAGGCCGTGTTCACGTCCCTGGAATCCCCGTATGAGCGACCGCGTTCGGGGCATCGTTCGAGGCCAGACCATAAAGAACAAGATAAGCAGTGCCGCCGGTGACAACTACCGAGCCTCGGCTCAGATCTGCGGGCCGCCGTACAGCGCCCTGGCGGCGGCCCGCCCCGAATCCGCACCACGAATACGAGGCCGAAGATGACCACGCCCCGGCACACCGCACACCGTCCGCTCGCCCCGCGCGTCGCTGGGCCCCGCGAGCCGGTCGACCCCGCCCGCATCGGCCGCCGCGTCGTACGGCGCCGGGCGAAGGGCGCTGTCGCGGCGGCCCTCGATGACGCCTGGTTCGACGCCCGGCAGGTGTCCCGGCACGAGAACCTGGCCGACGACGCCCGCGGCCCGGCGGAGCTCGCGGAGTGGGAACGCATCGACCAACTGCTCGCCGCCGCGCCTGCAGGCACCGTCTATGACCCGGACGCCGACGACTTCGTCCAGGCCGAGCTCGCCGCCGACGCCGCGGCCGCCGCCCGGGAAGCCGAGCTGCGAGAAGCCGCCCGGATCGCGGCCCGCGCCGACGAGCTCCAGGCGCTGCGCGAGCTGGGCACGCTGGAGCAGATCGAGCCCCGCGACGGCGACGAAGCCGCCCGTGACGAGCTCACCGGCGAGCCAGCGGCTACGTCCAAGCCGACGTCGACGCCTGGCTCGCGCACGCCCTGGCCGCGCACCTCGGATACTACCGCGACCCCGCCGCCCGCGAAGCCGCCGCCGGCCTCCTGCCGCCGCCTGTCCTCGCGCACGCCGCGCTGCTCGCCGAACTCGCCCGCCTGGTCCCCGGCACCGACATCGACCAGCTGGCGTTCGCGGCCCGGATCGCCACCACCGAACCTGAAGCCGCTGGCGCGCTCGCCGCGTTCCTCACTCGCGTCCGGCCGTAGCACCGCATCCACGATCACCGAGGTGATTGTCACGCTGTCACGCCCACCTGTGTCACGCACCCCGATCCGGCTGTCACGTCGGGGTGTCACGCTGACAGTCCGGCCCGGAACCACGGGCCCGGCCCTGGATTTGGGCCGCCTCGCCGATCAGCGTGACACCCCTCTCGGAGCAACTACGCGTGCCGGCGAACTCTGGTGCCTCAAGGTGGAAGGAACTGCAGCCGCACGCCCGGGGCTGAGTGAGCGGAGCGGTCCCACGGCCGCCGTGCGGCCGATACCGTGGTGGCACACGTCCGTTCGCGCCCTGGAGGCCTCGATGAGCGAACAGCCGGCCCCCGCCGACACCGCCGCCCGGCAGCTGGAGCCCGCGGCCGCCGACGCGGTGCGCGCGTACGCGGCCAAGACCCGCGCCGACGCCGACCGGTTCGCCGTCGTCCTCGAGGATATCGCCACCAACGGCCTGCCCGACCCCGAGCAGTGCACCCCGTGGGAGGAGCTGCGCGAGGCCCACCTCACCCGCCTCGCCGCTCAGCGCCCGGCTGTCGCCTGATGCCCCACCAACACCGCCGCCGTGCCCGGATCGCGTTCTCCGAATCCGCCGGTCCTCGGCTGCGCGAGTACGCCGACGAAGTCGAGCACGTGCGCCTGCTGTACTGGGTGAGCGCCCTGGGCACCACGGTGGTCGTCGCGTACATCGAGGTCTGAACAGCGATGGAGCCGAGGTGCCCGCACGATGTACGCGAGCAGCCCGGCCTCCCGCAGCATCCCCAGGTGGTACTCCACAGACCGCTCCGACAGCCCGGTACGCCGCACCAGGTACTCGATCCCCGGACGGCACGGGAACAGCTGCGCCAACTCCTGGGCGACCCGCACCGTCGTCGGCCCGAAACTGCGCGGCCCGTGCGACCGTGCCGCTGCGGCCGGCACAGCCCGGACCCAGCGACCCAGTGGACCGCCTGCATCCAGGGGCCTATCTGGACCAGCTGCCGCATTACGGCCTGGGATGTCTGCCGCCCCCAGTGACCGCGCTCCTGCTGATCGCGTGGGGACACCTGCATGGCCTCGTCGCCCTTGAAGTGTTCCGGCATACCTCTTTCCTCGGTGCCCACCACACTGAAATCTTCCGCACAGCGATGCGGAACCTGCTTGAGGACATCCATCGCCGGATCGCGGTCGCGCCGGCGCCACGCCCTTGAACCTGAAACTGCCAGGTCGAATTACTCACTCGAATGAGTGGTGAAGCTTTGGTGCCGGCGCCCGGGAAGGGAAACGCTGCCACCCTGAGCTCACGAGTCATTGCTCGTGGACCGGGTTGCGGTGGGTATTCGATTCGCCCACCGCACAAGAAAATTCGAGGTTTTCGCATGCCGGAAAAATCCATTATCTACAGCAAGGCCCAGCATTACTGCAACGTGTTCCATCGCGAGCGTGATGGGTGGGTCAGCGAAACCGACGTGTACGCCTGGGTGGGTCGCACGACGCGGGAATTCAAGCTCACGCCAGGAATCGTCCCCGCCAGCGCGCTGCAGAGATCCCTTCTGGAGTACTGGAAGAGATTGTTTGTCCCTATGGACACAGACGGGGACGGCGTCGTATCACGCGAAGAACTCCTGGCCGGGTTTGTCAGCCTGGGGGACAAGCCGGATGATTACGCGCGGATTGTCACGCCGTCCGCCAAGGTCTTCGTGGCCACCGCCGACGTCGACGGAGACGGCGAACTCGACAAGTCCGAGTTCAAGCGCCTGTTTCAGTCCTCTTTCGCGCTGAGCGACGAAGACACCGACGTTTCGTTCGCCGACATCGACACCGACAGCTCCGGCTCCATCTCAACTGACGAGCTGAGAGCGGCCATTCGCGTGTTCCACAGCAGTACTGATCCGAACGACCGAGGTCACCGCCTCCTGGGAGCCCTGCGTTCCTGAGCCGAGAGAACCGGACAGCGTCCTCTCGTCCGCCGTCGGGTGCTCATTCCACTCGGCACCGGCGATCGGAGGGGCTCCGCCGGTCCCGCATCGAGCCGCGCTCAGGAACAACACGCCAGGAGAAGCGACTGTGACCACCCATCTGCAGACAACCAAGGCCCCGCTGGTGACAGCGCACGCCAAGCACATCGTGGCCGAGACCGGTGTCCTGAACAATCCGTACTTCCGAACGCTGGTAGACGGAAGCATGTCGTTGGAGAACTTCCGCACAAGCCAGGAGAAACTAGGTTTCGCCGTCACCTACTTCGCCCGTCCGATGGCTGCGCTGGTGTCCCGGATCGAGCACCCCGCGGATCGCATCGGCATCCTGGGCAATGTCGTGGAAGAACACGGCGGATTCCGCCCTCAGGAATTCCATCACGAGACCTTCCGCGGATTTCTGGCCAGCATCGGCAGTGACACCGTACGGCTGAACGGCCTGAAGATGATGCCGGCCGTCCACGCGTACAACAGCGTTCTCAGTGCGGTGTGTACGTGGGAGGACCCGCAGGTAGGAATTGGCTGCATGGGCGCGATCGAGTACGCATTCGCCTCGGTATCGGCCATCACGGGCAATGCGGCTGTGAACCGCGGTTGGGTCGCTCAAGCCGACCTGATGCACTACGGCCTTCACTCCGAAATCGACGAACAACACGCAGAGGACTTCTTCCTGCTGCTAGAACCTCACTACCGAAACCCAGCCGCACGACGCCGAATCGACCAGGGCCTCGGCCTGGGCGCGTACGCGCTGAACCGCCTCTACAGCGATCTGTCCGAACTGGGTCGTTCACAGCAAAACTGATCACGGCTGGGCGAGCAGGAAGGCTGCGAGCGCGGTGAATTCGTCAACGTCGGCAAGCAGCCGCAGGCCGTCGGTGTCGAGGCGATGGGTCCGAACGCCCCTGCCTGGTCCCGCAGAGCGAAGCTCGCGGAGCGGGCACCCACGACCCGCTCTCACCTTCAGCAACGCCACGTTCGCATCCCGCACGCATGATCCTTCCCGGCGCTGCGCGGCTGTCTGCGGCGTTCTGACACCCTCAGGGCTCCCGAGGGCAATCAAGGGCCCCAGAGCCGCTCACGGCGGCGTACAGCGGTTCGAGCGGGCAGAGGAGCACCTGATCCTCGGCAACGGCTTCACGATTGCGTCGCCATGCCTTCCCATTTCGGCGCTGCACCCTCGCTGCTTCCGGCCCGAGCTCTGCTCTCAGGGGGAAGGAAACTCAACCCGCAGGTAGGTACTACAAGTACTTACCTACATTGGGGTGCAAAGCCGCTCCCGCCAGGGCCCGGCCGCCGACGGTCGTCACCAGCCGGTGCAGCACCATCGCTGCTCCGCCCGCAACGTCCTGCTGCTCCTGGTGAGGATGGGTGCAAGCAGCCCTGCTGCTCTGCTGCGGGGGACTTCGCCCGGGGCGCTGTCACGTTGGCGGGTGGCGTGGGAGGATCCTCGGGTTGATCATGGTGGAGGGGGATCGTCCGTGGGGGGCGTGTCGCCGTCGTACAGGGGGCACCGGTACCCGGTCGAGGTCATCGTGCACGGTGTGTGGCTGTACTTCCGGTTCCCGCTCAGTTTCCGTGAAGTCGAGGAGCTGATGCTCGAGCGCGGTGTCATCGTGTCCCACGAGACCGTGCGCCGCTGGTGTCTGAAGTTCGGGCAGGCGTACGCCAGCGCGCTGCGCCGCCGACAGCCACGGCCGGGGGGCAAGGGGCATCTGGACGAGGTCTTCATCAAGATCAACGGTGAGCAGAAGTATCTGTGGCGGGTGGTCGACCAGGACGGCAATGTGGACATCCTGGTGCAGAACCGGCGGGACACGGCCGCGGCCAGGCGCTTCTTCCGCAGGCTGATGTCGCCGACGGGCGGGGTGCCGCGAGTGGTCGTCACCGACAAGCTGCGTTCCTACGGCGCCGCCCACCGCGAGGTCATGCCCTCGGTGGAGCACCGCTCCCACAAGGGATTGAACAACCGGGCCGAGAACAGCCACCAGCCGACGAGCAACGCGAACGGGCCATGAAGGGCTTCCGCAGCGTGGGCGGGGCCCAGCGGTTCCTGTCCGCGTTCAGCGGCATCTCACCCCACTTCCGGCCCCGACGCCACCTGATGACCGCATCCGAACACCGAGCCGAAATGACCATCCGCTTCACCACCTGGGAGCAAATCACCGGCGTCACCGGCCGACTTACCGCGGCCTGAGCCCAGGCCGGCACCCGGCCCCACCACACCTCGACGCACCATCAGACACCCACACACCCAACAACGTGACAACGCCGTGAGGACCCCATGTGGCCCTCACCCCGGCCCCGTCCGGGCGGCCTCGTACACCGTGGTCTGCGAGGCCGCCCGGGACGACTCCGTGCTGGAGCGTCACCCGGCCCCGTAGCGCCTGCCGATGGTCAGCACCTCCTGCACGGCTCCGGCGGGTTCGAGCAGCATCACGCCGGCCTCGCGGCCCTCGTGGTGGACGCGGAGGCGGGGGCCGTCCGCCACGACGCGCAGTTCCGGCCACGGGTGGTTCCACAGCAGGACGGCGCGTTCCCACATCTGCATCCCCCGTGTGGTGAGGCGGAGTTGGTACTGCGGGCTCTCGTAGGGCGGCGGCGGGCCGTGGTCCGCGTACGGCGGGCGAACCGTGTATGTGCCGATCACGATTTCCCCCGGCTCCAGGGTCTCGGCGCGCGTGGCGTCCTCCCGGCCCAGCCGTGCACCGGCTCGGCCCCCGAGTGCCGCCACCAGTACGGCGGCGGGTGCCAGGACCCACCACGGCGGTGCGACCTCGGCCAGGCGCGCGGCGGCGGTCACGGCTGCGAAGAGCGCTGTCACGGTGCCCGCGCACACTCCGGCCCGTCGGATGCGCCGGGACGGCTCCTCGGTGGTGTCCCGACCCGGTGTCGTCCGCGTGTTCCTCGGTATCCGCACGTTACCCAACCCCCAGCGCGTCGTAGGCCTCGTCACCCGGTCGATGTCTCAAGCGGAATGGGACAGCTGTCGGCGCACCCGCGCGGGATCGGGGTTGGTGTGCGGCGGCCCGCCACGACGACGGTCGGCACCGTCTCGTTGCCGTCGTTGACCGCCCGCACCGCCGCGGCCCCCTCCGGGGCGCCAGATATCGACCCAGAGTGCCTGGCGGGCGCTCAACCCCAGCCGGACGCGCAGGCGCATGCAGTGCGTGCAGCCGGGCCGCCAGTAGACGACCGGCCGCCCGTCGGCCGCGCTGCGCCTTCAGCGCGCCGATCGACCTCGGGAAGAACAGGGGCGGGTTCACACCCGCGAGGGGCGCCGCGAGGACACCATCACCGTCCAGACCCGCAACCAGGTCCGCCACCTCCTGGTCCTGGACTACGACAGCGTCACCGGCGGCGACCAGGACCCCTCCATCCCGGCCGTCGACATCGCCTTCGCAGCCGACCCGGGGATGACGGGGCCGTGCGGCATCCGCAGCTGCTCCGCGCCGTGTCTTTCACGTACCGGGGCGGCGGGATACCGCGGCGGCTAGGGCCTGTCTCCTTGACCATCTGCAAATTGGGGCGCTTGCGGTGATCTTTGGTGGTGCCATCAGGATTCCGCGCGAAGGCGGCCTCTAGAACAGCAGGGAGGTCTGCCTCGGGAACCGTGGTGCGCAACTCCGTCAGAACCTGAGGAAAGTGGTCAGCGTTGATGACGCCCATGTGCTCCTGACGGAGTTGGTAGACGATCTCGACGAGCTCCGGTCTCAGCCGCATCCAGGTCCGGGAGGTACGGATCTCTTCATCGACCTGGTGCATGAACCAGCGCATGAAGCGCGAGGCTAGGGCTTGTGGTCCGGTACTGACTCGGGCAGTCCTGCGTACCAGCCTTGGACGGCCAGCCAGAATCCGGCCAGCACTACGGCGACGAGCGTGACGCGGCCTGCATACCCGACAACGGGTGGTCCGATCATCCATCGTCGGGGCAGCAACCACGCTGACAGAGCGGCTACCACTCCGACGAGAACAGTCAGCGGAAGCTCCGCGTACAGCACGCTCCAGTCCGGCCCTGCTTCGAATCCGGCGCGCGCCCGGAGTTCGGCATCCGCGGCCCATCCCAGCAGCCCGACGAATCCACCGGCCAGCGCCACCCCGGTACCACTCAGTACTTCACCGCGTTCCCTCATAATCACTTAAGACGCTGGCTACCCCGCGGGAGTTCCTGCAGAGCCGCACGATTCTTCGTCGCGAGACAGGAAGGCACCAGGTCCGTCAACCCGAACAACTCCCCGGGCCAACCGTCCACCCAGGCGCCCGTTCAGGACACGCTGCGCCGCGGCCGCGGTCTTCTGCGCCGACGCTCCTTCGTGGAAGGTCTTCCTCGCGGTGGGTTTCCTGGTCGGGGCGGCCTTGTACGGCAGGGCGTGGGGGCGGCCGACGGGTCCGCACACCCGGAGTCCGCCTCTCCAGGTGGAGGCCCGCCTGGTAGGCGATGGCGAGCTTGTCTGTTCGCATGGCCAGGCCGCGCCTATGTAGAAGCGTTCTGTGGAGGCGAGGTCCCGCGAGGGGCGGGCCACGCGGATGTGGCTCGTGGAGTCGATCACACCGAGCGCTCCAGAGCGGCACGCCATACCGGGCTGTCGACGTAGTGGTTGTCGAAGCGTTCCGCGGAATCGGCGATCTCCTTCGGGTCGGCCTCACCGCGCATCACCCGGCCGAGCAGGCGCAGATAGTCGAACCGGCCCATGCCCGGGGTGAAAACGAACAGGACGTCGGCCTCGGCGCCGGGCGCCGCCGCGAAGGCATGAGGGGTGTGCGGCGGCACCGCCAGGAAATCGCCTGTGTTCAGGACGGTGACCTCGTCTCCCACCAGCACCTGCAGGGACCCGCTGATCACGAAGAACAGCTCCGTCGCCCTGGTGTGGAAGTGAGCCGGTGCCCCAACGGCCCCCTTGCTGAAGGTGGATCGGTAGCTCGTGAAGCCGCCGGCGCCAGCTGCGTCCGAGTCGGCCAGCAGGGTCATCACACTGCTCGGGTCGGCGCAGGTCTCAGCGTCCGCGTGGCGGGTCAGCACCGCCTGGAGCGTGGTGGCGGTGGTGGTTTCCTCAGTCATGATCGCGACTCTACGGTCCGAAGTGCTCCACTGAGCAGGCCATTCCAGCACCGGAAAGTTGGGCCAATTACCCGGTGGAATGGGGTATCTGACCGGACCGGGAGAAGCCCGGCCGCCCGGGGCGCGGTCAGCCCCGTTCACTGGGCTGAGCCCGCGAGCCTTCGGGAAGCTGCTCACTCAGCTGCGGCGGGAGGGAGCCGATGCGGTTCGGCCCGGCCGCCCTGGGCACTGCCGCTGGAGGACCGGATACTGCTTGTCGCGGCATACTGGCGCACCAACCTGACTTTGCGCCAACTTGCCCCGTTGTTCGGGGTATCCAAGTCGGCAGCAGATCGGATCGTCGACCACACCGGGCCGCTGATCGCGCTGCACCAGCGGAAGCGGTTTCGCCAGGGCACAGTGCTGATCGTGGACGGCACCCTGGTACCGACACGGGACCACAGCATGGCGGAGCAGTCCAAGACATCTCATGTCGCTGGTGGGTCAAGTTGGTGCTAGGCGGCAAGGTTCAGAGGCGACGCGAAGGCGCGATCGGGCTCGTAGTGCACCCGGTTCTGAAGGCAGTGATAGAGGCAGCCGAGCAACTTGTTGAAGAGGTTCCTCAGCGCGGCTGTGTGGCGTTCCCCGCCCGCTCGTCGTCGGTCGTAGTGGACACGTGGGGCCTCGGTGCGGAGGGCAGCGAAGGCCCACATGTATCCGGCGGCGGCCAGCCGCTGGTTCTTCACGGTTCGAGCTACGACGACGTGACTGCGACCTGAGGCCCGAGTGACGGGAGCCGCGCCAGCGTATGCCTTCACGGCTCTGGCGTCCGCGAAGCGTTCGCGGTCATCACCGATTTCGGCGAGGACGCGTGCTCCGGACAGTACGGACAGACCGGGGAAGCTGGTGATGATGTCAGCATCCGGGTGCGTGAGGAATGCTGCCTCCGTCGCTGTCGCGAGTTGGGCGACACTGTTGCAGGCGGCATCGAGCTGCTGGACGAGTGCTGCTGTTTGGTGTCCCAAAGCCAGCTCGACCTGGGGTAGCTGACGGAGACTCTCCGCGCGGAAGATGTCCCGGAGCCGCTCGACCTCGGTGTCGATTCCGCAGCGCGGGCGGGCGGCGCGCTTGAGCAGCGCTCGCAGCTGGCTGCGGGTGAGCTTGGCGGCTTCAGCCGGCGTGGGTACGGCAGCGAGGATCAGGCGAGCGCGAGGTGAGTCGAGGCCGGGCTTACCCGGGCCGTGGAAGGCTGCGAGGGCTGCCGGGTAATACTCACGCAGGTGGGAGCGGAGCCGGTTGATCATCTGCTGCCGGTCCCAGACCGCGTCCTGGTGAGCACGGGCGAGGGCCGCGACAGCCTGCCCGGCCTCGCTGTCCGCGGGCAGAGGACGGTGAGCATGCCGGTCGGTCCGGAGGATGTTGGCCAAGACCCGAGCGTCGGCTGCATCGGACTTGGCGCGGGAGACGCTGCCACGATCGCGGTAGCGGGCCGCGGCAAGTGGATTGATGGCATAGATCTGGCGGCCGGTGGCCCGCAGGCTGGCGACCAGCAAGCCGCGCGGGGTCTCGATGGCGACCGGAATCGGGAAGTCGGCGGTGTCACCGTGTCGTGCAAGTAGTTCCGTCAGCGCGTGGAATCCGGCGCTGTCATCGCTGATCCGAAGCTTGGCCACCTGGGCGCCATCTTGGTCGACGAGGGCTATGTCGTGGTGTCCTTCCGCCCAGTCGATTCCGCAAAAGACCTTGCTCAACTTCGTAACCTCCACATCGACTTGCCGGTCCAGTCCGTGCGGAGCACGCGGCGCTCTAATAGAAGTGCTCGGGGCACGCCATCTCATGCGCCGTTCGTGTCTCCAGCGACCGGCAGGGACCTCGGTCTGTTGGAGAGCTCTCGGGCTCGCGAAACGCTGAGAGGTCGGCCCCTGCCGGCGGGCTGGGGACATGAAACCTGTGAGGCCCACGCTCCTGCCAGGCGGGACCGGTCTTAGACAAGAGATCAAGGTCCCGGAACTACCGAAGGTCTCCGCCCGGCAGGGCGAGGGAGCGAGGCGGTGCCGGTCTGACCACGGGGATCGAGGCATCTGCTTCGCATGGCACCCCTTGCACTCACGCGCTTGGGGCCACCAATGGCCTATTAGAACTACCGCTACTCGACCAACCACCAGGTCGTCATCGATGCCGACTCACGCCTTGTCGTCTCCGTCGGCCGGCCTGTGCCCAGCAACCGCAATAACTGCAAGGCATGGGAACTGTCCGGAGCCAAGAGCTCGGTCGGCAAGACCACCGTAATCGCCGACGGTGGCTACTGCGGCACCGGTCTGATCATCCCGCACCGCCGAGAACCCGGCCAGACCGAGCTACCGGCCTGGAAAGAAGCCCACAACTCCTCCCACCGCAAAGTCCGCGCCCGAGTCGAGCACACCTTCGCCCGCATGAAGGAATCGGGACGCTCGGCCCGGGCGCCGGGGGACGTCCGGGCCGAGGGCTCGTGGTGCGGCTGCCGGGCTACTTGGCGCAGGTGCGGTCGCGGGCGGGCAGGCGGCGGTGTTGCGGGTCGTGACGTGCGGCAGGAGCGGGCCGTTGGTGGCCCGGCACTGCTCCGCGACGCTTCTGGCGCGGGCCGTCTGGCGGTCGAAGCCGGCCCGGTCGGGGCCTGCCGAGAGCAGGCCGGGGCCGGAGGGCAGGCCGCAGTCCAGGGGGGTGCTGCGGCCGGTGAAGCGCGGGTCCATGCCGATCAGGTCGTAGCGGGCACCGGTCTTCTTCATCACGGGGCGCACGGCGAGCCCCGTGATGAGGCCCGGGCCGCCCGGACCTCCGGGGTTGATCAGGAGGGAGCCGATCCGGTGACGGGTGTCGGTGGCCCACTTCAGGCGGGATATGGCGACGGTGATGGTCCGGCCGTGGGGCTTGCCGTAGTCGAGCGGCACGGTCACGTCCGCGCAGCGTGCGCCCGCGGTGTCGAGGGCACGGCCCGTCTCGTCGTCCGCACCCTGGGCGCAGCGGTGCCAATGGGGGCGCTGCTGGTAATAGCGGCCGAGCCCGGCCGCGGGGGCCGCGTCGGCGGCCGCGGCGGTGGCGGCGGGTGGGGTGGCCAGGCCGGTGGTGAGGCTGGCGGCGAGGACGAGTCCTACTGCCGGGGTGTGCCGTACGGCGGTGCCGGGGGTGATCATGGTGCTTCTCCTGACGGTGATGAACACGGCCGGTCCGGAGAGCGTCCGGGTCGGTCAGGTCGAGCCTTCCAGCGCGCCCCGCCCGCGCGCATCGCCGTGCGGCACGAACTGCCGGTACGTCAGGCGCACAAGGACGGGCCACCGACGTGCGCCCTGCGTACTACCTCCGCCCCCCGTTACCGTTTTCGTGGCTCCGCAATGGGGCTGCCGGCCTTCAGGTCCGGCATGACGTCCCCCTGCTGCGGTTGATGGTCCGGGAGGTGGTGTCACCGGGCCCGGAGGCATCGACGGACCGCTGATGAGGGGCTTGAGTACCGGCTTCACTCGAGCCGGAAGGGCTCTCCGCACCGTGGATGTGGCAGGACTCGCCTCGCACGACCCCAGTCAGCGGTTGTTGGGGCTCAGCAGCGTGGCGGCCGTGGCGATAAAGGCGACGGATGCTTCCTTGGCCGCATGCCGCCGGGCGTCCAGTTCGGTCCGGTCGATGGCCTTGCGCAGCGCGTACGTGGCATCTGCGGCCTGCTGGGCGGGGGCCGGCCAGCTCGGGGACCAGGACCTGAAGACGGATGTGGGGCGCAGTGATTGCCGCCCGGGTGTCGTGGGATCTCGTCTGGGCCTCCAGCTGGTGCTCGGTGCCTGCCTCGGTCAAAGTCAGACGCTCCCGATGGAACATTGCCGAGCGGTGCGCGTCCAGGGCGGCCGCGAAGTCGGTGACGGCGCCGAGCTGGTCCTGGCGGTGGCTGTCGGCACGCTCCTCGGCGCGTGCGGTGCGTGCCGAACGGTGTTGGAGGAGTCCGGCGGTCAGGGCACCAGCGAGGGTACCGAGTACGGCAACGATCGAAGGCCATATGGACATCAGGTGTTGGGTCCCCTCGGGTAGTCGGTTTCGGTGGTGAGGCCAGCGGAGAGCGAGATACGCGGCGGTGCCTTCGGTGGCTGGGTTACGCCTGTGGACTTACTCTGGCGGCTAGTCTCCGGCTGGGCCAGAGATGGACCCGGATCCCCATCGAATCCCGGCCCCCTCTCGGGTCCTGCGTCCTGGTCGCCTACCAGCGCATGCCGAGCTCATCGAGCTCTGTCCGGCGTTGCTCGGGGAGCTTCCCAGCGCGTTTGAGGGCGTTGTCGAGCCACGTCCCGAGCTTGGCCACCACGCCCCGTCAGCGCCGCCCTGACGGCCTGACAGGGCGTCTTGGGTCTCCAGGTGCTCGCCGTGCTTGCGGGAGACTCTCAGGTGTCCTTCGCAGGTGTGGAACTGCCTCGCCGCCGCCAGGTTGAGGGTCCACATGGTGTCCTGCGTCCGCTTCACCGGCCGCTCCTCTTCCCCGGCCGGTGTGACCTTGAGGGTGTTCTCCAACAGCCACGGCTGTACGGGCAGGAGCTGCTCCCACCCCAACCGCTGCGCCGTGACCCACCGGCCGAGGTCCTCGCCCTGCACGACGACGTCGCCCGCAGCCACCGGGAGCATGCCGCCGGCCTGAACGTGATTCTGGACCAGTCGGTAGCAGCGTTGCACTCGGCGCCCCACACCGGGCACCACCCCGGATCGACCGCATCCAGCTCTTCCTGCCGCACCTCGGTCATCGCCCCGGCCGCCAAAGAGACGGGACGGCCGACCGCACGCAGCTCCTCGTTCTTCCGCGCCCTACGCGCCGCTGCCCTTACGTCGCCCACACACCGATCGGATGCCCCTCCCACACCGCGGTCGTCGGAGGAAGGAAGTGCCCGTGCACCGCGGCGTACCCCCCTGGCGACGGCCAAGCCGTCCGCCCAGGCCGCATCCTGCTCCGACCGCACCATCGCGAGCACCTCCTCACCCGCCTCTCGCCGCTCCAGTTCGACCGCATCATCCTCGGCCGGTACGCGTTCTTCCGCCCGGCCGAGGCTGGGCGCCGGCCGCTGCGCGAACCATCGGTCGGTGACGATGAGAGCGGGCTATAGGTTCTGCACGGATGGCCGCACCGGGTGCGGTCCGAAAAACCGTTCGCGGTCCCGGGGGCATTGAGCCGAGACTGATGGGTCGATCACATCGGACAGGAAGAGTGGCCAGCGCTGACGTACAACCGTGACACCCTGCCCTTCCCCGAGAACCGTGTGCCCCCCATCACCTACGAGGGCATTCGGAACTGGGATGAGTTCGACCCTGCCTGCCACTCGTTCGTCTGGGACGAGGACGAGGAAGCCCTCCTCCGCTCGCTGGTCCGCGAGTGGGTGCCACCCGTGCTCTCCGGTATGGCCGGTTGGTGGCAGGGCGAACGCTGGTGTGAAAGTCAGGTAGACGCGATCATCCGGGAGCGATACGGCACCTGGGCCTGGGGATGGAGCTGGTGCTACCGCTACGGCGGGCCCATCGGTAACTGGGTCAGCGGGCCAAGCTCGGTGACGACCCCCGACGAGACCGCAGAACGTGTCGTATCCGCGCTGTTGGAGTGGCGGGAGTGGTTGGAGCGAACGGCCCAGCGCTTCGCCGAATTGGCGCCGCCGCCGGACGCCGCACCCGAGGACCGTAGTTGGCACCTGGAACGGGCCTGCGTTCGGCTCGTGACCCACACGCTGGACTCGGGCGCGGAGGGCGGCTGGCACGGCCAGGCCTCGATTGTCCTGGGCTGGTTCCTCACCAGCACCGGCATGAACCGAGCCGACGCCGCGCGAGCGGTGAAGAGCGCGATCGGCGGCCGGTTCAAGAGCTGGGTCACCCCGGAACGGACGCTGATCGAATCCGTCGGCGAGGACCTGGCCGCTGGCCTCACCGGCCACGCCCCGTACCAGGACCACCGTGAGAGGGCGGCTCTGGAGGATTTCCATGACCGCTACTGACAGCCTTTCGGTCTGGCTGGGCGTGCGCCGTGAGGCCGACTGGCAACACGCACCGGCCCTACAGCGGGTCCCGCCCGACCGCGATGGGTTCCGGTCCTGGTGCGAGGGGCCGGTGCGCTGGCGCGACCCGATTCGCGCCGAGCGTCTGCTCGCCGCACACACCCTGGCCCGAGAAGATGCCGCACGCCACACCCCACTGGACTTCGCTCTGCTTGCCGGTTGGCAGCGGGAAGTCCTCGCTGCAACAGGGGCACCGTTCCGCGTGAGCGACGCCTATGCGAAGGCCGGCCGCGAGCGCTACGGCCTGACCCCGCATACCCAGGCCAATTTCGATTCCTGCCTGCGCGAGACGACCGACCCGGACATCCCGCTGGCGGCACGCGCGGCCCGCGCATACCTCGACGTGGCGTTTTCCACCCCTTCACCGATGGCAACGCCCGCGCCGCGCTGTTGGCCTTGGTCTATGTTCTGGCCCGGGAGGACATCGTCCTTCCTGAGGTCGGCCCACTCCAGACCACCCGCTACGCGGATGACCCGGCCGGTGCCGCCGACCTTGCCACTCTCATCGGGGTGCTCAACCGCCTCCGACACTGAGGCGTTCGGGCGAGAGCACCGACAACTTCCGCCAGACTTCGTTTCCTGAAGGCCACCAGGCAGGCCGCCCGACGACCCCTCAGAGCCTTCAAAAACTCCTTCAAAAACCAGGTTCGGTTCAACCACCTTGAGCACGTGTACTCACGCCCCCGCCGCGCCCGCGAAGGGACACTGGGACCATGACCGTCGTACCAGCACGGCCGCAGTCGCGGTGCTCTGCGTCCTCGCTCTGACGAGCTGCGGGAAGGACGTGGACGATCTCTTCTCCAATCTCAACGGCACCACGTCGTCCGACATCTCCGAACACGAAACCCTGAGCAGCGGCACGGCCAGCCCGGACGCGCCGCCCTTCTACGGCGACAACAGCCGGGCCCGACGCCCGGACCGTCCGGCCCCAGCGGACGAGAAACAAGCCCGGGAGAAGGTCAGGCACATCACGCAGGCCCTTGAGGACCTGCGGCGTCAGCATCGGACCCGGCCCGCCCAGGTGCGGGTGGCCCTTGCACCACTGGCCGCTCCTGCCCATCTAGAGGTGACGGAGCGGCCCACCTCAGAAGACGAAAGCCCCGCTCAGGGCAGCATGTACGGAATCGGGATCGGCAGAACCGCCTGCGTCACCGGTGCCGTCACCGCAGAGCGCGTCTGGTCGGACGTCAACGGCCACTTCCCGGAGACAGGCTGTCTCCCCCCGGCGCGGGCCCATTGAGGCCCTCAAGCCCACGGTCGTGTCCCGCCATGTGGTGTAGCGGCGATTGGGCACAAAGACGCAGGTCGCACGAAGAACCCGGGGCGGCTCAGCATCCGTTCCGGTCCACCCCGCCCGGCACACCCAGCGCCAGAGACCACGGGCGGCCCTTGCGGACCGGATCTGCACCTTCGCTGCGCTGGACATGAATGACGCGGCAGTCGACGGCTCTCATGTCCGGGCACTCAAAAGGGGGCTCACACCAGACCTTCGCCGGTCGACCGCGCGCGTCCGGGCAGCAAGCACCACCTGATCACCGATCGGCACGGCACTCCCTTGGCCGTCTCGCTGACCAGCGGAAACCGGCACGACGTCATTCAGCTGATGCCACTGCTGGACTCGATACCCCGCATCCGCGGGGTCCGCGGGCGGCCGAGGCACCGGCCGGGCCGGCTGTTCGCCGACCGCGGCTACGACTACGACAAGTACCGCCGCCTCCTCCGGGCCCGCGGCATCACACCGAAGATCGCCCGCAAGGGCACAACCCACGGATCCGGCCTGGGCAAGACCAGATGGGTCGTCGAGCGGACCTTCGCCTGGCTCCACCAGTTCAAACGCGAGCCGTCCGCGGCGCGACCTTGCAACTGCCTTCGGCTGCCGCGTCAACCGTCACCCTGCTCGATGTCCAGATGGATCGGACCCCGAAGAACGGGGCTGGGCCGGTACGGCGGCGGGTCGGCGACCAGCCTGGGGCGGTCGAGCCGGCGTACCAGCTCGGTCAGCGCGATCTGGGTTTCCCGCCGGGCCAGCGGGCCGGCGAAACACAGGTGGATGCCGCTGCCGAACCCCAGGTGCTGGTTGTCATGCCGATCCGGGTCGAAGCGGTCCGGATCGTGGAAGCGCTTCGGATCGCGGCTGCCTGAGGCCAGCATGAGCATGATCTGCGAGCCCCGGGGGATGACGGTGTCGGCGACGGTGACGTCGCTGTACGCCACCCGCCAGGGAATGATGTGCACGGGGGGCTCGTAGCGGAGCAGTTCCTCGACCAGCGGCACGACGAGGTCCGGTCCGTCGCGCAGTCGTTGCAGCACCTGCGGGTGGCGCAGCAGTGTCAGCATGCCGTTGGTGATGAGGTTGACGATGGTCTCATGGCCGGCGATGAGGAGCAGTCTGGCGGTGGCGACGATTTCGGCGTCGCCCATCCGACCGTCGGGCCCGTCGTCGTTGGCGAGTCGTGACAGCAGGTCGTCTCCCGGGCGGCCGTGGCGCTGTTCCACCAGCTCGCCGAGGCACTGGCGCAAGTCCTTGCGGGCCTGTACGCCCTTGTCCAGTTTCTCCTTCGGGTCGGTCTTGGGGTCGTAGTCGATCGAGTTCATGATGTCGTTCACCCAGAGGTGAAACCTCGGCTCGTCCTCGCGTGGCACTCCGAGCAAGTGACAGATCACGGTTACGGGGAACGGCAAGGCGAAATCGTCGACGACGTCGATCTGCTCCTTGCCCACCAAATCGTCGATCAGGCTGCCGACGGTGGTGGTCAGGAAGCCTTCAAGCCCGGTCACCAGCCCAGGGGTGTGCGGGGGACCGAAGTGACGCATCGCCATACGCCGCAGGCGATCGTGCTCGGGCGAGTCCATGTGGATGAACGACGACGTGGCCCCTCCCTCGGCTGGGGGCATCGGACGCGACAGATTGCGCACGTCGGAACTCAGATGCGGGTCATTGAGTACGTCCGTGATCTCGCGATAGGTGCTGATGGCGTAGCTGCCGTCCTCTTGCCGAGCCACCGGCGTCTTGCGCAACTCGGCATACAGCGGGTAAGGGTCGGCTCGGGTGGAGTAGTCGAAGATCCGTTGCAGCGTGCCGGGCGTCCCGGTCGTGGTCGTCTGGCCTTCTTCCTGCCGATGTTGGTGCACGGCTGTGACGCGGCGCTCACCCCGGTCATGCCCTGTGACGACCACCGCGGCGCTTTGCGCGAGCAGGGCGGGGCCGGGGAAGTCGACGGGCACCGGTTTCATGTCTGCCGGTTGGTCCGGCGTGGGGCAGGGGGGCGGAAAGGGTGCGGCCATCTCGATCAACCGTCGGTAGTGGCCCAGCCACTTACCGTTGTTGAAGCTCGCGGCAGCCGTGACGCGGCCTCGATAGCCATATGCGGTGACGAAACGGTGGTCGTCCAGCGATCCCTGGGTGACGACCACCTCGTCGGCGAAGGCCGGTACGCCGACGGACTTGATGTTGACGCCGAACTGGAACGACCAGAACAGCGGGATGGACAGGTTGGACCAGCGGTCCGCCTGGGCACTGACCATGTTGTGTGCCGCGACCTCTGCCTGCTTCACGGCGTTGGCCCAGTGCTCCAGTGAGATGAGCCGGTATTCGTAGATGGGGTTCGGGCAACGTGCCACGTCTCCCGCGGCGAAGACGTCGTCTGTGACGCGGCCATTGATGTCGAGGGCGCGGCAGCCCGTGTCACAGGTAAGTCCCCACTCGCCCGCCGCCAGTCCCGACTTCCGCAGCCACTCGGTGTTGCGGATGCTCCCGAGTGCCACCACCGCCACATCGGCGTCGACCGTACTGCCGTCGTCGAAGTGAGCACGGCGAAACCGTCCTTGCGCGTCACCCTCCAGCCGGGCGACCTTGACACCGCACCGCAGGTCGACACCGTGAGCGCGCTGCATGTCGGCCGCAACCTCGCCGATCATGGTGCCGAGCGCCCCGGCCAGCGGGGCCGGCGCGAGTTCGGCGACGGTCACCGGAATGTCCCGCTCGCGGCAGACGGAGGCGATCTCGGAGCCGGTGAATCCCGCACCTATGACCAGCACACGGGAGGGACCGGCGGCGAGGGCTCGCTGCAGGCTCTCGGCCTGCTCGTGTGTACGTACGACGAACACCCCGTCCAGGGCCGCCTCGGACTCGACGAACCACGGCCGGGCCCGTACCCCGGTAGAGATCAGCACCCGGTCGAAGGGAACCTCGCGTCCGTCAGCGAGACGCACGTGGTTCGTCGCGAGGTCCAGCCCGCTGGCGGGCACGCCCAGCAGCCATTCCGCATCGATGCCACGAAAGCGGGGCAAAGTGGTGCCCCCGGCCGGCACCCACCCGGTCAGTACTTGCTTGGACAGGGGAGGCCGGTCGTAGGGCTCGCCCAATTCGTCACCGATCATGGTCAACGATCCGGTGAAACCTTCGTCTCGCAGAGCCTCCGCGGCCCGCAGCCCCGCCAGCGAAGCCCCGACGACCACGATGCGGCCATCGCGCTTGAACGCACGCAGGTTGTCGGCACTGGTCATGACGGCGACGCCTCCGCCGGCGCGTGCCGCGCCTCCAGCAGGTCGACCAGGATCGCCTGGACCGGGCAGGCCGCCGCAGTGCATAGCACCTGGTCGCGCTGGGCGTCATCGGGGTTGGGGTCGTACATGAGCGCTTCCTCACCGTGCATCCGGAACGCCTCCGGAGCCAGGAACGCGCACTGCGCATACCCCTCGCATCGGGAAAGATCAACGACAACTTTCACCCCGACCTCCACAGGGAGTGGGAGCTGCAGACCCTCAAGCCGGCACCACTCCGGCGCGCAACGAGGGATGATCCGGCCGCTACCCACCCCTGCGAAGTGTGAGGGGTGCACCGCACTCGTCGGGTCTCCATGGAAAGAATTGATCATCGCGGCTAAGACGATCGGCGCCTGACTGGGGACGTATCCATGGTTGCGGCTGCATTTTGGTTACGTAAGTGGTGCTCTTTTGGATTGCCATTTCAGCGTAACAGCGGCACCGATACCGGCGAGTCCGATGGCCCAAGGTCAAGCGCTGGCCAGGGCGGACGCCGACAGAAGAGGGGGGAGTCAGTCTCGCTGACTCCCGCCCTCTCTCATTGTCTCTGGGTGTTCGCGACACACCTCCGACACAGTCGGATTTGCGCCCGCTGCGCGACCCGCTGCTCCGGACGAAGACGACGATCAGTGGTGAGACAGAGCACGGCGGGCAACGCCTGCCTCGGCGTGGCTCTCGGCCTCGCGTGCGCTGAGCGTGATCATTAGGGCATGACATCGTCCTGGTCCGGTAAGCGGGTACGCCTCCGCGCTGTCGAGCCCGACGACTGGATGGCGTTCGCGCGTTTCGCCGACGGTGACGGGCGGCGAGGGGGTCGGCTGGATCTGCCTCGGTCCGCCGAGAGCTACCGTGTCTGGGCGAAGGAGCAGGCCGTTGCCGAGTGCGATGACGACCGTTTCCGGTTGGCAGTCGAAACGACGGTCGCGGGAGAGGTGATCGGCGCAGTCGGCTCACATCGCACCGGCCGTCGTTCCGGCTGGTTCGAGCTCGATATCACGATCGGCGCCGACCACCGGCGCAAGGGCTACGCGGCAGAAGCCGCAGTGGTGCTGCTGCGCTTCATGTTCGCCGAGCGGCGCTATCACAAATGCCTGGCGGCGATCTTGGCCCATAACGAGGCATCGCTGGCACTTTTTCGTCGGCTCGCCTACACCGAGGAGGGGCGCTTGCGTGAACACGTTTTCTTCGCCGGCCGGCATCACGACCTCGTCATGATGGGTATGCTCGTCGGCGAGTTCGACCGGCGACACGCCATGAGCGGACCATGAGCCGGTCATCCGAGCGTGTGTGGAAGGGCGCTCGGACGTTGCTGTTCGCGGGTTGAGACGGCCTGGCAGCGGAAGCACACCGCCGTCAGCCGCGCACGGTGGCGCGCAGGTGCAGGCCGGGGGTTGCGAGACCTTCGAAGGTGGTGACCTGGTAGCTGGGTTCCGGTCCGGGCGGCTCGCTCAAGTGGTATCGGCGGGCGGTCTGCGCGGTCAGGAGCGTGAGCATGGCCATGGCCAGAGCGGCTCCCTCGCAGCCGTGCGGCCCGGTACCGAAGGCGAGGAAGACCCCCGGTTTCGCCAGTGAGCCCGAATCGTCGAGCCAGCGTTCGGGCCGGAACCGGTCCGGCTCGGGGTGTTGCCGTGCGTCGCGGTGGGCGGTGTAGGGGCAGACGAGAACGGTGGCCCCGGCGTCGATGGTGTAGTCGGCGAGCCGAGTCTGTTGCGTGGCGCGCCGGGTCAGCAGCCAGCTGGGGGGCTGCAGTCGGAGCACCTCGCGTACCAGCGCCTGGGTGTATTGCAGGCTGTCGAGGTGGGTGCTGGTCGTCGCGGCCGGGTCCGCGGGCAGCGAGGAGGCTTCGGCCGCGACGCGGTCCGCTGCCCGGGGGTACCGGGCCAGGTGGAGCAGGATCAATCCGGCTGCCCTGGAGGGTGTCTCGAAGGTGGCGACGGTGATTCCGGGGAGGGTGTCGAGGATGGCCCCTTCCGACAGGATGCCGTAGCGGGGGGAGGGGCGGAGCATGTGTCCCAGCACGTCGTCACCGAGCCGGCCCGATGAACGGCGGCGGCGCACGATCGGCCGCAAAGCGTCGGTGAAGGCGACTTGCTGCCGTGTGCGGAACCGCCGTGCCGATGTGGGGACCCAGCGCGGCCATACCCAGCGCGAGGGGCGTACGAGCAGCTCCCGGGCCACGAAGAGCTGCCAGGCGAAGGGCAGCAGAGTGGGAGCGTCCTCGGAGAAGAGGTAGCGCACGCCGATGTCTGCCAGGACGTGCCGGACTACGGGCAGAATCTCTACGTCCCGGCCCGTGGGCCACTGGTCGGCGAATCGAGCGGTGCCGGGCGCGATCTCACCGATCCGGGCCGCCACCGCCCGCGTGCGCAGTCCGCGCATGCGGGCGGCGCGTGCGTGCGCATGCTCCTCGGGCGTCAGCGCGCTGTTGGCCCGCTTCAGCGGCGGGAAGAGGGGCGAGGGTGGCTTGGGGAAGTCCTGCACGCGGTGCAGGACTTCTTCGCACGGGCCGGCCGTAGCGACTACGCAGGTGCCCGGCTCCAGCTGCCAGACGTCGCCACATTCGTCAGCGCCACGGCGCGCCAGCGCCAGCCGGTCGCGGCTCCAGGCCGCGAAGCCTCCTCCGGGCAAGCGTGGCGGCTCATCCATTCGGCCCATGAGATCGCCCCTGACGCTCGTACCTGTCCAGGCCCGTATCGCCGGCAGCATGGCCAGGAGCCGGCGGGCGCCCGGGAGCACCCGCCGGCAGTGCGGTCACAGTTTGTCGGCGGACGTACCCCAGTCGTGGACCCCGTACGCACCGTAGTTGCGCGTGAAGAACAGCTTGCGAAGCAGCTTGGCGATCATGATGCACTCCTCTCACCTGTCTTCAGCAATGTGCCTATACGTCACATTTTCACACATTCTCTGCCGCCGGGCAGTCGGCCGTACATCCACAGCGCGAGGAGCATCTGGATCAGCGCCAGGCCTAGCAGCGCGCTGCCCAGCTGGGCCTTGAGCAGGATGACGGCGTCGCCTTGCACCCCGAATAGGCTGCGCCGGTGCTCCGGGGTGTGCACCAGGCCGTACCAGATGAGGCCGCCGGTCACCGCCAGGGGCAGCAGCAGCCACAGCACCCCCAGGAGCTGCCGGGATTCGGTGCGCGGGGCGAGGCGTGGCATGCGATCAGCCGCCCACGCCGCCAGCCTTGTCGCCCCGAGGAGCGCTGGCCTGAGAGGATGCAGAGCGTGGCGGGCCGGTGATCAGGAAGCCAGCGAGCGAGGTCACGGCGCCGACGGCCTCGGCGATCGCGCTGGCGGTCTTCTTCGGCCACCAGGCTGGCTCGTACATGTTCGGCAGCGGACCGAGCGTGCCCACGTTCACGTACCGGTAGAGCAGCACGGCGCCCAGGGCGGAGACGGACACCAGGAAGGCGAACACCCACACGGGTCGCCGGCGACCGAGAAGTAGGACCAGCAGCGCGGCCAGGGACGCCGCGGCGGCTTCGAGGCGGAACAGCGTTCCTTGGCTGATCTGCTGTCCGATCGGGTCAAAGGCAGAGGCGAGGTCGGCGTGGACGTAGGCGTTCACGGCCAGTGCGGCCGCGGTCACCACTTGGAGCAGCACACGCGTGACCGTGTGGCGGCGGTCAATGGGTTCGGGAGCCATCGCTACTGCCCGGTCGCCCTCGCCGCGGCGCTGCCGGGCGCCGGGGACGCCGGGCCGCTCCCGCCGACCTGGAGGTGGGTGTCCATGCCGAGTTTCTTGTGCTTGTCGATGGGACACCACAGCTCATAGCTGCCGGGCTGGAGGTTGACAGTGAGTCGTGCCGTGCCGCCAGGAGGGATGGTCGAGGTATGAGATTCGGACACACCCGACCCCGAGACGGCCAGCGCGTGTGCCAGGGCGCCGGCGTTGTCCACGACGAACGTGACGGTCCCCGCGGCCACCTGGGCCTGCGAGAGGGCCATTGAGTACTCCTTCTCCGTGACGGTGATCGTCGCAGCCGCCCGCGCGCTCGGACCAGGACTCCCAGCCGGGGCCGAACCGCTGGAGCACGCAGTGGCAGCGGTCCGCCCGACGAGCATCAGGAACTTCACACCGTCGCGAGCGAGGCGCGGATATCCGAAGCAGCGCACGGCCACGTTTTGGGGCCTCCCTTTCGCGACGAGCGTGGCCTACGTTTCCCGGTCGCGCCAACGCCGACACTCTCCACGCGTGGACCATCACCCGGTCGGACGAGGATGCGCCCGCGGCACGCCCCAGATCCTTCGACAGCAGCGCGGTGCCCACCTGGTTGTCGTGCGCGCCGGCGGTCATCACTACGACCGCGATGATCAGCCCTGTCCCGGGTGAGCGTGAGTGGGGCGCGGTGAGCTGTCTCTCACGGTGAGGCCGACGTGCTGGGCCAGGGTGAGGTCGAAGAGCTGGAGTGTGCTGACGGTGGCGCCTTCAGTGCCACCACACCCGAACTGACGCCGGGAACCTCCGCGCTTTCGAAGCCGCGTGCCGGGGTCTGCGCACCCGGCACGTCCGTCCGCCAGGGCTGGCCGTGCGCCCGCCCGCGGTACACCGTTCCCGGGCTCCCGCAGCTACCGCCCGGCCGTCTCGACCCCGCGCCGCAAGTAGGCGCGCTCGGGGTCGATGACCCGCAGTCGGACTAGCCGGGTGTGAGTCGCCTTGGTCCGATCGTCTGTTGAGAGGCCTGCCCTCACTGCCCGAGCGCGTCGAGGGGACGTCGTTCCCGCATGCGGCCGTGTCGGCATCTGTCGGTCTCTTCGCGGTGGCGGTACCGGAGAATCGCGGGGATCCTGGCAGGGGAACGTGGCTGTCTTCGCACGGGCCGTGTGCGTCGGTGGCCGCACCGAACAGGAAGGCTACGGCCATGACAGCGATGCCGAATAAGACACCGCCAGGGCCCAAGGGGTCCGGCGCGAGGATCGACGGTGCGTCCCAGGTAGCCGGGGCCCTGCTGATGCTCAGCGGGCCGCTCAGCATTCTCGTGGGTGCGTCCGGTATCGCAGAGGACAACCTGTTCGCCGTCTCGACCCGTTACGTCTACCGGTTCGATCTCACGGCCTGGGGCGTGATTCACCTCGTGGTCGGTGTGGCGCTCGTCGTTGCCGGGCTGGCGATCCTGACGAACAAGAGCTGGGGTCGCGGGGCCGGTGTGGCGGTGACGGGGATCAGCATGATCACGCAGTTCATGTTCGTTCCGTACTATCCGGCCTGGGCCATCCCTGTCATGGCACTCGACCTCGTGATCCTTTTCGCGCTGACGAGGTTCCATGTGGGAGCCGACGGAGGCCGGTGAACCCAGACAGTCACGATCTCGATCTGGACCGCTCAGTCTCCCGGGATGCGATGACCGTGCGTCCGGGGAGACGACCATGACCCGCCTGTCTTCGTTCACTTCAAGGGGGTTCTGGCACACATGCCGTGAGAACGATCAGCGGAATTCCATGGCGACGTCGCGTCATCTGGGACCGTGGTGCGGTGTGATGACCTCATAGCGGTGCTGTTTCCGCACTTCAGCGCAGTTCTCGGGAGCGGGTGTTCACAGAGTGCGGTGTGGTGCACATTGTTGCGAGAACCCTCGATGGCACTGAGCCGTGCCCCGACTGTGAGTGTCCGTCGAATCGTGTGCATAGCTGCTACCAGCATCCGGTTGTCCCACCGCCGCGTTCAGCACCGCCTTTGTCGTTCGCCGGCACACTTCGGTCCTCATGCCCGGGGCCGGGGACCACGCTACCGCCAGCGAGACCGCAGGGCTTTCGCGTTCATCCCGTAGGGGCCGCGACGCGGCCGATCAGCGACGATGTCATCTCCCCAGTAAGAGGAGCGACACGAAAGGCCCCAGGCACCACACCGCCGGCACGGACAACCCCGTCACCATCAGGCACCTGCACCCCTCCAGCTGTTACCCGGGCGCCCAGACCGGCCCGTGCGGTATCAGGGTGTCCGGCAGAACAGCGAGGAACAGTCCCGTCCGGTCAAAGGACGGTTCCTGCACGCCCTCGCCTACCAGCGCATACCAAGCTGATCGAGGTCTGCGTGGCGTTGCTCGGTGAGCTTGTGGGCGCGTTTGCGGACGTTGTCGAGCCAGGTGCCCAGCCGTACGGTCACAGGCTCTCCAGCGCCTGCTTGACGGCTTGCTGGGCCCGTCGTCCCCTCTGCTGCTCCTTCCAGGTGTTCGACGTGTTTGCGGGGTACGCGTAGGTGTCCTTCCCGGGCGTGGTACTGCCGTGCCGCTGCGAGGTTGAGGGCCCACATGGTGTCCTGCGTCCGTTTCACCGGCCGTTCTGTCTCTTCGGCGGGTTCGATTCCGAGGACGTTTTCCAGGAGCCATTGCTGTGCGGGCAGGAGCTGTTCCCACCCGTGCCGCTGCGCGGTGACCCACCTTCCGAGGTCTTCTCCTTGCACGATCACTTTGTCGGCCGTCACCGGCAGGGCCCCGCCGTCCTGGAGGAGGTTCTGGATGAGCCGGAAGCACCGCTGCCACCCGGTGTCCCATACCGGGCACCATCCCGGGTCGATCTCGTCCAGCGCTGCGCGCCGTGCCTCGGTCGACGCACCCGCACTGCTCTCGACAGCCAGGCCGGCCTCACGGCGTTCCGCGTTCGTGTCCGCGGTCCGGGCGGCGAATCGCTGGTTCTTGGTCCAGGTCCCGACCGGGTATCCGTCCCAGACCGCGGTGACGGGCGGCAACAGGTGACCGTGCACGGCCGCCCAGGCGCGGGCGGCTGTGAGGCCTTCCTCGAACGCAACGTCCTGATGGGACCACACCATCCCCAGCCCATCGAGCTGTTCCACCCGCCCCGCATCCAGACGCCCCACTTTGTGGGATTTCCGCTGGTCGGCGAGCCAGGTCCCCAGCGGGAACCCGGCCGGCACCCAGTCATCAGGGGTGACGTAGTCGTACGGCACCCGCAACTGCCCTGCCCCGGTCTCCTTCACATACCGAACGCATGCCTGGATACCACGCCGCCAGAACGTGTTCTCCGGCTCGATCACCCGCAGCTTCACGAACCGCGCCAGCAACGCAGGATCCCGGGGCGTGCTGAACTTCAGCAGCTCCTGCGCAGGCGTGCTCGGTCCCCGCTCACCCTCCGACACTTCCCGCTCAGCTACCGCCTCGCCTACCTCGGCACCCTCCGGGAGCCAACTCCCACTCCGGACACGAGGATCCGCCAGGTGCTCGATCGTTTCGGTGTCGTGCGCCCGCAGCGCTGAGAGAACCTTCGCCAGGGCTCCATAGGCATCCGAGGTCAGCATTTCGTCCGGTGTTTCACCCGGAGCGAGGAATACCGGAACAATCAGAGAAGCAATTTTCCCTTGACCAGGCTTGATTCTCAGGGCACGTCCGACCATTTGCACGATATCGATCATCGACCCCCGCGCATCACAGAAAGCGACGGAATCACAATTCGCCGTATCGACACCCTCGCCCAGCACCTTCACCGAGCTCAGCACCCGCAACGCCGCCGGCACCGGCCTTTTCCCCGACCGCTGCCCACTCCTGCCGTGCCCGCCGCCCCTGCCATCCCTGCTGCGCCCCTCGACGCCACCCTCGACCAGTTGCGCCTGACCCTGCGCCTGACCCTGGTTCTCGATGGTGTCGGAGGCGAACTCCTCCAGCACAGCCCGCCGGTGGGCGGGCGAGTGTTCGCCATACAGCCAGTCGGCCCATACCCGCTCCGGCTCCGGATAGCGTCGCGGATCGTCTTCCCACAGCTTCCGGGCCGCATCCACCACACCGGTGGCCATGGCTTCGGCTTCACTGACCCGGCTGTGGAACGTCAACACCTTCCGCAGGTTCTCCTCGGCGGCCGCGGTCACGAGCCCGGTCTGCAGCGCCGCGAGCCGTGCCCCGCGTGCGGCGTCCGACCCGTACCCGGCTTCCTCGCGCAGCTGATGGAACTCAGGGTCGGAGATGTCGACGCACACCACCTGGTACGGGGCCACCAGGCCCCGGCTCACAGCTTGTGAGAGCGTCAGTTTGTACGCCACCGGCCCGAACACCCGCGACCCCGGATCCATGCTCGCGATCAACCGCGGCTCACCCGACTCACCACCCTGAGCATGCTCGGGCGCTTCCCAGATCCGGGCCGTGGCGGTCATGTACAAACGGCGGGTCGCCGGGATCCGCACCTGGTCGTGCACCGCGGCCCACGGCTTACCCGCGTACCCACTGGTGCGGTGCGCCTCGTCGACGACCATCAGGTCCCACGCACCAAGGCCGACTGTATGGGCGTTCTGGAGGATGCCGAGTCCGACGGCGGCGTACGTGGCGAACACCGTGACCCGCTCCAGCCCCCTTACCCAGGAGACGAGTTCGCCAGGGTCGGTCGTGCACGGCACACCGTCGGAGTCGTCGGCCCGGAGAGAGCAGACCCCGACCATTGCCCCTGTACGGCCTCCTTCCCGCCATGCGGCCGCGGTCTGGGTCAGCAGATCCAGTGTCGGCACCAGGACCAGGACATGCCGCGCGCCGAGTTTCTCGGCGGCCGCGACGGCGATCAGGGTCTTCCCGGAGCCGGTCGCGGCGATCACCTGGGTCCGCAGCCCCTCGGCCGGCAGGTGCCCGCTCGCAGGCGTCTGCAAGCCCCTCAGAACCGCGTCGACCGCCTCCACCTGATGCGGAAACAACTCCTTCAGCGTCACCAGAACTTCCTCTCCTCAACCGCTTCAGACATATTTCCAAGCCAGAAAAGACCCGGATCCCTGTGCAGCAACATGCATTTTTCAGCGACAACCAAGCACAGACAATCGACCCCAGGGACAGCGGCAGGGTGTCGGCTCCCACTCCTTAATCTAGCTGGGCATTAAGAGTGACGCACACCGACAGTAGAAGTGTTTCCGAACCGCTAGTCTGTCATCTGCGCAGGACCGCCCCTGCCAGCCCCTGAACCCTCCTGACAGGGACTCAAGGGACCAGAGAACGGGCAGGAAGCCCCGGTCCTCACGACCCGTCACCGAACATCCCAGCAAGACCACCCCCAACTCATGGCCCGCCACCCGGATCGCGGAGCGATCCGAGCCGCAATCAACGAAGTTGACTGACCGGGCCACGGAGTGGACCGGCAACCCGGACGAAGTCCGGGAACAACGCACGGGTGCGTTGTCGTCTTCCGCCGCGTAGCGGCGGCG